>NZ_VOXE01000001.1:0-766527 GCF_008014695.1 Chryseobacterium sp.
ATCCTTCAGAATTCCTTTAACCAGTTTTTCACTGACCTCTAAACGGCTTCCCTGCGGCGCATCAATTCTCATCTGAAAATCGGAACTGTCCGATACCGGCATGATGTCCGTACCGAGTGATTTTATCAACAGGAAAATAAGCAGTCCGCACAGGACCATATATCCCGAAAATAATGCCAGGGTCCTGCCTGACCATTTTCTTAACCGGTGACTGTAACCCGTTCGGAATCTATAAAAAAAGCTTCGGTCTTTTACGGATCTTTTTTCAGTGTGTTTGTTTTTCATCATCCAGTTGGCGAGAATAGGAACAAAGGTCTGTGAGGCCACAAAGGAGGCTGCCATTGCGAATGCTACCGCCATAGAAAGGGGCAGGAACATATCTTTCGGAATGCCGGTCATGATAAACGCCGGCGTCAATACAGCAAGGATGCATAGTAAAATAAGCAGCTTCGGGACGGAAATTTCGAGGACCGCATCCAGTATAGCTTTCGGTTTGCTTTTGCCCATCTCCATATGCTGATGGATGTTCTCGATGGTTACGGTTGCCTCATCTACGAGTATTCCTATGGAAAGTGCCAAACCGCTTAAAGTCATGATGTTGATGGTATAGCCGGCAAAATAGAGCGCCGATACTGCCGTTAAAATGGCAATCGGAATGGTCAGGACTACGATAAGAGCACCCTTAAAATCACCCAGAAAAAGAATGATTACCACTCCGGTGAAAAGTGCCCCCAAAATGCCTTCGTGGACCAGGTTCGAAAGTGATCTTTCAATGTATTTGGACTGATCAAATTCGTAGCGGACGTTGACCCCTTCGGGAAGCTGGTCTTTCAGTTTCGGGAGCGCTTTTTTGAGATGATCTACTGCGGTAAGGGTAGATGCATCTGCTTTTTTAATCACCGGAAGGTAAACGGAACGTTTCCCGTTGATGAGCGCGTATCCCACGGTTTGGTCGGCGGCATCCTGTACGGTGGCTACATCGCCTACATATAAAGTCCTTCCGTCCGCAGTCTGAATAGGAATGGAGAGAAATTCAGATGGGTCTTTCGCAATCGAATTGATCGGCGCCATATAATTGGTTTCACCGATCCTGATGTTTCCGGCAGGTGATGGGTGGCTGCTTTTGGTGATGGCCAGCGTAATTTCTTCGGGACTCAACCCATTGCTCTGCATTGCAGCAGGATCGATATTGATGACCATGGAGCGGATGTTTCCGCCGAAAGGAGCCGGTGCTGTTATCCCGGGGATTTCTACAAACATGGGTCGGATCTTTGTCAGTACCATCGTCTGAAGTTCAGTCACCGAATGCGTCGAGCTTTCAAAAACCAGTTGGCCGACCGGCAGGGAATTTCCGTCAAACCGCACCACCATCGGCGGTACTGCACCCGTTGGCAAAAACCCCATCGCCCGGGATACCTGGGTGGACACTTCGCCTGCGGCCTGCGCCATATCGGTGCCGGGATAAAAGGTGAGTTTCATAAGGGTTAATCCCTGTACACTTTTAAAGTCTATATTTTTGACGCCATTTACAAAAAGCAATACTTTCTGAAATTCGTTGGACATGAATCCGTCCATATATTGTGGGGACAGACCTCCGTAAGGCATTGCAATGTACATGGAGGGCAGTTCGACCTCAGGAAAAATATCGACTTTTATTTTTTTAATAGCTGTGAAGGAAAGGATGCCGATCGCCAAAACCATCACCATAATGACAATGGGCTTCCGCAGGGCAAAACGTATGATATTCATGATAAGTATTTAAAGGTTATTAAACAGGTATTCGAAATCTGCAGTAAGCTCGGCTTCGCTGATGACCTGCTGCCAGTACTCTCTGGAAGCATCGAGCTGAGTGGTTTCCGTATTTTCGAGAATGGTCCGGATCTGTAACAGTTCAATAAGGGTAATGAGACCGCTTTTGTACCGTGCCGAGTACATTTCGTAGGCCTGCGAGGCGGCTTTCACTGCGCCGGCTTCTTTCAGGAGCTGTTTCTGTTTTTCAGCAAGGTTTTCCTGCAGGGCTTTGCGCTCCACACTCAGGGCGAGTTGATACTGATCCCGCAGGTAGCCGAGGCGTTCGGCTTCCTTGGTCAGGGCGCCGGATTTCTGGCTGTTCGTATATACACTGCTGATGTTCCAGGTCATTCCCAATCCCACCAGCACATTGTTGGTGGAGTTTGAAAAACCGTCGTACCAGCTTCCTGAGGCATAACCGCTGCGGTTTATTCCTGTTCCGCGGTATGCGTAACCGCCTAACATTTTTAGGGAAGGCAGCGCAGCTTTTGTCTGCGCCTCTGCTTTGGCCTGATAATATTCGGATTCATACTGCAGGGCACGTACAAAAGGATGTTCGCTTACAGCTGAATCGCGTTTCGTTAAATTCATTTCCGGATTCAGAAAGTCATTTCTGTCCATATCTTCAGTATGGAGATCTCTCCGAAGAAATTCTTTCAGTTTTTCGGTGGCAGCCCTGTATCTTCCCATCAGATTGTCCTGCATGGCCAATGCCTGAACATAGGAAGAATAGGTTAATGCTGAATCTGCTTCAGGTTTAAGACCGGAGCGGGAGAGCGCTTTACTTACGGTATGAATTTCTGCCAAACGCTGGGAATTTTTTTCTGCCCAGCTGAGTTTTGAGCCGTAGAAAATCCAGTCCAGATATCGTTGCGAGACTTCTTTTTTCAGCTTTAACAGATAGACCTCGCGGTCCGTTTTTACTTTTTCGGTGAAAAAAGCAGCGGCCTTTTCCTCACTTTTCTGCCGTCCGAAATTGTACAGTTCATATTCTGCGGTAGCGGAGCCGAAATTATTGGCAACTGCGGATGCACCTGAAATGGTGTTTCCTGATACATTGAAAGTCCCGGGCTGGGGGAAAAATCCCCCACTGCTGCCTTCAAAGGTTCCGTAAGTGTTTTGGTACTGAATCCGTACCTGCGGCAAAGCGTTTGCCTTTACCGCTTTAGCGTTAAGTACCGAAGCAATGACCGCAGATTCTGCCGCCTTGGCTCCTGCGTAATTTGTTTCTGTTTCTGACCACATCTGGCGTAGCGTATGCCGTTCTTGGGCAAAAAAGACAGCATTATGGATGATCACTCCGAAGAGGGTGATCAATAGAATTTTTCTTATCATTTTTTGAAATCATCAGTTTTACCGGACGTGACGCCGGTAAAGGATTAATATTTATTAAAACAATGGACTTCTGCTCCTGAGTGCAGAATCTTCAGATTTTAATAATCAAATGATAAGTTTGCGGTATTGTAAAAATATAGGAATGGCATGGCCTATTTTCGTCGAGTCGTAAACAGGATGCTTTTGAATTTTGAGAAGCATGAAAGCCCCTCCGAGAATGATAAAGGTGAACGCAGCCAGGTCGCGTAATGCCGTAGCCGAGAGTGTTGTTTCGCTTTTGGTGATGATCTCGTGCTCCTTACAGAAACTGCATTGCGAACCTGAGCCGTTGCCAGTGAATTTAGCTGCCGGTGAATGGGTTCTGGAAGTGGTCTCCAGATTCAGAATATTTTTAATCCCGAATTTTACGGCACAGGATGAAATCAGAATGCAGAGCATGAAAACCACTCCGAAAAGGGTTCTCATTTTATGACGCATGGATGACTTCTGATTATTCACTGAGGCAAAAATAGCGGTTTAAATTCATGTGAGAAAAATATTAACAGTTTTTATGCTACATCAGTCAGTGAAATCCTTCATTTTGCGCCTTATGTGTTAAAAACTTTTTTCAGGCCACAGCAAGTTACGTAATGAATTTATAGTCACTTTCCAACGCAGAAGGGGTATTGTCAAGATCAACAGTAGAAATAGTGTCACGATTGATGTTTCCATAATGTTGCCTTTCCATATCACATTTTCATGGACCTACAATTGTTACTTCATTTTTTGTCTGTTGTGGTGTCGTATCGTAACTTGTAAATACAAGCTGTTAGTCCAGTAGGTATAAAATCTGAATTGTGATCATTTCGTCTATTTATTTAAAAACGACGAATACATCCAAACTAATTTTTCTTGTGCCCTTATATAATCGCTCATTAGTGCATTTGTTCCTTCGTCTTCTGTTTCTGCTGAGAGCGTAAGTAATTCTCTTTGTAGAGTGATAATAATTTTGAAAGAATTTACGATGTCTTCAACAGCTTCAATTCCGTCCGAAACTTGATCGCTCTCTTGAATTTTTGACGATATTTTATATCCCGAATAATTATGATTGGGAGTGTGTCCCAATGTCAGTATTCTCTCTGCTACTTCGTCTATTTTTAAAAGCAGGTCGTTATAAAGTTCTTCAAACTTCAAATGAAGTTCAAAAAATTTTTGACCCTTAATATTCCAATGATACCCTCTGGTATTTTGGTAAAAAATTGAATAGTTAGCTAGCAGCTCATTTAGTCTTATTGCTAATTCTTCAGATTTGGATTTGTCTAATCCAATTGCATTTAGATTTTTCATTTTGGTTATGTTTTACAGTGGTTTAAAATGGTATTATGTTGTCACTATGCCCGCTAACTCCAAATATACGCATATTCTTCAGTACTGAGCTTGAGATATGGCAAATACCAAAAGGAACATTCAATCCTGAATTTTATGATAATTCATTGGTAGGATGCTCGGAAAAGAAATAGTCCGGTTTTGTAAATTCTTTTTTGGTCGGAACCTTTGGGTCAGCACAAGATCAAAGGTATAGCTGGGAACTGGTACTGGAAGCACTACCGTACTATAATTGTGCTTTTGAATTGATCTGTACTTGGTTGATGGTAATTTTGGAAGTCGTGGAAGGGGAGAACCGGCACCATGCCTGGAAAGAAAAATCCTTTAAAGGTATGCCGGGAAACCACAACAGCGAAAGAATGGACGAAGAGGTAATTACACTTCATTTTTTCGTAAAGTCGGCGACATAGACTTCTTCAGATTCTATCGATTTGGTGATTCCTGAAGTTCCTGAAAGACTTTTAAGTAAGTCTATATTTGAAAATTCTGAAGAAATTCTGCTAAATCACTAATCGTTAATGAAAAAAAATTAAAAACAGCTACTAAAAAATAAAGACTTGGTTTTAACCTGCCGTTCTCTATTTTTGATAATTTACCTTGCGATATATTTAATTCATGAGCTAATTCCTCTTGCGAGATATTTTTATCCTCCCGCATTTTTTTGATGATATAGCCTGCATTTTTCATTTTTCAAAAATTATATTCAAATATATCGAATATTCCAATATGGAATTGTATGAAAAATTTTAATAATATAATTTTGGTTTAATTCAAGAAAAAAAAATCAACGGTTGGTTTTGCTTTTGCTGCAATAGCTTTGACAACCATTGAAGTTGGTTCATGGGGCACTGGAACAGTACTGGTATGTGCCGGATACGCTTGGACATGTGGAGAATGGGTTGCAGCATGTAGAAAAACTAATTTACTACCATACAATGTTAAGGATTAATTTAAAAATACAGTTTGTATTACTTCTAATTTCACTTTTTTTTGTTGGTTGGGGTATAGAAAACATTCTAGAAGAAGGATTCATATCTTGGACCTATCTTTTTAAACAAATTTCACATATAGTTCCTTTCCTTATTTCAAGTTTTGTATTCATATGGAATATTTATTATAAAAAAAATGAAAATCAAAAATAATTTTTTTGTAATAAAAACGAGTCTTCTGGCAACACGGGTATAGCGCAATGCGGAGAGAAGTTCTTTTGTAAAAGATTTCGGCAAGTTTTCTTGCCGTTTTTCTTTTGAAAATTTAGTTATAACAGGCTCCGCCGACGCCAAGCCCCAAACCGTTATAGCCAATGCTTTAAAACATTAACTCGATGACCTATGCCATTAGATTAACAGACATTTTCTTAGTTGGATTTTCAAGTCGTGCGTTGTTCGATTTGAAGAAGAAAACGAAGTTTTCAACAAAGAAGCAAAGTCGGAAAACAGCAAAGAATGGAAAGATACCCCTTATTCACAACTGGAAGAGAAAATAATTCGGGTGGTCGCTTATGCTGAAGTGTATTCAGAACACTTCTGTGAATCGTTATAGGATGTGTTTTTTTTGTAAGCCATTTGATGATGAAAGGTTCGACATTCGGGAATTTCATAATAAGATTGTATCTGGTTATTTAAATCTTATATTCAATGAAATAATATCAGACTTCATACCCACTGATTTGGTATAATGTCCGTATCTGACTTCCACCATATTAAGGCGTTCGATTCCAAACAGTCCATTATTCGGACTGAAACGGATGCCCGCCCCGTAAAAATGACTGTCGAATTTTGAAAGGTCATAATTGCTGGTATAAAAGTCATCAAAAGCGGTATGCTGTTCAAATGGCGCGAAATATTGAGCTGAAGTCTGGGAATAATATCTGTAAAACGGACTCACTGACAAAAATGGAGAGATTTTAACAGGTGTTTCCAGGCTGAATGTATTGGATTTCAAGCCCCAGTCATCCGTGTAGTATCGGTAATATGCCCTTACAATTAACCGGTCTCCCAAAAAATAATTGGCGCGTACTCCCACAGGTATTTTAAATTTTCTGTCCGGTAATGCTTCCTGATGAACAGAATGATCCGTAAAATAAACCCTGTGAAAGGGCAAACTGAGATAACCCGTTTGCTGAATGCCGTCTGCCAAAAACTCCACCTGAAAATTCTGATTGATGATTTGAGAGTAAGAAAGTGAAAGCGCAAAGGTATTTCTGCCGCTCACTCCATAACTATCATGTTCCCCTCCGGTATTCCCTGCAGTTCTGAGCTCAATTGGGGCAATAAGACTTACCTGATCCATGTAAGCCTGAAATTTTGCGGTAAATTCCCCCATTTTGTTAGGCGTTTTTTTTGCAAAACCAATATTGGCACCGTAGGATTGGTAATCAAATTCCGAAGAAAATGAAACGCCGGCGAAAATCGTGGTTCCTTTGGCTTCATTCTCCCGGCTCCATCCGAGTGTTGGATAAATTCTGTTGTCAGAATACGACGCTGATGAATTCGCCTGCAAGTCTATCTTATCAGATGACGCTGAGCTATAATGATCGATCCCCACGCTTAAATCAAATTTGTTTTTTCTTTCCTTTTTATCGTATTTAACCATGGTAACATCAATGGTATTTGAAATATCTGACAGTTTTTCAGAGCCGATTCCGCCGGTGACCGCTGAATTGTTTCCGTCCTGTCGATAATAGCTCGATACCAGATTCACTTCGTCCAGAGTGAGTTTTTTAGGATGCTCGGTAGTGGTGTTTTCCTGCGCTTTTGCATGTAGAAATCCAAAGAGCGCAACAATGCTTATAATAATTTTTTTCATTTGTTAAAACTTGTTTTTAGATGTGAGATGTAACGGTTTTGATTCCTGTTTGTTGGAAATTTCTGTTTTAAGCGCTTCATCTTTAACACATTTGTGATATTTAGTTGCATCCACAGCCGCCTCCTGCTTTTCCCGCATTGGCGCCGGACGATCCTTCCCGGTAAGACTGAAAGCTTAGTTCTGTTTTCTCGATGGTTCTGTTCCCAAGGACCATTTCGGAATCATTAAGTTTATTTTTTTCGTATTCCTTTACTGCGGTGCAGGAGTGAAAGGTATTTATTGCAGTTACAAAAAATACAAATGTTGCGGTTTTTATAATCTTGTTTTTCATGAGATTTGTTTAAAAAGTTAACAGCATCGCCAGAATTTGGTTCTAACCATAAATTTGAATGACGATTCTACTTGAAATTGATGTTTTGTGATGAATAAATCCGGTCCTGATCATCGATGATGATGCATTCCAGATGATTGATCTGGTTCACCATATCCAGTGCAGATTCAATTCCCATAATACTTACAGGAGTTGCCATTGCATCGGCAATTTCTGCATTAGGGCAGAACATAGTGACACTTTTTACGCCTGAAACAGGCATTCCTGTTTTTGGATTAATGGTATGAGAATATTTTTTTCCGTTGATGATGACAAACTTTTCATATGTTCCGGAAGTAGCCACGGCCATATCGGTAATATTCATATAAGAAAAGGGTTGCGCTGCATTTTCGGGATCGGCAATGCCAACGGTCCAGGGCTTTCCGTTCGCCTGATTTCCCCACGTGGTAAGATCGCCGGAAGCATTTACAATTCCTGAACTTACACCTCTTTTCTGAAGCAGCCTTTTGGCCATTTCTGCCGCATATCCTTTCCCGATGCCGCCGAAACCGATCCTCATTCCTTTTTCTTTAAGAAATACTGTTTCATCATTGCGATCAAGAAGAATGTTTTTGTAATTGACCAGTTTTAAATGTTCTTTTATGATCTCGGGATCAGGGAGCCGCTTCATCCCGCGGTCGAAGTTCCACAAACTTTTATCAATGCCGCCATACGAAATATCAAAATATCCATCGGTAATAGAACTGATCCTGAGGCTTCTTTCAATCAGGTCAAAAACTTCCGGAACAGTTTTTACAGGGTACAGTCCAGCTTTTCTGTTGATACGGTTGGTTTCGCTCTTATCATTAAAAGTCGTCAACAGTTTTTCAATTCTCCGGATTTCCTGGACGGCGGCGTCAATATGGAGCAGAGCATCTTCTCCGTCATCCCTTACAACGGTAATTTCAAAAGCATTCCCCATTAATTTCTCGGGTCTTCTGAATTCTCTCAGCATTTATTTTTGCTTGCGTTTGATATCCCTGATCTCTGTACTGAAAGCCAATGCATTTTCCGTTGGAAGCCCTTCCCAGCTTTTCAGAACTTTTCCTTCCGGACTCAGTAACAGAGTGTAAGGGAATATTCCATTGGGGTTATAGCGGTCGGCTAATGAGGCATTTTCTTTTTTCAGTTCGGCTGATAACTGATTTTTTTTATTTCTCGGAAAATCTGCGTTAAGATATACAATGACATTTTCTGTTTGCAGTTTTTTAAAATCCTCAGCCTCTATGATATTTTTGTGAAGTTTGATACACGGTATGCACCAGTCTGATCCGGAGAAATTAAGTAAAATAAGTTCTTTATGAGCTGCTGCCGTTTTTTTTGCATTTTCGAAACGGTTTTGAGCGTGAACTGCAATCGAAAGTACAGCCACTGTTAGGATTGAAAGTAATTTTTTCATTATTTATATTGGATAATGATTGTTAAAGTTATGGATAGGAGGAGTGATAAAGCGGTAAAATCAACTTTATATACTGAAAAATCCTGATCATGGAGCGATCAAAATTATATGATTTATGAAAGGGAAACTCTGGGCGGCTGCCAGACAGAATTCAGAAAAACGCTGTAATTACAACCGGTATCAGACGAAGGTATCTTTTCGTTTTTTATCGGAGCAAAATCATTAGGCTGGATTTCAAACTTAAAGCCCTGCACTACTGTAAAAATAAATACATGTGGTGCAGAATGATGATAAAAGGTAATTTCCGGTCTTTTTTATAGTCACGGTCTTTAGCTGGATGATCATAATGCATCTTAAGGAATGCAATAGGAGACATTTCTCTGTTCAAAGCGTGGTGCTCGCAATAATACGCTATAAGATCTGGAATTTTAAAAAGTTGAGACACTTCAGTCGCAGAAACCGAATACAAGGAAATTAACAAGATGGAAATCAACTTTTTCACCCATCAAAATTATAAAATATTTCGGTATGAATCATATTAAATTTCATTTATAAATTTTCTTGACACCATTGTGAGCTCTGCACGGAATCTTCATGTATTGGTCACCTGTATTATTTTATTAGTTTAAGACAATCTTAAGAAATCACTAACCCATTCTAAATCCAAAGCTTGCCATCTTTGTTGAAACTTAACAGCATGATTTCACCAACCCACCTGCATGCCATGGTAATCCATTTTCCAATAGCATTGCTTTTAACCGCATTTTTAGGAGAGATAATTGGTCTGATATTAAAGAAAACCTTTTTAAACCAGGCTGCTTTTTACTTGCTAATATTGGGTACCTTTGGTACGCTGATCGCTTACCTTTCCGGTGATGCTGCGGGCGACGGAATGGAGGGGGGTTCTTTAGGTAAAGCGATAATGTTGCATGAAGAGGCTGCAGCCTTAACTTTATGGCTTGCCATTATTACAACGCTGTTATATGGAGCTTTATATTTTTTTAAGAGCCATAATAGATGGTACAGAATAGTGGGAATAATACTGTTTGCAACGGTAATCGGATCAGTTACCCGTACGGCCTATTTGGGTGGACAGCTCGTATACCGGCATGGCGCCGGTGTAGAATTAGAGATTAGTGAATGAAGCGTTAATTTATAAACATTGCGTTAAATACTCTAAAATATGAGAATTTTAATTGTGGAAGATGAGCCGGCTATTTCAGGTTTTTTGAAAGAAGGTCTGGAAGAAGAAGGCTTCGCTGTTGATTTAGCGGATAATGGTAGGCGAGGTCTCGAACTGGCTTTAGACTGCGTTAATGAGTACGACATTATATTGCTAGACTGGATGCTCCCCGGGGTGAGTGGTATAGAAATTTGTCGCAACGTCAGAAATGTAAATCCGCAGGTGCCTATTATTTTCTTAACCGCTAAAAATACGGTCGATGATACCGTATTCGGTTTGGAGACCGGAGCGAATGATTACTTAAAAAAACCTTTCGCTTTCGAAGAATTATTGGCGCGAATTAGAGTGTTGATGCGTAAAAATGACGGAGAACAGTCAGTTTTTAAAATTGCGGATATTCAGATGAATATTGATGCGCATGAAGTTACTAAGGCTGGAAAACAGATTGCCTTAACCCAAAAAGAATATGCACTGCTGGAATTGCTTTTGCGAAACAAAGGAAAAGTCTGCCGTCGTTCACGGATTATGGAAAAAATATGGGACATCCATTTTGATAAAGATACCGCGGTAATCGATGTATTCATTAACGGGTTGCGAAAAAAGTTGGATGATAAAAATGGATCTTTTATCCATACCGTCAGAGGTGTAGGCTACATAATCAACGAGGACGCATGAAATTAAGCTTTAAAAAAAGGATCGCTGCCTATAATTTGGTGGCAATTGCTGCTTTGCTGGCCTTCGCTTTCGCGGTGATTTATGCGGTAGTTTATTATACTTCCTACAAACATTTAGATGACGATATCATCAGTGAAAAAACTGAAGTATTTTCCAACTTAGACTGGAATGACGATGCTGTTATCATGAACAAAATGCCCGAATGGGAGGAAGCGGAACACCGGCAGATAGAAGTCAATCCTACCTTTATTCAGATCGTGGATTCCAGTGGCAAAACTCTTTTTAAATCTGCCAATCTTCAGGACGATCATTTCCTTTTTAATCCCAGAAATAAAAACACCGTCTTTTATAATACCACCTTATATCAGCAAAAAATAAGACAGGGTCAGTTCCCCATTCGTAATGATCAAGGCAGGATTATAGGACAGCTGACCATCGGAGTGTCCCAGCAGGAATCATATAACGTTTTACACAACTTATTATTGGTGCTGGTGACCACCTATATTTTCATTGTTTCCATTTTATATTTCATCATGATTTTTGTGGCCTCTAAGGCGATAGCCCCGGTACATCAGTTAATTCAGTCGGCTTCTCAAATTAGTTATGCCAACATCAGCTCGAGGTTAACGCTGCCGGATAATGAGGATGAGATCCGCCAGCTTGCGACCACCATTAACGACCTGCTGAGCCGGCTCGAAAGCAGCTTTTACCAACAGAAACAATTTACTGCCGATGCCTCCCACGAAATGCAGACCCCTTTAGCGGCCATCAAAGGTACGATTGAAGTGCTCCTGAGAAAACCCCGCACGTCGCAACGCTATGAAGAAAAAATGCGGGAAATATTGCTTCAGACCGACCGCCTGTCCCAACTGCACGACCAGCTCCTGCAGCTGGCCCGTCTGGAATCACCGCTTTTTGAAGTGAATAAGCAGGAAATACCTTTGAAAACCGCAGTGGACAGGAGCGTAAAAACAAATGCTGCGCTCATCTCCTCTAATATGCTCAATATTCAAAACCATATTGCCTCAGATACAGTAGTTTGGGCCGATCCTGTGCTGTTTGAAATGGTGATAGACAATCTTATTTCCAATGCCGCCAAGTATAATAAAAGGGGCGGCAGCATTTTCATCCATTGGCAGACGGGATCGTATACGCTAACAATTACAGATGAAGGGATAGGAATTGACAGTGATCAGTTACCGTTACTTTTTAACAGGTTCTTCAGAGCCGATGATTCCCGAAGCTCCCTGATTCCCGGGAATGGTCTGGGTTTGTCTATTGCCAAACGCTTGTGCGACGCACAGCACATTTCATTGACCGTCAGCAGTGTTAAGTACCAGGGCACCACTTTTCACCTGCAGTTTTCCGCCTGAAAATTTAAGCTGATTTTAAGATTGTATTAAGAGAAAGAAAAGACCAATGGTCAGATCTTTACATCATTATTAATCCTTAAAACAGTTATCTTATGAAAACGCAAATCATTACTTTCAGTTTATTTCTGGTAGCACTCAGTTTTACTTCCTGCAAAAAAAATCAGGCTTCAGCTCCGGAAAAGTCCTCCGCTGCCCCAGCAACAACGCCAACAACTTCAACGGTGACACCGGCAGTTGTCACCGCGAAAGATTCAGTAAAAACCGATGAAAAGCGAGAAAAATCAGAAAATGAAGCCAACGAAAAAAACGAAAGAGAGTAACACCACCAAAATTTAAAGTCATGAAAAAACAGACAATCTTATGGAGCCTCCTGCTCACAGCAGGCTTCTTTTTAAATGCTTGCAAAGACACAGGCGAAAATAAATCAGAAATGAAAACCCCGGTAGATGCAGCTAGAACCCCGTCTGGCAGTTCGCTGACGGTCGCGGAAGCCAAGACAAAAACCATAGCCGACCTTCAGGAAGCCTTTAGCGGCGAGTCAAATGCCACGGCACGCTACGCTGCTTTTTCTAAAAAAGCCGCAGAAGAGGGTTATAAAGAGATTGCTCTGCTCTTTAAAGCGGCATCTCTTGCCGAAAAAGTGCATGCCGGCAATCACAAAGCAGTACTCGAGGAAATGGGTATCGCCGTGACACCTGCTAAAATTGAGGTAAAGGTATTATCCACTAAAGAAAATCTGGAATTTGCCATTAAAGGGGAGACCTATGAAGCCACTACAATGTACCCTAACTTTCTGAAAGATGCTGATGCCGCAGGAAATCAACTGGCGCTGATCAGTTTAAACTATGCGTACAAGACCGAGAAAAAACACAAAGCATTCTACGAACAGGCCTTGGCAGCCCTAACAGCAAACAAATTAAGTTCATTGCCTTCTGTTTATTTTGTTTGCCCGACCTGTGGTAATACCTATGAAACGGCCGCACCGAAACGTTGTGGTATTTCAATGACCAGCGGCGAAAAATTTATTAAAATAAACACCCTTTAAATAACGGAAATAATGGATCAAACACATATACATCTGCTGATCACTCACCTGCCTGTATTCGGGTCACTCTTAGGGACTTTAATATTGGGGTATGGGATGTGGAAAAAAAGCAATACCACCGTAATAGCCTCCTACTATGTATTGGTGATTTCTGCATTGGGTGCTGTGGTAGCCTATGTAACGGGAGAGGGCGCCGAAGAAACAGTGGAGAACATTCAGGGTGTTTCCGAAAAGGTCATCGAGCAGCATGCCGATTTTGCGGTTTTTGCTTTAGTGGCCCTTATTGCAGTCGGCGTTTTTTCACTGCTCGGAATATTTGCCCGGCTTACAGCGAGCACTCTTGCCAAACCGGCTGCAACAGTCGCGCTGTTATTGGGAATAATCAGTTTTGGCCTGGTTGCACGTACCGGGTATTTGGGTGGACAGATCCGGCATACGGAAATTGCTTCAGGCGCAACGCAAAACGCGGTTGACCAGGGGGGCGCAGACAGCGGCGATGATGATTAGCACCATGGCTGCAGGAAAAACATAATCCTGAAAAGCGATTCGTATTCGGATCGCTTTTTTAGCATATAATAGTCTTAAATTTAAACAGTTAAAAAAACAGAAAAATGGTCACAATTGAAAATTATTTAGACAGTCATTATATCCACCGGAGCAATTGGTTAAGGGCTGCGGTGTTGGGAGCAAATGATGGGATAATTTCTATTTCCAGCCTCGCAATAGGAGTAGCAGCGGCAAGTGCTGCCAGGGAACCTATAGTGTTGGCAACAGTCGCCGGGCTTGTAGCAGGAGCCTTATCCATGGCGGCAGGCGAATATGTTTCGGTCAGTTCTCAAACCGATACCGAAAAAGCTGATATTGAAAGGGAAATACAGGAACTCAGAGAGATGCCCGATGAAGAGTTGCAGATATTGGCGCAGATCTACGAAAGAAGAGGTTTAAAGAAAGATACCGCCATGCAGGTAGCTGTTGAATTAACAGAAAAAGACGCTTTGGGCGCACACATTCGGGACGAACTGGGCATCAACGAGATAACCAAGGCCAATCCTATCCAGGCAGCTGGAGCCTCAGGTGCAGCATTTACGGTGGGTGGCGTATTACCCTTGTTGGTAATACTCTTCGCGCCGGTAAAAAACATGGAGTATTGGATGTATGGTCTTACGATCGTTTTCTTAATGATCTTGGGTACCATTGCGGCAAAAACAGGAGGTTCAGATGTGAAAAAAGCGATCTTGAGAATAACGGTATGGGGGACAATTGCAATGGGGCTGTCTGCTTTGGTAGGATATCTTTTTGGGGTAAAAATATAGAAGGATAAAATACAGACGGCCTTTACACAACGAAGTAGATATTTGAAATCTCTAGATGATTACAGTTGCAAAGCTTTTTATTTTAAAATCAGGTGTTGCGTAGCTCAACTGCTGATCCGCTCAATAATCCTATTAACCTCCTCCTCAGTCTCTTTCAGCCGCGCATTGCAGATCTCCGGATGTTCCGCCGCGCGCTTCACCTTTTTCCCAAAGTCGTCCACCAACACTTCTTCAGACTCGGTCGCTTTCGTGTTTCCTGAAGTTCCTCAAAGACTTTTCGGTAAGTCTATAATTGAAAATTTTGAAGGAATTCTGCTAAGTCGTTCAGTGTTAATGAAAAAAAATTAAAGGCAGTAACTAAAAAAAGCAGACTTGGTTTTAACCTGCCGTTCTCTATTTTTGATAATTTACTTTGCGAGATATTTAATTCATGAGCTAATTCCTCTTGTGAAAGATTTTTATCTTCACGCATTTTTTTGATGATATACCCTAAATCTTTCATTTTCCAGTAAAATACAAATGCAAATATACCGAATATTCCAAAACGGAATTGTGTGGAAAATTTCAATAATTCAATTTTGACAAATTATAGAATATAAAAAGCCATTTAATTAATTTAAACGAAAAACGATGAAAAACAAATTATTGACCATTTCTGCATTTGCATTAATGCTGAGTTTATCTAATTGCACACAGGACGGTAGGAATAGTATGGATTTACAACCTGAACCGTCTTCTACAAATGCAGTTACTTTGAAATCAAACCTGCTTTCATTTAATAAGAATTTCAAATATGCACCAAACAGTAATGTTGTTAATGGCAAGAAATGGTGGCAATAGGTTGGGCAAGCT
The DNA here is from genome assembly GCF_008014695.1 of Chryseobacterium sp. Lineage (GTDB taxonomy): Bacteria > Bacteroidota > Bacteroidia > Flavobacteriales > Weeksellaceae > Kaistella. The sequence continues at coordinate 15,510 of NZ_VOXE01000001.1, forward strand.
TGTGCAATTGCAGGTGGTGATGCAGGAGGTGCTGTTGCAGCAATGGCGGGTACGCATCATCTTGCTCTTGCTGTCGGCCTAGCGTCTGAAGGAACAGGTTATGCAGTTGTGCAGACTGTTTCGGGAGTTATTGGTGCTGCTGGAGGATCCTATGCAGCTTATTGCACAACAGGCGGATCTTGTAAGGGGACGTTTAATGCCAACCCTACAAATGGACATGCAGTAAAGTACGATTTTCCTTCAGAATACGATTATATAGAAAATTTTGGAGAACTTCATAATCAAGATTTAAATAGCTCATATATGTCTGAAACTGCTATTCCGGAAATTGATTGGATTGGACAAAATATACCAAATGTTAATACTATTGATTATAATTTGTTATATAGTAGCGAAGAGTTTCAGCAATTGCGTGATAAAATAAATGAGATTTCCAATAATTACAAAAACTCTAACTATGATTATGTAAAAATGTTGGATGAGTACAAAGAGGCGAACCTCATGACAAGTGATACTTATGATATCTTAAATTTATATTTTTCAGCTACAATGAAATCTGAAAGTTTTGATGAATATCAAGCGATCACAGATTATTACGTACAACAGGTTATACAGTCCAATCTCAGCCCGGATGATAAAAAAGCTCTTTTTGCATGTTTTTCGGTATCAATACAGAGTTATTATTATTGGTTAAATTTAGAGATATGAAACGGGAAATTAATTTAATATATTATAAAATAGCGCTACTGTTTCTGTTAATTTCACAATATGAAAACTTATTTAATAAGGGTATTGTTTTATCAAAAGTTACTTATCTTATTTTAATTCTTTTGCTGGCTTTTGACTCGGGAGTATTTATAATTAATTTAATGGGCAATAGAAAAAAATAGTAACCAATCGCATATTTTATTTCAAAAGGGTGTTTTTCACCCTTTTTCTTTTTTCAAGGCAGACAATTCATAATTCTCTGCTATGATATTGCTGAAGTGAAATTTACTGTTTATCGGTCAAGATAGAATTCTCCATGAATAATTTCATTGTTGCGTCCGGTTTCGCTGGTACCTAATTCCTACAGACTAATGCATATATTTTCTTAAACAACTTCCGCCCGGTCGCGGTTTCAAAGGCCCTGATTCTCTGCGATGCATTTCCCCACGCGCTGGCTTTTATTTTGGCCACGATCCGGTTCGTGTTCGGGTCCTTCTCCACGAATTCAAAATAGTGGTAACCGGTGGCTTCTTTATAGCGGTGCTCCGTCACGTCCGCCACGATCCAGAACGACCGGCTGCCCAGCGCACTGTTGAGCGCCGACTGTATAAGGCCGTTGAGTTCCGAAAGGGTGAGGTGGTCTGTCATTTATAAGTTTAGAAATTGGAAACGAATTTACAAATTTTGCTGTGATTCAAAATATATTGCTGCAATCCGTATATTTGATTTGTACACTGTATCAAATGAAAAACTTTAATTTCACGATACTAGATATTAATAAAAAAATTCCCGAAAATTGCTCAGTTAAATAAAGTACATTTGAGTCTTCTGGAAGGTGAAGCATTAATTTTCTTACTAAATATAGGGATAGTGTATAAATAAAGTTATTATTTTAAATATGGAAGTAAAAGACCTTATACAGCAACTTAATCTTACTGATGAGTGTAATTGGATTGAAGCTAAACGAGCTTCTGCTATCGACCGATCAATTATGGAGACGGTTAATTCTTTTTCCAACGAACCTGGTTTAGGAGGAGGCTATCTTGTACTGGGGGTCGAACAAGAAGAAGCTTCTCTTTTCCCATCCTATGTATTGACAGATCTGTTAGATACAGATAAATTGCAGCTTGATCTCAGTAGTCAGTGTGCAAGTATGTTTAATATTCCTATACGTCCGGAAATTAAGGTCGAGATAATAGATGGAAAAAAAGTAATATCTGTTTTTGTTCCTGAACTTCCGGATACACAAAAGCCTGTATATTTTAAAAATGAAGGACTTCCTCGGGGTGCATATAGAAGAATCGGTTCCAGTGATCAACGTTGTACGGACGATGATCTTTTTGTTTTTTTTAATAATGATGATTCTTTAGATGGTTCCATAGTTCAGAAATCTTCTTGGGATGATATTAGTGAGGAGGCTGTAGAACTGTATCGTAGCTTACGAGCTAAAGTAAATACTTTTGCTGAAGAATTACAATACGATGACGTTGATTTGTTACATTCATTAGGTTGTATTATTAAGGAGAAAGATGCAATTTATCTTACCTACGCGGGCTTACTGTTATTTGGTAAAAGAAGTTCTCATAGGAGACTTATGCCAATGGTGCGTGTGGACTATATAAGAGTACCAGGAAATGTTTGGATAGAAGATCCTGAAAATAGATTTACAACGATAGATATGCGCGGATCACTTTTAGAAATGGTACAGCGAATTTTTAGTCAAATAACAGATGATTTACCCAAAGGTTTTTTATTGCCAGAAGGTGAACTTCAGGCAGAAAATATTGGATTACCGAGTAGGGTATTGCGCGAAGCCATTGTGAATTCACTTATACATAGAACCTATAGAGAAAATCAACCGATCCAGATTATTAGGTATAGTAACCGTATTGAAATCAAAAACCCGGGTTTTTCGCTGAAACCAGAAGAATTTTTAGGGGAACCTGGTTCTAAAAACAGAAACCCATTTATTGCAGCCGTTTTTCATGAAACTAACCTCGCAGAAACAAAAGGGTCCGGGATCCGGTCTATGAGAACGTTGATGTCCCAAGCGAAGTTGATGCCTCCTACTTTTGAAAGTGACCATGGTAGAAATCAGTTTACGGCTAGATTATTATTACATCATTTTCTTGGAGTAGAAGATATCCGCTGGTTAACTTTATTTGATAGTTACGCACTGAATGAGGATCAAAAAAAAGCGCTAATTTTTGTGAAAGAGCTAGGAGCTATTGACAATAATGCATATCGCCAGCTTAACACTGTTGATACCCTAAAAGCTTCTCAGGATTTAAGAGATTTAAAGCGTAAAGAAATTCTAGATCAGAAGGGAAAAGGTAAAGCAACCTATTATATACCAGGAGAAAAATATGTAAATATTGATGTACATCAGTTAAGCACTCGTAGTGCACAAGTTGATGGCGTTAGTGCACCAGCTAATGATCTTAGTGCACCAGTTATTGTTCTTAGTACACCAGCTGTTGCTGTTAGTACACTAGCTGATACAAGAATAAGTACAGAACTAAAGCTAAAGATTGCTGGTCTGGGTCAAAGAATTAATGATAATGAAAAACTCAAATCAATCATTATGGAGATCTGTACGGGTCAATATTTTAAGTCCACTGAAATAGCACGAATACTTTTAAAACGTGAGGATTATTTAAAACGAAAGTTCTTGAAACCAATGATTGAAAATGGAGAACTCGAATACCAATATCCTGAAATGCCAAATCATCCAAATCAGGCATATACGAAAAAATAAAATGTAAAATGAGTCCTAAGATAGCTACCAGTAAACAACTAGAACCATAATAGTTTACGCAATTCATTTACTGTAGCGTAGGTGGAAAATATAAGCATCGGTTCCTCGCGCTTCTTCGCTCCGTGTTCCGGCACATTTATTCTGACCTTTGTAAATAAGCGATCCACGGAATATCATATAAAAGAGGCTGTTACCAATAAATTTAATTATTTTTGATTTCCATTAGAAATAAAACTAAATAATGAACATTCAGCAGTATCTCACGATCCTCAACCAAAGATATCAGTTAGGCAATGCAACAGAACATACTTTTCGTGGAGATCTGGCTTCTTTGATCGAAACAATCATTCCGCACATTGTGGCCACCAACGAGCCCAAAAGGCAATCGTGCGGTGCGCCTGATTATATCCTGACCAAAAAAGATATTCCTGTAGGTTTTATTGAAGCCAAAGATATTGGTGATAAAGACTTAGGCGGACTTAAAAAAACGGGTAATAAAGAACAGTTTGATCGCTATAAGGCCTCCCTTAATAATATTATTTTCACCGATTATTTAGATTTTCATCTGTACAGAAATGGGGAGTTTGTGACCAAAATAGCATTGGGCGAAATTGTAGAGCATCAGATCGTGCCACATCCTGAAAACTTTGCAGGTTTTGAAAACCTGATCAAAGATTTTGGCTCCCACATTGGGCAAACCATCAAAAGCCCAAAAAAGCTGGCAGAAATGATGGCCGGAAAAGCCAGACTCCTTTCAGATGTGATAGAGAAAGCCCTGACGAGCGACGAAGAAACCTCCAGCAACAGTACACTCAAAGAACAGCAGGATGCTTTCAAACAGTTACTGATCCACGATATTACGTCCAAAGGTTTTGCCGACGTCTATGCGCAAACCATTGCTTACGGAATGTTTGCAGCAAGACTTCATGATCCTACCTTGCCTACGTTTAGCAGGCAGGAAGCGGCGGAACTCATTCCAAAATCAAATCCGTTCTTAAGGAAACTGTTCGGCTATATTGCAGGTCCCGATATCGATGACCGCATCAAGTGGATTGTAGACAGTCTGGTAGAAATCTTCCTGGCGTGCAATGTAGAAGAGATTCTGAAAAACTACGGTCGCAGTACCAAGATGGAAGATCCCATCATCCATTTTTATGAAACCTTCCTGAGTGAGTATGACCCTAAACTGAGAAAGGCCAGAGGTGTCTGGTACACGCCGGCTCCGGTGGTTAATTTTATTGTTCGGGCGGTAGATGATATTTTAAAATCGGACTTTGATCTGCCGCAAGGCTTGGCAGACACCAGCAAGACCAAGATAAAAGTCAACTTGCAGGCGACCGACAAACGGTACACCGACAATATAAAAACGGTAGAAAAGGAGGTGCATAAAGTACAGATCCTCGATCCTGCAACAGGGACTGGAACATTTCTGGCAGAAGTGGTAAAGCACATTCACAAAAAGTTTGGCGGGCAGCAGGGCATCTGGAGCAACTATGTAGAGACCCATCTTTTGCCAAGGCTGAACGGGTTTGAATTGATGATGGCGAGTTATGCGATGGCACATTTACAGATGGATCTTCTGCTGACAGAAACGGGCTATAAACCGACCAAAGACCAGAGACTGCGGGTGTATCTCACCAACAGCCTGGAAGAAAGCCATCCTGATACCGGAACTTTGTTTGCCAACTGGCTGAGTGCTGAAGCCAATGAAGCCAACCACATCAAACGGGATTCGCCCGTGATGTGTATTATTGGTAATCCACCGTACAGTGGCGAGAGTGCCAATAAAGGGGAGTGGATAATGAAGCTGATGCAGGATTATAAAAAAGAACCTGGCGGAAAAGAAAAACTGAAAGAACAAAATTCAAAGTTCATTAATGATGATTATGTCAAGTTTCTGCGCTATGGCCAGCATTTTATTGAGAAGAATGGGAGTGGGGTATTGGCATTTATCAATCCTCACGGCTTTTTAGACAATCCTACTTTTCGGGGAATGCGTTGGAATCTATTGAAAACGTACGATAAGATTTATACGATAGACCTGCACGGGAATAACAAAAAAAAAGAAACCTCACCAGATGGCTCACCCGATGTTAATGTATTTGATATAGAACAGGGAGTTTCGATAAATCTATTAGTAAAAACAGGAAATAAAAAACCAAATGAATTATGCCAAGTTTTTCATTACGATTTGTATGGAAAGCGAGATGATAAATATAATTTTTTATTAGATAATAAGTTAAGTTCCATTTCATTTAAAACTGTAATACCCATTGCAAACAGTTATATTTTTAAAGAAATAGATGAATCTGCTTACAAGCTTTACAATGAAGGAATAAATCCAGTCGAACTTTTTAAAGTAAATGTGATGGGTTTCCAAACTCATAGGGATGACTTTTCTATAGACTTTGATAAACAAAATATATATAATAGAGCATTAGATTTGCGAGATAGTTCTATTATAAATGAAGAATTAAATAAAAAATACTCATTAAAGGATAATCGTGATTGGAAATTAGAAAAGGCAAGAAGCATTATTCAAAATGATAATGACTGGGAGAACAAAATAATTAATTGTAATTACAGACCGTTTGATAATAGACCTTGTTATTTTAGTTATGTAATGATGGATTATCCAAGGAAGGAACTAATCCAAAATTTTCTAAATAAAAAAAATTTATTAATTGGTATTGGCAGGCAAGGCTTAGCTGTCGGGAATATTGAATGGTGCCTTACAACAGTATCTAAAAATCCTGTGGATGCAAATATTTTTCGTCGTGGCGGTGTAAATCTGTTTCCTCTTTATCTCTATCCAGAAAAAAAGGGCCAACTTTCTATTGAAGATCAAAAAGAAAGAATCCCTAACTTCAATATGCAAATCGTTGCAGAGTTGGAGAAGAAACTCAACCACGTTTTTTTGCCGGAAGAAAATTTGGTATGTGATTTAGCAGAAGGAGTTGAGGGTGCGTTCACACCTATCGACATTTTAGATTACATCTACGCCGTACTGCATTCGCCCGCTTACAGAGAGAAATACAAAGAATTTTTAAAGATCGATTTCCCCCGAGTGCCTTACCCTGAAAACGCCGATACGTTTTGGAAGCTGGTAGAACTGGGCGGACAGATCCGCCAGATTCACCTGCTGGAAAGTCCTGACGTCGAAAACTACATCACACAGTATCCCGAAGACGGCAGCAATATCGTAGGCAAAATCATATACAAAGACGGTAATGTCTATATCAACGAAGCGCAATACTTTGACAATGTGCCGGAAGTCGCCTGGAACTTCTACATTGGTGGCTATCAGCCTGCTCAAAAATGGCTGAAAGACCGCAAAGATCGCATGCTTGAGTTTGATGATATTCTGCATTATCAGAAGATTATTGTCGCACTTACCGAGACTGATAGGCTGATGAAAGAGGTAGATAAAGTCATCGATATTAAAGCCGAGGTATTTTAAAAAGCTGGTAATAAAATAAGAAACATGTCAAAATCAAGATCACAAAAGATTGCCGAGAAAACAATCTTTGCCGCATTTCAAATTATCATTGCGAATGGTGGGGAAATGAGAGGGAAGGAGGTCGTCGATAAAATCCGTCAGACGGTAAAGTTTGATGAATACGAAAGCCACCGTTACGAAAAAACAGGCTACATCCGCTGGGAATCGATTCTTCATTTTTATACCATTGACTGTATGAAAGCGGGATTCCTGCGCAAGCAAAAAGGAATCTGGACAATTACAGAAGAAGGAGAAAAAGCAATGGCACTGGGACCGGAAAAGTTTCTTTATACCGCAACAAAACTGTACCGCGAGTGGGATGGAAAACGAAAAGCTGCAGATACAATCGAAAATGATCTTGGGAACGGCAGTGAAGAAGATACCATCCAGCTGCAGAAATCACTACTGAGTCAGTATGAAGAAGAAGCCTACAACGGAATCCGGGATTATATCTGCGCCAAAAACCCTTATGAATTTCAGGATTTAGTAGCGGAACTGCTGAAGGCGATGGGGTATTATATTTCAGAAGTCGCTAAGAGAGGGCCTGACGGTGGTATTGATATCATTGCCTACACCGATCCTTTAGGAACGAGGCATCCGAGGATTATTGTGCAGGTGAAACACAGGCCTAACGATGCCATCTCAAGCGACGAGGTGCAGAAACTAGCCGGAACTTTAAAACGGAACACGGATGTCGGAATATTTGTGACCTCAGGTACCTTTTCTAAACCGGCAATAAAAGAAGCGCGTGACAGCAGGGAGCATATTGAACTGATCGATTTTGAACGGTTGGTGTCGCTCTGGCAGTCGTACTACGATAAGTTAGAAGATGCGCAAAAGACCTATTTACCGTTGCATCCTATATATTTTGTTGGAGAGTGATGATTTGTCTTCATTAGTAAAAGAACACTCTATTGCTGAATCTTACGACGCCGTTTATCGGCAATACCACAATATTATAGAATAGCGCTATAGAAAGTTAATTCAAACCTGTTTTTGCTGCTAAAAGATCTAATTCCTGGGCTTAAAGCTGGCTGATATCAATGCCTGATACACGGATATTAAGTATGTAAGGCCTTCACTAGAATTTACAGCTATACTGGGATTTCGACAGGAACTTCAATCATATTTTTAACCGTCGTATATAGTTCGATGTCTTGTGCCGGTGTTTCAAGGGAAATAATGAGCGAATAGCGGGTTTTATTTTCTACTTTTCCTAAATGTTTTCGTTCACGCCACCAACCGATAATAGGATAAACAGCAATATGATTACAAGTTGCTAAAGCGGCAGCTGTACCTTCCCAAAAATCAGAATGGATGGAACCTGTACTACGATTGTTTATACCTATTGCCCAACGACTGCTACCTGCATCTCCACTTACCTCATCATTCTCTTCTCGTGCAGCAATATTGACACGACTTCTAAAAACATTTTCTGTTTCGTGTACGTTGTTCACATCAAAACGCAAACCGTGGGACGGATAACGATACTTGTCTTTCCAGCCAATTTCGCCTGCTCCAGGTTCGATAAAATAAGATAGTGTAATTTTTAGTTTTACGGGTATTTCTCCCATTTCCAATAGCAAATCACTAGCCCAAGGTAAATTAAAAAAGTGAATTTCATTGGTTTCAGGTGTGCTGCTACCTTCTTTAAAATTGAAAGGTTGAATGTAGTCTTGTACAATGTAGGTCAATGCACTTTCCTCACTATAAAGTGCTCGTTCTAGATCAGGAATACCATAACCAAAAGTTCGCAATAAATTTCGATAACTCCCTCGGTTGCCTGGTTGAGTATGTAGTTGTAACAGCATTGCTGCATTCCAATTAGCGGAATGAACAATTAAACCTCTGATTGTTTCTGGCCAAGCATTCGGATATTCATAAGCTACTTTAGCAGCGAACCAAGATCCCTGCGCTGTTGCTGCACTTGTTGCCCAGATGGTATCAAATTGTCCTCTTGTATTAAATTGTTTTGATGTGGACAGAAGTTCTAAATCTATATGTCCAGTAATACTATTGTCGGAGGCTCTTAATAAATTTCCACCTTCAAAAACTACATCCGGTCTGATAGCCCATTTTCTTTCCCAAATTAATGAAGTAGAACTATATGGTGAAAGTTCACCCTCCTTTGCAACCGGTGTGTAGTTTTGAAAACTAGTGTCATATACTTGAACTTTTTCAGTATGTGCTCCTACTACTAAAACATTCCACGCCTGCGCTGGATTTTGGACAGAAGATGTAAAGTTTGATTCGGGATAGTTTTGCCACGATTCTTCGTCTCGTATATTTCCTGAAGAAATAATTATCAACCGCTGGTTCTCACCTTCGCCAAATGCCAAATTATCCATCGCACCCGACCACGAAGATGGTCTGCCCATGTTTACATCTTCAGGAGAAGTTACTGACATACAGTAAATCAAAACCATATTTGGGTTTTCAATTTCTGCTCTTAAAATCCCTTGTGCTGTCACATCTCCCCATAATTCTTTTGGAGTTCCCCCGCGATTTGGTAAGATTTTTACTGAACACAATTTGTGAGTTAGCTGAATGGAATCAGACGAAAGTAGTATTTGTTCCATCTGTCCATAGCCCGCAATTCCTGCCATAAGCGTACCGTGACCTGCCCCAGTTTCGTGATCATTTGTTCCCCATGCATTATCAACTGTTAAAGTATTTGCATCGTCGATAAGAGGTAGCAAAAGTTGATGTCCATTGTTTACACCGGAATCCAACAGACAGACTTTTACATTACTCTCAACAATATTTATTCTTTGCAATAAATCATCGACCCAAACTTGTTGCTCAATGTTGCTTTCGTTGACCCAAAACCCTGCTGGTTCTTGCCCTGCTCGGAATTCTGCCAACAGATCGCTTTGCAACATTAATTCCAGCAATTGCTCCCGGTTTGCATATATTAAAAGAACCACTCTTTCAGGAAAAATAATACTGTTTTGTTTTACTTCTATACCTATATTTTCAAGTGTAATAAGAAACTGTGCTATTTGTTGTTGTTCTTGATTTTCCTTAGTATTTACATTTAACCAAGCTTCACACCATTTTTTATTTTCATTAGGAATAGCCTGTAGATTATCAGTCCAAAGACCTTCTAATAACGCAATACTTACATCTTCAATACTATTTACTAAGTCAGCATTCGACGGTGTTATTTTTATTGTGGTATTTGGAAAGAGTCTTGTAATTTCACTTATAAAGAATTCTTCTTGTCCAACTGGTAAATTAATTAAGGATTTGGTTTTAATCACTCCGCCAACAACATTATCTTTTATACTTTTGAGGCTAATATTGTTACCGATTTGGTTAATTGCAGTAGTAGCGGCTTCGTGATCTATCGAATTTGAGAAAGTAATAGCCGTATTATTCTTTGTGCTATAAGAGTTGATTTTACTAATAAATACACCTTCTTTGCCATTGGGAACATACACAGTGGCTCGTATTTGCGTTTGATTTTCTATAAGTGGAACTTCTTTGATGTTCAATAAGCGAATGCCTTGTCTTAGGTCTTCTAAACTTTTTGTAATTAAATCGTGACCTGCGGCACTGTTAAATGAAATATATGTTCCCTCGCGGGTTGCAACTTGTTCAGCTCCTCGCTGTTGTTCAATTTGCTCTTTCTGTTGCCAGATCTCATCAAATTGCTGCAATAATTTTTGGCTTTGAGATACTCTATTTCTAACGGGTATTCGTGGTTGCGCACCCATTGAAGGAGGTGCTCTGTATTTTTCGCTACTTCTTACATTTTCTATAAAAATGTGTTTGTATGATGCCATTCGCTAAATTATTTGTGATATGCTGCATTACGATCTTTAATTGCTTTTAAGATTAACTCATTATTCATCGGTTGTTTTTCATTCAAAACCGTTTCTTTAATGGCATCAATACAGGCAAGCGATATTTCAGCGTGGCTTAAGCCGTTTATGTCAGGCAGTAGATCTTTAAATTTGATTTTTTTTGCAAACTGGGCAAGTCGGTTTTTGAGCAATTCTTCTTTCTCTTCCGAACTTGGCAAATTGTATAAAATTACGTCATCAAACCTACGGAACAGAGCCTGGTCTAATAGTTCTTTATTGTTTGTAATGGCAATTATAAGGCTGTCCGAACTATCCCTTTCAATAAACTGAAGGAAAGAATTTAGTACCCTTCTCATTTCGCCTACATCATTGTCTCTGCTTCTTTCCCCACCAATAGCATCAAATTCATCAAATAGGTAAACACCCTGTCGTTGCTCAATCAAATCAAAAACTTGTCGAAGCTTTGCACTGGTTTCCCCCATAAATTTTGTCACCATTTTATCCATCAAAATGGTATAAAGTGGTAGTTTTAATTCGTTCGCAACAATAGAAGCTGTTAATGTTTTACCCGTCCCCGGAGGGCCTGAAAGCATAATTTTTCTACGGTTTTCCAAGTCGTGTTTAAGAAGTTTGTCTCTTTGTACAAATTCTGAAATTATACGATTTATTTTTGATTTAATATCTTGGGGGGCAATAATGTTTGAAAGATTTACGGCAGGTACGTTTTCTTGAATTAAACCTTGTAAATCAGGGGCAAGTATTTTATTTTTATGCTTAGTTTCCTTTGCTTTGTCTATTATGTTTTTTATTTCGTTAGCAACAAAGGTATGCCCCAACTTAGCCTCGTGAGCAGCTATTTGCAAAGCTACTGTTGAGAAACGTTCAGGTTCGTTATTGTAATGCGACTTAATTAAAGATATTATGTATTCAGCTTTTGCCATTTACGCAAAATTACACTTTTTTCCTATAAGATCTATTTACATCTAAAGAAGCAATGTTGTTGTTGAAAGCACCCCCGAAAACAGTACGGTTTAAGTATAGAATTAATTAACCATTAACTCGTATTTAAGACAATGCAAAAGAGTGCATTCGGTCCTCGATAGATCGCTATCTCAAGAAGTTTACCGGAGGGCCAACTGCCGAAAAGTTTGCCTCCGTGGGCGCTACGGTTTTTGCCCACTTTCCAACATCCAACAGCAACAGCAAAACATCAATAAAAAATTCTACTTTTGAAGCGTACTGAAAATGGGGAGCTTACACACAACACATATTAGTTATTAGGCGACGTTTTTATTTATAGTATTGTCGACAATATATTTTTTCAAACAGTCGTGGGTTATCGCACAACTTGATAATTGAGAAATCATCGTGGCATATTCATAACGTAATGAAGATGAAAACCTTTTTGTGAAAATTGTACTATTTTTTTGAGCTATATCTTCTTGAAACCTTTTTAAAAAACAAACCAGAAATTTTAATTCAAATTTTCCTCTAAAATTTTCCTCATATTTTAGTGAACTGAATAGCGATATTTTAGCATTTACAATTTCATTTGATATTGGAGGTGCTGACGGAAAAATGCTTGAAAATTTTGAAATATCATTAATGTCTGAATCCAAATTAATCGAAAAATTACTTTTTACACAATTTTCAAAAATGTCCCTGCTATAATATGTTCTTAAAGAATCATCAATATTTAACCTTGTACTAGTCTTATTAATATTTCTATAGTCAGCTTGACATGCTAGCCAACTATTAATATTTAACAATTTCGAATGAAATTCATTTTGACTGGCTTTAAATAACTCCAAAGATTTAGAAAAGTTTTCATCATTTGGTGAAATATGATATTCATTTATTAAAATATTTTTGAATGATTCTTCAACCGAATAGAAGTTTTCTATACCATAAAACTTTGTGACATAAATCTCATTCGATATATGTAGGTTGTCATCAAAATCTTTATCAATAAAGTATAAAAGATTACATTGAGAGTACACCGAATTTTTTTTCAAAAGTTTCTCAATACCAATAACATTACTTTTACCATTACATGTATAATGAAATTTTTGCATATTAGATCCAGTAATTAAATCAATTCGAACAGAATAGTAGCTTCTATCTTCTTTTCCTTCATAAAAACAATATACAGAATTATTATCTTTTTTAAAATCCAACATGAATTCAGTATAAGCAACTAGTTTAGTTTCTAGCTCTTGCTTAGATTCTTCAACAATATTCATTTTTCTTAATCTATAAATACGTTTAAACCTACTGTATACTCTTCTAAGTAATTAGAAAAAATAAATGGAGAATGTGTTACTGCAAGTAGAAAACTACATTTTTTTGATTCCAAAATATGCGGAAGTAATTGCTTCTGCCATTTTATTGAAAGTGAAAGCTCTGGTTCATCGAAAAATACTAAAAAATCATTTTTTTCTTCTAAATAAATTTTTGAGAATAAAGAAACAATCTGTTTTTCACCTGAAGATAATTGATTTAATTCAACTCTGTCATCAGTGATGTTATTATAAATATAAAGAGTTACGTTACTTTCGTCGAATATGAATCTCTTTCCGACAAGATATTCATTGCAAATTCGTTCAAATACCTTAATAGAATTGTCTAATTCTCTTTGTTGCAAGTAAATATTTTCTAGTTTTATAAGAAAATATGCAAGTTCTTGTTTTTCAACAATTTCACCAGATTCCAACAATTTCAATATATTCTCTCTGTCTGTAGAAGATAAATTATTTTTTACTCTGTTTAGAATTATTTCAATATTATTTCGGTTTATGTCTAGAAGTTCACTTTTTGTCATTATTGGAAAACCTTCTTGAAGTTGATGCAAAATTTCGGCAGATACTCGTGAAAATCCTTTTACAGAACTTTCATTTATCTCTGCAATTATACTTTGAATTCTTTTTACAACATCTTCCATACCAAATTGAATTAGAGTTTCTTCCTCTAATTCTTCTGTCTCTTCTTTTTCATCTTCATCCCAAAAAATTTTCAGTTCATCAGATGCTACTTTCCGTATTTTTCCTAAGTTATGAAGTTCCTCTTCAACTCGTCTATATGTTGGGAAATACAAAATATTTTTACTAAAGCTGTTGTCAATATAATTTATTAGATCAATTAAAGATTGATAATTATTATTCTTATAAATTTGGTCGATTAATTCAACGGCTAAACCTAAAGGGATAGGACTTTCAAATTCTTTGTGAAATTTGGATTTTCTTACATATTCTAAGATGATTCTATGTCTATCTACTTTTGATGAGTAAAAATTTTCGTAATAATTTTTTTCCTTTAAAAATTCTGTCAAATCATCGGGATTAAACTTATTAATTATTTCACTTTTTAGGCCACCAAAACGATATTCTGTCTTTTTATTGAAATATTGTATATAGCTTGATAATTGTTCTTTTGAAAATTCAAATTCAATATTATCATCAAATTTTATATAAATGCTTTCGAAATTAATTTTTAAAAGTTTATTCCATTTTTTTGTTAGAGTAAAATAAATTGAATTTAGGATAGACGTTTTCCCAAGACCATTTTCACCCATTAGAATAAGCTTGTCATCATTAAATACCAAATTTATATTTTGATATCCAAATAAATTTCTAATTGAAAATTTTTTCAAGTTGTTCATAAGTAGTTCTTTAAAATGTCGCCAAACGGTTGGGTATTTCTGTTGGCGGGGATTATGTTAACTGGATTATGTGAATATAACAAAAGAAGAACTGGCGTAAAATCTTTATTCGCTGGTAGGCGACGTTTCGGAAATAAAATCGGAATCTACCGGCTACCGTAAGCAAAAATATGAAAAAAACTCTTGAGTTTTACACGAAACAGCAATGGCGTTTACCAAGCTGTTACCAGCTGTTTTTATTCTTCACGATTTATTTCTACAAACTGATAAGTTTCTCGACCATTGTATCCGTTTATTAAACTTTTAGATTTAATTTTTATACTTCCATTTCGCATTATTCGACCCTTGTACTTCACTCTTCCAACTTTACTTGTAGTATGAAATAGTAGTTTTCTTCTTTTAATAACATAATTCCCGGCAGATACATATTCTTTTTAAGGATTAAACCAATCTTTTAAATCATATGCTGTAGCACCACATTCAGTTCCAACGCCAATTACTTTTTGATTTGGATAAAATCTCAAAAATGACATTTCACCCTCATCATCACCTTCATAATCACATCTAGTTTGATAAAGCCCGTCAAATCTAATTAATTTATTTTCTATAGATTGTCCCAATATTGAGGAGCAAATAAATAGAAACGTTACTGCAAATAAACTTGTTGGTTTTCTCATCTTCTCGTAAAATAGCGGCTAACTTTTATATAGATCTTACATCATCAGACAAATACAACATAATTGGTAGGGATTTATCTGATAGCTGTAAAGCATATTTCTAACCACTAAGATATATTTTATTTCTCATAAATCGTCGAACGGACTCTCTGGATCAGTTCATACAGATATAATCATAAAAACAAATAATGCTGTTTCTATACGACTAAGTAATTCCTGTCTTGTACTGCTCTGATGTTTGAAGGAGAGTTCTAGAGTCGTAATAAACGGGGAATCCAAGGTATAAAAATAATAAACTAACTTTTTTGTGATACAATATTATGTATGGGGCCTGAACCTAGAGAAGTTCAAGTCATTATATTTAAATTAATTGTCAAGAATATTACGTAGCGGAAATAAAGTGCATCATCACAATCTGCAAAAATCCTAAATTTATCCTAAATTAATTTAAATGAAGACCCTAAAAATCTACAACATCGTTGCCATAGTTTTATTGTTTATTTTAGCAGTATGGGTACGAGAACTCCGTAAAGAATTACAAGAGACAAATGTCCTATTGGAGCAATGTTCTGAAAGATATTATAAGCAAATAAACAAATAAGTGTATTCTGTAATGCAGAAGAAATTACCTTTCTATGAGTTCACATTGCTTCCTGATAGCGAGCAGTTTTCTTTGGTGTTTTTAGATGGCGAGTTTAAGAATTCTAGGGAAGTGGGTAATCGCATATATTGCTTATATCAACTATATGATTTTTTGGTAGAAATCGAATATGATATATGTGAAAATAAAATCGCTGGGAAAGTGGCTTTTCAACCAAAAGTTTGAGAGTTATTTAAGGTCATTGCGTTGAAATAATGGATCATCAAAGAATATATCAAGAGTAATGTTAATGGTTTTGCAAAACTTATTTATTGAATAAATGCTCACCCCTCTCATATTATTCTCATTGAACCATCTATTAACAGATTGCCTGTCTTTATAGGCTTCTGAGGCATATGTTGCCTGATTGAGTCCTTTTAATTCTAAAAGGTTATTCATGCGAATTTTTATTTTACTCTTAAGAAGGTGATCTTCTTCGGTC
Source organism: Chryseobacterium sp. (assembly GCF_008014695.1). GTDB lineage: Bacteria > Bacteroidota > Bacteroidia > Flavobacteriales > Weeksellaceae > Kaistella. Next base: position 31,701 of record NZ_VOXE01000001.1, read on the forward strand.
AGCTTTGCCATAAGCAATTTTACAGTAAAAACTAAATTTTACTGTAATCCATTTGGTTTACATTGCTATATTTTATATATTTGGAAAATCGATTACAGAAATGTAATTTTGCGACACTTCAAATAAAAACAAGAAGCATTCGCTTAGAATCTCGTATCAGAAAACTGGTAATTTTTAGCACACGAGAGGATAAGTAGAAGGCTCACGTCCCGGGCGTGGGCTCTCTTATCTGTGTGCGGGTATACCAGTACCTCTGATACGGTAAGTTGAGTCCCACGCTTATTTTATGCCCAGTTCTCAACAATCCTAAGCCAGCTTTCCATAAAGTTTCGCACAGTTAGAAACTTACAGTGGGGTGCACAGCCACTGCGGCCTTCCGGCTTTCACGGGACCTATTTTTACATTCATATCAATTTTTGTAGCAGGTAAGGGGATTCCATATTTACCGTGCCTTCCCCCCCTGTGGAAAAAATCCAATGCATGAATGCAGAAAAGGAGCACCCAATCCACCGCCATCGGTGCACTGCAACCGCTCCTGCCTCTAACCCAACACGAAACCAAATTCCATATCCTGAATCTCGAACCTCGTCTCGTGTCTAACCAAAAAACTATGGAACTAAACCAACAATTAACCATTCCAATCATTCTGCTCCTGAGCGTCCTCTGCTCGCAGGCCCACGCCCAAACCCATACCGTTTCCGGCACGGTCACCGCGGACGGCAAACCCCTTTCAGGCGTCACCGTCTCCGAAGAGGGCAGGGACGTGGCCGCCGTTACCGGTGCCTCGGGAACGTATCAACTTACAGTCCAAGGCGAACAGCCCGTCCTTCTCTTCCGCCACCCGTCCTTCGGCGAAAGGCGCGAGGAGATCGGCAGCCAGACCGTCTTTGATCTTTCCCCGGATGAAAAGGTCAGCGAGATCAAAGAGGTCGTCCTCAATGCCGGCTACTACGAAGTAAAGGCCAAGGAAAGCACGGGCAGCATCTCAAAGGTCACCGCCAAGGACATCGAGAACCAGCCCGTTACCAATGTCCTCTCCGCCGTTCAGGGCAGGATGGCCGGGGTGAACATCACGCAGAACTCCGGGGTTCCGGGCGGAGGCTACGATGTTCAGATCCGCGGCCGCAACAGTTTGCGGAACATGGTGAACAGCCTGAACGACGGCAACAGTCCCCTCTATATCGTTGACGGGGTTCCGTGGGCGGTACAGCTCTCCACGACCTATTCGGCAGGAATTATTCCGGTGCGCAGCATCAGCCCACTCAACAGCATTAACCCCAATGACATTGAGAGCATCGAGGTACTCAAAGATGCCGATGCCACGGCGATCTACGGAAGCCGGGGCGGGAACGGAGTGATCCTGATCACGACCAAAAAAGGAAAGTCAGGCCCGGTCCGGGTAACCCTGAACTCAAGCCAAAGCTACAGCAGAGCCACGAACCGGCTTCAAATGATGAATACCGCTGATTATATCACCATGCGGAGGCAGGCATACGCCAATGTGGGTGTTACCGCCCTGCCGGCAAATGCCTATGACATCAATGGCTCCTGGGATACCAGCCGCTACACCGACTGGCAGAAGGCACTGACCGGGGAGACTGCAGAACAACTGAGCGTGCAGCTGTCGGTGGCAGGCGGGTCGGAAAAGAACAGCTTTTCAGTAAGTGCCGGACATCAGGACCAGACATCGGTCTTCCCCGGCGACCAGCATTATAAGGTGAATACGATAGCCGCAAGCTACAGCCACCGTTCCGCAGACCGCAAGTTTACCTTGGGGCTCAGCAACACCTTTTCTGCCGCGGTGAACAACAATCTGGCAACGGATTTTACGAACAGGGCACTGAGCCTGTCACCGAACGCACCGGCGCTGTACGATGCCGAAGGAAATCTGAACTGGCAGAACAACACCTTTAACAATCCGCTGGCACAGCTGAACGCCAGCTACCTGAATGAGGTCAAAACCCTGAGTCAGAACCTGAATGTAGGGTATAAGCCTCTTACAGATATTACCGTGAAGCTGAACACCGGCTTTACCCTGCAGGACCTGGAAGAATATTCGCTGATTCCTAATACCGCTTACAGTCCTGCGTCCGCATCGGGAGCGGGCCCGGCCAGCTCCTCCGCAAGTCGCGGCACAAGTGCCGTATTTTCCTACCTCCTCGAACCGCAGGTCTCCTGGAAGAAGCAGTACGGCAACCACAGCCTTGAGGTGCTGGCAGGAATGACCTTTCAGGAAAGCCGTTCTAAACTTTCCGCCATGCGGGGAACCGGTTTTGCCAGCAATGCCCTGATGCAGAACATTGCAGCAGCCACCAACATTACGCTTTCCGATTTCAGCGACACCCGGTACCGGTATGCCGCCTTCTTCGGGAGGGCCAACTGGCAGTATAAGGAGCGGTACATCCTGAACCTTACCGCGAGGCGGGACGGCTCTAGCCGCTTCGGCCCTTCTGACCGTTTTGCTGACTTCGGGGCGCTCGGTGCTGCATGGATCCTGTCCGAAGAGCCTTTCCTGAAGGAGATCCCGTGGCTCTCCCTGGCCAAACTCAGAGGAAGCATTGGAAGGACGGGAAGTGATGCCATCGGGGATTTCCAGTATGAGGATACCTATACGCTGGGTTCTTCATCCTATAACGGCATTCCGGGCCTTTATCCTTCCCGGCTTTACAACCCCGGTTTCTCCTGGGAAAAGACCGACAAGCTGGAAGCAGCTGCAGAACTGGCCTTCTGGAAGGACCGGCTTCAGGTTACGGCAGCATGGTACCGCAACCGGTCTTCGAACCAGCTGATTGGGATTCCTTTACCTACGACCACAGGCTTCACAAGCATCCTGGCCAATCTGGGGGCAACTGTGGAGAATAGCGGAATGGAGGTGGAAGTGGCGGGGACTCCCCTCAAAGGTCAAGACTGGAAGTGGTCTGTTGGTTTCAACATCAGTATGCCGCGCAACAGGCTGCTCGCGTTCCCGGGGCTTGAAGGCTCTACCTATGCCAATACCTATGTGGTCGGGGAATCGATCTACGCCGTAAAGCTCCTGGATTATCAGGGCATCAGCCCCGCCACTGGGCAGTACCAGTTCACTGATTATAATAAGGACGGCAAGATATCAACCCCGGACGATGCGCAGGCGCTGCGCACCCTCGGTCCGGAATATTTCGGCGGGTTTCAGAACAGCTTCACCTACCGGAATCTGAGTTTCTCCTTCCTCCTGCAGTTCGTGAAACAGGAGAACTGGAATTACATCCGAACGATGAGTACTCCGGGAGTAATGGTCAATCAACCCACTGAATTCCTGAATGTATGGTCGGCAACCAATCCCGGGGGGATCATTATGCCTTATACACCGGGAACCAATGCTGTGACCAATACCCTGACGGCAAACTTCAAAAACAGTACGGCCGCGGTGGGCGATGCCTCCTTCATCCGGCTGAAGAATTTCCAGCTGAACTACCGCATCCCTGTGAGAACTCCCGTCTTACGGGAAGTCAGCCTGTATGTGCAGGGCCAAAACCTGTGGACCTGGACGAAGTATTTCGGCGCAGACCCTGAATTTATTACTTCCGGATTCCTGCCTCCGCTGAAGACCGTCTCTATGGGAATGCAGTTAACCTTTTAAAAAACCAAAAAATGAAAAAACAACATACCCGATATGCCGCCGGAGCGGCCCTTGTCCTCTTTACCCTGCTCTCTTCCTGTGAAGACCTCGTAGAGGTAAACGAACCCATTAACCAGATCAGTACCGGACAGGTATTTGAATCGGTAAGCACTGCCGATGCGGCACTCAGCAACCTGTATGCGGAGATGCAGGCCTATTCCCTTATCAGCGGAGGCTCGCCGGGTGCAGGTGCCGAGTTGGGAGCCTATGCCGATGACCTTTACGGGTACGGAGTAGCCACGCAGAATTCCGACTTCGATATTTTCAGCAATACACAACTGCCCTCCAATACCAGGATTAAATTGGTCTGGAGCAATGCCTACAAGGAGATTTATATGGCCAATTCAATTATAGAAGGCATCGAGAGCAGTACGGCCATTTCAGAGCCGGACCGGAGAAGGATCAGGGGGGAATCGCTTTTCCTGCGTTCACTCGTGTATTTTTACCTGACCGAGGTCTTCGGGGACATCCCGTACACCACCACGACCGATTACATGGTGAACAAAAGCCTGTCCCGTACAGCTGAAGCGGAAGTGTTGCTGAAGATCCGCCAGGATCTGTATGATGCTGCTGCAATGATGGAGGATTCCTATCGCAGTACGGAACGCATTTATGCGAACCGCAAGACTGCTGAAATCTTACTGGCTACGGTGTTGATGACCCGGCAGCAGTACGCTGAAGCCGAGACCCTGCTGAAAGGAATCGTGCAGAATCCGCTCTATATATGGCAGCCCGACCTCACTAAGACCTTCAAGATGACTGGAAAACATATCCTGTGGCAACTGAAACCGCTGAAACCCGGCAATCCCACCAATGAGGCCACGCTGTATTATTTTGTAAGCGCATTGCCCAATACCTACACACTGTCCGATCCGCTGGCTCTTAGTTTTGCATCCAATGACCTGCGTAAACAGAATTGGGTCAAATCAATAGTGATCGCAGGCAAAACCTATTACCGACCCGACAAATACCGCAACACGGTGAACAATACGGATGAATACTCGGTCGTGTTCAGGCTGGAGGAGGCCTACCTGCTTCTGGCTGAGGCCTTGGTGCAGCAAAATAAACTGGGCGAAGCCCTTCCTTATCTGAATGCCGTCAAACAGAAGGCAGGAATCAGTGCAGCACCGTTAACCCTCACAAAAGTCCAGTTGCTCAATGAGATCCTTAACGAGAACAGGAAAGAGTTTTTCACCGAAAGGGGCATCCGCTTCCTTACCCTTAAAAGAGCTGGCCGCCTGAACGATCTTAGTGCGGTAAAACCCAACTGGAAATCCTGGCATATCCATTGGCCGGTGCCGGTGTCCGAACTGCTACTCAATCCCAATCTTAATCCGCAGAATGATGGGTATTAAGTGGAAAATGCAGCTGAAACTGCCGCTTGGTGTTCTCCTGCTCTTTTTTATAGGCATCCGATTATCCGCGCAGAATAAAGGTCTTTCTGCAGGAAGTCCCTTCACTGGGAAAACCTACGATCTGGCATGGATAAGGCCATCCCCCGACAGTAAATACATTTCATTCCAGAAAAACTATGAAAGCGGTGCCGATACACTGGTGTTGGTTTCTGCCACCATCCCGGGCCGCATCATTTTTCAGACAGCGGGAGTATATCCTAACCTGCTGCACTATTCAAAGAATGGCTACCTGTTTATGACGGGAAGCGGTACGGTAAAATACCTGAAACTCCCTCTCCTGAGACCGCAGGTCTGGGAGGGCGTTACCAAGGCTTTTTTTCTGGAGAAGGATAATGGCTTTGTGTTACTGCAGAAGGGGATTCTGAGGATATATGATGAGGAGGCGCATGTTGTTGAAGAGATAAAAGAAGTCACCACAATAGAGCAGAGGGAGGATCAGCTGTTTTATATTCAGAAGAGGGGGAATTCGTATGTTCTCGTGCAGTGGTCAAGTCTATTAAAGCAATTGGTGTACACCGCTTCCAGTCCCAAAATTACACTTGATTTTTATGAAGGACAGCGCTTCATTGTTCATGAAACCGATCCGGTCACCGGAGAAGTAGCGGTAAACCATATTGATATCGGAGCAGGTACCACCTCACCGCTGCTAAATGATAAGTCGCTGTCCTTTAAGAACGTTGCTGCAGTTTCCGAAAGTCAACCCGGAAACTATTTCATGACGATGACGGCATCTGCCCCTGTCGTTCAGAAATCCGCCGTTGACATTTGGTACGGCAATGACAATGATCTGGGAAAGAAATTTCAGAACGGCCTTTCCCTGAAATATTACCTATGGGAGCCCGCACAGGATAGGGTAACGCCGCTTGAGGATGTGCGGTTTACAAAACACGTCGATCCGGGCAACGAGCGCTTCCTGCTGGCGCTCAATCCGTCCCTGCATCAGGATTACACCAAAGAACGAATTCCGTATGAGCTCTGGCGCTATGACCTCGTGCAGGGTAAATATGACCTGCTTGGAACAACGGGGGTGTATTGTATGATGGATCCGAAAGGAAAGTACCTGCTCTCCTACGACTATACCGACTGGGTGCTTTTTTCGCTGGATACCAAAGAAAAACGAATCATAAAAGCAGACCCGGATGCCAGACCGTATTTTGATGAAAAAGGGGAGAGAATTGTATTTGCCGGCGCGGGCACGATCAACGAATATGATATTTATGACAATACCATGGAGGTCATTCCGTTACCGGAAGGGTTTGAAGCTTCGGTACTGAACGGCACAAGGACCAGGCTGGGCGCGGAAAGCCGTTTCAGCACCGATTGGTTTGACGGCTCCTGCCCGCTGCTGATAAAGATTACCCACCCTGAAACCATGGAGCAGGCAGTGGGTGTTTACCATAAGAATAAGTTCCGGCTGCTCTATAAGCCCTCGGCAGAATACGTGAATCTGGCAGCTGCGATGCCGGATGGGAGGAGTTTTTTGTATGTGAAGAGCAATTACAACCGCCCGCCGGTTTTGATGTTGAACAGGAAGGGTAACGAGAAGGAACTCTTTCGGAGCAACCCAGCTGATACCCGTTCAGCATTGGTGAGGATGGAGAAGAAAATTTATAAGAACTCCCGTGGTGTCCCGCTGCAGAGCCTCCTTTTTTATCCGTCACACTACGATCCGCAAAAGAAGTACCCAATGATCACCGGCATCTATGAGCTTTTGCGGAACCAGAGCAACAGATATTTACGGGACGGTTTTGCCAGCAGGATCGAAGGGATGAACATCCGTTATTACCTCGAAAGAGGCTACTTCATTTACCTTCCGGATATCGTGTATGACGGAAGGGGGCCTGGCCGCTCGGCTCTGGACTGTGTGGAAAGTGCACTGGATGCCCTGAAGGATATGCCTTCCGTAGATATGCAGAAGGTGGGGCTGATGGGCCATTCACATGGCGGCTATGAAACCAACTTCATTGCGACCCAGAGCAGGCGTTTTGCTGCTTATGTGGGCGGAGCCGGAAACAGCGATCTGGTTCGGTCCTACCATTCATTCAACTACAACTTTGTCAGTCCGTTTTACTGGCAGTTTGAGGAACAGCAGTACCGCATGTTCAAACCTTTTGCGGAAGACAAGAACCTCTATACAGACAACAGTCCCGTTTATCATGCCGAGAAGGTGAGCAGCCCCATTCTCCTGTGGGCCGGGACGAAGGATGAAAACATTGCCTGGGACCAGACCATGGAATTTTACCTCGGGCTCCGCAGGAACGGGAAGAAGGTGGTGGCCCTTTTTTATAGAGGAGATGGACATAACCTCCTGAATACTGCCAACCGCGAAGACCTTTTTATCAGGATTTCGGATTGGTTCGGTTACCATCTTAAAGGACTTGAAAAGGATTGGATCCGGGAAGGGGAAAATTAAAAAAGGATGCCTTGCGGCATCCCTTTTTGGCTGTTAACCTTACTGGATTTCCCAGAGGCTGTTTGGGCAGCCCGTACCGCTGAGTTCATACAGCGTCTCAGTGCCCATGCCCACATCACCGGTACATACTACAGTACCTTGGGTATCGCACTCTTTCTGCGCGTCAATACATTCCGGGTTTTCTCCGAAATGATAAGCAAACCCCGGCCTTACAGCCTTGGTATTCTCTTTGTTCACATGAGTTGCGAATGCACTTCCTGCTCCTGCAAGCACCATAAAGGCGGGCAGCAGAAATTTTTTAAAATTTTTCATTTCATAAAAATTTAATTGTTTTGCCTACTCTGAACCGGGTTTTCGGCTTCTCCCGTTGATGAAATGGTCTGTAAGTGCTTGCGCGCAGCGGTAACGGACTATCACATCACCCGACAGTACATAGAAATACTGGTCGGTTATGAACATCCTGGACATTTTATTTTTATCGCGGTTCTGGACATACATACTGCCCCAGTAGCCCGCAGGTGCTGTTGTATATACATCTACAACAGTATTCTTTTTCCAAAGCTCTTTTGATTCATGCCTGCCGATCAGATTGGATGCACTGAAAAGCAGGCCTTTGTGCACGGCCATATACCTGTTCACCCTGAGGGGCGGTTCGGTCATCTTTTTTCGCCCGTCCTGCAAATTTTTCACCTTTATTCGTGCTGTAGAAACCGTGTCAATGGTTTTCATACGTGAAACGACTTTGAGTGAACTGTTTAGCTTAAGGATCTGGTTTCTGTAATAAAACAGATAGTAGGCATATCCCTCTGCAGTATCATACAGCAGCTGCCCGTCGGCATCGAAACCCCCGTCTGCCTTAGCCGTCAGTACGCTGCTGTTAATCTGTACCCGGTATTTTTCTCCTAACGTAAGAGTGGCAAGTCCTGTCCGCTGCGATGTTTTTTCTTCCACCCGTAACATGAATTGGGTGGGAGAAAGCACTACAAACTGATCGAAGTACGCTTGATCACTGCTGATCTCGCGCAGCGGATGCTGCAGCGAATCGATGGGTGCTGCATAAATTACTGGCACCATACCGTCGTAGGCAAAGAGCATACTGTTCTGCACCAGATACCTGAGATGGCGGAAGTCTCTGTCCGTGCTCGGCACCACGTCGATGGTGTCGGGTTTTTTGAAAAGGCTGTCCATCTTCAGGATTCTGAAAGGGCTGGTGGGATTCCCAAGATAGATGCTGCCCGCTTCGCTTCCGGCAAAATAATAGGAGTTGACTTTCAGGTCATAAGACTTGTCCTCAACAATCGGATGGTGGGGATACCTCCTCGTAAAATTATTTTCTCTTTCTATGAGATGTTCCGAAGAAAAGAAGAGGGCAATCATACCGCCTGATCCCAGAAGAAATACCGCCGCCATCTTCAGTATCGGTCTGCGCAGGCCGGCAGCATGGTCTTTTTCCAGAACCTGTACCCCTGTTGCAGCCAGAACCACACAGCCGATATTGAAGATCAGATGCTCCGTCCATCCCATTTTCTCCAGGATGCCGCCGCATGAGCACGGGACAAAATCACTGTAATTCAGGATCAGGTAAATATAGACGGTAAACGCCACCATTAGGGTGAATGATGCGTACAGCCCGGCAAGCCGTGTCCTTTGGTTCAGCAGCAGACCTGAAATAAGGAGTTCTGCTGCAATCACTGCGTACGAAACGAATCCGGCGTAAGCACTGAGCAGCGGCGACTGCCCGATCTGCACCTGGAAATTCTCAAAATCCATCATCTTGCTCATACCAGCGTAAATAAACAGCAGTACAAAAAAGTATGATATCAGATCAACGATTATGGAAGGTATCTTTCTCATGGCGTATTTTTATAATTTTAACAGGCAATGATTAATTTCCAGCTGGTTTTTTTTCCACAGTAATCAGGCATTTTCTCTCCTTTTAATACGGTGACTGTCGTTCGGAAATTCCCCATACTTTCCCAGATGCCGCTTTCCGGACATGGTAAGCCTGTGACAACTGATATGGAGGTACGGGGAATCATAGGTCATAAAAATTGAACAGTTATTTAGGGACATGCCGCCAATTGTCACCATCTCTGACCGGCGGATCCGGATCTACAGTTTCTTCTGATGTTTGGGTTGAATCTCCCTTCATCATTGTCGTTTTTACGATTTCATCGAGCTGATTATTTTCTGAAATGACATCTTCATCTCGGTTTGTACAGTTTTGAAGGAAAACTGACCCTATTGCTAGACTAAAAATTGGGATAAACTTTTTCATTTTAATTTTTTTTAATTGGTTATCCCGGCCGGATTGAATTAGAATTCTGAAGCCAAAGTTATAGGGCACCAGCCCCTGAAAAAACTGCTCTATGAGGCAATTTTAAAATAGATACGTGTCAATTTTAAAATTGATACGTAAATAATTTACCTTTATTCCGTTATGGATCAGGAGTTTGGAAAAGTATTCCTTTACGAGCTCTCAACTCTCTGAAAACTGGCAGATTTAGATACAAAATGTTTAATTTTGAGAGGATGAGGTTCTAATATGGGTATATGAAAAAGTTAAATTACCTTCTTGTTCTGTTTTCTGCATTTTCCAATGTGCTGTTTTCCCAGCAAAAGAAAGAATGGACGTTCAGTGAGATCAGAAAAAACTATGAAAAGATGACCATTGATGACAGGGATGCGATGCCCTATGTGCAATTGTACATTCAAAAGGCTAAAAAGGAAAACAGCCCTCTTAAATTAATTCAGGGGTACAGAGACGGCAGACAGTTTGATCTGCATAACAAGATCAGATATGCGGACAGTGTCATAGCCGTAAGTTTGAATCACGGAACAACTGACGATATCAGCAAAGATTATCTGAGCAAGGGAATCATCTATTACTTCTATCACAAAAAGTATAAACTTGCCCTGGATCAATACCTGAAAGCCTATGAATATTCGAAAGGATCAAAAGATGAATATCATCATTATAAAGTCATTTACCACCTGGGGATCGTCAAAGAACATTTGGGGTATTATGATGAAGCTCTGGAACACTTTCGGGAATGCGCAGATTTTTACGGATCAAGGTTAAAACAGAATCTTCACGACAATGAACGGTTCAATTATAAGAAGGCCTATCTCAACAGTCTTCATCAGCTGACGGTCACCAACAGGTACCTTAAGAACTTCATAAAAAGTGACAGCCTGAGCAAGTTGGGATATCAACTCACTGCAGGTGATGCTGATTTCGCGCTCGAACACAGCTATTTTCTTAAAAGCATGGGGATTATAAAATTTCACAAGAAAGACTATGCCGGGGCAGAGAAAGACCTGAACAGCGCATTGCCTTTGATCTCCAAACGAAGAGATTTTGCGTGGGTTTCAGTGATCTACTATTATCTGGGCCGGATTTCCGAAGCCCAAAATGATCCAGGCCAAGCGGTCCATTATTACAGTGAAATAGATGCCATCTTCAATAAGCACGGATATATAGCGCCTGAGGTTTACGGGAGTTATTATTATCTTATTGAATATTATAAGGACAACAATTTGAACAGACAGCTGTACTATACCAGTCAGCTGCTTAAGGCCGACAGTATGATTTCACGGGATTATCCTTACCTGTCTTCAAAGCTTCATAAAGATTATGACCGGAAAACACTGATCGACCAAAAGAATGATATTGAGAAGGCCGGTAAGAGAAAAATAAGGCTTGCCAAGATTCTCATATTATCCGGAATAATTCTCCTTGCTTTATTTGTAGTAAGATATATTAAAGACCGGAAAATAAAGAAACAGTATGACCTGCTGCAGAAGAGACTGTCAGAAGGAAGTTATAACGTCCAAGATATTATACAGGCAGAACCGGCAGAACCTGCCTTGAGGAAGACTTTTTTGACACCGGAAATGACCATAGAGATAAGAGGAAAGCTGGAAAAATTTGAACTGGAAAAGCAGTTTTTGAAAAAGGGGCTAACCGAAAAGGATGTCGCCGTCAAGTTGTCGACCAATTCCCATTATCTGTCCGTCTATATTAATGAACAAAAGGGGATGAACTTCAATAAATATATGGCGGAACTCAGGATAAACTATATTACCCATCTGCTCAATAACAATAATATGTACCTCCGCTTCACCATCGAAGCACTGGCGAATGAGTGCGGCATCGCATCCCGCCAGAATTTCTCGAACCTGTTCTTTGAAATCAACGGAATCCGCCCTGCCGACTACATCAAGAAGCGCAAACAGGAATTAGGAATCAGCTGATCATATACTGAATAGCCGAATTTTTGTAAATTTCTGAAAAAAGGACATGGTAACAAGAACTGTTTTCAGAAAAATTACGAGATTACGTGACGACCTGGAGTTAAAGATCAAAGAAGTGTACGACGATGATCAGGATATGGTAAAGGTCGCAGAGAATTCATTGATACTGATTGATGAATCCATCAGAAAATTAAAGGAAATGATTTCAGATCATCATTTTGAAAGCATCCCTGAGGAGGTGTATTTCTTTAAAATACTGAAGCCCCCGTTCATTTCAAAATTCATCTATTATTCCACCATTTTAGAGCTTGAATCCCACAAGCCGAATGCCGGGAATAAGGCCGTGAAAAAATACTACGAGGCGGAACAGGAAAAATTAAGACAATTTTATCAGGAGCATGCTGAGTTTTACAGTTATTACCGACGGGAAGCCACCTATCTCGACCACAAAATATTCGTCAGAAATTCTTACGATCTGAAAATGAAATTATCGTTTGGCTTTTACAATTTTGACCAGAGTTTTACCACTTCTCACGATCATATGATCGCAAGATTTATGGCAAACCAGCAAATGGACAAATACCTGAAAAAGCAACTTGAAGGATTAAGTGAAAATGCAAATGGCAAAACCCTGTCACCGTTGGTTTGGTCAGCATCCAAGGTGGGTCTGATCGAACTGGTGTATGGCCTGTATCAGATGCGGTGTTTCAACGGGGGCAATATTGAACTTAGTGAAGTTGTCAAATTTGTGGAAAAATCTCTGGACACAGACCTCGGCAACTTTCACAAAACAATATTTGAAATCCGGAACCGGAAACAGGGTCCCACAAAGTTTTTGCACTTAGTCAGTGATCATCTCAGTCAGCACTTTAAGGACACTGAAGGTGAATAACTTAAATTGGAAAACCTTGAATGGTGTTCAATTCCAATTGAGGTTTTCTTTAGCTTTTATTGATCAGATGCAACAGTTCCGGATCATTTGATATTCTATCCGTTTCATCCCTGATGATCATAAGGACATCGGCTTTGATACTTTTATAGTTATTGGTGATTTCTTCCTGCATGCGGTCATTTCCATGATCATCAACAAATGAACGGATCTGGGGTATTTTTTGATAGTACCTTTCCTGCGCAGAAAGTTTGATGTTGTCAACGACAATCTCTGAATGGAATATTTTCTGTTCTATTCTTTCATCAAAATTGTCAGCAACTGCCCCTACGAAAAACCCCTGGGTCAGTGTTGAGATCTTTGAGGCTGGAATCAAGCTGTCCAGTTGGGTGGAAATGGATGTGGAAGTATCATTTCTGTTGATGGAGATGCTTTGTCTTTTCTGCAGGACTTTGCCAAATCTTTCAGATAATGCTTTAGCAGTTTCTCCCACGACCTGTCCGCTGAAAATATTACCCACCGTATTTTGAATCACCTTGCTTTCCTTGTCCCCATAGTCCCTTGTCAACTGAGAAAAGTCCTGAAACCCCAGGCATACAGATACCTTGTTGCTTCTTGCGGTTGCGATCAGATTGTCTAATCCTCTAAAATAAATGGTAGGTAGTTCATCAATGATCACCGAACTTTTCAGTTGACCCTTTTTATTGATCAGCTTGACAATTCTGGAATTATAGAGACCCAAGGCAGCGGAGTATATATTCTGCCGATCAGGGTTATTACCGACGCATAATATTTTAGGTTCCTTTGGATTATTGATGTCCAGAGAGAAGTCATCTCCGGTCATCACCCAATAGAGTTGCGGTGAGATCATCCTCGACAAAGGGATCTTTGCTGAAGCAATCTGTCCCTGCAGCTGGTCCTGCGCTCCGCCCTGCCAGGCATCCATAAAAGGGGAGAGGTAGTTCTCCAGTTCGGAGTAGGAAGTTAGGATTGTAAAAACATCCTCATATTTCTTATTCAGCAGTTCAATGGCATGCGGAAAGGTGCAGTATTTACCATTCTTAAATATTTTTAAAAACCAGATGATGGCAGCTAAAAGGATAATTGGTGATTCAACAAAAAAGTCTCCTTGTTTCTGAATCCAACTTCTGTTAAGGTTCAGCATTATGGTATATGCGGCTTCATAAGCATCGGATATATCGGTCATAAAAACAGGATTCAAAGGATTGCAGCGGTGGCTCTTCCCTGGATCGTCAAAGTTGATGATATAGAATTTAGGTTTTATGGGGTAAGCCTCCGAATGATTTAATAAATGGTTATAGGCAATGGTGGAAAGATCATCGAATTTAAAATCGTAGATGTACATTGAAAATCCTTTTTCAATCTGCTGTTTGATGTAGCTGTTTACGATAGCGTAGGATTTTCCGGAACCTGGAGTCCCCAGGACAATTGTGGCACGAAAGGGATTCACGATATTGATCCAACCATCATTCCATTTGCCTTTGTAGAAGAATTTTGTTGGCAGGTTAACGGAATATTCGTTTTCCATTAATTTAGTTTCCTGCAGAAAACTCTCGTTCTCATTATTGAAAACATCATCCATCAAATGGGTGCGGAGCAAACGGCTCATCCAGACACCCGCAACCATTAATGCAATATAACCAAAGCTTGTGGTAAGGATATAAAGAAATGCGGCGGTTTTAAGTGATAACTTCAGTAAAGGGGAATTAAAAAAGAACAGGACAAGACCAACTGCTAAAGCCGCATAAATCCTGGACCAGGTTATTTTTTCATTCTTTATGCCTTTTGTACCTAAGCAACTTAAAGCCAGCAATACCAAAGCAAACACTTTTGTATAAAGGAGGTGCGAAAACAAGCCGGCCGTGCGTTGGAAATTAGCTAATATTTTATTGATGAGTTCCAGCGTCCAGCCCCGTTGTGTAAAAAAGCCGTAGCAAAACCAATAAAGATGCATCAGTACCAGTAGAATGCTGACCGCCCGCATAAAAGCCATAATTTTGGCAAGCCCTCTTAAATCATCTTCTCCCTGCATTTTATAAATTTTTATTGTTCAGGCGTGAATTTAAAGGCCCGGCGGAATGACTGTTAAAGGTGGTAACCGTTGGCGTTAGGTGACCGTGTTTGGCCTACTTCAACCTTGCCGTTTGCGTTTTTTCTTCATTCTGTTTGCAAAATCAATTTCCTCGTAATCTTCCCCCTGCGCTTCGGGAAGCAAACCGGCCAATGCCCCAATAAAATCGGATTCCTGTTTTTCAAAAGTGTTCATGAATTCAACTGAATGATGGGGTGGTTCCGCAGGAAGAGTGGTGTCATTTGATTCGGATCCTTTAGGCTGAAGTTTAACAGTTTCATTACCGGGGGCTTTGATACTGTTATTCCAATGCTCATTAAATCTGTTGGCTGAAAGTTCCGTTCCCAATCGGGAACCGTTCCAAACTGTTTTAGAATGGTGGTCTATAAAAGTGATCCCATAAATACGCTCTGCCTGATTTCTGCGGACCATAATGTCAATGCCCTGCTCCATTAACTGTTTTTTAAACTCCTGTTCATTGGTTGTAGTCTGAAGGGTTATGGTAAGAATAGATTTTAAAGTGTGTTTGATCGGGGAATCTTTCAAAGCTGTTTTGCATTTCGAACAATGGAATTCCAAAGCCGTAAGCCCCGCTTTTTTACCGAATAGGGAAGCTTTAAACGGATGCCCGGCTCTTTCGCCATTCTCATTTAAAGCAAAGTACAGTAAACCCCGCCAGTGCTTACCGTGAAGTTCACCCTCCACTTTTTCGGTAGTCATGTGTAACAGGGACAGTAATGCATTGTACTCGCCAAAAGTCTGAAATTTATAATGGTTCGGCAAATGCCGGATAATGGAAGCCATCTGACTTTTTATATCCCCGGTCCTGTAATCCACCGGTCGAAAAATTTTATCATTCTGACGATGTTTTTTATCCTGTACGGCGATCAGTCCGTATTTTCTTTCCAATTCCCGGCAAGACTTCATAGAGCGGATTTTTTCAAATTTATCAGAAATTTTTTTTCCCGCCTCATCAACGCAGACAGATACAATATGGATGTGGTTGCGGTCTATATCGGTATGTTTGAATACGATAAAAGGCTGCTCTCCATAACCCATTTCCCGCATATAGTCTTCCGCCATTTCCCTGTACCTGTCATCATTGACCTTATCTCTTGGGTCCGGATTGAGCGAAATATGCAGGGTATGCTTTTCTGTATTGCGGTTTGCAGTCAGATAAGGTTCAAATGATTTCACCAATTGAGCAACAGAGTAACTGCCGTCAGGCGTTTCAATCATTTTGTTCAGCAACAGTATTTCTCCCTTACCCTTTTCAATTTTTAAATTGTTGTAGGATAATGTTCCGTAGAGATTACTGCTTCTTCCAATTTTTGCAATCATTTCATTCTGAATTTTTCAAATGTTTCTGATTAAATTCTTCTGTAAGCTGGATTACTTTTTTGAAAATATCGGTCAATTCCAAGCTTTGTCTTTCCAATCTGTATAAAATAGCGGCCGCTTTTTTCTCGGAAAAATTAAGGTATAACAGTTTCACCATCTGGTTATAATTCACTCCAACAGCACGAAACTGACTGTGAAATGAGGTTAACCGCATATAGAAATCCACCGTTCCCTTATCCACTTTTATGGTTTTGACCGTCTTTCCAAAAATGCAGGATGTAATAAAATGAGCTTTTACTTCCATTCCCGACTGTTCAAAAAGTTCAAGAAAGCGAGAATGATCCACTTCATTGAACGAAATTGTATACCGGATCTTGGCGGGATCAGTTTTTGGACGGCGTCCTGTCTTTTTCATTTGTTTACCATTATGATCATTCATCATCGTCTGATTAATTTTTTATAAAACCTCGACTTCGGAGAGCGTTTTCTGCCCCCGGCAGGGCAAGTTGTTTTGAGCATCCGAAAACGTTTCGGGAAGCTCAAAACACAACTTGCCCCTTTCGGGTGAAAGGATACTCCTAATCAATACAATAGATCTAATCCCTCTGACCTACTCTGGAGATTTAAAACAGGGAGATATTGAAAACCTCCCAAGGCCGCTCCGTTCTTCAGTGACAAAGTAATTGAGAATCGATAAAAGTGTATCTGCCCTTGGCCATGCCAAAGGCAACCATTTCGAGCCAAAGGCAACCGGCACGGCACTGCACATATCAGTATTTGATTTATTTGCACAGGAATGTCAGCAGGCGTGCCATATGGCAGAATTGTTTGAGACCTTTAAGGCAAGCCTTCAAGCTTGCCGGCTTTCCGGAATGACTGCTCACCGGATAACGATCAAGAAATACATCTTGACTGAAGTACAGAAACTGTTCACCGCAGCATGCCTGAACGGTTTACTGAAAGCTTCCCATACAGCGGGAAGTCAGGAATCCTTGCACAGATTCTTGTGCTGTCAGGACGGCCAGGTTCGGTCTCATTCAAACATGAACGGAAACCATGAAATATTAATACGAACCAAGTTTAACTATAAAATCAAAAAAATGAAAACAAAAAAGCAACCGTCAATTATTGCCTTTTCGACTCAGAAAGGAGGAGTAGGGAAAAGCACTTTTACCGCACTGATCGCCAGTATCCTCCATTACAGAATGGGTTATAATGTCGCAGTTTTTGACTGTGACTTTCCCCAGTACAGTTTGGTCCAGATGAGAGAAAGGGATTTAAAAACAGTGATGCAAAATGAGGTTCTGAAAAAAATGGCACATAAGCAGTTTACCACCATTAATAAAAAAGCGTATCCTGTCTTCCAAAGCAAGACCGATACGGTTCTGGAAGAGCTCGAAGCATATGTTGGCAACTCCGAAGTTACCCCGGACGTTGTTTTCCTGGATTTACCCGGAACGGTCAATTCAGCAGGCATTTTGAACACCCTTGCTAACGTGCATTATATCTTTTCTCCCATAATGGCAGACCGGGTCGTTCTGGAAAGTACCCTGAGCTTTACGGATGTGCTGACCAATGTCCTGATGAAAGAAAAGCATACCGAGATTAAAAGCATCCAGCTTTTCTGGAATCAGGTTGATGGCAGGGAAAAAACATCACTGTATAAAAATTATGAGAAAGTCATCAAAGATCTGGGTCTTCGATTAATGGAAACCTCCATCAAGGACAGCAAAAGATTCCGCAAAGAAGGCGAAATAGTTGCAAAAACAGTTTTCCGTTCGACCTTGTTGCCGGCCAACCCGAAACTGATGACTTTATGCAGGCTGGACCAGCTTATGGATGAATTTTTAAAAATTGTCAAATTGTAATCGAATGGAAAATAAGAACGGAGAGGACAACATTATCGATGAACAATATCTGATGTCCATAATGGCTGGTGGAAAGAAGGAACCACCGGCCAACGAGATAGATTTCGCAAAGGAAAAACCGGTTCAAAAAAACAAAGACAAAAGTAAAAGAAATAACGATGTAAGGTACGTTGAGAATTTTTTGACCCATCATTCCATGACCAAGCGTGGAGATAAAAGCATATACATACGTGCGGAATATCATGAGCGGTTATCACGTATCATTCAGATCATTGCTGATGATCAAATTCCTTTGTACGCTTATCTCGACAATATACTGGCCCATCACTTTGAAATGTTTGAAAAAGAGATCACAGATGATTTCCACAATAAATACCGTCCCATCTTTTAAATATGAGTTTATGGAAAAAATAATCATAATCGGTCTGCTGACCATTATAGTGCTGCTGCTTTTGGATAAGAAGTTTTCCAGTACCTGCCCACAGGAAAAAAGGGACAATACTCCGTTGGATATGCCTTCTGTTATGGGAGAAATAAAGAAAACTGACAGACAATTGATGCAAAGTGCTTCTGATCAACGCCAGGAAGTTTCCATAATAACGGATGAAGGTAATTTTGATTCAGAAACCAAGGAGGAAATTTTTGACAGGAATGATCAGAAGAAAGATCCTGGTGATATATCGGTCAAAAATAATGATTGGGAGGAAGAGGAGGAAGACTGGCAATATCAGGAAGTTTCTCAGATTGAAAGCGGGTTTGCTACAGGGGTTACCTTTCAGGAATTAAGTACTGCGGGACATTTGCTTCAACAAGATATGTTGAATCCTGTCTTAGAACAACAAGCGGTCCATATAATTCAAAAAATTCACGGAACCGAGCTTTTCAGTCTTTTAGAAAATTCACTGGATGACGCTGCAAAGCGAATTGCTTCTTTGCTGAGCCAGAGTATTCCGAATGACGGAGCGGCCATTTCTTCCAAACGCAAAGATGATGCAGAAGGTTTCGATATTGGGGAGTTTGTTTAATCAAGCTCCTCTTTTATTTGAGAATGTGTCATAGCAATTTTAGCTGCTATAACATTATTTAAATGATTTAATTATGCTGCTATCTATCAGTTCTTTTAAATCTTTATTTACTTTACAACTATCTGCATAATAAGACCATTCATTAACAGCACTAAGCACATTCTGGATTATCTTTTCCGGATTCCGAATTGAATTTTGCTTTGCAATAGACAAAAGATCCTCCATTACAAAATTACTCCTTTTACCATTTATGCTGAGATTATGCTGACTCACCCATGCACTATCTGGGCGATATGCATAGCAAACATCATAAGCGGGAGATAGAGACCATTCACCTTCCTGGTTCATTAAAAAAGCAAAATTCTTGGTGTGATCATCACAATTTCTTGCCAAGACATTGAACACCATTCTTAAAAACATCTGTTCAGCTTCCGCATAGGACAGTTTCAATAGTCTCATCGTCTGAAACAGTTGTTCGTAACTATAACTTGTTATTTGACTAAAATCATAATGTTGGATAGCACAAAGCGTTTGCACATGTAATTT
Source organism: Chryseobacterium sp. (assembly GCF_008014695.1). Taxonomy (GTDB): domain Bacteria; phylum Bacteroidota; class Bacteroidia; order Flavobacteriales; family Weeksellaceae; genus Kaistella. The sequence goes on from NZ_VOXE01000001.1 coordinate 51,202, forward strand.
CTGATTACCCTGTAGTCGGTCAAATCGTTTAGTCATGAAATGTGCTCTCCCATCTTCTTCTATCAACCGGCTTTCCATCATATTTATACCAATGGAAGTAGCCATTTTATAGTATGCCATCTCTACTGTGCCATATCCATAGCTTATTCCGAACTGTGCATCATTTACACCGTCAAATTTAAGTAACCAATGTTCAAATCCCTCATCGTGTAATGTCTGACCAGATCTTATTGTGCCATTTTTTTCGTTGTATGCAACAATAGCCTTAGGGCGAGCCCCACCTGCTGATGTACCCATTTTCAGAACATCAAGCATCACATCTTGCATTTCCTGATCGGTGTGAGCTTCAAAATTCTCTCTGCTTTTTAATAGAGTCATTGTCGTCTCGATTAGACTTGTCAACTCTATATCTTTAGAAATTGCCGTAGGAGACAGTGTATTAGGTTCAAATTCTAAAGCCCCCATTCCGCGGCTGCCTATAAAGCATAATAATTCTACAGGATTAGCCGAGTTTTCAACTCTTCCGTTTCTTGCCAACCATATATTAATCAATTCATTACCATATTTATCTGGAAGACTATCAGCCAAAAGACCAGGTAACCCCTTAAAAGTAAATGTATTTCTCAATTCCGGAAAAGAGTAGACTTTAGAGGATAATGGCATTTTTAGAGGCGCAACATTGAGATTATCAGATAAAAATGATTTCTCATATTCAAAAAAACCTATATTTTGTGTTTCATCCCAAACAACGGCTCCAATTCTTTTACCCCATAATTTCACATGTGCTGTTACCATCCCAAATCATTTTTATCAGATTGATTATCTTTTCTTGAGGCTCTTCTACGTATAGACTCGGCGCTCTTTGCCAATAGTATTGGACTAATGTTCTGTACAGGCTTGAAATGTTCTAAAACATATAATGCATCTAAAGTCCTTAAGATTTTTAAAAGATTAGTAATTGCAATGCTTTCTCCTCTTTCTGCTAAACTCAATGTTGATCTACTTACAGCAGCTCTTTTAGCCACTTCATCCTGTGTCATATTCTTATCAATCCTTTTTGATTTAATAAAATTTCCAATTTCCCGTAGGATTAAATTATCACTTGTGCCGCTATTGTATGATAAATCATTCATAAAGTATAGATATGTCAGTTAATGAATCAAATACCATACAAATGTACAAAAAGAATTATAGAATATATTACGTATGAAATTTCATTCATTAATATTATATATTGTCACTTACGCGTTAAATTTCATACATAAGAAAATAAATTTTGGATTATTAAAAAAAGAATTACATGTTACGTGTAAAAATAAAAAAAAAGGAAAGCACAGCCCTCCTTAGAGGTACTTATAGTATTCGTATTCGTTCTCTCAACAGTGTTGAGATTTTATAATTTCCTTGTAGGGGTCTTACACTTGCTTCAATCTCCATTTGATTCATATTCGAAAAATCCTTGATATCAGGTTCATTGCTTTGAATGTACTGTGACAGTTCTTTGGCCACAGCTTGTCCCCATTCCGTCAGTTCCGCCTTTTTACCGATATATCACCAACATTCCCATATAAACTGATCAGTTGTGAATTGCCTGATTTTATCGCCATTTAACAGCCAAACAGTTCCCTTAAATACCAATTTTTCATAACGCCTCCATTTCTGAAACACCTTTGTCGCGAAAGCCCACAAGGTGTGGGTTAAAGAGAACATCTAAAGTGTTTCAATATGAAAAAACAAAGAAAAAAACTACTGTTATTAGGTTTAAGCTTTATAGCAGTAACAGGTGTCTATGCACAGGGAAATGGCTCGGCAGGTATTAACGAGGCCACCCAAATGGTCACCTCTTATTTTGATCCCGCCACGCAATTGATTTATGCGATCGGTGCCGTAGTGGGTCTAATCGGAGGGGTTAAGGTGTATAACAAATTCAGTAACGGAGATCCCGACACCAGCAAAACGGCGGCAAGCTGGTTTGGTGCGTGTATCTTCCTGATTGTAGCCGCTACCATCCTGCGTTCATTCTTCCTTTAAACCTTTGTCTTATGAAAAACTACAATATCAACAAAGGTATCGGGAAAACGGTGGAATTTAAGGGATTGAAGGCGCAATATCTGTTCATTTTTGCAGGAGGTTTGCTTGGGCTGCTAGTGTTCGTGATGATCCTTTATATGGCAGGAGTTAATACTTACATCTGTCTGTCCCTTGGAGTAATAAGCAGCAGTGTGCTCATCTGGCAGACCTTTTCACTGAACGGCAAGTATGGAGAACACGGTCTGATGAAATTGGGCGCTCAAAAAAAGCATCCCCGTTATATCATCAGCCGAAAATGCATCTATCGCTACCTGAAAAGTAACCGTCAAAAAGCTTCAGTATGAGAAATACCTCCAAGTCAGCAACACTGGAGCGTAAATTTCCACTGCTTGCGATAGAAAATGGCTGCATCATTTCAAAAGATGCGGATGTGACGGTTTGCTTCAAGGTAAGGCTTCCCGAACTTTTTACAGTGGCTTCAGCAGAGTATGAAGCGATTCATTCTTCCTGGTTCAAAGCAATCAAAACGCTGCCTGATTATTCGGTCATTCATAAGCAGGATTGGTATATCAAAGAAAACTACAGTCCTGATCTTTCCAGGGAAGACCAGAGCTTTCTTTCTAAATCCTTTGAACGCCATTTCAATGAGCGCCCTTTCTTAAATCACTACTGTTACCTTTTCATTACGAAGACGAGCAAAGAAAGGATGCGGATGCAGAGCAACTTTTCATCACTTTGCAAAGGCAGACTGATCCCAAAGGAGCTTAAGGACAAAGAAGCTGTCGCCCGATTTATGGAGTCTGTTGATCAGTTCGAAAGAATTATGAATGACAGTGGTTACGTCCAATTGGAAAGGATGACTGAGAATGAGATTTCGGGAACTGCAGCGCATTCCGGCCTGCTCGAACAGTATCTTACTTTGTCAAGAGAGGTGAATCCGTCTTTACAGGACATCAGGCTGGGGCCTGAGGAAATGAGAATCGGCAACAACCGCTTAATTATGCACACCTTATCCGATACCGAAGACTTGCCCGGCACTGTTGCATCACACAGCAGATATGAAAAATTAAGCACTGACAGGAGTGATTGCCTGCTGTCTTTTGCTTCTCCGGTAGGACTCCTCTTGAGCTGTAACCACATTTACAACCAATATTTGTTTCTGGATAACAGCGAAGCCAATCTGGAAAAGTTTGAGAAATCCGCAAGGAATATGAACTCGCTGGCAAGATACAGCCGGGCCAATCAGATCAACAGGGAGTGGATCGAAAAGTACCTTAACGAAGCGCATTCGTACGGCCTCCAGTCCATCCGTGCCCATTTCAATGTGATGACATGGTCGGATCATCCATCAGAGTTAAAGCAGCTGAAGAATGATACCGGAAGTGCTTTGTCGTTAATGGAATGCAAGCCCCGTCACAACACGACGGACACTGCTACTCTCTACTGGGCGGGCATACCCGGTAATGCCGGTGATTTTCCCAGCGAGGAAAGTTTTTACACCTTCATCGAGCCCGCATTGTGCTTTTTCACTGAAGAAACCAACTATAAGGATTCTCCTTCACCTTTCGGAATCAAAATGGCTGACCGGCTGACCGGGAAACCGATTCACTTGGATATCTCTGACCTGCCGATGAAACAGGGCATTATCACCAACCGGAACAAGTTTATTTTGGGACCATCGGGCAGCGGAAAATCATTTTTCACCAACCACATGGTAAGACAGTATTATGAGCAGGGAGCTCACGTGCTGCTGATCGATACCGGAAACTCCTATCAGGGTTTGTGCGAACTGATCAAAGGCAGGACAAAAGGGGAGGATGGTGTCTATTTCACTTATACTGAGGACAACCCCATTGCCTTTAATCCCTTCTATACCGATGACGGAATCTTTGATATTGAAAAAAGAGAAAGCATCAAAACGCTGATCCTCACTTTATGGAAAAGGGATGATGAGCCGCCTGCCCGTTCAGAGGAAGTTGCCCTGTCCAATGCCGTGAGTGGATACATTGAAAAGATCAAGTCTTCTCATCAGCATCCTTCATTCAATGGGTTCTATGATTATGTAAAGGACGACTACCGTAAGATATTGCAAGAAAAACAGGTAAGGGAAAAGGATTTTGATGTTGCCAATTTCCTCAACGTACTGGAACCTTACTACAAAGGTGGGGAATATGACTACCTGCTCAATTCTGAGAAGCAGCTCGATCTTCTGTCCAAGCGTTTCATCGTTTTTGAGATCGATGCAATCAAAGATCATAAGATACTGTTTCCCATTGTCACGATCATCATTATGGAAGTTTTCATCAACAAGATGCGCCGATTGAAGGGCATCCGAAAACTGATCCTCATTGAAGAAGCGTGGAAAGCCATTGCCAAGGAAGGTATGGCTGAGTATATTAAATATCTGTTCAAAACGGTCAGGAAATTCTTTGGGGAGGCGATCGTGGTCACGCAGGAAGTAGATGACATCATTCAGTCACCGGTTGTCAAGGAAAGCATCATCAACAATTCAGACTGCAAGATCCTTCTTGACCAGCGCAAGTACATGAACAAATTCGATGATATTCAGACAATGCTCGGTTTGACCGATAAAGAAAAAGCGCAGGTACTTTCCATCAATATGAATAATGATCCGAAGAGACTCTATAAGGAGGTTTGGATCGGACTGGGCGGAACGCACTCTGCGGTGTATGCGACTGAAGTTTCAACAGAAGAATATTTAGCTTATACCACTGAAGAGACAGAGAAAATTGAAGTAATGAATCTGGCCTCTGAACTGGATGGTAATGTAGAACATGCCATCAGGAAGATCGCTCTCAGGAAAATCAAAACCAACAAAGAAAATTAAATCATTTAAAATTTACAACAATGAAAAATTTAATCATTAAAGCAGCAATGGTGGTGTTTATCGCTACCACAACCTGTGCAAAAGCACAGTTCGTCGTAACCGATCCCGGTAACCTGGCATCGGGAATCCTTAATTCCGCCAATGAGATTGTACAGACCTCCTCTACGGTTTCTAATGTCGTCAAAAACTTCAATGAGGTCAAGAAAGTTTATGAGCAGGGCAAGGAATATTATGACAAACTCAAAGCGATCAACAGTCTGGTGAAAGATGCCCGAAAAGTACAGCAGACGGTTTTACTTGTTGGAGACGTTTCCGAAATCTATGTCACTAATTTCAGCAAAATGCTCAACGATCCCAACTTCAACGCTCAGGAGCTTACGGCGATTGCGAACGGGTATTCGGCATTGCTTACTGAAAGCACGGAACTGCTGAAAGAACTGAAGGAAATTATTACAGCCAATGGGCTGTCTTTAAACGATAAGGAACGGATGGACGTGATTGACAGGGTTTACAAAGAGGTCAAAGATTACCATAATCTGGTACGGTATTACACGAACAAAAATATTTCTGTCAGCTACCTGAGGGCAAAAAAACAGAACAATACGAAAAGGGTGTTGGATCTGTACGGAACCTCAAACCAAAAATACTGGTAAGATGGAACCGAACAATTTACACGAGGTACTTCGTTCTGTTTACGATGAGATGATGCCTTTATGCGCCGATATGGCCGCTGTTGCAAAGGGCGTAGCTGGCTTGGGAGCATTGTTTTATGTGGCTATTAAGGTGTGGCAGTCTCTGAGCCGCGCTGAACCGATTGATCTGTATCCGATGCTCAGACCTTTTGCAATCGGCATCTGCATTATGTTTTTTTCAACACTGGTATTAGGGAGTATCAATGGCGTATTAAGTCCAATTGTCCAGGGAAGCCATTCGATGCTGGAGGATCAGGTATTGGATCTGAATGATCTGCAGGAGAAAAAGGATTTGTTGGAAAGGGAAGCGATGCTGCGGAATCCAGAAATGGCATATCTGGTATCGGATGAAGAATTTGACAAAAAACTTGAAGAGCTGGGGTGGTCACCATCAGATTTGGTCACCATGTCGGGAATGTATATCGAAAGAGAGATGTTTGATGTCAAGAAGCAGATCAGGGACGGCTTCCGTGAGTTTCTGGAGATTCTGTTCCAATCTGCTGCCCTGGTCATTGATACGATCCGAACCTTCTTTCTTATTGTACTTTCGATATTGGGACCCATTGCATTTGCCATTTCAGTCTGGGATGGATTTCAGACCACGCTCACCCAATGGCTGACCCGATACATCAGTGTCTACTTGTGGTTACCCGTCGCGGATATTTTCAGTTCCATTTTAGCAAAAATACAATCGCTCATCCTGGAACGGGACATTGAAATGCTGGCGGATCCCAACTTCATTCCCGATACCTCCAATACGGTGTATATCATTTATATGGTAATCGGGATCATAGGGTACTTTACAGTTCCCACCGTTACAGGATGGGTCATTCAGGCGGGAGGGGCCGGGAACTTCATCCGCAACGTCAACCAGACCGCCACCAAGTCAGGAAATATCGCAGGCGCAGCAGCCGGTTCGGCAACAGGCAATATCTCAGGAAGATTATTAAAATAAAATTACAATCCTATGGAATTTAAAACTTTAAGAAATATTGAGAACAGCTTTAAGCAGATCCGTCTGTTCACCTTTGTTTTTGCAGTGCTGTGCTTTGCAGTGGTGGGAGTTGTGGTGTACAAGTCCTACGAATTTGCCGAAGAACAGCGCCAGAAAATCTATGTACTGGATAATGGCAAATCGCTGATGGTAGCGCTGTCACAAGACATAGCAATCAACCGGCCGGTCGAGGCCAGGGAGCACGTTAGGCGTTTTCATGAATTGCTCTTTACGGTGGCACCGGATAAGAATGCGATCGAAAGCAATGTGAAAAGAGCATTTAATCTTGCCGATCAGTCAGCTTTTGATTATTACAAAGATCTGCAGGAGAAAGGATATTACAACAGGATCATTTCAGGTAACATCCAACAGAGGATCGAGGTCGACAGTGTCGTCGCCGACTTCAATACTTACCCTTACCCGGTCAGAACCTATGGAAGGCAGTTTATTATCAGGTCAAGCAACCTTACGGTGAGAAGCTTGATCACCACCTGTACACTCGTCAATTCTGTACGGTCAGACAGCAATCCTCAGGGATTTACCATTGAAAAATTCAACGTCACTGAAAACAAAGACGTCGAAACGGTTGAACGTTAAAATAAAAACAATGAAAAAGATAAGAGATAAAATCGAAGATCAGGTGATACATCTGGAAAGAAGATGGAACGCTTTGCCGTCAGGAAGACAGCGGTTATTCACCAAGCTCTTTTTTGCTGGTTACGCTGTTCTTACGGTACTGGTGGTCATCAGCATATGGATCTCCACTGCAGATAAGCAAAACACCATGTTCATCGGACACATCAGTGCCATTTCAGATCAACCTGCAGCGAAAGAAACGGCAAAGGCCACTGTCAAATCAACCGTCAAAAAAACGAATCCATGAGAGATACAGATAAAATCAAGGTCACTGAAGGTGAATCGCCGGCACCACAAAACAGTTCAGAAGGTTTACACAGATTCCACTGGGAAAAGCTGAAGAAACCAGTCATTTACTGTTTGATGGCAATTGTATGTGCAGGTTGTCTCTATCTCATATTTAAGCCAATGGATCATCAGATCATTGAAGAGTCAGGGTTCAATGCAGGAATTCCACAGGCAAAAGAGAACAAGCTGCAGTCAGACAAGCAGAAAGCCTATGAGGAGCAACTGCTGGAACAAAAGACTGAAGAACAAAAGAATGCCATCACCTCACTGGCCGATTACTGGAACGGCCCTGAAAGTTCCGGTCCAACGCCATTGGAAGGTAAGCAGGGTATACAATCTCCATCTGATCAGAATGCAGTGAACAGCTATCGGCAAGCGCAGCAAACCCTGAGCTCTTTTTATGGACGGGATGAGCAGGAGGTGAATAACCTCAGGAAAGAGATTACAAGACTGAAGAATGAAGCGGTACAGAACAAAGATGTTCCGCCCGGCCTTGGAGTGAATGATCAGCTTGAACTGATGGAAAAGTCCTATCAAATGGCTGCCAAATATCTTCCAACGACTAATAAGCAGGAGGAATCTGCATCAAAAGACCGGGAATTAAAACAGTCAGCTGAAAGCAAAGCTGTGCTTACCCCTGCAAGACCTGCGCGTCAGAGTATTGTAACAACTTTATACAGGGAGCCATCCGACAGCGTCTTTCTGGCTGGCCTATACGGTAAACGTTTTTTTAGCAGCCAGAATAATGGCAGGGAAATGACCGGTCAGCCCAAAAATGCGGTCAGAGGTATTGTACAGGAATCAAAGACCATGACCAATGATGGGACATTATCCGTCAGATTAGTGGAAAGTATGGTGGTGGGTACCGTTGAAATTCCGGCCGGAACCACACTAAAAGCATCAGGTAAATTTCAGGGGGGGAGACTTCAGTTGAAGATTTCATCCATTGAATATCGCGGCAGTATCTATCCTGTAGAGATCAATATTCATGATAATGACGGTCAGCCTGGCCTATATGTTCCGTATTCACCGGAGCAAAACGCCTTAACAGATATTGTGGGCAATATGAGTCAAAGTTCAGGAACCAATATCATGATGAACCAGTCAGCAGGTCAGCAAATCGCTTCGGATCTGAGCAGGGGTGTTGTGCAGGGTTTGTCAGGCTATTTCCAAAAGAGGGTCAGACAACCGAAAGTTAATGTTAAGGCTGGTCACCAGCTGTTTCTTTTACCAAAAAGCAATTAATAAAAAATTAAAATAATGAACAAAATAAAAAGTTCCTCAATTTTTATAATCCTGTTTCTGCTGGTCGCGACCAGGTCATTTTCGCAGGATTCTGCATCGGTCAACCTTCCGCTTGAAGAGGCAAGGGTAGATCCATATAAAATGCAGGTCACGTACAGTAAGACCACCCATCTGATGTTTCCTTCGCCCATCAGATACGTTGACCTTGGAAGCGATCTTTTGGTCGCCAATAAGGCGGAACCTATCGGAAATGTTCTGCGGATCAAGTCGGCAGTAAGAGATTTCGAAGAGGAAACTAATTTTTCTGTAATTACAGAGGATGGTAAATTTTACAATTTCGATGTTTTTTACAGTCCTTATCCGGAAGTACTGAATTACGATCTGCTGAAGCTGCAGAGAGCAGGCGAGCGGCAGTTTTCTCCTGATGTTTTGTTTGAGGATCTAAAGGGAAGTTCGTCTTCCCTGACGGCACTCATTATGGAAAACCTGTATGAAAAAAGCAAAAAAACAATCAGACATATTTCTTCAAGGAGCTTAGGGATTCTTTTTTCAGTTCGGGCGCTTCATGTGAATGACAGTAAATTCTATTTTACTTTACAGATCGACAACAGCAGCAACATAGCGTTTGATGTAGATCTGGTGAATTTCAGGATTGTGGACAAAAAAAATCTTAAAAGAACAGTCGTTCAGGATAAGCTCTTAAAACCGGTTCGAATCTATAATCCGGTGATGACCGCAAACCATCATTCCAATATGCGGGCGGTCTACTTACTCGATCAGTTTACCCTGTTGAAAGATCAGGCTTTAGAAATTGAAATTCTTGAGAAGAATGGAGGCAGGCACCAAAAAGTTCAGCTTGAAAATGCAGACCTTATCAATGCCAGAATGATCAGCAATTTAACCATAAAATCTAAATAAGATGAACAGGATATTTTCATTAATGATTTTATTTACAATAAGCATGAAACTGCAGGCTCAGCAGATGATCCCGAAACAGAAGGGTCTTGAACTGGCCTATTCAGTATTTCCACAATCTCCGGAAAAACAAAATTATGCGGTCAGCGCAGGACTCATTTCTTACGCAAAAAAAGGAAATTACTTTTTCTGCCTGGCAGAGTACAGCAGAAAGTATTACGAATATACGAATGTTGATATTCCAATTGATATCTATCTGTTTAATGGAGGTTACAGCGTATATCTTTGGGGAGATGCTATGAGGAATGTCAATTTTAATATAGGTTTAGGCGGAGTTGTCGGTTATGAGGAGGTGAACGCGGGTGTGAAAACCCTCAGTGATAGTGCTGTGATTAATTCAGCCCGGCAATTTATCTATGGTGGATCTGGAAAGCTTTCGATAGAAAGTTACCTGTCAGAACATCTGGTGTTTTTAGTGAACGGACAGCTGCGATTCCTACATAACAGCCAGCCTGGGGGATTTTATTCATTATTCGGCTGTGGAGTAAGGTTTAATTTTTAAAAACGATGGTCATGAAAAATCCAATCAACACAAAATTCCTGATAGCATTCAAGTATAGTCTGGCAATTTTAATCAGTCTTGTATTTAATTCCTGTCAGGACAACTATCTGGAAATTCAGCAGAATTTTCCCTTTGAAGTATCGGTGATGCCTGTGCCTGCTAAAATACAAGAGGATGAGACCGTAGAAATCCGCATATCACTTTTGACGGCTTCAAACTTTAGCGGCACAACCTACAGCATTCGGTATTTCCAGTACGAGGGAAACGGTAAACTTCAACATTATAACGATTCACCTTATCTCCCTAATGATGAATATCCGCTCCCTGATAAAGTTTTCAGGCTTTACTATACTTCGGCGTCTTCTGAATCCCATCAATTTACCATTTGGATCAAAGATAATTTGGGCAATGAAAGAAAGGTGGAATTTGAATTTGAAAATGCGCCTTAGGAATACCCGTTTGTTTTCTGACGGGACAAAGACGTGTAATGACAGAGCAATTTTCAGAATATCTGTTTAATTTAATATTAAATATGCAGTAACTCACAACTTTTATGATGCAGAAGGCTGAAGCCAGGATGATCATAGGAGTTGTATCATTTTAATCTGCGAAAGGACGTTTCCGACCGTCGGGAGGAATTGTCTTTTCGCCCGAAATTTTAAAAATGAGGACTGCATATTCTGCTGTCCTCATTTCTGTTTTTTAATTCAATAGGCCTTCATCCGCAAAGGAAAGATAAGCGGATGATGTAATGATGCAATGATCTAATAAAGAGATATCCAAAAGTTTGGAGGCGGCTTTGACCTTTGCTGTTAATTTCAGATCTTCATCAGAGGGTTTCAGATTGCCTGAAGGATGATTGTGTGCAATGATCACGGCGGATGCATTGCACAATAATGCAGCCTGCAGAATAATTCTTACATCAACCAGTGCAGAACTGATTCCGCATTCGGAAATTTTTCTAATACCTAAAACCTTATGAGCCTGATTTAGATACAAGGCATAGAAAGATTCGCGGTAGTCTATCTCTGAAGAATCAAAATGCTCGAAAAAAATGTTGAACGCGTCGATTGACTTTGATATTACCAGTTCAGAATTTCCTCTTCTGGTGTAGCTTAATTTTATTTCATTGACGATATTAAATTTCATAATGGTTGCTCTATATACGGCAGAGACTTGAATTTCCCGTATTTAAATTAAAATTGATAATGTTGCGGATTTAGTAATAATTAATCTAGGTGTTATAGGACTGTAATCTTCAAGTAAGGCAGCCGCACTAATGCGGTTGCCTTTATTAATTCAGACTGAAAGCGTCAAGACCTGTTTTTTCAAATGAGGTGCAAAGTTCAAAGGCTTTTTGAGACTTAAGTTGAGCAGTCCCGCCTAGAACAATGGACTGTAATTTGGCTTCATTGTTTTTATAGCTTCTGACATTTTGAAAATAACCGGATACGGCATTGTAGGCTCCAAATAAAGTTCCTTTCGTCGTTTCCATTTGTTGGTTTTCGCTGATCATTGCATATGCAAATGCATCTTCAACGGTATTTTTAAACACTGTGGAAAGATCATCTGTATTTCCCTTCTGTAGCTGTTTCAGTGTTTCTTTATTTGGGCAAAGTGATAACTGAATCAGTTTTTTCACTTCGATATCAGTCACATTGATCTTTGCCCAGTGGTTAAACCTGGCTTCCAATTCTATACTCAGATTATTAGCCAGTCCCATGACTTTATGAGCGTTTTCCAAACGTTGTTTAGCACCTGCCGTATGTCTGATTCTAACAACATTACTCATGTTTTTCAATGATGCATTTAGCGTGTTCTGACAGACGATTCTCACAGGTGTAAATGCTGCTGTAATGCTTCCGCTGCCATCGTGGGAGGTGGTCAGAAAAATGTATTTTTCGGTGATGTCATCACCATTACCTACACGGATGTAATCAGGCAGTTTTGCCGTAATAAAGATTCGTTCCCCATTTCCTAAAGCGCCTGCGGTCTCGTATAAGATGCCATTTCCACTGCCTACAATAGAATCAAAAAATGAAAAGGCTTCACGGTTTTGAATAATTTGATAGTCCTTTCCTACGACACCTAAGACGATATTATTATCAGTTCGGATATTGGCGAAATAATCAGGTACTTCCAATTCTGAGTCTGTAATAATTAAACCGTCTTTGTTTTCAATGATTCCGGAACCTTTGGTAAATAATGCGGATTTTTCCACTTCGTAATCAAGTCCTGCAAATTTTATTGCTTCTTCGCTTGTCGGGTATTCCTGTACGACCTGTCCCAAGTTGTGCCATGCTTTTTCCTTTACACTAAAAAATGAATATTTTCCTGTTCTGTTGTTGAAATTTAAATTGTGTGCCATGATGCTAATATTTTAATTGTTAATTTTTTTAGAATAGGATGTCTATCCGATTCGTTCGCCTTGTTTGTTGCGATAATTGCCCTTCGTAGTAATTGGGAAATGGACTGTTTTTTTTCATTTGGCAAGTTGCGTACTTCCGCATCCCCTGTCAGTCTTCCGATAATTTTCATAACCGTTGATTTTTAAAGATTGTACATTATAATTATTTCACCATCTCTTCTCCGACCCATCCCTTTAAAGCCTTTCAGGCTTCGCTGAATATTTTTCAAAAGAAAAACCGGAAAAAAGAAAGCAGATAATCAAGGCGGACAATGCGGAAAGCCAAAGGAAACGGAATAATTGGAGGGTACCTTCAGGGAGGAAACCGTTTATGCCGTAGTCTTTTGCTGGGAATGATGGGGCTGGACGTCTACCTTAGCTGCCTTTTTACCGGTTTATTATGAGAAATATTAGTTCTATATTGAGTTGTAATAGCTCTACAGAGAGAAAATAGTCCCAAAGCGCTATTTTTTAAAAGCCACTTTTGGTTATTGGAAAATTGAAGACGTATAGCTGTGGTTGGTTCAAGGAAGGTTTCTGAATTAGGAGTAAGAAAAGCAAGTAAGGGCTCAAAACTTTGGTCTAAAATGAAATCAACTTGATCAATGGTTCAGCAGAAGGTGTTGACTCAATAAGCACATAAACTGATATTGAATTTCACAAATTTTTACTTGTATTCTGAATTCTTCTTGATATTGATTGTTTACAATGCCAATTAATGTCCTTTAAAGACATTTTCAAACTTTTATTAACCCACCTTTTAACTTACAATTGCTGAGATTAAGATTCTCAAAGAGATTATTATGAAGAATGATAAAGTAAAAAAACAACCCAAATCACCGGTAGATATCAATCGATATATTCCGTCCATCGAATTAAAGAAGATTCCGCCCGAAAAGGCTTTTGCTATATTGAAAAAGACTGGTTACGATATTAATGAAGAGGAGTCCGAAGAGATTATGCAAATTTTATACATCATAGTCCAACTTACACTCAAAGAATTTTTCACACCAAGTTGATTATTCATATTTTAGCATCATATTAGAATGATGAATTTCTTCCACGACAATTTTCTTATGCTGTCGGTTTTAATTTTTTAACGAAATCATCAATACTATGATTATAGCAGATTTATACATTCGGGTCTCCACTGATGAGCAGGCGGAGAAAGGTTATTCCCAAAGAGATCAGAACGAAAGATTACGAAGATATTGCGCAAACAATAATATATCTGTAAACAGGGTAATCTTTGAAGACCATTCAGCGAAAAGTTTTGAACGTCCGGAGTGGAAAAAATATCTCATTGAAATAAAAAAAAGGAGTCATAAAAGCAGTTTAGTTCTGTTTACTAAATGGGACCGGTTCAGTCGCAATACAGGCGATGCCTATCAGATGATCAGTCTGCTGCAAAAAAATCATATTCTTCCGCAAGCCATCGAACAGCCTTTGGATATGTCTGTACCTGAAAATAAGTTAATGCTGGCCATTTATCTGTCCACGCCTGAAGTCGAAAATGACAGAAGGGCGTTAAATACCTTTCATGGTATGAGAAGAGCAAAAAAAGAGGGACGTCTAATGGGAATTGCTCCATATGGTTATATTAACAGAAGCCAGGAAGATGGACAGAAGTATATTGCTTTAAAAGAGCCGGAAGCTTCAAATATAATTTTTGCTTTTAATGAAGTTGCCAAAGGCCATATTCCGGCCGATCATGTAAGGCTTCAAATGAATAAAAGGGAAGGTCTGACGATGTCAAGAAGTGCTTTTGCCAGAGCCATGAGGAACCCTGTCTATTGTGGAAAAATATATATTGAGGACTATAAACAGGAAGAAGCATACTACATGGAAGGCAAACATGAAGCGTTGATCACTACAAAACTTTTTTACCAAGTACAGCAGGTAATGGATAAAAAGAAGAGAACCGAAGGACCTGGCGGCAGAGTTTTGGGTAATGAGCGTTTTCCGCTTCGAGGTCTTCTTACATGTCCTAAATGCGGTAAAAATCTAACAGCAAGCGGCGCCAAAGGAAAATCAAAAACCTATTATTATTACCATTGCCACTACAAATGTGGGTTTAGGTTTGACTCTGATAAATTAAACGAACTTTTTGAATTGGAAATTTCTAAGCTGAATTACAACCCAATAATTAAAGATCTACTGCACAGCATACTTTTAGATAACTACAAGCTTTTCACTTACGACATTGAGGAGAGACGAAAGTCTATTTCAAAAGAGATCAGTTTGCTTAATGAAAAAGTTGCCAATGCAAGAGACAAATATCTTGAAGATAAATTGGATGAGGAAGATTATAAAGAGGTCAAAAAAGCGACAAGATCACAGATCGAAAAACTTGAATTAGATCTGCAACATATCGTATCTGAGAGTAAAGAACTTGATATCAAAACAAAAATTGAAAATGCACTAGATTCGATGGAAAATCTTTCAAACCTTTACAAAATGGGCGATCTACACACAAAAAGGACAATAGGGTGTTTGATATTTCCTAAAAAAGTCGAATTTGATGGAAAAAGTTTTCAAACACTTAAAATGAACATTGTTGCCCAATGTATCTACCAGTATAACAACGGTTTAGAAAATAAAAAAAACCGACATAAGAGAGTAAAATCTTCAAATGTCGGTCTTGTGACCTCGACAGGATTCAAACCTGTAACCTTCTGAGCCGTAATCAGATGCGCTATTCAGTTGCGCCACGAGGCCGTTTTTCGGTTTGCAAATATAGGACTTTTTTGTTTTCTTTGAAAGATGAAACCGAAAATTTTAGCAATCATTGCCGTTTTGATGCTCATTTGCTGTGAAAAAAAGACAAAGGTCAATTCCCGGGACTGGCAGATGATTTCTGAAAATGTTCAGATGAAGGACTCCGAAAATTTTTTGGAACTCAAGTCAGGAAAGTTTACGTATAAAATCAAACATTCCGAACTGCCTTTTAAAAGGGTCATGATGCTGAATGCAAGCCTGATCGGGTATGTTTCCGAGCTGCATGAGGAACAGAAGATTATTGGAGTTTCAAGTCCGGAATATATTTTCTCATCAAAAATCCATGACCTGATCAATACCGGAAAAATTCAGAACATCGGGAATGAACAGAAATACGACGTGGAAAAGATCATCGCACTGAAGCCCGATGCGGTCTTTACGAATTATATTGCGAGCTTTGAGAACACCTATGATTTGATCAGGAAAAACGGCATCCGGATTATTTTTCTGGATGAGTATCTGGAGCAGGATCCTCTCGAAAAATCAAAGTACCTGTTGGTATTTGGAAAACTGCTTGGGGCTGCTGATTTGGCTGCTGAAAAATACGCGGAAATCGAAAAAAATTACAAATCCTTAAAGAAGCTGGCGCTTACTTCCAAAGAAAAGCCTGTGGTTCTGGCCAATGAAATGTATGGAAATCAGTGGTTCTTGCCGGGTGGCAGAACAAATCTGGCGCACTTTATCGCCGATGCTAATGGAAGTTACATCAATTCAGATAACACGGATTCCAAAGCGGTGCCGATGAGTTTCGAGGAAGTTTTTTCGAAGTCCCGGGATGCTGAATATTGGGTGAATGTCGGTAACCATCAAAGTAAAAAAGAACTGCTGCAGATCAACCCGAATTATGCCAACATGAACGTCTACAACCATGGTGGAATTTATGGGGTCAGTGCAAAGGAAAAAGGCAGCAGTAACGATTTTTTCGAAAGTGGAGTGGTGCGCGCCGACCTAGTTCTGAAGGATTACATCAAAATTTTTCATCCCGAACTTCTGAAAAGGGACCAATTAACCTATATGAGCGCGCTTAAATAATTAATATTTCTATTTTTGCAGAAGTATTATCGCGTATTATGTGGAAAAAAATCAAAAAAACAGTCTCCGTCCTGATCCTGGCAAACATTCTTTTTATCATATGGGGAATTTTCTTCAATCCGCCCATCACGATTACCCAGATCGGCGGACTGCTCGAATACGGTAAACTGAAAAGGGATTATGTGTCCTACGATGAAATGGGAAGTCAGGTAAAAAAAGCCGTGATCGCTGCCGAAGACCAGAAATTCTTTCAGCACAACGGATTCGATTATCAGGCGATCCAGAAGGCTTATAAAAACAACGAAAAAGGAAAAAAACTGAAAGGCGGAAGCACCATTTCCCAGCAGACTGCCAAAAACGTGTTTCTCTGGCAGGGCAGAAGCTGGATCAGAAAAGGGCTGGAAGCTGTTTATACCTTTATTATTGAACTGGTCTGGAGCAAAGACATCATTCTGGAACGGTACCTGAATTCCATTGAAATGGGAAGAGGGGTTTTTGGAGTTGAAGCCGCATCGGAATATTATTTCGGAAAACATTCTAAGGATTTGACCAAAAGTGAGGCCGCCTGGATTGCAGCAATCCTCCCAAATCCGAGCAAATATGATCCGAACAATCCTTCAAAATATCTGAGAAGCCGCCACAACTGGATTCTCCGCCAGATGAATAACGTAAGCCTTAAATAAACTATCTTTGCCCTCAATTTATGGCAGTTTTCAGTAGAAATAAAGAGGATTTTAAATTTGTTCTGAAAAAGTATTTCAGTTTTCAGAACGAAACCAAATCTTTGGACCCGCTCAGTGAAATTTTTCAATCTGTAAAGAGTGAAGAGTTTAGTGCAGTACTGGATTATTTCCGTGAAAATGAAGAAATTACACAAAATTTTGCGTACTACCTCCGCAATATATTTGAAGGCAGATCCATCAATCTTTCCCTGACCGAAGCCAATATCCTTTCCGAAAACGGCTTTTTCCCTGAGCTTCGTAAAAGACTCCTGAACAAATTCCTTCCGCCGGTGGAAAACGAGAATACCGTTTGGCATCTGGTGGATTATATCCTCGTAAGAATTACAGGTGATCTTAAATACCTGAAGAGCATTCCGGAGGAAGAACTCGATGAACTGTTCGCTTTGCTGGGAATCAGCCGTATGATCGCCGGTCGACATATCAGAAATGAACTGTTTTTTTCCATGAACATTTTGGCGTGGCGCGTCATTGGGAATGCACTGGATGTGGAAGTGGTGAACATGGCACCGGAATATAAAAATTTCGATAACCCGTTCTTAGCACTTCAGGACGAAATGGATATCCTTACCAAAGGACACAAGAAGAATCCTGATTTTCTCCTCGATACCAAAAATGTACATTTCAAACAGATTAAAATTTATCTGGATCAGTGCCAGGAATTCGTAAATGTTGCGTTTAAGAACTCTTCTAAATATGGTATTTCCGGGAAAATCAACCAGTCCCTGCTCAAAATAAGACAGCAGCTCAACCGAATTTCGGATATTGTCAGCCTCTTGGTGGTGGATTCTGATGACGAAATTCCGGCGAAATCAAAACAGCTGGTTTTCAATATTCTGGAGTATAAATCGCACAAAAACAATATTTCTGAACTCGTGAACGACAGTACACGACTGATGTCGCACCTGATCACGAACCACACAGCGGAAACAGGAACGCATTACATCACTTCGTCGTTCAAGGATTACAACAGCATGTTCTGGAAGGCTAGTGGCGGCGGAGTAATTGTTGGAGCGCTCGTGGTTTTGAAACTTTTTTACGGAAGCATTCCCGGCAGCGATTTTTCGCACGCGGTTCTGTATTCCTTTAACTACGCGATGGGTTTCATCATGATTTATCTGATGAACTTCACGCTCGCGACAAAACAGCCGGCAATGACAGCCGCTACAATGGCAAAAGTGCTTTCTGAAGGCCAGAATACGCGTAAAAATTACGTTGATTTTGCCCATCTGGTTTCGAAACTGTTCAGATCCCAGTTCATTGCGTTTATCGGAAATGTCGCCTGGTCTTTTCCGGTGGCCTTGGCCATTATTTATGGGCTGGATGTGCTTTTCCAGCAGAATTTTGCCGCCGAAAAAGCCACAAAACTTCTAAATGACCATGATCCGTTCCACTCCAAAGCCATATTTCATGCCTGTATTGCTGGTTTTTTCCTTTTTATTTCGGGGATCATATCCGGGAATGTCGGGAATAATTCGGTTTTTTACCAGATTCCGAAACGGATTGCCAAAAATCCTTTTATCAATCAGCTGTTAGGACCAAAAATTGCAAAATCGGCGTCAAATTACTATTCGAAAAACTGGGCGGGAATTGTATCGAATTTCTGGTTCGGAATTTTTCTGGGCGCTACGGGACCCATCGGAATTTTTTTAGGACTCGATCTGGATATCCGCCACATTACTTTTGCGGCGGGCAATGTTGCACTAGGATTTTACGGAAAAGATTTTGCTGTGGATGCCTATTCTTTCTGGGTTCCCGTTATCACCGTTTTCATTATTGGTTTCTTTAATTTCGCGGTGAGCTTCGGTCTTTCAATGGTGTTGGCGTTCCGCTCCAGAAAAGTGAATCTGGGGGAAGTGAGAGAAATTTATATAGAAATTTTCAGGTATTTTATGAAAAATCCGCTTCGGTTTTTTGTTCCGATACAGTCTAAGGAACTTGACATCAGTGCTAAGGAAATGGTGGAAAATACGGTGGCTACAAAATCTGAAGATCGGTAAAATGCTCTGCGCCGAATTTCTCCTGGAATTTGGTCAGAAAAAAGGTCTTCCTCATTCTGAAATCGTTTTTAAGCAAGGGAGATTTTATCCGGATTTCTAAAATCTTCTTGTTCAGGTTCACTGATTCGATCTCACTGAAAAGCGCATCATTCAGATATTCATTCAGGAAATCTTTTACTTCAAAAGCCAGCAGTTTGTCCTCAAAGCCGTAGATTCTGGCGAAGGATTTCACGAGTTCGGAACTTTGGTATTCTCGTTTCTTTTTCATGGCTAAATCTCAAAAATTCTCGACTCCTCATTAATTTTCCTCACCACACTTTCCGTTCTTTCCTTGTTTGTGTCGGTAATAAAGATCTGTCCGAAATGTTCACGGTTCACGAGCTCAATCAGTTGGGAAACCCTCGTGTCATCGAGTTTATCAAAAATATCATCGAGTAAAAGAACGGGCGTTTTGCCGGTGAGTTCCTTGATTCTGTTCATCTGGGAAAGTTTAAGTGCAATCAGAAATGATTTCTGCTGACCCTGGCTGCCGGTTCTTTTCAGGGAACTGCCGTTCATTTCAAAAATCAGGTCGTCTTTATGAATGCCTTTTGAAGTATAAGTAAGCATGCGGTCTTTTTCCAGATTTTCTTCCAGAAGCTGTCCGAAGGAATTTTCTTTTAAATCGGAATGATAAATGACCGATACCTCTTCATTTCCGTTCGAAATGATCTCATAATAGTTTTGAATCAGTGGCAGAATGGCATCCAGAAATTCCAGTCTTTTCCTGAAAATAGCCGTCCCGAATTTGATAAGCGGTTCATTGTAAATTTCAAGATTCCCGGCATCAAAATACCGGTTTTTTGCAAAACTCTTCAGCAGGGCGTTCCTTTGCTGAACGGTTTTTTGGTACTGGATCAGGTTGAAAAGATATTCGGAATCTGTCTGGGAAATCATGGCGTCCAGAAACCTCCGTCGGCTTTCCCCGGAATCGGAAATCAGATTGGAATCGTATGGCGAAATGATCACGCTTGGCAGAAATCCGATATGGTCAGCAATTCTTTCGTAAGGTTTGTCGTTTTTTTTAATGATCTTTTTGGCATCTTTCGGCATCTGAACCTTGATGATGTTTTCCTTTTCCCCGTCAAAGATCTGACCTTCAACCGTGAAAAAATCTTCCGACACACCATCTGCAGAAGCACGAATGTTATTCAGGTCGGTATTTCCCAGAAAGCTTTTTGCGACGGAAAGGTAGTGAAGGCCATCCAGGACATTGGTTTTCCCGGCGCCGTTGTTCCCTACGAAACAGTTTATCTGCGGTGAAAATTCAAAGGATTTTTCCCGGTGATTCTTGAAATTCAGCAGCGAAAGTTTTTGGATAACCATCTGTCAAAAATACTTCAATAAAAGGAGAAATAAAAACGGAAGCCCCGAACACATTTCTACCCAGAAAGAGAAATAAGAATCGCGGTTGGAATTCTCTGAAAAAAAGATGAGGATGAATGTAATGACTGATGTACAGAAAAACGCGGCGGCAAATTCAGGTTTAAGAAAGAATATGGATAAAACGCAGGCTGAAAAAACCATCAGATACGCCAGGTATTTGGTGTTTTGAACGCCGATTAATTTCGGAAAGGTTACGATATCATCGTCATTCATGTCGCGTATATCGAAAGGAAGGACCAATGCTGTGACAAAAAGCAGACTGATAAGGAAAATCTCCGGATGGAAAGCGGGTAAAATAAGCCAGGAATTGATCAAAGCCCAGGTCAGTCCAACATAAAAAATCTTCAAAAGGGGGACTTTACGGATGTAATTTTCCAAAAAGACTGAATTATAAAGCAATCCCAGTGTTACAATCACAAGCCATTTCAGAAGCCGGATTTCGTTATGGTTGAGGTAAATGATTACAGCAGAACAGAAGCCGCAAACCACATTAAAAATCAGTATTTTTTTGAAAAACCGATGTCTTTGGTATTTCGTGTACAGATAGCCGCTGAAAAAAGTGATGAAAATTAAAACCACTGTCGGAAGTCGGAACAGGTGTTGTTCCAGCATGAAGAATACGGCAAAAAGGGTCCCCATTAACGAGACAAACAGCTGGCTGCTGATCACATATTTTTTTAGTAAATTTAGGCTCTGCATTCGTGCAAATTTAACCAATAAATCGTTTTGCCATCCTATCAATGAACCATCATCAACTTTTATGAAAAATTTTAAAGGAATTTTTGCCGTTTTTCTACTCTTTGCAGTGTTTTCTCAGCTTTTTGGACAGAAATATTACGACGACCAGTGGAAAAAAGTCGCGGATAATTATCAGAAAGGGTTGTATAAATCCAATCTGCCGATTATTCTGGAAATTCAGGAACGTGCCATGAAGGAAGACAACGCAAATCAGCTGATCCGTTCTCTGAAAGCCGAATTCAGCATTGTGAACCAAACGCGCGATGATGGCGACAATAATGCTTCGAGCCTTTTTTTTAAAAAACTGTCGACAGTAGGAAGCAATTTGAAGGGTGAACAGAAACTTCTTTACGACGTGCTGCTCGGCAAATTCTTCATTGATTATTATGATCAGAACGCATGGGAAATCAACCGGCGAACGAACATCAACAATCAGGATTTTGCGCAGATTGAAACCTGGAGCAAACTCGATTTTAAAAATTATCTGACTAAACATTTTGCGGATCTAGAAGCTAAAAAAGGAGATTTGCAGAAGATTCAGCTATCAAAATACAAGGATGTGTTTGAAGAAACCGAAGATTTGGGATATATCCCGACTTTATTCGACTGGAATGCAGTAAACCATATAGAATTCCTCAAAAATAACGGATTGTTTACGCCAAACGAACTCAAAACAAACGACCCGGAAATCGTAAATATTTATGATGAACTGATTACTAAAAACAGCGGAAATTCAAAACTGTATTTCCAGCACCAGAAGCTGAGTTATACCTGTACTTTTTCGAACTGTAAAGACCGTTTTGCCCAGCTTCAGAACCTTGTGAATTCAAACACCGAGGGCGATTACAAAGTATTCATCATGGCTGAAATGATGGATTTACTTTCGGCTGAACAGAAATTTACCGAAGCACTTTCCCTGGCTGAAACCGCTACAAAACAATATCCAAAATCGAAGTTTTTAGATCATATTAAAAACAGAGAAAACCAGATTGTAAGCCCCGCTTTGGTGATTAAATTCGAAAGTCACACCCAGGCGAATCTGCCGGTTCATCTGGTTGCGGAGGCGAAAAATGTGCGGCAGTTTTCTCTGAATATTTATGAAGTGAAAGACGATGTTCAGAATTTCCTGAAATACGTTTCCAATTCCTACGATAAGAACACTTTTTTGGCAGTGAAGAAAACACTGGTACGGAAAGAAGCATTTGAAATTCAGGATTTAAAGGATTATAAAATCCACAAGACTTCGCTGGAAGTAAAACCGCTTCCATCCGGAATTTATATGGTGGAATATGTGGTAGAAAATGCCGTTCAGCAGCATTTCTATTTTATTGCAACCCAGTCGCGGCTGATTTACAGTAAAAAAGACGAACGAAAATCCATTGAAAACCAACTGAAGCTCGTGAACCGTGAGAACGGAAAATCCATTTCCAATGAAGGGTTAAAGATCTTTGAATATTCACGCGGAACTACCGTGAATAATTTTCCGTTAACTACTGACGCTTCTGCAAACTTTAAATTTCCTGCTTCTACGGATAAAGAATACTACCGCTATTACCTCGTTCAGCAGCCAAAAACGAATGATTTTAACCTGATTCAGGTGTATGGAAACAATTACTACGAGCAACCAAGAAATGATTTCGCTAAACAATCTCAAATTTTTCTTGATAGGGCGATCTATAGACCTGGTCAGATGGTTTATTTTAAGGTAATCTCAACACAATTAGATTCAGGAAACGAAAAATTGTTGATAAAAGATGAACAAGAAATCATCCTGTATGATACAAACGGTCAAGAGATTTCTTCCCAAACTTTTACAACGAATGAGTTTGGAAGTTTCAGTGGAAATTTTATTTTGCCGCAGGGGAAATTAAATGGAAATTTTTCTGTACGAATCGAAGAAGCGGGTATAGATAGCTATAAATCCTTCCAGGTCGAAGAATACAAACGTCCAAAATTCGAAGTGACTTTCGAACCGGTAAAAGGCGAATACAAATACGGGCAAATACTTGAAATCAAAGGAAAGGCCATGATGTTTTCAGGAGTTCCGCTCAGCAATGCGACCGTCAATTATGAAATCAAAAAACGCAATATCCGCTGGATGTACTTTTCCTGGTATCCGCGCGGAAACGACAATGAAAACTCGATTCTTGGCGATGTGAAAACCAATGGTAAAGGTGAATTTACCATAAAAGTGGAACTTAAACAGGATGAAACAATCGATGGCGTTCAGGTCGATAATTATGAAATCAATGCTTCGGTAACCGATATCAACGGGGAAACCCAGTCGGAAACCACGAATGTGAAGGTCGCTTCGGTTTCACATTACATCAAAGCGGATAAGGTGAAAGATACTTTCACCGATGAAAACATCAAAATCAAAGTCGAAACCAAAAACTACAACGACCAGAACCTGAAGAAATCCTACCTAGTAAAACTTTCGAAACTCGTTCCTGAAGAAAGGATTTTCCGAAGCAATTTTGAGCAGGAAATTCAGGACCTTCCAAAGCTCTCTAAACAGGAATTCGTTGCCAAATTCCCACACGATTATTTCGATAAAAAAGAAAAAGAAAACAAAGTGCAATCTGTCATTCTGAATGGAGCGGAGCGCAATGAAGAATCTCTTGATCTGGGAAAACTCACCGCCGGAAAATACAAATTGGAACTCTACAATATCGAAGGAAAAGACACGATTAAAACGGAAGAAACATTCGAAGTTTTCGACAAAAGATTTCTTGTGGATACGCAGAAGCCTTTCCTGAAAGTCATTCAGCCTAAAATGGAATATAAAAGATCGGAGAGAGCAAAAATCTATGTTTATTCCGCCATTCCGAACGCGTTGGTCAATATTTATGTCCAGAACGGCAACGGCGAAACAACGACCGAGCAGAAAAGCATTAAAAACGGCGTTCTGGAATATGAACTTGCCTTGCCGAAAGATGAAAGCATCGACCAGATCAATGTCCAGTTTCAGATTGTGGCCTTCAACGATGTGAAAACAGAAAATGTAAATGTGAGAATTATATCCGATAAAAAACCTTTAAGAATTGAAACGGTAACCTTCCGAGACAAACTGCAGCCGAACTCGAAAGAAAAATGGACGGTTAAGATTTTAGGAGAGGACAAAGAAAAAGTAAACGCCGAAGTTCTGGCCAATATGTACGACATGTCTTTGGATCAGTTTGCGGTGAACACGTATACTTGGCAGCAGCTGTATCAGAAGTTTTTCATGATGAATTCTTATGGCATCAGTGAAGATCTGGAGCAGGAATATTACAACAAACGCGTTGCATATCTGAATGAGAAAGACATCAAAATTCCTGACTTTAATTGGAAAGATGGTCGTTTTTTTCAGAATTTAGTGGAGAGGTATCGGATTGTAGATCCAAATGCGCCAGACAATGATGGAGATGGAGTTGCAGATTATGAGGATGCCTGTCCAACCGTTCCTGGTTTGTACCAGTATAATGGTTGTCCAAAGCCTAGAATGGTGACTGCTTCAGAAGTTGAAATGTCGGTAAGGAAATCGTCATCTGCAAAAATGGAAATGACAGACAGTTTACAAAGTGCAAATATTGAAGAGGTAGTAGTATTAGGTTATGATAAGAAAAAAGAAGATTTAGAAAAAATCCCTGTCCGCCAAAACCTAAACGAAACCGCGTTTTTCTATCCAAATTTATTGACGGACAAAGACGGAAACGTAACCTTTGAATTTACTTCACCTGAAGCTTTAACCCAGTGGAAACTCATGTTCCTGGCGCATACGAAAGATGCAAGAGCGGCAACATTGGAAAAAGAAGTCGTAACGCAGAAAGAATTTTCCGTTACACCAAATTATCCGAGATTTCTGCGCGAAGGTGATGAATTGAACCTGCAGTCGAAACTCAGCAACTTAACGGCTCAGCAACTTAACGGTTCTGCGATGCTCCAAATTCTTGATGCCTTTACGAATGAAGATATTTCAGCAAAATTCAGTGTAAGTGAAATGCAGAAATCATTCACGCTTGCAGAAAACGGAAATTCCGTCGTGAACTGGAAACTGAAAGTACCGAATGATGTCTCCTCGATCATTATTAAAGTCGTTGCAAAAGCCGGCAGTTTTTCTGATGGTGAGCAAAAAGCCATCGCGGTATTGCCGAACAGAATGCTCGTAACCGATGCGGTTCCGATTTTCGTGAAAGAAGGTCAGACAAAAACTTTCGTTCTGGAAAATTTAGCGAAAAACACGTCCGCAACTGCGACAAATGTTGCCAATACTCTGGAACTCACAACGAATCCAATCTGGGAAATCATGTTTGCATTGCCAAGCCTGAAAAACGATCAGAACAATTCTGCTGATGTAGTCTTCAATAAATGGTTTGCGGATGTTCTGGCGTCCGAAATCTTTAAGGCGAACCCGAAACTGAAAACAGTTTTCGAAGAATATCAAAGCAAAGGTTTACTGACTTCCAACCTTGAAAAAAATCAGGAGCTGAAACAGCTTTTACTCGAAGAAACGCCTTGGGTTTTGGACAGCAAAAATGAAACAGAACAGATGGAAAAGCTGGCAAGACTGTTTGATGCGAATACCATGCGGAATTCACTTCAATCCGATTGGAGCGAACTGCAGAAACTGCAGAATCCTGACGGTGGATTCTCGTGGTATCAAGGGTATCCGAGTTCGTATTATTCTTCACTGTATATCCTCAAAAATCTTGGAAAAATCAATGAGTGGCTGAAAGGAAATACCGTGGATTATCAGTCTTCTGAACAGAAAGAAATGGTTTCAAAATTGGTGAATTATGTGGATAATGAAGTTCATAAATACTGGGAAGTGAAGACGGAAAAGGTGTGGAATAATTACGTTTTGGATTATCTGGATACGCGCTACTATTGGGAAAATCAGTATCCGCTGAAAGGAAAAGGTTCACAGCTGAAGACTTTGGTTATCCAGAAAGCGCCGAAAGCAGAGATCAAAGATTTTACTTTCTTTGGCTTGCACCGCGCCGCATTGCTTTTCGATACTTACAAACTCACGACCCTTTCCAAAAAACTGCTGACATATCTGAAAGAAACCTCCACCGATACTGAAACTCAGGGTGTTTACTGGAAACAGAACCTGAACGACTGGGGATGGTATTCTTCAAAAACAGTCAATCACGCAGGCGCGTTGGAAGCATTCAATAAACTCACGCCGAATGACACAAATTTTATTGAAGAAATGAAAATCTGGCTCATCACACAGAAAGAAGTCAATTCCTGGGGAAGTTCGCGCGGAACGGCGGAAGTGATCTTTACAATCCTGAATTCCGGAAAATCATGGACCACCGCAGACAGCGATAAAGCAACAATTGTCTGGGGCGGAAAAGAACTTGTAAACCAGGACACAAAAGCAACAGGGTATGTGAAGACTTCCGTTAAAAATGATGAGATCGACCGGAATTTAGGAACCGTCACGGTTACGAAACCTGGTCCTGGCATTGTGCAGGGCGGACTCTTCTGGCAATACTATGAAGATCTGGACAAAATAAAATCCTCCGAATCTTACATTTCGATCACAAAAGAACTTTATAAAAAAGTAAAAACCGTGAATGGCGAGGAACTGCTGAAAATATCTTCATCAACTCCGCTCAAAGTCGGCGACAAAGTCACGGTCCGGATGATCTTGAACACCGACAGGAATATGGAATTTATCCATTTGAAAGATATGCGCGCAGCAGGATTCGAGCCACTGAATGTGATCTCCGGTTACGAATGGAAGAATGGTTTGGGCTATTATCAGTCCACCAAAGATGCTTCCACGAATTTTTACATTCAGTACATCCCGAAAGGCAAATATGTTTTTGAATATGATTACGTGTGCAACGCGTCCGGAACGTTCAGCAACGGAATTACCACTTTGCAGAACTATTACGCGCCGCAGATGAACGCGCATACGATAGGAACAAGGGTTACAATTGGGGAATAAAACGTCTCCATTTCATCATAAAAAAAACCGTTTTCAATATTTTTGAAAACGGTTTTTTTGTTTAAAAATTCCATGTTAAATCTCTTGAAGAAGGATTGAAAAAATATTATATTTGTTACACATTAAAAATTTTAACCATGCAGAACGTTTTCGACGCTAAAGAGGCTCAGAATTACATCGATAGAATCAACAAACTGACACCGGAAACCCAGAGAAAATGGGGAAAAATGACCGTTGATCAGGTTTTGGCGCACATGAATGTAGCGTATGAGACCATCTACGAACCGGAAAAACATCCGAAGCCTGGTTTCATCGCAGGATTTTTGCTGAAGAACTTTGTGAAAAGTAAAACAGTGAACGAAATTCCATACAAACCCAGTTTGCCAACGGGCCCAATGTTCATCATTAAAGGAAACCGGAATTTTGAAGAAGAAAAGAAACGACTGATCGGTTTTATCCAAAAAACCCAACAGTTGGGAAGGGAATCATTCGACGGAAAAATGTCGCATTCATTCGGAAAACTTACCGCACAGGAATGGAACAATATGCTGGCAAAACACCTGAATCACCACTTGGAACAGTTTGGAGTTTAAACTTTATTAAAAAGCAATTTTTTTTACAGCACTTTAGCTTTTCGTATATAACCGCTCATTAAACTCAAAACAACTTTAAAATCTATAATTATGGTAAGAAAAATACTCGCAGTTTTGGCCGGGCTTGTTGCCACCGCGTTGGTGGTGGGTCTTGTAGAGCAATTGGGACATTATGTGTATCCGTTACCCTCAGGAGCAGATCCGAATGATCCGGAAACCTTTAAAAAATATGCCGAATCGGCACCGTTTATGGCCATATTTTTTGTCATCCTCGCTTACGCAGCAGGTGCATTTACCGGCGGATTTGTTTCCACCAAGATCGCCAATGACGGAAAGAAAATTTATGCCTTGATCATTGGAGCGGTATTTCTACTGATTTCCGTTTATATGATGGTAATTATTCCTTCCCCGATTTGGTTCTGGATTCTCGGAATCGCATCCTGGGGACTGGTTTTAGTGGGATACAGACTGGCATTGAAAAATAATTATAACTGATATTTATGAATTTAGGAGCATTTTCAGTAAGCCTGAATGTAAAGGACATTCATGCCTCAAAAGAATTTTATGAAAATTTAGGATTCGAAACCATGGGCGGAAATATTGAACAGAACTGGCTGATCCTGAGGAACGGAAGTACCGTGATCGGTTTGTTTCAGGGAATGTTTAAAGACAATATCCTTACCTTCAACCCGGGTTGGGGCCAGGATGCAAAAAATCTGGATGAGTTCGAGGATGTCCGCGAAATTCAGAAAATACTCAAGGAAAATGGTTTGAAACTCGACAAAGAAGCCGATGATGCTACCACCGGGCCGGAACATATTCTGTTGAAAGATCCGGACGGAAATGTAATCATGCTGGATCAGCACCGTTGAAAATGAAACCAGAAATCATCGATTTTGATCCGAAGTACCGCGAAGATTTCAAAAATCTGAATGTGGAATGGCTTCAGAAATATTTTGTGGTGGAACCTTTTGATGAACATCAGCTTTCAAATCCCGAATCTGAAATCCTGGAAAAAGGCGGAAAAATTTATTTTGCAAAAGTAGGCAACAGAATTGTCGGCACCGCTTCTTTACTGAAGGAACATGATGTTTATGAACTTGCAAAGATGGCCGTTACTGATGAATTTAAGGGTATGGGAATCGGCAATCTTCTGATGGAGCATTGCATCGCAGAAGGCAGAAAACTAGGCGGCGCGAAGTTGATCTTACTCTCGAACCGCAGCTTAAAACCTGCCCTGAAAATGTATGAAAAATTCGGCTTCCGGGAAATTCCGGTTGATGAGGAAACGCCTTACGAACGGTGCAATATTAAAATGGAACTTCATATTTAGCATATAATTTTAAATATTTAAATCATGAAAATTTTAAAAACTGTCCTGATCGTTTTAGCAGCCATTATTGCTATCTGGCTGATTGTTGCAGCATTTATTTCCGGGGACTGCAAGTACGAAAAATCAATTTCGATCAATGCGCCTGCTGAAAAAGTGTGGGGAAATGTAAATTCCCTCAAAGCAATGGACCAATGGAGTCCTTGGAATGAAAAAGACCCGAATCTCAGAAAAACTTTTACCGGAATTGACGGTACGGTTGGAGCGAAAGAATGTTGGGAAAGTAATGTTAAAGACTTAGGGAACGGGTGTCAGACTCTTTCCACAATTGACCATCAGAATAAAAGAATCGATGCAGATCTTAAATTCCTCACTCCTTACGAAAGCGAGGCAAAAGGCTACATCACAGTGGTTCCTGAAGCATCGGGAAGCAAAGTCACCTGGGGTTTTACAAGTGAAATTCCGTATCCTTTCACCATCATGAAATTATTCATGAATCTGGATGATGCAGTGGGTAAAGACTATACTTTGGGCCTTCAGAAGCTTAAAAAAATATCAGAAAAGCCGTAAATAGGCATGAATTAAATAACAAAAAATCTATTAAAAAACTAAATTATGGCACAGGTAAATGCGTACTTAACATTTAACGGCAACTGCGAAGAAGCTTTCACTTTCTACAAATCGGTTTTCGGCGGAGAATTCCCGTATATCGGACGTTTTGGTGATATGCCATCCTCAGAAGACGGAAAACAGCTTTCAGAAAGCGAGAAAAACAAAATTATGCACGTGTCCCTTCCGATTTCCCAGGAAACCGTTCTGATGGGCAGCGACACCGGCGGCGAATGGGCCTCTCACTTTGTTGCAGGAAATAATATTTCCCTTTCACTCAATACCGATTCCCGCGAAGAAGCAGAAAGGCTTTTCAATGAACTTTCTGAAGGCGGAAAAGTGACCATGCCGCTTGCAGATACATTTTGGGGTGCATATTTTGGGATGTGGACGGATAAATTTGGCATCAACTGGATGGTGAATTATGATGATCCGTCTCAGATGAAACATGAATAATTTCAGAAGCAGGGCGGTTTGTCCTGCTCCGACTTGCGGTCCTGCTTTCCGTTACAATCTTTTTCTGGGTTTGGGCCCGCCGCAGGCGGGCTCAAACCCAGAAAAAAGGATTTCCACTACAATCAGGGCTAAAAAATTGTCTTGGAATCTTAGAAATTCCATTTTTATAATGGTAGAAACAAAAACTGTGGGATATTTCCCGCAGTTTTTTTAACTTTATTTCAAAATAAAATCATGGCAGAAAACAAGACAAAACCCACCGAAATTCAGGTTGAAGAGTTCATCCGTCAGTCTGATCCCAAAAAAATTGAAGATTCCCTGAAACTGGTCGGGATGATGGAAAGGCTTTCAGGCGAAAAAGCCACGATGTGGGGTCCCTCGATCATCGGGTTCGGATCCTATCATTATAAGTACGACAGCGGACACGAAGGCGATATGTGCGCCATTGGTTTTTCTCCCAGAAAAGCTGAATTTTCACTGTATGTCATCAACTCCGATTCCGAAAAGCAGACAGAATTGACCAAAAATTTAGGAAAAATAAAGATGGGAAAAGCCTGTATTTACTTCAAGAAACTCGATGATCTGAATCTGGATGTCCTTGAAAATCTCATCACCGAATCACTGAAATCAACAAAGGAAAAATGGGGATAAATCTTCAAAAAAACAATTAAAATGAACAAATTAGCATTGGTAACAGGAGCCAGCCGCGGGTTGGGAAAAGATATGGCGCTGAATCTTGCGAAAAAAGGACTCGATATTATTTTTACCTACAACTCCAAAGCAGATGAAGCGGAAGAAGTGGCGCAGGAAATAGTAAAACTCGGACAGAAATCAGCCTTCCTCCAGTTGAGTGTTGATCATCAGGACGGTTTTGAAGAGTTTTTTGGCAATCTTCAGAAAGTCTTAAACGAAAAATTTGAAGGCCGTAAAATCGATTTTCTCATCAACAATGCTGGAATTGGCCTGCCGACTGTTTTGGGGGAAACCGAAGAAAAAACTTTTGACACCCTGATGAACATTCATCTGAAAAGTCCGTATTTTCTTACCCAGAAAATGTTGACTTACATGAACGACGGTGGCGGAATCGTGAATATCGGAACCGGATTAACGAGATTTTCGATGGTTGGCTACTCCGTGTATGCCGGTCTGAAGGCTGCCATTACTACCATTACAAAATATTGGGCGCTGGAACTGGGAAAACGCCAGATCCGCGTGAACACCGTAGCCCCGGGAGCTATTGAAACAGATTTTGGCGGCGGTGCCGTCCGCGATAATGAGCAGATTAACAGGCATATTTCTGAAAGCACGGCGCTTGGCAGAGTAGGGCTTCCCGAAGATATCGGTTCTGTAGTCGCATTTCTCTGCACCGACGATTCCAAATGGATCAACGGACAACGGATTGAGGTTTCCGGCGGCGTGAATTTATAAAACAAAAACTGCTGAAATTCTCAGCAGTTTTTTATTTAAATGATTTTTTAAATATTCGGGTTTTCCAGAATTACCGCATAACCCTGTCCGACTCCGATACACATCGTTGCGAGTGCGTACTTTTTACCGGTTTTTTTCAATTCCAAAGCTGCAGAATAGGTGATTCGTGTTCCGCTCATTCCAAGCGGATGGCCCAATGCAATCGCGCCGCCGTTCACATTCACCCTTTCATCGTCACTCGCAATACCGAGTTCCTTTAAACATGCAATGCTCTGAGCGGCAAATGCTTCATTCAGTTCAATGATTCCGATATCTTCCAGAGTAAGATTGGCTCTTTTTAAAGCAAGTTTCGTGGCTTCAACCGGGCCAATTCCCATGATTCCGGGTTCCACGCCCACAACGGCTGAACTTACGATCTTTGCCAAAGGTTTCAGTCCATAATTTTGCACCGCTTCATCGGATGCGATAATAACGGCAGCAGCACCGTCGTTCAGCCCGGAAGCATTTCCGGCGGTCACGGTTCCGTTTTCCTTTAAAAATGCGGGTTTCAGCTTGCCTAAAATTTCCAAACTGGAATTCGGCTTAATAAATTCATCTTTACTGATAACCACTGCATCTCCCTTTCTTTGTGGAATAACAATTTCTGAAATTTCTTCTGCCAACCGCCCGGATTCCTGCGCTTTTTTCGCTTTCATCTGGGAATTCAGGGCAAACGCATCCTGTTCTTCACGGGTGATTTTATAGATTTCTGCTAAATTTTCTGCGGTTTTTCCCATGGCTTCCACGCCGTACATTTTTTCCATTTTCGGATTGATGAAACGCCATCCGAAACTGGAATCAAACATTTTCTGGTCGGTTGCAAATCCGTTTTCAGCCTTTGAAATTACAAAAGGTGCTCTCGACATTCCTTCCACGCCGCCTGCGATAAAAAGGTCGCCTTCTCCGGCTTTGATGGCTCTCATCGCCTGTGCAATAGTACTCATTCCCGAAGCACAGAGCCGGTTTACCGTTTCTCCCGGAACACTCGTTGGAAGTCCGGCCAGAAGCAGTGCCATTCTTGCTACATTCCGGTTGTCTTCTCCGGCCTGGTTGGCACATCCGATAATCACATCATCAATTTTATCTAAAGGCAGGTCGGGATTTTTTTTAATCAGACTTTCTATTACCGAAGCCATTAAATCATCCGTTCTCACAGCAGCTAGGCTGCCTTTGAAATTTCCAATAGCAGAGCGTGTTCCGTCAATAATATAGGCGTTTTTCATTCTTTGTTTTTAATGGGTGTAAATTTAAGAAAATAAAAAAGACTTCCGAAAAGGAAGTCTTATATGAGGATTATTCATTTATAAAAGCCAGTAAAGGTTTAATGAATCGGTCGAAGACTTCAATATGCGGCGAATGCCCTACATTTTCCAGTTCCACCAGTTTTGAGTTTTTAATTTTTTTGTGGGTCTCTTTTCCGAGATTTTGGTAAAGTCCCATGAGCGGTTGCATTTCTTTCGGGGCATTTGCCTTTCCGATAGCGGTTCGGTCCCGCGTTCCGATGATCAGCAGAGTCGGGGTTGCTATTTTTTCGAAATCCTCAACAACAGGCTGTGTGTAAATCATATCTGAAGTCAGTGCAGCGTTCCAGGCGGTAATCGGGAAATCTTCAGAAACTGTCCAGCCAGCAAGAAGGTTCAGCCATTTGTCGTATTCCGGTTTCCATTTTCCGTCGTAATAAAATTTCAGCTGATACGCTTTGTAGGAATCGTAGGTGTTTTTAAGTTCCGAAGCATACTGTTTATCAATATTCTGATAAGGTGAGAATTTACGGTAATCTTCGAGTCCGATTGGATTGGCGAGAACCAGCTTTTCTACATTTTCAGGATACATCACTGCCATTTTGGTGGCCAGCATTCCGCCCATGGAATGGCCGAGAATCATAAACCGGTCGATTTTCAGACCATCCAGAATTGATTTTGTGTTTTCGGCCAGCTGCTGAAAACTGAACTGATACTGTTTGGGTTTTGAAGATTTTCCGAAACCGATCTGATCCGGAATAATCACCCTAAAACCTTCCTTCTGAAGGACTTTAGCCAACTGTTCGAAATAATACCCGTTAAAATTTTTCCCATGAAGAAGAACGATGGTTTTGCCGTTCGGTTTTTGCGGTTTCACATCCATATAAGCCATTTTCAGATCCTGACCCTGGCTTTTCAGGTTTTGAAACTGCACCGGAAAAGGATATTTTACTGTAGTCAGTTCAGCATCCAGCGGCTGAAGTTTGGAAAGATCCTGAGCGCTGAAAAAAACAGCGCATAAAATAAAAAGTATGCTGACGAATTTGCTTAATCTCATTTTTTCGATTTTCTCAAAAATACAAAAACTATTTTTGTGGAAGGAAGCTTTGCTGAATTGATGACCCTGGATCCACACCTCAATTATACGTTCTCCACCATTTTTCATATTGCTTTGCATCGTCTTCCCAATTTGTTTTTTCACCGATTTTGGGGGTGATGAGGCGCTGTTTTTCCTTTTCATTCAACTGAGAAATTTTTTCCAAAGGTTCGTTCCAAGGATGTAAGGCCAATGCAAATTTGGAATTGTGCACGGCAATCACTCTTTTGGCTTTAAGGTTTTTCGTAGCTGTAAAAAATTCTTCCGGGAGCATGTGGATGTATTTCCAGTCTTTGTTATACTGACCGTTTTCCAGAATTACCAGATCAAAACCGCCGTGACGGTTGCCTATTTTTTCGCAATGATCATCAAAACCCGAATCTCCACCGATGTAAATCTTCCTTTGCGGCGTTTCGAAAACAAAACTAGCCCAAATCGCCTGATCGCGTTTGAATCCACGTCCGGAAAAATGCCTTGCCGTTTCGCAATAGACCTTGAAACCATTTCCCAAATCAGAATTTTCGCCCCAATCGAGTTCGATGATTTTTTTCGGGTCGTAATTCCAGTATTCCAGATGTTCGGCTGTTCCCAAGCCAGTGATGACCTGTTTTACTTTCGGTTTCAGTCTTTTTACGGTTTCATAATCCAGATGGTCCCAGTGATCATGGGTAATAATCAGATAATCCAGTTCGGGAAAATCATCCGCTGTGTAGAGGTCGGTTCCGGGAAATGCTTTGGTGATGAAGGACAGCGGAGAAGCATGACCGCTGAAAACCGGGTCTACCAGAATTTTTTTTCCGTCGATCTGCATGAAATAGCTAGAATGGCCCATCCAGATATATGCATTTTCTTTCGCATCAAGCTGTTTCAATTCGGTTTTAATGAAGTTGAAGCGCTCCTGTGGTCTTTGTTTTTGCTTTTTTCCGAACAGGAAACGGAACATCACTTCAGGCATGCTGGTATCTTCGGCGAGTTGTGGCGTGGGATTTATATTGTTGAACTTCCCGTCTTTATAATGCGGTGATTTCAGGATTCGCTCCAGACGTTTTCCGGACGGCGCCTTTCCGAATTGAGGCTGCTGCATAAAAAGAAAGGTGAACGCGACGAGAACCGCTGTAATGAGAATTAATGTGATCATTGTTATTTTTAAAATTTTCATCCTGGATTTGAATGGGTTGATGATAGGTCTGACGTTCGTGCGTTGAATTTCCTTTAAAACAGGCAAATTAAAACATATTTGGAAAAGATAAAAAATAAAGGGAATAATTGGAAGAAAAGTGAAAATAATCTTAACTTTATTCCACTTAAAAATCCTGATTATGCACGAGAATGTTGTCATCAAACAAAAGATTAAAGCACCGTTAGAAAAAGTATGGACAGCTTTAACCGACAGAGACCAAATGAAATTATGGTATTTTGACATTCCGGATTTTGAACTGGCCCTCCATAACCAGTTTAATTTTTATGAACCCGGCGGCGCAAACAAATACCACCACCACGGCGAAATTCTGGAAGTGATCCCGCAGCGCAAGTTCAAGCACACCTGGTCTTATCCTGAATTTTCAAAAGAAAAAAGCATCGTGAAATGGGAACTGGAACCGGAAGGAACGGACACGCTCCTTACACTGACCCATAAAGGCCTCGAGAATTTCAGCCATCTCGGGAAAGATTTTCAGAAGGAAAGTTTTACAAACGGCTGGAATGCCATTATCGGTGAAAGTTTAAAGGATTTTATTGAAAAATCAAAGTAAATTAGCTGGCCGGCTAAAATTCATAATTCCAAATCGGCGAAAGTTCAGTTTTTATTGGAGTGCGTTTTTGATAAATACAAGACTGCGGATAAATTTTGTATTATGAGATAATATTGCGCCTTAATTTGTAGTTTTGTAAAAAAAACGGATGAAAAAATCTTTTCTGATCGGGCTTTTGGCTCTGACTTTTTTAGCTTCCTGCAACAAAGATAAAGAGATCCTCAACTCTTTAAATGAATACAACACTTCCATGGAAAGCAAAGGTTACCATTTTGGTGATGCACTAGTCCTTCCGAAAGAAGTAACTGAAAATGCGGAATCCGTTTCCATCAGTTTTGGAGATAAAGAAACTTCGGAACTTGTTGTAGATCCAAAATTTTTCACACTCGGCGACAATCCCGTGACCTTCAACATCAAAAAAAAGAGCGGAGAAATCTTGACTCAGGACGCTACAATCAATGTTTTTGCAAAAAATCCAGAAGCAAACCTCACTTATGAGATGGTGCAGGAATATCCACACAATCCGAAAAACTTTGTGCAGGGTTTTCAGCTGGAAGGCAATACCGTTTATGAATCCGA
This sequence comes from Chryseobacterium sp., assembly GCF_008014695.1. Lineage (GTDB taxonomy): Bacteria > Bacteroidota > Bacteroidia > Flavobacteriales > Weeksellaceae > Kaistella. The sequence continues at coordinate 87,599 of NZ_VOXE01000001.1, forward strand.
CGGGCAGAACGGCTCTTCTCAGATTTTAAAATATACACTCGGAAGTACAGTTCCAATCGCTTCCACCCTTCAGCCGCAGGATGTTTTTTCAGAAGGAAGCACGATTGTGGGCGATAAAATTTATCAGCTCACCTGGCAAAACAAAAAAGGCTTTGTATATGATAAAAGTTCTTTGAAATTACTTAATGAATTTGCATATCCCAATATTATCGGTGAAGGATGGGGCCTAACATATGACGGTAAAAATCTTATTCTTTCAGACGGAACAAAAAATATTTACTTTCTGGACGTAAACGATCCGTCCAAAATGGTGCGGTATATTTCGGTAGCCGGAAATTCTACAGCGTACGACCAACTCAATGAACTTGAATACCACCGAGGATTTATTTATGCAAATGTATGGCAGAAGCCCATTATTCTTAAAATAGATCCTGCAAACGGGGAAGTGGTAGGGAAATTTGACTTTTCTGAAATTGCGAAACAGCACACGACCGGGAATGATGATGTTCTGAACGGAATTGCCTTCAAAGGTGACAATATGTTGGTTACAGGTAAAAACTGGCCGAAGATTTATGAAGTTACCATTAAATAAATTCAGACTCAATATAATGACGTTTTAACAGCGTCATTTTTTTTTATATTTGACTGAAGAATGAAACTCCTCAACATTATATTTGTCCTGCTGTTCTGCACGCTTCCGGCGCAGAAGAATATCTCTTTTGATTCTCTGCAGATTAAAGAGGCAAAGGACATTTTTGCCGACGATTACGGAAATATCTACCTCTATAAAAGCAAGGATTTTAGTTTCACCAAATATGATTCGGTTGGAAACCAGAAAGGAAAACTGATGCTTACGTTGCCTTTCAGGATACAGTCGGTGCAGAACCCTTTGAATATTCCAGCTTTTTCTGAAAACGCGCAGGAGCTGAAATTTTATGACCAGAACCTGAATGAAATCCAGACCGTGAACTTCCGGCAGAAATTTGGCTTCATCAAACTCGTGTATGCCGAGGATCTGCAGCAGCTCTCGCTCCTCGATGAAAGCACAAAACGCCTGATTCAGTATAATTTCAGGGATAACAGAACTGTAAATTCTTTTCCATTTGATATTGATTTTGAAAAACTCACAGATTTTCTTGTTTTTGAAAACAGGGTTTATGTGCTCACCAAAGAATATTTCACGGTTTACGCCCTCAATTCAGAAAAGATCTTTGAAACTGCCTTTACAGGGGGCCGAAGACTGCGCCGGGAAAATGAACATATTCTGATGACTTCCGAAAGAGGTGTTTTTAGGTTTACTGGCAATAATCTTCAGCCGCAGTTCAGAGTTCCGGATTCGCAGATTGTGGATAAAAACTCGGCTTCTTATTTTGTTATCAAAGACAACAAACTTTATCTTTACCCCATCGAAAAGAACCCTTAAGAATCTAATTCCAGCGATTTTCAGAACTTTTGCACACCTGAAATCTTTGATGGAGCTTTTCATTCAATTTAACCGAAAAATTTAAACAAAAACTCAGATGCACATTGCGGTAACAGGAAATATCGGCGCTGGAAAGACCACGCTAACCACCATGCTGGCAAAACATTACGGTTGGGATGCCCAATTTGAGGACGTGGATCACAACCCTTATCTGGAGGATTTTTATGCCGACATGAGCAAATGGAGTTTTGCGCTTCAGATTTATTTTCTGGGAAGCCGGTTCCGACAGGTCAAGGAAATCCGTGAAAGCGGGAAAAACATCATTCAGGACAGAACCATTTATGAAGATGCACATATTTTCGCGGAAAATCTGAACGAAATGAATTTGTTAACTGACCGCGATTTCAATAACTATGCATCGGTCTTTAATCTCATGAAAAGTTTCGTTTCGGCACCGGATTTGCTGATCTACCTGAAATCCGATGTACCGAATCTGGTAAAGAAGATTTACAAACGCGGAAGGGAATATGAAGCTACCATCAGCATTGATTATCTCTCTAAACTTAACCATAAATACGAAAAATGGATCTCGGAATATGCAGAAGGTAAACTGCTGATTATTGAAGTGGATGATCTGGATTTCGTAGACCGGCCTGAAGATTTCGGGCATATTTTAGAGCGTATCGAAACGGCAATGCACGGTTTATTTTAAAATCTTTAATCATGAATAATATGTTGGCAATAGGCTCACCTCAACTTCTGATCTTGCTCGTTTTGTACCTGGTTCCGCTGGTGTTTTTGATTTATTGGCTTATCAAAATGCTTAAAAATTCGAATGAAAATTTGAAAATTACACGGGAAATACTAGACCGTTTAAAAAACAAAACCTAGACAATGATTAAAGTTCTCCATAATAATTCGTGTTCAAAATCAAGGGCCATTCTGGAACATCTTGATGAAAATAATATTCATTTTGAAATTATCGACATCATTGAGAATCCGCTTTCAGAAATTGAGTTGAAAACACTTCTTAAAAAACTGAATCTTAAGGTGGATGGAATTATCCGGACAGGAGATGATCTCTATAAAGAAAAATTTGCCGGAAAGGAATTGTCTGAAGATGAGTGGATCAAAGTTTTGGTTGAAAATCCTTCACTCATTCAGCGTCCGATCCTTATTAAAGGCTCCGTAGCAATGGTCGGAAGGCCGGTTGAAAATGTGAAATTTTTTATTGATAATTAGACTTTGGTCTCACACCAAATTTTCGACTGCTTTTCTCAATTCAGAATATGTATAATCAAATCCCAGTGATTTGATTTTTTTGTTGGTCGCACGCGTTCCTTCCAGAATAATTGAACTCATTTCCCCAAAAGCCAGTTTCATGACGAAAGCCGGAACGTTGAGGGGCAGAAAAGGTTTACCGGAAACTTCAGCTAAAGTTTTCATAAACATTTCGTTATTTGGAACTTCATCGGCCACTGCATTGAATTTTCCTTCCATCCGTTCATTTTCTACCGCAAAAACATACATGTTTACAAGATCATCGAGATGAATCCAGTTCATCCACTGTTTTCCGGAACTTACCGGTGCACCCAGATTGAAATCCACCGTTTTTTTAAGTTTCGGAAAAGCGCCATCCTCTTTCGCCAAAACCATCGCAGTCCGTAAACACACGATTCTTTCAGCAAGCGGTGAAAATTCGTCGGCTGCATTTTCCCATTTTTCACAAAGGTCAGCAAGAAAATCGTCATGAACAACTCCTGAATTTTCATCTAATATTTGATCAGAAGTGAAGGTCCCATAAAAGTTGATTCCCGAAGCAGAAATAAATGATTTTAAGCTCACCGCATGCTTTTTGCAGTAAGATCGAAGTAAATCAGCGGTACCGATGCGGCTCGAAAAAAGTTCTTTTTTGTAATCTTCCGTCCACCGCCCGCTGATATTCGCGCCGGCCAAATGAATGATGGAATCAAGATTTTCAAAAGCTTTGTCATCAATAAATTCTTTCTCCGGATTCCAGTAAAACTCGTCAGTTTGATCGGTTTTTTTTCTTGTTAAGACGCGAACATTGTGCTGGTTTTCACGCAGTTTTTTTACCAGGGCTTTACCTATTAATCCGGTTCCGCCGGTAATTAAGATATTCATTAATCGAGTTTTAAACATTAAAGCATCATCACTCCCTGAATGGCTCCTACTTCCTTATAAATTCTGATTACCTGATCGGCATCCAGAACAAAGGCGTTCATGCTCAGCGAAGTATATTTTCCGTTTTTGCTTTCTTTAGTGGTTAAGGTGAATTTAATATCATCAAAAACTCTGTAAATTTCAGTATGTTTTGATTCTTCGTTTGTAATGATGAATTTAAAAAGATAATCTTCAGGAAAATCATGCGTGTCTTCGAGTTTTTCCTTTAACGACGCATAAAATTCATCAGGATTCAAATCTTTTTGATCATCTATAATATTAATCATTGTAGAAATTTTTAAAAATTGAAAAATTCCGGGTTTATGCCGGAAATTAGATTTGTTGATTTATTTTAAAGAGCCTGTCCTTTGAGCGCATCTAAAATTTTCGTGCTGTTTTGCTGCTCGTGGTTTTGGATGATGTTAAAGAGCCCGTTCACCATTTGTTCAGAAGCAAACCGACTGATGTTACCGGTAACTGAACTTGAAGAATTCTGTCCGCCCAAAAGCGTTCCCAGCATACTTGAACCGGACAAAGCGCTGTTCAGGGTTTTTACAATACCAAATTCGTTAAGTTTTGCCTCAACTTTCGGGGCAATAGCCGACATAAGCTGCTGTGAAGTTCGTTCTCTCAAAAGCTGGGTTGCTGCACCGCTTCCGCCCTGAACGATCCTTCCGACATCTGCCGCGCTCAGATTGTTCACTGCATTGATGAGGATTGGGCGGGAAGTTTCAACCGTAAAGGCTGCTGCCTGTGCGATATATTCTTTTTCTTTCTGTACCAGGCTCGATAAACCGATTTTTTCCAGTGTGGAATTCAGGCTTTTCAGTTGTTGTGGCATTGCTGCCTCAATCAGCTGATTGGCCAGGAAACTATTTTTATCACTGAAGATATTTAAACCTTTTGTAATTCCACCAAGAAGAATCTGCTTCAGGATGGTCATTCCAATGTTTGAAGTAGCTACTGCCATACACGATTGGGTAGTGGTAGCAAGGGTTGCTACAGACATTGCGGCAACTATTATTGTATTTTTTGTCATCATTTTATCTTGTAAAGTTAACGGTTTGTTTTCTCAAATATCAAGCCAAAGCGAAATAACTGCATTTTATGTGATTTCTGAATTTTAAGGGATGCATTTCTATATTTATAAGAATACTTCTGAGTAACGACGGTTTTTTTTGCCGGTTTATTATCCCTAAATTTGGAGGTCAATCTTAAATATTTTTATAATGAGAGACAAATTCATCAGGTGGGGAGCGATCATTCTTATTTCCGTTTGGGCTATTTCTTTGCTCTTAAAAACCTATTACTGGATTCCTGTTTTACTGACCGGCATTTATGCACTGGGAATTTATAACTGCTTTCAGACCAAACATGCTATTCTCAGGAATTTCCCTGTTTTAGGATATTTACGTTATTTTTTTGAAAGTATTTCCCCTGAAATGCAACAGTATTTTATTGAAAGAGAGACAGACGGAAAACCATTTCCGCGAAATCAGCGATCGGCAGTATACCGGAGAGCCAAAAATCTGAGCGATACCGTTCCGTTCGGAACCCAATTGGAATTGAACCAACGAAAATACGAAGGCATCAAACATTCCATCTACGCGAAGTCGCCAGAAGAGGATTTGCCTCGCGTTTGGGTGGGTGGAGAACAGTGCACGCAGAAATACCACGCTTCTTTATTTAATATTTCAGCAATGAGCTTTGGTTCCTTGAGCGACCGCGCTCAAATGTCCCTGAACAGAGGCGCTAAAAAAGGCCGTTTTTACCACAATACCGGCGAGGGAGGTATTTCTTCCTATCATCTTGAAGGGGGCGATTTATGCTGGCAGATCGGGACTGGCTATTTTGGCTGCAGAGACGAGCATGGAAAATTCTCTCCGGAAATTTTCAAGAAAAATGCCACCCTTCCAATTGTTAAAATGATTGAAATTAAACTTTCACAGGGCGCAAAACCCGGTCACGGCGGCGTTTTGCCGGGACCGAAAAATACCCCGGAAATCGCAGCGATCCGTCACGTACAGCCGGGATTGACCATTATTTCCCCGCCTTCGCATTCTTCTTTTTCAGATGCTGCTGGACTGCTGCATTTTGTTCAGGAATTGCGTGAACTGTCCGGTGGAAAACCGGTTGGGTTTAAACTCTGCATTGGTGATACAAAGGAATTTGAAGACATCTGCGTGCAGATGAATTTACTGAAAATTTATCCCGATTTTATTACCGTTGACGGTGCTGAAGGCGGAACCGGAGCCGCGCCGCCGGAATTTTCAGATGGAGTGGGTATGCCGCTGGAACCCGCTTTGATTTTCGTAAACAGAACTTTGAAAAATTTTAATCTCCGGGAAAAACTTCGGGTGATTGCAAGTGGTAAAGTACTGACTTCCCTGGATATTCTCCGTGCCGTAGCAATGGGCGCAGATATGTGCAACAATGCGCGCGGCTTTATGTTTGCGCTCGGCTGTATTCAGGCGCTGAGATGCGACACCAATAACTGTCCGACCGGAGTCGCTACGCAGGACAAAATGCTGATAAAAGGCCTTGATGTTACCGATAAAAGTGAACGCGTTTACCATTTTCATAAAAATACGCTTCGCACATGTAATGAACTCATTGCTGCTGCCGGCAGAAGTTCTTATGAAGAAGTGGATGCAAGTATGTTCATGAGAGGCGATGAGTTTGAACATCTTTCTGATGTTTATTTCCCGGATATTTTGGGAAGCGTAAGACACAAGGCTCTCTAAATAATTACCAATTTACGATATAAATAGTGGTAACGATCTTTTAGTTGGAGGTTGGATGAAGGTAAATGCTGTTTTTTTAGTTTTATTTTGTAATCCGGTCCCTTCAACTCTTAAAAAATTCTTATTTTTGTAACAGTAAAAGTAAAAAGAAAGACAGAATGAATTCCTACAAAAATCCTCTTGAAGAACGTTATTCAAGTGAGGAAATGCTCTATAATTTTTCTCCTAACAACAAATTCAGAAACTGGCGCAAATTGTGGATTGCGCTCGCAGAAATCGAAAAGGATCTGGGTCTTGATATTTCTGACGAACAAATTGCCCAGTTAAAAGCAAATGCCGATAACATCGATTATGAAAAGGCAGCTGGATACGAGAAGAAATTCCGCCACGATGTTATGGCGCATGTTCATACCTATGGCGACGATGCGCCTTTGGCCAAAGGAATCATTCATTTGGGTGCCACTTCAGCTTTTGTAGGCGATAATACCGATTTAATCCAAATCCGTGACGGACTGTTGATTTTAAGAAAACATTTGGTGAATGTCATCAAAGATCTTTCGGATTTTGCAATCCGCTACAAAGATTTACCGACACTTGGTTTTACCCACTATCAGCCGGCTCAGCTCACGACCGTGGGCAAACGCGCAACATTGTGGCTGCAGTCTTTAATCCTTGACTTTGAAGAACTTGAATTTTTTATCGAAACATTACGATTCAGAGGCGTAAAAGGCACTACGGGTACCGCTGCAAGTTTTCTTGAGCTTTTTAACGGCGATTATTCCAAAGTGAAACACCTGGATCAGGAACTTTCAAAACGTTTTGGTTTTGATAAGGTTTTTGGGGTTTCAGGACAGACATATGACCGGAAAATCGATGCGAAGGTGATGGCACTCCTCTCCAATATCGCGCAGTCGGCTCATAAATTTACTAATGATTTAAGACTTTTACAGAATTTAAAGGAAATTGAAGAACCCTTCGAGAAAAACCAGATCGGTTCCTCGGCAATGGCCTATAAAAGAAATCCAATGCGTTCCGAGAGAATCGGCGCACTTGCAAAATTTGTGATGTCGCTTTCTTCAAGTTCAGCAATGGTCGCTGCCACGCAATGGTTTGAAAGAACTCTGGATGATTCGGCGAACAAACGGTTGACGATCCCGCAGTCTTTTCTGGCAGTTGATGCCATCCTGCTGATCTGGAACAACATCATGAACGGAATTGTGGTGTACGAAAACCGCATCCAGAAACACATCATGGAGGAACTTCCCTTTATGGCGACCGAATACATCATCATGGAAGAAGTGAAAGCTGGCGGCGACCGTCAGGAGATTCACGAAATCATCCGCGTTCATTCCATGGAAGCTTCCAGAAAAGTGAAGGAAGATGGCAAGGAAAATGATCTCTTGGAAAGGATTTTAAATGATTCTTCCCTTAAAATGGACAAATCAAAACTGATGGAAGTTCTGGACCCGAAAAATTTCATTGGGTTTGCACCCATTCAGACTGAAGAATTCATCCATAACGAAGTACAGCCGATTTTAGACAAATACGCTGACTTAATCGGCCTGAAAGCTGACCTTAAAGTATAAATTTAAATGCAGTCTTTTTGACTGCATTTATTACTTTGTTTAAAGCGGATCTTCAAAATTTTTTCTTTATCAATTAAATAGGCTTGCGCCTGAATTTTATAATCTTAAAAGCCTGACATAGAATGTCTAACCAAAGAATTTTCGTAGAAAAAAAAGGAATTTTCGATGTTGAAAGTCCTAAAATATTTAATGAAATCAGGAATATTGTTCCGGAAATTAAGGATGTAAAAGTGTATAACATCTACGATATTTTCGGACTTGATGAAGAAGCGCTTGAGTTGGTGACTTTCAATACTTTTGTTGATCCGGTAACCGATATTCTTCATCATTCTAATCCGGCCAAAAGCATTCATTTCGCTACCGAATTTCTGCCTGGTCAGTACGACCAGCGTGCAGATTCTGCCGAACAGTGCATCGCACTGCTCACCGAAAACGAAAATTCAAAAGTCCGCAGCGGAAAACTGATTGAACTTTTTGGTGTCAGCGATGATGATCTGGGAAAAATTAAAAATCACCTGATCAATAAAGTGGAAAGTCAGGAAAAAGACCTTTCCATACTGGAAATTCCGACTGAAGGAACTCCGGATCCGGTCATTGTTCATGAAGGATTCAACAGTTTCTCTAAGGAAGAGCTTCAGGATTTTTACGAAAACCACGGTTTTGCATTCGGATTGGATGATCTGGAATTTATTCAGAATTATTTTAAATCTGAAAACAGAAACCCAACAGAAACCGAACTCAAAGTTCTGGATACTTATTGGAGTGACCACTGCCGTCATACGACTTTTGAAACGGAATTAACGGATATTCAGTTTAACGGTGCCTTCAAATCGACTCTTGAAACGATTTTCAACGATTACCTCGAAAAAAGAAAATTCCTCGGGCGCGAAGCGAAACCCATTTCATTGATGGATCTCGCGACGGTTTGCGCACGTTATTTTCACAAGACCGGAAAACTCGACAATCTTGTGGTTTCAGATGAAATCAATGCCTGTACCATTGAAATTGAAGCAGAATTCGACGGCAAAAAAGAACTTTGGTATCTGCTTTTTAAAAACGAAACCCACAACCACCCGACGGAAATTGAACCTTTTGGCGGTGCATCAACGTGTTTGGGCGGCGCAATCCGCGATCCTTTGTCCGGAAGAGCTTTCGTGTATCAGGCAATGCGGCTTTCGGGTGCTGCTGATGTTCTGGAACCCATTTCAGAAACGCTTCCGGGAAAACTTCCGCAAAGAACCATTTCCAAACAGGCCGCAAACGGTTATTCTTCGTACGGAAACCAGATTGGTCTCGCGACAACTTTGGTGAATGAAATTTACCACGATGGTTACAAAGCCAAGAGAATGGAAGTCGGTTTTGTCGTGGGCGCTGTTAAAAAAGACGCTGTAAAACGGGAACAGCCGCAAAAAGGGGACCTCGTGATACTTCTGGGCGGAGCGACTGGACGCGACGGAGTGGGCGGAGCGACCGGAAGTTCAAAAGAACAGGACGAAACCTCTATTCATACGCTTTCTACGGAAGTCCAGAAAGGAAATGCGGTGGAAGAACGCAAGATTCAAAGACTCTTCCGGAATCCGGAAGTCACTACTTTAATTAAAAAATCAAATGATTTCGGAGCAGGAGGTGTTTCTGTAGCAATTGGTGAAATCGCCGATTCACTGGAAATCAATCTTGATATACTCCCTTTAAAATATGAAGGGTTGAACGGTACCGAACTCGCCATCTCAGAATCTCAGGAAAGAATGGCTGTTGTAATTGATGCGAAACACAAGGATAAATTCATCAGATACTGCGAAAAGGAAAACATTAAAGCGGTAGAAGTGGCAAAAGTGACCGATTCCGGCAGAATGCAGATGTTCTGGAAGGGAAACAAAATTGTTGATTTAAGCCGCGAATTTCTGGATACAAACGGCTGCGCCAAGACCCAACACGTTGAAATTTCTCATCTTCAAGATTTACAAAAAGAAAAGTTAGAGTTTAATAAAGAAAATTTTTTAAAAGCGCTCTCTCATAAAAACAGTGCTTCACAGAAGGGTCTTGCCGAAATGTTTGATGCCTCCGTTGGCGGAACTTCTGTCGCGATGCCTTTCGGTGGAAAGTTTCAGCTCACGGAAATGGAAGGAAGTGCTCAAACGCTTCCGATATTAAACGCTTCGGATATTGAAACCGTTTCGTTGGCGAGTTGGGGTTTTGATGCCGGAATTTCCGCGCAGAACTCCATGATTGGCGCCGCAAATGCTGTTGTGGAAAGTGTGGCTAAAATCGTTGCAATGGGCGGCGATTACAAAAACATCCGCCTGAGTTTTCAGGAATATTTTGAAAAACTTGGAAACCATCCTGAAAAGTGGGGGAAACCGCTGGCTTCGCTTCTCGGAGCTTATGATGCACAAATGAATTTTGAACTGGCCGCTATTGGCGGAAAGGATTCCATGAGCGGAAGTTTTCAGGACATCCATGTGCCCCCGACTTTAATTTCTTTTGCCTGTGCGAACGGCGAAAAGAAAAATATCATTTCTCCAGAATTTAAAAAAGCAGGCAACCAATTGTATATTTTTAACCATATTCCTCAGGAAAACGGCTTGCCGGATTACGAAAAACTGAAGGCTGTATTCAACTTAATTTTTGAGAATATACAGTCCAAAAAGATTGTTTCAGTAAAGACGGTGAAGGATGGTGGAATTGCAGTTGCGTTGGCAAAGATGAGTTTCGGAAATCATCTGGGTGCTGAAATTTCCGCTGATGAAAATCTGCTTTTAACCAAAAATATCGGAAGTCTGATTATAGAAAGTTCATCGGTTCTGGAAAATAGTCTACTTCAACAAATTGGCGAAGTCAATGATTTTTCATATCTCAAAATCAATAATTTAGGTATAAATATCGAAAAACTGCTTGAGGCTAATTTTTCTACTTTTGAAAATCTTTTTCCAACTAAAGAAAAGGAGAAAAGAGTCATTGAACTGGACTCCAGTTTCAATTCAGCCAAAGCAAAAACTATCCAGATTCTCAAACACGGTCTTGCCAAACCTAAAGTTTTCGCACCCGTTTTTCCGGGTACGAACTGCGAATATGAAACCCAGAATGCTTTCAGAAAAGAAGGTGCTGAAGTCTCAAGTTTACCGCTGATCAATCTGAATCATGACCTCCTGAATGAAAGTCTCGATGCCTGGATTTCGGAAATTAATAATTCCCAGATTTTGGTTTTCTCCGGCGGATTTTCGGCGGGAGACGAACCGGACGGTTCTGCAAAATTCATTGTGAATGTCCTCAAAAATGAGAAGATGAAAAACGCCGTTCACCAACTTTTGGAACGAGACGGAATGATTCTCGGCATCTGCAACGGCTTTCAGGCGCTCGTAAAATCGGGTCTTTTGCCTTTCGGTGGAATTCGTGATCTGGACGAAAATTCACCGACTTTGGCGCACAACGCGATCGGAAGACACATTTCCCAAATGGTGAATGTGAAAGTGTCCAATGATGATTCACCATGGCTGATGGGCATGAAAGATCAGGTTTATACGATTCCGATTTCTCACGGCGAAGGAAGATTTATGGCGTCGGAAAGTGTGATCAAAGAACTGTACGAAAACGGACAGATTGCTACGCAGTATATTGATTTTGACGGAAACATTGCGCACGGAATGCCATTCAATCCAAATAATTCACTATTTGGGATTGAAGGAATCACGAGTAAATCCGGGAAGATTTTCGGAAGGATGGGGCACCCTGAACGTTATGCTGAAGGATTGCTGAAAAACATTCCCACCGCCAACTATCACAATATTTTCAAAAATGGCGTAGAATATTTCAAATAAATTGAGCGGACGCGTTTAGCGCGCTCATTCAATTGAGGTGGAATAGAATTTTAAAGTATTTGGCATAAACCAAAATCCCGACGATCACCGATAGGAAAGCCATAAGCATCACGGCGCCGGCTGAAATATCCTTGATGAAACCGATTCTGCTGTCAAATTCCGGCTGGATGACATCGCAGATTTTTTCCAGAGCGGTATTGAATATTTCGGCACTCAAAACGGCAAAACAAACTGTTAAAATAAGTGCGGTGTCTACAGAATTCAGTTTCAGCAAAACGATGAGAAAAAGATTGATGAGGAGCGCAAAAAGTTCGATCTGAAAATTTCTTTCGGATTTCATCATCTGGAAAATGCCGTTCAGGGCATTCGAAAAACTTTTATACAGTGGCGGTTTTCGCAAAATTTTGTGTTATTTGCAACAAAGATACTTATTTCCTAAAATTGTTAATAAGTAATGCGATATTGCTTTTCAATTTTGCTCCAAATTGTTATATTTGTCCAGGAATTTTTTAATATGAACGCTTGCGTTCCATTTCGGTCATTAAAAAAATAAAAAATAACAAATGAAATTTATTGTTGCAAGTGGAGAATTACAGAAGGCACTGAATACGGTTAGCGGTGTAATTTCCAGTTCTCAATCAAGACCTATTCTTGAAAATTACCTTTTTGAACTTGAAGAAAATAATCTAAAAATAACTGCTTCCGACGGGGAAACTACTTTGGTGACCACTTTGGAAGTGAAATCTGATGATTCCGGTAAATTTGCGGTTCCCGCAAAGATCTTTCAGGATTTTGTAAAAACATACGGAGAGCAGCCTTTGACTTTATCGGTAAAAGATTCAGCCGACGGAAACGGAAGCCTGCTTGAGATTTTGGATGAAAAAGACAATTTTGCAGTTGCGCTTGACAATGCTGAAGATTATCCGGAACTTCCTGAATTTGATGCATCTCAAAGTGTGAAAATTGCAGCGGGGGTTTTGTCTGAAGCTTTAACAAACACGCTTTTTGCAACGAGCAACGATTCATTGAGACCTGTAATGACAGGCGTTCTTTTTCAGTTTAAAGAAGACGAAACCAATTTTGTTTCTACAGATTCTCACCGTTTGGTAGTCTATAAAAGAACCGATCTCATCAATGCTGAACCCATTGAGTTCATCATGCCTAAAAAACCGCTCACGATTTTCAAAAACCTCCTGGCCAATTCAAATGAAGAGGTGACGATTGAGTTCAATGAAAATATGGCGAAATTTACCTTCGGAAACAACATCTGGATCTGTAGGCTCATCGACGGGAAATACCCGAATTATACGGCCGTAATTCCTAAGGAAAACCCGAATGTTTTAACCATCAACAGAAACCTGTTGCTGAGTTCCATCAGGAGAGCTTCCATCATGTCCAATAAATCCACAAATCAGGTCAGATTCAAGCTTTCCGGCAACATCCTTCACCTACATGCTGAAGATACGGAATATGCGAACAAAGCAGACATGCAGATCCCGTGTGATTATAACGGCGAGGACATCAATATCGGATTCAGTTCTAAATTTCTGACAGAAATGCTTTCTGTACTGAGTTCAGACGACATTACCATGAAAATGTCACAACCTAACAGACCCGGAATCATAGAACCGGTTGACGGTTTGGAAGCGGAGGAAAACATTTTGATGCTTTCAATGCCCGTAATTGGAATGTAAAAATTAATAAGAATAAACAGAAAAGTGAGATTGCAATTAAATCTCACTTTTTTCGTTTATGGAATATCGTTTAAAAATAATTGATGAAAAATATAATGTTATTGCTGCTGATGTTTGCCTTCGGTAGTGCCTTCGGCCAAGGCGATTTTCTTAAAGACGGGAATGCGCTTCTGGGCCAGAAAAAGTATCCGGAAGCTGAAGCCGTGTTCCGCAAAGGGATAAAGAGCAGTCCAACAGATTTGAAGCTTAAAAATCAGCTGGCGTTTGCGCTGATGAGTCAGAACAAATATGCAGATGCTGAAAAACTGATAACAGAAGTACTCAAAAAAGAACCGGCTAACAAAGCGGCGCTTTGGTTTGGCGGGCTTAATAACCTGAATAACAAAAGCGGGAATGCGAGAAAGGCAGTTCAGTATTTCGAGAAAGTAAAGCCGTTGATGGAAGCGTCAAAAACGTCGCTGGTGGATCTGAATATCGGAAAATCGTATAAAAAACTCCTGTTTTCTGAAGGTTTAACAAACGCCGAAATTGATAAGATGCAGGCGGCCTTTAGCGCTTTTGTAGAAATGCAGCCCGATGCTGAGGACAACAAGGATGTAAAAGAATTTCTTAAATTTGTAAAAGGCAGCCGTCCAAATCCCAAAATACGGAAAATGGATAAGTGGCAGATCGCTGCTGAAGACCAGGGAGCACAGAAACAGATTGATCAGTTTCTGAAAGAAAATAAGAAATAATTCACTTAGAAAATAAAGAGATTTGGAGGTTTTCAAATCTCTTTTTTTGACCTGAACTTTAAAATCACGATATTTGCACACTTAAAATAAGGCAATTTTCAAAATTATATTCATGAAAATCTCAAATAACTGGCTGAAGGAATTTATTCAAACCGATTTAAAGACCGATAAAGTTTCTGAATACCTCACCGATATCGGACTGGAAGTAGAAGGCGTTGAAAAATATGAAACGGTAAAAGGAAGCCTGGAAGGAATCATAGTCGGGAAAGTAATCACCTGCGAACAGCATCCAAACGCTGATAAACTGAAGAAAACCACTGTCGATATCGGTACAGGAAAGATGCTGAATATCGTTTGCGGCGCTCCGAATGTTGCCGAAGGGCAGACGGTCCCGGTTGCGGTTATCGGGACTAAAATTTACGCCAAAGACGGAACCTTTTTTGAGATAAAGGAAGCCAAGATCCGTGGCGAAGTTTCTCAGGGAATGATCTGTGCTGAAGATGAACTCGGTTTGAGCGATGATCATGGAGGAATTATGATTCTGGACGGCGATCAGTATGAAGTTGGTAAAGATTTCGCTGGTTATTTCGAACTCGCAGGAGACGAAGTGCTTGAAATCGGTTTAACTCCCAACAGAACAGATGCGATGTCGCATTACGGCGTGGCGAGAGATTTAAACGCTTACCTGGTGTCCAATCAAATGAAATCAGCATTTGAAAAAGTAGTTTCAAAACCTTTGAATATGGAGGGCTCCACAGATTTTCAGCTGGAGGTGGAAGATTCAGAACTGTGTCCGAGATATATCGGTGCAGTCATTGAAAATGTAAAAGTTTCGGATTCACCAGACTGGCTTAAAAACCGCCTCAAAGCGATCGGATTAAGCCCAATTAACAATATTGTAGACATTACCAACTATATCCTCCACGGACTCGGACAGCCGCTCCATGCTTTCGATGCGGAAAAGATCTCCGGCAAAAAGGTAAAGGTGGGCGTAAATGCATCCCGAACGAAATTTACAACGCTTGACGGCGTGGATAGAATCCTGAACGGTTCAGAGATCATGATTAAAGACGGCAGCGACAAACCGCTTTGTATCGCGGGTGTCTTTGGCGGTGCTGATTCGGGAGTTTCCGAAAAAACCACTAAAGTTTTCCTTGAAAGCGCTTATTTCAGTCCGGTTGCGGTAAGAAAAGCGGCAAAATTCCACGGGTTAAGTACCGATGCTTCTTTCCGTTTCGAAAGAGGAGTGGACCCCAATAATACCAGAACCTGCATTACACATGCAATTGCGCTCATAGAAGAGATTTGCGGCGGGAAATTGGCAGGTCCGCTTTTGGAACATTATCCCAAAAAAATCGAGAATAATTATGTGATTTTAAGATTTTCCAAAGTGGAGCAGATTCTGGGAACAAAAATCCATAAAGAAAAAATAAAGGAAATCCTGAAATCGCTTGATATTATAGTGCTGAACGAAATCCAGAACGGTCTGGAAATATCAGTTCCGGCTTACAGAGCGGATGTGACAAGAGAAATTGACGTGATTGAAGAAATCCTCCGCATTTACGGGTACAATAAGATCGATGCTCCCCAAAAAATCTCCTTTACTCCGATGAAAACGGTTTCAGACGATCAGGACGCGCTTGAGAATTCGTGGGCACGCACCCTCCAAAGCAACGGTTTCAACGAAGTGATGAACAATTCATTGACTACCGTAAAAGACGAAACCGACGCCGTGAAACTGTTAAATCCATTAAGCGGAGATCTGGCTTTCATGAGAAAATCTTTGCTTGAAGGACTTCTGGCAAATGCCGATTACAACATTAAAAGAAAAAATCAGGATATCAAGTTTTTCGAACTCGGGAAAATCTATCACAAAAAAGAACAATATGAGGAAAGGAAGCAGCTTGCGATTTTGGTTTCAGGAAGAAACGTCGGTGAAAACTGGCTTCAGCCAAAATCAGGGACGGATTTTTACCATCTGAAAGCGTATGTAAATATTCTTCTTGAAAAACTTAACCTGAAAACGGAAGAAAAATCACTGGATGATTCCCGTTTTTCAGACGCTCTGGAAATCGTCTCCGGCGGAAAAACCATTGCCCGTCTTGGAAAAGTTTCACCGGAACTGCTGAAAGCTGCAGATATTGATCAGGACTGTTTTTACGCAGAAATTGAACTCGAAACCTGCCAGAAACTCCGGTCAGATGAGAATCTGAAGTTTGTGGATATCCCGAAATTCAATAAAATCAGAAGAGATCTCGCTTTACTCATTGATAAAAATGTGACGTACGCGGAACTGTACCACTCGGCAAAGAAAAACCCTTCAAAATATCTGAAAAACGTAAGTCTTTTTGATGTTTACGAGGGGAAAAACCTTCCGGAAGGCAAGAAATCATACGCGATGAGTTTCGAATTGCTGAACGAAGAAAAAACGCTGGAAGAAAAGGAAATCGCCGCGGTGATGGATTCTCTGATCAAAAATTTCCGTAAAGAATTTTCAGCAGAACTGCGGTCATAAAAACTATCAAAACCAATGCATTCGATAAGATTGTAATTGGTTTTTAGGCAATAAAACCGCGAAAATCAGGTTAATATAGTTTGTTTATCCATGATTCAATAAAAATTTAAATATGAAAGATAAAAACAGGAGTTTGGTAAAAAATATTTTCATGGCAGTTTTTGCGGCCGGAGCCATGATGTCATGTTCAACAATGGGCAGCACTGCATCTAAAGTTGGGGCAGCACAGATGAATATTCAGAACACCCAATGGACTTTGGCCGATAACGTAAAAGGCAAAAAACCCACTATGGTCATCGAAACGGGAAAACTGAACGGGAACGGCGGCTGCAACAATTATTTCGGCGAAGTTGTAACAGATGCTGCCACCGGAACTTTTACTGCCAATAATCTGGGTTCCACAAAAATGGCGTGTGACAATATGGAAACAGAAAGGAGTTTCATGAATATGCTGAGTGAAGCCAACAATTATGTGGTAAAAGGAAATATGCTGGAGCTGTATAAAGGAAAGCTTTTATTGCTGAAATTCAATAAATTGTAGAAAAAATTTAAGAAAAAGAAATAAAAAAAGGAACTCTGATTGGGTTCCTTTGATTTTTATTTATTCTTCGTCTTCTTCGTCATACTTCGCGAGTTCTTCGTCGCACCATTTAAAGGCTGCTTCCACCACTTTTGTAGCTTCATCGGCCATGGTTTCTTCATCGTCACCTTCTAAATCATCCAGCCATTCTACCTCTTCTTCTTCTACATTAAGGATAAATCTTGGATATTCGGTGTGAACAACAAATAGGTCTTCCGGAAAATCTGAATTGTCGGCTAATAAAAACTTTGGTAATTTCATTTTTTTTAATGTTTAAACTTGCTCAAAGATAAAAAATTTTATTGAAACCGGTTCGTGTCGATTTTTATTTTTCGTAAAACTTTATATGCGGTGAGCGTATTTTTACGGAGCGTGTCTCTTGCCTTAAAAGTTATGGAAACATTCGGATTTACGGTACTGATCAGTTCAGCAACCTGAGTGTTGTTGATTTCCTTATCACTTTCCAAATAAAATTTTATAGGGCCGGTTTCTAATTTTTCATTTATTAGAAATTTTGCAATTTCGCGTCGATTTTCAAGATAATTTCCTTTCGAAAGCCATGTGAAAACAAATCCCGTCATTAGACTTAGAACTGTGATACCGTAGGTGAATTTCCCGAAAATTAAATATAATTTCCTGAAATATACGAGCCAGATCGAAACCGAAAAGGGTGCTAAAATACGGTAGTCAATGGCATCTACGGAATAAAAATACTGAATGAAGTACGAACAGGCAAATCCCACAACACCGATCAACACAAGAAATCTTTCGGTTTCCGACAGCCGGTTTTTAATGAACAGATAACACATAAGCAAAATGTTTAAAAAACCGATGCCATAAATTCCGTAATTGATGATCCTTCCGCCCGGATCTGCAATATGGATGAAAGGATTAAAAGTTGTGGCCAGGCCGAGAAACATTTCCGGTAAGAGTTTAGAAGTAGGATACAGTCCGATTTCCAGAAATACATCGAGGTAATTTTCGTTAAAATAATCAATAAACAGAAATTTGTATAGTACCACGAAAATCATCCCGGTTATCCCGGAATACATGAATGTTTTTCCGTAATGTTTTTTTAAATGAAGAAAACCGAACAGAAAACATCCACCCATAAAAAACAGGGCGCTGTAGCGGATATTGTAGAGAAAAATCAGCATCAGACTTAAAGACAGCAATGCTTTAAAACCTTTGATTTCATCAATAATCACCTGTCTGCCGACATATAGAAATGCAAAAACTGCAGGCAGAATCAACGCTTCGCTCAGCGTATATGAAAAAATGGAAACAAAACTGAAAAGTCCGCCGACCATCACCATTTCTTTAAAATAGAATTTCTTTTTCCAGGCAAAATAAATGAGGAATAAATAAGCAAGAATTCCCACGACTTTGCTTGCCCAGAATTCATCAAGACTGAAAAGGGTGAAGAATTTTATGCTTAACGGGTATCCTAACGGGGTCGTGGTATTGTCGATCACCGGAAAAACGTTGGATGTCCGCATATACCGTATGGAATCGGGACTTGTTCGACCTTTTTCATTCAATAAAAAACGAAGAATGATCATCACCAAAGTGGTGATGACCAAAATAATCTGAATTCTGCTTTCAAAAAGTCTCCTGCGCATCTTTATTTCACAAACATCGGCGACACTTTTTCCGCTTTTTTGCTTTCGGAATAATCATAGAATCCTTCGCCGGATTTGATGCCTTTTTTATTGGCAGTAACCATATTTACAAGAAGCGGACACGGTGCATATTTAGGATTTTTAAATCCGTCGTACATTACATTCAGAATCGCCAGACACACATCAAGTCCGATGAAATCTGCCAGTTGCAGCGGTCCCATCGGATGCGCCATCCCGAGTTTCATTACGGTATCAATTTCTTCCACCCCTGCAACACCGTTGTAAAGCGTTTCAATGGCTTCATTGATCATCGGCATCAGGATTCTGTTCGCAACGAAACCTGGGTAGTCATTCACTTCGACCGGAACTTTGCCTAAATTCTCAGACATTTTATAAATTCGGTCGAAAGTTTCTTTAGAGGTGGAGTATCCTTTGATGATTTCCACGAGTTTCATGACCGGAACCGGGTTCATGAAATGCATTCCGATTACTTTGTCCGGACGTTTTGTTACTGAAGCGATTTTTGTGATGGAAATGGAAGACGTATTGGTTGCCAGAATACAATTTTCCGGTGCAATTTCGTCCATTTGAGCGAAAATCTTCAGCTTAAGGTCGAGATTTTCGGTTGCGGCTTCTACGATGAGATCAGCATTTCCGGCGGCATCTTCTAAACGCGTAAAAGTCGTGATATTGCTTAAAGTTTCTGCTTTCTGCTCTTCGGTAAGGTTTCCTTTGGCGATGATACGGTCCAGGTTTGAAGCGATGGTTTTCATGGCCTTCTGCAGACTTTCTTCCTGTACATCAACAAGATTTACTTTAAAACCGGTCTGTGCAAAAGTGTGTGCGATTCCGTTTCCCATGGTTCCGGCCCCTATAACAACAATGTTCTTCATATTTTCTTTTTATTTAAAATGTTCGATTTACTTTTGATTCAGATACTCCCAGACTTTTCTGGAAATATCCGAAATAATTTTACAGTTTTCCGTTTCACTTTCCATAGAATCTGAAACAAAAACCGTAAGTGCATATTTTTTACTGTTGGGCAGAGTGATAATGGCCGCATCGTTTTCAGCGCCGGTCAGTCCGTCTTTATTTTTTCCTGAGGATCCCGTTTTGTGGGCAACCGGAGTGTTTTTCGGAAGCTGTCCAGCAATTTTGTTTGTACCTGTGGTGGTTCCGAGCATTGTTTTGATCAGAAAAGCAGTGGACTTTTCGGAGACGATTTTCCCTTCGGAGAACTTTTTCAACAGTTCATTCATGGAATTGGTGGTCGTGAAATTCCTGTACTGAACTTTCCAGTCTTTATGCATCTCTTCTTCATTGGCTGTAATGGAAAAATTTTTAATTCCTTTACTGTTCATAAAGTTCTGGACTGTTTCAGTTCCGCCGATCAGCCGGAGCAGAAGATCACAGCCGTTGTTGTCGCTTTCTGCAACGGTGTAACGGATAATTTCGCTTAACGGGAGTTCTGTATTTCCGTCAGGATATTTATTGCGGATTGGGCTCCAGGTGTTTTCCAGCAGATCAGATTTTTTAATGAAAATTTTCTGTTCCAGTTTTAATTTTCCCTCATCAACATAATCGAGTACGGCAAGTGCAATATGAAATTTGAAAACACTCTGCATCGGAAGTTTTTGATCTCCGTTGAGGTCAACTGACTGATTGTTCCCGAAATCAAGAACGGAAACCGCGACAGTTGCTTTTTTTCCTTCTACTATTTTTTGTATTTCTTTGTTTAAATTTTGGCAATTTGAGAGGAAAGAAACAAGAAAAAAGATAAAGAGTGAACTTTTTTTCATTTTATAATTTGATATTTTCCTTTAAATTTTTTTCCTCTTAACTCCGCTTCATAAAAAATAAAATCATTTTCTTTTTTTAAGATATTTATTTTCATTCTCGCTCCACTGCTGAATGGAAAGTCAGGAACATCATTTTCAATAATTTCTAAAAAAAATGACTGGTCATCAATCCAGATGACTTTGGAAACCACTAGATAGCGATTTTCAATTGTTTCATAATGTATTCCGTCTTTAATTTTAATGGTATTGAAATTAGTCCCATCATAAAAATTCTTAATATGTGAGGATTTTAAAACTTCTTTATAATTCTGAGCTTTTATTGTCGAATAACTCAAAACAAGAAAAAAAAGAAGAAAATATTTAAATGTAGACTTCATAGTTTTAGTTGATCATCCTTACAATTTCCAGCGCTACTTTCAGGGCTTCGGTGCCGTCTTCAAGGCTGACTTCCACGGTTTTATTTTCGGTAATGGCATCCGCAAAGCTTTCAAGCTCGTCCAGAATCGCGTTGTTGGCCTGGATGTTCGGATATTCAAAAATAATCTGATTTTTTTCGCCTTCTGCATTTTCAATGATCATATCGAAATCGTTGGGCTGTTCCGGTGCGGGTTTCATCCGGATGACTTCTGCTTTTTTTTCTAAAAAATCCACTGAAATGTACGCGTCTTTCTGGAAAAACCTCGATTTGCGCATGGCTTTCATTGAAATTCTGGAAGTGGTGAGGTTCGCAACACAGCCATTCTCAAACTCAATTCTGGCATTGCAGATGTCCGGACTCTTGCTTACAACCGAAACGCCGGATGCATGAATATTTTTTACTTTCGATTTTACAATCGAGAGGAGAATATCAAGATCATGTATCATGAGGTCCAGAACTACCGAAACGTCTGTTCCGCGCGGATTGAATTCCGCAAGACGGTGAATTTCAATGAACATCGGATTTTTTATGAAATCTTTGGAGCCGATAAATGCCGGATTGTATCTCTCAACATGCCCCACCTGCGCTTTAATGCTAAACTCGCGGCATTTATAAAGAATTTCTTCGGCCTGTTTCAAAGTCTGAGTCACCGGCTTTTCAATAAAAAAATGCTTCTTGTTTTCGATGGCCTTCATCGCGTAATCATAATGATAAAGCGTAGGCGTCACAATATCCAGCATGTCGATTTCGGCAAGCAGCTGATCAAAATCATCGAAATACCGGTAGCCGAATTCTGCTTCCAGTTTTTTTCCGTTTTCCTGATCTGCGTCGTAAAAGCCTATCAGATCATATTTCTCCGACTGATTCAGTAATTTTAAATGGATTTTTCCCAAATGTCCGGCGCCTACTAAACCTGCTTTTAGCATAGAAAATTAATTTTGGTAAAGATATAAATTAGACCCGAGTTTCAGACACAAGATTCCGGACTTTGGCTCATAAATTCGTGATGGAGGTTCCGAAATCTAAAATCAAATCCCTATTTTTGTGACATGCAGGATTCGTTTTTACACAAAGGAAAGAGAAAAATTTTGGTGAATTATCTTCGGGAAAAGATCGGTATTTCCGACGAAAACGTGTTGCGGGCGATGAACGAAGTTCCCCGACATCTCTTTCTGGAAAGTATTTTTGAAGACTATGCGTATGAAGACCGAGCGTTTCCGATTCTGGCTAAACAAACGATTTCCCATCCTTCCACAGTCGCGGAACAGACAGAGCTGCTCGAAGTTTCTGAAAAAGAAAAAGTACTCGAAATCGGTACCGGAAGCGGGTATCAAACCGCGGTTCTCGTAGCAATGAATGCTCTGGTTTATACGGTTGAAAGGCAGAAAGACCTCCACGATTTTTCGCATAAAAAGCTGAAGGAACTTCATCTGCGTCCGAAATTCCAGAGTTTTGGAGACGGCTTTGCAGGGCTTCCGACTTTTGCACCATTCGATAAAATCCTCGTGACATGCGGTGCTGAAGTGTTACCCACCGAACTGCTCCATCAACTGAAAGTTGGCGGAAAAATGGTCATTCCTTTAGGCAAAACGGATGAGCAGATTTTAACGGTATTCACTAAAAAATCAGATAAAGAGTTCGAAAAAGAAGAATTCGGGGCTTATAAATTCGTCCCGATGCTGAACAATACAAACCATTGAAATGGGAGAGAAAACTGTTTTCCGAAATAAAAAAATGGATTCCGTGTTTAAAGGGCTTTACGCCGGAGTCTTTATGTTTCTGGCCTGCATTGCCGTAATCTCCTTTCTGCAGGATGAAGATCCGAAGGTTCTTTGGGCGATGGGAACTGTTATTGGGTTTCTGATGTTTGTACTCATTTCAGGTGTATTGAAGGTGAAAATAGTCATTGAAGCAAGTTTTTTAAGAATTTATTACTTCTTCAAGGTTTATGAAACGGATATCCTCCAAATTACAAAAATAAGGAAGGGCGAAACCATGTGGAGCGGCTTTCACAAATACGGAACGGGCACTAAAGGACTCATCATTTTTTCGAAGTTTAAAAATGATCTTTACATCACCCCTGAAAATGAAGATTTTTTTTATCACAAAATCCTTGAAATCAATCCCGATGTCGTGATTGAAAAAATTGAAAAATAAAAAGTATCTAATCATTTAAAAACTCCGGAATGACTACTGAAATTAATAGCTACAACGCTGCACTGGCAGAAAATGACTTAGAAATCGCTAAACTCCTGGTAAATTTAATTTCCGAAAACCTTCCTGAAGCCGAAAGCAAGATCTGGCATTCCCATCCCTTCTGGTTTCTGGACGGTAATCCCATTGTGGGCTACAGCAGACAGAAAAAAGGAATGCGCCTCATGTTCTGGAGCGGTAAATCTTTTGACGAAGAAAGACTCAATATTCCAGGCGAAAAATTTAAAGATGCTTCTGTTTTCTATAACAGTACCAAAGAGATTTTAACCACTGACTTGGTCCGCTGGCTCGAAAATCCCGTGCCATTCAGTGGGACTACAAAAATATCGTAAAGCGGAAAGGGGAACTGATCCGGTTGAAATAGTTCATGCGAAAATTTTCAGTGGCCTTTTCTCTTCATCGAGTGCTACGAGGGTAAATTCTCCTGACGCTGCTTTATCACGGTAATCACTTTACATATCTTCAATAAAGATCTCTACATCAACTTTTACGCTGGTGTTTCCTACCTGTTTTATTTTTCCGATGAGCTCAACCAGGGTTCCGGACGGTATGGGCTTTTTAAAGTCGATGCGGTCACTGCTTACAGTAACAAAGGGTTTACGGGCAAAGCGGGTTGCCGTCATAAACGCAACTTCGTCCATCATTTCCATTACTGTTCCCCCAAACATGGTGTTGTGATGATTGGTGATGTTGGGAAATACGACTTTAAATACGCGGGTAACCGACCGATCAATTTTCTGATCTACATTCATTTTTCTTAATTTACAGATGATAAAATGAATAGAAAACATGTTGTTTTCTACTTCTTACGCGAAAGTTTTAGGGATCTGACTTACCAAAATGGATGGCTTACAGTTGCGCGACAGCTCATGATTTTCACATGATTCACCTTATTTCGAAGTGCAAATATATTGAATTTTCAGAAGTAATCACTGTAAGCATCGCTCTTCTCGGGTGAGCGGTACTACGTGTAACGGAATTTCTTTAAACTTAAAACGCTTCACACATAAAAACCGGAATAATATTTGGACTCCTGCAGTTATCTAATCCAAAAAACCATCATATCATGGACAACAATAATTTCGAAAAGTCAGAAGACTTGAACAGTGTAGAACGAAATATCGATAACAATCCTGACCATAATACGGAAACAGATGCAGAAGAGCAGGGTACTACAAGAATAAAAGACGTCCGGAATCCCGTCATCACGCAGGAGAATTTTGTTAAAGATGCTGAAAATGCGGTCCCACCTTTGGCCTGGGAAAACCAGAAAAAAGCCTACAAAGATGCTTGGGAAAACAACCGGAACCAGAATCTGGAAGACTGATCCTTCCACTTGTTAAAATTATGGAATCCACTTTTTAGTGGATTTTTTTATTTGTATTTTTGAAGAAATCAAATTTTCATGACTTTTCAGGAACAGATCCAACAGGGAATTCCCTCCGAATTCCCCCAACCCAAAACATACGAACCGCACATCAATCATGCTCCGAAACGCAAGGAAATCCTTTCGGATGACGAAAAAAAATTGGCGCTAAAGAACGCTTTGCGTTATTTTGAACCGAAATTTCATGCTGAACTTTTGCCTGAATTCCGCGAAGAACTTGAAAAATACGGCAGGATTTATATGTACCGTTTCCGACCCGATTATGAAATAAAAGCGCGGTCAATATCAGAATACCCGGGAAAATCGGAACAGGCAAAGGCCATTATGCTCATGATTCAGAACAATCTGGATTATGCTGTGGCACAGCATCCACATGAACTGATTACGTATGGCGGGAACGGTGCGGTCTTCCAGAACTGGGCGCAGTATCTTCTGACGATGAAATATCTTTCGGAAATGACCGATGAACAGACGTTGACGATGTATTCCGGACACCCGATGGGTCTTTTTCCTTCGCATAAAGAAGCGCCGCGCGTTGTTGTGACGAACGGAATGATGATCCCGAATTATTCAAAACCCGACGACTGGGAAAAATTCAATGCGCTAGGCGTTTCGCAGTACGGTCAAATGACCGCCGGAAGTTATATGTACATTGGTCCGCAGGGAATTGTGCACGGAACCACGATTACGGTGTTAAATGCATTCAGAAAAATAAAAAAATCCACGCAGGGCGGACTTTTCGTGACCTCTGGCTTAGGCGGAATGAGCGGCGCACAGCCGAAAGCCGGAAATATCGCCGGTTGTATAACAGTCTGTGCAGAGGTGAATCCTAAAATAACCAGAATCCGTCATGAGCAGAAATGGATTGATGAGATCCATGAAAACATCGATGAACTGGTTAAAAGAGTAAAAAAGGCGAAGGAAAACAAGGAAACCGTTTCTCTGGCCTATCTCGGAAATGTTGTAGAAGTTTGGGAGAAATTTGATTCCGAAAACCTGAAAATTGATATCGGTTCCGATCAGACCTCGCTTCACAATCCATGGGCGGGAGGATATTACCCAGCGGGAATTTCCTTTGAGGAATCAAACATCATGATGGCCGAAAATCCTGAGCTCTTTAAAGAAAAAGTGCAGGAAAGTTTAAGAAGACATGCCGCAGCCATTAATCAGCATACCGCAAAAGGCACTTACTTTTTCGATTACGGAAATGCATTTCTGCTGGAAGCCAGCCGCGCCGGCGCAGATGTAATGGCGGAAAACGGCATCGATTTCCGTTATCCGAGCTATGTTCAGGATATTATGGGGCCGATGTGTTTTGATTACGGGTTCGGACCCTTCCGTTGGGTTTGTGCAAGCGGAAAACCGGAAGATTTACAGAAAACCGATACCATTGCGGCCACAATTTTAGAGGAACTGATGAAAAATTCCCCTGAAGAAATCCAGCAGCAGATGGCCGACAATATCAAATGGATCAAAGGCGCGCAGGAAAACAAACTTGTGGTCGGTTCACAGGCCAGAATCCTTTATGCCGATGCAGAAGGTCGCATGAAAATCGCCGAAGCCTTTAACAAAGCCATTAAAAATGGGGAAATCGGACCCGTTGTATTGGGACGCGACCACCATGATGTTTCCGGGACGGATTCCCCTTACCGCGAAACTTCCAACATCTATGACGGTTCGAAGTTTACAGCAGACATGGCGATACAGAACGTTATTGGGGACAGTTTCCGCGGTGCGACGTGGGTTTCGATTCACAACGGCGGTGGTGTCGGTTGGGGCGAAGTCATCAACGGCGGCTTCGGAATGCTGCTGGACGGAAGCGAAGAGGCAGACCGGAGACTGAAATCGATGCTGTTCTGGGATGTAAACAACGGCATTTCCCGCCGGAGCTGGGCCCGAAATGAAGGCGCCATTTTCGCCATCAAACGTGCTATGGAAAAGGAACCGACCCTGAAAGTGACTTTGCCGAATCTTGTGGATGAGAATCTATTGTAATAAAGTGTTAATTATCAATTCTCTAAGTTTTCATTGAATTTTTTTTTAATATTAAATTTTATCATCAAAACTCCTAATTCAGTCAATTTATGTCGGTTTTTGTGGCAATTTTAAATATGTAAAATTGCATCAATAATATTAATAACAAATTTCTATACCTTTAGTTGTAAAATGGTAGGTAAATTGTCTAATTTTGTGATATCAATTAAAAATCATTTTTTGCCATCATAGTTTTAAGGTTAAATGTTGAAAGACGTCCCTCATTGAGGGGCGTCTGTTTATAAATTGTAAATTTTCCGGATATGAAATTTAAAGTCCTCTTCTTTCTGTTCACTGCACTGATGTTTCAGGCGCAGGTAGGAAGCATCAATATCAATGTCTTTGATGACTTTTCTAAAAAACCGCTTGATGCCACTGTCACTTTGGTGGGAGTAACGCCAGACCGGTACACGGGCACCGGAAATGTGCTGATTCCGGAAATTCCTTCCGGAACCTATTCGTTTGAAATTTCTGCGGAAGGTTTTGCGCCCGCATTTCTCAATGACATCAATGTGGTGCCGAACCAGAATCTTACTTTTTCAGTAGGATTAAGCAAAGCAACCACGGAAATTCAGGAAGTTACCATTACAAAGAAAACGTATAAAACTACTGCAGAAAGTCCGCTGTCACTCAGGAATATCACGAGCGAAGAAATACAGAAAAATGCAGGCTCCAACCGCGATGTTTCCAAAGCAATTTTGAGTTTTCCGGGCGTCGGAAGTACGGCCACATTCAGGAATGACCTTTTTATAAGAGGCGGAAGTTCATCAGAAAATAAATTTTATATTGACGGAATCGAGGTTCCGGTCATCAACCATTTTCAGACTCAGGGTGCGAGTGGCGGTCCCCGGGGAATTATTACAGTGGATTTTATAAGGGATGTTGACTTTTACAGCGGTGCTTTTCCGGCAAAACGGAACGGCGTGCTTTCTTCTCTTTTTGAATTCAACCTGAAAGAGGCCAGAAAAGACAAGCTCGGTTACAAAGCCGTACTCGGACTCGATGATATGCAGTTGATGATGGATGGTCCGCTTTCCAAAGACCAGTCGTGGTCGGGACTTTTCAGCGTCAGGAAATCCAATCTTCAGTTGCTGTTTAAAGCAATCGGATTGCCCTTCCTCCCAAGTTACTACGATGCAACCTTTAAAGTTTCCAAAAAATTTAAAAGCGGAGACGAGCTTTATTTTCTTGGAATAGGCGCGAAAGACAGCTTCAGGTTTAATGAGGAAGCGGAATCTACCTTGACAAATTTGACTTTAATTGACCGGCTTCCGGTTTCGCCGCAGTGGAATTATACCATAGGCGCCGGTTACAGGCATCTGGCGGAAAACGGCAACTGGCTCTTGACCGTCAGCCGGAATATGCTCGACAATCAGGCGCTGAAATACTACCGCAATATCGACACACCAGACAATTTGCTGTATGATTATAAATCTCAGGAAAGCGAAAATAAAATCAGGATCGACCGCAATTTCAGCCTCTCGGATTATCAGTTCAGTGTAGGAACGAATGCTAATTTTGCCAAATATTACAACAATTCGGTAAGCCGGAATGTGACGCAAAATGCAGTGAATTTTGATCAATTTTTATCTGAATTGAATGTGCTGCAATACGGTCTGTATGTGCAGAGTTCGAAAAAATTTCTCAGCAACCGACTTCAGCTTTCAGCCGGCTTCCGTTTGGATGCAAGTGATTATTCAGAAAACACGGCCAATCCGCTGGAGCAGTTTTCACCGCGTTTTTCTTTAAGTTATAAACTTACGGATCGGTTTGCTCTAAATTTCAACAGCGGAATTTTTTATCAGCTGCCGGTGTACACCGCGCTGGGTTTTATGGAGAACGGAAACTTTACCAATAAAAATTCGCTGAAGTACATCCAAAATTCCCATCTGGTTGGGGGAGTAGAATACAGCGGCAAAAACAATCTGCGGCTTACGGTGGAAGGATATTATAAAAAATACAAAAACTATCCGTTTTCTCTGCGCAACCAGATTTCACTGGCCAATGTGGGCGGCGATTTTGGAGTCGTGGGCAATGAACCTTTGGATTCCCGCGGTTTTGGTGAAACATATGGGATAGAAGTTCTGGCGCAAAAGCGCACAGTCAATGATTTTTACGGAATTGCGGCCTATACTTTCGGTTATTCGAAATTTTCAGACGCGATCGGAGAGTTGCTTCCTTCAAGCTGGGATTCCAGACATATCCTGACGCTCACTACGGGAAAATATTTTAAAAGGAACTGGAATATAGGAGCGCGTTTCAGGATGCAGACAGGTCTTCCGGAAACACCTTATGATCTTCAGCGCAGCGCCTTGGTCAACATCTGGAACGTTTCGAACGGACCGGTGCAGAATTTTAATCTGTTGAATACCGCCCGTGGAAATCTTTCACATCAGCTGGACATCCGTGCAGAGAAAAAATGGATTTTCAGCAAATGGCAGTTTACCGCATATATTGATTTGGTCAACGCTTATGGTTCTAAAAGCCCGAGCGGTTTACCGGTCGTGAATCTTCAGCGTGATGCCCAGAAGAACGGCATTATTGCCAATCCGGGTGCGCCACAAAATGAGCAGTACTACGTTTTGGAAACCGGTGAAGCAGACCGTTCAACACCGCTGCCGTATTTTGGATTGATATTTGAATTTTAAATTTTCCCCTGATTAAATTTTTCATTATAACTTCTTGGATTACTGCATCACAGGCTTTTGATGCAAAGCTTTATTTTTAATATCCTCCATAATCCACTCCAGCTGCACATCTTTTTTCTCGAGAATCTGTTGGGTGGTCGGGAGAATTTCCTGATCCGGAAGCACACCTTTTTTGGTATCGGTAAATTCAATATGGGGCTGGATCAGCATGAGTCCGATCGGCAGATATAGTCTGGAGTTCGGTAGTTTTTTGGTGGAATATCTTCCGGCTACCGTGCCGTCGTTGGCGCCGCCGGTTTCTTCGCCCACCAGAAATGCTCTTTTGTCGCCCTTCAGTTTTGCCGGCAGGATCGAAGCCGCCGAAAAACTGCTCCCGTTGATGAGGACATAAATTTTTCCTTTGAAATTGTTGTCTTTGGGCTTTTTCAGAGCAAAAACTCCGTTGTTTCTCAGATAAAAACGGTCACCCACTTTTTTGGTAGAAACGGCCGTTCCGATCAGGTAAAAAGGATACCCAAGCACCGCGATCGGAGTCGAAACTGCGGGGAATTCCGAAAAATAGTTGGCCTGAAACATGGACGAACGTTTGGTGATCTCAATATCATTGATGAACGTGAATTTTTCATTTACGAGATACGAATACAGGTTGTTGATTTCGGACAGCGAACCGCCCAGATTGTCGCGCATATCGATGATGAGGTACTTGGCCGGTGAATTTTTCAAAGTGGCAAAACTTTCTTTGTAAAATTTCTTTGAAAAGGTTCCTGAAAAAGTCTTGATCTTCATATAGGCCACCGTGCTGTCTTTGGTGGGGAACTGCAGGTCGCGGTTGAAGCTTTTCGTGATGATGTTGTAATCTTTTGTCTTGCCGTTTTCGCTTTTGGTGAGTTTCTTATTCTGTTCCTCTTCTTTTTTACGGTCTTCTTTTGTGGTTTTTTCCCGTTTGAGCCAGAATGTTCCAATCTGCCCGTGGTATCTGGATTCTATTTGCACGCTGTCGAGAATGCCGTTTTCGGCAGTAAAAAATCCGGGCCATATCCGGGCCATCGAGTATTTCTGAAAAGTGGTGTTGTACCCGTCGCTGTTCACGAAGGGTCTGTATTTGGCGAGCAGTTCACTCACCGGAACTTCATTGATCTTCAGGAGTTCCGTCCCCACTTCCATATTTGGGATCCGGTCGGCATTGTCTTTCACAAAAAGCCGGTCCTGGTCCACCACGTAATTGTAACGGCCGAAAAGTCCCTTCTGCTTCATGATTTCCTTGATTTCTTTTTTGGTCAGGCGCTTGTCCGGAGCAACCAAACGCAAATGTCCCTGCCGCACCGAGGCGATTACAGGTGCTAATTTTTCGTAAAATTCATTGGGTTTTAAGGGTTGAGTGATGGTTGTTTTCAGGCTGTCGAATTTAAAGCTCAGCTGTTCTTCGGAAATGTACCAGTACAGTTCAGGATGCAGTTTCTCCAGGTTTGTATAGGCAAAATCCACGTCTTTTTTCAGTTTTTCAGGCGCGATAGGAACTTCCAGCCTTTTGTTGAAGTTTTTAACAGATAAGCAGGAAGTTAACAGCGTAAATGTAATAAATAGAAATATTGGTTTCAATTGAAAATCTTATAAGTATCCAACATTAATTTTTAACAGTTTCCTCATTAAATAATAAATTATTTTCTTCATCAAAACCAATGATCAGAATTTTGAATGCATCAGCGAAGTCATTGTTAAGAAATTCAATTTTGGAGTTTGCCTTTTCAAGAAAAGCAGGATTCCAGTACAGAACTTCTCGGCTGTCTTCGGAAAGTTTTTCCTGAATTTCCCTTGATAGATTAATTAACTCAAAATTGTCGTTCTTATCATAACCTTTCAGCATAATTTCATTGTCTTTTACGGGTGCTTTTCCGTTTGCTCCGGTCATATTTCCTCTTTTACTGTATATCAGAACCGCATTACCTACCCAGCCATGTCCCTTTATTACTTTTACCATGGCGATGCTGCTGATCTCAACGCTTTCAAGCATACTTGGTTCAGTAGGAATTTCGTCATAAAAAAGCTTAGCTTTAGCATCTCTCATATAAGGAACAAGGTTTCCGAGACCATCCCTCTGCATCTGTAAGCCGGCAACTCTTCCTTGTAGCCAGTTTAATATACTGCCCGTTCCTATGTTCTGATTCTCGTTTACAAAATCAAAAATAATTGAATTTGCAGTGTTGAACATTCCGCTGGTCAGGTCTTTTTCGAGTTTTTTGGTGGCATTCTGCTTTTGTGCAATCAGATTTATTTTTTCTATCAGAATGGCATTGTCTTTAATGGATTTTTGGCTTTTTAGGTTATTAAATGCCCTCTCCAAGCGCATACTCTGTTTAGAATCTGATGTTTTTGGTCCCACATAATAAGAATGATAAGGCAGGATACCTCGGTAGGGAGTGGGATTAACAAGTGGCTTGAATTTCAGGGTAAGATTCTGAGGAAGTGGATCATTATTTTTGTCCGGCATTAAAAAGTAGGTCACAGACATGGGTTCCTCGATCAAAACATTGTTGATATAGATATTACCTTTGCTGTCTGTTTGTGTCTGAGCAGAGGCCATTTGGCCGGATGCATTTTTAAAAAGCAATGCAACATCTCTGTTTGGTAATGCACGACTGTTTTGTGCCAGTTTACCTTCAAAGGAAAGATATTCGCCCGATGATGCTTTAGGAGGAGAAACGGATCCGGACATCAGAGAGTTCCAGCTAAATCTTTTCCAATTTTCCGAAATGAGAAGTGCATCCAGAGCTTCCGGATTTCCCTGTTTTGAAAAATATTGAGACGGAGTGTCTATTTTTGTTGGGAAATCCCCGGTAATCCATAAATAGCTGAGTAGATTATTTCCTTCAACTTCGTCAGCGTAGGAAACAGACGCGTCTTTTACCAATACTGTTACGGGATTGGAAGAGGTGTTAATGTTAAAACTGTTTAACGACCGCTTGTTTTTATCAGGCATCATGTTTTCAACGTGCGGCCGCTTTACATATTCAGCACCGGTTTTAAGAAAAAAGAGACGTTGTGATACCGGAATGTCTTTGTCATCAAAAACCGTCAGATATAAAATACTGTTTTTATTTCCCGCCACTTTATATGGGATAGTTCCGGACAATGATCCTACTGGTTTCTTAATATTTCCCCGGTAAACCATTTTGTTGTTGATGGTTCCTATCACTTTATAATTCATCAGTCCCGCGGACAGATTTGCAGAAGATAAGGTGTACTTGATCCCTTCTGTTGTGTTTTTTAATTGGAGCGCTACTCCCGAATGTGTAGCAGCAGGTAAATCTATTTCCTGATTCTTGCCTTTATCATCTTCAATAATGAGTCTGTAATTTTTATTTTCCTTTGCGGTAAGTTGAAAAAGCGCAACATTCGGATCAAGATTTTTAAAACTGACTACTTTATCATTCGGTTTTCCGGTTTCAATAACGTAACCACTCCATACCTTTGGAGGAGTACCTGCTGCGTTTAACCGGACAGCAAATTTAGTCGCTGAATTTTCGATAAAACTGTTGCCTTCCGGGTAAACAGATGCTGTCCACGAATTGTCTTCTTTTTTTTGCAGCTTTTCAGTGGAAAGGGCATTATAAACCGGCAAAAGTTTTATAAAGTCAAATTCCTGACTGAAAGAAGACATTAAGGGGGTGTAAGCTCTCAGATAATAGATGTTTTCCGGTAAATTTTCTTCCAGTTTCAGAATTCCACTGCCTTCAGCATTGGTTAAAAGAATCGTTTTTGAGTCGAGAAGTTTTTTGTCGCGGTCGTAAAGTTCTACAAAGAGTGTAGTTGAAAGACGGGATTTATGATAGCCACTAAATACAAAAGATTTAAATGATATAATGTCTCCGGCGATATATTCTTCCTTATCGGTCAAAAGATAAACTTTTTCCCCGGTATAACTGTTTTCCAGTGTTTCAATCGCCCGATCTAATTTTTCCTGACCATTAAGAGACAGGCTTGCAAAAATGATAAAGAATATAATTTTTTTCATGGTAATGTTTTCGGTTTTAAAGATAAAAAAAT
This sequence comes from Chryseobacterium sp., assembly GCF_008014695.1. Taxonomy (GTDB): domain Bacteria; phylum Bacteroidota; class Bacteroidia; order Flavobacteriales; family Weeksellaceae; genus Kaistella. The sequence continues at coordinate 121,040 of NZ_VOXE01000001.1, forward strand.
ATTCCGAAAACACCTGTTAATCAAAATTTATCTGGAAATATCCAAATCATATTCAGAAGAAGTTATATGCTGTAATATTACCCTTTTTCAAAAATTATTGACAACTCCACAAAAATTCAATAATTACCTACAGTAACAATGGAAAATATTTTAATCCGTTTTACTGTAACAAATATTTTAAATTGCAACTTACTCCTCAGATCACCGCGATATGTCAGCATTGGAAAAAAAATTTTTAGAAAAAATGGAAAAACACAAAGGTGTTATTTTCAAGATTTCCAAGATCTATATGGATAATGATGACGACCGGAAAGACCTTTTTCAGGAGATCACATTTCAGGTTTGGAAAGCGTATCCCACTTTTGAAGGGAGGAGCGAATTTTCTACCTGGCTTTACCGTATCGCGCTGAATACGGCAATTCTATTCCTGAAATCTGAAAAGAAACGCAGCTTCATTCAGAATGATGAGGTGGACAAATTTAAATTGAACCACGAAGAGTACAATGATTCTGAAGAGCGCAGACTGAAGGAAATGTACGACGCCATCAACCGTTTAAATGCAATCGACAAGGCCCTTATTTTCTACTATCTGGAGAACTATTCCGGCAAAGAGATCGCCGCACAGATGGGTATTACAGAGGTGAATGCCCGTGTAAAACTGAACCGCGCAAAGCAAAAATTAAAAGAATTTATAAATACAAAATCTCATGGAATTCGATAACCTAAAAGAAATGTGGGACAAAGAGAAGATTTCTGAAACCCCCGAAATAAGCATGATACAGCAAAAAGAAATTCATCTGCCACTGGAGCGGCTCAGAAAAAAAATGAGAAACGAATTCTGGAGTACCGTGGTGTTTTTTGTGTTCATCATCCTCTTCTTTATATTTAAAGACTTTCACTTCTTTAAATTTAAAGTCTACTGCATTACCCTGGTGGCTTCAATGATGATGGTAACCGGCTTCTACTTCTTCAAATTCTTTCAGCTCTACCGCAATATGGGCGACATCAACCTGAGCACAAAAGAAAGCCTTCGCGACCTGATGTTTCAGTTCAAACTCAACGAGCAGTACTACGTCTCCTTTTATATTGCCTTTGTGCCTTTTGTGGTATGCGAGATGCTGCTGATCTTTGATTATGTGCCGAGCCTGAAGATGATAGAGGGCCTTAACTTTATCCTTATTTTTGTAGGCAGCTGCCTGCTGATGTTAACGGTTCTGTATCTCTTCGGCAAATGGTGGTTCAGTTATTTTTATGGTAAAAACATGAGGAAGATTCAGAAAATCTTCAACGATTTGAAATAAAAAAACTTCCCGGAAATTTCCGGGAAGTTTTTTTATTGGAATGGGCTCTAGCTGTTATTTATTTGCAGTGAAATAGGCGTTAGCCCAATTTAAATGGAATCAATAATTCCGTTCAGCATTGCCGAAGGCCTCATGGCTGCATCGGTTTTTGCAGAATCCGGCTGATAATAACCGCCGATATCCTGTGGTTTTCCCTGTGCACCGATGAGTTCCGCATTGATCTTTGCTTCGTTTTCCTGCATCGCCTGAGCAACGGGCTTAAAGGTATTCGCCATTTCGGCGTTTTTCGTCTGGTTGGCCAAAGCTTCCGCCCAGTACATGGCCAGATAGAAATGTGAACCTCTGTTATCGATAGATCCTACCTTTCTTGAAGGCGACTTATCTTCTGCTAAAAATTTTTCGTTTGCCACATCCAAAGCATCTGCCAGGATCTGTGCTTTTCCGTTATTCTGGGTTTGGGCCAAATGTTCAAGACTGGCCTGTAAGGCCATGAATTCTCCTAAAGAATCCCATCTTAAATAACCTTCTTCGATAAACTGCTCAATGTGTTTCGGTGCAGAACCGCCGGCTCCGGTTTCAAATAAACCGCCCCCGTTCATCAACGGAACGATCGACAGCATTTTGGCTGAAGTTCCGAGTTCAAGGATAGGGAATAGATCGGTCAGATAATCCCGCAAAACATTTCCGGAAACCGAAATGGTATCCAGGCCTTTTCTGATCCTTTCCAAAGTCAGCCGCATCGCCTCCTCAATATTCAGAATTTTAATGTCGAGTCCGTTGGTATCGTAATCTTTTAGATATTTTTCAACTTTTTTAATCATTTCGCGGTCATGCGCACGCTGGTCATCCAACCAGAAAATTGCAGGAGTGTCTGAAAGCCGCGCTCTGTTCACGGCCAGTTTCACCCAGTCCTGAATTGCAGCGTCTTTTACCTGACACATTCTGAAAATATCGTCTTTCTGTACGTCCTGTTCCATGAGTACATTTCCTTCGGCGTCGGTCACTTTCACTTTTCCGTCAGTGTTCAGCTGGAAGGTTTTGTCGTGGGAACCGTATTCTTCGGCTTTCTGTGCCATCAAACCTACATTCGGTACAGAACCCATTGTTCTTGGATCCAGCGCGCCGTTCTTCTGCATGTCTTCAATGGCAGACTGGTAAAAGCCTGCATAATTCCGGTCCGGAATCATGGCGATGGTGTCTTCTTCCTGTCCTGCTTTGTTCCACATTTTTCCGCCGCCTCTGATGAGTGCCGCCATAGAGGCATCCACAATAATATCTGAAGGCACATGGAAGTTCGTAATGCCTTTATCTGAATTCACCATGGCTACAGCAGGGCCGTTTGCCAATGCCTGTTCAATGTCTGCTTTAACATCTGCTTCTTTCGGGTTTCCGGAAATTTTATCAAAAAGATCCTGAAGTCCGTTGTTGGGATTCACATCCAGTTCTTTGAAAAGGTCTGCGTATTTTTCAAAAACATCGTTGAAGAACACCTGAACCATTGCCCCGAAAATAATCGGGTCGGAAATTTTCATCATGGTTGCTTTCAGATGCCCGGAAAGAAGCACGTTGGCCGCTTTTGCCTCTGCGATGGCATCGGCTACAAAACCTTTGAGCGCGGAAAGGCTCATCACCGCAGTATCGATGATTTCTTCAGCTTTCATTGGAGAAAATCCTTTCAGCTCCTTCACTGAACCGTCGTTTCCAAAAAATTCTATTTTAAACTGTCCGTCGCGGTTTACGGTTACTGATTTTTCAGTTCCGTAGAAATCGCCGCTTTTCATGTGAACCACTTTTGTTTTCGAATCAGAGCTCCAGACTCCCATTTTATGCGGGTTCGCCTTTGCGTAGTTTTTTACGGCTTTCGGCGCACGTCGGTCAGAATTCCCTTCCCGGAGAACAGGATTTACCGCACTTCCCAGTACTTTGCTGTATTTGGCCTTAATCGCTTCCTCTTCCGCAGTTTTGGGTTCTGCCGGATAATTCGGAACGGCGAAACCGTGCTGCTGCAGTTCTGCAATCGCTTCATCCAGTTGCGGTGCCGACGCGGAAATATTGGGGAGTTTAATGATATTTGCCTCAGGAGTGGTGGCCATTTTTCCAAGTTCTGCCAACGCATCTTCCACTTTTTGGTCCTCCTTCAGAAATTCCGGAAAATTCGCCAGGATCCGTCCCGATAGCGAGATGTCTTTTGGCAGAATTTCAATATCTGCAGTCTTGGTAAACGCTTTTACAATCGGTAAAAAAGAATGGGTGGCCAGCATCGGTGCTTCATCGGTCAACGTATAGACAATTTGGGATTTCTCTGACATTATGTTTTTGTGTATTAAATTTTAGAATTACAAATTTAGGGAATTTCCAAGGAGTATGAAATAGAGGGCACTCCAACTTTAAGATTAATTTAACCTTTGCTTCCCGGTTTTTCAGGCAGAAATTTCCTATTTTTGATCAATTAAAAAATAAAATTATGGCAGATATTACATTAAAGGGAAACCCCATTCATTCGGTAGGTTCCCTTCCTGAAGTAGGTTCTAATATTAAGGATTTTACCTTGGTTAACGATAAACTTGAAACGAAAAAGCTTTCAGATTACAGCGGAAAAAGAAAGATCTTCAACATCTTCCCGAGTATTGATACCGGAATCTGTGCGGCTTCAGCCAGAAAATTCAATGAAGAAGCCGGAAATCTGGAGAACACGGTGGTCATCAACGTGTCAAAGGACCTTCCGTTTGCACTTGGACGATTCTGCGCCGCTGAAGGTTTGGACCATGTTGAATCCTTATCGGATTTCCGCGGAACCTTTGGAGACGATTACGGGGTGACTTTAACCGATTCCCCGATGGAAGGTTTGCTGAGCCGTGCGGTTATCGTAACCGACGAAAACGGAAAAGTGATCTACACCGAACAGATTCCCGAAATCGTTCAGGAACCCGACTACGAAAAAGCGCTGAATGCTTTAAAATAGATTTTTAATGATTGAATAAAAACGCAAAGCAATTTGCGTTTTTTTGTAAAATCCCTTAAATGAAACGCTCCGGCTCTGCTGATTTGCCCCTTCATTACGGCCATGTTCCGCCCTGGCTGTACGAACGCATGTCTAAACTCGGGCTTGCGGTTTTTGAAGTGCTGCTGAGCGATTATGGGAAAGATGAGGTCATCCGCAGAATGAGTGACCCGTTCTGGTTTCAGTGTTTCGGCGCGGTAATGGGAATGGACTGGCATTCTTCCGGAATCACCACCTCAGTTTTGGGCGCTTTGAAAAAAGTGGTCAACCCGAATGCAAAATCTCTCGGAATTTATATTGCCGGCGGAAAAGGAAAATTTTCACGAGAAACACCCGCGGAACTCTTAAAAATCTGCGAAAATACGGGGCTGAACGGTCATGAACTCGTGAGAGCCAGCAAACTTTCGGCGAAAGTGGACAATACTGCGGTTCAGGATGGGTATCAACTTTATACACACAATTTCATCCTCAGCAACGAAGGGAAATGGGCCGTGATTCAGCAGGGAATGAATGTGAAAGATAAAACCGCGCGACGTTATCACTGGCATTCCGAAAATCTGAAATCTTTTGTGGAAGAACCGCACAGCGGAATTTCCGGCGTGAATCAGGGAAGAATCCTGAACCTTACTTCCCATTTTGCTGAAGAAAACCGCAACGGCATTCTGGAAATTTCCCATACAAATTCAGAAAAAATTCTTCAGGATTTTGCCCGTCTGATCTTACCGGCGCATCATGATGTACAGGCTTCCGACGTGGATTTGAAAAGACTCGGAACGCTGCTTCACATGACAAGAGAAGTACCACCGGAAAATTTTGAAGAACTGCTGCTTTTAAAAGGAGTCGGACCCAGAACTTTACAAAGTCTCGCGCTGGTCAGCGAAGTGATCCACGGTGCACCCTCGCGTTTTCAGGATCCTGCAAGGTTTTCCTTTGCCCACGGCGGAAAAGACGGACATCCGTTTCCGGTTCCGCTCAGGATTTACGATGAAACCATCGGCATTCTTCAGAAAGGCATTGAAAAATCGAAACTTGGAAATTCAGATAAATTAAAATCTGTTGAAAAGCTTCATGCCGTCATCGCCAAAGCCGAAGAGAATTTTACTCCCGACTTCAATATCGATGAGGTAATGGAAGAAGAGCGCCGTAATTCCTGGCGTTACGGCGGAAAAACGGTGTTCGGTGATGCCGTGAAACCTAAACCTCATAACGGAATCCAGCTTTCACTTTTCTAAAATGATACGATGTCGGACTCATTAAAGCATATTTACGCCCATTTTTTGTTGACCGAAGAACACGTCAGCGAAATCATGGCTGCCCATGAGAGAATTGAGGTCTGCAAAGGCCATTTTCTGCTGGAAGAGGGAAAAACAGCGAATGAATATTTTATCCTCGAAAGTGGCTTGGTGCGCGCTTTTGTAGATGATTATAACGGCAACGAAATTACCACCGAATTTTTTACGGTGAATGACATTGTGATTCAGCCGGCTTCACTTTTTCAGCGGAGCCCTTCGCAGGAAAACATCCAGTCCGTAACGGATGCAGTGCTCTGGAAAATTGATTTTGATGTTTTTCAGGAACTTTTTTACAAATTTGAAGGTTTTCCGGAGTGGGGAAGGCTTTGGTTTTCCTATCAGCTTTTTTCCGTGAAACAGCGCTCCATCGAAATGATTACCCAATCTGCTTCTCAAAGGTATTTGAACCTGCTGAAAGAAAAACCCCAGATCATTCAGCAGGCACCGCTGAAATATATTGCTTCTTACCTCGGCATTACCGATACTTCTTTAAGTCGAATCCGAAAAGAAATTTTGGAGAAATAATTTTCTTGTCTTATGGCAAGCTGCGTTTTGGGTTTTGAGTTTAACTTTGGTTGAAACTTAAAAACCTCAAAACATGGACACTCCAAAATCACCCAAACTCGACATTATTATTCAGGCTTACCGGATGCATTCCCAAAGTTTCAAAAATGCGCTGAGCGGAATTTCTGAAGAAAACGCACTGAAAAGAATCGACGGAAATACCAACCATGTCCTGTGGATGGCCGGAAACATTGTAAACTGCCGTTACTGGATCGCAGATTTACTCGGAATCCAGGATAAGGATCCCAACGCCGAATTTTTCAACGAAGGAAAAGCACTGGACGAAAACCTGAATTATCCCAGTCTGGAAGAACTGAAGAAAAACTTTGCCGAAATTTCACCAAAAGTATACAAAAGTCTGCTTGAGGTCACCGATGAAGACCTCGAAAAACCGTTTTCGATGGGCATGAACATTCCGTTTGTAAAGGATAATGTGCTGAATATGGTGGGGATGTGCATTGGCCGAGAAGATTATCTTTTGGGGCAGATCGGATTGATGCGGAAACTTTTGGGACTTAAGGCAATGAGCTACGATCTGGACGAAAGTTTATCCTACTGATTCATATTTTTAAAATTTAAACAGTAACATAAAAATAAATACGATGGACAACAAACAAATCACAAAAAAGTTTTTCGAAAATCTTTTTGTAGACAACGACAAAGCCTACGCTGTTCTGGCAGAAGACGTGGTAGTGAACTGGCCGGGTTTCGGCATGGACGCTATTGTGGGTAAAGAGAATTTACGGAAGTTTCTGGACGATAGCGGACCCGAAAAAGTGCTTGACCTTAAGATGAACAACATCCTTTCTGAAGGAGACACCGTAATAGCCGACGGCAGCATCATTACCGAACGGGCAGGAAAGCGTGAAACTTCTCATTTCGCCGATGTTTATAAAGTGAAAGACGGTAAAATTGTTTCCCTGAACAGCTATATGGTTTTCGACAAGTCAAATGATGAAAAATAAACCACAATCATGGCAAAACTAAATTCATACCTCAATTTTGACGGGACCGCAGAAGAGGCCTTCCGTTTTTACAGAACAGTTTTCGGTGGCGAATTCGTGGGAGAAATCTACAGAATGGGCAGCGCACCTGGAACCGAAAACCTGTCGGATGACGAAAAAAACAGGGTCATGCATGTTGCGCTTCCTGTTGGCGGAGATTTACTGATGGGCGCAGATATTGTTCCGAGCTTCGGACAAAGTTTAACGCCGGGGAACAGCAATTATATTTCCGTTTTTCCGGATTCGCGGGAAGATGCAGAACGCATATTCAAAGGTTTGTCTGAAGGCGGAAAGGTTGAACTGCCTTTGGGTGATCAGTTTTGGGGCGACTATTTCGGCAGTTTTCAGGACCGATACGGAATCCACTGGATGGTGAATTACAATGAACAGTATACGAAGTGATTTTTAGAAAATTGACCTGTTAAATCCGTTCTTTTTTATTAAATTTAAAAAAATAAATGAAAATGGACCCGATAAAAATTGAAATCACCATTCTGGAACCTGTTCAGAAAGTCTGGGATTATATGAATGATCCCAAACACATCAAGAAATGGAATTTTGCCCATGAAACCTGGCACTGTCCGAAAGCTGAAAACGATCTGCGTGTCGGTGGCAGACTCATGACCCGAATGGAAGCAAAAGACGGAAGTTCCGGCTTCGACTTTGTAGGGATTTATGACGAAATCATTCCGTTGGAAAAAATTAGATACCATTTGGAAGACGGCCGGAAAGTGGAAATTATTTTTAATCAAATTGATGCATCTACGACTGAAGTGGTAGAGATTTTCGATCCTGAAACCCAGAATATGCGCGAAATGCAACGGGAAGGCTGGTATGCCATCCTGAATAACTTTCATAAATATGTTGAGAATAATTAAAGCATTACCGGTAGTTTTGAGCATTCTGTTTTTAGTAAACTGTTCACAGAAAGAGAATACGACACATAGAGCGGAGCAGAAATCTGAAAAAGAATCACTCGCGAGAGGCAACGTTCAGAAAAATATAACAAATTATCAGAAGTACACCGGCGCATGGTTTGAAATCGAATATCCGGAAAGATTTATCGTAGAACCTTCGCTAAAATCTTCAACAAATGTTGAAGGTTTCGACAGCGCGTTATTTACCTCCCCTGACGGGAAAGTCCGGTTTTATATTTTTTCGCCGCAGTGGGCCGGTAAACCGGAAGATATTTCGTTGAAGTCATCGGATGAAATCCTAACCGATTCCTCTTCGGCAGTGAATAATGGACTCACGATTAAGAGATGGACCATTGCAGCAAAAGATGGCAGTTACTTCAGATCATATGAATCCACCTCCGAAACTCCTGGGAATATAGGAAAAGTTGTGGGAATCAGTTATGCTGAGAATAAATATTTGGAAATTTACAAAAAAGAGTATCTGCATTTTAAAAATTCTCTTCAGCAATTTGCTGATTAATTGAGTCTTTATGATCTTTTAAATGAGTTATTTAATGATTTTTAAAAACAGGTTAAATGAATGACGTAGATCATTATATTTCTAAGTTTCCGGTGCATGTACAGGAAATCCTTTCGAAAATCAGAAACATGATCCTGCAGAAAGTTCCCGAAGCGGAAGAAAAGATAAGCTACGGAATGCCCGGTTATTATCTGAACGGAAAACCGCTTGTTTATTTCGCTGCTTTTAAAAATCATATCGGCTTTTATGCCACTCCAAACGGTCACGAAAAATTCACAAAGGAACTTGCGGTCTACAAACAGGGAAAAGGATCGGTTCAGTTCCCACTGGATGAGGAAATTCCTTACCAACTGATTGTAGACATCGTAAAATTCCGTAGCGATAAAATTCAGAATCAATAATTTGATAATATTAAAATATGAATAACAATATTTTCCCCTGTCTGTGGTTTGACGGTAACGGTCAGGAAGCCGCCCGTTTCTATACGGAAACTTTTGGAGGCCGTATCACTGCAGATACACCCGTAGTGCTGAATCTGGAACTGTTCTGGCAGAAGATCATGATCCTGAACGCAGGCCCGCAGTTTGAAAAAAATGCCTCTGTTTCTTTTATGGTGCTTTGCGAAACCGCCGAAGAAGTGGAGCAGTACTGGAAACCGCTGTCGGAAGGAGGGATCGTTTTGATGGATCTGGGTGAATATCCGTGGAGCAAAAAATACGGCTGGGTCCGCGACCGTTATGGGGTTACATGGCAGGTTTATTTGGGAGAAAAACAAGGCGACCAGAAAATTGTTCCTACGTTGATGTTCATTCACGGTAACAACGGAAGAGCACAGGAAGCAATGGAACTTTACATCCGCATTTTCCCGAATTCGAAGATCGGAAATGTACTGAAATATGGCGATGGCGTTGGAAACGAAACCCATGAAATTCCGGAAAATGTTCAGCACGCCCATTTTGAACTCAATGGATATACTTTTTTCTGTATGGATAATTCCTACGATCATAAGTTTGACTTTAATGAGGGTATTTCAATGGTAGTGATGACTGATGATCAGGTTGAAACTGACCATCTCTGGAATTCTTTGACCGCCGATGGGGGAAGGGAGTCGATGTGCGGATGGCTGAAAGATAAATTCGGTGTCAGCTGGCAGATCGTGCCGAAAAAACTCATCGAACTGATGAATGATCCCGACAGTGAAAAAGGCCGGAAAGTAATGGGCGCAATGATGACGATGCAGAAAATCATTATTGAAGATCTGGAGAAGGCCTATAATTCATGATAATATTAAATGAAAACAGCAAATAAATCTTCATCGAAGTCTCCGGTGCCAAAAGAGGGCTTATTCCCGGAAATTATCAGAAAAAATTATACCGGCAGCGGTAAACTGAACAACAAAAAAGCTTTGATAACCGGCGGCGACAGCGGTATCGGTCAGGCCGTAGCCGTTCATTTCGCCCGCGAAGGCGCCGATGTGGCGATTATTTATCTGGAAAGTGACAAAGATGCAAAGGAAACAAAGAAACTCGTGGAGAATGAAGGGCGTAAATGCCTCCTGCTGAAAGGAGACCTCACCAAAAAAAATTTCCGTGATAGATGCATCCTTAAAATGAATAAAGAGTGGAAAAACCTTGATATTTTAGTCAATAATGCCGGGATTCACTATCCGCAGGACAGCCTGTCCAAAATTTCCGATGAACAGATCCGCAAAACGTTCGACACCAATATTATTTCCATGCTGAGTTTTACGCGCGACCTTCTGGAGCTGATGCAGAAAGGCAGCAGGATCATCTGCACCACGTCCGTAACTTCGTACCGAGGCAGCGATCACCTGATCGACTATTCTGCAACGAAAGGGGCGATCACCACTTTCATCCGTTCCCTAGCGGTGAATCTGGCTGAAAAGAATATTTTGGTGAACGGAGTTGCACCCGGCCCCATCTGGACGCCGCTCGTGAAGGAAACTTTCGACGATTTAAAAACTTTCGGAAAAGATACCGCACTCAAAAGAGCCGGACAGCCTTCTGAAGTTGCCCCAGCATACGTTTTTCTCGCTTCTGAAGATTCCAGTTTTATTACCGGCGAGATTATTCATGTGAACGGCGGCGATTTTGTTGGCGGTTAAACCCCTTACTATTCTCAATAATTTAATAAAAATACATTAAACCTAAAAATATGGAAACTTTACACTACGAAACCGTCATCAATGCGCCTGTGCAGAAAGTATGGGATGTTCTTTGGAATCCTGAAACGTACACGCAATGGACGCAGTTTTTTATGCCCGGATCGCGCTTTGAAACCGACTGGAAAATCGGCGGAAAAACCTATTTTCTCGACGCTTCAGGAAACGGAATGGTCTCTACGATAAAGAGTCTTGAAGAACCCACCGAAATTATTTTCAGCCATCTGGGAATGTATAAGGATGGCGTGGAAGATACCAAAAGTAAAGAAGTAATGGAATGGAGTGGTGCAGAAGAAAAATATTTTTTACGTACCATCGATGAAAATACCACTGAACTCCGTGCGATTGTACATATCGATAAAAATCATGAAGAACTGATGAATACCGGTTTCAACAAAGGATTCGAGGTCCTTAAAAATCTCGCGGAAAATTCAGCACGGTAGATTTTTCTGAAATTATTTGTTTATTTCTGAATTTATCTGTTGAAAAAAATCCCGCACGCACTTATAGCCCGGGTTGCAGCGGAAAGCCGGCCAGAAAAACCGCAGAAAGCGAAAACCGGTTGCTCCTGAAACTTCATCAGTCTAACATTATTTTTTAAAGTAAAATCAGTTTCCGGCCGTCATATCCAATATGGAGCTGGAGTTAACTTATATGTCACAAACCGAAAAAGACAGTTTGATTGCCCAAACCGTAAAGAATTACGGCGGAAAACTGCTGTCCTTCATCCGTCCGAAAGTAAAAAATACCGAGGATGCAGAGGATATTTTACAGGAAGTTTGGTATCAGTTCAGCAATTTGACTAATATTGCCGAGATTGTGAATGTGAGTGGCTGGCTCTATACCGTTTCGCGGAACAAAATCACCGACAGTTACCGGAAGAAAAAAACCGAAAATCTGGAAGATCATGCTTACGAGGATGAAGATGGAAGTTTTACGATTAAAGACATCCTTTTGCTGGATGATTCTGAAAATCCGGAACTTTTAGCCTTCCGCGAAGAAGTATGGAAGGAACTGTTTGCGTCTTTGGATGAGCTCCCGGAAAAACAGCGTCTGGCTTTTGTGCAAAGCGAAATCGAGGGCAAGAAATTACAGGAAATTGCTAATGAACAGAATGAGAACATCAAAACCATCATCAGCAGGAAAAATTATGCGGTTAAGCATTTGCGGAAAAAAATGACCGTCCTTTACCGGGATTTAAACGAATAAAGATCAAATGAATAATAAATTTAGAGGAAAAATTGCACTTTTTATATTGCTGGCAATATTCATATTTGCGGTGGTTTCAGCTTTGGTAATGTGGCTCTGGAACAGTATTCTCCCGGAAGTTCTGGGAGTGAAAATGATTAATTTCTGGCAAGCCGCCGGAATTCTGGTGCTCAGTAAAATTCTGTTCGGAGGTTTCAGCGGGAAGAAAGGCTTTGGCGGAGAAAAATTCCGAAGGCTTAAGGAAGAAAGAATGAACGGCATGACCGACGAGGAAAAACTAAAATTCAAGGAAATGTGGAAACAGCGGTGCGAACGCGGCAGCTTTTTCAGAAAGAATAACGGAGACGGGCTTTAGCCCGTTTTTTTTATGCACTTTTTGTAAATTATTAAAGGAAAATAAGAAGCTTTCCGTCTATGTTAAAAAGGAACATTCTTAAAACACAAATTTAAAAAAAATGAAAAATTCAGGTTTAAAAGGTGCATTCGGTGCACTTGCAGTAGTAGGAGTCGCTTTCGCAGTCAAAAAAATGGCGGAAAGAAGAAAATTCATGAAAGGGATTTTTGAGGAATACGGCATCAAGGAAAAAACACCTTTCGGTTTTGCCGATAAAATACGGGAAATGGATGATGCAAAGTACAGCGAACTCAAAGATAAAATCAAAGAAAAATTCGCTTCACATTGCTGCACCGGTTCGAGCCGTAAAAAAGAAGCTGCAGAAGCTTAAACATTCAGTTAAACTCAATTATTTTTGTAACGGAAAGATTTTTCTTTCCGTTTTTTCGTTCACCGGTTTTAAATATCTTATTTTTGGTTTTCGCAATTCAAGATGAAGAACTACTATTATTTTCTCGGCGTTAAAGAAGGAGCTTCGGAAGAGGACATTAAAAAAGCCTACAGGAAATTATCGTTAAAATATCACCCCGATAAAAACCAAAACGACGAGTTTTTTGTAGACCGTTTCCGGGAAATTCAGGAAGCCTATGAAAACCTGATTGATCCTGAGCGGAGAAGAATGTATGACCAGAATTTCGGAACGCAGGAAAGAAGTTACCGAACCACTTCTCCGCCCGTGATTAAAAGTTTTTCCGCCAACAAAGTTCGCGCAAAAAAAGGAGAAGAAATCATCATTACCTGGAAAACGCAGAATGCTGATGTAGTGAAGATCCTTCCTTTCGGACTGGAGAAATACTACGGCGAAAGAATTTTTAAAGTAACCGGTTTTAAAGACGGAAAATTCCAGATCCTGCTTCACGCCACCAATTCGCTCACGCACAGAACTGCCGTTCAGGGCATCACGATAACCGAGGTTTTTGAAAACGATAAGGAAAAGTACCGGGACGAAGTGGAGGATTTGCTGAAGCCGAAACGAACTGCCGAAAATGATGCAAAGTTGCCCAAAACACTTAAAATAGTGGTGATGATATTACTCGCTATTGCTCTTATTGTATTCCTGATATTTATTTCAGAATAAATCCGGCTCATGCAATCGGGATCAGGCCATCTTCAGCCTTCCCGGACATTTTTTACACCTTTTTCCTTTTTTGAATTTCTTGCAGCAGCTCTTCTTGCCGCAGAATATTTCGGTATTTCCGGATACAGGTATTAAAGGTGAAATTTTAAAAGGAATTATCGGCGAATTCATGCGGCAAATATAGTTCAATTTAGAACAGTTCCAAATAGGATCATCAAAAAAATGCATTTGTTTGAACTGAGATTTATCAATTGTGCTGTTGCCTAAAAAATTGTATTTTTACGAACCTTAAATTCGAAATAAATCCAGTAAAAAGATATGAATACAACACAGTTTGTTAACCGCCACATTTCCCTGAACGAAGCCGATAAACAGGCAATGCTGAAGAGAATAGGCGTTTCGGGAATTGATGAATTAATTGCTCAGACCATTCCTGCGTCCATCCGTTTAGAAAAAGATTTAGACATAGCGCCTGCTCTTTCAGAGTATGAAATGCTTGCCCATTCAAAGGAGTTGGGGTCTAAAAATTCAATGTTCGACAATTACATCGGTTTCGGTTATCACAACACGATTTTACCGAGTGCCATTCAGAGAAATATTCTCGAAAATCCTTCCTGGTACACCGCTTATACTCCTTATCAGGCAGAAATTGCACAGGGAAGACTGGAGGCATTGCTGAATTTCCAGACCGTTGTATCAGATCTTACCGGTTTCCCTCTGGCAAACGCGTCACTTCTTGATGAATCTACTGCGGCTTCAGAAGCGATGCACATGTTTTTTGAAAGCAGAACCAAAGACCAGAAAAAATCCGGAGCACAGAAGTTTTTCGTTTCCGATCTGGTATTACCTCAAACCGTTTCGGTCCTGAAAACAAAAGCAGAAGGTTTGGGCATCGACATTATTGTCGGGAATCATAAAAATCATCAGTTCAACGACACATATTTCGGAATTTTGCTCCAGTACCCGGGTAAAAACGGAATTGTTCTGGACTATACTGAAAATATTCAATATTATAAAGAACACAACCTTCAGGTTGCGGTTGCATGTGATCCGATGGCTTTGGTCAAACTGAAGTCCCCCGCAGAAATGGGCGCTGACTGCGCAGTCGGAACCACGCAGCGTTTCGGAATTCCGATGGGTTACGGTGGTCCTCATGCAGCATTTTTCTGCTGTAAAGAAGATTACAAAAGGGTTATTCCGGGAAGAATTATCGGCGTTTCACAGGATGCTTACGGAAAACGTGCTTTGAGAATGGCACTCCAGACCCGCGAGCAGCACATCAAAAGAGAAAAAGCAACTTCAAATATCTGTACTGCGCAGGTTTTGCTGGCCGTTATGGCCGGAATGTACGCGGTTTATCACGGTCCGAAAGGGTTGAATTTCATTGCAGACCAGATTCATTTTAAGATGAATACCCTGCAGAACGGTTTGAAAAGCCTTGGATTTGATATGGTAGAAGAGCCGGTTTTCGATACCATAAAGATAAGAATCCATGAAAATGATAAGACAGGTTTGATTCTGCTTATGCGTGATCATAAAATCAATCTGAATTATTTCACAGAAGGAGTCGTGAGCATTTCAGTAAACGAAACTTCAACCGCTGAAAAACTGCAGAAACTCCTGGATGCTTTTGCACAGTTTTTAGACAAACAGAGTTTTAAACTTGATTTTAAAGAAGAAATTACGATTCCGGAAGAGCTTTTGAGAACTGATAAAATCCTTCAGGACGAAGTATTCAACAGATACCACACGGAGACTGAACTGATGAGGTACATCAAACATCTGGAAAGAAAGGATCTGTCATTGACGCATTCCATGATTTCTCTCGGATCGTGTACAATGAAACTGAATGCCGCAACACAAATGCTGCCGCTTTCCTGGGCTGAATGGGGAACCATTCATCCTTTTGTGCCGGTGGAACATGCTGCAGGTTACCAACTGATGATCAAACAGCTGGAAAAAGATCTGGCAGAAATCACAGGTTTTGCTGGAACTTCCTTACAGCCGAATTCAGGTGCACAGGGAGAATATGCCGGTTTAATGGTGATCCGTGAGTACCACAAATCCCGTGGCGACATTCATCGGAATATCGTTCTGATTCCTCAGTCAGCACACGGAACCAACCCTGCTTCCGCAGTAATTGCCGGAATGAAAGTGGTGGTGGTGAAAAACCTGGAAAGCGGAGAGATCGATTTCGATGATCTGAAAGCAAAAGCAGAAGAACACAGTGAAAATCTTTCTGCGGCCATGATCACTTATCCCTCTACGTATGGTTTTTTTGATGCTAATATCAAGGAAATTACAAAACTCATCCACGAACACGGCGGACAGGTTTATATGGACGGCGCGAATATGAATGCGCAGGTAGGTTATACTTCGCCCGGAAATATCGGTGCAGATGTTTGTCACCTGAATCTTCACAAAACATTTGCAATTCCTCATGGCGGTGGTGGACCCGGAGTGGGCCCGATCTGTGTGGCTGAACATCTGGTAAAGTTCTTACCGTCAAACCCGAACATTAAAGTCGGTGAAAAAGAAGCCATCGAAGCTATTTCTGCTGCTCCTTACGGTTCAGGTTTGATTCTGAACATTTCTTACGCTTATATTAAACTGCTTGGAATGGAAGGTTTGAAAAAATCTACCGAACATGCGATCCTGAACGCGAATTATCTGAAAGAGGTTCTGGCGGAACATTTTCCGATTCTGTATGCGAATACGGAAGGAAGAGTTGCCCACGAATGTATCGTAGATTTCCGTCAGTTCAAATCCCTTGGAATTGAAGTGGCAGATATTGCAAAACGTTTGATGGATTACGGTTTCCATGCGCCAACAGTAAGTTTCCCGGTTGCAGGAACGCTGATGATTGAGCCTACCGAATCGGAAAGCAAAAGAGAGATCGACCGTTTTGCTGAAGCCCTGATTTCCATTAAAAAAGAAATTGAGGAAATTGCAGAAGGAAAAGCCGATGCCGCCAATAATGTATTGAAAAATGCGCCACACACCGAGCAGATCGTGATCTCAGATTCATGGGACAAACCTTACAGTCGCGAGAAGGCAGCCTATCCATTGGAGTGGGTGAGGGATCACAAATTCTTCGCTACGGTTTCAAGAGTTGATGAAGCGTTTGGCGACCGGAATCTGGTCTGCACCTGCGAACCGATTGAATCCTATATGTAACTTATAAAAGATACTTTTTTAAAAATCTTAAACTGAAAATCCCGAACCTTGGTTCGGGATTTTTTTAATACAGTTTCTGGTCTTTTTCACAGTAAAAACTCCTTCGGTTTGTGATCCCGAGATGTTTTTTAGTCAGTGTGCCGCCGCATTTCGGGCAGATTCTTTTGGTGTGCACCAGCCAGTGTTTCTTCAGGACATATTCTTTTTTCCATTTCAGAAAATCGAAACTGTAATCGCGCGCTTCCTTGATTAATGCAGAGAGTTTTGCAGGCGGCAGGTTTCCCACTTTGCTTTCCGGATGCACCCCAATCCTGAAAAGCACCTCATTCTTAATGATATTGCCCACTCCCGAAAAGATGTTCTGGTCCAGCAAAACGTCGCAAACCAAAGCATCCGGAATGGCTTTGAGTTTTTTTCTGGCCTTAAGCGGTTTCCAGTCATCGCTCAGGACATCAGCATTCCAGTCGATTTCCTTTAGAACTTCGCGGTCCAGCAGTTTAACCGAACACGTATAGAAATAAAGGTCACCGCTTTTAAATTGCAGATGCAGCCTCAGCCGCTGGTCGGGTTTTGTCTGCTCATCAACTGAGTAGGAACCGAACATCAGAAGGTGAATACGGATTGTGAATTCACCACAAACCAGATAAGTCTGTTTTCCGTAGGTTTTGATTTCTTCGAGCGTAAGTCCGGGAATTTTTTCCATATCGATCTTGGCATTTCCGTTTGCCGAGATGATCTTTTCTCCGGCAAATTTCACTATGCTTTCTTTCATAATCAGTATGGAGGGTCCTTCAGGCATCTTTTTATGTTTTTATTTTACGCTTCAAAACTTAAACCATTTATAAAAACACAATAAAAAACGTATTTTTGAAGGATGGATTTAAACAGAATGTTCACGAATCAGCGCACGGGACAGAATGCTCCAACGGCAGCTTCCAGAACTGATTTCCAACGAGATTTCGACCGTATTATCTTTTCGGCCGCTTTCCGCAGGCTTCAGAACAAAACCCAGGTGTTTCCGCTTCCCGGAAGTGTGTTTGTACATAACCGCCTCACGCATTCACTGGAGGTTTCTTCAGTCGGGCGAAGTTTGGGAAACGCAGCCGGCGAGTTTATCTTTAAGAATTTTGAGAATGATCTGGATGAAAATGCCCGCAACTTTTATCTCCATAACCTGCACAATGTGATTGCAGCAGCCTGTCTTTGTCATGATGTCGGTAACCCTGCCTTCGGACATTCGGGAGAAGATGCCATTGCCAGTTATTTCGAAAAGAATGAAAACAGCCTGAAATCAAAATTCTCGGAAAAAGAATGGGCTGATCTTGTTAATTTTGAAGGAAATGCCAATGCCATCCGTGTACTTACGCATCAGCAGAACGGAAAAGATGAAGGCGGAACGCAGCTTACACACAGTACGCTCGTAAGCATTGCAAAATATCCGTGCGAAGCCATTGCAAAGAAAAAACGAACGGTTCACCGGAAGAAATTTGGGTTTTTCCAGAATGAAAAGGATACTTTTCTGGAGATTGCGAGATCGGTTGACCTGATCCGCGAAAGCGAAGAACCCACCGTTTTCAAACGTCACCCGTTTGTCTGGCTGGTGGAAGCGGCAGATGACATCTGCTACAACATTATTGATATGGAAGATGCGCACCGGCTCGGCATTGTTTCGAGTTCGGACTGCGAAAACCTTTTCTTCGAACTCATCAAATCTGAAAACCAAAACACGAAAAGGGTTGAGGACAAGCTGGCAATGCTTACCAATGCCAACGAAAGGATTTCTTATCTGAGGGCGAAAGTCATCAACGCACTCATCAATAAATCTCTCGAAATTTATCAGGATCATTTTCCCGAAATCCTTACCGGAAGTCTTGATAAAGCGCTGCTCGATATCTACAGATCCGGGAACAGGTCACTTCAGGAAATTGAAAGTTTCTCCATAGAAAAGATTTACGGTCATAAAGCGGTCATTGAGATTGAGAACGCCGGCTACAATGTGATGTATGAACTGCTGGATCATTTTATACCCCCAATCCTTACTGAACAGGAAAAAAGAAAGTCGTATGATAAAATGGCGCTGAAACTTTTGCCCAAACAGTTCCTGTACGAAGAGGGCAGTGATTACCAGAAGGTTCTAGGGGTCATCGATTTTGTGTCGGGTATGACCGATAATTTTGCCACCGACCTTTACCGTAAAATAAAAGGAATTGACATCGGAATGACCATGTAATACCGGCATTTTTTTCTTATCTTTATAACAAATCAGCAAAAAACACGACTGATTGTTTATTAACATTTAAATTCTAAACCATGATTTTTCTAGGAATTATTATTTTTTTCGGACTCATTGTCCTCTTTGCATCGTTCTTTACGGTGACTCAGGAAAGTGCAGCCATTGTAGAACGTTTCGGGAAATTCCTTTCCGTGCGCCAGTCGGGGCTTCATTTGAAGATTCCGTTTGTAGATCAGGTAGCCAGGCGGCTTAACCTCAGGATCCAGCAGCTTGACGTGATCATCGATACCAAGACTTTGGATAATGTATTCATCAAGATGAAAGTATCGGTGCAGTATCAGGTAATCAGAACCCAGGTAGCCGATGCTTATTACCGCCTCGAAAATCCGGAAGGACAGATCACCTCTTATGTATTTGATGTGGTGCGTGCCGAAGTACCGAAACTGAAACTGGATGACGTTTTCGTGAAAAAAGATGACGTGGCCATCGCTGTGAAAGGAGAATTGCAGGAAGCCATGCAGAGTTACGGTTACGATATTATCAAAGCCTTGGTAACGGATATTGATCCGGATGAGCAGGTGAAGCATGCCATGAACAGGATTAATGCTGCTGAACGGGAAAAAACCGCTGCAGAATACGAATCTGAAGCCCAGAAAATACGCATCGTTGCCGTTGCAAAAGCCGAAGCTGAATCCAAAAAACTTCAGGGGATGGGGATTGCCGACCAGCGAAGAGAAATTGCCAAAGGCCTGGAAGAATCGGTAAAAATGCTGAACGATGCCGGAATCAATGCGCAGGAAGCATCTGCATTAATTGTAGTTACGCAGCATTACGACACGCTGCATTCCATTGGAGCCAATAACAGAAGCAACCTGGTCCTGCTGCCGAATTCGCCAAGTGCCGCCAGTTCTATGCTGAACGATCTTGTGATTTCGATGGCTGCCACCCAGAAAATGGATGAAATTAATCAGGCGAAATTGCCGCCGCCGCCAACTTCACACCAACATTAATAAATCCCCTGCTGAAAAGGGCATTACAGAAAATTATAGAAGCAGGTTTGCATTCAGGTAAAAGCAAGCTTGGTTTTTATAAAAAGCAAGCTTGCTTTTCTACAATGAACGAAAGGCGTTGCCTGAAAGGTCTGCACGCTTAATCCCAAAGATCTGGACGGATTGCCTAAAGGTCCCGATGATTTACCCAAAAGCCCGCCTTCTTTTCGAAAAAGACGGCGGACGTTTTCAAAGAAGATGGCGGGCTTTTGAACAGAGGATCAGTATCCCTTTAAAATCTAATGGGATGGTGACCTGAAAAGCAGCAGTGGGGTATAATGATCATCATCATCAACCAAAAAAAATCCCGGAAATCATTCCGGGTTTTTTGATGCTTTGAATTTCTGTTTCCCCGTCAGGAGCTCAAAGAAGAGCCGGAAATCTGAAGCCAGATTCCATACAGGATGTCTGAAGGTCTTCGGACTGTTTTTTTCAAACAGGACATGCGAAAGCATCCCGAATCCGTATCCAAAAATCGGGAGGTACCAGAGAAACCTTTCTTTCCCTGAGGTGATAACGTAAAAAATAACGAACAGAAACAATAGGGTCCCGATAAAATGCGCGATTCTTGTCCCCAGCTTTTGGTGTTCTGCCAGATAGGCGGGGTAATATTCGGCGTAGGTGGTAATTCTTTCAGACATTGTATTTATTGTTTATCCCTTAATTTACTGTTTTTATATCCGTAGGAAAAATAGATGATCAAACCGATCCCGAACCAAAGTGCAAACCAGAACCAGTTGTTATGGCCCATACCGGTCAGGAGATAGAGGCAGGAGCTTAAACCGATCAGCGGGATGAGCGAAAGGTTTTTTACAAAGGCCAGTACACAAAGTCCCAGATTGATGAGGATGAACAGAAAGATGGAAATCCTGAACTCGCTTTCCTTCGGATCCCTCCAGTTCATGAGGTTTTCGAAGAATGCAGGCTGCCAGAAGTAGAAAAACACCAGTCCGCCGATGAAGATCACCGGGAAGATGAGTTTTGCATTGATATAGGGAAGGTGAAACCTGCCTTTGAGCTTTTCTTTTGATGGTAGCAACAGCACACCGCCACAGACCAGTACAAATGCGAAGATCGTCCCGATGCTTGTAAAATCCAGAATAAAGGATTTATCGGTGAAGAGAATCGGAATTCCCACCACAAGCCCGGTAATAATAGTGGCAAACGAAGGGGTTTTGTGTTTTGGATGAATCTCCATGAATTTTTTCGGCATCAGTCCGTCGCGGCTCATGGCGTACCAGATCCGGGGCTGCCCCATCTGGAATACCAGGAGAACAGTGGTGATGGCAATTACGGCCGCCAGGGAAACCACAAATTCCATCCATGGAATGTTGGCATTTCCGGCTTCAAAAATAAAGGAGAGCGGATCACCCACTCCGTCGAATTTGCGGTAATCGACCATTCCCGTTAGAACCAAGGTGAGGATAATATAAATGACGGTACAGAGTACAAGTGAGATGATCATTCCGCGTGGTAGGTTTTTTTGCGGTTCTTTCGTTTCTTCAGACAGAACACTCAGTGCATCAAATCCGATATACGCGAAGAAGACTCCGGAAACGGCACTCATCACGCCCGTAAAACCATTCGGCATAAAGGATTTTATCCCGGTTTCGGTGCTTGCAGGAAACCAGTTGTCGGTGTTAATGTAGGCGATTCCTACTGCAATAACGAGCAGGATAATGAAGAGTTTCAGGATAACGAAAATATTATTGAAGTTCTTGGATTCTTTCAAACCTACATAACATAGCCACGTAATCAGTCCGTTAATGACCAGCGCAGGAATATCAACGATGAGCTTTAGATTCCCAACCAAAGGGGCATTTTTCCACGCATTGATGAGTTCCTGATTCTCAGATCCACCAAAAAAAGCTTTCTTCGCTTCAGAATAACTGCAGCTCAAAAACTCGGGAATATGAACACCGATTCTGCCCATGAAACTGGTGAAATAATCAGACCAGGAGAAGGCTACATAAATATTCCCGAAAGAATATTCCATAATCAGCGCCCAGCCAATCACCCAGGCAATGAGTTCCCCGAAGCTGGCATACGCATAGGTATATGCGGAACCCGCAGTGGGAATGCGACTAGCAAATTCAGCATAACAGAGGGCGGTGAAACCGCAGGCAAAACCACAGATGATGTAAAGGATGATGACTCCGGGACCGCCGCGGAAAACGGCTTCGCCCAAACTGGTGAAACTTCCTGCGCCAATGATGGCGGCAATACCGAAAAAGACAATATCCCAAACGCCTAAAACCCTTAAAAGACCCGATGGTTGGTCACTTGCACTGTAGTGTTTTCTTCTGAAAAGTTGATTCATAATTTGCTAATGTGAAACAAATGTAATGATTTCAGTAAAAAAATGTTAAACAATGCTAAATTTTATCCGAAATTTAGTTTTAAGACGGTTAAAAATACCTTTAAACAATAAGTTTTTCCTATTTTCGTTCCAGTAAAAGACTAATTTCTTAACCAAAAGAATGGATTCAAAAAAAATCATCATTGCCGCCGCCGTGTTCTACTGCGGATTATCCGAAGCTCAGCAATCCCAATACTTCAGCGACCGCGAAAACTACCGTTTCAGCCTCGCCGAAAACCTGTATCAGAACAAAATCTACAACGCCTCCCAGTTCGAATATGCGCGACAGTATTTTTATACCGAGTCGCTTTCCGAATCAAGAAAAGAGGCTTCCCAGTTTTTCGATAATGTCATTGGGGTCATCCTCCGAAAGAATCATGCGGAACAGGGTCTGGAAGCCTTTATGAAAGAATATCCGAACTCGGCATACTTTGCCCAGGCCAATCTTCCGCTTGCCGATTATTATCTGGCACAGAAAGATTTTCCGAAAGCACTGGAAACGCTGAAAAATGTGAATCAGTATCAGCTGTCGAAGGAAGAGAATACGCAGTATATCATGAAACTGGGGTACGCGAAATTCATGACCGGCGATTCAAAAGGTTCGATTGAAGCGCTTGAAGAAGCGTATACCAATGCGGATGAAACTTCCAAAAGCGACATCGCTTATATGTTGGGTCATTTGTATTACGCGGGAGGACAGAACGAAAAAGCGTTTACTTTTTTCGACCAGATCAAAGAAAACGAAAAATATGCACGGCTGGTTAAACCGTATTATGTGCAGATGCATTTCAATGACAAAGACTACGACCTGGCGATTTCTGAAGGAACTGCGCTCTTAAATGAACAGATTTCCGAAGAGTATAAAGCCGAAGTTCACAAGATCATCGGCGAAAGCGCCTTTATGAAAGGGGATTATGAGGCTGCGTATCCGCATCTGAAAATTTATCTGGACAGCAAACCTGCACCTTCTGAAAAAGATCTGTATGAGATGGGTTTTGTCTCTGCACAGCTTAAAAAATATGATGAAGCGGTTTCTTACTACAACCAGCTTATCAACAGCAACTCGGCTCTTTCCCAGAATGCTTATTACCAGTTGGGAAATGCCTATCTGGAAGTCGGTAAAAAGCAGGAAGCACTTTCAGCCTTCCGTTCTGCAAAACAGATGAATTACGATATGAACGTTCAGAAGATGGCCCATGTTCAGTACGCAAAACTGAGTTACGACATCGGAAATCCATTTGAATCGGCGCCAACGGTGATTCAGGATTTTATAACGACTTATCCGGGAAGCAATGAAGACCGCGAAATGAAGTCACTTCTGGTGAAATCATACCTCTATTCCGGAGATTACAAGGGAACGCTCAACGCCATCGATAAAATGACGGATTCAAATCCTGAAACCGATAAGATCGATCAGGAAGTTTCTTATTTGCTCGGAACTGAAGAATTCAACAAAGGGAATTTCGATGAAGCGGAAAAATATTTTGTCCGCAGTCTTGAATTCAACCTCAATAAAGAATTTAACGCCAAAGCAACGTATTGGTTGGCGCAAACCTATTATCAGAAGGGGAATTATCCTTCTGCCATCTCCCGTTACGAAAGGCTTTTTAATGAAAATTTTCCTGAAAAACAGCAGCTGCCTTACGATCTGGGATATGCGTATTTCAAATCCAAAAAATTCGACAAAGCAAGACAGTATTTCACGGAATATCTGAAAAACCCGAAACAGGATTTTAAAAATGATGCTGAACTAAGGCTTGCTGATACCTATTATGCCGACAATCAACTGAATGAAGCGATCGCCATTTACGAAAAAGCGGAGAATGCAGATGATTACACCTTATTTCAGAAAGCGATGGCGCTTGGCTTTAAAGGGGATACCGAAGCGAAAATCACCGAACTTCAGAAACTGCTCAGTCAGTATAAAAACTCGGAGTATACCGATGATGCCCAATATGAAATCGCGACCGCGTATGCCGCAAACGACGATTTCATCGGTTCCAATGATTATTTTTCAAAAGTCATAAGCACCAGTTCCGACAAAGATATGGTGGCGAATGCGCAGATTTACCGCGCCCAGAATTATATCGATCAGAACCAAAACGAAAAAGCGCTTTCTGAATTCAGACTGCTCGGAAATCAGTACCGCAATACTGCTTTTGCAGGGAAAATTGTACAGGCGTCAAGGCCGGCATTTATGAAAAACAGCGATGTAGCAGGATATCAAAGTTTTGCGGAAAGTTTGGGTGTAAAAATCGAGGCTTCAGAAATCGATGAGATCAACCTGAGCACCGCTAAAAACTATTATGCGAATAAAGATTACAAAAATGCGGTTCCGCTTTTTGAAAAATATCTCACCCAAAATCCAACCGGAGAAGGGTTGTATCAGGCGAAGTATGAGCTTGGCGAAAGTTATTACCAGACGCAGAATTCCACAAAAGCGGTTTTGGTTTTACAGGAAGTGGCCGGTGTGCAGAACGATTATCAGGAAGAAGCGCAAACAAGGCTTGCACAGATTTATCTGAGTCTTAACAATTCAAGCGAAGCCAGAAAATATCTGGAGCCGCTTGCAAATTCGCCCAATCCCGCACTGAAAAGCTTTGCCAATGTGGAGCTGATGAAACTGTATGCGGAGGAAAAGAATTTTGCTCAGGCAGAAATTTTTGCAGATCTCGTGTTGAAAGATGCTAAAAATTCAGCTTCGGTCCTGGAACAGGCCAAAGTGATCAAGGCACGAAGCCTTATGAACAGCGGAAAAGACAATGATGCTAAAACGGCTTATTCGGCGCTCGAAAAATCATCGAATACAGAAGTGGCAGCCGAATCGCTTTACGCAAAAGCGTTTTATCAAAACAAAGCAAAGGCCTTTAAAAACTCCAACGAAACCATCTTTAAACTGGCCAATAACTATGCTTCTGAAGAATATTGGGGTGCAAAAGCCCTTGTTGTGATGGCAAAGAACTACATCGGTCTCAAAGACAGTTATCAGGCGAGTTATACCGCAGACCAGATCATTGCCAACTACCAGGATTTTCCGGAAATCGTTGCGGAAGCCAAAGAAGTAAAAAAACTGATTAAGAAGTAAGAAGTACAAACGAAAATTTTACTTTTTCCTCAAATACAAATAAGACATGAACAAAAGAATTCAAATACTATCCATATTATTTATCGGAATCTCGCAGGTCGCATTTTCGCAGATCAAGGAAGAAAAACTCATCCTCGACCGCAAACGCGAACCTGAAGTGAAAAAAATCGAAAAGAAAAAAACTTCAGTAGAGGCCGAGAAAAATTATCCGCCCGACGCAAAATCCCAGAATCCGGTGAACTACGAGATCACCAATGTTCCGGCATCTTCCGATTTCAAGACTTCCGTTATTCAGGGTGAAGATATTTCCCCGAAATTTGAGGCGGATGAGCAAAAAAATTATTTCAGACTCGGAATGGGAAATTTCGGGAAAGTTCTGGCCGACGGAACCATTTCGACCCTTTTGGAGAATAAAATGGAAGTGGGAGCCGATGTGCATTATCTTTCAACCACAGGCCTTAAAAAAGAGTACACTTGGGATTCAGGACAGATGTCGGCGAATCTTGGCGCCTTTCTCAATTCTTATGGCGAAAAAGGAAAATTCAATCTGAATGCTGATTTTGGGCTGAACGATTACAATTATTATGGGATTTACGCATTAAATCCTGCTTCGGATATTGATCTGCAGCAGAAAACCAACCGCTTCCGGCTGAATGGTTTTTACGATTTTTATTTGAATGAAATCCTGAATGATGTGCGCGTGAAATCTTCATTTTTAAGTGATCATTTCGATGCAAAAGAAAGTCAGGCTGAAATTCTGCTGAACCTTTCGAAGCACGGCGTTGAAATTCCAACGTTCGACGGCGTGACCCTGAATGCCGATCTGGGTGTAAATCTGGAAACATTGCGTTCTGAATTTGCTTTGCTGGATGAAAATTCTTCAGATTTTTTCAATGCGACGCTTTCGCCGAAGGTCACTTTCCACAAAGGCAATTCCTATTTGATGATCGGTTCCGGATTTTCTTTTTTGAATGCAGAAAATTCAAACAATATAATCACTAATGCTACGCGGAGCAATAAAACGTACTGGTTTCCAAAAGCGGAACTGCAGTTTGCCGCCGCCGATGAATTTAAATTTTACGCAGGTGTTGACGGCGGTCTGAAACTGAATTCCTATGCAGAAATGCTCGAGGAGAATCCATATTTGGTTTCCGATCAGGAACTCTGCGCTACAGAGACGAAATATAAAATGTACTTCGGTTTAAGAGGCGATATCGATCGGACCATCAAATATGATTTCAGTGCCGGTTTTGGGAAAATGAATGACATCATGTTCTTCCAGGCGAATGATCTTTTCGACTACAACCAGACCTTAAACCGCTCGGCTTACAACTTTGCGAATGCTTTTTCCGCGGTCTACGATAACGGAACCGTAAGTGAAGTTAAAGGAAGCGTGCAGTATTTTCCTCTTGAAAATTTAATACTGGATGCAGAAGCGAATTTTGCGAAATATACGCTCGACAATTACGAACATATTTACAATATTCCATTGCTCAGAGCCAGTGTTGGTGGAAAATATGCGATGCTGGGGAAAAAACTGAACCTCGGCGCCAAAGTGCTCTTCGCATCTGACCGTACCACCAACTCTTTTGAATTTGAAGAAACCGGTACTGTACCGAATATGTATGTCTCTACAGGGAACACAAATGATAAAGTTGGCGGTTTTGCCGATATAAATCTCTCAGCAGAGTACAAAGTTCACAAAAATTTCAGTATTTTTGCGCTCGGAAATAATTTACTCAATACCAATTATCAGACGTATAAAGGATACAAAGTCCTGGGTGCACAGATCTTAGGAGGAGTAAAGATTTCTTTTTAAAAAATATTTTTACGCGGCTCGGTAGTTCAATTGGATAGAATATCAGATTTCGGCTCTGAGGGTTGGGGGTTCGAGTCCCTTCCGGGTCACAAAAGACCGTCTGAATTTTTTCAGACGGTCTTTTTATTTCAGGGTTTTGGATAAAACTGTTCTAAAAGCAGCATTTGCGAAATGACAATTTTCATGATTAATTTACACTAGATTTTTCCTAACTTTAATCTGTTAAACAAGTTAAAATTTTAAGGTCATGGAAAACCACAACTTAACCCACGAATTCCCTGAACTGGAAGAGAAAATCAATGCTCTGAAACTGAACGATGCTGCATTTAAAAAAATGTATGTGAATTATGAGGAAGTGAACGCGCTAATTCAGCATTACGAAGAAGGGGAACAGAATCACACCACCGACGAGCATTTAACCGATTTACGCAAAAAAAGAGTCCATCTGAAGGATGATCTTTATTCCTATTTAAAGGCAAATTAAATTCCAACGGATCAAATCAATTCCAAAGCGGCTCATGAAGCCGCTTATTTTTGGCATAATGTTTTCAGGTTTGTGAAAAACAATCTTTTGAGATATTTCCTGACTTTAATTTTATTGGTTTTCATTTCATGCAGCCAGAATTCACAGCTCAGAAAAGATCTGAGTAAACTGCTCAGTGAGTCAGAAACGAAAAATTCAGAAAAAGATTCAGCAACTGAACAAAATCAATTTCAAAAAAATCCATTCAACCCAGTGGATGAATTTAAAACGACGGGAAAAAACAGGCAAGACCTCGTAAATTTTGCAGGAAAATACCTCGGAACACCTTATGTGTATGGATCTGTTGATCCTGCTGTGGGTTTCGACTGTTCAGGATTTATCAATTTCGTGTATCAACGTTTTGGTTACAATGTTCCGCGATCCTCTAAAGATTTTCTGAATTACGGCAGCGAAATTCCCCTTCACAAAGTGCAGAAAGGAGACTTGCTCATCTTCAACGGAACCGATTTGAATATTCAAGAAGTTGGACATATCGGAATCGTCTTGAAAGCTGCAGGTAAAAATTCTGAATTCATCCATTCTTCAAGCGGAAAAGCCAACGGCGTCACCGTGTCCTCACTTTCTTCCCCGCATTACACTGCCAGGTTCATAAAAGCCATTTCAGTAATCGACTGAAATGTTTGGTGAGTTTCCGGATCCATACATTTCACAAAGCAAGCATCATTTGCCAGTCAGATTAAACTTTCTGTAATTTTATGCATTAATTTCTGTTAATTCTTTATCACTTCATAAATTATCCACTAAAAAACACTACTTTTGCACCGTCAAAAAATGATTATGCAAAACATTAGAAATATCGCAATTATTGCGCACGTTGACCACGGCAAGACGACTTTGGTGGACAAAATCATTCACGCTACCAGTGTTTTCCGTGAAAATCAGGAAACAGGTGATCTTATCATGGACAATAATGACCTGGAACGTGAGCGGGGAATTACCATTTTATCAAAAAATATTTCGGTAACTTATAAAGACACCAAAATTAATGTAATCGATACTCCAGGTCACGCCGATTTCGGTGGTGAGGTAGAGAGAGTATTGAAAATGGCCGACGGCGTTTTACTTTTGGTGGATGCTTTTGAGGGACCGATGCCGCAAACGCGTTTCGTACTCCAGAAAGCTTTGGAGCTGGGTTTAAGACCTGTAGTTGTCATCAATAAAGTTGATAAGCCGAACTGTCGTCCGGATGAGGTTCATGATCAGGTTTTTGATCTGTTCTTTAACCTTGATGCTACAGAAGAGCAGTTGGATTTCCCAACTTTTTACGGTTCATCAAAACAGGGTTGGTTCAACACTTCACTGGAAGAGACCGACAATATTTTCCCGTTGTTAGACGGTATTTTAGAGCACGTTCCTGCTCCGGAAGCGAAAGAAGGACCGCTCAGAATGCAGATCGTATCCTTGGATTTCTCCTCATTTTTAGGAAGAATCGCAATCGGAAAAATCAACCAGGGTTCGGTAAAAGAATCAGAATGGATTGGTTTGTCTCAGGAAGACGGTAAAATCATCAAAGGAAAAGTAAAAGAATTATACGTTTTTGAAGGTCTTGGAAAAAAGAAAGTTCAGGAAGTAAAAGCAGGAGATATCTGCGCAATCGTTGGTTTTGATAAATTCCAGATCGGCGATTCATTCGTAGATCTTGAAAATCCGGATCCATTGCCAAGAACAGCGATCGACGAGCCTACGCTGAACATGACATTCTCCATCAACAATTCACCTTTCTTCGGAAAAGACGGGAAATTTGTAACATCGAACCACTTGAAAGAGCGTTTGATGAAGGAACTGGAAAAAAACTTAGCTCTAAGAGTTGAACCGACTGACGATGCCAATACCTATTTGGTATTCGGAAGAGGGATTCTTCACCTTTCTGTTTTGATCGAAACAATGAGAAGAGAAGGGTATGAAATGACGATCGGTCAGCCGCAGGTTATTTTAAGAGAAATCGATGGTGTAAAATGCGAACCTTATGAATCCATGGTAGTTGATGTTCCTGAAGAATATGCTTCAAGAGTAATCGACCTTGCGACTCAGAGAAAAGGGGATCTACACATCATGGAAACAAAAGGCGAAATGCAGCATTTGGAATTCGAGATTCCTTCCAGAGGTTTGATCGGACTAAGATCTCAGATGTTGACGGCAACGGCTGGTGAAGCCATTATGGCGCACCGTTTCACCGAATACAAACCATTCAAAGGTTCAATTCCTGGAAGATTGGTAGGCGTTTTGGTCAGCAAGTCTCAGGGACCTGCAACCGAATATTCTATCGCGAAATTGCAGGACAGAGGCAAGTTCTTTGTTGATCCGGGCGAGGAAATCTACGCCGGAATGATCATTGGTGAGCAAAACAAACCGGGAGATCTTGTGGTAAACATTGTGGAAGCAAAACAGCTGAACAATATGCGTGCATCAGGAAAAGACAAGGACGGTGGTATTGCCCCGAAAATACTTTTCTCTCTTGAAGAATGTATGGAATACATCCAGGGCGACGAAGCCATCGAGGTAACGCCGAACTTTATCAGAATGCGTAAAAAAGTCCTTTCAGAAGAAGAAAGAAAACGTACGGAAAGAAACGCAAAATCGTAAAGTACTTCTCAGAGTCCGACTTTGAAAAAGTTTAAATATTAAAGCCTCAATTTATTGAGGCTTTTTTGTTTGTAATGCGGCTGAATTTTTGCATCAGATCCATCATGTTCAAACTGAAATCCTTTTTCCTGATACTTACGACATTAATATTCACTTCAGGCTGCGACGGCCTTAAACGGACGGTGAAAAACGTTTTTGAAGTTTCAGAACGGGCTGCTTACGAACGGCGGTTTTCCGGAGCCGACAGTCTGCTCGTAAACTGGAAAAACGAATTTGCTTCGGCGGAAGCAAACCAGCTTAAAATTCCGGCCGGTTATTCCGCCGTAACGCCATCCGGTATCAAATCCGCAATGGGTTATTCGGTCGATCTGAAAAGGGGAGATCTCCTTCTTGTTGAAGCAACCGCAAATCCGGCGCTTAAAATTTTCATTGATATTTTTGAAGTGAATGCAGATTCAGAATCTGATTCGGGCGGAATTCTTGAAAACGGCATTTTTAAAAAATTCATTGAAAAAACGGGTGTATACAAAATCGTTATTCAGCCCGAAATCAATTACCCTGACTCATTCGCTTTCAAAATCTACACACAGCCTTCCCTTAAATTTCCGGTGGCCGGAAAAGGAAACCGTGACGTACAGAGTTTCTGGGGCGCCATCCGCGATGGAGGAGACCGAAACCACGAAGGCGTCGATATTTTTGCCGCGCGCGGAACACCTGTCGTGGCGGCGACCGACGGTTTCGTTACCCGCACCGGAAACAGTGGTCTTGGCGGAAAACAGGTCTGGTTGCGCGACGGAAATTTGGGTAATTCGCTGTATTATGCACATCTGGACAGTATTATGGTCGAAGCCGGCAAACAGGTAAAAGCCGGCGATACGCTCGGAACTGTTGGCAGCACGGGGAACGCAGCGGGAGGCGCAACGCATCTGCATTTTGGGATTTATTCAACCGGAGGTGCGGTGGATCCTTATCCGTATATTCATCAGCGCAGCATTCCTGAACAAAAAAAGACAAATGTGAATTCTGCAGCTGCCCTGAAAAAAAGTTCTAAACTTCGTTCAGGACCCGGAGCGCAGTTCGACACCGTTGCCACACTTTCTGAAAAAACTGATGTAGATATCATATCCGGAAACGGAGAGTGGTATCATGTTAAAACAGCTGACAGTATTGAAGGATTTGTGATTAAAAGCAGACTGGAATAGTTGTAAGTAATTGATCGGTGTATTTGTTTTTTAGTTCTTATAATAATAGTATTTTTGTCCTATGATGATCCGCCACTTAAAATTTTTCTCCTTTATTATAGCTGTACTGTTCATGAATTCGTGCGCCGGTCAGCCTAAGGTCAAAAGCCAGAAGCCTGCGGCTAAAAGCCAGATAAAACCGCCTTCATCACAACAGTCTGTAAGCGCGCCGGTTTCTGCGTCCGGAAGTGAAATGCTGAAACTGGATCTTCCCGAAATCAAACGCGAATTCCGCGGCGCATGGATCGCGACGGTGGCGAACATCAACTGGCCTTCCCGAAATAATTTAACAACAGATCAGCAAAAGGCTGAAGCCATCAAAATGCTCGATTTGCTGAAAGACAATAATTTCAATGCGGTCATATTTCAGGCAAGGCCTTCTGCAGATGCACTTTACAACAGCCCTTACGAACCGTGGTCTTATTTCCTCACCGGCGACACCGGAAAAGCACCGAGTCCGTATTACGATCCTCTTGAATTCTGGATTACCGAGGCGCACAAGCGGGGAATGGAACTTCACGTCTGGCTCAATCCGTACCGAGCGTATCACACAACGGGGGGAACCATCAACAGCCAGTCGATGGTGAAAAAAATGCCCGACGAAATCGTAAAGCTGCGAAACGGAACTTATTGGTTCGATCCTGCCAATCAGAAAACCCAGGACCATGTTTCGGAAGTGGTGAAGGATCTTGTGAAAAGATATGATATCGACGGCGTGCATTTCGATGATTATTTTTACCCGTACAAGGAATACAACGGAGGCCGGGATTTTCCGGATGACAAATCATGGAATGCGTTCTTAACAGCGGGCGGAACCCTCTCGCGTCCGGACTGGCGCCGCGCAAACGTCAATAAATTCATCAAAAGGATTTATGAAGAGATCAAGGCTGAGAAAAAAGGCGTAAAATTCGGAATTTCGCCTTTCGGAATCTGGAAACCTGGGTTTCCGGCCGATGTTAAAGGCTCCTCGCAGTACGATGAACTTTTTGCTGATGCCAAATTATGGCTGAACGAAGGCTGGGTTGATTATTTCTCGCCGCAGCTGTACTGGAAGGAAGAAGGGCAGCAGCGCTTCAGTTCCCTTTTGAAATGGTGGAATTCTGAAAACAAACAGAAACGCCACCTTTGGCCCGGACTCAACACGGTGGGAGTAAAAGATGTGCCCGACCGGCCTTCAGAAATTCTGAAACAGATTAATATTTCCCGCGAAATCCTGAACGGCAGCGATGGCGAAATCCATTACAGCATTGCAGGACTTACCCAGGATACGCAAATGGCAACTGCGCTCAGAAATGGACCGTACAGGGAAAAAGCATTGATTCCGAAATCATCCTGGCTCACTGCAGAACTTCCTGCTAAACCTTTGCTCACGGTTAATGAATCCGGCGGAACGGCTTTTGCAAATTGGTCGGCAAAAAAACCCGGACAGGTTTTTCTGTGGGTGCTGTTTACAAAATATGGGGACTCCTGGCAGACTGAGATCCTGAATGCGGACATTATTTCCAAAAACATCCTGATGAGCAAATCGGGTGAAAAACTTACGGCAGTAGCGCTGAAAGCAATTGATCGACTCGGGAATGAAAGTGCCGGTGAAGCAATGATGGTTATCGCTGACAAAAACTCCGGAAAAGCATCATTTGTTGGCTGGGCGAGCGAATAAAATACCGCCTAAACCTATTTCTGACTGCTGATTCTGTTAAAATGTCCTAAAGTTCTGCTTCCACAACTGTAAAGGAATTATTCTTGATGTAATGTAAATCACTAAAATTAATAAAAATGAACACAAAACGACTTTCAGATTCCATGGAGCAGGCTTTGAGCAAGCAGATGAACGTAGAGCTTTTTCAGTCCCATACCTACCTTTCTTACGGGATTTGGGCAAATGACCTGGGCTACGGTGGAATAGGGAATTTCCTGATGCGCCACTCGAAAGAGGAGCGCGACCACGCCATCAAATTCATGCAGTACATCATGAACCGCGGCGGAAAACCAACCATTGAGGCAGTTCCGGCACCTTCAGCAGATCCGCAAAACCTTACGGAATGTTTTAACAGCGTTTTCAAACACGAAGTAGACAATACCGAGAAAATTTACAGACTCGTTGAATTGGCATTTGAACAGAAAGACTGGGCTACGTGGAATTTCCTTCAGTGGTTTGTTAAAGAACAGATTGAAGAGGAAACTTTAGCCATGGAATTAATTGACAAACTGAAAATTGCCGGTGGAGACCGAGCAAGCGACGAATCCTTATTCGCCCTCGATAAAGATCTGGAAACGGCACCTGATGATGCAGAACTTGCCAGAGATGCAACATCTGAAAAACCTTAAATTTCAAATCAAGATAAATGATCTGCTGAGTTTTCAGCAGATTTTTTTGTGCCGTAAATTGTCATAAAATCACTACATTTGCGCACCCTTAAAATGCTTAAAGCACATGCCTTAAGCCTAAAGCAACAATATATGAAATGTGGAATCGTAGGATTGCCAAATGTAGGTAAATCAACTCTTTTTAACTGTTTAAGCAACGCCAAAGCGCAGTCGGCGAATTATCCCTTCTGTACCATAGAGCCTAATATCGGAACGGTTTCTGTCCCCGATCACCGTCTTTTTGAATTGGAGAAACTCGTCAATCCGGAAAGGGTACTTCCTGCAGTGGTGGAAATTGTAGACATTGCCGGTCTCGTGAAGGGTGCAAGCAAAGGTGAAGGGCTTGGAAACCAGTTTCTGGCCAATATCCGCGAGTGCGAAGCCATTATTCATGTCCTGAGATGTTTTGAAAACGGGAACATCATTCACGTGGAGGGTTCTGTGGATCCTATCCGGGACAAGGAAATCATTGATATCGAACTTCAGCTGAAAGATATGGAAGCGCTTGGAAAGGCGGTGGACAAAGCCAAAAAATTCATCAAATCCGGAAAGAAGGAGGATGTACTGACGTATGAAACCCTTTTGAAACTCAATGAGTTTGTAGAATCCGGAAAAAATGCCCGCGAATTTCCGACCGATGATTTCACAAAACCGATTATTGATGAAATTCAGCTGCTGACGAAAAAACCCGTGCTGTACGTTTGTAATGTGGATGAAAATTCGATCAAGAACGGCAACGAATGGCTTGCAAAAATCGAAGAAATGGCGAAAAGAGAGGAAGCTGAAGTAGTGGTTCTTGCAGCACAGATTGAAGCAGACATCAATGAACTGGAAACTTTCGAGGAGAGACAGATGTTTTTGGAAGAACTCGGACTCGAAGAGCCGGGTGTAAACAGACTCATCAGAAAAGCCTACGATTTATTGCATTTACAAACCTATTTTACAGCAGGAGTGAAGGAAGTACGCGCCTGGACCATCGGTCAGGGCTGGACGGCACCTCAGGCTGCAGGAGTGATTCATACCGATTTCGAGAAAGGATTCATCCGTGCAGAAGTGATCGGGTATGAAGATTTTGTACATTTTGGTTCTGAAGCAAAAGTAAAGGAAGCCGGAAAAATGAGAGTAGAAGGGAAAGAATACATCGTAAAAGACGGTGATGTCATGCATTTCCGATTTAACGTGTAAACGGAATATCAATTTTCTCAAAAAATTACCAAGCAGACTTTTCAGTCTGCTTTTTTGTGCCTACGTCTCGTGAGGTTTTCATAAATTTATACTAAAATTCAGAGACATGCAGAAACTGTTTCAGAAAATAAATGTTCAGAAAGCCATTCTTTTTATTGCGCTACTGATCATCATCATCATTTTAATTGAGCTGAATTATTTTATGTCCGGATTAATGGGAGCCGTCACTTTGTACGTCCTGACCCGGAAATTTTATCTGAAATTAACCGAAGTCCAGAAACGGAATAAAGACCTTTCGATTGCGCTGATTATTTTTTTAATCGTCATCACTTTTGCCGTTCCTCTTTGGATTGCAATTGAAATCCTGATTCCCAAAATCAATGAAATCATCAGCGACCGCGAAACCGTGCTTCAAAAATTCAATTCCATTCGCATTCTTATCGAAAACAACGAGTTTTTAAAGGGCTTTGATATTTCTGTTTCCAACGCACAGGTGTTACAGCTCGTGAACAAAATCATTTCCTATATTCCCTCAACAGTTCAGTGGGTAGGGCAGACCTTCGCGAACATTTTTGTCGCGCTTTTCATTCTTTATTTCATGCTCAGCAATGCCAGAACGATGGAAGCACGATTCAGGGAACTGCTTCCGGTCTCCAGACAAAGTAAAAAATTTTTCATCACCGAAAACGCTGCGCTCATCAAATCAAATGCATACGGGATTCCCATATTAGGACTCAGTCAGGGGATTATTGCCATCATCGGATATTCAGTTTTTGGAGTTCATAACGCCATTTTCTGGGGTTTGCTTACAGGTGCCGCATCTATTGTACCGGTATTGGGAACCATGTTTATTTATATTCCGGTGTGTATTTATCAAATTGCAAGCGGCGACGTGAACGGTGGTTTGATTCTCACCCTGTACTGCGTGGTCTTGGTAGGAGGAATCGATAATATTCTGAGATTCACAATCCTCAAAAAAATGGCCGACATTCATCCGCTGATCACCGTGTTCGGAGTGGTTTTAGGGCTCAAAATTTTTGGGGTGATGGGATTGGTTTTTGGTCCTGTAATGCTCTCAATGCCCGGAATTCTCTTTAAAATCTACAAAATTGAGAAACTTTTGGCTAAAAAAGAAAAAGCAGAAACGCACTTGAAAAGTGAACTGCGGGAACTTCCTGAAGAACCAGCGGTATAATCCTGGGTAAGACTACAAAAAACATCGGTGGGAAGGGGATTTAGCCGTTTGTTCTTGGTTGGTATTAGGAAATGCTTTACCTTAAACAATGGATTCAGAAGTGAAAAATCGCCCGAATTATTTTTCCACAAAATTTTAAATATAAACTTAGTTTCGCTATTTTTGTGAGTTACTGAATTTAAAAGCATCCGCAGACACATATGAGCGAAAACATCACGTCAAACTATTCTGAAGACAATATCAGGACCCTCGATTGGCAGGAGCATATCAGGATCCGTCCCGGAATGTACATCGGAAAACTCGGCGACGGTTCTTCTGCAGATGACGGGATTTACATTTTGCTCAAGGAAATCATCGATAATTCCATCGATGAATTCGTGATGAAATCCGGAAAAAGAATCGAAATAAAAATCGACGACGGAAAAGCCACAATCCGCGATTTTGGGCGGGGAATTCCTTTGGGAAAGGTCGTAGATGCCGTTTCCAAGATGAATACCGGCGGAAAATACGATTCAAAAGCGTTTAAAAAATCGGTAGGGCTGAATGGGGTAGGATCAAAGGCGGTAAATGCGCTTTCCGAATATTTCCGGGTGAAATCCATTCGCGAGGGGAAAGTTAAAGTCGCTGAATTCTCCAAAGGGATCATTACCCAGGATTTTCAGGAAGCAGAAACCTCCGACCGCAACGGGACGGAGATTACCTTTATTCCCGATGGGACTATTTTTACCCATTTCAAGTTCAGGAAAGAGTATATCGAAAAGATGCTCAAAAACTACTGTTACCTGAATCCGGGTCTCAAAATCATCTTCAACGGCGAAACTTTTTTCTCCGAAAACGGCTTGAAAGACCTGCTCCAGGAAGAAATTGAAGGCGAAATCCTTTACCCGATCGTTCACTTAAAGGATGAAGACATCGAAGTGGCGATCACCCACTCCGACAAATCCCAGTCGGAAACCTATTTTTCTTTCGTCAACGGACAGAATACGACTCAGGGTGGAACACACCTGAACGCATTTCGGGAAGCTTATGTAAAAACCATCCGCGAATATTTCAATAAAAATTTTGAAGCAGCAGATATTAGAAAATCCATTATCGCAGCAGTCGCGATAAAAGTAATTGAACCGGTTTTCGAATCGCAGACAAAGACGAAACTCGGTTCCAACGAAATGGAACCCGGAAAAGAAACCGTAAGGACTTTCATTACCAATTTTCTTAAAAATAAACTCGACAATTTCCTGCATCAGAATCAGGAAATTGCGGAAGCCATCCACCGGAAAATCATAATTTCGGAACGTGAGCGGAAAGAGCTTTCCGGAATCCAGAAACTGGCGCGCGAACGGGCAAAAAAAGTATCGCTGCACAATAAAAAACTCCGTGACTGCCGTCATCACTATAACGATCAGAAAGCCCTTCGCAAGGCGGAAACCATGATCTTCATCACCGAAGGAGATTCGGCCTCAGGATCCATTACCAAATCGCGCGATGTGGAAACGCAGGCGGTTTTTTCTCTGAAAGGAAAACCGCTGAACTGTTACGGACTCACGAAAAGGGTCGTGTACGAAAACGAGGAGTTCAACCTTCTTCAGGCAGCCCTGAATATTGAAGATTCTCTTGAAGACCTCCGGTACAATCATGTGATTATTGCTACAGATGCTGATGTCGACGGAATGCACATCCGCCTGCTCATGATTACCTTTTTCCTTCAGTTTTTCCCGGATCTGATCCGGAACGGACATCTCTATATCCTTCAGACGCCGCTTTTCCGCGTGAGAAACAGGAAAGAAACCCGTTACTGCTATTCGGAACCGGAAAGGGTGAAAGCCCTGAATGAACTCGGAAAAAACCCTGAAATCACAAGGTTTAAAGGACTTGGAGAGATTTCACCTGATGAATTCAAGCATTTCATCGGGAAAGACATTCGTTTGGAACCGGTAGTTTTGGGGAAAGACCAGACCATTGAACAGATTCTGGAATTTTATATGGGCAAGAATACACCAGACCGCCAAACCTTTATTCTCGAAAATCTGGTGGTGGAAGATCCTGACATCAATAAAAAAGAAATCCTGACCGAAGCAGAATAAAAATTAAAATTAAAGACCTTAAGTTTTTTACCAAAAAACTTGAAAACATAAAAAACGGAGAGCAAGAGTTGATGGAAGAACAAGAAAATCACCACGAAGAATCCCTGAAAAAGGTTTCCGGTCTTTACCGGGACTGGTTTCTGGATTATGCATCTTATGTCATTCTCGACAGGGCTATTCCTTCCATTTTCGACGGATTCAAGCCGGTTCAGCGCCGGATCATGCATTCGATGCGGGAACTGGAAGACGGCCGTTACAACAAAGTGGCCAATCTTGTCGGAAATACGATGAAATATCACCCGCACGGTGACGCTTCCATTACCGATGCTATGGTGCAGATCGGACAGAAGGAACTGCTCATCGATACGCAGGGAAACTGGGGGAATATTTACACCGGCGATTCTGCCGCCGCCGCAAGGTATATTGAAGCCAGACTGACGCCTTTTGCACTCGAAGTGGTCTTCAACCCAAAGACAACAGACTGGGCAAAATCCTATGACGGCAGAAACAATGAACCGATTGATCTTCCGGTAAAGTTTCCGCTTCTTTTGGCTTCCGGTGTGGAAGGAATTGGGGTCGGACTTTCGACGAAAATTATGCCCCATAATTTTAATGAGCTCATCAATGCTTCAATAGCCCATTTAAAAGGCAAAAAATTTGAGCTTTTCCCTGATTTTTTAACCGGAGGAATGCTGGATGTCTCCAATTACAACGATGGCGAACGGGGCGGGAGAATCCGGACCAGAGCAAGAATCATTCAGAAAGACAAACACACGCTCTGCATCACCGAACTTCCGTTTGGCAGGAATACCGGCGACCTGATTGATTCGGTCATTAAAGCCAATGAAAAAGGGAAAATCAAGATCAAAAAAATTGAAGACAACACCTCCGATCAGGTGGAAATCAATATTTTTTTAAACAGCGATGTGTCTTCGGATAAAACCATCGATGCGTTGTACGCTTTCACCGACTGTGAGATCCCGATATCGCCGAATGCCTGTGTAATTGTCGGCGATAAGCCGATGTTCCTTACCGTTTCGGAGATTTTAAGACAGAATACCGAACATACGGTATCCCTGCTAAAAAAGGAACTCGAAATCGAGCTGCACGAACTCCAGGAGAACTGGCATTTTGCTTCGCTTGAAAGAATTTTTATTGAAAACCGGATTTACCACGACATCGAGGAAGTGAAAACCTGGGAGGAAGTTATTTCCACCATCGATAAAGGGTTGAAACCGCATACCAAAAATCTGCTCAGAGCGGTTACCGAAGAGGATATTTTAAGACTGACGGAAATCAGGATCAAAAGGATTTCGCGTTTCGACCTCGATAAATTCAAGGAAAACCTTCTTGCACTTGAAGGTAAAATAGAGCAGGTGAAACACCATTTGGCGAACTTAATTACCTACGCCATTGATTATTATCTGAATATCCAGAAAAAATACGGCAAAGGAAAAGAAAGAAAGACCGAACTGCGGATTTTTGATACCATTGATGCGACCAAAGTGGCCGTCGCAAACGAAAAATTCTACGCCAACTTCGAAGAAGGTTTCATCGGAACGTCCCTGAAAAAAGACCAGTATCTTTTCGACTGTTCCGATATCGACGATATCATCACCTTCCAGAAAGACGGCACGATGAAAGTCGTAAAAGTGGAGGCCAAAACCTTTATCGGTAAAAATATCGAGCATGTCGCCATCTGGAAAAAGAACGACCGACGCACGGTGTACAACATGATTTACCGCGAAGGAAGAGAAGGTCCGTATTATATGAAACGTTTTTCCGTAACAGGCGTAACCCGGAATACCGATTATAAGCTGGCTTCGGATAAAAAAGGTTCAGAAATGCTGTATTTTTCCGCCAATCCGAACGGCGAAGCCGAACTGGTGACCGTTTTGCTGAAACCAAACGCGAGGGTCCGAAAAAACAAGATTGAAATCGATTTCTCGGAACTGGCCATCAAAGGCCGAGATTCCAAAGGAAATCTGGTGACGAAATACACGATTAAAAAAGTGGATCTGAAGGAAGAAGGCCATTCCACTTTGGCACCGAGGAAAATCTGGTTTGATGATACGGTTCGCCGACTGAATGCGGACGCAAGAGGAACGCTGCTCGGAACTTTTAAAGGCGACGACCGGATCTTGACCATCAATTCCCAGGGTGAAGCAAAATTGCTTTCCTTCGACCTGATGAACCGTTTCGAAGATGATTATCTGGTTCTCGAGAAATGGAAGCCGGAACAGCCAATTACATGCATTTATTTTGACGGTGAAAAAGGCATTTATTTTATCAAAAGATTCCTGCTTGAAAATACACCGAATGTGCAGAATTTCATGCCGTCGGAACATCCTGCATCCTTTATCGAAAATGTAATTGTGGCCGATCATTCCACTGCTGAGCTGGTTTTTGCCAAAGAAAAAGGCAAGGAAAAAGATCCCGAAACCATCAGTATCGACGAATTTATCGCGATCAAAGGGATCAAGGCGATCGGAAACCAGCTGACGAAAAGTAAAATAAAGACCATCAACATCACGATTCCGGAACCGACAGAAGAGATCAACGAAGGTTTTGATGTGGTGGAAGCTACAGATGGGCACATAAGTTTCATCGACGAGGATGTTCGCGACGGTGAGTTCCCAGATGAAGGAACCATCGGAAGCCTTTTCGATGAATAAACACTCTTCAATAACGCGCCTAGAGCCGCTTCACCCCTATTGTCTTGAATGCATCAAAATTACGCAGAGGCATTTTAAAAATTTAAAAAACAATTATGAGTTTAGTATTGATCATTATAATAGCCGCAACGGCCATCATCAGTTTTATGGCATTCAGCAATCACGGACTTTTTGAAAAGTACAAGTTCAGTGTTGGGGCAATCATTCAGAAAAAGGAATACATCCGTTTGCTTTCTGCCGGTTTTCTGCATGCCGATATGATGCATTTACTTTTCAACATGATGACGCTGTATTTTTTCGGCCCGATCGTGGTTCAGGCATTTGGTGAAATCGGTTTTGTTGTCGTTTATTTTGGCTCCATCCTTTTGGGGAATATTTTTTCCCTTTATCTTTATAAAAATCAGGCTTGGTATTCTGCCATCGGGGCGAGTGGCGGGGTCTCAGGGATTCTGTTTGCCTCCATCGCCATGATTCCGGATCTTGGAATTTACTTTTTCTTTATTCCGATCCCGATTCCAGGATACATTTTCGGATTTTTATACTTTGGATATTCGGTTTATATGATGCTGAATCCGAAAGAGCATGACAATATCGGACATGCCGCGCATTTGGGAGGCGCATTTTTCGGTTTGGTTTTCGCGGTTGCTTTACAGCCGGAAATAGCGATGCAGAATGCACTTTATCTTGGGATCATGGCGATTCCGCTGCTGTATATGAGCTATATGGTTTTTGTGAAAAAAAGAATCGGATAAAAATAGAAACCTTCAGGCTGCTGAAGGTTTTTTATTTTACGGCAAAAATAAAGCGGTCGTTTCCGGAGAGGTCCTGAATGAGTTCAGCGCTCTTGAAAGACCTGAACAGTTCCAGTGTTTCCTTGCCCAGTTTCTGGTTGATTTCCAGAAAAATCATTCCTCCATCCTGGAGATGGTTTTTGCTGTCTTCCGCAATTTTTCTATAGAAGATCAGTGCATCGGAGGTGGGCGAAAACAGCGCCATTTTGGGCTCAAAATCCTTTACTGAGTCTTCTAATTCTTTTTCTTCATCGATGCCGATATAAGGAGGGTTGGAGATGATCACATCATAAATATCATTCAGTGATTCCGTAAGATAATTCTGCAGGATAAAATGAACTTCAGTCTGGTGAAAATCTGCATTTTTCTTCGCGGTTTTAAGGGCTTTTTCCGAGAAATCAATCGCGGTGATCTCCGCTTCCGGAAAATGTTTTTGCAGCGTAATCGGAATAATGCCGCTTCCGGTTCCGATATCGAGTATTTTAAACGGTAGATTTTCAGTTATAGATTCTTGGTTCCTGGCTCTTGACTCTTGACTCTTCTTTATTGCCAGTTCAACCAACTCCTCTGTTTCGGGGCGTGGAATCAGCACATTTTCATCCACAAAAAACTTAAGGCCGTAAAATTCCGTTTCGCCTAAGATCTGTTGGTACGGTTTCCCGGACTGAAGCTCGGTGATGATCTCGTTGAATTGTTCTTGCTGATGAAACTCCAGTTCCTTCTGAAGGCTGTTTCTGCTTTCAAAACGATTCGTTTCCAGAATGTTCTCTACGAAAATA
Organism: Chryseobacterium sp.; assembly: GCF_008014695.1. GTDB lineage: Bacteria > Bacteroidota > Bacteroidia > Flavobacteriales > Weeksellaceae > Kaistella. Next base: position 163,665 of record NZ_VOXE01000001.1, read on the forward strand.
AAGAATAGTTCGAGGCTTTCAGATTCGTTGTAAAGTTCTGAAAGACCCTCTTGAAATTTTTGTTTAAGATCTGTAAGCGTCATTATCGAGTAAAAACCAGTTTTGTTTTAGTGGAAAGACCTTCGTCGATGCGGTACCCTTCGAGATTGAAAGCTTTAACGTCATTCAGGGTCTTGGCCTGTGTTTCGGCACAGTAGCGGACCATCATTCCTCTCGCGTGCTTCGTATACACAACGATTGTCTTCAGTTTTCCTTCCTTCATTTCAAAGAAATCGAAATCAATGACAGGTGCGTTCAGTTTCTGTCGGTCAAAAACCTTAAAATATTCCGAACTGGCAAGGTTCAGGATCATGTCTTTCGCTTTAAGCTCGCTGTTCAGCTGTTCTGTAAGTTTTTCGCGCCAGAATTCGTAGAGGTTTCTGTAATGCTCAAATTCAAATTTTCTGCCCATTTCCAGACGGTAGAGCATGATTTTGTCTGAAGGTTTCAGGAGTCCGTACAGTCCGGAAAGCATGCGGTAATTTTTTTGGAGATAATTGATTGCTTTTTTATCGAGGGTCTTGATATCGAGACCGCGGTAGACTTCGCCTGTAAAGGCAAATGCCGCCGGAGCCGACTCGCCGGTTTTCGGTTTGGGTTTCCAGTTCTGGTTCCTTTCCCAGTTTTCATCGGCCAGTTTTTGGGAAAGTTCCATCAGTCCGGCCAGATATTTCGGGGATTTTTCTTTTAAGTAGGTATGGATGAGCGCAGCATCTTCGATGAATCTCGGGGTCGTCAGCTTTAATAATTCTGTTGAATTGGCCGTGTTCATGAGCTTTGCCGGTGAAGAGATGATTTTCATTCAGTAGAGTTGTTGAAGAATTAAAGTTCGCCTTTTCCCTGACGGATGATTTCAGGTTCGCCGCCGGTCAGATCCAAAATAGTGGACGCTACATTGTCCCCGAATCCTGAATCGATGACATAATCGACCAGATGGCCGTATTTTTCGGCAATAAGTTCCGGATCGGTGGAATATTCTATGACCTCATCATCATCTTTGATGGAAGTGGAGGCAATCGGATGCCCCAGTTTTTCCACAATAAGCTGCGGAATGGGGTGCGCAGGAACGCGGATTCCGACTGTTTTGTGATTTTTATACGCCAGCGGAAGGTTTTTGTTGGCGTCGAGGATAAAGGTATAAGGCCCCGGAATTTTATTTTTTAAAAAACGGAACGTTGACGTCTCTATAGGTCTGGTAAATTCAGAAAGGTGGCTTAAATTATTGCAGATAATGGAAAACTGGGCTTTCTCGAGTTTTATTTTCTTAACCTGGGCCAGTTTTTCCATGGCTTTGAGGTTGTTGATGTCACATCCGAGTGCATACACCGTATCTGAAGGGTAGATGATAAGGCTGCCTGACATTAAAGCTTTTACCACCTCATCAATAAGGTTTTCCTGCGGATTTTCCGGATAGATTTTAAGGATTTTTGCCATACACAAATTTAAGCAAAAAAGTCAGGAATAAATAATCATCCGATTTTTTGGAATTTCTTGAGTTTATCGTATATTTGCAACACAATAGCGCGGGGTAGAGCAGTAGGTAGCTCGTCGGGCTCATAACCCGGAGGTCGCACGTTCGAGTCGTGTCTCCGCTACTAAACGAAGAGAATCACAATAGTGGTTCTCTTTTTTGTGTTTATTAACTGTGAGTCCTTAGGAGGTTTTAAATATTTAAAAATTCTTCTCCAATTCTTTTTAATTTCTGAAGAAATGTTGTATATTTGCAACACAATAGCGCGGGGTAGAGCAGTAGGTAGCTCGTCGGGCTCATAACCCGGAGGTCGCACGTTCGAGTCGTGTCTCCGCTACTAAACGAAGAGAATCACAATAGTGGTTCTCTTTTTTTTTGTGTAAAATATTCTGTGAGTGGATAATAAAGCTATAAATTATCTGTTTTTACGGTTTCTTCCTATTTAATAATTCCATTTGTTTTAAAGTTTTATCTAATGGACATGTAAAATTTCACCATTCTCATTAAAAATATTTTCAGGAAATTTGTACCATGGAAATTCCAGACACTTTAATCCCGATTACCGAAATTCACTTGGATGGGAACATCCGCCTCTATATAAAGAGGGAGGACCTGATCCATCCTGAAATTTCCGGGAATAAATATTGGAAACTCTTTTACAATATCAATCATTATCTTCAACAGCGTCCGAAAAAGCCTCTTATAATTACTTTTGGTGGCGCTTTTTCGAATCATATAGCTTCAGTTTCTGCCCTAGGGAAAGGTTTGGGAATACAGACTTTAGGCATCATTCGTGGAGATGAACTTCAGCAAAAATGGCAGGAAAATCCAACACTGCAGTTTGCTCATGAAAAGGGAATGGATTTCCGCTTCGTCACACGGGAAGAATACCGAGACAAAGAAACGTTAAACTGGACATTGGAAAATGAATTTCCTGACGCCTTAATAATTCCCGAAGGCGGAACCAATACACTCGCTGTGAAAGGCATCCAGCATATGCTGAATAACGAAACAAAAAGTTTTGATTATCTTTGCACTGCAGTAGGAACAGGCGGAACCGTTGCCGGAATTTCGAAGTTTGCAGAAAGAAACCAGCAGGTTTTGGGATTTAAGGTGGTGGATGATGAATCGCTGAGGCAGAAGGTCTTTGAGCTTTCAGGAAGACGCAATTCAGTGCTAATTGAAGCTCATGACGGAAGCTATGGCAAAATAACCGACGAAAATGTGCGTTTTATCAATAGCTTTTCAGAAAAATATAGTGTTCAACTCGATCCGGTTTATACCGGAAAAATGATGAAGCGGATTTTTGAACTGATTGAAACGGAGTATTTTCCGGAAGGAAGCAGTATTTTAGCCTTCCACACCGGTGGATTACAGGGAATTGAAGGCGCCAACCAAATGCTGCAAAAACAGAACAGAGCGTTCATTAACCAAATAAGAAGTTGAAAAACAACCGATAATGAAAAAAATATTTCTTGCTTTTGCATTGATTATTTTATCAAAATTTCAGGCACAGACCTGGTCCACGGAACAGCAGTACATTCAGAAGTTTGCCCCTTACGCGGTGGAGGAAATGGAAAAATATAAGATTCCGGCCTCAATCACTTTAGCACAGGGACTTCTGGAAACCGGCGGCGGACAGAGCCGTCTCGCTCAGGAAGGCAAAAACCACTTCGGCATTAAATGCAAGGAAGACTGGACCGGAAAAACAATGAAACATTCCGATGATGCTCCGAATGAATGTTTCCGGGTGTATGATGATCCGAAGCAGAGCTATGAAGACCATTCAAAATTTCTGGCAGAACGGAAATATTACGTCAATCTCTTTAAACTGGATCCTAAAGACTATAACGGTTGGGCGCACGGACTTAAGAAAGCCGGTTATGCGACAAATCCCCGGTATGCCTATATTCTTTTGGATAAAATCGAAAAATATAAACTGTATGAATTCGACCGCACCGACTCCAAATCGGTTTTGTACGCGGTACTGAAAATGTTCCCGGAACTCAACGGCGACCGGATTTTTATGGCGCAGCTGGATCAGAGTAAAATGAAAGCGGAACCGAAGACTATTAAAGTTCCATACAAACAGACTTCCTACGCAGAGCAGCAGAAAACGGTGGAAAGAATCAAATCCAAAGGCGAAATCCTTAATGCTGTACTCGTGAAAAACCATCCGAACGGAGGTCTGAAGTTCATAATTGTTCCTGAAGACACGAACCTGAAGTTTATTGCCAATAAATTCGGCATTTCCGAAAACAAAATCATGAAATGGAATGAACTGGACGATGATAAGGTTAAAAAGAACGACATCATTTTTCTGGAATCCAAAAACAGCGATGGCAGTGTGGCGACTTATAAAACGGAAGTGGGTGATGATATGCACCTGATCTCCCAGAAATTCGCCGTGAAACTCACCAAACTGTATGCAAAAAACAGGATGAATGAAGGAGAAGTTCCCACTGTGGGGCAGCTGATCTACCTTCAGGACAGAAAACCAAGAAATTAATTTTTTAATAACGAAGCCGGAACGCGCCCTTGGGCGCGTTCCGGCTTAAATATTTTACTGAAATGAAATACGAAAGAAGTTCAGCACTTTTTGATGAAGCGTACCGGTATATTCCGGGTGGAGTAAATTCTCCCGTCCGTGTGTTCAAATCCGTGGGCGGAGTTCCGGTTTTTATGAAATCGGCGAAAGGGGCCTATATGAAGGATGTTGATGACAATACGTACATCGACTACATCAATTCCTGGGGGCCTGCAATCCTAGGCCATACGCATCCTGAAGTTCTGGAAGCCATTAAAAAACAGGCGGAAAACGGTTTTTCCTACGGAACACCCACCGAGTTGGAAACAGAAATTGCTAAATTCATTGTAGAAAATGTTCCGAACATCGATCAGATCAGAATGGTTTCCTCAGGAACGGAAGCGTGCATGAGCGCAATCCGTCTGGCGAGAGGGTATACTCAAAGAGATAAAATCATTAAGTTCGAAGGCTGTTATCACGGTCATTCCGACTCGTTTTTAATAAAGGCCGGAAGCGGGGCCGCGACATTCGGAAATCCCAATTCTCCGGGAGTAACTGCCGGAACGGCGAAAGATACTTTACTGGCGCGTTATAACGATGTGGAGCAGGTGGAAGATCTTTTCAGGCATAATCAGGGCGAAATTGCAGCGATCATCATTGAACCTGTTGCAGGAAATATGGGCTGCGTGCTGCCACAGAATGATTTTCTTCAAAAACTGAGAAAACTCTGTGATGAAAACGGTGCACTCCTTATTTTTGATGAGGTAATGACGGGCTTCCGTCTCGCTTTTGGTGGTGCTCAGGAAGTTTACGGTGTAAAAGCGGATCTGGTGACTTTCGGAAAAGTCATCGGCGGCGGACTTCCTGTCGGAGCTTTTGCCGGAAGGAATGAAATCATGGATCATCTGGCGCCGAAAGGTGCGGTATATCAGGCGGGAACTTTAAGCGGGAATCCGCTTGCGATGCGTGCCGGACTCACCACTTTGCAGCTGATTAAAAACGATGCAAACTTCTATCAGAATATCAATAAAACGGCAGAAACGCTGGATTTTGGAATCGGGAAAATCCTGAATGAGAAAAACATTCAGCATGTCATCAACAGAAAGGGCTCGATGATGAGTGTGTTTTTCCATATCAGTTCTGTTTCCAATTTTGATGAAGCCGCGGAGGCGAACCATTCTTTATTCAACAATTTCTTCCACCAGCTCCTGAAAAACGGAATCTATCTGCCACCGAGCGGTTATGAAACCTGGTTTATATCAGATGCGATTAAACAGACGGAATTAGAAAAAACCCTGGAGGTATTGAGAAAGTTTGAATACTCCAATTTATAAAAAAGCTGGCCCTATCTAGGGCCAGCTTTTTTTTTGAATTTGCTCAATCATCAACGCGATGCTATTGATACTTCAACCGGCATTACATAGGTGAAAGGGCGTTTTTTATTAGCTTTGAACTTATACTGCAGCCCGTTCATTGCGTTTTCAAGATTTTTGCTTACATATTTGCAGTTTCCATCAGCATGAATGTTTTTCAGTCTTCCTGATTGTGAGATTTCGAATTTCACCACACTCTGTGTTACCCCTTCGGTAAGATCGGGATCTGTAAAATCAAAATTTTGGGCGATAAGGTTTTTCAGTTCCAGAAAATCATCGTTTGAAATGAGTTGTACTTCCTGAATAGTATTGCCAGTCTCTTGCGCTTTCACGGTATTGGCTAGACATCCGAAGGCCAAAAATGCTGCGATTCCGAAGAATCTTAATGCTATATTTTTCATAATTTCTGTATTAAATTGTTAGATTGTTTTAATTAACATAACAAAGTAAATAACTTAATATCAAATTAACAAATAATTCATATTAAATTAACATTAAAACCTAAAAATTTAATATTGGGCTATGGAAAATAGATAAAGTGCAGTTTAATAGTATTTTACAATATTAACCATATATTAACAAAAAAACCGCCAGAGTTTCTGACGGTTTAGATTTGATATGAAAAATTAACTTGAAAATTAAATTCCTGCCCAACCGGTTGCCCATGTTGGTGTCGCAGTACCGTTTCCGGCTCCTGTGGCAGAAGCACTTACAGTATAAGTGTTCGTCAGCACCGGGATTGTCGGTCCGCTTAATGGTCCGCTTCCGTCTGGGTCATTACCTTTTGCAGAAGATTCAGTTGTTACATTATCAAACTTCACATTAGTTATTTTCCCACCACCGTTAAAGTAAGTGACTGTTGCATCATTTTCGAAGTTGATTCCCGTTTTCCAGCCGGAAAGAACGATATTGTCCATCATTCCGTAAGTTCCGACTCTTAATTTCATTCCGTCTGTTTCGGTTCCTGTTGTAGCTCCAATGAAAGTAGCATTTTTAATGGTTGGGTTAGAACGTGGCGAAGCGTTATGATCGTTAGAGTTGTTATCTGCTTCAATACCGCGGTTACCATTGATTCTTTTTGCGTAGATGTTGGTGGCTGTTCCGTTCCATCCTTCTGTCCAGTCAAAAGCATCATCTTCGTTGTTTACCGATACAATGTTGGAAACATTTACAGTTCCACCAAAGAATTCGATGCCGTCATCAGATCCATTGATCATCGAAACATAGTCAATCGTGGTTCCTTTTCCTACCGCAAAAAGCGAAAGTCCGTTGAATTCTTTGTCAGCTGTATAAATAGCACCTGCATATTCAATTCTTACATGTTTAAGGATCCCGGAATTATCGTTTGCATCAGTTCCGCCATATTGAGCGTTCCCAACTTCAGCAGTTGCAGTGACTCCTTTGTTCATTGGTGCTTTACCGCAGATTACAAGACCGCCCCATGAGCCGGGAGTTGCAGTAGGGCTTGTAAATACAATTGGACTTGATGCTGTTCCATTCGCGAAAATTTGTCCGCCCTGTTCGATGGTAATGTAAGAAGAAGTACCGCCGGTTGCTTCAAATCTGGTGCCTGCAGGAATTACCAGTTTTCCGCCATTTCTTACTGCTACAGCACCCGTTAATTTATACACCTTAGTTGCATCCAGGGTTACGGTTTCACCGGATTTTACTTCCCCTTTGAAATCATTGGGATTATTAGCAATCCCTATTGGGGTTGGCTGTGGGATTGGATCATCCCCGTTGTTACAAGACTGAATTGTAAAAGCAGAAGAGATAAACAAAGCTGCTGCTAAAACTTTAAATTGGTTCTTTTTCATAATAATTTTTATTGTATTTAGATTGTGTTTTATTAAAATTCATAAGAAACTCCTGCACCCAGGTTGATTCCCTTTTTGTATTCCCTTATCGTTAATTCGCCGTTTGTATTATCCTGTACCCGTTTAAATTCAGGATCTAAAAGGTTTTTACCGCTCAATGAAAATCCTATCCCGTTTGCGAGTTTAAATCTTGCAACCGCATCCAAGGTATTGATGGCTTTGTCTACAAGATTTCCTCGGTTTTCAAATCCAAGTGCATAAATATTATCAGCGATATGGGAATAAGACACCACAAAATCCATCGAATTATTGTTGCCCCATTTCTGTTCCCAACCTAGATTTGCATTGCCAAGAAAATCGGATGCACCTTGCATTTTATCGCTGTTTTTAAGGAAATTTACAGAAACTGTTGTATTTTCATCCTGAACTTTTTGCGTATCCAGATCCTGCTTTGTATTCAGATAAGTGGCATTTACGAACGCGTAGAATTTTGAGTTTCCTGAAGTATAAAGATCTTTTCTGATTTCCATTTCAGCACCAAAAATTTTCCCGGTATCGCCTACATTTACAAAAGACGAACTGTTGGCAGAAGAAGCTACTACGACTCTTGAAATTGGGTTCTGGATGTATTTTCCGAAAGCAGTAACAGAAATCACTTCACCTCTTTTAGGGAACCATTCCCATTTCAGGTCTGCATTATAATTATCAGAAGGGTAGATGTCAATATTTCCATAGCTTAACTCATCAATGTCTTCATATTCGTATGGAGCTGTTTCAAGCAGAAGCGGGGTAGTATAAGTTTTAGAGGCCGAGAATCTTAAGTTATGGGTATCATTAATACTGTATTTTAAGTTCAACGCCGGTAATATTTTGGAATAATTTTTATTGATGCTGCCTCCGTTAGAAAAAATGGCGGTGTTATAGTCAATTTTTTGGTCAAGCTGATCATATCTCACACCCAGCTGTGCGGTAAATTTCTCACTAAACTTATAATCAAAATTCAGATAACCTGCGTTGTTGACCAATTTGGACTGGTAAAACTGCGGGATCAAAGAATTTTCTGGATTGTATTTCACATCTCCTCTGAAGGTTACAATACTGAAATACGCTCCCGTCTGATAATTCCCCGGATTAAAGAATCCGTCATAATTATTTGAGTCGAGAAAGTAGCTTCCCTGTGGCGCAAGGATTCTGAAGTTATATTGGGTCGCCCGGAAATCGCTGTTTTTGAAACGGCCGTTATAGCCTACTGTAAATTTTGCTTTTTCGCTAAGCTGATAGTCGGCATGAACATCACCCACATAATCATCCTCTACCAATTGATCAAAATAGCGGTGATTAGCTCCCGGATTACTGCTTGCGAAAGTGCTTAAATTGTTTAATTTGTCATAAACAGAAACATTTTGCTGACGGTCTGGTCTGCGGCTGTCCAGTCTATTGTATCCAACATTCCAAAATATTTTTAAAGGTTCGGTAAGCTGGTGCTCCCCACGAAGCTGGTTAATGATGAGATCGTTGGTTTTATAGGTCGCTCTTCTCATTTGGGTCACATACTGGTTCTGTTGGGGATCGCTGTCATTGAAATTCCTGTCATAACCGGCATAGTTTCCAAGCTTCTGCTCTGTTGTATGGATGTAGTTGGTGTTGAAGTTTACCGTGTTTTTTGAATTGATTCTATAGTTCAGGTTCAATAGCCCGGTAGAATTGGTTGAATATTCAAATTCCTCGGCATTGTCATAAATTCTTAACGCTTGACTTTGAGCATCATAAGATCCTCCCGCGATTCCTTCTGTATAGTTGTAATCGTTATCGAAAGCAGCATAACCGAAAATATTCAGCTTACCACTGTCGCCAATTTTAATATTCGTTCCGAAATCAATTCCTAACGAAGAGTTGATTGGGTTTAGAACCTCCTTATTGTTCCATGAAGTCGTAAATGCATACCCTTGATTTACAATGGCTGCATTTTTAGGCTTGTTAATCTGTTTAAATCCGAAATAATTAGGACCGTCCTGTAAAAAATAATTGTTTTTATTGGCTGCATTCAGATTTAATGACGAACCGAGGTTTACTTTAAAGTAAGGCTTCCCGGTATACACTTTAGAAACAATATCTACATTCGCGCCCGAAACATCTCCCCAAAGTTTTGGGTTATATACTTTTTCAAGACCTACGAAATCAATCATATCAGTCTTGATGATACTTAAATCGATGTTTTTGAAAGCAGGATCATTCGATGGAATCGGAAGCCCGTTCATCGTCGTGGAATTGTTTCTGTCCCCCAGACCGCGGATAAAAATCTGGCCGCTGCCTTCCTGTTTCTGTGCACCTGTAGCCTTGGTTACTGCAACAGATACGTCTCCTACTCCCTGCTTTTCAAGTTGCACTGCACCCACTCTTTCTATGACCTCTACAGATTTTTTCTGAATGCTGATAATATTACTTTCAGCACCTTTTTTGGTACTTCCCTGTATAACAACACCTTCAATTTTACTTTCTTTCTTAATGGTGTCATTAACTTCCTGCCCATAAAATACGGTGGCCGAAGATGTTAAAAATAGAACGGCGATACTCAGTTTCGTAATTTTCATTTCTCTTTTTACTTTTTTTTCTTTTCACTGCAAAGAAAATGAGAAAGCACAGAAAAGATATTGACTGAATTTTAACATTGGATTAAATAATCATTAAGAAATCCCCCTAATATTAACTTAGTGTGAACTTTCAAAACACCGCCGCACGAATATTAAAATTGATTAACTTTGAATGGTTAAAACGTACAGATGAGTCAGAAAAAAATTCTCCTTATAGATGATGAACAGGATATTCTCGAAATCCTTTCCTACAATCTTGAAAAAGAAGGTTACCGTGTTTTCACGGCAAATAACGGAAAAGAAGGGATCGATAAGGCAAAGGAAATTCTTCCGGATCTGATCCTTCTGGATGTAATGATGCCCGAAAAAGACGGCATCGAAACCTGTCAGGAATTACGGAAGATTAAGGAACTCCAGAAAACACTCATCGTGTTTCTCTCGGCCAGAAGCGAAGAGTTCTCCCAGCTTGCAGGCTTTCAGGCAGGCGCAAACGACTACATCGTGAAACTCATCAAACCTAAGGTGCTCACATCAAAAGTAAATGCCCTTCTGCAGCTTACTTCTCAGGTTTCCGATAACTCAAAAAACATCGAAGTGGGCGACCTTATCATCGATAAAGATAATTTCAGGGTTTCCAAAACCGGACAGCTCTTCCTGCTTCCCAAAAAAGAATTTGATCTGCTCTATCTTCTGGCTTCCAATACTGATAAAGTTTTCAAAAGGGAAGAAATCCTAGAAAAAGTATGGGGAAATGATGTGATTGTTGGGGAGAGAACAATTGATGTCCACATCCGCCGCCTCCGCGAAAAACTCGGAATTAATACCATTCAGACGCTGAAAGGCATCGGATATAAATTAGTTGTGTAACTTAGCTGGATGAGGTTCCACAAATTAACCCTTATCGCTTCTTTTTTTCTTACCGTTGCCATGTCGGTTGTGGCATTGGTTTTTGATTATTCCAAAGAGGATATCATTCACGATAAAGGAACTTTCTATCTTACGCTTTCTTTATTCATACTGCTGATATTTGTCCTTAATTATGTGATTCTGGACTATCTTTTTAATTTTTACGGCAAAAAACAGATCCGGAGAATTTCCACTATTCTGCCGGAAGAATTCGTCCACGATAATCAGACTGAACTGAATTTTCAGGAACTCGGCGAGCGTGTTTCTCAGTACAGCCAGAAAAATGCCACAGAAATGGATACGATGAAGGAAATGGAGACCTACCGGAAAGAATACATCGGGAATGTTTCCCATGAACTGAAAACACCGCTTTTTTCAATACAGGGATACGTGGAAACCCTCATGGATGGCGGAGTCGATGATCTTGCAATCCGCGATAAATATCTCGAACGGATTGATAAATCGGTTGAAAGGCTGCTCACCATTGTAAAGGATCTGGATATGATTAACCAGTATGAAAGCGGAGAAATCACGCTGAATATTACCCGTTTCGATATCAATAATTTAGTCAGGGAAATCATTGATCTGCTTGATCTCGAAGCCCAGAAAAAAAATTCAACGGTACTGCTCCAGGCCTCTTCGCCGCAGATTTTTGTCAATGCTGATAAACAGAAAATTTCTCAGGTGCTCATTAACCTTATTTCAAATGCCATTCATTACGCGAACCGTGAACAGGCCCAGATTCAGGTGCGCACTCATGTTCTGAAAAACAAAATCCTGGTGGAAGTGGAAGATAACGGAATGGGCATCAAACCCGAAGTTCTGCCCCGCATTTTCGAAAGGTTTTACAGAGTGGAAACAAGCAGGAACCGCAGAGATGGGGGTTCGGGTCTGGGACTGGCCATTGTGAAACACATCATGGAGGCACACCACGAAAATATTACAGTGGAAAGCGTGTATCTCGAGGGCACCAAATTCAGTTTTCTTCTCGAAAAAGCCAATGCTTAAGACGCTGAATTTATAAAAATATTTTCGAAAAAAAATACGTGTTTTTTTTTTGCCGATATTCAATTGTTTTATCTTTGTCCCCGAAATAAATCTCAAAACTCACACAAAAAAATTTAAAAAGAAAAAATGGTTTATAAGATACGGGTGATTTTAGACGCCAAAGAAAACATCTTCCGCGATGTGGAGATCAAAGAGAAACAGACACTCTGGAATCTGCATTTGGGCATAAAAAGTGCCTTCAGCCTTCAGGGAGATGATCTTTCGGTTTTTAATATTCTGGATGAAGATGGGGTAGTGGTAAAAGCGGTTCCATTAGAAGATATGAGTGATGATGGCGACGGTGAAATTGCTTCCGACGTGTACCTCAATGAAGCGTTTGAAAATGTTGGGGATAAACTGCACTTTCAGTACGGTTTCATGGATCTGTGGGAATTTTTCTGCGAACTGGTGGAGGAAATCGATGAAAAACCGGCAGTGAATTATCCGATCACGGTCTTCCGTTTCGGGAAAGTACCTTTGAAAGCGCCAAGCAAATCAGGCGGAAAGAAAAATTCCAAAAATTCAGTGATTCCTTTGCTGGATGATGATTTTGATAATTTCGACGAGAGTTTCACTTCCGGCAGTTTCGAGGATGATGACGATGAAAGTTTTGATGATGATGAAGACGATGACTACAAAGATGATTTCTTCGAAGAAGACGATTCTGAAGAAGTATAAAAATAGAAAAGACCCCGAATTTCCGGGGTTTTTTTATGGAAAACAGCGGAAAAATTGGCTTTTTACCATCGTAAAATTCATAATTTTAGCGTTTTAAATTTTCATCTTTTCTGAATGCCTAAAAAATAAAGAATATGTCCGACCACTGGAAACATTCCACCAATATTTACGAAGTCAATCTGCGGCAGTACACGAGCGAAGGGACATTTATCGCCTTCGAAAAGGAAATGCCACGCCTGAAAGAAATGGGTGTGGAAACCTTGTGGTTCATGCCCATCACGCTAATCTCGCTCAAAAACAGAAAAGGAACTTTGGGAAGTCAATACGCCGCTCAGGATTATACTTCCGTAAATCCTGAATTCGGGACGTTGGACGATTTCAGAAATTTGGTGAACACAGCACATCAAATGGGCTTTAAAGTCATTATCGACTGGGTCGCCAATCACACCGGTTGGGATCATGTCTGGACCAAGTCCAATCCTGATTTTTACCTGAAAGATCCGGATACGAATGATTTTAAAACCGCTTCCGGAATGGATGACATCATCGAACTGGATTATTCCAATCCCGAAATGCGGCTGGCCATGATTGAAGCCATGAAATTTTGGGTGCGCGAAACCGGTATCGACGGTTTCCGTTGCGATCTCGCCGCCTGGGTGGAAGCGGATTTCTGGCAACAGGCCCGTCCGGAAGTGGAAAAAGGGACAGCCCTCTTCTGGCTCGGTGAATTTGATGAACTCGATAATCCGGAGCACGGAGAAATTTTCGACGCGAGTTACAGCTGGATCTGGATGCACAAAACAAAGGAATATTGCGACGGTAAGATATCACTGGCCGACCTGAAAGACCTGCTCCTTCGGTATTCTGCTATCGGCGACAGGTCGATGCGCACCTGGTTCACATCCAATCACGACGAAAATACCTGGAACGGCACCGAATACGAAAAATACGGGATCCTCGCGAAACCGCTTGCGGTTTTTTCTGCGACCTGGAACGGCGTTCCGCTTATCTACAGCGGTCAGGAACTGCCTTTGACCATCAAACGTCTGGAGTTTTTTGAAAAGGATCCGATTCCGTGGACGGGAACTTATGAGCTGCATGATTTTTATAAAACTTTACTGACGCTAAAATCCAGCAGTTCTGCGGTGCGCGGCGGTGATCCTGAAGTACAGACCCTTCTGCTGAAAACGTCAGCCGATGATAAAATTCTGGCCTATCTCCGCAAAAATGGGGAAGACGAGGTCATAACCATACTGAATATGTCTGTGGAAGCCGTTGATTTTTCAATTGTGGATGATCTGATCACCGGAAGTTATAAAAATGTCTTTGAAAAAACTTTTAGGGATTTTACCTCGGATAAAAGTTTTGTGATGGAAGCGGGTAATTATGAGGTTTTTGAAAAATAGACTGTTAAAATTAATGGTGGATGTTATCATTGATGCATGAGCAACTCCGAAGAAATAGGATTCTGGCACCATTAAAATAAAATTACCTAATTTTGCACCCCGAAAAGAGTCAGATAAAATCGCCAAAAGAACATTACAACAACACGGCGACTGCAGATGACCTTTTAGAATCACAAAATATTGCATTTATGAAAAGAATTGGCGAACACCGGAAACTTCTTGGGGTTGATAAAACTGCTACTTTAAAAGACTTGAAAACAATTTACAGAAATACGATGAAAGATGCGCATCCTGATAAATTTGTGAATGACGAAGAAGCCAAATTGGAAGCGGAAGAAAAAAGCAAATCGGTGATCGAAGCCTACCATTTTCTGGTGAGCATTAATCCTGAAACTCAGGAAAAATATAAAGAAGAATACACCGAAACGATCTCAAAATCGATTATTCAGGATTTTCATTATGAAAAACAGATTCTGAAAGTTCAGCATTTCAACGGTAAAATGTATGAGTACATTGGAGTTCCGAGAAATACCTATATTAAAATGGTGAACGCCGATTCACCAAGCCGTTTTGCCAGAAGACACATTTACGGAAGTTTCATTTACAGAAAATCGGGCGAGGCAATGGTGGATTAATTTTTTGCTCAGTTATTTTCAAATAATTACGAGTGATTTGGAATGTAGAAATTTATTTATTTTTCCTCTTCAAAACTCTTCCCCGTGGTTCATCGCCTTCGTACAAAGCGATTTCAGAATGAAGAAACTGTGCAGCGGCGGCGGAATCTTCCACTTTTGAGGCACTGCGTTCCAGCATTTCGGTTTCAAACGTGGCCAAGACGCTTTTTCGGAGTCCTTTTTCCCGCCATTGAGGAGTTCTGCAGTTTCCATAAATTTCCCGCGCCAGCGAAAGCGCATCCAAAAGCGCCTGATTGGCACCCTGGCCTTTGAACGGACTCATCGGGTGGGCTGCATCGCCGATCAGCGTTACGGGTCCTGCTTTTTCCAAAAATTCTGGCTCAAGCAAAGCCCTGTCATAGACCGGATATCCGGAAATCAGATTTTCGGGAGTTGCCGCTAAAATCTGCGGAATCGGATCGTGCCACTGTGTTCTGAGTCGCGCTTCTTCCTTTAGAGCTTTAGAGCCGTTAACACTCAAAGCTTTTGCTTCGTCTTCAGTCATCGGAAAACTGAGTTGCCACATGACGGAGTAATTATCATAAGGCATCATATATATTCTTTCGTTGCCATTTGCCGTCTGAAATACCGTCGCCGAATCCAGCAGAGAACTTTCAATATTTTCAAGCGCAATTAGCGGACAGATTCCTAAAATCACCATACAGTCGAGATAACGCAGCGGAGAGATTTCTTCGCCGATCAAAATACTGCGCACGGCACTTCGGATTCCGTCGGCACCGACGACCAAATCCGCTTTGGCGGTTTTTATTTTTCCGTTTTCCTGAAAGCGGAGATCAATACTTCCGTATTCAGATTCTTTAAAACCTGTAAATTGATGTCCCCATTGGATGATTTCGTTTCCGCCAAGCTGTTCCAGGAGTTCCGCGCGCAGCGCCTGTCTTGCGATATGCACGTTGGTCCGCGACTGCGTTTTTTTGGTGCCGGTTTCGAGCCATTTCCGCATGCCCCATTCGCCGACCACTTTCCCGTCCGGCGTATGAACCAGATGTCTTGTTGAAACGACACCTTTTTCCAAATTAAAGATCCCGAATCCCTCAATCGCTTTACTGGCCTGCTGTAGTGTGAGTCCGTATCCCTGAGACCGAGAATCGAAACTGCTGTCGCGTTCGTAAATGGTAAACGGAATTCCGCGGTGCTTGCAGGCTACAGCCAGTGCCACACCGCCGATTCCAGCGCCTATAATTGCGACATGAGGTAAATTTTCATGATCGGGAACAGGATAATTTTCCGAACGGATAAGACCGGAGCCACAACAGTCCGGACAGGAATAGAGGTGAGGAATGGGATGGACCGGTGTTTTTCCTTTTCGGTCTGATTTTTCAAATGCTTCGAGCTCTTTTTGGTAACGGAGCCGCACACTTTTCCGGATTCTGCGCTTTTTTTTGCCGCGTCCCAAACATTCCGGGCAGACGGTCCAGCAAGCCATTTCATTTTCCATGTTTATCACTTTCTTCATATTCTTTGAGGTCTACCAATAATGTAAATTGAAAAATCTTTAATTCATTCAAAATTTTCTTAATATGAATTATGCAGCACGACACAATCCCACGGCTCCATGATAAGTTCCAATTTTTTAGAAACCTCCTGTAATTTCCCGGTAAACAGGTTCGTATACCGTCCTACGTCAAATGACGTGTCAAAACTAACCTGTACTTTTTCCATACTTAAATTGAAGATTGCCAGAACCTTGTCTCCGTTCTTCTCCCGCACAAAGGAAATGACCTGATCCATTCTATCGTTCATCATCCTGATCATTTCGCCGCCCCGGCTTCCGTTCCAGAGTGCCTGGTTTTTATGTTTCAGCGCAAAAAGGGTGGTGTAAAACGCCTCATTTTCGTGTTCCTTCCATTCAATACAATCTTTTTCAAAAAATTGTAAAGAGCGGTCGAGGCCGGCTTCCTGACCATTATAAACCAAAGGCATTCCGTCCATCATCACGGTAAAAACCGTCGCCGCTTTCAGCGCAGGCCCGAAATTGGTGTACTGGTTGCCTTCCCAGGAGTTTTTGTCGTGATTATCAATAAAATTCATGCGGATGCCTTCCTTCGGGAAAATTGAAATATGTTCGGCGATATACGCTTCGCTGAGGGTTTTTACAGTGGCGTTGTTCAGCGCAATCTGGTGAAGAATATTCCATAACGTCCAGTTGTAAGTGGCATCAAAGGCTTTTCGGTGAAGTTCCTTGTCTTCGGCTTCGGCGAGCATAAACACCGGTTTGATTTCCTCGAGTTCGGCTCTGGCGTTTTCCCAGAAATCGATGGGCACGAAACTCGCAACATCGCAGCGGTAACCGTCGATACCATATTCTCTGACCCAGAATTTCAAGGCTTCGGTCATGTATTTCCTGAGTTCGGGTCTGCTGTAATTAAAATCGATGATGTCGTCGTAATCGCGCCATGGTGTCGACTGAAATGTACCGCCTCTCGATCTCATATACCATTCCGGATGATCCCTCACCAATGCATTGTCCCAACTGCTGTGGTTCGCCACCCAATCCAGAATCACGTACATTCCGTTTTCGTGGATGGCATCAACAAGATCGCGGAAATCTTCTTCCGTACCAAATTCGGGATTAATCCCCAAAAAATCTTTCACGGAATAATAACTTCCAAGACTTCCTTTCCGGTTGAGGATTCCGATGGGATGCACCGGCATAAGCCAGATGATGTCGATGCCCATTTTCTTCAGCCGCGGCAGCTGTTGTTCCACGGCTTTGAAGGTGCCTCCCTCCGAAAACTGCCGCACATTAAGTTCGTAAAGGGTGGCGTTCTTTACCCAATCAGGATGCTGGATCTCAACATATTTTTTCGGTTCGTATCGGTCGTCAGGTTGCGCTGTCATTATTACTTAAAAATTGAAGGATTAAAAGTACCATTTAATTCATAAACCCCATTCATTTGGAGGCTGATGAATTTAGGTGCAATCTTTGCTGAAGGTCTTTCAACTGTTTAAATTTAAAATTCAAAATTCCCGATGATTCCAAAAAAAATCCATTACTGCTGGTTTGGCGGACAGCCAAAAAACGAACTCGCAGAACACTGCATCGCTTCCTGGAAGCATATTCATCCCGATTTTGAAATCGTGGAATGGAACGAAAGCAATTCTCCGATCGAAGATAACAATTATGTGAAAGAAGCTTTCGCCCAGGAAAAATGGGCTTTTGTTTCCGATTATGTACGTTCCAAGGTCATGTACGAACACGGCGGAATCTACATGGACACGGACATGGAACTGAAACTTCCGCTGGATGAATTCCTGAACGAAAAGGCGGTTTGCGGTTTCGAGGTGAAAGGCGTTCCGTACTCGGCGTTCTGGATGGCTGAGCCTGAACACCAGCTGTCAAAGGATTTTATGGAATATTACAACCGTCAGGATGGTTTTGTGGAGCGCATCAATACCGATATTTTTTCAGAAATGCTCGAAAAGGAATATGGCGCCGACCGCTACAGTGATACGGTTCAGGAACTCAAACACGGCGTTACGCTCTATCCGTCAGTCTATTTCTCTCAGGATTTACCCAAAAATTATGTGAGCCACCATTTCAACGGATCCTGGTTTGGCGGCGATGCCGAAAATACGCACAAAAAAATGGTTAACGTTTATGGTCTTTTGGAGCGTCTCGTGAATTATCCCGATGCCGCAAAAGCTGTTGAAAGCATTATCAACGAACATAGAATAATTGAGGTGAAAGCGGTGTTGGATTTAATTCCGAAGGAAAAGATTAGGGAGTATTTGGAATTATATAAATAAAAAACAGCCTTGAAATGTTCGGATTTAAGGCTGTTGATATCATTAAAAGCAGGTAATTAATTGCTATAATATTTCCCGATTCCCGCAGAATCGAATGTAAATACATTCTGGTTTTCCGACCGGTCCAGTTTTTTACTTACAGTTAGAGCCCATAATATGAGTTCTTTGCAGAAGTTCTGGTCTTCAGCGCTAAGTTGGTCTGCGTATTCTTCAATGAATTCTGAAAGTGGTGCGATGTTCTCTAATTTTGTGTAAAATTCTGCATCGGTGTCCGTATAATTCAGTTCGACTGTGTTTTTATTAAACCACTTGATCAGATCCGTATAAGGCGTTTTAATGCCTTCTTTTTCAAGTTTCGGAATTCGCGGGAAAAGCTGTTCAAACTGGACCATCACGGCCTGATCGATGAGGAGTTTTGCCACATGATCGGCCCCTTCCTGTTCGCCTTCGTACACGAGTTCAATCTTTCCGGTGATGGACGGAACGATGGACATGAAATCCACGAGCCGGACGGTGGTTTTTTCCACCTCGGATTCAATCAGACGGAGTTTTGCGGTCGCCATCAGATTTTCCATCGCAGAGATCGTCAATCTTGCACTGACGCCGCTTTTCGCATCCACAAATTCACTTTCACGTGCCGCAAATGCGACTTCTTCCAAAAGGTCTTTTGCCAAGCCTGGAACCGTGATCTGGGCTTTATCTTCCGAGGAAATCAGCGCTTCCTGCTCGGTAATTTGACGCGCAAGCGCGATGGTTTTTGGATAATGCGTAAAAATCTGGGAACCGATGCGGTCTTTCAGCGGGGTCACGATGCTTCCGCGGTTCGTGTAATCTTCCGGATTCGCCGTAAACAGAAACTGAATATCCAGCGGCATTCGGAGCTGGAAACCTCTTATCTGAACATCCCCTTCCTGTAAAATATTGAAAAGAGAAACCTGAATCCTCGCCTGCAAATCGGGAAGTTCGTTCAGCACAAAAATGCAGCGGTTCGCGCGCGGAATCATGCCGTAATGCAGCACCCGTTCGTCTGAATAAGGCAATTTCAGCGTTGCCGCCTTGATCGGATCGATATCACCGATCAGATCGGCAACATTCACATCGGGTGTGGCTAGTTTTTCAAAGAAACGGTTAGATCGATGCACCCAGGAGATTGGGGTTTCATCGCCCACTTCGGCAATAAGGTCGCGCGCATATTTTGAAATGGGCTGAAACGGACTGTCGTTGATCTCAGATCCTTTTACAATCGGCATGTATTCATCGAGCAGACTCACCATGCTTCTCGCGATGCGGGTTTTTGCCTGTCCGCGCAAACCGAGCAGGTTGATGTGATGACCGGCCAAAAGCGCTTTTTTAAGTTGTGGAACTACAGTGTCCTCATACCCCCAAAGTCCTTCAAATACCGGTTCTTTGGCTTTGATCTTTGCGATGAGGTTCGCCTGAATTTCTTCGTTGATGGTTTTGTGGGTATATCCCGATTCCTTTAATTCCTTGAATGTCGTATCGTTTTTCATATTTTTTTCTTGGTAATGGATGTTTAATGTCTAATGTCTGACGTCTTGATTCTTGGCTCTCGACTCTTGGCTCTTGATTCTCGGCTCTAACTATATTCGCCTGATCCTGTTTCTTTCATAATCCTCGAAAATCATTTCTCCGAGACCGGAAAGGCCTGTCAGGAAAGCTTTACCCCTGTTCTGCGCCGTAAATGCTTCGACAAATTTCCGGAGATAAGGATCCTGTGCGATCATAAAAGTCGTGATCGGTATCTTCAATTTTCTGGCCTGTGCGGCTTTCGTAAGGCATTGCGAAACGATCATTTCGTCCAGGCCGTTGCTGTTCATATAGAATTCTCCGGTAGGCAGCTTGATGCAGCTGGGTTTCCCGTCGGTAATCATAAAAATCTGTTTGTTCGTGTTTCTTTTCCGGCGGAGGATATCCATCGCCAGTTCAAGTCCGGCAACGGTATTCGTGTGATAAGGACCAACGTTTAAATAGGGGAGGTCTTTGATTTTAATCGGCCATGCTTCATTTCCAAAGACAATAATATCAATGGAGTCTTTCGGATATTTCCGTCTGATGAGTTCCACGAGTGCCATGGCGACTTTTTTCGCAGGCGTGATGCGGTCTTCACCATACAGGATCATGGAATGGCTGATGTCGATCATTAAAACCGTGCTCATCTGTGCTTTGTGGCGCGTTTCCTCCACGATTAGATCGTCTTCCGTGAGCCGCAGATCGGAAATTCCGTTGTTGATCTGGGCATTTTTAAGGCTTTCGGTCATGTTCACCGTGTTGAGGTCATCGCCGTACTGAAAGGCACGGTTTTCGCCGTCACGTTCGTCCCCAACGCCCACTTTTGACGTACGGTGGTTTCCGATGCCGGTTTTTTTAAGTTTTCCAAAAATCTGATCAAGCGCAAACTCGCGCAAAGCGGCTTCGAGTTTGGGAGTCAGGATGTTTTTGCCTTTTCCGGTTCCCGTGTTGCCGTCTTCGGGATCTTTTTCTTCCTTGATGTATCCGCGTTTTTTAAGGTCTTCTTCAAAATCTGCGAGCGTATATTCATCGGTGAAAATATCGTATTCCTTATCGAGCATTTCGAGCCATTCAAAAGCCTCCTCAATGTCTCCAGAAGTGTGGGTGAGCAGATCCTTGAAAACATCAAAAACCCGGTCGAAATGGGAGATTTCTTCTGGGGTATGTTTGGTGAACGTAAAGCCTTTACTGAAATTCAGGTCTCTGTTCTTCATTTTTTGTGCTGTTTATAAAGGCAAGTTATGGAAATATTGTTCCATTGCAAAGGGAAGGAAATAGATATTGGTAATGATGGTGATATTAAATTTATAAACCATCATAAAAAATTTCCGCTATTTTTAATCACGCATGCAACTTCAACTTTTATAGTATTTGTACCAGTTTTATCAATGTAATCCCAATGTTAGGTGTATTTTCTAATAGGATTTGTAACACATCAAATGCAGCAAAACTTAATTTACGATCGGTAATTCTTTCTTTTCCTCCAACTTATAATCAAAACTGATACACTTAAGATCGTTAACGTTACCAGTATTCCGGCGATTATTTTTAAATTTCTACGTTCATCTTCAATTTCGGAAATTTCTTTTTTTAATTTGTTAATTCTTCGGCTTGGTGTTGTAAGATCCATAATAATATCTTCTGAATAGTCTGCTGACAAATTCTTTAAGTTTTGAATTCTAGCCTCTTCTTTGAAGTTATTACTTAACTTATCTACAAAAATTAATTCGGCCGGAGTTATTTCCTTTAATTTTTTGGTATAAAAGCAATTGTCAGAATATAAAAATCCAGTGTCCTCATCGTAATATGCAAAAATCAGATACTTACCTTTTTCAGTAAATAAAATATCACAGGAGCGAAGGGGCGAACCAAACAATGTTGCATTATCCTGATAAAACCCTTCATAATAATTTGATTTGTAGGTTTTTTCAATTTTAATACTGCTTAAAACATTATGTGCCGTTTTAAATCCAGATGGTACTTCACTTACAGCATACACATTTCCTATAAATACAAAATCGGCGTTTATAAAAGAGCTTTTTAGATCTGGTTCTCCACTGCATTTACAGCCAAAAATATTGATGGAAATGAGTGCCAAAAACAATATTTGTTGTTTCATAAAGTAATTTCTTGTACTCAACCTAGACTTGAATTCAACCTCAACTCCAATTATTTCTCTTCCTTAACTCTCCATCTAGTTTCGCGCCATTCTTTCTGCTCTTCTTTGGTCAGAAAACTCCACGCAATCACGCGGCTGGATTTGTTTCCGGTCCCCAGTGGAAGGGTTTTGATCTGCGTGATCTCCATTTCATCCAGGATTTTATAAATGCCTTTCAGGTTCGACTGTTTCGAAACCAGGGTCGAAAACCAGTAAAAATTGGTCGCGAACGCTTTGCTTTCCCTTACCATTTTCTGGATAAAAGCCGATTCGCCCCCCTCGCAGATGAGCTCACTGCCGATACCCGCAAAATTCAGTTCCGGCGTTTTGGTTTTCTTTCCGCTCAGGTTCTGCACTTTTCTGCGGCTTCCTTTTTTGGCTTCTTCAGGAGTGGAGTGAAAAGGCGGATTGCAGATGGCCATATCAATTTTCTCTTCGCCGGTGATGATTCCGCTGAAAAAAGCTTCCGGATCTTCCTGCAGGCGGCATTCGATCTTATCCTGAAGCGAGGCATTCGCTTCCACAATTTTTTTTGCAGATTCAAGGGATTGGGGATCAATATCGGAGCCGATGAATTTCCAGCCATATTCGGTCACGCCAATCACCGGGTAAATGCAGCTTGCGCCAACACCGATATCCAGAACCGTCACCTGATCACCGTTCGGAACCGTTCCGAAATTGCTCTGGTCCAAAAGATCTGCCATATAATGCAGGTAATCGGCTCTGCCGGGAATGGGGGGACAAAGATTTTCTGCCGGAAAATCCCAGTTTTTAATGCCGTAATAATGGCTGAGCAATGCTTTGTTGAGAAGCTTTACCGCTTCAGGATTGGCAAAATCCACGGAATCGTCGCCATATTTATTGGGTTTGATGTGATTTGCAAGCTCGGGCTCGGCAATCTTCAGGGCATTCAGGTCGTAACGTTCGCGGTTTCTGTTCCGGAGGTGTAGTCTTTCTTTGTCCTGGGTATTTTTATCTGTTGACATTTAGTCTTTATTTTGTTTCGTGAAACTGATTTTAACCGCTAGTATATTTCTTTACAGTCAATTCAAACTGGTCAATATCAAACGGCTTCGCAAGATAGTCATCTGCGCCGGCTTCTGCAGCAAGTTCGCTGATATTGCTGTTCGCCGTAAAATAAATCACCGGAATGTGTTTTAATTCGTCGTTTTCTTTAATCAGTCTTGTGGCTTCAATTCCGCTGATGTCAGGGAGCCAGTTGTCCATCAGGATCAGGTCAGGAAGGTAGCCTTTGATCTGGTGTTCAACATTGGTGGTGGTAGGCGAAGTTCGTACGTCGCAACCGATATCGTTTAAAATCTCCGTACACAGTTCCAGAATTTCCAGATTGTCATCGAAAATAAACACTTTCTTTTTTCCGTTTGTTAAATTTCTTTCAGTCATTTCGCAAGTTTGTTGATATAATCTGCCATTTCCTCAGGATTTAATACGTCGTCGATGGCTGCATGTTCCAGTGCATATTCCGGCATATAACCTGCAACGGCCGATTCAGGGTTTTGAATGATGGCTCTGCCTCCGTATTCTTTCACGCACTGCAGCCCAATAGTCCCGTCGCTGTTGGCGCCGGACAGAAGGAGGCCCACCAGATGTTCCTTATAGACTTCTGCAGCGCTTTCAAAGGCAACATCAATTGAAGGGCGGGAAAAATTGACTTTTTCAGAGGCATCCAATGAGAAGGTCTGATCGTTTTCCATGAGTAAATGATAGTTTGGCGGTGCAATATAAAGGGTTCCGGGGGTTGCTTTTTCTTTTTCGTCAATCTCCTTCACCTTGAGCCGGGTTTTTGAGGCCAAAAGGTTGGTAAGAATGCTGTCTTTGCCGGATTTGCGGTGCAGAATGAGGATAATGGGGAACGCAAGCGACGGATCAAGACCCGGAAGTACTTTTAACAGTACATCCAGACTGCCGGCTGAGCCACCGATGACCAATGCTTCACAAGATCCCATTTTATTTGATTTTTCGCCAGATTTTTTCACCTGACAGTTTCTCGAAGTTTTCAAAAACAGGGGAGAAGTTCAGGCTTTCTTTTGTGCCCAAAGCAAGATACCCAAATTTTTCCAAACTATTGTCGAAAAGCTCAAACACTTTGGTCTGCAGCGGGCGGTCAAAATAAATAAGGACATTGCGACACAGAATAAGCTGGAATTCATTGAACGAATGATCGGTTACGAGATTGTGCGTTGAAAAGATGATTTTTGATTTCAGCTCATCATTGAGTTTCCCCAGCGAATAATTGGCAGCGTAGTAATCGGAGAACTGTTCGCTCCCGCCGGCTGCCATATAATTTTCGGTATAAAGCTGTATTTTACTCATCGGGATCATCGCCTGCGAGGCGTTTTCCAAAACCAGATTGTTGAGGTCAGTAGCATAGATGAGCGATTTGTGCAAGAGGTTCAGTTCTTTCAAAAAAATGGCGACCGAGTAAGCTTCCTCACCGGTACTGCAACCCGCGACCCAGATGCGGATAAACGGGTAAGTCCCGAGTCTTGGCAGAATATCGTTCCTTAAAGTTTTATAAAACTCGGGATCTCTGAACATTTCCGTAACATTGATGGTAATTTGCTCAACGAAACGTTTAAAGTAGCCGGCGTCAGTCCTGATCCTGTACCGGTATTCTGCAAAACTTACAAAACCGTCCATCTCATAAAGACGCAGAATTCTTCGTTTCAGCGATGCCCGGGAATAACCGGTAAAATCGTATCCGTAAATTTCCAGTACATCTGAAAGCAGGGTTTCAATGTGATCATCAATTTGTTCTGAATGCACCTTTATCGGATTAATTGATTAAGCAGCTGTACCAGTTCATCTACATTTACAGGCTTCGACAGGTAGCCGTCAGCACCTGCTTCCAGGCATTTTTCCCGGTCTCCGGTCATGGCCTGTGCGGTAACGGCGATAACCGGAATGTGTTTCAGTTCTTCATCGGATTTCATCTTTGCAATGGCTTCATAACCATCCATTTCGGGCATCATCATATCCATCAAAACAATGCCTATATTGTTATTAGAAGAAAGCAACTGAAATCCTTTCTTCGCGCTGAGCGCCGAAACACACTGATATTTTTTGGCTTTCAGAACAGCCTGAAGGGCAAATATATTTTTAGGATCATCATCGATGATGAGAATTTCTTTTTCAATTTTCATATACTGAAACTTTATATTTTATCGTACAGCCAAACTCTTAACAGGGAAACCAACTGATCAATATCCACAGGTTTTGAGATATAGTCGGACGCGCCCACGGCAATACATTTTTCCCGGTCGCCCATCATCGCTTTCGAGGTGACCGCCAGAACAGGAAGGTTCGTAAACAGAGAGGAAGACCTTATTTCGCGGATGGTTTCGTAGCCATCCATTTCTGGCATCATCATATCCATCAGAACAACATCGATTGCAGCAGGGTCCTGATTGAGTACGGCAAGGGCTTCTTTTCCGTCCATTGCGGGTATGACATTCATTCCCTGCAGTTCCAATGCTTTGGTGAGCGAAAAGATATTCCGCACGTCATCGTCTGCAATCAGCACGGTTTTGTCTTTCAGAATGTTGCGCAGTTCGCCCTCATGTTCAGATCCTGAAATTTTCTGGTGTTTTTTTCTGTTTTTTTCTTCAACAAGATGAAGGAACAGTCCTGCTTCATCCAGAATACGCTGGTAGGAGTAGGCCGTTTTTACCACAATGGAATCAGCATATTTTTTAATGCGGTTTTCTTCTCCCTGCGAAAGATTTTTACCGGTAAATACAATAATCGGAAGGTGCTCGAGGCCCTTGTTCTGTTTAATGGTTTCAAGGGTGTCGTATGCATTTCTGTCCGGAACACCCATGTCGAGGATGACGCAGTCGATTTCCCGGTTATGCAGCGATTCAATGCTGTCTGAAACATTGTTCGCAATATCGGTCGTGATGTTGTTCGCACTTAAGAAATAGCTGAGGGCTTTGGCATGCTGCTCATTTTCTTCAACAATCAGTACTTTTTTAGGCGAGCGGTTGAGGGCATTCTCCAGTTTGCTGAAGATTTCCTGCATCTGATCCAGAGCAAACGGTTTGTTGATGAAATCCACCGCGCCTCTCAGTAAACTTTCCTGTTTGAATTTCATGGAGGACATGATGTGCACCGGGATCGGTTTGGTCTGAGGATCCGATTTCAGCACTTCCATTACCTGCCAACCGTCCATTACAGGTAGCTGAATAT
Organism: Chryseobacterium sp.; assembly: GCF_008014695.1. GTDB lineage: Bacteria > Bacteroidota > Bacteroidia > Flavobacteriales > Weeksellaceae > Kaistella. Next base: position 189,862 of record NZ_VOXE01000001.1, read on the forward strand.
CCAAAAGTATAGCGAGCGGCATAAACTGCTTCGCCATTTCGATACCTGCATCGCCGCGAACAGCCACAATCCCTTTGTAATTTTTCGTTCTCGAGTAATCTAAAAGTATTTTCGCAAAAGCGGTATCGTCTTCAATGATGAGAATCACTTTATCGCCCTCCCTGATATCCTCCCGGTCATCCGGAATGGGTTGGGGAATATGGTCAGCGATAAATCTAACCGGTGTCTCAGGTAATGTCTCTTCGGGTGTTACCGGATTTTCGTCCTGATCGTCGGTTTGCTGGCTGGTCTGAACCGTTGCAGCATCCACGGGAACCGTCAGCGTAAATTCGCTGCCTGCGCCTTCGGTACTTTTCAGGTCAATTTTTCCTCCGAGTAAACGGCTAAGTTCACGGCTGATGGAAAGCCCAAGTCCTGTGCCGCCATATTTGCGCTGTGTAGAGCCGTCGGCCTGCTGAAAGGCTTCAAATACCAGCCGAAGTTTGTCTTTTGGAATACCAATACCCGTGTCTGTAACCCTGAAGATGATATTTTCCTTCGACTCGTCATTAGAAACCTGCATCGTTATGCTGCCTTCGGATGTGAATTTAATTGCATTGGAAAGGAGATTCTTCAGGATCTGTTCCAGACGGAGTTTATCAGTATGAAGAACAGGAGTGGTCTCTTTTTCGGTTTCAATATGTAAAGGCAGGTTTTTATTCCGGGCCATCGGCTCAAAAAGCATCTTCATGTCCCTGGTTATTTCCTCCAGCGGTACCTCACCGATTTCCAGCGTCATCTTTCCGGATTCAATTTTAGAAAGATCCAAGATTTCGTCAATAAGCGTGAGCAGGCCTTGTCCTGAACTCTGCATCACTTCTGCATACTCCACATACTGCTCGTCAAGGTCTTCACTTTCGGTCATTAATTTGGAAAGGAGTAAAATCGAATTGAGCGGGGTGCGGAGTTCATGCGACATATTGGCAAGAAATTCAGATTTGTATTTCGTGCTCTGTTCCAGTTCCAGCGATTTCTGCTGAATGTCATTATTGTGTTTCTCGATCAGAGCATTTTTTTCTTCCAATAAACTGCTTCTTTCCTCGAGTTCCTGGTTGCTTTGCATCAATTCTTCCTGCTGTACGCGAAGTTCTTCATCTGATGCCAGCAGTTTCTGTGATTGTGCCTCCAGTTCCGCGTTGATGTTTTCGAGTTCTGAATGCTGGGTTTGCAGTTCTTCAGACTGTGCCTGTGTTTCTTCCAGAAGTTCCTGCATTTTGATACGGCTCTGTGCACCGTGAAAAGCCAGACCGATATTGCCTGATACCGCCTCTAAAAATTCAAGCTGGCGTTGCGAATATTCGTGGGTGGCGCCTACTTCAATGACCCCAACCGGAATATGGTACCTTGTAATGGGAATGGCTATAATATTTCTCGGTTTGGTTTGTCCGGTGGCATAACTGATGGTGGCATCATGGTCCGTGATATTTTTAACCAGAATCGGTTTGGAAGACCGGAATGCCTCGCCCGCAATGCCCTCGCCAATCTGAAGGTTTTTTTTAATTCCGCTTTCTGCTGCAAAGGTGCCGGTCAGGTGCAGTTGGTTGTCTTCTCCCTGCAGATAGATGGCCGCCACACGGCTTTGAGTGCTTTGGATAATGCTTTCCAGAAGATCCGATGCCAGTGTTTCGATGCTCTTTTCTCCCATCGTGCGGTCATTCAACTGTGCAATGGCCGAACTCAGCCATTCTTTTTCCTCCAAAGAATGAAATGAATTCTGCAGCGATTCCGCCATATGGTTCAGCGGTTCGGCAACACTGCCCAGCGTATCTTTCGCAGTCTGATCCAGCAGAATATGGTAATCACCGCCGGAGATCTGCAAAGCCACCTTTTCAATGGCCAGAAGGCGGTTCTCGGTCTCCTCATTCTTGATCTTCAGTTCTTGGGCGAGCTTGGTTTTTTCACTGAAATCCTGTGAAACTCTTCTGAAAAACACGAGGGTAATCGTAATGGCCAGCAGCGCGGAAAGAATAATCAGCAGAGGAGTATAGGATGTGAACTGCTCCATTGTTTGGGTACGGGATTTCAGGATGGCCATTTCCTCGGTCTGCATGCTGGCCACAGTCCTGCGGATCTCGTCCATATGTTTTTTACCCGCCAACAGCTGTTCAGCGGTTATGGCTTGATTCTTTTTTTTGTAATTAATGTTCTGTTCCAGGATCTGCAGCCGCGTCCGAATGTTTATCTGCAGTTTCTTGAAATTGCCTTTTTGGAAACCAGTTGGAGAAATCTCAGAGGATAGGCCCTCAATGCCGGCTGTTATTTTTTCCTTTGCCGTGGTATACGGTTCCAGAAACACCGGATCGCCCGTCAGGAGAAACCCGCGTTGGCCGGTTTCAGCATCCTTCACCAAAGAAAGGACACTTTCCAGATCTTTGATGGTTCGGTTACTTTTGCGGACCATCTCCGAACTATCAATCAGATTTTTAATACTGATATACGATGCAAACGAACTTATGAATAACAGGATAAGTGATAATCCCAGACCGTAGAGGAGATTTCTTTTAAAAGTCATATTGTAGGTTATTGATTTTTTTCCTTTTCAGGATGTAATGGCAATTTAAAATAAAATTCAGATCCCTGGCCAGGCGTGCTGTTGACCCCGATTTTTCCGGCATGGCGTTCGATGATCTCTTCGCAGATATACAGTCCGATGCCGAGTCCCTGAAAACGTTCCGACGTTTCCTCGATCCGGTAGAATTTCTCAAAGATTTTTAAACGGTGTTCTTCAGACATACCGATTCCGAAATCTTTCACGGAAAAATATATTTCATTGCCGCGCAGTTCTGAACAGATGTGTACTTCTTCCGTTCCCGGGGCATACTTCACTGCATTGGTGATGAAGTTGACAATAACCTGCTCGATACGCATCTCATCGCCATAAACAGGACCTTCAATTTGGCCTTTTTTTACAAGTTTAACCTGGGGACTCGACTGTTGCATGACTTCCAGAATATGATCCAGAACCTCATCAAACAGAAAATATTTCCGGTTGAACTTCAGTTTGCCGCTTTCTATCTTCGAGATGTCCAAAAGGTCGGCGATCAGGAGATTTAATTTTTCGATCTGAACCTGTACTTTCTGCAGCCGGGTCTTCACGGTCTGGATATCGTTTTTATCCAGACTGCGCTCCAGTAACTGAATATACCCTTTGATGCTGGTCATTGGGGTCTTCAGTTCATGACTGGCGATGCTGATGAATTCGTCTTTTTTGCGTTCGGCTTCTTTCCGGAATTCAATCTCTTCCCGTAATGCTTTCTGCATATCGTTGAGCGCGCGGCTCTGTTCATAAATCCGGTAAAAGGTCTGTACTTTCAGCAACAGGACGTTCATATCCACAGGTTTGCTGATATAATCCAGTCCTCCCGAAGAATAGCCGCGGGTGATCATTTTAACATCGGCGCTGGCAGCAGACAGAAAAATAATGGCCGTTTCTTTTGCTTTGCGGTAGCCCGAAATCGTTTCCGCCACTTCAAAACCGTCCATTCCCGGCATCTGAACATCCAGGATGACCAATACATAGGATTTTTTTAGGATTTTTTTCAGTGCTTCTTCGCCGGATGATGCGGTATCTACCTGAAAATCATTCTTCTCAAGCACTTTTTTTAAGGAAATAATGTTTTCCGGTGAATCATCAACGATTAAGATCATTTATAAAAAAGGATTAAATTGTATAACAAAAGACACCAAAGATAATACTTTTGAAATTATGGAAAGTCGAAGACTGTGACCCCATATAAAACCATTGAATTCCGCAAAAGATCTGCCTGCTGTAATGGCCTTAACAGCAATAAGCATCTAAAATAATGGTAATTATCATTGCGAGACGGCAGGATGGCCATGTCTCGCATCCGAGACGGGACCATCCTTTTCGGGAGGAAGGTCTCTGGTTTGCGAGAAATGGCAAACCTTTGTGGGTTGAAGGTTTCTCGCAACCGAGACAGCGCCATCCTGTTTTTTGGGGGTGGAATAATAGGTTATTACCAGGAGTAAATGGATAAAGATATTTGAAAGATTGTCTTAAAGGGATCGTAAGTTATACTCACGCACATAAATGCTGCCAGGTCCAGAGGGATTTCAGTTCAAATTGATTCTTTCTGCCCACTGCAGTTCTGAAGGAAGTTCTCTATCTGAAAATTCAATATGGATCACCCTTCTTTTCTTATTGTTGGTTGTCCTGCTCGAACTGTGTAAGGTCAGCGGTTTCATCAGCATGATGCCTCCCTGTTGAACGCGACAGATCGTTTTGGTCTCTGTTTCCCAGTTAATATTTTCGGGTCGGTAAATTTTCTTTAAATGTGATCTGGGAATAACTCTCAGTGCTCCGTTATTTTCGTTGGTATCGTCCAGATGAATTCTGATGGTTGTTATGTTTTCCAAAAGTGAAGTGGGTGGCTGAACTGCAAACTGGTTTTGTTTTGTAGTCCATGGCCCGAAATTCTCGAGTTGAAGTTTCCTGTCTACAGAAATGGTAAGATCCTGATGATATGGAACGTACCAGTTGGAGGCTTCGGGCTTGTCAAAATAAATACTTTTGACAACAAAAAAGCGTTCGCCCATCATTTCTTTCACCAATTTTCTGAGCCCATCTGTAAAAATAAGGTCAAAAACTGCTGGCACTTCCTTTAAAAACTGCCGGATCGCAAACAGATCGGTTGTTTTTCTAAACGTCTCCTTCGAAGTATCTGCGCTGTTTACGGCAGCTAAAATATCCTGTAATTCCCGAGCTGAGTAGACGTTTTCAATAACTGTAAAACCATTGTCGGAAAGTTCCTGCTTATTTATGGTGATATCCTTCATATTCAAATAATGCTAATGGCTAAAAATACTGAAACCTTGCATCCTACAATCGATAGTTAAAGCAGATATTGGCCTGCATTATTCCGCCATTTGCCGACGGACTGAAAGTGTTGAGCCATTTGATGCCATAACTGAACTTTTTATCGGCATTGAACAACATCACCAGTCCCAAATCGGTCGCTAAGGTTGTCTTCCGGTCGATAATGGTAAGGTCATTGGCTGATAAAACCGAAAACCCGACCACGGATGAAATCTGCGTGGAGCCATTGAGTAATCTGTAGAATCCGCCCACTTGAAACCTGTTCAGGTCCGAGCGGTCGCCGGTGCCTGTAACTGTAATGAGTGCGTAATTATAACTGGCGTATATTCCGGTTCTTGGGCTTACATCATAAGTAATTCCGGCATCGTAATTAATTCCGGAATTGTTTTTAACCAGCAGTACACCGGAACCAACATTCAGACTGATGTTTTTTTGGCCGAAGAGCAAACTTCCTGTGCTGAAAAGCAAAATCAAAAATAATTTTTTCATCGTGTTTTAGTTTTATTCAGGTTGTATTGATGCGGATGTTTATTATGATTAGGGTGCTTAATACCGTTGACTGGCTGACTATGCTGTTGATTCAATAAACCATTGAAAGCCTTTACTATATCATCGGCAGTAAATCAAACTTATCATTTTTATTTGTTGTAGATAAATTACTGTAAAAGTTTTTTAATGTCTTCAATCAGTTTCTCGCGATCGGGGTGATATTTGCCCCGCAGGTTTGGAATCTTCCCTTCAGGCTCTTCATAATTCAGTCCCGAATAGTAGAGGATAGGCATATTGTTTTCATCAAATCTCGATCGAATATTGCCTTTTTTATCAACGAGTGCGATCATTCCACTGTGATTGAGACTTTCCGCTTCATCTTCTTTATCGCCGACATAAATATTGAATTGGTCTGCCATATTATCAATATAAGTTCTGTCTCCCGTAAGAAAATGCCAGTTGGCAGATTTCACCCCTAACATTCTGGCGTGGTCTTTCAATAATTCCGGCGTGTCATGTGTAGGGTCGATGCTCACTGAAATAATGCCGAAGTCCCGATCGTTGATCTGCGATTCAATATATTTCATATTGGAGTTCATCACCGGGCAAATTGTTGGACAGCGGCTGTAAAAGAACTCTACGAGATATACTTTTCCGAGCATATCCTTGTTGCTGATTTTTTTACTGTTCTGGTCGGTGAGTTTAAACTCCGGAACCTTCATGACGGTGTAAAGGTTTTTCCTGAAATAGCTCCTACCAAGGGAAATACCAACAACAAGGAGAGCAATTACGATGAGGGGAATGATGATTTTGTTCCTGTGTGTCTGCTCCCTTTTTATGTTATTTTTCATATTTCTGAGGATTTTTTTTGAATTCAGATTTGCAATGGGCGCTGCAGAATCCGTATGTTTTTCCTTTATAAACAGCGGTATCTTTGAGGAATTCTGCTGTCTTCATATGACAGACAGGGTCTTCAGTATTAACGACTTTTACTCCTTTTAAATTGGTTTCCGTTTTCTTTTTAACATGCTTTACTTTTGGGGTTTCCTGAGCGCATGAGGTGGTTGATATTGTAAGCAGTGCTGTTATGATCAGTATTTTCATTTTAAGGATAATTAAATGGTTGCAGAATGTTATAGTTGCGGGTAAAAGCTCAATGCCATGCTTTTGCAAATATACGGTGTTAAGATTTTATTTTTAAGGATGATACTTTACCTGATCTATTATTTCTTTTAGGTTGAGTTGTTAACCAAAGGCAAATTCCCTTTTTGTCATTTACCAGCAATTATGCAGCTTTTTACAAATTTCTTTGAAATACAATACTACATTTAAGTGATAAACCGTGTGCTGCGCTTTTCACCAATTATATTTATATTTGATGATGAATATTTATGATATAGCAGATCCGGAATTCAAAAAAGAGATTTCAGCGAGCCGAGATCTGAAACATTTCCCGGCAGGTTCGGTTATTTTGGATATTAATTCCTATGTAAATTACATTCCGCTGGTAATGTCGGGAAGTGTTAAGGTGGTAAGAACTGAAGAAGACGGAAGAGAAATCCTTTTGTATTACCTCACACCCGGAGAAAGCTGTATTTCATCCATACTTTCAGGGCTTGCCCAGGACACTTCCAAAGTCAAGGCCATTGTGGAGGAGGATGCTGAAATTCTGATGCTGTCACTTTCAAAAGGCAAGGAATGGCTGACAAAATATCCGGAATGGTCTACTTTTGTTTTCCAGTTGTATCACAAAAGGTTTGAGGATTTGGTAAACATGGTAAATTCAATTGCTTTCCAAAAAGTAGATGTGAGACTTTTATATTTATTAGATCAGAAATCACAGCTGTATAAATCTAAAGAACTTTCTGTTACGCATCAGCAGCTTGCAGACGAGCTCGGCATAACGAGAGAAGCGGTAAGCCGCGTGCTGAAACAGATAGAAACCGAGGGCAAAATAAAACTTTCCCGAAATAAAATTACCCTTCTGTAACTGACATCACTGACACGCTGCTACAAAGACTGTACTTTTGCATCATTAATTTTAAATAAACAACAATGTTAGATGCAATAAAAAACCTTTTCGGTATGGATAAAACCGATTATGCAGATCTTGTAAAGCAAGGTGCTGTTATTCTTGATGTAAGAAGCAAAAACGAATATGCTGACGGACATATCAAAAACTCCGTCAATATTCCTGTTGATCAGCTTCAAAGCAACCTTTCAAAATTAAAGAATAAAGACAAACCCATCATTACCTGTTGCGCATCAGGGATGAGAAGTGCGACTGCAAAAACCATTCTCCAGAATAACGGTTACGGGAATGTACACAATGGCGGAGGATGGAGCAGTTTGAACGCTAAACTATCATCGTAAGAATACAGCAGAAATCAGAGTCTGATTTTTTGATACTTCAAAAATCCGAACGGTGGATTCTCAGATCAAAATGATACCGAATTTCATCATTATAATTGTAGCCGCCTATACGGGCGGTTTTTTTATGAAATTTTTAAAAAAATATGTCTTTTGATGTAAATTATTGGCCTATGTGATATAGGTTACTGTGCAGCCGTTTCCACCAGTCTAACTTTGCAAAAAATTAAAGATGATGCAAAAAGTCTGGGTACTTATTTTATCAGTTACCACCTTTCACCAAATATTTTCGCAGGATACCGTCCGGATTTCCCAAACCGAACTGGAGCAGAAAATTATCGATAACAACCTTCAGGTAAAAATGGCGCAAAAAGAAGCCGAACTTGCCGATGCTGAACTGTTGGGAACAAGAGCGATGTATCTCCCGAATATCAACGCATCTTACACCTTTTCAAACACCAATAATCCGCTGTATGCATTTGGCTCAAAGCTCAATCAGGAAAGGATTACAATGATGGATTTCAATCCCGATAACCTCAATTCTCCTAAAAGCATTTCCAATTTTGCCACCAAATTAGAAATTCAGCAACCCCTCATCAATATCGATGCGGTTTATCAGAAAAAAGCCGGACAGATCAAATCCGATGTTTTGAAAATCAAAACCGAAAGAACCAGAGAAAGCGTTCAGTTTGAGCTTAAAAAAGCATATATGACGCTGCAAATGGCCTATAAAACAGTCGGGACTTTAGAGAATGCCCGAAAAACTACGATGGCCAACAAGAAGGTCATCGACAATTATTACAAAAATGGCATCATTCAGAAATCTGAAGTTTTGTATATGGATGTACGACTGAAAGAAATCGAAAATCAGATTGCTTATGCCAAATCCAATATTAAAAATGCCTCCGATTATCTCTATTTTCTGCTCGACGAAAATTACGGGAACAAAGTCCTGAAACCAACGGAAACATTGGAATATCATGAAAATATTGTAGAGAGCAATCCTGCTTTGAATTCCAACAGAAAAGATTTACTGGCCTACCAGAAATCTCTGGAAGCTTATGATTTGATGATCAAATCTTCGCAGGCGAAATTTCTCCCAAAACTTAATGCATTCGGAAGTTTCGAGATGTACGATAACAAAATAGCACAGTTTGATGCCAACGGATATTTGGCAGGAATCCAACTTTCGTGGAATGTTTTCGATGGTCTGAAATCCAAAAGCGAACAGCAGCGATTAAAAGCGGAACTGAGCAAAGCCCAAACCGAAATTCAGCAGTACGAGAAGCAAAGCCAGTTAGAACTCCAGAAAATTTCGCGTCAGGTTCAGGATGCTGAAAATAAGGTAAATCTAACGAAAATGGCCTGGGAACAAAATAAAGAAGCCTACCGGATCCGCAAAAACCGCTATGACCAGGGTCTTGAAAAATCTGCCGATCTGCTCACCGCCGAAACCCAAATGTCACAAAAAGAACTGGAGCACATACAGGCCATTTATGAGTACAATACCGCTGTAGAATATTATAAATTTTTAAAGAATTAGGTATTGCGGTGAACAAAAGAACTTGGGAGTTGTTTACTTCATTTTTTTTAGGAGCAATTCCCGCTGTCCACTATATCTTTTTCTTTTTCCCGGCGCTTTTCCCTTCCAAAAAAAGAAAAAGGATGCCGTTTCCATCGGGGCTATCAACACGCCGTCAAAATGTAAAATGTTGATTTTAACATAGAAAGTAAAGAAAATAAAAACCGAGCAACATTGTCAGGGTTAAAATACTAGGCAAGCTTCAGAAAAAAGTAAAAAATTATGAAAACATACCTTTATTCCGGTCTCCTTTTATCAGCATTGCTTTTAAGCAGCTGTTCATCAGACGAAAAAAAATCGGTACAAAACACCGATGCACCCATTGCGGTAACTGTAAATAAATCATCAGGTAACGCTCTTGGTTTGTCAACAACCGCAACAGGCAAATTGGTGGCCAAAAATTCCGTAAATGTTTCTACCCGAATGATGGGTTACATCACATCTATGAGGGCAGAAGTCGGGCAGAACGTAAGAGCAGGACAAGGTTTGGTGAGTATCAATTCTACTGATATTCAGGCAAAAGGCGGTCAGGCAAGTGCGCAGATTTCGCAGGCTCAGGCTCAGTTCAATATTGCTAAAAAAGATTACGCGAGGTACCAGAATTTATATAAGAATCAAAGTGCATCGCAAAAAGAATTAGATGATATGAGAGCGCGTTACGAAATGGCGCAGGCAGGTTTACAGGTCGCCCAGCAAATGAAAAACGAAGTGAATTCTCAATACAGATACACCAATATTACCGCTCCGATTTCCGGAACCATCACCGCGAAATTCGCCGAGCAGGGCGATATGGCAAGTCCGGGAATGCCTTTGCTCACGATAGAATCCTCAGGAGCTTTACAGGCGCAGGTTTTGGTTTCCGAGCAATACATTACGCTGATCCGGCAAGGTATGCCGGTTCAGGTGACGATGAAATCCGTCGGCAAAACCATTGGTGGAACGGTTTCCGAAATCAGCAAATCTGCTGCAAACACCGGTGGCCAGTATATGGTGAAAATTAATATTCCCGCTTCTGGTGATCTGCTGCCGGGAATGTTTGTGAATGTACAGTTTCCGTTTAAAAATTCAGGGAAAATCAATCAGGATTTTCAGGAAACGGTCATGATTCCAAAATCTGCTGTGGTACAAAACGGACAGTTAACAGGAGTTTATGTGGTGAGTTCCCAAAACACAGCCGTTTTGCGCTGGTTAAAAACAGGTAAAACAGCAGGAGATCAGGTAGAAGTGGTATCAGGTTTAAATTCAAAAGAACCTTACATCGTTTCAGCTTTTGGTAAATTGTATAACGGAGCAAAAGTAACTTTAAAATAAATTCAAGTTTCGGGATACGCGTTGCTGGTTTTACTTCACAACACGTAGCCTCTAAACACGAAAACCAAATATTATGGAAAAAGGATTCGCAGGACGTATCGCCGAGTTTTTCATCAATTCGAAACTGACGATTTTATTAATGGTCGCTTTGATGATCATCGGGGTGTACAGCTCCACATTAATACCAAGAGAAGAAGAGCCTCAAATCATTGTGCCGATGGCCGATGTAATGGTGGGTTATCCGGGAGCTTCCCCGAAAGAAGTAGAAAACCGCGTGGTAAAACCTTTGGAAAAAATCATTTCCAACATCAAAGGAGTGGAACACATTCACTCGATGGCACTGAACGGAAAAGCGATGATTATCGTGCAGTTTTATGTAGGAGAAGATACCGAAAGGTCGTACGTAAAACTGTATGATGAACTGATGAAAAACAAGTACATCTTTCCGAAAAATGTAACGGAACCGATGGTGAAAACCCGTTCCATAGATGATGTTCCGATGTTGGGACTTACCCTTTGGAGCGAAAAATACAACGATTACCAGCTTCGCCAGATCGGGGAAGAACTGTCTTCGGAAATCAAAAAAATAAAAGATGTTTCGCTTACCAATGTGATTGGCGGACGAAACCGACAGCTGAAAGTAATTGTTGATAAAGATAAAATGGCAGAACTGAATGTGGATGCACTTTCGGTAATGCAGATGATTCAGGCCAATAACGGAAGTTCACAGTCCGGAAGTTTTGTTTCCAACGATCAGGAATATCTTTTAACAACCGGGCAGTTTTTAAATTCAGCAGAAGATGTAGAAAATTTGGTGGTCGGAACCTCACAAAATATGCCGGTTTACCTCAAACAGGTTGCTGAAATAGAAGACGGAGCAGCTTCTCCGGCGAATTACGTCAGTTTCGGATACGGAAATGCGCTCGAAAACGGGAAAAAATTTAAGTCGGAATATCCTGCGGTAACGCTGTCGGTTTCTAAAGTAAAAGGGGCCGACGCGATGAAAATTTCAGAACAGATTCTTGCCAAAGTAGATGAACTGAAGAAAAATTTAATTCCTGATGATGTTCATGTAGAAGTGACCAGAAACTACGGCGAAACCGCTTCCCACAAAGTTTCTGAATTATTGCTTCACCTTGGAATTGCAATTCTGGCAGTAACAGTCCTCGTGATGCTGGCAATGGGATGGAGAGGCGGATTGGTCGTGTTTTTCTCTGTTCCGCTGACTTTTGCTTTGACGCTTTTCAGTTATTATATGCTCGGTTACACGCTGAACCGAATCACGCTTTTTGCTCTGGTTTTTGTAGTGGGAATTGTGGTAGACGACAGCATTATTATCGCGGAAAATATGCACCGGCATTTCCATATGAAGAAATTACCGTTCAGGCAGGCGGCAATTTATGCGATTAATGAAGTCGGAAATCCAACAATTTTAGCAACATTCACCGTAATCGCGGCGATTTTACCAATGGCTTTCGTTTCCGGAATGATGGGCCCTTATATGTCACCAATGCCCATTGGAGCATCAATTGCGATGTTGCTTTCGCTGTTTGTGGCTTTAACGGTAACCCCATATTTAGGTTTTCATTTATTGAAAGTAAAAGACACCGAAGGACATAAAGAAGAACAGGGATTGGAAACCGGCAGAATTTATAAAATTTATAAAAAAATAGAACAGCCTTTACTCGACAGCACATCAAAAAGATGGGCGATGATGGGAATTATCGGTGTACTCTTATTGATTTCAGTTTTGGCATTCTTTATGAAATGGGTGGCAGTAAAAATGCTTCCGTTCGATAATAAAAATGAAATTCAACTTGTAATTGATTTGCCGGAAGGAACTACTTTAGAACGAACAGCAGCGGCCACTCAGGACATTGCGCAATATCTGAAAACCGTTCCGGAAGTCGTGAATTATCAAAATTATGTAGGTTCTTCTTCACCCATTACATTCAATGGATTGGTCCGCCATTACGATATGAGAGGAGCGAGCAATACTGCCGATATTCAGGTAAATCTTTTGCCCAAGGAAGATCCTGATGCGCAAAGTCATGATATTGCAAAAAAAATTCGTCCCGAAATTCAGAAAATTGCTGCAAAATACAGAGCCAATGTAAAAATTGTGGAAGTTCCGCCGGGACCGCCCGTTTTATCAACCATTGTTGCTGAAATTTATGGACCTGATTACGAAGGACAGGTAAAAGTGGCCAAACAGGTAGAGGAAATTCTACACAAAACCGACGATGTGGTGGATATTGACTGGATGGTAGAAGCGCCTCAAACGCAGTTCAAACTAGTTCCGGATAAAGAAAAAGCAATGCTGAACGGTATTGCGCCAGAACAGATCGTGGGGAATCTGACGTATTTGATGGGTGAACATTCCATTGGAAATTTATATGATGAAAAATCAAACGATGGGGTTGATATTGTGATGAAACTCAATAATAGGGATAAATCAACCATCCAGGAGGTGACCAACCTGAAAGTGAAGGGACCAATGGGAATGATTCCGGTAAGCGATCTGGTGAAAGTTGAACGCGATACGCTGGAAAAATCCATTTACAGAAAAGACCAGAAGCGCGTGGTGTATGTACTTGCCGATATGGCAGGTGGTTTGGAAAGTCCGGCTTACGCCATTTTGGGAATGGAAGAAAAACTCAAAAAAATAAAACTTCCACAGGGATACTCACTTAACGAACTGTACATGAATCAGCCTGAAAATGAGTCTGATTATACTGTAAAATGGGATGGCGAATGGCAAATTACTCTCGAAGTCTTCAAAGATCTGGGTGCTGCATTCGCAGTAGTGATCATTATTATTTATATGCTCATTGTCGGTTGGTTTCAGAATTTTAAAACCCCGCTGGTCATGATGGTCGCCATTCCGCTGTCATTGATAGGAATAGTTTTGGGACACTGGATTTTAGGCGCTTTTTTTACGGCAACTTCTTTCATCGGAATGATTGCTTTGGCAGGCGTGATGGTGCGGAATTCGGTATTGCTCATTGATTTTATTGAAATCCGCCTGAATGAGGGTGTACCCATCAAACAGGCCATCATCGAAGCAGGAGCAGTACGCACAACGCCGATCCTATTAACAACAGGAGCGGTGGTTATTGGCGCGGTGATTATTCTTTTCGATCCGATTTTTCAAGGTTTGGCAATCTCGTTGGTTTTTGGGGCGATTGTTTCAACCGTTCTGACGCTGATTGTAGTTCCGCTGATTTATTATGTAACGGAAAGGAAGAAATGGGAAAGTAAAACGGAGGTTGAGGAGATCTCTGAAGAGTAAAAAACAAACCACACCGGTTTTGGAAATCTATGGCTTAAATAGAGAGTTGAATACACCTGAAATTTAAGAAATCGCCATGATTGGTAAACATCAATAAATAGGTCACGATCGCAGTGATCTCAATAAAATAAAAATCTATATATGAAACTCTTATTAATTACCGCAGTAGAAGAATTTGGAAAAGAAGTGAAAAATATTCTTAAACATTCGGGAGTGAAATCATTTTCCTATCAGTCGGTAAAGGGCTGCAAAAACAATGGAGATGAACGTGAAAACTGGTTTGCAAAGGACCATCTGTCAGTTGATTCTTTACTTTTTACAGTTTTTATGGAAGATGAATTTGCCGATGAAATCTATAAAAGTGTAGAAGACTTCAATTCAAAACAAGAAACATTTTCGCACATTCATATTGCGACTTTACCATTAGAAAAATCAATTTAAAATCAAAAAAATGCAAACAAGAACAGTCCACGCAGTAGCGGGAACCATTATTTTAGCCAGTTTATTATTAGGGCTTTATGTAAATCAAAACTGGTTCTGGCTTACAGGTTTTGTCGGGGTAAATCTATGGATACACGCTTTAACCAATTGGTGTTTGATGTATCTGATTCTGGGGAAAATCGGGGTCAAAGAAGACGGTCCGACCAACTGTTCCAATTAAATATCAATAAAGCTAGGCTTTGAGGTTTGGTTTTAAAAATGGCTTTGCGCTGCAGTCTTGAAGAATTAAAAAGGGATTCGAAAACTTTGATTTCAAAGAAGAAGCAGCGGTTAAAACCATTACATTGAATGAAGGAGATTACCATAAAGGAGAAGCTTCTGTAATAAGGATTTTTGCGGTTAAGCATTGATTTTTGCTTATGTAATCGAGGTCACTGACGACGGGTCATATAAAAGATAACTTTGCACTTATAAATATTAAAAGTAGAAATTATGTTTTTTCAGCACATTTATGATAAAAGTTTAGCACAGAGCAGTTATTTAATCGGTTGTCAGGCAAAAGGAGAGGCAATTGTCATTGATGCCAAAAGAGATATTGATACCTATCTTGAGGTGGCAAAAGAAAACAATCTCACAATTACGCATATTACCGAAACGCATATTCATGCAGATTTTCTGTCCGGTTCCCGTGAACTGGCAGCAGTTACAGGTGCTGATCTGTATCTGTCTGATGAAGGCGGTGAAGACTGGCAATACGAATTCCCGCATACCGGTCTGAAAAACGGAGATCAAATAAAAGTGGGAAATTTAACCTTGGAAATTCTTCATACACCTGGTCACACGCCCGAAAGTATCAGCTTTCTATTGACCGATCATCCTGCAACCGATGAACCGGTCATGATCTTCACCGGAGATTTTGTTTTTGTGGGAGATATTGGCCGCCCAGATTTATTGGAAAAAGCAGCCGGACTCATCGGAACTCAGGAAAAGGGAGCCAAAGAAATGTACCGGTCGGTTCAGGATTTCAGGAAGCTTCCTGAGTTTATTCAGGTTTGGCCGGGACACGGTGCCGGTTCGGCCTGCGGAAAGGCTTTGGGAGCAGTACCAAGTTCAACAGTAGGTTATGAAAAAATAAGAAACTGGGCTTTTCAGTATGAAAATGATGAAGAAGGTTTTGTAGATGAGCTTTTGGAAGGGCAGCCGGAACCGCCAAAGTATTTCGCAATGATGAAAAAACTCAACAAAACAGACCGGCCTTTATTGACCGAAATTCTGAAACAGAAAAAACTGTCGAAGGAAGAATTTCAAAAAGCGTATGCTGAAGAGGTTGAAATCATTGATACACGCGATAAAAATGATTTTGCAGCCGGTTTTATTCCAAAAAGCATCAATATTCAGGGCAATAATTCGTTCTCCACCTGGATGGGCTGGATGATCAGTTACGCAGAGCCATTTATTCTTGTTGCCGGCGACGAACAAATCGAAGATCTTACCAGAAAACTGATGCGGATCGGAATGGACAATATGATGGGGTATATCGATGATATTAATATTTCCGAACTGGAACTTCAGACTGCTGAGGTGATCAATCTGGATGAGTTTAAAAAGTATCTCAACCGTAACGAGGTGCAGATTGTAGATGTTAGGGGTAAAACTGAGTTTGAAGAAGGTCACATTGAAGGGGCAGAAAATGTTTTTGTAGGAACGCTCGCAGAAAATCTTGATAAATTTTCAAAGGATAAACAGGTCGTTATTCACTGTCAGAGCGGCGACAGAGTGTCAATCGCATATTCAGTTCTCAGAAAGAACGGTTTTGCCAACATCAAAAATTATTCTGGCGGAATGAAAGAATGGAAAGAAAAAAGAAACCCCGTAGCTTAGAAAAATATTTAAGATGATACAGAAAATATATAAAAACTGGAACTTTTTTAGAGTATTTCGTCTGGCAATAGGCGTTTTGCTGGTGGTGGAAGCTCTAAAATCGTCAAACTGGTTTCTGGTTTTGGTTGGAGTGGTTTTCGTGCTGATGCCGTTGCTGAACATCGGTTGTTGTGCAACAGGAAACTGTCCGGTCCCTACAGGAAATTCTAAGGAAACTATTGATGAAGTAGAATATGAGGAAATTAAATAAAACCAAAATAAATAAATAATTTCACATACAACATTAAGACTGAATGGAATTACTCAGCCTTATATTTATTGGGTAATATTGCTGTTAAATTCTCATGTATTTGTAATTTTCAGCGTATTATCGATATAGTTCTATTAAAACTTCAATGCATTCCAAACTTACTGCTATCTTTGCGCCACAAAACATCCCTATGCATCCTAAATCAACTTTCGTTCTGCTGCTTTGCACCCTGTTTTCCGGAACTGTTTTCTCCCAGACCACTGTCCGGGAAAACGGATATACGGTAACCTACAATCATAGAAATATTGCCCTCACCTTCGACCGGAATGTCGATTTTAGGGCGTTCAACGCTAAATCCCTGGCTGAAAAGCAGGTCGCCATCGACAGTACCAATAAGTACACTTATACCATCACCGACGCCGAGCCGGCGGAATTCATCAGATATGAGTATGCTGTGAAGGACGGCGCAAATAAAACATATAATTCGTCCATGCTGGCGGCACAGTCACTTTCCACGGGAGTGATGAATGTATATTTTAATCATCCTGTAATCACTTCCGCAGCGCAATACCAGCCCGCTCTGGATCTTGGAAGCACGTTGGATGATATGCTGATCACCTACATCAATGCCTGCCAAAGTACCCTGGACATTGCCATTTACAACAGCTATTCACCGAGCAGCACAACAGGTATTGCCGGGGCCATCAACAACGCCTACGGCAGGGGAGTGAGGGTGCGTGTGGTGTATGACGGCAGCACGGGCAGCGTCATGATCCCGCTTCTGAATCCTGCAATCCCGACATTGGCTAGCCCCACTTCGTCCTCCTATGGCATCATGCACAATAAATTTGTCGTATTCGATGCCGACAGTTCGAATCCCAATGTTCCTTGGGTATGGACAGGTTCAACAAACTGGACTGCAGCGCAGATCGACGGTCCTGACAAGAACAATGCAATCGCCATCCAGGATCAGGCACTGGCCCAGGCCTACAAAACGGAGTTCGAGGAAATGTGGGGCTCTTCAGTTCTGCTGCCGAATACTACTGTCTCCAAATTTGGGCCCTATAAATTGAACAATACTCCGCACACCTTTGTCATCAACGGAAAAGCGGTCGGCAGTTATTTCAGCCCTTCCGACGGTGCCAATGCGCAGATCATCAATGTTATCAATTCCGCCAATACCGATATTGAAATTTCTACCATGCTCATCACCCGCGACGATGTGCGTGATGCAATCGTCAACAGATACAATTCAGGGGTCAATACCGTTCAGGCGGTCTTCGATACCCAGAACCCTTCAGGCAATGATATCCCTTCCCTTAAAACATCTATTGGTGCAAACAAAATGGTACAGTATGCCGGTGCCGGAGTGATGCACCACAAGTTTATACTCGTCGATAATTTCAATGCAGCCTCAGATCCCACGCTATTAACGGGGTCTCACAACTGGAGTGCTTCAGCTGAAACGAAAAACGATGAAAACATTCTCGTTATCCACGACAAAAATATCGCCGACCAGTACTATCAGGCATTCCTCTACCTCTACGGACAGGCGGGCGGTACGCTGGCCACCGCAGAACTGGCCTCAAACAAAAAAGATCTGATGCTGTACCCAAATCCAACAGACGGGATGGTGTATTTGAAAGCAGACAGCAGTCTGTTGAGTTCAAAAGGAAGTATTACGGTGTACAATGTCGTAGGAAGCAGGATTATGGAGCGTAATTTTGCCAATATGCAGAATGCATCTGTAGATCTTGGCAATGCTCCGAAAGGGCTGTACTTTGTAACGGTTCAGATAGGAGAGTTTTCTTATCAGGCTAAAATGATCCGGAAGTAAACTGTGATACGCAACCGCTGTTATTATTCAGAACCTTTCACTATAAAAAATTTAATGGAAGAAAATACCGATAAGGACAAGCCTAAAGGGCAGCCGACTCCGTTTGCACAGACCTATTTTCACGGCACTAAAGCAGACCTAATGATTGGCGAGCTGATCGCTCCCGGATTCAACTCTAACTATGGTCGTAGAAAAAATGCGCGGTATATCTTTCTTACCGCCACGCTGGATGCTGCGGTGTGGGGTGCCGAACTGGCAGCGGGCGAGGGAAGGGAAAGAATCTATCTGGTTGAACCTACCGGAGAGGTAGAGGACGACCCGGATCTGACAGACAAAAAATTCCCGGGCAATCCCACTAAGTCTTACCGTTCCGCACATCCCTTCATGGTGGTAGGTGAGGTCACGGGCTGGGAAGGTCATACTAAAGAACAAGTGGCAATAATGAAAGCTCATTTGGAACGGCTCCAACAGCAAGGTATCGATTCGCTGAATGACTCGTAACCCAATGCCAATTTAAATATATATCTTGTTCAGGTTCCACAAACAGCAAGATTTATTTAGAGTAATAAAAATACAGGAAAAGAAGTTGCATCTTTTATAGTTGCAGAATCGGGATTGAAGTTGGACACTCGGCCAAATAGATAGTATGGTTATTAAAGGAATTTTCTTAATCTTGTGCGCGGCACTAATGATATTCTTTCAATATAAGAAGCAAATGTTCTACGAGAAAGAGACTGAAGAGGATCTTTATTTTCCACCAGAACAGCGGAGCTTTTGGGGGCTGGTAATATTAATGATATTGGGTGGAATTATTATAATTTTGAAAAATTGATTCTGAATACTGCACATTCAGTTCGTAATCATTTCCCACGCATGCTCATATGGTTTGGCGGCATTTACAATAAAACGCAGCAATATTTATTAACCTGAGGTCAATGCAAACCGCAACAACACTGGCTCTGTCAACCATGATATGTTACAGTTAACTTTATGCTCTCGCTATTGTCCTTGGCTTTACACAGAATAAAAGAAAAAAATCGTTATTGTTTTTACAATAACGATTTTTTTCTTAACCTCTGGATAAATGCTTCATTTACAGCATTCGCAATCTTTTGTATGTAGATTTTGTCTTCAGAAACAATGCTGTCGGATTCACCTGCATTGGTACTTATTCTTACGGCATATTCATTTTTTATGGAAATGAACCACCAAATCCCAAGGAGAATCATAATGATACCAACAAAAAACAGATCTCCAAGAAACAGTAATGGGATACCGAGAAGTGTGGTAAGTACCGCCTTCAATCTGCTCTTGTCAATTTCAAAAATGTAAACCGAAGAGATATTTCTCACAGCATACGTATTGGATTGCGTAACATACCGCACGGGTGTTACAGTAACATTCGTGTCATGATAAAAAACAGTTTCATTTTGTGTTGCCATTTTTGATGTATTTAATAGTTAATTCTGTGATCTACTAACTTTTTATACGTCAAAAATAAAAGTATTCTTTCTCTTCACCTTACGGAAAACCGTAAAGCAAATATTTTTTATGGAAAAATCCTTCAGAACTTTGAAAGGAATAGGGATAGTGAATTGTGTTTTAAAGTATACCGAGATCCTTGCACATGACAATCATTTCAATATTGTTTTTGGCATCTAAGGTTTCCCTTAGTTCGTTCAGCCGTTTTTCGATGGCGCTCTGACTGTCGGGTTTGATCTGTTTTTCCTTGAAATCAATTTCAATTTCTTTTTGCCTCCATCCCTGGGAAAGACGCTTCAGCAAGTAGATATCATAATCTGTAACAGCCTGCGAATTATTTCGGATAGCACTTACAATTTCCTGTGGAATCACTGTTTCGCCGGCAAAAACCTTTTTAATAACAGTCGCCAGTTCTTTGCCGTCATTTCTTCCTTTGCTCACAAACCCGTTCACATCAAAATTTTTAAATAAATCATCAATAATCATCGGTTTCTTTTCAATAGAAAACACGATGATTTTGAGGTGGGGCTGAAGCAGACGCACCGCTCTGATAAGTTCCTGGCCTGTGTTAATGACCTGATTTCTGTGGTCTGCAACAAATCCTAAATCAGTAATCAGCAGTTCGTAGGGATTATTTTCTGCAACTCCCTGTTTGATTTTATTGTAGGCTTCGTCGCAATAACTTACAAACTCATAATCCTGAATCTGCAATCCTCTAAGTGTATTAATGAGGCCTAAGTTTTCAATTTCGTGATCTTCGGCAGTAATAATTTTTTTGAACATATTTTTAAGAAATTGGTATAGAGAAATGAATGATAAGTCCGCCTTTTGGATTTGGTTCAAAATTAATAGTTCCCCCAATAATTTTAATACGGTTTTCCACATTATGAATTCCTGATTTTTTTTTGTGGTATAAGTCAGGCATTCCCACTCCATTGTCTGTATATTTTACATTCAGTTGTTTTGCTGTTCTTTGTATAATAATAGAAGCCAATTTCGCCTGGCTGTGTTTTTTCATATTCACCATCAGTTCCCGCATCACATAATAAATCTCAGTCTGTACATCGCCCGGAATGTATTGCCATGTGGCAGGATTATTACCAACGATCAGGACTTTCTGGGTATCTGAAGAATAGGAGGAGAGCATCTGCTGTAAACGGAGCGAAAAATCTTGGTCCTCAAATCCTACCAGATCGTCCCGTGCAATATCGCGGGATTCTTCATACATCTTTTCAATACTGTTCAGTATATTTTCTTTGCGGAGTTCAGGGGTATTCTGTATTTCAACCATCGTATGGTACAGGCCGTTTGCAATCACATCATGTACTTTTTTGGAATATTTCAGCTGGGTGTTCTTAACCTCCAGCTCCTTTTCATAAGCATCCTGTTTTCGCTTCTTAAGGTACCAGAAAAGTCCGAAAAATAGACTGGCAATGAGGCTTACAATAGATATTCGCTGTACTAAAATCTGATTTTGGGAGACCAGAATGTCGGCCTTGTTTTTTTCAGTTTCATAAATAACAGAAGCAAACTGATTCCGGGAATTGCTTTTAACCTGCTGTACACTGTCACTGAGAGTTTGGTATTCTTCAAAAAGCGTCTTCACGTTTTGGCCGTTATCAGTATTGATCATTTTTCTCAAGGCATCAAGCTGGTCATCTGCACTTCCCGTTTTTTTGGCATTTACATACATAGCGGTGGCAAAGCGTAGCGCCTGAGACGGATCTTTTTTACGATAAAAATCCGCAAGATGAGAAAAACTCGCTGTCATTCCGTAAATATCACCGCGTTTGGTTCTGCTCTGTAAAATGGCATGCATTGGCAGGTCAGCACTATAGCGGGGGTTTTCCAGAAATTTTGCATAGGCCAGATTATCGGAAACCCTGTTCCTGAATTCGATACTGTCCCGAATGAGCGGATCCGTTGCAACATCTTCGAAAAGCCGTTTCGCGTCAGAATACTTTCCTATTTTTAGATAGGAAATTCCCATATTGTTTTGGATGGTTAAATCCGAATAATCATCACGGTTAAACTGCAAAGCTTTATTATAGCAGTAAAGGGCTTCCTTATTATTTTTGAGAGCATTGTGGTTGATGGCAAACTGATTATAGATGGACGTGAGCATCGCTTGATCGCGAGCCGCAAGTTTTGCGGCTTTTCTGAGATTTTCATTGCTTCCAAGGAAATCTCCTTTTTCCGTCTGAATAATGGCCAGAAAAATCAATGAATTGGCTGCGTTTGCATTATCCTTTGCGGCAATATATGCCTCGTAAGCCTGATAAAAATAGGTAAAGGAATCGTTGTATTTCCCCTGATAATATAAATATTCTCCTTTATCATAAGAACTGTCGGCAGCCGACAGTTCTTTTTTGTTCCCGCAGGACAAGAAAAACAGAAGAAAAAGTAAAAACAGGGAATGTTTTTTCATTCCCCTAAATTAATGAAATTATTTATCTTTTTGGTGGGATGGGTTGAGTTTCTCCTCCTGTATCAATTGGGTTCTGATTTACAGGCGGGTTGGTGATTTCAGTTCCTGGGGTAGTACTCCCAGTATCATTTAAGGTAGCGGGGGTATTGTTAAAGTTTAATCCTAGAAGGATGAGTAATAGTTCTAACATGTTTTTAAAATTTAAAATTGAGCAGTTCTCATTCCAGTTCAGAACACAGGTGCTGAACAGATGAACTGACTGAAAAATACAAGCAGTTCTTATAAACTTGAAGGGAAGTAGGGGTACATCATACAGCTGCGATAATCCGCTTCCCTAAACCGGATGAACTCAGATGCATGTTGTACTGTTTTTGGAAATCAGTTTTGTAACTTTGTTTTTTTTGAGATTTCGTACGCCTTGATTTCTGGGTCAAAGTAACGCCATTAGGAAGCGTTTTTTAGAGACAGTGAAGAGACAGCGGAAAGACATCGCAAAGAAACCCGTTTAAGGGAACCCGTTTTTTTAATTGGTCAGTAATTAGTCTAGTTTGGACACACTTTTTTAATTTTTCACAATAATTGATATGCAGAAAAAGAGAGCACTCATAAAAATGGTGTTTGATAAAGCCAGAAAAGAAGTCCCGAATACAAGCACATCTTCTCTTGCTGCTTATTTAAGTGCTTTGTTTCAGGAAAAATTTGAATTTGCGAAAGGAGAAAAAACTTTTTCCCGGTATCATAAGAAACTCATCGATGAAAATACAGATTATAATATTGACGCAATCACCCTCGATCAGTTAAGCAGTTACATTGGATTCGAAAATTTCAGTTCATTTTGCGAAAATTTTAAAGATGAAAAGGTTCAGCAGTACGGCGCAGTAAGGATCACTGTTTCAGATGAGACAGCGGAAAATAACGTATCGGGAGTAGTAATCAATATCACCAATTCGCCTTTATTCAATATTCCTGAATTCTTTACCCAGAATAAGAACAGTTTTGCATTTTTGGCGCTTATAATGGTGTTGGGGTTCTTCGTAAACAGGTCAGGATATTTTGAAAAGGACAGAGAGCATATTGTCTTGGAAGTATGGAACCAAGCGGTGCCCGTTACGGAAAAGAATGATTCCACCGTACAAAAACTCCGGATTTATATCATTGAGAAACCGGAGACGGACACAGCGGTCGAAATAGTTACCACAAAGAAAAAAAAACGTATGTACTGGACCGACGACCATCACGAAGCGGTATTGATGATAAAATAGCCGGAGCCAATGGGATTGTATTTGAGGAAGACCAGTGCAAACTTTTGAAAAAAGATCACGAGACCCGACGCCCTTACCGTAGTCTATGGCATAGGAAAAGTCCGGTATGATAAATCCGAAAACCGGTTGGAATAGTTCACGCATTTTGGTATTCCTCCTACCAAAGGCAAAATACTGAAACTTATTTCTGCTTATATTATTGAAAGTCATACCGAGTAGGAAATTTGTAGCTTTTATAGGACGAAATCTAAATTATATTACAATTATCCCTGCTTTAAAGATTTTAACATCTTACTGCTTTATCGGCTAAAAATGCCGCAACAAGCCTCCTTCGAACGCCTCAACTTACCCTCCACCTCAATAAATATCCTTAATTTTGCGAAAAAGTTCTGATGCAGAGAAAGAAAATACAGAGACATCATTATTGGAGACTCATGGTCATTTCGGCGGTCATAGCACTCTGTGCTGCACTGCTGGCTTTTTCACTCAAGAGCCTTACCGAACATTTTCAGGGACAGCTTTTTAACTTTGCGAGCCGGACTAATTCCATACTCTTTATTTTTTTCCCGACCATAGGCATCACAGCGATTTATTTTTTAAGAAAATACCTCTTCAGGAACCGCCGGAACAAAGGAATTACCGAAATCTATAAAACCGTGGACCAGCGAAAAGAGCACCTGCCGCTTTTCAAGATTCCGTCACACTATTTCAATGGGTTTCTGACGGTAATTTTCGGAGGATCAACGGGCATCGAAGTATCTACCGTGGTCGCCACCGCGACGATCGGCAACGCAGCCTACGAAAGGAATTTTTCCGCCCATGTCTACAAACTCGAACTCATATGTGCTGGCGTTGTGGCTGGTGTTGCAATACTTTTTGGAAGTCCCGTTGCAGGGTGGCTTTTCGCCATGGAGGTTATCGCAAGAAAATGGAACAGGTCCCTGCTCATCAGCTGTACGGTTTCTGCCGCGGTTTCATGGCTGTTTATGGAATATTTTAAAAGTGAACCGCTGCTTCATTTCAGAATCTGGGGCTGGAACTGGTCCGCACTCCCATATTTCGTCATTCTGAGCCTCTTGGGAGCCTTGCTTTCCGTTTATTTTACCGTCCTGGTCATCAGGATCAAAAATTTCTTTTCAGGAATTTCCAGTGAATTCATCAAAGTGAATCTCGGAGCATTGCTGGTGGGTGGAATCATCTATTTCTTTCCGTTTTTATATGGCGACAGCTACCATTCGCTTACTGAAATCCTGACCAATGCACATCCATATTCTTTTGTATTTCTCTTCCTCCTGATTATTCTGAAACCGTTAGCTTCTGCACTCACTTTGGGAGCGGGCGGAGACGGGGGAGTGTTCGCACCCAGCATTGTGGCCGGTGCATTTCTTGGAATTACAATGGCGCTGTGCTGCAATGAATGGTTCGGAACTTCTTTGAATCTCGTGAATTTCGCTTTGGCGGGCGCGGCGGCCACGCTGTCGGCTTCCATTTATGCCCCATTTACGGCTCTTTTTCTGATCTGTAACCTTGTCCCAAACGGTTTTGCCCTAGCAGTTCCGGTTCTGATGAGCAGCCTAATCGCCAGATTTGTGGCCCCGAAAATCTTTCCTTACAATGTCTATACGTATTACATGAAAAATTAAGGTCACATTTCACGACTCAACGCCTCCATACCTCCACGGTGGCCGTCATTGCGAGAAGGCGGAGCGCCGACGAAGCACCTCAACTCCAACAACTTCGCGGATACGCCCGTTATTCTTTACCCCTTTTTCCCGAATCCCGAATCCCGAATCCCGAATCCCGAATCTCAAACATCACTCGCTCACATTGCGAAGTCGAGGGGTCGCCATTCTTCTGTCTAACATTTTACATCCTACATCCAGCAAAAATTTCTTTTGCCAATTAAAAACTTTATTGTAATATTGCAATACAATAATATATAATGGGAATTACAAAAACAGAGCATTTTACTTCAGAACAGAATGAAATGGCAGTGCTCTTAAAAGCAATGGCACACCCCGCCCGGATTGCCATCATCGATTATCTGCTATCCATTGATACGTGCATCTGCAATGACATTGTCGACGTACTTCCGCTGGCGCAACCAACCGTTTCCCAACACTTAAAAGAACTGAAAAATGCAGGAATCATTCAGGGAACAGTGGAGGGGACTTCGATCAAATACTGCATCAATAAAGAAACCATGCAGAAATTCGAATCATTCATCGGCCTTATTTTCCATAAAATCGAGAAGCAGGAAAACGGCTGCTGCTAATCAATAATCTTAAAAACAGAAGAGATGAAACTTTCAGAAATCAAAAAAATCCTCCCGGATCTTACAGAACTTCATTTTGTCCTGGAAAACGGGGAGCAGGTTCCGGAACACTTCCATGTGACCGAAATAGGCCAGATCAACAAGAAATTTATCGATTGTGGCGGCGTGATCCGCAACGAAAAGGCCATTAACTTCCAGTTATGGTTTTCTACGGATAACGACCACCGTCTCGAAGCGGAAAAACTGAGAAAAATAATTGCGCTGTCCGAAGACAGACTGGGCCTTGAAGATGCAGAGATCGAAGTGGAGTACCAGCGGTCGACGATCGGTAAATTCGGACTCGGGTTTAACGGAACCGCTTTTGTCCTCACTTCAAAAAGTACCGCCTGCCTTGCCGCGGATGCCTGTGGAGTACCGCTCGAGAAACCAAAGATGAAAATGTCAGACCTCCAAAGCTGCGCTCCGGGTTCCGGATGTTGCTGAAAATATCAACCCAATCTTCTTAAAAAATTTTAAAGCCGGATCGTATGTTTGCAAAACTAAAAGAAAGCATTGAGGCCATTGCCCTAATGCCCGTATCAGAGGAAAGAAAGGAAATTTTAATACCCTTAGCTGAGTTCATTCAGAAAAAAAACCATGCCGGGGAAAGGATCAACCTGAATTTTATCTGCACGCACAATTCCAGGAGAAGCCATCTCTCTCAGATTTGGTCGCAGGTAATGGCAGAGCATTTCAGTATTAAAAATGTCTTCTGTTATTCGGGCGGAACCGAGGCTACGGCCATGTTTCCGAAGGTGGCAGAAACATTGGAGGGACAGGGACTGGAGATTCAGAGGCTCTCGGAACCCGCTAACCCGGTCTATGCGGTGAAATACGCGGAAGATGCACATCCCGTCATCTGTTTTTCCAAAAAATACGATGATGCCTTCAATCCGGTCTCAGGTTTTGCCGCCATCATGACCTGCTCCAATGCAGATGCGGGCTGTCCCTTCATCGCAGGAGCTGAAAAACGCATCCCGATAAAATTTGAAGATCCCAAATCCAGCGACGGAACTCCTGAAATGGACCGGACCTATTTGGAGCGAAGCCTGGAAATCGCTGCTGAAATGCATTTTGTCATGCAGTCTGTAAAAAGATAGTTGGGCACGGGTACTGAATTGATGACATTAATCACATGTTGATATTTTTATTGTTTTTTTCTGGCGGATGGTGTAATTTTATAAGGGATTAGACCAATGAAAATTTGAAAACAATCTAAAATTTACGACAATGAAAAAAAACATGGGTAGAACCGACCAGACGGTTAGAATACTGATTGCAGTGATCATTTCGGTTTTGTTTTATAATGATGTGATCTCTGGAACTTTGGGAATCGTGCTGTTGGTTTTGGCAGGTGTTTTTTTAATAACGGGTGCACTGAGCTTTTGTCCGCTGTATGCCCTTATTGGAATAAATACTTGCCCAAAAGATAAATAGGGGAATAGGATAGGTGCTCATTTAAGCCCTAAAATCAATTCGAAATGCAGCTTAATAGCTGGTTGCGGAACGATTGCGGTCTTTACCTTATTTAACTTTGATTCGCTAAATTCAAACAAATAATGAAAACAAAAACCGGATTACTTCTGGAACTCTGGATCGAAGCCAGAACGAGATTCACCAAACAGTTGGAGGATCTGACTCCAGAAGATCTTAGGAAAAAACTATTACCTGCTCCCAATTCAGTCGGTTTCCTCATCCGGCATATGGGCGATGTCGAACTGCTGTTTGCCAAAAACGTTTTCGGAAATCCGGAGGTGAAAGTAGTCGCCAAAACCGTAATCGACGGTCGCGACACCGGAGTATGGACTGATCTGCAGGAACTGAAAGACTATGTGAAATTATCTTTTGAAATACTCTACAGCATCGTGGCAAAACAGACGGATGCCGACTGGGAAACCGTGATCACCACCAAAGAATTTGGCGTCAAAACAAAAGCCGAAGCCTTCGGCAGAATCATTTCACATACCGCTTACCACGCCGGACAGATGGCTGTTATTAAAAAATATGGAGCACAGTAGGATCCGGAACTGTTCAAATATTAACAATTAAAAGTACTGACCCCAATATGTCTGCAAACAACTGCGCTCCTCACGAAAGAAAAAAGCTTTCCTTCCTCGATAAAAATCTGACCCTCTGGATATTTCTGGCCATGTTTCTCGGGGTGGGCATCGGCTATTTCTGGCCGGATTCCTCAAACATCATCAATAAATTTTCCTATGGGACCACCAACATTCCGCTTGCGATTGGTTTGATTCTGATGATGTATCCGCCATTTACAAAAGTCCGGTACAAAGAATTGCCGGAGGTTTTTAAAAATGCCAGAATACTCGGGGCCTCACTGCTTCTGAACTGGGTCATCGGGCCGCTGCTGATGTTTGTTCTCGCACTTGTTTTCCTGCACGACAAGCCGGAATACATGATCGGACTCATCCTCATCGGTTTGGCAAGATGCATCGCAATGGTCATGGTCTGGAACGAACTCGCTGAAGGAAACCGCGAATATGCGGCAGGTCTGGTGGCGATCAACAGTATTTTTCAGGTAATTTTTTACAGTATTTACGCTTATCTCTTTATCACCGTTTTGCCACCGGTTTTTGGTATTTCTGGCAATGAAGTGGACATCACGATTGCGCAGATCGCCGAAAGCGTGGCCATTTATCTGGGAATTCCATTTGTATTGGGTTTTCTGACACGGTATTTTCTCCTGAAGGCTAGAGGGGAAGAATGGTATAATAAGGTATTCATTCCGAAAGTTTCCCCAATTACCTTAATCGCCCTTCTTTTCACAATCGTCATCATGTTCAGCCTGAAAGGCGAAATGATCGTGCAGATCCCGTTTGATGTCCTGCGCATCGCTGTACCCTTGGTCATCTATTTCGCACTGATGTTTCTGGTGAGTTTCTTTCTCGGTAAAAAACTCGGCGCCGATTATTCCAAAAATGCTGCGGTGTCCTTTACTGCTGCCGGTAATAATTTCGAACTCGCCATCGCAGTGGCGATTGGGGTCTACGGAATCAATTCAGGACAGGCTTTTGCCGGCGTCATCGGTCCTTTGGTGGAAGTGCCTGCACTCATCATTCTGGTAAATGTCGCCTTTTGGCTCAAACGGAAATGGTATCCGTAAAAAAATATATTTTTGATAAACATCCTGCGTGAAACATTTTAAAACCGCCAAAAACTTTTCGCTCACGTAGGTTTTTTTTTCGCTCCATTTTACTTTTTTTGTCTTGAATCTTGAATCTTGAATCTTCTGTCTATAAGATTCCCATAATCCTCAACTGCACCTACAAAGTTTTTACTGTTTATTCTTTTTTCTTTGCCTACCATTCCTCAAACTTCGGACCCGAAGCCTCATACCTCGATCCATTCAATATTTTCTTTTTCAATTCCTGCTTTGGTTCAAATATTGATACCACAAAATTGTCGTGTTATTTTTCAATAATTCTCTTTTACTCGGCATAAAACTCCTCTAAACACATCACATAAACTAAATATTCTAACATGGACAAGAAAAAAAACAACACAGAAAAAAAGCCAACAAACGGAAGTGCAGTCACATTGCGCGATCTGTTTACCGATGGGCTGAAAGACATTTACTATGCAGAAAATGCATTGGTAAAAGCACTGCCCGATATGTATGAAAAGGCGACGGACCAGAAACTGAAAACAGCAATTAAAGACCATATTGCCCAGACCGAACAGCAGGTTTTGCGTTTGGAACAGGCTTTTGAATCAATGGGCATGAAAGCGGAAGGAAAAAAATGTAAAGCGATTGAGGGAATCCTTGAAGAAGGTAGTGAGGCCGTTGGCAATGCACCTGCAGGGCCAGTACGCGACGCGGCAATTATTGGAAGCTCCCAGAAAGTGGAACATTATGAGATTGCTTCTTACGGAACATTGGCAGCGTATGCCAAAGTGTTGAATGAAAGACTAGCCCTGGATCTGCTGCTCCGCACATTGGGTGAAGAAAAGAAAGCCGACTGTCTGCTTTCCATTATTGCCGATACCAATCTGAATTCCCAGGCCGCTGCAGGCAAACACAAATCAAAAGACATCAATGCCGTATAAAAACCACCCACATTAATTTAAAAACATTATGAAAATAAACGAACAGGAACCTTTTGAAAACGGGGCCAATCCCAAGCAGGAACAGCTTGGAAAATATAAAGGGGACAGTCATGGTGAATTCATGACCACGAATCAGGGACTTAAAGTGAATGACGATCAGAACTCGCTGAAGGCGGGCGAACGCGGACCTTCGCTGCTAGAAGATTTTATCTTCCGCGAAAAAATGACGCATTTCGATCACGAAAGGATTCCTGAAAGAATCGTCCACGCCCGCGGTTCAGGAGCACACGGAGAATTCCAGCTTTACAAGCCGATGGGAAAATACACAAAAGCCAAATTTCTTAATGATACTTCAGTAAAGACTCCGGTTTTTGTGCGTTTTTCTACGGTACAGGGAAGCCGCGGTTCCACCGATTTACCGCGCGACATCCGTGGTTTTGCCGTGAAATTCTATACTCAGGAGGGAAATTACGATCTGGTGGGGAACAATACCCCTGTCTTTTTCATCCAGGATGCGATGAAATTCCCCGATCTGGTTCACGCAGTGAAGCCGGAGCCGGACAATGAAATTCCTCAGGCTGCTTCAGCACACGATACCTTCTGGGATTTTATCTCCCTCATGCCCGAGGCCATGCACAACATCATGTGGCTCATGAGCGACCGTGGTATTCCGAGAACGTTGCGTTCGATGGAAGGTTTTGGAATTCATACCTTCAGATTTATCAATGACGAAGGAAAATCACATTTTGTGAAATTTCACTGGAAACCACTTCAAGGTGTTCTGGGTCTTGCCTGGGACGAAGCACAGCGTTTGGCCGGGAAAGATACGGATTATCATCGCCGCGACTTGTGGGACTCAATTGAAAATGGCCTCTATCCTGAATGGGAACTGGGCGTGCAGATTGTGCCGCAGGAAGATGAACACAAATTTCCTTTCGACCTTCTGGATCCTACAAAACTGATTCCTGAGGAAATGGTGCCGGTAGAAATCATCGGTAAAATGACCTTGAACAGGAATCCGGATAACTTCTTTGCGGAAACCGAGCAGGTAGCCTTTCACCCGGGACACGTGGTTCCCGGAATCGATTTCACCAACGATCCGCTCCTGCAGGGAAGACTGTTTTCCTATACCGATACCCAGCTTTCAAGACTTGGCGGACCGAATTTTCATGAAATTCCGATCAACAGGTCAATTCCTGACGTTACCAATAACCAGCGCGACGGTATTCACAGGATGCAGATTCCGAAAGGAAAAGTATCGTACCACCCGAATTCCATGGCACAGGGATGTCCGTTCCAGGCGATGATGACAGAAGGCGGTTTCACCTCATTTGAGGAACGCATTGATTCAAGTAAGATCAGAAAGAGAAGCCAGAGTTTCTTCGATCATTTCAGTCAGCCTACGCTGTTCTACAACAGCATGAGCGTACACGAAAAACGCCACATCCAGAATGCGTTTTCATTTGAACTCGGGAAAGTACAGCGCGTTCCGATCCGCAAAAGAATGGTGGATATGTTGCTCGAGGTGGATGAAGAGCTGGCGAAAAAAGTAGGCGATCATTTGGGCCTTGTTCCGGAGCGTTTGCCTCAGCCGATTACAGGAAGTATTCCTGCAGACGGTGATCCGGCCGAACATCATTCAGTAAAAGTGGAACTTCCGCTTTCTGAGGCACCTTCTGTAAGTATGGCAAACAAACTGCCCGACAATATCAGGGCGAGAAGGATCGCGATCCTTACTGCCGATGGTGTAAATGATGAAGCGTTTACAAGAATGAAAAAAGAACTCTGTGAACTGGGTGCGATTGTTCAGATCATTGCGCCGCGTCATGGCTTTGTCACGACTAAATCCGGCGAACAGTATCCAGTGGACGACAGTCTGCTGACGACGGCTTCCGTAATTTTCGATGCCGTATACGTGCCGGGCGGAGAAGGCGTACACACCTTGCTCGAGCATTCAGGAGCCATTCATTTCATCAGCGAAGCGTACAAACACTGTAAGCCGATTGCTGCGGATGAAAACGGGGTGGAATTGCTCACGAAATCCATTCCTCAGTTGGCTGTTCCTGAAGACGGAATCGTCATTGACGGTGAGGTTCAGGAATTTGCAGGAGCCATCATGCTGCACCGTTTCTGGGATCGGGAAATGAACCCAATTCCGGCTTAATAAATATTCATATAGCAATAAGAAAAAGAGGTTTCCCAGTGGAAACCTCTTTTTTTGAATGAACATACGGAACCATTCTTTATTTAATTTCGTAATTCATTATTCTAGTCAATCTTAATTTCTTTGATTTCTCTTTTTTCCGAATGTACTTTGTTCATGCCGATATTCAATATTCCGTCCTGATAATTTGCCTTGATCTGTTCATCCCTAATATTGTCAGGCAAACGGAAGCTGCGGGTAAAAGAGGAGGTGCTGAATTCTTTTCGGAGATAATTTTTCTTCTCTTCTTTTTTTTCGCTGCTGGTTTCGGCACTGATGGTAAGAAGTCCGTTGTCGATGTTGACTTTAAAATCATCTTTTTTAAAGCCCGGCGCCGAAACAGTGAGTTCATAGCTGTCATCTTTGTCGATGATGTTTACAGTAGGATATTGATGTTTACCCTGAAATAATGGACTCGGAAATCCGTCGGTGTTCCAGAAATCTTCAATCAAGTTTTTGAAGCTTGGAAACGTGCTGATTTTTTCTAAGGTTTTCATAATAAAACTATTTTTTGGTTGTGGGTTCAAAGGTACAGAAGGCAGCAATCTGAAGACATGACTTTGGTTAAGGAAGCGGATGATCTCCGTCATCAGTACCGGCCGCATCCAGTATTTCGATAATCCGCAAAGCCGCAGATTTGGATTCTGCGCGGTGCACAGCAATATTTTTGAGCCCGAATGCCGTAAAGCGCGCAAAGTCTGTTTCCACAGGTTCTTTCGAGGGCAGAATGATATAAAGAATTCCTGCAGCTGCAAGTTTTCCGAGCAGGTTGCTGGAAATAGGATCGTGCTGGTCCATGAGAATAACGGTATCTTTTCCCTCCGCAAAACGTACCGTGTCTTCATTTAAAGGCGACGCCATAATGGTAATTTGGTGTTTCTTACGGTTGGCGAGAGCAAGAAATTCCTTAGCTTCCTGGCTGATCCTGTACGCGATGACTTTCATAATACCTGTTACTGCTGCAAAGGTATGACACCAAATGGAGAAGAGGTATGCAGGAAATCATGATAAAAAGTGATGATGATTAGCTTTTGTTACCGAACTAAATCACAGGCAGGGATCTTTGTATTTACTGGGGCTCCTGACGAGCCTGCTGCATGAGCGCAAACAGATGTTCTGCATTTTTCTTCGTAAAAAGTCCGGTTCCCTTTACCATGGTAGTGGCAGTTCCGCATGCAATTCCCTTTAGCAGAATTTCTTCGGAGTTTCCGCCACGCATCAGAACCGAAACCATTCCGGCAACCATGCTGTCGCCGGCTCCAACCGTACTTCGAACCTGTACAGGAGGGGCTTCAAGCTGTATCTTTTCATCCTTTGAAAATAAAACGGCCCCTTTTGAACCCAGTGATACCACAACTAGTTCAGCTTTGCCTTCTGAAATCAGCTGTTGCGCTGCCCGGTCAATATCGGGGGCTTCCAAATGGTCTTTTCCGGCTAAAGTGGCAAGCTCACCGATATTGGGCTTAACGAGGAATATTCCTTCTTCCAATGCAGCCTGAAGCGCGTTACCCGATGTATCTGCGATAAGCGTACTGCCTTTAGAGCTGCAGATACGGATAATTTGCCTTACGAAATCGGGGTCGGTTCCCGGCGGCAGACTTCCGCTGATCACCGCAAAATCGGGAAAAGGAGTCTTTGCATGGAGAAGATTCAAGAGGTGCTTTTGTTCTTCTTCAGCTAGTGTTTCTCCGGGAAAAACAAACCGGTATTGTCTGTTATTTGAAGTATCCGTAACGGTAAAGTTTTCCCGGGTTTCTGCATGCACAGAAATGGGAACGGTTACGGGTCCCTCGGCATCCACCAGAGATTCGAGCAGGGTGCCAGCCTTGCCGCCGCAGGTGAACAAAGCCTCGGACGGAATTCCCAGTCTTTTTAAACCTCTGGAAACATTGATGCCACCACCACCGGCCTCATAAACAGGAGTACTGCACCGCAGTTTTTTCTCCGGAATAATATTTTCAACGCTGCTGCTTTTGTCTACAGAAGGATTAAGGGTAATGGTGAGAACAGTCTTTCGCATAAACAGTTTTTATCATTCTAAAATGGCTATATAGAACAATCCCGCCTGACAGGTAAAGAGACAATTAAAAAAAGAAAGGTAAAAATTCAATCAGTTTTTCAGTTTTTGAAGACTGAGTACGTCGAGGAGGGTAATTGTACCAGCAGAGCGGTCTATTAAGCCTTCCTCTTTAAAGTCGCTGAGGATTCGGCTGACGGTTTCACTGGCCATGCCTGCCATGGAGGCCAGATTTTCTCTGGAAATATCCAGACAGTCGCCCGTTTGTTTGGAGTGCAGTTTAAGTAGCACCTCTGCCATTCTTTTCCTTACGGAAAAATAGGCAAGCTGGAGAAGCTGTTCTTCGTGCTCAATAACATGGTGCGCAAATATCTGAGTAAATTTTGTGGCAATATCGGGATATTTTTTTAACAGGTTGCTGATGGCTTCCCGGGGTACTGAAGAAACTTTGGCATCTTCCATGACCACAGCAGTTTCCTGATAGGTACTGCCCGTAAGCAGCGAAGCGATTCCGAAATATTCTTCCGGTCCGCAGATCCCTGTCATAAACTCTTTCCCGTCAGCGGTCATCTTTGTCGTCTTGATCTTGCCTTCAGTAATCAGATAGGCATGATTTGCGGCATCACCTTCATCATAAATTACCTGTTTTTTTCTGTACGTTTTGATCTTTCCCTCAGCGAAGATTTTTTCCAATTCATCCAGCCCCCCGCTAAGGTCGGGATAATCCCCTGACTCACTTAAGGCAGCAGTATACAGGTTCTTTTGCCGTTCTTTCTTTTTAAGCTGGCTCTCAATAGCGTTCAGAAGCTCTGTATCATCAAAGGGTTTGGTGAGGTAGTCATCTGCACCCATCTCGATCCCTTTCCGCATATCGGTACGGTCTGTTTTGGCAGTGATGAAAATAAAGGGAATCAGGGCCGTGTCTTCTCTTTTGCTTAAAAGATGAAGTGCGCCATAACCGTCGAGTCCGGGCATCATAATATCACACAGGACAAGGTCGGGAAGGTGTTTAATGGCAAGTTCTGCGCCTTGCTTCCCATTGGAGGCCTGAAATACCTCATAATCGGCAAGTTCGAGGATTTCCGAAGTGCTTTCGCGGATATCGTCATGATCTTCAATAATAAGGATGCGTTTTTTTTTCATGGGGTAAGGGAATTTGGGTGTTCATCACTTGTTTT
The DNA here is from genome assembly GCF_008014695.1 of Chryseobacterium sp. GTDB lineage: Bacteria > Bacteroidota > Bacteroidia > Flavobacteriales > Weeksellaceae > Kaistella. Next base: position 225,143 of record NZ_VOXE01000001.1, read on the forward strand.
GTTAAAAGTTAAGATAAACTGGGTGCCTGCGCCAGGCATGCTCTCGAAATGCACCCTTCCGTTCATAAGGGCAACATAACGGCTCACAATATTAAGCCCCAGTCCTGTACCCGGGATGTCGCCGGTGTTGTGAGCCCGGAAAAAAGGCTGAAAAAGGCCGCTGTGATCTGCTGCGGGAATTCCGATTCCGTTGTCTTTAACAGTGAAGATGCTGGCTTCCTCGGTAATTTCTGTTGTAAATTCAATGAGGGTGTGGGCTCCGGAATATTTGATGGCGTTACTGATGAGGTTGGTTAAACAGTTTCTTAGGAGGTTTTGGTCAAGTTTTACCTCGCTCTGTGAGCCGTTATGCTGGTAAATAATAATCTGGTTTTCTTTAGTAATGAGTTGCATATCCTCGGTAAGTTCTTCCGAAAATCTTACAATATCAAAGGGTTCATTATTGGGTTCTACCGCCCCGGCCTCAAGCTTTTCCAGCGACAGAAATTCATTCAGAATCGAATTAAGGCCCCCGATGGCATTTCTTATTTTATGAACATGTTTTAAAATCTGCACGGGATCGGAGACTTCAAGATATTTTTCAACCAGTACTGCGGAAAGCTGCATTGCGCTTAATGGGGTGCGGAATTCATGGGAGGCCATTGATACAAAACGGCTTTTCATCCGGCTGAGTTCGCGCTCTTTTTCCAGCGAAACTCCAGCCTCTTCCTTCGCTTCCTCAAGTTCTGCAAGCATGTGCCGTAGCGATATGGTTCGCTTTTCTACAAGTTCTTCCAGACCGGCAGTATATTGTTTGAGCTGTTCCTCTGCTTCTTTTTCTTTGCTGAGATCGTGAATAAAACCCGTGTAGATGACCCGGTCTTCATACTGTACTTCACTTACGGCAAGGCGGAATGGAAACTGGGTACCGTCTTTTCGCAGGCCTCTGACTTCACGTCCCTGTCCGATGATTTTTTTCTCTCTGGTCTTTTGATAGTGATGCAGGTAACCATCATGGCGGCTTTTGTCCGGTTCCGGCATTAAGATGGAAATGTTTTTCCCCGTAAGTTCATGCTCCCGGTAACCGAATATTTTTAATGCAGACGGGTTCATGCTTTCGATATGACCCGTACTGTCAATCGTAATAATGCCGTCAATGGCGGTTTCAATAATGGCACGTAAAAGTTTGGCACTTTCCATAGAAAACTGTTAATGAAACTTACCTCTAAAGATATGAATTTTTTAAAGATCTATACAGAGGGAAAATTACAGAAACAGTTTTTTAAAATAATCCAGATTTCGCAGTGTAAATGAATCAGAAGTTAACATGACTTCCCTCGGGAATGATGAGCAGCGGAATATCCGGATGCAACGCCTGCCTTGATGCGTGGCTGCCTGGAGTCAAACGCTCGAAAAAACTCCGATGATGATGTCCCATCACAAGCATATCAATATCCTTATTTTTCAAAAGATCCAATCCGGTGTCGATATTGTCGCTTTCAATATAGCGGTATGATACTTTATGGAAAAGGGGTTGAAGGAAAAGGTCTTTTTTTTGCTCATAAGCATCCTCATCAATAAGGTCACTGAAATCAGTGATGTGAGTGATGAGCAGTTCAGCATTAAAATAATGGGCAAATTTAATAAGCCATTGGGCTGTTTTAATGTCTTTTTTATTCAGATCGGTCGCAAAAGCAATTTTTTTAAGCTGATGGTATCTGTGACCCGCCGGAATGAAAAGCAACGGATGTTTCGCAGCATCAATCATTGTAACACTGTTGCTTCCGAGAATAAACCGCTCCAGTGCACCCGCTCCGGTCATGGCCATCACGATGAGCAGCGCTTCGGTTTTTGCCGCGGCAGCAGTAATAACCTCCACGGGATTGCCTTTTTCACAGGTATAGGATATCGAAGGGTGGAATGTGGAAGTAGCACCATCGGTTAAAACATTTTCTTTCTCTTCCAGATTTTGTATAAGTTTTTCAAGGGCTTTGGTATTTTCGTTCACCAGGTCGGGCTGCTCATACAGCGCCCAGGAAACCTGTCCGAGCAGCGGACTTTCTGATGGTACAGAATAGGCATGACATAATTCAAGATCAGCTTCCAGGGCAATGGCCAGGTTCAGCGCATAATAGGCTGCGTTTTTGGATGGTTTCGAAAAATCGGTAGCGGCAAGGATTGTTCTCATTTTGGAGTTTTTTAGATTAATATTGGGTTTCCAAAGCGGGATGAAGTCTGTAGAGATCATCAACTGCTCGTTTTATCGGATAGAATCTTCCACGCACACAGCGACCATATTGATAATGAGGTTGCTGTTTTGATCCCTGCAACACTAAAAACACAAAATTCACAACAGTTTTCAATCATCTATGAATTTTATTTGGTAAAGTTCGGAATTCAAAGGGAAGTAAATAATGATACCGGTCATCTTAAAAAATGATGGAGACTCTTCTGCACTTTTTCTCTTCATAATTTATGAGTTTTCAAATTCAGCCCAATAAGTCCTTCAGAAGATTCACCGGTAGTCTGACGTACATCATGGTTACGTATGATAGCCGTCATCCTTTTTTTGACAAGGTTTGCTGAACTTTGAACAATACCAATTGTAAACATCTTAAATAAAATACGATGAAAACATTAAACTTCAGAATCCTGCTTGTCCTCTTAATAATTTTCCTGAATTCCTGCACTTCCACGCAGATTGTCAGCAGTTGGCGCGCGCCCGGTAAACAGCTTCACGCTGGGGAGTGGACCAAAGTTCTGGTGCTCGCCATGTTGAGAAATGAAACCGATCGTCGCCGTACAGAAGATGAAATGGTAAAATATCTTGATGGAAAAGGGATTGCCTCTTACAGCTATCTGGACGAAAATTTTAACAGAAGCGATGAACAGGCACTTCGGAACAAACTGAAAAATGATGGTTTCGATGCGGCTGTTACAATGCGTTTGGTTGATGTGGACAAGGAGAGAATATTTGTCCCCGCACAGCATTATAATTATCCGCTGTATTACGATAACTTCGGTAGATATTATTACAGGAACTGGCCGTTTTATACCACTCCTGGTTATTATTCCGTAACAACAAAGTTCATCATCGAAACGGTGATTTACTCTATTCCCGACGATAAGATCATTTGGTCAGGCATTACTGAAACCTATGATCCTGCAGGGGTAGTAAGATTAACAGATGAAATTGCAGGCGCCATTCGTCAGAAAATGCTGCAGGAAGGTTTTATTGAAAAATAATTTGTAAGTACAGACGTCATGGTCCGTGTAAAAAGAGAAGGCATCATCCTCGAAAAAACCACTTTGGGTTTTGAATGCTCAGGAGTTTTGAATCCGGCCGTTTTATATGAAGAGGGTGCGGTTCATATGTTTTACAGGGCACTGGGAAAGGACAATTACTCAAGTATTGGATACTGCAGAATAAGGGATCAGTTAAAAGTGGAAAGCCGCATGGAGATTCCTCTTCTTTTTCCTCAATATGAATACGAGAAAAAAGGCATTGAAGATCCGCGTATTGTTAAAATAGGAAATACTTATTACCTCACTTATACAGCCTTCGATGGGGTGAACGCAATGGGTGCACTGGCGACTTCACAGGATTTGGTCATCTGGGAAAAAAGAGGTCTTATCGTTCCTCAATATTCTTATGAAGAATTCAAACATCTGGCAGAATCAAGAGGGGAACTGAATGAAAAATATTTCCGTTTCAACGGCAAGTACGTGGTTCCAAAAAAAGACCGTAAAAAGATTCTTCTTTGGGATAAAGATATATTACTCTTTCCGCGCCGGGTCAACGGCAGATTGTATTTTTTGCACCGGATAAAACCGGATATTCAGATTGTTTCTGTACATGATCTCAGTGAGTTGACGCACAGTTTTTGGGATGCTTTCCTGCTGACATTCAGCGATCATATCCTGATTTCACCAAAATATGATCATGAAGTCAGTTATCTCGGTGGTGGCTGTCCGCCAATAGAAACAGAAGCTGGTTGGCTGCTGATTTACCATGGCGTTCACGACACTGTGGAAGGATATGTGTACTGTGTTTGTGCTGCCTTGCTGGATCTGGAGGATCCGGCGCATGAAATTGCCCGCTTGCCATATCCGCTCTTCAGACCCGAATATAATTATGAGCAGCATGGATTGGTGAATAATGTTTGCTTTCCTACAGGAACGGTGATCAATGATGATACTTTGTATATCTACTACGGAGCGGCAGACGAACATATTGCCTGTGCCTCAGTACGTCTTTCGGAATTATTAAATGAACTGAACGCTTTAAAACTGGCCCCATGAAAGAGAAACCGAACAGGTGGAGGAGAGGACCCGGCGATAACGCCCGGCGCTGTCTGACCACAAAAAAATTACCGCAGTGGCTCTTTTTGAGCACATTTCCTCCAAGAGAATGCGGCATTGCGACCTATTCGCAGGATTTAATAAAAGCAATGAACGATAAATTTGCCCAGTCCTTCGAGATCAAAGTGGCTGCACTGGAAAATGGCTGTCATCACCGGTACAGTACGGAAGTCATAGAGGTGCTGCAGACCCGGAACCCTTCTTCGTACCTTAAGCTGGCACAAAAAATCAAGAGTTCTGACCGCATAGAATTGGTGGTGCTGCAGCACGAGTTTGGATTGTTCCGACACAATGAAAAAGATTTATTGAAACTCCTAAACAACCTCAGAAAGCCTTTGGTGGTCGTTTTTCACACGGTTCTGCCGAAACCAAGCGCCGAAATCCAGCAGTACATTCAGGATATTGCAGAAATTTCGGATTCGTTGGTAGTGATGACCGATGCTGCTGCCGACATTTTACAGCTCGATTATCTTATTGAAATAGAAAAGATCAGTATAATACCACACGGCACCCATCTTGTAAAACATACGGATAAGGATATATTAAAGGAAAAATATGGATTTCAAGGCCGCAAAATACTTTCCACTTTCGGCTTACTGAGTTCCGGCAAAAGGATCGAAACTACATTAAGGGCTTTACCTGAAATTACGCAACAGCATCCCGATGTACTGTTTCTTGTTATAGGAAAAACACATCCGTCAGTCGTGCAGCACGAAGGTGAAAAATACCGCGAGGGTCTGGAACAGTTGGTCTGCGATCTGAAACTGAATAAAAATGTTCATTTCATCAACGAATATGTGACACTGGATACTCTGCTCGAATATCTACAGCTAACCGATATTTATCTGTTTACTTCAAGCGATCCCAATCAGGCAGTGAGCGGTACTTTTTCCTACGCCGTAAGCTGCGGCTGCCCCATTATCTCTACGCCTATTCCGCACGCCTGCGAAGTGCTGAAGAAAGAATGCGGCATTATAATAGATTTTAATGATTCTTCTGAGCTTGCAAGGCAGGCAATAAAACTGCTTGACGATGAGGGTTTTCGCAACCGCATCAGCCTGAACGGGCTTCACCGTATGGCGCCAACAGCGTGGGAGAATTCTGCAATTGCGCATGTACAGCTGTTTAAAAAAGTGTTGAACGGCCGCCCTGAAATCCACTATAAGATCCCCGAAATCAACCTCGATCACCTTCATAGACTTACAGTCGATTTTGGCATTATTCAGTTTGCAGTCATCAACCGACCCGATATCAATTCCGGTTATACTTTGGATGATAATGCACGGGCGCTGATCGCCATTTGCCACCATTACAGACTTTTCAGAAGAGAGATCGATGTAGCGCTGATCAGACTTTACTTCCGCTTTATTTCGTATTGTTATCAGGAGAATGGAGGATTTTTGAATTATGTGGATGTGCAAAAACACTTTACTGCACAGAATGAGGAAGATAACCTCGATGATGCTGCGGGCAGGGCAATATGGGCATTGGGATACCTGCTTTCTTTGCGGCATATTCTCCCTGCTCAACTGATTGCCGAAACCCTAAAATTATTCGACAAAGCTCTAGAGCATAGCCAAAGCATTCATTCTACACGTGCAATGGCATTTATAATCAAAGGTCTGTACTATGCCAACGTCAATACCGCTTCTTTACAACAAATTCAAAGACTGGAATTGTTTGCCGATCGTTTGGTGCAGATGTACCGCCACGAAGCCGATGAAAACTGGCAGTGGTATGAAAGTTATTTAACCTATGCCAACAGTCTGCTCCCGGAAGCTTTGCTTTTTGCCTGGCGAATGACCCATAAGGAAATATACCGCGAAATTGCGGCAGATTCATTCCATTTTCTGATCGCAAAAATCTTTACCGAAGACAGAATTAAAGTCATTTCAAACAGAGGCTGGCTGCACAATGGTCAGGAAATAAATGACTCAGACCAAGGTGGCGAGCAGGCCATTGATGTGGCTTATACCGTAATGGCCCTAAGCGAATTTTACACGACTTTTAAAGTGAAGGAGTACAAAGACAAGATGTTCACAGCCTTCACCTGGTTTCTCGGCAATAACCACCTGAATAGGATTGTTTACAACCCTTGCACGGGTGGCTGTTTCGACGGCGTGGAAGAGGACTATATCAACCTGAATCAGGGTGCCGAATCCACGGTGAGCTATCTCATGGCAAGATTAACAGTGGAAGAATATTTGGTAAAGACAAAATTGCCTGATCCATTGCCGAAAACAGAGAATACCCTGCCTTTAATTTCTTGATTTCGAGCAAGTAATTACTTTCAGCATTCAACACCCAGACCGTATCCTGTAATTCGCGCCCACTACTTCTTATTTTAAAGATTTCCCCAAAAACTAGCTTGTCAGAATACATATCCCTAAAAATAATACATTACGTCGCTATTAGGCACATCGTTTGATACCCGTTTGTACAGACGAACCAATTTCGTTGGCCTGAGTGGTATTGTTCTGCCGCTTTTTTCTTTTAAATCAAATTACATTAAAATAAATCATTATGAAAGCAGCAGTATTTCACGCGCCGGGTAAAATTACCTGTGACACCATTGAAGATCCGAAAATCGAAGACCAGTCGGATATCATCTTAAAAGTAACCTCTACCGCGATATGTGGAAGCGATCTTCACATGTATTCAGGAGGAATTCCGCAGGCCCGGCCAATGGTCATGGGCCACGAATTCATGGGAATTGTGGAGGATGTGGGCAGCAGCATCACGAATCTAAAAGTAGGGGACAGAGTGGTAGTACCGTTTCCGATTGCCTGTGGCGGATGTTTCTTCTGCGACCATGACCTTCCGGGAGGCTGCGAGAACAGCAATCCCGAGAATTACGGCCCGGAAGGAGGAATCCTCACCGAAAAAGGCGGCGGAATGTTTGGATATTCCGATTTATACGGAGGCTACAACGGCGGTCAGGCACAGTATGTGCGGGTGCCGTACGCCAATAACGGTCCGCGAAAAGTTCCGGAAGGAATGAAGGACGAACAGGTGCTCTTTCTCACCGATATATTTCCTACAGGCTATACAGGAGTAATGTGGGGTGAACTCAAAGGCGGCGAAACCGTAGCCATATTTGGTGCGGGTCCTGTCGGAATTATGGCAGTAAAAAGCGCTGCCCTCTTCAGCCCGAAGAAAATAATTGTAGTCGATACATTACAGTACCGTTTGGATCATATCAAAAAACTAACAGGATGCGAAACCGTGCTCTGGAAAAATGCCAAAGATACCGTAGAGGAAATCCGTCATATGACTGACGGTCGCGGGGCTGACCTATGTATTGACGCAGTGGGTTTTGAACCGGAAAGGGATTTGATCGACCGTGCAAAAGCCACCATAAATTTTGAAAAAGGTTCGATAAAAGTACTTGAAGCGTGTATGAGTGCAGTCAGAAGGGGCGGTAGGATCTCAATTCTTGGGGTATATCCTGTAAATTATGACAATTTCAAACTGGGACAGATCTTCGACAAAGGACTCACCATCAAAGCAGGCCAGGCACCGGTACATGCCATCATCGACAAACTGATGAATCATGTGGTGGCAGGAGAAGTGGTGCTTGATGACATGATCACTCATAAACTTTCCTTGGATGAGGTGAGCAAAGGCTATGAAATGTTCGACAAAAAACAGGATGGCTGTGTTAAAGTTGTGCTTGATCCGTGGAAATAAAAATGGTTTTTAATTAAGATATTTCAAATCAATATATCAAAGGAGAATCAGGAAACTGATTCTCTTTTTTATTAAAATGTCAACAAGTAGACTTACACCCCTAACCTTATTCTGCACACCTCAAAATTTGTACTTCACACTTCATACTTCAAAATTCCGTATTTTTGTATGAAGATAGGGAAGCCTAAACAGATCCCAATTTATACTTCATACTTTAAAAATGACTGATTTACCCGGCCTGGCCATTCATGATTTTTATTACGGAAAAAACACAGCAGGGCTTTTTGTGGAAGACCGCTTCGGGCCTGAAGTTGAAATGCCGGTTTCTCTTTATTTCCGTACTGCCGAAGAAATGCCCGAACTGGAGCGGATAGCGCTTGAAGAATGCCGGGGAAGGGTGTTGGATATTGGGGCCGGCGCCGGTTCACATGCGCTGGAGCTTGAAAGAAAGAGTCTTGATGTCACCGCACTGGAAATATCTCCGAAATCTTGCGAAGTCATGGAGCAGAGAGGGCTAAGAAAAGTACTACTGAAAGATTTTTTCCAGCTGGAAGATGAAAAGTTTGATACACTGCTACTCCTCATGAATGGGGTGGGAATTTCTTCCACACTGGCTGGATTTCGCGATTTTCTGAAAAAATGCAGCAGCCTCCTCAATCCATCCGGCAGCCTGATTTTTGACTCATGCGATATTGCCTATATGTATGAAGACCTCGAATTTCCTCAAAACTATTACGGCGAAGTGGAATGCCGTTACCACTACGGAACAGCCTTAACCGATTGGTTCAAATGGCTCTACATTGATCAGGGAACCATGAAGAAAACCGCGGGCGAAGAAGGTTGGTCAGCGGAAATCGTGTATACAGATGAAATTGACCAGTATCTTGCAGTGCTGAAGAAAAACTGACATTTTCTATTTGATTATCAATACCTTATGTGTTTTACAGTGTTATCACTATTAAAATAGTTGTACGAGAGAAATTTTATCTTATATTTGTATAACTAAATAGATAGTGATATGCAGATAACACAGCTCACCAAAGCAGAAGAACAGGTAATGCAGTACTTGTGGGAACTCAAGAAAGCTTTTCTAAAAGACATTCTGGAGCTTTTTCCCAACCCTAAACCGCACACCAATACCGTGTCAACAATCCTGAAAGTCTTAAAAGATAAAGATTTTGTGGATTATAAAGTTTTCGGGAGGCAGCATGAGTATTTTCCGTTGGTCACGAAAGAAAAATACAGCGGAAAATCGATGAAAAGCCTCGTGAAAAATTACTTTGAAGGATCCTATACAAACGCGGTTTCTTTCCTCATCGAAAGAAATGAACTGAGTGTGGAGGATCTTGAAATGCTGCTTAATGAACTTAAAAACAAAGACTGATGGAACCGCTGCTGTTGTACATCTTGAAAGTTTTTTTGACTTCGGGTGTAATGTTTATGTATTATAAAGTGTTTCTGAAAGACCGGACGTTTCACGAATACAACCGTTTCTATCTCTTGGCCACAGTGGTGATAAGCTTATTGCTCCCACTGTTGAAATTGAGTTATTTCACAATGGAAATAAAAAGCGGCAGCCGATTATTGAATAATACTTTAGATATATTTAATTCAAGCAAAGCTATAAGCGATGATCACTTTTATTTTAAAATTGCTTTTCTCCTTGTTGGACTGGTTACTGTCATTTTTTTGATCAGACTTACGGCCGGTATTCTGAAAATTTACTGGATCAGAAAAACCTATCCGGTGGAAAATTTTGAAGGCATAAAATTTTACCAGACCGATTTACAGAATGCTCCGTTTTCATTTTTCCGGAACCTCTTCTGGAAGATTTCAATACCCATCAGTTCGGATCTGGGACGCCAGATACTGAAACATGAAATGGTTCATATGGAGCAGCGACACTCCTGGGATAAAATGTTCATGGAAGTAGTGACTGCTGTATTCTGGGTCAATCCTGTATTTTTTGTGATCAGCAAAGAGCTCAGCCTGATCCACGAATATCTCGCTGATAAGAAAGCCCTTAAAAATTCCGACACGAAAGCATTTGCGCAGATGCTGCTGGCCAGCCATTTTTCCGGAAATCATCTTCCGGCCACGAGCCCCTTTTTATCTTCTAACCTTAAAAAAAGATTAATCATGCTTAAAAAATCAAAAACAAAATTTGGATATGCACGGAAGATCCTTGCATTGCCGATCCTGTTTCTCCTGACATTCGCATATATGGTAAATGCAAAAAACAAAGAGATTGCAGAGGTCAATATGCTGATCACGCAACGGGGTGAAACCATGAAAAAAGATACCATAAAACCACAGTCCTCGCAGCAACTGAAGCCGGATTCCCAAAAAACGGATATAAAATCCTCTCAAAAACCGGGCAGTCCGAATAAGAAGACCATGGAAATCAGCGAGCGCCTTCAGACTAAAAGCAGAGAACTGCAGGAACTGGCGGAGAAGAAAGATTTCAACAATCCCCGTTTACAGGAATTGGGAAAGGAAATAAGTGAACTCAGCAGCAGGCTTGATGATCTGTTGAAGTCGGAACCAGAGCAGGGAAGCTTAGACAGAAGTCTTGTGGAACTCGAAAAATTAATGAACTCGGAATCTTTCGCCCTGAAACTGAAAGAAGCAGAAATGAAATCCGGCGAAGTCGCTAAAATGCTGAATTCACCGGAATTTAAGGCAAGGCTCAGGGAAGTGGAAGAAAGAGCAGAAGAGTTGAGGAAAACAGTAAACACCCCTGCATTTCGTCGAAAGCTCAGAAACGCCGAGAAAAATGCAGAAAAAGCAAGAAAACTGTTGAATTCTCCGCAGTTTAAAGAAAGAATCAGAAATGCAGAAGCAAAAGAAGCTAACAAAAGAACCGCCTATTTACAGGAAACCAAAAGGTTTAAGATAAGTCAGGATATAAACAGGATTTATTCTGATAAAGAAATTGGCGAAATGAGAAAGGAAGCAGAAAGAATGCAGATCGCAGCTGAAAAACGCCAAGAGGAGAAGCGCAAATCTCAGAATTTTAAGATTGCAATTTTAAAAGCTGATGTATCCTCCGTCTTAATTTACGATGCTGCCGGAAAAGTGCTTTCTGAAAAGATGCTTCCTGCTCGTCCCGTTGTTACAGATTTGAACCATTCAAAATTGTACGTGAACGGAAAGCAGGTCTCACCTGATGAATTTGATAGATTTAGCGCAGATCAATTGATGATGGAAAATAAAAAAGCAAGCAATATCAAAACACTCACTTTTGCTCGCACAGGCGACAGCAATAAATCAAAACTCGACAGGATTGAAATCACTACAAAATAAACAAGACCCGGGAATTTAATTCCTAGGTCTTGCTTTTATTTATGGGAAGTAACTAACTTAAGAAAACTTTTTTACATCTGCCACAAACTGCGCCAGTCCGCTGTCCGCTAAAGGATGCTTAAGCAGGATCAGAATTGAGGAAAGAGGCGATATAATTACGTCAGCGCCTACTTTTGCACAGTTGATGATATGCATCGGCGATAGAGGCCGCCAGAATTTCGGTGCGAAAAAAGATTTCTAATTCTACCAAAGCTTAATATGATTATCTTTATTTTCAAACTGCTGATCAATCTGGTCGATGGGCTGCTCTCGGTTTTGTGATAGAAATTTACGTTTTTCAGAAAATTATTACGTAGTATAAATGGTTTCTGTCAAGACTAAAAATACCACTGGCGTCATCCTTTGTCTCCCGTCATATGAACTGCGGTCAGGGATTTTTTTCTATCTTCATAAAAATTTTACAATGAAAAATTTCGTTTTGCTTTTTCTCCTTTTCGGGGTTTTCTCAAGCGCACAGAACCAAAGGTTCCTCTACGAATACCGTTTTATACTGGATTCAACCGATAGGGACTCTGGCAAAAAGGAAATGATGGTTCTGGATGTTTCCCCTGAAGGCTCCAAATTTCTTAGCATCGACAGAATGAAGTCAGATTCGGTAATGGCGGCGCGACTGAAAACCAATCCGGGGAATTTTGATTTTAAGGGAATTAAATTTGGACAGATCACCACGGTGGTCGAAAAGCGTTATCCCGACTTCAGCATCACTTTTTTTGACCAAATCGGCATGAATGAATATCAGGTGAATGACGACAGAAAGATGACCTGGAAAATTCTGCCCGAAAAAGAAACGATCGGAGAATTCAGCGTGCAAAAAGCAACGATCAAACTTTTCGGAAGAAACTGGACTGCGTGGTTTACCACCGAAATTCCGATTCAGGATGGGCCATACAAATTTCACGGTCTTCCCGGTCTTATTTTGAAAATTGCAGATGATAAAAACACCCATGTATTTGAAATAAAATCCGTTTCAAAATTCCCAGGAGAGATGAAATGGAGCTTCGAGGCAGATAAAGCTCATGTACAACCTCTCATAAAAGTAAATGCAGCCGCCTATAAAAAGCTGTTTATGGTAAACCGCGAAAATCCTTCGCAGGAGATCCGCCAGATCATGACATCCGGAAGAAAAGTGACGATGACCGATGAAACGGGCAAGGTATTGGACATTGAAAAAGTTTTACGCGACAGGGACCGTAATCAGAAAGCAGAAAATCAGAAAAATAATAATATTCTGGAATTGGACCTACTCAAATGATTTAATTGGTAATAAAATTCCGGCGAGTTTCAAAAGCCTTATGATAAATAAAAAATCCTGAACAGCAATGTTCAGGATTTTCTGTGATATTGATGGGCTGCTTACGACAGTTTCTTCGCATCAGCAACAAACTGCGCCAGTCCGCTGTCTGTTAAAGGATGCTTAAGCAGGCTCAGAATTGAGGAAAGGGGAGATGTGATCACATCTGCTCCTACTTTTGCACAGTTGATGATATGCATCGGCGAACGGATAGACGCCGCCAGAATTTCGGTGCCGAAATAATAATTGTCATAAATCAGTCGTATTTCTTCAATAAGGTTCATGCCGTCTACCGAAATATCATCGAGTCTGCCAAGGAACGGAGACACATAATTGGCTCCTGCTTTGGCCGCCAAAAGGGCCTGTCCTGCAGAAAAAATCAGCGTACAGTTCGTTTTGATCCCTTTGTCGGAAAAATATTTCAACGCTTTGATCCCGTCTTTAATCATGGGGATTTTCACCACTATATTCGGGTGGATCGCTGCGAGTTCGTCACCTTCCTTAATCATTTCTTCATAAGTGGTCGACAGTACTTCTGCAGAAATATCGCCGTCCGCAATCTCGCAGATGGTTTTGTAATGCTGCATAATCGCCTGAGTCCCGCTGATGCCTTCTTTCGCCATCAGCGACGGATTGGTCGTAACGCCGTCCAGAATCCCAAGATCCTGCGCTTCCCGGATCTGATCCAGATTTGCAGTGTCAATAAAAAATTTCATGTTTCTTTTTTTTAGATTGATGCAAAGATAATTCAATTTTTCAGGAGCAACAAGTGAAGGGATGGTATCAGGTGCAGTCCGGCTTTCCGTTACAATCTTTTTTTTGGGGTTCAGGCGCGGCCGCAGGCCGAGCCTGAACCCCAAAAAAAAGGATTTCCCCTCCAATCCGGGCTAAAACCGGCTCCGGATTTCCTTCCATCACTAAAATTCTTTAATTTTACACACCTAACATCCAACACATGAATCTCCTCCTCGCATCCACCTCCACGCTTTTCGGCGGAAATTACCTGGAATACCTCCGTTCAGAAATCACCACACTTTTTAATGGAATTGATGAAATCATATTCATTCCCTTTGCGCGGCCGGGCGGAATTTCCCACGAAGATTATACGGCAAAAGCAGCGGAATTTTTTGCAACAATCGGTATCAATGTGCGCGGACTGCACGAATTTGAAGATAAAAAAGCAGCGGTTGAAAGCGCTCAGGGATTTTTTACAGGCGGCGGAAATACCTTTCTTCTCGTAAAGACGCTTCACGAAGAAAACCTTATGCAGATTCTGAAAGAAAATATAAAAAAAGGCAAACCGTATCTGGGAGCCAGCGCCGGTTCCAACATTGGTGGACCCAACATGAAAACCACGAACGACATGCCGATTGTCTATCCGCCCAGTTTCGACACGATGGGACTGGTGCCTTTCAACCTCAATCCGCATTATCTGGATCCAAGTCCGGATCTAAAGCACAATGGGGAAACCCGCGAGACACGCATCAGAGAATTTTTAACCCAGAACGACACCAAAGTGGTCGGTTTGCGCGAAGGAAACTGGATCCGCTGCAACGGCGACCGCATTACCGTGGAAGGTTCGGAAAAAACCCGCATTTTTGAAAAAGGCATTGAACCGCACGAAATCGAACCGGGGAGCGCGCTGAACTAGTATAACGATCTTTTCATTATATTTGACTAAAATAGACTGAATGAAAAAGATTTTTGCCGCCCTGTTCTTGTGTTCCCAACTCATATTCTCCCAGGATATTGCCCAGAAAATGGATGCAGCCACTAAAAATCTTCTCAGTTCTGCACCTGCCTATTCATCGTCGCTTTCCCTTTATATTTCCGATGATGCTGGAAATTTTGTTTATGAATATCAGGGCAACAGAGGTCTTTCAACTGCCTCCACGCAGAAGATTTTTACGGCCGCCTGTGCACTCGAAACTTTGGGAAGTACCTACACCTTTAAAACCACTTCCTCTTTTTCCGGCACGGTGGAGAAAGGCAGCCTGAACGGAAATCTTTTTATCTTTTCCACCGGCGACCCGACTTTGGGAAGCTGGCGTTTCGATGGCTACAAACCTGAAAATTTCAGACAGAAACTCATAGAAGCTCTTAAAAATAAAGGGATCTCAAAAATTTCGGGAGACCTGATTATCGATGATTCTTATTTTGATTTCCAGACGGTTCCCGGCGGCTGGCCATGGAATGATATGGGAAATTATTATGGAGCCGGCGTTTGGGGTATCAACTGGCGCGAAAATCAGTTCGACATCAATATGAACGGCAACGATATAAAAAGTTTTAATGTAGACCTGCCCGGTGTAAAATGGGTGAACGAAGCCAAAACCGCAGGAAGTTCCGATCAGAGCCTCATTTTTACCGCTCCGCACTCTGCGGTGGCCTATATCAACGGTACCCTTCCTTCAAAAGCCATTACCGTTTCAGGCGCTACACCTGATCCGCCACTGACTTTGGGAAATGAAATTAAAAAATGGCTGCAGGAATCAGGAATTGATTTTACCGGAAAAGTGACCTCCGTTAGTCAGGAGAAAATCAACGGCGAAAAAATGCAGACCGCACCCAAAAACAATATTTTGTTGGAATACAGATCACCGACGCTCGACAAAATCATCTACTGGTTTCTGCGCAAAAGTGTGAATCTCTACGGCGAAACGCTCGTAAAGACCCTCGGAAAAGAGAAAAAAAATACGGGGAGTTTTGATGCAGGCATCGATTTTATGAAAGAGTTTTGGAAAAGCAAAGGGATCAATGCCGCGATGATCAATTTTGCGGATGGCAGCGGCCTTTCGCCCCAGAATTACGTTTCGGCACGGGCGGAGGTTCAGGCGTTGCTGTATGCGAAGAAACAGCCGTGGTTCAATGATTTTCATGAAGGATTTCCGACCCAGACCAACGGCATGATGATGAAAAGCGGCACGATGAAGGACACCAAATCCTTCGCCGGCTACCATACTGCTGCCAACGGAAAAAAATACGTGTTTGCAGCCATCATCAATAATTATCAGGGTGGCGACATCAGCGGCGCCCTGTATAAAATACTGAACGAATTAAAATAGATGAGACGGAGAAATTTTTTTTCAAGATTTAACAACTGGTTTGTATTCATCCTTTTTACGGTGGTGGTCACGACCCTCGTTTTTGCGCTGACCATCCTCATCAATTACCTCAAAAAAGAGGAGATCAAAAGGATTGATTTACTGGCTAACGCCATCAAATACCAGCAGGATGTGGTGGCGCCGGATCCGCTGGTACAGGATCTCGTGCTCCAGATTTATACCTCCAATCAAACGATTCCGGTCATCATTACCGATAAAAACGGGAGGCCTATTGACCACCGTAACCTTCCTCGAAATATAGAGAATGACACCAAAAAAATTCAGGAGCTGGCAGTGAAAATGTCCCGCACCTATCCGCCGATTGAACTCAAATTTCCGAGTGGAAACAATCAGTTTGTATATTTCGACAATTCATTGTTGCTGAATAATCTGCAGTATTCACCATATATTTTAGGGGTGTTGATTTTTCTCTATCTGATTTTTTCTTTCTGGTTTCTGCGGACCGTGAAAAAAACCGATGAAGGCTATGTTTGGGCCGGTCTGGCCAAAGAAACAGCTCACCAGATCGGTACGCCGCTTTCTTCGATGATCGGCTGGATCGAGATCCTGCGGATGGAAAACCAGAACAGCGAAGGCGTAAAGGAAATTGAAAAAGACATCAACCGCCTGCGTACGATTTCTGAAAGGTTTTCAAAAATCGGCTCGGTTCCGGAACTGAACGACCTGAATCTGAATGAAACGGTTCAGCAGAATTTCAACTATCTCAGAACAAGGATTTCTTCCAAAGTAGAGTTCACGCTTCGGATGCCGAAAGGGGAGATCCTGATTCCGCACAACAGGATTCTACTGAGCTGGGTCATCGAAAATCTCGTGAAAAATGCGGTAGATGCGATGAAAGGTCTCGGCAAACTGGAAATTCAGATGTACGAAAAAAATAAAAATGTCATCATCGATTTCCGCGACTCCGGTTCCGGAATGAATGGGTCGCAGGCGCGGAATGTTTTTAAACCGGGATTTTCAACTAAAAAGCGGGGGTGGGGCCTTGGTTTGTCATTGGCCAAGCGGGTTATGAAAGAATACCATAAAGGTGATATAAAAGTTGCCCAAACCGAAGTGGGTAAGGGCACTGTTTTCAGAATCACAATGAAGTCCTGAATTTAATTAATTTTTTTTCTGATAGACCTGACGGTAAAGAACGTAATAGTTCGGGTCAAATTCTGCGGGTTTTCCGCCGGTGATTTTTACAGTCTGTCTTTCAGTTGTAGGATAAATGGTTTGGTTATTTCTGAGTCTTAACGGGATGTGGAATCCTTCCACAACATTGTCGTACCAAAATTCCAGTGTGTCACCGGTTTGGATGTAGAGGAGCGCCGGAATTTGCGTGGTTCTTAAATACTGGTTGAAGACAGGAGAAAAATCGATTCCCGATTTTTTGGAAATATAGTTTTCCACTTCCTGTGTGGTGACGGTCTGGTGATAGAAATCCTTGTTCAGGCCTCTGAGAATCTGTCGGAATTTTTCATCGTTGTTAATGACCTGCCGGATCGTGTGCAGCATATTGGCGCCTTTGAAATACATATCTCCGCTGCCTTCATTTCGTACACCGTATTGTCCGATAATAGGTTCATCGTTCTGAATGTTGAGACGGATTCCCTGAACATAGCGTTCTGCTGCATTTTTGTCCATGAAATTTTCAGTAAATAGCGTCTCGGAATAGTCTGTGAAACCTTCATGAATCCACATATCGGCCTGGTCTTTAGCGGTGATGCTGTTGGCAAACCATTCATGTCCGCTTTCGTGAACGATGATGTAATCCCAGTTCATCCCGACTCCAGTCCCAGATAGATCTCTGCCCAAATATCCATTCTCATACTGGTTACCATACGCAACGTTGCTTTGGTGTTCCATACCGAGATATGGACTTTCGACAAGTTTATAGGAGTCTTCATAAAAAGGATAGGGCCCGAACCAGTATTCAAATGCTTTAAGCATCGGCTTCACCTGTGTGAACTGTTTTTTGGCTTTTGCAAGCTGATAGTCCAAGACCCAGTAATCCAGATCGAGTTTCCCTTTTTCGCCGTTGTAAGTATCTTTGAAGTTCACATATTTCCCGATATTTGGAACAATAGAGTAGGCGTTGATGGGATTTTTAACTTCCCACGTAAATATGTTTTTATCTTTTTCGGTCGTTTTCGAAATAAGCCTTCCGTTGCCGACCCCCGTTAAATCTTTCGGGGTAATGATCTTCATTACGACGCCGTTGTCGGGTTCATCGCTCCAGAGATCTTTTACAGGCAGCCATACCGAAGCGCCAATTCCTTCCTGGGCAACACTCATAAACGGGTGTCCATTTTGGTCTTTTTCAAAAACCCATCCGCCGTCCCACGGTGCATTTTTTGCCACGCGTGGTTTTCCCGAGAACTGAATGGTAAAGGAATGCACCTCTCCTTTTTTATAGGATCGGTCAGCATCAATATAAATGAAATCACCTTCGCGTCTGGAAGAAAGTTTATTTCCTCCTCCAATGATTTTGTAATCCATGGGTTGCTGAAGATCGATCTGGAATACGGGCCGGCTGATGTCCTTCGTGATCTCAAAAGTAATCGTATTCGTACCTGAAACCGATCTTTTTTCAAAATACGGTTCTACGGAAAGTTCATATTTTTTGACATCCCAGAAGTTCCGGAATTTCGTGTCAGAACCTTTCAGCGAATCCTCTTTCGTGAAATTTTGGGCAAACATCCCCGCCGAAACGGCTAAAAATAAAAGCGAAAATCTGTTCATTTTAAAGAATTGAATACCAAATATAGAATTTTTTAAAACACGCAGACCTTTTTCCGCTCCTTTTACGAAGTTGTCGTCGGAAGATGCTCCTTTTTCTGCAGTCTTCTGAAGGTATATCCGCTCATGATAATACTGAATTCATAGAGTAGCAGCAGTGGGAGTGCGGCCATCATCATGCTCAGCACATCGGCCGGAGTAATAATAGCGGCCACAACCATAATCAGAACAATGGCGTGCCGGCGGTAGGTTTTCATAAAAACCGGCGTCAGAATACCGATATTGGTCAGAAAATAAACAATCACCGGAAAAAGGAAGATCACACCCATCCCCAGAACTACCTGGAGAAAGAGGGTGGTATAGTCGGAAAGGTCATAAAGCGGTACAATAATGTCGGAAATCTTGAAAATCACCCCAAAATTAATGGCAAAAGGAAGGATCATGAAATAACCCACAAGTATGCCTGTTAAGAAAAGGATCCAAACAAAATTAATCATGAACACTGAGTTTTTTCTTTCTTTCGGATGCAGCGCTGGAGAAATAAAACGCCAGAGTTCCCAAACCATATATGGAAATGCGAGAACCATTCCGCCAAAAAGCGAAACCGCCATCATTACATTGAACTGCTGATACAGTTTCTGAACCCGTACCGGAAATTCTTTCGGAAGGTGGATGCTGTCTTCGCCCAGAATCATCCGCGAAAAATGGTTGACAACACGGAAAGTAGGAAAGTTGTTTCGCGTAGGTCCGAAAAAAATATGATCCATGATCCAGTTAATATTATAACCAATCAGCACAGCGGCCACGATTACAGCAATAAGGGACCGGATCAGGTGCCCTCTTAATTCTCCGATGTGTCCCCAAAAGGACATTTCTTTTACCTCTTTCACGAATTTTTTTATTTATAGTTGATCTCTGCTGCTCTTCTTCCGGCGAAATTAAAGAAAATATCCATCAATATTCCCACTGATCCCGGATTCATCTCATCCTTCTCACTTCAGCCCCCATATTTCGTACTGCGCAATCCTTCCCAGTTGTTCTTTTACCTTGTCGCTTTAGGCTTGCATCAACCGATTCCTTCATCCAGCAATCTGTGAATATCGATGATTCCAAAGTATTTCCCGTGGTCCGTAACAATAAGCTGGCCGATGTTTCTTTCCTTTAAGATCTGCATGGCTTCTTTGGCCAATGTATTTTTATCCACACTCTTCGGATTGCGGCTCATAATGTCTTTTGCAGTAATTGCTGAAACATCCTTTTCACTCATGAGCATTCTGCGCAGATCGCCATCGGTAATGACCCCTGTAATATTTTCTGCATCGGTCACTACAGTAATTCCGTGCGTGGAAGCGCTCACCGATATGATGATATCCCGGATTCCGGCATTTTCCGGTACTTGAGGTTTTTGGGAAGAAAGGAACTGGCCTACTTTTGCCGTCAGGTTTTTTCCGAGGTTTCCACCCGGATGAAATTTAGCGAAGTCGTGTTCCTGAAAACCGTTCAGTTCCATGAGGCAAACCGCCAGAGCGTCTCCCAAAGCCATCTGTACGGTCGTTGAACTGGTCGGCGCCAGTTTGATGGGGCATGCTTCTTTTTCTACCGAACTGTTAAGGACGACATCCGAAAATTCAGCCAGTTTCGACTTTAAATTTCCCGTCATGCCGATTAACGCAGAAGAATAATCCTTTAAAAAAGGGAGAAGCGTAACGATTTCAGGCGAATTTCCCGAGTTCGAGATGCAGAGCACCACATCGGTCTTCTGGATCACACCTAAATCGCCGTGGATCGCTTCGGAGGCATGAAGAAACTGTGATGGCGTTCCGGTGGAGTTTAAAGTGGCCACAATCTTGTTTCCAACATGTGCAGATTTGCCGATTCCTACGATAATCAATTTTCCTTTTGAAGTATGAATGATCTCCACGGCTTTCAGAAAATCTTCGTCGAGACGGTTTCTGAGGTTTTCAAGTTCAGTGATTTCAATGGAAACAGCGTTTTTGGCAATCTGCAGAAGGTCGGGTCTGTTCATTTTTGTAGTTTGGAAATGAGGGTCTTATTGCTATAAGGTACGTTAATCTTTTCTTTAAACCATCATCAAAATAAAGTTGGATATTTTCTGTTTCAACTTTTATTTTTTAACTTTGATTAATATGCAAATTTAGCAAACAATTTCAGATGCGGAACGGTCACCTTAATTTTTTGGTGTTGCCTTAAACCCATCGGTTCCCATTGCTGAATCAATTGAAAAATTACAGATGAAAACACATACCGCCGATTTATCGAAGGAACTAAAAAAATATTTCGGCTTCTCTACATTTAAAGGACATCAGGAAGAAATTATAAAGGATTTACTGGAGGGCAAAGACATTTTTGTCCTTATGCCAACGGGTGGCGGAAAATCCCTCTGTTACCAGCTTCCTGCACTCATTTCTGAAGGTACGGCAATCGTCGTTTCACCCTTAATCGCTCTCATGAAAAATCAGGTGGATGCAGTGAACGGCCTTTCCTCCAACGAAGGAGTGGCACACGTACTGAATTCCTCTCTCAATAAAACACAGACGAAACAGGTTTTTGATGATATCAAAGCAGGCAGAACAAAATTGCTCTATGTTGCCCCAGAATCTTTAATCAAAGAAGAATATCTGGAATTTCTGAAAGAGGTTAAAATTTCTTTTGTCGCCATTGATGAGGCACACTGCATCTCGGAATGGGGCCACGATTTCAGACCCGAATACCGGAACCTGAAGCTTATCATCGATAAAATTGCCGATGTTCCTGTAATTGCCTTAACGGCTACCGCAACACCGAAAGTGCAGGACGATATCCAGAAAACACTCGGAATGTCCAACGCTTTGGTCTTCAAGGAAAGTTTTAACCGGGCAAATCTCTTTTATGAGATGAGACCCAAGGTGAATGTCGACCGCGAAATTGTGAAATTCATCAATCAGCATAAAGGAAAATCCGGAATTGTATATTGCCTGAGCCGCAGAAAAGTAGAGGAATTTGCCCAGCTTCTGCAGGTGAACGGAATCAACGCGTTGCCTTACCATGCTGGCTTGGATCAGAAAACCCGCGTGGCAAACCAGGATAAATTTTTGATGGAAGAAGCCGATGTAATCGTGGCCACAATCGCGTTCGGTATGGGAATCGACAAGCCCGATGTGCGTTTTGTGATCCATTACGACATCCCTAAATCGCTGGAAAGCTATTATCAGGAAACGGGCAGAGCTGGAAGAGACGGCGGCGAAGGAATTTGTGTGGCTTTTTATGATCCGAAAGACATTGAAAAACTTGAAAAATTTCTGGCACAGAAACCCGTTTCGGAACGCGAAATCGGTCTTCAGCTGCTGAATGAAGTAGTGGGCTATGCCGAAACTTCAATGAGCAGAAGGCAGTATTTGCTCAACTATTTTGGAGAGCAGTTTGATCCGGTACATGGCGCAGGGGCACTGATGTGTGACAATTCGGTGAATCCGCCGGCATTAAAGGATGCCACGAAAGAACTGAAACTGGTCTTAAGTCTTGTGAAAGATCTTGAAGAGAAATTCCGTACAAAAGACCTTATTGCAGTGATTTCCGGGAAGGAAAACTCGGTAACGAAATCCTATAAACTGGAAACCACAAAACATTTCGGCATCGGAAAAAACCAGGTGGAGAATTTCTGGAAATCCATCATCCGTCAGGCAACGGTGCAGAATTTTTTGCAGAAAGACATTGAAACCTATGGCGTTCTGAAGCTTACCGAGAACGGACATAAAGTAATTGAAGGCAAGGACAAGACTCCTTTCCTCATTGCCGAAGACCGCGAGTATGATCTGGCTCAGACCAAGGCCGATTCAGATCAGGTACAGGTGCAGGCAAGCGGTGCGCTGGATCAGGTATTGTTTGGCCAGTTGAAGGAACTTCAGAAAAAAGTGGCCAAAAAACATGGGATTCCACCGTACACCGTGTTTATGGAGCCGAGCCTCGAAGACATGACGGTTCAGTATCCCGTCACCGTAGAGGAAATCGGGAAAATTTACGGCGTGGGCGAAGGCAAAGCCAAAAAATACGGGAAAGAATTTGCAGAGTTCATCAAAAAATATGTAGACGAAAACAATATTGAGCGCACCCAGGACATGGTCCTCAAACAGGTGGCCAATAAATCGAGTCACAAGGTGTTCATCATTCAGAATACCGATAAAAAAATTGACCTGGAGGACATCGCGAAAGCAAAGAATCTATCCATGGACGATTTGCTCAAGGAAATGGAAAGGATTGTCTACCAGGGAACAAAACTCAATATCGATTATTATATCGATGAGAATTTTGATGAGGATATCGTTGAAGAGTTCATGGAGTTTATGGGCGAATCTGAAAGCGACAGCATGAAAGTCCTGTTAGCGGAATTTGGCGATGAACTCAGCGATGAAGAAGTGCGGATGCTGCGGATTAAATTTATTTCTGATGTAGCGAACTGATAAAAACGCATAGCCGAAAAAACGCGGTTTGTTTTGACTCTTCAGAAAATATTCTCTAGTTCAGTACTTGTTTTTGGTTTTTAAACCTCGTTATCCCTTTCTGGCAAATCTTTTCCTGAGATTGAGCCATTGTTGAGCCATATCTGAAGTATATCTAAAGTATGGATTGTGTATAGAAAGTGCGTACTTTATGTATAATTGAGTCAGACTGAGAGTACCCGTGAGTTCGCCGGAAGGATGTTCTGATCTTATTTCCCGGCTTTATATTTTCTTCATATGACGCTTTGGTATTCGGTATTTTAAGGCGAAATCTCACCCGTTTTTGCTGGCTGCACCCAAAATTTTTGTAATTTTGTGGAACTTAAATTGTCAAATAAAAATAAAAATAAAGATGAGTCAATTCGATGTTACCGTAATCGGTTCCGGTCCCGGAGGTTATGTAGCGGCAATCCGCTGCGCACAGTTAGGTTTCAAAACCGCCATTATTGAGAAATATCCGACGATGGGTGGAACGTGCCTAAATGTGGGCTGTATTCCTTCAAAAGCACTTCTGGACAGTTCTGAACATTTCGAAAATGCAAAACATCATTTCGCTGATCACGGAATCATGATCAATGAACCGGTTGCAGATCTGGCCAGAATGGTCGCAAGAAAAAATGAAGTGGTTGACCAAACAACGAAAGGCATCACCTTCCTCATGGACAAAAATAAAATTACGGTCTTTGAAGGAGTGGGAAGTTTTGAATCCTCAACTCAGGTAAAAGTCACTAAAAACGACGGTTCTTCTGAAACCATCGACTCAAAATATATCATCATCGCAACGGGTTCAAAACCCAGCTCACTGCCTTTCATTACACTCGATAAGGAAAGGGTGATTACCTCTACAGAAGCACTGAACTTGAAGGAAATTCCGAAACATCTGATTGTAATCGGCGGTGGAGTTATCGGTCTTGAATTGGGATCCGTCTATAAAAGATTGGGTTCTGAAGTAACGGTGGTTGAATTCATGGATAAGATCATCCCAACCATGGACGGTTCATTATCAAAAGAACTCAACAAAGTTTTACGGAAACAGGGCATGAAGTTCATGCTTTCAACTGCGGTTCAGGCCGTGGAAAGAAACGGCGACACGGTAAAAGTGACCGCGAAAGACAAAAAAGGTGCTGAAGTAGTTGTGGAAGGCGATTACGTTTTGGTTTCTGTAGGCAGAAAACCGTATACCGACGGACTTTCCCTCGAAAAAGCAGGGGTTGATCTTGATGAAAGAGGAAGAGTGAAAACCAATGAACATTTACAGACAAACGTATCCAATATTTACGCCATCGGTGATGTGGTGGCAGGTGCAATGTTGGCGCACAAAGCTTCTGAAGAAGGAGTTTTGGTAGCTGAACAGCTTGCGGGCCAGAAACCCCACATCAATTATAATTTAATTCCGGGCGTAGTCTACACCTGGCCGGAAGTTGCTGCAGTCGGAAAAACCGAGGAACAGCTGAAAGCGGAAGGCGTAGCCATCAAAGTAGGAAATTTCCCGATGCGTGCTTTGGGAAGAAGCCGTGCTTCAGGTGATCTTGACGGATTTGTAAAGATTATTGCCGACGAAAAAACCGATGAGGTTTTGGGCGTTCACATGATCGGAGCCCGCGCTGCTGACATGATTGCGGCCGCCGTTACCGCCATGGAATACCGTGCAAGTGCCGAAGATATTTCAAGAATGTCACACGCGCATCCGACTTTCGCGGAAGCGATCAAGGAAGCAGCTTTGGACGCGACAGCAAAAATCGCACTGCATTTTTAAAAATCGTTCATATTCGACCGGAAATCAGCAGTTTCAATAAATATATAAAAGAGAAGTTCCGGCTTCTCTTTTATAATTTTACAAAAAAACAATGAATACTGAAAAATCCATCCCTTTAAAAAATGGGGATCATTGTCATGTAATTGGCGGAACCCATAAGGGAAAATCGGGGACGGTGCAGGACATCAATCTGAGTAAAACTGGGCATATCACCATCACTGTTTGTCAGGAAAATGGAGCTCGCTTCAAAACTTTGGGTAAAAATGTTAAGGTAATCGGGAAATGACTAACTGATCAGTCTTTTCTTTCGTACCGGTAAAATGGTTTGATGTTTTTGTTCAGAAATACCCCTTTGGAATAAGCCGCCCTGAAATCATCAAAGACAGCTTGTGGAACATCAAAATAATCATATACCGAGCCCGAAACATAAATGATCGTGAGGATCTCCTGTTCCGGACGGTAAAAATATTTTTTGATAACGGACGATGGCATGCAGCATTTTCAGCAATTTTCGTTCCTTTAGTTTTCTTACCTTTGCATTCAATTATTACTTACCTATGGACCTCGGCAAAACTCAGCTTTTAAAAATCGCAGAAAAAAACTATTCCGGACTGTTTCTGGAAGACGAAAACGGAGAAAGAGCATTTCTTCCTAAAATTTTCGCGTCCGAAGATGCAGAAGTTGGCAGTGAAATGGAAGTTTTCGTATATCAAGACGATGATAAACTGAAAGCCACCACTGAGAAACCCAACGCCGAAGTCGGCGAATTTGCCGTTATGACCTGTGTGCAGAGCTTGCCTACCGGTGCTTTTATGGACTGGGGAATCATTAAGGATCTTTTCGTACCATACAAACAGCAGAAACAGAAGATTGAGGAAGGGAAACGTTACCTTGTTCATATTTATGTGGATGAATTCATCGGCTTAATTACCGGAACTACACGTTTCAAAAGAAATCCGCAGTACGAAGATTTGCCTTTCCGCAAAGGCGATAAAGTGAATCTGATCATCATGGGCGAAGGCGAACTCGGCTGGAATGTGGTCGTGAACAAAAAATATATCGGACTGATCTACGCTTCTGATGTATACAAAAAACTGTTTCCTTTATCGGAAGAAACGGGTTTCATTAAAACCATTCGCGAGGACGGTAAAATTGATGTTTCCCTGCAGCCCGAAGGCTATGACAATAACGATGAGTTTCAGCAGGTCATTCTGGAGAAACTGAACTTAAACCACGGTTTGCTTTTCCTTTCAGACAAATCGGAACCCGAAGAAATCAAGCAGGAACTGCAGATGAGCAAAAAGAATTTCAAAAAAGCAATTGGCGGCCTTTACCGCGATAAAAAGATTGAGATTCTGGAGGATAAAATCCGGCTGATTGAGGAGGGGGAATAAGAAAATAAACAGATAAAATTTATAAAGAGCGGGCTTAAGCCCGCTCTTCTGATTTGAATAGAGGAATTTGATATTACATTGATGAAAAATTACTCCTTCTTCACAAGCAAAATCCAGTCTTCCTCAAGCAGTTTGTACCCAATATCATATACAAACCGGTATTCGGCGCCGTTTTTATAGACTTTTAGATTTGTGAAATACTCGAAATCGAAACCCTCGGAAGCCAGCTTACTGCGCGTAGTTTTGGCCTTGCCGTCCGTGAACTTCTGATCAGCCAGAATGCGGTGGTTTTTGCGCAGCCTGTTATTGATGTTGCGCATAAAGTTCGAAGAATCTTTGTTCTGTTTATTATTAAAGGCATTGCGGCAGCCGTCTGAACAGAACTTTTTATCGGACCGGCCATGGATGGTTTCGCCGCATTCAAGACAGTTCATGGTAGTTAATTTCCTCAAATTTAGCAAATTATCCGTTTCCAAATGGCTTTTCCTTAGAATTTTGTTCGGTCAGTTCCTTTTTTATTCTATTCTAAAACTTTCTACCTCCTGAAACTGTTAAAATCTAGTATTCAGAAAATCGTATTGCAGTTTAAACGTTTTTAAACGACAACAAACGAAAATAATTATTTTTTTACCGAATAAAATTTACGAACCGTTGAATCTTTGCATCAGAGATTTGAGAAAAAACAGTGCGTCTCATTTCTAATGTTTAATTAAAATTTTTAAATCATGTCACTAAGAAACAAAGTAACCTTGATCGGTCACACAGGAAAAGAAGTTGAAACCGTGAACTTCGAAAATGGGAAACTCGCAAAAGTAACCCTCGCAACCAACGATTATTACACCAACGGACTCGGAGAAAAAGTGGAGGAAACACAATGGCACAACCTTGTTGCCAGCGGAAAATTAGCCGATATCATGGAAAAATATGTACAGAAAGGAAAGGAAATTGCGGTGGAAGGCAAAATCGTGTACCGCACTTTTGATGATAAGGCTGGAGTGAAACATTACATCACCGAAATCCGTGTAGAAGAGATTGTACTCTTGGGAAGCAAATAAAATTCCGGGTAAAGCCGGAACCTGACTCAGGTTTCGGCTTTTATTCTAACTCTTAAATTTAAGAAGATGAAAGTGAAATTTTTTAAAATCAGGTTATCGGATGAATTTATCCATTCCGATCAGAAGGTACTCGACCGGTTTCTGGCCGGACACAGCATCCTGAAATACGAATCGGCTTTCGTGCAGGATGAGGAAAGCTACTGGAGCGTCATTATTTACTATGAAGAATTAAAAATTGTGTTTAATGAAGCTAAAGCCCAAAAATATACGGCAGATGATGGTGCACTCAGCCCTGATGAGATCCGGATTCTGGAGTCACTGAAAATATGGCGCAGCGAAAAAGCAAAAGACCAAAGCCTTCCCGTGTATTTTATTGCCACCAACAAGGAACTGCTTTCGATTGCCAGATACCGCCCGGGCAAAAAGGAAGAACTGCTGGACATCAAAGGTTTCGGCAAACATAAAATTGAAAATTACGGCGAAGAGATCATTGAGATTGTGGAAACGGTTTAGGGTAAGGAAATTAGAGGTAATGGAGGAAGCAGGTGGAGAATTGCTCCGGATCGGCGTTCCCGATTTCTTCAGCCTTACGTGGCGAAAATCCTTTTCAATTCCTTATTTTTGCATTTCAGAAGTAAGAAATACATCACGCAAAAGTATGAAGCCAAGTTTAGCCAAAGGAACCCGCGATTTTACCGCCACGGAAATTGTGAACAGAAGATTGATCATCAATACCCTCCAGAAAAATTTTGAATTGTTTGGTTTCCAGCCTTTGGAGACGCCAAGTTTTGAAAATCTTTCCACTTTGACCGGGAAATATGGTGAAGAAGGTGACCGGCTCATCTTTAAAATCTTGAATTCCGGCGATTATGCTTCCAAAACCAATGAAGAGGATTGGGCCGCTAAAAACTCCCAGAAACTGATCTCCCAGATTTCTGAAAAAGCACTGCGTTACGATCTCACGGTTCCGTTTGCACGTTATGTGGCAATGAACCACGGACAGATGGTTTTTCCGTTCAAGCGATACCAGATTCAGCCGGTCTGGCGGGCCGACCGTCCCCAAAAAGGACGGTTCAGGGAATTTTACCAGTGTGATGCCGATGTAGTGGGTTCCGAAAGCCTTTGGCAGGAAGTGGACCTGGTTCAGCTGTATCTGAAATCTTTTTCAGATTTGAAAATTCCGGTATCCCTTCATCTGAATAACCGGAAAATACTCTCGGGCCTTGCAGAATTTGCAGGAATATCTGAGCAGCTTATCGACTTTACCGTTGCGCTCGACAAACTCGATAAAATAGGCAAAGATGGAGTGGTAAAAGAGCTTCTGGATAAAAATATTGCGCAGGAGTCGATTGATAAACTTGATTTTCTCTTCAACCAAAGTGAAAATGCACTCGATAATCTCAGGACACTTAAAGAAAAATTTGCAGGAAATGAAATCGGAACGAAGGGCGTAGAAGAACTAGAATTTGTTCTTACAAAATGTCTGGACCTCGGAATTTCCTCTGACAGCCTTAAATTCGATATTACCTTGGCAAGAGGCCTTGATTATTACACCGGTGCGATTTTCGAAGTTAAGGCCAACCATGTTGATATGGGTTCTATTGGCGGCGGCGGCAGGTACGATAATCTTACCGAGGTTTTTGGCGTGAAAAACATTCCCGGAATCGGGATTTCCTTCGGATTGGACCGGATTTACCTTGTAATGGAAGAACTTAAACTCTTCCCTGAAAATGTGGACCACTCGGTTCAGTATCTTTTTGCAAATTATGGTGAATTGGAGTCACTGGAAGCTGTAAAAGTCATCGCCAAACTCCGCGAAAGCGGAATTTCTGCAGAACTTTATCCCGAATCATCCAAACTGAAAAAGCAGTTTACATACGCTGAAAAAAAAGGGATCCCAAATCTTGTATTTTTCGGTGAAGAGGAAATATCCGCAGGAAAAATTACCGTGAAAAATCTTCAGAGTGGTGAGCAGGACACCATCTCTGTTGAAGATTTTTTAAAAACAATTTAAAGTACTCAAAATCTATTGCTTGTGCAATAAAGTAAATTTTATTCCCATCCGCAAAGGGTTTTTCCCATGTTCTGGGCTTTTTGAATACTTACTTTGATGATTTCATGTTTACAATTGGATAATCCTCTGCAGCTTTTGGTGTAATGGTATTTTTTTCCGCCACTGCTGTCACAGAGATACACTTCAGATTTGGAAATTGAACTTCCCTGCCAGTTCAGGATGACCGTAAGCGAAATGACAATGATTTTTTTCATTCTGTAAGTATTTAGAATATTGATTTTCTTTGGTATATAAATATATAGGAATTATTACAAGATTGGGATAAATTAATGGAATGTGTGTTGAATTTGCTATTTTGTTGCGATATTTACAAAAAACAATCATGGAAAATTACCTCGAAATCAATCGGAATTCCTGGAACAAAAAGGTGGAACCACACCTGAAATCTGATTTCTATTTTGTGGAGGAATTTGTAAAAGGACAAACTTCCTTAAATTCCATAGAGCTGGAACTTTTAGGGGATATTAAAGACTTAGAAATCCTCCATTTACAGTGTCATTTCGGCCAGGATTCCATTTCACTCTCCAGAATGGGTGCAAAAGTAACCGGAATCGACCTGTCGGATAAAGCGATTGAAGCAGCTCGAAATTTAGCTGAGAAATGTGAAACAGACACCGAGTTTTTAATCTCGGATGTTTATGAACTGCCTGATACGCTCCATAAGAAGTTTGATATGGTTTATACCAGCTATGGAACCATTGGCTGGCTTCCGGATCTGGGCCGATGGGCAAAGGTGGTGTCGCATTTCCTGAAGCCGGACGGCAAATTTATTTTTGTTGAATTTCATCCTTTTATCTGGATGTATGATGATGACTTTACCCACTTGAAATACAGCTATTTTAACGAAGAAACCATTGTTGAAAATGAAGAGGGAACTTATGCCGACAAAAGCGCAGAAATCAGTGTGAAAACAGTCACCTGGAACCATCCCACTTCCGAAGTGCTTAATTCGCTTATTAAAAACGGGCTGGAAATTAATCTTTTTAATGAATATAACTGGTCGCCTTACGACTGCTTTAAGCATAACGAAAAAGTAGGGGATAAACAGTTCCGGATTCCCCACCTGGGTACAAAAGTTCCGCACGTTTTTTCACTGATTGCCAAAAAAAAATCCGGCTGATCATTGATCAGCCGGATTTACGGTATTTTGCAAATTAATTAAAATTCTGCTGAGCGTCAGTTTTTACATCCTCAGCTAACTTTTCTCCTTTATTTGTGTATTCAGAAGCTTTGTTCTGAACCTGCGACGCAACATCAGAAGCTTTGCTTTTCAAATCGCTCCCGAATTTATTCAGATTGTCTTTTGCAGTATTGATTTTATCTTTTACCACTTGCTGCTCTTCTGGTGTGGAGTTTTTATATTTCCACCAAGCCAATGCTCCTAATCCAAGTAAGGCCAATAAGCCGTTTCTCTTTTTCATAATCTTAATTTTTAAGTTGTTGATATTAATGTTATGGCATTGATTGTAAAATCTATGCCAAAGCCAACTTAATTCTTTTAAAGTTATGTTAAAATATAAATACTAGTTAAAAATACTAAAGTTACTGCCGTCGAAACTGGCAAAAACCATGGTTGGATGCGAATCCTGATGAAAAATATCTCCTTTGTGATCAATTCCGATTGCCCCCGCAAAACCTTCAATTTCTTTCAGTTCCTGAAATGTCTTTTCAAATGCTTTTTCAATACTGAATCCGTCGGAAACGCGGGTTACGATTTTTGAAGCGGTTGCATTGCTCACAATATCTTCGCCCACACCGGTACAACTTACCGCACAATATCTGTTCGCGTAATTTCCGGCGACTGTTGCAGAATCGGAAACCCTGCCCACCAGTTCAAATCCTTTTCCGCCGGTAGAAGTGGCAGCAGCAAGTTTCCCGTTACTGTCGATAGCGACGCAACCTACCGTTCCTTTTCCGCCGTTTCTGAGTTTTTCCTCATATTCTTTTCGGCGCTGCGGTATTTCGGTGGAAAATTCCGGAATGCCGTGTTCAGTAGCGTATTTTTTGGCGCCGTTTCCTCCTAAAACACGGTCATCTTCCTGCATCAGGATACGGGCGATTTCGATTGGATTTTTAACATTTTCGATATTGATGACTCCCGAGAATTTCTGGTTTTCACCGTTCATTAAAGAAGCACTCATCCGGATTTTTCCGTCACTCTGAATTTGCGATCCTGTTCCGGCATTGAAAAGATTATTGTCTTCCAACAGCGAAACTGCATATACAACGGTTTCTTCCGCAGTATGGTCTTTTAAATAATCAAATGATGACGAAACTATTTGTTTCAGCGCAGCCTGTTTGGCTGCTTTAACTTCATTGCTCTGGTCGCTTTCGGAAAAAAATCCGCCGTGAATAATTAATTTCATCATGTATATTTTGTGGAAAATTGGAAATGAAGAAGATTCGGAATTGGCTCTTATATATCCTGTGGAATGGGATTGTACTGCGAATTTTCGATCGTAAGTTCCTTCGTTTTGAGATTGTAATGATCATTGACTGACATGACGTGTACGATCAGATTGTCAATGGAAATAGGATCTCCAAGCTCAATATTGGTCAGATTGGTATCTTTAATAAATCTGCCGTCGACAAGGATGACAAGACCCGATCCAATTGCCGTCATTTTATCTCCATAAATGAAGAGGCCGGTGTCTTCACCCAACCCGATTCCAAGCGTTCTGGGATTATTGACTACCGCCTGAAACAGCCTTCCGATTCTTCCGCGCTGTACAAAATGCGTGTCGATTATGACATTTTCCATGAACCCAAGGCCTTGAGTAGTTTTGATTTCCCCTTTTAAAAGGGCTTCATGGCTGGAACCCTGATAAATCATGTTTTCCGAAGCCGCGGCGGCTCCGGCCGATGTTCCGGCATAAATAAAATCCTGTTCCTGATATTTTAAAAGGATGGCTTCATGGAATCGTGTACCACCCAAAATGGAAGTCAGGCGCAACTGGTCGCCACCGGTAAAGATTACCACATCAGCAGCATTGGCGCGCGCTACGATGGCATCGCTGTTGGCCTGTTCGCGGTTTTGGATGTCCAATACGTTGACGGTTTTAGAACCGAGGAATTCAAATGCTTTTTTATATTCGGGGCCCACAATCTGAGGAATCTGGGAAGCAGTGGTGATGATTTCGATGACCGAATCCTCCTTCAGACGCGATTCGTTGATGATCTTTCTTAAGATTCCTCTTTCAAAGAAGTTAAGGTTTTTTTCTATGTTCTGATCGTATTCCGTCTCGGCAAAACTCCCTTTATTTACGGCGCCACCGATAATCATTAATTTTCCAACTGGTATCATACCTTGCAAATTTAAAAAAATAATTACATCATACTGAATACTTTAGTAAAAACTTCCTCTGAAATATATTCGCTGATCTTTGAACTTATGATGAAAATAATGTTCTATTTTATAAAAATATTCCCAATTATCGATCAATTCTGCTACCTTTGATAATCATTAAAGAATATACAGCAGAAAATACCCCTTATAAACTATGAAAATTGAAAAAATACAGGTTCTGAAAGGCCCGAATATCTGGAGCATCCGCCGAAAAAAACTTATTCAGATGCGTCTGGATCTGGAAGAAGTGGAACAGTTTCCTACCAATAAAATTGACGGTTTCCGGGAAAGACTGGAACTCCTGATGCCTTCTATGATTTCTCACCGCTGTTCGGAAGGGGTAGAAGGTGGATTTTTTCAACGGGTCGAAATGGGAACCTGGATGGGCCATGTCATTGAACACATTGCTCTTGAGATCCAGACCTTAGCCGGTATGGAAGCCGGGTTCGGACGTACGCGGGAGACCAAAACCCCGGGTGTTTACAATGTGGTATTCAGTTATATCGAAGAGAACTGTGGCGTATATGCGGCTCAGCAGGCGGTAAAGATCTCTGAATATTTAATGGACGGAAGAGACTATGATCTGGAAACCTGTATTCTGACCCTGAAAGAACTCCGGGAAAAGGAACGTCTCGGGCCTTCCACAGGAAGCATTGTGGAAGAAGCAGTTGCAAGGAACATTCCGTGGATCAGATTGGGTAAAAACTCCCTCGTTCAGTTGGGATATGGCGTGAACCAGCAAAGATTTCAGGCAACCATTACCGGAAAGACCAGTTCTATTGCCGTAGATATTGCCTGCAACAAAGAACTGACCAAAAAAATGCTCGATGATGCCGCCATTCCGGTTCCGGTGGGTGATCTGGTAAGCGAAGTGGATGAACTGAAAAGGGTCATCGACAAGATCGGTTACCCAGTGGTGTTGAAACCGTTGAGCGGGAACCACGGACGCGGACAGACCATCAATGTAACCGACTGGGAAGTGGCCAAAGAAGGGCTTGTTCATGCACAGCATGTATCCCCGAAAGTAATCGTCGAAAAATATGTCACCGGTTTCGATTTCCGTGTACTGGTCATCAACCATAAACTCGTCGCGGCAGCCAGAAGGGTTCCCGCACATATCGTTGGCGACGGCGAACTGAACATCCAGCAGCTCATCGATAAAGAAAACCAGGACCCAAGAAGAGGATACGGACATGAAAATGTACTGACCGAGATTTTGGTTGATAAAGATACGAATGAACTCCTCGATAAATTAAGTTATTCGCTGGAAACGGTTCCTAAAAAAGGGGAAATCGTTTACCTGAAATCCACTGCAAACCTTTCCACAGGCGGAACTTCCATTGATGTCACCGATATGGTGCATCCGGAAAATGTAACCATGTGCGAAAGGATCTCCAGAATTATCGGTCTTGATGTCTGCGGTGTGGATATCATGGCTGAAAACCTTACCCAGCCCTTGAAAGAGAGTGGCGGTGCCATCCTTGAAGTGAATGCTGCACCCGGTTTCAGGATGCATCTCGCCCCGAGTGAAGGACTGCCGAGAAACGTTGCGGCTCCTGTCGTGGATATGCTGTATCCGCCGGGAAAACCTTTCAGGATTCCGATCATTGCCGTAACCGGAACAAACGGAAAAACAACCACAACAAGACTTATCGCGCATATTGTCAAGAACAATGGTTACAGAGTAGGGTTTACGACCTCAGACGGAATTTACATCCAGAATACCATGCTCACAAAAGGGGATACCACCGGTCCGATTTCAGCGGAATTTGTGCTGAAGGATCCTACCGTGGAATTTGCCGTGCTGGAAACCGCAAGAGGCGGAATCCTGCGCTCAGGTTTGGGATTCAACACCTGTGACATCGGAGTGCTGACCAATATCAAGGAAGATCACCTCGGGGTGAGCGATATCCATAACCTGAAAGACCTTACGCGCGTAAAAAGAGTCGTACTGGATGCCGTGAAAAAAGACGGGTGGTGCGTGCTGAATGCCGACGATGAATATTCCATGCGGATCATCAATGATCTGGATTCCAAGGTGGCTATTTTCAGTCTCGACGAGAACAATCCGCATATCCGCAAATTTGCAAAGGAAGGGAAGATCACTTGTGTATATGAAGAAGGCTTCATCACCATTAAAAAAGGAGACTGGAAAATACGCATTGCCAAAGCTATCAATATTCCGATTACGATGGAAGGCAAAGCGAGATTTATGATCTCGAACGCACTGGCAGCAAGTTTGGCCACCTATTTATACGGTTTCGAGATCGAGGACATTGCCAATTCGCTCCGGACTTTCATTCCGAGTGCACAGCTCACGCCGGGAAGGCTGAATATCTTTAAATTCAAGAAATTCCATGTGCTCATCGATTTTGCGCACAATCCTGCAGGGTATGAAGCCATTGAGGATTTTCTGAAGAACGTGGACGCTACGAAGAAAATTGGCATTATCTCCGGAGTCGGAGATCGCCGCGATGAAGACATCCGGGAATGCGGCAAGATTGCCGGAAGAATGTTCGACTATATCATCATCAGAAACGAAAAACACCTGCGCGGAAGAACCGAGGAAGAGATCAACGGTCTCATCATTACCGGAATTCAGGAGTCGGGGAGAGATGTCAGCTACGAGAGCATTCCGAAAGAGATCGAAGCCCTTAAACATGCCATGAGCATGGCCGAGGAAGGAACCTTTATCACCGCCTTGAGCGATGTGGTATCCAACGCCATCGATTTGGTTCAGGAATACCAGAACAAAGAGATCTTGGAAGAAGGACTGCACTGATCAGCTTCTTTTTGAAATAATATAATCCCGGCGCAAGCCGGGATTTTTGTTTTTAGTTCGGCAGCTTTTCCTTATACCGGTTCTTCCGGTGCGGGCGAAGGATTCCGTAGGCGGCGCGCCAGCAGCACGTCGGCGTAATACTGACGGCCGTTGTTCATGACGGCGAAAAGGTCCCGGTAAAAGGCATCGTTCTTTACATTGGCCAGAGTGGTAATGTAGTCCACCATCTGGCGGTATTCCTCAAGGAGGGCATTGCGCAGGGCCTTCACATCATAGGTCACCTTTTGCGAAGCCTTGAAGGAACGGGTCGAGAAGAGGTCGTTGAAAGCGGTATTCGAGGAATCGAGCTGGTTCACGAATTTCACGATACCCAGAGAGGCGAGATGCATACTGTGGTCGGCGGAAAGCAGCCGTTCGCAAAGGGTGTTGAGGCGGTTGGTCTCTTCCTCGAAGGAGGCGTTTTCCACCTGCCGGTATTCATTCAGCAGGAGTTTCACCGCCGTATAGGCGTCGCGTTCGGCCTGCGACCTGGCGTTGCGGTAGGGTTTAATGGCATCGCGCAGCGCCTGGAGGTCGCGGTCGCGTTCGGCATCGGCGTGTGCGATTTTTGCGGATTCCTCACTCGCCCGCATTTGGTCCAGCGCGCGGTTATAGGTTGGCAGCTTTGTCTGCAGGGAGTCAAACATCCTTTTAAAATCCGGATCGGTTGCGGTTTGGAGGGAAGTCTGGCCGAAATCTTCAAAAAACCTTACGATAAGCTGCCCGAATTCGGGGTGGCGGAGGCTCTGATAGTTGAGCGGTGCCGGTCTGAACTTGTTCATAACGATTTATTTAATTGGTTCTTCAAGGTATGGGTGAGGGACGGGGCAAACCAGTTTTGGTTCTCATCGTCCCTCGCGGGGGACGGGGCCAACCAATATTGGTTGAAGGTTTCCCGAGTAGGGGAAAGGGCAAACCACTTTTGGTTCAGGGTTTCCCTCATTCGGGACAGGGCCATCCTCTTTTTGGGTGGCGGAACAGGCAATATTGTTCCGCTTATCCATATCAAAATTATAAAATAATTCTAATATGCTGGAGGTTAGAGGGTTATTTTTTTTTGGAAAATTTTAGAAGTGTTATATTATGGATTCGGGATGCAGCATGGATTTGATTAAAAGTGTATATATTTGACTCCTGCGCGAAGTCGGTAACTATGGGCGAGTTGGGAGGACTACTTCATAGATGTACAAAAAAAGACCCTACATTCTCATTATTTTCATATCTCTCAAACTCAATATTAAATAAATTTTCGAGAGTATCTATAATCATTATTTGCTTCCATCCTTTGTTTTTAAATTTTTCAATCAATTCACCTTCAGTAATCTTAATTATATCAGAGTAATACAAATTATGATCTACTATATATTTTAGTAAGTCAATCAAATTTATTATTTGGGAGGTTTTTAATTGGACTTCCCATTTAAAATAAACTTCTTCG
The DNA here is from genome assembly GCF_008014695.1 of Chryseobacterium sp. GTDB lineage: Bacteria > Bacteroidota > Bacteroidia > Flavobacteriales > Weeksellaceae > Kaistella. The sequence continues at coordinate 262,057 of NZ_VOXE01000001.1, forward strand.
TTATCTTCATCAGAATCATTCCAAATTATTTGTCCAAACAGTTTATTGTTTTCAAATTTTATAAATTTTATTTCATCAACTTTATAAATAGCCAAAAATAGAGTGGCAAACTCAAATACTAATTTATCATATTTACTTTGTTGCATTTGTAAGAATTTTTACTGCTTTATCAGTTAATTGAATATGTTTTGAATCTATTGGCAAAGTATCTGTTTTTTAGATGGCGCAAGTCGGGAAACTATGCGCAGCGGGCTCATATTATTTTTAATTTATACACTATAATAAAGTCGGACATTCATTTTGAATAAAGAAGTTGATTCAATTAAAATTGTTTTGTGTTTCCAGATTTATTACTTTGAATTATATCTTTTGTAAAACTCATATTTACCTTCTTTACTCTTCCTGTAAACATTAAATTCAGTGGTGTTTGCTTCTTTGGATATAGAATCATCAATTTTTAAGTGAAGAGAATCCAATACAGATTGTTCAACTGATAATCCATGTTGTAAATAATAAAAAGTTGATCTTTTAGGCCAATTACTACTATCTATTATCTTCTCATTTATTGAGCTTTCTTTAAATTTTTTATTGCCCAAGTAAACAAACTTATACAGATAAAAGTAACTAAATGCTATCAATCCTAGCAAAATTGGAATGAAGCGATAATAACTCTTTGCTTTCATAATTATTTCAATTGGTAAATAGGTGTATCAGTGCTAAATAAAGTTGGACCCTTCCTCCGCTGCGCAAAGTCTCTTGACTTTGAGCTTACTACCGTCATAATTATTGTATTCCTTATGTTCATTAGAATCAATCTCTAATTTCCAATCTTTATCTCAATAAGTCTTAAAAGGTCTTCAAAACCGGAGTGGCCTTTCACGTCAATGCGGATTCCGCGGCCTTCGGCATACGATTTTGCAGCCTGTAATTCGTTTTTAATTGCCTCTGAAACGGTACTGCCCATAATCTTATCCATTGCCTTCTGCCCAAAGACAAAGGCTGCCTTGAAATACCCGTCACGCGGCAGCAGGTAAATCAGGACCCGTTTTTTGTCTTTGATGCGGTAACTCCATCCGAATTTTTCTCCGGAATAGTTCCATTCGGCAAGCGTAAAGGGTGCCGTCTTCGTGGTAAAGTTTTCCAGCTCCTGCCAGATTGGAAAGGTGGCTCCGAGGGCTTTTTCGAGCTCGGAAGAAGTGGGCGTGAGGGTTTTCTCGGCGAAGATGCTTTTCATGGTCATTATGAGGGGAACAATGTTTAGTCGGTGTGCCAATTATATAAAATATGATACCTGCTTTTTTTGATAGCACAAATGGCCACTTATTTCATCGAAGGAATTGAGTCTGTTAGGTTGATCTACTTTGATTTTAACCTCGATGCAGCCCAAACATATTCTTTTGGAAATTCTCCAAAGTAACTGATATAAGTTCCATTTGGGGAGATTACAGTAAAGCTACCACAAGGATAGTGATTTTTGAAAAATAATCTTTCAACAGTTCCGTCCGGATCCAGATTCCATGGCAAGAAGGATTTGTCTTTAAGGAGACCGGATTTATTTTTATAGATATAAATGGGATTAGTTCCGATAATTTTAAATACACCTTGATCCAGTTCGGCATACCATTTTTTACTGGACTTTATGTCGGTGCTGCCAGACGAATTACAACGATCTTCACCAGGATGAAAAATAATGACAAGTGGTTTGGTTTTATTAATTTCAACTTCACTTGCACTTGCCAGTTTTTCATATAAATCTTCAATATCTGTGATAGATCCTTCTTCTTCACGAAATACAAGTTTTAAAGAATTCAGACTGTCACCTGGAATTTCTAAAAATTCTCCGGAATCTCTTTTTGTTTGAAATTCACTTTTAGAGATTTTTATATTGTCTTGATTGAAATACCTTAGATGTTTAGTTGATTGTGCGTTGATAATCCCCGCGAAAAGAAAACATACAATCATTAAAAGTTCACCTAATTGTTTCATGTTTTAATGTGTCTATAAGTTTTTGGATATTGTCGATTTGATATTATTTGAAAATTTTATGATCGAAAACAAAGGCTGCTTTGAGATATCCGTCCCGCACAGTAGGTAAATCAGCACCCGTTTTTTGTCTTTGATACGGTAACTCCACCCGAACTTTTCTCCGGAAAAGTTCCATTCGGCAAGCGTAAATGGCGCCGTCTTCGTGGTAAAGTTTTCCAGATCCTTCCAGATCAGAAACGTTGCTCCGAGGGCTTTTTCGAGCTCCGCAGAAGTGGGCGTGAGGGTTTTCTCGGTGAAGATGCTTTTCATAAGGAATTTAATGTTACACAACTTTTTGGTGATCTATTAGAAGTATGAGACCAGCCAAGACGACGAAAGTTACGTTAGGTAGAAAATTTTTATTTTCTGAGAATTTCAAGATTGTATAGATTGGTTTTCTCGTCAGCATCAAGATTTTTAATATCATGTTTTACCTCCAGTATTTGACCTGGGTTACTGTAACAATAGAAAGAAATTTTCTTTTTAAACAATCCATTTTCTATTTTCTTGTAAAAAACATTGAAATGGAAATCCTCTTTTATTTCTGCTACCTTTGTTATTGATTCATCCAACATGTCTTTCATTTTGTCAGAAACTTTTTGAACCACTAAATCGTTCAGTTTGCTGTCAAAAATATTTATCTTTTCAACAAGCTTTTCATAGTCATACACTTTGCGGTAAATATAACCCTGCGCTATCATGTCTTCGAGAATCTTTTCTTTTCCTTCATCTTTTTCTTCCTTTACATCGGCCACAGATAATTCAAGCATGATTTTATTTTTCATGTCGTGATAAAGAAAACCAGCAATAATATTGATTTCTTTTTTACAATTTGAACAGGTATTTTCGTTTAGTTTTCCGGAAAGGACTTTATTTTTCAGCTCTGGCTGTAAAGTGATGTTTACCGTTTGATAATACTGCAATTCCTGTTGAGAATCACAGTGAGGGCAAATTTGTACGACGGTGTTATTTAAACTCATTTCTGTTTAATTGAATTCGTTAGTTTGGCTAATCTCTATAATAAATTAATCCGCAAAAAAAGCCGTCGAGCCGCCAATCCAGATCGCATCCTTCTTGTTAAAATCTACATTGACCATGTCGGCCTTCGTCATTCTTACGAGGTGTTCCATGAGTTTAGGGCGGTCTTCATCCTCGAACCAAATGTAGAGCAGGCGGATTTCGGCCTTCGAATATTCACCGTTGGGATCTTTGAACAGAGGGGCATACCGTACTTTTTTCTGGAGGATGTAGTTTTCTTTGTCATCAATCGCCTCCGTGATCTCTTTTGTCGGATGCAGGTTCACTCCGCTTCCCGCAAAGGAGAAGAGGGGTTTGAGGACAAAATTCTCCAGATTTTCGGTGTCGGGAAACTCATGCAGGAAATAGCTTTTGGGAACATAGGCATGATCCAGTTTCGGCAGCAGGAATTTGGAGATTTTAAAAAACCAGTTCGGATGCGTGATCCATTTTACATCCACGTCTTCCCGGAAGTCGAATTCCGTTTTCAGGTCTTCAATACGGTCGAGTTCATCGAAAATGACGCGGTTGTAGATGCGTTTGATCTCAATGAGTTTGCCGTTATTCTCATAGTAGAGTTTACGGTCTTTTTTAGTAATTTCAGTAAGACAGACCGGTTTGATGCCGAGTTTTTTCTCGGTGATGTAAAAATCGATATTGGTCTTCTGGCGGTGCGGCTCAATTTCGAGGAGGATGACGTTCTCAGGATTCTCGTCACCAATCAGCAAACGGCGCAGGTCGTTGTAATATTCTTCGTCGGTTGTTGGGGGTTTCAGTTCGTTCAGAAAAGGGTAGACTTCGCAGTACGTGTTCTGAAGTTCCCGCTGAAAGCCGTACAGCGTCGGAAATGCCTGAAGTTCGATGAGTTGTGGTTCCACTTCGCCTTTTTCATTCTCGCAGATCCCGAAATCGATCGTAAAGAAATGCGGTTGATTCGTATCATTAGGCACATTGCAGTTATCGGGGATTGCTTTAGAAAGTTCTTTAGGCGACATTTTTTTAATCTGCGAGACAATACTGTCGCAGGCCCCGTAAAGTTTTGCCTGGAAATCCTTCGTCAAAAAAACCGGACTTTCCGATACGCGGAACAACGGCTCCGTTCCCCCTTTCTGCTTAAGCGTTTCGAGGATTTCACGGTATTTCTCTGTGCTGAACTCACTGTTGAACCGGTCTCTGTATTTGCGAATCATGGGTCAGGGTTTAATGATTAAATGTAAGGAATTTCCGGATATCGTTCACAAAAAAACCGGGTAAGAACCCGATTTATTTATTTTTATGTTGTGTACTTAAGCAATCTCACATTCTTTGAGAATCTGTTCAGAAGCTTGCTGCAGGAAGCGCGGCAGGATCTGCTCGCGGGTGAAGAGGATTTTATCCGGATCATCCATGCGGTCGACGGTTTCGAGGAATTTTTCCATACCGTAACTTTCGATCATGGCTTCGCGGTTTTTTTCGTCTTTCAGGTTTTCGATCATTCCCTGCGGATCGGCTTCCGGATGGAACTGGGTGCCGAAGATTTCTTCCGAGAAACGTACCGCCATCACTGCTCTTTCAAGATGGATATGCGGCCTTACTTTTTCCAGTGCCACGATCTCCATTCCCAATTCTTGAAATTTTTCAAGATCCGGTTCGATAAACTGGTATGCTCTTGAATCTACGCCGTAAAAAGGTTCAGCGAGGTTTTTAAGCAGAAAATCAGTTTCGCCTTCAGAGGTTTTATGGATCGGCATTACACCAAAAGAATAGGATTTCCTTTTGCAGATGTTCCCGAGTTTCCAGTGGATGCTTGCCAGTTGGAATGAATGGCAGATGAGGAAGAGGTATTTTTTGTTTTCTGAAATTTTATTGTGTTCCCAGATCTGATTTAGCAAATCTGCGAATTTTTCTTCCCATTCCATGCCTTCACGGTGCGGATTTCCGGGGCCGCCTGAGGAAATGAAAATGTCAAAATCTTCAACTGCGGGCATTTCGTTCTCATACCGAACTTCAAATACCTCAATATGTACCGCAGTTGCAGCAGTTTCCTTAAAAGCCTGTGCAATTTCCTTTATATTCCGCATGCCCTGATTTGCACGCCCGTTGTTCATATCCAGCAGCGCCAGTTTTATCTCTTTCATTTAATTCCGTTTACGGTGCAAAATTAAGCAATAAAAAACTTAGTCCTCAGTAAGGCCGGATTCTGTCTCAGAAATCATATAATCCACAACGGCTTTCAGGTCTCCTGTGGCTTCGTAGACCGCGAGCTGACGGTCGGCGCCGGTTCCGTTTCTCATAATTTCCCAGGCATATTCCACCTCTTTTCTGCAGCCGAGTTCATCCACCACATCATCAATAAAATCCAGCAATTCGCGCAGCAGTTCACTGTATGGAACGCTGGTTTCCTTGCCGAAATCGATGAGGTGTGCGTGAATCCCGTCTTTGGACGCGCGCCATTTGTTTTCGTTCAGCAAAAGCCGGCGGTAGCTTCTGAAACTCATGTTCTGCTGATGCAGTTTATAGATTTTCGCCACGAGACACTGCATAATGGCAGCCAGACAAACCGTTTCCTCCACTTTTAAGGGCATATCGCAGATGCGGAACTCAATGGTCGGGTAGAAGGGATGAACCCTTAGATCCCACCATATTTTCTTGGCATTGTCGATCGTGCCGGTTTTGATCATTAAACTGATATACGCATCAAATTCCGCAGCGGAACTGAAATAACTCGGGATCCCTGTTCTCGGAAATTTTACAAAAACTTCCTGCCGGTAAGATTTGAAACCGGTATTTCTTCCGATCCAAAAAGGGGAATTTACCGAAAGTGCATACACGTGCGGAAGAAAATAACGCATGACATTCTGGATCCTGATGCCTTCTTCCCGGTCCGGAATTCCGATGTGAACGTGTAGGCCGAATATCAGATTCGACCGCGCCACATCGCCCAGATCAATGAGGAGTTTGTCGTAGCGGTCGTCTTTGGTTATGTTATTGTCCTGCCATCTCGAAAAAGGATGGGTGCCGCCGCCGGAAACCCGCAGGTTGTTGTCGTGCGCCACTTTAATGAGCCTTCTCCGGAGATCCATGAGCTCCGCTTTTACTTCCTGAATGTTCTGACAGATGCCCGTTTCCATCTCAATGACGGATTCGTGCATTTCGTGCTTTAAATTCTCGTGTAAGGTTGCTCTTCCGCCCTCGATGATCTTGGATACATGGGAAACCAAATCACGGCTTTCCACATCAATGATCTGATATTCTTCTTCGACGCCAATGGTAAACTGATGCATGGTTTATATTTTTTAAATAATTTCAAAAGAAAAAAACAGCTGACCTTCAGTAACACCGAACGGCTACTGTTTCTTTCTGAATCTGATTAAATAGAATCTTTTACAAATTTACCCCAAGAAATGTTGGGTGTTCCCGGAACATATTCCTGGGCCTTTTCAATGGCCAGCTTTGCCGCGTGTTCAACGATCCATGCAAAGTTTTCTTCACCCACTGAATTCACATCGGCATCGGGAGCCGGGTTGCAGAAATCGATGGCGTAAGGAATTCCGTCTCTTACCGCAAATTCAACGGTATTGAAGTCATAACCCAGCGCTTCGTTCATGGTAATGGTATAGTCATGAATCACTTTCAGAAGCTTCTCCAGTTCTTTTCCTTCAGTCTGATGCGTAGTTGCATAACGCAAATGATGCGGATTACGCGGTTCGTATGGCATGATGTGGACGTATTTCTTGCCCAGACAGTATACGCGGTAATAATCGTGGAACACAATTTCTTCCTGAAGCATCATCACGAGCTGCTCGGTTTCGTTCAGTTTTTCCCACATATCTTCGGGACTCTCCACGCGGTAAACGCTTTTCCAGCCACCACCGTCATGCGGTTTCATATAAGCCGGGAAACCGATATAATTGAAAATATAATCCCAGTCGTGCGGGAATTTCAGATTTCTGAAAGACGTTTCGGTGGTGTTTGACGGCCGCTCGTTGGATGGAAGCAACACTGTTTTCGGCAGTGGGATTCCCAGCTTCGACATCAGGGCATTGTTGAAGAATTTTTCATCTGCACTCCACCAGAAGGGATTGTTGATGACATAAGTTCCGTTCAACGCTGCGTTTTTAAGATATGCTCTGTAAAAAGGGACATCCTGAGAAATCCGGTCGATGATGACAGCATATCCGTAATCTGCGCCTTGTTCCAGTTTATCGATCATAACGGGCTCCGCGATCACTTCGCCTTTGCCCAGTTCATTTACTTTTTTTATAAATTCCCACGGAAATGTATCTTCCATGCCGAACAATATTCCTACTTTTTTTGCCATAATATTTTAATGTTGATTTTAATGTTTAATTCGGATTTCTAAGAAAAAAACCTTCCTATAAATTTGGGGAATACCATTCTCCAGAGCGGCCAGTCGTGGCTGATCCATTTCTGTTCATCGTACCAGTGGCTGATTCCTTTTGCTGAGAGAATCGCCGCCATTTCCTTCGTCTGGTCGAGGCAGATGTCTTCGTCTGAAGTACTCAAAACAATATGCATGTGTTTATATTTCCAGGTTTCATCATTCATTACAAATTCCCGCGGGCAGTTGAAATACACGAGTTCACTGCTGTAACCATCCATGAAGTTGCGGATTGAAAATGCTCCGGAAAGACAGAACAGGTGCGAAACGACATCCGGAAACCTGAAGGCGAAATTGGCTGCATGATAGCCGCCAAAACTGGCTCCTGCCACTGCCACACGGTGTTCTGCATGTTTTTTCTGAATATATGGGACAAATTCCTGAATCAGAAACTGAACATACAGTTCATAATTCCTGATGCGCTCAGCGGGATGAATGGTTTTATCGTAAAAACTGAATTTATCGATGGTTTCCACATTGTAGAGAATTACTTTCCCCTGATCAGTAAACCAGTTGATACTATCATTTAATTTAAAATCATGATTTTGGGTGTACTCTCCCTGAGAAGTAGGAAACATGATGATCGGGAACCCGTAATGACCGGTCACTTCCACCTTTAAACTCATGCCCAGAAGGTGTGAATAAAAGTCGGTATGTTGAATTTTTGGCATGAACTGTTTTTTTGGAAATGTTAAATGTTGATTTGGTGTAAGATACACCTTAAAGACCGGCAATGAGGTTTTTCTTTCAATAAGAAGCTTTTTATGAAGAGGGTTTAGCTCTTGGCGGAATGATATTTAGAAAATCGCTCGTAATCCTTCTTGCTGCTTCATCCAGTCTTTCCTGGATTTTTTCCTTGCTGTCGGATTTATAAACAATTCCTACATGATACTCAATTGGAAGAAATTTTACGACTTCATCACACTTGAAAGCTTCGTAATCCGGAGTCTGATGTTTTGCGAGGGCGATGATGAGACCTGAAGAAAATCCTGTAGGCTTTGAAACTTCGTATTTGGAACGGTTTAAAAGGGCGGTTTCAATTTTTGCCCATTCGCGCCAGAGATTGATTCCGCTTGAAGCTTCCACCAGATCAGGGATATGAGCACCGCCGACGCGTGAAGAAGTTTCCAGAAAATACCAAATCCCGTCTTCTTTTCCGCGGATAAATTCGGTGTGTGTGGCGCCATTTACGAGTCCGAAACTCATCAGGACATTTGCATTGGCCTTTTCCAGCGCCAGGAATTCTTCCGAATATCTGCCTAAAGTTTTTGTCCGGAAAACACCGCCTTCATGCGATACTTCCATCGGTGGAGAAAGATATTGAGAGGCTGATGTAAAAACGATTTCTTTATTGTACACAAGACTGTCGACATGAAAAACGTCGCCGGGTTTGAAGCTTTCGAGCAAAAATTTATGTCGTTCCTCTCCCAGATTTTCAATGGCTTTCCAAAGTTCTTCTGTCGAATTTATTTTGATGATTCCTGTTGCAGACGCTTCAGAACGGGGTTTCAAAACCCATGGTGCCGGAACTTTTTCAGCAAATTCCTTTACGGTCTGATCGTTAAATATGGAAGAAAATTCAGGAACTTCAATGCCGGAATCTTTTGCGCGCTGTCTCATGGCGAGTTTGTCACGGAAGTACCGATGCGTGGTCTGGCCCATTCCGGGAATTCTAAAGGTTTCGCGGATGAGTGCTGCTTTTTCTACATCATAATCATCGAGGGCAATCACCGCATCCACCTTGTGGTCTTTCATGAGGTGCGAAAATCCCTGCACGAGATGATCCAGATTCCACACTGAAGGCTCTAGTTCAGTCATGTAATACACTTCGTCGATCGCATGCCATGGCCAGTTTTTATCTCTGAGATTTTCGGAGGTAATGAGGATGATTTTATTGCCGAGTTTCTTCATCTCGTCCATAAAATCATATCCTTTGTAATAGCAGGAAATGCAGACAATCGTATTCTCCTTCATATAATGAATTTTAAAAATTAATGAATTTTCAGAAAAATAATCTCATCATTATTAACAAATCGATATAGATTTTAAAATAATGTTTAAGATTTGAAAATTCACTATCAATTATACAGAGAATTTTTTGAATATGCTAATTTTTTACGAATAATTTTCTAAAAAATCGAGAAGAAGCTGCACACCGTAACCGGTTGCTCCTTTTTCGGTCATATAGCCCACATTTCCAAAGGCTACGCCGGCAATATCAAGGTGCGCCCAGTTCGGATGGCCTTCGATAAACTGCTCCAGGAATTTTCCGGCAATAATACAGTCCCCGAAAGGTTTGGAGGAGATGTTTTTAAAATCGGCGACATCGGATTTAAAATCATCTTTCCAGATGTCCCACAGCGGCAAATTCCACAATCGTTGGTTGGTGGCATCGCCTGATTTTTCCAGGGCATTTTTCAGATTTTCATTATTTGAAAAATAGGCGCCGCAGGTATAACCGAACATTCTCACCGAACTGCCGGTTAAAGTGGCCAGATCAATAAGTGCATCCGTTTTGTAGTTTTTTGAAAGATAAGAAAGTCCGTCAGCAAGGGTCATTCTGCCTTCTGCATCGGTGTTCAGGACCTCAATGGTTTTTCCGTTATAAGCAGTCACCACGTCACTCGGAATTGAGGCAGTATTGGAAACGGCATTATCGGTAATCGGAAGGATTACAACCAAATTTACGGGAAGTTTAAGCGTGGCAGCCGCGATCAGCGCTCCGATTACCGCTGTCGCCCCACCCATGTCCGATTTCATATAATGCAGATTTTCCGAAGGTTTTATTGATATTCCGCCCGTATCAAATAGCACGCATTTGCCTACCAAACCTATTGTTTTTGCATCTTTTACATCTGTTTTGTATTCGAGAACTGTGAAAGCAGCTTCCTGCGCACTTCCCTGATTGACGGAAACGAAAGCACCCAATCCCAGATCTTCTGATTCTTTCCGGTTGAATACGGTGCGTTTAAGCTGGTGTTTTTCTGAAATTTCTTGTAAAAACTGCGAAATGTGCGGTACTTTTTTAAAGTTTTGCGGCTTGTTGAGCCATTCCATGCAGGCAAACTGGCCTTCGCAGAGGGCCAAAATCTTCAGCTGTAAATTTTTCAGGCCCTCCTCCGAAACTGATTGCAGCACAGCAGAAAATTCAGGTTTAAAAAACAGGTGTTCGCCTTTGAAAGGGTAGGAATAAGTACCTAAAAAGAGCCCTTTTGCCAATTCACCTGCCTGATCTTGATTAAATTCCCCATCATTGATTGAAGTGGGAACGGACTGAATTTTTTTACGGAAATCATACGCGAATTTCGACGCGGCTGCCTGGATTTCAAAATTCTGAGGGTTCGCGCCGAGACCGATCATAAAATCAACAGAAGATTCTTCAGCTGAAACGAATACTTCATTTTTTTTACCCGAAAAAAGGTTTTGAAGCGTTGGAGGGTAATTATTCTGCGCTTTTTTCCACATTTCTTCTGTAAAAAAAGTGAATTTCTGCGCTGCTGACGGGACCGGTTGGTTGGTAATATTTATCGTAATCATTATTTTTATTTCAATTTATTTGGAAAGTTCAGGATTGTTGGGAGTCATTTTTCTCCAGCTGCGCTCTTTCTGCAAGTTCCCTTGGATCATCCTGAGTGTTGTAGAAAAGCCATTCCACGGCCTGCGGAAATTCCTGAGACCAGTGGAATTCCTGGTGTTTCCCTTCAGGATTGATACTGATCCTGAATTCAAACTGCATGGAGTGGGCGCCTTCCCAACCTTCCATTGTTTTTTCAAAAAGTTCAATTCTTTCGGTCATTTCAGCTCCTTCCATTTCTCCGCCGTACATGTACACCTTGATGTCGTAAGGATTTCCGAAGTTCATCTGTGGAAAATTATTTTCGGGATTGATCCAGAGCGAAGGGGAGAAAATCAACAGTTTGGAATACACTTCGGGATACAGAAAACCGCTGTAAATGCTGATAAGTCCGCCGAGAGAACTGCCACCGATTCCGGTAAATTCGCGCTCCGGTTTGGTGCGGTATACCGAATCTACATAGGGTTTAAGCGTATCGGCCAAAAAACGGATGTATTTTTTTCCTTCCGCGTGGTCGGTAATGGAATCAGAATTGAGTACATATTCCTTGATGCGGTCTTCACGCCCATTTTCGATGGCAATGATGATGACATCTCCTCTTCCGTATTCTGCCAGGATCGACATTTTTTTATCGATTTCCCAGTTTCCGAAATCTGAACCTTCGTTAAAAAGATTTTGAGCGTCCTGAAGATACAGTACCGGATAATTTTTATTCGTCTGATGATAGTTGTAGGGCAGAAGTGCCCATATTTTGCGTGTTCTGTTGAGCTGCGGAATATAGAATTTCTCGGAAATGATTTCAACAGTCGGGAAAAACTCTTCCTTAAAAGGACCCCAGTTGACCCGCCATTTTTCTACTGTATCAACGGTCTCATGCGATTTCACCGTTTTTCGATTATGGCTGATATTTCCCGACTCGTCAATTTCTACATTTTCCCAGCCACCGCGCGTGAATTTGTATTCGATTTCAAAAGGGAGTTTGTCGTCGTCAATATCAATGGCATAGGTGTTTTGCCCGGTTTTGAACATTTTGAATTTTAAATCTCGGGGTTTCCAATTGTTAAAATTTCCGGTAATGTACACCGGCCGGTCGTCATCTTCATTGGATACAAGGGTAAATCTCATCTTTCGTGCTGTAGTATTTTAAAAAAGTTAAAATTATGAAATTTATTCAGTTAAACCCGTCCGCATCCAAAATAATGTACATAATCTCGTGTGAACAGTAATTTTTTTGACGAATTTTAAATATCTTTGAAGGGATAAAAAGCAGTGCTTTTTGCAATTTAAACTCATCTTTAATCCCCGGAAATTCTGACACCATGGAAAAAGTGCTTCCTTATTCACAGTTTACAGATCATGATATTTATCTTTTCCGGGAAGGGAAACATTATCGTCTTTACGATAAATTCGGATCACATTCCATTGAAACTGACGGCCATAAAGGAGTTTATTTTGCTGTTTGGGCACCATTTGCAAAGGAGGTTTCAGTAATCGGTGATTTTAACCAGTGGCATTCCGAAACGCATAAATTACTGCCGCGATGGGATGGTTCCGGAATTTGGGAAGGATTTATTGCCGGCTTAGAATGGGGAAATGTATACAAATATGCCATCCGAACGAATAAAGGCGTTCTGCTTGAAAAAGGAGATCCTTTTGCATTGAGCTGGGAACAGAACGTTCAGGCCGGCTCCGTAATTTCCACCACCTGGTTCGAATGGAACGATAAAAAATGGATGGACGAACGTTCAGAAAGAAACAGTCTTGAAGCGCCCATTTCGGTGTATGAAATGCATTTGGGTTCCTGGATGCGCGGAACGGATGATCCAACAAGGTTTTTTACCTATCTCGAAATTGCAGAACGTCTGGTTCCGTATTTAAAGGAAATGAATTTCACGCATGTGGAACTCATGCCGGTCATGGAGTTTCCCTACGATCCGAGCTGGGGCTATCAGGTCACCGGTTTTTTTGCGGCAACTTCGCGTTTTGGCTCGCCGCAGGATCTGATGTTTCTGATCAACGCATTACACCAAAACAACATCGGAGTTATTCTCGACTGGGTGCCGTCTCATTTTCCGGGCGATGCTAACGGTCTCCATTTTTTCGACGGAACGTACCTTTATGAACATGAAGACCCGAAAAAAGGTTTTCACCCCGAATGGAAATCGCATATCTTCAATTACGGCAGACCCGAAGTCCGGTCTTTTTTAATTTCCAATGCCATGTTTTGGCTCGACCGTTATCATGCAGACGGTCTCCGGGTTGATGCGGTGACTTCCATGCTGCATCTGGACTATTCCCGCAGCGAAGGCGAATGGGAACCGAATATTTACGGCACAAACGTAAATCTGGAAGCGAAACAGTTTTTACAGGAACTTAATACGGCAGTTTACAAGGAATTTCCGGATATCATCACGATTGCCGAAGAAAGTTCCGACTTCCCGATGCTTACAAAACCCGTACATGATGGCGGAATCGGTTTCGGAATGAAATGGATGATGGGATGGATGCATGATACGCTTAAATATTTCAAAGAAGCCCCTGAAAACCGTAAATATCACCATAACAAACTCACTTTTGCGACGATGTACATGTATAATGAAAATTATATGATGCCACTGTCGCATGATGAAGTTGTTCACGGCAAAGCGAGTTTGATTTATAAAATGCCGGGCGACGAATGGCAGAAATTTGCCAACCTGCGCGCTATGTATACGTATATGTTCACGACTCCCGGTGCAAAACTGCTCTTTATGGGCGGTGAATTCGGGCAGACGCGGGAATGGGATTTCACCGCCTCGCTGGATTGGCATTTGCTCGATTATTCGGTGCACAAAGGTCTGCAGGATTTAGTAAAAGATCTGAATAAACTCTACGTTTCTGAACCGTCCATGTACGAAAAACAGTATAAGCCTGAAGGCTTTGAATGGGTGGAAGCAAACGACGGTGAAAATTCCATCTATATTTATTTACGGAAGGGAGCAGATGAAAACGATGTTACGATGACGGTCCTCAATCTTACTCCGCGCGTCCTGGAATATAAAATCGGCATCAACGAAGGCACCAACTGGGAAGTAATCCTAAATTCAGATGATGAAAAATACGGCGGAAGCGGTGTGAATGCTGAAATATTGGATGAAGAAGATGAAGAATGGATGTACCGCCCGAATTCCATTGTTCTTAAACTGCCGCCTTTGGCCGGAGTAGTATTGAAACAGAAAAATCAGAAAACAGTGATGAAAAAAATAAAAGACAGTGATAATGTAACCTCTGCATCTGCAATTTATCCGCTTGAATCAGGTAAAGAGCAAAAAATAGACTCCAGAACGGTTGAAAGCAACAAGGGAAAAGCTTCGCCGGCTGTTAAGAAGACTCCCGCCAAGAAAAAAACTCCAGTTCCACTTGCAAAACCTGTGAAAAGCACTGTTAAACCCAGCACTGTTTCTGTGAGTAAAATATTTGACAAGGAAAAGGAAACCAAAATTGATTCGAAAGCAATAGACGCGGAAAGTGAAGCTGCAAAACCCAATCAGGATACGTCAGATCAAGCGGCTGTAGAATCTGCTCCCGAACTGAAGAAAAAACCAAGAAAAAAATAAGAGAAAACTGCAGGATTCAAAATTCATCTTCCTGTAATACTGAAGAATATATATGAGAATTTTCAACCTTTCCATGGAATGTTATCCTGTTGCAAAAGTCGGCGGACTTGCCGATGTAGTGGGGGCACTTCCAAAATATCTGAACAAAATTGAAGGAATAGAGGCAAGCGTCATCATGCCATGGTACAACAAACCCTTTGTGCAGGAGCATGGGTTCGAAGTCGTTTTCGACGGATGGATTCACCAAAGTCAACACACCTATCAGGTTCAGGTCATGAAGGAAAGATCCAGAACTCTGGGTTTCGATCTGTATCTTGTAAAGATTCCGGGACTTATGGACCGCGACAATCCTTACGGATATTCGGATGAAAGCCAGCAGTTTTTAGCATTTCAGCACGGAGTCCTACATTGGCTTACTGCGATGCAGATCCGTCCTGATGTGCTGCATTGTCACGATTACCATACCGGTTTGGTGCCGTTTATGGTTGAAAACTGTCCCGAATTCAGCTTCCTGAAAG
The DNA here is from genome assembly GCF_008014695.1 of Chryseobacterium sp. Taxonomy (GTDB): domain Bacteria; phylum Bacteroidota; class Bacteroidia; order Flavobacteriales; family Weeksellaceae; genus Kaistella. The sequence continues at coordinate 277,168 of NZ_VOXE01000001.1, forward strand.
GGGTGAAAACAATAGGAACCATCCATAACGGAGAATACCAGGGACAGATGAAATGGGAAATGGCTGCTTACTTCCCTTGGTTCGACGGTTCCCGGCGCGGACTTCTGGAGTGGGACGGGTATATCAATCCTTTGGCTTCGATGATCAAATGTTGCCACGCCTTCAATACGGTTTCGGGCGGTTACCTTGATGAACTTTTTCACAGCTTCCGCGGACTTGAGAGCCTGGTAAGGCAGGAAGGAGCCAAAGCGTATGGGATCATCAACGGAATTGATACAGAAGTCTGGAATCCGGAAACCGACCCATTTTTAGAATTCAACTTCAGTAAAAAAGATGCACAAAAAGGTAAATATCTGAACAAAAAAGAACTCTGTGAAGATTATGGACTGAATCCTGAGCTACCGCTTTTCAGTTTTATTGGAAGGTTTGCCGGCGAAAAAGGGGCTGATCTGCTTCCGGAAATTATCTGGAAAAGCATTCAGCAGACTTATGGTGCGCTGAACATCATCATTTTAGGTTCCGGAGACAAAAATATCGAGAACAGTTTAAGGGAACTGAACCATACCTACAGCAATCTGGCGATTGATTTGGGCTACAAGGAATATCTTTCTCATAAAATCTACGCTTCTTCCGATTTTCTGTTGATGCCGTCGCGGGTGGAACCTTGCGGTCTGAACCAAATGTATGCAATGCGTTACGGAACTGTTCCCATTGTGCGTTATATCGGTGGTTTGCGTGATACGGTTGAAGATATTTCCACGGGCGGTAGCGGTATCAATTTCGGAGCTGCGGTTGCAGATGATGCCGTACACGCGATTCACAGAGCATTATCGATATATCACAATAAAGACCTTATGATGAATTTGGTGCAATCGAACATGAAATTTAATTTTTCCTGGGAGAAATCTGCCGAAAATTATGTAAGTTTATACAGGAATTAGCAGGCTTTTTGCATTCCCGATGAAATATTTTCAAAGCCAGTCTGACTTAAAAAAATTAATATGAAACCCAGCGTTATCTCTATAGTTCTCGGAGGAGGACGTGGAACCCGGCTGTTCCCGCTTACTTATTCCCGCTCAAAACCCGCAGTTCCGATTGCCGGAAAATACAGGCTTGTTGATATTCCAATATCAAACTGCCTCAATTCAGGGTACAACAGGATTCTGGTTCTTACCCAGTTTAATTCAGCTTCTCTTAATTCCCATATCAAAAATTCTTATCATTTTGATATTTTCAGCAGAGGTTTTGTGGACATTCTGGCGGCGGAACAGAATGTTGAAAATGAAATGTGGTATCAGGGAACCGCCGATGCGGTTCGCCAGTCCATGAAACACTTAACGAAATATGAATACGACTATATTCTGATTCTTTCAGGAGATCAGCTCTATCAGATGGATTTCCGCGAATTGATCGATTTCCATTGTAAAAACGAAGGAGATATTACGATTGCCACGATTCCGGTAAATGCGAAGGACGCGCCCGGTTTCGGAATTCTGAAATCTGATGACGAAGGAAATATCACGTCATTTATCGAAAAACCTTCAGCGGAAGTTCTTGTAGACTGGAAATCGGAAGTTTCTGATAAAAGTCGATCCGAAGGAAAAGAGTATCTGGCTTCCATGGGAATTTATGTATTCAGTAGGAATGTCCTCCGAAAAATGTTTGACGAGGATCCCGGAGACGATTTCGGGGGCGAACTGATTCCGAACGGAATAGGGAAATACAAAACCCTGAGCTTTCAGTATGATGGTTACTGGACCGATATCGGGACAATTGATTCTTTTTTTGATGCCAATATTGATCTTACCAAAGATTTTCCGAAATTCAATCTGTTCAGCAATGCCCCTATCTATACAAGAGCTAGAATGCTTCCGCCTTCCAAAATTCTCGGATCATATGTCAGCAAAGCGATTTTCGGTGACGGCTGTATCATTATGGCCGATAAAATTGAAAATTCCATTGTGGGCAACAGAAGCCGTGTCGACAAGGGAAGTACCTTCTTAAATACCTATATGATGGGTGCGGATTACTATCAGGATACCAAAGATATCATTGCCAACGACCGAAATGGCGTTCCCAATGTCGGCGTCGGTAAATACTGTTATATCGAGCAGGCCATTCTCGACAAAAACTGCAGCATTGGTGACAATGTAAGAATCATCGGCGGAAAACATCTTCCGGATGGTGATTTCGAAAACCATTCCATTAAAGACGGAATTGTAGTGGTGAAAAAAAATGCCGTCATCCCGCGCGGTACCATAATTCCTTAAAATTTTAAATTCAAATCAAATGAAACTCAAAACGTTTACTGTTATCCTAGTATTATTTTGCGCCTTTAATTTTTCTTCTGCCCAAACGAAGCAGTGGAAAGAACAGGAAGAATTCCATAAAGTAATGAGCGCTACTTTTCATCCGGCTGAAGAAGGAAATCTTGCGCCTCTGAAACTCAGAAGTGCCGAACTGGCTGCGAAAGCCAATGACTGGAGAAAATCTGAAATTCCTGCTACTGTTAGTGATAAAAAAGCAGTGAAGAAATCACTTAACAAACTGTGTAAAGATTCCAAAAAACTGAACAAAAGCCTTAAAAAAGGCGCTTCGGAAAGCGAATTAAAAACAGAACTTGCGGGTCTTCACGACACTTTTCATACGATTGTAGGGTTATGCAGTGCCAAAGAAGAGCATCATGATGCGCATTAATACCTGAATCTCAATTTCCACGAGTGGCCGAATGTATTGGTCACTCTTTTTTTTTGTTTTATTTTTGCCGCATGCGTTGGATCAAATACTGGGTTATCGGAATCATACTTTTGTTGGGGATCTATGCCGCTTCGATGTATTTTTTTGTTGAAGAAAGCAAAAGTTTCCGCGTTGAGAAGGAAATTAATTATCCTGTTGAGAAAGTTTTCCCGCAGTTTAACAGTCTTCAGAATTTTTACCGCTGGAACAGCTATTTTTCGTCCTCCAAAACCATGCATGCCGATTTTTATTCGCCTTATGAAGGACAGGGAAGTGCAATGAGTTTCCGGGATGCCAAAACCGGTAAGACCGGCGAAATGTTCATCAGGTACCAGAATCTCAACCGTACTTTGAAATATGAACTTTTCGAGGATAATAAAGGCAATCCCACGTTAATCAATTTAAAATTTACAAAGGTTTCCCCAACCAGGACCAAAGTCATCTGGTTTGTCCATACTCCGAAACAGGGTTTGCTGAGCCGTTCACTGAATCTTTTTTCCGAAGACAGTTTTGTGGAAGATCTGGACGGGAGTCTGGCCGGACTGGGAAATATCCTGGCGAACAAAGTTGACCGCGACAACCGAGTGGCGAACATCAAATATGATACTTTGATGGTGGAACAGCAGGAGGGCCAATTGCTTCTCGGCGTGAATGTCAGTACAAAAAACGGGAAAGATGCACTGCTGCGGAATATTGCACTCAACCACAACAAAGTGTACAATTACATGACAACAGATCTTGCCAAAAGAGAAGACGAGATTGGGCTTCCGGTATTGGTGACGGCAGCCGGCAATTTCAAGGATAAGGAAATTTCTTATTTTTATGGAATTCCGGTTTCAAAAAGGCAGAGTGTTTCCGACAATAATTTCAGTTTCCGGACCATCAATACCTCACAGAATTATGTGATGTATTTCAAAGGAAATTTTGAAGCAAGAATCGGGGCTATTCAGCAACTGTTGCTCAAAGCCAAAAAGGATACGATGAGAAACGGAGAGCTGCTGGAGACCTTTATTGAACCTCCCGTTTCCGGTGAAGAAGTGAACATGAAGATTTCGCTTCCGGTTTACCGTTAGTTGTAGCTTTTGGAAGCTTTCTTTTCTTAAATGTTTTAACGAATTTTGGGGATTTCAGGGGCGCCTTAATTCACTTTTTTTTGCTAAATTTGTCTTTTAAATAAAAAACAACAGTTAATCTGTATATAATGGACAAATTTTCATTCCTGAATGCTGCACATTCGCAGTTAATAGAAGACTTATATCAACAATACTTAAAATATCCCGATTCCTTAGAGCCTTCCTGGAAAGCATTTTTCCAGGGATTTGATTTTGCTTTGGAGAACTACGGCGACGAAAATGAGGGAAGTTCCTCATCGACTCCAGTGCCGGCTATTACTCAGGCTGCCAATCAGGCTGCCTCAAACGGGCAAATCCCTGAGGATATCCGCAAAGAATTTAAAGTCCTGAATCTGATTGATGCATACCGACACAGAGGACACCTTTTCACCAAAACCAATCCTGTAAGAGAAAGAAGGCATTATGAACCTACTTTGGCTATCGAAAATTTTGGACTTTCGCAGGAAGATTTACATAAGAAATTTAACTCTGCTACTGAAACGGGAATGCCAGGTGCTGCAACACTGCAGGAAATCATTAACCATCTCGAAAAAGTGTACTGCGAGTCCATCGGTGTGGAATATATGCACATCAATAATGTCGATGAAAAGCAGTTCATCAGAGAGTGGATTCACGCCAATGAAAACCATCCGAAACTCAGCGCCGACGAAAAAACCGAAATCTTAGAAAAACTCAATCAGGCAGTCGCTTTCGAAAATTATCTTCATACCAAATTCGTAGGCCAGAAAAGATTTTCACTCGAAGGGGGTGAATCTTTGATTCCGGCTTTAGACCAGTTGATTACTCGTTCTTCACAATTGGGTGTTGATGAAGTGGTTTTGGGGATGGCCCACCGTGGGAGATTGAATGTGCTGACCAATATTTTCGGGAAATCCTACAAACAGATATTCTCTGAATTTGAAGGAAAGGAATTTGAAGAGGATGTATTCTCAGGTGACGTTAAATACCATTTGGGTTCTTCAAAAAAAATCAAAACTGCTTCGGGCGAAGAAGTATCGATCAATCTCACACCAAATCCATCACACCTTGAGACGGTTGCCGCTTTGGTTGAAGGAATCTGCCGCGCTAAAGTGGATGACCGATATAAAGACTACAAAAAAGTGCTACCGATTGTGATTCACGGTGACGGTGCGATTGCCGGACAGGGAATTGTTTACGAAATGGCGCAGATGATGACGCTCGAAGGTTACAAAACCGGCGGAACGGTTCATATCGTGGTAAACAATCAGGTTTCCTTTACCACCAATTATCTCGATGCACGTTCTTCCACCTACTGTACCGATATTGCTAAAGTAACCGAATCTCCTGTAATGCATGTAAATGCAGATGATGTGGAGGCGGTTGTTCATTCCATTCGATTTGCGGCTGATTTCCGTGCACAGTTCGGTAAAGACGTCTACATTGACCTTTTGGGTTACCGGAAATATGGCCATAACGAAGGCGATGAGCCAAGATTTACCCAGCCTAATCTGTACAAATCCATTTCAAAACATCCGAATCCGAGAGAAATTTATAAAAACCAGCTGATTCAGGAAGGAATCGTTTCTGATGAGGTGCTGAAAAAAATGGAGACCGAGTTCAAGAAGCTACTGGATGAAGATTTTGATGCATCTAAAGAAATCGAGAAGAATGTAATGGACCTTTTTATGTCAGATGACTGGAAAGATTTTCCAAATTCAGCGAAAGGAGCAGTTCAGATTCCTGCGGATACCTCGTTCGATCTTGCTTCTTTAAAGGAACTTGCAGTTAAAATGTCCACTTTACCGGAAGATAAAAAATTCATCAGTAAAATTACACGGCTGTTCGGATCCCGACTCAAAATGATCGAAGGAAATTCTCTGGACTGGGCACTGGGCGAGTGGCTGGCGTATGCCACGCTGCTTGCAGAAGGCAATAATATCAGAATTTCCGGAGAAGATGTGGAGCGCGGAACATTTTCGCACCGTCATGCTGTTGTAAAAACAGAAGATACCGAGGAAGAATACATTCCTTTAAGACATATCAGTGAAAGCCGTTTTGATATTTATAATTCCCACCTATCCGAATATGGGGTTCTGGGCTTTGATTACGGTTATGCAATGGCATCTCCGAATACCCTTACTGTGTGGGAAGCACAGTTTGGGGATTTTGTAAACGGGGCACAGATTATTATAGACCAGTATTTGGTCGCTGCTGAAGAAAAATGGAGAATCCAGAACGGATTGGTCATGCTTCTTCCGCACGGTTTCGAAGGGCAGGGCGCTGAACACTCTTCCGCAAGACTCGAAAGGTTCCTGGAACTTTGTGCCAACGAAAATATCGTAGTCGCCAACGCCACCACGCCGGCCAACTACTTCCACCTTTTAAGAAGACAGTTGAAATGGAATTTCAGAAAACCATTGGTTGTCATGACTCCTAAATCACTCTTGAGACATCCAAAAGTGGTTTCTCCGTTGGAAGATTTCGCAAACGGGCAGTTTCAGCCAATCATTGATGATACCACTGCAAATCCTGAAAAAATCGAAAAACTCGTGCTTTGTTCGGGCAAGATTTACTATGAACTTTTAGCAAAACAGGAAGAGCTGAACTGCGAGAATATCGCGCTCGTAAGATTTGAGCAGCTTTACCCGCTCCAGACCGATAAAATAGAAGAGATTTTCGCCAAATACAGCAACCGAAAATCGTTGTTGTGGGTTCAGGAAGAACCTGAAAATATGGGCGCCTGGACGTATATTTTAAGAAATTTCAGAGATACAGGCATTCAGGTCATTTCTCCTGTGGCAAGTGGTTCACCGGCGCCGGGAAGTCATAAAATGTTTGAACGCAACCAGAATAACGTCATCAACCGTGTTTTTGACCGCGACGATGCTCCTGCTAAAAGACCAGTAACCGCTTAATGATATGAAAAAGCTGTTTCTTTTTCTGGGTCTGACCTTTTCACTCTCTTTTTTCGCACAAAATGTGAGAAAGGAAGTAGAAATGCAGTTCAGGGATTACAGTTCTCTAATCATTGCCAAAAAATTTGAAAAAGCGCTGGATTTATACGCCAATGAAGATTTCCTGAAAATTGTTCCGAAAGAACAGATGGTGGAAATGATGGATCAGCTGTTCAATTCAAAGGAAATGGAATTTAAATTCTACGATCCGGAAAATGTGATTGTTTTGGATGATCCCTTTGTCATTAACGGTAAAAATTATCTTCGGGTAAAATACACGCAGAAGATTGAGATCAAATTCCTTAGTGCTGATGTAAAACCGGAAGATCTTTTACCCGGAATGAAGGCGGAATTTGGCTCAGAAAATGTAAAATATAACAGCCTGACTGGATTTTTCGAAATAAATACCGTAAAAGATGTCCTGGCGGCTTCAGCAGATATGAAACAGTGGAAATTTACTGTTTTGGAGCGCAAACAGTATCCACTGCTGATTCAGTTTATTCCTGAACAGTTTTTAAAAGATTTAAAATAATAAACAAAAATATTAACGATGTCAATATTAGAAATGAAAGTCCCTTCTCCGGGAGAATCCATCACCGAAGTTGAAATCGCATCCTGGTTAGTGGAAGACGGCGATTATGTGGAAAAAGACCAGCCGATTGCTGAAGTTGATTCCGATAAAGCAACGCTTGAACTTCCGGCAGAGCAGAGCGGTATCATTACCCTGAAAGCCGAGGAAGGTGAAGTAATTCAGGTGGGGCAGGTTGTTTGCCTCATTGATATGGATGCTGCCAAACCTAGCGGGTCCGCTCCTGCGGCTGAAGCACCGAAAACAGAGAATGCTGAAGCACCGCAGGCTGAAAAGAAAGTGGTCGACAAACCGGCGATTGTTGAGGAAGCCAAAAAAGAAGAAAAACCTGCAGCTGCATCTTACGCGACAGGAACCCCTTCCCCGGCTGCCAAAAAAATCATGGACGAAAAAGGGGTACAAGCTTCACAGGTTTCAGGATCAGGAAAAGACGGTCGAATTACGAAACAGGACGCTGAAACGGCTGCTGTTCCGGCCATGGGCGCTGCTTCTTCTACAAGCGGATCAAGAAGTTCGAACAGAACCAAACTTTCCATGCTCAGAAGAAAATTAGCGGTTAGACTGGTTTCTGTGAAAAATGAAACGGCCATGCTGACTACTTTCAATGAAGTGGACATGTCTGAAATTTTCAGAATCAGAAAACAGTATAAAGACGAATTCACGCAGAAACATGGCATCGGTTTAGGATTTATGTCCTTCTTCACGAAAGCGGTGACAAGAGCACTTCAGATGTATCCGGATGTAAATGCATCCATTGACGGAGATTTCAAGACCAATTATGAATTCTGCGATATTTCCATCGCGGTTTCCGGCCCGAAAGGTTTGCTGGTTCCGGTGTTGAGAAATGCTGAAAATATGACTTTCAGAGGCGTTGAAGCCAATATTAAATCTCTTGCCGATAAAGTAAGGGAAGGTGACATCAGCGTGGATGAAATGACCGGCGGAACGTTTACGATCACAAACGGTGGCGTATTCGGTTCTATGCTTTCTACACCGATCATCAATCCGCCACAGTCGGCAATTTTAGGAATGCACAACATCATCCAGAGACCGGTAGCGGTAGATGGACAGGTGGTGATCCGCCCGATGATGTATGTGGCCATGTCTTACGACCACAGAATTATTGACGGAAGAGAATCGGTAGGTTTTCTGGTAGCTGTAAAAGAAGGAATCGACAATCCTGTTGATTTCTTAATGGGTGGCGACGAAAGAAAAGCCCTTGAGCTGTAACCAAAATATAGGATATTTATAAAATAAATCACATCCCGTCCGGAAAAGGCGGGATTTTTGTATTTCCAATCTCAAATCGCTGAAAATGTTTTCAACCACCACTTTTGACATTAAAGTTTCTGTGTTCCCTGAATATGATATCAAGAACAGTTTTCCATCTGAAAACCGTTTCGTTTTCAAGTATCATATTACGATTGAGAATCTCGGCGAGATGCCCGTACAGCTATTGAAGAGAAAATGGCTGATTTATGACGTAGGCTTCGGTTTTACAGAGGTTTCAGGCGACGGTGTTATCGGTTTGACACCTGAAATTCTGCCGGGTGAAAATTTCAAGTATTTTTCGAATGTCATCCTCCGTTCCGGAGTCGGAAATATGAACGGTATTTATTACTGTATTAATCTTCTGACAAAAGAACATCTGGAGATCCAGATTCCCAAATTCAACATGGTGGCTGAAGTGTTGAGTAATTAAGCACGAACTTTTACAGCAATTTTAGATTTTTGTGCATGACTTCGAGAACTTCCTCATTTCTCGTGATCATCATTTTTTCGAAGGCCAGAAGTGCTATTTTTGCACAAACTTCCGCATCGTCGCCGGCTCGGTGGTGATTGAAGGAAATTCGGTGCTGTTCCGCTAGACTTTTCAGGCCGTATTTTGGCAGATTTTTCCATGATTTTTTCGCTAAAGAGATGCTGCACAGATAATTGATTTTCGGCTTGAAGAAACCGTAATAATCGAGACAGCTTCGCAGAACACCGGCATCAAAAGCGGCATTATGTGCAATCATCAGATTTCCGTACATCAGATTTTCAGCTTCATGCCAAATGTCGTCAAAGGTCGGGGAATTCTCCACGTCTTCAGGAACAATTCCGTGTACATCAATATTTCTAGGATGAAAATAGGGAAAACTGGGTGGCTTGATAAGCCAGGTCTGTGTCTTCACAATTTTTCCGTTTTCAACGACGCAGATCCCCATTTCGCAGGCGGAGTTGCGTTCGTGGGTAGCCGTTTCAAAATCGATGGCGCAGAAGTCTATCATGAAAGGATTTTATTCATTTCGTTTTTAAAAAGGTCAAATTTAGCCAAATCATCATGACTTCCGCCTTTGATCTGTATAAATTTTTTCTCGAGTTCCGGTTTGCTTTCAGCGAGGATTTCAAACAGTTTTTTTCCTGATTTTATAGGAACTACCAGATCTTTATCTCCATGAAAATGGTAAACCGGACAGTTGACATCCAAAATATGCTGATCAGACTGAAAATGATAGGTCATTCTGGGTGAAATCTTCTGGGTCACCAAATAAGGAATCCAGCGTTTTGCCATGTCCTGAAGATTATAAAATGTAGATTCCAGAATGAGTTTCTGAGGTTCATTCTGCGCGGCCATTTTAATGGCGAAAGAACCGCCCAGACTCCGGCCATAGACAATGATGTTTTCCTCACCGTATAATTCCTTTAAAAAAGCATAGCAAAACTGGGCATCCGAAAAAAGATATTCCTCATTCCGCGGTCCTGAGCTTTTCCCGTAACCGCGGTAATCCATGACAAAAACATCATAGCCGAACCGTGTAAATTCCGAAGTGATTTCTCCCCAACGGGCCAGATTTCCCGCATTTCCGTGAAAATAGAGGATTACTCCTTTCGGATTTTTCACCTTGAAATGCAGCGCATTGATCTTCCCCTGAAACGGTGTTTGAAAGAGATGTTCTTCAAATTCCTGCGAAAAGTCATACGAATAGTTTTTTGCCAGCTTTACCGGTAAAAAAACGACTTTTTCCTGCAGATATTGAAGCAACTTTGCCATGCTGTTAATTAATCTTTGCTGTCTTTTCTCGTAATCAGAATTTTATCGACCCGCTGCCCGTCTTTGTCGATTATTTCGAGTTCCAGGTTATCCACAGTCACTTTATCGCCGACCTGGGTTACTCGGTTATTTTCGTTGAGAAAAAACCCTACCAGAGTGGTGTAGTTGTCCTTGTTCTCAAATTCATGGGTCAGGTCGAAATATTTGATGAATTCCACGATGGGCACCTGCCCGTCGGCGAGCCATGAGTTGTCGCTGCGCTGGGTAATGCGGTAATCAAAATTATCGACGGTTGCCGTATCGCCTACGAGCGCATCCAGAACATCATCAAGTGTTACCATTCCGACTGTATTTCCGTATTCATCAATCACGATTCCGTAATGGTTTTTCTGGATCTTGAAAAGTTCCAAAACCTTATAAGCGAAATAGTTTTCATTCAGAAAGATCGGCTGTTTGAGATACTTTTTCAGGTCAAAGTTTTCAGTGTCTTCAATAGGAAAAAGATCTTTCAGCAGGACAATTCCGATAATATCGTCCAGATTATTCCCCTGGGTTACGGGATAGGCGGTGTGTTTCTCTTTTTTGATTTTTTCAACAATGCTTTCCAGACTTTCATCAATACTCAGAAAGGCCATCGCCGTACGGTGGGTAAGAAGGGTATTGATTTTCCGGTCGCCCAGTTCGAAGACCCTTTCCACAATATTGTGTTCGATCTGCTCAATTTCGCCTTCCTGTGCGCTTTCTTTCACGATGGATTTGATTTCTTCCTCTGTAACAATGCTGTCGGATTTGCCTTTAATGCCCATCAGTTTCAGCAGTAAATTGTTGGAAGTGGTGAGCAGCCAGACAAACGGAGACGTGATTTTTGAAAGGATGTCCATTGGTTTGGAGATCAAAGTGATGATGGTTTCCGGATACGTCATGGCAATTCTTTTCGGAAGCAGTTCGCCCAGCAATATGGAGAGATAGGTAATAAAAAGCACGATTCCTGCAGTTGATAAAGTATCGGAATACTGCTGAAGTGCGGGAAAACCATTGAGAAAACTTTGGAAATCAGCGGTCAGGTTTTCTCCGGAATAAACCCCGAGTAAAATACCGATAAGCGTGATTCCGATCTGTACTGTAGACAGGAATCTGGTCGGATTTTCAGAAAGTTCCAGTGCTTTTTTTGCGCCCAAACTTCCTTTTTTCTGTGCATTCTCAAGTTTGAATTTTCTTGAGGAAACAAGAGCCATTTCAGACATTGAAAAAATTCCGTTAAGCAGTACAAGCAGCACTATAATAAGTAGCTCCATTCAGTTTTCTATATTTCAGCAAAGATAATCGATTGGCCCGACTTACACGCGCCATTAATTTCGGTGATTGATATTTAAACTTGTTTTTTCGGCATCAATGAATATTTTTCTTTCGTTAAATATTTCCTCCATTACCCGATGGTATTCTTCGAACTGGTGGATATTGATGTGTCCCGCTCCCAAAATCACATACAGCCGCGTCAGTTTCGGATTAATTTCGGACAAATCCACCGCAGTACTGATTGGAACCAGCCTGTCGTCGCTTCCGTGGATAATTTTTATCGGACAGCGCACCTTTTTAAGATACTGAAAAGTAGGAAGATTGTACCTTAAAAACGGTTTTGCCGGCATAAACGGGAGATAGCGGTGAATGGTCCGCAGCAGCGAATAGAGGGGTGAGGTTAAAATCAAAAGCCTAGGATTGTTTTTTGCAGCCAGCCTCGCTGCAAATCCGGAACCTAAAGAACGGCCGTATACGACAATTTTTTCTTCGGAAAACTCTTTTTTTACAATGTCATAAATGAACTGCGAATCTCTTTTCATCGCTTCCATCGTTCTCTTTCCTGTGCTTTTACCAAAACCGCGGTAATCCATCATGATCACTTCGTAACCAAGTCTGGTGAAATCGACTGCAAATTTTCCCCATCCTTTGATGCTTTTTGTATTTCCTTTCAGATAGATCACTACTCCTTTGGGTTCATCAACCATAAAATGGAGATAGTTGATTTTTGCACCGGGCTCAGGTTCCACGGTTTTTTCTTCAGCTTTTAAATGTTCGTAGGCAAATTTGAAATCGGGGGCAAGCTTTTCGGGCTGGAAGAAAAAACGGTGCTGAAAAAAATAGATGAATAAGCCGATGACCAGAATGACAACGGCAATAATGGTGAGGGCTAAATATACATCTGCATTCATTGATATAAATGTAGTGTTTATTTGCTTATATCTCGAGGTTAAGATCCAGAAAAAAACTTATAAAAAGTGCTTAAAAATAAGCCATTTACTATTGTAGTAATTTGGAATCTGATGTTTTCCCCGGAGTTTCAAAGTTCGCGCGATGTGAGCATAAAAACTGAAATGTGCCCGGAGCACTGCCCAAAAATGAGGAAATCCCATTTTAAATCCGAAATAAAACGCAGCCCCGGCATCCAGGATGAGCCGCAGAAGCAGAATCCAGATCAATCTCGGGAACGGAAGGTTTTTCAGCAGCATCGTAAGATTATTTCGCATGTTGAGAAAGGTCTTTCCGGAACTCTGTTTGTTTAAGGTTCCGCCGCCTACGTGATAAACGGTCGACTTTCCAGTATAGAAAATCTTTTTCCCTGAATTTTTGAGCCGCCAACAAAGGTCAATTTCTTCCTGATGCGCGAAAAACCTTCCGTCAAAGCCTTTTTGCGCCCAAAAATCATCAGCACGGATGAAAAGACTGCAGCCTGAAGCCCAGAAAATTTCTGTTTCATCGTTGTACTGACCGTGGTCTTCTTCAATATTTTCAAAAACTCTTCCGCGGCAGTACGGATAACCCAAATTGTCGATAAAGCCACCACCTGCGCCGGCAAATTCAAAGAAATTTCTGCGGTTGTAATCGAGTATTTTTGGCTGTATAGCTGCAACATCTTGGTCTTTTTCAAAAATTTTGAAAATCGGTTTCAGCCAGTTTTCGGTGACTTCCACATCTGAATTCAGGAGACAGTAAATATCGGCTTTTATATTTTTTAATCCTTCATTGTAACCGCCTGCAAATCCTCTGTTTTCAATATTTTTTACAATCTTAACCTCCGGAAAATGCTGCTGGAGAAAGGTAACAGAATCGTCGGTCGACGCATTGTCGATGACGTAAACTTCTGCCTGTTCGGAATGTTGAGTCACACTGGGCAGGAATTTTTCCAGCCAGTTTTTTCCGTTCCAGTTCAGTATGACGATTGCAGTTTTCAATGCGAAATTATTGGTCGTTGTATGTTTTGATGGCGTGTGCGTTTTTCCACTTGCGGTGCGACCACAGATAGTTATCAGGTCTTTTCCTGATGGTATTTTCCAGCTGTCTATGAAACTTTTTCACGACTTCGAATTGCGTGAATTTTTCTCCGTCGGGATAGATCCGGTGGTAATTTACCTGATAAAAACCACGTTTTACCTTTTTCATTTCACAGTATACAAATACCAGATCCATTCTCGTCGCCAGCTTGTCGTATCCGATGAATGCCGGAGTCCGTTGGTGCAGGAATTCAAGACCGAAATCCACCAGATCCACATGCGGAGTCTGATCGGCTACGAACATATAAATGGAATTACCATCGTTGGTGTTCCGGAAAATATGTTTGATGACGTCATTGGCTTCCAAAGCCTCGTTCCCGTAACTATTGCGGATTTTCTTAATCTGGTTTTCCCAAAATTCGTTGTTAACTTTCCGGTAAACAGGATGGCAGTGTTCCTGCGGTACGATCTGGGCTAAAGCATTGAACCATTCCCAATTGAAAACATGTCCAGCAAGAAGAATGATGTTCTTTTTTTCTTCCTTGGCTTCTTCGAAAACTTCCCGGTTCAGATGCTGCACCCGAACCCGGAGTTCGTGCTGCGAAATGCTGAAAGACCGTACCGTTTCCACCAGATAATCGGAGAAATTAATAAAGAAATTCTTTCTGATCTTTTGAAGATCTTGCTCGCTTTTGTCAGGGAAAGAGTTTCTGATATTTTCTCTGACCACTTTTTTTCGGTAACCGAACACGTAGAAAGTGAAGAAAAATATAAGATCCGCGAAAACGTAAAGTATTTTCAGCGGCAGATGTGAGATCAGGGAAACAATTTTAAATAAAAAATTCATAAACGAGCCGCTAATTTAGTGATAATAATAAAACGGAGAGAATTTCGTTTTCCTCTAACCAATAAATCCTTATATTCGAAGTCAAAATAACGATCAAATGAAAAGAAAAAGTCTGAACCTGTTTGTTGCAGGATGTATATTCACCGGTTTTTTAGCGTGTTCACAGAAAACCGACAATAAAAGCACAGAAACCAATTCGACAGATACTGTAGTTGCTACAAAGACTGACAGTGCTGCACTACTCGAAGCAAAGAAGAAACGTGCTGCAGAAGAAATGGCTAAATTGGAGAAGCCTTATCATCCGGAAGACAATGCAGAAGCGAAAATCGCAGAAATGGTGACTCTTGCAAAAAAAGAAAACAAGAACGTTATGATTCAGGCCGGTGGAAACTGGTGTATCTGGTGTTTGAGATTTAATGATTATGTAAAAAAAACACCTGAACTTAAAGAAGCAGTAGACCAGAATTACGTGTATTACCACCTGAACTGGTCTCCGGAAAACAAGAACGAAGCCATCTTTAAAAAATACGGTAATCCTGGAGATAAGTTTGGGTATCCGGTTTTCATGGTACTGGATCAAAACGGCAAGCTGATCCACACGCAGGACAGTGCGGTGCTCGAAGACGGCAAAAAAGGTTACAATCTCCAAAAGGTGAAAGATTTCTTTACCAAATGGGCGCCTAAAGCCTCTTAAGCGAACTGAAAATAAAAAATGCTCCTGAAAGATTCAGGAGTATTGTTTTTGCTGAGGCACTCTATGAATGATCCATTCTTTTTCCAAAACAGGTTGCTTTTAAATAAATTACTTTGCATTTATACTCAACTTGCTTTTGATCAAAAGATCTTTCTAAAATTACATTAATCGTTTAATCCAGTTCAGTTTCTCATCGGTATATGGCGGATATTTGAGATTGGGTTCGCCCCACGTTGCCCGGTCGAGCACGGATTTCTGATGCGAAAATGCTTCAAAACCATATTTGCCGTGGTAATTCCCCATTCCCGAATTTCCAACGCCTCCGAAAGGCAGATGGTCATTGCTCAGATGCATCATCACATCATTGATGCAGCCGCCCCCGAAAGAAATTTTCTGCGTAAAAAGTTCTTTTTCTTCGGCATTTCCGGAAAAAAGATAAGCAGCAAGAGGTTTTTCCTGTTCCGAAATCCTGAGCAGCGCTTCATTAAAATTCTGAAAGGTGAGGACGGGCAGGATGGGTCCGAAGATCTCTTCCTGCATCACGGTATCGTCCCAGGAAATATTGTGGAGCAGGGTAGGCTCAATATAACGAATGGCCGCATCGCTGTTTCCCCCATGATATACTTTTTCAGGGTCAATTAATCTGGTGAGCCTTTCGAAATTCCTGGTGTTGATGATTCTTGTATAATGTTTCGCGTCTGCAGTGTAGCTGAATTTCTTCAGATACTGGGTCATGGCATCCAGGAAGCTTTCCTTCACTTTTTCATCCACCAGAATATAATCAGGAGCCACGCAGGTTTGTCCGGCATTCAGAAATTTGCCCCACACAATGCGTTTTGCGGCCACTTCAAAATCGGCGTGCGAGGTTACAATTGCGGGAGATTTACCGCCCAGTTCCAGCGTTACGGGTGTGAGGTGTTTCGCGGCGGCTTCGTAAACAATCTTACCCACGCGCGGACTTCCTGTGAAGAATATTTTATCGAATTTCAGTTTGAGGAGTTCGGTCGTTTCCTCAACACCGCCTTCCACAACGTGCAGGTAGTCTTTCGGGAAATTTTCGTTGATGATTTTTGCCATGGCTTTCATGGAATGTTCCGCCACTTCACTCGGTTTCAGGATACACGTGTTTCCGGCCGCCAAAGATGCAACCACCGGCGAAAGGGAAAGCTGGTAAGGATAGTTCCATGCACCGATGACGAGCGTACATCCCAAAGGTTCGGTGTAAATTTTACTGGAAGCGAACTGATTCACGAGATTGGTCCAGACTTTTTTTGGTCCCGCCAACCTTTTCAGGTTTTTCAGATAATAGTCGATATCCTTTAATACGAATGAAATTTCAGTGGTAAAGGTGTCGAATTCCGATTTTCCGAAATCACTGTAAATGGCTTCACAGAGAAGATTCTGATGGTCTGTGATGACGGTTTTCAGCTTTTCAAGATACATTTTCCTGAAGTTTAGGTTCTTTGTTTTCTGGCTGCTGAAGAGTGCTCTCTGTCCGGTTAATATTTCGTGGAAATTCATTATATTTATTTCTGATTTAGAACAAATTTAACCATAAAAACTGATATCATTCAAAAATGGATTTTAAAGGTAAAACGGTGCTCATTACCGGAGGTGCATCGGGAATCGGAAAAATAATGGCGAGAAAATCGCTGGAAAGAGGAGTCCGGTGCCTCGTGATCTGGGACCGGAACGAAGAAGGACTCGCATTGCTGAAAAATGAGTTTTCAGGTTTCGGAATTCAGGTGATTGCTTTTACCGTGGATGTAATGAATGTAGATGAAGTCCGCATCACCGCGCAAAAAACGAGAACTGAAGCCGGAAAGATTGATATCCTTATCAACAATGCAGGAATCGTTGTCGGCAAATATTTTCATGAACACAGCCATGATGACATCTCCAAAAGCATGCTCGTGAATGCAAATGCTCCCATGCACATCTGTCTGGAGTTTCTGCCGGAAATGATGAAGACCGACTGCGGTTCGGTGTGCAACATCGCTTCTTCTGCAGGATTGATCTCGAACCCGAAAATGGCAGTATATGCCGCTTCAAAATGGGCGGTGACCGGCTGGAGTGACAGTCTGCGGCTGGAAATGGAACAACTGGGAAAAAGGGTTTCCGTTACCACGATTATGCCTTTTTTCATCAACACCGGCATGTTTGATGGGGTGAAATCGAAACTGCTTCCGATTCTGGAGCCCGAAAGCACTGCTGAAAGAATCATCAAAGCCATTGAAAGCGAAAGAAAAATGCTCGCTATGCCATTGCCTTACTGGTTCATCAGACTCTCGCAGGGAATTTTACCGCTTCCGGCCTTTGACTGGGTGATGGATCATGTCTTCGGTATCTATGATACGATGGCAGAGTTCAGAGGCAGAAAATAAAAAACCACTCTAAAAATTAGAGTGGTTCTGTATTGAAAAGAAATTTTCCTTATGCTTCTTCAGCAGGAGTTTCCTCTACTTTTTTAGGGGCAGGAGCCGGTTTAGGAGCTGCCGGCGCCGGTGGAGCGTCAGAAACGATGTCGAATGCGTAATTGTATTCAACATGTCTGTGAAGTCTGATAATGGCCTCAACTTTACCTGTTCTCTTGATCGTGTTCCCAGGAATCTTGATGTATTTTTTATCAACAGCAACACCTGCTTTAGCCAATTCTTCGGAAAGATTAGCGTTGTTGATGGATCCGAACAATTTATCTCCGGAACCCACTTTTGTAGCGATGGTGATGGAAGTTTTCTTCAGTTTTTCAACAATTGCGTTGGCATCTGCGATTAGCTGAGCTTCTTCTTCTTTTCTGGCTTCCAAAGTAGCTTCTAGCTGTGCTTTGTTTTTTGGAGTTGCTAAAAGAGCAATTCCCTGCGGCAACAAGAAGTTTCTTGCATAACCTGGTTTAACGTTTACAGTATCGAACTCAAGTCCTAAGTTCTCTACATCTTTTTTTAGGATAATTTCCATTGTTGTTGTCCTTTTTTAATTAGAAGTTAGGCGTTTTTGTAAAACAGCCAACAACTATTTGGGTTAAATAATTATTTCAATAAATCCGCAACATAAGGCATCAAAGCCAAATGTCTTGCTCTTTTGATTGCTGAAGAAACTTTTCTCTGGTATTTCAAAGAAGTTCCGGTGTATCTTCTAGGTAAAATTTTACCCTGTTCGTTAACGAACTGAAGAAGGAAGTCAGCATCTTTATAATCCACATGCTTAATTCCGTATTTTTTGAATCTACAGTATTTTTTCTGTGATTTTGTATTAATATCAAGTGGAGTAAGGAATTTTACTTCTGATTCTCCTCCGGCTGAGGCTTGTTTAGCCATATCATCTATTGCCATATTCTGTAATTTTTTAGAGGGTTAAAATTAAGCTCTTGCAGTTTTTACTTTTGTTCTTCTGGTAACTGCATAGTCGATTGCGTGTTTGTCCAGTTTAGTGGTCAGGAAACGGATGATTCGCTCATCACGTTTGAAAGCCAGCTCTAAATCTGCTACCACGGTTCCTTCACCTTTAAATTCAATTAAAGTGTAAAATCCATTCTTTTTCAGTTGAATAGGATACGCTAATTTCTTCAGTCCCCAGTTTTCTTTGGCAACGATTTCGCAATTGTGTGAAGTCATCAGATCTTCAAATTTTTTCACTGCTTCCTCCACCTGAGCATCAGATAGAACGGGAGTTAAAATGAAAACAGTTTCGTAATTGTTCATAATGTTAAAATATTTGTTATTTATTTCGAGGTGCAAAAATATAAATTTTAATTAGAATGTACAAGTAATTAATGGATTAGGTTGGTTTTTTATTGAATGTATAGTGATGTTTGCTGTCCTGAATTGCAGAAAAATGGACTTGAACGCTTGAATATTGTTTCGGCGGCGGCGAAGCCGCCGCCGAAAAAGAAAGATAAACCAATACATTTCTCAAAACAAAACCTCCGGAATTTCCGGAGGTTCATCATCATTTATTTCTATATTTCGGTATCCAGATCCCAGTTCTGCAGGTAATCGTGAACGTGTTTCAGGAACATTCCACCAAGTGAACCGTCTACCACACGGTGATCGTAAGAATGAGACATGAACATTAAATGGCGGATTGCAATAACGTCGCCGTCTTTTGTCTCCAGAACCGCCGGTTTTTTTACAATGGCACCGACCGCTAAAATAGCAACTTGTGGTTGAGGAATAATTGGTGTTCCCATTAGATTCCCAAAACCACCGACATTCGAAATCGTGTAGGTGGCGCCCTGAGTGTCTTCCGGTCTCAGTTTTTTGTTTCGCGCGCGGTAAGCAAGATCGTTAATCGCTTTAGCAAGTCCGGAAAGGGAAAGTTGGTCGGCATTTTTAATCACCGGAACAATTAAGTTACCGTCCGGAAGGGCCGTTGCCATTCCGATATTGATATTTTTCTTTTTGATGATTTTATCGCCGTCTACAGAAACGTTGATCATCGGGAAATCCTGAATCGCTTTTACAATGGCCTTCACGAAGATCGGCATATAAGTCAGTTTTTCACCTTCGCGTTTTTCGAAAGCATCTTTGTGTTTGGTTCTCCATTTCACAACGTTTGTCACATCAGACTCAATGAACGAAGTTACGTGCGGAGAAGTTCTTTTTGAATTCACCATCGCATCGGCGATGATTTTACGAACGCGGTCCATTTGGATCACTTCGTCGCCCGCGCCAACTGCAATTGGTGCAGAAACCGGTGCCGCAGGTTGCGGAGCTGCAGGAGCAGCTGCCTGAGGAGCTGAAACAGTTTGCTTCGCTTCGCTGGTAACGATACCTCTGTTGGAAACATAAGCCAGGATATCTTCTTTTGTGATTCTACCTTCGATACCGCTTCCTTTGATGGATTTAAGCTCACTTTCGGAAATATTTTCCTGCTGTGCGATATTTTTCACCAATGGCGATAAATACAAATCTCCCGAAAATTCCTGACCAGCTGATGCTACTACGGGTTTTTCAAGTTCTTTTACGTCAGCCTCCGAAAGCTGAGGGATGTCTGTTTTTACCTCTTCGGCAGTTTTTGGTTGTTGAGACTGTTCTGCAACTGCTTCACCTTCACCTCCAACTTCAAGAATGGCAATGGCCTCGCCAATTTTTGCGACATCATCTTTTTGCTTCAGAATTTTGATGATTTTCCCCGAAACCGGTGTCGGAACGTCGGAATCAACTTTATCTGTAGCAATTTCCACAACGGAATCGTCTTCTTTAACCGTATCTCCTTCACTGAACATCCAACTGATAATTGTCGCTTCCATCACGCCTTCACCCATGGAAGGAAGTAGTAATTTATATTCTGCCATTTTTAATTTTTAGATTTTCACAAATATATAAAAAATTGAACATTTTTTGAGAATAGTATAATCAGGCAAATTCCACATAGATTTTTTCACCTACGCTGAGCCCGAAAAGCGATTTAGCGCCGTTGTTAATATTTCCTTTGTAAATCGTAAGTTCTAAAAGATCTGCGTCATTGAAAATTGCTGCAGATTTGCCGTGGGACTCCGGTTCAAGTTTCCAGTCTGTCACCACGTCGGTATACTGGCCGTAAATTTTTGTCAAAGCAAGATTTCTGAATTTTACAATGAAATTTTCAAAGTTCACTCCGTTTTTTTCAAAGAATTTTTTGTGGATGTTGGAAACTACATTCCCGAAATTATCAATAAACATCACTTCGCCGATAATCATATTTTCATTTTCATTGAAAACGGGCCTCGGGAAAGAAAGCTGTTTGGGATTCTTGAATTTCCTTCCGATCACTTCAGGAAGTCCGCCGTTCTGAAGATGAACTGCCGCCGGAGCAAAAATATCGGTGGAGGTAAAACTCACTTCATCATCAAAACGGTTGTTGAGCGTAATTTCGTAAACCGCTTCGGGCTGGATGTCGTAGAAAATAAGACTCAGTACTCCATTGTCTGCTGCGATAAAATAATGGCCGTTGGCTTTGTAAATGATGCTTTTCCTTTCTTTCGTATAAAAACTGTCGACCGATATAATATGAACCGTGTCTTTCGGGAAAAACGAATAGGAATTCCGAACGATATAAGCGGTCTGCAGTAGATTGTATGCCTGTATTTCGTGTGAAATATCGACCAGTCTGATGTCTTCTTTCAGGCTCAGGATCCTGCCTTTCACAGAAGCCACTCTGTGATCTACCAAACCATAATCTGAAGTAAATGTGATAACTGACATTGAAATATAACCGTGAGAGGGCAAATTTAAATTAAAAAAATATTTTCTGCACCATTGCATAAAATTAAACTTGGTATCTGAAATAAAAATTATATTTTTAAAAAATATTCTAAACAAAACAATTAATAGATGTTTGAAGTCAACTATGAAATTTCCGGGATCGACATTAAGACTTTCTACGGAGTGAACAATCAGTTTTTCAATGTGCTGAAATCCAGCTTTCCGACCTTAAAAATTACCGGACGAGACCACTTTGTTTTTGCCATGGGCAACCGCGAAGCTTTAGATATTATGGAGCAGAAGCTGGATGATATCGTCGGGTTTATTTCGAAAAACAATTCCATTACTTTAAAAGATATAGAGAATATACTCAATTTAAAAGATGAAACCGAAAAACAGCTCGTTTTTGATCAGGATATCATTGTTAAAGGCGTGAACGGTAAAGTGATCAAAGCCAAAACCACAAATCTTAAAAAACTGGTAAAAGAGTCCGAGGTTAAGGATATGGTTTTTGCAATTGGTCCTGCGGGAACAGGGAAAACATACACAAGCGTTGCTTTGGCAGCAAGAGCACTCCGCGATAAAGAAGTGAAGAGAATTATACTTACAAGGCCCGCCGTAGAAGCCGGCGAAAGCCTCGGATTTTTACCCGGAGATTTAAAGGAAAAACTCGATCCTTACTTACAACCGCTTTATGATGCGCTTCGGGATATGATCCCGCACGAAAAACTGGAAGGTTATATCGAAAAAAAAGTAATTGAAGTCGCGCCACTGGCTTTTATGCGCGGACGCACACTTGACGAAGCTTTTGTGATTCTGGATGAAGCCCAAAATACGACGCATCTGCAGATGAAAATGTTTCTTACCAGAATGGGAATGAACGCCAAGTTCATCATTACCGGTGATCCGAGTCAGGTAGATTTGCCGCTCCGCCAGAAATCCGGTTTAAAAGAAGCCATGCGTATCCTGAAAGATGTGAAAGAAATCGGATTTGTACATTTAACCGATGAAGATGTGGTACGTCATCCTGTAGTGCGGAAAATCATCAATGCCTATGGAAATGAAGAAAAACGACAGCGCGAAGAGTAGTTGTTCACATATACACTTCAACGAAATATTGTTCTATTTATACTATTAAAAGGGGTTTAACGAATTATTTTTAAAAATTTAGTTAATAATTTGTTAATTAGATTAATAATTTTATATTTGTCGCACAACAATGAATATGAAGAAAATAATAATTTCAGCGGCAGTAATGATTTCTGCAACGTTTTTTGGGCAGCGTGTCCAGAAAGGAGATTTGCAGTTGAATGCGGGTCTGGCTCTGCCTCACCGTTATGCAGAAAATGTAGGTTTGTATGCCGGTTTGGATTATGGTGTATATAAAGATGTAACCGTAGGTATTGAAGCGCGTTTTGGAGATAAAGATTACGACAATGATACCCGTGGCAGATGGCTCGGTGTAGGAGTAAACGGAAACTACCACTTCAATACGCTGATGAGCATACCCGATAACTTTGATTTTTATGCCGGTTTAACAGTGGGATTCAATTCCTTCAATTTCGATCATCCGAACAATCCTAATTACCATGATCCTTACAAGTCGGAACCCGGAGTTTCAGCACAGGTGGGCGGTCGATATTATTTCAGCAATAATTTCGGCATCAATGCTGAAGCCAATGCAGGAGGCGTCTTTAACGGCGGAAAAATAGGGATTTCCTATAAATTTTAAAAACTTTTTACAATTCATCTGCTCTTTTAAAAATGCAATTATAATTGGGCAGTGTATGATAATAACCATAACTGAAAACTTTTTTAACTAAAATATAAAACATGAAAAAATTATTATTGGTGGGTGCTTTGGCACTGTTTGGAGCGGTAAACGCCCAGGAAAATTCAATCAAGGTTAATCCAGCGGCATTGTTAGGAGGTTCTGACCTTATTACCTTCGAACACAAATTGGGAGATAATTTTTCCGGCGTTATCGGCGCTGGTTACGGAGGCTTTAAGTTCGGGAGTAACAAATACACCACTTATGGCGGAGGTTTACAGGGACGTTACTATTTTGATGAGGCCATGACCGGTTTCTATGGTGCCGCAGTGGCAGATTATACAGCAGGAAAAGTGAAAATTGAAAATTCCTTTTCTTTTAGTATGGATCCCTCAATGCCAACTGAAACCCAGTCAGCTGAAGCCGATATCTCAGCAATCGGGGGTGGTTTAAGAGCAGGTTACCAGTGGATTTTTGATTCAGGTATTACATTGGACATCAACTTGGGTGCTTCTTACAAATCTTTCAAATATAAGTGGAACAACGCAGCTGATGAAACTTTTTATGGTGATAACCTTAAAGCAAGCGGAGTTTTACCAACAGGTTCATTAGGAATTGGTTACTCTTTCTAATCAAAGTTCAAATAAAAACACTAAATCCTGCAGCAATGCAGGATTTTTTTATGATAAAAATCATTTCCAAGGTTTTTGTACAATTCATCCTTATTTTTAATTTTGCGCTCGTTTAATTTAAAAAACAATAAACATGAAAAAATTATTTTTAGTAGGTGCTTTGACACTTTTTGGAGCTGTGAACGCTCAGACTTTTGGTTTGAAAGCCGGGGTTAACGTTTCTTCAGTATCAAACTTTGCCCAATCCAAATCTAAAATAGGTTTCAACGGTGGTGTATTTATGAACGCGCCGCTAGCTGCGAGCTTCAGCATTCAGCCTGAAATTATTTACAGCGGAAAAGGAGCAAAGTATGACGGCGTAGTGGAAGTAGACATGAATCTTGATTATATTTCTGTTCCCGTGATGTTCCAGTATAACGCAACTCCTAAATTTTATTTTGAAGCAGGACCGGAATTCAGCTTCTTAATGAGCGGTAAATTAAAAGGAGAAGGTGAAAGTGTTGATCTTAAAGATGATTTGAACTCATTCGATTTTGGTATCGGATTGGGATTAGGATATTTTTTCACCCCTAACTTCGGTATTAACGCAAGATATGTTTCAGGAATTACAGGCATCATCAAAGATAACCCAAATGATGAAGCGTCTAAAAATAACGTATTCCAGATTGGATTAGCGTACAAATTCAGCAAATAATCTGAATTTTATTAAAAATCCCGCTATTACGCGGGATTTTTTTTATTAATTTCTTGTTTTTTAACATTAATTAACAGTATTTTAGCCAATTAAAAATTAAAACTATGAAAAATTTATGGATCGCAGCATCTCTGCTGTTTTGCACTGCAGCTTCTGCACAAACCACTTATGGACTGAAGGCAGGTTATGCCAGTTCTTCATTCGCATCTGATGAAATGAGTGAATTCGAAGGAATCGACATGAATCTGAAATCCCGTTCTGGGTACTATGTAGGTGGGTTTGTAGAACATAAACTTAACGAGAAATTTGCTTTACAGGCAGATGTTCAATATGCGAGTTTAGGTGGAAAAATGACAGGAGGTTATGACGATGGAACTCTAAATTTTACTTTGGACACTGATATTGCCGTAAACCAAATTCTAATTCCGGTCTCAGCGAAGTATTATGTAACCCCTTCGTTCTCGCTTTCGGCAGGACCTTTTGTTGGATTCCGCACTTCTACAAAAGTGGAAATGTCTATTAAAGATACCAATATCCCGGCTGAGTTTATTTCAGAAATCGAAGGTGAGTTTACTGCATTGGAGAATGAAATGGAAAAATCATTGGAGGAGAATATGAAGTCAACCAATTTTGGGGTGCACGTAGGCGGACAATATACCTTCTACAAAGGACTTTTTGCAGAAGCAAGATATAACATCGGCCTAAGCAATTTAGAAGAAAGTTCTGCTTCGGATTCAAAAACAACAATGAGTTATTTGCAGATAGGTTTGGGATATACTTTCTAGTTCCTTGGTTTGAAATGACGAGATTATGTCTCAGAGATTATAAAAAAATCCCGGATCAATTGATTCGGGATTTTTAATTAAGTATAATTTCTCAAATTTTATTTTCCGAAAAGGTTACCGCCCATTCCCGGAACTTTCGGCATTCCTTTGCTCATCATCTCCATCATCTGTTTTCCCTGAGGTCCCTGCATCATTTTCATCATTTTGCCCATCTGTTCAAACTGTTTCATCAGCGCGTTCACGTCTTCAATTTTTCTACCGGCGCCTTTGGCAATCCTGCTTTTTCGCTGGGTATTGATGATCGAAGGTCTTCTTCTTTCATCCGGAGTCATCGAATAAATAATGGCTTCAATATGTTTAAAGGCATCGTCCTGAATGTCCACGTCTTTCATGGCTTTTCCAACTCCGGGAATCATGCCCATCAGATCCTTCATATTTCCCATTTTTTTGATCTGGTTGATCTGTTTCAGGAAATCATCGAAACCGAACTCATTTTTGGCAATTTTTTTATGGAGTTTTTTGGCTTCCTCTTCATCAAACTGTTCCTGAGCTCTTTCAACCAAAGAAACAACATCTCCCATTCCGAGGATCCGGTCTGCCATTCTTTCCGGATAGAAAACGTCCAGCGCTTCCATTTTTTCCCCGGTCGAAATGAATTTAATCGGTTTTTCAACCACCGAACGGATCGTTAAAGCCGCTCCACCTCTTGTATCACCGTCAAGTTTTGTCAAAACAACGCCATCGAAATTCAAAGCCTCGTTGAAGGTTTTTGCAGTATTCACGGCATCCTGACCGGTCATTGAATCGACCACAAAAAGCGTTTCATCGGGTTTGATGAAATAATGAACCGATTTGATCTCATTCATCATCTGCTCATCAATCGCCAAACGTCCGGCTGTATCCACAATCACGACATCGTGGCCGTTTTCTTTTGCGAATTTCACCGCATTTTCAGCGATCGAGGAAGGGTTTAAAGCGCCCTCTTCGGTATAGACAGGAATTCCGGTCTGTTGGCCGAGGATTTTCAGCTGTTCAATTGCGGCCGGTCTGTAAACGTCGCAGGCTACCAGTAAAGGTTTTTTATTTTTTTTCTGTTTTAGATAATTTGCGAGTTTTCCGGAAAAAGTAGTCTTTCCAGAACCCTGAAGTCCCGCGATAAGAATAACGCTCGGTTTTCCCGAAAGATTGATGCCTTCATGCGTTCCGCCCATCAGATCTACCAGTTCGTCGTGAACGATTTTCGTCATGAGCTGTCCCGGCGTCAGACTGGTGAGAACATTCTGTCCCAAAGCTTTATCCTGAACCCTTTTGGTCAAATCTTTCGCCACCTTGTAATTCACATCGGCGTCAACAAGTGCACGGCGGATTTCCTTTACCGTTTCCGCAATATTGATTTCGGTGATTTTCCCGCGCCCTGAGATGTTGTGAAGCGCTTTATCTAACTTATCCTGTAAACTGTTGAACATAATTTTTTAGTAATGATCTGCAAAAATAAGGATTTTTTATTTTTTAAATTCATTTTGTTGTATTTTACTTCATCAGCACCTCAATCATCTTTAATCAAACCTGCAAAAAACATATCTTTGTGAAAATATTAAGATGCCCGAAAAAAACACTGAAGAGCAGGATTTCAGTCAGGAAGACGAAAAAAAGTTTGCGAAAAACGGCCTTCGACAGTACGGCGTGTATTCCGCAATTGTTTTTCAGTTGCTTGCAACGATGGGACTTTCGTTCTGGGGCGGAAAAAAGCTGAACGACTACTTTGAAATCGACAGCAACCTTTTAACCATAGGCATCGGCTTTCTGGGGATGGGACTGGCTTTTTACAGCCTGCTGCGGCAGCTGAAAAAAGTGCAGGGCGAGGACCAACCTGCTTTGCCAAAAAATACAGCCCCAAAAAATGGAGGCTCCGGAACTTCTTCTTAAAAATAAACGCACCGCTATGAAAATGAAAAATACCACCCTTTATATCATCCTTTATTTTGTCATGTTTTTTGTCCACTTTGGGATCTGGCAGATATTGGAAATCGGTTTTGAGACCACTTTTATCAAATATTACCTCTTTCTTACGGTGCTTTTCACGATGGTGATTACCATCCTCTCGCTTATCAAAAAAATCTATCCCACTTACATCGGTTTTGCCTTTATGGGACTGGTCATGTTTAAGCTCATGATCATGTTTCTGATTATGAAAAAGCTTAATTTGAGCGAAGTCCCGAACTATAAGGTTCATTTTATCATTCCTTACCTGATTTCACTGGTCATCGAGACGCTGTATTCGGTGAAACTGATCCAGCGGGAAGATGCCCAAGAAAGCCCAAAAGATGAAAAATATCAGTAAAAATTGATTTTTATATTATGATTATTTGTTCTATTTTTGCAAAACTTTAAAACAAGATATCTCAATGCTGAAAAGAGTAGTACTTCTAATAGGATTTTTATCGACATTTTCTACATCGTTCGCACAGCACGGAACTGCGGTTACTGCTGAGCATGCCAACGGAACAGAAATTTCGGCACCCGTTTCAGAGCAGGAAAAAATTAAAACTGAAAATAAAAGTTTTATCGATCATCACCTTCTTGATGGGCACAGCTTTGATATCATGGTGGCAAAAAATGCCGACGGTACCGAAAAACACATCGGATTTCCGCTTCCTGTGATGTTTTACGATCAAGCCAACGGTTTTCATTCTTTCATGAGTTCTGAATTTCACCACGGTGCAGAAATGAAAGATGCGCATGGTACAAAATATAATGTGATTGAAAGCAAAGGTGCTCATTACGCACTTTACCATGAGAAGATCTTAAAAACTGACGCAAACGGAACACTTCAGCTGAACAAAGACGGTCACGCTGAAAACGAAAAAGTTCTGGACCTTTCCATCACCAAAAGTGTGCTGATGATCATCCTGACAGGATTACTGATGATATGGATCTTCGGTTCCATGGCCAGAAACTATAAAAAATCGCTGGTTCCTACGGGAGCGGGGAAACTCCTCGAACCCTTGGTGCTTTTTGTGAGAGATGAAATTGCAAAGCCGAACATCGGCCCCAAATACAAAAAATACATGGGTTATTTGTTAACCGTATTTTTCTTTATCCTTTTCCTGAATATTTTCGGATTGATGCCCTTCGGAATTAATGTGACCGGAAACATCGCCATTACCCTTGCGCTGGCCACAATCACCTTTTTTGTGACCCAGTTTACAGCAAATAAAAATTACTGGCAGCACATTTTCTGGATGCCGGGATTGCCTTGGCCAATGAAGATCGTCATGATGCCTATTGAAATTATCGGGGTATTCATCAAGCCTTTTTCCCTCCTTATCCGTTTGTTTGCAAACATGTCGGCAGGGCACATCATCATCATGAGCTTAATTGCACTCATCTATTATTTCCAGAATGTGATCGCTGGAGTGGCTTTCCCATTCCTGACCTTCGTTCTGTATTTACTGGAAGTGCTGGTCGCGTTTTTACAGGCGTATATCTTCACCATGCTTTCAGCAGTATATTTTGGAATGGCGAATGAGGAACATCACCACGAAGAAGCTCATCATTAATTGAGAGCCAAGTAGAAAGAGCTAAGTAAAAAGAAACAAGTTCAAGTTGAACTTCATTAAACAGAACTAATTTTTTAAAATTATATATTATGCAAGAAATGCCAAAAATCATCGGTGCAGGTTTAGTAGTAATCGGAACAGGAATCGGTATCGGTAAAATCGGTGCTGCTGCCTTGGAAGGTATGGCTAGACAACCAGAACAAGCTGGTAAACTTCAAACGGCGATGTTGATCGCTGCAGCCCTTGTAGAAGGAGTTGCTTTTGCTGCATTGTTTGCAGTAAACTAAGAAGCTGCAAAACAATATCACTTGCCGGGAACGGTTGGTTACGGCAGGTGATTTTTTAAAAAATTAAAAATTAATTACAATATTTTATTATAACTCTTATGGGATTATTAGAAAATTTTTCATCAGGTTTATTCATCATTCAGACGGTGATCTTTTTGGTCTTGCTTTTTGTTCTGAGAAAGTTCGCCTGGAAGCCGATCATGGATGCTGTTAACGAGAGAGAAGTAACCATCGTTGATTCCCTGAATCAGGCCAAACTTGCTAAGCAGGAAGTTTTAAACCTGAAAGCCGAAAATGAGAATATTATCCGTGAAGCGAAAGTAGAGCGCGATAATATCCTGAAAGAAGCACGGGAAATCAAGGACAGAATTGTTGGTGAAGCGAAAGATCTTGCAAAAGTTGAAGGCGACAAAATGATTGCGCAGGCAAGACAGGCCATTCAGGCTGAAAAATCTGCTGCAATGTCCGATATTAAAAACCAAATCGGTTCTTTGTCGGTAAGCATCGCAGAATCCATCCTGAGACAGAAGCTTGATAACGACGGTGCTCAAAATGCTTTGGTAGAGAATATTCTTAACAAATCTAATTTGAACTAAATGCTTACAAGTAAAGTAGCAAAAAGATACGCGCAGGGTCTGCTTAATTTCACTCAGGAATCCGGGAAAACCGATTCTGTGTACAGTGAAATGGCTGATATTGTGAAAACCATTGAAAAATCCAAGGAACTGCAGAATTTTTTCGCTTCCCCGGTAATCGATACAAAGAAGAAGATCAGCATCGCGATGGAGATCTTTAGAAGCTTTTCACCCATAGCTCAGAACATGATCCAGTTGGTCATCAAACAGGGTCGCGAAAGCCAAATGCAGAATATTGCTCAGGAATTCATCAATAAAGTGGAGGATATTAACGGGGTTCAGCGAATCACCTTAACTTCCGCATCATCACTGTCTGAAGGAAATATCCAGAATATTCTGAAATCTTCTTCCCTGGTGAACCACGACAATAAATTTGACGTGAAAACCATCATCAACCCTAAAATTTTAGGAGGATATGTTTTAAGAGTCGGTGACCAGCAGATTGATGCTTCGGTACGGTCCAAACTGACGCAGCTTAAAAAAGAATTTCAATTAAATTAAGACAAAAACAACCATAAAATGGCAGAAATAAATCCGGCAGAAGTATCTGCAATCCTTAAACAACAGTTAGCCAATTTCGACACGCAGTCAAATGTAGAAGAAGTGGGAACTGTTTTAACCATCGGTGATGGTATCGCTCTAGTATACGGTTTGGAAAATGTTCAGTACGGTGAATTGGTAAAATTCGAAGGCGGTATTGAAGGAATCGTTTTGAATCTTGCAGAGGACAACGTTGGTGTTGCACTTCTTGGAGAATCCAAACTGGTAAAAGAAGGTGATACAGTAAACAGAACCAACCGAATTTCCTCGATCAAAGTTGGGGAAGGAATGTTGGGTAGAGTAGTGGATACCTTGGGTAACCCTATCGACGGTAAAGGACCGATTGCAGGTGAACTTTTTGAAATGCCTTTGGAAAGAAAAGCGCCGGGAGTAATTTTCCGTCAGCCGGTAAACGAACCGCTTCAAACGGGTATCGTTGCCATCGATTCCATGATTCCTGTTGGAAGAGGACAGAGAGAGTTGATCATTGGTGACCGTCAGACCGGTAAAACTACGGTTGCGATTGATACGATTCTGAACCAAAGAGAATTTTATGATGCAGGCGAGCCTGTATTCTGTATATACGTTGCAGTTGGGCAAAAAGCTTCCACTGTGGCACAAATTGTAAAAACACTTGAAGATAAAGGAGCTTTGGCATATACCGTTGTGGTAGCTGCTAACGCTTCCGACCCGACTCCAATGCAGGTGTACGCGCCAATGGCGGGAGCTTCAATCGGAGAATTTTTCCGTGACACAGGCAGACCGGCTTTGATCATTTATGATGATTTATCAAAACAGGCGGTTGCTTACCGTGAACTTTCTCTTTTGTTGAGAAGACCACCGGGCCGTGAAGCGTATCCAGGAGACGTTTTCTATCTTCACTCCAGATTGTTGGAGAGAGCTGCAAAAGTGATCAAAGATGACACGATTGCATCTCAGATGAATGATTTACCGGATTCTTTAAGACCAATTGTAAAAGGGGGCGGTTCTTTAACTGCGCTTCCAATTATCGAAACTCAGGCAGGTGACGTTTCTGCTTATATCCCAACGAACGTAATTTCTATTACCGACGGACAGATTTTCCTTGAAACAGATTTGTTTAACTCCGGAGTACGTCCTGCCATCAACGTAGGTATTTCTGTATCCAGAGTTGGAGGTAACGCTCAGATTAAATCCATGAAAAAAGTTTCAGGAACGCTTAAGCTTGATCAGGCTCAGTACAAGGAACTAGAAGCATTTGCTAAATTCGGTTCTGACCTTGATGCTACAACACTTGGCGTAATTTCTAAAGGGGAAAGAAACGTAGAAATTTTGAAGCAGCCGGTAAATTCACCGCTTCCTGTAGATTCTCAGGTGGCTATGATTTACGCAGGAACTGAAAATCTTTTGAGAACCATCCCGATCAGAAATGTAAAAGCTTTCCAGAAGGAATACGTGGAGTTTTTAAGATCAAAGCATCCTGATACAATGGCAGCCATCAAATCCGGAAAGATTGATGACCAGATTACAGGAGTTCTGAAGCAGGCCGCTACAGAATTGGCTTCTAAATACAACTAAGATGATATTTGAAAGGTTTGATGTGCTTTTTAAGGCACATCAGACCATCAGATTTTTAAACCAAAATAAAACCATTTAATTAATGGCAAATTTAAAGGAAATACGGGGACGGATTACATCTATCTCTTCCACAATGCAGATTACGAGTGCGATGAAAATGGTTTCGGCAGCGAAACTCAAAAAAGCGCAGGATGCAATTGTGATGTTGAGACCTTATTCCGAAAAACTGCAGGAAATTATAGAGAATGTAAGTTCATCTACTGATCTGGAGGGGGTTTCGACCTTCACCGCCGAAAGGGAGATAAAGAAAGTCCTGTACATTGTGGTGACTTCAAACCGTGGTCTTGCAGGTGCTTTTAACTCGTCCGTAATCAAGGAACTCAATACTTTGATCGGGAACTCCCAGCATGAAGTTGAAATCTTGACGGTGGGTAAAAAAGTGTACGACTCTGTAAGAAAATCCAGAACAGTTTACGACAACCAGAGCGCGATTTTCGATGCGATGAGTTTCGAAACAGTTTCAAATTTCACTGAAAATCTGATGAAGGATTACAGAGAAGGGAAATTCGACAGGGTGTATGTGGTGTATAATAAATTCATCAACGCTGCAACGCAAGAAGTGAAAACTGAACAGGTTTTACCGATCGCACTGCCCGAAACGGCCACTACGGTAAACACCGATTATATTTTCGAGCCGAACGCGGCAGAAATTCTGAATGTATTGATTCCGAAATCCATCAAGACCCAAGTGTATAAATCGATTCTTGATTCTGTTGCATCTGAGCACGGAGCAAGAATGACGGCCATGCACAAAGCGACCGATAATGCTGAAGCGTTAAGAAGTGATCTGAAAATATTTTATAATAAAGCACGTCAGGCAGCGATTACGAACGAAATTTTAGAAATTGTAGGTGGAGCGGAAGCCCTCAAGAATTCTTAATTATTTTAAAAATACAATACAAAACACCGGTTTATCCGGTGTTTTTTTGTTGCATTAACTGTTACCATATTTATTAATTTTTGCCAATTCTGTTTTCAGTCTTATGCTTATCATATTGTAATTATTTAATTTTATATATCTTTGCAGCAATATATTCAAACTCTAAATGGACTCTGACATAGTCAAGCTTTTATTAGCAATTCTCCTCGTATTACTCAATGGTTTTTTCGTAGCCGCAGAATTCTCAATTGTTAAAGTCCGTTATTCGCAGATCCAGATCAAAGCCGCTGAAGGAAACGCCATGGCGAAACAGGCGGAACACATCATCAAACATCTTGATGAGTACCTTTCAGCTACGCAGCTCGGGATTACTTTAGCTTCTCTTGCCTTAGGGTGGGTGGGTGAAAGTGCCATGCATCATGTCATTGAAAATACTTTCCACTATTTAAATATTACCATTGACCCGGCTACCGTAACCACCATCTCCCTTGTGATCAGTTTTCTGTTGATTACGGTGATGCACATTGTGTTCGGGGAATTGATTCCTAAATCAATCGCAATCAGGAAAGCGGAAGCCACTACAATGGCCATTGCAATGCCGTTAAGGGTTTTTTATACCGTTTTCAAGCCTTTTATCTGGGCAATGAACCAGATGTCAAGTGCTGTTCTGCGTCTGATGAAAATTCATCCGGCCTCAGAACATGAAATTCATTCTACTGAAGAGCTTCAGCTCTTGGTGAAACAGTCGGCTGATTCTGGAGAAATCGAGGAAGAAAACTACGAGATCATTAAAAACGCTTTCGATTTTACAGATCATTCAGCCAAACAGATTATGGTTCCGCGACAGAATATCGCTTCCATCGATTTCGACAGTGATATCGAAGAGATTATTGGTAAGATTATGGACAGTGGTTATTCCAGGATTCCTGTTTTCCAGGGTTCTATTGATAACATTATCGGAATTTTTTACGCCAAGGAAATTATCAGAGAATACATCAAGCGGAAAGGTGCAATTACCCACGAAGTTTTAAAAGAACTGATGCGGGAAGCCTTTTTTGTGGTCGGGAGCAAGAAAATTTCAGACCTGCTGAAGGTTTTTCAGCAGAAAAAACAGCATTTGGCCGTTGTGATCGATGAATTTGGCGGTACCGAAGGAATCGTAACTCTTGAAGATATTCTGGAAGAACTTGTTGGCGAAATTCAGGATGAAGAAGATGACGAAGAGAAGATCGTTGACAAAGTAGGCGAGAATGTTTTCTGGGTGCAGGCTACTCAGCCGCTCGATGAAATCAATGAACATTTGCCTAAAAAATTCACGCTGTCTGAAGAAAGTGAATACAACACGCTTGCAGGATACATTCTGCATGAACTGGAAGATATTCCGGAAGAAAACCAGGAATTTGTCATCAACAACTATCATGTGAAAATTCTGAAAATGCAGAACAAAAGCGTTGACCTGGTTGAGCTGGTGTACGAAGAATCCAATATTATCGATGACCTGAGCGAAGAGATCAGCGAACTTTAACCCAGATCCGGAAACGGATATGCTAAAAGATTGAATCAGATGATCAACAATATTTACAATTCAAGAAATTACGAAAAACCACAGCGGGAATATGAAGAAGATGTCGCCCTCCTCGAAAAGGAAGACGACGTTTACAAACTGGTGCTGTGGAACGATGACGTTAATACTTTCGACGATGTCATTTCAGCTCTGATCGAAATTTGTGGGCATACCCTGGAACAGGCTGAACAGTGTACCTTGCTCGTCCACTACAAAGGCAAATGCACGGTAAAAACCGGTTCCCTCGAACTTCTGAAACCCATGCACGAAAAACTGATCGCGCGCAGTTTAACAAGCGAGATCGTATAAAAAAAGACGCAATTTGCGTCTTTTTTGTGTTGGTATATTACAGTTTAAAACTTCACTTTCATCGTAAGTTCTTTTCCGTTTCTGATCACCGTCACCGGAATTTCATCCCCCGAATTTACTTTGGAAAGGCAGTCCATATAAGAATATACTTCCTTCACCTCACATTTCCCGATTTTGGTCAGAATATCACCAGCCTGAATTCCTGCATCAGATGCAGGCCGGTGTTCAGAAACCCCGTCAATATGCAATCCGTCTTTGGTATCTTCATAACTCGGCATGATTCCGAGTGTTACTTTGTATTTCGGAATGGCTTTGCTTTGGGTGAGTTTGGTTTTGGTGAAAGGAATTTCTTTTATACTGGCCAGTTCGTTTGCCAGGCCGAAAACATACCCGGTAATATTTCTGACTCCTTCAAAATTGATTTTGTCTGTATCATCAGTCGGTTTGTGATAATCTGCGTGTGTTCCTGTGAAGAGAAACAGAACCGGAATATCTTTCAGATAAAAACTCGTGTGGTCACTCGGTCCTACACCGGCACTGTCAATGGCTAAGTTATAACCGGCGGGTTTGTAACGCGCAATCATTTCTCCAAAAATTGGCGACGTTCCGATTCCACCTACCGGCAGGACTTTATCTTTGTTCAGCCTTCCGACCATATCCAGATTGATCATCGAAACAACATTTGGATATTTCACTTTTACGGTTTCTGCAAAATTTTTAGAACCGATGAGCCCGTCTTCTTCTCCTGAAAATAAAGCAAAAACATAGTTGGCCTTCTCTTTGGTTTTATTTGTTGAAAACATCCTGGCGAGTTCAAGTACAGCCGAAGTTCCAGAAGCATTGTCATCAGCTCCGTTGTGAATCTGCCCATCAGAATTCATCAATGTGGAATTGTGGTGCTCGTTCAGGCCGAGATGGTCGTAATGTGCACCAATGATGATGGTTTTGTCGGCTTTGTTGTCTAAAAATCCGATGACGTTTCTGCCGTTTGTTTTAACTGAAGAATTTTCCTCGTGCGGATTCATTTTTATGGAGTATTCAAAAGGAATAATTTCTGTTTTAAGGCCGGAGTTTTTCAGTGCTTTTGAAATAAATTCTGCTGCTTTTTTTTCACCTTCGCTTCCAGCGAGACGGCCTTTCAGTTGATCTGATGCCAAGTATCCAATGGAATTTCTTAGGTTTTCTTCCGATACATTTTCGTTAGCATCATTTTCTACCCAGTCCGCGATAAAAACGTTGGTTTCATGGAGTTTCCCGGCCTGTCTGTTGCTGGAAAAAACCAGTTTTTTTCCGTCATGAGAAAACATCGGGAATGCATTG
This sequence comes from Chryseobacterium sp., assembly GCF_008014695.1. Classification (GTDB taxonomy): domain Bacteria; phylum Bacteroidota; class Bacteroidia; order Flavobacteriales; family Weeksellaceae; genus Kaistella. The sequence goes on from NZ_VOXE01000001.1 coordinate 313,158, forward strand.
AATTCACTTTCGTAAGTAATCTGTCTTAAATTTTTACCGTCAATATCAATGGAATAAATCTGGAAATCATATCCACGGGTGGAGTGGTGGTTGGAAGAAAAAAGGATTTTTTTATCAGAAGGATGAAAATACGGTGACCAATTTGCTTTTCCCAGTTTTGTAATCTGTTTGAGGCCGCTTCCGTCGATATTCATCGTGTAAATTTCCATCTCGGTCGGTGCGACAAGATTTTCAGCCAGAAGCGCTTTATATTCTTGTACATCTTTTTCTGTTTTCGGACGCGAAGAACGGAAAACCAACTTCTTTGAATCATGGGAGAAAAAAGCGCCGCCGTCGTAGCCCAATCCTGAGGTGAGCTGTTTCAGGTTTTTACCGTCAAGATCCATTCTCCAGAGTTCGAGGTCGCCGCTTCTTGAAGAGGTAAACACAATGTATTTTCCGTCTGGAGAGACTACTGCCTCGGCATCGTACCCCGGTGAATCTGTTAACTTTTTAATGATTTTGCCATTCTGGTCGGCTTCATAAATATCAAATTCAGCATACACGGGCCAGAGATATTTTCCGTCGGTTCTGGGAGCAGGTTTTGCTGGACATTCTTTGCTGGCAGCATGCGTAGAAGCGTAAATGATATGTTTTCCGTCGGGCATGAAAAAAGAACACGTGGTCCTTCCTTCTCCTGTTGAAACCAGTTGCAGATCTTTGGTTCCGATCTCTTTCCGAGAAAGATCCAGCAGATAAATCTGATCACAGTGTGCACCGATCAGCGGGTTTGTTACCTGTAGGGTGAGTTTTTTACCGTCCGGAGAGAAGTAGGCTTCAGCGTTGTCTCCGCCAAAAGTAAGTTTGCGGATATTGGCAAGGTTTGTTTCCTGAGCGGAGATCATCCCGAACATCAGTAAAAAAGCGGGAAAGGCTGTCCTTAGGGAATAGTTTTTATGGATCATTGGTTACATTTTCTATAACAAATATACTTAATTAAAATGCTCATTTCTTCAAAAATCATCGTTGAAATAGAAGATTCAATTCCTTAAAATATTATATTTGTAAAAAACAAAATATGCTGGTTATCGGAATTGCAGGAGGAACAGGGTCAGGAAAAACCACAGTGGTGAATAAAATACTGCAACAACTGAATACTGAAGGGGTGAACGTGCTGTCGCAGGATAATTATTATCACGACAATCAGCAGCTTACGCTTTCTGAACGCGAAGTCTTAAATTATGACCATCCAAAATCAATCGATTTTGACCTTCTCATCAGTCATGTGAGGGCTTTAAAAAACGGCGAAACCATCGATCAGCCTTTGTATTCTTTTGTAACGCACTCCAGAACGGGTGACCATATTTTGATTGAACCGCGAAATGTTCTGATTGTGGAAGGAATTCTGGTCCTTACGAATAAGGAACTATTGAAAGAGTATGATTTAAAAGTTTTTGTACACGCCGATTCTGACGAAAGGCTGATCCGCAGAATCCGCCGCGACACGCAGGAACGTGGCCGAGACCTCCAGGAAGTGCTTCACCGTTACCAAACGACTTTAAAACCGATGCACCAGGAATTCATAGAGCCTTCAAAAAACGAAGCCGACCTGATTGTTCCGAATATGAAACAGAACACCGTGGCCATTGATTTTCTTTCAACAGTCATCAACAACACGCTCAAAAAAACACATTAACTATGGACGAAAAACTCATTAAAGAAATCAAACCGAAATCTGCAGGAATGAAGTTTTTTCAGAAGTATATTCTGAATAAATATTTCATCACCATTTTTCTTTTTTTGGGATGGATGGTTTTTTTCGACAGTACCTCGTTCCTCGTGATCAATGAACTGAACGGTGAGATCAGCAAATACGAAAAGCAGATGAGCTATTATCAGGAAGAGTACAGAAAGAATGATGAATTTTATAAGAAACTCATGAACAACAAAGATGAAAAGGAAAAATATGCACGCGAAAATTATTTCATGAAAAAACCCAACGAAGAAATCTTTATTTTAGTCGTGGACAGTACAAATCTGAAAGCAGATTCAAAAAAATAATCCAAATTTTAAAAATGTTTACAAAAACTTCACTCCAGGACTGGGAAAATCTTGTTAAGAAACAATTGAAAACTGATGATTTCCTTTCTGTTCTTATGAAAGAAAATCTGGAAGGAATTACAGTAAAGCCGTACTATGCGGCTGTTGAAAGACCTCTTAAAAATCTTCCGAAAGTGGAGGAGTCGACTCATTTGGTTTCTGCTTACCAGGAAAATCTCGAAGATCAGGCTTTTGCATTTCTTCTCGATAAAAATGTGGAAAATCTGGAGGAGAAAGTGATTTTTGTGAACAATAAAGACCTTGCCGAACACATCTCCGTCGAAGAGAACAACCGCTACTTTTCTCTCATCGATGTGTTTGATGAAGACACCGGCGAACTGCATGAAAATTTAGGCAAAGAACTGCTGGAAAAATCATTCGAAAGAAATATCTGCATAGATGCAGCACTTCACCAGAATTCCGGTGCGTCCATTCAGCAGCAGCTTGCAACTGCACTTGCCAAATCAAAGGACTTGACCGAAATTTTCGGTGCCGAAGTACAGAAAAAGATCATTTTCAGGTTTGCAGTCGGCGGAAATTATTTCTTCGAAATCGCTAAAATCAGGGCTTTTAAGTTACTGTTCAATCAGTTTTCAAAAGAATTTGGACTTGATGAGATTCCGTATATTTTTGCGGAAACATCTATGCGGAATAAGGCGGCAAATGATGCTGAAAATAACCTGATCCGCTCCACACTGGAGCTTTCCGCAGCGATGATTGGCGGTGCAGACGCAGTTTTCTGCAATAATTTCAGAATCGTTGGCGCAAATTCTCTTTCCGAAGAGATTTCCTTCAAGCAGCAGATTGTGCTGGCTTACGAAAGTATCATCAATGTTTTTGATGATGCGGGCAACGGCAGTTATTATATCGACAACATCACGCAGCAGTTCGCGGAAAAATCATGGAAATTATTCCTTGAAATGGAAGAGGAGGGAGGTTACAGCGAATTGATGAAAGCCGGAACGCTTCAGAAAAACATCTTTGATCATGCACTTGAAGAGCAGAAATGGGTTGAAGAAGGAAAGCTGAAATTAATCGGCGTGAACCTGTATCCGAAAACAGAGAAAACAAGATCTGTGGACGAATTGTATAACCCTTCGGTCATCAAACCGGTGCGCTGGGCCGAAATGTATGAATAAGAAATTTACATTTCTCCTGATTTACGCACTAAAACTGTTGTGAAAAAAATCCTGACAAAAGAAATTCAGAACTATATCAATGCAAATCTCAACAACGATTTGCATTCTTTGTTACTGAGGAAAAGCCCTTTCCCTGAAGTGTCGATGCCGGAAATCGTTCAGCAGATCAAGGGCAGAAAAGTGGCAGAGAAAAAATTCCCTTTTTTGCTTCAGGAAAATATTGTTTTTCCGCCCAATCTGAATCTGGAACAGGCTTCTTCGCAGTCAACGGCTTTGTTTAAAGCCAAAGACCTGAAAGGGATGAAATTCCTTGATCTTACCTGTGGTTTTGGGATCGATGCCTTTTTTTTATCTGAAAAATTTGAGGAAGTTACCTTGGTGGAGCAAAACACTGAACTTTTGGAAACGGTTGAGCACAACTGGAATACTCTTGGCCGGAAAGCACATTTTATCAATGAAAATCTGGAAATATTTTTGAACAGAAACACAGAAAATTTTGATCTCATTTACCTGGACCCAGCACGCCGCGATGACGAAAAAAACAAAAAATTCCTGCTCGAGGATCTTTCGCCAAACCTGTTGGAGATTCAGGAAAAATTATTGGATACTGCAGAACAACTCATTATTAAGCTTTCACCGCTCGTTGACATTTCCTACCTCATTTCTGTTTTGCGGGGCCTTTCAGAAATCACGATTATCGCCGTTAAAAATGAAGTAAAAGAACTGTTGGTTATCCTAAACTCCGGACAACAAAAAAAGGATGTTAAAATATCCTGTCATAACCTTGAAAGCACCGAACCGGCTTTCAGCTTCAATTTTAATGACGAAAAAAGTGCACCTTCCGAATTTTCTGAGCCGCTCAAATTCCTCTATATTCCGAATAATGCGATATTGAAATCCGGAGCCTTTAATTTAATCTCAAAAAAATTAGGCGTCAAAAAACTCCATCCTAATACTCATTTATATACTTCTGATCTCTTGTTGGAAGACTTTCCGGGTAGAATATTATCAGTGGAAATAATAGAATCAAAACAGATTAAAAAGGGGGAGAAATTCAATATTATTTCCAAAAATTACCCGCTGGCTCCGGATGAAATCAAAAAAAAATACAAAATTTCTGACGGCGGAAACACTTATCTGATTTTCACCCAAAGCCAAAAGGGGAAAATTATTTTAAAATCACTTTAAAAATCAGTGTTTTTCTTTGTGGGAATGCCAACATTTCTTACTTTTGGGCAATCAAAAATTTCAGAATGAAAAAAATTATTTTAGGAGTGTTGCTGGCCGGTACCGTAATGAGCTGTAAAAAAATTCAGCCCGGAGGAAATTTGGGAGCACTGAAACTGGAAGAAGGAACTGAAAGATATTCGGAAGACCAGCCCGGAAGTGCAAACACTGTTCATGCTGTTCCTGAAGCTCATGCTGATGCCGACAGTACTGCTGCACCTCATAACGTTGCGGAAAAAGCAAAGACTGACAGTGTGAAAGGCCCAACTTCACCCGAACACCGTTAATAAACTCTTTTAAAAATACAAAATGTCTTGCTCCTGCTGGGCATTTTTTTTTATTTTTACGCGTCCCTATTTAATAACTTTAATTATACCACAATGCAAGAAACCTTAAATTATATCCAGCAAAACAAAGAACGTTATGTTGAAGAACTTTTTGAACTGCTGAAAATCGCGTCTATTTCTGCAGATCCGGCTTATAAAGATGAAGTGCTGAAATGCGCTGATGAAGTGGCCAAATATTTGAAAAATGCAGGTGCCGACAACGTAGAAGTCTGCCAGACAAAAGGCTATCCGATCGTTTTTGGGAACAAGATCATTGATAAAAATCTGCCGACGGTCTTGGTTTACGGACATTACGATGTTCAGCCGCCGGATCCGCTTGATTTGTGGAAAAAACCACCTTTTGAGCCTTATATTGAAAAAACGGACATCCATCCTGAAGGGGCCATTTTTGCCAGAGGTTCCGCCGATGATAAAGGACAGTTTTTTATGCACATCAAAGCTTTTGAAGCGATGATGCAAACCAATACATTGCCCTGCAACGTGAAATTTATTCTAGAAGGAGAGGAGGAAGTAGGCTCCAAAAGTCTTGAAGCGTTTGTGAACGAAAATAAAGAAAAACTTTCCTGTGATGTCATTTTGATTTCCGATACCCATATTTATTCCAATGAACAGCCTACTGTTACCACAGGTCTGCGTGGACTGAGTTATGTGGAAGTGGAAGTGGAAGGACCGAACAGAGATTTGCATTCCGGATTATATGGTGGAGCGGTGCCGAATCCGATTCATGTGTTGTCGCGAATGATTGCCAATTTGATTGACGATGACGGACACATTAGGATTGACGGTTTTTATGACAATGTGGAAGAAGTTTCGCTGGAAGAGCGCGCAGAAATGAACAAACTGAAAGATGATCCTGAAAATTTCAAAAAATCCATTGGTTTAAGCGGCGTGGAAGGAGAAAAAGGATATACGACACTGGAGAGAACATCCATCCGTCCGACCTTGGACTGTAACGGAATCTGGGGCGGTTATACCGGTGAAGGTGCCAAAACGGTAATCCCGTCCAAGGCTTTCGCGAAAATTTCGATGCGTTTGGTCCCATATCAGACTCCGGAAGAAATCACTGAAAAATTCACAAAATATTTCGAAAAAACAGCGCCGGCTAACGTAAAAGTGAAGGTGACTCCGCATCACGGTGGAATGCCATATGTGCTGCCGAGCGAGACCAAAGAATTCCGGGCGGCGAAAAAAGCGATGGAAACTGCTTTCGGAAAAGAAGTTCTTCCTTACAGAAGCGGCGGAAGTATTCCGATTACCGCGATGTTTGAACAGGTTTTGGGTGCAAAATCAGTGTTAATGGGCTTTGGTCTGGACTCTGATGCCATTCATTCACCGAATGAGCATTATGGACTTTTCAATTTCTATAAAGGTATTGAGAGTATTCCGCTGTTTTTTGAAAATTATTCAACAAAAGGTTAAATGTAATTAAATATTTTCCGATTTTTTATGGAATAAAACTCATTAAAGCGATTTTTTATAAAAAGTGGCATTTTTAATTGGGCAAATAATGATATTGATTTATTTTTATCGCCAATATAAATTATAAATATTATGAAAAAAATTCTATTGACTTTATTGCTTGGAGTTGCGCAGTTGGGTTTTGCCCAGCTTACATGTGCGACCTCTTCTATTGCAACTGTTGGAACTAATGTTGCTCCTGCAATTACTGGGACATACGTTACAAGTTGCGATACAACCAACGGTAACAAGGTTGCACCTAAAGGGATATGGTACTCCTTTACTCCTTCTGCGAATGGGCAATTAAGCATAACCTCTAATTTGCCTGCAAATGATGGGAATACTTATAGTGATGACACGAGAGTTTCTGTCTTTACAGGAACTTGTGGTTCATTGACTTGTGTGGCTGGGAATGATGATATTAATGCTGATATTTACCTTTCAACTGTTAATGTTACTGTAACTGCAGGAACTACTTATTATATAGAATGGGATGATAGATGGTCTGCTTTAGGATTTGAATGGACTCTGGCTTTCACAAGCTGTCTACCTCCTACTGCATTAAGTATATCTGCAATTTCAACAACGACAGCGACGCTTACATGGACTGCACCAACTCCAGCGCCCTCAACTTATAATATTGAATACGGCCCAATCGGATTTACTCAAGGAACAGGAACAATAGCAAGTACTGCTACCCCAACCTATACTTTCCCGGCTCAAGCGCCTGGGTCAAATATCAGTTTCTATCTGCGCTCTAATTGTGGCGCTAACCAAGGAAGCTGGATGGGCCCTTACAATATATTTTTAGTGAAAAATACCCCGTATTCTAATAGTTTTGACGATACGGCGAATAGGGCAGATGGATTTGTACCTGCTGGAAATTGGGCATTGGCTGTTGATGCTCCTGGAGTTGCGCCATCCCAATCTCCTACCGGTTTTTACTATTCCAATAATTCCGCAACTGCCGCTTCAAACTCGCAATTATACTCAAGACCACTTAGTCTAGTGGCGGGTGCTACAAACACTGCAACTTTCTATACAAGACTGTATGCTTTTGAAGTTTCTACGGGCGTTCCCGGCGTTCCATCACCGATGACGATGAATGTTTATATAAATACAACCAGAAGTTTGACAGGTGCTACGCAAATTGGGACTGCAATTACTACCTCCGGAACAACTCACGTTTTAAGAACTGTGCCATTTACCGTTCCTACAACTGGTAACTATTATATGATATTTAGTAATAATACACCAGTTGCTACAGGCGCAACTAACACTACCGCTTTAATATTTGACACTTTTGCAATTACTTCTAACTCACTGGCAGTGAATGATATCGCAAGTAATGATGCAAATATCAGTGTTTATCCTAATCCAACTTCAGACATCTTAAACATCAGATCCAAAGAAAAAGTAAATTCAGTTTCTGTTTATGATATTGCGGGAAGAAAGATTGATGTTAAGCTTAAAGATAACACTGTAAATGTAAAATCTCTACAAAGTGGAACTTACATCATTACGGTTGAAACATCAAAAGGCAAAATTTCTGAGAAATTCATCAAGAAATAAAGATCATTAATTTTGATATTAACAGACACTCCGCGAGGAGTGTCTTTTTTTATATTTCTACTGATTTATTAGGAGGTTTTTCAATGATGAGCTGCAAGATGACTTACACCAAAGAAGGCTGGTTCTAAAGTAATAATGAAAAAAATTGAGTGATGTGACAGCTGTAACTCAGGGCAATTATATGATCCTTATAGAAAACACATTGGTTTTTTAATGAAAATTCATCAAAATATATATTTTCAATTAAAAATATTTTTAACGCCTCATTATTGAGGTGTTTTTTAGTTAGTAAATAAACCTAATTGACTTGAATACATAGATTAAATCTCGCTTTTTCATTGTTTTTTATTATGTTATTTTTTAAGTCAATTTATATTTAATAAGTAATAATATTTAAACAATATCGAAAAAGTGGTATTTTTTTTTGGTATATCAATTTATTTATTAATTTTATACTCTAATTAACTTTAAACATAAATGTTATGAAAAAACTTCTATCAATTTTACTGTTAGGATTTATTCAAACAGTATTCAGTCAAGGTTTAAGTTGTGCTACAGCTACAACTATAACCACAAATAACACGTATACCATAACAGCAATATCGGGTACTTACCAGCCTGGCTGTACTACAGAGCCTACACCTGCTCCGACGAGTGGAGTGTGGTATAAATATACACCAGCTACAAACGGTGTTCTGACGATAAGTTCAGATTTGCCGCAGAATGATGGAAACACCAATAGTGACGAAACGCGTGTTTCGGTTTTTACAGGAGCTGCATGCGGTTCTTTAACCTGTTACGCTGGAAGTGATGATATAAGCAGCGCGAACTATTTATCTACACTTTCAACACTTCCTTTAGCTGCCGGAACAACCTATTACATTCAGTGGGACAATGCCTGGGGAGCAACTTTGGGCTTCGATTTTACATTTACGTTCACTGCTCAAACCTGTATGCCTATCAATGCCAGTTCGGTTACTCAAACCAATATTACCAACACTGCCTTTACTGCTAATTGGACTGCAGCTATTGGTGCTCCTGCAAATTACAATATTGAGTATGGAGCTATTGGATTTACTCAGGGTACAGGAACTGTGGTGAGTACATCTGGAAACAGTATAACCATTACACCACCTACTGCAGGAGCAAGTTATGATTATTATATCAGAAGTAACTGCGGGGCAACACAAAGTACTTGGTCCGGTCCATTTACGGTTCATCTTGCATCTATTCTACCGTACAGTACTAATTTTGACACTACAGCATCATTATATGGTGTTACTACAAATGGCTGGTCATTATCGGCTACTGCCGCTTCAGCGCACACTGCTCCTAATTATCTATTTGTTAATTCTACCACAACTGCTGCTACAAATGCCCAACTATTTACAAAAGCATTAAGTATAGCGTCCAATGAAATTGTTACTGTCACATTCTACACCAGATTAGGTTCCGCAGCCGGAACACCACATACACTAAAAGTATATTATAATACGACCCCATCTATGACGGGAGCAACATTAGTAGGGACACCTTTAACAATATCAACAGGAACCTATACCCAGAACTCCCGCAGCTTTAGTGTGCCAACCAGCGGAATTTATTACATTATTTTTAGTGATGAGACCCCTATTGTTGCAGCTGCAACTTCATTAAGATTTGATACCGTTGCTACAACTTCTGTCTTAGGAACGAATGAAACGGAGATTTCACTTAACAATATTGTACTTTATCCTAACCCTGTTTCTGATGTTCTAAATATTAGATCAAACGACAAAATAAAAACTGTTTTAGTACATGATATGTCAGGTCGAAAAATTGATGTTAAATTAAGTGGTAGTACAATTAATGTAAGGAGTTTAGAAAGCGGAACTTATATAATTGATATTGAAACTGCTAGTGGTAAAACTTCACAGAAGTTCATCAAAAAATAAAAATCACAATTATCAAAAAAAACGTCCCTTTTCGGGGCGTTTTTTTTGCTTAAACTTTGAATTGCCCGTTTCTTCAAAAATCCGTAATTTTAATGCTTCGAATAATGATTCTTTTAAGGTATTATGCATGCATAGTAGTTTTTCTCTATCTTAGCACAGATAAAAGTTCATTCGTAGGCGATCAGTCTTTTACTTTTAAAAATTAGATGTTCTCTCAATAAAAAATAATTAAACATGAAAATATTGGTTTGTATCAGTAGTGTTCCCGATACTACTTCAAAAATTAATTTCACGGCAGACAAATCTGCTTTCGACAAAAACGGAATTCAGTGGGTGATCAATCCGCTGGATGAATTCGCTTTAACAAAGGCAATAAAACTTCAGGAATCCCAAGGGGCAACCGTTACGGTGCTGAATGTTGGGGATGCCACAACAGAACCGGTTATCAGAAAAGCTTTAGCCATTGGTGCAAATGACGCAGTTAGGGTGAATGCAGAACCAAAAGACAGTTTTTCGGTTGCGAAAGAAATTGCAAATGTCGCTCAAACTGGCGGTTATGACCTTATTTTGTGTGGTAAAGAATCAATCGACTATAACGGTGGGGCAGTTCCCGGAATGGTGGCACAGTTGCTGAACCAGCCTTTTGTAAACGCCTGCGTTGGTTTGGATGTAGCCGGAGCAGAAGCTACGGCGGTCAGAGAAATCGAAGGTGGTAAAGAAACCATTTCGGTAAAACTTCCTGCAGTAATCGCTGGGCAAAAAGGAATGGTAGATGAAAAAGACCTGATCATCCCGAATATGAGAGGAATTATGTCTGCAAGAACAAAACCTTTGCAGGTTCAGGAAGCTACCGCTTCTGAAGTCCGTGTTGAAGGCGTTTCATATGACTCAGTGCCTGCAAGGGCAGCAGTTAAAATGGTAACTCCGGACAATCTCGATGAGCTTGTAAGATTACTTCACGAAGAAGCAAAAGTGATTTAATTCATTATTCAAATTCTAAAAAATTAAAAAAAATGGCAATATTCGTATATGCAGAAAATATAAACGGTGTTTACAAAAAAGCAGCTTTTGAAGCGGTTTCTTATGCAAAATCTATTGCAGATAAAATGGGCGATACCGTAACGGCAGTTTCTGTAAATCCAACCGATGCATCCGACGCTTTATACAAGTACGGTGCAAACAATGTAATCAATATCAAGGATGAAGGTCTTAAAAACTTCAGTGCCAAAGCTTATGCACAGGCAGTGAACGAGGTGGCAACAGGAAACATCATCGTTTTCCCGCACACGACCGATGCTTCATCAATAGCGCCGATGTTGGCGATCATGAAGGATTCTTCATTAATAACCAATGTCCTGGAAACTCCGGAAAACTTGTCACCGTTTCAGGTGAAAAGACGGGCTTTTTCGGGCAAAGGATTTATGCATGCAAAAGCTGATGCACCGGCTGTAATTGTTACGGTTTCCCAGAATGCTTTTGGCGTGAAGGAAAATCCGGTTTCAGGTTCCGAGGAAATTAAAAATCTTACCATTTCGAATGAAGACACCAAAGTGATTTCGCATGAGCAGAGCTCAGGAAAACTTGATCTGAAGGAAGCGGAAGTTGTGGTTTCTGCAGGCAGAGGAATGAAAGGCCCTGAAAACTGGGGCATGGTCGAAGATCTGGCCAACACTCTTGGTGCTGCAACCGCTTGCTCGAAACCGGTTTCAGATATCGGCTGGAGACCTCATACCGAACACGTCGGACAGACCGGAAAAGCAATTTCTCCGAATTTGTACATCGCCATCGGTATTTCGGGAGCAATACAGCATTTGGCTGGAGTAAATTCCTCAAAAACGATCGTTGTAATCAATAACGATCCGGAAGCGCCCTTCTTCAAATCTGCTGATTATGGAGTAGTAGGTGATGCTTTCGAAATTATTCCTGCACTCACACAGAAAATAAAAGCCTTAAAAGGTTAATAATTGTTACAAATCATAAAAAATCCGGAAGTTCATCTTCCGGATTTTTTATGAATGGGGTTCCCCAAAAGCGTTAAGTTTTTGCAGCATTTCAATGCCTTGTATTTATTGTAAAAACTTCTCGATTTAAAATCCCGAATCTAAAAAATCATTTATATTTGTAGTCATGGATTACCAACGATTAACCATACGCGGAATTTCTTACAGCCAAACGCAGTCCGGTGCTTATGCCCTGCTTTTAGAGCATGAAGAAACGAACGTAAAATTACCCGTAGTCATAGGAAATTTCGAGGCACAGTCGATTTCCTTAGGCCTCGAAAAAGATATTCATCCGCCGCGGCCATTAACCCACGATCTGTTTTCAAAATTTGTAACGCAGGCCAATTATGAATTGGTTTCCGTCATCATTTATCAGATTGTAGACGGTGTTTTTTTCTCGAACATCAACTTCAAAAACAAATCCAACAACGAAGAAATGATAATGGATGCACGGACTTCAGACGCTGTAGCGATGGCAGTACGGTTTGATGCACCCATTTACACTACTCAACAGGTGCTGGATGAAGCAGGGATTCTTTTGGAACTGGACGTGCCGCCAACTGAAGATGGTGATGCCGAAGAGTTCCCTTCGGGCGAAAACCTGAGCAATGTATCGCTGGAAGAATTGCAGAAACTCCTCGAAATTGCAGTAAAAGATGAGGATTTTGATGCTGCTCTGGATCTTCAGGAGGAAATAAAACGCAGAAAAAAGAAAATCGACTAACCTTTATAAATTAAAATGAGTTTAAAATTACGGCTTACCATGTTAAGCTTCCTTCAGTTTTTTGTTTGGGGAGCGTGGCTTACAACATTGGGTACATATGGATTTTCTTATAAACAGTGGAATGGGGCAGAATTTGGGGCAGTATTTTCTACTTTAGGAATTGCTTCAATATTTATGCCCGCATTAATGGGGATAGTTGCAGATAAGTGGATTAATGCGGAGAAATTATATGGAACTTTACATGTTCTATATGGAGCCACCCTTTTCCTACTTGCAAAAACTAATGATCCAACTTCCTTTTTCTGGATTCTTTTGGTTGGAATGTGTTTTTATATGCCCACATTATCTCTATCAAATTCCATTTCATATAAAATATTAAAAGACAGTCATTATGATGTCGTAAAGGTGTTTCCGCCTATTCGGGTTTGGGGCACCATCGGTTTCATTGTCGCTATGTGGTGTACAAATATATTTAGTGATGAGCAGTCCTTTTCAAATTTCGGTATTAATATAGGAACAAAAATTGCTGGTATTTTCGGAAATTCTTTAAATGCAAATCAGTTTTATTTTGCTGGATTTTTTGCCATATTTCTTGGAGTATTTTCGTTCTTCTTACCTAAATGTCCACCTCCAAAATTGATTAAAAAGGACGCCACTTTATCACAGAAGTTAGGTCTGGATGCCTTCAAACTATTCGGAGAAAGAAAGATGGCGTTATTTTTTATATTTTCTATGTTTCTAGGTGCAGCATTACAGTTAACCAATATGTATGGGGACACCTTCCTGAAAGACTTTGGACAAGTTGCAGCATTTAAAGATTCCGCAGTGGTACAATATTCCACAATGATCATATCAATATCTCAGATTTCCGAAACAGTTTTTATTCTGGCAATACCTTTCTTCCTATATAAATTTGGAATCAAAAAAGTAATGCTGATCTCTATGGTTGCATGGGTGTTAAGATTTGGTTTCTTTTCTTTTGGAGAGCCGGAAGGTTTTGGATTGTTATTGATCATTCTATCCAATATTATTTACGGAATGGCTTTCGATTTTTTCAATATTTCAGGTTCGTTATTTATAGAAACCACTACTGACAGTAAGATCCGTTCCTCTGCGCAGGGATTATTTATGATGATGACAAATGGCTTCGGTGCTATTCTGGGAAGTTCAGTAAGTGGGTGGCTGATTTCAAACTATTACACAAATTCAACGGGAGATAAAATGTGGCATGAAATCTGGCTTGTTTTTGCCGGTTATGCTTTAGTCATTGCCGTGCTGTTTGCGATAATGTTCAAGCACAAACACGTTCCGGAAGCTATTGCGGAAATCAAACATTAAATCTAAAAAATCCCATTTATGAGAAAAATTACATTATTGGCTCTTACTTTTATTTCGGTACTGTCTTTTGCACAGGAAAAAATCAAATATTCGAGAGAGCAGCTGAAAAACATGGACAACTATCTTTTCGAAGAAGTATTTACAATGGTTTCTCCATCCAGAATTTCCAAAATTATCCTGAAAGATGGCCGTACTATAGAAGGTAAGGCGCGGGATCTGGACCGTAAAAAAGCACAGATTTATTCCATTGATATTAAGGACAAATCAGGAAATAAGCAAACGCTGGAAGCTTCTCAGATTGCCGAAATGTATCTCCCTACAGCTGAATTTGAAAAAGCTGTCAAAATCACAAACTATTTCTCTAAAGTTGGATACATGGAGAATAAAAAGATAAAAAAATCAGTTGAAAAAGATGTGGTCTACTTCCGCAATCAAAAAGTGTCCTTAAAGAACAAAGCGGATGAAAAAGAATATCTGATGCAGTTGATCAATCCGGAATTCAGCAGCAAAATTGAAGTCTATGGTGATCCTTTGGCTGGCGAAACCGGGGGAGTGAGCATTAACGGCAGTCCGCAAATAGGAGGCGGTGTTACCAAATCTTTTTACGTGAAGAAGGGCGATAACATCATTTGGCTTAAAAAATCAGAATTTGAGGAGCAATACAATTTTCTTTTTGGCGACAATGCTGAGTTTGTTAAAAAGTATCCGCTGAACAGTATAAAATGGGAGCAATTCAGCTTTTTGGTCAGTGAATATACAAGGCTGGCAGAAGAAGGATAAACTCAGCTCTAATCTCAGATTTATCAATAAAATGCTACAAAAACACACTTTCCGGAAAGTGTGTTTTTTTTTGTAATTTAGCGTATTCAAAAAATAATAAAATTCAATATGCAAGAAGTTTTCATCGTTTCAGCAGTAAGAACTCCAATGGGAAGTTTTATGGGGAGTTTATCCACCGTTCCGGCAACAAAATTAGGTTCAACAGCCATTAAAGGCGCTTTAGAAAAAATAAATCTTGATCCGAAACTGGTTCAGGAAGTATATATGGGAAATGTGCTTCAGGCTGGCGAAGGTCAGGCTCCTGCCCGTCAGGCTGCGTTGGGAGCAGGTCTTTCGAATGAAACACCTTCCACAACAATTAACAAAGTTTGTGCATCGGGAATGAAAGCGGTTATGATGGCTGCTCAGGCCATTAAAGCTGGTGATCAGGATATTATCGTTGCAGGAGGAATGGAGAATATGTCTTCAGTTCCCCATTATTTCAATGCAAGAAATGCAACGAAACTTGGAGATGTAAAAATGCAGGACGGAATGGTTCTGGACGGTTTAACCGACGTTTACAACAAAGTCCACATGGGAGTTTGTGCAGAGAAATGTGCAGCCAAATACGAAATTACAAGAGAAGATCAGGACAATTTCGCCGTAGAGTCTTACAAACGTTCTGCAAATGCGTGGAGTGGAGGTAAATTTAAAGACGAAGTAGTTTCTGTGGAAATCCCGCAAAGAAAAGGTGATCCAGTTATCTTCAGCGAAGACGAAGAATATAAAGCGGTTAATTTCGACAGAATCGGAACTTTAGCTACCGTTTTCCAGAAAGAAAACGGAACGGTAACCGCAGCAAATGCGTCCACCTTAAATGACGGTGCTTCTGCTTTGGTTTTGATGTCCAAAGAAAAAATGGAAGAACTGGATCTTAAACCTTTGGCTAAAATTGTTTCATATGCCGATGCCGCACAGGAGCCGGAATGGTTTACCACTGCACCTGCAAAAGCACTTCCGATTGCTTTGAAAAAAGCTGGACTCGAAATTTCTGATATTGATTTCTTTGAATTCAACGAAGCTTTTTCGGTGGTTGGGTTAGCCAACAATAAAATTTTAGGTCTTGATTCCGCAAAAGTGAATGTTAATGGCGGTGCTGTTTCCTTGGGTCACCCGCTCGGAAGTTCAGGTTCCAGAATCATCGTTACGCTTATCAATGTCCTTAAACAGAACAACGGAAAATACGGCGCAGCCGCAATTTGCAACGGTGGAGGTGGAGCTTCTGCAATTGTGATTGAGAACGTATAAGCACTAAATAAACTTTTAATCCAGGCCATTAAGAATTGTTAATGATTTTTTTCATCAGATTCTTAATGGTTTTTTTATTTTTGTTCAACTAATTGTACCCAAATGCCTGAAAACGACAATTTAAAGTCTCAGAACATCAAGAATAATCCAAAGATCATGAAAGCCTGGGCTTATTATGACTGGGCGAATTCGGTTTATTCACTGGTGATCACTTCCACCATTTTCCCCATTTATTATTCTATCCTTACGACTTCACATGAAAAAAGTGAATTTGTAAAGGAAACCGGGCAATGGATCAAGGTTCCGGTCCGCCATATGATCAGTATATTCGGGAAGGAATATCAGCCGGACGCTATTTACGGATATTCGCTTACGATTTCGTTCCTCATTGTGGTTTTACTTTCTCCTATTTTGTCTTCTTTGGCTGATACCATTGGGAATAAGAAATCATTTTTACAGTTCTTCTGCTATTTGGGAGCCACTTCATGTATGGGACTGGCGATGTTTACTGGGATGCAGAACGTTTTTTTAGGATTGCTCTTCAGCATTACCGCAAGCGTCGGGTTTTGGGGAAGCCTCGTTTTTTACAATTCCTTTCTCCCGGATATTGCCACGCGTGACAAACAGGATGCCCTCTCGGCTCGGGGCTATGTTTACGGCTACATCGGCTCGGTTGTTCTGGTGATTATATGTCTGGTTTTGATTCAGGTTTTTGCTAAAAATCCTGATGAAGCCAAGCTGTACACCCGGATTTCTTTCCTTCTGACCGGTGCATGGTGGTTTGGGTTTTCGCAGTATACTTTTAAATACCTGCCGCAGTTCGGGAATGTTAAAGATCAGCTTCCTAAGGATCTGGTTTTGCTGAATTATAAGAATATTTTTAAAAAACACGAAGAACAGGGCGGTTTCTGGGAAGTTTTTAAAGACAATATCCATTTTTACAGAGATATAGTGAAGGAAAGTTTTCACGAGCTTTTCAAAGTGGGAAAAACGCTTTTTGCAGACCGGAATCTTAAGTTCTTCCTTTCCAGTTTTTTCTTTTATAGTGTTGGAATGCAGACCATTTTTTTAATGGCGACGCTGTTTGGGAAAAGCGAAATCAATCTTCCTCAGGATCGCCTGATCTTAACGCTGTTGCTGATTCAGATTGAAGCGATTATCGGTGCTCTATTTTTCTCCTGGTTATCGAAGAAAATAGGAAATAAAAATGTGATCTCCATTGCTGTTTCACTTTGGATTGTTGCATGTTTGTCGGCATATTTTCTTAATAAAGAGAATCCGAATGTGGAGTATCAGTTTTACGGAATTGCAGGAATTATCGGTCTGGTAATGGGCGGTTTACAGGCAATGTCGCGTTCTACTTATTCGAAGCTGCTCCCGGAAGATTCCATGGATAACACCACATTTTTCAGTTTTTACGACGTGTTGGAAAAACTGGCGATTATTTTAGGAACTTTCATCTTTGCAACCATGATCGAAAAGTATCATAACATGCGATTTGCAGCCCTATCGATGACCATATTTTTCTTTGCAGGTCTGGTGCTCATCAGGTTTTTGAAGGTTAAAATGAATAACGAGAAGGAATAGGTTCAATTTAAATTATAATTAAAAATATGGCCCCGATTTTGCTGATATGAAAATGAATTTCCGGATTTAAATTTTTGTATCTTTGCAACTGGAAACCAACGAATTAAATCACATTATGACGAATCCTCTATTTTACGCAAAAATCCTTTTGTTCGGCGAATACGGCATTATCGAAGATTCCCAGGGTTTAACCTTACCGTACAGTTTCTATAAAGGCGCATTAAAATTCTCAGATCTAAGCAGCGATTTCGAAAAAAAATCAAATCTTTCCCTTCAAAAATATTCGGTTTATTTAAAAAATCTTGAAATTCCTGATCAGTTCAAAATAGATATTTCTGCCCTGGAGGAAGATCTCAGAAATGGTCTTTTCTTTGATTCAAATATTCCGCAGGGTTATGGAGTTGGGAGTTCCGGCGCTTTGGTTGCCGCGATTTTTGAAAAATATTCTGTTAAAAAATATTCTCCGGATCATATTTCGAAAAACGAACTTAAAGACCTGAAAAAAATATTCGGCGAGCTCGAAAGTTATTTCCACGGAAAAAGTTCAGGCATTGATCCTTTGATCTGCTATATGAATCTTCCGATTCTGATTGAAAACCGCGAAAATGTTGATAAAGTTTCCATTCCGAAAGGAGAGGAAGGAAAGGGCGCAATTTTCCTCATCGATTCCGGAATGACAGGTGAAACCGGACCGATGGTGCAGATTTTCTTTGAAAAAATGAAAACTGAAGGGTTCCGGAAAACGATGAAAGAGGAGTTCATCCGCTATAACAATGCGTGTATTGAAGCATTTTTGAAAAAAGAAATGAACCCCCTCTTCAGAAATCTTAAAAATCTCTCAATCTGGGCGTACGAACATTTTAAACCAATGATTCCGGAGAGTACTTACAAAGCGTGGAAAAAAGGACTTGATACCAATGCCTATTACCTGAAACTTTGCGGCAGCGGCGGTGGTGGCTATATTTTGGGATTCACAAAAGATTATGAAAAAGCCGAAAAAATGCTTTCGGGTTTTCAGAAAGAAGTCATTTACCGATTCTAATATTAATGCCGGAACTCACTTTTCAAAATTCACATTCGGCATAATTTTATGAAGCACCCACTCTTTTACAGAATTTCACAGTTTGTCGGTTTTTTGCTTGGAGCCAGGGTTTTCGTTACGGCTTTACTAACTTTCGCGTTATATGTTTCCACTTTTTTTCTTTTCAATCAGGAAGAGAGTCTGAGCAATTTTGTTTTCGATTTTAAGATTCACGGCATTATTTTCTGTGCTGTTTTAAGTATTTTGGCCGGCGGAATCATCAATCAGTTCTATGACCGTGAAAAGGATAAACTTACGAAACCTTTCCGCACGCGTTTACAGAGCTTTCTTAAACAGAAATATTTTCTTTACGCTTATCTTTCTTTAAACCTGGTATCCCTTGGGATCGCGTTTCTTATTTCGCCGCGGGTTTTTGTCTTTTTTCTGGTCTATCAGTTTCTGATGTGGTTTTACAGCCATAAACTGAGTAAAATTCTCATCATCAACAATCTCACATTTGTGGGGCTTACTTTATATCCTTTTTTCGGGATGCTTGTTTATTACCGCACTTTTTCTCTGAAGGTTTTTTTAATGGCCGCATTTCTATTTTTAATGCTGCTGATTATTGACGTTGTTAAAGATTTTCTTACCCGGACAGCCGATAAAATGTTTGGTTACGACACGCTTCCAATCCGCTTTGGTCTAAAGGCTTCCAGAACGATCAGCGTAATCTTGATCATAGTTTTAATGGGTATTTCGGCAATTATTATAGACAAAACAGGTTTCAACAGCATACTGAACTATTATTTCGGCGCGGGAATGTTCATTCTTATCGTTTCTGTTTATTTATTGCTCAGGCCGGCCACGAAAAATACCGTTATTGTTCTGAATATTCTCAGAATCTGGATTTTTGTAGGGATCATCGCCATGCTTTTTAACGGAATCCTTACAAAATTTTAGTTTTTATTTTTTATTCCTCTTCTATTGTTTAAATTTGCTTCTACTAAAAAGTTTTAATGAGCATTTTCAACAATACACAGCTTGCTTTCGCCGATAAGACCGATGCACAGCTGAAAAAAGCATACTGGATGTTTAAACTGATTGAACAGCCGGCTCTTACAAAAATAGGTACCAATATTCTCAATTTTACCGTTCATCATAATTTTCCTTTCGCCGGAGATGTTGTGAAAGCCACTTTGTTCGAACAGTTCTGCGGCGGGGAAACACGTGAAGAAAGCATGCAGGTCGTTACCCAGATGTTCCGCCGGGGAGTGGGAAGTATTTTCGATTATTCCATTGAAGGAAAAGAAGAGGAAGCAGTTTTTGATTCGGTTTGTAATGAAATTAAAGACATCATCCGTTTTTCAGTAGGCAATCCGGCAATTCCATTCATCGTTTTTAAACCAACAGCTTTCGGCAGAATTGATATTTATGAAGAAATCGGAAAAGGAACGGAACTCACTTCCAGCCAGAAAGAAGAATGGGAAAGAGTTGTAAAAAGGTTTGACGAAGTCTGCAGACTTTGTTTTGAAAATGACAAAAAAGTGATGATCGATGCAGAAGAGACCTGGATGCAGGATGCAGCCGACCATTTGGTGGAGGAAATGATGCAGAAATACAACCGCGAAAAACCCATTGTCTGGAACACCATTCAGATGTACAGAACCGGAAGGCTGGAATATATGCAGGCAAACCTTCAGCGTGCGAAAGAAAAAGGCTATTTCATCGGCTACAAAATTGTACGCGGTGCTTATATGGAAAAAGAACGGGAAAGAGCGGCCGCAAACGGTTATCCGGATCCGATCCAACCGACAAAAGACGCTTCAGATAAAAATTATAACAGCGGAATTGATTTTGTAATGGATAATTTGGATAGCGTTTCCGGATTTTTCGGTACCCATAACGAGAAATCTAGCGAACTGGTGATGGATAAGATGAAAGCGAAAGGTCTTGAAAACAGCGATGAACGCATTTATTTCGGTCAGCTTTATGGAATGAGCGATAATATCACTTTCTATTTGGCCGACAAAAAATACAATGTTGCCAAATATCTTCCGTACGGTCCTGTGAAAGATGTGGTTCCGTATCTCACACGAAGAGCACAGGAAAACACCTCTGTTAAGGGACAGACCGGTCGTGAACTCGGCCTGATTCAAAAAGAACTGGACCGCAGAAAAGGAAAATAAATTTTTATTGATCAACCATATTTTAGATCTGATATTTTCAGACTAAATAAAACATTTACAGAACGGGCTTCAGCCCGTTTTTTCGTGGGAAGCAGTTTGCTTTGACTGGAATTTTCTAAATTTGCAGATTGCCGCACCGCAAAATTTCTAAATCAGATAAATTTCTAAAAAATTACCTTGACTTTCGCCCAGATCATTTTACCGCTTAACCTAAAAGGGACTTTTACCTATAAAGTTCCCGAAGCTTTAGTGGAAAAACTCGAGCCGGGAATGCGCGTTTTGGTCCCGTTTCGCGGCAAAAAAATATACACGGGAATTGTTTCGGAAATTCACAGCGAAAAACCCGAAACCTTCGTTCCGAAAGAACTGATTAGTATTCTGGATGATTTTCCGATTCTGCCGAAAGAACAGAACCTTTTCTGGAACTGGCTTTCAGAATACTACCTCTGCAACCTGGGTGAGATTTACCGTTTTGCTTTTCCTTCCTCATTAAAGCTGGAAAGTGAAACCTATCTGAAACTGAAACCCAATACAACTGTTGATTTTGAGCATCTGGATGTGAATGAAATGTACCTGATCCAAGCGCTCGAAGTGCGTCAGCTCATCAATTTAACGGAAATCGAAGCGTTTATTCCAAAGAAGGACATCGTAAAAACGATCAATGCGCTCATTGATCTGCAGTATATTGAAATTGATGAAAAAATTACCGAGAAATACAGAGCTAAAGAAGTTGCGTATTTAAAGATTAATGAGGAAGAACTGAAAAACAGAAAACTTCCCGAAATTCTGGTCCAGCTGAAAAGGTCGCCAAAGCAGCAGGAACTGTTTCTGATGCTGCTTGAAAAGCAGACCGAAAATCCCGGAACACCGCTGCGGAAATCCGATATCTTCGGAGAAGGAAACTTTGCGCATGCGCACTTGAAATCTTTGACAGACAAGAATCTTGTACAGGAATATTTTCTTCAGAAAGACCGTCTGGAGACCTACAGTGGCGAAACCGAAGAACTGGACGAGTTGAGTGAAGCGCAACAACTTTCAAAAATTGAAATCGATACAGCATTTGCTGCAGGCAAAAATGTGCTGCTTCATGGGGTTACTTCTTCGGGCAAAACCCATATTTATCTCGAGAAAATTGAAGAGACCGTACAGAACGGAAAAAATGTTCTTTTTCTGCTTCCGGAAATTTCCCTCACCAAACAGATTGTTCAGCGCCTCGAAAAAAAATACGGAAATAAACTCGGTTTTTATCACCAGAAACTGACTGATTTTGAAAGGGTAGAGGTCTGGCGTAAAATTAAAAACAACGAACTGAAAGTGCTGATCGGAACAAGGAATGCGCTTTTTCTTCCGTTTCAGAATCTAGGCCTTATTGTCGTGGATGAGGAGCACGATTCTGCCTACAAACAGCGGGAAGTTTCACCATTTTTTAACGGAAAGGATGCCGCTCAGGTACTGGCCAACTTTTACAGAGCCAATGTCATTCTGGGTTCTGCAACGCCGTCTGTTGAGTCATATTATCTTGCAAAAAAAGACAGAATTCGTTACGTGTTTCTTGCCGAACGTTTCGGCAAGGTGAAATTACCGGAGTTTGAAATCATCAACTTTAAAGAAGAGCAGGATTCAAAAAAGATCATCGGCAATTTTTCTTTGAAATTGATTGATGAAATTAAAAACGAATTGGAGCATAAAAAACAGACCATGATTCTCCACAACCGTCGCGGTTATGCCAATGTGGTGGAATGTGAGACCTGTGGTTATGTAAATTACTGTTCGAATTGTGATGTGGTCATGACTTATCACAAATTTTCGAATGAAATGAAATGCCATTATTGCGGACAGAAAGCTGCCAAACCGAAAGTCTGTCCGAAATGCCATTCCGAAAACCTGAATGAACGCGGAGTGGGCGTGGAACAGATTCATGAAGAAGTGTCAAGGATTTTTCCGGAGGCTGAAGTCGATAGGATGGATGTGGATTCGATGCGCAAAAAGTTTGCCTACGAAAAACTCTACGAAAAGATTGAAACCGGCGAGACTGAAATTATCGTCGGAACACAGATGATTTCCAAAGGCCTGGATTTCGACAATATTGAACTCGTAGCTATACCAAAAGCGGATTCGTTGCTTTATGTGCAGGATTTCAGGGCAGATGAAAGAGCATATCAGCTCATTACCCAGGTATCCGGAAGAGCCGGAAGATTATCGGGTGAAGGTAAAATTCTGATTCAGACCTATAATCCTCAACATCTGGTTTTCCAGCTAATTAAAGAACATGATTCAACGAAAATTTACAGCCATTTTCTGGAAGAACGAAAGAAATTTCTTTATCCACCTTTCGTTAAATTGATCATGATCGAACTCAAACACCGAAAGGAAGACAAAGTGAACCGCGCTTCACAGTTTCTGGGATCGGTGCTGAGAAAATATCTGCCAGAAGAATGCATTCTGGGCCCTGAAAAATCTCCAATCGGGAAACTGAATCTGCTGTATCAGTTTCAGATTATGCTTAAGCTGCCGCGGGGCAAAAAATACGCCGAATATAAAAATCTTGTAGAAGCCAGTCTGGAGGAATTTGATGAAATCACTGCTTACCAAAGCATTAAAAAGATGATTTTCGTGGATTTTTAAGAAACTTTAACGCTTTTTTGTAGGTTTTAAGGCTGGTAAGTGACGGTTTATCAACAATAATTTCTATTTTTGAGCGTTCGATAGATGTTTATGCGTTCAATCTTATCGAAAAAAGAAGAGTTATTCAGATAATCAAATAAATATTTTAAATGATTAAACTAAAAAAAATCATTGTCCCGGTTGCTTTTGCGTTTTCAGCGTTAGCAATGGGACAGGGAACTTTCGCCTCGTCAACTTACCCTCAATCATACGAAAATCAACCTTCCAGTGCCGTTAAAGATGTAGTATCTTCAGAAAAACTGCTCACAGCAAAGGAAATTGTTGACATTAACATCAATTCGATGGCTACTGATCCTGTTCTTCGCAATGCGAATTGGGGTTTTGTAGTGTATGATCCGAAGACAAAAAAAGTTATTTCATCTTACAATGAAAGCGAGCCGTTGGTTCCGGCTTCTACAACAAAGCTGCTTACCACAGAAACCGCTCTGAATCTTTTAGGAGAGAAATTCCGATGGATTACACAACTGGAATACTCAGGCACATTGAACCCTGATGGTATTTTGGATGGCAATCTTTATCTTGTAGGCAGCGGCGATCCCTCCTTAGGGACCAATAAAGCAGGTGCCCAGTCATACAGCACCATTGTTGCAGATTTTCTGGCTGCCATGAATAGTAAAGGCATTAAAAAAGTAAACGGCAACATCATTATTCAGACGGCGGTTTTTAAACTGAATAAAACCCAGAAATTGCCCGAAAACATTGTTTGGCTGGAAAACGGAAACTATTATCTTCCGGCAGGAACCACCTTAAACATCAACCCGGCCAACGAAAAACTCATTTCAAAACAGTCGAATCCTTTTTCTGAAAGTAAAAATTATTATTACATCTCACCGTACATCCAACAGATGGTTTATGCGGAAAAATTCGAAAACGGAGGTGTTACCACAAAACTACCCGATGCTCCGGCTTATCTTGCGAATGCTTTAAGAACTGCCATGGTAAAAAGCAAAATGCCTATTACAGGGAAAGTCATGACGAAAATGAATGATGCTGAACCTGAAAAAAGAGAAATTATTACTTCTTACCTTTCTCCAACATTAGCTGAAATCCTGTTTTATACGAACCAGCACAGCGATAATGCACTGGCTGAAGCTACTTTGAGAATGGTGGGTTTTCAGAAAAAAGGCGATCAGACTTTGGAATCAGGAAGAGCAGTGGTTTTAAATCACCTCACTTCCGAAGGATTCGACACAGCAGGTTTGAATTATTTGGATGGAAGCGGCCTTTCACATTATAATAAAGTTACACCCATTGCTCAGGTTAAGTTTCTGACCTCGCTGATGAACGAGAAATATTTTAAATCGTATTTCGATTCTTTACCTGTTGCGGGACAAACCGGGACGCTTAAAAGGATGTTCGCCGGACCCGGAAATGGGCAGATATTTGCTAAAACTGGAACTTTAAACAAAGTGAAGACACTTGCAGGATATATGAAAACAAGTTCAGGCAGGACTCTGGTATTCTCCTTGCTCATCAATAATTATGCAGGCTCTGTGACGCAGGTCAAGGCTAAAATGGAAAAGATTCTGGAGCCGGCGCTTAATCTTTAAATAATACACCAAATTATATTAAAAACCTTTCTTCCATGATGTTGAAAGGTTTTTTTATCTTAGCAAAAATAATTTAAGTGAAAAAAATATATTTATTTCTTCTGTTATCGCTTTTCAGCGTAGCAGTTTCAGCTCAGAATGAAGAGCTTGAAAGAAAAGCACTCATTGCAAAGGAAATCAGCAATTATAATAAGATGGTTGAGTTTAATGTGAACCCAAACACCTTAAATTACGATCTGAAATATCAGCGGATGGATCTTACCCTTAATCCGGGTGTTTACAATGTTTCCGGATCGGTGACTTCACATTTTACTCCCAATCAGAATATCAGCAGTATTTATTTTGATTTGACTACTGCATTAACGGTTTCTCAGGTCACCTATCACGGAACAAACGTGACATTTCAGCAGCTTCCTACAAAAGAACTGAAAATCGATTTCCCTGCGCAGTTGCCCTCCAATACTTTGGATTCCCTCACCATTCATTATTCCGGAGCACCGGATTTGGCAAATAATGCATTTGCAAATCACATGCAGAGTGGGACGCCGGTGCTTTCCACCCTGTCGGAACCTTATGGCGCTCAGGATTGGTTTCCTACCAAACAGAGCATGAATGACAAAATTGACCGCTTCGATTTTAAAATCACAACGCCTAATCAGTACAGTGTAGCGGCTAATGGTAAAATGATGTCGGAAACTGCACTTGCAGGTAATCAGAAACTCACTTTCTGGAGAACACAGTATCCGATGGCAGCCTATCTGGTAGCGGTTTCCATAACCAATTTTACCAAGATTAATGACGTCATTGGAACACCGCCTTTCCCGTTTGTAAATTATGTTTATCCTACAACAGCGGCCAATACCGGCTCTATGGCGAACATTGAATGGACCAAACAGGCCATGTCAACGTTCGAAACGTACTTTGGACCTTATCCGTTCCGAAATGAAAAATACGGACACATGGAATATGGGTATTCCGGAGTCTGTATGGAGCACCAGACCATGAGTTCCATGAGTGGATGGGGAAAAGGTGTCATCGCACATGAACTTGCCCATCAGTGGTTTGGTGATAAAGTGACCTGCGGAGACTGGAACGATATCTGGCTCAACGAAGGTTTTGCTACTTTTGGAGAACACCTTGTGAACGAAAAATTGCTGATGAATAATGCTGACTTTCTCAACTATCTTTTATCACAGAAAAATTATATCACCAGTTCGACAGGAGGAAGCACTTATGTAGATGATGCTTTTCTGTCTAATCAGAACGTTATATTCAGTGGCAGGCTTACTTATGCCAAAGGAGGCTATATATTACGCATGCTGAAATGGATTTTAGGCGATGCAGCTTTTTACCAGGCGGTACAGGACTACCATTCAAGACCAAATTTGGCATATAATTATGCGAAATCCACCGACTTGAAGGCGTCATTGCTTCAGTCCACCGGTAGGGATTTTACCGAATTCTTCAATGATTGGCTCTATGGGCAGGGTTACCCGACTTACACCATTAAATGGGCTCAGAATACTTCAAATACCAATCTTGTCTTTCTTGTTTCTCAGGTGCAGAGCCATTCTTCAGTGAGTTTCTTTGAGATGCCGTTACCGATCAAAGTAAATGGTACAGGCGGACAGACCGCTTATTTCGCGCTTAATAATACTTCCAACAATCAGTACTTTAATCAGCCAGTTTCATTTCCGGTCGCGAGTGTAGAATTCAATTATGATTACCAGATTCTGGAGAAGAACAGCACCGTAACCAACGATATAACCTTAGGCGTAAAAACATCCGAAAATGAAGAATTTACAATGTATCCAATTCCCGCGAAGAATGAACTGTTCTTTAAAGGCATCAGCAGAACCACCGGCTTTGAGATCTATTCTATCGACGGGAAGCTATTGAGAAAAGGTACCTATACTCCTTCAGGCTCAATTAATATTTCAGAACTCGTTCCCGGAACCTATGTCATGAGCATAAACGGCAAGCATATTAAATTCACGAAAAAGTAACAGATAAACTCGATGCATTTCCCAGTGGCTACATAAACATCCAACATTTAACAAAAGGAAATTGTTTTCTGATAGAAACTCCAAATAATAAAGGAAAAGTGAAATTTATTAAAAATTAAAAAAGCGTAATTACGTTTGCCAATAAATAGCATTATTCACTATGAAAAAACTGATCACTGTCATTATCTGCTTCTTTTTTTTACACATTGCGAAAGCTCAGAATGAGTTTATTACTGTCTGGAAGCCTGGAACTTCCCAACAAATTCAGTTTCCGGGCAGAGGCACTAATTTTAACGTTGCATGGGAAGAAGTTGGATATCCTCAGCATAACGGGAATTTAAGTAATGTAAATTCTACTCTGGAATTTACAGTTAATTTTGGAAGTCCACTAAATCCAGTTCCTGCAAACACAACTTACAAAATAAAAATAAGTGATGGCAATGGTAGCTTTAATCAAGTAAGATTCTTTGACAGCACAGGCACCTTATCCTATTTAAATTCAGATCATGAAAAATTACTTGAGATTGCGCAATGGGGAAATATACAGTGGCAAACATTCGACAATGCCTTCGTGTGGTGCAGTAATATGAATGTTACTGCAACAGATGCTCCTGTTCTGACGAATGTTACCCAAATGAATGAGATGTTCTTCTTCTGTTTCTCACTTGTGGGAAATCCCAGTTTTAATACGTGGGATACTTCCACAGTCACTAATATGTATTATATGTTTGGTGACGATTCTTTGTTCAATGCCCCAATTAACGAATGGAACGTTAGTAACGTAACCAATATGTCTTACATGTTCGATGTTGCAACTAATTTTAATCAACCACTCAGTAAGTGGAATACAGCAAATGTAATAACAATGCAACATATGTTTCATTCAGCGAGTTCTTTTAACCAAGATCTGAGCAGTTGGAATACTGGAAATGTTACCAATATGAACGAGATGTTTCATGCTGCAACTGCTTTTAATCAGAATATTGGAGCGTGGAATCTCAGCTCATTGGTCAATGGTGTGGATATGCTTAAATTTTCCGGGCTCAACTGTCAAAATTACGACAACGCTTTATTTGGTTGGAATAACAACCCTCAAACCCCCAATAATATTGATCTTGGATCCGCACTGCCGCTCAATTACAAACATCAATCTGCCATAAACGCCAGAACCAATCTTATTAATTATAAAAATTGGTTAATTACGGGCGATAGTTATAATTCTGCCTGCACTTCGATTCTAGGGACGGACGAAACTGATATAAAATCTTCGCTTTCAATTTATCCGAATCCGGCAACGCATTCAATCTTCATAAAATCTAAGGAAAAAATAAAATCTGCAGAAATAATAGATGCTTCAGGAAGAGTTATTTCAGGAGTTTTAAATCCTGATGGAGTAATAAACATTAAGCAGTTACCAAAAGGAAATTATTTTCTGAAGATAGAAACTTCAAACAATAAAAAAACGGTGAAATTTATTAAAAATTAAAAAGCGTGATAAAGTTTACCAAAATAGCAAAATCACTATGAAAAACTGATCAGTAAAATGCAATTTACAGGTCTTAACTTTTAAAAGCCTTCAGTTTGAAGGCTTTTTCTTAAATTAGCAGGTCAAAAAAATCCAACAAACATGATTTCACCAAAGTACCTCGAAAACCTTCAGAACGAACTTACCAATATCAAGAACGACGGCCTTTTTAAGACCGAAAGAATCATCACTTCACAGCAAAGCGCCGAAATAGAGGCGAACGGGAAAAAACTCCTGAACTTCTGTGCGAACAATTACCTCGGACTTTCGAACAACCCTCGCGTGATGAAGGCTTCTCAGGACATGATCGAAAGCCATGGTTACGGCATGTCATCGGTACGTTTTATCTGCGGGACTCAGGACATCCACAAAGAACTGGAAGCCAAAATCTCCAGATTCCTCGGAATGGAGGACACGATTCTTTATGCCGCGTGTTTTGATGCGAACGGTGGGGTATTCGAACCGCTCTTTTCTGAAGAGGATGCCATAATTTCTGATGAACTCAATCATGCCTCGATTATCGACGGGGTAAGGCTATGCAAATCGGCACGATACCGGTACAAAAACAACAATATGGAAGACCTGGAAGCTCAGCTCATCGCTGCTTCCGGAAAAAATCACCGCTTTAAAATCATCGTAACCGACGGGGTATTTTCAATGGACGGGATTGTTGCGAACCTGAAAGGCGTTTGTGACCTTGCAGACAAGTATGATGCTTTGGTGATGGTGGATGATTCCCACGCAACAGGTTTCATCGGCAGAACCGGCCGCGGAACCCACGAAGCCAATGAAGTGATGGGAAGGGTAGACATCATTACTTCGACGCTTGGAAAAGCATTGGGCGGAGCGTTAGGCGGATTTACCTCCGGTAAAAAAGAGATTATCGATATGCTCAGACAGCGTTCAAGACCGTATTTATTCTCAAATTCACTCGCTCCCGGAATCGTAGGAGCAGCTATGGAAGTGCTCGACATGATTTCTGATGACACTTCGCTTCGCGATCAGGTCATGGAAAATGCAGAATATTTCCGTACCCATATGAAAGCGAAAGGTTTTGATATTCCGGACGGCGATGCCGCAATTGTTCCGGTAATGCTGTACGACGCGCCTTTATCCCAAAAGATGGCGGAAAAACTTATGGACGAAGGTATTTATGTCATCGGCTTCTTTTATCCCGTAGTACCGAAAGACAAGGCAAGGATCCGTGTTCAGCTTTCAGCAGCGCATACGAAAGAACATCTCGATAAAGCCCTGGCTGCTTTCGAAAAAGTTGGGAAAGAACTGGGAGTGATTTCCTAAAAAGGGAAAATCCCAAACACTTTATTGAAGCGTATGAAAAAATTAGTTCTTTTAATTGCTGCTGTATTCTGCGGCACTGCGAATGCGCAAAGTTCAGATTATAGAAATATTGTTACCGTAGGTACTGTTTCTGCATTGGCATCCAACCGGTGGACTGTAGGGTATATGCATGAACTAAACGAAAAAATCTGGTTGGGTGCAGAAGTTGGTGTTGGGGCACGTCCTATCGCATTCAGAATGGATGACTGGATTACAGAATTCAGCTCCTTTGAAATCCGCCCTGAAATTTACTACAGTCTTGCTCCCGACCGGAAATCGAAACATTTTCTGTCAGCTTCCCTGTTTTATGTCAATACGCAGCAGCATTTAAAGGATGGTGATTTCTCTGAAAACGGAGCCAATTATACTTACGACGAAACGGATTACCAGAAAACCAAGAAAGGTGTTGGGGTCAACTACAGTTTTCTGATGCTGAAGGAAGGCGGAAGATTTGGAGTAATGCCTAAAATAGGCATCGGTTTACCGGATGTAGATATTAAATATGAGAATACCGTGGGCAAAACTGAAACGCAGGGACCAACTGATGATTTTTCGCTGGGTTTGGCGGGAATGAATTCTGATGCCGGTTCCCATACTCGATTGAACATGTATTTCGATATAAAATTGTTTTACAGATTTTAACTGTGTTTAATTATCTTTGCACCTAAATTTTTCCGATGCTTTATACCGTCATCAAAGCCGTTCACATCATTTTTATGGTCAGTTACTTTGCCGGGATCTTTTACCTGGTCCGGCTGTTTGTCTATTATAAAGACACGGATGAATTCGAAGCAACCAAAAAACAAATCCTTCGCGAACAATATGTTTTCATGGCCAGACGTTTATGGAACATCATCACTGTTCCGGCGGGAGTCATCATGCTTTTAAGCGGTATTACGATGATTTTCCTGAATTTGGGTTTGATGAAAACACCGTGGTTTCATTTGAAACTGACGTTTCTGGTGGGGTTGGGAATCTATCATTTCTGGTGCTGGAAGAAAGTATTGCAGATGAAAAATTTGAACGGAGAGCTATTACCAATTTCCAATGTAAAACTTCGGCAAGCCAACGAAATCGCGACATTTATCCTTTTTCTCGTGGTATTTACGGTAATTTTAAAATATTCCGTCATCGAATACTGGTGGCAGTTGATTACAGGATTTATCGCGTTGGTTGTAGTGATAACATTGACGGTGAAACTCGTGAACAGGAGAAAATCAAACAATAAGAATTAAAACCATACCTCATTCATACGCAATGAAAGCAATTTTTAAAAAAGAACTTTGGAGCTATTTCGGGAACTGGAGCGCGTGGCTGATCATCGCTGCATTCAGTCTCATCGGAACGCTATTCCTGTTTTTCTTCGAAAACGATTCCAATATTTTCGATATCGGAACGGCTACTTTACAGAGTTATTTTGTTCTGGTACCGTGGCTGCTCATGTTCATTATTCCGGCGCTTTCGATGAAAACGCTGGCCGAGGAACAGCAGTCGGGAACATTGAGCTGGCTTTTTTCGCAACCGGTAAAGGTTTCTGAGATTGTTGTTGGAAAATTCCTGGCCGTTTGGGTCGTGGGAATTCTGTGTCTGTTGCCCTCTCTCATTTATCTTTATACAGTCTATGTTTTGGGAGTTCCGGTTGGCAATATTGATTTTGGAGCTACCTTAGGAAGTTATTTCGGACTGATTCTGCTTATTGCGGCATTTGCATCTGTCGGAATTTTAGCCTCGTCGCTTTCTCAGAACCAGATTATGGCGTATCTGTTAGGCGTTTTCATGTGTTTCATCCTGTATTTCGGAATAGAGCAGCTCGCAAGCTACAAACTCCTTGGCGGTGCAGATTTTTTCCTTTCCAACCTTGGATTTTACAAGCATTTTCTCGGTTTCACAAGAGGTCTGGTCGACAGCCGGGATCTTTTCTATTTCCTGCTGGTTATTGGGATCTGTTTGTATCTGTCTGAAATTTTTGTCGAAAAAAAGAAGTAATCATCACTCAAAATGAACAGAAATAATATCATTTATACGGTTATCGCAATTGTTTTGCTGGCGGGAGCTTTTGGCCTCTTTTCTTCAAGAATCGACTTAACGAAGGAGAAACGTTACACCCTGTCTGACTCCACCGTAAAAATCCTGGAATCGGTGAATAAACCGATGACGATTGATGTATATCTGGAGGGGGATTTCCCGGCCAGTTTCAAACAGCTGCAGAACGAGACGAAATTTATGCTCGAGGAATTCCGCAAGATCAATCCGAAAATCGATTACCGTTTCATTGATCCGATCAAAACAAAAATGTCTCAGGATACGTTGATGGCCATGGGAATGCAGCCTTCGAAACTTACGGATATGAAGGACGGAAAGATTTCTGAAATCTATCTTTTTCCTTACGCAGCCATCAAATACGATTCCCGCGGAACTTCGCTTCCGCTCATCATCAGCCAGACGGGGATTGAATCTTCGGAACAGCTGACAAAATCCATTGAAAATCTCGAATACAATCTGGTATCGAATATTAAATCCATCACCCGCCCGACAAAAAAGAATGTGGGGATCCTCATCAACCACGACGAACTGAATCCGCAACAGTTTCATGGATTCATGCAGATGGCGCTCGAAAACTATAATGCAGGTCCTATTATTCCTCAAAACCAGATTGAACTTACGCTTGCCGATGTCCCAAGACTCAAGAAAATGGACGCGCTGGTCATCGCCAAACCGAGAAAAGCTTTTACCGACGGTGAAAAAGTGATTATCGACCAGTTCATCATGAATGGCGGAAAGACTTTGTGGATGATGGATGCTGTGAATGCTGAAATGGATACGCTTTTCCGTTCAGAAAAAATCATGGCTTATCCTGTGGAAAATAATATGACGGATTTTTTCTTCAATTATGGAATCCGCATCAATTCAGGTTTGGTAAAAGACCTTAAGAAATCGGCACTCATCAGGCTTCAGGCCGGTGAAGTCTCCGGAAATGCGCAGTATGCAAGCTTTCTCTGGCCATATTTCCCGCTTGGAATTGCAGACCGACCCAATCCGATTACCAAGAACATCAATCCTGTAAAGTTTGAGTTCCCAACTTCCATTGATACGTTGGGAAGAAAAAACATCAGAACCAATGTCCTTTTCGAATCCAGCGAAAGAACCAAAATCAAGCAGGTTCCGAATTTTGTGCAATTGGGAGAAATTGTAACCGAAGATTCCATAAGACCCAATGAAAGACCGGAAACGCCGAAGATTTTCGCGGTTTCTCTGGAAGGAAAATTTACTTCTGCTTACGCTGCACGAAGCGAAAAAAATGCTTATCCCGGATTCAAAGCACAGAGTTCTGCCAATAAAATGATTGTAATTGCAGACGGCGATGTTGGAAGAAACCAGGTTTACAAAGGTAATCCGCTGCCTTTGGGGCAGGATCTTCTCACGAAACAGACCTACGGTAACGAACAGTTTTTACGAAACGCGTTGGATTATCTGCTGGATGACAGCAATCTGATGCAGCTCCGGAACAGAAATATAGAAGCGCGACTTCTGGACCGGCAACGAATTGATGAAGAGAAAAGCTACTGGCAGTGGCTGAATCTGCTGTTGCCTTTGGCCATTATCGGTTTGCTCGGAGGCGTATTTTACTGGTGGAGAAAGAAAAGATTTTCTTAAAATTAATGACAAAAAAGGCTGAATTAAAATGTTCAGCCTTTTTATTTAAGTTTTCAGTACACCAATTAATCTTTTAAACATCCTTGATATAATCTTCGTACTCGTAGTAAAAGTGTTCGAAGCCTTCCATCTTTTCAATAAAAAACTCAAAAATTTCGGACCAGGTGTTTTTGTTGAATATGGTGACGTTTTCTTTGGTGACCCAAATGCGGGAAATCACTTTTCCGTTTTCAAGCGTGTAAAATTCATCCTTCTGAAAATCCCCGATATGGTCTTTCAGCATGTTTTCCAGAGACCAAATCTTTTCATAATAGACATTGCGGAAGAGTTCATCCTTCATTTCGATATCGAGTGAAACTTCGGCTCTCTTATTGTCGGCAGAAAATTTAAAGGAAAAGTCCTTGATTTTGGTATCGTACAGAAGCCATTTTCTGGGGAAACTTTTTCCGAAGGCAATCCAGAATTCCTGCTTTAACTGTTGTGCTTCCTGTTTGCTGAACATCTATATTTTTAGGGATTTATTCTTGTTTACCGGCTTTTAATGCCTGCTTTTTCTTATTTTTGAAAAAACAAAATTAATGAAAAACCTGTATATCGTCGCACTGTTTCACTTTAAGGAAAATTATATGATGGACGCGATTGAACTGCTGAAAAAACTGGTAAGCGAAACACGCAAGGAAGAAGGATGTCTTCAGTACGATCTAATTGAAGACACTTCCAATAAAGGGACATTTTTCCTGGTTGAACTTTGGGAGACTGAAGAGCATCACCATAAGCACAGTGCGGCAGACCATCTTTTCGAGTTCCGTAAAAACGCCGCTCCGATGTTTGAAAAATCGGCAGAAGTGTACCGCGGGTCGAAAATATTTTAAGAAATTACAGCATCAAATACTTCACAGAAGTGTTTTTTTATTGTTTCTTTCAACGCTCCAATTTCTTCCTCAGAAAATTCCCTTTCCAGTTCTCTTTTTAATGAAGTCACTGATTTGTCTTTTATCCCGCACGGAATAATGTATTCGAAATACCGCAGATCGGTATTCACATTCAGCGCAAAACCGTGCATGGTTACCCATTTCGATGTTTTTACGCCCATCGCGCAGATTTTTCTTGCGTATGGTTTGCCGACATCCAGCCAGACACCCGTTTCACCTTCGCTTCGTTCGCCCTTTAATCCATATTCAGCAATCGTCCGGATGATGACTTCCTCCAGATTTCGCATGTACAGATGGATGTCGGATTTGAAATTGTCGAGATCCAGAATAGGGTAGCCGACAATCTGTCCAAAACCGTGATAGGTGATATCGCCGCCGCGGTTTGTCTTCACAAATGTGGCGTTGATTTCATTCAGTTTATCCGCATTCAGGAGCATATTGTTTTCATCACCGGATTTTCCTAACGTGTAAACATGAGGATGTTCAACAAAAAGCAAATAATTGGGTGTTTCTTCATATTCACCATCGGTGCGGTCGCGGTTTATCAGTTTAAGGTCGATGATTGCTTTCATCAGTTTTTCCTGATAGCTGAAGGCCGGTTCGTAATCCATTAAACCCAATTCCCGAAACTGCAAATTTTTATTTTGTGTAGCCACCATTGGTTTTCTCAGTTTTGAAGCGCAAATTTATGAATTTAATTTATTATGCACTGAATAATTAGTGAAGCAGAAAATTCTTAAGAACATCTTTTCCCAAAGGTGTCAGAATACTTTCCGGATGAAACTGAACCGCATGCAGATCATATTTACGGTGCTGAACGGCCATAATCATCCCTTCCTCGTCGATGGCGGTAATTTCTATTTCTTCAGGAAAATTTTCCGGATTTGCTGCCCAGCTGTGATACCTTCCTGCCTGAAATTTATCTGGAAATCCTCTGAAAATGACCGCGTTTTTATTTAAAATTTCAACTTCAGTTGCGACGCCATGATAGATTTTATCTAAGTTGATGAGGCTTGCACCAAAAGCTTCTGCAATGGCCTGCAGACCAAGACAGACCCCGAAAATAGGCTTTTTACCGGCAAATTTTTTAATAATTTCAAGCAGAATTCCCGCTTCTGCAGGGATTCCCGGACCGGGGGAAAGAACTATTTTATCGAATTTATCCACTTCTTGAAGCGCGATTTCATCATTCTTGGCGACAAAAACATTTTTACCGATAATTTGCTCCGTCATTTGAACAAGATTGTAGGTAAAACTGTCGTAATTGTCAAGAATCAGAATTTTCATTCCGCAAATTTAATAATAATGGGATCTTTCAGACTTAATAATTTCAGCTAATAATGGAAAATTTGGTCTTAAAAAGTTGACAGTTCACCACGGAATCTTTATTTTTGCTCAAATTAAAATCAGAATGAAAAAAATCCTAACAATGGCATTAATCGGTGGTTTGTTTGCCGCAAGCTGCTCAAAAAAAGAAAACACCTACCAACAGGACAGTAACACCATGTTGGCAGAACCTGAAGTAACGGTATCCGATACTGCACAAACCACTTCAGATAAGGCATCGTTGGGTACGCCGATGCCCAAAGCAGATTCTACAGCGGTAAACGATTCCGCGGCAGTAAAATAATGAAGGTGAATAAAATTTTCATCAGTTTCTCGGTAGCTTTATTTCTTTTTGCATGCTCGAAAAAAGAGTCATCTTCTGTTCCGGATCATCAGTCCGTCGCAGTAACGAAAACTGAGGAAAAGCTTCCTGAAGTTGATTCGGCTGCAGATATTACCGAAGGAAAAGCTTTAATAGAAGGTGCAGACTGTATGACGTGTCATCAGATTTCAGAAAAAATGATAGGACCATCTTATATGGATGTTGCTGGGAAATATGAAAACACGCCCGAAAATGCAGCGCTCCTTGCTGGAAAGATTATTGAAGGTGGAAGTGGTGTCTGGGGAAGTGTTCCAATGGCAGCGCATCCGGGAATGAGCCGTGACAATGTAAATAAAATGGTTGCATACATTCTGAGCCTTCGAAAATAATATTGATCCAAAGAATTCATGAACAGTCGGTCCCGACTGTTTTTTTTATGCCTGTTCAACAAAAAAATTGCATAAAAAACACTAAATTTGCCCCTTAAAAGCAATAAGAAATGCAGTTATCAGAACAGGAAATAATCAGAAGAGAAAAGTTGGCAACCCTTCAGAAAATG
This sequence comes from Chryseobacterium sp., assembly GCF_008014695.1. Lineage (GTDB taxonomy): Bacteria > Bacteroidota > Bacteroidia > Flavobacteriales > Weeksellaceae > Kaistella. The sequence continues at coordinate 349,734 of NZ_VOXE01000001.1, forward strand.
GGGATTGATGCTTTTCCTGCTGAAGAATATACCATAACCGACACCACGAAATCCATCAAAGAAAACTTTGAAGAAGGCAAAAAAGTAAAGATTGCCGGAAGGCTCATGAGCCGCAGGATTCAGGGGAAAGCGAGTTTTGCTGAAATCCAGGATTCCGAAGGCAGGATTCAGGTGTATTTCAACCGTGATGAAATCTGCCCGGGCGAGGATAAAAGCCTTTACAATGAAGTTTATAAACATCTTTCGGACATCGGTGATATCATCGGTATCGAAGGTGAACTCTTTAATACGCAGGTTGGAGAAATGACTGTGAAAGTGGAGCATTTCAAAATTTTAACCAAATCTTTGCGTCCGCTTCCGCAGCCCAGAACCGATGAAAACGGAACAGTTCACGATGCCTTTAATGATCCCGAACTCCGTTACAGGCAGCGTTATGTGGATTTGATTGTAAATCCGCAGGTGAAAGAGGTCTTTGTAAAAAGAACGAAACTCTTCAATGCAATGCGTACGTTTTTCAATGATGCAGGTTATTTTGAAGTGGAGACACCGATTTTACAGTCGATTCCGGGTGGAGCTGCTGCAAAGCCGTTCATCACGCATCACAATGCACTGGATATTCCCCTGTATCTAAGAGTTGCGAACGAATTATATTTAAAAAGACTTATTGTAGGCGGTTTCGACGGCGTTTATGAGTTTTCCAAAAACTTCAGGAACGAAGGGATGGACAGAACCCACAACCCGGAATTCACGGCGATGGAGATTTATGTTGCCTACAAGGACTATAACTGGATGATGGATTTCACTGAAAAACTGCTCGAATTCTGTGCTATTCAGGTAAACGGATCTACAGAAGCCACTTTCGGGGAACATCAGATCAATTTTAAAGCGCCTTATCCGAGAATTTCGATGACCGAAGCGATCCAGAAATTCACCGGTTTTGACATTACCGGAAAATCTGAAAGCGAACTGTTCGATTTTGCAAGATCAATTGGGGTCGACGTAAACGAAACGATGGGGAAAGGAAAGCTTATCGATGAGATTTTCGGGGAAAAATGTGAAGGAAACTTTATTCAGCCGACTTTTATCACCGATTATCCTGTGGAAATGTCGCCTTTAACCAAAAAACACCGCAGCAAAGAAGGTCTAACCGAACGTTTTGAACTCATGATCTGCGGAAAGGAGGTCGCAAATGCCTATTCTGAACTGAATGATCCGATCGACCAGCGCGAGCGTTTTGAAGCGCAGCTTTCGCTTTCTGAAAGAGGAGACGACGAAGCCATGTTTATCGACAACGATTTCCTGCGCGCTCTGGAATACGGAATGCCGCCAACTTCTGGATTGGGAATCGGGATGGATCGTTTGATCATGTTCTTAACGAATAATGCTTCCATACAGGAAGTGCTGTTCTTTCCACAGATGAAACCTGAAAAAACGGTGCCGCAGATCGAACTGGGAGAAGATGAAAAAGTGATATTGGAGATTTTAAGTTCTCAGGAAGAACCTTTTTCCCTAAATGAAATTAAAGAACGAAGCCAGCTCTCTGGCAAAAAGTGGGATAAAGCCACAAAAAATCTCTCGAAATACGAAATGATTAAAGTTGAAAAAACAGAAGATGCTGTTTTGATGAAACTTGTTTAATGATTTTTAAGAATCGATAAAGCGGGCTTCGGTCCGTTTTTTTTATGTATTAAAACCAGATAATTTGGAGTGTTTTCGTTAAATTTATTTATGAAAACCATCCATTTTATCATCCATTAAACTTTCATAAATCAAAAAAAATCACGATATTTGTAGGTCTTTGCGCCACGCAAAACAATCAAGAATTTTAAGTATTAATTTAATTTGCTGGAGACAGAAATGCAGCCGGCATCGCAAAAATTATGAGTCAAAAAGAATATACAGCGAGTAGTATACAGGCATTAGAAGGAATCGAGCATGTAAGGCTCAGACCTTCGATGTACATTGGAGATGTAGGAACCAGAGGTCTTCACCATTTGGTGTATGAAGTAGTCGATAATTCAATTGATGAGGCTTTAGGAGGGCATTGTGACACCATTTCGGTGGTCATTCACGAAGGAGAAAGTATTTCTGTAAAAGATAACGGACGAGGAATTCCTGTAGATATGCACGAGAAAGAGCAGAAATCTGCACTGGAAGTGGTAATGACCAAAATTGGAGCCGGTGGAAAATTTGACAAAGATTCCTATAAAGTTTCCGGTGGTCTTCACGGGGTTGGAGTTTCGTGTGTGAATGCACTTTCCACTTCTCTTATTGCAACCGTTAACCGTGACGGAAAAATATATCAGCAGAAATATTCTGAAGGAAAAGCGCTTGAAGATGTTCACCAAATAGGAAAGACTGATGAAAGAGGAACGGAAGTGTTTTTTCAGCCGGACGCCACGATTTTTCAGGAAACGGTGTACAATTATGACACGCTGGCTGCCCGTTTGCGGGAGCTTTCTTTCCTGAACAAAGGAATTACAATTACTTTGACCGATGAACGACATAAGAATGAAGACGGAACTTTCGTTACCGAGATTTTTCATTCTGAGGGCGGTCTGAAGGAATTTGTTGAATACATCGACGGAAACCGTGAATCCATCATGACCAACGTAATTTTCATGGAAGGCGATAAAGATGATATTCCGGTAGAAGTAGCCATGCGTTACAATACCTCTTACACCGAAAATCTGCACTCTTATGTGAATAATATCAATACCCATGAAGGCGGAACTCACCTTGCAGGTTTCCGAAGGGCTTTAACAAGAACACTGAAAAAATTTGCCGATGAACTCGGTCTTCCTGCAAAGGAAAAAGTGGAGGTAACCGGTGATGATTTCCGGGAAGGTCTTACTGCGGTAATCTCCGTTAAAGTGATGGAACCTCAGTTTGAAGGCCAGACCAAAACAAAATTGGGGAATTCTGAAGTTTCAGGCGCGGTAGATAAAATTGTAGGCGAAATGCTTTCGAACTTTTTGGAAGAAAATCCTAACGAAGCGAAAATTATTGTTCAGAAAGTTGTTTTGGCTGCAAAGGCAAGACAGGCTGCGAAAAAAGCGAGAGAACTCGTACAGAGAAAATCGCCGATGGGCGGAAGCGGGCTTCCGGGAAAACTTTCCGACTGTTCTTCAAAAGACCCTGCGATTTCTGAACTTTTCCTCGTCGAGGGAGATTCCGCAGGTGGAACAGCAAAACAAGGGCGTGACCGTCATTTTCAGGCGATCCTTCCTTTAAGAGGTAAGATACTGAACGTGGAAAAATCCATGCTGCACAAAGTGTACGATAACGAGGAAATTAAAAATATTTATACCGCTTTGGGAGTTTCCGTTGGAACTGAAGAGGATAGCAAGGCTTTAAATATCAGTAAACTCCGTTACCACAAAGTAGTGATCATGACCGATGCAGATATTGACGGTTCACACATTTCTACCCTGATTCTGACTTTTTTCTTCCGTTACATGAAGGAACTGATTGAGAACGGCTATATTTTCATTGCGCAACCGCCTTTATACCTCCTCAAAAAAGGAAACAAAAAAGTGTATGCTTACAACGAGAAAGAGCGCGAGGAATTTACCCTCGAAATGGCTCCGGACGGAAAAGGAGTGGAAATTCAGCGTTACAAAGGTCTTGGGGAAATGAATCCGGAACAGCTTTGGGAAACCACCTTGAATCCGGACGGAAGGATCCTGAAACAGGTAACGATCGAAAGTCTTGCAGACGCCGACAATGTTTTCTCGATGCTGATGGGTGATGAAGTTCCACCACGACGGGAATTTATTGAGAAAAATGCAGTATATGCTAAAATTGATGTGTAAACATTAAATACTATCTATACAGAAACCGTTCAGTTTTGGACGGTTTTTTGTATTCAAACCGAAAAATAAAAAAAATGAAAACCTATATTCAGGCTGTACTGGTTTTAGGACTTTTAAGCTGCAGCAAACCGGAAAAGACATCAGTGAAAAACGTTCAAAACAATGATGTCAGGCAAGTTCAGCCGGATTTGTTCAAGCATGATTCAATAATGGTGGAAGATTCGCTGAAGGTAGACGAAAATCTTACTTTCTCTTTTAAATCCAGCATTCTTGTTTTCCCCAATATTTCAAACAAAAAACTTCTTGACAGTATTTACGCGAAAGAACAGATAAAACTTTCAGAATATTCTGCAGAAAATCTTCTAAAGGAGTTGAATTCCCAAAAGGATAAATATTTTTCTGATTCAAAGGAGTCATTAAAAGAATGGAAACCGGACTTCAAACAAACCTGGAACCAAAATTCAGCCATGAAATTATTTTCTAAAATAAATGATATCATGACCATTCAATATTCAGGCGACGGATATACGGGAGGTGCTCACGGTTATTATTATGAGTTTTATAAAGTTTTTGATGCAAAAAACAATATCACTTTGCAGCTTTCAGACGTTGTGCAGAACCGCGACCCGAAAATCTGGAGTAAAATTCTGATGGACAATTACCTGAGCAGCGAAAGCGGGCATGCACAACCCAATATGCTCCTGGTAAAAGAAATCCCTTTGACGAAGAACTTTTATTTCGACACCAAAAATTTGTATTTTCTTTACAATGAGTATGAGATTGCAGCTTATGCAAGCGGGCCGGTTCTGTTGAAAGTTCCTTTTTCCGGAATCAAGGAAATGCTGAATCCTGATTTCAAATCTAAAATGAACATTCAATAAATTCCGTTTAGAAGCCAAATTAGTTGGCTTTTACATACTTTTGCCCAATGAAAAACGTCGCGTTCATCATCAATCCATTTTCAGCAAAAAAAAATTACGGAGTTTTTCTTTCAGCGCTAAAAAAGAAGGTGGAAAATCCACTGTTTTATGTATCAGAATCCATTGAAGGAACCTTTAATTTCATTGATGATAATTTTGCAACTGTCGATATTTTTGTAGCGGTGGGGGGCGATGGAACGATTTCAACTGTATCGCAAAAGCTTATCCAGACTGACAAAATTCTTGCTATTTTTCCGGCAGGTTCCGGGAACGGTTTTTCGAAGGAGACAAAATTTTCTAAAAATATTGATGAGCTTCTGACAAAAATAAAAGCTAGAAAAATTAAGGAAATTGATACTTTCACGGTGAACGGAAAACTTTCGATTAATGTCTCCGGGACCGGTTTTGACGGAAAGGTGGTAAAAGAATTTGAAAAAACCGACAGAGGGTTTAAAAATTACATCAAAGTTTCAATCCAGACATTTTTTAATTACAAGCCAATAAAAGTAAATTTTTTAACAGCGGATTTTCAGCAGTACAATGGTAAATATCTAATGCTGAATATCGCAAACACACGTCAGTTTGGCAATAACGCGTACATAGCACCAAATGCAAGTAAAAGTGACGGTTTGGTGGATGTGGTTCTGGTAAAGAAGTTTCCCATAACGTATTCTCCTTTTTTTGCTTTCAGAATGTTTACGAAGCGTCTGAAAGACGATCAGTACGTAACTTATCTGCCGGTTTCTGAAATTGATTTTGAAGTGAGTACCACCAACTGGCATTTGGATGGAGAATTCAATAAAATAAAGTCACCGATCAGCATTAAAGTGCTCCCAAAAAGTCTGAGAATTTTACAGGGATTCCTGTAAAGCTTTTTTATAGGTATCCAAAGCACGTTGTCTGGCAAATTTATGATCGATCATCGGTTTTGGATAGGATGAAGTTCCCAATTCCTTTACCCATTTTTTGATATAAATAAAATCCGGATCAAATTTTTTCTGCTGTTCTTCGGGATTGAAAACTCTGAAGTAAGGTGCTGCATCGCAACCGGAACCTGCGCTCCATTGCCAGTTTCCGTTGTTAGCAGATAGATCATAGTCCAAGAGTTTTTCCGCAAAATAGGCTTCCCCAATTCTCCAGTCCGTCAGCAAATGTTTGGTGAGAAAACTCGCGCAAACCATTCTCACACGGTTGTGCATCAGTCCGGTTTCGTTCAGTTCGCGCATTCCGGCGTCCACAATCGGAAATCCGGTTTGTCCTTCTTTCCATTTTATAAAATTTTCTTCATCATACAACCAAGGAATTCTATCATATTTCGCTTTGAATGCCTGGTTCATCACTTTGGGAAAATGATAGAGAATTTGCATGAAAAACTCCCGCCAAATCAATTCTTTCAGATAGGTTTCATTCAGTGAAGACGCTGTTCTGGCTAGTTCGCGAATGCTGATGGTTCCGAACCGCAGATGCACACCCATTTCTGAAGTTTTAATGGCCGGAAAATTTCGCGTTTCGTGGTAATTTTTTAAAATTTCAGCATTGATTTCAGGACTTTGAAACTGAAAACCGGTCGGCTTAAAACCTATTTTTTCCAAGGTAATTTTCTGTTTTTCAATATTCTCAAAATTCTGAAGAAAATCCTGGGATGGATAATGTGATTTTTCCGCTGCATGATATTTTAAAAGCCACTGTTTTGAATAAGGCGTGTAAACAGTGTAAGGAGTTTTGTCGGCTTTCAGTATTTCATCTTTATGAAAGTGAACCTGATCTTTAAACGAAAGGAAATCAATATTTTTTTGGTTTAAAAATTCTTGAACAGCAGCATCTCTTTGAATGGCCGAAGGTTCGTAATCTTCGTTGCAAAAAACCTTTTCAACTTTATAAGTTTGTGTAATTTCATTAAAAATTTCCAAAGGTTTGCCATGAAAAATTTTAATGGCTTTTCCGTTCCTATCCAGTTCTTCATTTATTTTTAGTAAAGCCTGGAAAATGAAATCTACTCTTCGGTCTTTCTTGTTTTCCAGTTTCGACAGTATTTCGGTATCAAAAATGAAAATGGGTAATACTTTATTTTCTGCAATTAGGGCCTGGTAAAGTCCATGATTGTCGTTTAAACGCAAATCTCTTCTGAACCAGAATACCGATAATTTTTCAGACATACTATAGCAATTTCAGAATTTCAGAGGTGTTTTCATTTTTGAAATTCGAATAAACGGTATGATGAAACGTGTTGAGTTTCTTCAGAGAAGCCAATAAATTTTCTTTTTCTTTTGTGGTTAGCTGTCCGCACATGATTTTTGAAACCACCGTAATATCCTGCATGGATTCCAGAAATACCTTTTTTCCTTTATCTGTGACGGCGAGACGGGTGCTTCGTTTGTCTTTTTTATCTGGGCTTTCAGCCAGCAAACCGTTTTTTACCAGACGTTTGATAATTTCGATACCTGTTTGTTTTTCGTGCGCATTTTTTTCAATGAGCTGCATTTTAGTCAGGCTCTCGTAATCCATCATTCGGAACAGATAAGTGAAGTCTTCATTCACCAGATCCGGGTGTTTTTCCAGAGATTTCCTGATGAGCTGTTTGGAATACCTGCCAAGCATAATGACCTGCTTTGCAATTTCATTTTCCAGATCGAAAACATCCAGATCAAACTTTTCGGTTAAATTTCTGGGATTTTCCTTTTCGTACGCAGTTTGGTTCAGGTACAGCCGGAAATCTTCCAAACTGGACTGACTGTTAGGATGATTTTTCCGGAAATGATCCAGTGCTGTTAAAATCTCAATGATTAAAGGTAATTCCATCGCTATTTTTTAAAGTTTAATGTTTCCCAAACCGCCATCAACGCCAATAACTTGTCCTGTAATCCAGGAGCTTTGGTCTGAAACCAAAAATGCCGCAAGCTGAGCACTGTCTTCCGAACTCCCAATTCTTTGCAACGGATGCCTTTTGGCCGAAGCTTCTCTCTTCTCAGCAGTCGAAAGCAGAACTGACGCCAACTGAGTATCCGAAAGCGAGGGCGCAATAACGTTCACCCGGATCTTCTGCGGCGCAAGTTCTGCAGCCAGACTTTTAGCAAAACCTTCCACAGCTCCTTTACTTGCAGCAATTGAAGTATGAAATGGCATTCCCACTTTCGCTGCAACAGTGCTGAAAAGTACAACAGAAGCCGCGCCGGATTTCTTAAGAGCAGGCAGACATTTTTGTATGATCCTTACTGCTCCAGTCACATTTTGTTGAAAATCTGCCAGAAAATCTTCTTCGGTTAACCTGCTGAACGGTTTCAGGTTGATGGAACCCGGGCAAAAAATCAGTCCGTGCAGTTCTTCAGGCAAAGATACTTTACTCAAATCATCTTTGGAAGCATCGAGCTGAAAAAAATGTGTTTCCAACACTTCCAATTCGGGCGTCAAATTTCGGGAGATGGTGAAGAGATTTTCCTCTCTGAGCAGTTCGGCAGTTTTGAGACCTATTCCTTTGCCGGCTCCAACAATTAAGATGTTTTTCATTAAGATGTTTTTCATTTTAATTTCAGTCTTTAAAATTTTTGAGAGAGGAACAGATAAGAACCTTTCTCATCAGTACGAAAACGTCTTTTTTAAAAACTCTAAACCGATAGCTGATTGCTTCGAAAGGAGTGCGATTCTCCCAGCCCATTTTGATAATACGGTCTAGATTTCCGGTGTTAGATTCATCGTTAAATGAATTCTTTATAATGATTAATTTTAATTTCTGTTGATCCAATATCATGCATCAGATTATATAAACCAAAAAAAGTACGGTTCATATAGATGAAATGGCGTGAACCACGATTGGCGTTTCTGCCTTTCATTTGGGTGTTCTTCGCATATTTCTGACCCAGATTTGCAATGTCGCTGAAGAACTTCTGATCGGAAAAATCGAAAGTTTCATTCTGAAACGGGGTGGTAAACAAAAACAGCAACTCGTGAAAAATTTCGGTAAAAAACTGCCGTTCTTCCGCAGAATCGTCGGTTCTGATGATTTCAAGTTCCAGCAATTTCTGATCGAAAAAATTTTTATTCTCAAGATTTTCTCGAACAGAAAGTTCAAAATAAGGTTTATAAAAATCTTCGGGAATGGTCTTCATACATCCGAAATCGATGGCGATGAGTTTTCCTGCGCCGGAAACCAGAAAATTTCCCGGATGCGGATCTGCGTGTACTTTTCGCAGATGATGGATCTGGAACATATAAAAATCCCATAAAGCCTGTCCAACGTTTTTTGCCAATTCCGGATCTTTCTTTTCCTTGCAGAACTCTGAGAGGTGTTTGCCGTGCATCCAGTCCATCGTGATGATTTTATCATTCGACAATTCAGGATAATAGTCGGGAAATGCAATACTTGGTAAGGGTTTACAAAGTTCCTTAATTTCCAGGCTTTGTTCAATTTCCAGTTTATAATCAGTTTCTTCAAGCAGTTTGTCCTCGACTTCTTTGAAATACTGCTCCGAATTTTTCCCTTTGATGTTGAACATTTTCATGGCGATGGGTTTTACCATAGCCAGATCAGAAGAAATACTCTCCGAAACGCCGGGATACTGAATTTTTACGGCCAGTTCTTTACCGTCTTTCATCGCTTTATGAACCTGTCCGATACTCGCAGCGTTACTGGAATTAGGATTAAACTCGTCAAACAATTCCGTTGGTCTTTTACCAAAATAATTTTTAAAAATTTTGCTCACCAAAGGTGCGGAAAGCGGCGGAACCTGAAACTGCGACAACGAAAATTTCTCTACATAGGCTGCCGGCAGAATGTTTTTCTCCATGCTGAGCATTTGTGCAACTTTTAAAGCGCTGCCTTTCAGTTCCTTAAGTCCGTCGTAAATATCTTCCGCATTGTTTTTATTCAGATTATCTTTGGCTTCCTCTTCATTTTTGGTGATTTTGTCGCCATAGTATTTCAGGTAGTTTACCCCAACTTTTGCACCGGTAGAAAGTAATTTTCCGGCACGCTGCATTTTTCCAGTTGGTATTTTGTCCAGTGTTTTCATTAGTTTGTTTTAAATTTTTCTTTAAAAAGAAATTTACCCAGATCCAGTATTTTTTTCAGCGGCTGTACTTCCAGTAAAGCAAAACTGGTGTCCAAAGATTTCTCAATAAAGATGTCGGTTTTTTCGAAACTGGAACTGGTATCCTCCATCCAGAATTTGAGGGTTGCCAGCAAATGTCCCCAAAAGACTTCCTCAATTCCTTTGTTCCTGAATTTTTCTATTTTTTCGGAATTTTCATTATTGATTTCCATGAGTGGTTCCGTAATGCCTAGACCGGACATAAAATGCTGATATACTTTCCGAAGAGGCCATAGCTTTTTAAGATTGGGTAGCGCACTTTTTTTGCCATCTAAAAGATAAAGAACCAGACTGCGGTTTAAGGTAAGCTGCTCGAAAAATGTGAAGTAAAAGGAGAGCATTCTGTCTTTCGGAGAATATTGGCTATAACTTTCTTCTGAAGAAATTAGCCTGATACTTTCCTGCATGAAGTACACCAAAAAATCACCTTCCAACTGTTCGAAGCCGGAATAATATTTGTAAAAGTCGGTTTCACTCATTTCATTCTCTTCACAGAAAATGAAAACGTTCGGCGGTCTGTGGTTATTCGTTAGTATGTATTTAGAATAGAGGTTCAAAATTATTGAATTGTCCAAATTTTCATTTTTCATAACTTGGTATATATTTATCAGCAAAATTAGTAAAAATATTTTCTAAATTGAAAATTAAAGTATATTTTTGTTCCATCATTATAGTTCATGAAAAAAGTCATCATTATTGGTTCGGGTTTTTCTTCACTCGCTTCTGCCTGTTATATGGCCAAAGCAGGTTATTCGGTGGAAGTCTTAGAAAAAAACGAACAGATTGGCGGCCGCGCTTCGATGCTGGAAGTTGATGGATTTAAATTTGATATGGGTCCAAGCTGGTACTGGATGCCGGATATTTTTGAAAGATTTTTTGCTGATTTTAATAAAAAAGTTTCGGACTTTTATACTTTGGAAAAACTTTCACCGGCTTACCGTGTGTATTTTGGGGAAAATAAGTTCATTGATATTGCTGATGACCCGGAACAGATCATTGAAACTTTTGAAAAAATCGAAAAGGGAAGTGGCAACCATTTGCGTGACTTCATGAAAGGAGCGAAAGCCAATTATGAAATCGCAATGCAGGATCTGGTATATAATCCCGGAAAATCGGTTCTCGAACTCATCAGTCTGGAAACGGCAAAACGCCTTCCTCTTTTTGTACAGAATATTTCAGAAACAGTCAGAAAAAATATTAAAGATCCGAGATTACAGAGCATTCTTGAATTCCCGGTTTTATTCTTAGGAGCAAAACCCGGCAACACGCCTGCTTTTTACAATTTCATGAATCATGCTGATTTTGGAATGGGAACCTGGTATCCGAAAGGCGGATTCAATGCTGTAGCCACCGGAATGGCAAGGCTTGCAGAAGAACTGGGCGTGAAATTTCATTTGAATTCCGAAGTTCTGAAAATTGAAACCGTCGGAAATGCTGTTACAAAAATCATTACCAATGTCGCAGTTTTTGAGGCCGATCTGGTAATTTCCGGAGCCGATTATGCGCATACCGAAACTTTATTGAAATCTGAAGAAAAAAATTACACATCGCAGTACTGGCAGAAAAAAACTTTTGCTCCTTCTTCTTTCCTTTATTATGTAGCGTTCGACCGGAAAGTTCCGCAGCTTCAGCATCACAATCTTTTTTTTGACACCGATTTTGAAGCACATGCCAGAGAAATTTACGATGAACCGGCTTTACCTAAAAAACCATTGTTTTATGCGAATTTCTCAAGCAAAACCGAGGTTGGACTTTGTCCGGAAGGAAAGGAAGTTGGATTTTTTCTGATTCCTGTTGCGGTGGATCTGGAGGATTCTCAGGAAATTCACGACCGCTATTTTGAACTGATAATGGACCGTATTGAGCAAAATACAGGCGAAAATCTTCGGAACTCAGTACTCTTTAAAAAAAGTTTTGGCGTCCAGGATTTTAAAGAACGCTACAATTCCTGCCGCGGAAATGCTTACGGATTGGCGAATACTTTATTGCAGACATCAGTTTTAAGACCACAGATTAATAATAAAAAAATAAAGAATCTCTTTTATACCGGCCAGCTTACTGTACCAGGACCGGGAGTACCGCCGGCGCTTATCTCCGGAAAGGTAGTTACCGACTATATTTTAAAAAATAAACACCGAATTTTCTAAAATTATTACGATGAACAATTTAGAAATTTTTAACAATGTGTGCAGTCTCTCTTCGAAAATGGTGACCGAAAAATACAGCACTTCATTTTCCAGAGCCTCTACACTCTTTCAGCCGGAAATAAGGCAGCACATTTACAATATTTATGGTTTCGTGCGCTTTGTAGATGAAATTGTGGACACTTTTCACGATTTCGACAAGGCAGATTTGCTTGATGATTTTGAACGGACCTACCGTTCAGGCTTGCAAAAGGGAATTTCACTGAATCCAGTGATTCAGTCGTTCTGTACCACTCAAAAGGAGAAAAATATTCCGCAGCATTTGGTGGATGCTTTTCTGCTTTCGATGAAAATGGATTTAGGGCAGATCAAGGATCTGAACAGCGATAAATACAACGAATATATATACGGCTCGGCTGAAGCGGTGGGTCTGATGTGTCTGCAGGTTTTTGTTAACGGAAACGTTGAGGAATATGAAAAAATGAAGCCTTATGCGCAGAGTTTGGGTGCCGCTTTTCAGAAAATAAATTTTTTAAGGGACATCAGCGCAGATTTCAATGACCTGAACCGCACGTATTTTCCGAATGTCGATTTCCGTAGCTTCAGCATTTCCGATAAGAAAGAAATTGAAAATGATATAGCAAAAGATTTTGCACATGCGATTACCGGAATAAAAATGCTGCCGATCTCGAGCCGACTTGCCGTTTTTATGGCGTACAAATATTACCTGAACTTATTTAAGAAAATCAGGAAGACAAAACCGGAACTGCTTTTATCAAAGAGAATCCGCGTTTCAAATGCCCGGAAAATTTACCTTTTCGGAGAAATGATTGTGAATAAAAACCTTAATTTAGTATAAGTTTTCATGAACAGAATTTGGATCTTTTTTTTAATATTTTTTGCGGCATTTTTTAATGCGCAGGATTTGAAGGATTTCAGGACACTTCTTCAAAAAGGTGAAAATTCCGAAAGTGCTTCTGAACTGCTGATACAGACTTCTAAAAAGGCTTTCGAAAAAAGCAGAAAGCCAATTTTTGAAGCTTTTTTTGCGGTTGGAAACTTTTTTATGGCGAAACATGCCACGAATCCGATTTCGAAATATGCTTATTTTAACAAAGGAAAAAAAGCGCTAAACAATGCCGTCATTAAGGATCCCGTGAATCTGGAAATCCGTTTTATGCGCTATCTTTCGCAGGAGAGTTCGCCTGCGCTGTTGGGATATAAAACAAATCTTGCTGCAGACAAGAAATTTATTTTATTGGAAGTGAAAAAATCAACAGACGAAGCGCTGATCCGTAGAATAAAAAATCATTTTAAAATTTAAGTCATGCATACCGTATTCTATATCTTTCTGACGTTGGGTGTTTTTGTAACCATGGAAGGCATTACCTGGCTTACGCACAGATTTGTGATGCATGGTCTGGGTTGGTATTTTCACGAAGACCACCATCAGCCGGGATATCCGCATGTTTTTGAAAAAAACGATTTCTTTTTTGTGGTTTTTGCCGCGCCGTGTATCGCACTCTGTTACTTCGGAACGTGGTACGGACTGAACTGGATGTTTTTTGTGGGACTCGGTATTTTTCTTTACGGGATGTGTTATTTTCTCGTGCATGATGTACTCATTCATCGCCGGTTTAAGTGGTTTGACAAAACAAACAACTGGTATTTCCGCGCATTGAGAAAGGCCCATAAAATTCATCACAAACATTTGGGCAAAGAAGAAGGGGAGTGTTTCGGGATGCTTTTCGTTCCGTTGAAATACTTCCGCGAAGCCAAACTATCAACCCACTAAAGAAAAACAATTGCAGTCGTATTATTATCTTTTACTTGATATTTTGAGTTTTTCTGTGCCCTTTCTTTTCAGTTTCGAGAAGAAAAGAATGCATTTTATTCAGTATTGGAAAGCATTTTTCCTTGCCATTTTCATGGTTGGAATGTTCTTTATTTTATGGGACATTTACTTTACAAAGATGGAGGTGTGGGGTTTCAACGACAAATATTTAATTGGATTCAGGATTTTTAAAATGCCGCTCGAAGAATATCTGTTTTTTCTGCTCATCCCATATTCCAGCGTTTTTATTCATTATGCAATTGAATATTTCTTACCAAAGTTCAAACTCAGCGAAAGTGCAGCAAAGTATATTACCATTTTTCTTTTTGTCTTGGGTTTCTCCGTAGCGGCCCTTAATTATGACAGGATTTATACCCTTGCCAGTTTTGGACTTTTCTCGCTCTTGATGCTGCTGCAGATCGTCTTTAAATGGAAAGATGCGCAGCGGTATTACCTGAGTTTCATCATCATTTATATTCCATTTTATTTTGTGAATAATGCCCTGACTGGAAATTATTCTGACAGTCCGGTAGTTTTTTACGACAATGCAGAGAATCTTGGAATCCGTGTGGGAACAATGCCGCTCGAAGACAGTTTCTATTGTTTTACCCTTCTCTACAGCATAGTTCTGGTGTTTGAATATTTCAAAAAAAAGTGGAATTACCCTATAAATTCTAAAAATTTAAATGAATATTAAAATAACGAAACAGTCCGGAATCTATACCCTGACATCAGAACAGATGCTGCCTATTTCTCCGGAAAAAGCCTGGGAATTTTTTACCGTGCCCACGAATCTGGATAAAATTACACCCGCAGAAATGAATTTTTACATCACGAACAATCCGGGAAGTGAAACCTATCAGGGACAGATCATTACCTATAAAATCGGGATTTTCCCATTCATCAAAAACAACTGGATTACTGAAATCACACATTTGGTAAAAGGGAAATTTTTTGTTGATGAACAGCGCTTCGGGCCCTATGCGATGTGGCATCACGAACATCATTTTGCAGAAACTGAAAACGGCATGGTGAAAATGACTGATATTGTAAACTTTAAACTTCCATTCGGAATTTTTGGCGATTTCATTGCCGGAAAATTGGTGAAAAACAAAGTGAAATTTATTTTCGAAAACCGCTATAGAATTCTGGAAAAACTCATCATTTCATGAAAATATTTCTCACCGGCGTCACCGGTTATATCGGCAAAAGACTTCTAATACAGCTTCTTGAAGAAGGACATTCAGTCGTCTGTTCGGTCCGGGATCCGAAAAGATTCAGCACCAAACTCTTTGAAAGTCACCTGAACCGGCTTGAAATTGTTAAAAATGATTTTCTGGATGAATCCAGTCTCCAAAATATCCCAATTGACGTCGATTTTGCGTATTATCTCATCCATTCCATGTCCTCAAATGATGGTGATTTTGAAGAAAAAGAGAGGATTTCGGCTGAAAATTTCCGCGTTGCATTGGAAAAAACTGAGGTGAAGCAGGTTATCTTTCTCACAGGAATTATCAATGAAGAAAAACTGTCCAAACACTTAAAATCCCGCAAAAAAGTAGAGGAATCGCTGCAAAGTGCAAAATATGCGTTAACAAGTCTTCGCGCCGGAATCATTGTGGGTTCAGGAAGTGCTTCGTTTGAAATCATCCGTGATCTGGTGGAAAAACTGCCCGTGATGATTGCTCCGAAATGGCTCATCACCAAATGTCAGCCGATTGCCATCCGGAATGTGATTCAGTTTTTGGTAGGGGTGATGGGCAAGGAATTTACTTTCAATAAAAATTACGACATCGCAGGACCGGATGTTTTGAATTACAAAGAAATGCTGTTGCAGTATGCGGAAGTGCGCGGTTTAAAAAGACATGTTTATATGGTTCCGGTCATGACGCCGAAACTATCTTCCTATTGGCTGTATTTCATTACAAGCACCACGTATTCTTTGGCTCAAAATCTGGTCGACAGTATGAAAATTGACGTCATCGCCAAAAACAACAGCCTCGCAAAAGACCTCGGAATTCACCTTTTTTCATACAAAGAAGCTATCAGTCAGGCATTCGACAAGATTAAGCAGAATGATGTCCTTTCGAGCTGGTACGATTCGTTTACCAATCCATTTCACGACCGTAATTTCTGGCAGTACCTGGAAGTGCCTTCAAAAGGATGTTTTAAAGACATCCGCAGGATGGAAATCACCGATGAAAAAGCAACGGTGGAAAGGGTTTTCAGTATTGGCGGAAAAACAGGTTGGTATTACGCAGATTTTCTCTGGAGAATCCGCGGATTTTTAGACAAACTTTTTGGTGGAGTAGGACTCCGACGCGGCCGCAGAAATCTGAACCATCTTGAAGCCGGAGATTCGGTAGATTTTTGGCGTGTTTTATATGCCGATAAGGAGGAAAAAAGACTTCTTCTTTTTGCCGAAATGAAAGTTCCGGGAGAAGCCTGGCTGGAATTTACGGTGAAAGACGGAGTACTGCTTCAGGAAGCCACTTTTCGCCCGCTCGGTTTGTCCGGAAGACTGTACTGGTATTCGGTATTGCCTTTTCACGGTTTGATTTTCAACGGAATGCTGAAGAAACTGGCGGGAAAATAAAATTTATTCCACTGCAACGGAATCTTCGCCACGCCCGTCTGCAACAGCGGTGGCATTTCCTTTTTCATCAATTATAATCAGTTCCGTTCTGCCGATTTGCGAAACCTTTTCCATTTTGTAATTCTTTTTTTCCAATTCTTTAATTGTGAATTCCGGGAAATTTTTTTCTACCAGAACGTTTTCCGGAAGCCACTGGTGGTGAAATTTCGGTGAATTAACGGCCCTTTCCGGACTGAGTTTAAAATCGATAAGATTCACGATCGACTGGTAAACCGATGTCGGAATGGTGGTTCCGCCCGGAGTTCCAACGATGATGAAAGGTTTCCCGTCTTTCAGAACAATTGTAGGAGTCATTGAACTCAGCATCCGTTTGCCGGGCTTTATCGAATTGGCTTCGCCGCCCACTGCACCAAACATATTCGGAACGCCTGGTTTTATGGAGAAATCATCCATCTCATTGTTCAGGAAAAATCCCGCTCCGGAAACCACGACTTTGCTGCCGAAGAGTCCGTTGAGTGTTGTGGTGACCGCAACTGCATTTCCATCTTTGTCAATGATGGAAATATGCGTTGTTTCGGTCGATTCTTTGGGCTGCGGAATAATTTTTCCGACATCAGCACTGGGGGTTGCAAGATTTTTACTGAAGCTTTTCCATCGTTTTTTCAGATATTCATCGGAAATAAGCCTTTCAGTCTTATCACTGATGAAATCCGGATCGCCCATAAACTCTGCGCGGTCGGCAAAAGCCCGTCTTTCGGCTTCCACCATTATCTGCACGGCTTCTGCAGAATTATGTCCATATGCTGAAAGATTTTCAAAACCGGACATTTTCAACATCTGAGCCAACAAAATTCCGCCGCTGGAGGGCAAACCCATCGAAACGACTTCGTTCCCTCTATAATCAAATACAAGTGGTGCTCGTTCTGCAACTTTATAATGTCTGAGATCATTCATTGTAATGATTCCGTTTCCTCTAGTCATTTCTGCCACAATCAATGCTGCGGTTTTGCCTTCATAAAAAGCTTTTTCACCGCCCTTCTGAATGCGTTTCAGCGTATCAGCCAGGTCTTTCTGAATTAACAGATCCCCCTGTTTCCACATTTCTTTTTTCTGAAAAATGGTTTGGGTTTTATTGTGAGCGTTGAAAAATTCTGTCTGACTGTTTAGCAAAGCAGCCTCTCTTTCAGTCAGGGCAAAACCTTTTTCCGCAAGATCGATGGCGGGCTGGATGAGTTTTTCCATCGGAAGTTTTGCATGTTTCAATGTCGCGAAAAAACCGGCAACAGAACCCGGAATTCCGACCGCCAGCCTGCCGTTCTGGGAAAGATCAGTATTGGCATTTCCTTTTTTATCGAGATACATGTCACGGGAAGCATTTTCCGGAGCGGTTTCGCGATAATCAATCGTGAATTTTTCGCCGTTGTTTTTAACACCGACTAAAAATCCGCCGCCGCCAATATTTCCGGCCTGGGGATACACCACGGCCAGAGCCAGTTGCGTTGCAATTGCAGCGTCATAAGCATTTCCTCCCATCCTCATGACTTTTGCTCCTGCTTCACTTGCCAAAGCATGGGCAGAAACCACCAATCCACGTTTGTTAGACTTAATTTCTTTAACAATACTGATTTCCGTGAACTGGGCAAACAAAAAATAAGGCAGTAAGAGAAAGATAAAAAGCAGTTTTTTCATACCTAAAGTTTGATCAAAAGTAAAGATTCCTTTTTTAAACTGCTCAAATTTTCTAAATTTGCTGACATCTAATTCTAAATTCTCAAAATGGAGTCCTACACGGAAAAAATTCTTATCACGGGTGCACTTGGACAGATCGGCACCGAACTCACCAACAGACTGGTGGAAATTCACGGCGCTGAAAATGTAGTGGCTTCAGGACTCGACCGTTGGGATAAAAACCTGACTTCTGCAGGGTTTTATGAAAGAATGGATGTATCAAATACCCAACTCGTGAGACAGGTGGTGAAAGATTATGAAATCACAACCGTTTATCATTTGGCTTCCCTGCTCTCCGGAACTTCCGAAAAACAACCGCTCTTTGCCTGGAAACTCAACATCGAGCCGCTTCTGAATTTCTGTGAAATGGCAAAAGAGGGAATGCTGAAGAAAGTTTTCTGGCCGAGCTCCATCGCCGTATTCGGTAAAGGTATTCCGAAAGAAAATGTAGGACAGGACGTGGTTCTAAATCCGACAACTGTGTACGGGATTTCCAAAATGGCAGGCGAAAAATGGTGCGAATATTACCATGATAAATTTGGAGTGGATGTAAGAAGCATTCGATATCCTGGACTGATTTCCTGGAAAACTCCGGCAGGTGGCGGTACGACCGATTATGCAGTCGAAATTTTTTACGAAGCCGTGGAAAAAGGAAAATACACGAGTTTTATTTCGGAAAATACTGCAATGCCCATGCTGTACATGGACGACGCGATTAATGCCACTTTAAAACTGATGGATGCTCCGAAAGAAAATCTGACCGTGCATACTTCCTATAATTTAGGCGGACTGTCTTTCACCCCGAAAGAGCTTGCAGAAGAGATCAAAAAAGAAATGCCGGAATTTGAAATCGCTTATGAAACGGATTTCCGACAGGCGATTGCCGATTCGTGGCCAAGTTCCATTGATGATTCTGTAGCCAAAAAAGACTGGGGACTGACCTATGATTTTGATATCACTGCTATGACGAAGGATATGCTGAAAAATCTGAAAGTAAAACTGGGCACTGCATAATTTCTGATGATTTTACTGACCTTCAACATTGTTAACAACAGAAATGCATTTAAAAACAATGCTCAGCTGAATGATGATGAAATCCTTAAAATCACCGAAAACAATATCCTGTCTGTGCTCAGAATTTTGGAAACCCACAACATTCTCGCCACTTTTTTTATTGAAATTTCAATTGCGGAAAAGTTACATCCCCTTTTGAGGAAAATAAACGCAAAAGGACATGAAATTGGTCTGTATAATGCGCATTCCGAAATCCCCGAAGTGGAAAAGGTTAAAAAAAACACCGAAGATCTTATTGGGAAAAACATCCGCGGGGTCCGGCAGAAAGATCATCTGATTGCGGTTGATGGTTTGAAAAAGCTGGAGTTCAGCTACATCTCCAACATTGAAAATGCCGATATTTTATTTCCCTTTAAAAGACTGAAAAGAAGCACGGAAATTCTGGAAGAAAACGGCATCAGCATTATTCCCGAAAGCATTTCTCCATATTCGCAGATTCCTTACAATGATTTTGTATTCCAGGCCGTTCCTATGAAATTTTATGAGAATATGGTTTTGGAAACAATCAAATCAGAAGACTTTGTTCTGATTTACCTGAATTCGTGGCAGTTTACCGGTTTTCAGAAATACCCATTCGAGATTCCTTTTTACCGGAAATACAATTCAGGAAGAAAAATGGAGGACAAACTGAATGCTTTTCTGGAGTGGATGAACGAAAATGAACTGCCGTTTGCCAGAATCAAGGACTTTATTTTTTAAGACAGTTCGAAAACGGTAATTTCCGGCTCAATTCCAACCCTTCCCGGAAACCCGATCACGCCGAAACCGCGGTTGACGTAAAGATATTTCCCCTGTGATTCATATAAATCTGCCCATTTTTTGTACCGGTACTGCACCGGCGACCAGCGGACGTTCTTCAGATCGATCCCGAACTGCATTCCATGCGTATGGCCGGAAAGCGTGAGCTGAACATTCGAAGGATGATTTTTCACGATTTGATCAAAATGAGTAGGGTCGTGGCTCATGAGAATTTTAGCGGCATCTGCAGGAACTCCGGCTGAAGCCTTGTCCAGATCTCCATATTGTGGGAAAGGTTTTTCACCCCAGTTTTCTACGCCTAAAATATAAAGTTTTTCGCCGTTTTTTTCGATGATGCGGTGCTCATTTCTGAGCATTTCAAATCCCGCTTTTTTCTGTAGCTGAATTAAATCAGGGATATTCCGGGCTTTTTCCTCTTTTGAGTTCCATTCGGCATAATCTCCGTAATCGTGGTTCCCCAGAATCGAAAGTTTGCCGTCTTTTGATTTAATGGTAGAAAACAAAGGTACAAAAGGCTGGAATTCGCTTGCGAAATTATTTACCATATCTCCCGTAAAAAGTACCAGATTCGCATCCTGCTCGTTAATGAGATCAATGGCTTTCTGCAATTTTTCAGGATGGAAGAAACTTCCGCTGTGAACATCGGAAATCTGCAGAACTTTATATCCTTTAAAGCTGTCTGGAAGTCCTGAAAGTTTCAATTTTACTTTTCTGATGCGATGACGGTATTTCCCGAATACAATTCCGTCGACAATCAATGCCGAGAAAACTGCAGCAAGACCTAACCCAGCGACGCTGATGAACTGTCTCCTTTCAGGAAAATAAGATTCAGGCGTAGCAAAAAAGGTAAATAGATATCTGAAAAACCGCGAAATATCCTCCAAAAACAGGAAGAAGACAATGAAAATTTTAGGAATGAAAAAAATCAGAAAGATAGAAGCCACAATTTGAATTCGGTGATGATCACGGTCTGACCGTCGTAAATTCAGCAGTTCGAAAACAAAATAGCCATACACCGCCAGTGTAATTACCCAGAATGCGATACGCAGATAGGTGTTGCTGGTAAGGGTCTTAAATGCCTGATAAACATAGAATTCCAAAAGGAATATAATACCGGCTATGATGAGAAAGTTTCTTTGCATATGATTAAAAAAAAGCACAAAATTTAAATTTGTGCTGTAGGTTTTAGGACTTTATTTTTCTTACGGAAACTTGTAAACAATGGCATTGATGTTCATGCCCGCGCCAACCGAGGCAAAAACGATATTCGAGTTCTTTTTGAAGGTCTGCCCTTCCATTTTTCCCTTCAGCATTAAATCAAACATGGTGGGAATAGTTGCTACAGAAGAATTTCCAAATTCCTGAATGGTCATCGGCGCCACCGCGTGGTCGTATTCTGATTTTCCATATAGCTTAAAAAGCCGGGAAATCATCGCGTAATCCATTTTGGCATTGGCTTGGTGAATAAGGATTTTATCAATATCTTCAATGCTTAAACCGGCATCATCAATAGTTTCTTTTATGGCAACGGGGACATTTTTAAGCGCATATTCATAAATTTTCCGGCCGTACATTCTGATATACGGAATATCCTGATTCGCATCTTTGTTGAGAGACGGTGAATTTATGAGGTAAGCAGATTCTGCACCGTTATCACAAATCGTATTGTGGGCAATAATTCCTACGTTGGATTCCTCTGTTGCTTTCACAACAACCGCACCCGCTCCGTCTGCAAAAATCATGCTGTTGCGGTCGTATGAATCGGTCACTCGGCTTAACGTTTCGCTTCCAACTACTAAAATCAGTTTCGCTGCCTTGGCTTTGATCAGCTGATCGGCTAAAATCATGGCTTCTACCCAACCAGGACAACCAAAAATCATGTCGTAGGTAATACATTTCCGGTTTTGGATGCCGAGTTTGTTTTTGACGCGTGCAGCCATATTCGGCATAAAATTCACGTAGGAGAGTTCCTTCACATCTCCGAAATTGCTCGCGTAAATTATATAATCGAGTTCCTCACCGTTAATTCCTGCATTACTGATGGCCTCTTTGGCAGCCTCATAACCGAGATCAGAATTGATCTGATCATCAGCAATATACCTCCTGGTTTCAATTTCAGTAATTTCAACAAACTTCTGAATAACTTCTTCGTTGGATTTTTCAATCTTCTCGCCTTCATCCGTATAAAATTCTGAATTCAAAAAATGATCTCGTCCTATTATTCTGGGCGGAAGGTAGCTTCCTGATCCGATGATGATGGTATTTGGCATTTATTTTAGGTAAAAAAAATTAGAACGCAAAGTTAAGAATTAAAAATCTATAAGAGGAATTAAAAATATTATTAAATTTGCAGAATATACTCCTGATAATCACATGAAAAACAACCCCGCCCTTAAAGGCTTACTGATTTCTGTAACTGTAGTTCTGATGGCCTTTGGGATATATTTCTTTTTTCTGGCAAAGAAAAATGAGTTTTTAGTGGACAATCCTACCGCCAATACCTACTATTTCAAAATCAATAACGGCACCGAGAAAATTATATCTGCCGGACAGTATGTAAAAGTTGATCTAGAGAAAGGCAGGAACTCCATCAAAGTTTTTGACGATAAAAAATCACTCCTTTACGATTCAGCTTTCACCGTAAATAAGGTGAGAGGTCTCCTGAATATCGCACATCAGGATTATTATATCAATACACAATATTATGGGTATAATTTAAAGAAAGATTCCTTACTTTTGGCACTGGATAAAACGCTGATTAACGGAAAACTCTATTTGGGAGCTCCACAGCATTTTAACAAACTTTATACCGACGACTTTTATTATAATGTGGATGAAGATTATGACAAACTCATCAAAAACATCCAGCAAATTGAATCACGAACCAAAATCTTCAGAAAGCAGGATTTTCTGAATTATTATAAAGAATATTATAAATTTTGAAAAAGAAATTGGAACAGGTAACTCCTTATAATTCCGAAGCCAGCAAAAAAAGTCAGGTTGAGGATATGTTTGACAATATTGCGCCGAAATATGACCTGTTGAATCATGTTCTCTCGATGAAAATTGATGTTCTCTGGAGGAATACCCTCGTAAAGTGGATGAATCAGGACAAGCCTCAGGAGGTTTTGGACGTGGCCACAGGCACTGGTGATCTTGCGATTGCAGTGCAAAAAGGAACCAATGCTAAAGTGGTGGGACTCGATTTGTCGCAACAAATGTTAAATGTTGGGATTATTAAAATAAAAAAACTTAAATTAGACGACAAAATTTCCATGCAGAAGGGGGATGCCGAAAAGCTTCCGTTTGAAGACAATCGTTTTGATGCAGTTTCCGTATCATTCGGTGTTAGGAATTTTGAAAATCTTACTAAGGGACTGGCCGAATTAAGAAGAGTAGTAAAAGAAAACAGAAGCGTTTACATTCTTGAATTTTCAAAGGTTGAAGGCTTTTTAGGGCCGTTTTATATGTTTTATTTTAGAAATATCCTTCCACTGATTGGAAGGCTTGTTTCTAAAGATAACAGAGCTTATACTTATCTTCCGGATTCGGTGAACTCATTTCCTTACGGAGAAAAAATGAAGAAAATCCTGTTAGAGGTAGGATTTAAAAAAGTAGAATATAAAAAACTGAGCTTAGGCATTGCCACGATTTATAAAGTAACCAAATAAACATGAATAAATTTTTATTAAAATCACTTGTTCTAGCATCATTAGGAGTAGCCACTTTTGCAGATGCACAATTCCGGACCCGAAACAGAATGGACCGCAGTGAAGAATTGGATCAGCAGCAGTTCAGCTGGGGTTTTTATCTGAACGGCAACAGGTTTGATTATCACTTGGTGCTTCATCCGAAATACGGAATGAATTTAGACAAAAATTTGGTGGTCGTTACGCCTACATACAGCTTTGGAGCGGGATTAATCGGTAAATTAAGACTGAACGACGATTTTGATCTGAGAGTTGAGCCTGGTTTGCAGTTTACAGAAAGGGAACTGAAATTCGAAACCCAGTCTAATGATCAGTATCAGTACGGAAATCCTACCAATCCCCCTTTTACACCAATTGTTCTGAAGGAAGAGGATAAAATCCGAAATGTAAAATCTACCTATGTTGATATTCCAATTCTTCTAGAGTTTCACGGCAACAGATGGTACAATTCACGCCCTTATGCTGCGGCAGGGGTTAATTACATTGCCAATTTGCAGTCCAATTCAGACAGTTCTGATGATAACTTACAGCAGATTTACAGATCTACTACGCATAATTTTGCATGGTCTGCCGAAATCGGGATGCAGTTTTATTTCAGCAGATTTAAACTTACACCTGGTTTCAGAGGTACTTTTTTCATGAACAACGAAAAAGTAGCCGACAATCCAAACACACCGCCATATTGGGCCACAGCAATTTCTGCTTTTCAAACCAGAGCCTTTATGTTCGTGCTGAAATTTGAATAAGTTTCACTTTCAATAATAATACAGAAGAAGATCGTCATGGTCTTCTTTTTTATTTAAATTATTCGATTAATATGCATTAATTCAAATTTAATTTTTATATTTTTGTAACATTGTTAGAATAATTAAGCCTGAAAAATGCTCAAGGATATAGAAAATAATTTTTCGGTTTTGGAGAAAGGGATTTTGAATATCAGTAAAAATTATCAAAATCTCAGCGAAAAATATTCAGAACTATCCCGTGAGCATGAAGAACTGCAGAAGAAGTACGATGAAGAGCGAAAAAAAAGCCAGGTTTTAGCAGAAGAACACAAAGAAATAAAACTTTACTCAGCAATATCAGGAAATCCGGATCACAACCGTTTGATGAAGAACCACATCAACCGTTTGATTAAAGAAGTGGACCACTGCATTGCAGAACTTCAAAACAGCGGTTTGTAATGGAAGTAAGAAGAATTACCATCAACATTGCCGGAAGAAATTATCCACTGAATGTTCCCGCAGCCGAAGAGGAAACCCTTCGGAAAGTTGGGAAGCAGATTGAAGCCATGATTAAAGATTTTGAACAGAATTTTGACGTGAGAGATAAGCAGGACGCTTTGGCCATGTGTGCCCTAAAACTGGGAACCAACGCTGAAGTTTCACAAATCAGTAACGAAAAAAATATGATAGCTGCCAATGACCGGTTAACCAAAATTAATCAGTTACTGGAAGCAGTGGAAAAGTAGATTTTTCTTTTCCGCAAACAACTGCCTACAATAGTTCTAACACATTACAGGTAAACTCAACGCTAAACAATAACCGAACGAAAGTTCATTTAATGGCGCGCCGACTTGCTCGGATTACAGAAAATGAAAATCAGTTTAAATCGTGTTGATTAGGAGTTTACTCTATATCACTGAACTGTTGTGGGTTTTTTTTATATTTTAGGAAAGGATTTAAACCATTTCCTTGAAAAGGTGCAAAGTGATTATTGGCTGACCGGCCGTCACACGCACATTAACAGATTGGAACATTAAAACAACCATATATGACAACAACCGCTATTATTATCGGTATTGTTTGCCTTGTTTTAGGAGCCGTGATTGGAATGTTATTTTCCAAAAGTGCACTTAATACAAAAGCAAAA
Source organism: Chryseobacterium sp. (assembly GCF_008014695.1). GTDB lineage: Bacteria > Bacteroidota > Bacteroidia > Flavobacteriales > Weeksellaceae > Kaistella. The sequence continues at coordinate 375,270 of NZ_VOXE01000001.1, forward strand.
TTCATCCTCGAAGATGCAAAGAAAAATGCCGAAAACCTTATAGAAAAAGCCGGCGTTCAGGCAGAATCCATTAAGAAAGAAAAACATTTTCAGGCGAAGGAAAAATTCCTTGAACTGAAATCCCAGCACGATGCCGACATCCAGTCCCGCGAAAAGAAAATGCAGGACTCTGAAAAAAGAGTGAAAGACAAAGAGCAGAAGCTTAATGATGATCTCAGCAAAGCAGGAAAACTCGAAAAAGATTTGGAGCGACAGATCGCCGATTACGCGAAAAAACAAGAAATTCTGGACAGAAAACAGCAGGAACTTGATGTTGCTACCGCACAGAAAATTGAAATGCTGGAGAAAATCTCAGGATATTCTGCAGAAGATGCGAAAAGCGAACTTGTAGAAGCGCTGAAAGCAGAGGCGAAAACCAAAGCACAGGCTCACGTTCAGAATATCATGGCAGAGGCGCAGCTTAATGCCAAGAATGAAGCCCGAAAAATCGTTATCCAGACCATTCAGAGAATTGGGACGGAACAGGCAGTAGAGAATTCGGTTTCTGTTTTCAATATTGAGTCCGACGAGATTAAAGGGAGAATCATCGGTAGAGAAGGTAGAAATATCCGTGCGCTTGAAGCCGCAACAGGTGTTGAAATTATTGTAGATGATACCCCGGAAGCAATTTTGCTTTCGTGCTTCGATCCGGTAAGAAGAGAAGTTGCAAGACTTTCCCTTCACCGTTTGGTAACTGACGGCCGGATTCACCCTGCAAGAATTGAAGAAGTGGTGGAAAAAACCAAAAAACAGATTGAAGAAGAAATTATTGAAATCGGGAAAAGAACCATTATCGATCTCGGTATTCACGGGCTTCACCCAGAACTCGTAAAAATTGTCGGAAGAATGAAATTCCGTTCTTCTTACGGCCAAAACCTTTTACAACACTCCAGAGAAGTAGCGAACATCGCTGCTACAATGGCTGCAGAACTGGGATTGAACGTAAAAATGGCAAAAAGAGCAGGTTTACTTCATGATATCGGTAAAGTTCCTGAACAGGAATCTGAATTGCCGCATGCACTTTTAGGAATGCAGTGGGCTGAGAAATACGGGGAAAATGCTGAAGTAGTAAACGCCATTGGAGCTCACCACGACGAAGTGGAAATGACTTCACTGTTATCACCGATCATTCAGGTTGCGGATGCGATCTCAGGAGCAAGACCGGGAGCAAGACGCCAGGTTCTGGAGTCTTACATCCAAAGGCTGAAAGATCTTGAAGCAGCAGCACTTAGTTTCGACGGTGTTTCCAGCGCTTATGCAATCCAGGCCGGACGTGAACTCCGTGTGATGGTGGAAAGCGGAAAGATCAACGACGATCAGTCGGCACAGCTTTCTTATGATATTTCAGAGAAAATACAGAACGAACTGACGTATCCTGGACAGGTGCGGGTAACAGTAATCCGCGAAACACGAGCGGTAAATATCGCGAGATAAAATTTTAAAATTATTCATAAAAAACTCCTTTCAATTTGAAAGGAGTTTTCTTTGTGAAAGAGTTGAAATAAATCAATTAAAGGAACGGCTTCATTTCGTCTTCAATCTTTTTCCTTAAATCCATTAATTTTATTGCGTATTGCTCCATCTGTTTTTCCTGTTCGGTTTCCGGCACGAAGTGGGGTACCTGAACCGAATTTCCTTCATCATCAACCGCTACAAAGACAATGATGCAGTGGGTTTTCTTTTCAAAATCCTTGCGTTTGATGTTTCTTGAAAATACGTTGATTGCAATATGCATGCTGGTTTTTCCGGTGTAAATGACTTCAGCTTCCACTTTTACGATATGCCCGATTTTAATGGGTGAGTAAAAGCGGATTCCCCCCACATAAACGGTAACACAGTAACTTGAACTCCAATAGCTTGCACAGGCATATCCTGCCTGATCGATCCATTTCATCACACTGCCTCCGTGAACATTTCCGCCATAATTGATGTCGCTTGGTTCAGAAATGAACTGAAACACGGTTTTTGTCTGCATATTTTTCTTAAATTTGTAATAAAGATATTCATAAATTTTTAAATTCCTTTTATTAAGACTATTTTTGGAAAATGAAAAAAGTATTTTATTTAAAAACCTGCGATACCTGTCTGAAGATTCTTAAAAAATTCAATTTAAGAGACTGGGAACTTCGGGAAATAAAAATAAATCCCATAACGAAAGAGGAATTGGAGGAAATGCATAAATTCACGCAGTCTTACGAAACCCTTTTCAGCAAGAAATCAACGCAGATTAAATTGCGGGAGATAGATTTAAAGACCCTCACGGAAGATGATTACAAGGAACTTCTTCTGGATCATTACACGTTCCTGAGACGTCCTGTTTTTCTGACCGAAAACGAGATTTTCATCGGTAGCGACAAGAAGAATGTTGAAGCATTGCGGAGTTTCTTTGCTGCTTAAAAAGCATAATTCCAAATTTTCTTTACTGCACTGGCTTTAAAACCGCTAACAGTACAAACGGTTAATTCGTATCAAAAAAAATCGTCTGAAATTTTTCAGACGATTTTTATAGTTTCTATGAATTCCAAGCTTTCCGTTTATGATACGAATGGCAGTTTTACCACTTTTGCCGGAATGTTTTTGTTTCGGATCTGGATGAAGATCTCGGAACCTAGTTTAAAATGCGGTTTCGCCACATACGCCAAACCAATGCCGACGGATTTCATCGGACTCATGGTTCCTGATGTTACTTTTCCGATGACATTGCCTTCAGCATCCACCACCGGATAATCATGTCTCGGCACGGCTCTTTCCTGCATTTCAAACCCAACTAATTTGCGCTTTACGCCTTCTTCTTTTTGTTTCGCGAACATTTCCTTATCCACGAAATCTTTATCGAATTTTGTGATCCATCCCAAACCTGCTTCCATCGGAGAGGTGGTGTCATCAATATCGTTTCCGTAAAGACAGAAGCCTTTTTCCAGCCTCAAAGTGTCGCGTGAAGCCAGTCCGCACGGAATCAGGCCAAATTCTTTACCGGCATCCGAAATCGCTTCCCAGATTTTCACGGCATTTTCATTTTTGAAATAAAGTTCAAAACCGCCGCTTCCGGTATAACCGGTGTTCGAAATAATCACATCAGGAAAACCGGCCACAGAACCTTCTGTAAAATGATAGTAAGGAATCTCTGAAAGATTGGTTTCTGTAAGTTTCTGCAGGATTTCCGTCGCTTTTGGTCCCTGTAAAGCGATCAGCGACATTTCATCGGACGCATTCGTTAGTTTCGCACCGAATTTTTCGTTGTATTTGGAGATATGATTCCAGTCTTTTTCAATATTCGAAGCATTTACAACGACAAAATATTTTTCGTCCGCCATTTTATAAACAATCAGATCATCTACAATTCCGCCGTTTCCGTTGGGCAGACACGTGTACTGTGCTTTGCCGTTTTCGAGTGCATCCACATTGTTTGTCGTGACGAATTGCAGCAAGTCCTTTGCTGAAGGTCCTTCCACAAAAAATTGTCCCATATGCGAAACATCAAAAATCCCCGCTTTTTCGCGCACGGCAAAATGTTCTTCAGTAACCCCGGAGTATTGTACAGGCATTTCGAAACCTGCAAAAGGCACTATTTTCGCGCCCAGAGAAACATGTTTGTCGAACAGGGCAGTTTTTTTATCCATCTTATATTTTTTTTAATTTTTATTTTTAGAAGCAGTGGGTTTGTTGCTGTCTTCAAACTCAGTCCCGCTTTGGCTACGCCGAACCACTTCGTTAAGTTTTCACTCTATCTTTTGCTCGCTGCGCTCCGCAAAAGGATACCATTGCAATCGGGGCCATAATTGCTTATTCTTTTTCTAAAGATGATGTTGGTACTCTTCCAGAATAATTTTAAACCACTCCGTGAAATGTTCCGGATTTTCCGTCATTTCCCGGTTCAGTTCCTCCATTGAAATGTAGCGGACTTCTGAAACTTCCTCTTTATTCAGATGAAAATCACCGGCGAAATTTCCTGTAAAAACGTGGTCCAGCTCGTGTTCCCAAAGGTTCTGGCCCACATCAGCCTGGTAAATGAAATCAAATTTTTCGGTGAGTTCGGTTTCGATGCCCAGTTCCTCTTTCAGACGTCGGTTTGCGCCTTCCAGATAAGTTTCCCCCGCTTTTGGATGTGAACAGACAGCATTTGTCCACTGCTGCGGGGAATGATATTTTCCGGCGGCACGTTTCTGCAGAAGCATTTCACCCATGTCATTAAATAAAAAGACGGAAAAGGCCCGGTGAAGGATCCCGTTTTCATGTGCCTGCATTTTATCCATCAAACCCAGGATTTCATCCTGTTCCGAGACCAAAACAACCTTTTCTTCCATTCTTACAAATTTAAGATTTAAATGGCGATTGCTAAAACTTTTTGAAATAATATTCATGATCAGACTCCTCATTCAACAATTGAGGTTTTTAATCCGCTGAAAACCAATGAAATTTCGTACTTTGCCACTTGAAATAATGAATGATGGAATTAGAATACAATGACCATTTAAGTCCGATGCTGAAAGGGGATATCAAAAATTATCTGATTGATATTGACGGAACGATTACCGATGATGTGCCGAACGAAGAACCGGAACGAATGAAGGACTGCGAGCCGTATCCGGATGCTTTGGAAACAGTGAACAGATGGTACGACCAGGGTCACATCATCTGCTTTTTTACTTCCAGAACTGAAAATCTTAAACAGCTGACGGTTGATTGGCTCGATCATCACGGTTTTAAATATCACAGTGTTCTCTGCGGAAAACCGCGTGGCGGAAATTACCACTGGATCGACAATCACTTGGTCAAAGCAACACGATACAAAGGAAAATTCACCGATATGGTGGAAAAAAACCAGACCATCGAAGTGTTTCAGGACTAGGTTTTACATTTTCAAATAAAATATTAAAAATGACAATGAAGGTATTAGCAAACGACGGTTTAGACCAGTCAGGCATTGATGCTCTGAGAGAAAAAGGCTTTGAAGTGATAACCGAAAAAGTTCCTCCGGAAGATTTGAAGGATTACATCAATCAACATCAGATTAAAACCATTTTGGTCAGAAGCGCCACTACGGTCCGAAAGGAACTTATCGACGCCTGTCCGAGTCTGGAAATTATTGGTAGAGGCGGTGTTGGAATGGATAATATTGATGTGGAATATGCCCGTTCAAAAAACATTCATGTGATTAATACGCCTTCAGCATCTTCAGAATCCGTAGCAGAACTGGTTTTTGCTCATCTGTTTTCAGGTGCAAGATTTCTTCAGGATTCAAACCGGAAAATGCCCTTGGTTGGCGACACGGAATTTGCAAAACTTAAAAAATCTTACGAAAAGGGAATTGAACTCCGCGGAAAAACCATCGGAATCATCGGAATGGGAAGAATCGGGCAGGAAGTGGCCAGAATTGCTCTGGGTCTCGGAATGCGCGTCATTGCAGCCGACAGCACAGTGGGGAAAGCGAGCATTAAGGTTACTTTTTATAACCGTCAGTTCATCAATGTCGACATTGAAACAGAACCGATTGAAGGCGTTCTGAAACACGCCGATTTTATTACGTTGCACGTACCCGCGCAAAAAGACGGTTATGTGATTGGCGAAAAAGAATTGAACATGATGAAAACAGGCGCTGCGATTGTAAACTGTTCAAGAGGTGGAATCATCGATGAAAAGGCACTTATTGAAGCATTAGATTCCGGAAAAGTGGCTTATGCCGGTTTGGATGTTTTCATCAACGAACCCACTCCTTCAAAAGAAATTCTGAATCATCCGAAAATATCGGTTACTCCGCACACCGGAGCCTCTACCGTAGAAGCACAGGACAGAATTGGGCTTTCTCTGGCCAGCCAGATCTGCAGCATTCTGAATGTAAGCTGAAGAATTCACACAAAATAAAAAAAACACGTTTTAAAGCGTGTTTTTTTGTTTCCAGAATAAAAATAGATTTATGACCTGTTTTTTAATAAATCCCTTATTTCTGTTAATAACAGTTGATCTTTGGTCGGTCCAGAAACGGCCTTTTCCTCTGGTTTATTGATTTTATTGGCGACCTTAATGAGCCAGAATAAAACCATGGCAATACACAGAAAACTGATTACTGCAGAAAGGAAATTTCCGTATTTTACTCCTTCCCAGCTCAGTTGCGCAATATTTTCGGCTCCTACGGTTTTAAGGGCCGGGTTGAGGAGCAAAGGCGTAATAACGTCTTCTACCAACGACGAAACAATTTTACCGAAAGCTGCACCAATAATCACTCCAACTGCTAAATCCACAACATTTCCTTTGAATGCAAATGATTTAAATTCTTTAACAAATCCCATAATCAAACTTTTAAGGATTAAAAATATCATTTTTTTTAAAAAGAATGCTTTAAAAGCTGAAATTCTTTAAAAAGAAATAAAATGTCTTCTTTAATTTCTTAAATTTAAGGAAGCAAAATTGTTCCCGCATGAAAATCTTTTCGGCCGCTCAAATAAAAAGAGCAGATCTCTACACGGTTGAAAACGAACCGGTTTCCTCACTTGGCTTGATGGAAAGGGCCGCGGAATCCTGTGTAAGGTTTTTAACGGCTAAATTTAAAGAAAACCATACTTTTTCAGTCTTCTGTGGAAACGGGAATAATGGCGGCGACGGCTTCGCAATTGCGAGACTCCTGTATCAAAAAGGTTCTGACGTCAATGTTTTTGTGGATGAAAATAATCCTCATTTCACTCCCGATGCCAAGTGGAACTTCGATAGGATAAAGGAAATGTTCGGAATTTCGGTAGTTGATTTTATGGAGGATGAAACATTTGATTTCAGTGCGAACACGGTAATCATCGATGCTCTTTTTGGAACCGGATTGAACAGAAAACTGGAAGGAAAAATCGGCGAACTGGTTGTGCAGTTAAATAAACTCAGCTTCCCGAAAATTTCCGTCGATATTCCTTCCGGTTTGTTGGCAGATATTGTTCCGGCTGAAGATTCGATTATTTTCAAGACCGATCATACGCTGAGCTTCCAGTTCTGGAAAAAAGCTTTTCTTCACCCGGAAAGCGGAATCTTTTGCGGCAAAATTCATGTTCTGGACATTGGTTTGAGTCCGGAATTTATCAATAAAGAACCTACCCACAATTTTGTGATTGATGAAGGACTGATTCATCAGATTTTTAAATTCAGAGATGATTTTTCACATAAAGGGACGTACGGGAAAACTGCAATTGTTGCAGGCAGCCTCGGGAAAATGGGTGCGGCAGTTCTGGCTACACAATCTGCGATGAAGTCGGGAAGCGGAATTACCTTTACGCTGGCGCCAAAATGCGGTTATGAAATCCTGCAGACCACCTGTCCTGAAGCGATGTACCTGTTTGGCGGTGAAAATTATATCAGCCATTTTGAAATTGATTCTGATTCAACGATGGGAATTGGTCCAGGATTAGGTTCCGATCCGGAAACGGAGCATACTTTTCTGGATTTTTTAAAAAATTTCAGAAAGCCTTTGGTTTTAGACGCCGATGCATTGAATATCCTTTCAAAAAATCAAGATAATATAAAGTTGATTCCGCAGCATTCCGTCATTACTCCTCATCCGAAAGAATTTGAAAGGCTTTTCGGAAAAACAGAGAATTCATTTGACAGATTGGATCTTGCACTAAAAAAGTCGAAAGAATTTGGCATTTTTATCGTTTTGAAGGACCACCACACCCAGATCATTACTCCTGAAGGAGAAGTTTATTACAACATCACGGGAAATTCCGGAATGGCAAAGGGCGGAAGCGGTGATGTGCTGCTCGGAATCATCACTTCACTGCTTGCACAGTATTATTCTCCGCTGAATGCAGCAATTTTTGGGATTTGGCTTCACGGAAAAGCCGGAGATTTCGCGGCGGAAAAGCACTCAAAAGAAGCGATGCTGCCCAGTGATTTAATTCATGAATTAGAAACCGTTTTCAAACTTTTGAACGAAAGGGTCTGAATTTTGTTCTGCTTATTCAAATTTTAAAAAATGAAAATCATGAATTTTTTATCTGCCTCCGTACTTCTGATATTAAATATAGCCTGCACTGCCATTTTACCGACTGCTGAAAAAGCGACTGTTATCCGCGACTGTACCGGAACTTATTTACGCATGGACAAAAAAGACTTTAAAGTATGTAACAATGCCGTTCTGAAAAATTATAAAGAAGGCGTTGAAGTCACCGTAAAATTTGCAAAAACCGATAGCTGTCCGGAATTTAATGATAAAGCCGTCTGCATGATGTATCACGAGAATGAAGGTACAGTCCGGATTTCAGAAGTGAAATAATTGCTCACAAATAAAGAAAAGCCTTTCAGAATTTCTGAAAGGCTTTTTAATTTTAATTATTTTAAACTGGTTTTCCGTTTTCTTCTTCCGTGATTTTATTATTTTTAGAATAAAACATAATAACGACCCCGGCAAGCATAAACGGTATGGAAAGGATTTGACCTGTGTTCAGACCCGCAAACTGAATGAATTCGTCTCCCTGAGGTTCTTTCAGAAACTCAACAAAAAAGCGGATGGCCCATAAAAGGATAAAAAAGACTCCGAAAAGCCAGCCCTGCTGATATTTTTTATTGGTATAGCGATATAGAATCCACAATAAGATAAAAAGAAGGAAATAACCCGCCGCTTCAAAAAGCTGGGTCGGGTAGCGGGCAACAATGGCGCCATATTCGGAACTTTGCTGTGGAAAAAGCACTGCAAAAGGGGAGTCTTCAGGTGCGGGTTTACCAATAATTTCTGAATTAAAGAAATTGCCGATCCTCACAAATGTACCGCCCAATGCAACTACAATTCCAACTCTGTCATACACCCAAAAAGGATTTTTCCTGATGATTTTATAGGAATAATATAGGGTTGTCAAAATCACTGCGATGGTCGCACCGTGACTGGCCAATCCGGAAAAACCGGTAAATTTAAATTCAGGTTTTGTCTGGATCGGCAAAAATACCGACCAGAAATCCTCCGTAAAAAGTTCCGGCTGATAAAAAATAACGTGTCCCAGTCTTGCGCCCAGGATCGTTCCAACCAAAGTCCAGGTGAAAAGCGGTTCTACATACTTCTGGTTAACATTGTCGATCTTGAAAATTTTCGACATGATCACATAACCCAGTCCAAACGCCAGAATGAACATCAAACTGTAATAATGAAGTGTTACAGGACCTAAATGTATCCCTGTTGAAGGATCCCAGGTGGTATATAAAAGAGTCAGCATAGTATTTTTATTAATTTTTTAGTTTTTTATTCAGTTTTTGGAGGAACTGGGTCATAGCCTTGTCCTCCCCACGGATGGCAGCGTGAAATCCTTCTCGCTCCGAGCCAGAATCCCTTAAAAATTCCGTGAATCTGAAGCGCTTCTACCATGTAATGGGAACAGGTTGGTTCGTAACGGCAGTTTTTCGGCAGCCAGGGCGAAATCACCCACTGATAAATCTTTATCAGGATAACCAGAGGAAAAGTGATGATTTTGTTGAACATGGCGTTGCAAAAATAACGAAATAGTTTAAATTTGTTGAAGTTTCTGGTTAAACTTGTTTTAAACAGTTTTCTAAACGTTAATACCAAAATTTTCATCTTGAACTCAAACATGCCCCTTGCCGAAAGAATGCGCCCGAAAACGCTTGACGATGTTCTCGGTCAGGAACACCTGACCGGTAAAAACGGCACGGTGCGAAAAATGCTTGAGAATGATACTTTAAATTCCCTTATTTTCTGGGGTCCGCCCGGGACCGGCAAAACGACGCTGGCCGAAATTATTTCTGAACAGTCAGGAAGAAAATTTTTTAAGCTGTCAGCGGTTTCAAGTGGGGTGAAGGATGTTCGCGAAGTGATTGAGGATGCCAAAAAGCAGAATCTGTTTTCCGGAAAATCTCCGATTCTTTTTATTGATGAAATCCACCGGTTCAACAAGTCTCAGCAGGATTCTCTGCTTCATGCTGTTGAAAAAGGCTGGATCGTCTTGATTGGTGCAACTACTGAAAATCCGAGTTTTGAAGTCGTTTCGGCCTTGCTTTCGCGTTCTCAGGTATATGTTTTAAAATCTTTGAGTTATGAAAAACTGGAAGAACTGGCGGAAATTTCTCTTAAAAAATACAACGAAGAGGAATCTACTTCTTTTCAGATCAAAGACACGGAAGCTTTCATCCAATATTCCGGTGGCGATGCCCGGAAACTGATCAATGCGGTTGAAAATGTCTTGAATAATTTTAAAAATTCCAACAAAAAGGAAATTTCGAATGCAGATGTCCTTGAGGTGCTTCAAGAAACCATGGCACTTTATGATAAAAACGGGGAGCAGCATTACGATATCATTTCAGCTTTCATCAAATCCATGAGGGGTTCAGACCCAAACGGTGCTGTTTACTGGCTCGCCAGAATGCTGGTTGGCGGCGAAGATATTAAATTCATTGCGCGCAGAATGCTTATTCTTGCGTCGGAAGATATCGGTTTGGCCAACCCGAATGCTTTGGTGATTGCGAGTAACTGTTTTCAGGCCATCAACGTTATCGGAAATCCGGAAGCGCGGATTATATTAAGTGAAACGGCAGTGTATTTAGCGGTTTCGCCAAAAAGCAATTCAACGTATCTGGCGATTAACGCTGCCATGGCTCATGTAAAGCAGACCGGAAACCTGCCGGTTCCCCTGCACCTGCGAAATGCGCCTACAAAACTCATGAAGGATATGAATTATGGGAAAGACTACGATTACGCGCATTCATACGAAGGGAATTTTGTAGATCTTGAATTTTTACCCGAAGAAATCTCCGGAACTGTATTTTACAAACCTGGAAATAATTCTACCGAAAATAAAATTGCCGAAGAATTGAAGCGAAAATGGAGAGGGAAGTATTGATCTGAGATCGGTTAGAATTTTAAACAAAAAGGCGCTCCGAAGAACGCCTGAGTTTTCAAAGTAATTGCTACCTCTTTATTTTGCAGGAAAAGTGATGGACAAAACCTGCATACCATCTATAGTCTTAACTTCCATATTATCCAGTACGTTCCCATAAATTTTAAGGTCAGTATTTTCGATTTTTCTTCCGTCAACATAAACTGGATTATTTTTTGGCAGTTTAAACTGTTCATTAACTTCTCCTAGAGAGATGCGGTCATATACGGAGGCGTTTTTTTTCAGTTTCAGTTCAGTAAGTCCATTATCGGAAACACTTGCCCAGCTTTTTAAATTTTCAGGTATCGCCGACTTGGTTTTATAAACATTCATTGTTTGAATTTCACCTTTAGGAACGTCACTTTTAATCATCTTTTCCGAAGAAATAATGCCGTCAATTAAAACAAATGGAGACTGACCTGTTTTCTGGCCAAAAACCGTTACTGAAGCAAAAAGCAATGCCGTGTATAAAAATCTTTTCATTATTTTAATTTATTTCTAACAAAAATAGTAAAAAGAATGACTTACCGAAAAGATTTTCCGAATTTTATTCAATAATTTTGAATTGGAAAGTTAATACCTGCTTATTCTGTAAATTTACCTGTTATGAAAATATTGATATCATTTTTTCTCTTTCTCCATCTTGTTTTGCAGTCCCAGCAATATTCATGGTCTACTTTGTCCATGCCACCAGCAACAACAGGGCGATACGATGATGTTTTTTTTCTCAATGAAAATGTAGGATGGGCTGCAAGAGGTGGTGCCGGAAGAATCTACAAAACCACCGATGCAGGCGCGACATGGATTCAACTGACGCTGCCTAATCCAACCAATGAATATTACAGAAATATTGAGTTTCTCAATGAAAATATTGGTTTCTTGGGAACCCTCAACAACAGTTTTTATAAAACTACCGATGGGGGAACTTCCTGGCAAAAAGTACTTAATATTTCACCTGCGCCACAGGCAATCTGCGGTTTGGATGCTGTGGGAACTTCCACGATATATGGCTGTGGTGCTTATTTTTCGCCAGCATATATCATTAAATCAACAGACAGCGGAATTTCCTGGCAGTATATCGACATGTCAGCGCATGCCACCGCACTGGTCGAAATTCTTTTTATTGATGAAAATACTGGTTTCGTTTCAGGTCAGGATAATAACGGCGGCGTAATCCTGAAAACAACAGATGGCGGTGTAAACTGGACAAAAATCTACAGCGGTGTAGTCGCCAATGAATACGTTTGGAAAATTCAGATCCTGCCGGGAACAGGAAACCTGAAAATGTTCTGCTCCATTGAATCAGTAGCGCCAAATTCCGGAAAATTGATTAAAACATCAGATGGGGGTGCAACATGGCAGACAAAGTCTTTTCCTGACGTTGATGTTCAGGCAGTAGGTTTCATCAACGAAAATAAAGGATGGATGGGTGGCCACAACACCGGTTTCTACGAGACCAACGATGGCGGCACAACCTGGACCAATTTGGGAATCGGTGGTTCGCTCAACAGGATTTTCTTCATCAACAATACTTCAGCATTTGCATCTGGCCGCAATATTTATAAAATGAGTACCACAAATCTTTCTACTGCTGAAACTAATGATTTCGCAGATGAACTGAAAGTGGAGATTTTTCCGAATCCAGTAAGAAACAAGTTGAATCTGAAGGTAAATTTTGTGCATTCAGATCATATCCTCATTGGTCTTTACGATGCCTCGGGGAAGTTCCTGGGAAACATTTTAAAAGATGATATTTATAAAACCGGAAGAAGAACTTACACCTTAGATTTCCCTTATCCTTCAGGCGTTTATTATCTGAATATTCATTCCAATATCGGACGGATGTCTAAAAAGTTGATTAAAGAATAAAACTATTCGATCCATTTTTTTTCGATGAGTTCCAAAAGGAAATCAGGACATTTTATAATTTTGTCCGTTTCGGAGTCCAGAAAAAATAAAGTGGTTCTGGCCTCGCTTATTTTTTGTTTTGCCGGATTGTAAATTTCGTATTCAAATTCCAGTTTAACACCCGGAATTTTTTTAATAAAAGTATGGATTTCGAGAATTTCATCGTATCGTGCAGGTTTTATATATTTGATCTGATACTCGGAAACCGGAAGCCATATTCCGCGTTTTTCGATTTCATCGTACGAAAAACCGAGCGACCGAAAAAGTTCGACCCTTGCTACCTCCAGGTATTCGGCATAATTGCCGTAATAGACGTATTTCATAGGGTCTGTTTCTCCGTAACGTACTCTTATTGAATGAGTTGTGTGTATCATTTTAAGTTCTTTTTTATACATACAAATATATTTTTAAATAATCAATAGCACAAAAATTTTTTTTTGAGATTTTTAAATTGGATATTTGTAATCAGTGAAAAACGAAATAACCGCCGGAAAACTGCAGAGAGAAAAATGGACGAAAATTTAGAATTACTTTGGGAAAAATGCCTTCAGTTCATGAGAGACAATCTCAATGCGGCTGAAGACAACACCGACTTGAAAAAGTTGGAAAATTCCTTCGATTTACTCTTTGACAGTGTTTCACCTGTTTCATTGGTCAATCATAATCTGACCTTACTGGTACCGAGCGATTTTTATAAAGAATATATTGAAGACAATTACCTGTCTTTACTTTCAGCTGCGTTAAAGAAATACATCGGAAAAGGAGTGAAACTCTGGTATTCGGTGATGGAAAACAAACCTGCAGGCAAAGAGAAACCCATTACCATACAGCTTAAAGGTAAAAGCATTTCTGCTCCCAAAGTTCAGGAAACACTTCCACCTTCATTTTCACAGAATCTCATCAACCCTTTTGTAGTTCCGGGAATCAAGAAAATAAATATTGATTCAAATCTGAAAGCCGACTTTTCTTTCGACAATTACGTGGAAGGCGAAAGCAATAAATTTGCAGCCACAGTGGCGCGATCAATTGCGAAAAGACCCGGCGCTACTGCATTTAACCCCTTGTTTTTACACGGTGGTTACGGCGTAGGGAAAACCCATTTGGGTCATGCAATCGGTCTGGAAGTTAAAAATTCATTGCCGGATAAAGTAGTGCTTTATTTATCATCAGAAAAATTCATCCAGCAGTTTGTGTCTGCGGCCAAAGCCCATAAACAGACGGAATTTGCGAATTTTTACCAAATGGTGGATGTGCTGATTATTGATGATATTCAGTTTTTATCAGGCAAAGCCGCCACTCAGGACAGTTTTTTCCATATTTTCGATTACCTGCACCAAAACGGAAAACAGATCATCCTGACTTCCGATAAGGCACCAGTTGATATTCTGGATATTCAGGAAAGAATCGTTTCCCGTTTCAAATGGGGACTTTCTGCAGAAATAAAATCTCCGGATTTTGATACCCGCAGAAAAATTATCGTCGATAAATTAAGTAGAGACGGTATCATTCTGACTGATGATATGCTGGATTTTCTCGCCTCTGAAGTGAAAACGAATGTTCGTGAACTGATCGGGGTCATTAATTCAGTTATTGCGTATTCCACCATATATAAGTCCGAACTTAGTTTGGAACTGCTCAAAGAAACCATCAATAAGATTGCAGCCAATCAGAAAAAAATCATCAACATTCCTTATATTCAGGATGTGGTTTGTGAATATTTCGGTATTCAGCGGGAACAGCTGCTTTCCAAAACACGAAAAAGAGAAATTGCTTTGCCAAGACAGCTTGCAATGTATTTTGCAAAGGAACTTACGAACGCTACTTTCACCAAAATCGGAGAGGAAATGGGGGGAAAAGACCATTCAACCGTAATGTACGCCTGCGAAACGATCAAAGATGTTTCGAAAATTGATAAAGAACTTAAAAAATACGTAAAGGATCTGTCTGAAAGAATCAAACAGTAAATTTTACGACTTTAAAAAATAATAACCTTTCGGAAATTTTCTGAGAGGTTTTTTTAAACTTAATTCAGATTAAAAGTACCCTATGAAAATACTCATGGTATGTCTTGGAAACATCTGCCGAAGCCCGCTGGCGGAAGGAATTTTACGTAACATGCTCCCGGATAATTTCACCGTTGATTCAGTGGGTACCATTTCGCTGCATGAAGGGGAACACCCCGACCAACGCGCCATAAAAACCGCAAAGAATCACGGGACTGATATTTCCGGACAGAAATCCCGGCCCATAACCGTTCAGGATCTACAGAACTTTGACCATATTTACTGCATGGATTTAAGTGTTTATGAAGATGTGATTTCTCTGGCTCAAAATGAAGAACAGCGGAAGAAAATTGCTCTTTTTCTGGAGGCTGCCGGAAACTATGGTGAAAATACCGATGTTCCGGACCCGTATTGGAGCGGAATGAAGGGTTTCGAAAAAGTTTTTCTACTTTTGGAGGATTCCTGTGGGAAGATCAAAACGAAACTCCTCAGTCAGAACTCCTAATCCAAAATTCAAAGAAGCCATGTTATTCCTCATTCCCGCTTATTTATCTGAAAATTCCCCGGTTGATTATTTCGCGCCCGCGATCAGCGAATATATTCTGAAAACAGATTATTTTTTTGTTGAAAATGAAAAAACCGCCAGAAAAGTCATTAAATTTTTTGCACCAACGAAGAAACAGTCGGATCTTAAACTTTTTCTTCTGGACAAATATTCCAAATCCGATGATTTAAAAGAGGCGCAAACCTTAATGAAAAAAGGCCAGGATTTTGGACTTCTGTCTGAAGCAGGTTTGCCTTGCATTGCCGATCCGGGAAACCTGATGGTGAAATGGGCACACGAAAACAACATTAAGGTAATTCCGGTTAACGGTCCCTCTTCCATTATTCTGGCTTTAATTTCCAGCGGATTCAACGGTCAGGAATTTACATTTCACGGTTATTTACCCATCGACAGAGCCGAAAGGAAAGCAAAAATCCAGTGGCTCGATAGCCAGGTACAGAAAACCGGCTATTCCCAGATTTTTATGGAAACGCCTTACCGCAACAATCCGCTGTTCGAAGATTTGTGTAAATTTCTCTCGCCGCAAACCAAACTGAGCATCGCTGCAAACATCAATGATCCTCTGGAAGAATTTATTAAAACAATGAGCATCAAGGATTGGCAAAAGGCCAAACCGAATCTGCACAAAATTCCTGCAGTTTTTGTTCTTGGAAGGTAAAGTTTAACGTCCTTTAACAGCAGAATTGCATTAATCTTGATTATATTGCACAAAATAAATTATTATGTCAGATAAAAAATTAGCAGGACTTTGGTTAGACCAAACCAAAGCTGTAGTCGTTAAAAATCATGATGCACAGAATGCATTCAAATTTTTCCTTTGTTCACCGGTAAAAGCAGTTGTTCAGCACGGAAATTCCAATGAAAATGCTGGAAACAATGCAGAGCAGACCAATAAAGCAAAATTTTTCAAAGAAATCGAACACCTTTTAACCAATTCTCAGGAAGTATATATTACAGGTCCAGGAACAATGCAAGAAGAACTGAAGAAATATCTTCATGAAACGGCTCAGTTCAGAGATTTAAAAATTACGTTGGATACCGCTCAACATATGAGCGATGAACAGGTTCTGGAGACGGTAAAAAGCCATTTTGGTGAATAAGTAACAGGCAATTATATAAAAATGCGGTCAGATTTGACCGCTTTTTTTTTATTCAGTATCGTATTCCTAGTTTCTTCAGCACAAAACTCATCAGCCAGATGGGTCCTACCAATAAAAACTGCAGATCTTTAAGAAAACTGGGCTTTTTACCTTCGATTTTGTGTCCGAAAAACTGCCCAATCCACGAAAGGATGAAGATGATAAGGAAAAAGATCCATGATGTACTTTCAAATTTAATATTGATGAAATACACCAGATGTTCCATCAACAGCATCACGAAAATCATGATGAACGCGATCTTCCAGGATAATCTTAAATAAAAAACGCTCACCAGAATGATGGCCAGAATGCTTGCTGCACTGATGCAGCCGAAATAGCGCAGACAGAAATGCGGCGCAGGAATCAGTGACACAAATCCTAAAATGGTCCAGAAAATTAAGGGTACACAAATCCAGTGAATGGATTTGTTAGTTTGATTTTGATGACTTTCGGTGTATTCCGCGAAAAGCCTGTCTATTTTTCTCATGCCGTTTTCATTTTTCAATGAATAAAAATAAAAAAGATTTTGAGTTATCTCAAAATCTTTTTTAATGTATCGGACGAGTTAAATAGTTTTCAATCTTTTATCCAATTTCAACACCGTTTTCCACCGTTTCATCAGGGGTTACAAAAGCCAGTTTTCCGTCTGGTTTTGTGGTGAGCAAAAGCATTCCCTGAGATTCGATGCCGCGGATTTTCCGTGGAGCAAGATTTAGTAAAATCATCACCTGTTTTCCGATGCATTCTTCTGGGGTAAAACTTTCGGCAACTCCGGAAACCACAGTTCTTACGTCAACTCCTGTATCTACGGTGAATTTCAGCAGTTTGTCGGCTTTTTCCACTTTTTCTGCGGTAAGGATGGTGGCGGTTCTTAAATCTATTTTCGTAAAATCATCAAACTGAATTTCGTCTTTCATGGGGCTTGCTTTAAGGTTGGTTTTTTTGTTGGACTGTTTCGTGTTTTCGAGTTTCTGGATCTGAAATTCAATGGTTTCATCTTCAATTTTAGAAAACAGAAGCTCCGCAGGATTAATTTGATGTCCGGTTTTAATCAGAATTTTTTCGCTTTCAATCTCTTTCCAACTAAGTTGTGAAATGTTGAACATTTTCAGTAATTTTTCTGAACTGAAAGGCATGAACGGTTCAGAAATCTGTGCCAGTCCGGCTGCAATCTGGGCGGCAATGAACAGCGAATTTGCAGCTTTTTCAGGATTGTCTTTAATGGTTTTCCAGGGTTCTTCAATCTGAAGGAACTGGTTTCCGAAACGGGCTAGATTCATCATTGAACTCAAAGCATTCCTGAACTCAAAATGCTCCAGGAAATTTTCAATTTCGTTTGCTGCTTTTTTGATTTCCAGCAGTTCCGGAGCATTTTCATCTCCCTGTGGAACAACTCCGTCATAATATTTATGGATGAGAACGGCAACCCTGTTGATGAAGTTCCCGAAAATCCCAACGAGTTCCGAATTGTTTTTGGTCTGGAAATCTTTCCAGGTAAAATTATTGTCTTTGGTTTCCGGTGCCGATGCGAGCAAAGTATACCGCAGAACATCCTGCTGCCCCGGAAATTCTTCCACATATTCGTGCGCCCATACTGCCCAGTTGCGCGACGTGGAAATTTTATCGTTTTCTAAATTTAAAAATTCAAAAGCGGGAACATTGGTCGGCATCATGTACTCACCATGCGCCTTCATCATCGCCGGAAAAATAATACAGTGAAATACGATATTGTCTTTCCCGATAAAATGAATCAGGTCCGAATTTTCATTCTGCCAGTAATCTTTCCAGTTTTTACCGTTTTTTTCTGCCCATTCCTGAGTAAACGAGATATATCCAATCGGCGCATCAAACCACACGTAGAGCACTTTTCCTTCAGCATCAGGCAACGGAACCGGAACGCCCCAATTCAGGTCGCGGGTCATGGCTCTCGGTTTTAAACCGTCATTCAGCCACGATTTTACCTGTCCGTAAACATTGGGTTTCCAGTCGTCTTTATGGCCTTCAATAATCCATTCGTTTAGGAAATCTTCATAATCATTCAAAGGAAGATACCAGTTTTTGGTTTCTTTTAATACCGGAACATTTCCGCTGAGCATGGATTTTGGGTTCAGAAGTTCTGATGGTGAAAGGGTAGTGCCGCATTTTTCACACTGATCGCCATAAGCGCCGTCGTTTCCGCAGTTGGGACAGGTTCCGACAATATAACGGTCTGCGAGGAATTCTCCGGCCTGCTCGTCAAAATACTGTTCAGAAACTTCTTCTGTAAATTTGCCTTTATTATATAGCGTTTTGAAAAAATCCTGGCTTACTTCATGATGTTTTGTTGAAGTGGTTCTGGAATATTCGTCGAAAGAAATGCCCAGATCTGCAAAAGATTTTTTGATGATTTCATGGTATTTATCTACGATATTCTGGGGAGTTACGCCTTCCTTCTTTGCACGGATGGTGATTGGAATCCCATGTTCATCGGAACCGCAAATAAATGCGACATCTTTGCCCGATCTTCGCTGAAACCTCGCATACACATCCGCCGGAATATAAACTCCCGCCAAATGACCGATATGAACCGGACCGTTTGCATACGGCAAAGCGGCAGTAATCATCTTTCTTTCTGACCTCATTTCTTCTAAATTTATGCAAAGATAAGGGTTATGAAACTGAATAAAAAATTTGATGGCATTTTAGAATTCAAGTACCATTTGATGAATAAAAATTTTTACAAATGAAAATATTAAAGAAATTGTCTTAGTTTTAAAAAATAGAATTGCGGTCATAAGAACATATTCAAAAAATTAAAAACATGAAAAAATTGACTTTATTTGGAGTTTTAATATTAATGCTTCATTCAACTATCATGATTTCGGCCCAAAAGCAAAGAACAGATGATCACAAAAATGTTAGTAAGCTGCTCGATAACTTAAATATTTTCGCTGCCAGTGCTGATTTCAAAAATTATTTTGATTTGTATGCCGAAGAATCTACCTTTATTGGGACCGACGCCACAGAAATATGGAATAAAAAAGAATTCATGGCCTATGCAAAGCCTCATTTCGACAAAGGAAAAGCCTGGAATTTCACGTCCTTAAAAAGAAACATTACCTTCAGCAAAGATGGCCAGTATGCTTGGTTTGATGAAATTCTGGATACGCAGATGAAAATCTGCCGCGGTTCCGGAGTCCTTGAAAAGATTGCAGGAAAATGGAAAATAAAACAGTATGTACTGTCGATGACCGTTCCGAATGATGTTTCAAATGAAGTCATCAAAATAAAAGCGCCGGTTGAAGATCTATTGATTCAACAATTGAAGAAAAAATAAGAATTCCCCTTTTCAGACTGCAGTTTTCTTACCGCACATCAACGTTTTTGCAGACTGTTTTGAATTAAATTTGCAGTATTAACCCGTTAACTTATTAAAGATGAAAACAGTTTATCATAAAGCAGATACAAGAGGTTTTGCCGACCATGGTTGGTTAAAATCTTACCACACCTTCAGTTTCGCCAATTACCACAATCCCGAACGGATGAATTTCGGCGTTTTAAGGGTTCTGAATGACGATCAGGTGGCTTCCGGAATGGGTTTCGGAACGCATCCGCACCGCGATATGGAAATTATTTCCATTCCGCTTGAAGGTGACTTGGAGCATAAAGATTCCATGGGCACTTCATCGGTGATCCGAAAAGGGGAAATACAGGTGATGAGCGCCGGAACCGGAGTTCAGCACAGCGAATATAACCGGAATAAAGACGAAATCGTGAAATTTTTGCAGATTTGGGTCATTCCGAATAAAATGAATGTGACGCCGCGTTACGACCAGATCAACATTAAGGAGAACCAAAAAATCAATGTTTTTCAGCAGATTCTGTCTCCGGATCAGGATGACGAAGGCGTATGGATTCATCAGGATGCTTGGTTTAACCTCGCTGATTTCGAAAAGGACAATAAAAAAGAATACAAAATTCACAAACCTGGAAACGGAGTGTATGTATTTATATTGAAGGGTTCGGCAAAAATCGGAGATCAGATTTTAGGAACCAGAGACGGTTTTGGCATCTGGGAAACTGATTCTTTCACACTCGAAGCCCTTGAAAATGCAGAAATTCTGCTGATGGAGGTGCCGATGGAAGTTTAATAGTGTATATTTACTTTTTAACTGAAAATTTAATTTATGAAAATACTGGCCTTTGCAGGAAGCAATTCCGAAGTCTCCATCAATAAAAAATTGGTAACATTTGCGGCTTCATTTTTCCCGAACGATGAAATTGAAATTCTGGATCTCAACGCATATGAAATGCCGATTTATAAACATGAACGCGAGCAGCAAACAGGAATTCCGGAACTTGCAAAAAATTTCGCAGGAAAAATCGACGGTGCGGATCTCATCCTGATGTCTCTGGCTGAACATAATTCGGCGTATTCCACTGCTTTTAAAAATGTGTTCGACTGGGTGTCCAGAATTAAAGAACGGAAACATTTCGGCGAAAAACCCATGTTCCTGATGGCTACTGCACCCGGAAACGGCGGCGGAAAAAATGTTCTGGAAGTATTCGTGAAAAGAGCACCGTTCAGCGGAGCAGAAGTACTGACGACATTTTCCCTGCCCAATTTCAAAGAAAAATTTGAAGAAGGAAATGGGATTACTGATGATGAAAAACGCAGTGAATTTATGGAGAAACTTGAAACGGTAAAAGAACGTTTTGCCTGATCTTGTTGATCTTGCATTATAAAAAAAAGCGGACGAAAGTCCGCTTTTTTGTTTTAGTATGAAAAGAATATTATTTTTTGATGAGCGCAAGCATTTTTTTTCCTCCGGTCATCACCACAACCATAAGAAGTCCGGCTGCAAGTCCGAATAAAGCCTGCTTTGCCATTTCGGGAAATTCAGGAAGCAGATGATGCAGAAAATCAATATTGTGATCGAAAATACCGCCGGATACCAGAATCAACGCAAGAGTACCGATAACGCTTAATGCCTTGATCACAATCGGCAAAGCCTTCACAAGAATATTACCCAAAGTGGTAAGAAAGCCTTCGTTATTGGATTTTTTGATCAGTTTATAGCCCGCATCATCCATTCTTACGATAAGTGCAACGATTCCGTAAACACCAATGGTGGCGATGAGTGCAACAATAGAAACGGTGGCGATTTCCACAATTAGAGGATCAAATTGCGATTTGAGATCTTGAAAATTGTCTTTTGCTGAAGCCAGGGCAATAATTACGATTTCGAGTGAAAGAATAAAATCTGTTTTTATTGCTGAGTTTATTTTGGCTTTTTCTTCGTCTTCACCTTCAAAACCGGCGTCTTCAATTTCCTGAATGACATCCTGTCCAGATTCTTCGGTTTCCTTTTTATGAAAAAGATATTCAACAATTTTTTCAGCTCCTTCATACGCTAAATAAAAACCTCCGATGACCAAAACAATACTTACTGCAGGCGGATACAGCCATTGAAGGAAGAATACGATTGGAACAATGATCAGTTTATTGATGAAAGATCCTTTCATGATTTTCATCAAAACCGGTATTTCCCTCGATGATAAAAATCCGGTGGCTTTTTCGGCATTTACCGCCAGGTCATCGCCCAGGATTCCTGCAGTCTGTTTCGTAGCAATCTTTGAGGCAACTGCTACATCATCCATCAAAGCTGCAATATCATCGAGAATTGCAAAAAAACCTGAAGCCATATTTATTTTTTTTTGAAGCACAAAAATAGTACTTTCTGATGATAAAGAGCGTGTGAAAAATTTGTGCGGACAACTCTTTGAAAATATTTCCTTCTAAATTTTAAAATCAGGTCAAAAAATCTTATTTTTGCAGTACTAAATTTTTAAAAAAATTGAAACCGCAAAGATTACATGCCCCAAAAGAGAAATTCCAAAATATTGGAGGTGCAATCTTCACCAAGAAATAATAATGAGCCGACGTCTGAATGACTGTCGGCTTTTTTTTTTGATAAATTTAATATGTCAATGACTTTACAATTTAGCCTTGATGAAACTGATTATTTAAATTATCAGTTGTTTACCGCTTCAAAATCTAGAAATATTATTAAAAAAAGGCAGAGGAACAGATTTTTACTTCCTGTATTTTTTATTGTTTTAGGATTATTTCCAAGATTTGATCTTACCGAGAGATTCGCTCAAATTTATATTTTGATTGCTCTGCTGTGGTTGTTGCTGTATCCACTTTGGGAGAAAAAAATGTACATAAATCATTTTAAGAAACATATCACTGAACATCATAAAAATAATTTCGGTCGTACTTCCACATTAGAATTTGAAGAGAGGGCAATCATAGCTAAAGATGAAAACTCAGAATCAAAAATTTCATTTAATGAATTTGAGCAAATTGACGAAGTTCCATCTGCAATTTATATCAAACTGAAATCAGGTCAATCTATTATACTTCCAAAGAAAAGTGCAAATAATATTGATGAAATAAAAGTATTTCTACGAAATTTATCAAATGATATAAAGATCAAATATATTGATGATAATGAGTGGAAATGGAAATAGAATTTAAGTTAAAAATAAAAATGAGCAATACCTACAAATCAGCCGGAGTAGACAAAGAAGAAGGCTACAAAACCGTCGACAAAATAAAAACTGCCGTTGCAGAGACGCATAACAAAAATGTACTGAACAGTCTCGGAAGTTTCGGGGCTTTTTATGAAATTGCGGGCTATAAAAATCCGGTACTCGTAAGCGGAACCGATGGAGTGGGAACCAAGCTGAAAGTCGCTTTGGATTCAAAAAAATATGATTCTATCGGGATCGACTGTTTTGCGATGTGTGCTAACGATATTCTTTGTCACGGAGCCAAACCTTTATTTTTCCTCGATTATCTGGCTTGCGGAAAACTGGATTCCGAAATTGCGGCAGAAATTGTGATGGGCATGGTGAAAGCCTGTAAAGACAACAACTGTGCACTCATCGGTGGCGAAACCGCTGAAATGCCGGGAATGTACAACCCAGGAGATTATGATGTGGCAGGATTCTGTGTCGGAATTGTTGAAAAAGATCAAATAATTGATGGCTCTGGTATCAAAGCCGGTCACAAAATCATTGCGCTGCCGAGTTCCGGCTTCCACAGCAACGGATTTTCCCTCGTGCGCAAAATTTTCCCTGATTTTAATGAAGAATTTGAAGGAAAGCCGCTGTATGATACATTGTTGATCCCTACAAGACTGTATTATCAGCCGATTCATAAACTTCTGGAAGAAGTAAGTGTTTCCGGTATCGCACACATCACAGGCGGCGGACTTATCGAAAATGTTCCGCGTGTAATTCCCGAAGGCTTATGCGCAAAAATAGATGCTTCTAAAATTAAGATTCCAAGCATTATGCTTGAACTGGAAAAACGCGGAAATATCGACCGTATGGAAATGTTCGGAACCTTTAACATGGGAGTCGGAATGGTAATCGTGATTGATGCAGATCATGCGGAAAAAGTTTTTCAACTGCTTGATGATGCTTATGAGATTGGCGAAATCGTAGCCGGCCCGGAAAAAATTGAACTGAACTAAAAAAGTTGATGCGATAAGGAGTTTTTCATCTGAACATTATCGCATTACCATTCCTATGAAAAATATTGTTGTTTTAGTCTCCGGTGGCGGTACCAATCTGCAGAGAATTATCGACTGCATTGAAAGCGGAGAAATTCCCAACGCACAAATTTCGTTGGTTGTTGCCGACCGGGAGTGCTTCGGTTTGCAGCGCGCAGAAAACAGCGGAATTAAGAACGTGCTGATCAAACGTGGCAAAGATTTTTCTGAAAATCTGTCAAAAATATTACCTGAAGACACCGACTTGATTGTTCTGGCAGGATTTTTATCAATTCTCAACAAAGAATTCTGCGAAAATTTCAGCGGAAAAATCATCAATATCCATCCCGCACTTTTACCGAAATTCGGCGGAAAAGGAATGTGGGGACACCATGTTCACGAAGCGGTATTGAAAGCCGGAGAAAAGCAAAGTGGTGCCACCGTTCATTATGTAACCTCAGGAATTGATGAAGGTGAAATTATTCTTCAGAAATCATTTGACATTTCAGAGCATGAAACGCCTGAAAGCCTAGCGGAAAAAATTCATGCTATTGAATATGAAATTTTCCCGGAAGCCATCAATTTGGTTTTGAATAAAGATAAATGGTAGTCGGTCTTCATTCACAAAAATGTAGTTTCAGCCGTAATTGATGATGAAAAGTTAAAAGTATCTAATAAAAGTAAAAAGAAAGAAAAAATGTCAAAGAAAAGAGCTTTAATCTCTGTCTCCGATAAATCCGGACTCATCGATTTTGCAAAATTTTTAGAAGAAAAAAATTACGAACTCGTTTCCACCGGCGGAACGTTTAAACACCTGAAAGACGCGAGATTAAACCCGATTCAGATCGATGAAGTCACCGATTTTCCGGAAATGCTTGACGGACGCGTAAAAACCCTTCATCCGAAGGTTCACGGCGGTTTACTTGCGGTCCGTGACAGTGCAGAACACATGAAAACCGTTCAGGAGCACGGAATCGGACTAATCGACATGGTGATCGTGAATCTGTATCCGTTTTTCGAAAATGCAAATGCAGACATTTCTCTGGATGAAAAAGTAGAATTCATCGATATCGGCGGACCGTCTATGCTGCGTTCGGGCGCAAAAAACTTCAACTCCGTAACGGTGATTACCGATGTGGCCGACTATGCCAAAGTTCAGAAGGAAATGGAGGAAACCGGAAATACCACTTTGGAAACCCGTAAAAAACTGGCCGGAAAGGTTTTCAACCTGACTTCCGCTTACGACGGCGCCATTTCAAAAATGCTTCTGGATGAGGAATATCCGCAGTATTTAAATGCTTCCTATAAAAAAGTTTCGGACTTAAGATATGGCGAAAACCCGCATCAGTCGGCTTCCTATTATGTTTCAACAACCGACAACGGTGCAATGAAAGATTTTGAAGTTCTGGGCGGAAAAGAGCTTTCCTTCAACAATCTTCGCGACATGGATTTATGCTGGAAGGTCGTTAACGAGTTTAAAGATGAAATGGCCTGCTGTGCGGTGAAACATTCCACGCCTTGCGGGGTGGCTGTCGGAACTTCAGCACTGGAAACGTATAAAAAAACCTTCGATTGCGATCCTGTTTCCATATTTGGCGGAATCATCGGAATGAATTTCAAAGTGGATGCTGCAACGGCAGAAGAACTCAACAAAACTTTTCTTGAAATCGTGATGGCGACAGATTTCGATAATGAAGCGCTGGAGATTTTAAGAAAAAAGAAGAATCTGCGCATCATTAAAATCAAGAATCCGGTTTCAGACCATCAGACCTGGGTGAAAATCGACGGCGGAATCCTTGTTCAGGACAGCGACAATCAGTTTTCAGAAAAAATAGAAATCGTAACGCAGAACAAGCCTTCTGCGGAGCAGGAAAAAGCACTTCTGTTTGCACAGAGGGTCGTGAAATATGTAAAATCCAATGCAATTGTAGTGTCGAACGGCATTCAGGCACTTGGAATTGGCGGCGGTCAGGTGAACAGGATCTGGGCAACACAACACGCAGTAGAACGGGCAAAACAGAAATTCGGCGGCGATCTCGTTTTGGCTTCCGATGCATTTTTCCCTTTTCGGGACGTGGTGGACTTCTGCGCAGCGGAAGGAATCAAAGCCATTATTCAGCCAGGCGGAAGCCTGAAAGATAAAGACAGTATTGAAGCGGCAGATGAGCATGGAATCCCGATGATGTTTACGGGTATGCGCCATTTTTTTCACTAAAAATATGTTTTATCAATGGGGAAATAGGCGGTTTTGATGAATTTTTTAACTTTCATTAAGATGTTTTTCTTTACCCTAAAATTTGTAAAACCCTTTCTAATTAGTAATTTTGTAAAATTCAAACAGCAATAAAAAGATGAAAATATTAATCGTAGGAAACGGCGGTAGAGAATCTGCTCTCGCCTTAAAGTTAAAGGAAGACAGCAGAATCACTAAAATGTATTTTGCGAAAGGCAATGCCACTACCGATAAACTGGGACAGAATGTATACGAAGACAGTGTAGAAGGGTTAACCAGTTTTGCCATCAAGGAAAGAATCGATCTTACGGTTGTAGGTCCTGAAGCACCTTTGGTTGACGGAATTGTTGACGAATTTAAAAAACACGGTCTTAAGATATTCGGTCCTGTAAAAAGAGCTGCAGAACTGGAAGGAAGCAAGGCTTTCTCCAAAAAATTCATGCAAACCAATGGCATTAAAACTGCCCGCGCGGTGGTTTTTGATGCTTATCAGGAAGCCATTGATTACGTGAGAACACAGAAATTTCCTCTGGTCATTAAAGCCAGCGGACTTGCCGGTGGAAAAGGAGTAGTGATCGTGGATGAATTAATAGACGCGGAAGCTACGATTCATCAGTTTATGATCGAGAGAATTTATGGCGATGCCGGAATTCAGCTTGTGATCGAGGAGTACTTAGATGGTTTCGAAACTTCAATCATCGCATTTTCTAACGGTTCCAAACTTTTCCCATGTATTCCGGTGAAAGATTATAAAAGAGCTGGTAACGGCGATATAGGACCAAACACAGGCGGAATGGGCAGCGTAGCACCAAGCCCGGAATTTACCGCAGAAAATTATAAGGATTTTGAAGACCATATTTTGGCGCCAACACTTTCCGGTCTGCATTCGGCCAACATTCATTTCAAAGGGTTCATCTTTTTCGGATTAATGGTGACCAAAAACGGCACCTATCTTTTGGAATACAACATGAGAATGGGAGATCCCGAAACTCAGGTTCTGTTGCCTTTGATGGAAAATAATTTATTTGATGTAATTATGGACTGTCTTGACGGAAAAGACATTGACCTGAAATTTAAAAATAAGAAAGCGGTTTGTCTGGTGATGTGTTCAGGCGGTTATCCGAGAAAAATCGAAACAGGTTTCGAAATCAAGAATATCAGTAAGGTCACAGAAAGCCAAATCCTTTTTGCAGGCGCACAAAATTCCGGCAGCAAAGTCCTGACTTCAGGCGGTAGGGTCCTGAGTCTGGTAGCAACCGGAGACTCTTACGACGAAGCGCGTAAAAAAGTATATGCGGATGCGAAAACCATCCATTTCGATTACGAATTTTACAGAGAAGACATCGGAAAATTCTAAATGCAAAAGGCGTGAATTTTTCACGTCTTTTTTATTGAACGGAAGCGGTAAAAATTTTTATCATTTCGGTTCAGAACTAAATTGTTTCAGAAAATTCAATCCAAAATAAATAAATCGTCAGACTTTTTTCTCTTTAAGAAAGGTTTGAGGTAATAAAAAGTAAAATAAATGAACAAAGGCATTATCATCCTCGACTTCGGTTCCCAGTACAACCAGCTTATCGCCAGAAGAATCCGCGAACTGGGCGTATATTCCGAAGTGTTACCTTTCAATACCAGTCTGCAGGAAATACTGTCCAGAAACCCTTCCGGGATCATTCTTTCCGGTGGCCCAAGTTCCGTAAACGTTGAAAATGCACATCTTGTTGAGAAAGAACTTTTTGAACAAGGCATTCCAGTACTGGGAATCTGCTACGGAATGCAGCTGATTACGCATTTATTAGGCGGAAAAGTAAAAAAAGGAGTAAAAGGGGAATATGGAAAAGCCAAACTGGAAATCCAGAAATCAAATGCATTGCTTTCTGGTGTCAGCCGTTTTTCTACTGTTTGGATGAGCCATTTCGATGAAGTGGAAACACTTCCTGAAGGTTTTTCCGTTAACGGCATGACCGATGTGATTTCTGCGATCTCCAACGAATCTAAAAAAATCTACTGCGTTCAGTTTCATCCCGAAGTATCCCATACCGATGAAGGTTCACGTATGATTGACAATTTCGTCTTCGGTATCTGTCATGCTCCGAAAAACTGGAAACTTACCAATTATATCGACGAAACTGTGGCAGAAATCAAGGCAAAAGTAGGCGATCAGAAGGTGATTCTCGGACTTTCCGGCGGCGTGGATTCCTCAGTGGCTGCAGTGCTTATTCACAAAGCCATCGGTGATCAGCTGCAGTGTATTTTTGTAGACACAGGCCTTCTGCGAAAAGAAGAGGCTGAGAAAGTCATGAAAAATTATGGGGAGCATTTTCACCTGAAAATCAAATTGATTGATGCGTCCGAAAGATTTTTATCGAAGCTGAAAGGCATTTCAGATCCTGAAGAAAAAAGAAAAATCATCGGCAACGAATTCGTTTCTGTGTTTGATGAAGAATCGCATAAAATTGAAGGCGCAAAGTTTCTCGCACAGGGAACGATCTATCCGGATGTCATCGAATCGCAGTCGGTGAAAGGCCCTTCTGCAGTCATTAAGTCACATCACAATGTGGGCGGTCTTCCGGATGAGATGGATTTTGAGCTTCTGGAACCTTTGCGTGAACTTTTTAAAGATGAAGTGAGAAAAGTGGGAGAGGAACTCGGAATTCCGCATCATTTGGTTCACCGCCATCCGTTTCCGGGCCCTGGTTTGGGAATCAGGATTTTGGGTGAAGTGGACGAGGAAAAAGTGAAAATCCTGCAGGAAGCCGACGATATTTTTATTGAAGAACTCTACAAAAACGATCTGTACGAAAAAGTTTCTCAGGCTTTTGTTGTACTGTTGCCGGTGAAATCTGTTGGCGTAATGGGAGATGAAAGGACTTACGAATATACCGCGGTAGTGCGATCTGCAAATACTACAGATTTTATGACCGCCACGTTCAGCAAATTTCCATGGGAATTTCTGGAAACGGTTTCCAACAGAATCATCAATGAAGTGCGCGGAATCAACCGCGTTGCCTATGATATTTCAAGCAAACCGCCTGCAACAATTGAGTGGGAGTAAAAATTAAAAACCTTGTAATTTTTTACAAGGTTTTTTTATGATTTATAAAATTTACTCCACTTTGATACCGTTCTTTCGAAGGCGGAGTTTAGCGTAATCACTTGAAAAATTTAACGTATCGGGATATTGATAACTTTTTTTTGTCAAAGTTTTTAAATCATATTCATTCATAAAAAGTACTCTTTCATAACTATTTTCGAGGGTAACAAACACCGAATCATTTTTCCAGTAGGCGTCTTCGATCCAGAACGAAGGCCCGTAAAAAGCCACTCTTGAAACCTTCTTATTTTTTAAATCGACCAGATTCAATTCCTGATCGGCTTCAAAACTGGCATTTCCATCTGCATCCAGAATCCATTGGTAACTGTCGAAATCAAGATATAGCGTTTTCGAAGGATTAAAGACCAGAAACGGTGCATAAACGGGATCGAAATTCTGGTCAAATATTGCATGAACGTGTCCTTTAAAATTTAAATCGAATTTCGTTTCATTTAGTAGTATGAACCGATCCGGTGAAAATGCAGCAGCATGCTTTGTGTAATACTGAAGCCAGTCCGCAGGGATTTTCTGTGCAGCTTCAGGGTTTTTGATGGCCGTCACCATTTCTTTTTCAGATGCGATGACAGATGAATCTTTATGTTCCTTCTTTTCAGAACAGGAAAATATCAAAGCAAAAATGAGGAAAATAATCTGCCTTTTCATCACTACTAAATTAGGAAAAGTTTTACATTTTCAAAAACCTTATCTTTGCAGCATGTAACACTTTGTGATGCATCCGACTTCCTTTCTTTTAATTGATTATATTACTGATGAATACCACTTTTGCCGATTTCGAATTACCGGAAAAAATCCTCGACGTTCTTGCTGATTCCAACCTTTTTGAACCAACCCCTATTCAGATAAAAGCCCTAAAACCAATACTTTCGGGCCGCGACGTGATGGGAATTGCCCAAACCGGAACCGGAAAGACCTTGGCTTATTTACTGCCCGTTTTAAAAACCTGGAAATACAATAAAACCGGAAATCCTACTGTGGTGATTCTGGTTCCTACCCGTGAACTGGTGGTTCAGGTTTCCGACATTGTCAAAAATCTTACAAAGAATATCACCGCCAGAGTTGTCGGAATTTATGGTGGCGTGAATATCAAGACGCAGAAACTGCTCTTCAATGATGGCTGCGATATCCTGGTCGGAACTCCCGGAAGGATCATGGATCTTGCGATTGATAATGCCATTTCGCTGAAGGAAGTTCAGCAACTTATTGTTGATGAATTTGATGAAATGCTGAACCTCGGTTTCAAAGTCCAGCTTTCGAATATTTTCACGATGATGCGCGAAAAAAGGCAGAACATCCTTTTTTCTGCTACAATGACGGAAGCAGTGGATTCTGTACTCGAAGAATATTTTGCGAATCCAATGGAAATCTCCTTGGCAAAATCCGGAACACCTTTGGAGAAAATTCAGCAGTACGGTTATAAAGTGGAAAATTTTCATACGAAAATCAACCTCCTGGAATATCTGCTGAAGAGCGATGCAGATTTTTCAAAAGTTTTGATCTTCTGTAACAACAAAAAAAATGCGGATTACCTGCATACCAAAATCGAAGAACTTTTCCCGGAGGAGTTTGATGTGATCCATTCCAACAAATCCCAGAACTACCGTCTGAATGCGATGAGAAGTTTTGAAAACCAGGAGATCCGCGGACTGATCACCACCGATATCATGGCGAGAGGTTTGGATATTTCAGATATTACCCATGTCATTAATTTTGAAGTTCCTGAGGTACCTGAACAGTACATCCACCGAATCGGGAGAACGGGTAGGGCGGATAAAGACGGTATTGCTGTTGCCTTCGTGACAAAAAAAGAAGAAGCGCAGCTTTTGGACATTGAACTTCTGATGGACAAAGAAGTGAAGATGAAAGCCTTTCCACAGACGGTAAAGGTCAATCCTGTGAAAATCGCGTCTGAGAAGGATGAAATCGTCATGAAAAACGCCCATACCGTGAAACTTGAAGAAGGTGGCGGTGCCTTCCACGCGAAAAAGGAAAAAAACACGAAAGAGAACTGGGGTGGACCGCACCGCAGAAAAGAACCGAAAAAGATCGGCGCGAACAGGGCTCAGCAAAAAGCCAAATCGAAAGCGAAACGGAAAAAATAATAAAATCAGGAAGCCAACACTTCCTGATTTTATTTTAAATATGGTTCCATTTGTTTTTTCCAGATCCGGTAACCTTCGGGTTTCATGTGTAGCATGTCTTCCAGAAAAAGATCTTTCCGGACTTTTCCGTCAGGTCCGTTCATGGCTGCGGTGATATCAATATAATCCGCATTTTTTTTACGGATCATAAATTTTTCGATAAGGGTGTTCGTTGCAATAAATTTTGGCCAGAAATTTTCCCGGCGCGGCGAAAGTTTAATGGACACATAACTGACCGGAATTTCAGGATAAAGTTTTCTGATTTCTGAATAAAAAGTTTTGTAACGCCGGAAGACCTGTCGCGGAGTGAGTGTTTCATCGGTAGCAAAATCATTTTCACCGCAGTAAATAATAATCTGCTTTGGTGCATAAGGTTTCAGCAGTTCTTCTGCGTAAAAATTAAGGTCTTTCAGGCTTGAGCCTCCAAAACCACGGTTAATGATGGTTTTGCCGGGAAAATAATCATTAACGTCCGTCCATTTGGTAAAGGAAGAACTTCCTACGAAAAAAATGGCATTTTTTGGTGGTGGAGTGTTTAAGTCCAGCTGTTTGAAATGCTGGATATCCTCATAGAAAGCCGGCTTTTCCTGGGCGTGGGAGGTCAGGAAGAAAAGGAGCAGGCAAAAGGCAAAGAATTTTTTCATGGTCACGAACTTTCGATAAAATTATAAATAATCCTGAAAGCAAACGGTAAAAAGCCCCAAATTTTTTGAAAGGCATTTTAAATTTATTAAATTTGAAAAAATATATTTTTTTTATGAAAAAAATACAGATGGTTGACCTGCAAAGTCAATACTACAAAATAAAATCAGAGGTCGATAATGCTGTTTTAAACGTCATGGATTCCGCGGCCTTCATTAACGGACCTGAAGTAAAGTCTTTTCAGACCGAATTGGAGCAGTATCTTGAGGTGAATCACGTTATTCCGTGCGCAAACGGCACCGACGCGCTGCAGATCGCTCTGATGGCCCTGGATCTTAATGAAGGCGATGAAGTAATTACCGCAGATTTTACTTTCGCAGCGACTGTAGAAGTTATTCATCTGTTAAAACTCAAATCGGTTCTGGTGGATGTTGATTATGATACTTTCACCATCGATACTGAAAAACTCCGGGCCGCCATCACTCCGAAAACCAAAGCCATTATTCCTGTGCACTTATTCGGACAGTGTGCCAATATGGAGGAAATTTTGAAAATTGCGAAAGATCACAATCTGCATGTTATTGAAGACAATGCACAGGCAATCGGTTCAACCTTTACTTTTGCAGAAGGAACAGTGAAGAAATCCGGAACCATGGGAATCTTGGGAACGACTTCTTTCTTCCCTTCAAAAAATCTCGGCTGTTACGGAGACGGAGGTGCAATATTTACAGATGATGATGCGTTGGCGCATAAAATCAGAGGCATCGTAAACCACGGAATGTACGAAAGATATTATCACGATGAAGTGGGAGTCAATTCCCGTCTCGACAGTATTCAGGCCACCGTTTTAAGAAAAAAACTTCCCCTTCTGGACTCTTACAATGAAGCGCGCAGAAAGGCCGCCGATTATTACGATGAAGCTTTGGCAGGAAATCCCAATATCTTAACGCCGAAGAGAGCGGAAAATTCTACCCACGTTTTTCACCAATACACTTTGAGAATCCTGAACGGAAAACGCAATGAACTGCAACAGTTTTTAACGGAAAAAGAAATTCCGGCCATGATTTATTATCCGGTGGCATTAAGAAAGCAAAAAGCTTATTTTCAGGACAGTGAGGACAAGGATTTTGTGAATACCGACAAGCTTTTGGGCGAAGTCATTTCTTTACCCATGCATACCGAACTGGATGAAGAGCAGTTGAAATATATTACGGATGCGGTTTTGGAGTTTATGAAATAAACATGAAAAGAAAAATTTTTAAATATAAATCTGTTTATATTTATCATCTGATAATTACTTTAATTTTTATTTTTTCTTTCTCATTTTTTCTTATCAGCTTTATGGGGATTATTACCATTGGTAAAGAGGAAAAGTTCACAGATTCTTTGGCAAAATATTTAGGGATTATTGTTTTAATATCTAGCATAATTTCATTTTTTTTGTTAATTGAAAAAAATAAAAAAACTATTTTATTATTAAATCTAAATACTTTATTTGTTGGGTTGTTTTTAATATTATTAATTTTTACTGCACGTACAGAAGGTATTTATGATATTACAGCCATTATTATTTTTCTCTTACTTTTTTCTTTTATTGGATTGACGTTCTTTTTAATTAATTTTTATAGATATAAACCAATTAAGAACGAAATTGCAGATTTCGAAACTCCGCAATAAAATCATTAATCATTAATAAACATGACCATACTCGTAACAGGCGGCCTCGGCTATATTGGTTCACACACCGTTGTGGAACTTCTCAATAATAACTTCGATGTTGTGATCGTTGATGACTTGTCGAATTCTGAAAAATTTATATTAAAGAATATTGAGGAAGTCACCGGTAAAAAACCGGTTTTCTATCCTTTTGATCTGAAGAGAAAGGAACTTCTTTCACAGGTTTTTGATGCTCACGAGATCGCTGGATGCATCAACTTTGCCGCTTATAAAGCCGTTGGTGAAAGCCAGGAAAAACCGCTGGATTATTATGAAAATAATCTGTTCACTTTAATCAATATTCTGCAGGAATTCAAAAGAAGAAACCTTTCGAATTTCATTTTCAGCTCCTCCTGTACGGTTTACGGACAGGCCGATGAACAGCCTATTGATGAAAATACCCCACTTAAGACTCCTGAATCTTCCTACGGGAAAACCAAACAGATGGGAGAGGAGATCCTGAAGGATTTCGCTACGGCTTATCAAAAGAAAGTAACGCTTTTACGGTATTTTAATCCGATCGGTTCCCATCCTTCGGCACTTTTGGGGGAACTTCCCTTGGGAATTCCGAACAATCTGGTTCCTTACGTAACGCAAACAGCCTCAAAAATCCGGGAAAAACTCAGCATCTGGGGAAATGACTATCCGACAGCAGACGGAACTGCAATCCGGGATTACATTTACGTTGTAGATCTGGCCAAAGCACACGTAAAAGCGTTGCAAAAACTCCTGGACGAGACTTCTGAAACCGTGATTGATATTTACAACCTCGGAACAGGAAAAGGATCATCAGTTCTGGAAGTTGTTGAAGCTTTTGAAAGAGCTAATCATGTTGAAGTTCCTTACCAAATCTGTGAAAGAAGGGCGGGTGATATCACGGTTGCATTTGCAAATGCCGACAAGGCAGAAAGAGAACTCGGCTGGAAAGCAGAAACGATCCTTGAAGAAGCTTTACGCACCACCTGGGAATGGCAGAAGTATCTGCAGACCAGAATTTAAGATCGTCCAGATCACTTATAAACAAAAAACAGTCCCGTTTAATTTAAACAGGACTGTTTTTTGTTTGAAATCCATAAATAGGAGATGGAATTTACATCGGCACCTGATCTTCGTCGCCGGTGGCGTTGCTGTTGATGTCTTTCTTCCTTTTCGGCTGTTCCACTTTCTCACCCTGTTTGAAACGGTAGGTCAGTGAAATACTGAATTGTCTTGGCTGCCACTGCATGTAACTGTACTGCGAGTAACTTGGAGTGATGGTTAGATTCTCTCTTGCACGGGTATTGAAAATATCCTGAATATTGAATGAAACCGTACCGTTTCCGTCCAGAATCGTGCGGCTCGCGCCTAAATTCACCGCATACATCGGTTCTCTCTGTTGCGACACGGTATTTTGCGCTCCACGATAAAAGCCCTGAATCTGCACACTCGTTTTCTTATCCGGTTTGAAGGTATTGGTCAAACGGAATCGTGTAGAGAATCCTTCTCCTGAGAAGTCGAAATCTTCATAAGAGCCTTCGTTTTTGTAGCCGAAAACATCTGCGCTTCCCATGATTTTCCACCATTTGAAGGGATCATAAGTAGCATTCAGATCCAAACCATACTGACTTTCGGTTCCGGCATTTACGGGCATTGTGTAGATAACAGTATTTCCTTCGTCATTTAATCCGCTGTACTGATAGAAGTTTACTTCGTCTTCAGATTTTTTGTAGTACAGAGTGGGGTTGAAGGTCACTTTGCTTTTCGATAAGTTGTAGCCCAGCTCAAATGAATTTTCATAAGTCGGGTTCAGATCCGGATTTCCGCTGAAAAGGTTTCTGTTATTGTTATAAGACATAAATGGAATCAGAAAAAATGACCTTGGCCTGTTGATTCTCCGTGAATAATTTAATAAAAGCTGATTGTTTTTATCCAAGTCATAGCTGAAAAATGCACTTGGGAAAAATTTAAGATAATTTTTATCTACGCTGACCTGTTGAGCATCGTTCACCCTCTTGAAATTTACGCCAATGTCTGTATTTTCAGCTCTTAGACCAATCTGATATCCGAAATTGTTAATTTTGCTTTTAAACTGTGCATAACCTGCCAAAATATTTTCATTGTAAAAAGTTTTACTGGTAAAATCAGGAAGTACAGCCGTTGGACCGCCGTTTTCGCTTTGATCTACATAATAATCATAATCATTTTTGTTGGCATCAAACCTTGCTCCGGCTTCAATTTTGGAAAATTCGCCTACCGGAAGTTCATAATCTGCTTTTGCTAAAAATGTAGTATTTTCCGAAGAGGTAAGGATATTATTAGACGTTAAAGTCGCAATATCAAACTGGTTATCGAAACCGTTTTCGGTAATTGCAGATGTCCCGTCACTTTTGTTTTTCTGATAACTTGTTGCAAGGGAAATAAGTTGTCCTTTGTCTCCGATTTTCTGATCGAATCCTAAATCTGCCTGAAATGAATTGTTCACGCTGGTTCCCACACTCAGTCTGTTCGTAAACTGATCCTGCATGATATAGGGAACCGCCGGATATCCGACTGCATTTCTGTCCTTAAGAATGATACTGTCGAAATAATTGGTTTCACTGGTTGATTCATTATTAAAGTTACGGAACATTACAGAAGCATTCAGTGATGATTTTTCAGTAACATCCACCACAAATCCGGTCGTGACATTATAATTTTTATTTTCGCCCTCGTTAAGTCCGGTTTGAACAGATTTCATAGAAAATCCGTCGTTCAGCATCGTAGGATCCAGAAATGAATTGAATTCTGAATTGTTTTTGGATTTGTTTCTGCTGTAACCGCCGCCGCCATTGATATAGTATGTCCACGCTCCTTTTCTCCAGCTCAGATTGGTGTTTAATCTCGTGGTTGGCAAATAACCTAAAGTACCCTCAACGCTGCCGTTAAAACCAACTTTTTTTGATTTTTTCAGAATAATATTTAGAATACCTGCTGTACCGCTGGCTTCGTATTTTGAGGAAGGATTTGTAATGACTTCAATTCTTTCGATCTGATCTGCCGGAATCGACTGCAAAGCGTTGGCTCCGTCATCTATGCCGAGCATGGAAGAAGGTTTTCCGTTGATTAAAAAACGGACATTCGAATTTCCACGCATTGAAACCGTTCCGTCAGTATCTACATCCACTGAAGGTACATTCGCCAAAACGTCCTGAAGATTACCACCTTTTGCCACAATGTCCAATGAAGGATCGTAAACCTTCTTATCGATTTCTACGCGATAGGCTTTGGTGGAAGGAGCAGATAATACTACTCCCTGAATTTCCTGGGTAGCAATACCGGTTGTAACCTGTTCTCTGGAAATAGTGAGGTTTCCGATCGATCCTGGTCCGGAAATCTGTTTGTTGAGGCTTGCTTTCGTGAAATCAACCGCTTCGATGGTAATTTCATAATTGCCCGGAATAAGCTGAAGGGCATAATTTCCTTGCTCATCGGTCAAAGCGGCATCGCTGAAAAGTTTGTTGGTAGAATTTGAAAAAGTTACTGAAGCGTATGGAACCGTCTGGTTTTGCGCATCTACTATTTTTCCGGATACATTCACTTTTTCCTGAGCAAAAGCAAATGCTGCTGCAGATAAAAGTAAGGTAAGTCCTAACGTTTTTTTGGTTAATGTTTGAGTAATTTCAGTTTTAGTCATTATAAGTCATTTTATTACAGTCTGCCCTTTTGATTTTAAATTATTTCTAAAAAAGAGCAGGATTTAATGTCGTTAATTTAATTCGGATAATCAATTAGACGCAGCGTTTGCGAATTTGTTAAAAATTTAGGGTGTTAAAAAATGTTAAACATTTATTTAATGTTTTTTGAATTCAGCCAATCCTGATAATCGCGTGCATTTTTGGCATGTTCAGTATCACTAGCGGTAAATCGGTGAAAACCAAATCTTCCTGGATCAGCAGCCATAAAGATGTAGTTGTTTTGTTCAGCATTCAGCACTGCATCTACGGAGTTTTTGTCCGTAATACAGATGGGTCCCGGCGGAATCCCGACGTTGGCATACGTATTATAAGGAGATGGATGCGTAAGATGTTTGTAAAAAACCCTTTTGATGGGTGTGGTAAAGTTGGTTTCTTTGTTAATGGCGTAAATTACCGTCGGGTCGCTTTGGAGTTTCATTCCTTTTCTGTAGCGGTTGAGATAAAGCCCGGCAATGGTTTTCTGTTCATCGGGTTTTCCGCCTGATTCTTTGTAAACAATGGAGGCGAGTGCATAAATCTGGTCCCTGCTTAGGCCGCTTTGCTTTTCTTTTGCCTTTCTTTCAGCAGTCCAGAAATCGTTGTAACTGTCCTCGAATTTTTTAAAGAATTCTTTAGGTGTTACAGTCCAGAAAAAGTTATAACTGTCAATAAAAAAATATTTCTTAAGATCTTCTGCATTTTTATAGCCTTTCTGCACAGCAATTTGATTGAGATCGGTCGCAAAACGCAGCGAATCGAGTTCTGTTTTTTTGGTGACCTTCCCGATCATCTGATACACATCGCCGAAATCGCCGATTCTGAACGTATTTTCCGTCTGGTTTCCGGCTTTGATCATATTTACCAAATCGCTATTTCCCGTTCCGGATTTGATGCGGTACCGTCCTGCATTGAAATACTGCTCCAGATTTTTATCTTTCGCAACTTCCGTAAATGATGCCGTGTCCTTTAGATAAGGAGAAATGGAATCAAGGATCGACTTTAAATTTGCTGAATGAGGAATCAGAATGTAGCCTTCTTGAGCTACGTTGTTTCCGTAATATTTGGAGTAGTATCTGAAGCCAAAAAAACCGCCGATGACGATCAGCACGCCCACGATACCTAAGATTAAATTTTGTTTTTTCATATTTTAAAAATCTGATTGATGAACCGGTCGATTTTCAGAATCACAGATTGATTTTGCCTTTGAAGACCTGTTTTGCCGGACCTTCAAGCCAGATATTTCGGAAAGCATCTCCGTTCTGTTCGGCATACACTTTCAGTTGTCCTCCCAAAACTTTTACTTCTACACTGTCCAGATTTTTTCCTTTCAGAAAAACAAGGGCCGAAGCGGTGGCGCCGGTTCCGCAGCTGAAGGTTTCATCTTCCACGCCGCGTTCGTAGGTTCTCACGAATATGCTGTGTTCCGAAGTTTTTTCAACAAAATTCACATTGATTCCCGCTTTTCTGTAAGTCGCATTATTACGGATATTGTTACCGCATTCATAAACCTTGAAATGTTCAAGATCATCAACAAACTGAACAAAATGGGGAGAGCCGGTGTTCAAAACAAAATCTTTTCCGTCATTTTCAATGCTTTCCACATCAATCATCTTCAGTTTTACGATGCCGTTTCTGATTTCCGCTTCGTGAAGACCGTCGATGGCCATGAACGTGGTCCGGTCCTCAAAAATATCCAGGAAATGTGCGAAGGCGACAATACATCTTCCTCCATTTCCGCACATCGTACTTTCGTTTCCGTCGGAATTATAATATACCATCCTGAAATCTGCATTTTCTTCTTCTTCGAGCAGAATCAGACCATCGCCGCCGATACCGAAACGCCGGTCGCAGAGCTTTTTGATGATTTCAAGCTCCTTCGGAAACTGAAGGTCACGGTTATCGATGATCACAAAATCGTTTCCAGTTCCCTGATATTTATAAAATTCCATGTTTTTCTGCATAAAAAAAGCGGAAAATCCCGCAGTAGATTTGGTTTGCAAATTTAATCAAATCCGGTAAAAATTCGTATACGATAAGAAATATTGAAAAGATCTATTTTGCCGGCGAAATCGCTTTCAGAGATTTTTGCCACTCCAAATAACCCATTACAGCCATCACTGTGAAAACCAAATACTGTACCGAAGTGATTCCTAAACCTTTATGAAGCATCATCGGAACGCAGATGAAGTCGCCGATGACCCAGAAAATCCAGTTTTCGATGCGTCTTTTTGCCATGAGCCACATCCCGACCAGGAAAATCGCGGTGGTGAAAACGTCGAGCCAGTTTGCCCAGTCCAGATGATGCAGACCCAAGCTAACGCGATCCATTGAGAATTTATTTTCAATGAATGGCTTTAAATAATACACAACTGTAACCAATATTAAACTTAAAATAAATAGCATTCCTGCAATAAACCATTCTCTTTTTTTGGTCCAGGAGACTTTTACATGAACATGATCTTCAGAACTTTTAGCCCACAAAATCCAGCCATAAACACTCATAACGGTATAATAAAAATTGATCATCATATCCCCCAGAAGTCCGAAACTTAAAAGAATGTATACATACAGTGCGGTAGAAATGATGCCGGTAGGATAGACCCAGATGTTCTTCCGGATGGAGAAATAAACGCTCAGCAAACCAAAGACGGCGGCAGTGGCTTCCAGAAAGATCTGAAAATTCGTATAGCTTTCATAGGGTTTGAGAAAGAGATCATGCAGATTCATATTCGTCAAAGATAAAAATATTTAGGTGAGGTTCCGTTTTGATACTTCAGCATGAAAATCAGAAAATTAAATCCGATAAATACGCTTTAGAAAAAGAAAGTTGACTAAAAACAGTTAATAATTAACAAAATTTTATACTTTTGAAAATCTTAAAAAAAATAAAATGTCGAATCTTTGGAGAACGAAACCCCTGAGTCAGCTTCTGATTGAAGCCGATGATTCTGAAAAGGGACTTAAAAAAACACTGTCTTCCGGAGCACTGGTTGCTTTGGGAATCGGCGCCATCATTGGAGCCGGCCTTTTCTCGATAACCGGTATGGCTGCTGCTAATTACGCAGGTCCCGGAATCATGATTTCCTTTATTATTGCAGCAATAGGCTGCGCTTTTGCCGGACTTTGTTATGCCGAGTTTGCATCAATGATTCCTGTTGCAGGAAGCGCTTACACCTATTCCTACGCAACAATGGGTGAATTTGTGGCCTGGATTATTGGTTGGGACCTGGTCCTGGAATATGCGGTAGGCGCTGCCACCGTAGCTTCGAGCTGGTCAGGATACTTAGGGAAATTTTTCCATTCTTTCGGCGTATCGCTTCCTGAAACGTTGATGACGACGCCTTTTGACATCACTTCAAGCGGCGCGACCGGAATCATTAATCTACCTGCAATTTTCATCGTGTTGATCATGTCTTTGATTTTGATAAAAGGCACGAGCGAATCTGCATGGGTAAATACCGGAATTGTAATTCTGAAGGTGGCGATTGTAATTCTCTTTATTGTTGTTGGTTTCAAATACATCAAAGCAGAAAATCTGACTCCCCTGATTCCTGAAAACACCGGAAAATTTGGAGAATACGGCTGGTCCGGGATTATACGGGCCGCAGCAGTCGTCTTTTTTGCCTATATCGGTTTTGATGCGGTTTCTACGGCAGCACAGGAAACAAAAAATCCGAAAAAAGCAATGCCGATCGGTATTATGGGCTCCCTATTAATCTGTACAGTACTGTATATCATTTTTGCTTACGTAATGGTGGGTGTGGTTCATTATAAAGCTTTCGCTGCAGGCGGTGGAGCAGATCATCTTGCACCGGTAGCGATTGCAATTGAGGCGATGGGAGATGTGGTAAACGGAACAGTAGTTCCTGCTTATCCGTGGTTGAACACCACAATTATTTTTGCGATCTTATTGGGATATGCTTCGGTAATTCTGGTAATGCTGATGGGCCAAAGTCGTGTGTTTTATTCCATGAGTAAAGACGGACTTTTACCGAAAGTATTCAGCGAGATTCATCCGAAATACAGAACTCCATATAAATCCAATCTCTTTTTCCTTGTTTTCGTGAGTTTATTCGCGGCATTTGTGCCGGGAAGAGTGGTAGGAGAAATGACGAGTATCGGAACTTTATTTGCCTTTATTTTGGTGTGTATCGGAGTTTTGGTGATGAGAAAAACGCAGCCGAATGCACCACGTGCATTTGTGACTCCTTTGGTTCCTTTGGTTCCGGTGCTGGGTGTTCTGGTTTGTTTCGGAATGATGGCGTTTCTTCCGTTCGATACCTGGATCCGTCTGGTTTGCTGGATGATGATCGGTCTCGATGTATATCTGTTCAGAGGAATCAAAAATTCATTGCTCGGAAAAGCAAATGCTACGACACATGATCCTAAGAACTTCACCGTTACTGCCATATCAGGAGCAGTTCTTACGATAATTTTAGCGGTTCTTGCGTTCTTACATCATCGCAGTGCCGAGACCGATGACAGTGCGCTCATTAACTTCTCTATCGTAATGATCATCGTACATGCGGTGCTTTACGGATATTACTTCTTCAAAAACAAGAAATAAACATTCATTATAAACTGTTGAAAATCCCGCTTTATGGCGGGATTTTTATATTTTTGACCAAATTGGATTCATGAAAAAAATATTCCTCATTACTTTCATTGGTGCTTTTTGCCATATTGCTGCACAGAAAGTGCAGGTAAAGACCTTATTGAAAGACAAAATTTCCATCCGTGCGCTGCAGATCTGGAACGGAAAAGTCTGGTATTCCGGAACGGATTCAAAATTCGGATATGTTAATCTGAAGGATACATCTGACCACAAACAGATTAAACTTTCCCCTGAGAAATTACAGTTCAGAACCTTGGCGCAGAATAAACACGCATTTTATCTCATCAATATTGAAAGCCCGGGTTATTTCTTTAAAATTGATAAAAAAACTTTAAAACCTCAGATTGTTTTTAAAGATACTCTGAAAACCGCGTTCTACGATGCCCTTCATTTTGTTCATAATGATCTGGCTTATGCTTTCAGTGATCCTGACAAAGATTTAAATATGAAACTTGCGGCATATCATGGGAAAGGTAAAAATACATGGCACGTGATTGATCATGATGGAAAACTGAAAATGAATAAAGGCGAAGCCGCATTCGCAGCCAGCAATACCAATATCGCTTCTTTAGGAAAATATTTGTGGATCGCAACCGGTGGCGAGACCTCGCGCATCTTCAGACTGAATTTCAGTCAGGGAAATTGGGAGATTTTCAATACGCCGTTTATCCAGGGAACTTCTTCACAGGGGATTTATTCCATCGATTTTTATGATGAAAATTTCGGAATTGCTGTTGGCGGTGATTATACCAAACAGGCTGAAAACATCAGTAATATTGCAACCACCCACAATAGCGGCGAAACCTGGCAAATTCAGGCATCAGGAAAAAACGGCGGTTACAAAACTTGCGTAAAGATCCGTCCGGGATCGAAAGGGAAAGAAATCATTGCAGTCGGAGACCAGAATATTGAGTTTTCAAGGGATTTTGGCAAAACTTGGACAAAAATTTCTGAAGAAAAAGGGCTGTTCGTGTGCGAGTGGGGCGATAGGAATACTTTGGTATTTGCTGGAAAGGACAGAATCATTAAAATGGAACTTAAATTTTAAACTGTGAAATCTCATCACGCATAATTTCATGCTCCTAACTTATTTCGTATTTTTGCTGCTTGAAATTCTTTGAATGATTTTCATGTCTCCTTCAATAAATAAGTTCCCGAATGAATTCTTTAATCGATAAATACAATATTCCCGGCCCACGCTACACTTCATATCCAACCGTTCCGTTCTGGGACGAGGCTGGCTTTACAGCAGATTTGTGGCAGCAGTCGGTCATCAGGTCCTTTAATGAAAGCAATGATGCCGAAGGAATTTCCATTTACATTCACTTGCCTTTTTGTGAGCAGCTCTGCACCTTCTGTGCGTGTCATAAAAGGATTACAAAACAGCATTCTGTTGAAGTTCCTTATCTCGAAAGTGTCCTGAAAGAATGGGATCTTTATTTGAATCTTCTTCAGAGTGAAGGCAGTAATCTCGGTAAAAAACCAAAAATAAAGGAACTGCATTTGGGCGGTGGAACTCCAACTTTTTTCTCTCCTGACAATCTGAAAACCCTGCTGGAAGGGATTTTTGCCAAAGCTGAAATCGCAGAAAATCCTGAGTTTTCTTTTGAAGGCCATCCGAACAATACGACGCGTGAACATCTTCAGACGCTTTATGATCTGGGTTTCCGCAGAAGCAGTTTCGGCGTGCAGGATTACGATCCGCAGGTACAGAAAGCCATTAATCGGATCCAGCCTTTCGAAAATGTAGAAAGGGTGACCAACTGGGCCCGCGAAATAGGATACAAAGGTGTTTCTCACGATTTGGTCTTCGGTTTGCCATTTCACACCTGGGAAAAAATGGAACATACGATCCGCAAAACGTTGGAACTGAAACCTGACCGGCTGGCTTTTTATTCCTACGCCCACGTTCCATGGATTAAAGGGGTCGGACAAAGAGGTTTCGACGAAAACGATTTGCCGAGTGGCGAGGAAAAACGGAAACTCTACGAAAACGGAAAAAAATTACTGGAAGAACTCGGTTATATTGAAGTGGGAATGGATCATTTTGCTCTGGAACACGATGATCTGTATCAGTCAATGGTTTCCGGTGATATTCACCGGAATTTCATGGGTTATTCCTCAAGCAAAACCCAACTGATGATCGGTTTGGGCATGAGTG
Source organism: Chryseobacterium sp. (assembly GCF_008014695.1). Classification (GTDB taxonomy): domain Bacteria; phylum Bacteroidota; class Bacteroidia; order Flavobacteriales; family Weeksellaceae; genus Kaistella. Next base: position 419,636 of record NZ_VOXE01000001.1, read on the forward strand.
CGATTTCGGATTCATGGTACGCCTTTGCGCAGAACGAAAAAACCGTGGAAGATTACCAGAAAAGGGTAGAGGAAGGCAAAATTCCTGTTTTCCGCGGGCATATTTTAAATGAAGAGGATTTGAATATCCGCCAGCACATTCTGAATATCATGTGCAGGCTCGAAACTTCCTGGGACTGGCAGACTGCATTCCCTGAAATTGAAAATGCTCTGGATGCATTAAAAGAAATGGAAGCCGACGGTTTGGTGGAAATATCTGAAAATTCAATTAAAATAACCGAAAAAGGCCGCGCTTTCACCAGAAATGTGGCCATGACTTTCGACCTCCGCATGATGCGGAACAAACCGGAAACCCGGATTTTTTCGATGACGATATAGAAGATAAAGCGGCTCACATTTGAGCCGCTTTTTTTATTTTATGATGATTTTCTGTGAGTAAATCTTTACTCCGTCAGATTTTATGGTAGCGAAATACACGCCGGTCTTCAGAGACGAGATATCGATGCTTAGATCTTCGATGATCTTGACTTCTAGTACTTTTCTTCCTTCCGAATTGATGATTTCAGCCGAAAGATCTTTGCCTTTGATCCCTTTTACAAAAATTTTACCGGACGCAGGATTCGGGCTGATGCTGATTTTTTCTTTCAGCATCTCGGCCGTTGAAAGGGTAGTGGTCGTGACTTTATACACTTTTCCGTTGCTTACGGCCGCCACATAAAGTTCCTTGTTCACATCTTCACCAAAAGTTGAAAAATTATTGCCGGTAAATGCGGTTGTCCAGACAATGGAGTTGTCGGGAGCCATCATCCCGATCTGGGTGGAGCAGTAATCGGCGAAAAAATATTTTCCTGAAAAAGCAGGATAAAGTGCACCACGGTAAACATAACCTCCGGTAATTGAGCATTTTCCTCCGGAATGGTCATAGGTAGCAACCGGAAAGGTCATCGTGGAAGCGGCAGCGCAACCCGCAGTGTTGTATGCACTGTTTCCTTCATGGCACCGCCATCCGTAGTTGATTCCGGCCTGGGAAATCGGCATCCGGTTGATTTCTTCAATCTGGTTTTGTCCAACATCAGCGATCATTGCATTTCCTGCGGTAAGATCAAACGAAAATTTCCACGCATTTCTGAGGCCGTAAGACCAGACTTCATCAGCACCATCAACGCCGACAAAAGGATTGGCAGGTGGAATATTATAGGGTCCAGTGGAATTTACATCAATCCTGAGCATTTTTCCTAAAAGTGCATTTTTGTTCTGCCCATTTCCATTCGGGTCACCGCCACTGCCACCGTCGCCGGTTGAAATCCAGAGATAACCGTCGGGTGCGAAATGAATGCTTCCGCCGTTGTGATTGTCGAAGGGTTTCGGGATATTCAACAGTATTTTTTCTGAAGTAAGGTCGGCAATATTCGGATCGGTGGTGCTTACAGAATATCTTGCGACGGTAATATTTCCTGCAAGGTTATTGTAATACACGAAAAAATAACCGTTTGTAGCGTATTGCGGATGAAATGCAAGGCCGAGAAGCCCTCTTTCGCCACCAAATGTAATCTTGGAACTGAGGTTCAGAAAAGGAACGGCATCCACGGTTCCCGTGGACTGGAGGATTTTGATCTCGCCGCTTTGCTGAACAACAAACAGACGGCTGTCGTTGGCATTTGCAATTTCTACCGGATTGCTGAAACCGCTGGCGAATTCAACAAGACTAATGCTTTGGGCTGAAAAAACCATTGAAGAAAAAGCACTGATAAAAAATAATATTTTTTTCATGATACCGTGATTTTTATGTTTAGGTGAAGTTACTTAAAAATTAGTGAAGATATAGCGCCGTCAACTCGATTTTAAAACAGCGATATTTTTTCCACATTAAATATACAATTCCCGAATGATGGCCAGAAAAATAAAAAAGTTACATTTTTTATTAAATTTGCTTTAAAATCTACACCAATGAAAAAAATTAAACAAATCCTGGCAGTTGCCTTACTGTTCTCGGTTCAGCTCTTTTTTGCCCAGCAGTTGCAGGAATCTCTGGACTGGATTAATTCCAAAAGGATTGAAGGTTTCGATTACTTCAGCACCGGATTGTCACAGGATCCCGAAAACCGGCTGCAGATAACTTCGGACAAAATCCGGATCGAATCTAAAGATGCAACAAAATACACCTGGTTCGACTGGAATACCATTAACGACATGAGGGTAAATGATGAAGTGGAAGGCAAGTATGTTCTTTATATCGTTTCCAATTACATTTACGAAGGGCTTCCGCTTTATATCGGGATCCATTTCAAATCAAAAGATCTCAGAACACGTTTCTCAAATGCAGTGGAGCATATTGCCAAATTAAAGGGAGGGAAAGGTCTTATTTATAATAATTATGATACCTCCAAATCCAGTGCGGTGATATGGCTTCGGGCCCGAGGAATTGATATTTTTGAGGGAGACAATAAACTTCGACTTGAAATTACTGAAGACAGAATTCGGAAATATTATCTCAAATCCACGGAATCCATCAGCATCAACTGGCGGGATGTGAAAGAGATCAAGTCTGAACTTTACGAAAAAAACAAAAAATACAAGCACGTTACAATTGTTGGGCCCACCGACGCTGCAGGCAACTTAACCACCATCAGTTTTTATATCTATCAGGGAATGGCCGACGAATATGTAAAGGCTTTGAATTCACTGGCTTACAAAAACGGCGCACAACTCGTGAAAGAAGATTTGTTCTGAGCAGATTTATTATCTTCAAACCATTTCTAAAGTAGCCTACTTTAGATAAAATCATTATATTTGCCGACTAATTTTAATGTTGTATAAAATGCAAGGAAAAGGACTTATTACGATTGTTGCCATTGTTTTGGGATTAATTTGCCTCAACGAATTACTGCCGACTTGGTACGCAAGCAAAATTGAAAACCAGGCCACTGCCATTGCCGGAAACAACCAGGCTAAGTACCAGAAAGAGCTTTCAAGACTCTCGAAGGACACTTTGAACCTCGGTTTCACCAAACTTTACTACTCCAAAGCGAAGGAAAAAGAGATGAAACTGGGTTTGGATTTGAAAGGCGGTATCAACGTGCTGTTGGAAATCAACCAAAGAGATTTGGTAAATGACCTTACCAATTATTCCACCAATCCTGTGCTTATCGAAGCCCTTAACCGGACCGATGTAGCCCAGAGAAACTCCACAAAATCCTATATCGATAATTTCTTCGATGTTTTTGAGACGGTGAATAAAGAAAAAGGCACCAACCTGAAACTTGCCGATCCGGATATTTTCGGAAATACAACATTATCGGAAGTAAAATACAACACGAGTGACGATCAGGTGAAAAGCATCGTCAGAAAAAAAATTGAGCAGTCTATCGGGACCGCTTTTGAAGTAATCAGAACGCGTATCGACAAGATGGGAGCCGTGCAGCCAAACGTGCAGCAGGTACCTGGAACCGGAAGGATTTCTGTGGAAATGCCTGGAATCAAAGATATTGACCGCGTGAAAAAAATGCTTCAGACTTCTGCAAAACTCCAGTTCTGGGAAGTGCAGCAGACTCCTGAAGTATATCCGTACTTCGAGCAGCTAAATACAATGGTTGCTGCAAAAGGAGATTCAATGGGAGTGGCGAAGAACACCAACTTCACCAAAATTCTTCAGGTTGATAAATTAAGATCAAACGGCGTTGCCAACGTAAAATTATCCGATACTGCTGCGGTGAATAAAATCATCAACAGCAAAGTAGCGGTGGAGGCCCGTCCTTCAAACTTAAAATATACCCAGTTCATGTGGGGCTACAAACCGGAATCCGGTGATGAAGAGAATTTGGTTCTGTATGCCGTTCGCGGAAACATCAACCAAAAAGCTCCGGTTGACGGCGCGGTGGAGACTGCAAACGTCAGCTACGACCAGATGGGAAGAATTGTAGTGGACATGCAGATGGATTCTGACGGTGCGAAAGACTGGAAGACCATGACTGCGAAAAATGTAAACAAGCCGGTTGCAGTAACTTTGGACAACAGAGTATACACGGCCCCGAATGTAGTTGGTGAAATTCCGAACGGAAGAACACAGATTTCAGGTAACTTCTCTCAGGACGAAGCACAGGATCTTGTAAATGTACTGGGTGCAGGAAAACTTCCAGCCGGTGCAAAAATTGTTCAGGCCGATGTGGTAGGACCGTCTTTGGGTGCTGAATCCATCGATGCGGGTGTGCTTTCCTTTATGATAGCCTTCCTGGTGATTATTGCGTATATCATTTTCTATTATGGCGGTGCCGGAATTTATGCGGTAATTGCCATGATCATTAACCTTTTCTACATTTTTGGAATGATGGATTCTGGGGATTTCACCCTTACCCTTCCGGGAATTGCAGGGATCGTGCTCTCCATGGCCATGGCGGTGGATACGAATGTGATCATTTATGAAAGAACCAAGGAAGAACTCTTTGCCGGGAAAAATATCCTCGAAGCCTATAAAGACGGTTTCAAACATGCGCTTTCAGCGATTATTGACGGTCACTTAACAACGATCCTTACCGCAGTGGTGCTGTATGTCTTCGGAACTGGTCCGATCAAAGGTTTTGCGATTACATTGATCATCGGTATCCTGATGACGTTCTTTACTTCTGTTTTATTGTCAAGGGTAATGATCTTTGCACGTCTTAACAAAGGAAAAGGACTTTCCGTTTGGACTCCGCTTACGAAAAATCTTTTCAGAAACGTTTGGATCGATTTTATCGGAAAAAGAAAATATGCCTATATCATTTCCGCAGTGCTTACTGTAGCCAGTATTATTTCAATTGCCAGCAACGGCTTCAAATACGGAATTGATTTCACAGGCGGACGAAATTATGTCGTGAGATTCGAAAAACCGGTTGATGCGACTCAGGTTGAGGAAAAATTGCTTAAAATATTCTCAACTTCCAATAATCTCAACTCTTCTGTGGAGGCCAAAACATTCGGAACCGACAACCAGCTTAAAATTTCTACCGATTACCTCATCAATGATGAGTCTTTAGCTGCCGATCAGACGATTGAAAAGAAACTTTATGAAGGTCTGAAAAATGAGCTTCCTGCAAACTTAACCCTTCAGGATTTTAAAGCTTCTGATAAAGGACATGCCGGAATTGTTTCCTCAACGAAGGTTGGACCTACCGTTGCAGATGATATTAAATCAGGAGGAACGCTTGCGGTGATTGCTGCGCTGGCGGGAATCTTCCTCTACATCCTGTTAAGATTCCGCAAATGGCAGTTCTCCCTCGGAGCAGTTGCCGGTCTTGCGCATGATGCGATCATTATTTTAGGTGCGTACTCCTTGCTTCACCGTTATATGCCGTTCAGCATGGAGATCAACCAGGATTTCATTGCGGCGATCCTTACGGTTCTTGGATATTCAATAAATGATACCGTGATTGTCTTCGACAGGATCAGGGAATATTTGCGGGAGAAAAAATCCCTTACTTTGGCCGGACTCTTTGATGACTCCATTTCAAGTACTTTGGGACGGACTTTCAACACCTCTTTCACCACCATTCTGGTGATCACAGCCATCTTCATCTTCGGTGGAGACAACCTAAGAGGATTTATGTTTGCTCTTCTTTTAGGGATTATTTTCGGAACCTATTCCTCCATCTTTATTGCCTCAGCGATTGCTTACGATTTCCTGAAAGGCAAAGGAAAAGAGGAAACGCCTCACGGCAAATCGAGTACCGTTAAAGATGTCATTACTCCAAAAGCAAAATAATAAAAACTCATTTATAGAAAAAGTCCTTCGAAAGAAGGACTTTTTCTTTTATCCGCAGTTCGGGTTGTACATTATCATACTGCTCATTCATGGTGGAATTTAACCACTAGTCATTCTTTTTTATTACTTTTATAAATACAAACTACATCATGAATAAGAAAGATATTGTACTCATAATCGGTGCTGTTTTGGTGGCTGCCGCAACAGGAGTCGCGACTTATACCGGAATTAATGCGGTGCTGCTCTTTGCTGTTGCTGCTGCAGCGCTGGTGTTGGTTGCGATGATTGTCGGAAAAGCCACAGAACAGTTAGGGAGTAGAATGGGACCTGCCGCCACTGGGGTCTTACAGTCGGCATTGGGTAATTTACCGGAGCTGTTCGTTTGTATTTTTGCCTTAAAAGCAGGGCTGGTTACAGTAGTTAAGGCAGCATTGGTAGGATCTATTCTCGGAAATTCTGTGCTTGTCTTCGGAATGGCAATTTTTTTCGGCGGAATTAAGAATGGACGGCAGTACTTCCATTCGGAGCCTCCAAAGATGAATGCTATATTGATGATCTTAGCTTTTGCAGCAATGGCGGTACCTACACTTACTTTTTATCTTCATACTCCTGCGGAAAGTCATATCAATACACTGGATCTTATTGTGGCGATAGTTTTACTTGTTGTTTTTGGCGCATTTCTGAGTTTTTCTATTAAAGGCGACAAGTCGGTGGTTCCGAGTGAAGAAACAGAACCGCACTCGGCAAGTTGGTCTATGCCTGTAACCTTGGGCGTTTTGGCAGGAGCAGGAGTTGCTGCTGCATTTGTCTCAGACTGGTTTGTTAAAGCCCTGAATCCTGCTATGGAGTCCTTAGGAATCAACGAAGTATTTGCCGGCTTAATTGTTGTGGCTATTGCCGGAAATGCGATTGAAAATCTGGTTGGGATTCAACTGGCCATAAAAAATAAAGCCGATTATGCAGTGAGTGTCATTTTGAATTCATCACTGCAGGTTGCATTGGTTCTGTACCCGCTTCTGATCATTATATCATTTTTCCTGGGTGGCGCAGTACTGTCATTTGTGCTGAGCCCACTGCTCCTGGCTTCACTGGCGCTCTCCGTTTTAGTCAGTGCATTCATTGTTTTTGATGGAGAAAGTATCTGGCTTGAGGGCGTAGCATTAATAGGATTGTACATCATCATTGCTGCGGCTTTTTGGTGGGGGTAAAGGATAGCCTTATTCCTTTTCATGTAATTTAATGTAAACTGCGGTAATGGTGAAAAATTGTAAATTAGAAGTCTGAACAAATGATTAAAATCTTCAAAAATTATAAATAGAGATCTAATGAAAATACAGATTAAAGAAAACGAATTCCTGCTGTTGGCTTTAGGGCAGGCAAAAGAAGAACACGGCGTAGTAACGCGCGAAGTGAGTTTCGAATTCAACGGAAACCGGTTTGAAAGGGAAATTGTTTTAAGACCCAACGGTACAGGCGCCGATTACGAAGAGCCCGAAAAATTTTATATGATGAACAAAGAAATGGTAGATGCCAGTCTTGTAGAGTATCTTGCTGAACAGCACTGATTATTCTAATGGTTCTGAAAACTGCATTGGCAAATCAACAGTTTTCCGCAAATAAAAAAGCCCTTTCATTTGGAAAGGGCTTTTTTCTGATTATTTTTTGAGATCGTAGCGGTCTGCATTCATGACTTTCGTCCAGGCTTTTACAAAATCCTTCACGAATTTCTCTTTATTGTCATCCTGTGCATAAAATTCAGCATAGGAACGCAAAATGGAATTGGAACCGAATACTAGATCCACCCGGGTTGCCGTCCAGCGCGTTGCTCCGGACTTTCGGTCCACAATGTTGTAAAGGTTGTCCGAAACCGGAATCCAGCGGTAATTCATATCGGTAAGGTTTACAAAGAAATCGTTGCTCAAAGTACCTTCGCGATCGGTAAAAACACCGTGTTTGGTACCGCCGTAATTCGTTCCCAGAACGCGCATCCCTCCTACGAGAACGGTCATTTCCGGAGCCGTTAAACCCATGAGTTGGGTGCGGTCGAGCATGAGTTCTTCTGCAGAAACCACATAATCCTTTTTCAGCCAGTTGCGGTAGCCGTCGTGTATGGTTTCGAGTTCATCGAAAGATTCCGCATCGGTCATGTCCTGACTCGCATCACCACGTCCGGCGGAAAAAGGAACATTTATATTATATCCTGCCTCTTTCACAGCCTGTTCAACGGCAGCAGTGCCTCCCAGAACAATAAGATCAGCCATGCTTACTTTTTTTCCGAAATTAGACTGAATCATTTCCAGAATATCCAGCACTTTGCGGAGCCTTTGCGGTTCGTTTCCTTCCCAGTTCTTTTGGGGTTCCAGACGGATTCGGGCTCCGTTTGCGCCTCCGCGGTAATCGGAGCCACGATAGGTTCTGGCACTATCCCAGGCGGTATTGATGAGTTCTGTTCTGGTAAGTCCGCTGTTAAGTATTTTTCCTTTTAAATCTTCAGTTTCTTCATCGGTAATTACATAATCCACTGAAGGAATCGGATCCTGCCAGATCAGATCTTCAGCAGGTACATCCTTGCCGAGATATCTGGATTTCGGACCAAGATCACGGTGGGTAAGCTTAAACCAGGCTCTTGCAAAAGTATCGGTAAAATATTCAAAATCATGGTGAAATCTTTCTATAATCGCACGGTAGCCCGGATCCATTTTTAAAGCCATATCGGCATCGGTCATCATGGGATTTCTGCGGATATTCGGGTTGTGCGCATCTACCGGCTTCAGTTCCTCCGGAAGATTCACAGGCTCCCACTGGTTCGCTCCGGCCGGACTTTTTGTGAGCTGCCATTCGTGGTTCAGCAGCAGATCCAGATAACCGTTGTCCCACTGCGTTGGATGGGTTGTCCACGCGCCTTCAAGACCGGAGGTCACCGTATCTTCGCTGTGACCTTTTCCTTTCGGATTGATCCATCCAAAACCCTGCGTTTCCAGCCCGGATTCTTCCGGATCACCACCAAGAGCGGAGGCATCGCCGTTGCCATGACATTTCCCTACGGTATGCCCACCCACGGTGAGGGCGGCAGTCTCTTCATCATTCATGGCCATTCGTTTGAAGGTAACGCGCAAATCTGCTGCGGTTTTCAGTGGATCCGGATTTCCGTCCACTCCTTCAGGATTTACATAAATAAGCCCCATCATCACTGCAGCCAGAGGATTTTCAAGTTCTCTTTCCCCGGTATAGCGGCTGCCCTCGCTGCCGGTAGGAGCCAGCCATTCCTTTTCAGATCCCCAGTAAATGTCTTTTTCAGGATGCCAAACATCTTCACGTCCGCCACCAAATCCGAAGGTTTTAAGACCCATCGATTCATAAGCCATATTTCCTGCGAGGATAATGAGATCTGCCCATGAAAGCCGGTTTCCGTATTTCTTTTTGATGGGCGAGAGCAGTCTTCTTGCCTTATCGAGGTTCACATTATCAGGCCAGGAATTTAGTGGCGCAAAACGCTGGCTGCCGGTATTGCTTCCGCCTCGGCCGTCTGCAGTTCTGTAAGTTCCTGCCGAATGCCACGCCATTCTTATCATGAGTCCGCCGTAATGGCCCCAGTCGGCGGGCCACCATTCGCGGCTGTCGGTCATGAGGTTTTTAAGATCTCTTTTTACTGCTTCGAGATCGAGTTTTTTAAATTCCTCGGCATAGTTAAATTCTTTTCCCAAAGGATTTGTTTTTGTGTCATGCTGAGAAAGGATATCGAGATTGAGTGCTTTCGGCCACCAGCTCATCACATCATTTGCTTCTTCAGTATTGGCGCCGTGCATAACGGGACATTTCCCGTTCTGTCCCAAAGATCCGCCCGCTGCGGGAATGGGATTCTCTTCGTTCTGGCTGTGGATGGTTTCGCCCTGTGCAGGGTCATTCTGAACGGGTTGATTGGCCTGTTCCATAGCTTCCTGTGCTTTCTGTCCTTCATGATGCGGACAGCGTCCTTCTGAATTTGTCATATTGTACTGTTTTTACCAAAGTTAAAAAGAATCGATGGTAAAAATTCCGGATTCATGATTTATTCTGAAAATAACAGTGATAGGCGTTAATGATTACATAATTTGAGAAGCGATAAGATTCATAATAGGGTGAGTGCATATTGTGTCTCGGAGAAAGCTATAGCGTTGCTTCTAAAAAGAAAAACCCTGTCCGGAGTAAACCTGAACAGGGCAAATTGAGAAAAAATTTTAATTCCATGTATTATTTCATTACAATAAATTCCTCCATCGGAATTCTTACTTTCTTCATTGTAGCCAGCCAGTCGGTTTTCTCATCACGGTATCCGAGATAGAGAAGCGTTACACTTTTTAATCCGAGTTCTTTAAGTGCCAGGATTCCATCCACTACTTCATTGCTGAATCCTTCCGCAGGTGTACTGTCTATTTTAAGTTCAGCCGCCTGAGCCATCGCAAGTCCTAATGCAATATAGGTCTGCCTTGCCGTATGCGCAAAATGTTCGTCTGGAGTTTGTGCACCATAAATATTTTTCAGCTGATCGGTATAACTGCTGAATCTGCCTTGCGGCAAATCCCGTACTGTCGTATGGTGATCATACACCTGATCTATTTTCTCTGCGGAATAGCGGTCCCACGCTGCAAATACCAGTACATGTGAGCAGTCCCGCATCACCTCCGGGTTCAGGGCACCTGCTACCATTTTCTCTTTTAAGTCCTGATTTTCCACAACAATAACGCGGAATGGCTGAAGACCTGATGAAGTAGGAGCGAGCCTTGCAGCTTCGAGTATCTTGTTTAAATCTTCCGGTGAAACTTTTATGTTAGGGTCATATGCTTTGGCGGCATGGCGCCAGTTTAAATCTTCGAGTAATGACATGATGATATTTTAAAAGGTTATAGATTTCCGCTTTATTCGTCACTTCTGACAGCTTGTTTTTAACGGTTTATTGAAGGCACAAAGATAAGTGCAATACAGAACCTTAACGATCGAATGCTGAGAAACGCACGGTAGATAAAATCAATAAAAAGGAAACCAAAATATTTTTTCGAATGATGACAAAGTAATCGTCTAAAGGTCACCTTACTTTTTGTTTTTGAGTTTACTGATGATTTTCAGTAACGCTTCCCGGTTTTTGGAGTCGTGGTAGAACTTCGGCAGTTTTTCCAGAAAGGTAAAGTGTGTTCGGTCTTTATGCTCCCTGAGTTTTGCTATGATATACTGTTCCAGATAAAGGAGGTGCGCCTCATTATAAGCCCAGAATATCTCATTTTTAAAGGAAGTCTCATACCAAAGCGGCAAATCCAGATATACATGCGCCGCAGTAATGTAATGAGCGTTCATTCCGAAGGCCGAACGGCAGGTGCTCACTTCGCGGTGATGTCCGCAAGAGGTACAGGTCAAACGGACTTTCTGTGCTTCGTAATCGGCTTTTGCGGTTGCTTTTTTTGTACATACGGAGCAGATCACCGCAACTTCCTGCTGGAAATAGCTGAGACGGTACTGCTGATCCTGGAAACGGTGATCCATATTTGAGAGTAAATGGTAAGATGGATGTCTTTCGACTTTATACGAAATTAATAAATTAAATTTCGTTACAGAAATACTTCACGGAACGTCCTGAGATTTATTCAGAAAAAAAACGGAAATTTGCACGTCAAAAATGGAGCTGTAAGATGAAATTATGTATTGCCGAAAAGCCAAGTGTTGCCCGCGATATCGCCAAGGTATTGGGAGCCGACATGCCTAAACAGGGATATTTCGAAGGCAACGGATACTGGGTGACGTGGACGTTCGGGCATCTCTGTACGCTCAAGGAACCCCATGATTACAGTCCGCATTATAAATCCTGGGACCTCATCTTCCTGCCCGTCATTCCGCAGAACTTTGGCATCAAACTCATACCGAATCCGGGTGTCGAAAGACAGTTCGGCATTATTGCCAAACTCGTTGAAGCCTGCGAAGAGGTCATCAACTGTGGTGATGCCGGTCAGGAAGGGGAAGTCATCCAGCGGTGGGTCCTGCAGAAAGCGAAATGTACAAAACCAGTAAAACGGCTCTGGATTTCTTCGCTTACAGAAGATGCGGTAAGGGAAGGTTTCTCCAGTTTAAAACCGGCGGAAGCCTATGATAACCTTTACCTCGCCGGCAATGCACGCGCCGTTGGCGACTGGCTTCTTGGGATCAATGCAACACGGCTCTACACCCGTAAATTTGGCGGAAATAAAGGTGTGCTTTCGGTCGGCAGGGTACAGACGCCCACACTTGCCATGCTCGTGCAGCGCCAGAAAGAAATGGAAGCTTTCGAAACGGAAGAATACTGGGAACTGAAAACCCGCTACCGCAATGTGGTTTTCAGTGCTGCGATTGACCGCCTGAAAACCGAAGAAAAGGCAGAAAAAGGACTCGAATATCTGAAGCAGCATCTCTTTGATATCATCTCCTTTGAAATAAGAGAGGGGAAAGAGAAAAACCCTCGGCTCTTTGACCTCACAGCGCTTCAGGTAGAAGCCAACCGAAAATACGGACTCTCTGCCGATCACACCCTTAAACACATTCAGAGTCTTTACGAAAAGAAACATACGACTTATCCGCGGGTCGACACCACTTACCTTTCTGAAAATCTGCATCCGAAAATCTCCGTGATACTGCAGTCCATGAATTTTTATAGGGAACTCACCACTCCTTTGCTCGCGCAGCCCATCCCGAAATCCAAAGCCGTCTTCGATGATGCCAAAGTAACGGATCATCATGCGATCATCCCGACCGAAATTCCGCCTTCTGCACAATTGACAAAAGAGGAAAAACTCGTCTATGATCTCTTGGCAAGACGATTTATTGCGGTCTTTTATCCGGAATGTAAGATCTCCAATACCCTTGTGGAAGGACAGGTAGGTAAAATCCCATTTAAAGCCTCAGGAAAACAGATTCTTGAGCCGGGCTGGCGTGCAGTATATGCTAAAGATGAAGCTAAAGTGAAGGAAGAGACAAAGGATAAGAATGAAGTGAAAGAAGAGGAACAGCAGATCCCCGAGTTTAAAGCCGGAGAAAAAGGTCCGCACAAGCCACTGATTCACCGCGGTAAAACCAGTCCGCCCAAACCATACACGGAAGCAACGCTGCTCCGCGCCATGGAAACCGCCGGAAAGCAGGTGGAGGACGAAGAGCTGCGCGAAATGATGAAGAACAGCGGCATCGGACGACCTTCCACCCGTGCCAACATCATTGAAACCCTTTTCAAAAGAAAGTACATTGAAAGGAAAAAAAAGAACCTTTTCGCCACCGTTACAGGCGTGGAACTCATTGATGTCATCGACGATGAGCTGCTTAAAAGTCCGGAACTTACGGGCGAATGGGAATTCAAACTGAGGAAAATAGAACGCGGAGAATACGGTGCCGCTCTGTTCAGGGAGGAGCTCATCCAAATGGTAACTGACCTCACCGCAAAAGTCATCCGCGGAAAGGGCAAGACCATTTCCTTTCACGAAGAACCGATGCCCGTAGTAAAAAAGCCTGTGGTTCCGCGGAAATTGCTGCCCATTGCCTGGGAGGAAATGCAGTGTCCCAAATGCAAGGAAAACCAACTGATGAAAGGGCGGAGCGCAATCGGCTGCACCGCTCACAAAGACTGCGGATTCAAAATACTTTTTAGCCTTTTTGGCAAAAAAATCACCGAAAAACAGATCCTGGAACTCATTACAAAACGAAAATCCGGACGCCTCAAGGGGTTTACTGAGCATCCGGCGGGCATTAGTGAAGGGGCGCTCAGATTGTCGGAACGGTGGGAAGTGGAGTTTGTTGTGTAGTCGGTGAATCGTTCACTTAATAAATTGAAAATCGGCTTGTTTTTGGGCCGTGGAATACGAAAAAAACCGTTTTAATTCAAAATATTATCTTTGCACACTGGCAGATTCTGGAAACCGGCTGCTTTAAATACCAAAATTAACCGAAGGATATAAAAGCCTTTGCTAAACTTATACACAATGACAATAGAAAAAAACCACGTGGTAGCACTTCAGTACACGCTGAATGCCATTGAAGAAAACGGCGAAAGAACCTTTATTGAACAGACCGACGCTGAAAATCCTTTCACTTTCCTTTACGGAGTGGGCATGATGCTTCCTAAGTTTGAAGAGCACCTTCAGGGAATGGCTGCCGGAGAAAAGAAATCTTTCACGCTTACTGCAGAGGAAGGCTATGGCGAAAGAGAAGAAAATGCCACTACGCAGCTGCCTGCAGAAATGTTTGAGGAATCGGGAATACCGCCGCTCGGCGCCATATTGCCTTTACAGGATCCTGACGGAAACCACCTGAATGCCGTAGTGTTGGAAGTGACTCCGGAGGCCGTAACAGTAGATCTGAATCACCCGATGGCAGGGAAGGTACTGAACTTCGATATTGAAGTCGTGACCACAAGACCGGCGACCGAGGAAGAACTTGATCATGGTCATGCGCACGGCATTGACGGTCATGGCGGACATTAATACAAATTCATTTCATAGAAAGCTGCGGGTAACCGCGGCTTTTTGTTTTTCAGGAGTGAGGCGGCAGAAAGCTATTTGTAGTTTTCCAGGTTAAGAAAAACGTTCAGGCCAATATTAATGATTAATGCAGAGCCAAGGTGTAGATTGCAGTGACACATGTCAGAATAATTATATTGCGGAATTCGTGGCCATAGTGAATACTCGTGGTATATGTGTTTGGAGTGTCAGAACAATCTGCTGGCACTTACCGGAAAATATTATCCGACTCTAGGTAAGTGGCGGCATTTTAATTTAAGTTCACCAATAAGTAGTCTTTTATCCATCGGAAATTTACACTCAATCCATTTTTGTGTATAAATTATATCAATTTTATTTTTGAAATATTATCTTTGGTCTTCCTCCTCAAATAAAGCTTTTTGGAGAAACTTTATTACAACAAGTTCAAACCACTATGAAAATATTTCCTGTTCCTGCCAATGAGCATGAACGCCTGAAAAAACTGGAATTTTTTGATCTGATGCATTTGGGAAAAGATCCCGAGCTCGACGTTTTTGCGGAGGTGGCATGCCTGATTGCAGACTGTCCGGCATCAATCGTGGCAATGATGGAGGAGGAAACCCAAACCATACAAAGTTGCGTAGGGATGGACCTGGATTTTGTAGACCGTAAAGACACGGTTTGCCAGTACGCTATTGCCAGCCGGGAAATCCTAATTATTGAAGATACCCTGCTCGATGACAGATCATCATCAAACCCACTTATAATCGCAGGCGGAATTCGTTTCTATGCGGGGGTGCCACTCATCGATGATGAGGGTTTTGCATTAGGCACACTCTGCGTTATCGATTATAAACCTAAACCAATTTCTGAAAAGCAAGTGGCTTCACTGAAAAAGATGGGGGAAGCGATCACGAAAATTTTGATGGGGAAGAAAAGAAATATTCAGGCTGAGTATTTTGAACAGACCTTCAGTGTGACCAATAATCTCATCTGCGTTCTCGATAATAATTTTAAGATAAAGAATCTGAACCCTTCATTTGAAGAGGTATTTCAAATAAGTAAATGTGAGGTGCTCAACAGTAATTTTGTTGCGTTTCTGGGAGAAAATAATACGGATTTACACCAGCTTGCTGAAACGTTCCCCCAACATCAGGAGAAACTTTTTTTAACGACCACCACCCAAATTGATCTTTCAACAAAAATAACTGTTGAATGGTATATTAAGCAGAACCAAAACAATTCAGAAATATTTTGCTTTGGAATCAATATTTCCCACCTTATTGAGGAAAAAACCAAACTGGAAAGATCTGAACGCAGATTCAGGAGTTTTTTCGAAAATGCCATCGGACTTATGAGTATGCATGATATGGAAGGGAATATTTTGGATGTGAACGAAAAAGGAAGGGAAACACTTAACTATTCGATTGAAGAAACCAGGAGCCTGAATCTGAAAGATCTGGTTCCCCAGAAAAACTGGACATTTCTGGAGCAGTACCTTGAACGGATTGCATTAAACGGTGAAGATTTAGGTACAATGGTCCTTAAGTCAAAAGCAGGTGAAGAAATGTTCTGGATGTATCACAACGTAGTAGATACTGATGAGGAAGGAAAGCCTTATGTAATGAGTACATCGCTCAACATTACCGAAAGAATGGCCCTTGAGAAAGACCTTGTATATACTAAAAAGATCCTGGAACAAACGAGTGCTGTTGCAAAAGTTGGCGGATGGGAAGTGAATATGAAGCACGGTACCGTCTTTTGGTCACAGTCTACAAGAGATATTCATAAAGTAGATCAAACCTTCGAGCCCGATTTGGAACGCGCGATGAAATTTTATACTCCAGAAAGCGAAAAAAGAGCCCGTTTTCTATTCAACAGGGCGGTTACAGAAGGTATGCCTTATGATGAAGAATTGGAACTTGTGCAAAATGACGGCACTATTATATGGGTGCGGGTAATAGGAATACCTGAATTTGAAAATGAATTCTGCACCAAAGTATTTGGAATTATACAGAATGTAGATGTTTTTAAAAAGATCTATTTGGAACTGTCGAGAAAAGAAGCAATGCTGCAGTCATTTGTAGCTGATGTTCCTGTTGCTGTAGCAATGCTGGATATGGAGTTGAAATACCTAAACGTCAGCAAATCCTGGACTGAAGAATTTTCCATGAACCGTAAGGAAATTATTGGTAAAAATATATTGTATACTTCTATTGAGGTTCCGGTAGAAATAAGCCAGATTTATCTCGATGCACTGAATGGCAAATCTTATAGGAATGAGGATTTAGCGCTCAAAGTTTCCAATAAAGAGGAGATCCAGCATTACAAGATGGAAGTGGGTCCCTGGTACCTGTCTGACGGGCTGAAAGGAGGAGTCATTGTTTCCATCCAAAATATTACCGAATCCGTAAAGACAAATGAAGAACTTAAAAACGCAAAAGAAATCGCCGATTTAGCCAGCAAAGCGAAGTCAGAGTTTTTAGCCAATATGAGCCATGAGATCAGGACTCCACTCAACGGGGTAATCGGATTTTCAGATCTTCTGCTTAAAACTCCGCTGAACGAAATGCAGACACAGTATCTGAATTATATTAATGAATCAGGCGAAAGTTTGCTGAGCATCATCAACGATATTCTCGATTTTTCTAAAATAGAATCCGGAAAGATGGAGCTTCTGATTGACCGTTCCAACGTTTATGATCTCGTAAGCCAGGTAATGAATGTCATTCTTTATCAGTCCCAACGCAAGGATATTGAACTTTTGCTGAATATTGAACAGGGATTGCCCAAAAATGTTTTCCTCGACGAATCGCGAATCAAACAGGTCCTCATCAATTTACTGGGGAATGCCGTGAAATTTACTGATCACGGTGAAATTGAACTGAAGGTCGAAAAACTGGAGATGAACAGTGAAAATATCACGTTGCGTTTTTCCGTTCGCGACACAGGAATTGGGATTCCTAAAGACAAACAGCAGCGGATATTTGATGCTTTTACGCAGGAAGACAGCTCTGTAAGCAAACGTTACGGCGGAACAGGTTTGGGATTAACGATTTCCAACAACATTCTGAAATACATGGGCAGCAGGCTAATACTTACCAGCGAACAGCAAAAAGGTTCGGTATTCTGCTTCCAGTTGCAGATTCCTTATGAGATTGATGAATTGGACGTGAGTTCGGAAGATGAGGATTTGAAAATTGAACGCGTTCTGATTGTAGATGATAATGAAAACAACAGAATCATCCTTCAGCACATGCTGGCTTACAAAAATATTGATGCAAAACTAGCCGCAAACGGAATGGAGGCCTTACAGATTTTGATGAAAGGCGAGCGTTTTGATGTTATTTTGATGGATTACCACATGCCGGTAATCTCCGGTTTGGAAACGATAGAAAAAATCAAGGAACTGTTCACCCAACAAGACGAGATAGCGCCATTGGTTGTGCTTCATACTTCATCCGAAGAACACGATGTTATCAATGCCTTCCGCCAGGATGAAAAATCATTCTGCCTCCTTAAACCGATAAAGTCAGCCGACCTCTACAGTACATTAAAGCGCGCAGTAAAAAACGTAAAAACCAATACTCCCGAAATTAATCATGTTAAAGCTGAAGAGGCGAACTCTTTCTTTCCTCATTCTCTGAATGTTCTGTTGGTTGATGATAATCCGGTGAACATGGTGCTCAACAACAGAATGATGCAGTCGCTTATTCCCGATGCCCATTTAACGGAAGTTACTGACGGGTTGCAGGCGCTGGAAATCTGCAAGGTAAAACAGTTCAGTATAATTCTTATGGATGTACAGATGCCGGTGATGGACGGTATTGAAGCTACGAAACAGATACGCCTTCTTTCTGAATATAAAGACGTTCCAATTATCGGGGTTACCGCCGGAAATGTTCTCGGAGAAAAAGAAAAATGCCTCAATGCAGGGATGAACGACTTTTTGCCGAAGCCACTGCGTCATGCGGATCTTTTTGAAATGCTGAAAAAACATCTCTCGAATAAATCCGCTGAAGAGTACACGGGAACTATTGTAAATGAAGAATATCTCAATATGGACCTTCTCAGCGAACAGGTAGGTGATGATGTGGATTTTAAAAACATGTTTCTGAATCTGGTAGTGCAGGAGCTTACCATGTCCTCCGATAAGATTACGCAGGCGGCAGACAGCAGAGAAGTAGAGGAAATTAAAAAACTCCTTCATAAGCTGAAAGGAACCGCAGGAACTGCCGGTCTCTTTAGACTTGCAGAACTTTCTGCAGATTGGGAAATAAAAACAGATCCGAACACCGATTTTTCTGCCTTGAAGGATGAAATAACGGCGGAAATAGGCATTGGAGTGACGATTATGAAGGGTTTAATGAATTAAAAAGTAAAATATGTTGATTTTAATTGCTGAAGACGACGAATTGATTTTGAAAACAATTGAACATAAATTATTGAAGGAAGGGTATGAAGTGATTCTCACCCGCAATGGGAAAGATGCCATTGAAACGATAAAAAAAACGGAGATTGATCTCATCATTACAGACATCATGATGCCTTTCGCTTCCGGCATCGAGATCCTTTCCGCAGTGAAATCTTCCGGCAAAGAAATTCCCGTCATCATGCTGTCGAGTATGGGGCAGGAAGAGGTCGTGCTCAATGCGTTTGACCTGGGGGCATCGGATTTTATTGTGAAACCCTTCAGTCCCAACGAACTCATGCTGCGGATCAAGAGATTTTCTGTTAACTGACAAAAAGATTGAATGCCCGACTCTTTACATTTACTGTTATATATTTTTATCGGCATACTGGTAGTCGTTCTTTTGCTGATTATTGCGGTGCTTCTTTACAGCTTTCATCAGTACAAAGAATTACGGCACCGTGCGTTATGGTCAGAAATTATCGACAAAAAAGTTTCTGAAGCAATTGTTTTTGGTCAAAATGACCATAAATCCGATCTGAGCTTTGATAAATTTTCAGAAAATGCCAGTTTCAGAGATTTTTTTCTGGAGAAACTGGTAAGTTCCGAAAACAAATTTTCCGGACTGGCTCAGGGGGAAATAAAAGGGCTGTTTTCAAGTTACAATCTCAAAAAAGAAGCATTTAAAAAACTCGATCAGAGAAAACCCTATCTTATTGCAGGCGGGATTCAGGAACTCACGGCAATGAATGTAGAGGAAGCACTGCCCAAGATTTCTTCGTATATCAATCACCCATCACCCCAGGTTTTCCAGGAAGCACGCTATGCTATGGCCGCTTTCAGAGGATTTAAAGGGCTTGAGTTTTTAAATGATATCACCAACAGGATTTCAGACTGGCAGCAGCTGCGCCTGTTGCTCTCGGTATCTCGTATTCCGGAAGGTTCCGAACATATAATCTCCAATTGGCTCGCTAGTTCAAACAGTTCAGTGGTTATTTTTACACTGAGTCTGTTGAGGAAATTCCAGATGTTGTCTCACTATACAAAGGTGTGGTCTTTATTGACTCATCATGACGATGAGGTAAGAGTGAAAGCGGTGCATACTTTGCAGTGGCTCGAAAACCCTTCAACAATAAAGGATTTTATGGAAATATTTCCCGCTCAGTCTTTAGCCGTCCGGGAAGAGATCCTGAAAGCAATGAGACGTTCCCGCGACCCACAGTGCGTACCGTTTCTTAAGCAACAGCTCCTCGCAAGCGGCGAAACGAGTATCCAGATAGAAGCCGCAGAAACCATTTTCGAATTAGGGTACGAAACCTATCTTAAGAATTTAGCAGATACCGAATCTTCATCGGAACATTTGGTTAGAATCATCAAACACGCATTGCAGGAAAAAATATGTTAGAGTTTGCTCATATCGTTTACGAAGTTGTAATATGGCTGTTTTTAATCTATGGTGCGGCTGTTTTCATTATTTATGCCTGGGTAGGCATATATGCCCTGGGAGCAGTTGTAAATTACAAAAAACAGAATACATTCACCGACTACAGCATTATCGCGGCAAATCCTAACGCGCCAACCTTCAGCCTCATTGCGCCGGCGTACAACGAAGGGATGACGGTCGTGGAAAATGTGCGGTCATTGCTTTCCCTTTACTATCATAATCTTGAAATTATTATTGTTAATGACGGCAGTAAAGATGATTCCATTGCGAAACTCATAACGGCATATGATCTGGAATCGGTTTCGTTTTTTGTTCAGGGCGAAATCCCAACAAAAAACATCCGCGGAATCTATAAAAGTAAGAATCCGGCCTTCAGTAAACTTATTGTGGTGGATAAGGACAACGGTGGTAAAGCGGATGCGCTGAATGTGGGAGTAAATATTTCATCAGGAGAATATCTGGTATGTATTGATGTAGACTGTATTCTGGAGCAGGACGCAATCCTGAAACTCGCAAAACCGTTTTTGGAACAGTCAGAAAAAAAGGTGATTGCATGTGGGGGAGTGATCCGCCTCGCCAACAACTGTAAAATTGAGAACGGAAAGGTGGTGGAAGTCAACCTTCCAAAAACGCTTCTGGGCAAAACCCAGGTTCTGGAATATATCCGCGCTTTCGTACTGGGGAGAATGGCTTGGTCGCGTGCATCGGGTTTAATCCTTATTTCCGGTGCGTTTGGGGTATTCGACCGCCAAATTGTGCTGGCCTGCGGAGGCTATGATAAAAATACAGTTGGGGAAGATATGGAACTCGTAGTCCGGATGCGGAAGTATATGGAGGAGAAGAAGGAGCCGTACCAGGTTGTGACCATTCCCGATCCTTTGTGCTGGACCGAAGCCCCCGAGAGCAAAGATATTTTAAGAAAACAGCGCAACAGGTGGATGCGCGGGACCATAGAAACGTTATGGAAACACCGCAGACTCATGTTTAATCCCAAATACGGAAAACTGGGGATGGTGAGTCTCCCGTACTGGTTTTTCTTTGAATTTCTGGGGCCACTTGTTGAGTTTTTCGGATATATGGTGTTCTTTGTTTTTCTCATTCTGGGAATCATCAACTGGCCGTTTTTCATCGTGCTGTTTGCGCTGGTCATTTCCTCCGGATTTCTCTTTTCAGTCTATGCGATTCTGGTAGATTTGGTGAGTCATCAGGTTTATTCCAAACGGAAAGATTTCATTAGCCTTATTGGAACAGCGATTCTGGAACCCTTCTATTTTCATCCGATGGTGGTGAAAGCCGGAGTACAAGGTTTTATAGATTATTTCAAAAAATCCCATGCCTGGGGCGATATGACGCGTCAGGGCTTTAATCAGGACACTAAAAATTTGCCGCTGAAAGAAAAAATCTGGGCAATACTGAAGATGGGACTGCGAAAATGGGGAGTATTTGCCTCTGTTTTCCTGCTGTTATTTATTGTAGGAGTATTGGTGGAATGGGGATGGTACCGTTATAACTTTTCTGAAGCTCCTGAAGATGTTATAGCACAAAGTCTGTTTCTGGAGAACTTCATTTTCATTCTGAAACTCACCTTCGGGATCGGCCTGTTTTATCTTATTCTTAATTTCATTAAAGAATCGTGGGCAATGATATTGGCTCTAGTGGTCTGTACTTTTGTCGTCATCGTACAGTACATGCTGTTCGTGTATTTTTCAGAATCAAAGAATTTGCTTGGAGCAGACATTCTTTACTATGACCGGGAAGAAATCAAACAGATTCTGGAGGCAAGCGGAATGCTGAACATGAAGAATATTGCTTTGGCGCTGATTTTAACGGCAGTTTCTTTTGTTCCGTTCTGGTTTGCTGCAAAAATGCCTTTCAGGAAAATATATGCAGGTGTCGCAATAATGGGGTTGGGACTATTAGCGGTTTTTATTCCAAAAGATATCATGGTGCTGAACAATGTAAATGAATTTTACCAGAATGCAGCCAAAAGCAAATGGGAATATTTTTTCAATTCCAATGTCAATAATTTTGTAAATCAGCATCCCGAAATAGAAAATCTCTGGAATGATGCCGGAAGCTTTGCGAAAAATCCGGATATGATCGATGAAGATTACCCGTTTTGGAGAAAAGAAAACACTCCGGATTTTCTCGGCACATATTTCAACACTTCAGAAAAGACCCCCAATCTGGTTTTTATCATTCTGGAAGGGATGGGTCACGCATATTCGTCACCAAACGGATATGTAGGCAATTTCACCCCGTTTTTAAATTCACTCGCAGACAAAAGTTTATACTGGGAGAACAACCTCAGTTCATCCGGGCGTACGTTTGGAGTGTTGCCTGCAATTACCGGTTCTTTGCCTTTTGGCAAGAACGGATTTTTGGAAATTCAGAAGACACCGCCAAACTTAAATCTTTATAATATTTTAAAGGCCAACGGGTTCGATACCGGATTTTACTACGGCGGAAATGCGCATTTCGACCGTACGAGTGACTTTTTAAACTATAGCGGCGTCAATGACATTATTGATGAAGCTTCATACGGCAAACCATACCGGAAACTTCCTTCAAAAAACGGTTCCAGCTGGGGCTATGAGGATCAGGCAGTCTTTACCAAAATGCTTGAAGTACAGAAACCGGAAGCGAGACCTTACTTCAACACCATCCTCACCTTATCCACCCACAGTCCGTTTCTCATCAACAATACGGCTTTTTATGAAAAACGGTATTTGCAGCAGTTGAATTCCAATACGCTGAACACAGAACAGAAAAGATGGGCTGCAGAACACAAAAAACAGCTGATTGCGGTGCTGAACGCCGATGATGCATTAAAAAAGTTTATTGAAAGCTACAGCAAACGCCCCGATTTCGACAATACCATATTTGTGATAACAGGTGACCACGCAATGCCTGAAATCACCCTGCAGTCCAAGATTGACCGCTTCCGGGTTCCACTCCTGATCTATTCGCCGCTCCTGAAAGCTCCGAAAAAGTTTGAGAAAATAGTGAGTCATTTCGATGTTGCCCCTTCCATCCTGGCTTATTACAGAAACAATTATCAGATCAGCACCCCATCTACGGTAACCTGGGTCGGAAAAGGCTTAACGGCAGATTCTGATGTTTCACTCTCGGGAATCCCAATCATGAAAAGCAAGAACCAACTCGTAAATTATGTGTATGGCAATTACCACCTGGAGGACAACCAGTTGCTTATCCTCAGCAAAATGCAGGAGGAGCCTGTTGTAGATGCCGCCGAACGGAAGAAAATCACAAGGAAATTTAATGATTTTAAAGCCATGAATAGCCGGTTTTACTCCGCGAATAAGCTAATGCCGGATTCGGTGTATGTGAATTTCATGAAGAAAACCAAGCCGAAATTCTAAAACTTTTTGGTGTATCCGAAGGTAATATCAAACTGGTTTCCCTTTTCATTCGGGCGGTATTCCTGATTGAAATACATGGCCGAAACGGAGAATATATTCGTTCTTTTCACCGAGAAATTGTATCCGGCACCGATTTTATAGGTCTTGAGCTTGAAGGTCTCATTTACAAGCAAATTACTCCTGTTTTCTTCCGGACTGATGCCCGTTCCGGCCTGAACGGTAAAATAATCCTCGGCTCCTTTCGTATAATAACGCACCGTTCCGGTATAGGAATGGGAAATATTTTCGCGGTCCGGAGTAATATAGGTTCGGAGGTTGAACCAGAAATTTTTGTAGTATTTTCCGATGGAGGCTGTATACAGCCAGATATCGTCGGTAAAGTGCAGCTGACGGTATCCGATTTCCGCCTCAAAGCTTTTCGGCAGGTTGGCATTAAGCGAAACGCCTGTTCTGTATTTTGGAAAGATGCCCACATCGTTGGAATAGGCAGCACCTATATACAGATAAAAAGTAGGGGAGATCTTCGGATAGGCTTCCAGTTCAATCTGGGTGCCGTCTTCTGCAAATTTATTGGCGTAATTTCCTCTCAGAATCACAGAACCAATCGGTGTCACTCTTTTATAACTGATTCCCACCATATGCCAGTCGTCCGCAAACTGCCGGTCGAAATGGGAAAAACCATAGGTGATCCCCACCGCATTTTTGGACGTAAGGTCGCTGAGTCTGACAAGCATTTCCCGCCCTTCTGTATTTCCGGGATTAATTTGCAGCAGCGCGTTTACAGCCTCTTCGGCCAGTGCATAATTTCCGCTGCTGTTATGGACTTTTGCCTTCAGATGCCATAAAGCTTCCGACTTCGGGTGATAACCGAGTCCTTTGTCCAGAATTTCCACCGCCTTGGTATAATTATCATTCCAGTATTCGAGGGAGGCATAGGCCAGGAAAAAATCTTCGTCTTTTACCTCTTTGCGCTCCAGTTCACTGAAAACTTCCCGCGCGGCTGCCAAATCCTCATTCCACGTATACACCCGGCCAAGAAATACTGCGATCTCGGTGTATTCGGGAGCTTTTTTGATGGCTTCCTTTGCCAGAGCGATAGAAGTGGGGTAATCCTTTTTCTCAAATGCGGCAGTTCTTGCCTGTGCAAATAATTCATCAGCACTTACATCCTGCTGACTGAAAAGCGTTAAAGGGAATAAAATCAGCAGTAAAAAACCAAGGCGTTTTTTCATTGGAGAGTCATTAAAAATGTGAATTGAGTCAGCAAATATATTGAACTTTTCCGTTTTTATTACTTTCATTTATCAAAGCCTTAAACAGTCAACGGAAGACGAAATAATGGTTGCAAAATCTGAGCTTTTCTTAAAAACAGATAAGAGGTAATTGCAGAATAAATTAAAAACAGTTGCTGCCCTTCGTTTTATACGTCGCTTTAAACTATTTCGCCAGCTTTTCAAGCGTCGCCGGGTCCTCTTTGCCTTTAAAATACCTTTCCAGTACCCGCCGGAAGATATTGTCCGGCTCCGAGTCGGCAGCGGCAAAAAGCGTCATGCAGGATTTCAGTTTCAGATCGTCAGGGCTGCCGAAGACGGCATGGGCATCTTTTACAGGAAGTTCCAACAGCACCTGTGAAATTTCCCGTAAACGCAAACCCAGGATAGGGTGCTCCAGATATGCTTTGGCCTCTGCAGCATTTTCAATAGCATATAACTTAGAAATTTCACTGAAGCCCAGTCCTTTGATTTGCGGAAACACAAACCACATCCAATGGCTGTTTTTGTGCCCGGATCGCACTTCACGAAGCGCCGTTTCGTAGGTGTTTGCTTGGGCATCGAGAAATCGTTGGAGGTTATTTAACATTGTTTATTTCATTGTTTAATACGAACAAAAGTCTTAAAAAATTGTGATATAGAGTTGGAAAATTTTACTTTCTATATCCAAAACCTCCGTTAGCAGAGGGTTTTCATTTTCTGCCGCAAAGGCGAGACTATTATTGTAATTCTTCACAGACAAAATTGTGACTGTTAAGCAGATCTGTTATTTCCAAAACGATGTTTTCTTCACTCTCGATTCGCAGAATCTTATCGCAGTCCTCAAGGTCGAAATTCCATTTTGCATTTGGAAGTATTCTGTCTAAGGAGGGTTGGAGTTTTGACGCCTGCAGTTTTGTTCTTACTGAGGTCCTGAAAACGAAAATCATGACTTTATTTTAATGTTTCCAAAAGATTTTCCAGATTGTTCATCGACATTTTGAATCCTTCGGTGAAGCCCATTTCAATCATCCTTTCCAATCGTTCAAGAGATTCATTATAAATAACGATATTTACTTTTGTGATACCGTTCTGTTCACTGAAAGTGTAAT
Organism: Chryseobacterium sp.; assembly: GCF_008014695.1. Lineage (GTDB taxonomy): Bacteria > Bacteroidota > Bacteroidia > Flavobacteriales > Weeksellaceae > Kaistella. The sequence goes on from NZ_VOXE01000001.1 coordinate 445,437, forward strand.
CCCAGTCAGAACCCGGCAGTTCAGGATTCCCGTCTTGGTCTGCAAAAGCATTCGACATTTTGAAATGGGTTTTTGGCGTAATAGAAGTGTATTCCTGAACCGACCAGCGTTCCTGTCCTTCGGGACTCACCATCGCGTAAAATCTTCGGCCACCCACTTTGAATTCCATGAATTTTGTTTTTGATGTCCATGGTTTAGGCGCCACCCATTGGTCAAGCAGTTCCTGTTTTGTAAATGCATCCCACACGAGCGGAAGTTCGGCATCAAATTCCCTCGTGATGAATACCGTTTTTGTTGCTTTCTCAACCTTAAAGTCAAATTCCAGATTGTTCATTTTGTATTTTTTTTAATTGTTGATAATAAATGATCTAACTGATTAAATCGGGTTTCCCAGATCACCCTGAACTGTTCAATCCAATGGTCTATTTCTTTCATTTTGTCAATTTCAAGCGAGTAATAGATTTCTCTGCCTTTCTGTTTCTGTTTTATGAGTTCGCATTCTGTTAAAATACGCAGGTGTTTTGATACGGCCTGCCGTGTCGTGTTGAAGTTTTCGGCAATGGCGTTAGGAGTCATTGCCTGTACCGCTATTAAAGCAATAATGGCTCTTCTGGTAGGGTCAGCAATGGCCTGGAAAATATCTCTTCTCATGTGATTGTTCTTTAATTATGCAACTATTAGGTTGCAAATATAAGCGCAACTGTTTGGTTTCGCAAATATTTCTGCGAATATTTTTTATAAAGTTTAAACATACTTCTGAAACGTATATTTATGGGGCGTCTGCAATATGCTCCGTAACGTAATGGGTGAAAATAGAGAGGTTCAGAAAGAACTTCTTCAGTAGCACAGGTCCGGATTTAGCCTTTCTTTATATAACTTTTGCATTTTTTATGATCAAGCGCAGGTCAATAAGCTATTACGCTCGCTTCAAAATAAAAAAACGATTCTTCAAAGATATTTTGAAGAATCGTTCCGGATTGCTGGCATTTAATCGAAAGGAATACTGTTGCAGAAGGTAACATCAAATCCACCGATCACACCTGCCTTTTTTTGGGTGGATTTCCATTCCGGATTGGCCAGCATGGCTTTCGCCACTTCCAGACTCGGATATTCCGAAATTAAGGAAATACTTCTTTCATCATCCAAAGACTGATAAATTCCTTTTATCTCGATCCCTAATCTTTTACGGAATTCGACCGCTTCGTCGAAAACTGTTTTCCATTGCTCAAAGTTTTCAACTTGAATTTTTACAATAAGTGTTACTGCCATTTTTCTTTTGTTTTAAGATTGTTCATCAAAATTAAATCTGCTGAAAACTTAAAGCGTTGATTCAAATCAACAAATCACTTATTGGCAATTTTTTTTCGGATCCTGCTGATGGTCTCCGTGGTTATTCCCAAATAATTTGCAATAAAGTGTTGAGGGACGCGCAAAATCAATGAAGGTCTGTTCTTCATCAGGCGCAGGTATAAACTTTCAGGGGTATCACTTTTTAACCGGGTGGCTTCCTGAATAATCCGGTTGTGGTCCAGCGGATATTTGATGTCGAAAAACTGCCGGTAAGCGGGGAAGTTTGCAAATCCAGATTCTATATTTTCTATCGTAATGCCAAGAATTTCGCAGTCTTCAATGGCCTGTAAATACATTTCGGTTTTGGTTTTGGTCCTCATGCACTGTAATTCTCCTGCAAACCAGCTCTCTTCAGCAAAAAACACGATCTGTTCTTCGCCGTCTTCATTGATGAAAAATTTCCGCATGCACCCCTTGATAATAAAAGGGCTGTACTTGGGTATTTCGCCCGCCTTATAAAAGAACTCATTTTTCTTAACATTAAAAGGCACAAACAGCCTTAAAAACTCCGGAAAGTCTTTTTCATTAAAGTCCGAGTACTTTTGTAAATCCTGAAGTAAAATGTCCGTGTTCAAGGGAATCCTGTATTTTCAGATTACTTTTTTCAAATTACCGCTTAAGTGTGTGGTGAAGTCACTTTGGCCGGCATATTCTCAAACTAAAGCCTTTTGTTCAGGCTTTTTACCTGTCCTTCATTTTAAAATAGTCCAGATACCATTCGTGTTGGTCAAAGTCCTTCGCCGACTGATCCACTTGATGCATGGGATCTATTTTCGAATATAAAATTTCAAGAGATTCATACTCTCTCCAGCTGATGATTTTAAATCCTGCCCGGTGAAGTTGCGCGCCACATACCCCCATACCGATTTGATATTTTTTGTCTGCAGCATATCGGTCGCCATCATAAATCACGTGATTTCCACAGGCAGCGCTTATATCCATCATTATGGCCAGCTCAACCGCATTATGTTGTGCCACTTCAAGCATTTTTTCCGAAGCGTTTATCATTCCTTCAGTCCAGTCTGAACCAGAGGTGGTTAATACTTTTGCTTTTCCCTCCAAAACATCAAGTCCGTTACCGCCGTAAATGTCACACATTTCTCTGGGGGTACCAAATTCAAAATCTTCCGGACAGAACTGGATCAGTTGTACATTTTCATATCGCAGAAGTTTTAAAACACTTGTATATTCTCCATAACTGTCTCCATCAACCCCACATTTTACACCAAGTAAGCAGGCACTGACGAGAATCCTCAAAGGATTTTCTTTAGTGGGGATTCGTAAATTTCTCAGATAATCTTTATCAGGCATAGCAGTTCTGTTGAATCAAGGTTCGGCATATTGCAGTGAAATAACTGTGACGTTGGGTATTTCTGTTCGCGGAGAGTGTGATAACTGGTCTATGTAAATATAGCATGAGCAATTAGTGAATAGCTCATAATGTTGAGCTTAGTTTCTACTCAGCTTTATAATAGCGGTTATCTTCCTGTTTGAACCATTTATTGGATTCACCGCTAAATATCAAAATTAATGCAGCGATTTGTAGAATTCCATTTATTGAAGATAAACTTCCAATAACTAAACTCTGTTCAAAAAGCATTGGCAATGTAAAAGGAAGAAAGAATAACCCTAAAACAGTCAAGATTAGAAATGTTATTCGTGCCCAATTTTTCCCTTTATTCATTTCATAAATTAAGAAACCGATAATGAGAAAAGTGAAGAAAGTGGTAAACACCCCTTGGGCACTAGACAAAGATTTTATATCAGTTAGGAATTCTGTAAGCATCACATTTAAAAACCCTAAAATCAGCGTAATAATTAAGATCGAAATTCCGGTTTTGGTTTTTTGCGGTTTAGTTTCAATAGTCATGGTCGTATTTGTTTTTAAGCTTTTTTGATAATCAGTGGTAGGTAAGCATTGTGCGCAGCCGCAGCTTACCGCGCTGTTGTAAAGATATAAATTTTCCCTTTGAGTTTTCCGGCTAAAGTCAACCTGCCATTGCAAAGACAGACAGTTTCTGGTGGCTTTTATTTAAAGCGAAGAACTATTCGTTGAGCTTTGCATTTTCGCGACCTATTGCAAAACCTTTCTTGGCCTTAGTTTTCATTATTTTGGATTTTCTTTTTCCCATTTTCTCCAGGCATCTTTGTCTCCTTTCAGCCAGATCATATATTGGGTAATTATGATACCTGAAATTTCATCATTCCCAAACATTCCTTTTCCTCTATTTCTATCGTTAAAATATTTTAAAAGTCGGGAACCTCCATTTATTCCCCAGGTGTTTCGTATCCACATTCCCAATCCGCCAATATGTGAATTAAATTGCCAGGAATCTTTAGTCTCAATGATTTGTTGTTTACTTTCGAAATTTAAAATTTGGTCCAGTGCTGTTAAACATTCATATAGGTTTTTAGGAATATATACATCATCGATTTTTTCAAGGGTAAGACGTTTTTCAAATTCTTTCTTTCTTTTTTTTCTATCTTTAATTGTTTCTCGCTGTGCAATTTTATCATCATAATCACGATAGCCTCCATAAAAACCTTTCACATAAATTTTATCAACTTCACGGGGAATAAACTCTGTTTTGAATGTGGCAGTAGTGATATAATCTTCTATCCATTTTTTATTAAAGATGGAATCAGTTTCAAGATTTTCAATTTCAAATTTGCCATTCCGGTTCATATAACCACTTAGTTCAATTTTGTGAAGCTTATATTTATGAAAAGTTGAATCATTTATGGAGATAAATTTTAAACCAGCCCTTTTACCGATGCTTTCAGAAAGCATTTCATTGTTTTTTGAATTTTGAATATCTATTACATATTTGTAAGGATATTTATAATAGGAAACTTTGCTTTTAACAGCCTCAATGTTTCTGATTTTTGGATAAATTGAATCGAATTCAATTTTTGAACCCACGATATTTCCTTTATCCAGATCATAAAGGGTTATTTTCTTTCTTGAATCAATTACATATATGGTGTCGTTTTTATTGAAAACAAAACTTTTATTTAAAAAAATGTCTTTATTCGAAGCTGTTTTTTTGTATTCTTTAAATGTCATACCTCCCCCTCCATAGATCTGATACTTATTATCATAAAACAGCTCACACTTTTCCTTATCTTTATTGCAGTTAATAAATTCTTCAGTGGTATATGTTTTCTCTAATTTACCGTCAACATAATACGTGATGTTTTTATTTTCTACACCGTTTTCATAGAGGTAATCTGTAATGTAGATGATCTTTCTTCCGTCATTACTGATAGCAGTAAAATACGGATAGCCTTCATACACATCAAAAGACCTTTTTATCATATAAAATTTTTTTCTGACCCCAATGCTGTCATATTCTTGCGTATATGAAACAAAAGATTCTCCTCTCAGATTTGGAAATTCGTCATCATAGGAAATAGATAACAACTTAAATTCCCCATTTGATGAATAGGTTTCGGAAATGGGGACACCCTCCGTGGACATTTGAGCAGAAAGGTTTTGGAAAACCAAAGCAAAACAATATAGAATAAAGATTTTTTTTTTCATTTGATGTTTCTGGGCATTTTTTAAATAATTGCGGATAAATTCCACCGTTCAACCGTGGCGACAATTTTCCACTTTGTGCCATTGCGAAAACCACTGATAGACGTGGCATTTTTATTGATCCTTTTTATTTTCAGTTTCTATTCTTTTTTTATTTTTATCTGCAATCATATTTACCCATTTTTTATATTTTTCTGAGAACTCTTTCATTGCGTTTGGTTCTAAAAACATAACTTTTTCAGCAAGTTCCCTATCAGAAAATCTTAAAACATTTTTGTAAGTTGAATGTTCTCTAAACTCTTTCGGAATTTCAAATTGAGTTACATTAATTTTACCTTTTAATTGATTTGAATAAACTACTTCGTCGTAAATTAAAAATTTGAATCTTATTTCAGTTTCAAAAGTTCCGTTATATTTTTCAGTTTCTGTTTTAATTATTTTTTGACTTTCAACATTTTCGGACAAATAACTGTTTCCACACCAAGAATTACTCCAATATTCTATCGGTTTCCATTCTCCTTTTTTATTTTTTGCTTCTTGAATTAGGTACAAATGCCTATCCTGTTTACTTAAATTTAGGGAGTCTTCCGTGTTGTTTTTCAGGTAAATGGAGATAACGGTATCATTTGTGATTTTAGCAATTACTTGAATTTTACTGTTAGAATTTTCATTTTCATTAAATTCTTTTTTTAATTCTTCATTTGCTGTAAATTTAAAGTCACTTTGATTTTTATTATAAACCATAGATTTATTTTGGCCAACAATAGCAAGAGAAAAAAAATAAAATATTATGCTGAAACTATATTTCATAAGATTGTTTTACGTTTCTATAATGGCGCTGAACCCCCGATCTAAGTGATTTGTGATCCGTGTGACTACAATATATAATGCCCTTGTTAGGTTGGGTTTTTCAACTCATTCCAGGTCAGGAACACCTCTTGATCTGCTTAAGCTGATAAAAAAATAACCCCCTTATAATCAGATTTATTTCAATATCTTGGAATCGATTTAAAATTAATAATTATTTATTAAAAAAGATCAGGAAAAACAGGATTAATAATTTTACAGTCACTAATAAACAGGCAAATGAATAAGACCGTCTCTGATATGGTCCTTTGTATTTATATTAAAGAAATAACATGAAGAAGATCCTCCTCCTCATTCATCTGTTGATAATAACATTCGCTTTTTCTCAAAAGAAATTTGAGATAGTTTATGAAGCCGATTATAAATTAAATTACAAGCTTTCAAAGTCCGGTAATTTCAGGAAGTCAACAACTTTTGCTTTATTGATTAATCACGACGCTTCGTTTTTTAAAAACATGAATAAATATATTGCTGATTCTCTTGAAGTTGAAAAAGTAAACATTACTATGAACGAAGCAATGAAATATGTAACCGATTTTAGGGAAACCATTGGAACGACTTCAGCCAGAATTTATGTAACAACTGAAATCAATTATCTTGATTATTCTTATGAAGAGCCAAACAATATCAATTGGAAAATTAAAAATGAGTTTAAAACGGTTTTAGGTTTTAAATGTCAAAAAGCCGAAACCACCAGATATGGCAGAACCTGGATGGCTTGGTTTACAACAGATATTCCATTTCAGTATGGACCCTATAAATTTAACGGTTTGCCAGGTCTTATTGCTGAACTCTATGATTCCAAAGATGATTATCACTATACCCTTTATGCCTTTAGAAAAAGAAAATATACTTGTAAATCGGCGAATGTTGCAGCCAACGCTAAAAAAACAACAAAGGAAAAAATTGCAGAACTTTTAAAAAACAAAGTAGCCGGAAGAATGCAGATACATGAACAGTTTATTGAAAACAAAGATGATTTGGAAATGATCAGAAGAAACGCAGAATCGGCTGCTAAAGACTATAATCCTCTCGAATTAAGTATTTATTAAATGACCATTACTGGACATGATGCACCATGCCAACCAAGCACAGAATCTGCTTCTTTCGTATTGTCTAAATAAATTTTAAATAATCTGTTTCTTCGGTCAAAAGTTTTCTTTCGGTGTCATTTAGAATGCTGGCCAAGTTGTTTTGTGCTGCAACTCCAATTTCAATAATTTCTAACCACTTTGGGTCATTTAGAATCGCTTCATTGTCAAAGTGATCATTTTTAGGCGGGTTGTATTTGGCAAGTGCAGTGTGCCAGTCTTCAATAAGGTCATATTCCTTTTGTGTCACCCAGTCGTTGTCTAATTGATATTTGTAATTTTCGTGAATAACCAAATCGTCAAAATAGCAACATATAAATTCTACAAATGACCAGTGTGGATTTGAATGGGTTCTGTCATTCCAGGATTTTTTTTGAAGTTCAAGCGAAGTCAACTGGTTAATACAACCGAGCCAGCTTGCCCTCCATAAATTCTTGTCGTTACTGGTCATCAATTCTTTTTTGTTTCGATTGTCGTTTTTTAAATGTGCGCTGACGCGTTGCATTTTGCGAAAGGTATTTCCGGATAATAAACGGCCACTACGCCAAACCAGTGTTAGTGACCCGTTGTTTCTATTTGTCTTTCTTCAGATACAGGGTGGTCAGAGTCCTGGCCCAATATCTTGGCATTTCATAGTCTTTTTGCAGAAACGAAACCACATCATTTGATTTTTTTTCAGCTGCTTTGAATTGCTCGAGAATTTTGACCCATTCAGCAATGTTCTTTCCGGTTTTTTCGATGACCTGTTCATCTGAAACATCCCAGTAATCTTTTTTCATTTGTTTAAGTCTTTGCTTTTGTTTTTTGTCAGTCTTTTCGTTGATAGAATAGGGTTGCAGGTTTCCAATTGCGGCCAACTTAGATGTTTTTACGGATCGGGGGCACAAGCTTTTGTAAGTATAACAATATCACCAATCTGCAAAAATTTATATGAGGTAAATTTCAACCCCGCTAACAAAAAAAGTTGTTATCTACAGCCAGCATTTATTGATGAGGTTTCCATTCGATCTAGAAATAACATGTTATTGAGAGTCTCTTTTGATTTTTTCAATTTCAGCATTCATTTTTATTTCCCAATTCTTTCCGTTTCGCTTTTCCAAATAAGGGCTTACGGTCTCCTTATACTTTTTCTGCGCTTTGATTTCTGCATAGTTAATGAGACAACCTGTATTCAAATACGTTACTCCATATTTTTCATGAATACGGTCGATCTCCTTTACCACTTTTTCACTGTACATGGGAAGTGCTAAACCTCCGGCATATTCGTAAATTATTTTGTCTTTTGTGATGTCTTTTTTTGCCCGTGCGATATATGCATTTTCTAGCTTGATTAATTTACTTTTTTGATGGATAAATGCCGATACCCCTTCAAAAATCATAAACACCAGGAAAATTGAATTAAAAAGCGGGAGAATTCTCAGAAACTTATTTTTGAAATCTAAATTTTTAATATTTAAAGTAGCAACCAATGCTGTTAGCAGTGCTATTACTAATACAATCGCTGCAACATACTCAAATCCATATTGGTTAAAATCGTACATGAAGTTAAATGGATACGGATAATTGATCCCGTAAAATGTTCCTATACTTGCAGCAAATATCAGAATAAGAATTATTAAATTTAAAAAAGTTAACTTTCTGATCATGACTGTTTTTTATGAGATTACCAATAACGGTGGGTTTTCTGCTGGGGGGCAGTATGATAAACATTACCCCTCTCTTTATAGAGATAACGTGCTGAGGGCTGTATTTTTATTCAGCAATATTTAAGGCGTCGGTTAATTTAGCGAGTTTTTCAAGACGCATTTTTGAATTTTCCTCCCAAACATCCGCAAATAAAACCTCCCGTTCGATTGCAATTTTCGCTAGATGTTTGATCTCAGGATCAATATTTCCGCCTATAAATAACTGGGTAAACGCCAAAGAAATGACTGTGTTGTCAATTGAGTTGATGTCATCATATTTATTTGGCATTTTATCAACATTCAACAGTAATTGCCTTGGGTCTTTTGCATCTGCATTTAAATTAAAATCTGACAAGCCCATTTCAGCAAGATTTCCAGTGAGAAATTCAGTGGCTTTTTTAGTTTCATTTTTATTTTTCCATTCTATGAAAGTGTAAAAAGTGTCATTTCCTACATCATTTCCAAATGGTGCAAATTCATCTACAACATCATAAAAGAATTCATCTGACATTATCTTCTGAGCAGCCGGATTTGCATTTTCTTTTTTTATTTCGATATTCATAGGGAGATTATTTTGTCCTTTACTTTCACAAGAACTTATGATAAAGACTAAAAATAATATTTGGTAAACTATTTTCATAACATATCAGTTAACATAACCCAATTTCTTCTGGCTTTTCACATCTCGAATTTAAGATGTCATCCAATATCTTCCACTTTTTATTTTTCGGAAAATTTCTAAAAAGACTGAAAATCCTGATCAAAATATTTTTTGATTAATTTTTCTTGATGTCAAATATGTTAATTTCAGATGGATTCATAAAATGGCGCATAACCTTCCGCTTTGTGTGAGTGGCGACTTGTTAATTGTTCAGTTGTAAATATATCGAATTTTCCCATTCAGTAATCCGGGTGTGAAAAACTAAGTGCGCCATTGCACAAAACCGCTTGCGAGCGGTTTTTATATTTTCAGTTTTATCCGTATTATTTGTTTTTTGTTTTGGTGGTCAATATGAGGGATTGTCCATTCAACATATAAGATATTCTTACGAACATTTATACTGTCAATGCAATAATGCGGAAAAACGCTTCCACAGTGAACCCACTCCCTGCCAATAAATTCCTTTTTCCCGTTCTCTATATTTTCCGCCACCAGTTTGAAACCTGCGGAATCTGTTTCACAAATTACAGTTTCCGCATTTTTGTCATAGGCCAGCGCATTCTCAAAAAGTTTGTAGTGGTTATGATTGAAAGGCAAAATGATATCCGTCCAGGTGTCGCTTCCGGTAGAATGTCTCAGACAAATATATTGATCATTTGACCATTTACAGTAAGTCTTATTATCAACGTAATTTTTGTCTATTGTTTTTGATGATCGGTACACTGTTTTTCCGTCAGTCCATTCAATAAATGAAGTGGAATCAGTCGCCTTAACGGTCCTGAATTTTTCAGGAAAACTGATTTCAGCCGTCTTCGGATGACAGCTTGCGAAGAAGAGAATGAATACGATTTTGAATGGGTTTTTCATAACATGCTGACAATCTCTTATGTTTAACAACATTTTCAAGAATCCGCGACGACATTTTTTGAGATCGTCTTGTAAAACATCACCCAGGCCATTTGCATAGGGGCAGGGGTCAAAAGCAGTTAATTTTGATTAATAGACGATACAATCTTTAGATTTATAATAATAGCCCCGATTTTTTACTTCTTTGAATTTTCCATTTTTTTGTACAGTTACAATAAAGGCTTCTTTCGATTCAGGACAAGTATTGTATTTATGTACTTTAAGCTTGTAGCCATATTCTGTCTTCGTAAAACCGTTACCTTCTGAAGATCCATTGTCAATATCGTAATCCTTGATTCTTGCTATTAAGAAAGCCTCTTTTTCATTATCAATTTCTCCAATGAATTCAGACAATTTTTCTGTGTCCTGAACATAATGCCAGGTTTTATTTTTTAAATATACAATTCTATAATTGCAGTAACCTGGTTGGCATCCTGAAAAGAAGCCATTTCCGTTTACGGTTTCAGGAATTAATATTTGTTTTGCCAGTTCCTTATCCCCCGTGGAAAATATTTTTTTTGGCGAAAAACCATAAACATAATCAATTTGCCAATATTCAATATAATTATGTGGAACTATAGCCTTTAATAATTCTTCATCATAAGATTCCCCTGCTTTTAGTTTCGTGAAATTTTCCTTACAGCTGTTACAAAGTAAGATCAAAATTATGGCTGCAAATGTCTTGTACATATCGTTTAAACGCATAGGGTAGAATATTGTCGGTTACGTTAGCCTTTGAACTAAAGTTCATTACTGTTAAATCAAACTGCGTATTGCCCAACCGATGTTATGGGGCAGCCTTCTTTATTGTCCAAATAATTTCGTCCATAAAGTTTTCTTTGAATTGTGTTTTTCTATTTGTTGTTGTTCTATGTTTTCAAGCCTTTGTAACAATTCATAATTTGTAGTTACAAGCAAATTGTCCATTTGAGAGTAATATTCGTCTTCATTGTCTTTAAGTTCAGAAGCTGTTATAAAAATTGATTTTCCGTTTTGTGTTTTAATCTCAAATGTTTGAGGATATATTGAAGTTCCAGTTCCTGCCCACAAAATTTTAAAGTCAACGATTTTTTGCCCTATCAAAGGTTGCCACCTACTGTCAGAAGAAACATCCCATTTTTGTTCATAGTCATTTGTTTTTTCTGTTAAGTCAAGTTGTTTTGACAGAAGTCCATAGCAAACAAATGTGTTGTCCCAAAAAACATAAAGCGTTTTGTTGTCTGTTTTGAAGTAAATCGAATGGTCAAGCGTGTCGATGTCAGGATATTTTGTTTGGTAAAATGGCTCAGGATTAATATTGTTTCCTTCTTCGTCAGCAAAGTACTTTAGTTCTCCATAAATAATACCACGAATGATCTGTCCAACGAACATTTGTCTGCAGTCATTTTCGTAAGTGATGTGTTGGTCAGTTAGTGTCATTGTAAGGTTGCCGATAAGGTTTACAGATTTGTGATGGGCGGTTTTTACCACTAATGTTGATGCGGAGCAGGACTTGAAAATCAGCGAAGCAACCCCCGTCTGTTGCAGGTGCGCTGTTATGCGTTCGGCTTTCTTGTCTCCAATGAGATTTGTTGGTAATTTACTTCGATTTCAAAAGTTTATGAAGTTCGGGGAATTCATTCTCAATTCTCCTATCATCCATTTTTCCGTCTTTGTCATGGTCTCCATATTCTAAGCCAACCCTAATAAGACCTTCAATTGAATTGGTTTCTTCTCTGCCAAGTTTCTCAACCATCGAAGCAAATTCATTTTCTCCGATGCGATAAATTATTTGAGTTACAATAAATCCTAAATCGTAACAACCTGCACCGCCGCCGCACCCCAAATTATTAAGTTTAGCTAACGCTTTTTCGTCCTTATTTAGAGTCTGATGAATGAGCTGTCTAAGTTCTCGATTATATGTGACGTTCGTCTTCTAAGCTCACGCATAACGGTTAGGTATTTCTTTTGGTGAGGATTATGATAAAAAATCTTAGTAAATATAACTAAAAGAACAATTACCCAAAATCTCCATAGTGTAAAATTCAACCCAGCTAGAAGAAATACTGAGATAGCTAAAGTATTTTAGAATTTGTTCAGGATTTTTTGAGGAAGTATGCTTTTTAATTGAGGTTTGTATTGAGGTTCAACAATAAGAAAGGTCCAATCTTTTTCATTACTTGAAATGGCACAGGCTTTCATTTTTGCATTGATGAAATAATAATCTTCATCAGAGAAATATTGAACATTATCATTTCCGTATTTTTTAATTAACCCTTCTTTTATTTGCGATTTTGCCTGCCCCGAATTTGGAATAGAATTCCAGTTGATTTTCAGTTTCATTTTGAAAGAATAATCAGCAATAGAGTAGTATTCACTCTTTATTTTTTCTGGTTTTTCAATTTTATCAATTTCGAACCTTTGAATCTCAGTTATAATTGAAGGATTATTATATGTCAAATTCAGAATTTGTGTCATCTGTTCTTTTTGAACTACTTCGAAATATCTTGGATAAATGAATTCGACAGCAGAATTAATTTTTTTCTCTTTTATATTTTCGACGAATGCGGTCAATGATTTTCTTATGTAATCATCCGAATTTTCAGTTTTACTTTGGCTGCAAGAATAAATAGAGAATAGGGTAACCAGGAAAATTAAGAATTTTGTTTTCATTCAGTTTTTTGATTGATTTTGAACCGCGACTTTTTTCGATAACCTCATCTGTAATTAACCCGCTCCAGAAATACTTTCCAGATGTAATTTATTTCCATCAAATTTAAAAATCCACCAAAAATTGTGTTCGCATATTTCACTTGAATTTTCTGGAATCTCTTCTTCTGAAATTGTTTTGGATTCGTAATTTCTGTTTGAGTTCATATTCATTCTTAATGTGACAATGTCCTTATTTAATTCTATTTGGTAAGAATAAAAGCAGGGTTCAGTTTTACGGTAAGCTTCATACACCAATGTGTCTTTATGGTCTAAACTGTCAATGGCGATATTATGAAACAGACTTTTTAATTGGTCAAGCCAAATACTTTCAGAAATTGATTTGTAATGTTCTAAGAACATTGTTCTTGTAATCTTGTTGCCGTTTGACTTGAATTGTTCGTTAAATGAATTGTCGTCGATGTAGATACTGAACGATTCGTCGGAAAGTGGAAATTCAAAAATGTCAGCAATTTTTTCTTCGTCATTGGAAGCTATGGTTTGCCGCAGCTTCTTTAATTCTAAAATTAATTTTTGTCGTTTCGTTGTCTCGGAAATTTGTTCAGAGACTTGTGCGTCGCTTGTAGTCTTCGTCTTTTCAGAATTATTACATGAAACCAAAACCACAAATGTCGTCAATATGATAACTGTCTTTTTCATTTGATGTGTCTTTTTTGCTTGTCCATGAAGGTTTCGCGCTTTGTGTTCGGGCAGGTTTCGGAGCACAAAGCTGGTTTTATTTCTATTGTTTAATTGAAAAACTACTGTTGAATTTTGCACTTCAGCCGGCATATTGCCAAAACGATGAAAATCTATTTTTTTATTTAATTCTATTTAATTCTGTTGCAATTTGAAAACCTCCAATCGCTTCAAATACTTCGTTTTGATTTGTTTTGTCAGTCCAACCTTTTTTGGCAAGTTCATTTCTAATTTCTCCTTCGGTCTTGTCTTTCACGAAATGGTAATAAGTAAAATCAATGACTTCTACTGGAACTCTTTCAATTGCATATTTTGTCAAAACGGATACAATTTTCAAATAAACAAAAAGTCCAGTTAAGCCGAGTTGTAAAATCCAACTAATTACCAAACCAATCCAGCCAGTGTCAAGGCTGTTAAAAGTTAAACCTTGTGAAAACCTTAATTTTAAAAATTCTAAAAATCCGATTCTGTCATAATTATTTGCATTCAAAATGATTTCATATTGGAAATATTGATTTGACAAATAAATCAGAATTATCATTCCGGCTAATAAGTATTGCAACTTATTAAAGTCAGTAAAATTTGAAAGTTTGATTAATTGTTTCATAGTCAGTGCTATTGCTGATGCTACTAAAAATTCAAACAAACCAATAAAATACATTCCTTTCAACGAAATAAATGCTATTACAAAACCCAGAATTAGCGAAATTACTAAACCTCCAATAATTGGTATAAATATATTCGGTTCTTTTGCCCGAGTGGGTTGTGGTAAACTTTCTGGAATGACATAGTCATCCCAATTATTCTTTTTTTTAATTTCCTTTTCAAGTTCATTTAAGGATTGTCTGTCGAAAGTCTTTAAGGTTTCTTCAAACGAATAAATAAACATTTTTACTCTTTTTGAGTTTCTGCCTACATCCCACATTTCATTTCCCAGACTTTCACTTTTAACAACAATATTACCATATGCATAACTTGCTGAAATTGCTTCTGTCCAACGTTCAATACCCAAACTTTTTTCCTTTCGTTTTGCTTCTATACTGTTTTCGTCTTTAAATACTAAATCCCAACCCAGTTTTTCAACTGCTTTTTCCGCAATCGCAACAAAAAGAGTATGGTTTAAACTCGTCCTGAATTCTTCTTTGTATTTAGGAGTGAAATTTACACTATGTTTTCTCTTTATTGTTTTTTCGTAATCTTTAAAAATATCTTCCATCGGTTTCTGTTGGGTGGTGTCTCGTTAATTTTTCTGCTAACTCGTTATAGGTATTATAAAATCCTACAAAGTAAACATGGTGTAGATGTATTAAAATAGGAATTTCTTCCCAGGCACAAAACGTGAACTGATAACTTTCTGCCCGCTATTGCTGAACCCTTTTTACCTGCAATGTTTTTTAGATTTGTTTTTCTCTTTCAATTCCATAGTTATAAAAAGTACCGAATATTAAGAATAGAGAAAAGCAAAGGAATAAAACCCTCATAAAATTTTCTTGAGAATTCAAAGTTAAAATCTCAAATTTATAAGCATTATATCCGCTTGTAAGAGTACTTTGTTAGCTGCCGTTAATATCGGTTAACGACTTTTCCTCTTCCAATTATATTTCCTGTTTTAGCATCAATTTCTAAGTATAAGCAGTTGTCACATTTATTTTCACATTTCCAATAAAATTTGTCCGTAGTACAGTTTAGAATTAAATCTAAATCTTTCTCTTTCATACCGTTATTTAAAGCTATTTCAGTAGCTTTCGTTTTAGTTATTAAAAGGTCTTTGTCTATAAATTTTCGAAAGGCAAGTAAGTGAAATTTTCGGTAATCTATTATTTTTATGTTTGCATCAAAGTCGGATCGGAAAGAGCTGATCGTGTCACCCTTATAAACAAAATCATAAAAAATTTGATAGCTTTTCGGCATTTCTGATAAGCTGTCTGATATTCCTAGAATAACATTATCATATTCAAATCCACTTGCAATATTATTAAAATGAAAATATTCTGAAAACTCTTTCTCGCTTATTTGCTTATTAATTAATTGCCGTGTCAAACTTAAGCAACTATCGAAATTTGTCTTTAATCGTTGATTGGACGTCTTAAGTAGAATAGGAGTTTCTTTAAACATTTTTGAAGTGTCTGTCGAACAACTTATGCAACAAAATAATATTAAAATGAATACATATTTCATAATTGGCTCTTAATGGTAGCTAATGTTTGGGTATTTCTGTTGGCGGGAAATTATGATAACTGGTCTTTGTAAATATAACAAAAGAACAACTAGAGAAAATCTTTATGATGTAAATTTCAACCCTGCTAACAAAAAAAGTTGTTATCTACAGCCAGCATTTATTGATTAGGTTTCCATTCTGTATCAAATTTTCTCAGCATGTTTCCTTTATATCCTATGTCAAAGTTGAAAATGGACATTTCATTTTTAAAATTATTTTTAGCGTTATCTATACAAAGACAAAACGATGCAAGAAATAAAGGATTTTCGTTATCATTTGTAATTATTTTATAAAAATCACCTTCACCAAAAATAAAATTATTCTTTTCCCAAAATCCGATTTGTTTTTGATTTTTAAAAATTGAATATCTATTTCCATTATGTCCATAAAATTGATATAAATCGTCATTAATTTGACACCTCAAAAGGAGTTTTATATTATTTATTTCTTCAAACGAGAATATTTCTTTTGTGCATTGAGGTTGAATGTAATAATTGGCCCTCAATCCAAAATTTTGTTTGGCAATTTTTATAATACATTCATTATTTTCCACATTAAGAATATCAATTTTAGCTGCTTTTTTCAGAGGTTCAGATGTAGCAATATATTTTAATGTATGATTAATATAAATTTTATATTCCTCTGTTAGTGAAATTGTTTTTTGGTCGATTTTTATTTCCACGGTGTTTTAAACTGGTTGCAGTTAATGGTTGCGTATTTTTGTTAGCGGGATTGATAAAGGTCTTTGTAAATATAACAAAATGAACAATTAACGAAAATCTTTATAAGGTAACCTTCGACCCGCTAATAGAAGTACTGTTAAATAGAATTCCTTTTATTCATTAAACCTTTTTAAAACATTTCGATCCGAATAAACTTCCTTCCACATTTCGATCTTATAAGAGTCGTTGGGAACTTCATCATATGCAGATTCTAAATTTAATGAATACACCCGTATTCTGTATTCTCCATTTTCAATTTGTATTTCCAATTCAATGCCGGAATGGGGACAGTCCAGTACTTGTAAAACTCCAGAATGAATTTTAATGCTTGCCTCTGCAACATGATCAAACCCGCCGAAATCTATAATTAGACTTTTTGAATCTAAAATTTCTAATTCACCATTTACGATTCCCTGCTCATTTGCGATTCCAACACCTATTATTCCGTCTTCAATGGCAAGCTTGTCTACATATGCTTGTTCATTCCAAAAATCTTCAGACCCGGTGCTTCCACTTGCATTGTGATCATTGATATAAAACTGTCTGTAATCGGTTGTAAAATTCAATTGAAATTTCATTAGATAATTTTTTAATCTTTTTTGGGCATTTGCTTATCACCATCTCAGAATTTTCACGCTTTGGCCATTATATATGATGATTGTCCTATCCCTATTGCCAATACGATGTTATCTGCACACTTTTTACGTAAATGCTTCTTTAAATTCATCAATGTAAGAGAATTTTTCATATCCTAAATCTTTAAAATTGGCTTCTATTAATTCTTTAATTGCCCAATAGTTTTTGTGATAAAATTCAGAAATTTTTATAATTTTTTTTCCGTTGTAATTATAAAGATATACATATTCATAACTTCCACCTTTTGAGGATAAATCTGAATATTTCCAACCTTGTATTTCTGAAAATTTGTAAATCTCATTTTTAAGGCCAAAATAGCGTTTAACATTTATTTGGTTTATTTCAATTTCTACAATAATATTTTTTGTTCTTAATTCTCCAAATATCAAATAAACAAAGGAAAATATTGTGCAGGTTGGAACGAAAAATTTCGGGAAAAGTTTATCGTCGTAATAGGGATTATTAAAGAAAAAAGGAATAATTTTTACAATTAATACTGCAAAAGAAAAAATTAATAATAGTAATAAATATGCTTTAACTGTTGGTTTTGTTTTCATCTGTCTTCTGCGATTATCTTAGAAAGTTTGCTAACGTTTCACTGGTAGGCGACGTTGCGGGAAAAAAACCGGAATGCCTCGGCTACCGTAAATGAAGTTAGGGAAAAAACTTTTTCTTTTTTTGCTCGAAAATAGAAATGGTGTTTACCATTTGTTAGCGGTGGTTAATTTTTAGGTCGTTTCTATATCCCATCGGAATTATTTCCTTTTCTCTGTCGCTTAGTTCTGCTCCTTTATATTCCGTGAATATTAATAATGCAGTTTCAATATTTTCTACTCCAAGAT
The DNA here is from genome assembly GCF_008014695.1 of Chryseobacterium sp. Lineage (GTDB taxonomy): Bacteria > Bacteroidota > Bacteroidia > Flavobacteriales > Weeksellaceae > Kaistella. The sequence goes on from NZ_VOXE01000001.1 coordinate 463,343, forward strand.
CAGCGTTTGCTTTTCCCCATGAATATAAAGCCAATTCAATATTGGTCATAAAGAGACCGGGTTTCACTTGTGATCCGTTATATTCTATTCCTTTGATTTTTGTGAAAAAGTCTAATTTTCCGCCTTCTTTTGTTTCGGCAAGAATAAAAGTTTTGGTTTCTTCTTTTGAAGGTCTTTCTTTTTTCAAGTTTTGAGAAAAGCTCAAAGTGCTGATCAGCAGCAAAAGGATAAAGAGGTTGTTTTTCATGAGTTATTATTTAGTTGTTTCGTTATATCACTGATAATGTTCTGCACCTTTGCGCACTAGCGAATGCTTTCCGCTTAGTCGTAAAGATATATAAATTTCCTTTTGGTGTTCCTGTTTCAATGTACCCCGTCCTGAGACATAAAACTGTTTCCTTAGATTTCAGTCTGTGACCAATAATACGGTTTGGGGTATTCATATATTGGAAAATTGGTGTAGGTTTGTATGGATGGTTAGGATCACAGTCGCATGTACGGTAGAGCAATGTCTGTACCGTGCTGAAGTCAGTTAATACACCTTTATTGAATGGATCTGCATCAGTAATTAACATGTAAATATAAAGCGATGAACAGTAAAAAGAAAATTTTAGCGGTCTCTGCTGTAGTTGTAATGATGGTAGCAGCTGTTTGGATGTACGGAAAATACCAGTTATTTAAAGATGCACAGGTGTTAACGCCTGAGCAGATGTCGGTGAAACACCGGGAATAGCAAAATCGTACCGTCTCTGGAAGGTCACCGTCTGAGCCGATCAGATCATCCGCCGCCTGTTGGTCGCTGTAATACGGTAAAGTCAAAGCGTAGGAAAAAGGGCAAGGCCAATAACGAAAGTGAATAGGGAGATAAGTCGTGGGGTTATTATGGGCTAAATACTATTTGTCGTCACTATTGATATCTACAAAAGGCTCTAAAAAGCCCTCGTTCGATATTTTAAGTTTAGAATTACATCTACCAGAGTATTTACCATTCGCATCTTTTGTATCAGAAGTAAAATACACTGATATGCTAAAAACATTTTCACCAAAAATTTTCGTCGAAGCGGTCTCGCTGCCAAATCCAGTATCGTAATTAGAATGAACCAAAAGCATTGAATTAATTTTACCTTTTACCTCATTTACTAGATATAAGGACGAATTCTGTTCGGAATCCGATACTAAATACTGCTTAATGTTATGATTTTGATAATATCCTAAAACATACATCGGCATACTGCCTTTTAAATTTGGAAGGTTAAAAAATTCATTTTTTGGTATAGAAATTATTTGTTCTGCATTGAGTTCTTTAACACTCACTCCATTTTGCAAATAAAAATTGAATAATTTAAAATCTATTTCTTTTAGATTGGAAATGTTTTTTATTTCATTTAATACCGTAAAACCGTTGTAATTGTAATAATTTAAATATTCTGTTGTACACTCGGGCGCTGTGTTAACCTTAGCGTTTAAACAACTAGAGGATGTATCAATAATTATGATAAAAAATAAAAGATAAATAGGTCTCATAGTGTACTGTTATTTTGACCACCCGAAAGGATTAGCGAGGTGAATCTGTTGTTTTTTTAAACCGGTCCCATTCCATTTCGAAAGATGATTGCTAAACTTATCTCATAGAACAAAACTGAAATTAAAACGCCTATAGTTAATCCTATCATTATTCGCCAAACCTTTTTCATTTCAAGAAATTTAAGACATATAAAGAGACAGATCATGGGCATTAGAAAAACTGAAAACCATAAATTTGACCAATAATATCTTTTGTTTCTTCACTCATTTTGAAATTCTGTTAGCAGCCAAATAACTCAATATCTGACATAAACCATTTATAATTGGTGACATCAGATTCCTGCCAACCGCGGGTTGGCGATGTGGCGGATTGAGCATAAAAGTTCAATCGAAGAACCGCTGTTGGATTAAGTACTGAACGTTTGCCAAACCCGTGTTAGCGTTAGTTTTTTTTCATTTCAATATTGCTCTCCATTCGCTCGGGGTATGGCTGATTGTCGAGCTTGTTTTTTTTGATGCAATACCTATATTAAACTCCCTAGTCATAGAGATTGAAATTACGTCAAAGCGGTCAATACTGTTTGCGTTGTTAAGAATGGTCTGAACAACTTCTCTAACCACTTTATTGTTTTCTAGGTTTTCTTGTGGTAAATTTTGAACCCATAGGTTTGCGGTGTAGGAAAGAGTTTTTGAACCATTGGTATAATTGGTATTTTCAACAACACTTGCATTCAGCACTCCGTCAATATTCGACACTTTGGAATAAATACTTAATACATCTTTAAGTTCGGGAGCTTTCCATGTCGCTGCAAAAACTGAAACTCCGATGAGCAGGGTAACAAGTCCGCCAAAAACATAGAATGGAGTTTTCGTCATTGTCGGAAGTATTGTTGGTTCTTTTTTTCTGTAAGTGGACGCAACATAAGTTCCAACTGCTAAGTCGTGTAGTGATTGTCTTGTTTGCTTGTTGAAGATGTAAATAACAACTACTCCAATTACAATTGTTGCAAGAATAATGGTCTTGATAACATTCACGATAGCAGTGTCGGAAAGTCCGGGAATGGTCAGGTTAACGGTGAAGTAAGGAAGGCAGAGAATTAATGCTCTCAAAAAAGATTTGCCTAAGTCTATGGGGTCGCCATTGATGTCAACCACTTGTATATTCATAGCACGTTTACCAAGAGTTTGTCCGTTGCCAACTCTTGAATTAAAAATTGTCTGATAAACAACCGTAATAACCAATCCGAAAAGCAGTCCGTAGTTCCCGATACTAACCAAGAAGTCTTCTACTGCAAGTCCCATCAAATAACCGATTACTCCGAGTAATAAGCTGTCAATAAGCAGTGCCCAAATTCTTGTCCAGAATTTTGCGATGTTGATTTTTGTTTTCATTTCCGTCTTGTTTTATTTTCTGTGTTGTAGGGTCTGTAAAATTACCGCTAACCCGCTTATAGGTATCATAAAGGATGCAAAGCCAACATGAGGTAGCCTAACTGTATGATAATAATACTTTAGTGCTTCGCTAAAATAGTTAAAAACCTTTTACAAATCATAAACAGACTTTTTTATTTGTTGCAGATCCGCCGCCAAATTCCACGCTTGACCTCGGTTCGAACAGACCTCCCCAGAAACGGTAAAGCCAAAGCGTAGGAAAAAATGGCAAGGCCAATAACTAAAGTCAATAGGGTGATGGGTCGTGGGGTCATGCGCGATAAATTCTGGTGATATTATTTTGACCACTCGAAAGGATTAGCGCTGCTGAATCCGCGATTTGGCTACCCCGATTCTTCGAATTGATTTCATAGATTCTTCGAATTCGCGCGGACGGGGAACACTGTTCAATGCAATTTAATATAAAGACGACGCTATACTTTTCTCATCGTCTATTTGTGGATGATTTTTGCGGTCTTGAAAAATTTCGTCCATTGGTCTTTTAGGCCTGCTGGAATTGTCGCTTGTTTAACTGCCCTAAAGTTGGTATAAAGTGCTTGTTTTCCTTGAACAATATACCATAATTGAGATTCAGGTGTTTTGTCGTTTTTGAAACTGGGCGATTCAATAGTAAATATGATCCAAGGATATTCAGCACTTTCATCTTTCTCTATAAATGTCAGTTTTGCTTTTGGGGAAATTAGTTTTGCCTGGTCAAACATTAAATTCATTACTGTATCCATAGGAACTCCCTTAACACCTTTTATAGAAGTCATATTACCTAACTCAGACCACTTGTCAATTGTTTCGTTGGTATGAATTAAATCAAGAACGTGTTTTTGTTCATTCTCTTGGTCATCTCCAATTTTCCAGTTTTCGCTTTCTGGCCAGTCAAGCATTAATGACTCGCCAACCTGCTGTTCATTACCGCAAAATTGAGTTAAATATTGGTCCGCTTGCTTGTCTCCAATTTGCTTGGCTTGACTGAAGTCTTCGCAGGCTCCCTTTTTATTTCCTGTTTGCGCTCGGATTTGTCCACGCAATGTCAATACGTTTGGTGTTGTTGGGTCAAGTTCTATGGTCTTGTCGAGGTCAGGCAATGCTTCAACATACTTTTCTTGACTTACAAGCACCGACGCTCTGCTGTAATAAGCTTTAACAAACTTTGGGTCAAGTTCTATGGTCTTGTTAAAATCTGTCATTGCAGGTTTGAAATACTTTAAGGCAAGTTCACAGATACCACGGTTGTAATAAGCATCTCTGTTTGCTTTATCTTCTTTTATGGATTTGTCGTAATCTTTGATTGCACCTTTATAGTCCTGTTGCTTGTGCTTTGTAATTCCATTTTGAAAATGCTTTTGTGAAGTCTGTCCAAAAGCGGTCAATGTACAAATAACTGCAAATGTTGTAAGTGTTCTTTTCATCGTTGGTCTATTGTTGCGTTGTATTGGTGCTAAAGGATCGCCGCTTCACGCAGTGGCAAATCTTTCCGCTTAGTCGTAAAGATATATAAATTTCCTTTTGGTGTTCCTGTTTCAATGTACCCCCGTCCTGAGACATAAAACTGTTTCCTTAGATTTCAGTCTGTGACCAATAATACGGTTTGGGGTATTCATATATTGGAAAATTGGTGTAGGTTTGTTTGGATGGTTAGGATCACAGTCGCATGTACGGTGGAGCTATGTCTGTACCGTGCTGAAGTCAGTTAATACACCTTTATTGAATGGATCTGCATCAGTAATTAACATGTAAATATAAAGCGATGAACAGTAAAAAGAAAATTTTAGCGGTCTCTGCGGTGGTTGTGATCATGGTCGCAGCAGTTTGGATGTACGGAAAATACCAGTTATTTAAAGATGTACAGGTGTTGACGCCTGAGCAGATGTCGGTGAAATACCGGGAATAGCAAAATCGTACCGTCTCTGGAAGGTCACCGTCTGAGCCGATCAGATCCTCTGCCGCCTGTTGATCGCTGTAATACGGTAAAGTCAAAGCGTATGAAAAAAGGCAAGCCCAATATCTAAAGTGAACGATTTGGCTACGCCGATTCTAGAATTGCCGGTGGGTCTAGTTCTTACTTTTTCGGAATTATTATTTGTCCATTTTTATTTAGATATTGAGGCCCACCTGAAAAATGTGGACCTGAAGGCTTGCGGTTTTCTTCACTTATTTATTAACCCTTTAAATCTTTACATCATGGCAAAATCAAAGAATAATGTCGTGACCCACGGTTTGAGTGGGAAAGTGGGAGACATCCTCGTCTTCCGTCAGTTACACGGGGAAACAGTGGTTGCCAAGGCACCCCGACAGAAAACAGCAGAAGATACGCCTAAACAGAAAGCCCATAAACTCAAATTCCAGGAAGCGGTCGTTTATGGAAAATCTTCGCTGGCAGATCCTGTAACGAAAGAACTGTACAGAGATAGGGCAGAAGCTGACCCCGATAAAGGACTCAGCGCCTATACCGTTGCAGTGGCTGATTTCCTGAATGCTCCCGAAATCACCGAGATTGATATTTCTGACTATAACGGAAAATCAGGGGACATGATCCGCATTAAAGTCACCGATGATTTCGACGTGAAAACCGTTACGGTACGCATTGAAAATGCCGACGGTACATTGGTGGAAGAGGGCGCAGCACTGGAAGCAGGCATCACCTGGGATTATACCGCCACTAAAAACAGTACCGATCTGAGCGGTGCAAAGATCATTGTACGCGCTACAGATTTGCCTGACAATCTGACAGAAAAAACGGAAAACCTCTGAAATGTTTAGATGCGTTTTTGATACGGGAACCATACGGGAACCCTACGGAAACCATAGAGAAAAAAAGGGGTATTTTTCCTGTCAAAATGACATTTATGCGTGCTGCCTCCATTGAGGCAGCATTTTTTTATACAAAATTTCACCTGCTTTTTTCCGGCGCGTGGCCATTTTTCTTACCTTCGTCTTTGTGAAAAAAAATCAGAAATCCGCCGCCATCGGCTTCATCTTCATCACCTTACTCATCGATATTACCGGTTGGGGCATTGTGATTCCCGTGGTGCCCAAGCTCATCCAGGAACTCATCCACAACCCCGACCTCAGTGTGGCTTCCCAGTACGGCGGCTGGCTCAGTTTCGTCTATGCCGCCATGCAGTTTGTCTTCGCCTCCGTCCTCGGCGGCCTCAGCGACAAATACGGGCGCAGGCCTATCATCCTCTTTTCCCTGCTGGGCTTCTCCCTCAACTTTATGCTTCAGGCCCTCGCGCCCACCATCTTCTGGCTCTTTGTCGGCCGCATCTTCTCCGGGATCACCGGGGCGAGCATCACGACGGCAAGTGCCTATATCGCCGACATCTCTACCGATGAGGACCGTGCAAAGAATTTCGGCATGATCGGTGCCGCCTTTGGCCTCGGCTTTATCATCGGTCCCGTGATCGGTGGGGTCCTGGGTCAGTACGGCGCCCGGATTCCTTTTTACGCCGCCTCCGGCCTCTGCCTCGTGAACTTCCTCTACGGCTGGTTCATCCTCCCCGAAAGTCTCGACAAGGCGCACCGCCGCCCTTTCAACTGGAAGCGCGCCAATCCCGTCGGCTCCCTGTTGCAGCTCCGCAAATACCCGCAGATCCTCGGACTCATCGCGGCCCTCATCTTCGTCTACGTTGCCGGCCACGCCGTACAGACGAACTGGACCTTCTTCACGATGTATAAATTCAAATGGACCGAAACCCTCGTCGGCATTTCCCTTGGCGTCTCCGGCTTTATGGCGGCGCTCGTGCAGGGCTACCTCATCCGCCTGATCCAGCCGAAGATCGGCAACGAGAAAAGCATCTTCTACGGACTCTTGCTCTACGCCCTTGGCATGGTCCTTTTTGCCTTTGCCACGGAGAGCTGGATGATGTTTGCCTTCCTGATCCCGTACGGACTGGGCGGTATCGCAGGCCCGGCGCTGCAGTCGGTCATCTCCGCCGAAGTCCCGAAGAACGAGCAGGGAGAACTCCAGGGCGCGCTCGCGAGTCTCATCAGCCTCACGGCCATCGTGGGCCCGCCGCTCATGACGAACACCTTCTACTATTTCACCCACGACGATGCCCCCTTTAAATTCCCCGGCGCCCCCTTCTTTCTGGCCTTCATCCTCATGCTCATCAGCGCCGTGATTGTGTTCTTTGTCTTCCGGAAAAAGGAAGCAGTGGAAGGGAAGCTTTAGGCTATACGCTTTAAGCTGGAAGTGAGAAGTATGATGGCTGGAAGCTGGAAGTTGGAAGTTGGAAGTTGGAAGTATTGGGGAGAGTAGGTTGAATGCGTCGGGTTTATCGGAAACCGTCATTGCGAGGAGCGAGGCACGAACGACGAAGCAATCCATAACTCATAACCCATAACTCGAACCCCGCACCCCGAATCTCGAATCCTTCATCCTTCATCCTTCATCCCTCATAACCCATAACCCATCCCTCGCACCCCGAACCTCGAATCCCGCACCCTTCATCCCTCATCCCTCATCCTTCATCCCTCATCCCTCTCACCTCGCACCTCGCACCTCGAACCTCGCACCCCGTACCCCGAATCCCGCCCCCGCAACTCTCCCCCAAATTCCTTACCTTTATCCTCCTAACCACCCCCGTCATGGATTACCACATTCCCGGACATCTGCAAGGCCTGTCGGAAGCCGAAGTCAAAGCCTCCCGCGCCAAGTTTGGCGAGAACAGAATGGAGCAGGAGGCGCGCCGCACATGGCTCACCCTTCTGCTGGACATCCTCAAAGAACCGATGCTCATCCTCCTCATCGTGATAACGCTGATCTACCTTTTGGTCGGGAATTACAGTGAAGCGGCCTTTATGTTCACCGCGATTGTAGCGGTTTCCGGAATCTCTTTCTATCAGGACAGCCGCAGCCGAAAAGCACTCGAGGAACTGGAAAAACTGAATGAACCTTTAAGCCGCGTCCTGCGGGGCGGACAGGTACGGGATATTCCCACCCACGAGCTTGTGGTCGGCGACCTCTGCATTACCGAAGAGGGAAAGATGATCAACGCCGATGGCATCATCCTTCACAGCAATGATTTCTCGGTCAACGAATCTTCCCTGACGGGAGAAAGCTTCTCCGTCTTCAAGGACAAAAGTTCCGATGATGCTTCCGTCTTCAGCGGCACGCTTACGGTTTCGGGTCTGGCGGTATTCGAAGTACAGAAGATTGGGAAGGAGACCCGCCTCGGCAGAATAGGCACCTCCCTGCAGCACCTGACGGAAGAAAAGTCGCCGCTCCAGATCCAGATCCAGCGCTTCGTGCGGAACATGGCCCTTATCGGCATCGTGGTCTTCCTGCTCGTCTGCATCTTCAAATACATACAGACCAAAGACCTCGTGGAGAGTCTGCTGAACGGATTAACCCTCGCCATGTCGATCCTGCCGGAAGAGATACCGGTCGCGTTTACCACCTTTATGGCCTTAGGTGCCTGGAAACTCATGCGCGAAGGCATCATCATCAAGAAAAGTTCCGTCGTCGAAACGCTGGGGAGTACAACGGTCATCTGCACCGACAAAACCGGTACGATCACCGAAAACTCCATGAAACTGAATGCGGTCTATGATTATCAATCCGATACCGTCTTTCAGGAAAATGACTTTGCTGACAGCAGACTTTCCGAACTCCTGACCTACGCGATGTGGGCAAGCGAACCCGTGCCTTTTGATCCGATGGAGAAGACCCTTCACGCCACTTACGCCCAAACACAGCCTGCGGACCTGAGGAAGCAGTTCACGATGGTGCATGAATATCCGCTCGAAGGAAAACCGCCCATGATGACCCATCTCTTTGAAAACGAAAGAAAAGAACGCATCATTGCCGTGAAAGGCGCTCCTGAAGCCATCCTGCACGTCTCAACGCTCAATGCTGCGCAGAAAGAAGCTATTCAGAAAAGGGTCACCGGCTTCGGCAAAGAGGGTTACCGCGTCCTCGGCGTCGGGAAAACCGCCTTTGAAGGCAACGACTTCCCGGAAAAGCAGCAGGACTTCCGCTTTGACTTCCTCGGGCTCGTCGTTTTTTATGATCCGCCCAAAGCGGGGATCACCGACGTGTTCAGGCAGATCCGGGAGGCAGGCATCAAGGTGAAGGTCATTACAGGCGACAATGCGGAAACCACCAAGACCATCGCCGCAAAAGCCGGCATCCGGAATGCCGCGCAGGCCATTGACGGAACTCAAATTGCCCTCCTCAGTGAAGCGGAACTGGGCAAAGCCGCTGCTGAAAAGACCCTCTTCACCCGGATGTTTCCTGAAGCCAAACTGGCTGTCATCAACGCCCTCAAAAAGAATGGGGAAGTGGTGGCCATGCTCGGCGACGGCGTAAACGATGGTCCGGCCCTGAAAGCCTCTCACATTGGCGTCGCCATGGGGAAAAAAGGCACTGAGATGGCAAAGGCCGCTGCTGACGTTGTACTGACCAATGATGATCTCGGAAATCTCGTCACCGCAATCGCTTCCGGCCGCCGGATTTACACGAACATCAAAAAGGCGGTGCAGTATATTATTTCGATCCATATTCCCATCATCCTCACGGTCTCCCTGCCGCTCTTTCTGGGCTGGGCCTTCCCCCAGATCTTCACGCCGCTGCATGTCATCTTCCTCGAGCTCGTGATGGGTCCTACGTGTTCCATCGTTTATGAAAATGAACCCATGGAACGCAATACGATGCAGAAAAAACCCCGCCCGATGACGGAGACTTTCCTGAATTTCAGGGAACTGGGCATCAGCATTGTTCAGGGGCTTATGATAACAGCAGGCGTACTTTTCGTGTATCAGCTCACTTACAGAAGCGGCGGAAACGAGGAAACAGTCCGTTCGATGGTCTTTACAACGCTCATCTTCGCCAACATCTTCCTGAGTCTGGCAAACCGCTCCTTTTACTACACCACCCTTGAGACCTTCCGGAATAAAAACAACCTGCTGGTATACATTACGGGCATCACGTTAGGTCTGCTCCTGCTGATGCTCTACTTCGGTCCCGTATCCTCTTTTTTCATGATGAATGCACTTAATTTGGATCAGATGCTGACGGCGCTGTCTGCAGCAGTGCTCTCCGTATTCTGGTTCGACGGATATAAACTGGTGAAAAGAGCAGGGAAAGGAGAAGTGAGAAGGATGATGGATGAAGGATGAAGGATGAATTGGAACTGCGAATGATCAGTATTTATACTCATAACTCGAACCTCGAATCCCGAATCCCGAACCCCTCATAACTCATAACTCACAACTAATTATCAAATTAACCCCTTCCCAAATAAAAATTCTTTTGTAATATTGCAGTATGGAATTAAGTATAGGCGAAATGCTTTTGGTTGCCGTGGCAATCGTTGTGCTCTTCGGACCCGATAAACTGCCGCAGATTGCCCGCGACATGGGACAGGGCATCCGCAAGATGCGCGGTGCCATGGAAGATGTGAAAACTGAGATCATGAAGGAAACCGACAATCCGCTTTCTGAGATCAAGAAGGAGATCGAAAAGGTAAAACAGTCGGCGATGGATTTTCAGGCAGAGGATGCCGCCCGGAAAAATACCACTTCGGAACCGGCAAGTCCTAAGATCAGCCTTGCCGAAAACGATGATCACGAAGGACCTGTAACCCGTTGAGGTGATGGAGGAGATCATTCAGGCAGACCGGCAGGCATTTCTCTTTCTCAACGGACTGGGAAGTGAGGCTTTTGATCCCTTCTGGATCCTGATGTCGGGAAAGTGGTTCTGGATTCCGCTCTATGTCATTTTCCTCTACCTGCTCATCAAAAAATTCAAACCGAAGTCCATTATCTTCATCCTGATTTTCATTGCACTTGGCATTACGGTCTCGGACCAGTTGGCCGGTGTTTTCAAATATGGAGTAGCCCGGTTAAGGCCCTGCCACGATCCGGTCTTGGAACCTTTGATGCGGATCGTCAACTGTGGCGGGTCTTTCGGCTTTTACTCTTCCCACGCCTCGAACACTTTTTTTATTGCGAGTTTCCTCAGTTTTCTTTTAAAAGGGAAATACCGCTGGCTGCCGTACTTCCTCTTTATATGGGCTGCGGTGGTCGCCTACAGCCGGATTTATCTGGGCGTGCATTTCCCGCTCGATGTTTTAATGGGAGCGGCAATGGGCTTCCTGCTTGGCGGTCTTTTCTCGAACCTTACGCTGAAAGTCATTAACAAACAAAATAAAACGTCATGAAAAAACAGCTCTATTTTCTTTCTTTCGTGTTTTTGTATGCAGCAGGATATGCCCAGGATGGGGTGAAAACCGCGGACGAGTGTTTTAAAAAAGGGGACTTCAAATGTGCCGAGATACAGTACAAAGCCCTCGCCGAAAAAGAACAGATCCAGAAATTCAAATCCAACTATTACAACAGTCTGGGCACCGCACAGCGCCGGCTCGGCAAAACTTCTTTGGCTTTTAAGTCGTATGAGCAGGCCATGGTATCTGATCCGATGTCCGTAACCTCTTACCTCAACCTCGGATCGATGCATTCGCAGAAGGGAAGCAAAGCCAAAGCTTTGGAATACCTGAACAAAGGCCTTCAGATCGATGCCGAAAATGCAGAGCTCTACCTCACGCGTTCCAAAGTATATGAAGACCAGGGCAACAAAGAGCTTGCGGAAAAAGACCTGAATACGATCCTGACCTTTGCGCCGGAAAACATCTTCGCCCGCACCAACCTCGCCAATCTGAAGAAGAAAAAAGGCGACCTGGAAGGTTCCTTGAAAGATTTCAACCAGCTTATTTCCGAGAAACCTGAATCACTGCTCTACAACAGCCGTGCTGATGTGTATTTAAAACTCAAGAAAAACAAAGAAGCCCTCCCTGACGCCAACAAGGCCATAGCCCTGGATGCGAAATTTTCCCAGGCCTATGTCACCAAAGCCCTCATTCTTTTCGACATGGGAAAAAAGGACCATGAAGCCTGCGCCACTCTGGACAAAGCGGTAGCCACCGGTTTTGAAAAAGGGCTGCTTACGGAACTCTACAAAAAATGTGAGACAAAATAAAGGATCAGTCGTTGTGATAGGGTTTTCCCTGTAGAATCTGGTCGGCGCGGTACAGCTGTTCAGCAAAGAAAAGCCGGATCATCTGGTGCGTAAAGGTCATTTTGGAGAGCGACATCTTTTCGTTTGCCCGCTCGTAAATCTCTTCGGAAAAACCGTAGGCACCGCCAATAAAGAAGGCCACCTTTTTTACGGATGAGTTCATCCAGTGTTCGATTTTCCCCGCAAATTCACGGCTCGTGTACTGTTTGCCCTTTTCGTCGAGAAGCACGATGAGATCAGAATTCTCACAGGTCTGAAGGAAGAGTTTGCCTTCTTCTTTTTTCAGAAGGTCAGGAGAGAGGTTTTTTGCCTGCTTCACGTCGGGGATTTCAGTGATCTCGAAATTCCAGTGCTTTGGCAGGCGGCTCCGGTAATAGCTGACCCGCTCAGCGATTTCTTTGTCATCCGTTTTTCCGATGCATACCAAATTGATTCTCATTTCTTATCTTTGTTCTGCAAATATAGATGAATGCCCATAAAGACCCCCCGATTCCTCCTGAAAATTCACGCATATCTCGATGAGATGCACATTCCCGTTCTCGGCATCTCGCTCTGGGAGATGTTCGAAATTTATGGGAAAGGCGTGTTCAAGATGCAGATCGGGCGAATGGCTGCCAGTATTTCCTGGAGCTTTTTTCTGAGTCTGTTCCCCTTCATTCTTTTCCTGCTCTCGCTGCTGCCTTACCTGCCGCACTATGATAAGCTGCAGTTCTATATTTTCGAGGTGCTCATGGGGAATATTTTCCCGTCGCACATCCAGAAAGATGTCACGGGTTATATCCAGACATCCATTATTCCGAACATCAGCAACATCAGTACGGTCACGATTGCTTTCGCATTGGTAGTTGCGACGAACGGAACCCACTCCCTCATCAACGGTTTCAACCTGAATACCGACTTAAAAAGGGGTGCTGTAAAGGAGTATCTTGTGGCCTTCGTCATTACAATTGCATTCATTGCCCTGATTATAGGCTCTTTACTCGGAGTGTATTACAGCGAGGTGGTACTGAAGCTCTTTACCCCGCAGGTGAATATGTCGTGGTTTGTTAAAAACCTGACGAGTATTATCAGTTTTATTTCGTTTCCGATCTTTTACTTTCTGCTGCTTTCCCTCTTTTACTGGGTAGGCTGCCTGAAAATTACGTCATGGAAACAGGCATTTCCGGGTGCTATTCTCACCACGATACTTTTTATTCTTCTTGCATATATCTTTGCCATATATGTACGGGATTTTGCCCGCTACAACGTGCTGTACGGATCCATTGGATCCATTATGCTGCTGATGGTATGGGTAAACGTAAACATCATCCTCATTCTTTTGGGAAATGAACTGAATATCGCCATTAAAAAAGTACGGGTAGATAAGCTTATTGCCGACGAAATGCGCGCCAACATCAGCAACTTCAAGCCGGAATTACTGCCTAATACGGATGATTTGACGGATGATTCGCATACCGTTACAGTAGAGCGCTGATCAGTATTCTTCGTCTGAGCCCAGAACAGTTTTGTCTTTTGCAGCGTAGCGCAGAAGAGCGTACCCTGAAAACCCTGCGATAGCCGATGCCACCAGAACAGCGAATTTTGCTTCAGCCTGAATCTCAACATTTTCTTTGAAAGACAGCAGTGCAATAAAAATCGACATGGTAAAACCGATTCCGGCTAAAAGACCCGCGCCCAACATTTGAGACCACGAACTTTTATGCGGAAGGCTGCTGATTTTGAGGCGGATAAATATATACGAGAAGACATTAATTCCCACAATCTTCCCGACTACCAGTCCTAAAATAATCCCGTAACCAAAGGTTGTGAACAGCCCGTCGACCATTCCGGAATGAAAGGTGATATTCGTATTGGCCAGCGCAAATATGGGCATGATCAGAAAGTTTACAGGGAAATGCAGCTTTCCTTCCATCTTTTCGAGTGGGGAAATTTCCGTCGTGGATTTGTTGGTAGGTACGGTAAAAGCCAGCAAAACGCCTGCAATGGTGGCGTGTACCCCCGAATGGTGCATAAAATACCAGAGGAAAATCCCCGGAATGAGATAAAAATACTGCCGCTTCACGTTGAAATAGTTCATCGCGATCAGAAGCAGTACCATTACCGCACTTAATCCCATATATTCCCAGTGAATCTGATCGGTATAAAAAATGCCGATCACCACAATCGCTCCCAGATCATCAACAATGGCGAGTGCCGCAAGAAAAATCTTTAAAGACAAAGGCACCATTTTCCCCAACATGGAGATGATGGCAAGAGAAAAGGCAATGTCAGTAGCCATCGGGATTGCCCAGCCATTGATATAATCGGTTCCCTGATTGAAAAGATAAAAGATAAGCGCCGGAAAAAGCATTCCGCCGATAGCTGCGACTACAGGCAGCGAGGCATTTCTGAAACTCGACAATTCTCCTTCAATTATCTCGCGCTTGATTTCCAGGCCCACCAGCAGAAAAAATACCGCCATTAAGCCATCATTGATCCAGACGCTTATGGAATAGTTCAGATGAAAAAGATCGGTACCGGTCTTTTGGTCAAGAAGATTCTGAAAACTTTCCGCCAGCGACGAATTGGCGATCAGTAAGGAAATAAGGACACACACGATGAGCAGAATGCCCGAAGACTGCGAACTGTGAAAGAAATTTCTGAAATATTGAGTGATGGTCATATTCATAGCCTTTTTACTTTGGAAACTCCGTTAATGGTCGTAAGCTGTTTAAAGGTTTCTTCGAGTTGGTTTTTATTTTTCACCTCCAGATTAATGGTTCCGGTAAATATGCCGTCATTGGATTCAATGGTCATGCTCTTCATATCGATACTCATCGAGTTGCTGATGACCTGTGTGATATCGTTGATCATTCCCATACGGTCCAGACCTTCAATCTCGATTTTCACACGGTTTTTAAAGCTTTCCTCATTTACCCATTTGGCCGGCATTACCCTGTAATCGTACTGTGCGCGGAGGTTAATGGCGTTTGGACAGCTTTCATTATGCACTTTGATGCCGTCTGAAATCGTGATAAATCCGAAAATCTTGTCTCCGGGAATCACGGTGCAGCATTTTGCGTAGGAATAATTCAGTTTTTCTTCTTCTTTCCCGAATACGATCATGTTAAGATCCGTCTCCGGCGTCTCGGTGAAGACCTCATTTTTATTCGGTGATTTCCTGAATCGCTGAAGCAGGTTTCCGAAAATCCCTTTGCCTTCTGTATACTTTTTAATGTCTCCAATGTCCAGATTCCCGTTCTGGAAACTCAGAAAAAGTTCCTGCGAGGTCTTGAGATTGAAGAACTTCTGCATTTTGTTGATCTCTTCATCATTGAAGTTCAGTTTCGCATGGCGCATTTTACGCTGCAAAATCTCTTTGCCTTCTTCCACCAAATGGTTCTTTTCCGAATTCAGGATGGCTTTGATCTTCGATTTGGCTTTGGAAGTCACGACAAAATCGAGCCAGTCGGATTTCGGTTTCTGGTTCTGAGAAGAGAGAATATCCACCTGATCGCCGTTCTGCAAAACATAGGAAATCGGAACGAGTTTGCCATTCACCTTCGCGCCGAGACACTTCGTTCCAAGATCGGAATGGACAGAAAACGCAAAATCCAAAGCAGTGGAACCCGTCGGGAGAATCTTGATTTCTCCTTTAGGAGTAAATACGAAAACCTCTTTCGAATAAAGGTTAAGTTTAATATTGTCTAAAAGTTCGGTTGTCGATAGAGATTGTTGACTTTCAAGGACTTCTCGGATTTGAATAACCCACTGCTCGAAGTTCCGCTCATCGGTACTTTTATTAAAACCTTCTTTGTATTTATAATGGGCAGCTACCCCTTTTTCTGCAATATCATCCATCCTTTCAGACCTGATCTGTACTTCGATCCATTTATTGTCGGGTCCGAGAACAGTGAGATGCAGACTTTCGTAACCAGTAGAGCGGGGTTGCGAAATCCAGTCGCGCATCCGCGACGGGTTGCTGTGGTAAAGATCGGTAACGATGGAGTAGATTTTCCAGGCAAGGAATTTCTCGTTTTTAGCATCCGATTTATAAATGATCCGGATGGCATAATTGTCATATACTTCTTCGAAACTTACACCCTGTTTGAGCATTTTCCTGTAAATGGAGGAAATGGCTTTCGCCCTTCCTTTGATGGTAAAATTAAGGCCTTCCTCATGAAGCTGTTCCGAAACTTCTTTTTTGAATTCCTCTACATACTTTTCGCGGCTTTCTTCTGCAAGTTCCAGTTTTGCGACGATATCAAAATACACTTCCGGATTGTTGTATTTCAGGGATAGATCTTCCAGTTCGGATTTGATGTTGTAGAGTCCTAGCCGGTGCGCCAGAGGTGCATAAATATACACGGTTTCCGATGCGATTTTCATCTGCTTGTCGGGCGCCATGCTTTCCAGTGTCCGCATATTGTGAAGGCGGTCCGCAATTTTGATCAGAATCACACGGAAATCTTCAGACAGGGTAAGAAGCAGCTTTCGGTAATTTTCAGACTGAATCGAGATGTTCTGGTGGTTCATCACCGAGATTTTCGTGAGTCCGTTTACAATTCCCGCAATCTTTTTTCCGAAGATTTTAACCAGGTCTTCATAGGTGTATTCCGAATCTTCTATAACATCGTGAAGCAGGGCACAGGCAATGGAAGTGGCACCCAAACCGATTTCGTTGGCTACAATTTTGGCCACTTCAATCGGATGATAAATATAAGGTTCGCCCGATTTCCTGCGCTGGTCCTTATGAGCATCGAGCGCAATATCAAAAGCCTTCCTGATGAGTTTATTGTGTTCCTCATCAAGAGTTCTGTAGGTATTTGAAATCAGATCTTTGTACCGTGCGAGTATTTCCTTATTTTCTTTTTCTATATCGTACACCATCGCCATAACGCTTTATTTCAGACGAAAATACGAAAAATACCCGAGTTTTGAAGTATGGTAAGGGATCTAAAAAACAAAAATCTGCGCAATACACAGATTTAACATCAATATTTTAAAATTTGACTTCAGAGTTCATTCCCTCCCGGTAGTGATCATGGTGTTTGATCGTAACCGGCGAGAAAATCTGCTGTTTGGAATGGATGGAAATGATTTTCTTCAGATCTTCTGCATTCTCAATAATTCCGTCGAAGGAATACGTATGATCAACGCCGTGAAACCGGAAAATGTTCACGGCCATTTCCAGATCGTAGGAATCCGAAACCGGAGTGCAGACCATTAACGGATGATTGTCCTGATCCTGAACAATAATGTTCGAAGGCTTGAAACCTGCAATCTGCAGGCTGTTGGATGCTTTCCGGACCTTGTCCTTTCCCTGAAAAAATCCAACAAAACTGGTCGTTTTCATATCATTTTTCTTTTTAATTGGTTGTAACAAAGTTTACGTTTATTTATCGGAATACGCAAGAAAATCATCGGAAATTTATCGAATTTTTAACGGTTAAAGATGGTTTGCTGAAATATTTAAATCCGATTGTTCATAATTTCCTCAACAATCTCCGGATTCAGGAGGGTAGAAGTATCCCCGAAATTCTTCAGATCTCCTTCCGCAATTTTCCTTAAAATTCTCCTCATGATTTTCCCCGATCGGGTTTTTGGAAGTGCAGAAACAAACTGAATTTTCTCAAGTTTTGCAATGGGTCCAATGGTATCACTGATGACCTGGTTGATTTCTTTTCTCACATTTTCGCGGTCACGGCTTTCGCCTGAATCTTTCAGAATGACAAAGCCGTACAGCGCGCTCCCTTTAATGTCATGCGGATAACCGACAATTGCGGATTCGGCCACGGCAGGATGCTGGTTAATGCTGTCTTCGATAGGGGCTGTTCCAAGATTGTGACCGGAAACAATAATCACGTCATCAACCCGTCCTGTGATCCGGTAATAGCCCACTTCATCGCGCAAAGCCCCGTCACCGGTGAAATATTTTCCCGGAAAAGCCGAGAAATAAGTCTCTTTATACCGCTGATGGTCGCCCCAGATCGTTCTGGCAATTCCCGGCCACGGAAAACGGATGCACAGATT
Source organism: Chryseobacterium sp. (assembly GCF_008014695.1). Taxonomy (GTDB): domain Bacteria; phylum Bacteroidota; class Bacteroidia; order Flavobacteriales; family Weeksellaceae; genus Kaistella. Next base: position 481,344 of record NZ_VOXE01000001.1, read on the forward strand.
TCCGTCTACCTGATTTCCGGTGATTTCATTACGCTTGTCATCCATCAAAACAGGCTGGATTCCCGGCAGGGGAAGGGTAGCGTAAGTAGGTTTTGTCGGCGTTACAAAAGGGATCGGCGAAATCATGATGCCGCCGGTTTCGGTTTGCCACCAGGTATCCACGACTGGGCATTTTTTCTTCCCAACATGGTCGTTATACCAATGCCATGCTTCTTCATTGATCGGCTCTCCAACGGAGCCGATGACCCTTAAACTGGAAAGATCATGTTTCTCGACCCATTCATAGGATTCTTTTGCTAAAGAGCGTATCGCGGTTGGAGCCGTGTAAAACTGCGTGACTTTATGTTTTTCAATAATTTCCCAAAAACGGTCTGGTTCCGGATAGGTCGGAATGCCTTCAAAAATAACAGTTGTCGCCCCGTTTGCCAGTGGACCATACAGAATATACGAATGTCCTGTAATCCATCCCAGATCTGCCGTACACCAGTAAATATCATTTTCTCTATAATTAAAAACATTTTTGAAAGTGTAGGCCGTGTATACCATATAACCGGCGCTGGTGTGCAACATTCCCTTCGGTTTTCCCGTAGAACCGGAAGTGTAGAGGATGAAAAGCGGATCTTCTGCATCCATAATCACTGAGACAAAATCGGTTGGCGCTTTTTCATAAAGGGGTTCGAGCCATAAATCGCGGCCTTCCTTCGTTGTTACTTCACCACCGGTTCTTTTTACGACGAGTACATTTTTTACGGTTGGACAATTTTCCACTGCTTCATCAATGATCCCTTTCAGATCAATCGCTTTGCTGCCGCGGTAACTGCCGTCTGAGCAGATGATGAGTTTTGCCCCGCAGTCATTCACGCGTGAAGTCACGGCAGAAGCCGAAAATCCTGCAAAAATCACCGAATGAACTGCCCCAAGTCTCGCGCATGCCAACATCGCTACCGCCAGTTCCGGAATCATGGGCAAATAAATGCAGACCCGGTCGCCTTTTTCGATGCCAAGATCGCGAAGGACATTCGCCATTTTACAGACCCTGTCCCGAAGTTCAGAATAGGAAATATGCTGTGCTTCCTCTTTCGGGTCGTTGGGTTCCCAAATAATAGCGGTCTTTTCGCCCCGGCTGTTCAGATGCCGGTCGATACAGTTTTTGGTAATGTTGAGTTTTGCGTTTTTAAACCATTTTATTTTGGCTTCGTGCATATCATATTCCACGACTTTGCTCCATCTCTGGTACCACACAAAATTTTCATCGGCGACTTTATCCCAGAATTTCTTCGGGTTCTTGATGGATTTTTTATACTGTTTGAAATAATCGGGAAGAGTATCAATAAAATAGTTTTTCATGTCAGCGTTTTCTTTGTTAAATTTAATTATAAATTTCAATCTTAGAGCAATGGTTTTTAAATTATCATACAATTTTGATGATCAGTTTTGAGATTTAAAATAAATTTCTATCTTTGCACCTAATGAAAAGAACATTTCCATTAGACGTGATACAGATAGGCAGAAATGCCGATTTCAGCAATATTTATTTTATTTAACGAAGCCATTTTGGCTTCGTTTTTTTTTGATTTTAAGTGAACGACTATGCTTACAACCACCGATTTAACTGCAGAAAAAATTTACAGTCTGTTAAAGACTGCCGATGAATTTTCAAAGGGAAAAGTTTTGAAAGCCCAAAATGAAATTTATGTTTCAAATCTTTTTTTTGAAGATAGTACGCGTACCAAAACGAGTTTCGATGTTGCAGAAAGAAAATTAGGGCTGCACGTAGTGCCTTTTGATGTAACGTCGAGTTCTGTAAATAAAGGGGAGTCCTTATATGATACGGTCAAAACACTTGAAAGTGTAGGAATAAACCTGGTCGTGATCCGACATCAAAAAGACCGGTTTTATGATGATTTAAAAAAAATAGATATTCCGGTGATCAACGGCGGCGATGGGACGGGAAATCACCCTTCCCAGTGTCTGCTGGATCTGATGACCATTCACCAGGAATTCGGAAAATTCGAAGGTCTGAAAGTGGGAATCGTTGGCGATGTAAAGCACAGCAGAGTGGCCAATTCCAATGCTGAAGCCTTAAGGAAACTGGGCGCTAAAGTATACTTTTCAGGACCTGAAAAATGGTTCGATGAGGGAACCATCATCAACGGAACTTACCGTTCTCTGGATAATCTGATTAAAGAAGTGGACGTGCTGATGCTGCTCAGAATCCAGCATGAGAGACATGGCGAAAAAATGAAGATCTCTCTGGAAACCTACCATAACAAATATGGTTTGACCAAAGAACGTGAAAAAATCATGAAAAAAGAGGCCATCATTATGCATCCGGCACCGATTAACAGAGGAGTGGAAATTGATGATGAACTCGTGGAATGCAGCCGTTCCCGAATTTTTAAACAGATGGAAAACGGAGTTTTTGCCCGAATGGCCATTCTGAAAGATGTCCTCGAAGAAAAAGGGTTTGAGTTTAAATAACAGACATCAGATATTAGACATCAGATCTATTCAAATTAAAACAATAACTATTTTTCAGTCTGAAATCTGATATCTCAAGTCTGAAATCTAACAAAATAAAATGAAAAAGAAATTAATATTAGAATCCGGTGAAGTATTCCATGGTGAGGGTTTCGGAGCCAATCTGGAGACAGATGGTGAAGTGGTCTTCAATACAGGAATGACCGGCTATCAGGAACTTATTTCCGACCCGTCCTATTGCGGACAGATCGTGTGCATGACCTATCCTTTGATCGGGAATTACGGCATCAACCGCGACGATTATGAGAGCATTGAACCTGCAATCAAAGGTTTAATTGTAAAGGAACTCTGCGATTTCCCATCGAATTTCCGGAACCAGTTGACTTTGCATGAATTTTTTCAGAAAAAGAAACTTTCAGGAATCTCCGGAATCGACACGAGAAGACTTACAAGGGTTTTGCGGAGCAAAGGAGTGGTGAAAGGAAAAATAGTGGATGATAATTCAAACGAAAATTCAGTCATTGAAAATTTAAAAAACACCGTTTTTCCAATCAATCAGGTCGAACAGGTTTCCACAAAAACGGCGTATGCAAGTCCGGGAAGAGGATTGAAAGTGGTTCTGGTGGATTTCGGTTCCAAACTCGGAATCTTGCGGGAACTTACCCAACGCGACTGTGATGTTACGGTCGTTTCACAGGATGTGACGGCGGAAGAAATTTTGCTGATGGATCCCGATGGGATTATGCTTTCCAACGGTCCCGGTGATCCGGAAGATGTGAAAGGCGCGTCTGAACTCATCAACGGTCTGCTCGGAAAAGTACCGATTTTTGGAATCTGTTTGGGACATCAGCTTATCGGTTTGGCTTGCGGGGCAAAAACCTTCAAACTGAAGTTCGGTCACCGCGGCGGAAACCATCCTGTTCTGGATTTAAAGAACAACAAAGTGGCCATTACTTCCCAGAATCATGGTTACGCCGTAGATCAGGACTCACTGAAAGATACCGATCTGGAAGAAACACACATCGCCCTGAACGACCGTACCAACGAAGGCTTGAAACATAAAATTCATCCGTGTTTCTCAGTTCAGTACCACCCGGAAGCCAGCCCGGGTCCGGAAGACGCCAATTATCTGTTTGATGAATTTATTGAGCTGATGGAGGATTTTAAAACAGCAGATGTCAGATAGTAGACATCAGATTACAGAAAAAACAACTGTGAAGTAAGAAATAAATGTACAATTTTGAAAATTTTCTGTCAGGAACTAATGCTTTCGCAAAGAATTGAAAATAATCTACTAAAACAGTCTTGAATCTTGGTTCTAGACTCTTGAATCTATAAAAATGAAAAGAAACGACATAAAAACAATCCTCGTTATCGGGTCCGGGCCGATCATCATCGGTCAGGCTGCTGAATTCGATTACGCAGGAACTCAGGCCTGTTTGGCACTGCGAGAAGAAGGATATAAGGTGATTCTGATCAATTCAAATCCCGCCACCATCATGACCGACGTTGAAATTGCCGACAAAGTGTATATCGAGCCGATTTCCCTTCCGTTTGTGAGCCATATCATCAGAAAAGAAAGGCCGGATGCGCTCTTACCCACTCTGGGCGGTCAAACCGGACTCAACATGGCGGTGGAATTGCAGAACTCCGGAATTCTGGAGGAATGCAAAGTGGAAGTTCTAGGAACCAAACTTTCCGCTATCAATCAGGCGGAAGACCGCGATTTGTTCCGCGAACTCATGAGGGAACTTAATGAACCGGTTCCGGATTCCGATATTGTGAATACCGTTCAGGGTGCTTTGGAATTTGCCCAGAACATCGGTTATCCGGTGATCGTCCGTCCTGCCTTTACAATGGGCGGAACCGGTGGCGGAATCGCTGCCAATGAAGAGGAACTGAAAGAAATTGCCAGTTTCGGTCTCAAATATTCACCCGTAACCCAGTGTCTGATCGAGAAATCCATTGCCGGATTCAAAGAAATTGAGTACGAAGTGATGCGCGACAAAAACGATAATGCAATCGTGGTCTGCAACATGGAAAATATCGATCCGGTCGGAATTCACACCGGAGATTCCATTGTAGTGGCACCGTCGCAGACTTTATCGGACCGCGAATACCAGATGCTGAGAAATGCATCGTTAAAAATTATCCGTGCACTCGGAATTGAGGGCGGCTGTAACGTTCAGCTGGCTTTAGATCCAAACTCTTTTGATTACTACATTATTGAAGTGAATCCGCGGGTTTCCCGGTCTTCGGCTCTGGCGAGTAAAGCAACGGGTTATCCGATTGCGAAAATTGCGGCAAAAATTGCGGTGGGTTTAACGTTGGATGAAATTATGAATCCGGTTACAGGGAAGACTTACGCTTGTTTTGAACCTGCTTTGGATTATGTTGTGACGAAATTTCCAAGATTTCCTTTTGATAAATTCGAGACTGCAGACCGCCGGCTTTCCACCCAAATGAAAGCCACGGGTGAAGTGATGGCCATCGGAAGAAATTTTGAGGAATCGTTGCAGAAAGCCATCCGTTCTCTGGAAACCGGTTTAAGACATATCGGTCTGAAATCCAAGCAGGCAGAAGAGCTGACCGACGAAGAAATTGAAAGAAGAATACGTGTGTGCGATGACGAAAGGTTATTCATCATTGGTGATGCTTTGCGGAGAGGCTACGACTGGGAAAAAATTGTGGAATGGAGCAAGATCGATAAATTCTTTATCTGGAAAATCAAAAAACTGATTGATTTTGAAAAAGTCATTGCCGAAAACAAATTCGATACTGAGATATTGCTGAAAGCGAAAAAACTCGGTTTTTCAGATTTCAGCATCGCCCATTTATGGGATTCAAGCCAAAAAGAAATTTTTGAGTTCAGAAGAACCAACGCTGTGATGCCGGTTTATAAAATGGTGGATACCTGTGCTGCCGAGTTCGAAAGTGAAACGCCGTATTTCTACGGAACGTATGAAGAAGAAAACGAAAGCGTTCCTTCAGACCGCGAAAAAATCATCGTTCTGGGTTCCGGACCCATCAGAATCGGGCAGGGTGTTGAGTTTGATTATGCGACGGTACACTCGGTTTGGGCAATTAAAGAAATGGGTTACGAAGCTATCATCATCAACAACAATCCGGAAACGGTTTCCACCGATTTCTCGATTTCAGACAAACTTTATTTCGAGCCTTTAACTGAAGAAGATGTGATGAACATCATCGAACTCGAAAAACCAAAAGGCGTTGTGGTACAGTTCGGCGGGCAAACAGCCATTAATCTGGCAGATAAACTGGCGGCACACGGCGTAAAGATTTTGGGAACTTCGTTGGAAGACCTTGATCGTGCCGAAAACCGAAATAAATTTGAAGCCGCCCTTCAGGAACTCGGAATTCCACAGCCTTTGGGAAAAACCTGCTTCACGAAAGAGGAAGCTTTGGTTATCGCCAACGAAATCGGATTCCCGGTATTGGTTCGTCCGAGTTATGTTTTGGGCGGAAGAGCCATGGAAATTGTGTACGACGAGAAAGAACTCGATTATTATATGACGAATGCGGTGAAGGAAAATTCGGAGCATCCGATCCTCATCGACCGTTATTTGACCGGAAAAGAAGTGGAAGTAGATGCCATTTCTGATGGCGAGACCGTTGTAATTCCGGGAATCATGGAACATATCGAAAGGGCAGGAGTGCATTCCGGCGACTCCATCGCGGTGTATCCGCCGCAGAATATTGACCAGAGACAGATCGATATGCTCGTTGATTATACCGAAAGGCTGGCAAAAGGCTTGAATGTCATCGGTCTGATGAATATTCAGTATGTTTTGTACGAAGGGGAGGTGTATGTGATTGAGGTAAATCCGCGATCGAGCAGAACCGTACCTTTCCTTTCAAAAATTACCGAAATCCCGATGGCCAATCTCGCTACGAAAGTGATTCTCGGTCAAAAGTTGAAAGATCTGGGCTATAAAAACGGCCTGGCTCCTGTGAAGGAGGGGATTTTTGTAAAAGTTCCGGTATTTTCTTTCTCCAAATTAACGAAAGTGGATATCTCGCTCGGTCCGGAAATGAAATCCACTGGAGAAGTGATGGGCAAAGACACGACGCTCGAAAAAGCGCTTTACAAAGGCCTCATCGGTTCCGGAAGAAAAATGCCGCTGCACGGCGCCATCCTTTTCACCGTTGCCGATAAACACAAAGAAGAAGCCTGTGAACTTGCCAGACGTTTTCAGGAAATTGGTTTTAAAATCTGGGCGACCGAAGGAACAGCGAATTATTTTCAGGAACACGGCGTCAGAACCAAAATCGGTTACAAAATCGAGGAAAACCCGGAAATCAATCTGATTGATCTCATCCAGAAAGGAAAGGTACAGTATATTGTGAACACAATGACGAAAGGGAAGCAGTCGGAAAGAGACGGTTTCCAGATCCGAAGAACTTCTGTCGAGAACGGCGTTCCATGTCTGACTTCAATGGATACCGTGGAAGCGATTCTGAAAGTGATTGAAAGTATGAGTTTCAAGATGGAAAAAATGTAGAATATTCATCTGTAAATGCAAAAACGCGCCGAAAGGCGCGTTTTTGCATTTTTAAATCTGTTGGTTATATCTCACCCATTACATACATTTCCTCCATCGTTGGAGTAGGATTACCTCCTTTTTTCTCCAGTGTTATGGCAAAAGCCTGTGCGTTACTCACTGATTTCATGGCCTGAATGGTGGAATCGCTTTCTGTTTCATACATTCCCATATCCACAGGTTTACCATTTACGATGGCCCAAAGCTGATACTGTTTTCCTTCCGGAGCTTCCGGCAGGTTTTTGATGTCCAGATAAACTTTGTTGGATTGATCCCAATACACTTCAGCCAAAAGATCCGGATGTGTTTCCACACCTTTCAGCGGGATCTTTCTTGAATTTTTGAGCACGGTATTGATTTCTTCCAGAGATGAAATTTTACCTGTTAATTCGGTATTGTTTTTCGCAAAATCTTCAATCTGCTGATTTTTTAAATTTACTTCATAACCCAGCCACCCCACCACAAGTATTGCAGCTGCAGATGCGACCTTCATCCACGTTGGGTAATGACTTTTTTCTGAAACAAGAGTCCGGTGTTTTGAAATTGGAATTATCGGAGTCTCCTCTTTAGAGCTGGATTCGGCATTTCCGAACTGTATTTTTTTAAGAATTTCTGCTTTCAAATGAGACGGCGGTTTAACTGCCTGCTCCGTGGCTAGATGTTCCAGGGTCTGCTGCGCTTCGAAAACTGCATTTCTTACTTCAACATTATTTTTCATCACACATTCCAGAATAGAAGATTCCTCCGCGGAGAGAATTCCCATGGTGTAAGCTTCGATAACGCCTGATGATATGTATGTTTTAATATCCAACTTAATTAATAATAAAAAATAACAGAATTACTTTATAATTCTCAAGAATTTTTGCGAGTTCCAAAAGGGCAGCTCTGGTTCTTGTTTTTACTGTTCCCAAAGGAATTCCAAGTTCACTGGAAATTTCTTCCTGTGTAAATCCTTCAAAATATCCTTTGTTAATGACATTTCTATAATCTTCTCTTAAAGTGTTCACTGCATTCTGCACTTCATTGAATTCGTGTTTCTGTTCTGTTGAAAGCTTCTCACTCTCATTTACGAAATCGGGAATGCTTTGGTTTTGCAGGTCGTTCTGGAAAGATTTTGATTTTAGCCGGTCGATGGCAGAATTTCTGGCGATATTCAGCATCCAGGTATATAGCGATGCTTTGTTTTCATCAAAGGTGGAGAAGGAATTCCAGATTTTCACAAAAGTATCCTGTAAAACTTCATTGGACTCTTCCTGATAATGCAGCACCCGGAGAATTACACCGTACAGTGCACCGGAATAATGCTCATAAAGGTAATTAAAACCGGCTTCGTCCTTACTTCTCAGTAAAGATAAAAGCTGTTCCGGCGAAAGTTGACCTTTTTTCAATATCATTATTCGGTTCCAAAAATAGTTTTTTTTTCGTTATAAAAATCCAAATCACAGGTGGATTCGTAAATATTTTAAAACCCAACACTTTAAAACATGAAAAAATTAATTAAAATGTCGGTCTTTATTGTTTTTGGTGCCGGTATTTTTCAAAATATCGATGCCCAGAAAATTCAGACCGTGAACGGAAAAAAGATTGTCAATCCTTATTACTCCAGAACCGACACCCGCATTTTGAAAGTTCAGAATGCTGCCTGGAAAAAAGTCCTGAACGCTGATTTATATGCCGTTTCGAGGCTAAACGATACTGAACGAGCCTTTTCCGGAAAATATAATAATTTCTCGGGAATTGGAACTTACTATTGTGCAGCCTGCGGAAATGCGCTCTTCCGTTCTGATGCTAAATTTTCCACAACTTGCGGCTGGCCGAGTTTTTTTGAAACCATACGTCCGAAATCGGTCATCTATAAAACCGACAATACTTATGACATGGAAAGAACGGAAGTGCGCTGCGGAAGATGTGATGCGCATCTTGGCCATGTATTCGATGACGGTCCGAAACCAACCCGAAAAAGATTCTGCATGAATTCGGTATCATTGGAATTTGAACCTATAAAAAAATCAAAATAAATCAAGAAAATAAATCCGAAAAACAATCTGCTTCGTAAATGATGGTAAGACAAAACATTAATCAATAACATTAAATTTCGCTATTATGAATCTCTTCAAAATTTCAGCTACAGCCTTGGCGTTTACAATGACGGTGGCAATCGGAACTCAGGCAAATGCACAGAACATTGCCAAAAAACAGAAAACCGTAATGGTCGGAGGCGCTGCAATGTACCCAACGAAAAATATCGTGGAAAATGCAGTGAATTCGAAAGACCATACCACATTGGTTGCAGCAGTGAAGGCCGCAGGTTTGGTGGAAACATTACAAAGCGAAGGACCTTTTACAGTTTTAGCTCCTACGAATGCAGCATTCAGTAAACTGCCTGAAGGAACCGTAGAGATGCTGGTTAAGCCCGAAAACAAAGCTATGCTTACCAAAATTTTGACTTATCATGTGATTCCGGGGAAAATCTCAGCAAAAGACCTTTGGATGTGGACCAAAAAGAATGGCGGAAAATATACAGCAGAATCAGTGGAAGGCGAAAAATTAACATTCTGGACGAAAGGAAATGATTTGTATGTGACCGACGCAAAAAATAACTCAGCAAAAATTACAATAGCAGACGTGAATCAGTCAAACGGAGTGATACACGTGATTGATACCGTCTTGATGCCTTAGTTTTCATGGTTTTTAGTTTTTAATGTGGGCCGCTTGATTTTTTAATTAAGCGGCTTTTTTATTAATATCCAAAAGACTCATTCTTCCAATATGAATAAAATCCCTATATTTAAAACCGCTATAACTAAATCTTATCTTAAAAAATTCAATTAAAAATGAAGAAATTATTATTTACTGCACTACTCACGATGTCTATTTCCGCTTATTCCCAATATACGCTTCCGGCCGCCAGTCCGCGTCAAAAGGTGGAACAGCAGTTTTCCATGACCAAGTTAACTGTTGATTACGGAAGACCGGGGGTAAAAGGAAGAAAAATATTCGGAGAATTGGTGCCATTCGGTAAAGTTTGGCGCGCTGGCGCGAATGCTGCAACAAAAATTACTTTTGACCAGTCCGTGAATTTTGGCGGAAAAACAGTTCCCGCCGGAACCTACGGCTTGTTTGTTATTCCCCAGGAAAAGGAATGGAAAGTGATTCTGAACAAAGATGCGCAACAGTGGGGCGCGTACAGCTTTGATGAAAAACTGAATGTTCTGGAGGTGACCGTTCCGGTTCAGAAACTGTCAGAAAAACAGGAATGGTTTGAAATGGAGATCAATCCCGTTGATGACGGCGCTGCTGATCTTGTTATGAAATGGGATTTTACCAAAGTAGCTATTCCTGTAAAAACCGGAAAGCCTGAAACGGTATCAAAAATTGTTGAAAAACTGAAAGAAATCAAACAGATCGAAACAGCAAAATAAAAAGGTGAACTTCGGTTCACTTTTTTTTTTGAAAAATACTTGTCCGTTTTTCGGTTGCAAAGGTTTTCAAACAGAATTAATTTTGCCTTAAATTTACAACATGGAACTTTCAAATGACATCATGTATAAGGCTTCAGTCGATAAAAATCCTGATTTTGAAGGCGTTTTCTGGATGGGCGTAAAAACCACCGGTATTTTCTGCCGTCCTATTTGCCGTGCCCGAAAACCAAAACCGGAAAATGTGGAATTTTTTTCAACAACGAAAGCCGCCATCCTGAAAGGTTACCGCCCGTGCAAAGTCTGCAGACCGCTGGAAAATCCTGATGAAACACCACCGTATATTCAGCAGATCCTGGAAGAACTGCGCGAAGATCCTTCTCTTAAATTTAAAGATTTCGATCTCGTAAAACGCGGAATTGAACCCGCAACGATGAGAAGATGGTTCCAGAAAAACCACGGAATGACTTTCCAGAGTTTTCAGCGGATGTTCCGGCTCAATACGGCTTTTAAAAAACTGCAGCAGGGAGAAAATGTGATCGAAACGGCTTACAATTCGGGATTTGAAAGTTTAAGCGGTTTCAGCGAAAGTTTTAAAAACATCTTCGGCGTTTCTCCGAAAAATTCCAAAACGCACCGCATTATCGATTTGAAAAGAATTGAAACTCCCCTCGGAACTATGTATGCCGCAGCATTGGAGGAAGGAATCTGCATGCTGGAATTTACAGACCGTAAAATGCTGGAAACAGAGTTTAAAGATCTGGCAAAATCGCTGAATGCTACGATTGTTCAGGGCGAAAATCCACATTTCAAAAAGCTGGAGAAGGAACTGGACTTATATTTTGACGGAAAACTGAGGGAATTTACGGTTCCTTTGGCTCCTGTCGGAACTGAATTTCAGAAAAGTGTCTGGAAAATCCTGCAGCAAATCCCATACGGCGAAACCTGGAATTACCGGAAACAATCTGAACTTCTGGGCGATGCAAAAAAAGTGCGTGCTGTAGCCAATGCGAACGGAATGAACAAAATATCCATACTGATTCCGTGCCACCGGGTAATCGGCAGCAACGGGACTTTAACCGGTTACGGAGGCGGGATCTGGCGGAAACAGAAACTGCTGGAACTGGAAAAAGCCATTTTATTTTAATATTTTAACTAAGAATACCTAACAGAAGGGATGTTTGGTGAGTCAAAGACAAAATTATAATGAAAAAATTCAAAATTCAAAAATCGCCTTTTGTTGTTCCTACGAATGACGGGAAACTGATCGAAGAAATCTGGGGGAACTCCACCGGAAACACCAATATTTCTGTCGCGCACATGATCGCGCCGCCGGATTGGAGCGAACCGCATCAGACGCCCGAATTCGATGAAATCACCTACATCATCAAAGGAAAAAAACAGTTTGAAATTGATGGAGAAACCCTTGTTCTGGAAGCCGGGCAAAGCATTTTAATTGAAAAAGGCGCCAGAATCCGCTACAGCAATCCTTTTGAAGAATCCTGCGAATATCTGGCGATCTGTCTGCCGGCTTTTTCGATGGATCTGGTGAACCGGGAAGAGAAATAACCTGTTTTTGTTTTTAAAAATTCAGGCCCAAACTTCGGAGTTCCTTTTCCAGATCGGTGTCTTCTGTAGTATGAACGGTTACAAATCCAAGGCTTTCAGCGACTTCAATATTTTTCGGATTATCGTCGATGAAGACCGATTCTTGGGGAATCAGTTCATATCTTTCCAGCAGGACTTCCCAGATTTTCGGGTCGGGTTTGATGAGTTTCTCACTTCCTGAAACCACGATTCTGCCTTTGAAAGCATTGAAAAAATCATAATTTTCCAGGGCGTACGGAAAAGTCTCTGCCGACCAGTTCGTGAGGCCGAAGAGTTCATATTCCGACGCTTCCAGTTTTCTTAAAACTTCAACATTTTGAGGGATATCTGATTTCAGCATCGTGGTCCAGTTGTCGTAGTAAGCGCGCAGTTCCTTTTCCCATTCCGGAAATTTCGCGATCTGTAGGGCGGTTCCTTCAGCCAAAGTGCGGCCGCGGTCCTGTTCCGCATTCCATTCATCTTCAGCGATGTGTTTCAGGAAGTATTCCATTTTTTCATCGTCATTGAAATAATCTCTGAAAAAATAGCGCGGATTCCAGTCCATGACCACACCTCCGAAGTCGAAAATAATATTTTTTAGCGGTGCAGAAGGGCTCATACTTAAATCTGTATTGGGAGTACTCATATGAATTCGTTTTATAATTGATGTTAAAAAATCTTTCTGAAACAACTAAAATTCCGGCTTGCTGAATGTATAGGAGTTGTCATTAAATTTCGCAAAAATATGCTGCAGGCCGTTGCTTAGAATGATTTCTTCGGCACCGATGATGGAATTATATCGCGCCATCTGTTCAAAAGTTTTTTCAGTAAGCTTAATCTTCGGCGCTTTGCATTCTACAAGAATTTTAGGAACTGTTTTTTCCGTCACCAACAGGTCAATTCTCTTTGTGGTTCCGTTCAGTTCCAGCTTTTTTTCAAGGACTAAAGAAGATAAATTCCGGCCTTTTCGAAAATGGAAATAATGCACCCAATGCTGGCGTACCCATTCTTCAGGCGTAAGCAGGAGCCAGGTTTTCCGGACCAGATCATAAATAAAAAACTTATCTTTGTCACTCCTGATTTGGAAATCAAAAGTATGCTCAAAATTCAGTTCCGGAAGTTGCATTTATGAAAGAATTAGATTTAATCCTCAAAAATATTAAAAATAAAGAGTTTCTGCCCATTTATTTTTTCCACGGCGAAGAGCCGTATTTTATGGATGCAGCCGTTAAATCTTTTGAAAATGATGTATTGACAGAAGATGAGAAGGCCTTTAACCAAACCGTAGTGTACGGAAAAGACACCACCTTCAGCGAAGTGCTTTCGCTCGCCAGACAGTTTCCGATGATGGGAGACAGACAGGTGATCATCCTGAAAGAAGCTCAGGAAATCCGCATGACCGATAAAGAGGCGGAAGCGCTGAAAATCTACGCTGAAAATCCCGTGGATTCTACGCTTTTGGTTATTGCCCACAAATACAAAAAAGCCGATTCCCGTAAAAGCTTTGCAAAGATCCTTTCGAAAAATAAAATGCTTTTTGTAAGCGATAAACTGAAGGATTACGAAGTCCCGAAATGGATCGATCAGGAACTCAGAACTACAGGTTTGAAAGCTAAACCCAATATTCCGGCGCTGCTTTCCGAATATCTCGGAACCGATCTTTCCCGAATCTCGAATGAACTGAACAAACTCAGAATGATCCTGAAAGACGGGGAAATCCTGGACGAAAAAATCATCGAAACCCATATCGGGATCAGCAAGGATTTCAATGTTTTTGAACTCATCAAAGCTCTTGGCAGGAAAGATGAAGCCAACGCGTTTAAAATTGCGCATTTCATCGGCAAATCCCCGAAAAATAATCCGTTCGTGATGATGATCGGGAATCTGTATAACTTTTTTTCGAATCTTATCATTTACCACACCTCCGTCGGACAGTCGCCGCAAACAATGGCTGCCGCCATGGGCATCAATCCATATTTTATAAAAGATTTTGCTGAAGCCGCCCGATTCTACAATTTAAAACACTGCACAAGGATCATCTCGATTCTGCGCGAAATCGACCTTAAAAACAAAGGTCTCGGTGCTGTGAATACCGACGAGAGTGAACTCCTCACAGAAATGGTGTTCAAAATCCTGAATGTGGACCAGTACAAAGTAAAAACGTAAGGCCGCAATCGAAAAAATTCATCATAAATTCATTTCTCATCCAAAATAAATAACGATTTTTGAAAACTAAAAATCCCAATTTTAAACTTAACATCAACCTTAATCTCAATTAATGGAAGAAAATATTTTAGACTGCGTCATTGTAGGTTCCGGGCCTTCCGGATTTACAGCAGCCATTTATGCCGCAAGAGCAGATTTGAAACCTGAATTATACACCGGTCTGGAACCGGGCGGACAACTCACGACCACAACGGAAGTCGATAATTTTCCGGGGTATGCGGACGGCGTTACGGGTCCGGAAATGATGATGGATCTGCAGAAACAGGCCGAAAGATTCGATACCAAAGTGCATTACGAACTGATTACAAAAGCCGAATTTGCTAAGGAAGTTGGTGGTGTGCACAAACTGTGGGCCGGAAACAAAGAAATCACGGCCAGATCGGTAATTATTTCTACCGGAGCAACCGCGAAATACCTGGGTTTGGATGATGAAAAAAAATATTCCGGAGGTGGCGTTTCCGCCTGTGCAACCTGCGACGGATTTTTCTACAAAGGAAAAGATGTGGTGGTGGTAGGAGCGGGAGACACGGCAGCTGAAGAAGCGACGTATCTGGCAAAACTTACAAACAAGGTAACGATGCTTGTGAGAAAAGATGCTTTCCGGGCTTCAAAAGCCATGATTCACCGTGTGGAAAGCACGCCGAATATCGAAGTGAAATTTAACCACGAACTGATCGGAATCGAGGGTGAAAATGCGTTGGTCGAAAGGGCAGTGGTCATCAACAACCTGACTCAGGAAACTTCTACAATCGATGTTCACGGAATTTTTATCGCCATCGGCCACAAACCGAATACCGATGTTTTTAAAGGGCAGGTTGATCTAGACGAAAACGGCTATATCAAAACCGTTCCGGGTTCTACCCGAACAAATTTGCCGGGCGTTTTCGCCGCAGGGGACGTTCAGGACCATATTTACCGTCAGGCGATTACCGCAGCAGGAAGCGGCTGTATGGCGGCAATGGATGCTGAGAAATATCTGGCGGAATTGGAGTAAACTCAAAGTAAAGAAACAGGTAAAAAGAATAGTAGCCAACTAAAAGGAAATAAGATGTAAATGGATCGAACTTGATTCTTTTTACTTTTTCCTTGGCTCTTACATGATGAAAACCCTCTTCTACATATTTATCGGTGGCGGCTTCGGGAGCGTTCTGCGTTTCCTCGTTTCCAACTATACCCAAAGGTTATGGAATATCAGTGCATTCCCTATGGGAACTTTTGTGGTGAATATGGTCGGGTGCTTTTTAATCGGCGTGTTCACGTCTTATTTTATTAAAATTGATAACCATCTGAAATTTCTGCTGATCACAGGTTTTTGCGGCGGATTCACGACTTTCTCAACGTTTTCTGCAGAAAACATCTCACTTTGGGAAAACGGGAATTATTTTATTTTGTCGCTTTATATTCTGCTAAGCGTAATTGTGGGTTTAGCAGCCGTTTATTTCGGATTGAATATGGCAAAAAATTAAATTTTCTCCTTTGAATCTGAGGTTTTTAATACATTTCATCAGAAATAATTTGGTCAATTTATAAAAGCGCTTTATATTTGCACCACTGAAAAACAGAAATGTTTTTTTGGAGAGCTGGCAGAGTGGTCGATTGCGGCAGTCTTGAAAACTGTTGACTGTAACAGGTCCTGGGGTTCGAATCCCTAGCTCTCCGCATAATAAAAAATAACCTACTGATTACAGTGGGTTATTTTTTTATCTTTTCTCGCGCGTGCTTTCTCATTTTACTGAGAATTATTCATTTTAAGTTCCTTGATTTCTTTCTTTAAACCCATCAGCATATCTCTTATAGCATTCATATCCAAGGGGCTTCCACCAAGTTCTTCGGTATTGATGCTGCATGCATATTCCCAGATTTCCAGAAGCTGCGACTTTTTAATTGTATAAGGTTCGTAGAAGTCATTATCTGGCGTAACGGTCATGGTGGCAGCTGACATTTCCTGAAATCTTTTATAAGTAATCCCTTCATTTCTGGTAATAAAGATATAGGTCTTGCCTTTTTTCAGATCATCAATGTTTTCCACATATTTGCCCACAACGTAAGTACCGTCATTGTAAGGAGGCATTGAATCCCCTTCAGTAGGAAATGCCCTGTATTTTCCGTTTCGCAAAAACGGCAAGGAAATGGACTGAAGACTTTCAATGTAGCCCGGATCTGAGTAACCGCTCAGGTACCCCATAGAAGCCTTCTGGGGAATGATTTCTATTTTATTTTCTCCTCTGGAATCTACCGTTATCGGCAATACAATTCGGTTATCTGCCAGCTTCAGCATTTGGTCTATCGGATACTTTTTAAGGTCCACGGTAAGAAGAAAATCGATACTGATTTTATAGAATTTCGAGATCATGATCAAGATGTCTATCGGTGGTTCATTCGATCCGTCTTCATACTTTACATATCTACCCCGGGTAATTTTTAAACTGTCGGCTACATTTTGTTGGGAAGTCTGTAATTGACCTCTCAGATACCGCATGTTTTCAGAGAATATTGACATTGTTCTAATTTATAACAACAAATATACAATTATTTGTTACAAAACATTATAATTTTGTCCGCATGGAAAGAGCAATTGTGCATATGGATTTGGATACTTTTTTTGTCTCCTGCGAAAGGCTTCACAACTCGAAACTGAACGGTTTGCCTGTAATTATTGGTGGCGGAGACCGTGGTGTTGTAGCTTCCTGCAGTTATGAAGCCCGGTATTTCGGAGTCAGATCCGCAATGCCCATTAAGATGGCTTTAAGGCTTTGCCCCGATGCAAAGGTGGTAAAAGGGGATATGGAATATTATTCGCAAATGTCTCATGAAGTTACTGAGGTCATTCAGGAAAAGGTTCCGCTGATGGAAAAAGCCAGCATTGATGAATTTTATCTCGACTTATCCGGAATGGATAAATTTTTCGGCTGTTATAAATGGACCGGCGAAATTGCCGATTCTGTACTGAAAAACACGGGACTTCCCATCAGTTTTGCGCTTTCTACGAATAAAACAGTTTCAAAAATCGGCTCCGGAGAAGCAAAACCGACTGGAAGATTAGAAATTACGGAGGATTTTGTAAGACCCTTCCTCAATCCTTTATCTATAAAGAAAATCCCGATGGTGGGAGAGGTCACTTTCCGGCTGCTTTCCCGGATTGGAATCCGTACGATTCAGACACTTTCCGAAATGCCTGTATTGATTCTTCAGCAAATGATCGGCAAAAACGGCACCGAACTTTGGAAAAAAGCAAACGGCATCGATCACAATCCAGTAGTGCCCTTTTCTGAAAGAAAATCCATTTCTACAGAACATACCTTCGTTAATGATACGATGGATATCCTGGAACTTAAAAGACTCATTTCGGGAATGGCCGAATCGCTGGCTTATCAGTTGAGAAAAGAAAAATGGCTGACTTCCACGGTAGTGCTGAAAATCAGGTATGCGAATTTCGATACCGAAACCAAACAGGTGAAAGTGGCCTATACTTCCATTGACCATACCCTTTCCAGAATTGCAGTTGACCTTTTTGAAAGACTCTATACGAGACGGATGCGGCTTCGGTTGGTGGGATTAAGGTTTACGGGTTTGGTTCACGGAACGTATCAGATGAATTTATTTGAAGATTCCGAAGAACTCATCAGCCTGTATCAGTCGATGGATCAAATTAAAAACAGATTCGGTAAAGATTCGGTGGGAAGAGCTTCCGGATTTCACTTGAACAGCAAAAATAATGTTAACTGATGTTTCTGAACTGTCATACTTATCACAGCTTACGGTACGGAACCCTTTCGATCCGCGATTTGGTTCAGCAGGCTTCTGATTTGGGGATTGAAGCGCTGGTTTTAACGGACATCAATACGGTTACCGGAATTTATGATTTTCTGAAAGCATGCGAAGGAACAGGAATAAAGCCCATTGCCGGCATGGAAATCAGAAAAGGGAATGACCTGCTATACATTACAATTGCGAAGAAATTCGAGGGAATGGGAGAAATCAACAGACTGCTCACCAACCACAATTGCTGCGGTGATGAGCTTCCTTTGCATTCGCCTAAATTGAAAGAAGTAATCGTGGTGTATCCCATGTCAAATGTTCCTGATGAGCTCGGTACTGATGAATATCTTGGCATAAGGCCCGAAGAACTCAATTATTTAATCCGCCCGGAATGGAAAAGATATTTAAACAGAATGGTGATTCTTCAGCCCGTCACCATCAGAACCAAAAAAGATTACAATCTTCACCGGATCTTGAGGGCTATTGATCACAACACTTTACTGTCAAAACTCCCGGAAGCGGAGGTTTGTAAAGCCTCTGAAAAACTGCTTTCTCCTCATGATCTTCTGGAAATGTATCAGCATCATCCGCAAATCATTGGGAATACACAGAAAATCATTGACAGTTGTGAGTTCACCTATGATTTCAAGACGCCAAAGAACAAAAAATTCTACACCGGAGACAAGGAAGAAGATATTCAACTCTTGACGAGCCTCGCCTACGAAGGCTTAAAGAAAAGATACGGGGAGAATAATGAAGAGGCCCGAAAAAGAGTGATGCGGGAGCTGAAGGTCATTGATGAAATGAATTTCAGCGGATATTTTCTTATTACCTGGGATCTTGTAAAATACAGCAACAGCATGGGTTTTATGCACGTCGGACGTGGGTCAGGAGCCAATTCCATTATCGCGTACTGCTTAGGCATTACCAATATCTGCCCGCTGGAACTCAATCTTTATTTTGAAAGGTTCCTGAATTCGACACGGAAAAGTCCGCCCGATTTTGATGTCGACTGGTCCTGGAGAGACCGTGACACCATTCTGAAGTATGTTTTTAACCGTTATGGAAAAGATTATGTTGCCTTTTGCGGCACCAATGTAGAATTCAAGTACAGGTCAATTTTCCGGGAAGTAGGGAAGGCTTTCGGTTTGCCAAAAGAAGAACTCGATGCGCTGGCAAAAAATCCAATGAGTATCCATGACGATAATTCTGTCGTAAAACTGGTTCAGAAATACGGAATGCTGCTCGAAAAATTCCCCAATCAGCGCAGCATGCACTCCTGCGGAATTTTGATTTCTGAAGAACCTATTACCAACTTCACCGCCCTCGAAATGCCGCCGAAAGGTTTCCCCATCGTACAGTTTGATATGCATGTGGCGGAAGACATCGGTTTCGAAAAATTTGATATTTTATCACAGAGAGGGCTCGGAACCATCCGCGATACGGTGGAACTCATCAAAAAAAACCGCGGGATTTCGATCAATATCGAAGATCTGAGCATTTCAAAGGATGAAGCAAGCGCAAATGAATATCTGAGCAGAGGAAAAACCATCGGCTGTTTTTACATCGAAAGCCCGGCCATGCGGGGACTTTTGCGCCGACTGAAATGTGATAATTATCCAACGCTGGTTGCCGCTTCCTCCATCATTCGGCCCGGTGTGGCACAAAGCGGGATGATGAAGGAATATATTTTCAGGCATAACCATCCGGATCAGTTTGAATATTTCCATCAGATTTTTGAAGAACATCTGGGCGATACCTACGGAATCATGGTCTATCAGGAAGATGTCATTAAAATCGCGCTCCATTTTGGAGGTTTAACCGCCGATGACGGAGATGTTCTCAGAAGGGCCATGTCCGGAAAAGGCCGGTCGCTTGAAGCGCTGCAGAAAGTGAAGAATGATTTCTTTGACTCCTGTGCACGGCTCGGCCATTCAGAAGCGCTTTCCAAAGAGGTGTACCGCCAGATTGAGTCTTTTGCAGGATATTCTTTTTGTAAAGCCCACTCTGCCTCTTACGCGGTTGAAAGTTACCAGAGTTTATATCTTAAAGTGTATTATCCTGTGGAGTTTATGGTTTCCGCGATCAATAACATGGGTGGTTTCTACCGGACTGAAGTGTATGTTCACGAATGCAGAATGGCGGGCGGAAAAATTCATAATCCGTGTGTAAACAAAAGTTTTTTCGAAACCACAGTGTATGGAGATATTGTTTTTCTGGGATTTATGCATCTGCAGAAACTCGAAATAAAAACAGCACACTTCATTACTGAAGAAAGGGAAAGAAACGGCGCCTATCGATCTCTGGAGGATTTCATCCGGAGAATTCCCATCGGAATTGAAACCCTGCAGATCCTGATCTTTATCGGAGCTTTCCGGTTTACGGGAAAACCCAAAAATGAGTTGTTGGTCGAAGCCAGGTTACTGCTCATTAATTTCAAACCGGAATACCGCGGGTTAAGTCTGCTGGAAGAACCGGTGCAGGAATACCGTTTGCCTGAACTGAAAAGAAGTGCGTTTGAAGACGCATTTGATGAAATCGAACTGCTCAGTTTTCCCGTCTCCTGCAGTCCGTTTGATCTGCTTCAGACGAAATACCGGGGAAGCGTGATGGGCAATGATCTTATAAAACATCATAAAAAAGAAGTGAAAATGCTGGCTTATCTGATTTCAAGAAAACACGTTCCCACCAAAAAAGGAACCATGTTTTTTGGAACGTGGATTGATGCGGAAGGCGAATATTTTGATACGGCGCATTTTCCCGATAATGTACAGAAGTTCCCGTTTCAGGGCGGCGGGGTTTATCTTTTGCTGGGAACTGTAGAGGTGGATTTTCATTTCCCGACTGTCACCATTTCCAAAATGGCGAAAATGCCCTTCATTCCCGATCCACGATATGCGTATGATAAAGAGAAAGCCTATGAAGTTCATAAAAACATCAGGGAGGATGTAAGCATGACGTGGAGAAAACCTTACCCGCAAGAACATGAAATCGGGCTGCCGAGGAATAAACTGCAGTCAGCAAAGAAACCGTAATTCCGGAGGTATTGGATTAACCGTTCAATTCAATCCACTTACGGTTTTTTCATTGTTCATTTTTTTATTTCTGAATTATTTCCCTATTTTTGACCAATGGAAAATTTCATCGTATCCGCACGCAAATACCGCCCGCAAGAGTTCGACACTGTGGTGGGGCAGTCGCACATTACCGATACTTTGGAACATGCCATTGAGAACAGTCAGCTGGCCCAGGCTTTGCTCTTCTGCGGCCCCCGCGGAGTCGGGAAAACTACTTGTGCGAGAATTTTAGCACGCAAGATCAACGAAAAGGACGGCTCCACAAGCGAAGACGGTTTTGCTTACAATATTTTTGAACTTGATGCGGCTTCCAACAACTCGGTCGACGATATCCGTGATCTGACGGATCAGGTGCGTTTTGCCCCGCAGATCGGGAAGTACAAGATTTATATCATTGATGAGGTGCACATGCTGTCCTCTTCCGCCTTCAACGCGTTTCTGAAAACCCTCGAAGAACCGCCTGCGCACGCCATTTTTATTCTGGCGACTACCGAAAAACACAAGATTATTCCCACGATTTTATCCAGATGTCAGATCTATGATTTCAAAAGGATTACAATTGAGGATATTCAGGAGCATTTAAGACAGATCGCGCATAAAGAAGACATCAAATATGAAGACGATGCGCTTTTTCTGATCGCGCAGAAAGCTGATGGAGCGCTTCGCGACGCCCTGTCCATTTTCGACAGGATCACGACTTTTTCCCAGAAAAACATCACGCTCTCCCAGACTGCCGAAGTGCTGAACATCCTGGATTATGACCAGTACCTGAACATGGCAGATCTTTTCAAGGAAAATAAAATCCCTGAGGTTTTATCAGCTTTCAACGAAATTGTGAAGAAAGGTTTCGATTCCCATGTTTTTATCGCAGGACTTGGCAATCATTTCCGCGATCTGATGATGGCCCGCAATGCCATGACCCTGAATTTAATTGAAGTAGGAGAGCAGACAAAAGTAAAATTTGCGGAGCAGAGCAAAAACTGGAGCGCACAGCAGCTCATTGATGCGATTGAAATCTGCAACCACGCCGACATCAATTATAAAAATTCCAAAAATCCGCGCCTCACGGTAGAGATTGCCTTAATGCAGCTCTCTTCTCTGACCGGCACCGATTCTAAAAAAAAAAGTTCCGAATCCTAGCGCCCTTTCTGCATGAAATTCTGCTCAAGCCCGCCCCTGAAATAACCAAAACTGAAACACCACCAGTCCCGGTAAAGACAGTTATTGAGGATAAACCGGAAGAAACCGTGCTCCCAAAAGCTTCCCAGCCATTGTCGCGTGCAAAAATCCCGTCAAAATTCAGCATCAATGCAGTGCTGAACAAAAGAGAGGAAGCCGTTGCAGAGGAGAAAACAGACAATTCTGAAGAACACCTGCCTAAAAACCATTTCACGGAGACCGATCTGCAGACCGAATGGCAGAAATTCCTGGAGAAAATAAAGGAAAAAGATATCGTGATGTTCAGCGCCATTAACGGCTTCCGGCTTTCAAAAAAAGATGAGGACACCATCCTGATCGCCTATCCCTCAGAGTCGGCAAAAAGCGAATTCACCAAGATACAGGCTGATTTTTTCAATCATTTCACACACAAGGTCAATCATTTCAGGATCAAAACCGATTTTGTCATCGATGTGGCACTCAAAAAAGAAATACTCACCAAACGTAAAATTTTCGATAAATTTGCTCAGATAAATCCGGTTCTCAAAGACCTGGATGACTTACTGAAGTTTGATTTTTCATAATACTGAAAGCGGAAGAACGAAGATGGAATTAAAAGATTTAAAAAGTACGTGGATCCACAGTTTTCCACAACCCCTAATCATCGCCGGCCCGTGCAGTGCTGAAAGCGAAGTGCAGATGCTGGAGACTGCCAGGAGAATGAAGGAATCGGGTGCAGACATTCCTGTTTTCCGTGCAGGAATCTGGAAACCGCGCACGAAACCGAACGGTTTTGAAGGAGTAGGGACAATTGGTTTGGGCTGGCTGAAAAAAGTGAAGAAACAGTACGGTTTTAAGACCGCTATCGAGGTCGCCAATCTGCATCATGTTACGGAAGCGCTGGAAGCCGATGTAGACATTTTGTGGATTGGTGCGCGCTCCACGGTGAATCCGTTTACCGTTCAGGAAATTGCAGAAGCTTTAAAAAACACCGATAAAATTGTGCTGGTTAAAAATCCGGTAAACCCCGATCTTGCCTTGTGGATAGGCGCACTGGAAAGGCTTTTGGCACAGAACATCACCAACCTTGGGGTCATTCACCGCGGATTTTCAACCTACCAGAAAACAAAATACCGCAATATTCCGAACTGGCAGATGGCGCTGGACTTTAAAAACCAGTTTCCCAATATTCCGATGATCATTGATCCCTCACATATCTGTGGAAACCGCACCGGATTGGCCGGCATCGCACAGGAAGCCCTGAATATGGGATATGAAGGAATTATGATCGAAACCCATCACGATCCGGATCAAGCGTGGAGCGACGCCTATCAGCAGATCACACCTGAAGTTTTGGCGGAACTCATCAGAAACCTGCAGATCCGAAATACGGATATCTCCGAATTTGACGGGGAAATGGGCCGTCATCGGACCCTGATTTCCGACTTGGATTTTCAGCTGATTGAACTGCTTTCGCAGAGAATGAAGATCTCCGAGAAAATAGGCGCTCTGAAAAAGAGCAACAACCTTGCGATTTTTCAGCCAGAACGCTGGAAAGTCATCACCGAATATGCCGCCCAGAAAGCAACGGAGACGAATATGTCTCCTGAGTTTATCGAAAAAGTTTTTAAAGCCATTCACGAAGAATCCATCGAAGTGCAGAATAACGTCATGATAAAAAAAGATTAATTTTGAAAGGACGCATCACCAAATCTACAGGTAGCTGGTACCAGGTTCTGGATTCAGATAACGGTACGTTTTATGAAGCCCGGATCCGCGGAAAATTTAAACTCATTAAAACACGCCTCACCAATCCGCTCGCAGTGGGTGATTTGGTTGAATTTTCCCTCGAGCAGGACGATGTTGCCTGGATTACAAAGATTGAACCGAGGAAAAATTACCTGATCCGGAAATCGGTAAACCTCTCCAAAGAAGCACATATCATTGCCTCTAACATCGATCTGGCGTGTTTTATTTATACGCTGAAACATCCCGAAACCTCCCTCGGTTTTCTAGACCGCTTTCTGGCCTGCTGCGAAGCGTACAACATCAAACCGCTGATTCTTTTCAATAAGATGGATGTCTTAAGCGAAGACGAAAAGGAAATTGTGGAAAATATTGAGGATCTTTATCACCACATCGGTTACGAAACACTGGAAATCTCTTCCTACTCCAAAATGAATCTCGATACGCTTCAGGAAATGGTAAAAGATAAGATTTCGGTTTTTTTCGGACATTCCGGAAGTGGCAAATCTACCTTAGTCAATGCTTTTCAGCCGGATCTGAATATTAAGACCGCAGAAATTTCCGGTACTCATCTGAAGGGAAAACACACCACTACTTTTGCGCAGATGCATTTCTGGCATTTCGGCGGCAGCGTTATTGATACGCCTGGTGTTCGCGAATTTGCCATGATTGATGTGACGAAAGAAGAAATTCAGCATTATTTCCCGGAGATTTTCCGGAAAAGAAAGGAATGCAAATTTCACAACTGTCTGCACCTGAATGAACCCAAATGTGCAGTATTAGCAGCTATTGAAACAGGAGAGATCGAAGAAACACGGTATTCCACTTATCTCAAACTCATGGAGGAAGCAGAGGAAAATGCTGAAAATTAAAAAACCCAGCCGAAGCTGGGTAAAAACTAATAACCATGAAAACTCAAATTAAACATGAGAATCATAACATTGGTTGCAACATCTGTGCCAAAACCAAATTGATGGAACTTTATTTTTTATGGACAGGTCAAAAACATTTTGTACTTTTGCGCCATCAAAAAAGATGAATATATGTCAGGTAAAATTACATTCACCATGATCAAACCGGATGCTGTTGCAGATGGTCACATTGGTGCTATTTTAGGAAAAATCTCCGAAGCAGGTTTTAAAATCAAAGCCATGAAATTGACTCAGCTCACCATTGCCGATGCTCAGAAATTTTATGAAGTTCACGCTGAAAGACCTTTTTACGGGGAATTGGTTGATTTCATGAGTTCAGGACCAATCGTTGCAGCGGTTCTGGAAAAAGACAATGCAATTGAAGAATTCAGAACGCTGATCGGGGCTACAAATCCTGCAGATGCTGCTGAAGGAACCATTCGGAAAATGTTTGCAAGAAGCATTGGTGAAAACGCTGTTCACGGATCTGATTCCGATGAAAACGCTTTAATTGAGGCAAATTTTCATTTTGCCGGAAGAGAAATTTTCTAATTTCCTGCCGAACAGATAAAAAGTCCCGGAAATTCCGGGACTTTTTTGCTTCACCAATTGTGTTCAAACATTTTATATTTTCAGCAGTTCGATCGTCCGCTCCGGACTCTCAGAAGAGAAAACAGCATTGCCCGCAACCAGGACATCAGCGCCGGCTTCGAAAAGTTTCGCGGCGTTGTCCAGATTTACACCGCCGTCAATCTGGATCAGTGCAGTGGAATTGTTGGAAACGATGAGATCTTTGGTTTCTGCGATTTTTTTGTAAGTATTTTCAATAAACTTCTGTCCGCCAAATCCGGGATTCACGCTCATCAGCAGCACAAGGTCCACATCGGCAATAATGTCTTCCAGCATGAGAACTGGCGTGGCAGGATTCAGGACAACGCCGGCTTTCGCGCCTTTGTCCTGGATCAGGTTAATGACACGGTGGAGGTGGGTGCAGGCTTCATAGTGCACCGAAATCAGGTCTGCACCCATACTGATGAATTCTTCCACATATTTTTCAGGTTCCACGATCATGAGGTGAACATCTACAAATTTTCTGGCATGCTGGTGAACGGTTTTCATCACCGGAAATCCGAAGGAGATATTCGGGACAAAGCGTCCGTCCATCACATCAATATGAAGCCAGTCGGCCTGTGAACGGTTGAGCATTTCGATATCCCTTTCCAGATTTCCGAAATCTGCGGAAAGTAGGGAGGGAGCGATAAGTTTTGTTTTCATTTTTACTCTTTTATACTTTTACTTTTTTCCCAGGATTTAATGGTATTTCAGATTCATATCCGGTTTAATTTTCAGCAGCGTTTCATAAATCAGCTGAATGACATTGGCCACGTCTTCTTTTGAAACCATTTCTACGGTAGTATGCATATACCTTAACGGAAGTGAAATCAATGCGGAAGGCACTCCGCCGTTGGAATGTGCGAAAACATCCGTATCGGTTCCTGTAGCACGGCTTGCTGCCGCTCTCTGGAAAGGGATCTTTTTTGCTTTTGCCGTCTCCACGATAAGTTCGCGGATGGTGTGATGCACACTCGGTGCAAAGAAAATGACCGGACCGTCACAACATTTCTGGTCGCCTTCTTTTTTCTTTTCGATCATTGGGGTGGTGGTGTCGTGCGTGACATCGGTAATGATGGCAATATTCGGCTTGATGGTATCAGCAATCATATCGGCACCATAAAGCCCGACTTCTTCCTGAACCGAATTGGTAATGTACAGGCCGAACGGAAGTTTCTTTTTATTTTCTTTTAAAAGTCTTGCGACTTCGGCAATCATAAAACCGCCGATGCGGTTGTCGAGCGCCCTGCAGACGAAATAACGGTCGTTGAGTTCAAAAAACGGGTCCGGATAAGTGATCATACATCCTACAAAAATTCCCAGTGCTTCCACTTCTTCTTTCGTGGTAGCGCCACAGTCGATAAATATATTTTCAAGTTTCGGAACGGGCTCATCGGAATTTACGCCTCTTGTATGAATCGCAGGCCACCCAAAAACGCCTTTTACAACGCCTTTCTCCCCGTGAATGTGCACGATCTTTGAGGGAGCGATCATCTGGTCGGACCCGCCATTTCTGATGACATAAATCAAACCTTCGGCGGTGATGTAGTTCACATACCAGGAAATCTCATCAGCATGTGCTTCAATGACCACTTTAAACTCAGCGTCGGGATTAATGATGCCGTAGCAGGTTCCGTAATGATCGAATTCTACCTGATCTACATAGTTTTTAACATAATTCATCCAGATTTTCTGGCCTGCATGTTCGTAACCTGTTGGCGAGGCGGTATTTAAATATTCTTCTAAAAATTTTATGGATTTTTTTTCTAATTTCATTATAAAAGGAATGATTTTTGACGTTTTTATCGGATTTTAACGAAGGTAAAAGTAATGAAATTTAACAAAGTATCCATAATATTCTTTCTGTTTTTAGGCTTCCTTTTTCACGCACAGGATACGATTTCGGTGAAATCGCTCAGTCAGTATCCCCCTGAATTGATCAAAACCGACGAATACGGAAACAAGTATTATTACGACGAAGCACAGAAAGCAAAAATATATGAAATAAACGGCGAAATGGTAGTGATAATGGACCAACTCGTCCTCCTCAACAAACCCCGATTCAACAACCAACTCGACCGGAACTATTATTATTTCCTCAACAAAAAACTTTACCGCGTTTATCCTCTTTTTGTAAAGGCTTTGGAGCAATATACAGCTATGCAGGTGCAATTGGCTAAACTGGACAGGAACTCGCAGAGGAATTTTACAAAAGAGCAGCAGAAAATCCTGGCTGACCAGTACGAAGCGCAACTACGGGATTTAACGACTACCGAAGGGCAGATTTTTGCAAAACTCATGAACCGGGCGACCGGAAAAACCGTTTTCGTCATCATCAAAGAACTGCGCGGCGGCTGGAGCGCTTTCTGGTGGAATGTGAAAGGGAATATTGCCAATGTAGATATAAAAATTCCTTATGATCCCCATGTAAACCGTACGGATGAATATCTGGAATCACTGCTGCAGAGCAACTGGAACGCAGGTTATCTGCAACCATACCCTGGCTATATGACTTTTAAAATTAAAAAATAAATGAACAAAATCCTTTCAAACACCATCATTCTCCTTTTTTTACTGACTTTCAATTTTGGATATTCGTGGGGAACAATAGGCCACCGCGTCGTTGCAGAAATCGCACAGAATCACCTCTCCGCCAAAGCAAAAAGAAATCTGAAAAAAATGATTGGGGATCAGAAACTGGCGTACTGGGCGAACTGGCCGGATAATATTAAATCTGATACTACAGGGGTTTGGAAGGCAACCGACAAATGGCATTATGTCAACATCAATCCACAGCCGAATTTCAAAATGTTTTCAGACAGCCTGCGTGCGCAGCAGGCTCCCAATCTTTATACCCAGATTAAAGCCCTGTCTGAGCAGATCAAAAACAAAAACACTCCAAAACAGGATCGGGAAGTTGCGCTGCGTTTTCTGATTCATCTGATGGGCGATGCCGCACAGCCGCTACATGTTGGGAAAGCAAAGGATTTGGGTGGAAACAGGATTAAACTGAAGTTTTTTGGGGACAATACCAATCTGCATTCGCTTTGGGATTCCAAACTGGTCGATTTCCAGAACTACAGTTTTACGGAATTTGCTCAGGTGTTGGATGTGAAATCTGAAGATGAAGTGAAAAGCATTCAGGCCGGAACGCTGGAAGAATGGCTTTACGACAGTCAGAAAATTGCCAATAAGATTTATTTCAATTCCGTTCCTGAAGCTTCATACGCCTACGATTACAATTATAAATTCGAACCGGTACTTGAGCGTCAGCTGTTGTATGGCGGTTTAAGACTGGCGAAAATTCTGAATGAGATTTTATAGAAAACGTTCTTTCAGTTTTTCAAAAGCAATCTGATCAATCGGCAAGGGAAAAGGATTTTCCTCCGAATCGATGGAAATCCATTCCGTTCTTTCGATGCACGGATCTAAAATAAGAAATTCATTTTCATCAATAATTTCGGCGGTAAAATAAACGGTCAGAAGCTGTTCATTTTCCCGGAATCTGGACACCTGAAAATTTTCCTGGGTATATAAATGATCCAGGATTTTTATTTTTACATTCAGTTCTTCCTCAAATTCGCGGTGCAGGCAGTCATGGATTCCTTCGCCAAATTCCAGACCACCACCCGGAAATTTCATCAGCGGTTCTCCGGCATATTCTTCAAAAAGGGTGAGGACTTTGCGGTCTTTTAAAACACAGGCATAGATCCGGACATTCAGTTTATCGATCATTGTAGTATGTTAATCATTGCTAAGATAAAAAAACCAAATTACTTTTTTACGGCGTTGATCATTTCTCTTTTCCCGGGAGGTCCGGGCTTTTTCTGCACGTCAAAATCGAGGGCTTCTAAAATCCTCCGGACACTTCCTTTCGAGGAATAGGTGGTCAATAAACCATGTTTCTTCATCTTTTCGGATACCATTTCGAAAAGAGGTTTTTCCCACAGATCGGGCTGAACCCGGGCTCCAAAGCAGTCGAAATACACCAGATCAATTGGCGGGAGCTGAAGGTTTTCAAGCTCGAAAAAATCACATTTTATTTTAGTAAGGTTAAAACCGGAAATAATTTCTACCGGAACCTCCCATTCCGCAGCGTGAATATGACGGTAAATATCCACCGTCTGAGTACTTCCAAATAGGCGCTCATAACCCAATTCTGATATTTCATAATCATTTATGGGATATTTCTCCAGTGAAAAGTAATTAATTTTATGATATTTATCAGTTTTTAAAAACTCATTAATAGTCACCAAAACATTCAGACCTGTTCCAAAACCGAGTTCTAAAATATTAATTTCACAATTTTTAATTAATATCAATCCATTATCAATAAAGACATGTAAAGCTTCCTGCAGGGCACCATGATGGGAGTGATAACTTTCATTTAAATCATTGATAAATAACGTTTTACTACCGTCATTCGTTATTTTAATTTCTCTTTTCACGCTATTTTTGTCCAAATTTAATCTAAAATTTTTATATTTAAAAAATTATATTAAATTTGTAGAACATCATAAAAATTTTTAAAAATGATAATTCAAAAATCAGAAAACCCCAGAATTTCCAGTTTCGATCCGAATAACTTTTCATTTGGAAATACCTTCATTGATCACATGGTCATCTGTGAATTTGAAGACGGGAAATGGGGAGAGGTAAAGTTGGTACCATACGGTCCGCTTCCGTTTTCGCCTGCGATGATGGGTGTGAACTATGGTCAGGCATGTTTTGAGGGAATGAAGGCTTATAAAGATAAAGACGGTGAAGTTTTTCTGTTCAGACCTGAAAAAAACTTTGAGCGAATTAACAAATCCGCAGCACGTCTTGCCATACCGGAAATTACAAGGGAAATGTTTATCGACGGCCTGAAAGCTTTGGTGAACCTGGACAGAGCCTGGATTCCGCAAGGGGAAGGCATGTCTTTATATATCCGTCCGCTTATTTTTGCCACGGAAGAAGCGCTTAAAGCAAAGATTTCGAGCAAATATATGTTTGCCATCGTGGCTACTCCGGCGAAAAGTTATTATACAGAGCCGGTTTCTGTTAAGATTTCTGATTTTTACTCACGAGCGGCGAGCGGCGGAGTGGGATCTGCCAAAGCAGCCGGAAACTATGCTGCTTCTTTTTACCCTACGCAGCTGGCAAACGAAGAGGGTTACGAACAGATTATCTGGACCGATGATGCCACTCACGAATATTTCGAGGAAAGCGGAACGATGAATGTTTTTGTAAGAATCAACGATACGATCTATACGCCTCCGACTTCAGAAAAAATCCTCGACGGGATTACCAGAGACAGTTTTATTCAGCTTGCCAAAAAACGCGGTATTGAATTAAAAGTGGAGCCGGTTTCAGTAAAACAAGTTGTGGAAGCCCATAAAGACGGAAGTCTGAAAGAAGTTTGGGGAGTAGGTACAGCCGTTGTAACGAGTGTTTTTAAAGCACTGGGTTACAAAGGAGAGAAGCTGCAGCTTCCGCTTTTATCACTTGAAGAAAGTTTTGCACTTTCACTTCAGAAAGATCTGGTTGATATCCAGACCAACAATGCAGAAGACACTTTCGGTTGGAGAGTTTTGGTTAAAAATGAAATCCTGGAAACAGTTTAAAACCATTTAAAATATTGAAAGCCGGATTGTTTTCCGGCTTTTTTTGCTTTTATATGTTAGGTTAAATCCGTATTTTCGCCACAGTTTTAAAGAAAATTTTAACCTATGAATTTTAAAAAGAATATAATTTTAGCTCTTGCAAGTATTTCGCTGCTGAGCTGTACCCCAATTTATAAAAAAATGAATGTAAACAAAGAAACTTATGAAGGTCTGAACGACGGCCTTTATGCAAATCTTCAGACTTCAAAAGGAAATCTGATTGTTAAATTTGAAGATAAGAAATCACCGGTAACCGTTGCCAATTTCATTGGTCTTGCTGAGGGAAAGATTGAGAACAAAGCCAAAGCGAAAGGAGTCCCTTTCTACGACGGAACAATCTTCCATAGAGTCATTAAGGATTTCATGATTCAGGGAGGCGATCCTAAAGGAACAGGAATGGGTGATCCGGGTTATAAATTCGATGACGAAAAGAATGACCTGCAGCACACCGGCAAAGGAATTCTGTCAATGGCTAACTCCGGACCGAATTCAAACGGTTCCCAGTTTTTCATTACGGAAATTGCCACTCCTTGGTTAGACGGCAAACACACCATCTTCGGGAAAGTTGTGAAAGGTGATGACGTAATTGATGCGATTGCCAATGTTGAAAAAGGCTCTCAGGACAAACCGAAGACCGATATTGTTCTGGAAAAAGTGCTGATCTTCAGTAAAGGCGACGAGTACAAAGGTTATGATGCTGCAAAAATCTTCACCGAAGGTAAAGGTAAAATTGCTGCCAACAACAAAGCCCAGGCTGAAAAAGCAGAAGCAGAAGCTGCTAAAAAACTCGAGGACCTTAAAGCCGGAATGCAGACCACCGCTTCAGGGCTCATGTATAAAATCACCAAAAAAGGTTCAGGAAAAAAAGCAGAGAAAGGAAATATTGTTTCCGTTCATTACGTCGGAAAACTGACGAACGGAACTGAGTTCGACAATTCCTTCAAAAGAGGGGAACCGCTTGAATTTCCTGTAGGAACCGGCCAGGTGATCAAAGGATGGGACGAAGGAATCCTTCTTCTGAACGAAGGTGACCAGGCAACATTCCTGATTCCTTCTGACTTAGGTTACGGAGCAAGAGGTGCAGGTGGAGTGATTCCGCCAAATGCATGGCTGATCTTCGAAGTGGAACTTGTTAAAGTGAAATAAGAAATTTCAACGATAAAAAAAACGCATCTTTTAGGAGATGCGTTTTTTTGTATACGGGAACTAAGAGACGAGAGCCAAGTAAGAAGCGAAAGGCAGCAGGGAAAAGCAAAAGGATCAGGTAAAAAGAGCGTAAAGCTTAATGCTTACAGCCTGCAGCCTACAGCCAAGAACCAAGAGTCAGGGCAAAAGTAAAAAGTAAAAAGCGAATGGCAGTAGGCAATAAGCAGTAGGCAACAGGGAAAAGCAAAAAGGATCAGGTAAAAAGAACGCAAAGATTAATGCTTACCGCATACGGCTTACAGCCAGAATTGCTACCAGTTTTTATCAATCATATAAATGATCTGCGCCATGGTTACGGCACCCAAAAGCAGTTCACGGCGGTTCACCTTTTCGAAAGTGTCTTCTTCTGTATGGTGGATGTCAAAATAGCGCTGAGAATCCGGAACCAGTTCTGCAGTCGGGACATTCATTTTTGCATGCATCGGCTCTACATCGGTCCCTGAATACTGCAGGGAGAAATTGTGCACGCCGTATGGCTCAAAAAGCGGTGCCCAGGATCTGATCATTGCTCTTTTGCTTTCTTCCATCTCCAGGGCAATTCCGCGCGGGGTAAATCCTCCGCCATCACTTTCGATGGCAAAAAGATGTTTTTCATTGATGTCCTCAGCAACCTTGGCATAGGTGTTTCCGCCGCGGACGCCATTTTCTTCATTGGCAAAACATACGACCCGAATGGTATGGTTGTTCGCAATTCCAAGATTTTTGAATGTCCTAAGCACTTCGATCGACTGTACGATTCCTGCACCGTCATCAGAAGCACCTTCCCCCACGTCCCAGGAATCCAAATGTCCGCCCACGACTATAACACTTTTATCTTTTTTACCGGTAAGTTCCCCGAACACCGAAAAGCTGTCTTTCTCGCCTTTCATGGTGCAGTTGGAATTTAGTTTTACTGTGATTTTATGGTTTTTCACCAGGTTCTCAATCTCATCAGCGGTCTTTGCCCCAATGGCAGCGGCCGGAATTTTTTTGAGTGGATTATCATATCGCATCAAACCCGTATGTGGAACATCATCGAAAGCAGAAGTCAGGGACCGGATTATGGCGGCCTTTCCTCCTTTCTCTGCCACCCAGGATGCAGCGGAGCGCCTGTAAACGCCTGCGTCGCCATAAGCCTGGCCGGTTGAAATGAATTTCTGATTGAAGGCATAATTAAACAGTACAATCTTGTCCTTTACCTGTGCCGGGGTCAGCTGGTCGAATTCCGCTTTGCTTTTCACGACGATGA
The DNA here is from genome assembly GCF_008014695.1 of Chryseobacterium sp. Taxonomy (GTDB): domain Bacteria; phylum Bacteroidota; class Bacteroidia; order Flavobacteriales; family Weeksellaceae; genus Kaistella. The sequence goes on from NZ_VOXE01000001.1 coordinate 514,961, forward strand.
TTTCCCCCACCAGATCCTTTCCACCGGTTCCTTCGGAATTGCCAAGAGACAGGAAACGTATTTTACGCCATTTTCCGTTATCGGTTTTTACCTGGAGCGTTTCTTCGCCTCTGACCCAAACCGGAACTTTCACTTTCTGAAGCCAGATTTTATCAGCACCTGCTTCCAGAAGTTTTTTCTGCGCCCAGATCACCGATTTTTCATAGGCTTCTGAGCCGCTTAAGCGGTGTCCGATATTTTTGGTCAGATCCCGCAGGTCTTCATATGCCTTACCATGGGTCAGCATTTCATCAGCTATCCTGCTGAACAGCAGGGAGTCGGCTTTTGTCTGTCCAAAAAAGGGAAGGGTAATCAGTAATGCTGCGACTGCAGTGATTTTTCTCATTTTTTACCAGTTTTTATCAATCATATAAACAATTTGGGCTATCGTCACGGCACCGAGCATGAGTTCGCGGCGGTTTACTTTTTCAAAAGTATCTTCGCTTGTATGGTGGATGTCGAAATACCGCTGCATATCCGGAACGAGTTCGGCCAGGGGAACATCAAGTTTCTTGAGGGGAAGAATGTCCTGTCCCGCATAGGTCTGGTCAAAATCATAAACACCGTACGGAAGGAAATAGTCTTTCCAGGCGAAAACCAGCCTTCTTCGCTGCGGAATCATGTCGAGAGATATTCCGCGCGGGGAGAATCCGCCTGCATCGCTTTCGATGGCGAAAATATGTTTTTCCCCTTTCTTTTTTGCCTGCGCTGCGTAGGTTTCGCCGCCCTGTACGCCGTTTTCTTCATTGGCATATAGCACAACGCGGATCGTATGGTTATTTTCGATATTGAGTTTCCTGAAAGCCCGCAGCACCTCCAGACACTGCACCACACCGGCCCCGTTGTCGTGCGCGCCTTCGCTGATGTCCCAGGAGTCGAGATGGGCTCCGATCACGATGACACTTTTATCCTTATTGCCGGGAATCTCGCCAAAAACATTATGATTGATCATTTCGCCTTTGGTGCCTGAAGTGGTATTGATTTTGGCAAAAACTTTCTGTTTGCCTAAACTTTTCTCCAGTTCATCGGCAGCTTTGGCGCTTATGGAAATGGCCGGAACCCTGTTTTTATCGTCCTGATCATAATACATGCTTCCGGTATGGGGAACATCGTCAAAGGCGGATGTAAGGGATCTTGTGATCACGGCTTTCGCGCCTCGCTTTCCAACCAGAGACGGGGTAGACCAGCGGTATTTTCCGGCCAGCATGTACGCATCAGCAGTATTCACAATGCTCTGGTCGAACGGATAATTGAAGAATACAATCTTTCCTTTTACATCTTTCGACATTAGGGTATTAAATTCCTGAATGCTTTTTACAAGCAGAATTTCGCCTTCCAGGTCTTTGCCACCGGTGCCTTCTGAACTGCCCAAAGAAAGCATTTTAAGGCTCTGCCATTTTCCGCCTGACGTTTTGATCTGTAAAGATTCGCGTCCGCGTTCCCAGACCGGAACCACCACTTCCTGTTTCCAGATGTTCTCGGCGCCGGCTTCCTTCAGTTTCTTTTCAGCCCAGACCACAGCTTTCTCATAACCCGTAGTAGCACTAAAGCGCGGGCCTACCTGCTTGGTAAGTTCTCTTAGATTTTCATAGGAATTGCTGTTGAGCAAAATCTCATCAGAAATTTTCTTGAATTCTACAGGATAAGAGATCTTTTGAACCGGTTTTCTCTGGGAAAAGAAAAATCCACCCAAAAAGAGTGGAAGTAAGGTGAGCAGTTTCTTCATTAAACTTTAGTTTGGTAATGCTAAATGTATAAAAAAATTTTATAAAAATGCTATTTCATGTCGTACATAACGAGTGCGGTGATGAGTTTTGGTTCGATATAGGTACATTTCGGAGGCATGATGAGCTTCAGGTCCGAAATCTTGATCATGTCGTTAAAACTGACCGGATAAATGCCGAAACCGACTTTAAAATCGCCCGTGTCAACAGTATCTTTCATTTTAATGATTCCGTCCATATTTGAACTTCCCTTTACATAGCTTATTTTATCGGAACTGTCGGTATTTTCAATTTGCAGGATGTCCTGAAGGATGTATTTTTCGAGGAGATGATGGTCCAGATTATCCAAAGACATTTCCGGCGACCGAAGATGGTGTTTCACATGCAGCGAATAAAATTTACCATCCAGATACATAGAAATGTGAAATTTTTGAGACGAATAATAGAGGGTAGCTCCCTTTTCGTGAATGTTGAATGATTTTTCGAGTTTTTGAAGAAACTGTTCGGTGGTTAAACCGTTCAGGTCTTTCACGACCCTGTTGTAATCATGTATTTTTATGGACTGATTTGAAACAATGAAACTGAAAACAAAATTATACGGTTCTGTTCCCGTATGTTTTTTGTTCCTTTCCTTATGCATTCTGGAATTCAGGGCTGTGGAGCCGATGCGGTGATGGCCGTCGGCAATATAGAATGAATCTACCTGATCCAGCACTTCCTTGAACTGCTGCATCTTGAGACGGTTATCGATCTTCCAGAGCTTGTGCTTGATGCCTTTGCTGTCGTGATAACTGAGGAGAGGAACATTTTTTTCTTCATGGTTCATCAACAGTTCCACTTTTGAATTGGCCGGATATGTCAGCAAAACAGGCTCTGCCTGAAGGTTTACCTTATCCAGATAATGGGCGAGTTTCTGTTTTTTCTGAGGAATGGTGCTTTCATGCCTTTTAATCTTTCCGCTCCAGAAATCCTCTACCGAAACCAGTCCCAACAGTCCGCGGAATACCGTTTTGTCAGGTTTTATCTGCTCATAAAGGTAGTAGGATGAGGAATCCTGAACGAGCTTCTTATCTTCCAGAAGTTCTTCGAAATTGCTTCTTACCTTTCTCAGATTCCGGTCGATATCCTTTGATTTGCTCACCACATAAGGCTTGATCATCTGCACATAAGACGAATCCTCCTGTGCTTTTTTGGCAATTTCTTCCTGCGTGAAATTGTCTAAAGGATGGGTAGGGAAGACCTCAACGAAATCCTCGTTGGGTCTGATCCCGCGAAAAGGTTTAAAAATAGGCATGTTATATCTTTAATTTCTTTTTAATATCAATAATTTGAACAGCCAGTTCGGCAGCGATTTTTTCCTGTGCATCCACTGTATTTCCGCCGACATGAGGCGAAAGTGAAAGATTCGGATTCATCAGAAGCGGCAGTTCAGGACTTGGTTCGTTCTCGAAAACGTCCAAAGCTGCGCCGGCAACTTTTCCGGACTCAATGAAATCGAGTAGGGCCACTTCATTCAGAACACCACCTCTTGCAGTGTTGACGATAAAGACACCATCTTTCATTTTTTCAAACTGCGGGGTATCTAAAATGTATTCGGAAGTTTTCGGGGTATTGATGCTGATAAAATCGGCTTCTTTCAGAAATTCATTCAGATCATCGGTAGAACTGATTTCAAAATCCACTTTCTGACCGTCGAAAAACTCCAGAGTAATTTTTTTCTTGCGGGGTTTTCTCGTAAGCACTTTCACTTTCATGCCGAGTGAAATTCCCATCTTAACGACTTCCATTCCAATTCCGCCAAAACCGATCACCCCCAAAGTTTTCCCTTCAAGTTCAACAGCGTTCGAGAATGATTTTTTAAGGGCGCTGAAATGGGTGTCGCCTTCCAGCGGCATGAGCCGGTTGGATTCATGAAGGAATCTGGCGAGAGAGAAGAAATGGGCGAAAACCATTTCGGCTACCGACCGTGAGGAGGCATTCGGCGTGTTGATGACATAAATTCCTTTGTCAATGGCATGCTCCACATCAATATTGTCCATTCCGACGCCGCCTCTTCCCACAATTTTCAGGGTTGGGCAGGCCTCTAAAATATCTTTTCTGACTTTGGTGGCGCTTCTGACGAGCAGCACATCCACCTGATTTTCGTTGATGAAACCGATCAGGTGTTCCTGGGAAACTTTCGTTTCCAGCAGTTCAATTCCTGCGTCAATTAACATGTCTTTTCCGGAATCAGCGATCCCGTCGTTGGCTAAAACTTTCATAAATCAATCCCGTAATTTACAGATAACAGTTTAAAAATTTGACTCTTGTTACTTATTTCAGATTTTTCATCACATCTACCAAAACCTGCACACTTTCGATCGGCAGGGCGTTATAGAGACTCGCTCTGTAGCCGCCAAGACTCCGGTGTCCATTCAGTCCGCTGATCCCGGCAGCTTTCCAGGCAGTGTCGAATGCCTCTTTTTTGGTTTCGTCGAGTAACCGGAACGAAACATTCATCAGCGAGCGGTCTTCTTTCACGCAGAAGCTTTCAAAAAGAGGATTTCTGTCGATCTCATCGTACAGAAGCCTTGCTTTCGCTTCATTTCTGGCTTCCGCTGCAGCGATTCCGCCGTTTTTCTCCAGGTACTGAAGTGTTAAAAGCGAAGCGTAAACCGGAAAAACCGGTGGGGTATTGTACATCGATTCCTTATCGATATGAAGCGCATAATCCAGGATGGAAGGAATATCGCGTCCTGTTTTTCCCAGGATGCTTTTCTTCACCACCACGAGCGTCACGCCGGCCGGACCCATGTTTTTCTGGGCTCCCGCGTAGATCAGGTCGAATTTTGAAAAATCGATGACCCTTGAAAAGATGTCGGAACTCATGTCGCAGACCATGAGGGTATCCACTTCAGGAAAGGATCTCATCTGCGTTCCGAAAATCGTATTGTTGGAGGTACAGTGAAAATAATCATATTCGCTGCCTACTTTGAAATCTTTGGGAATAAAGGAATAATTGTCGGCTTTTGAAGAACCTAACACATCAACAGGTCCCATTTTTTTCGCTTCCTTTATAGCCGCCGCTGCCCAGGCTCCGGTATCTACGTAGGCCGCTTTGCCGTTTTCCGACTTCATGAGGTTGAACGGAACCATTAAAAACTGGAGACTTGCACCCCCGCCCAGATACAGCACTTCATAATCATCACCCAATTTCATCAGGCGTTTTACAATCGCTCTGGCTTCGTCCATCACGGCGACAAATTCTTTGCTGCGGTGGGAAATTTCGAGGAGTGAAAGACCCATTCCGTTGAAATCCAGAATGGCTTCTGCAGATTTCTGAAAAACTTCCTGAGGAAGTATGCATGGACCCGCACTGAAATTGTGTTTTTTGCTCATATTTTAATTTTTTGCAGAAGTCCGCGGCTGCGGCTTTTAATTATCAGGGTAAAAATACTAAAAAAAATGCTCACCGTGAAAGATGAGCAGAATGGTTTATTCTCCGTGCAGAAATTCCTTTTTGGCGAGCAGGCTCTCTTCTGATTCCACATGATCCTCATCCGGAATACAGCAGTCTACCGGGCAAACGGCGGCACACTGAGGCTCTTCATGAAAGCCCATGCATTCGGTGCATTTATCGGCGACAATGAAATAGACATCATCACTTACCGGTTCCTGAGGAGCATCAGCATCAACTGTTAAACCCGATTTCATCACTACTCTCCCTTTCAGGGCAGTCCCTTCGGATGCCTTCCAGTCTACAGCGCCTTCATATATCGCATTATTCGGACATTCCGGTTCACACGCGCCACAATTTATACATTCATCTGTTATTCTGATAGCCATTGCTAGATTTTATTTTAAATTGGTACAAAGATAAAGAAAATTCTGCGCATGGGACTGATTTTACGACGCATGAATTGCGAAATAAACGTTGTGATTGCGAATGGTGAATTTAGGATGATGAATTTTGAATGATTGGTCTGCGATTCAGTTATTTCTGGACTGTGAATGGTGACAGTGAAGCTGATGTGGTAATGTAATGGTTAAGCGATTACCATTTTTATGAATCCGGTAACGTTATATTTGTTTTATCCCTGCCTTTAAGTGGCAATAGACTGGGAGTAGACTGGCACCAGACTGGCTTCAGGTATGCTCAACCTTCGGTATCCTTTTTACAAATGGGTAGAGGGTAAATGTGTGAAAAAATACAGGAAACAGGAGGTTGCACCCAGAAAAAGTAAAGATAGCGTACCAGCGTATTGGTGCAATGTGTATATTTACGATTTTAGTGGCTGCTGCAAAAAACAGCATCAAATGTAAATTTACTGGAATCAGCTGTCTTACCTGAAAGCAATAATCTCCATCAAATTAATAAAATTCATTTTCAACAATGTTTAAATACCTCAAACTTCTTAACTTATTTCTTAGCCTACATAATAAAAACAGAACGACAGAGAACAGATGCAGATTTTAACCCTATGAAAAAAATTACTTTGATCGCTTTAGCCATCATTTGGATTTTAAGCCTGGCGGTCTTAATCATCGCTTTGACCAACCTATTTCCGGACAATATTTTTAAGAATTATCGGCTAATTGCAGGAATTGGATTTGTTGCAATTACTGGATTTATCAGAACAGCATATAAGAACCTAATAAAACAGAATAAACTCTAAATTTATCCTCCGTATGGCGACCAAGTATACACAGGACAGTAGATTGAACTCATAAAAGCAAAAAGCTGACAAGCAATATGGCAAATGCTTTGCTGCATGTCGGTTTAAATGTCAGAACTCTTATATCCATTTAACCGGACTAAAATGGGCAGACCATTAAAAGCAAGTAATTGAAGAATACGAAGGACCACTAAAGAAACGACAAATGAGCGTAGACTTTGAGAGCATATTTCAACACGTAATTCCAATGGAGGGCTTTGGGCGAAAATGGCGTTTTACGGAAGAGAATTATGACATGTTACCTGGCCAAGATCTTGAACAGCTGAAACCGTTAGACCAAGAAGCTGCAGAATTTTTGAACGACTATATTTCAACCGCAGGTTTGCATCACGACGTACCCTTTACAAAAGGCTTCTTTAAGACAACTGACCACATAAGAATTTCAGACGGCAACGAAAAGGAAATAAAAAAATGGCTGTATCAACGCGGACTTCCTTTTGACAAGCCCGTATTTCTTTCCTGGGACCAGACGGACGCCATGATCGTTCCGTGGAATCTTGTCGTAAAATATTTCGACAGTTTCTATTACGGTGTTTCAGATGACTTAACTATAATGGACCAAAGCCTGAACTGGGCAGTGTTGTTTTTCCACGAAAACCAAATTTATTTTGGAAGCAATACCGACTTTTAAGCATTTGCAGAATTGATTTATCTATTCAGTTGGTCTTCCGGAGCGTTAAGGAAATCACGTCGCGCTAGAACTCCATGGCGTATCGTAGCAATTCGTATTTACACTATTGGTCACCAGCATCTACACCATGAGCAGAATGAAAATGGTATATACACCTGCCTATGGCTTGAAATTTAGGAACATTTTCTCAACGTTATTTCGGGATATTATATTAAAATCTGCTGATTGAAATGCTCAACCATGAGACGACATTATAAAAAACACTGTGTTAAAAGGAGTATGCAATAAATTATCGGTTTTGCTTTTTGCTTTGCTTTTGCCTGGAATTCAGCTCAGGATTATCCAAGATTAGGCAAAGAAATATGCGAACAGATTTAAAAAATAAATCCATTTCTCAGGAAATATTCTGAAAGAATTTGCAAAGTATTTCGATTTTTAATGATCACCGAAATGATTTCCTCATTTCTGATTTTAATGGTTTTTTCATTTCATCTTCAAAAAGAAATTATTAAAAACTGTTCAGACTCACTTCAAGGAAGGCTTTGCGAAGAATTATGAACTGGCGAGCCGCAAATTCAAGACGGCCATTGAGGAAATCGACAAGACCATCGACCATCTGCAGAAAACCAAAGACGCCCTGCTGTCTTCCGAAAACAACCTGAGGCTGGCTAACAACAAAGCGGATGACCTGACCATCAAGAAACTGACGCGGGGCAACCCCACGATGACGGCGAAGTTTGAGGAGCTGAAGAAGGAGGAGCTTTGAGTTCGTTAGTTGTTGGGCGGGTGAGAGTAAAGAATAAAGAGAAAAGAATAAAGAAAAAACGAGATACTGTTATTTCAGACTGACGCCTCCGTTTGCCCAAGGAAAATCAATTCCGTAATTTTGCGGGACAAAACGCCGCACATGCGGACTTTCAATTTTTAGCCCTTTCCTCATGAATACCGAAAAGCACATTTCAGGACTCTGTCAGCTCAGCGATTACATTAAAAAATATCTGGATGCCGATCCTGGACATTTCAGTGAAGAAGATGAAGCCTTTTCTGCACTGCTGAGAACATGTGAAATGGAGAATCCTTGGTTCACCCAGGAGAATCAGCGGTTTGCGCTTCGGCAATGGGCCGGTCTCTTGAAGGAAGAAAATATTAAAAACTGGCTGGCCAGTTACAAGATCTCCAAAACCTCTAAAAAAGTCGGACTGATCCTGGCTGGAAACATCCCAATGGTGGGATTCCATGATGTGATCTGCGTGGTGCTGAGCAACCATATTCCGGTGATCAAACTTTCGTCTAAGGATAAGCTGATGCTTCCTTTCTTACTGAAGAAATGGAATGAATTTTCAGAAGGAACTGTTCCGTTCGAACTGGTGGACCGGCTGGAGGATTTTGATGCCGTCATTGCCACGGGAAGCAACAATACCGCGCGGTATCTGGAATACTACTTTAAAAACCACCTGAGCATTATCCGTAAAAACAGAACTTCTATAGCGGTTTTAAAAGGCGATGAAAGTGAGGCAGAACTGCAGCTTCTGGCAGAGGATATTTTCCGGTATTTCGGGCTGGGGTGCAGGAATGTGACGAGAATCCTGATTCCGGAAGCGTTCAAGATCGACCGGTTATTTGAGAACTTCCTGCATTTCAAGGACATCATCAACCATCACAAATACGCGAACAATTACGATTACAACCGCGCCATCAACCTGCTGAACCGCGACCTGTTCTGGGACAATAATTTCGTCATGCTGAAAGAAGATGAAAGTTTGTTTTCACCGCTTTCAGTCCTCAATTTTACACGGTATAAAACGCTCGGTGAAGTACAGGCCTTTATCGCCGAAAATCAGGAAAACATCCAGGCGGTTGTCGCAAAACCCGAACTGGGCCTGGAATCCGTTCCGTTCGGAGAAGCGCAAAATCCCGGTCTGGACACTTACGCGGATGATGTGGATACGATGCGGTTTCTGGAACTCGTTTAATCCAATCGAAACAAATTCAAAAAATAAAAAGGACTTCAGCGATGAAGTCCTTTGTTTATTTACATTTAGTGTTTAGCGGTCAATCGACCCTAAAACTTTCTGGGCAAAACCGTTCAGGGCATCCCGTTCGGTCATTCCGTCCTTTACTTTGCTGTGGACTTCCAGGGCGCCGCAGATTCCGGTAATGAGTTCCCCGACCACGTTGAGGTCCTCTTCGGTAGTTCCGCGGAATTCTGAAAAAGATTCCAGCACTTCGAGTGTTTTTTCGAGGTTTTCAGGCGTCTGCGTCTGATACAACTGTCTGATGATGGGCAACTTCATGACTGAAACCGGTTAAAAAGTTCGTTGAGGCTTTCGGCCTGATTGGTCTGCACCTGATCTGCTAGTTCGCCGTTGATGAATACCGCAAAAGTCGGTAAATTATCCACTTTCGCCAGTTTTCTGCTTTCCGGAAGTTTTTCTGCATCCACATAATAAAAAGGGATGGCATCGTTTTCCGCCGCCAGTTTTTTGAACTTCGGCTTCATGATCCGGCAGTTACCGCACCATGTCGCGCCGTACTGAACCACCACCTTCTGGTTACCCGCTACAATTTCCTTTAACTGATCTTCTGCTAATTCTGTGTACATTTTCTTAATTTTTAAATGAACTCTTCAATTAATTCGTGTGATTGGCCAGATAATCGGCGGTTGATTTGCTGTCCGCACTCATTGCCGTTTTTCCTTCTTCCCAGTTTGCAGGGCACACTTCACCGTGTTTCTGAACGTGCGTGTAGGCATCAATCAGTCTTAAAAATTCCTTCACATTTCTTCCCAAAGGCATATCATTCACTGCTTCGTGGAAAATCTTTCCGGTTTCATCGATCAGGTACGTGGCTCTGTACGTCACATTCGAACCGCTGAAACTTTCGTTTCCTTCTGCATCATAATCAAAATCCTGATCCACAATTCCCAAAAGATTCGCGAGCTGACGGTGCGTGTCGGCCAGGATCGGATAGGTCACCCCTTCGATTCCGCCGTTTTCTTTTGCGGTGTTCAGCCAGGCAAAATGCACTTCGTTCGTGTCGCATGACGCCCCGATGATTACTGTATTTCTTTTTTTAAATTCTTCCTGCGCTTCCTGAAAAGCGTGAAGTTCAGTCGGGCACACGTAAGTAAAATCTTTCGGGTACCAGAACAACAAGACTTTCTGATGGTTTTTCGTCGCTTCTTCAAAGATGTTGATCCTTAAATCATCTCCCATTTCACTCATTGCATCTACCGCAACATTGGGGAATTTTCTTCCTACTAATGACATAATTTTTTATTGTTTAGTTGTTTAATTTTCTGGTGCAAAAGTAGTATGATTTGTCTATCGAAACAACAATATCTAATTAATAAAATCTATAATAAGGATTCATTGTCTTTTATATTCTCTATTAAAAAATCCGGCTCTGAGAACCGGATTTAAATAAAAGTGATTAAAATTTCTCGAGACATTCTTTAATTCGCCTCATGGCTTCTTTCAGGTCTTTTTCGGAAGCCGCGTAGGAAAAGCGGATGCAGTCCGGATTTCCGAAGGAAACACCACCTACCGCACCAACATGTGCATGGTCGAGGAGGAACATGGCAAAATCATCCGCATCGTTAATGAGCGTCCCGTTCAGGGTTTTACCGATATAATGGGAAATATCCGGGAAAAAGTAAAATGCCGCTTCCGGATAATTCACCCTGAAACCGGGAATTTCTTTCATTAGTCCGTACACCAGATCGCGTCTTTTTCTGAATTCCTCAATCATATAACGGTATTTAGACGGATCAGTTTTTAAAGCGGTAACAGAAGCCTTCTGGGCCATTGTATTGGCGCCGCTGGTCATCTGTCCTTGGATTTTCTCGCAGCCTTTCGCGAGCCAGTCCGGGCAGGCTGAATAACCGATCCGCCATCCCGTCATCGCAAAAGCTTTGGACATGCCGTTGATGACGGCCGTCTGCTCATAAACCTGCGGGAACTCCGCAATCGAAGTATGTTTCCCGTCGTAATTGATGTATTCATAGATTTCATCGGAAATAATCGTGATCTGGGGATATTTCGCGACCACATTGGCAATCTGTTCCAGTTCCTCGTGTCGGTAGAAACTTCCGGACGGATTGCAGGGCGAACTGTACATCAGGACCTTGGTTTTCGGTGTGATGGCTTTTTCCAGCTGTTCAGCGGTCATCTTGAAATCGGTCTCAATGGATGTTTCCACAAAAACCGAAGTTCCACCCATCATTTTGACCATTTCATCGTAGCTGACCCAGAACGGAGCCGGCAGAATCACTTCGTTACCATCATTGATGACGGTAGCCAGAACGTTCAGGATGGCCTGTTTCGCACCGTTGGATACGCAGATTTGGGAAGGAAGATATTCCAGATTGTTGTCGCGTTGAAGTTTTTCACAGATGGCTTCCCGCAAATCGAGAAATCCGGGAACAGGCGAGTAGTGGCTGAAATTACTGTTGATCGCGTCGAAAGCGGCTTCTTTAATATTGTCGGGGACATCAAAATCGGGTTCACCGAGGGTAAGACTGATGACATCAATTCCGCGGGCCTTCATTTCCCTTACCTTGTTGCTCATCACAAAAGTCTGCGAAAAGCTTAACCGATTGACCCGGTCTGAATATTTCTGCATGTGTAATTTCATTTTTTCAAAGATAATTTTTTCTTCAAAATTGTGAACTTGTTTTTTTAAATTTGTGAAAATTAAAAACCAATGGCAGTCGAACTCCTCGAAAAATATTTCCCCAATCTTACCGATGATCAGAAAATGCAGTTTGCAGCTCTTGAAGGCCTTTATGCGGAATGGAATGAAAAAATAAACGTCATTTCCCGGAAAGACCTGGATTCCCTGTATGAAAAACACATTCTCCACTCTCTCGGGATTGCGAAAATAATGGCGTTTGCGCCGGGAACGAAAGTTCTGGACATCGGCACGGGCGGCGGTTTTCCGGGAATTCCGCTTGCGATTCTGTTTCCTGAAGCAGAATTCACACTTATCGACTCCATCGGCAAAAAAATAACAGTCGTGAAGGAAGTTTCAGAAGCCATCGGTCTTAAAAACGTAAAAGCCGTTCACGGCAGGGCTGAAGACCTGAAGGAAAAATTTCATTTCGTGGTCAGCCGCGCGGTCACCCAGATGCCGGTTTTTCTGCGGTGGCTGAGGGGTAAATTTGAAAAAGAGCAGTTCAACACGAAACACAACGGTGTTTTATACCTGAAAGGCGGCGATCTGGGCGAGGAACTCGCCGGTTTAAGGGCCGAAATCCACAATCTGAAGGATCATTTCGAAGAGGAATTCTTTGAAACCAAGAAAGTGGTTTATCTTTCCAAAGGGAATTTCAGTTCCTGATTTAACCTCGAAGCGTAAAAAGCTTCTAATTGGGGAACTTTATCTCAATAAACCGCACATTCAAATATGAAAAAAAAATTTTTAATCATCACGGCCTTAATGCTCACCCATTTTCTCTCTGCCCAGAAAATCTTCTGGAAAGAAGGAGCGCCACTGGTTTGGGAGAACTTCCAGGGCATTAAAAACGAAACCGGCGGCGACAATGTAGTGGCCTATACCTATTGCGGGTGGATGTATACCGGAATGAAATCCACCAATCCGAACGCCAGGATCGATATCAAACTGCAGACCGTTTTCAGTCCGGAAAAATCATGGAAAGATCCCCTGAAGATCAATGAAGAAGTGCTGAACCATGAACAGAAACATTTTGATATCGCCGAACTGTTCGCCCGAAAACTCCGCAAGGAAATCGCAGAAAAAATAAAGACTTCACGCGATTTCGACCGGTATTTCAAACCTTTGTACAACCGGTATTTTGCCGATTATCAGAAATTCCAGGACCGGTACGACGGTGAGACCAGACACGGAACCAATAAAGAAAAACAGTTGGAATTCAACACCTACATCGCTGCAGAACTCAACAAATACCAACAATACCAGGAATCTTGAAATTTTTGAATAAAATTGTCACCGAGCTGCTGTCTCAAAGCGGGGATCTGTCTGATTTCAGCATCGTTTTACCCGGAAAAAGACCGATCGTTTTCATCAAGAAAATACTGAGGGAAAAGCAGTATTCCGGTTTTCTGCCTGAATTCTTCACCATCGAAGACCTGATACAGGAGCTTGCCGGAAAGCAAAGCTTTCAGGGAATCCCTCTTTGGTTGTATGCCTATGAGGTTTACCGCACACAGCATCCTGCCGAAGATTTTTCGGTTTTTCTGAAATGGTTTCCGACCCTTCTGAAAGACTGGGACGATATCCTGAAGTTTTCAGACGATGACCAGGCGGTCCTCGAATATCTGTTTGATGAGGAAAGGATCAAGAACTGGTCCGAAAACCTGGGGGAGTCCGATGAAATACCAAGGAAAAAATTCCTTAATTTCTGGCGGAAGATGAGTGCATTCCTGCCTTTGCTCAAAGAAAAACTTCAGGAACAAAACCATGCGACTGCCGGAATGATCCACAAAGCCGCAAAGGATAAAATCAGTGATTTCGCCCAGCAAACAGACCGGAAATTTGTTTTCTGCGGTTTCAATGCCTTTACCCCGGCCGAGGAACAGCTTGTAAAAAACCTTTTGCAGTGGGACAAAGCACAGGTCTTTTTTCAGGCCGATGAATATTACGTTAAAGACGAAAAACAGGAAGCCGGTATCTTTCTCAGAAACCATCTGAAATGGAAGGAGTTCAACAATAGCAGGAGTTTTCACTGGATCGAAAACGATTTTGTACAGCCCAAAAATATCAGTGTTTATGAAGTTTCGGGGAATATTTCGCAGACGAAGGTCCTGCCGGAAATATTCAAGGAGATCAACGATGAACATCTGACGAATACGGCGGTTGTACTTCTTGATGAAAACCTTCTTCCGGCCAGTCTTGATGCCCTCAGTTCTGTGGAATTCCTGAACATTACGATGGGATTTCCGCTGAAGAACCTGGGGTTTAGCCAGGCAGTGAAACAGCTTTTTTATCTGCAGAAGCAACTGGAAAAGAAAAAATCCTCCTACTATTACAGTGATGTCCTGACGGTTCTGGAAGAACTGCCGAACAGCGATGGTGAAAAAAAGATCATTGCTGACTTCAAATCGTTTATTGAGGAGCGAAATATCGTTTATATCTCGGCGAAACAGCTGAAGGAATCGTTACAAAACCTTTCCTATTACGCACTTTTTGAAAAGCCTGAGTCGGTTAATGCGTTTCTGGACCTTCTGATCCGTTTCTGTTTCGAACTGAAATTCACGGAACTGGACGACATTCAGTATGAAAATGTTTCGCATTTTGAGAAGATTTTCAAAATCATTAAAAACCAGATCGCGCCGTATTCCTTTGAGGTGAAGATGGAGACTTTGGAAGTGCTCATCAATCAGCTTTTGAGTTCAGAATCGATAGATTTCCAGGGCGAGCCGCTTCAGGGGCTACAGGTAATGGGGCTCCTGGAAACCCGGCTTCTCAATTTTGAGAATATTATCCTGCTTTCGGTAAATGAAGGGAAACTGCCTCTGGGGAATTCGCAGAATACGTATCTCCCGTTTGAGGTCAGGAATCATTTCCAGCTTCATACTTTCCTGGAAAACGACAGCATTTATGCCTATCATTTTTACCGGCTGATTCAGGATTCGAAGAATGTGCATCTGCTGTACAACGCCTTAAGTTCAGGAGTCAATACAGGAGAAAAAAGCCGGTTCATCACCCAGATGGAATTTGAAAGTCCGCACGAAATCCGTCATCTGATCATTGAAAACACGACCGAACCGATTCAGAAAGATCCCATCCGGATCAAAAAAACCGGAAAAGTTCTGGAAAAACTGGAGATCTGGAAGACCCGGGTTTCGGCTTCTCACCTTACTTCTTATCTGTACAATCCCGTCGATTTTTATCTGACGAAGATCCTGAATACAAAGGAATCAGAAGAAATTGAAGAAGAACTCTCGCAGCGCAGTTACGGGAATCTCGTTCATTACGCTCTTCAAGATATTTATGAAGTATTAGAAGGTAAAACACTATCTGTAAATGATTTAGAATTTTCACCGGAATCACTGCTTAAAGTCATTGACGGAGCCATTGAAAAGCTCAGACACCAGACTGAGTTCTACGAAACCGGTATCAATTACATCCACAAATCCATTGCACAGCGGATTGTTAAAAGCATTGTTGATTACGACCGAAAACTTCTGGAAAACGGGAACACCATCGAAATCATTGCCGTTGAAAATAAATTTGAAAACATCGATTTTTTTCTGAATGAGGAAAAAACAGATAAAGTCGCTTTCTATGGTTTCATTGACCGCATCGACCGGCTGAACGGTAATTTGCGCATCATTGATTATAAAACCGCAAAAACGAAAAATCTGGCTATCAATATCCCGAAAAGGGAAGAGGATTTCGAAAAAACCGAAAGATTATTTTCAAAGGAAGAGAACAAACAGGCGATGCAGCTGAGTCTGTATGCCTATTCGATTCTGGAATCCGGCGATTTTCCTGATAACAGCATAGAATGTGGCATCTGGAGTTTTGCGGAAGTACAGAAGGGCGTACAGAACCTTCGGGTATTCAAAGAAAACGCTATCTCCAAAAGCCTTCTCGAAACACCGATGAAATCAATCAGAAATGTAATTCTAGATATCCTTAATCCCGAAATTGATTTTGTGGAGGAAGTAAAAGTGAGCTACGCCGAATAAATTTCAAAAAAAAGCCTTTCAAAATGAATTGAAAGGCTTTCAGTGATCATAATATGTTCTAGCCGAAAGCATTAATGCCCGTTACATCCATTCCGGTGATCAGAAGATGGATATCGTGGGTGCCTTCGTAGGTAATAACAGACTCCAGATTCGCGGCATGGCGCATCATAGGGAATTCACCCATAATTCCCATACCACCAAGAATCTGTCTTGATTCTCTTGCAATATCGATTGCGATTTTTACGTTGTTTCTTTTCGCCATCGAAATCTGGGCCGGTGTTGCTTTATGGTCATTTTTAAGTTTTCCCAACTGCAGGCAAAGCAGCTGCGCTTTTGTAATTTCCGTTAAGAATTCGGCCAATTTTTTCTGCTGAAGCTGGAAAGAAGCGATCGGTTTGCCGAACTGCTTTCTTTCCTTTGCATATTGAAGTGCGGTGCAGTAGCAGTCAACCGCAGCACCGATTACGCCCCAGGAAATGCCGTAACGCGCAGAATTCAGACATGATAATGGCCCTTTTAATCCGGAAACTTTCGGTAATAAATTTTCTTTGGGAACTTTCACGTCATTGAAAACGAGTTCGCCCGTTTTGGAAGCACGCAGACTCCATTTGTTGTGGGTTTCAGGCGTTGTAAACCCTTCAAAATCCCGTTCTACGATCAGACCCTGAACTTTTCCTTCTTCATTTTTCGCCCAAACAACTGCGATGTCGCAAAGCGGGGCATTGGTAATCCACATTTTGGCACCGTTCAGCAGATAATGGTCACCGTTGTCTTTAAAATAGGTCTCCATCGAACCCGGATCGGAACCGTGGTTCGGCTCTGTGAGTCCGAATGCGCCTATCATATCGCCGGAAGCAAGTTTCGGCAGGAATTTCATTTTCTGCTCCTCAGACCCGAATTCGTTGATTGGGAACATGACCAGTGAACTCTGCACCGAAGCTGCAGAACGGATGGCGGAATCGCCTCTTTCCAGTTCCTGCATAATGAGTCCGTAAGAAATCTGATCCAGCCCGGAACCGCCGTATTCCACCGGAATGTACGGTCCTAAAGCACCAATTTTCCCCAATTCTTTCATCAGTCCCGGAATATCGGTATGTTGCTGTGCTGCTTCATCGATTTTCGGCATCACAAAACTCTCTACCCAGTCGCGGACAGACTGCCGGATCAACTTGTGTTCATCCGTTAAAAGTTCATCCATTAAAAAGTAATCCGGTATGGTTGTGAGCGGGTAGTATGACATATTTTTTTGTTTGGCTAAAATTAGGTTTTTTCAGAAAGATGGCGAAATTTACGGGGTGAAAAATTTTATTTTTTTTCCGCGAATTTATAGAGATAAGGCGCTTTGTTGGCGGAGCCGTCAAAAAGCTTTTCGAGCCTTTCGAGGGAATTGAGTGCCAGAATTTTCCTCTGGAAATTATTCCGTCTGAATTTTTCGCCCAACACGGTTTCATAAACGGTCTGAAGTTCTTTCATCGTGAACTTTTCGGGGAGCAGATTGCTGGCAACGATCTGTGTATCGATGTTTTTTCTGAGATATTCGAGACCGGTGCTGATGATCCTTTCATGATCGAAAGCCATGCTCGGAAGGTTAGTCACTTCAAACCAGGCGCAGCTTTCATTAAAGGCGTCGGGAAACGTATTGACCAAAGTAAAATCGATGAGGCTACAGTAGCCAACGGTGATAAACCGCTGAAAAATCCAGTGGTCGTCGGGAACCTCTATATTTTTGTTTTTCAGCAACGTACGGTGCACATTGTTCTCGGTGCGGCTGATCCTGCCAAAAGTATGAAACTGTTCAAGGAAAATATCCGAAAGATGAGTCCTTTCGTGCAGTACGCGCGATGCAGCTTCCCGGAGATCTTCATCATTAAAAACAAATCCGCCCGGAAGTGCCCAGAGGTCAAGATCGTGGTATTTAAGAAGCAGAATTTTCAGAATTCCTTCATGAAAGCCGAAAATGGCACAGTCCACCGAAATGTGCTGTACAAAATCTTTGGTTTCAATAAGTTCCTGCAGATTTTGCTTGATTTTCGAATCATCAATGTTCATAGCGGACAAAATTAAATATTTTTTTTAGTTTTTTCGGAAGCATGATACCGGAAATACAAAAAACTTATCACAAAAAGGATGACTGCTGCACCTGAAATCAGCAGTGCATAATCCTTACCGTAATCATACTGAAAAATAAGGGACATGCTTACCGAACCGAATGAGCTGCCCAATGAAGAAAAAATAACGAGGATGGAAGTGAACACATTCACATCGCTCCTGGATACGGTTGTGATCATTCCGGAACTGACGACCGGATAGAGTGGCGCCAAAAACAGTCCGATCAGCGGAAACAGGAACAGTGAAATCTGCTGAAATCCGTTCAGCAGAAGAAAGTGAGCGGAGAGCAAAACGGAGAGTAAAAGCAGCACACAAAAAGAAAAGTACCGTGACAGGGAAAAATTCTGAATAATTCTGGAGGTCACCATCCGGCCGATGTAAGAAAATAAGGCCAGAAATGCGGTCGCCTGCAAAGCAAAAAAAGAATTGACACCCAGATGGATTTTATAAAAGGAGGGAAGCCAGGAATTGAAGTTCTGTTCTATAAATACAATACAGAAAACCGTGAGGAAAAAAAGCAGATTTTTTTTGGTAAAAAACTTAAAAACAGTGATTATGGAACCTTTATTTTCTGTGGTGATCCTGAGGTTGGTTACCGATCTCTGAAGGAGCAAGACCGTAAGAAAAGCCAAAAGCGAAATCAGCCAGAATCCGTATTTCCAGTAGTCGGAATATGCACTCGAAATCAGCCATCCAAACCCTATATTCACCACAAAAATACCGATCATAAAAGACGCTTCAACGCTGCTCATGACTTTGGCTAGAAGCGATTCCGAGGAAATACTGTTCCGGATAATGCCGTAAACGGAGATTTTCGCAATGGCAAAACACAGACCTATTACAGTAAACCAGATCTTGAAAAACCAGAATGCTTCAACAAGTGGCAGCAGAAAACAGCAGCAGCCCACCACCAAAAGCGAAAAGGTTAAAGATTTTTTGCCGCCAAAACGGGTGATGAAGCCTGCAGCAAATAAAGATATGAGGGCAATCGGCAAATCCTTAAAAGCTTCCAATATTCCCAGTTTCGCATAAGAAATTCCGCTTCCGGCCAACTGCAGGATTACAATTCCCATACAGTTGAGTACCATAGAGAAGATGAGAAAACTCAACTGCAGCGGCAGCGATATGGTTGACGATTTTAAGAACATTTTGGTTAAAATTTCACAAATCCTTAATCTTTCGTTAAAACAGAAACTGAAAAAACGGCATTTTTTTAAGGATCCCAAGGAAGTTCAGGCATTGAAAGCCCCAAAAATACTGCAAAAACTGAAATAATTAAAAAAAAGATGCATTGTTAAGAAAAATTAAATAAATTTATTGTCTCAATTTGAGAAAACAAAAACTAACAATATGAAATTTAAGTATTCAAAAAGTCTCGGACTCATTGCGGCACTTTACTTTACCTCGAACGTGAATGCTCAGGTCCAGGATTCTCTACAGGAAAAAAGTATTGAAGAGGTGGTACTGATTGGGTATGGCAGTGTAAAGAAACAACAGTTAACAAGTGCCGTATCCACGGTAAAAGCTGATGCTTTTGCTGAGCGGCCCATTTACAATGCAGCACAGGCACTTCAGGGAAATGCATCGGGAGTTCAGGTGGTTCAGCCCTCCGGAAAACCGGGTGCGGCCATGCAGGTGAAAATCCGCGGAAACAACTCCATTTCATCTGATACCAATCCTCTGTATGTAGTTGATGGAATTCAGACCTATGATATTTCCGGGATTAACCCCAATGATATTGTTGAGATGACCGTTCTGAAAGATGCAACATCAACAGCAATATATGGAGTAAACGGAAGTTCGGGAGTCGTGATTGTTACCACTAAAAAAGGAAAATCAGGAACACCGCAGCTGAGTTTCAATGCGTACTGGGGAGTTTCTAAGGTCGTCAACAATATTGATGTACTGAATTTAGACCAATATAAAACGCTGATCGGCGAAATAAATCCCAATTATTTAATTACCGCCAACGATCCGAAATATGCCGGAATCAACACCAACTGGAAGGATGAAGTTTACCAGACCGGTTTCGACCAGAATTATAATGTATCATATGCTTTCGGATCCGACGGAGTTAGGGTGTATACCGCGTTAGGATATCAGGGAATCAGTGGTATTATTAAGCCTTCGAAGTTTGACAGGGTCTCCGCAAAAGTAAATCTGGATGCTGATCTTGCACCTTGGCTGAAGCTTAATACGAGTTTGAATTACTTCAACACGCAACTGCAGAATACCTCAGACAATTTAAGTACCGCAAGAGGTGGAGTGGTATTAAGCGCATTGAATACCCCTGCATTTCTTCCAATCTACGGAAGCCAGGTTAATGGAGTTCCGCTGGGAACCGACGGGCAACCTTTAGACGGATATAAACCGGGACAGTTTACTCCAAATCCTTATCAGTCGTCCTGGGAAAACCCAGTCGCTTATCAGTCATCACAGGACGATTTCAGCACCAACAGATTTATGAGTAATTTAGGTTTGGAGGTGAGACTTGCCAAAGGTTTTACCTGGAAACCGTCTGCGAGTTATGAAATCGTGGATTTACAGAATGATAAGTTCACAAACGGTTACCTCACTAATTACGGAAGGCAGAACAAAGGAATTGGAAGCGACAACAATACCGTTTGGGCTAACTATTTCCTGGAAAATACGCTTAATTATAATTACAAAAGCGGAAAACACGATTTGGCACTGTTGCTCGGACACTCTATTCAGGAAAACAAATATACCTTCCATGGTTTTTCCGGAAATGAATTTCCGGAAGGAACTACAATGTTTGATGTAAACCTTGCCAAATTCCCGCATGAGTATTATAATCGGAATCTTAAAAGATATATGTCCGAATTCGGACGCGCAGTGTATACCTTCAACAATAAATACACCTTAATGGCCGTATTCAGGGCAACAGGAGCCTCCCAGCTCGCTGATGGAAACAAATGGGGATTGTTCCCCGGAGTTTCGGCGTCTTGGATGGTCTCAAATGAGGATTTTCTAAAGGACAGTCCGGTAGTTTCAGAATTTAAAATCAGGGGAGGTTGGGGTAAGACAGGCAACGTATCTGCAATTCCTGATTATGCACATTTTGCTTTGAACAGTTTAACCGAGTTAGGACCTAATGGGGTATGGAACTACAGCCAGTTAGAAACCAGTGATCTGACCTGGGAAACCACTGCCGATACCAATATCGGCGTAGATCTGGGTTTTGCAAACCAAAAAATAAAACTTACTCTGGATGCTTATCAGCGTAAAACCTCAGACTTAATTATTCCGATAACTTTACCATTAGTTGATTTTCCTTTCCTGAAAAATGCTGGGGACATGGAAAATAAAGGAATCGAAGTTAGTTTAAACACTCAGAATTTTAAAAGGGAAGATTTCTCGTGGTCCACCAATTTTAACATTTCATCCAACAAAAATAAAATCACCAAAATAAATTATTTAAAAATAATAGATGATGT
Organism: Chryseobacterium sp.; assembly: GCF_008014695.1. GTDB lineage: Bacteria > Bacteroidota > Bacteroidia > Flavobacteriales > Weeksellaceae > Kaistella. The sequence goes on from NZ_VOXE01000001.1 coordinate 536,312, forward strand.
ACAATTGGAAACTGTTGGTGAAAGGGCAGTAAGATTACAGGCGGACCAGGCGGTAGGGGCATTTTTTGGCTATATGGTTGACAAAGTTGATCCTGCTACCGGTACCTTGCTTTACAAAGATTTAAATGGAAACGGAGATTTTGATCCGGGAGACCGAACATTTATCGGAAACCCAAATCCTAAATTCACTTTTGGCTTCTCCAATAATTTCACCTACAAAGGTGCCTATTTAGATGTTTTATTTACTGGTTCAGAAGGAAATGACATTTTCAATGCCTCAAGACTTGATCTGGAAATGATGAATGATTTCAAAAACCAGTCGACTGTAGTGTTAGACCGCTGGACGACACCAGGCCAGATTACCAATATTCCTAAAGCAAATGATCCAAATGCACTCCATCTTTCCGACAGATTTATTGAAGACGGATCATTTATTAAATTAAAAGCGGTTACGCTGGGCTATAATTTTAAGAATCTTCTTAAAGGGGTAAGCAGTTTGAATTTATATCTAACCGGACAGAATCTGGTAACATGGACAAAATACACGGGATTTGATCCGGAAGTAAATGCTTTTAGCACTACAGCAGGTGTTTTCGGAATCGATTACGGTACTTATCCTCAGGTTCAGACTTATATTGTAGGCTTAAAAGCCAATTTCTAATATTTAAATCAAACAAAATGATACTAAAACATAAATCAATTTATTTCGCATCAGTTTTGGCTCTCGGAATCTCTGCTGTTTCACTGAATTCCTGCTCAGGATATCTGGATACGGAACCTATTACTGATCAGATTGTTGTAGAGACCGCACCGATAAGAGATGCAGCAGATGCTGAAGAAAAAATGACCTCCATTTATTCTGAATTTGGCGGGGAATACTGGCAGTTGGACCAGTTTATGAATGGTGATTCCCAGACCGATGTGGCATATGCAGGGGCGGATAATGTGCAGAATTTTCAGCAGGACGAGTATAGAATTTTATCAACGAATTCTAATGTCAACAGAGACTGGAATTACCTCTATGTTTTTATTTTTAAATGCAATATTATACTTAATAATATTGATAGTGTTGCAGATGTATCTCCCGCCCGGAAAACAGAGATGAAAGCGGAAGCTTCAATTCTCAGAGCTTTGGCTTATTTTCACGCCGTTCAGCTTTGGGGTGATGTTCCACTCGTAACAAAAGCAGTTACATCCGTAAATGCTGCCAATTTTGATGAAGTTTACGCTCAGACTTTCCCCACCAGAAAACCAGTTACGGAAGCCTATACTATGATTATTTCTGACTTGGAGGGCGCCATAGCTGCAGCTCCGGCCAATTCTCAAAAATACAGAGCCAATAAAGGAGCGGCTTACGCCCTTTTAGCAAAGGTCAATGCTACCAAGCCAAGTCCGGATTGGGCTAAAGTGAAGCAGTATTGCGATTTGGTGACAGGATATTCTCTACTTCCTGTTTATGACCAGTTGTTTGACGGAAATCATGAAGCAAATGCCGAATCAATATGGGAAGCAGACGGAAACAGTGGAAATATATGGGCTTGGGGCTCTTCAATGTTCTACGGAACTGACTGGAAAAAATTCAACACCCCTTCCAATGATTTGGTAAAAACCTTTACGGATGCCGCCGATACTCAAAGACTGAATGCCTCAGTCTGGTTTTCTTCAACTACAGTGAGTTGGTCCGACAGTTTCTGGCCAAGTAACCATTTTCCTTTTGCCTATAAAATGAGGAAAACTGATGGAACACAAAATTTCTACCTTTTGCGATATGCCGACATTTTATTACTGAAAGCAGAAGCCAATGTGCGGACAGGCGATTTGAATGGTGCTGAATCTTTAGTCAATCAGGTTCGTGCAAGGGTCAGTTTAAGTCCAATCACCATTGCTTCTGCGGATGACGGAATCAACAAAATCCTAAGTGAGCGCAAAATGGAACTCGCTTTTGAAGGCCACCGATGGTTTGACCTGAAAAGAACGGGTAAAGCCATTGCGATTCTTTCGCAACAGAAAAACGGAAACGGAGTAGTTCTTCCATATGCTTCCAGTCTCAATCAAAACAGATTATTATGGCCAATTCCGCAGGCGCAGATGGATAAAAATGCCAACCTCGTTCAAAACCCAGGATATTAATGATCAAAACACACACTTCATATCAACAGTTTTTTAAAAGTGCTGCACTTTGCGGTGTAGCGCTTTTTTCTTTGGCCTCATGTGGCAACAGAATTGCTTCCGAAACGCAGAATTCCAATAATACAATAGAATATTGGCTCACCAAAGGTGATGAATCGGTGAAGCTCCAAAAGCAGAATTCTTTTCAGTTTTCAGATGCTCAGAACATTTTTCAGAATATCGAAATCGATGATACCCAAAAATTCCAGACGGTGGATGGGTTTGGATACACCCTTACCGGAGGAAGTGTTGAAGTCATCAACCGGCTCTCGGCTGCAAAAAGAAAAGAACTTTTAAAAGGAATTTTCGGAAATTCTGCGGATGCGATATCGGTAAGTTATTTACGGTTGAGCGTAGGAGCGTCGGATCTGGATTCTGAAGTATTTTCCTATGATGATATACCTGCAGGGCAGACAGATCTGAATTTAACCCGTTTCAGCCTGGAAAAAGATGCTAAATTAATTGCGATGCTGAAGGAAATTCTTACCATCAATCCTCACATTAAAATTATTGCAGCACCATGGTCACCGCCGGTTTGGATGAAAGACAATGGAAATTCCAAAGGAGGCAGTCTGAAACCCGAATTTTATGGCGTTTACGCCAATTATTTCGTGAAATACATTCAGGGCATGAAAAAAGAGGGCATCACGATCAACGCGGTTACGCCGCAGAACGAACCACTGCATCCGGGAAACAATCCAAGCCTGCTGATGACTTCGGAAATGCAGAAGGAATTTATTAAAAACCATATGGGTCCTGCCTTTAAAAATGCCGGAATTTCGACCAAAATTGTAGTGTATGATCACAACTGCAACAAACCCGAATACGCCATCAATATTTTAGATGACCCCGAAGCCAGAAAGTACATCGACGGGTCGGCTTTTCACCTGTACGAAGGCGATATTTCCGCCTTAAGCACCGTTCACAATGCGCATCCTGATAAAAATCTCTATTTCACGGAACAGTGGACCGGTTCAAAGGGAAATTTCAATGAGGAGATCAACTGGCACATGAAAAATGTCATCATCGGTTCGATGAGAAACTGGAGCAAAATCGCTCTTGAATGGAATCTTGCCAACGATGCAGATTTCAATCCTCATACTCCCGGCGGATGTACCGAATGTAAAGGAGCGATCACGATTAACTCTTCTGATAGTTACACGAAAAATGTGGCTTATTACATCATCGCGCACGCTTCTAAATTTATTCCGCAAAATTCTGTCCGGATTGCATCCACCCAAAGCGGTAGTATTTCCAGTGCATCATTTCTTACGCCTGCCGGAAAGAAGGTACTGATCATTCAGAATGAGGACCCGGAACCGCAGGATTTCAACATCAGATTTAAAGGAAGATCAGCTCCGACTTCCATTCCCGGAAAATCGGTGGCTACTTACGTTTTTTAAAAAATCATCATGAAAAAAATTCTTCTTTCCATTTTCATCATGGGATTCGGAAGCCCGTTTTCGGCCCAGAAATCCATTGACCAAAAAGTCTCCGATTTACTGGCGAAAATGACGGTTGAAGAAAAAGCCGGACAGCTCAGCCAGCTCAATTCAGATTGGGAAGATCTTACTGGGCCGATTCTTCAGAAAAAGGATGAAGATAAAGTTGTCCTTATTCAGCAGGGGAAATTAGGATCCATATTGAACGTCCGATCTGTTGCACAAACCCGCATGTTACAGGAATATGCCATGAAATCGAGGCTCAGGATTCCTCTTCTTTTCGGTCAGGATGTGATTCACGGTTTCCGCACTACTTTTCCGGTCAATATCGGCCAGGCCGCAAGCTGGGACCTCAATTTAATTGAAAAATCAGAAAGAATTGCCGCTACTGAAGCTGCAGCATTCGGCATTCACTGGACTTTTGCACCCATGGTTGATATTTCCCGCGATCCACGCTGGGGACGGGTGATGGAAGGCAGTGGCGAGGATACTTATCTCGGCAGTTTGATCGGCGTGGCGCGTGTAAAAGGTTTTCAGGGAAAAGGCTTGGGAAATATTGATGCCGTCATGGCCTGTGCAAAACATTTTGCAGCCTACGGAGCGGCAGTTGGCGGAAGGGATTACAATTCCGTTGATGTGAGTCTGAGACAGCTCCATGAAACATACCTGCCGCCATTTAAAGCCGCCGCGGAAGCTGGAGTGGCTACTTTTATGAATTCTTTCAATGATATCAACGGTATTCCCGCTACCGCTGATGCCTATATTCAGCGGGATCTTCTGAAAGGAAAATGGGGTTTTAAAGGATTCGTGGTGTCCGACTGGGGAAGTATAGGCGAAATGGTGAACCACGGATATGCAAAAGACAAGACCGATGCCTCGCTGAAAGCCATACTTGCTGGCAGTGATATGGATATGGAAAGCCGGGCTTATATTGAAAATCTTCCGCAATTGGTAAAAGAGGGAACAATTGACATCAAAATCATTGATGATGCAGTGCGGCGCGTGTTAACGAAAAAATTTGAACTCGGACTTTTTGATGATCCGTTCAGATTCTGTAATGATGACAGACAGAAACAGCAAACCAACAACCCCGAACACCGAAAATTCGGCCGCGAATTCGGTTCCAAAAGCATTGTGCTGCTAAAGAACGAAACTAGCATCCTTCCGCTTTCAAAAACCACAAAAACCATTGCACTGATCGGGCCTTTTGGCAAAGAGACCACAGCCAATCACGGATTTTGGGCAGTTCCGTTCAAGGATGACAAAGACCGCATTATTTCCCAATACGACGGTATTAAAAACCAGCTCAGCAAGAATTCAACCCTGCTCTATGCGAAGGGAAGTAATGTTGATGACGAGGACCGATCCATGTTCGCGGAGGCTGTAGAAACTGCCAGAAATGCCGATGTCGTGATCATGACTTTAGGAGAAGGGCCTAACATGAGCGGTGAAGCGAAAAGCCGAAGCAATATTCATTTTTCCGGAGTACAGGAAGAACTTCTGAAAGAAATTTCCAAAACCGGAAAACCGAGCGTTCTGTTGATCAATGCCGGAAGGCCATTGGTTTTCGACTGGGCTGCAGATCATATTCCGACGATCATGTATACGTGGTGGCTAGGAACTGAAGCCGGAAATTCCATTGCCGATGTCCTTTTCGGAGCTGTAAATCCCGGTGGGAAACTGCCGATGACTTTTCCGAGAACGGAAGGGCAGATCCCGGTTTACTACAACCATTACAATACCGGCAGGCCAGCTGCAAAATCCACCGACAGAAATTATGTTTCTGCGTATATCGATCTCGACAATGACCCGAAATATCCGTTCGGTTACGGGCTGAGTTACACAAATTTCAACTATTCGGATTTTCAGTTAAGTTCAGAACATCCAACGGGGAATCAGGAGTTGAAAATCAGTGTTACCGTTACCAATACCGGCAATTTTGATGGCGAAGAAGTTGTACAGCTTTACATCCGCGATTTGGTGGGAAAAGTAGTGCGGCCCGTGAAAGAACTGAAAGGATTTCAGAAAATTTTCCTCAAAAAAGGGGAGCGCAGGACCGTAACCTTCAGTTTAAATCCAGAAAGCCTGAAATTTTACGATGATCAGCTAAGTTACGAGTGGGAAGAAGGAGAGTTCGACATCATGGTCGGGACCGATTCAGAAAACGTTCAGACAAAAAGAATTTACTGGAAAAAATAAAGCATGAATACAATGGTGATTTTTAAAAATATTTCCGCTGCAGTACTGGCTTCGCTGCTGTTATCGGCTTGTGGAAAACATGTTCCTGAAATCAGAGACGGCAGAAAACTCATTTGGAGCGAAGAATTCAATTATACGGGGCTGCCCGATTCCACCAAGTGGAATTATGAAGTGGGTGGGAATGGCTACGGCAACAATGAAGCCCAGTTTTATACCAAAAACCGTCTGGAAAACGCAAGAGTGGAGGGTGGGAATTTAATAATTGAAGCGCGTAAAGAGCAGTGGGAAAATAGCCAATATACTTCCGCCAGACTGATGACACGGGGAAAACATTCCTGGAAATACGGAACCTTTGAAATCCGTGCAAAACTTCCGAAAGGCCGCGGAACCTGGCCTGCAATCTGGATGATGAGCGAAAACATGAAAGAATGGCCCGATGACGGCGAACTCGACATTATGGAACATGTGGGATTCCATCAGGGCTTCATCCATGCGACTGCGCACACCAAAAAATACAACCACATCATCAATACCCAGAAAACCGATACCCTTGAAGTGAAAGATGCTTCAGAGAAATTTCATGTCTATCGGATGGACTGGTCTCCGGAGAAAATCGAGATGTATGTGGATGACCTTAAATACTATACCTACGTAAACACCGAAAAAACATATGACGCCTGGCCTTTTGACCAGCCATTTTTTATGATTCTGAATTTGGCAGTTGGCGGCAACTGGGGCGGACAGAAAGGGATTGACGATTCCATTTTCCCACAGAAATTCTATATCGACTATGTGAGGGTCTACGCACCTGTCCAGGAAAAGAATGATAAGCAATAAAAAAATGAACATGAGAAAAACGCTGACAGCATGTGTCCTAATAGGCACTTTTTTAAACGGATATTCCCAGAATTACTGGAAAAACAATACCAAAAAAACCGCAAAAGTCATCATGACCAATGCAGCAAATCAGGAGAAGCTGCAGAATAAGGGAACGGTACACTTCGAGAGCCTTCCACAGCCAAAGGAAACCGATGCCTGTATTTTTGTAGATCCCGATTTTAAATATCAGAAATTAATCGGAATCGGCGGCGCCATTACCGATGCTTCTGCCGAAACCCTCTACAAAATGCCGAAATCGAAACAGAAAGAAATTCTGGAAGCGTATTACGGAAAAAACGGTCTGGGATACACCGTGGTGAGAACCAATATGAACTCCTGCGATTTTTCCAGCGGTTCATACACCTATGTTAAAGACGGAGATGCTTCCCTCAAGTCGTTTTCAGTAGCACATGACGAAAAATTTAAAATTCCGATGATTAAAGAGGCACAGAGGATGATCGGAAAACAGTTTACCTTCTATTTTTCACCGTGGAGTCCGCCAGCCTGGATGAAATCCAACAACAACATGCTGAAAGGAGGCAGGCTTGAAAATAAATATTACCAGACTTGGGCCGATTATTATATTAAATTCATCGACGAGTACGAAAAAAGGGGAATCAATGTCTGGGGCCTCACCATTCAGAACGAGCCGATGGCTACCCAAACCTGGGAATCCTGTATTTATACCGCGGAAGAAGAAGGTGATTTCCTGAGAAATAATCTGGGTCCGACTTTATGGAAAAACGGTTTCAAGGACAAAAAGGTCATCATCTGGGACCATAACCGTGACCTGATTTACCAAAGGGCTACTACCACACTGCAGGATCCAGAAACGGCAAAATATGCAAACGGAATCGGTTACCACTGGTACGAAACGTGGAACAACAAAACCCAGCTGTTCGACAATCTGGGCGAAATCCAGCGCGCGTTTCCCGATAAATTTCTGGCTTTTACCGAAGGCTGTAAAGAAAAATTCAGAATGGACGGTATTTATGATGTTTCCTTAGGAGAATTATACGGCAGAAACATGCTCACCGATTTCAACAAAGGAACGGCACTCTGGACCGACTGGAATGTCCTGCTCGATGAAACCGGCGGTCCGAATCATGTCGGTAATTTCTGTTTCGCACCGATCATCGCGGATACAAAATCCGGAGAAGTGCACTACACGTACGAATATTATTACATCGGTCAGGTTTCCAAATACATTCAGCCGGGAGCGCAGCGGATCGGGAATTCATCGAACAGGGCGGCGATTATTTCCACTGCTTTTATGAATGAAAACGGCGAACTGGTAACAGTGATCATGAATGAAGCTGATACCGATACCGATGCTTATCTCTGGATTGAAGGACAGGCCGCAAAACTTTCTGTCCCTGCACACTCTATACAGACCGTAATTTTATAGTTTATTTTTACATTCATGAGGATGGAGCCGTTATTTTAGCGGCTCCTCTTTGTTTGCCAACAATTTCTGCTCTAAAAATTTTATTTTTTATACATTTATTGAATGAAATTTTCCTTTAAAAACGATTATTCCGAAGGCTGCCATCCCAGGATTCTGGAAGCCCTGATTCAAACCAATTTAAGTCCGCAAAGCGGTTATGGCCATGATGAATTCTGCCTCAGTGCCGAAAAAATGATTCAGTACAAAATCAAAAGCCCACACTCAAAAGTCTATTTTGTTTCGGGCGGGACTCAGGCAAATCTTATTGTGATTTCTGCCTTTTTAAGGCCTCACGAGAGCGTTGTTGCTGCAGAAACCGGCCATATCTTCACGAATGAAAGCGGAGCGATTGAATCCAGCGGGCATAAAGTTCACGGAATCAGCACTGCAGACGGAAAAATAACGCCGGAACAGATCCAAAAAATATTGGAGGTTCATCAGAACAAGCCCCATCAGGTGAAACAGAAACTCGTCTACATTTCAAATGCCACGGAAATCGGTACGGTGTATACAAAAGAAGAACTCCGGAATTTATCTGATTTTTGTAAAGAGAACAAACTATATTTATATCTAGACGGTGCGCGTCTCGGAAACGCTTTAATGTCGGAAAACTATGATGTAACGTTGGAAGACTTCGCAAAATACACCGATGCTTTTTATCTGGGCGGAACCAAAAACGGAGCCCTTCTCGGCGAAGCCATCATCATCAACAATGAAAAACTGCAGGAAGAATTCGGTTTTCATATCAAACAGAAAGGTGCGATGCTCGCAAAAGGAAGACTTTTGGGCCTTCAGTTTCAGGAATTACTGAAAGATGATCTTTATTTTGAACTGGCAAAGCATGCCAACCGGCAGGCGATGAAAATTAAAGACGCTTTTCAGCAAATCGGTTGCGGTTTTCTATCGGAAACCTTTACGAATCAGATCTTTCCTATTTTGAGTCAAGACCAGATTGCGCAGCTCTCTGAAAACTTTGACTTCTACGTCTGGAAAAAAATTGATGAAGAGAAATCGGCCATCAGACTTATCACTTCCTGGGCGACTACTGAGGAAATGACGGAAATTTTTGTTAACCATATCAAAAAATTAAAATGATCAAACGTGTGTTATTTTTAAGCCTATTCGCTTCCGTAACGGTGAGTGCCCAAATTCAGAAGAAGGATGCTGAAATAGAAAGATATGTTCAACATGTAAATAAGGATTCGCTTCAACATCATGTTGAAAAACTGGTGAGTTTCGGAACCCGTCATACGATGAGTTCGACCACCGATAAAAACCGCGGAATTGGGGCGGCCCGAACCTGGGTACTTTCGAAGTTCAGAAATTATGCTGAAAAATCCGGCGGCCGAATGGAGGTGTATCTCCAAAATCAGGATTTGCAGCCCGACGGCAAACGCATCAGCAAAGTTACCAATCTCGGCAATGCTGTTGCTTTTTTAAAGGGAACAGATCCCAATGACAAAAGGGTCATCATCATTTCAGGACATCTGGATTCCAGGGTTTCCGATGTTATGGATTCTGAAGCTTACGCACCGGGCGCGAATGATGACGGGAGCGGAGTAGCAGCGGTCATTGAAAGTGCCAGAATTTTAAGTGCATCAAAGTTTCCGGTTTCCATCCTTTTTGTCGCGGTGAGTGGGGAAGAGCAGGGTCTTCTGGGATCTAAAATGCTTGCCGATAAAGCAAAGGCTGAAAACTGGGAAATTCTTGCGGTCTTAAACAATGATATGATAGGGAACAACCGTTTTGATGCGCCTGAGAACTCCGGAACGCCGAAACTGCGTGTTTTCAGTGAAGGTTTACCGGCTTACGACACCGAAAAATCTGCTGTAAGCATCAGAAATTTTGGTTTGGAGAACGATGGTGCAGCGCGGCAACTCGCACGATATGTAAAAGAGACCGGCGAGAAATACGTTAAAAACATTGATATTAAATTGATTTACCGAAATGACCGTTTTTTACGCGGCGGAGATCATACACCGTTTGTCAATAACGGTTTTACCGCAGTACGCTTAACCGATTATTATGAAAATTTCGATCACCAACATCAGGACTTGCGAACCGAAAATGGTAAAAAATACGGAGATTTAATGGAGTTTATGGATTTTGAATATCTGAAAAGCAATAGCGCTGTAAATGTAGCGGTTTTAGCCAATCTGGCTAAATCTCCTGCCACTCCGGAAAATGTTTTAATGGATGTAAAAGAGCTTTCAAATTCCACAAAACTGAGTTGGGAAAAGCCCAAAACAGGCAATGTTAAAGGATACCTGATTTTAGTGCGGGAAACCGACAGTTCGACCTGGACAGAACGGATTTTCACGAAAGATACCACCACCATCATTCCTTATTCAAAGGATAACTTCCTGTTTGCCGTGCAATCGGTTTCGGAATCTGGAAATGAAAGTTTAGCCGTCATTCCAAAGATATCGAGATAAAAAGATCCGCTCAACATTTTGAGCGGATCTCTTATTTATATTTTAAAATTGACTTCTAAAGATCTTCAAATTTATCGACAATCTTCTGAGAAACTCCGGTTTTGCTGAAACCACCATCGTGGAAGAGGTTTTGCATCGTTACTTTTCGGGTAAGATCCGAGAACATGCTTACACAGTAGTTTGCACAGTCTAACGCATCGGCATTTCCAAGCGGCGACATGCTGTCTGCAAAATTGAAAAATCCGCTGATTCCTTTTACGCCTGCTCCGGCTTTGGTCATCACCGGTGACTGGGAAATGGTGTTTACACGTACTTTCCGGTCTCCCCAGTAATATCCGAAACTTCTTGCAATACTTTCAAGATAGGATTTATTGTCGGCCATATCGCCGTAATTCGGGAAGGTTCTCTGCGCAGCAATGTAAGTTAAAGCCAAAATACTTCCCCATTCGTTCATGATATCTTTGTCCCAGGCAGCTTTCATTACTTTATGAAATGAAACAGAGGAAACGTCCCAGCCTTTTTCGAGAAAATCATAATTGAGATCGGTATAGGCTTTTCCTTTTCTGATGTTTACGGACATTCCGATGGAGTGGAGGATAAAATCAATTTTACCGTACTTTTCTTCGGCATGGGCAAAAAGTTTTTCGAGATCTTCTACCGAAGTGGCATCCGCAGGAATCACATCTGAACCGGTTTTTTTTGCCAGTTCATCAATTTCTCCCATTCGCATAGCAATTGGCGCGTTCGATAAAATAAATTCGGCACCTTCTTCGTGGCATCTTTCTGCAACTTTCCAGGCGATTGACTGATCATTGAGTGCTCCGAAGATGATTCCTTTCTTACCTTTTAATATTCCGTATGACATCATAGTTTTTCTTTTGATTTCACAAATTTAAATATTTTATTGTTTAAAGCATAAAAAAAGAGAACCGATTTGCGTCGGCTCTCTTCTTCTTTATAGAAATTGTGATTAATTGGTCTTTTTGTTCCATTCAGCTTTTACGTCTTCGCCAGCATCCTTAGTGCTGTCCCAAGCATCGTCTGTCCAGTCTTTTGTTTTTTCCCATGCATCTGATACGGCATCTTTTGTATCTTCCCACGCATCAGCAACATTATCCTTAGCTCTTTCCATCCATCCCTCTGCCGTAGCTTCAGAATCATTGGCTTTCTGTTCGCGGATGTAGTCTTTAGCTCTGTCAGCATAATTATCTACTGTCCATTTTGTTTTGTTGACTGCTCTTTCGGCGTCGTTGTAATTTTTTGAGTCCATAATAAATATTTTTAGTTAATAAATTGGTGAAAAATTAATTTGATGTCATAAAAGTAACAAGAACTATTCCCAAAACTTTTAATATTATGTTAAATATTTCATAAAATTTTATTAACATCCATTTTAAATCCACAAATTAAGAATTCTTTCTTCAACAGTATCACGCAGAAATTTTTATCTTAGAGCAAATTTTTTTGGATGGATAAGATACGGTGTTCGTGGTGTGAAAAAGATGATCTTTACCGGAAATATCATGATGAAGAGTGGGGCAAACCAGTTTACGATGATGATACGATATTTGAATTTCTTGTTCTGGAAAGTTTTCAGGCAGGGCTTTCGTGGTATACAATTCTTAAAAAAAGAGGAAATTTCAGGCTGGCATTTGATGATTTCAATTATAAAATCATCGCTGAATATCCAGATCAAAAAGTGGAAGAACTCATGCAGGATGCCGGAATCATCAGAAACAGGCTGAAAATCCTCGCGACCATCAACAATGCTAAGAAATTTATGGAAGTTCAGAAAGAATTCGGGACTTTTTCCAAATACATCTGGAGTTTTGTAGACGGGAAACCGCTCATTAACCGCAGAGAAACGCTGAAAGATATTCCGGCTACAACAGAAATTTCTGATGCACTGGCAAAAGATCTGAAAACACGCGGTTTCAAATTCCTGGGTTCAACTGTAGTTTACGCGCATATGCAGGCGACCGGAATGGTAAATGATCATGTTGAAAATTGTTATTGTAGAGATTAGAAATTAAAACTATTTTTGAAATATTATATATCTTATGAATAACAAAAAATGCTTACTCCTTTTCTTGATTTGTTTTAGTCAATTTTTCTTTTCACAGAAGAAGAAGAAGAAAAGAGATGTAAATACGGAGGTGGCCGTTAAAATTTTAAGAGAAGATGGAAGTGAATCTTCAGGTAAAATGTCAGGTGTATATTTTCCAGATACCAATAGTTTTGCTGGAATGATAGCGCAATCTTCCAGCAAGTATTCAATTTATTCTAATGATGTGAAATTTGAATTCAAGAATGATACAACTGGACAAACAGAAAACATTCCATTTAAAGATTTAAAAAAAATAAAAGTTCTTGATGATTTTGAAGATGAAATAATTGGCTATGAAAAACTGAAAATTCAGCAGTTTGATAAGGATATGAATATCATCCCTAAAAATTATGAAGCCTTTGTACCCATATTATACGAAGGTAAAATAAATATTTATGGTTATGATTATTTAACTTGTTACGGATATGGCAATAATATTAATACAAACAACTGTACTTATAGTACTACGATGTTATACATTAAAAACCAATTCAATCCTATTGCATTCATGCCGATTGATTATGATAGAATCGGGCAGTTAGCATGGGGATCAATCAGCAAAAGATTCATGGCTGCATTTCGTGAAGCTGGCAAAGATTGTACAGATTTTCAGAAATATTTAGATGGAATTCAAACTCAAATAGATGAAAATGGATATGCGAAAACTTTATATCCCAATTGGAAAGCAGAAATGAAAAGTTTCCGTGCAGATAAAAATGATCAAAATTTAGGAGTGTTGGAAAAGAAAAGAGCAAAACAAAAATTGATGCGCGATCTGTATATGCAACCCTATTTGGGCTTTATAAAAGAATATGAAAAAAACTGTAAATAATTAACCCTCTTATAAGTAATTTTTTAATATCATTTTATGATTCTCTCCAACACCCACTCAATCATATTTTTCTCCGAAGTCTGATGGTCTGCAGAAAATTCCCCGCGTCTTCGGTTTGCGATTACGCAGTTTACCGTGATTGCTTTATGTCCTAAAAGTTTGGAAAGCCCGTAAATCGCCGAGGTTTCCATTTCAAAATTCGAGATTCCAAGATCATTTAAAGTTTCCAGAAATTTGTCATCAAGCGCTTTCAGGCGGAGCTGTCTTCCCTGAGGTGCATAAAAACCGGGGAAAGTTGCCGTATTTCCGTGGTACTTGGCATCTTTATAATAAGGGGAAAGCTCTTCAGCCCAATCGGAGAAGTAAAGCATCGGTTTGATTTTTTCGTAAGGAAATGCTGTCAAAAAGTTTTTTGAAAATTCATTTTCAAAATGATAATCTGAGTAAAAATGCAGCAGCCCGTCGAGGCCAACCACATTCTGCGTCACCAGCATATTGTCGACTTCCACATCAGGATTTACACTTCCGCACGTTCCCATCCTGAAAAGTTCAAGGGATTTATGTTCCGCTTTGAATTCTTTCTTTTGCAGATCAATGTTCACGAGTGCATCGAGCTCATTCATCACAATGTCGATGTTTTCGGTCCCTATTCCGGTGGACATTACCGTAATCCTTTCGCCGCGCAACGTTCCCGTATGCGTGTAAAATTCGCGTTTGTTTTTTTTGATTTCAATCGTATCAAAGTATTTCGACACTTTCGGAACGCGGTCCGGGTCGCCTACCAGCATTATTTTGCCTCCAATATCTTCGGGCAGAAGATTGAGATGATAAACACTTCCGTCCCCGTTCAGGACCAGTTCAGATGCCGCTAATTTATTGAGTATTGACATTTTTTTAGTTTTTTTATGAATGAAGATATTGAAAATTACTTTACGGAACATTTAGTCAGGTTAACCACCGACTCTTTTGGTTTTATACCCCATTTCATGTAAGATTTTCATGATTTTATCGCGGTTGTCTCCCTGTATCACAATGATTCCGTCTTTTTCTGAACCGCCGATCCCTAAAGTTGTTTTTATTTTCTTCGATATATTCTTTAATTCTTCTCCGTCGCCTTCAAACCCTTCAATCAAGGTAACCGGTTTTCCGTTCCGCCCTTTTTTTTCGAATTTGCATACCAACGGTTCCTTCTGAACGAATTTTTCCTGCGGAAATTCAAAATCCTGCTCATCATGTTCCGGAAAAAGGTTCTTTAATTGATCCCGTAAATCCATTTTATCATTTTAAAAGAAGGTAAAAATACAAATAAATCCACATAAAACCCGATATCACAAATTCAAAATTCGTAAATTTGTTCATCAAATAGGATTTAAAAATGTCAAAAAAAGCAATATTGGCCATACTTGATGGATGGGGCCTCGGTACCGATCCCACTGTTTCAGCCATCGCTCAGGCGAACACTCCCTTTATCGATTCCTGTCTGCAGAAATTCCCCAACACCACCCTGGAAGCCAGTGGCATTGCCGTGGGTTTGCCCTTCGGACAAATGGGAAATTCTGAGGTAGGTCATATGAATTTAGGTGCGGGAAGAGTGGTGTACCAGAATCTGGTAAAACTCAATATGGCGGTGGAAAATGCCACACTGGGGAAGGAAAATATCATTACCCAGGCTTTCGAATATGCCAAAATCAATAAGAAGAAAGTCCATTTCATCGGTCTGGTTTCTGATGGTGGCGTGCATTCCCACATCAATCATTTAAAAGGTCTGCTCACTGCCGCACACGAATACGGACTGAATGATCAGGTGTATGTTCACGCCTTCACTGATGGCCGAGACTGCGATCCGCATTCGGGGAAAGGTTTTATTGAAGAACTTTTAAACCATATGAAAGTCACCACAGGAAAACTCGCAACAGTAATCGGAAGGTATTATGCAATGGACCGTGACCGACGCTGGGAAAGGGTAAAACTGGCCTACGATGTAATGGTGAGAGGAGTTGGAGATCAGACCCATGATATTTTAGCCACCATTGAGAAATCTTATAAGGAAGGAATTACTGATGAGTTTTTAAAACCTATCATCTGCCTTAAAGACAGTAATTTACCGATGACAACGATTGATAACGAAGATGTGGTTTTCTGCTTTAATTTCAGAACAGACCGGGGACGAGAAATTACGGAAGCCCTTACACAGCACGACTTTCCGGAATACGGAATGCACTGTCTAAAACTTTTTTATGTCACGATGACGAATTATGACAAAGATTTCAAGAATATCAAAGTCGTGTTCGATGAAAAAGTTCTGGAGGAAACCTTAGGCGAAATCCTTGAACGAAACGGAAAAACCCAGATCCGCGTTGCGGAGACCGAAAAATATCCGCACGTCACTTTTTTCTTTTCGGGCGGCCGTGAAGAGGAATTTATAGGAGAAAGAAGGCTTTTGTGCCCAAGTCCGAAAGAGGTTCCGACTTATGATTTTAAACCCGAAATGTCGGCTTACGACATCACTGAAAAAATTCTGCCCGAAATTGTGAATGAAACTGCAGATTTCATCTGTTTGAATTTCGCGAATACTGATATGGTTGGGCACACCGGGGTTTTTGAAGCTGCCGTCCGGGCTGCAGAAACAGTCGACAAATGTATTGAAAGGGTAGCCACAGCAGCTTATGAACATAATTACGCCGTTTTTATACTTGCAGATCACGGAAACTCTGATGTGATGAGAAATCCTGACGGCAGCCCAAACACCCAGCATTCAACCAATCTGGTTCCGCTAATTGTCATGGATAAAGACCGGACCTGGACTCTGAAACCGGGTAAGTTAGGTGATATCGCTCCATCAATTCTTACCGTAATGGGAATTCCCGTTCCGGAAATTATGACCGGCGACATATTGGTACAGTAAATGCAACAATAAAAAAATCCTGTTAAATATTTCACAAATGGTTTTATCCTATGCTGTAAATAATTAATAATTTGTTAATTTTGTAACTTATAAAGAGAAAGAATGTACGAAAAAATAGTAAGACTCGAAGTAATGAAGTCGCTTGAAAAAAATATGAAAGGCTTCATTGACGATTATCTTACCCCTGTTGAGAAAATTTGGCAGCCCTCCGATTTTTTACCCGATACAACAAAAGACAGTTTCAAAGACGACCTGGACGAACTGCAGACTTTGGCGCACGAAATGCCTTATGACCTTTTTGTTACTTTAATTGGCGACTGTATTACTGAAGAAGCCCTGCCAAGTTATGAATCCTGGATCATGGGAATTGACGGTGTTAACCAGGAAGACAGAGAAGAATTGGGCTGGGCCAACTGGGTGCGGAATTGGACTGCAGAAGAGAACCGTCACGGCACGATGCTTAACACCTACCTGTACCTTTGTGGAAGAGTGAACATGCGGGAAATGGAAATTACCACCCAATATTTAATTCAGGATGGTTTTGATATTGGAACCAGCATGGATCCTTACCGAAATTTTATCTATACGAGTTTTCAGGAAACCGCAACCAATATTTCCCACCGCAGAGTAGGGACTTTAGCCAAACAGAGCGGCAACAGGAAACTTGCCCAAATGTGCGGCGTAATTGCTGCTGATGAGGCAAGACATGCAAAAGCATATAAACATTTCGTAACCAAGATCTTCGAACTCGATCCTTCAGAAATGATGCTGGCGTTTGAGGACATGATGCGGAAGAAAATTGTAATGCCTGCGCATCTGATGCGTGAATCCGGTCAGAAAGCCGGCGAATTGTGGGAACATTTCTCCAATGCTGCGCAGCGCTGTATGGTATATACCGGCCAGGATTACATCGATATTCTGAAAGAACTGATCATTGACTGGAAAATTGAACACATCTCCGGTCTTAATGAAAAAGCGGAAAAAGCAAGGGAATACCTTGTCAAATTACCGAGAAGACTTCAGAACATCTCAGACAGAATGAGCACTCCCGATCTTGACCATGAGTTCAGATGGGTTAAAAATTAGAAAAGAGACCGTTAGATTAATTAAATAATTCGTAAAGGTGATTGATTTTCTTCAGTCACTTTTTTTATATTTTATATCTTTGCAAATCAATTTTTTTAAGATTTTGAGATAGATTTTAAAGCAAATAAGGAATTACAGTGTATGATAAGCAATAAAAAACTTGCGATAGATTTTGACGGTACCATCGTGGATGATGCCTATCCGGGAATCGGAAAAACCAAAACTTTTGCCTTCGAAACCCTTAAAAAACTCCAATCGGAAGGCTACCGTCTCATTTTATGGACCTACCGCCACGGCAAAACGCTGGACGAAGCCGTGGAATTCTGCCGAAATAACGGTATTGAATTTTATGCCGTAAATTCGAGTTTTGAAGGAGAAGTGTTTGATCCAAAAGACGCTTCCCGTAAAATTGATGCCGATCTGTTCATCGATGACCGAAATTTAGGAGGATTTCCGGGGTGGGGAGAAATCTACAACATCATCAACCAAAGAATTGAATTCCGCGTTGACGGGGGAACTGTTTTAGCATATTCAAAAATGATAAAAGATAAAAAGAAAGGCCTTTTCTGGTAAGCTTTCCGATCCAGACAATATTTGTAATGATACATCTAAAAACAATTGACGAACTGAGGCTTATGCGCGAAAGCGCGCAACTTGTTTCCAAAACACTGGGAATGCTTGCCGCTGAGATAAAACCGGGAGCCACAACGAACCGTATGGATCAGCTGGCCGGTGAATTCATACGTGATCATGGCGGAGAACCCGCATTTTTAGGAATGTACGGGTTTCCGAAGAATCTCTGTATTTCCCCAAATGCCGAAGTTGTTCACGGAATTCCCAATGATAAACCGCTGGAAGAAGGCGATATTCTTTCTGTAGATTGTGGTGTTCATATGAACGGTTTCTACGGCGATCATGCCTATTCCTTTGAAGTAGGTGAAGTGGCGCCCGAAACCAAAAAACTGTTGAAAATCACGAAAGAATCTTTATACAAAGGTATTGAACAGTGTGTTCGCGGAAAAAGGGTTGGAGATATTTCCTACGCCATTCAGGAATACTGCGAGAAAAACGGTTACGGAGTCGTTCGCGAGCTGGTAGGCCACGGTTTGGGAAGAAAAATGCACGAAGACCCCCAGGTTCCGAATTACGGCCGCAAAGGTAGCGGAAAAGTCCTGAAAGACGGAATCGTTCTCGCCATCGAACCCATGATCAACCTCGGGACCGAAAAAGTGAAATTCCACAGCGACGGCTGGACGGTCACCACGCTGGATATGAAACCTTCTGCACATTTCGAGCATGATGTCACCATTATTGAGGGAAAACCCGTTCTTCTTTCTACCTACCGGTATATATATGAAGCGCTGGGAATTACAAGCAATGAAGAAGCGCCGTTTACGAAGGATTTTTAATGAAAAAAATATTTAAATTCTTACTGAACCGGATCCCCAGACCAATGCTGATTAATATGAGCATTTTTCTGCGTCCGATTATTTATCAGTTTTTTAAAGGCGATCAGTTTACCGATCCCATCGACGGGAAATCATACCGAAAATTTCTTCCCTACGGTTACGGAAAACAGCGCGAGAACGCCCTTTCACCCGGAACGCTGAGTCTTGAACGTCACCGTCAGATGTGGCTCCATCTTCAGAATGAAACCGATTTTTTCACCGCAAATTACAAAGTTCTTCATATCGCTCCGGAGCAGGAATTTTTACGCCGCTTCAAAAAAATGAAAAATCTGGATTACACTTCTGCAGATTTGTATTCCCCGATTGTGGATGTAAAAGCCGATATCCTGGATCTGCCTTTTGAAGATGACAGTTTCGACATTGTCTTCTGCAATCATGTCCTGGAACATATTGTGGATGATCAAAAAGCGATGAGTGAACTCTACCGCGTGATGAAAAAAGGCGGTTGGGGAATTTTTCAGGTGCCGATGAAGAATTCACTGGAGAAAACCTATGAAGATTTCTCAATCAAAGATCCAAAGGAAAGACAAAAACATTTCGGGCAGTACGACCACGTCCGCTGGTATGGAATGGACTATTTCGACAGGCTGAAATCCGTTGGTTTCCAAACCGATATCAATTTCTATTCAAAGAAATTCTCGAGTGAAGAAAGAAAAAAATTCGGTCTGATGGAAAATGAAATTCTGCCGGTAGTCGTTAAACCGTAGCCACACTTAATTCACTATCTTTGCAGAGATTTTCAGATACTCTTTTATGCATCTGGAAATTTCTTAAACTTATTATTACAAAAATGCACAAATCAGGATTCGTAAATATCGTCGGAAAACCCAACGCCGGAAAATCAACACTTCTCAATGCTCTTATGGGCGAGAAACTGGCCATTGTAACACAAAAGGCACAAACGACGCGTCACCGGATTTTCGGCATCTATAATGAAGAGGATCTGCAGATCGTTTTCTCCGACACGCCCGGAGTTTTAGACCCCAAATACGGCCTTCAGGAGAAAATGATGGATTATGTAAAAGATTCTCTGCAGGATGCGGACGTTTTTCTTTTTATTGTGGACATCCTTGATAAAACTGAGCCTTTCGAATTTTTGGTTGACAAACTGAACAAAATTCCGGTTCCTGTGCTGATTCTTGTCAACAAGATTGATGAATCAAACCAGGAAGATCTTGAAAAAGCGATGGAACTCTGGCATGAAAGAATTCCGAAGGCGGAAATCCTGCCGATTTCAGCGCTGAAGGGCTTTAATACCGAAATTATTCTTCCGAAACTCAAATCTTTACTTCCTGAAAATCCTCCGTATTACGACAAGGACCAATATACTGATAAGCCCGAACGTTTCTTCGTTAATGAAGCCATTCGCGAAAAAATCCTTTTGAATTATGAAAAGGAAATCCCATATGCGGTAGAAGTCGTTACAGAAATTTTCAAGGAACAGGAAGGCATTATCTTCATTGATTCCATTATTTATGTGGAAAGAGATACGCAGAAGGGCATTATCATCGGACACAAAGGTGACGCCATCAAGAAAGTCGGAACCGAAGCGCGGATTGATCTCGAAAAATTCTTCGGAAAAAAAATCCACCTGAATCTTTTTGTAAAAGTGAAGAAAGACTGGCGTAAAAATGACAGAGATCTTAAAAACTTCGGTTACCGTTAGACCATTTGTAAAAAAATCAGCATTTAAAGGATTTTTTACTAAATTTGGTTGAAAATCACGGTATGAATTATTTTACTTCAGTCAAACCCAACCTGGCAATTGTTGATATTGTACTTTTAGTCATCCGGATATTTGCAGGATTTGCAATGCTTTCTCATGGTTTTCCGAAATTACAGCAACTCTATTCCGGGGAGGAGATCCAGTTCTTTAATTTTCTGGGGCTTGGTGAACAGTTCTCCCTTATTTTAGCGGTTTTTGCAGAGTTTGTATGCTCTATTTTTATCATTTTAGGCCTCTTCACAAGACCGGCAGTATTCTTCCTGATCATCACAATGGCAGTAGCGGGACTTATGGTTCACGGTGCTGATCCTTTTGAAAAAAGAGAGACCAGTTTGCTGTATCTGTCGATTTACCTGTTGCTTTTTGCATTCGGACCGGGTAAATATTCCGTTGATTATATGATCAGCAGAAGGCGCGAATCGAACTGGTAAATTAAATTTCTATAACTTAAACAGGCAGTACCGCCTGTTTTTTATTTTTTTCTGACAGCCATAAAAAGCGGTACACTAGCAGCACTGCAGAAATCGTCAGTCCGATTCCTAACGCAATCCACATTCCGAAAGCGCCCATTTCCAAAGTAACACATAAATAATAACCCAACGGAATCGTCAGGATCCAATAGGCGACAAAAGTAATAAAGGACGGAATTTTCACATCCTGAATTCCTCTCAGGCAACCCAATGCCACGACCTGAACGCCATCTGAAAGCTGAAAGAGCGCCGCAATGATCATGAGTTTTGAAGCCAGCAAAATTACTTCGGTATCTTCTTTTTTGGTGAAGAAAGTGGGCAGGATATTTCTTCCGACCACGAAGATCATCCCACAAAACAGCATAAAAATAAAAACGATTTTGAGGTTATTGACTCCGACTTTCTTCAGTTCAGTATAATTCTGCTCGCCTGTTTTTCTTCCAATCATTACCGTGGAAGCTACACTGAAACCAATGCAGAGATTAAAGGTAAAAGAGGCCATGGAAAGAGCGATCTGGTGCGAAGCAATATCTTTTGTTGAGATCAGGCCGCAAATAAAAGCCGCACCCGCAAAAGCGGTGACTTCAAAAAACATCTGCAAAGCCGTCGGGAAACCGATTTTCAGCATTCGGTCGAACATCTCTCGGGAAAATTCTGTGATTTTCAGTGAAAATTCTCTGATGTAACGGTGGGTTTCTTCTTTTTTCAGCAGTACATAATACAGGAACACCATCATGAAGATTCGGGCAATTAAACTGGCCAGAGCCGAGCCCTGCACGCCCATCTGAGGAAAACCGAAAAGCCCTTTGATAAAAACATAATTCAGAATGATGTTAATGACGTTGGCAATGATTGTCGCCTTTGTAACGCCAATCGTGTACGATAATCCTTCGGAAACTTCACGTAGCGTCTGAAAGGCCATGAACGGCAGAATACTCACCGCCATAATGGTGAGAAAACTGATTGTATCCGGAATTATTTCTTTCGGCTGATCCATATGATACAGCAACGGCAATGCAAACAGAAGCAAAAGCATCAGAATAAAGCCAATTCCCATGTTGATCACAAAACCGTGGCGGAAAACCGAATTGATTTTCTGATGGTCGTTCCGTGAATGCGCTTCGGAAACCAAAGGCGGAATGGCAAAAGAAAAGCCCAGCGCAAAAACAAAGATTGAAAAAAAGACGGCATTTCCCAGCGAGACAGCAGCAAGCGCTTTTGCGCCCAAAAGTTTTCCAACAATAATGTTGTCGAAAAGATTTACGGAAACCTGTCCGACCTGCGTGAGCATTACGGGCAGCGCAAGTTTAAGGCAGTCGCGGGTGTATTTTGCGTTGAGAAATAGCATTAAAAAAGTTTGCAGCAAAAATACTGCAAACTTTTCCGTTTTTTAAGATTGAGGAGAAAATTATTTTCTTACGAAACTGGCTACGTCTTCAGCCGAAACCGGATTGGATCCCAGAATCAGGAGCCTTTCAACTACGTTCCGGAGTTCTCTGATATTTCCTGTCCATTTAAAATTTTCAAGGGCTTTTATAGCCTTATCGTCGAACTGTTTCTGAGCAGTCCCATGTTCATCCGAAATCAATTTTGAAAAATGCTGCACCAGGAGTTTAATGTCCTCTTTTCTTTCATCTAAAGGCGGTACGTAGATTTCGATGACTGAAAGGCGGTGGTAAAGATCTTCCCGGAACTTTCCGGATTCAATTTCTTTCTGCATGTCTTTATTGGTTGCGGCCAGAACACGCACGTCCACTTTAATTTCCTTGTCGCTCCCAACAGGCGAAACCTTGCTTTCCTGAAGCGCACGAAGCACTTTTGCCTGAGCAATCAGACTCATGTCGCCAATTTCATCCAGGAAGATGGTACCATTGTTGGCGAGTTCAAATTTGCCCTGTTTGTCTTTTATAGCACCAGTAAAACTTCCTTTTACGTGTCCGAAAAGTTCAGATTCAATAAGCTCAGAAGGAATGGCGGCACAGTTTACTTCGATCATAGGACCTTTGCTGCGTTCACTTTGGGAGTGGATTGCATGAGCCACGAGCTCTTTTCCTGCACCGTTCGGGCCGGTAATTAAAACTCTTGCATCAGATGCGGCAACTTTTTCGATCATGTCCTGAATCTTCTTTAAAGGAGCCGATTCACCGATCATTTGATATTTCTTGTTGACTTTCTTTTTTAAAGTTGTATTTTCAATTTTTAAATGCTGGTTGGTTTTCTGCAAATTCCCTTTGTCCAGAGCATTTTTAACACTCGTAATGAGCCGGTTGATATCAATCGGTTTCGAAATAAAATCATAAGCACCTTCTTTCAGACAGTCAACTGCGGTATCAATATCGGCATGACCGGAAATCATCACAAAGGTGGTATCCGGTTTTTTCTGTAATGCTTCCTTTAAAAGTTCTGTCCCTGAAAGTTTTGGCATCTTAATATCTGAAACCACTAAGGCGAAATCTTCTTTTTCAATTTGTTTAAGCCCCTCCAAACCATCGTCTGCAATTACAAATTCATAATCGGTTAATTCATCGGATAAAATACTCTGAAGTACTCCTGAAATGGCCTTTTCATCTTCTACTATTAAGATTTTCTGCATTCGTTACAATTTATGGATTTTATAAAAAATTAGTTTAAATTTTGCCGATAATGTAGCAACTATCATACCCAAAAAATCAGTTTCTGCGCCCGAAGATCGCAGAACCAACTCTTACGGAGGTTGAGCCACATTCAACTGCTGTCATATAATCATCCGACATTCCCATGGATAGGGTAGTAAGAGGTCTTAATTTTGAAAGCTGATCGAATAACTGTTTGAGGAACAAAAATTCCTGACGGACCTGGTTTTCATTATCGGTGAATGTTGCCATTCCCATTAATCCTGTAATCTCTACATTTGGAAATTTACCGTTCAGATACTCCTGAAAAAGTTCTTTTGCTTCTGAAATTTCAAGACCGAATTTGGTTTCTTCCGCAGCAATTCTCACCTGGAGCAACACTTTGATCTTCCGGTTGAATTTCTCAGCCTGCCTGTCGATTTCAGTCAGTAATTTTTCGGAATCCACGCTCTGAATGGTGTCAATAAACTCTGCGATGTATTTTACCTTATTGGTCTGCAGATGTCCGATTAAATGCCACTGAATATCATTCGGGAGCAGGGGGAATTTTTCAATAAGTTCCTGAACCCTGTTCTCACCGAATATTCTCTGCCCCTGATCATAAATTTCTTTAATTTTTTCCGCAGGCTGTGTTTTCGAAACTACGGTAAGCTGTACGGCTGGAGGTAAAGTCTGCAGGATTGCTTTATATTCCTGTGCAATATTGAGATTTTCGGACATATTTTTATATGGAAATAAAATGAATGCACGAATTTAACGAAATTCAGGAGGATGACCAAAAGCGTTTTTATCTCAGGATTCAGAAACAAGTATTCCCTTCAGTTTTTTCATTCCTTCGGTTGCTGAAACTTTAAAGAAATTGACCCTTTTAGAAAAACTGTTTTCAAGATGAGGATCAATGACAAAAACTTCACAGTGTTGCGGAATGTGATGAATAAGTCCAGCCGCAGGATACACCTGCATGGACGTCCCGATAATCAGAAAAATATCTGCTCGCGCTGCAATTTCCATTGCTTTTTCCATTTCGGGAACTGCTTCTCCAAACCATACGATATGCGGACGCAACTGTACGCCGTTTTGGTCCAGATCCCCTAAATTCAGATCATCTTGCCAGTCCAAAATTGGAATTTCAGAATCGACCGGTTTTGCTTTTTTCAGTTCCCCATGAAGGTGGGTGATTTTGGAAGAGCCGGCTCTTTCATGCAGATCATCTACATTCTGTGTGATAATTTCTACCTCAAAATCAAGTTCCAGTTCAGCAAGAATCCGGTGTGCATCATTTGGTTCCACTTCCTTCAGCTGGCGTCGTCGGGCATTGTAAAAATCAAGCACCAATTTTGGATTTCTCACAAAACCTTCCGGTGATGCAACATCTTCAATACGGTGCTCTTCCCAGAGTCCGTTGGAATCTCTGAAAGTTTTTACGCCGCTTTCCGCAGAAATTCCGGCGCCGGAAAGGACTACGAGTTTCTTTTTCAACTTAAAATTTTCTTTAAATATAAGGCATTTTTGAGGGCGGCAGTTCCCCACGTATTGTTGAAAAAAATGTATACAGTCTGGCCGGCATTTCTGATATGCTCAGCCAGTTTTTCCATTTCAGATTCTGAATATTCCGATTTAAAAAGCACCGGAACGCCATGTAGGCGGTAATACACCATATCATTACTGTTCATGATGAAATCGTCCGGAAGGTCTTTTGGAAAACTGACGCCGGAAAAAACGATGTTTTTTTTCTTTAAAGTTTTCATGACTTCCTCATTCCACCAGGATTTGTGACGGAACTCCACCACGTTCAGAAAATCAGGAGCAACGGTTGCAATTACTTTTTGGAGATTTTCATCGCTGAAATGAAAAGAGGGCGGCAACTGAAACAGAAATCCTGCCAGTTTTTCCTTTAAACCCGTTTGAATAAACGTGCAGAAGACTTTTGTATCATCGTGAGTTTCGGTAAGCCTTCTGAAATGCGTAAATGACTGTGGGATTTTAATGAAAAACCTGAAATCCTTACCCGTAAGACCATACCAGTTCTCCAAAGTCTGCTGCCGAGGTCGCCGGTAAAATGTGGAATTAATTTCAACCGAATTGAATTTTTCGGAATAATAGGTAAGCTGCTCTTTCGCCGGAAGGGTGTCCGGGTAAAAATAGCCTTTCCAGTCGCGGTTTGAAAAACCGGAACAGCCAATAAAAATTTTATTTTTCATACTTAACCAAGCCTTCTGTCAATGATTTCCACTGAAATTTGCTTCCGGCAATCATTCCGCCAACCGCTACTAGAGCGTTTCTGATTTTTTTCAGAACATTCAGATCGTCAGTGTTTGGCACTTCATTTCTGCCATGAACTTCGGCTGAAATCTTTAATCCATCGCGTTTGATCAAAAAATTGGAAGTCGCCTTTTCATCAAAGAAATGAGCGGTTTTTTCATCAGATTTAGTGGGATCAGGAGCAGGGCGAACCCGAATATACACGGATTCGGAATGGGCTTTTTTCTCCTCTTCAATATGCTCGACCTGCACCCAATCAAATTCGTTGCCGGTACTGTTATGTAGTCCGGGAACTTTAATGCTGAAATAATCTCCAATGTTTGGTTTTCCCAGAAGAATATTTCCATTTTTATCCCGAAGGGAAAATTCCGCTTTTTCTTCGCCTGCAAACAGTTCCCAGGAATTCACATCGAAAAAACGTTTTTTAACCGTTTCAAAATGCTCGGCAGCCATCATTTCGTTTTCCATCTCCATATCGGAAACCGTATCGCTTTGCGCGCCGGTTTTTTGCTGTGGTATTTTTTCTTCCATGATAAAAAGCCCGGAAAACCGGGCTCGCATTTAATTATTTGCTGAATTCTTCTATTATCCTTTTGTTGAAAGCTGGAAGATCTTCCGGCTTGCGGCTTGTCGTAAGGTTTCCGTCTGTTACCACTTCTTCATCCACCCAATTGGCGCCCGCATTCTTTAAATCCTTGGAAATAGCATTAAACGAAGTCATTTTACGGCCTTCAACCACTTCAGCATTAATCAATGTCTGCGGACCGTGACAGATCGCAGCGACCGGCTTGTTGGCACTGAAAAAATCCTTGACAAAACTCACCGCTTTCTCATCTGCGCGTACCGCATCTGGATTCAGAACTCCGCCGGGCAATAGGAGCGCGTCGTAGTCACCAACTTTTGCCTCAGAAACAGTTTTGTCGACCTTTACAGCATTGCTCCATTCGTGGTCTTTCATCGCTTTAATTTCTCCGGATTTCAGTGAAACAATTTCTACAGTTGCTCCGGCGTCTTTTAAGGCTTGTACTGGGCTTTCCAGTTCCGACTGTTCGTATCCATCAGCTGCCAGTACCGCAACTTTTCTGTTATTTAAATTTGTCATAATTGTATTTTTTATTTGAAAAGGGCAACAAAAATATTTGCTGCCCTTTGGTAATTTTTGTTAAGCAGACTGAACTGCTTTTATTATTTTGCTTTAAGATTGATTTCGGTCTTGGCCAATTTGGTAAGATCCTTATCACATGATTTTTCCTCGTTCAAAGTTGCCAGCAATAACTGCATCACTTCTTTTTCACCCAATAATTTCGCATAGGTAGCCAAAGTACCGTAAGAAGCGATTTCATAATGCTCGACTTTCTGTGCCGCAGCAATGATAGCCGCATCGCGAACTGCACCCGGTTCAGTTTCTTCCATGATTCCTTCTGCTTCTTTAAGCAAGCCATCCATAGCATCACATTTCACTGCTTCCGGTTTTAATTTTAAAGCTTTGAAGGCATCCTCCAATCTTTTTACCTGATCTTTGGTTTCATCCAAATGCAGGTTAACCGCATCTTTCAGTTTTTTTGAAGTGGCGTTTTTGGCCATCTTCGGAAGGTTTTTAACGAGTGCTTTTTCTGCCCAGTATAAATCCTTCATTCCGTCAACCATAAAGTCTTTCAGTTTGTCAGCCGCATCCTTTTTAGGAGCGATTTTTCCGTTTGTTGTGGTTTTTTTTGCCATAATATAATTTTTAATGTTTTTTAATAATGATTTTATAAATATAATCAATTAATTACGATATTCCGCAATCATAATAATTTTTATTTGCTACTAATCTCGAAAAAAGATAAAAACTGTAATTAATTGTTTATTTTATTTAAGTCCACCTGATTAAGTCTTAAAGAATTCAGGATTACAGAGACAGAACTTAAACTCATTGCTGCTGCTGCAATCATCGGACTTAAAAGTATTCCGAAGAACGGGTACAGCAAACCTGATGCAAGCGGAATGCCAAAAACATTATAAACGAACGCAAAAAATAAATTTTGTTTGATATTTCTCAAAAGTTTTTCGCTTAAAATTCTGGCTTTCACGATTCCCAGAATGTCACCTTTCAGCAAAGTGATCTCTGAACTTTCAATTGCAACATCGGTTCCGGTCCCCATTGAGATTCCTACATCCGACTGGGCGAGAGCAGGCGCATCATTGATTCCGTCTCCGGCCATGGCAACGGTTTTCCCAGATTGCTGAAGTTTTTTAATTTTCGCGAGTTTATCGTGGGGAAGCTGGCTCGCAAAATATTTTTCGATACCCAAGGTTGTGGCGACAGCTTTTGCAGTATGCTCGTTGTCGCCGGTCATCATGATGATTTCCACCTTATTTTTCTGCAGATAATCAACAGCCTGTTTGGAGGTTTCTTTTATTTTATCTGAAAAACTTAGAAATCCGAGAACTTTTTTACCATACGAAATATAAGAGACCGTTCTGGCTTCATCCTGTTTGCCGGTGACTATCTTTTTCAGATTTTCAGGTATTGTAATATCGAATTGATTTAAGAGTACTTCGGTCCCCAATAAGACTGTTTCTCCGTTAATCGCTGCTTTTATCCCTTTTCCTGAGATGTTTTCGAAATTTTCTGTTTTCTCAAAAACCGTGTGTTCTTTTTTATATTCCTTCAGAACTGCAGCAGAAAGAGGATGTTCTGAATTCTGATTCAGCGCTGCTGCGAGTTTCAGTATCAAGGCTCGGTCTGCATTTTCTGAGGCATACATTTCCTCCAGACTTGGTTTTCCTTCAGTCAGAGTGCCCGTTTTATCGGTAATCAGAACATTCACCTTTGCCATCTGTTCCAAAGCTTCCGCATTACGGATCAGAATTCCGTTTTTCGCCCCTTTTCCGATTCCCACCGTCAAACTCATCGGCGTTGCCAAGCCTAAAGCACACGGACAGGCAATAATCAGCACCGCAACAGCATTTACAAATCCCAGAATTAAGCCGTTTTCTCCTGCAAAAATAAACCAGGCAAAAAATGTGAGTACCGAAACCGCGATAACAGCCGGAACGAAAATCTTCGCTACTTTATCTGCCAATTTCTGAATCGGTGCCTTGCTGCGGCTCGCTTCATTCACCATTTTAATGATTTGAGAAAGCAATGTCTCGTTGCCCACTTTTTCAGCCAGCATCAGAAAAACGCCGTTTCCGTTGATGGTTCCCGAAGTCACCTGATCTGCTGTTTTTTTCTCGGTCGGAATTGGTTCTCCGGTAATCATGCTTTCATCAACCGTAGATTCCCCTTCGGTTATTTTACCGTCGACCGGAATTTTCTCGCCGGGTTTTACGCGAAGAACATCACCGGTTTTAATGTCAGAAAGCGGCACTTTTTTCTCCTGTCCGTCCACCACTAAGTTCGCTTCGCTCGGTGAAAGGTTCATGAGTTCTTTTATGGCGTTTCCGGTTTTTTTATGAGCGGCGGCTTCCATGAGTTGTCCTAAAATAACAAGAGTCAGAATAACACAAACCGCTTCAAAGTATAGCGGAATCTCTCCTCCGTGGGAAATTTCATGCGGGAAGAGCTGCGGATATAGCAATGCTGCAATACTGAAAATAAATGCAGCGGCTATTCCCAGTGCAATGAGGCTGAACATATTGAGATTCCAGGTTTTAAAGGAATTCCAACCGCGTTTCATTAAAAACCAGCCTGCATAAAACAAAACCGGAAGCGTTAAAATGAGTTCTACAATTCCCTGGGTTCTTCCGGAAATGCCAAAATCGAAAAACATTCCACCCATGGAAAGAATGAAAACCGGAACCGTAAAAACTAAAGCGGTGATGAATTTTTTCTTTAAGTTTTCCAAGGTTTTATCTTCGGAAACTTCGCCGGGTTTGCCAGGAATCTGAACGAGATCCATTCCACAAACCGGACAGCCAACGTTGGAATCATAGACCTTATCGCCTTCGCAAAACATCGGACAATAATATTTTCCGGCATTGTTCTGCTGTTCTAAAATCGATTGCTTTAATCCGTCGGATTTTAACTCTTCATGAGTTCCCGAATTTTCTACAGAGCTTTTTGAAAGAAGTTCAGGTGTAATTTTCTCCAGATGCATGTGACACACGGGACAGCCGGAATCGGATTCATAGGTTTTATCAGCTTCGCAGAACATCGGACAAAAATATTGGCCAATTTTTTCTTTGAAATTTTTCGGAAGATGGGATTTGGAGAATGCGGCTTTTTTGTTTTGATAATCGGCTCTTTCCTCAATAGGAACCAGAAACATATTGCAGACCGGACAGCGTTTTCCGGGTGCGAAATACACTTTTTCACCTTCACATTCCATAGGACAGTAGTACACGGAACTGGGCGAAATTTTCGCTGACGGATGATTATGATTTTCCATCTCGCAAGCGCTGTTCAATAAATTCAATCTGGGTTTTCCCGTGTTTCGTGGGTTTTCCATCATCGTCAACACCAACAAATACAATCCTGTCGATTGTAATAATGGTCTGGCGGGTCATCATATTTCTTACATCGCACTGCAAAGTGATCGAAGTATTCCCGAACTCAATGGCTTCGATTCCAATTTCGATGATGTCACCCTGTCTTGCAGAACTGATGAAGTTGATTTCAGAAATGTATTTGGTAACGCAGCGTGGCGTTTCCAGCTGAACGATGGCGTAAAGCGCCGCCTCTTCGTCGATCCACTGCAAAAGCCGACCTCCGAAAAGCGTGTGATTTGGATTCAGGTCTTCCGGTTTGATCCATTTTCTTGTATGATAATTCATGTTTTTACTTTCAATTGAATGTAAATTTACTTGAAAAAATCAGAAATCAGGCTAATTTCCGTCATTCAGTATCATAGAAAAAACAAATAGATCAGCCTTTTTTAGTCCGCATTGCCTTTACTTTTTTAACTTCCGGATCTTCAACAAATTTCTGGTACTCTTCGCTTTCTACCGGATAGAGTGCGACTTTCCCATCAGAATTGCTGTGAACGCCGAAACCGTAACGTTTGCCAAGAGCGGAAGACCGGAAACAGGCCTGGCCTTTTGAAAAGAACTGTTTTCTGGCTTCGGTTTTTTCAGTTTCAGTAATGTCGTTTTTCTGAACATAGCATTCAAACATCACATCATCAGAAGAAAACCGATAAGGATTTTTGGAAATCATGTCGTACTGAATTTCAGCCAGCGTTCTGTTTCGTTTCATCGGCGGAATTTCACTTTCTGAAACGGGACAGTCTTCTGCAATTTCGATAAAAGTGTCTTTATAATTCGTGGTATGGGTTTTCATTTTTAGGTTTTAATGGTTATGAGGGTGTGAATTTATGGGATTTTTTAAATAAAAAAAGTGCCCAAGACAATTATGTTGTCGAGAAATTCCTTTAAATTCTATAAAAATGGCTCACGCCAATTTCCTCAGCATCTAATTATTTTGATAAATTTGGGTCAGAGATAGGCATACAGTCCCTGAAAATAGGATAAAAGTACTGTAGTTTAAACTTCATTTTTTCTTTCTCATCATGATACTGTTCAACATTTCCTTCTTTTATTATCCACCATTTTGAACGCCCGTCGAAATAAACGGTGTCATTAAGATTAATGGTTTTATATTTTACGAATGCATATTGAACATAGTCGTCAAACTTCATTTACATATTTTAAAATTCTGACTGAATCTACGATCCTATCAAAGCTGGGAGAACTAAAGTCTTGCGTAATAAAAGTTTTATCTTCAAAATTCATTTGCCAAAATCGAGCTATCTTAAAATCCATTTCATCAGTAGATTCATCAACTTGCTTAAAAATAATTACCTTCTCAATGAGATGATCTTTATTAGTTACGCAACTGAAAAATATTAGAAGAGAAAATATTAAGTATATATTTTTTTAATTTCATTGCTTTTACGTTTTTAATAGGAACATATATTGAGAAATATTTTTATGCAGTATATTTCTTTGAAGTATTGCCATTAAAGTGATAAAATTAATAGAGATTGCCACTCCCATAAACATTATGCTATAAAATTTCCACATACTCTTGTTTTGAGGTTGCGAGCGCAATCTAAATATAACATCAGTCCAAATTTTATACAAATTCATTTAATTAGCTTTAATAATAAAAATGCAGTTAATGCATAAATAGGTAAACTTAAAAATGATATAAGTAAATATGTACCAATATATCTTCCATTATGATATTTATATTTTTCTATTAAACGCTCATATTTCCTATTGTAGAAAACTAAAGAATAATTTAGTAAAAGGGCAGGTAAAAAATAAGACATAATAAAACCTAAAATTGAATTCAATTTACTGTTTTCAATAAAAAAATTAATCTTAACGATAAATATTTTATCTATCATGTTTAAATCACTTAAAAAAATAGAAATAACAATGAAGTTTAAACTCATCGCAATTCCCATAAACAATATTGAGAGAAATTTCCAGTTTTCCCTATTCTGAGACTGCGATTTAATACGCAAAATACAATCAACCCAAATAGTATAATAAAGTTTCATATCTAAGGATTATATTTATTTTGACATATAAGACTTTGGGAGGGACTAAGGTAAAAATATTTGGTGGGATTTTGTGGAATTTGGAGATTAACGAAAATGGAAACTTTTCGATACTCTTTAGACAAAGGCAAAACAGGAATGAAATAGTAAAATAACTGATGTAATATTATACTCACAAAATCATTCTAAAAAGAATTCTCATGAATGTAAAAAGTAGAACAAAGTCAATACAGCAGGGTTTTCGAGAAAGATTGAGCACAAAATCGAGAGTAGGGATAAAGATATTAAAAAAGCCCCTTAAAAAGGGGCTTTACAACTGTTAGTTGTGGTTTCTCCAGGAATCGAACCAGGGACACATGGATTTTCAATCCATTGCTCTACCAACTGAGCTAAGAAACCTTTTCGTTTTGTTGTGGGGCAAAAGTATAAACTTTAGGCTTATGACACAAATTTTCAGCGAACTATTTTATGATTTTTACAAAAACTATTGATTCTCAGACGGATTGTTTTCCTGTTCGCGACGGATGTGTTCGCTCATCTCCTCCAAAACAGGTTTAATGGTGCTTTCCGGAAGTTCGCTGATGCGGATATACATAAGCCCATCGATGGCATCATTGAAATTTGGATCCACATTAAATGAAATCACCTTCGCGTTTTGCTTGATGTATTTCTTGATCAGAACAGGAAGTCTCATTTCGGGTTCCAGATCATCGATTATTTTGTCGAGTTTATTGAGATCCGATTCCACTTCATCAAAAAACAGGTTTTTATCGCGGTCTTTCAGTTTTACTTTGAACTCTTTTTTAGGATGAATGTACTGCGCTACGGCTGAGTCGTAATAATGGGAACGCATAAACTCAATCATCAGAGATTTGGAAAATGCTGAAAATTTATCGGAAATACTCACGCCGCCCATGAGGAACTTGTGCTCCGGATTCCGCAGACAGACATGCACTATGCCTCGCCAAAGCAGGAAAAGCGGCAAGGGTTTCTGCTGATACTCCTGCGAAACGTAGGCTCTACCCATTTCAATCACTTTTCTGAAAAAAGGCTGAAGTTCGGGATCAAATTCAAACAGAGAACTGATGTAGAATCCTTCAATTCCGTACTTTTTCATGACTTCACTTCCAAGCGCCATTCTGTAGGCCCCTACGAGTCTTTTTGCTGCACTGTCCCAAAGAAAAAGATGGTGATAATGTTTGTCATATTCATCGAGATCAAAGGGCAGGTTGCTGCCTTCGCCAATGGCGCGGAAAGTCAGTTCGCGCTGTCTCCCGATCTCGCGCATGATAGACGGGATTTCATCGTAGGCCACAAAAAATACTTCATAGCTCCCGTTCTGGAAAAGCATTTTTTCGCTTTTATGCAACTTTTCAATCTCCCGGATCAGGTCTTCCTGCGGTGTTTCATCGATGATATTCTGCACGACATTTTCTTCCTTCAGGAGCGGAAAATTGAGTTTTAGATTCGGCAGTTTGAGCTGTTCGGCAATCGACTTTCTTTTCTCGTAATAGGATTTAAGCATGTAAATCTTATTCTGAAGAAATTCGCCAAGTTCTTCCACGGATTCATGATCGTCCATTGTTTTTACCGGTACCGGTTTTCCAATCCGTATGCGGATGGGTTTCTCACGCTTGTGCATCATTTCCGCCGGAAGCATCATGGTTTGAAGATCTGCGTGCAGTTTGGAAATACGGTAGAATATATTGCTGTTCTTTGCGTGGAAATACATCGGAACAACGGGAACTTTTGCCATTTTAATGAGTTTCAGCGCCGGTTTTTCCCAGGTTTTGTCCAAAATCTCACTGAATTCATTATTTTTATTTGAAACTTCGCCAGCCGGAAAAATACCTACGCAGCCGCCTTCCTTTAAGTGCTGTAGTGTCGCGCGCATTCCGGTGGCGCTGTTTCGGACTTCTTTTCTGTTTTCAAAAGGATTTACGGGAATCACAAAAGGTTCCATCGGTTTGATTTTCTCCAGCAGGAAATTTCCCATTACCTTAAAATCCGGACGGATTTCAGTGAGAATTTTACACATTAAAATGCCGTCAATGGCCCCTAAAGGATGATTGGAAACCAGAATGAACGGCCCTTTTTTTGGAATTTTTGCAAGATCTTCCTTAAAAACGATATATTTTAAATCTCTTTCCCGAACAAAGGAATCAAAAAAGTCTTTACCCGATTTTTCCTTGAGTTTATCATACAGTTTATTCACTTCATCAATTTTCGTCAAACGCATAGCGGCGGCGGCAAGGGGATTTTTAAGAAATCCCAGTTTGCTTAAACCGGATGCTCTAATCAGATCGTTTTTGGTAATAAGGCTCATGTTGTCAGTTTGGTTATCAGTGGGTGACCATCTGTATGGTCTGTTTCGAAATCTGTTCGAGCAGTATTTTTTTGTCCTGGTAAAATTTATTCAAGTCGCTAAGGTCTGCATTTCTCACCGTAAAAAGGGAAACTCCTTTAACAAATTCAATATTGAACTGTTTATTGAGTTCGGCCTTGAGCAATTCTATATTGTTGAACTTGTCTTCCACACACAGCGCGAGCGAAATGGCAGAATTCTGCATGAGTGAAATCTTGATTTTATACTTTGCCAAAAGCAGAAAAATGAGACTCAAATGGTCTTCAGCAATAAAGGAAAAATCGCGCGTCGCAATGCGGATCAGCACCTGATTTTCCTTTAGAATATAGGATTCAGTATATTCATTTTGGTCAGTCATTCCCACTTTTGTTCCGTTTTTTTCGGGTTCGAGAAATGATTTTACAAAGAATGGAATGTTTTTCTGTTGTAAAGGCTGCAGCGTTTTCGGATGAATGACAGAAGCTCCGTAATATGCCATTTCAATAGCTTCTTCGTAAGAAATGTTGGAAAGAAGGGAAACGTCTTTAAATTTCCGTGGGTCGGCGGTCATCACGCCGGGAACGTCTTTCCAGATCGTCATGGCTTCAGCATTCAGACAATAGGCAAACACCGCTGCAGAATAATCTGAACCCTCTCTTCCTAAAGTCACCGTAAAATTATTTTCGTCGGAACCAATGAATCCCTGGGTCACATAACAGATATTTCGCTGAAAATTTGAAATGTATTTTTCTGTTTTTTCCCAATTCACATTTCCATCGCGGTAAGAATCATCAGTTTTGAGGAAATCCCGTGCATCCATCCATTGGTTGAGAAAATTAATTTGATTGAGATAGGCACTGAGTATTTTAGAAGAGATGATTTCGCCACAGCTCACCACCTGATCGTAGACAAAATCATAATTGGGCGATTTATTTCTGCTCAAAAACGAGGAAATTTCGTCGAAAATCAGTTTAATTTCTTCAAATACAGGGTGTTTTTCAGAAAAAAGACCGTCCGCAATATCGAAGTGATTCTGTTTAACATTTGTAATTTCATGTTGGAAATCTTCTTTGCCGAAATATAGTTCCACTACTTTTTCCAGAGCATTGGTCGTCTTTCCCATAGCGGAAACCACGAGCATGCAGTTTTCAAAACCCTGAGATTCCAAAACCCGACCGACATTTTTTATACCTTCCGCATCTTTTACTGATGCACCTCCAAACTTAAAAACCTTCATCTAAATATTTCAAAATCAATAGTATAAATTACAATTCCACCTGTTTTAATTCTTCAACCAATCTTCAAAATTATTGATTTAGTTCGAGAAAAAAAAGGAATGATTTTCTAATGGGATATTTATACCCTTTTTTGATCAAAAATTTGTACAAAAACGGTATAATTGAAAGAATTTTTACGAAATTTGAAAAAACATAAAAATAAACAGATGTCAGAACAATCTTTTCAGACCCTTGGTGAATTTATTATCGATAAGCAGGACGATTTCCAGTATTCTACGGGAGAATTTTCGAGGCTTTTAAGTGCCATTCGCTTGGCTTCGAAAGTCGTGAACCGCGAGGTGAACAAAGCCGGAATCGCCAACATCATCGGAAAAGTAGGCGGCGATAACATACAGGGAGAAGAGCAGCAGAAACTAGACGTTCTGGCCAATGAAATTTTTATTGAGGCCCTTTCTCAGAGAGAAGTGGTGTGCGGAATTGCCTCAGAAGAGACCGACGATTTTATTGAAATAAAGGCCGGGTCAAACGCTCATTTAAGCAAATATGTGGTATTGATCGATCCATTGGATGGATCCTCAAATATTGATGTGAATGTGTCTGTCGGAACCATTTTCTCCATTTACCGCCGTGTAACCGAACCGGGAACTCCCGTAACTTTAGAAGATTTTTTACAGAAAGGCGTCAACCAGGCAGCTGCCGGTTATGTAGTATACGGTTCATCGACCATGATTGTTTATACTACCGGAAACGGAGTGAACGGTTTTACGCTCGATCCAAGTCTCGGAACCTATTATCTTTCACATCCACGGATGCAGTTTTCAGAAACAGGCAAAATTTACTCCATCAATGAAGGAAATTATATTAAATTTCCGCAGGGAGTAAAAGATTATATCAAATACTGTCAGCAGGAAGAGGATGATCGCCCTTATACCTCCCGTTATATCGGAAGTTTGGTGTCGGATTTTCACAGAAATATGATCAAAGGTGGGATTTACATCTATCCATCCACTTCCCAGTCACCCAACGGAAAACTGCGTTTGCTTTATGAATGCAACCCAATGGCATTTCTGGCAGAACAGGCGGGAGGGAAATGCAGCGATGGTTTCAACCGGATTCTGGAAATTCAGCCGACTGAACTGCATCAGAGAGTACCTTTCTTCTGTGGAAGTTCAAAAATGGTCGAAAAAGCAGAGGAGTTTATGCAAAATGCAAAAGATGCCTAAATGACGGCGAAGTTTTCTTCCTATATCCTTAATTTTAAACAGCCGGGCGGCACTTCGCGTGGAATTCTGCATACGAAGGAGACTTTCATTCTGGAAATTTTCGAAAACGGAAAAAAAGGCGTCGGTGAATGTGCCCTTTTCCGCGGTTTGAGTTGTGATGATGTTCCTGAATATGAATCCAAACTGAAATGGCTCTGCGAAAACATCAATGAAAATCCCGCATTTTTAAGTTCTAAATTAAGCGCTTTTCCTTCCATTTGGTTCGGATACGAACAGGCTTTGTTGAATTTAAAAAACGGGGATTGTTTGTATTTTCCGAGCTCATTTACCAAAGGAAAAGCGAGGCTCAAAATCAACGGACTGATCTGGATGGGCGACGCATCATTCATGCAGAAACAGATTGAAGAAAAACTGAAAGACGGTTTCGACTGCATTAAATTAAAGATCGGCACCGACTGGAAATCTGAAAAAGAAATTCTGAAAAATCTCCGTGAAAAATTCCCGGAAGAGCAGCTTGAAATTCGGGTAGATGCGAACGGCGGTTTTGATTTTAATGAAGCAAAAAAAGTCCTGAAAGAACTTTCTGAACTGAAGATTCATTCGATTGAACAGCCCATCAAAGCGGGAAATCTGGACCAGATGGCTGAACTTTGTGAAGAAACTCTAACTCCCATCGCTTTGGACGAAGAACTCATAGGGATTCTGGAACCTGAAGAAAAACAGAAACTTTTAGCCAAATTACAACCACAGTACATCATTCTGAAACCTTCATTAATTGGTGGCTTTTTGGGGTCTGATGAATGGATTTCGTATGCCGAATATTCAGGAATCGGGTGGTGGATGACATCCGCACTCGAAAGCAATATCGGTCTGAATGCCATTGCACAATATGCTTTTACAAAAAACCCCACAATTCCGCAGGGATTGGGGACTGGGGGGCTTTTCACCAATAATTTTGAAAGTGCGCTCGAGCTTAGCGGGGACCAACTCAGATTTAAGGTTTAAAATCGATATCCGATTGAAATTCCACTTCTGATTCCTGCCCATGGGCCGTCTAAAACTGCATCGGCACCGTGTTCATTTACGGTTGTCGTGTATTTTACAAGCGGAATGTCAAGATCGTCCAGGTTCTTTTTCAATTCTGCCTGCATTTCCGGAGTCAGGGTTTCATTAGTTCTTCCTGAAACGGTGCCGCTGCCTTTTCCGTAATGTGCACCGACAAACCATGCATCCAGAACCCATTTCTTGGAATTTCCCAAAAACCACTGCGCGCCAATCATTAAACCGCCGCTGGCACCCGAAACTTTTCCGGAAAAATTAAGCGGAAAGTCGTAAGCGAACCCACTGTAAGTCCCTCTGAAATCATACACAATATTGTTAACTTCGAAGGTAGAATAACGAAAATATGGTGCCAGATAAAATCCTTGTCCGAAGCCTTTTCCAAGATAGATTCGGGGTTCAATAGTGAAATTACTCCCTTTAATTTCGGCATCTGCAGAAATGAGGGCATCGTTGTTATTAAACGATGATTCAAATGGGATTTTGCCGTTTCCTATAATTCCGAAACCGCCTGCAATTGAGATTCTTTTGCTGATGATTCTTTCATAAGTAAGATTGTAATTTCTCATGAAGTAACCGGCCACATTGGTTTTGATGATGTTGGAGACTTGTTTTACTTCTACAGTTGCGGAATCCTGAGCAAAACCGTGCTGAGAAAACAGCAACACTGCAAATAGAATTAATTTTTTCATGGTATAGTTTTTTTGTTCAGATAAAATTAAACAAAAAACTCTTAAGCTTTACATTATATTTAGAGGATCCGTTCAATCTGATTTAAATTATTAATCCTAATCGTTCTTTCGAATTTTTCTTTTCCCTGAGAATCCGTAAATTTGCGCTACAATGAACAATTCCATGGAAGAAGAAGAAAAAAAATCCCTCAATTTTATTGAGCAAATAATAGAAGACGACTTAGCAAACGGTTTGGATCCAGCCAAACTGCGTTTCCGTTTTCCACCGGAACCAAACGGTTATCTGCACGTGGGTCATACGAAAGCCATCTGCATCAATTTCGGTTTGGGAGAAAAATACGGTGCTCCAGTGAATCTGCGTTTCGACGATACCAATCCCGAAAAAGAAGAACAGGAATTTGTAGACTCCATTAAAGCAGATATCGATTGGCTCGGATTTAAATACGATCAGGAACTTTATGCTTCAGATTATTTCGACCGCCTTTACGAGTGGGCTGTTCAGATGATCAAAGATGGAAAAGCGTATGTAGATGAGCAGCCTTCTGAAGAAATAACCGCTCA
This sequence comes from Chryseobacterium sp., assembly GCF_008014695.1. Lineage (GTDB taxonomy): Bacteria > Bacteroidota > Bacteroidia > Flavobacteriales > Weeksellaceae > Kaistella. The sequence goes on from NZ_VOXE01000001.1 coordinate 575,963, forward strand.
AAGAAAAAATCCTTTTGAAGACGGAATTGATTCTCCTTTCCGGAGCCGTCCGGTGGCCGAAAGTCTGGAACTTTTTGAAAAAATGAAAAACGGTGCTTTCGATGAGGGCGCGATGTCGCTCCGTGCAAAAATCGATATGAAATCGCCGAATATGAATATGCGCGATCCCGTGATGTACAGAATTCTGAAAAGACCGCATCACCGTACCGGCGAAAAATGGAAAATTTATCCAATGTACGACTGGGCCCACGGTGAGTCGGATTACATTGAACAGATTTCACATTCTTTGTGTTCCTTAGAGTTCGAAAATCACCGTCCGCTGTACGATTGGTATCTGGACCAGGTGTACGAAGAAAATACGGTGAGAAACAAACAGAGAGAATTTGCAAGGATGAATGTTTCTTACATGATTACTTCCAAGCGAAAACTTCAGCGTCTTGTTGCTGAAAACGCCGTTTCAGGCTGGGATGACCCAAGAATGCCTACAATTTCAGGAATGCGGAGATTGGGATTTACCCCAACGGCCATCAAAAAATTCATTGAAAGAGTAGGAGTTGCCAAAAGAGAAAATCTTATCGACATTCAGCTGCTTGAATTTTTTGTGAGAGAAGATCTGAATAAAATTTCGACCCGCGTCATGGCGGTTGTGGATCCGGTGAAACTTATCATTGAAAATTATCCTGTTGATGTCGAAGAATGGCTGGAAACGGAGAACAATCCAGAAGATGAAAATGCAGGTACCAGAGAAGTTCCGTTTTCCAGAGAACTTTATATTGAAAGAGAAGACTTTAAGGAAGAGGCCGATAAAAAGTTTTTCCGCCTAAAACTGGGCGGTGAAGTACGTCTCAAATCCGCTTACATCATTAAAGCAGAACGTGTGGATAAAGATGAAAACGGGGAAATCACTACCATTTACGCTTCTTATGACCCGAAAAGCAAATCCGGAAGTGGAACGGAAGAAAGTTTAAGAAAGGTAAAAGGAACTTTGCATTGGGTGTCGGCAAAACATGCGCTCCCCATTGAAATCAGAATCTACGACAGGCTCTTTACCACTCCGCAGCCGGATGCGGAAAAAGAGACGGATTTTATGGACTTCATTAATCCGGAATCCTTAAAAACAGTTCAGGGTTTTGCCGAACCAAGTCTGAAAAATGCAGAAATCGGGAAGCACTATCAGTTTCAGCGCATCGGATATTTCACGCAAGACAGGGATTCATCTGGTGAGAAAACTGTCTTTAACAGAACCGTTACTTTAAAAGACGGTTACAAACCGGAGTAAATAAATTCCCAGAAAATAGAAGCCTTTCAGTTTTAACTGAAAGGCTTTTTAGTTGTTTACACATTACCGTTAACGAAAATTGTTTCCTTAAGTTTCAATACCCACCTTCTGTAGTGGATTTTGTAATTCTGTAGTAATTTTTTCATAATCGTAATTATTAATTGTTCAAATATACAATGATAATTTGATATTAATATTACATAAGTCTTAAATATTTTTAAATGATCTTTTAAACCTAGTCAATCAGTTTTCTAAAATCATTACAAAATGTGCATCAAGACAGTCTTACATAATTTATTAGAAAAGTTTTATGCTACAGTTGTATCTTTTTTAGAAAAATATTAAAAAAACTAATATATAGGCCTTTACAGAATCTGAGAAAACTTCTGCGTTAAATTTTTTCTGGAGAACTGTACAATATCACGCGTATCAACATTCAATTTTCCGAATTTCCAGTCATTGTATTTTTCCAAGATAAAAGCCTTTAACATTGAGGAATCGTCATATGAGAAATGTTGACCAGCGTGAGTTTCCATAAGAATTTTCTTAACATCGCTGTCTTTGGGACCGAAAGAAATGATCTCTTTTCCGGAGGCCAGGTATTCAAAAATTTTGCCAGGAATAATACCCTTTGAACTTTCATTCGGGAAATTGGTCATCATGAGTACATCAGAAGCCTGCATCTGTAAATTAGCTTCAGAATGCGAAAGATATCCCAGATTTCTTACAGAATTTCTGAGCGCTGAACTGTCAATTTTTTCTAAAATTTTACTGTCAATTTTTCCAACGAACCGCAGTTCAAAATCATTCTTGAAATCTGTGTTTTCCTGAACCATTTCCCCAAGAACTTTCCATAAAATTTCAGGATTTCGCAGCTGTTCCAGCACGCCAATATAACTCAGAACAAATTTTTCTCCGGAATCTTCGGATTTAATGGTCTGTTCAGGAAAAACATCATAACCATTTGTGATACACACTGCATTCGCTCCTTTTTTCCGGAAATTCTCGGCGTCGGTATAACTGGTTGCCAAAGTGATATCGGCTTTCTCAAATACTTTCTGTTCCAGACTGCGGTGCTTACGGTCGGCAGATTTGGTCAGTTTAAGGTGCTGGTAATAGGAAATTTCGGTCCATGGATCGCGAAAATCTGCAATCCATTTAAGTTCCGGGAATTCTTTCTTCAGTTCCAGACCAATCAGGTGCATGGAATGCGGGGGACCTGTCGTGACAAACGCATCAAAATGATTTTCCTTTAGATACTTTTTCAAAAATGTAACGGAAGGTTTTACCCAGAAAACACGGGCATCCGGAATAAAAAAATTACCGCGGATCCAGACTGAAATTTTTGATTTCCAGGACTGGTTTCCGCCGACATCAAACTGTCCGGCTTTGAATTTTTTATTGTCCTTTCCGAACCATTCTGCAAGCTGGTATGGCTCCCAAATCTTCGTTTTTATAATTTCCAGATTCTTCGGGACGTCTTTTTCCAAAGTTTCATCAATGATCGGATAGCTTGGGTTTTCCGGAATGAAAACAGTGGGTTTCCAGCCGAATTCTGGCAGGTACTTTACAAATTTTAACCAACGCTGAACACCGGGACCGCCTGCAGGAGGCCAGTAATAGGTGATGATTAAGATTTTTTTGTTTTCCATATCTTAAACGCTGAAGAAGATTTTTCAGTCTTCCAACATTGAAAGTTTTTCGGAAATGTTTTTCTCCTTTCTTCGGTAAAGCATATAAATCCCAAACGCAGAAAGCAGCACAAACACGCCAAAGCAGATCATCGAAATTATTTTACCAGTTTGGATTACTGCAGGTTCAAAAACCATTTTCACATTATGCGTTCCTGCTGGAACATGTACGGCTCTCAAGAGATAATCAGCTTTGATGTATGGCACTTCCTTTTCATCAACAAAAATTTTCCATCCTTTCGGATAGTAAATTTCTGAGAAGACAGCCAATTGTGGTGTTTTCGACTGGGTTCTAAACTCCAGTTTATTTGCCTCGTATTTGGTCAGTTTTAAAAATGCAGTTGAATCGGGCGCTAAATTTTTTCCTTCGAAATATTTTCTATCGTCATCGGAAACAACCGCTGTTTTTTTCGTGTTCAGTTCACCAATGAGCTGTATTTCTTCGTTTGGAGATTTTACAAACTTCACGTCAGAAACAAACCATGCATTTCCGTTCGTTTTAGGATTAATAACCACCTGCGGATTCTGAGCTTCTCCGAAAATCATGTATTTCGTGTTCAGCAGGTTCAGGATCCGTGGGATCTTTACGGTATCCATCTTGTTGAAATACTGATTGATGAGATCATCGTAACGTCGAAGTTTCACTGCATGATAGCCTCCGATTGAGGACTTGAAATAGGAAGTATTGGTCTCGCTAAAAGTTCCAAGTGTCTGGTTGTAAATCCGATAATGGTTTTTGTCTTTTTCAGCAATCGTTTCCAGAGTTTTGTTTACATTCGCATTGGCCAGAAGCGATTGCAGATTGGCGTTATCGCCTACTTTCTGCATGAGCAGATCTGAATTTTCAGTCTGAAAAGGATTTTCGGTAAAAGTTTTATCGATGAAATTATCGTTGTTCAGATATCTTTTGTTCACGCTCCATAAATCCAGCAGACTTACAAGACCAATAATTATTAAAGCGATATTCTGGCTGAGTTTCTTCTTTAAAGTAAAATATAACACTCCAGCAGTGATTGCTACATAAAGAATGGCTTTGAGCGCATCTGCACGGAACATCGCGAATCTTTCATCTACCAAAAACTCGAGAAGATAGGGGGGAAGGTATGTTTTTTCGTTGGCGGTATGGAAACCCAAAATAGCTTTTCCGAAAAGCAACAGCAAAACGGTGATTCCGAGAACTGCAGCGCTCACATAAATAAGGATTTTCTTTTTGTTTTCTTCGGTTAAGATGTTCTCAGCAGAAGTCTCCGTTTTTTCGGCGGAATTAAAAAACCGATAAAGACCGATGATTGCGATGAGCGGGAACAGCAATTCTACCACGACCAGAATCGAACTTGGCGCACGGAATTTATTATAAAAAGGAACAAAATCGATGAAAAGATCCGAGACGAACATCAGGTTGCTTCCCCACGCCAAAAAAACGGTGAGAATAGATGCTCCCAAAATCCAGTACCGGTATTTTTTCCACGCGAAGAAAAATCCTAAAATGGCCAGAAAGCACACCACAGCACCCTGATAAGCAGGACCCGAAGTTCCGGGCTGTTCGCCCCAATACGTCAAAGATCCAAAACCCTGTGAAATTCTATCCATTTCCTGCTGTGACGAAACATTGCTCTGCACCATTTCCTGAACCTGGCCCATCATTTCTTCGGAACCTTCTTCGTTGCTTGAGCCTCCCATTAACCTTGGAATAAACAAATTCAGGGTTTCAAGTTTGCCGTAACTCCACATCAGCATGCTTTCTTTGTCCATTCCGGATTCTCCCGAAGAATTCACTTCGTTATCAAGGATCTGTTTGCCACGCACTGTTTCTGTAATATATTCAGAATTGGCCAAAATCCGCTGAGCGTTCATTCCAATTCCCAAAACAAACGCGAAAGCCAGCAATCCGGTAGAAATTCCAAAATGTTTCCAGCCGGTTTTCCCCTGAAAAGCACGGATGAGTTCAGAAATAAATAGAAATCCAAGTGCAATAAAAAGGTAATAGGTCATCTGCGGGTGATTCGCTGCAATCTGAAGCCCCATAGATAGAGCAGTCACAATAAACCCAACAATATATTTTTTCCGGATATATACGAGCAGAATTCCGGCCAGAAGCGGCGCAAAATATGCCACTGTATGGATTTTTCCGTTATGCCCGGCGGCGAGCGCAATATAAAAATAGGTGGAGAGTCCAAAAAAAGTTGCCCCCAAAAGTGCATACTTCCAGTTCCTCACGACCACCATTCCGAGCAGAAAAAATCCGGAGAAAAGTAGAAAAATATAATTGGCAGGTTTCGGTAAAAAATTCAGGACATCATCGATTGTTTTCACAAAATCGCCGCGAAACTGCGCGCCCATCTGGTAAGTCGGCATCCCGCCGAACATGGAATCGCTCCAATAGGTTTCTTTACCGTTCTGCGCCCGGTAATCCAACAACTCTTTTGCGCCGCCTTTGTACTGCACAATATCGTGCTGAAACAGCTGTTTCCCTGATAATACAGGATTCGCATATACCAAAGCCAGCACCACGAAAGCGATGAGGCTTGCAATGATGAATATTAATTTTCTGTTTTTTGCCATATTATAATTGATTGCTGAAACTTTGATGAGCTTCCGGAAAGGATTTTCTACTTTTTGTAATCGTTATTTTCTTTAATTTCCTCGTAGTCTACCGTTTCGGCATCCCATTTTACCTTTTGGCTGACCTTTTTGTCGGCTTCTCTGGAATTATCTGGTTCTTTTTTCTGATTGAAAGCAGAAGGGAAATTCCTGTAAAATCTGGTCAGAAAAATCCTTTTCAGGATGTTCCATACAAAAAATATAATTACGGTTGCGAGAATTAACTCCAATAGATATTTCATGATTTCAGAAATATTTAAAATGTTTAAAATTTATTTTGACGCAGGATTCACCATTACCGTTGAATTGGAAACCGATTTCATGTTTTTGGTCTGTTTGCCGTCTGAAAGTGTTTCAACCTGCGAAGTCTTTACGTTAATGTTCTGGTTGGTGATCCAGCCGGATTGTTGGTCCAGCGTTACTGTGCCGGTCTGCGTAAGTTCTGAACTCATGCTTCTGGTAATGCCTTCCTGTGTTCTTTTCTCAGATTTGTATGGAATCCCTCCATTTACGGTGATAACTGCTTTACCATCTCCAACGCTTTTTAAAGCATAGGTAGTGGTCAGTTTTACTTTTCCGTCCGGTGTTGCATTTTCTGTGTGGGTCCATTTCTCTCCAAGTTTTACCCCCTTCTCCGGAATGAGCATTAGATTTTTTGTAAACTGTTCACTCATTGACTTTTCCCCGAAACTGTTTTTAAAGCTTTTCAGAAAATCTGCTTTCGCAGCAGCATCCTTAATAAAAGTTGCTGATGAAGCGGCAACTTTCGTATAAATTGGTTCAAATCCGGTAATTGAAAGGATTTTTCCGTTTTCCTGCATTTTCATCTTCAGTTTGTTACCTACCAAAGCTTTGTTGATGGTCCACATCATTTTCATGTTGTCATCTTTCGGAGCGGACTGCTTGGTATCAACCACCATCGTTTTTCCTCCGGAAGTCTGGGAACTTCTTTTGCCGATCAGATTAATTGTAATATCATAAACTCCTTTATCATAACCATTCACGAGAAAAGACATTTCATCAGTCGATTCACTCGTTCCGCTTTGTGATTCACCGGTTGGTGAAGTAACGGTCTGAACATCGCGCTGATAAGTGGTTAAAGGATAAGTTTTACCAACTTCCAGATTAAAAGACTGTATATACACTCCGGATGAATCTCTGATGGCCATTTTATCTGCTGTATTTTCCTCAGATTTTTCCACCGGAACTTCGACATTAATGGTTTTTCCTGTTGCAGGATCTACCTTAGTGATGGTTTTTGTCTCTTTATTGCAGGAGATTAAAGTGATGGCAAGTATGGCGAATGCTGTAATTTTTTTCATAAATTTTAAGATGGCTTGTAAGCTATGTAGAATTTGGTTTTTAGTTTTTTATTTTAAATTTCCTGCGCTATTTTTTGGCGAACGGCTTCATAAAGTATGGCACCACATGCTACAGAAACATTCAAAGACTGTGTTTTTCCCTCAATCGGGAGTTTGATCTTTTCATCAGCATGATGCATTACTTCCTTGGAAATGCCTGTTTCTTCATTTCCCATCACCAAAGCGCAGGGCTGGGTAAAATCTACTTCGTAAACCGATTTCTGAGCCTTTTCAGTAGCTGCAAAAACCTGTACTCCTGATTGCTGAAGAAAATCCACAGCGTGTGCGAGATTTTTTTCCTTGCAGATTTTCAGATTGTATATCGCTCCTGCAGAAGTTTTAATGGCATCCGAATTAATCGGAGCGGAGCCTTTTTCCGGAAGAATTACCGCATGAACTCCGACGCATTCTGCCGTTCTGCAGATCGCTCCAAAATTCCGAACATCCGTCAGGCGGTCAAGAATCAAAAGAAATGGCGTTTTGCCTTCTTCAAAAAGCTGGGGCAGAATATCTTCGATTTTTTCAAAAGGTACATCAGAAATAAATGCAACTACCCCCTGATGGTTTTTCCGGGTAAAGCGGTTCAGCTTTTCCACAGGAACGTAATTAGGGCGTATTTTATGTTTCCCCAAAAGCTGTTTCAGTTCGTAGTACAAATCTCCCTGCAGCGCATTCTGCATAAAGATTTTATCGATGGATTTTCCTGCTTCCAGTGCTTCAATTACCGGCCGGAGGCCAAATATAAAATCATCTTTTTTGTCCGTCATTTTTTCTTTAATATAATTTGTTCTGACTTGCTGTCATTTTTAAAAAGTTTCCCCCAGAATCGCTCTTTTCTGGGCCAACGCGTAACCATAATGCAGGGTTTCGTGCATGTTGTTAAATATAATCGCATCCTGAATGCTCTTCAGATCCATCCCAAAACTGGTGGTATAAGGGGTGTAATCTGAAAAAAAATCGGCGTCATAATCCTTCATGAGAATTTTTGAAGTTTCCGTGAGCAGAAAAGCGAGGTCGTCAACTTCCGACTGCTGCACGTTCAGATTCGGCATGGTCCCTTTTTTATAGGTTTCAATCCAATACTTATCTATGCGGAAAGGATTTCCGCTCAAGTAATAACACAACAACTGCTGCGTGGCCACTGTGTGGGCAATATTCCAGTAAATATTATTGTTGAAACCATCCGGAATGCTTAGCAAATCTTTATGGGACGTATTCTGAAGAATTTCCAGAAGGTTTTTTCGGATCTGCCGGTGCGCCTGAAAATGATAATTCATTTGAGCTAATTTTAATCGACAAAAATAAGTTAATTAACTGAACATCACAATTTGTTGCGGCAGGTTATGAAGTATTTCAGCAGATTTTAAGAAAACTTTTAGTTTTAAGGCATACAATAAGCTAAAATTATCAAAAACCTTATGAACAGGGCAGATTATTTAACAAATTTTAACTCAAAATTGGCATTGATTTAGTAGATTGTTGCAGGTATTTATCAGAAATTTACACTTTAATTTTAAAACTCTATGTCAGAACTACATCAAGCCGAAGATATCAGACAGCTAACCGAAAAAGTAAGAGAGCAGAATTACTTTTTTTCACTTTTAAAACAGGAAATCAACAAAGCAATTATCGGACAGGAATACATGATAGACCGTTTACTGATCGGTCTTCTTGGCAATGGCCATGTTCTTTTGGAGGGAGTACCGGGTCTTGCAAAAACCCTAGCGATCAAAACGCTGGCCGATGCAGTTCACGGCGAGTTTTCCAGAATCCAATTTACGCCCGATTTACTTCCGGCAGATGTAGTGGGGACGCAGATTTACAATATCAGGGAAAATGATTTCTCCATTAAAAGAGGCCCCATTTTCGCGAATTTTGTTCTGGCAGACGAGATCAACCGTGCGCCATCAAAGGTTCAGTCGGCTTTGCTTGAAGCGATGCAGGAAAAACAGGTAACAATTGGGGATGAAACCATGGCACTTCCCAAACCTTTTTTGGTTCTTGCAACACAGAATCCAATCGATCAGGAAGGAACTTACATTCTTCCGGAAGCGCAAAGTGACCGTTTTATGCTGAAGTGTAAAATTGACTATCCTGAATTTGAGGATGAAAGAAAAGTAATGAGAATGGTTGCAACAGCTCATCAACCACAAATCAGACCTGTGATCTCTCTTGAAAATGTGGTAGAAGCAAAAAATCTCATCAACCAGATCTATCTCGACGAGAAAATTGAAAAATATATCCTTGATATGGTTTTTGCAACTCGTTTCCCGGAACGTTACGGCCTTGCCGAACTTAAAAATTACATTAGTTTCGGAGCTTCTCCGAGAGCTTCCATCAATCTGGCAATTGCATCGCGGGCGATGGCATTTCTGAAAAACCGGGCATTTGTGATTCCGGAAGATGTGAAAGAAATTGCCAAAGATGTCCTGAGACACCGTATCGGACTGAGTTTCGAAGCGGAAGCCGAAGAAATTACCGCAGAAGAAATTATAGACCGGATTTTGGGCAAAGTTCAGGCGCCATAATTAAAAGATTCATTCAATTATATTAAAAACCCATTACCTCATATTTAAGACTTTAAATGCAGATCAAAGACATCATTAAAAAAGTAAAGCAGATTGAAATTCGCACCCGAAAAAAATCGGAGGCTGCTTTAATGGGTCAGTATCACAGTGCATTTAAAGGACAGGGAATGACCTTCTCAGAAGTCCGACCCTATCAGTCCGGAGATGAAATCCGAAGAATCGACTGGAACAAAACAGCCCGTTTCCGGGAACCTTATGTAAAGGTGATGGAGGAGGAAAGGGAGCTGACGATGATGCTGGTTGTGGATATTTCCGCGTCAATGGATTACGGCACCAAAACGCAGCTTAAACGGGAGTTTGTAGCTGAAATTTGCGCAAGTTTGGGATTTTCAGCGGTCGGTAACAATGACAAAGTGGGTTTGATTCTCTTCGCTGATAAAGTGTACAAAGTAATCCCGCCCCGAAAAGGACGTAAACATATTCTGGCGATCATCAGCAATATTCTTACGGTAGATTATATTCCTGCTCCCTCCAAAATTGATGCGGCCATGGAATATATGATGGGTATTTTCAAGAAGAAATCACTCGTGTTCCTTTTTTCTGATTTTGAAGATGAATATGATTCGAAAATGTTGCGCGTAGCTTCAAAAAAGCATCAGGTTTTAGGAATGCGCATCTTTGATGAGAAAGATAATGAAATCCCCAATGTGGGATACTCGTTATTCACTGATGCAGAAACCGGAAAACAGATTTGGGCGAATACTTCCAGCTCGAGATGGCGGTATGATTTTGCGGAAGCCCAGAAACAGAAAGTGAAAAAAGTGGAGGAGGATTTCGAAAATTCTTCCGCCGGCTTTATGAATATGAATACCGGAGAGGACTATTCAAAATTCCTTTACCAGTATTTCAGAAAAAAATGACAGCATGCATGATGATAAAGAATAACAGCAGAATTTTAAAAAATATTTCCCTTTTTACATTTATTTTCCTCGGTGTTTTTGCCAATTCGCAGACACTGGGTTCCAGATTGGAGAAAAAGACGCTTGCCCTTGGAGAAGTAGTAGTATTTCGGGTTTTGATTTCCGATCTTCAAGGCAAGGATGTGGTTTCCGCGCCAAAAAATGAGCTTTTACCCTTCCATTTTGAAGAGGTGAAAGACAGCATCAATAAAAAACCAGATGTTTACGAAAGAACCATTGAATTTGCTGTGTTTGAAGAAGGTAAATTCACCATTCCCCCGTTGGATTTTAAAATTGGCGGAGAACTTTACCAAACCGTTCCATACGAAGTGGAAGTCATCAATACTGCACAAAAAGGTGACGTGATTAACGACATTATGAAAAACAAGGAGGTGAATCTTGGAGTTCAGGATTACTGGCAACTTTACAAATGGTATGTTCTAGGATTTTTAATTCTTGTCGCTTTAATTTTTGTTATTTATCAGATCGTCAAATATGGGAAACGTAGGAAAGATTCGCCGGTTGTAATGACCAACCAGACCCTGAAGGATCTGGACCAGCTGAAGAAGAAAAAATACATCGAAAATGGCGATTACCGCTCATTTTACGTTGAACTCATCGATATTTCCAGAAATTTCATCACCAAACAATACCGCATTCCGGCAGATGTTCTGCTTACCGATGATCTGATTGATGTAATGAAGATGAACAATACCATTTCTCAGGAAAATGAAAAGGTAGTAGAAGAGATTTTTCTCCGGGGCGATCTTGTTAAATTTGCCAAAACATTTCCGGATCAGGCTCTTATGGAAAATGATTTTGAGAATATAAAGGCCTTTGTCAAAAGATCATCTAAGGATCTCGAATTTGAAAAACTGAGAAAAGATGTTTAATGCCTTCAACGACTTCGAATTTTACAGTCCGTGGTTTTTACTGCTATTCCTGCTGTTTATCCCTTTGCTGATAAGAGATATCAGCAGCAAAAAGAGAGCGGGTATCAAAGTTCCGAGCACAGCAGAAATGAAGGAAAGTCAGGGGATTGTCTTTGTACTTTTTCTGCTGAAAATTTCAAAATATCTAATTCTTACCTGTCTTGTTATTGCGATGGCAAGACCTCGGACTTTTTCTATATCAGAGGATTACAACGCCAATAAAGGGATTGACATTATGCTCTCGGTAGATGTGTCTTACAGTATGCTTGCAAAAGATTTGGATCCGGACCGACTGACGGCTCTGAAAAAAATTGCAAGAAGTTTTGTCGAGAAACGACCTGCCGACAGAATTGGTTTGGTTGCTTATTCAGGAGAAGCATTTACTAAAGTTCCCGTAACTTCAGATCATTCTGTACTGATTGAAGAGCTTAACAATCTCAACCCATTGGAACTGGAGCAGGGAACCGCAATTGGCGAGGGCCTTTCGGTGGCGGTAAGTCATTTGAAAGACAGCAAAGCCAAATCCAAGATTATTATTTTAATGACAGACGGCGTAAATACGATTGAGAACGCAATGCCTCCTCAGGTCGGTGCTGAACTGGCCCGCAGTAATAATATTAAAGTATATTCAATTGGAATTGGAACCAACGGTTACGCATTGATGCCAACACAATTAGGTCCCTTTGGAGACCTTATTTTTACTGAAGCAGAAGTGAGGATTGATGAATCTGTTTTACGGGAAATTGCACAGACCACGGGCGGAAAATATTTTCGTGCAACATCCAATCAAAGTCTTGAAGAAGTCTACAACGAAATTAACCAGCTGGAAAAGACGGATGTAAAATCAGCAAAAATCTATCATTATCAGGAATATTTCCGGACCCTGCTGTTTATTGCGCTCGCGGTTTTAATAATAGATGCGTTTCTGCGCTGGTATTTATATAAATTTTTGAATTAATGGATTGGTATATTGAAAATTACTGGCTCTTTTTGCTGCTGTTGCTTTTTCCGGTGCTGGTTTTCCTAATTGTTCAGTTTACAAAATGGAAAAAGAACAAGAGGTTAAATTTTGCGGAAGAGAAATTCCATCAGGATCTTTTTGAAAAAAAGTCGAAATTTTCGGCGGTTTTACCGGTCCTGTATCTGACAGCCGTTTTATTTCTGATATTTTCGATCATCGATCTTCTGAAAGGCTCCGAAGATGTGAAGACCCTGCAGAAAATGAACAATGTTATTTTTGTGCTGGATGTTTCCAATTCCATGAATGCCGAAGATATTCAACCCAACCGATTAACGGAAGCCAAAAATATCATTATTGGGACAATGGATAAAATGAAGAATGACAAAGTCGGGATTGTGGTTTTTGCGGGCGATGCTACTTCTGTGATGCCTTTAACCACCGATTATTCCACTGCAGAAACCTATATTGGTGGACTCGAAACAAATATTATGAAAGTTCAGGGAACTGATTTCCTGAAAGGAATGCAGGTTGCGTCGGAGAAATTTAAAAATGTAGCAAAAGGATCACGTAAGATTGTTCTGGTGAGCGACGGCGAAGACAATGAAGGTAATGAAGATGCAGCCATAAAAGAAGCTAAGAGAGAAGGAATGACTGTTATAACAGTTGGAATCGGTACCGATGAAGGCGCGCCGGTTCCGGAATATGCCTTCGGACAGTTAATGGGTTATAAAACCGATCTGAATACCGGCGAAACCGTAATTTCTAAAAGGCAGACCGAAGCGCTGAGAAAAATCGCTTCTTCTACGGAAGGTTCCTATATCGACGGGAATAATCTGGAACAGGCTTCGCAGGAAATTGTTGATGCACTTAACAGGAAAAACACCTCTTCAGAAACACTTATAAAATCTCAAAATGCCATTCATTATTACCAGTATTTTTTGGCGGTTTCTCTTTTCTTTTTTTTGGTTATTTATTTATTCAATCCGAAAAAAGATCTCAATATTTGATGGTTCAATTCTTGTAAACCCTTTAAGCCCTTTATTTAACCCAATTTTAACATTTAAACCCCTGTTTCTTAACATTTAAACGAATAATTTTGTATCATGCGTAATAAATTTTCTTTTCTCACGTTATTAATGATTTTTTTCGCCGGTAATGTATCGGCACAGGAAAATTATAATACCCTCATTTTTGAAGGCAATAACGATTTCGACAGGAAAAATTATGATGCAGCCGCTTCCAAATATCTGAAAGCCATCGGCGAAAATAATAAAGATTTCACTGCCCATTACAATCTTGGTAATGCTCTGTATAAAAGTAAAAAGTTTGAAGAAGCGAAGGCAGAGTTCGAAAAAGCGCAGGATCTTTCCAAAAATTTTGCCGATAAAGCTGCCGCCCTTCACAACCTGGGAAATTCATATATGCAGACAAATAATGCCGAAAAAGCTGCTGAATTTTACAAAAAATCCCTGAAGCAGGATCCTTACAACGAAGCTACACGGAAAAATTATGAGATTGCGAAGCTGAAGGAAAAAGAAAATCAGCAGGAGAAAAATCAGGATAAATCCGGCGGCGGAGGCGGTAAAGGAAATAAGAAAGATCAGCAGGAAGGTGAGGGCGATAAGAAACAGAAAAGCGGAGGAAACGGTGATGAACAAAAAGGAAACGGTGACGGAGAAAATCCGGATAAAAACCAAAATCCCAGGAACAGCATGCCGAAAGAACTTCAGGATGCTTTGCTGAACAGAGTAGCCAATAAAGAAAGGGAAACAGCCAAAAGAATTTTAAACAAAGGTTCCTATTCGGTGCCGGAAAGCAATGCTAAAGACTGGTGATGAAACAGAAGATCTTCTTTTTCTTCCTTAATTTTATGGCTGTAGCTTCTTACGGTCAGGTAACTTTGGTGCCCGTTATAGAAGGAGAGGATTTCAAGGTAAACCAACGGTTCAACATTACTTATGTTCTTGAAATAAAAGGAGACAGCTACATTCAGGAAACACCTCTGCAGCTTCCGGATTTTTCGAAATTCAACATGATCGGCACCGCATCTGATCAGAAGACTTATGCTGACCCCAAAAAGAACTTCATCATCAACCAGATTATTTATCAGGTGGTTCTGGAGCCAAAGCAGTCCGGAACCATTAAAATAGGTTCTGCGAGGGTGATCGTAAATGGTGAAATTTACCGAACCGAGCCTTTTGACATCTATATTTCCCCGGCTGAAAAAACAGCAGTCGCTGTAACAAAACCAGCGGACGATATTTATCTGAATCTGGAGATTGAAGACAGAGTGGTCTATAAAAACCAGCCAACCATAGCGGTTTTGAAAGCGTATTCTAAAAATTTCGATAATTTCCGGAAGGTAAAGAATATTCAGACTCCGCAACAGCACAATGTAAATTTCAAAACGGTCAGCAACCGGAAATCTGAAATTGAAACAACCGGAAACCTATCTTCACAGGTAATTGCGGTGTATATGATTTTCCCGAAAGAAAGCGGGAAGGTTTCTGTAAAATCTGTTTCGGCGATGATAAAAAATACCGTTTCCGAAAATAAAATCCTTTCCAATAAAGTAAATCTGAATGTTAAAGATCTTCCGAAGGAAGCCCCGGAAAGTTTTCGAAATGCCGTAGGGAATTTTAAAGTTCAACTCATTAACCGTTCCGAAGGAAAAGTAGAAACAGACAAACCCATCAATGTAACCGTGAGGCTTTCCGGAGAGGGAAATCTTGGAAATATAAAACTTCCCGCCATACTTGAATCTGATCATTATAAAGTATTTCCGTCGAAAATCATCAATCATATCAAGACCGGAAAAACCGGCATGAAAGGTGAAGTATTGGCAAATTACATCATTGTTCCTCAAAAACCTGGATCAATTTCCATACAGACTGACGAATTCAGTTTTTTTGATCCATCTGAGAAAAAATATGTTTCGTTACCGCCTCAAACTATTGAAATCAGTGCTTTTACCCATGCGGAAATTCTGGATGACCAAACCACCTTGGAAAAGGTGAACAATTATACCAACACTGTTCTGGAAACGGTAAACAGTCCCGTAATTCATACTTCGAAACTGAAGGTTAAGGAAAATGCCGGCATCAACTGGAACGCTGTACTCCTGAATTTCGGAGTGTTTTTCGGGGTCGTGCTGTTGGGTTTCCTGTACCGCAGACATCAGCGGAAACAGAAAGCACTTGTCATGCAAAAAGTATCAATGAAAGCTAAAGCTTCGGGAAGTGTAGCGGACAGAGAAAATGAAATTCGGAGCCAACAGAATGTTGAGCTCAGCGCATATTTTATTTATTTGGAAAAACAGCTTAAAAACCGTGAATGGGAAGGTTTCTTTAAAACTTTTGAGGAAATGAAGCTTGAAGTCAGAAAAAGTTTTTCAGCGGAAAATGAATCGGAGTTCAGAAATATTCTGGAAAGGGAGAGAGGCCCAAAAATTACCGAAGAATATCGGAATCTTATTCAGAGAATTCAAATTGAAAGATTTGCGCCGCTACATCTCGAAGAAAATATCATCGAAATATACGATCAGACGGTTGAATTATACTCCCAAATTAGCAAATAACCATTTTTTATTTATAATTTTGCGAAATTAATAATGAGCAATGTTTGAATTTTTCAGTTTAAAGGAAACACTTACCACTACGATGGTTCTGTTTGCGGTAATCGATATCGTAGGGTCCATCCCGATTATTGTAAGCCTGAAGCAGAAATTCGGAAAAATTGAAGCAGAACGTGCCACCATAGTTGCGTGTGTCCTCATGATCGCCTTCCTTTTTATTGGTAATAATATCCTGAAGTTCATTGGTGTTGATGTGAATTCTTTCGCGATTGCGGGAGCGTTTGTCATTTTCATCATCGCAGTTGAAATGATTCTGGGTATTGAGATTCAAAAAAATACCGAATCCAAATCGGCATCGATCGTTCCTATTGCATTTCCGCTGATAGCAGGAGCCGGAACCTTAACCACAACGCTTTCGCTGCGTGCGGAATATCATGACATCAATATCATTGCAGGCATCATCCTGAATACAATTTTTGTATATTTGGTGCTGAAATCAGCCAACTGGCTCGAACAGAAAATGGGCGACGGGACTTTGCAGGTTTTGCAGAAAGTTTTTGGAATTATCCTCCTCGCAATTTCCATTAAATTGTTCACTGCTAATTTTGCACAGCTGTTTTCGACCTATGTTAATTTTTAAAAAATCTTAGATCATGCAGACCATTTACAAAGTATTTTTAGTGCTTTTCTTAATATTTATCGCCTTCAATCTTTATGTGATCGAGTGGGACCTCGGAATTATGCATGAAGAAAATTCAAAATTCATCTTGTCAATTTCTGCTGCAGTAATCGGTATTATTTTGCTTTTTGCCCTGAATACCTGGAGCAAGCTGACTGTAAAAAAATAATTCAGCTGTAAAAAGCTAGATTTTTTAGGATTGCTTGTGATTTCAGTTCAGTTTCCTGCCATTCTTTTTCCGGGATGCTGAGCGTGGTTATTCCACCGCCAACAAAAAGTTTTGTGGCATTTTTGTAGAATTTTGCACAGCGTAGATTTACAAAATACAGGATATCTTCTTCCTTTTCAATTCTGATGTAACCTGCATAAAATTCCCTCGGATATCTTTCAAAATTTGCAATTGCTTTTTTACAAAAATCTCTCGGAATTCCGCAAACCGCAGGAGTTGGATGAAGTTCGGAAATTAAATTTTCAAGATATTTTTCTTCTGTTTTTATTTTAAAATCGGTTCTTAAATGTTTAATATCTCCCGAAATATGATCGTAAGTTTCGGAAGAATGAATTTTTGAATTGTATTTTTCTAAAATTTTTAAAATATAATCAGAAACAGGTTTTTGTTCCTCGATTTCTTTCTCCGTCCAGTTTTCTTTTACAGGAAGCGTTCCCGCCAAACTCATCGTTTCAAAATCCTTATTTTTTTTGTTGAATATTCCGAGAATTTCAGAAAAAGCGCCTATCCAACAAACTCCGTTATCCAAAAAGAAGTAAACAAAGGCATTTGGATAATTTTCACATAAATTCAAAAAAGTTTGAGACAGATTAATTTTTTTTTCGGGAAATTCGTTTATTTTCTGTCGGGAATAGACCAATTTTTGGAGCGAATTTTCGTTTATGAAATCGATAACTTCCTTAAGTTTAGTTAAATATTCGTCTTTACTTTCTTGTTTAAAATCAAGGATCTCGCTATTAATTTCATCAGAAAATTTTTGGTTCTGAAGAATTTCTTCTTTCTTAATTTCAACTATATTCCCTTTAAAATCTAACCTTTCAAATTCATCAAATGAAACAACACTGATGGCAGTTTCAGAACTATTTCCGTGAACGGAATAATATTTATCGTTAAAAGGCAGTTTGAATAAAATCATTGGACATTAATAGGAAGCCCGAAATTAATCTAAAAAATTTGCATAAAAAAAATTTTGCAGCTTTTTAAAAAAACATAACCAATTCCGAAGAGATAACTGTATTCTGTAAATCCTTTTTCATTGGTTAAAATATTGAAGTTAAACTCTTTGTTTTTTAATTGCAGTTTGTCCAAAGTATGGGTTTGGACTTCTGCAAACAATTTAATTTTTGGAACAATCCGATATTCTAACCCGAAAGTGCTTCCAATGCTTACATTTTGGCTTTTAAAATCGGCTAATTGCGAGAGCACATCGTTCTCAGGTGCCAGAAACTGCATTTTGTAGCTGGTTTTGTTTAAGGAGAATCCCACAAAAGGTGTAATTTTTTTCCAATCGTACTTTACTTTAAAAATTGCCACCCATTCCGAATGTCGGTTGTTGAATTTCTGAAAAAGCAGGGGTTCGTCTTTTTCCGTAAAATAAAAACCGTTCAAAATCGTATCATCTTTATTGCCGTCCAAATCGAAAGTGGAATTCCAAAGATGGTATTGCAAACCTGTGGAAAAGGAAAAATTCGGGAAGAAAAAATACCGCTGAACTTCAATACCAAAACCATATCCAAGCTGTGCTTTATCGCTAAAATCTTTAAAAAATTCATTTTTTTTAATCCCGGCAAAAGCATTTCCGGAGAAATTCCATTTTTTCTCTTCTTTTATCATTTGCTTTTCGGTCGTTAATTCTTTTTTCTCTTCCACATACACGGTATCGTGAATAATTTCTTCCTCATAAACAATGATGGTATCGTTTTGAGCTTTTACAGTAATTGAAAAAATAATGAGCAAAAACAAGAATAGTCGGGAAAAAGGCATGTTATTTATTTTTTTTGATGAAAATGGTTTCCCGTTTAATGATTTTTTTCACGATGATCACTTTGTTTCTTTGTTTGGCTTGCATGGTATCTGAAATTGGAATAATTTCAACAGCTTTTTCTTGATCAGAAAATGGGCTCGCTGCAAATAAAGTGTTTTGTGTAGGTTCTTTACTGGGAACCTTTTCTGCAATTTTTACAGATTTTTTGGCAGGGGTTTCTGTAATGTCAAAATTTTCAGAAGTTTTTATTTCTGCAATTTCAGAAGGAAATTTTTCATTTATTTGCTTAGCAGGTTTGATGTCATTCTCTATTTTCACCGGAGCATTAACTGTCGTTTTCGTGGATTGAGTATTTATTTTATTAAAAAAGAAAAGGGAAGAAAAAACGGTGAAGATTAACACTAGAAATGCAACGGCTTTTATCGAAGGTTTTTGTTGGTGTTTTTTTACTTCGTAAGGGATATTTCCAAAATTTTCAGATAAAGTTGGTCTTTGAGGATGGATCCTTAAAGCTGAAAGTTTGTTTCGATACATTTGCGCCCAAACTAAATTTCCGAAACCTAAAAATACAAGTAGCAAAACTCCTTTTTTTCGTCTTTTTTGTTCTGTAGAAGAAGACCTACTTTCCAAAAGATAATGCCGGATCGATTTTTTGGCACGTAAAAGATGAGATTTTGAAGTGTTGAGATTAATGTCAAGGTGTTTACAAATATCGGAATGGCTGTAATGGTCGATAAAATACATATTGAAAACCGACTTTTGCAGAAAAGGAAGCTGATCGATGGAAGCCAATAATTCTTCCGAAGAAAAATCATACGCCAAAACCTCGTTCTGTTCAAAAGCAGTAGAATTATTATCCGACATAGCTGGAATTTGTTGAGTTTCTATAGACACAAATTGGGTTTTTGCAGTTTTTTTTAAAAATTGCAAGGCATTATTAATCACGATTTTCTTCAGCCAACCCGAAATGTTTTTGTCATCTTTCAGTTGATGCACATTTTGAATAGCGGTAATAAAACTCTCCTGAAGAATATCTTCCGCTGCATAAACATCGGCAACATACCTTCGGCAAACCCCCAAAAGTTTGGGTGATAATTGCGTGTAAATATGGTTCCAGTCTTTGTTTTGCACTTTTTAGTTTTGGACGACGAAAATCGAACGAAATGAACCATTTGGAATAGAAGTTCCTGTAATACTTTGGGTAATAACATTATTTATGTACACTTTATAAGAATTTTGTTTTGTCTTAATCAAATAAACATTGTTATTAAGTACAAACATATCAGAAATCACATAATAATCATTATCAACAGGTACAATTATGTGATTATTATTTTTATAATAATAATTATTCAAATATGATGATGAAATATACAGATCATTCGTGTATTTATCAGTAATAAACTTTCCTTCTGATAAATTTGGGTTTGAAATTGTATCTACAAAATAGTTAACATTTGTATTTGTATTGTTATAATAAAATGTACTGTTTGGACCTGTTGTTTCATGTTTATTATATAAAACCAATACTCCTTGATTTGTCTTTACAAAACCATGCATCCAACTTGCATTGACCGGGAAAAATGTATTGTCTATAAAATAACCCACCGGAAAAGAACTGCTTATATAGACATGATTGTCGAAATAGGCAATTTCATCAGGAAAAACTGGGTTGGAGTTTTGGTACACAATATTTTTTACATTATTTTTCCAAAAACAAAGTTCATATTGTAAAGCAGGAGGGGCTGTTACATTTTTAAACATACCTGTAATATATGTTTCATCATTACTAACCGTAAAATCGGTAATAGTATAATTTGATCCAGCAGCAATGTTTAAATACTGTTCAATATCATATTTTACGTTATTCTTCCAAAAAAAAGATTTTCCGTTTTGGTATGAGGAACCAAAGACAAAAATATTATTATTTTCTATTATTATTTTTGAGAGAGAGATGTTATCGCCAAATGGTAACACATGCTTCACATTATTTTTCCAATAACATGCTTGATTAAATTCAGATCCGGCAACATACACATCCACAGAATTCATCAATTTTTTCTCGTCTGGTAAAACTTCATCTCTGGAACAAGACGAAAGAAATAAGAGTAAAAAAGCAAAGGGCAAAAAAAGCGTTTTCATACAAATTAGTTTTGGTTCTTACTTATAAGATTCAAAAAAGTAAAAAAGTTGCAGAAAAATAAAAAAACCTTTCAAAATTTGCTTGAAAGGTTTAGATGATTTTTTAAATCAAGATAACTTATTGCGCGGAATGATATTGTTGGTCATTGTGGTATGATTGATCAGGCTGCCCTTTTCGTCCCGGATTTCTATCTCAGAAACGTGCATTGTATTACCTCTTCTGATGAATCTGGCGGTTCCGGTTACCATTCCGTGGCGTTTGCTTTTCAGGTGGTTGGAGTTGATGTTTGTTCCCACGGGAACCACTTTTTCAGCATCCACGCTGATGTATGAAAGACACGAACCCAAAGTTTCGGCCAAAACACAGCTTGCACCGCCGTGAAGAATTCCGTAAGGCTGATGCACTTTCGGCGTTACAGGCATCGTTGCGGTAAGGGTTTCCTCTGTAACATCTGTGAAAATAATATTGAGCGTTTTTCCGAGGGTTTCTTCACCCCAGTTATTCAGCATTTCAAGAATTTCTCTTTTTTTTGAATTATCCATTTTTAGTACGGGTGTATATCTAATAAATTTTGGGATTCCAGTTTTCAGGATTTTTTGGAGTAATTTTTTTGTAATATTCCTGCATTTCCTCCATAATGCTTTCAAAACTGCGGGTTTCCAGATCGTGAACAGTGATGATTTTGCCCAAATAAATGATTTTGTGTTTAAAGTCCCCGGCAGCGACCACAATCGGGACTTTTGCTGCCAAAGCCATATGGTAGAAACCTTTCCGCCATTTCGGAACCCAGCTTCTTGTTCCTTCCGGCGTAATTACCAGACTGAAACTGTCTTTCTTAAATTCATCCACTACAAATTTAATGAGGTCGTTTTTCTGGCTTCTGTCAATACCAATACCGCCCAAAGCTCTGACTATGGAACCGTACCAAGCTTTGGTGTGTTCGTCTTTAATAATAATTTTCAACGGTTTATCCAGCGCCCAGTACGCCAGATTTCCAAGGAGATATTCCTGATTGGAAGTGTGTGGCGCCACAACCAGAATACAGCGGTCCAGATTATTCACATCGCCTTCCAATACAATCTTCCAGCCCACAATCCACATCATCAATTTCCCGATCAGTTTCTTCATTTTTTTTAATTTTTTAAACAAAAAAGTATAACCAAATTTTGGTTATACTTACAAATATATCGAATTAATAATTGTTCTTAAAATAAACTGCTTACGAAATCAACGACTTTTATTGCGATTTCAACTACAAACTGTACCATGATTTTTTTGTTTTAAGGTTAATTTATTTGATATTCAAAATTAACAGTACGAATTTAATAATTATTTTCTAATATAACCGAAATCAGTATGTTAAATTTTAATTAAAATTTTGTTTTTAATGATGAACAAGCGAAAAGCGAAATTTTTTATTTGATTAAAAGCATTCGCTTTTACACTTATCCACTCTCATTATTTGGTTTTAATGGAAATTTCTTTTTTGCCGTTTTTAATGGAGATGTCCACATCCTGAAGTTTGTCGAAATCCAGTTTCATGGAATCAATCACTTTATCGGCAGCAGCTTTCGGCATTTTTTTACCGTTAATGATCACGCTGTCTTTATCATTAGAATCATACTGAATAGTAGAACCGTTGATCTTGATCTTATTGTTTTCAATTACCACATCGTTGCTGTCGTCATCGTCGTCTGTTCCGTCTCCGTTTAAATCACCTTCTATTTGAAGACCATTCTCTTTAACTTTAAAGACTTTTGTATCCTGAGGAACTACGAGTTCGTAAGTCACATTGTAATCCCGGAAACGCTGCTGGTAAGGATATTTAACGAAATTGGGAAGCAGAATTTTATTGTCCTGGATTTCCACCGGAACGGTCAGCTGAACCGGCACATTATAACCTTTTCCTTCTTTTTTAACAATAAGGTAAGGTGCTGTGATATCGGCTTTTCTCGTAACTTCAACATAAGGATAGTCTTCCTCGTACACCATTTTTTTGTCTGAGAAAATATCATCGTCATACGCTGTAAAGTTCTGCGGAATGTTAATCTGTTTTACATCTACATAAAGACTATCTGAAGTCGTATTGATGGCAATATTTTCTGTTTCTTCTTTATCCCCTTTATAAATCATGTCTTTTTTAGCCATGTTGATTCCGAAATAGGTTCCGAAAGCCAAAAGAATAAGGAAAAGTGCTCCAACAACGTATCCTACATTTCTCAGCTGCGTTTTCGGCGAAATTAATTTTATGGCCATCAGACTGAAAAGCAGGGCAGGAATTAAAGTTCCGATCAACATCATGGCGTAGAGAACGTTATTCATTCCGTCATCTTCAAAAAGGAAATTGAATTCATTCATTCCCGGGAAATCAGGATTTCCGAAAAGACCGAAGATGAAAAATGCTCCGATGATGCTTCCCAATGCCATTAAGGCAAAAATACTTCCTAGGACATAACGAATTACATTCCAGATTCCGCTTCCTGCATTGTTGATATAGGGTTTGTTTTCCGTATAAATTTCTCCGACTCTTTGCGTGGATTCATTTGCAAACTGAACCAGTTTGTTGGATTCACTTTTTAAATTGTCGAAATTCATCGGCTTTCCCTTCATTTTCAGAAAATCTGTGGCCGTTTCTGCCTTAGGCAGAACGATCCACAGAATTATATAGATGAGAATGATGAGGGAAGTGGAGATGGCGGCGGTAAAGATCCCTAAAACTGCTATTCCAAGCCAAATGGCACGCATTGCGGTAATGTCCATTCCAGTGTAATGCGCTAAACCAGCACAGACTCCGGCGATTTTTTGTCTTTCCGGATCGCGGAAGAGCTGTTTTGCGCCGCTGTAATTTGCAGAAGTACGTCCGTTTTTTGTATTTTTTTCGGAAAAATAAGCTTCTTCCTGTTCTTCAATCACTTCGGGTTTCCCGATCTGGGCAATAACTCTTTCCACATCGACATCATTGATGACTTCACGTTTACCTAAGGTATCCTTGAAGATTTCAACCATTCTGATCTCGATATCGTGCATCACTTCATCCGCTTCAGAAACATCCAGAGAACTTCTGAGTGCAGCAAGATAGTCGCTTAACTTGATATATGCATGTTCCTCAATGGTGAATGAGAAACCTGCTAGTCCTATTGAGAGTGTTTTGTTCATTGTATTTAGTTTATAGTTTTTAGAGTAATTTGATTCACGGAATCGGTAAGATCGTTCCAAGTGTTCAGAAGTTCGGTGAGAAACAGTTGACCTTTTTCGGTGATCTGGTAATATTTTCTCGGTGGACCTCCTGTGGATTCTTCCCATCGGTAGGAAAGAAATTCGCCGTTTTTCAATCTGGTGAGGAGCGGGTAGAGCGTTCCTTCCACCACATCCAGTTTTCCTTTTTTGAGTTCGTCGATCAAATCAGAAACATACATTTCTCTTTTGTCAATAAGACTCAAAATACAGAATTCCAGAATTCCTTTTCGCATTTGCGCTTTGGTGTTTTCTGTGTTCATTTTGTGAGGTTATTATTTGGTTTTAAAATTGGTGTTTTATTACGTTAAAAGTTATACCCTTAACTTTACATGGCAAAGATATGTAAATAAATTAGTATTATGCAATACAAAGTAGTGAAATAATTTTAGAAAAATATATAACTGATTGATTTTCAATGATAATAATTTTTAAAACAGGATTTTATTTGACATATTTATAAAACTTGAGATCATCAATACCGTTAATTAGAATTGTTGAACCGTTTTTCAGCAGATAGATTCTGTTGGAAACATCCATTACCTGTTCATACTGATGATCCGATATAATGACTCCTTTGGTTTTGCATTGAGTAGTGAGTAATCATTTGATTTCATCAGTCATTTGGGGAGCGAGACTTTGGAATGGCTCGTCGAGGAGGATAAATTTACTTTCAGAATAAAGGATGAGCAGGATTTCGATGAGTTTAAGTTCACCGCCGGAAAGTGTTCTTGGTTTTGAGTCGAGAAAAGGGGAAATAAAGGGATGCAGAAAAAGTTTTTCAGCATTTTCCCTGTTCGTGAAAACTTTAATACTGTTTTTAATTTTTACATGAGCGGGAAGAAAATGATACTGTGGAAGAAAAGAAATCATTCCGCGGTTTTGGCTGACATTTTTCAGAATAACACCATCAATCCTCACAAATTTGGTGTCAGCAGTTTCCAGACCTGCAATAATTTTTAAAAGAGTTGATTTCCCCGAACCGTTCCGGCCGAGTAAGCCCACGACTTCGCCGCTAGTACAGCCGATAAAAATATCCTGAAGTATTTTTTTATCCTTAAAGGTTTTGGTGATGCTGTCGGCATGAAGACTACTCATAACATTCCGGTAATTAATTTTACGAAAACACTTATAGCAATCGTGGAAATCCACAAAATTTTCCGGGAGAATCCTAAGTTTGCGTAGAAGACATATTCATTTGCAAACCTTGCTTCATATATGAAATAATGCATCAGAGGCGCAATAACCAAAAATGATATTCCGGCAGCATTAATATTAAATGAAGAACCGATGAATAAAGCTAAAAAAGAAAACAGAAACGCAGGAATCATGATTCTGCTGTAGAACATCCGTAATATGTTGATCTTTTTTATCAATTTTGAAATTAAATCCGCTCCAGTTCCTCTGCCGAAATCTGTGTTTTAAACATGCCGTAATTCACGGTGACCTTCTGGTTTTTGTCGATTTTTTCAATGGTTCCGACTGAAGTGGAGCCTGAAATTCTTACTCTTTGTCCGATTTTCATCCATACTGCGCGGTCTTTTACCCGTTTGTCCTCCAGTTTTTCGTTTGTTTCGGCTATTTTCTCAATCACATCTGTTTTTTTAAGCTGCTGTGTGATTTTCCGTTTTACGATCTGCAGTTTCTTGGTTTCATCTTTGTCTGAGCCCAGTTTGCGGAATTTCTCCTGTTCCAGGATTTTTACGAAATCTTTTACAACGTCTTTCCGCGATTTTCCTTTCACATAAGAATCAATAAACCCTTCAATCTTGTTTCCGAACTGCAGTTTGCGGTGTTCCTCCTCATACAGTTTCTGAAAATTAAAGAGTTTCTGCTGCAGCTGTTCGTTCAGTTTTTCCAGATTCTCCTTTTTATTCTGGGTCGAATCGCGTTTTTCCGTAAGGTCGGTTTTCAGTTTTTCGACCTCAAACTTTTCCTGCTGCAGTTTTACGATCGTTTTATCGAGATTAATGATATCGTGCTCTACCTTTTTCTTGGCAGCGTCGATGATGTATCGCGGAATTTTATTTTTTTCCGCCACTTCAAATGTAAAAGAACTTCCTGCCTGTCCGACTTCCAATTTGTACAGGGGCTCCAGCGAATGTTCATCAAAGAGCATGGCCGCATTCTGCGCGTTCGGGAGCTGTTCTACGACCAGTTTGATGTTCGTGTAATGTGTGGTGATAATTGCAAAACTTTTGTTGTCATAGAAAAATTCCAGAAAAGCTTCAGCCAAAGCACCGCCGAGTTCGGGATCGGATCCGGTTCCGAACTCATCGATGAGCAAAAGGGTCTCCGCATCGGATTCCCGGATGATTTCGGCCATTTTTTTCAGGCGTGAAGAATAGGTGGAAAGGTGGTTCTCGATGGACTGATTGTCGCCAATGTCCGTCATGATCTTGTCAAAGAAAAACATCTCAGATTTAGGATGTACCGGAACCAGAATTCCGCTCTGGATCATGAGCTGCAGCAGTCCGACGGTTTTCAGCGTAATGGACTTTCCGCCCGCATTCGGTCCGGAAATACACAGGATCCGGTTGTGCTCCGTTAACGTGAGCGACTGCGGGAAAATTTCCTTTTTTTCGACCTGATTTCTGAGATAAAGCAGCGGATGAAAGGCATTGACGAGGCGAAGCGTTTTGTGGCGGTTGATTTTCGGCAGGATTCCTTTTATTTTTTCTGAAAATTTGGCTTTGGCTCTCG
This sequence comes from Chryseobacterium sp., assembly GCF_008014695.1. Taxonomy (GTDB): domain Bacteria; phylum Bacteroidota; class Bacteroidia; order Flavobacteriales; family Weeksellaceae; genus Kaistella. Next base: position 602,602 of record NZ_VOXE01000001.1, read on the forward strand.
TGAGGTCCAGATCAAAAATATAGGCTTGATATTCGGCAAGCTGCGGCTGGAATTCTGAAATTTCTGCCGTAAGTTTCCTGAGGATTTTGTCGACTTCTTTTTTCTCTTCCTCAATGTCTTCGCGAAGTTTGAAATGGTGTTTCACCACCGTATCCGGTTGCATAAAAGTGATCGAACCGGTCTTTGAGACGCCGAGAACTCTTCCGTTCACACGTTTTTTATATCCCGATTTCACCGCCAAAACCCTTTGGTCATCAATAATGCTTTCGCGGATGTCGTCCAAATAATCGGTGGAGGATAATGCGGTAAGTGCTTTGTTGAAATTTTCCTGAATGGCTTTTCTGGCGTGGGAAATTTCGGCTCTTAAAACTTTCAGAATGGGGGAGGCTTCACTTTTTACTTCTCCGAAACGGTTGAAGACCTTGTCGATCTTCTCAATTATTTCTTTCCGGAATTCGAGAACTCTAACATCGTTATTCAGATGTTCAAAAACACCTTCGAAAACAGGATAAAATTTTTGAAGTTTCCCGATTTGCTCCGTCAGATTTTTGATTTTGATGAAAGCAGGATTATCGAGCCGGAAATTCTCAATAAGCATGAGTTGAAGTTCCTCTTCGATATCATCGTATTCATTGAAAGGTATGGCGTTGTCGCTTTCAAAACTCGTCAGAAATTCTGAGGTTTTTTTTAATGAAATTACCGCTTCTTCCAAAGGAAGAGGCTTCAGATTCTGGATTTTTTCTGCGGTTTTATGAGAATAGGCAAACGGGGAAATTTCCGAAAGCAGTTCCGGAAATTCAAGTTCTTCTAATTGGTCTTTTGTAATATGCACGAAGCAAATTTAATGATTATTTGAGAATGGGCGCTTATGTAATTTTTGTAAATTTGGAAGCTGTCAAATCAACATTCAGGATTGAAATTATGGATTGGAAAACCGTTTTAGAACCCATCAAAAATTCAGATTATTTTGAAATGCTGTGGAAAAAAGTGAAGGAAGAATATGCTACAGCAAAATGTTTTCCACCGAAAAACCAGATATTCCGGGCGCTGGAACTCACACCATTTGAAAAAATAAAAGTCGTAATTATCGGCCAGGACCCTTATCATAACGATTATCAGGCGAACGGACTTTGCTTTTCGGTCTCCGAAAATGTGGCGACACCGCCGTCCCTCAAAAATATTTTTACGGAACTTCAGGATGATCTGGGAGTTGTAAGAACAAAAAAAGAGCTCGATGATTGGGCAGAACAGGGTGTTTTATTATTGAATGCAACCCTTTCGGTGAAAGCACATGCTCCGAATTCACACAAAGATCTGGGCTGGGAAAAGTTTACGGATTTCATCATCAAGGAGATTTCAGATCAAAAAGAAAATGTGGTATTCGTTTTATGGGGCGCATTTGCACAAAAAAAGGAGGAACTGATAGATTCCTCCAAACATTTTATCATTAAATCAGCACACCCGTCGCCGTTTTCTGTTTACCGTGGTTTTTACGGGAGCAAACCTTTTTCAAAAATCAATGATTTTCTGAAATCGAAAAATCTAGAAATTATTTCCTGGTAGCGCCGCCCCGAGCGGTCGGGTCTATCGTATTTGATCCGTCTTTAACGATGGTAATGCCTATTTTGTAATTTCCTGAAAGACTTTTAAAACCTCTGGACTCCGTTGGATAAGGTTCTACATTTACTAAAGTGATTCTATAACCGTTAAAAAGAGTGGATTTTGAGTAACCTTTTGATGGCATATCCAATGTTGACAAAGTTATAGTTCGCGGTCTTGTGTATGTTCCCATCAGCTCAATTTCCGCAGTAGCAACTCCTTGCCAAATACAGTTTACTCCTGTCGGACAGCGGCTGTCTTCTGTCATTTTTTTGAAAGTAACATTCATTTCGTACTCGCTCAGGAAACGGTTTTCTCCTTCTTTAAAAAAAATGGCCGCCCTTTTTCCGCTTTGTACAGAACGGGAAGCCGATTTGCCAGTCACATTCGGATTTGAAACCGACGAAACATTTCCGGTATGCTTACCAGGAGAAACCTGACTCTTTTCTTTTGGAGTTTTTGCTTCGGGTACTGCATCAGTTTCTGCGATTGCTTCCTGTTCTTTTGAAGTGGAATCCGGAGTTAATGTTTTCACGGATCCAGAATTTTCTGTTGATGTGGTGACAAGATCCGAATTTTTTTCAGTGTTTTTGGTGCTGCACATGGCTAAAGTTAGTACAGAAGCCCCTGTTAATATGAGTTTATGAAGCATTGTTTTAATTTTTAATAATATCAATCACAACTACCAAAAACATTGCCAAACCAACAATGAAGTTGAAGGCCGTACCGTAGAGAAATCCGATAAAAGCTCCTTTTGTAGAGTTCCAGGCCTTCTTTCTGTCGCTCGCATCATGAAGAAGTTCCCCGATAAATACACCTGCAAACATTCCGATTAAAAAACCGAACGGAAGCGGGATAAAAAACATTCCTATCAAAGTTCCGATCACGGAACCGATGCTTCCCCAACGCGTGCCGCCATATTTCCGGTTTGTTTTTGCAGGAATCACATAATTCAGTACGACTGAAACCGCTGTAAGAAGCACGAAAATCCAGATATAAACCATTGAAAGTGGGGTATCGGTCCCGAATTTATAAATCAGTAATCCGCATAAACTGAGCAGTAACCCCGGAAGAACCGGAAGAAAAGTTCCAAGAATTCCGAGAATGAGCAGAATGATACTCGCTGTTTGAATAAGGCCGGTGTCCATATGTTTTTATTTTGTTAAAAATACTTATTAATAAATGAATCACAAACAGTTTTCTTATTTTTGCATTGATGAAAGACGAATTACAACAGACCAAAGATTTAATCACGGAAATCAGCGATGCGGTTCATTATTTTGTGGTGGATAATATCTCTGATGAATGGATGGTTTTAGTCAGTGTAAAAGTATTGTTGCTTACCGCTTTTATTTTTTTCATCGATTTTTTCCTCAAACTTCTGGTCCGCATTTTTCTCGCTACGTTTAAAGACGAGGAGAAACATCCTGTTTTTAAGGCTTTGTATACCTCGAAAGTCATCAACTCGATGGCACATCTTGTCGCAATGATGATTGGCAGATTTGCCCTGTATTCTGTTTTTTCAAGGCGCCATCCTGAAAGTTTTGCCGTTCTGGACAGGCTTATGGAAGTTGCCGTTGTTTTAATCGTTGGTGGAATGGCCCTGCGGGCAATCAAAGCGGTCGAAAATTATTACTTCTATAAAAAAGATTATTACAGGATTGTGGCGTTGCGCGCAATTTCGCAGACCTTGCGGATTTTTGGAAGCTTCATCTTTGCAGTCATCATCATCAGTATGGTATTCGGAATCAGTGGGGCGACTATTTTAGGAAGTCTCGGAGCGATTACCGCGGTATTGGTTTTGGTTTTTCGGGACACGATTCTCGGTTTCGTAACCGGAATTCATGTCGCCACATCACAAAACATGAAAGTGGGAGACTGGATTGGCATTCCAAAATACAATCTGGAAGGCAATATCCTCGACATTAACCTGCTAACAACCAAAATCCAGAATTTCGACAAAACCATTTCCACCATTCCGACCTACGATTTACTATCAACGGAGATAAAAAATCTTCAGGTGATGGCTGAAAGCAATACCCGGAGAATCAAAAGATCCATTATTTTCAACATCAATTCCTTTACATTTCTGAACCGTGAGACTATAGAAAAGCTGGAGAAAATTAATCTCATTTCTGATTATCTGGAACAGAAAAAAAATGAAATGATCGCGGAAAGAGAATCCATCCCAAATTCCGAACTGCTCATCAACGGAAGACAGCTTACCAATATTGGCGTCTTCCGGGAATATGTTTTCAACTATCTTAAAAAAAGCGAACATATTGATCAGGAAGGGACACTTTTAGTCAGACAGCTCGAAAATACACCGCAGGGAATGCCTCTGGAAATCTACTGTTTCACCAATAATTCCGAATGGTCGGGCTACGAAGAAATTATGGCCGATATTTTCGATCATTTGCTAGTGGCTTCCAAGGAATTTAATCTCGAAGTGGTACAGTTCTCAAAAATCGCAAATTGAAATGACAAAACTCAGTGTAAATATCAACAAAATTGCCACCCTGCGAAATGCCAGAGGCGGCGAGTTCCCAAGCGTTACGGAAGCTGCGGTGAAACTGCAGGAATTCGGAGCCCAAGGAATTACCATTCATCCGCGTCCGGACGAGAGGCACATCACACGAAAAGATGTGTACGATCTGAAACCGCTTGTTTATACCGAGTTTAATATTGAAGGAAATCCGCACCGTTCTTTTATTGATATGGTTCTTGAAGTAAAGCCGGAGCAGGTGACTTTGGTTCCCGATGCTGATGATGCCATTACCTCAAACGCCGGTTGGGACTGCGAGAAACATGCAGGTTTTTTAAAAAATGTCATCGCTGAATTTAAAAATGCCGGCATCAGAACTTCTGTATTTTTGGATCCCGATCCGCAAATGGTAAAATTTGCCGCTGAAACCGACACCGACCGGATTGAACTCTATACCGAGTCATACGCTAAAAATTATTCGGAAAATAAAGAAGAGGCGATAAGACTATACATTGAAACGGCTTCGGAAGCACAAAAATACAGACTCGGAGTAAATGCAGGACATGATTTAAGCCTTGAAAATCTGAAATATTTTGCAGACAATATCCCGAATCTGCTTGAAGTATCCATCGGGCATGCCCTTATCTCGGAAGCTTTGTATATGGGAATGGAAAATACTGTTCAGGCCTATCTTAAAAGGCTGGCAAAATGGTAAAAATCGCTTTATTGTTGACCATAAAAACTGATTAAATGGAAATTCTGCACTCAAAAATTTACGGAGAAGAAAAATCCGGAACACCGCTGCTTGTTTTTCACGGACTTTTCGGAATGCTCGATAACTGGGGCAGTTTCGGGAAAGAAATGGGGGAGTTTTTCCCTGTTCATTTAATTGATTTAAGGAATCACGGAAAAAGTTTTCATTCCGAAGAAATGTCGCACGACGATCTTGCGCACGATATTTCACATTACATGGAAGCCCACAATCTACAGAAGGTCAATCTTTTGGGCCACTCATTAGGCGGAAAAGCCGTGATGCAGTTTGCAATAAAATATCCGATAAAAGTAGGGAAACTCATCGTCGTTGATATTGCTCCGAAAGCATATCCTCCGCATCATCAGGGAATTATCAAGGCACTTGAAAGTGTTGATTTTCAAAAACTCACAACACGCCAGGAAGTGGAGGAATCATTGAAACAATACATTCCTGAGAAATCAGTCATTCAGTTTCTGGCAAAAAGTCTTTACTGGACCGCAGATAAAAAACTGGCGTGGCGTTTCAACCTTCACACGCTTTCAGAAAAATACGATCAGTTTGTTTCCAATGCGATTAAATTCGGCGTTTTTACCGGCGAAACACTGTTTATCGGCGGCGAAAAATCCAATTATATTCTGCCTCAGGACGAATTTCAGATCAAACAGCAGTTTCCGCATGCATCGGTAGTCACGATTAAAAATGCAGGACATTGGGTTCAGGCGGAAAACCCCACCGATTTCAATGAAGTGGTAAAGGATTTTCTTTCAGAAAACAGAATCGATTAAATATCAAATAACCGCTCATGATTTTAGTTACCGGTGCAACAGGAATTCTCGGAAGAGTAATCGTTTTGGAATTGCTGAAGCGCGGAAAGGTGGTTCGCGCCACGAAACGAAAATCAAGCGATCTTAAAGAAGTCCGGAATTCCTTTAAATTTTACACCGAAAATCCCGATGACTTTTTCAGTAAAATTGAATGGACTGAGGTGAATTTCGATACCCTCGACTCACTGCATAACGCCTTAAAAGGGGTAGAAGAAGTCTATCATTGCGCGGCGAAAGTCAGTTTTCATCCCGGATCGCGGAAGGAAATGTACGAAACCAATATTGTAGGCACCAAAAACCTGTTGTATGCATGCGAAAATTCTTCCGTCAAAAAGTTCTGTTTTGTGAGTTCTGTAGCGGTTTTGGATGGTGTTAACGAAGACGGAAAACTCGACGAAAGCTCCGATTTCAATTCCAAAGTGGAGCACTCGCCTTACGCAAAATCAAAACATTTTGCCGAAATGGAGGTGTGGCGTGCTTCCGCAGAAGGCCTGGACACAGTGATTGTAAATCCGGGAGTCATTCTCGGAAGCGGAAACTGGAATTCAAGCAGCAGCGAAATTTTCAGCACTTTCGAAAAATATCCGTATACCATGAGCGGAACCACATCTTATGTTGACGTGCGCGATGTGGCAAAAATTTGTGTTGATTTAATGGAGCAAAATGTGTTCGGTGAAAGATTTATTCTGATTTCAGAAAACCGAAAATATTCGGATATTGCCGATGCAGTCCGGAAAAAATTAGGAAAATCAAGAGCAAAAATACTTTCCCAATCCATATTGGATTTCGGTTATGTTTTATACCTACTTTTCGGCTGGCTTTTCCCAAAACTCAGGATGATGAACCGCCAGAATCTGGACACCGTCACTTCAGAAAGTGTGGTTTCCAATGAAAAAATACTCAAAAAATTGAATTATCAGTTCATTCCGGTTTCGGAAAGTATTGATTTTCACCTCCATAACTATATTTCCGATAAAAACGCTAAATAATGCTGATGAATATTGCTGATTTTCTGAATATCAATGCCGAAAAATACGCCCAAAAACCCGCTATTGGATACAAATCTAAAGAGAAATGGAAGGAACTGAGCTGGAAAAAGTTCAGAAACATGGTGTTTAAGACAGCAAATGCACTGAAAGAAGCAGGAATTGAAAAATGCGACCGCGTTGCCATTTATTCTGACAATTCTGCGGAATGGATTACTTTTGACCTAGCCGTGCTGGCTCTCGGAGCGGTGACGGTTCCTGTATATTCAACAAACAATCAGGAGCAGACCGCCTATATTTTGGAAGATTCCGAAGCCAAAATGATCCTGGTCGGAAATCAGGAACAGTACAATTCCTGCTACGAAATATCACAGAAAAGTGATTTCTTAAAGAAGATTATTGTGGCCAAAAAAACGGTTTGGAATATCAATGAAGGCAGTTCGTATTTCGAAGATTTCATCAGTAAAAGCTCAGATCTGTTTGAAATCTGTCCGAAAAACGAAGACGATCTTGCAACCCTTATTTACACTTCCGGAACAACGGGTATTCCAAAGGGTGTCATGCTGTCGCACGGAAATTTCAAAAAATGTTTCGATGCCCATTTCGACTTTTTCAAATTTAAAAACTTCGAAAATGAACACTCCCTGGCTTTTCTACCTTTAAGCCATGTTTTTGAACGCAGCTGGACACTCCTTTCCCTTTATGGCGGCGCAAAAGTTTCCTTTTTGGAAAACACCAAGCTCATTGCACATACTTTAATGGAAATTAAACCGACGATGATGTGTGCAGTGCCGAGATTTTACCAGAAAATTTATTCCGGAGTCAATGAAGCGGCAAACGGAGGATCCGGAACAAAGAAGAAAATTTTCGTCTGGGCAATGAGTGTGGGAAGTGAAGTGGCAGAGCTGAAAAGAACCAATAAAAATATTCCAATTGGTTTAAATCTTAAAAATGCTGTTGCAAACGCGCTCGTTTTTCAGAAAATTAAAAATAAAATGGGTGGAAACCTCTGGTTTATGCCCTGTGGAGGCGCTTCTATTTCTCCTGAAGTGACGCGTTTTTTTGATGCGATGGGCATTCACCTGACCGTTGGGTACGGTTTGACGGAAACGACCGCAACTTTAACCGCATTTCCCTTTACAGGATACAAACACGGCAGCGCCGGGGTCCCTTTGGGCGATACTCAGATAAAAATCAGTGAAAACAGTGAAATCTTCGCCAAAGGAAGTGGTATTATGAAAGGCTATTATAAAAAACCGCAGGAAACCGCTGAAGTTTTTACTGAAGACGGATGGTTCAAGACAGGCGATGCCGGAGAATTCGACGAAAACGGAAATCTCACAATTACCGACCGGATCAAGGATCTGATGAAAACCTCGAACGGAAAATATATCGCTCCGCAGCCCATCGAAAACATGCTTTCCAACAACAGCCTGATCGAGCAGGTAATGGTCGTTGCTGAAGGAAAGCCCTTCGTTACGGCGTTGGTTGTTCCCAATTTTGAGTTTTTAAAACTGCAGCTGGAAAAACTGAATATCCCTTTTACTTCCTGGAAAGAAATCGTAAACCTGCAACAGATTAAAGACCTTTATCATCAGCATATTGAACAGGTCCAGGAGCATTTATCAGGTTTTGAAAAAGTGAAAAAATTCGCCTTGATGGCCTCAGAATTCGAAATCAGCAGCGGTGAAATCACCCCGACTTTAAAAATCAAAAGAAATACAGTCCTCAAGAAATATGAGGAATTGATCGATAAAATGTACGCTAAATAATTTAAGTTAATTTGAATTTTCTCCACATAACAAAAATATGGAAAACGAATTTTTAGGAAATAAAATATTTGAGGTCTACAGCCAAACCGTTTCAGCAAGCTGTCCTTCCAACATTGCTTTAATCAAATATTGGGGGAAATATGCTGACCAGATTCCGGCAAATCCGAGCATCAGTTATACGCTGAACAACTGTAAAACCAATACTTCTATTGAATTTCTTGCGGGAGAAAAATTCTCTGTTCGGACTCTTTTAGCCGGAAACGAAGAACCCAAATTTGCTGAAAAAATTGAAAAGTATTTCAGAAATATCGAAAAATACCTTCCCTGGATTCTGAAAGGGAAGTATATTATTAAAACCGAAAATACTTTTCCCCACAGTTCGGGAATTGCCAGTTCTGCTTCCGGTTTTGGAGCCATTGCAAAATGCCTCATGGAACTTGACGGATATTTTTCGGGCAAACTTGCAGATGAAATCATCATTAAAAAAGCGAGTTTTCTCGCCAGATTGGGTAGTGGAAGCGCCTGCAGAAGTCTTTATAATGGATTGGTGGTTTGGGGAAAAACTGCTGAAGTAGAAAACAGCTCTGATCTTTTCGCGGTTCCGTATCCGGACAAAGAAATCCACTCTGCATTTAAAAATTTCAATGATTGGGTGCTTCTTATTCACGAAGGGGAAAAATCTGTCAGTTCGACGGTGGGACATGGTCTCATGAAAACCAATCCTTATGCAGAAAGAAGGTTTCAGGAAGCGCATGAAAACTTTAAAATTTTAAAGGAAATCCTGAGAACAGGCGATCTGAAAAACTTTATCAAACTTGTTGAACATGAAGCATTGACGCTTCACGCGATGATGATGATGAGTGATCCTGCCTTCATTCTGATGAAATCCGGCACGCTGGAAGTCATCAATAAAATCTGGGAATTCAGAAACACAACAGGTTTGCCTTTATTCTTCACTCTGGATGCAGGAGCGAATGTGCATTTGTTGTTTCCAGGAGATAAAAGCGAAGATAAAATCAAGGAATTTATTATAAAAGAGCTGCTTCAGCATACCCAGAATAATGGGGTAGTGAAGGATGTGATGAGATTTTAGTCATTTTTTTGTTAAAAAACTTGAAAAGTAAAAACTTTAATTCTTTAAAATGAAAATCCACCACATTGCCATTATCTGTTCTGATTATGAAGTTTCCAAGAAATTCTACACCGAAATTTTGGGACTTAAAATCCTGCGCGAAGTGTACCGTAAAGAACGGCAGTCATATAAACTCGATTTAGGCATCGAAAACAATTATATCATCGAACTTTTTTCTTTTCCGAACCCGCCGGAACGGCCTTCAGATCCAGAAAGCTGCGGACTCCGGCATCTGGCTTTTTCCGTAGAAAATGTGGAACGGAAAAGGGATGAACTGTTGAATAAGGGACTAGACTGCGAAGAAATCCGCGTGGATGAATTTACCGATAAAAAATTCTTTTTCACTCAGGATCCGGATCGCCTGCCACTGGAATTTTACGAATCGTAATTACAGACCGCTGCATCAATGGGCAAAACCCATCATGAAGCTGAAGACCATGATTCCCAGAACGATCAGCGACACCACCACGTAGGTGTAATCTTTTTCTTTAAGATAACCAATCAGCGCAAAAATAATCCGCATGAGTGGGGTGAAAATAAGAATCAGTATACCGAGCTGAATAATGGCCATTCCTTCAAATTTACCCAATGAGATCCAGAAATCATGGAGAATATTACCACCTCTGTTTTCAAGGGATTCATAATTTTTAGGCATTTTGAAACCTTCCAGAAAAAGTTTGATGAAACCAAAGAGTGAGACCACTACGGATATCATGACACCCAACCGGAGTAAATTTCCGATTGACCTGTTTAAATCCAAATCTGTAAAATGGCGTTTCATTTATTTAAAATTATGGCTGATTCCGTTGTACATCATGTAGATTGAAAGAATGGTCACTACGATTGCGAAAACAGCTTTCAGTTTTTTAGTTTTTGAAACCATCAGTGTTTTTGAGCCGATATAGCTTCCAACCACCACCCCGATCAGCACCGGTGCGACAATTACCGGAATGATTTCCCCGCGCTGAAAATAAATTAGGGAACTGGCCACTGCCGTAACGCCAATCATAAAATTGCTCGTTGTTGTGGAAACCTTAAACGGAAGTTTCATAATATTATCCATTCCGAGAACTTTTAAAGCGCCAGAACCGATTCCCAGAAGTCCCGACATCACTCCGGCGAAAGCCATCATCAGAAATCCTGAAACGGTATTACGCGCAGAATAACTTTTCATAACCCCTTTATCCGGAAAACTGCCGTAAAGTTTCAGCCTTTCTTCTAAACTTCCCTTGATCAAAGGCTCCTGATGATCGGGTTTTTTCTTTAAACTTAAAATTACCGTCACAATTAAAATGCTCGCGAAAATGATTCCGATGGTGTTGGCATTCAGATATCCCGAAATTAAGGCACCAACTATTGCTCCGGACGTGGTGGCGATTTCCAAAAACATCCCTATCCTCATATTTGTAAATCCTTCTTTAACAAAAGCGACTGCAGAACCTGAGGAAGTTCCAATAACCGAAATAAGTGAAGCACCAATTGCATAATGCATTGGAACACCAAAACCCAGCGTCAATAAAGGAATGATGATTACGCCGCCTCCCAGTCCCGTCAGCGAACCGAGCAAACCGGCTGAAACCGCTCCGAAAAACAGAATTAATATTTCCGACATTTCACAAAGTTATGAATTTATTAGTGTTTTAGGGGTTTCTAAGATGAAAAAAATGATAAGGATTATTTTTCTGGTTGTATAAACTGCCGTCTATCTTCAGCGATTATCTGATTGCTCCTTTTTACCTTCCCCAATCAATTCCTGTACTTCCTCAGCCTCTTCAGTATCGAGTATTTTAACGTCTTTCTCCTGCTGCTTGTCTCTGTGATTAACCTGAAATTCACAAAGAATCGGGAAATGGTCTGAACCGATGTATCCAAGTGTTTCAAGTTTTACGACAAAAATCTCGGGACTGTGAAACAGCAGATCCAGCGGAACACGAAAAAACCAGTATTTTGCATGAAAAGTAGCTAGAATTCCCCTTCCAACACGGGCATCAATCAGTTTGCTGGTTTTACGGAAAAGGATTGAGGTTTCGGACCAGGCAACGGTATTGAAATCACCGATGACCATGGAAGGAAGATTGTTTTTCTGGACTTTTTTAGCCACGCAGAGCAGGTCCCCGTCACGTTCCTTGGAGGTTTTTTCTTCAGTCGGGCTTGGCGGCGGTGGGTGAACTGCAAAAATCACAAAATCGTATCCGTCGGATGTCTGAAGGTACACTTCTATGCTAGGTAAATCGTCGGCAACAAAAAAATGAATTTCAGCCTTCAAAAACGGAATCTTCGAGTACAAATGCATTCCGTAAGTGTTGTCAAGGGTCATTTTCTGCGTATACGGATAATCTTTTTCAAGGATTCGATTCGCATTTTCCCATGCGGAATTGCTTTCCATCGTGATGAAAATATCCGGCTCGTGTTCCAAAATGAGCTTTTGGAATTTTTCGAAATCTTTATTGAATTGATAAACATTTGCGGAGATCACTTTTACAGTCTCCGAAGAAGAAGATTTCTTAACAACCCGTTTTCTTCTGTAAAATTTCGTGTAACGGATCAGAATATAGAGATGGTAAACAATAAGTACCGACTGTATGGTATTGATGACCCAGAACCATATCGTCTTTTCAATAAAAAAAATACTCAGCCCCAGAACAATGACCTGCAGTACAAGCAACTGGATTTTCATAAATTCCGGCACGCGGAAGATCCAGTGCTGGTTTTTAGAAAAGGGGAGTACACTCAGAATGATGAGTACACCCGATAAAATGTTTAAAAAAAGTTCCATAGTTAGTATTGCAAAGTAAAAATAAAAAAACTTTATTTGTATGCTTTTGAGAAAAATCTTGAAAAAATAAGTCATTTTTGCGCCTTAAAGATTGCTTTTGTAATTTTGCCCGAACTTTAAGCAGTTCATCAAACACCAAAATGATAAACTTCATCAATTAAAATCAAGATTATGAAAATCGGAATTCTCGGAGGCGGACAGTTAGGCCGGATGCTCATACAGGAAGCATTGAAATATGATGACGAATGGTTTACGCTTGATCCGGCAAAGGATGCGCCTTGTAGCGGAATTTCCAATTTTACCGAAGGCAGTTTCAATGATTATGACACCGTTTTTGATTTCGGGAAAGGAAAGGATGTTGTTTCAATAGAAATAGAACACGTGAACGTAGATGCGCTTATGGAACTGGAGGAATGTGGAATCAAAGTAATTCCGAGTCCGCAAATTATTCAGACCATTCAGCAGAAAATCTTACAGAAAAAGTTTTATCTCGCCAATGACATTCCAAGTCCTGATTTTCAAGCGATTCAGCATAAATCTGAAGCCGATTTCCCTCTGCCTTTTGTTCAGAAAATGAATACTGGCGGCTACGACGGAAAAGGCGTTCAGGTCATTAAGACAGCAGAAGATCTTCAGAAATTATGGGATGTGCCTTCGGTCCTGGAAAGTCTGGTAGATATCGATAAAGAACTTTCCATCATTATCGCCATCACTGAAAACGGCGAAAGCCGCACTTTTCCGGTTACCGAAATGATTGCAGACCCAAAACTCAATCTGCTTGACTTTAATATCTGTCCCGCTGAAATTGATGAAGATGCAGAAAACCAGATCCGGAAGATCACTGAAAAATTTGCTGAAGCCGCTCAGTCTCCCGGACTTTTTGCAATTGAGCTTTTTCTGGATAAAAAAGGAAAAATTTGGGTGAATGAAACAGCTCCGCGGCTTCACAACTCAGGCCATCAGACACAGGAAGGAAACGCAAATTCTCAGTTTGAACAGCTTTACAGAGTTCTTAAAAATCTTCCGCTTGCAGATACGGGCAGTTTAGGTTTTTCAGGAATGCTGAATTTAGTGGGTGAAGAACACTTTTCGGGAAAAGTAAAATATGAAGGTCTGAATGAAGTACTGAAATTACCCAGAACTTACGTCCATCTCTACGGAAAAACTGAGACAAAACCGGGTCGGAAAATGGGTCATATCAATGTACTTGCTGATTCCAGACAGGATCTGATGGAAAAACTGGGACAGATTAAATCTATGGTAAAGGTGATTTCTTCTTAAACATTGTTTTTCGGTAATTCATGATGAAAACCCCGCTGATAATGAGCAGTGCAGCCAAGATAAATTTTACAGTAATTTCCTCATTCAAAACCAACCATCCCAGGAATATCGCAATCACAGTGTTTACATAAGAAAGCATAGAAACCTGCGTGGGCAGAAGTTTTTTCAGAGCATAATTAAAGGCGAAATAGGCAGTTACTGACCCAAAAAGCGCCAGGTATACTGTAGCCAGAATACTTCGCGTCGACCATTCTTCAAAATTGTAACTTTGAGAAAATGCGAAAGCAAAGATAACCTGTACAATGCCCGCAAAAGCAAACTGATAAAAGAGATTCAGAAACAGGTTTTCGTTCCGGTACTGTATTTTTTTGGTGTAAATCGTTCCGCCGGCCCAACCGCAGATGGCAAGGAAAAGCAGAAATATTCCGGACAGATAATCAGGATTTGTGAGATCTGAAATTCCGTTCCAGAAAATGAATACCACTCCAGTAAAACCGAATAAAATCCCGATGACAGAACGGTAAGAAAATTTTTCGAGGCCGAAAACCACACTTCCGATCAGAACCATTATCGGTGACATGGAACTAACGAGCGACGCCAGACTACTGGAAATATGCGCTTCCGCGACAGTGGTAAGGCCATTGGCAGTTATCAGCATCAAGGAGGAGAGCGTGATCTGTACCAGAAAATTCTTCCTTCCGATCCATTTCAGTTCTTTTTGGGAAATCAGGAAAATCAGCAACAGTAAAGCCGCTAAAAGCTGCCGGATTCCGGCTACAAACCAGGGGGGAATGGTTTCCACGCCAATCTTGATGCCGAGGAATGTGGTTCCCCAAACAAGCGCCACCGTTAAAACCGCTAAAACTAACTTTACATCTCTCGAAAAATTCACGGTGCAAAATTAGCTTTTTCACGCGTGAAGCAGGCCGATTTTATTAAATTTTCATAACTTTAAAAATTCAATTCAAACTTCAGTTAAAATGGTCGGAATAATTATGGGCAGCCAGAGCGATCTGGCGGTAATGCAACAGGCAGCGGATTTCCTGAAATCTTTGGAAATTCCTTATGAATTAACGGTTATTTCGGCCCACCGCACTCCGGAAAGAATGTTCGATTATGCTAAAACCGCACAAAAACGCGGACTGAAGGTGATTGTTGCCGGAGCAGGAGGCGCGGCGCATCTTCCGGGAATGGTGGCGAGCTGTACCACATTGCCGGTAATCGGCGTTCCAATTTTATCTTCGAACTCAATTGACGGTTGGGATTCGATCCTGTCGATTCTGCAGATGCCTTCAGGAATTCCTGTAGCAACAGTTGCGCTGAACGGCGCAATGAATGCCGGAATTTTGGCGGCAAAAATCATTGGAAGTTCTGATGCTGGAGTTTCAGAAAAACTAGAAATTTATCAGAATTCGCTAAAAGATAAGGTGCTTGGCACCGTGGAAGAGATCAGGAAAACCCACCCGAACCAGTACGATTAACACTGGATCATCAGGAATTGTCAGTTTTAAAGATTACTTCAAAAGAAAATTCATAAGGTCCATGTAGTTTTTCTGGTTCACGCTGTGACCGCTCATGTATTCCCGAAAACTGAAGTAGCAGCTTAAATCATAAAGCATTTCCGCAGCTTTTCTACCTTCTTCCAGAGGAATGACCACATCATCGGTGCCGTGAGATACAAAGAAACGAAGGTTCTCGAGCTTTTTTTTGTCTTTTACGATGTTTTCAAGCAGTTTTTCTTCCGCATAACAGCTCATACAGGCAACCTTTGAAAAAAGTTCGGGATTTTCTAGTGCCAGCGCATAACTTAAAATTCCGCCCTGGGAGAAGCCGCACAAATGGGTTTTGTTATCCGACAGTCCGTATTGGTTGGAGACCCTTAAAATAGTTTCCAGAATTCCTTTTATCGATTCTTTCGCCTGCGGAACATCTACACGGTTTTCAAGATCATTGAAATCAATGTCGTACCACGAAAAACCTTCAAAATCTGTTGAAAGCGGCGCGCGGATACTCACGACAAGCCAGTCTGCAGGCAGGGTAGGAACGAAGGAAAACAGATCTTCCTCATTGCTGCCATAACCGTGAAGCAGTATTAAAAGTGGGGTGGAAGACGTAATGGTTTCTGGTTCGCGAATAAGATATTTGAAGTCCATGCAGCAAAGATAAACTTTTCTACGATTGCCCGAAAAGGAGAAATGTGCAGTTTTTTGAAAAAAATTAACTTCCATTTAAAGAAAAAAACTATATTTGAAAGATTAAAATCAATTTTAAAGATGAAAAATATTTATAGTTCGAAGCGTTTACTGAAATTCGGCTTTTCAATGATTTTGCTGTCTTCTGTATTAGGAGTGGTTTCTTCCTGCAAAAAAGATGATGAACCTGATTTCACCTCACATAATGTACAGTTTAAGGTGGAAGCCACAAACGATGTACATATTAAAGCGATTGTAACGCAGGTCGGAACGGTTCAGACTTCCAATTATGTGGTGACCGGAACCTCATGGAACAGCGAAAACATCAATGTAAACTCAACTCAAGGTTCTGTAAATATCGCCTCCACAGCAGACGGCTTCGATGCTGATTCAAAACTTATCGTGAAAATTCTGGTAGACGGTGAGTTAAAAAAGACAGACACAGCCAAAGGTCTTGATCTGAAAGCAATGACCACCTACAGTTTTTACAAACAGTTCTAAATTCTATTCGGCCTACTTCCGGATTTAAAAAATAAAAAATGCTAAAATCAGATTTCTGGTTTTAGCATTTTTGTTTTGGGGTGATCCGGGCAATTAGATTTCTCTATTTACCGGTGCAACAGGATTCAGCCGGATGAGTTTCATTTTATCGAGCAGAAGCATAATGCAGTAGGTGATATCGATTTCATGCCATCTTACGCCGCCGAAATTAGCACGTCCACCGAATTTATGGTGGTTGTTATGATAACCTTCGCCCATCATCAGCCAATCGAAACGGAAGAGATTTTTGGAAGTATCTGAAACCTTGAAATTTACATAACCGTAAATATGTGCAAACCAGTTGATGATGACTCCGTGAATCGGTGCCATGAAATAAGCCACCGGCAGAAAGAGCCATTCCCACCACGCGGTTGCAAAAAAATAGAAGAAAGCAGTGTAAGCAAGTGCCCAACCGATTCTGGAACCCCATGAACTCGCAAACCGGTCGAAACCTTCCCACTGCGGAACATTTTTAGTGAATTTCTCTTCGATTTTCAATTTCTGCTGATTGATCTCGGTGTAAATTTTCTTTGTCCGCCACATCATTGTAAAAAGATTGTGGTCATATTTCGGGGAGTGCGGATCTTTTTCGGTATCGGCGTAAGCATGGTGCATCCTGTGCATTACTCCGTAACCATACGCAGAAAGATAATTGGAGCCTTGTGTAAACCAGGTTAAAACAAAACAGAGTTTTTCGCCAAATTTTGACATTTTGAAAGTCTGATGCGCGGCATATCGGTGAAGAAAAAAGGTCTGAAAAAAAAGCCCTGAATACCACAGAACTGCAATAAATATTAAAATTCCCATACATTAAGTTAAGCTGCAAAATTACGCTGATTTAAAGGATTTTTCATCAATAACACAGTTTTACGTTATGCACAAAATAGAAGACCGGAAAAATTCCCGGTCTTCATCAATTATTTATTGTCAAAAGAATATTACACAGCTTTCACGATAAAATAATTCTTTTTCCCTTTTTGCAAAAGCAGGAATTTACCGTCGATAAGGTCTTTTTCTGTCACTTCAAAAGTGTCGCTCACCTTTTCTTTATTAATGGAGATGGAATTGCCCTGAAGTTCTCTTTTCGCTTCACCTTTAGATTTTAAGAAACCTGATTTCTCCGAAATCAAGTCAATGATATTTTGGCCAAGTACTTCAGTTTTCGGAACCTCTTTCTGCGGAACCCCGTCGAAAATTTCCAGAAATGTCGCTTCGTCTAGATTTACAAGATCTTCGGCAGTAGAACGGCCGAAGAGAATTTCAGAAGCTTTCTGGGCTTTTTCGAATTCCTCACGGCTGTGCACCCAAACCGTCACTTCTTCCGCGAGTTTTTTCTGCAGTTTTCTTTCGTGCGGGGCGGTTTTATGATCTCCGATAAGATTTTCGATTTCCGTTCTGCTTAAAAAAGTGTAGAATTTAATGAATCTTTCGGCGTCTTCATCGGTGGCATTCACCCAAAACTGATAGAATTTATATGGGGAAGTCCTTTTCGGGTCGAGCCAGTAATTTTCTCCGCTTTCGGATTTCCCGAATTTGGAGCCGTCTGACTTTGTAATGAGCGGAACTGTTAAAGCAAATGCATCACCCTGCACTTTTCTGCGGATAAGTTCGGTTCCTGTGGTGATATTTCCCCACTGATCCGAGCCGCCCATCTGCATTTTTACATTATTATTTTTATAGAGATGCAGGAAATCATAGCCCTGCAAAAGCTGATAGGTAAATTCCGTGAAACTCATTCCCTCCGCGCCGTTTTCACCAGTAATTCTCTTTTTCACAGATTCTTTCGCCATCATGTAATTCACAGTGATGTTTTTACCCACATCACGCACAAATTCCAGGAAGGAAAACTCTTTCATCCAGTCATAATTGTTAACCAGTTCTGCTTTATTGTCTTCTGTTCCGTCGAATTTCAAAAATTTTGAAAGCTGGTTTTTAATACAGTCTACATAATGATTGAGGGTGGCTTCATCCAAAAGGTTCCGTTCGCTGGACTTTCCGGATGGATCACCGATCATTCCGGTCGCGCCGCCCACCAAAGCGATCGGTTTATGACCGTGCTGCTGAAAATGAGCCAGTATTTTGATCTGAATTAAACTCCCGATATGCAGAGAATCCGCGGTAGGGTCAAAACCTATGTAGGCGGTTGTTATTTCTTTGTTGAGCTGTTCCTCGGTTCCGGGCGTCATGTCAGCAAAAAGTCCGCGCCACTTCAGTTCTTCAATAAAAGGATTCATTTTCATAAAAATTTTGAGTCGCAAATATAGGAAAATTCGGCAGGAAGTTTGTGAGATGAATGGAGGTCAAAAAACTCAAACTCCAATGCAAAAATTTGTTTTAAAAATATTCAGTGGTTTGAATTATCAAAAAAATGTTCCTCAATCCCAACCTGAGCTTAAATTGAATGAAAAAGTCTTTCAGATGCTTATTTTCCTATTTTAAATTATAAACTTTCATAAAATAAGGGGTTTTGCACCTTCTTTTCTCTAAATTTGACTGAACATGAACTTTAAAAACACATTATGGAGGTTTCCTTAAAAAATCAAATAGCGGTTATCACCGGTGCATCCAGCGGAATTGGAGCAGGAATTGCAAAATCGATGGCCGAAGCCGGAGCAACAGTTGTTGTGAATTACCCGTTTGACGGTGCGCTCGATCAGGCCAATTCGGTACTGCAGGAAATTACCCAAAAAGGCGGAAAAGGAATCGTTTACCAATGTGATGTTTCGAAAGAAGATGAAGTGATAAAAATGTTTCACGAGGTTGTTGAACAACTCGGCACCGTGGATATTCTGGTGAACAACGCCGGAATTCAGAAAGATGCAAAATTCACCGAGATGACTCTTGATCAGTGGAATGCGGTAATCGGTGTGAATCTTACGGGACAGTTTCTCTGCGCCCGCGAAGCAATCAAAGAATTTCTCCGCCGCGGTATAGACCTTTCGCGTTCTGCGGCATGCGGAAAAATCATCCACATTTCTTCGGTTCATGAAATCATTCCGTGGGCGGGACATGCGAATTATGCTTCGAGTAAAGGAGCAATACGAATGCTGATGCAGACTTTGGCTCAGGAATACGGAGGAGATAAAATCCGCGTAAATTCCATCTGTCCGGGTGCCATTCAAACTCCGATCAATACAAATGCCTGGAGCAATACCGAAGCAATGAACTCGCTGCTTACTTTAATTCCCTACAACAGGATCGGCCAGCCTCAGGATATCGGGAATCTTGCCGTTTTTCTGGCCAGCGACTTGGCAGATTATATTACAGGAACCAGCATCTTCATTGATGGCGCGATGACTACTTTTGAAAGTTTTTCAACCGGCGGATAACAAACTGCTGAAAGTCATGTTTTTATCATAAAATTTATTCATTATGTCAGAAGAAAGTAAAAGACTGCCCGATATTTCCTGGAAAAAATGGGGACCTTATGTAAGCAACCGCGAGTGGGGTGTTGTGCGTGAAGATTACAGTTCGGACGGCGATGCCTGGAATTACACCCATCACGACACCGCTGAAGCAAAGACTTACCGGTGGAGTGAAGAAGGAATCTGTGGAATTTGTGATGACAAGCAGCTGCTCGTTTTCTCTCTGGGTTTTTGGAACAGAGAAGACAAAATGGTGAAAGAAAGGTTTTTTGGCCTAACGAATCCACAGGGGAATCATGGTGAAGATGTAAAGGAATATTTCTACTACTTAGACAATACCCCGACGCATTCTTACATGAAAATGCTCTACAAATATCCGCAAAATGCTTTTCCTTACGAAGATCTGGTCCAAACCAACGCCAATAAAACCCGCCTGGATCCTGAATATGAACTGATAGACACCGGCATTTTTGATCATAACGAATATTTCGACCTTTTTATAGAATTTGCGAAGGAATCGCAGGAGGATATTCTGATCAGGCTTACAGTGGTGAACAAATGTAAAAAAGCTGCGCCGCTGGTAATTCTTCCTACTATCTGGTTCCGGAATACCTGGCGATGGGACAATCATGATTACAAGCCACAACTTTCCTCTGAATTTGTAGATCAGATTAAAATCAGTCATAAAGAACTCGCCGTCAAAAATATTTATGCCAAAAAATCATCAAATACCTTGTTTTGCGATAACGAAAGCAATGAGGCGCGGCTTTACCACATGCCAAATTCTGAACATTTCTGCAAAGACGGCATCAATGATTTTGTAATCAACGGCAATTCAGCTTCAGTAAACTCAGAAAAGAGGGGTACAAAGGCTTCTTTTTATATTGATGAAAATATCGCGGCGAATTCAACACAGATTTTTGAATTCAGGCTCAGCGACAAAGATTTAAACAATCCCTTTGAAGATTTTGATAAAATTTTTGATTTAAGGAAAAAAGAAGCCGACGGTTTTTACGAAGAAATTCAGAAAGGCATTAAAACTGAAGATGAAAAACTGGTGCAGCGGCAGGCCTTCGCAGGGATGCTCTGGAACAAACAGTTTTACCACTACAATGTCGAAAAGTGGTTAAAAGGAGATTCGGGAGAAATCCGTCCTCCAAAATCCAGGGAAAAAATCAGAAATTCCGAATGGAAGCATCTGAATAATTTCGACATCATTTCTATGCCCGACAAATGGGAATATCCATGGTATGCAACCTGGGATCTTGCGTTTCATACTTTAAGTTTTGCCCTCATTGATCCCGATTTTGCCAAACAGCAGCTGAAACTTTTCACCCTCGACTGGTTTATGCATCCAAACGGGCAGCTTCCGGCGTATGAATGGAATTTTTCTGATGTCAACCCACCGGTTCACGCCTGGGCGGTTTTTCGGGTCTTTAAAATTGATGAAGTCCTGAAACAGAAACCCGATCTGGAGTTTCTGGAAACCGTTTTTCAAAAACTTCTGATCAATTTCACGTGGTGGGTCAATAAAAAAGACGCAAACGGAAACAATATTTTTGAAGGCGGATTCCTGGGACTCGATAACATTGGAGTTTTCGACCGGAGTGAAAAACTGCCCAACGGCGAAAGCCTTGAGCAGGCCGACGGAACGAGCTGGATGGCCATGTTTGCCCTGAATATGATGCGGATCGCGATTGAACTCGCGCAGTACAATCCCATTTATGAAGAAATGGCAACCAAATTTTTCGAACATTTTCTTTATATCGCAGATGCATTGGACAAAATGGGGGACAGCAATTTTTCGTTATGGGACGATCAGGACGAATTTTTCTACGATGCCATTTCTACCAGTAAGGGCACCAATATGTTTTTAAGACTGAGAACTGTTGTAGGCTTGATTCCGATGTTTGCTGTAGAGGTGATTGAAGATGAAATGCTGCAGAAACTTCCTAAATTCAAAGCGAGGATGGACTGGATCATGGAAAATAAACCTGAACTGGCTTCGCTGGTTTCCCACTGGGAAGTGAAAGGTCACGATTCCAAACACCTGCTTAGCCTGCTTCGCGGCCACCGGCTCAAGAGATTGCTGGCCAGAATGCTGGATGAAAAAGAATTTTTAAGTGATTACGGCGTTCGTGCACTTTCGAAAATTTACGAGAAAGATCCTTTTAAAATGGAGTTTAACGGCATGGATTACACCGTAAAATACACTCCGGCAGAAAGCGACAGCGGGATGTTCGGCGGCAACAGCAACTGGCGCGGTCCAATCTGGTTTCCGGTTAATTTCCTGATTATCGAAAGTTTACAGCGTTTTTTCTTTTATTACAGTCCCGATTTTAAAGTGGAATATCCTACTGGTAGCGGAAATTTTTCTGATCTCGATGAAATCGCTGACGAACTTGGAAAAAGGCTTTCGAAAATATTTTTAAAAGACGAAAACGGAAAACGCGCCTTCAACGGTCAGTATCCAAAATTTCAGGAAGATGAGGATTTTAAGGACTATATTCTGTTCTATGAATACTTCCACGGTGATAATGGGCGTGGAGTGGGAGCCTCGCACCAGACAGGGTGGACAGGACTTATCGCCAAAATCCTGCAGCCCAGGTTCTCAAAAATGAAAATGGCAAAGGCCGAAACAGAAACCGAAGCTTCAAAATAGTTTGGTAGAACTATTTCTGATTGTGGCCTCCGTTATTGCGGCTTTTTTCAATTTCTGAAAGTTTTTTTGAGATCGTTTCCAGAATTTCAATCTGTTTCTGCTGCATTTCGCACATGTGTTTGTATTGGTCGATTATGGATAAATCGAGCTTTTCGTGGAGATTCCTGATTTCAATTTCTGACTTCAGGTTCACCATATAATCATTTTTGGAACGCTTCCGGTCTTTAAATTCCTGACGGTTCTGGCTCATCATAATGATGGGAGCCTGCACTGCGGCGATACAGGAAAGGATCAGGTTGAGTAAAATATACGGATAGGGATCAAAACCAGAGTTTTGTTTGATTTGGGTATTATAGAAAATCCATAAAAACATGACCAGTGCAAAAAGGATAATGAACTTCCAGCTGCCTCCGAATTTCGCGACATTGTCTGATAGTTTTTCACCAAATGTTCTACCGTCATTCTCATCTTCATTAAGTTTGGTAATTAAAAGTGATTCTTCTTCAATCGCTTTATGAACAATGTTATGAATTTTGTTAAGCTGATCATCCTCACTTTTTAAAAGATCTAAAATATATTTTTCACTTTTCATGGTGTGTAATTTACCAACAAATGTAAATCAATAAATTAAAAAAATCCAAAAACTCATTCACCAGATATTTTATCTGTTGCACAAAAAAACCGTCTGAATATGCAGACGGTTTATATAAAAATTTTAAAATTCTTAGCTGGATTTAAAGGACATTCCTTTTTCCTCCAATAATTTCTGTTCCTGTTCTTTATACACTCCTGAAATCAATTTTTCGTGAATCGCGTCGAAAGCATCAAGCGTGGCATTGATCTCAGAATCGGTGTGTGAAGCAGTTGGAATCAATCTCAATAAAATCATTCCTTTTGGAATTACCGGATAAATCACTACTGAGGTAAAGATGCCGAAATTTTCGCGCAGGTCTTTCACCAAAAGGGTAGCTTCTACTGTTGAACCCTGCATCATAACCGGAGTAACACATGTATTGGTATTCCCGATGTTGAATCCTCTGTCAGTTAATCCGTTCTGCAGTTTCAGCACATTTTCCCACAATTTTTCTTTGATTTCAGGCTGTGAACGCAGCAAATCAAGTCTTTTCAAACCTCCGATTACCATCGGCATTGTTAAAGATTTTGCAAAAACCTGCGAGCGGAGGTTGTATTTCAGGATTCTGATGATTTCCTGATCTCCTGCAATGAATGCTCCGAATCCCGCCATTGATTTGGCAAAAGTGGAGAAGTAAATATCAATCTGGTCCTGACAGCCCTGTTCTTCACCGGCGCCGGCGCCTGTTTTTCCTAATGTTCCGAAACCGTGAGCATCATCCACCAAAAGTCTGAAATTGAATTTTGATTTCAGGTCACAGATTTCCTTGATTTTTCCCTGCATTCCGCGCATCCCGAAAACTCCTTCAGTAATCACTAGGATTCCGCCGCCGTTTTCTTCAGCCACTTTGGTAGCACGGGCAAGATTTTTTTCAAGACTCGCCATATCATTATGTTTAAAAGTAAAACTTTTACCCATATGAAGTCTTACTCCGTCAACGATGCAGGCATGGGAGTCAGCATCATAAACAATAACATCGTGTCTTGAAACCAATGCATCGATGGTGGAAACCATTCCCTGGTAACCGAAATTCAAAAGGTAAGCAGCTTCTTTTTCTACAAATGCAGCCAGTTCTCTTTCCAGCTGCTGGTGCTGTTCGGTTTCTCCGGACATTGCTCTGGCTCCCATTGGATAGAACATTCCGAATTCTGCGGCAGCTTTTGCATCGGCTTCCAAAACTTCAGGATGGTTGCAAAGTCCAAGATAATCGTTTGCGCTCCAGAAAATCACTTCTCTTCCCTGAAATATCATTCGGGGACCGATCGGTCCTTCAAGTTTCGGAAAAACAAAATATCCTTCTGCATAATCTGCGAACTGGCCGAGAGGCCCCGGATTCTGCCTGATTCTATCGAAAATATCTACCATTATTGCTGTATTAATTTTTATAAATGTAAGTGCGCAAAGATAATTAAATTTAAACTAAAAAAAAGCCTTTCACTATTTACGAAAAGGCTTCAGGCTTAGTTTATTTTAATATTTATTTGATGTATTCAGTTTTGAAAACTTCATCATAGTTGTGAACACAGTTGTTGATGAACCCCTGTTCTTCCATCCATTCGTCGCTGTACACCTTTGTAATATACCTCGAGCCGTGATCGGGAAAAATAACCACAACCAAATCCTCTTTCGAAAATTGATTGCTGTTCGCATACTGCAGAAGTCCCTGAACAACAGCGCCAGTCGTGTAACCGCCCATTATTGCTTCTTTCAGGGCAATTTCACGGGTTCTGTAAGCAGACATTTCGTCATTGACCCTTACAAATTCGTCAATTTTATCAAATAAAAGAGCGGAAGGAATCAGATTTTTCCCCATTCCCTCGATCTGGTAAGGGTGAATGTCATCACTGTTAATTTTTCCCGTTTCATGAAAACCTTTCAGTATTGAGCCTGAAGCATCAACTCCAATCACCTTGATATCCGGATTTTTTTCCTTTAAAAATTTTGCAGATCCCGAAAGCGTTCCGCCGGTGCCGGTACAGGCAAAAAGATGGGTGATTTTGCCATCAGTCTGCTCCCAGATTTCAGGTCCGGTTGTGCGGAAGTGTGCATCTATATTGAGCTCGTTGAAGTACTGATTGATGTAGATGGCATCCGGAGTTTCGGCGGCAATTTTTTTGGCCACTTCGTAATAGGAACGTGGATCATCTGCCGGAACGTTTGCCGGACAGACATATACAGTCGCACCCAAAGCCTTTAAATAGGATATTTTTTCTTTTTTCGTCTTGTTGCTTACGGCCAGAATGCATTTATACCCCTTAATAATGGAAACCATTGCAATGGAAAAGCCTGTGTTGCCCGAAGTGGTTTCTACAATCGTGGAACCGGGTTTTAAAAGCCCTTTTTTTTCTGCCGCTTCAATAATATGAAACGCAATTCTATCTTTTGTAGAATGCCCCGGATTATAGGATTCTAACTTGGCATATACAGTCGCCGGAATCTCTTTTGTAACAGTATTGAGTTTTACCAGCGGAGTGTTTCCTATTAAACCAAGTATGTTGTCGTAAACATTAGTCATTGTTCATTAATTTCTCTAAAAAACTATCTGCGAAATTACTAAAAAAATAATTATTAACAATATTTAACTTTTTTAATTCATATAAGTAGTATAAAATTGAATATTCTTAAAAATACAATTTTGGCTATTTCCAATTAGTCTGCCAAATTCTGTAATTTTTAGAAAAAATCAAAATAATTATGGTTGAAAAACCTTAATTTCGCAACAATTCACAATTTTATGAAAAACTGGTCTTTTAAACTGTGGAATACCGTTCTGGGATGGGTGGTTTTCATCATTGCTTTTTTAACATATTTGTCAACAATAGAGCCGAATTTCAGCTTTTGGGATTGTGGCGAATATATTTCTTCGGCTGTAAAACTTGAGGTAACCCACGCGCCCGGAGCTGCACTATTTCAGCTTATCGGTGCGGTTGCGGCAATGTTTGCCTTCGGAAACGGAGAGCATTATTCCGTCGTGATCAATGCGATGTCTGCACTTTTCAGTGCTTTCACGATTCTTTTCCTTTTCTGGACGATTACTCATTTGGTACGAAGGCTGATGAACAAAGAATTTGAAGAAGTCACTTTCCATCAGGAAGTCTCTATTCTGTTTGCAGGTTTGATAGGAGCTTTGGCGTTTACCTTCTCAGATACTTTTTGGTTCTCGGCAGTAGAGGGAGAAGTATATTCTATGGCCACTATGTTTATCGCGCTTTTAGTTTGGCTTATAACTAAATGGGAAAATGAATACCATGATGCCGACAATGAAAGATGGATTATTTTAATCTTTTTCATGATTGGCCTTTCTGTAGGGGTCCATATGATGTGTATGCTTGCTTTGCCTGCAGTTTGCTTCATTTATTACGCAAGAAATTACGAGTTTAACTGGAAGAGTTTTATCTGGGCAAATCTCATCACTTTAGTGATATTGGCAATTGTTTTTAAAGGAATTTTCCCGCTGATCATGACTCTTTTCGGAAAAATGGAGATTTTTGCGGTTAACGGGATCGGTCTTCCTTTCCACTCCGGAACCGTAATTTCCTTTATTATTTTGGTGGCTTTATGTTATTTCGGAATCCGTTACGCAAAAAAAGCCAGGAAAAATATTTATCAGACCATTGCCCTATCTGTGGTGTACATGATCATCGGTTTTTCATGCTGGATGGTGATTCCGATCCGTGCCAATGCAAATCCGCCGATGAACCTTAACAATCCGGACAATGCGATTGGAATGCTGGATTATTACAACCGGGAACAGTACGGAGACTGGCCAACCTCTTACGGACAGAATTATACGGCCTATCTGGACTGGGACGGTATTCAGAAAAATGAAGACGGAAGTTTCAAAACCGATAAAACCGGAGATGTTTACGAAAAAGATGAAAAAACAGGCACCTACAGAAAAGTAGGCGAACGTTTCAATTATGTTTTCAGTCTGGATCAGGTAAGTCTGATGCCACGAATGTTTAATGAAGACAAGGAGGTCATGGCCAATTACATGTCCATGTACGGCGCACCCGATTTTTCCTTTAATTATGACAATGAAGATATTGCCGACAACCCAAAAGCCAAAGAGATTTTTGAGGATCTGAGGCGGAAATATGAAGACGGCAGCATAAAAGTTCAGGACTACTTGGAAGTCAAGCCTTACCGCCTGATCAACATCCAGAGACCTTCGCTGAGTCAGAATTTAAATTACTTTTTTGAGTTCCAGAACGGCTATTATTTTGCCCGATACCTGATGTGGAATTTCGTCGGAAGGCAGAATGACCTGGAAGGAAGCTGGGAAAACACCAAGGGCAACTGGATTTCCGGAATCCCGTTTATCGACAATGCGAGATTGGGAGACCAGAGTAAAATGCCGGAGAAATTCAGAAATGAAAGCACCGTAGCGTTTTATTTCCTGCCTTTCCTTTTAGGACTCATCGGCTTTTTCTTCCAGCTGAATAAGGATTTCGGGCGTTTTTATGCGATTCTTTCCCTCTTTGTGATCACAAGTGTCGGAATTGTATTTTATACGGGCGTAAAACCGTTTGAACCGCGGGAAAGAGATTATGCGATGGTCGGCTCATTTTTCGCTTTTTCCATCTGGATCGGTTTAGGTGCAGCAGCAATTTTATGGTACCTGCAAACAAAGATAAAGTCCACAGCTGTAAATTTTGGAGCCGGTTTGATTTTGCTCGGTATTCCATTGATGATGGGCTTCAAGAATTATAATGTTCACGACAGAAGTGAGAGGTATACCGCATTTGATTATGCATATTCAGTTTTAAAATCACTTCCAAAAGACGATATTCTGTTTGTTTATGGCGATAATGACACCTATCCGGTGTGGGGAATGCAGGAAACTTCAGGCCTTCGTGACGATGTTAAAGTTGTTAATTTTACACTTCTCTCCACACCGTGGAATATTGATCAGGTAAAAAGAAGGACGTACAATTCCAAACCCGTTCCAAGCTCTTTCACCCATGACGAATACCGCGACGGAACCAATGATCAGGTGTATCTGATGAGCAAAGAAGATTGGGAAAACATCTTCTCGAATCTTAAAGATCAGGGCGCTCCGGATGATGCCATGAAAGAATTCCAGAAATATCTTACCAAAGATTCCATGACCATGAAGGAAGCAGTGAATTTCTTAAGATATAAATCGGAAGCAAAAGATGAAATCCTCAAGATGCTTTTCGGTGAAGAGCGGTACGCGAAAAACAATATTCTGCCGGTAAGTAAATTTGTATTGCCGGTGAATAAAGCCAATGCAGTGAAATCAGGAATTATTAAAGCCTCAGATGCGGGAAGCACTGTAGACAATATCGTGATTGATTATAAAGGAAATACCATGTTCAAGAATAATCTCCTCATGCTTGATATTCTGGCGAATTTCGACTGGAAAAGACCTATTAATTTCTCTTCAGGCGGAATTTACGACAGCGAAAATATCTTTTATCTGGATGATTATCTACAATACGACGGTTTCAGTTACCGGCTTGTTCCCATTAAAACCGAACCGACGGAAGACGGTGAAATGGGTCGCGTAGATGCAAATTCGCTGTACAATATTGTAAAAAACTACAGATGGGGGAATTTTAAGGATTTGAATGTTCATTTTGATGAAACCGCAACCTCAAATATTGTGAGTTACCGCAGTTCAGCGAGCAGGGCTGCAGAAGCTTTGGCTTTATCGGGTCAGAAACAGAAAGCCATTGAAATCCTGGATCTTGCCAACCGCGAGATTCCCATCTCAAAATTCAACGATGCCCGTTCTTTAAGCTCAATCGTTTACGGTTATATCGTTGCCGGTCAGGAACAGAAAGGGCTTCAGCTTGCTGAAAAACTTAAAAAAGATATTTTCGAAGAGTACGATTACTACAACAATCTTCCACCAGAGGATCAGGCCACTGTTTCAAGAGTCATGAGAACCAAACCGTTCGAATATTCACTTATTGTAGGAGCCGTTTCGAATGCTTACAAAAAAATTGGACAGCAGGAAAAAGGGTACACCTATCTGGTAAAATCCATTGAACCGGTAGATAAAAGGTTCAACAACTTTATCAAAGACCTCGAAACCATGGGTAAAGAAAAAGCCTACAAGGAATCGGAAAATGTACAGAAAATAACGCCTTTTTATCAGTATCTTTTTGAAGTGATGAAGCCTTATGACACTACTTATGCAACAGAAAAGGAACACCAGATCACCACTTCAATCATGAAGGCTACACAATAAGCTTTAAAAGCTTAAAAATCATGTAAAAACGGGCAAATTGTCCGTTTTTTTGTCTTATTTTTGGAAGAGAAATGAAAAAGAAGGATAATTTTTTCTTCAATAATTAAACTGAAAGGATGAAATATTGTGCGTTTCTACGCGGGGTGAATGTCAACGGAACTTCCATGAAAATGGCAGAGGTTTGCAAAGTATTTGCTGATGCAGGTTTGAGTGATGTTTCCTCAGTTCTTGCAACCGGAAACATCCTTTTTTCCTCTTCCGATAAGGCCCTGGACCTGAAAAAAAATCTTGAAAAAGCAATGTCGGAGTATTTTAATTACGACGCATTTCTCTTCATCAAAACCGAAAAAGAAGTCGCGCAAATGGTGGAAGGAAATCCGTTTGAAAAATCCGAAAACCTTCATATTTATATTTTTACCGGAACAGAAGGCATTGAGAATATTCTTCTGGATGAATTTAAGATTGCTTCAAAAACCGACTCGGAAAAAGGAGAAGTAGTGGGGGAGACTTTTTACTGGCAGGTTCCGAAAGGTGATACGCTCGGCTCTTCTTTTGGAAAAATACTGGGAAAGAAATCCCTGAAAGATAAAATGACCAGCCGCAACCTGAATACAATGGAAAAAATCTTCAATAAATTTCAGTAATACCTTACTAAAGCATAATAACCAAAATCAAATGATTCAGTATTTAGACAACATCCATCACAAAAATTCCAGGAATTTTTTCCTCATAGCCGGTCCCTGCATTATCGAAGGGGAGGACATGGCGTTAAAAATTGCCGAAAAAATAATGGAGATCACCAATAAATATGAAATTCCATACATCTTTAAAGGAAGTTTCAAGAAGGCAAACCGCAGCAGGGTCGACAGTTTCACTACCATTGGTGAGGAAAAATCGCTTGAAATCCTGAAAAAAGTAGGTGAAACTTTCAATATTCCGACGACAACCGATATCCATGAAAATGATCACGCTGCCTTGGCCGCAAATTATGTGGATGTGCTACAAATTCCGGCTTTTTTGGTACGTCAGACCGATCTTTTGATCGCTGCCGCAAAAACAGGAAAATGTGTGACCCTGAAGAAAGGCCAGTTTCTTTCACCAGAATCAATGAAATTTGCGGTGGAAAAAGTCCATGATTCCGGAAACATAAAAACCGCGATTATTGAGCGCGGAAATTCCTTCGGTTACACGGATCTGGTTGTGGATTTCAGAGGAATCCCAACCATGCGGAATTATGCTCCTGTAATTCTGGATGTTACCCATTCGCTGCAGCAGCCCAACCAGAATTCAGGCGTGACCGGCGGAAGACCGGAACTTATTGAAACCATTGCAAAAGCCGGAATTGCGGTAGGAGCAGACGGACTTTTCATTGAAACACATCCGGATCCAAGCTGTGCGCTTTCAGACGGAGCAAACATGCTGCAGCTGGATAAACTCGAAGATCTGCTCCAGAAACTGACCAGAATCCGCGAAGCGATTTTATAATCCAAAATTTTCTTACATTTAGCTCTAAAATTTTCAGGTTGAAAAAATTTATATATTTTCCGGCTTTATTGCTTCCGGCCATGCTTTTTTCCCAAAATGATTCGGTGAAAACTTCAGACATTCAGGAAGTCGTGTTTCAGAAAAAGGGCAGTCCCCGAAGCAACGACCTTACTTCGGTAAGCATTTCGGCAAAAGATGCCAAAAATGTCGCATCGCTTTCAGGCGGAATTGAAGGGCTCATTAAAACACTGCCTTCGGTGAATTCGAATACCGAACTTTCTTCGCAATACATGGTTCGTGGCGGAAATTATGATGAAAACCTGATCTACATTAATGATATTGAAATTTACCGGCCCTTTCTGATCAGAAATTCCATGCAGGAAGGCATGAGCATCATCAATCCCGATATGGTTTCAACGGTGAATTTTTCAGCCGGTGGTTTCGAAGCCAAATACGGAGACAAAATGTCTTCGGCACTGAATATTTATTACCGTCAACCCGAAAAATTCGAACTTTCAGGCGAAGCGAGTTTGATAGGAGGGAGGCTGACAGCAGGTTTCGGAACGGAAAACAAAAAAGTAAATGCGCTTTTTTCCGCACGATACCGGAATACGAATCTCGTTTTAAATACGCTAAAAGAGGACACTGATTTCAATCCAAAGTATATGGATTTTCAGTCCTATATCAATTATCACATCACACCGAAATTCTCTCTGTCATTCATTGGCTATTACTCAGACAATGCCTATGATATGATCCCAAAACAGAAGGAAGTCGATTTCGGTTCACTGCTTACGCCACTTACTCTGACCGTTTATTATGACGGACAGGAGGAAGACAAGTATAAAAACATGATGGGGACCTTCTCCATGAACTATAAACCGAGTGATAAATGGAGGTTTACGCTGGACAGTTTTGCCTATCAGAACAGGGAAAGAGAGTATTATTCCATAGCTTCCGCATATCTTCTTCAGACTTTCGATCCCATTACCGGTGATCCGATTACGTCTTATGATGTTGGCGGACAGATCGAACACGCCAGAAACGATTTGCAGGTAAAAACTTATGGAGTACAGTTCAAAGCCAGATTTTCACCGAATATAAATACCGATATTGAGGTAGGTTTGAAATACGAAAAAGAAAATCTTCAGGATTTCACCAACGAATGGAAACTCGTTGATTCCATCGGTTACAGCACACCCAGAGATTTTGTAAATCCGGGGACGCTTGACGCTTCCGCGCTGGATCTTTATTATTCCATTTCCGGAAAGAATCATATTGAACCTACGAGAATTTCGGCCTACGCGCAATATTCAACAAAATTTTTCCTCGGAACATCCAAAGCATTTGTAAATGCAGGAGCCCGGGTTTCGCACTGGGACTTCAATGATGAAACCATCTTTTCGCCGCGTGCGCAGTTTGCGCTAAAACCGGACTGGAAAGCCGATATGCTATTCCGTTTGTCCGGAGGAGTTTATTATCAGGCACCTTTTTACAAGGAAATCAAAGATCTCGACGGGAATTTCAACCCCAATATCATCTCACAGCGTTCCATTCAGATGATTCTGGCCAATGATTATGAATTTTTCATGTATGACCGGCCATTTAAACTGACAACCGAAGCATACTATAAAAAGATGGATGATCTGATTCCTTATTATATGGATAATGTCAGGGTACGGTATACAGGCAAAAACAATTCCGAAGGTTATGCGTATGGAATTGATACAAGGCTTTTCGGGGAATTTGTTCCGGGAATTGATTCATGGCTTTCAGCGAGTTATGCAAGAGTTTTTGAAAATATTGACGACAGAGGAGAACTTCCTCGTCCGACTGACCAACGGTTCAGATTTGCACTTTTCTATCAGGATTATATGCCGAGATTTCCAAAAATGCGGGTAAACTTAACCGGAACTTACGGAATGGGATTACCAAACGGCGCGCCGATTTTTAGTGATCCTTATGAATTCAGGAGAAATCTGCCTTCCTATAAAAGAGTTGATCTCGGACTTTCTTATGTGTTCATTGATCCTAAAGAAAAAAACCAGGCATGGGGTTTCTGGGGAAGTTTTGAGGAACTGACTTTAGGGGTTCAGGTTTTCAATGCATTCAACATAAACAATACAGTCGCAAACCAATGGATTACCGATGTGAATACCAATTATATCTATCCGGTTCCGGTGCGGTTAACAGGCAGATTCTTTAATGTAAAACTGGAGTTTAAAATAAAATAAATTCCGGTTTTCTGTAGTTGATCTGACTTATAACAAGCCTTAGCATCCAGAAAGATTTTATTAAGATTAAATTCAACAGTTGCAAAAGGCTGCAAAAAATCCAATTTAACATAATATAAATTATAGGACATTTTTAGATGCCTATATTACCGCTGGCTGTTGACTGGAATCTTCGAATTAGCTTCTCAATTTGTCTCTGTTAAAATTAGATCTCAATTTATCTCTGTTAAATAAAGCCAGTTCTTAATAATATCGTGGAGCCTATTCTCAGCGATCAGAGATCTTGAAAGCATTTTACTTGGTTTGGCTAAAAATCTGAAAGTTTCCTATATGAGTTTCTTTTAAAGCTCAGCAAAATTTCTGCTCACATCAAAATAAACCAACATACAATTTATGAACATCTTATGAACATCAGAAAATTTGAGACTTTAAGGAATTGTAAACGAATACATTCATAGAAAATTGGTTCCTCATGATCCATCATTTAAAAACTTGCTCGCAAGTTTCTAAAAAGCAATGACACTTAACATAATAATCGTTATTTCAATGGTTCGATAATTTTTTAATATCTTTAATTTTAAATTTTTACCTATGAAGAATTATTTTGTTGCCGCTGCGCTTTTAATGACGGCGCTGGCTTGTGAAAAAAAATCTACAGAAAAGATCAATACCGCTACCACTCCACCCGACTCTGTTGTGGTGCCGGAAACCAATGAACCGCTGGAGTCTTCAACCCGTCAATCCTGTTATATAGGCGCAGTTGGAAAGGATTCTGTATTCATGTCGATCGACGATAATCTGGGAACCATTACTGGTAAATTGAGGTATAAAAACTTTGAAAAAGACAGTTCATTCGGCGACGTTGCCGGAAGCCAGAATGGTGATACGCTTAAGTTATTCTATACCTTTCAATCCGAAGGTATGACATCCAACCGGGAGATTTATTTCCTGAGAAAAGATGGTAATCTGTTGGAAGGAATCGGGGAACAGAAAACAGAAGGCAACGATGCAGTTTACATTAATCCCTCCAAATTAAAATTCGAAAATGGTCATACAATGAGACCAACTGAATGCGAAGGCTTCGAGAAAAAATTTGTTAATTAATAGCTTTATGTATATCATAAAAGAGCATCCCATAAGGATGCTTTTTTTTGTGAAATCATCATTCACTGAATCAGTCAAATTTCGCGGCATACGTCATCAAATCTCGGTATAGCGGATCGGAAGAAGTATAAAAAATTCTGATTAAACTCCGCAAATCGTCTGAGGTGCTGTAATTGGTGGGGAAAACTTTGGCATATTCCACTGAACTTTTTGCGAGTTCAGTATGGTCTGCCTGGTAACCTCTTACAAAACTCTCGTTGCTGATATTATAATAAAGGATGAAATTATCCGGCGTGTAACCGCCTGTTCCCTGTATGATTTTAGCAGTTTCAGCAGCGTCGATATAAGCAATCATAATATCGGTGTCGGTTTTATCATGTTCCCATCTAAGTGTGGCATCAAAACTGGCAATTTTGGTGGAAACTCCTCCGTCTGTAGAATACTTCACCCTGATCACTGCCGGATTTGTTGTTGCACCTGTCCGCTGTTCAGCAGCCACCATAAATTCATAATAAATACCGTCATTGGCAGTCCAGTGGTAAAAATCTACAATTTCTATATTTTTTAACTGCGCCTGAAACGGGGTTAAAAAAAGAAATAAAACAATGCTAAGAAATGTTTTCATGATTTTATTTTTTAATTTAACCAAATTTAACATTTTTTTTAATGAATCTGACTTAACATATTAAAAAAGGAGTGTCTGCAAGATTTAAAATTGTTAGATTTGCATTATATATAATCTAACATGATCTCCCTAACCGAAGAAAACTATCTTAAAGCAATTTTTCATCTTAACGATGAAGAAAATTTAGTGACCATTAATGATCTAAGCAAGTTTTTAAATGTTAAAATGCCCAGTGTGAACAGTATGATGAAGAAATTCGCAGAAAAAAAATGGATTGTATATGAGAGTTACAAACCTCTTAAAATTACCGATTCAGGCATGAAAGAAGCGGCACTTGTGGTAAGGAAACACCGCCTAACTGAAATGTTCCTCGTGGAAAAAATGAATTTCGGATGGGAAAATGTTCATGAAATCGCCGAACAGCTCGAACATTTGCAGTCTGAAATATTTTTTGATAAAATGGATGAAATCCTAAATTATCCAAAACTCGATCCGCATGGTGAGCCTATTCCCGACAAGGATGGCTGTATTATTGCGCAGAATCTGCAGAAACTCAGTGCCTGCAAGACTGGTGATAAGGTTACATTTGCATCAGTCACGGTTTCAAGCCATGACTTCTTAAATTACCTGAATGATAAAAACCTGGTTTTGGGAACATCAATTGAAATTTTGAATATTGAAAAATTTGATCAGTCGATGAGTGTACGAATCAATAAGAAAAAGGAGATTTTAAGTAAGATGGTATGCGAAAAACTGCTTGTAAATAAATAAAAAAAGCAGGACGAACTGTCCTGCTTTTATATAAAAAATATGCAATTTTATTTTCCTGCAGCATTCATAGCCGCTTCTTTTGCTTTAAACTCCTGAAATTTAGCATCGTTTTTAGTAGACATGTAAAGTCCCTTAAGTAACGTTACCGCATCAATATTAGGATCGTATTGATACCATTTTTCGGCATATGGCAAACTTTCGGCAAATCTTTTTCTTCTTGCGTCCAATATCTTATTGGCCTGATCTATCTTCCCACTTTTCTTTGCAGCATTATACTCCTCAATTGCTTTTGTATCATCCCCCAGTAACAAATACGTAAGATTTTGGTAGGCCTGAGCAAAATCCGGTTTGAGTTCTACGGCCTTTTTATAAGAATTTATAGCATCGGTAATAGATGAAGGATCTTTACTTTGCAGCACTCCCAGATTGTACCAATTTGTGGCATCATTGGGTTTTTTTGCCAGTTGTCCTTTTAAATTGTTTACAAATTCATTGGTTTTCCCGGATTTAAAATAAGCATTCCCCTGAAGTTCCGCGAGTTTTGAATTTGAAGGGAATTTTTGCAATCCTTTTTCAAGCAAAGTCAAAGCTTCCTCCACTCTGCCTGCTTCAATTAGAAGTGCAGCATTGGTTTCATAAAGTTCCGCTCCTATGTCTGGAGTAGTTTCTGTTTTGAAATCTGAATATTCAGTACTTTTCTTAACTAGATCCCAGGTGGCCTTATCTAAAGTCTCAGTTTCCCCTGTTTTTTTACTTTTTGCAGTATAAGAAGTCATTACTCCGTTATAACCTGAATTGATGAGTTGATTATAAATGTCGATCGCTTCAGGTTTTTGCCCAGCCAACGCATAGTTCAACCCTGCATAATAGAGATATTGTTCATTTATCTGTCCACTTGCTTTAAGCAAATTATAAACTTCTAAAAATTTCGGTGCGGCCGCAGAATAGTTTTTAGCCGTGTAAAAATCCATGGCACTTTTGTTGCCCGATTGAAGCAACGGATTAATGATAGCGCCTATTTTACCCACAAGTGTTGGAACATAGACTTCTTCTTTCAGTCCCTGAATTCCAGATTGATCCGCAGCTGCTTTTCCTACGAAATACACTTTGTTTTTATCACTGTCTTTACCCGTATAAATTTTGGATTTTCCCAAATCACTCATTTTGGCCAAATATGCTGCGCCTTCTGTATTTTTTCCGGATTTTATCAATGATAATCCCTTAGCATAATAATACTGCTCCAGAACCGTTGGCTCCAAAAGCTGAGTTTTACCACCCATTGCAGATTCGGCTGCCGAAATTTGGGAAGTTGCAGTGGTCATATCACCGGTTTCGATGGCTTTTACTGCTGCAGCTATTTCTTTTTTCTGTGCAAATGCAAAGGTTACCGAAACCATTGCCATGCTTAAAAATATTTTTTTCATAATATTTAAACTTTATTTTGATTTAATTTATTCTTCAGAGTCGTCGTCTTCCTCTGATTTTTCATTTTCTTTGGCTTCTTCATCCTCAATTTTTTTCAAAACTTCAGGATCGCCCATATTGCTTATCAAATTATCGCCGGTTTGCGGTGTGCTTTCAAATTCCGGAGTTGCAGAATCTACAGCGCCCGGAAGTTCTGCTGTTTCATCATCAAACTCTTCTTCAACAACATCTTTATCCATTTCCACTTTTGCAATGGCTGCAATAGAATCATTATTTTTAAGGTTGATGACTTTAACGCCCTGAGTATTTCTACCCATTACACGCATTTCGCTCATTCCCATTCTTATGGCTACCCCGGATTTGTTGATGATCATAAGACCGTCTTCATCGGTTACATTCTGAATGGCAATAAGATTTCCGGTCTTTTCGGTAATATTTAATGTAATTACCCCTTTTCCGCCACGGTTGGTCACGCGGTAATCTCCTACAGCGGTACGTTTACCGTAGCCTCTTTCAGAAACTACCAAAACGGTTTCATTCTCCACATCGTTCACAACAATCATTCCAACCACTTCATCACTGTCTTCCAGAGAAATTCCGCGTACGCCAATGGAGCCTCTTCCGACAGCTCTTGCTTTTTCTTCCGGGAAACGGATACATTTTCCGTTTTTTGTCGCGATCATGATTTCGGAATCGCCGCTGGTTAATCTTGCGCCTAAAAGCTGGTCATTATCCCTGATTTCAATGGCATTCACCCCGTTTGTCCTCGGTCGTGAATAGGCTTCCAGGGAAGTTTTTTTGATGGTTCCGTTCTTGGTGATCATCACCACGTTCATCTTGTTGATGTATTCGGTATCCTTTAAATCATTCGTTCTGATATACGCCTTGATTTTATCATCCGGTTCAATATTGATAAGGTTCTGCACCGCTCTTCCTTTTGAAGTTTTGGAACCTTCAGGAATTTCAAATACCCTGAGCCAGAAACATTTTCCTTTTTCTGTAAAAAAGAGCATGTACTGGTGATTGGTAGCAGCAACGATATATTCGAGGAAATCCTCATCTCTCGTAGTTGCGGCGCGGTTTCCTACTCCACCTCTGCTCTGAACTTTGTATTCTGAAAGCGATGTTCTTTTGATATAACCGGCATGGGAAATTGTAAGCACCACTTTTTCATCCGGAATTAAATCTTCAATGGACATCTCGCCACCTGAATAATCAATTTCAGAACGTCTCTCATCACCGTACCTTTCCTTTACTTCAAGAAGTTCGGTTTTAATGATTTCATATCTTCTACCTTCATTCGAAAGGATATCTTCCATATCCTTAATGAAATTCATGATCTCCTCGTACTCAGCCCGGATCTTGTCGAGTTCCATTCCCGTCAGTCGGGCTAATCTCAGGTCCAAAATTGCCTGTGCCTGAATGTCGGAAAGATCGAATTCCTTCATCAAGCCTTCTTTGGCTTCGGCAGGATTGGCGCTGTGACGGATAATGTAAATGGCTTTATCAAGATCATCCTGAGTGCCGATGACTTTCATGAAACCCTCAAGAATATGCGCCCTTTCCTTGGCTTTTTTCAGCTCATATTCGGTTCTTCTGATGATCACTTCATGGCGGTGATCCACAAAATGATGGATCAGATCCTTCAGATTCAGCTGTTGAGGACGTCCTTTTACCAGTGCGATATTATTCACGCTGAAAGAAGTCTGAAGCGAAGTATATTTGTACAGCATGTTGAGGACAACGTTCGGAATCGCGTCGTTCTTGAGTTCGTAAACGATTCTCAGACCCTGACGGTCGGATTCGTCACGTATTTCATAGATGCCCGGAATTTTCTCGTCTTTTACCAATTCAGCGGTACGGGCAATCATCTCAGCCTTGTTCACCTGATACGGAATTTCAGTAATAATGATGGCATTCCTGTTTCCGATTTCCTCGAAGTTTACTTTTGCACGGAGAACGATTCTTCCTCTCCCGGTGTGGAAAGCATCGCGGACTCCATCATAGCCGTAAATAATCCCTCCCGTCGGGAAATCAGGAGCGATGATGTGCTTCATCAGCTCATCAATGGTAATTTCTTTATTTTCTACATATGCAACAATAGCATCAATGCTCTCAGAAAGATTGTGGGGAGCCATATTCGTCGCCATACCTACTGCGATTCCGGATGTTCCGTTCACGAGAAGATTCGGGATTTTTGTAGGCATTACGGATGGCTCCGTCATGGAATCATCAAAATTATTCTGAAAATCAACCGTGTCTTTATCAAGATCTGAAAGGATTTCATCAGAAATCTTTTTAAGTCTTGCCTCGGTATAACGCATTGCTGCAGGCGGATCGCCATCCATGGAACCGAAGTTACCCTGCCCGTCAACCAATGGGTAACGCAAACTCCAGGGCTGTGCCATACGGACCATCGCGTCGTAAACGGAGGAATCGCCGTGTGGGTGATATTTACCGAGAACGTCACCGACAATTCTCGCGGATTTCAAATGTTTTCGGTTTGAAAAAACGTTCAGATTGTACATTCCGTAAAGAACTCTTCTGTGAACGGGTTTCAAACCATCTCTTACATCAGGCAATGCTCTGGAAACAATAACCGACATCGAATAATCGATATAAGAGCTTTTCATTTCATCAACAATGTTGATAGGGATTAACCTTTCTCCTTCTTTTTGCATAAATATTTTTTAATAAAATGAAAATCAGACAGTTAATTTACAGCCTGTATTTTCTTTAATTTCCAATCTTAATAACGGGCTAATTTACAAAAAAATTACCGATTTTTGCCCCTCCGTTTATCAAGAATAATCATAAAAAACAGTACAGAAAATGAAAGTTTTAAGCCTCACATTCCACTCTACCCCAAACGTAGGAAAAGAATGGGAAAACTTTGTCCAAAATGAACTGATAGAGATGGCGGAAAGCCTTCAGGAGGTTAAAAATTATTTGATTTCAGAGGTGGAAACCGATATGCTTTCGGAAGGCAGGAACACTAATCTTCTGTTGATATTTGATAATAATGAAAACCGGATAGATTTTCTGGAAAATGACCTCCAGAATATTGCCGGGGAACTGGAAGTGAAATTCGGAAATAACGTTCTCATTTTTGATACGCTGCTTAATCCGATAAAGTCCAATTTTTAAAATAAAAAAGGCGGAAAAATTTCCCGCCTTTTTTATTATTTATGTTTTTTTGATTTGTGTTTTTTATCGTGTCCGGAACCGTGATCATCATCATGACCATGACGCTTTTTCATTTGTCCCGGCGCATAATCTTTAGCACTTCCGCCATATATTTTTTTAGCCTGTCCTGGAGGGAGTCTCTTTGCATTATCGTTTCTTCCGTAAACGCCTGAAGTCTGAGTTCTGATGACTCTTCCATTCTGGTAAATATTGCCGTTGCGGTCTGAATAAACATCACCCTGTCGGTAAACAGTTCCATCGGGAGACCTGTACACCGTTCCGTTATTGGTTGGATACTGGGCGGAACCGTTGTTTCCATAAGCGTCATTCACCGCACCACATGATACCATTGTAACGGCTAAGCCCGCTCCAAGAAATATTTTTAATAAATTTTTCATTTTTTCAAATTTAAAGATTGAGTTCAAACCTCTCAATCTTGATGCCAAACCTGAAAAACGAAAATTCTCCAAATTAAATTCCCACTATTGTACTCCGTCTTTCCAGCAATACCACATCGCGCCAAATGCCCTTCATCTGCCCTAATTTTTCGCGGTTTCCAACTACACGGAAGCCAAGTTTTTGGTGGACCGCAATACTCGGCTGATTTTCCGGAAAAATTCCTGCCTGCAGCGTCCAGAATTCGTGTTCTTCGCTGGCCAAAATCAATTTCTGAAGCAACATCGAACCAAGGCCTTTTCCCTGTGCGGAATCCGCCAAATAAATGCTTACTTCAGCAACGCCTTTGAAACACTCCCGTTTACTAACGGGCTGCAGTGCGGCCCAGCCCACAATTTCCTCGTCTTCAGTTTCAAGTACAAAACGGCATATATTAAAGAATTTCTGATCCCAAGATTCCCAAGTTGGTGCGTCTTTGTCGAAAGTAGCATTTCCTCCTGCAATTCCCTGCTCAAAGATTTCAATGACTTTTTCTCCGTCGGTCGGAAGCATTTCGCGGATTTCGTAATTCATGCTGGTGTTTTTATAGGACTTTAAAAAAATTAAAAACCATTAAGATACTTGAAAACTATGCCTCAAGTTCTCTTTTCAGATATTTTGCAGTCAGCGATTTTTTAGATCTGGCGACTTCTTCAGGAGTTCCTTTCGCAATGATTTCTCCACCTTTGTTCCCTCCTTCCATACCCACATCAATGATATGATCGGCCAGTTTGATGACGTCCAGATTATGTTCGATGATGATGAAGGAATTTCCCAGATCGACGAGTTTGTTGATGGCATCCATCAGAATCTTGACATCCTCAAAATGCAGCCCTGTTGTGGGTTCATCGAGAATGTACAAGGTATTTCCGGTCTGTCTTTTCGCCAGTTCCGATGCCAGTTTTATCCGCTGTGCCTCGCCGCCTGAAAGCGTTGTAGACTGCTGCCCCATTGTAATATAACCCAAACCGACATCCTGAAGGGTTTTTACCTTTGCAAAAATCTTCGGAATCGGCTGGAAAAATTCAGTCGCTTCATCGATTGTCATTTCCAGAACATCAGAAATGGATTTTCCTTTGTAACGCACTTCCAGGGTTTCGCGGTTGAAACGTTTTCCGTTACAGGTTTCGCAGTGCACATATACATCGGGAAGGAAATTCATTTCAATAACTTTTAAACCGCCTCCCTGACAGGTTTCACATCTGCCGCCTTTAACATTGAAAGAAAATCTTCCCGCCTTATACCCGCGTATTTTCGATTCGGGAAGTTCGGCAAAAAGATTCCGGATGTCGGTGAACATTCCGGTGTAGGTTGCAGGGTTGGAGCGAGGAGTTCTGCCGATCGGAGTCTGGTCCACATCTACAATTTTGTCGATATGATCGATTCCCTCGATTTTTTTATACGGCAAAGGATCCTGAACGCTTCGGTAAAAATGACGGTTCAGAATCGGATACAGCGTCCCGTTGATCAGCGATGATTTTCCGCTTCCCGAAATTCCGGTCACTACCACGAGTTTTCCAAGCGGAATTTCAATATTTACATTTTTAAGGTTATTACCGGTAGCGCCTTTCAGCACAATCGATTTTCCGTTGCCTTCGCGTCTTTTTTCCGGGACTTCAATTTTTCTCTTTCCCGTCATATAATCGGCGGTTACCGTATCCGCTTTCAACAGATCTTCCGGTTTACCCTGCCAAAGGATTTCGCCACCGAATTTACCGGCGCGCGGACCTATATCAATCACTTCATCCGCTTCGAGGATCATGTCTTTGTCGTGTTCAACAACAATTACAGAGTTTCCGATGTCCCTGAGGTGTTTTAAAGATTTTATGAGTCTTTCGTTGTCCCTTTGATGCAGCCCGATGGAAGGTTCATCCAAAATATAGAGGACGTTTACGAGTTGTGAACCGATTTGCGTAGCCAGACGGATCCGCTGAGATTCGCCGCCAGAAAGGGTGCGCGAACTTCTGCTTAAACTCAGGTAATCCAAGCCAACATCAAGCAGAAACTGAAGACGCGTTTTGATTTCCTTCAGAATTTCATGAGCGATAATTTTGTTTTTTTCACTGAATTTATCTTCAACATCATTCAGCCAATCCATGAGATCCAGTAAAGAAAGTGCATTGATTTCTGCAATATTTTTTCCGTCGATTTTAAAACTTAAACTTGAGGGCTGCAGCCGTGTTCCCTTACATTCCGGACAGGTTTCTTCGGTCGTAAAATGTCTTTCGAGCAGAATCGCGTCGTAACTTTCTTTATCGTCGATCATTTCATTGATAATCGGCACGAGTCCATCGAAATTGACTTTTATTTTCTTCGTAATTCCGGCATATTTTAAGTCTTTATTAAATTCTTTATGACAGCCGTGGTAAATATAATCGAGTGCCTCGCCGGGGATTTCTTTGAAAGCAGTAGTCAGCCCGAGCCCGAAGATCTCTAGAATATTCTTGATCTGGCCCAAAATCCATTTGTTGGATTTAATGTCC
The DNA here is from genome assembly GCF_008014695.1 of Chryseobacterium sp. Taxonomy (GTDB): domain Bacteria; phylum Bacteroidota; class Bacteroidia; order Flavobacteriales; family Weeksellaceae; genus Kaistella. The sequence continues at coordinate 645,572 of NZ_VOXE01000001.1, forward strand.
TCCAAAGGCAGCAAACCACCCTGATTAATGGAAAGTTTCGGATTTTCGACAAAATAATCGGTATTCACTTTTTTGATGGTTCCGAGACCTTTGCAGTGGGGGCAGCTTCCTTTCGGGGAATTGAAAGAGAATGTATTGGGTTCAGGCAACGCCAGGGAATGACCGCTTTCGGCATCCATGAGATTTTTAGAGAAATATTCAATACTGTCGCTCCCCAGGATCTGGATTCCCACCGTTCCTTCCCCCATCTGCATGGCGGTTCGGAGCGATTTTTCCATCCTTGTTTCCGAAGCATTTTCACCAATGATCCAGCGGTCGATCACAATATCAATATCATGGGTTTTGTAACGGTCGAGTTTCAGGTCGTATTCAATATCCTGCAGTTCACCGTCGATTCTTGCCTGACCGTAACCTTTTTTGGCCATCTGAATGAAAAGTTCATGGTAATGGCCTTTCCGGGACCGGATCACAGGAGCCATCAGCATGACTTTTTCTCCTCTGTAATTTTCTTTGATCACGTCGATGATCTGATCTTCAGTGTAACTGACGAGTTTTTTTCCGGAACTGGATGAATAGGCATCCGAAACTCGGGCAAAAAGCAAACGGAGGTAATCGTAAAGTTCAGTGACCGTACCCACCGTAGAACGCGGATTTTTGTTGGTCGTTTTCTGTTCGATGGCAATAACCGGAGACAGTCCGTCGATTTTATCCACATCAGGCCTTTCGAGACCTCCTAAAAATTGTCTTGCATAAGCTGAAAAAGTTTCGATATACCTTCTTTGACCTTCCGCAAAAATGGTATCAAAAGCAAGGGAAGATTTTCCGCTGCCCGAAAGCCCAGTGATGACTACCAACTCATTCCGGGGGATTTTTACGTTAATATTCTTGAGATTATGTTCCCGTGCGCCGTAAATTTCTATGTATTCTTTGTCGTTGTTCATTTTATATTTTCTGAAATCAGTTTTCAGAATTTTGCAAAATTACGCAAATTTTTTACTCAAACATGAACCGTATCCGGATTAACTTATGTGAAATTTTAGAAAGTGAGATGATATTCCTTTCATAAAAAAAGCCTCAATGTGAGGCTTTTTTTTATTTGAGATATTTCGTGATGGATTCACTCGTAGGTTTTGTTGTGCTGACAAATGAATCGATGAGGCGGCCGTTTTCATCCAGAAGGAATTTGGTGAAATTCCACATGATGGAAGTATTTTTAACACCGTTCTGTTCCTTTTCAGTAAGAAATTTAAAAATGGGTGCGGTATCATCTCCTTTAACAGAGACTTTCGCTGCCATCGGGAAAGTAACGCCAAAGTTTTTCTGGCAGAATGCCCCGATCTGTTCATTGGTTCCGGGTTCCTGACCACCAAAATTATTGGCAGGAAAACCTACAACTACAAGTTTATCTTTATATTCTTTTGAAAGCTGCTCCAGATCTGCATACTGCGGCGTGAAGCCACACTCGGAAGCGGTATTTACAATGAGAATTTTTTTTCCTTTAAAATCGGCGAAATTGATCTCTTTACCATCCAGACCTTCCACTTTAAAACTGTAAATATTTTTTTCCATAGGATTTTGGGTTTTTGACTGCGGAACTTCACTTTTTTGGTTCGTACAGCTCTGAAATGAAATTCCTGCTGCTACGAGGAGTATGAATAATTTTTGCATTGTTTTGTTTTAAAAAATTGATTGATTTTAATGAATGTGTTTCTCAGCATGATAAGAACTTCTCACAAGCGGCGAACTTTCTACATGCCTGAAGCCTAAACTTCTTGCAAAATCTCCAAATTCATTGAATTCTTCCGGTGTTACGAATTTTTTTACCGGCAAATGTTTTTTGGTGGGCTGAAGATACTGCCCAATCGTGATCACATCTACGTTCGCATTTCTGACGTCTTCGATGGTTTGGAAAACTTCATCTCGTTCTTCACCCAATCCGAGCATGAGTCCTGTTTTCGTGCGGTTTTGCCCCGCTTCTTTCAAATACCGTAATACTTCAAGGCTTCTTTCGTATTTCGCCTGAATTCTCACTTCGCGTGTTAGTCTTTTTACCGTTTCCATATTGTGGGAAATTACTTCCGGCGATACATTAAGAATTCTGTCAATGTGTTTTGTGATTCCCTGGAAATCCGGAATCAGTGTTTCCATCGTGGTTCCCGGAGAAATTCTGCGTACGGCATTCACCGTTTCAGACCAAAGAATGGATCCCATATCTTTCAGATCATCCCTGTCAACAGAAGTCAGAACCGCGTGTTTAATTTTCATTAACTTTATGGAACGGGCTACTTTTTCAGGTTCATCCCAGTTCACATCGAGCGGTTTTCCGGTTTTTACACCACAGAAACCACAGCTACGGGTGCAAATGTTTCCCAAAATCATGAACGTTGCCGTTCCTTCGCCCCAACATTCGCCCATATTCGGGCAGCTGCCGCTTTGGCAGATGGTGTTGAGTTTATATTTATCCACCAAAGTGCGCAGTTCGCGGTAATTTTTCCCGGTAGGAAGTTTTACGCGGATCCATTTGGGCTTTTGGATAGTGGTGTCGGTTAAATTCTCCATTTTTTATTAAAAACAAGGTCTGAGTTTAAAATTTCTTCAAAAATTCAAGAAATCCAACTTCAAAAATACGAATAAGATTTGTAGTGACCATCACGGTAATTTAGTTTTTAAAAAACCGGAAGATCGATAAAATGAATGGTATTAGTCTTCAGAATCATTGTGTTTAAGCAGTTCCGCAAGCACTTTTTTGGCACGCATAATCCTCACTTTTGTGTTGGCAACCGAAATGTGCAGTTCTTCGGCAATTTCTTTGATGCTTTTTTCCTCGAAAAACCGCAGACGCAGGATATCCTGGTAATTGGTGTCGAGACTTTCGATAACGGTGATGATCTGCTTTTGGTCTTCTTCTGAAATCAGGAGTTCTTCCGGAGAGCGCGCAAACTGATTTTTAAAATGATCGAAATTATCTGTAGAATCTTCGTTCTCACGCGATTTTTTGCGCCAGTAATCGATGACAGAATTCTGTGCAATCGTCAAAATCCATGTTTTAAACTGAAAATTAGGATCAAAAAGGTCGAGTTTGGCAAGCACTTTCGAAAATACCGATACTGTGATTTCATCGGCCACATTTTCATCCTGAACTTTTTTCATCACAAAGCTGAACACCTCTACCCAAAAGGAATTGATGAGTTTGGTCTGTGCTTTTTGGTCCTTTTTTTTAGCCAGATCGATGAGCAGTAAAATGTCCTCTTTGTTCATTCAGACAGCAAAGGTAAGTTTTTTGGAAGAGATTATAAATGCGGGCAAAAGCGAATAAAAAATCCTGCCTTTTATGCAAAGACAGGATTTTTATGATTTTAAAAGTCCTTATTCTGCCAGAATAATTCCTTTATTGTTGTTGAATTCAATCACTCCGCTTTTCACAGCGAAAGAAAATACGCTTTCTTTTTCGTTCTCTTTCGTGAAATGTTTTGCATAGTTCTCGGCGATCTCGTTTGTGAAAACCCTTACGTTTCCACCAATCAGCGAAGCCACTATTGCGGCGTGGTCTTTCATGATATGGAAATCACCGTTTTTTCCGGGAAGCAGTACTGAACTTACTTCACCTTCAAAAACCACAAATTCCGGAGTTAAAATTTTTATATTCATTTTTTTAGATTTAAAGATGTCAGATTTCAGATTTCAGACATTAAAGTCTCATGTCTGAACTCTTCTATCTTGTGTCTAATTAAGCGTTTTCTGCCAATAATTTTTCTCCTGCCTCAATTGCCTCTTCAATGGTTCCTTTCAGGTTGAAAGCAGATTCAGGAATGTGATCCAGTTCACCGTCGATAATCATGTTGAAACCTTTGATGGTATCTTTAATATCAACCAAAGCTCCTTTAAGACCTGTAAACTGTTCTGCAACGTGGAAAGGCTGAGAAAGGAATCTCTGTACTTTTCTCGCACGGTACACGACCAATTTGTCTTCCTCGGAAAGTTCTTCCATACCAAGGATAGCGATAATATCCTGAAGCGCTTTGTAACGCTGAAGAATTTCTTTTACTCTTTGTGCACAGTCGTAATGCTCGTCTCCTAAAATTTCCGGAGTCAGGATTCTGGAAGTGGATCCCAGTGGATCTACTGCCGGATAAATACCTAATGAAGCAATTTTTCTGTCCAATACTGTAGTCGCATCAAGGTGGGCAAATGTAGTTGCCGGAGCCGGATCCGTTAAATCATCTGCAGGAACGTAAACCGCCTGAACAGAAGTAATGGAACCGTTTTTAGTGGAAGTAATTCTTTCCTGCATCGCACCCATCTCTGAGGCCAATGTGGGTTGGTAACCTACTGCAGAAGGCATCCTTCCCAAAAGTGCAGATACTTCAGAGCCCGCCTGTGTGAAACGGAAAATGTTATCAACGAAGAACAATACATCTCTTCCCTGTCCCTGTCCGTCACCGTCACGGAAATATTCTGCAATCGTAAGACCTGAAAGTGCTACTCTTGCTCTTGCTCCCGGTGGTTCGTTCATTTGTCCGAAAACAAAAGTTGCTTTTGACTCTTTCATTTCCTCAAGATCTATTTTTGATAAATCCCATCCTCCACTTTCCATGGAGTGCATGAACTCATCACCATATTTAATAATTCCTGATTCCAACATCTCTCTCAAGAGGTCATTCCCTTCTCTCGTTCTTTCACCTACACCGGCAAAAACTGAAAGACCACCGTGTCCTTTCGCGATATTGTTGATCAGTTCCTGAATCAATACTGTTTTACCAACTCCTGCTCCACCGAACAAACCGATTTTTCCTCCTTTTGCATAAGGCTCAATAAGGTCGATTACTTTAATTCCTGTAAAAAGAACTTCGGCTGAAGTGGATAATTGGTCGAATTTTGGTGCTTCTCTGTGGATCGGCAACCCTCCTTCTTTGGAAACCTGCTGAATACCGTCGATGGCATCTCCTACTACATTAAACAATCTGCCTTTTACGGCTTCACCAATCGGCATGGTAATTTGCTGACCCTGTGCGATCACTTCCTGACCTCTCTGAAGTCCGTCTGTTGCATCCATCGCGATACATCTCACTGAATCTTCACCGATGTGCTGCTCTACTTCCAGAACAACTTTTTCGCCATTATGTTTAGTAATTTCCAGTGCGTCGTAGATTCTCGGAAGTTCTTCTACATCTGTAAAAAGTACGTCGATTACCGGACCAATAATTTGAGAAATTTTTCCTTTAATTTGGTTTGCCATTGCTAAATTTTTTCTTGAGTGCAAATATAGGCAAACTTGTTAAATCTGCAATTGCTTAAAAAGAAGATTTTTATCATATTTGCACCACAAAATTTCTTCTCTTGAAAATCATCCAGAATTTCACCGATTACCACGAAAAAACACCTTTGGCATTATCCATCGGAATGTTCGACGGTGTTCATCTTGGGCATCAAAGCATTATCCGGAAACTGAATGCCATTTCGGAAAAGAAAAATCTGGAATCCGCGGTACTTACCTTCTGGCCGCACCCGAGAACGATTTTTAATCCGAACGATGATCTGAAATTGCTCAACACGCTGGACGAAAAAACCTATCTGCTCCAAAAAAACGGCATCCGTCACTTATTTTTAAAGGAATTTGATGAAGCTTTCAGAAACCTGAACGGTGAAGAATTTGTAAGGCAGATTCTGGTAAAAAAACTGAATGTGAAACATCTTATTGTTGGTTACGACCACACTTTTGGGAAAAACAAGAGCGGCGATTTCAGTTTATTGCGAAAAATGTCGGATGAATGTGGCTTCAAAGTGGAACAGGTTGAAGCCGTAGATTTTCATGAGAAACACATCAGTTCCACCCAAATCAGAAATGCTTTGGCAGTAGGAAATGTAAAAGAAGCCAACGAAATGCTTGGTTATATTTATTCCGTATCCGGAAAGGTGATAGACGGAAAAAAAATCGGCAGAACCATTGGCTATCCAACCGCCAATATTTCATCGGATCCGCTGAAACTTTTGCCGAAGAAAGGGGCTTACATCGTAGAGGTTTTTGTAAAAAACCGGAAATACAAAGGCATGCTGAGCATCGGAACGAACCCCACTGTTAATGGAAATTCACTTTCTACAGAAGTTTATATTCTGGATTTTAATGAGGACATTTACGGCGAAGAGATTTCCGTGAACTTTCGTGATTTCCTTCACGAAGAAATAAAATTTGAAAATATTGAAAAACTCATTGAAAGACTGGATGAAGATAAAAAACTCACCGATAATTTCATTTTTTAGGAGCTCGAAACCTCTTCCCTTTTCTTTTTCGTCAGAGAATTGAAAATCAGTTCATAGGACTGATCGATTAATTTCAGGATCAACTCTTTCCTTAAACCTTCGCACACTACCGAATTCCAGTGCGTTTTGTTCATGTGATAAGCTCCGCTGATTTGTGGATGCTTCGCACGAAGTTCCTCGCTCCATTCCGGGTCAGTTTTTACGGCGATGGTAAGCGGCTGGTTTTCAAGCGGAATCAGCAAAAACATTTTCCCGCCGACTTTCAGAACAAGTGTTTCCTTGTCGAAGGGAAAAGTCTCTTCAACGGCTCTTTTTGTATGGCAATATTCCAAGATTTCTTCAACAGTCATATCAATCGGTTTTATAGCCCAGAACCTGATTTTCAGCAGTCATTATTTTCTCCACAAACAACTTAAAAGCAGGATAATCCTTCACTGAAATATTTTCCCACGGTGTAGAGGCTTTTCTGGTAACCTTAAGGAGATTAGGAGCAGCCCGATCAAAGTGTATAGCATATTTGAAATTTTTGAATTCGAAACTTTCAGATTTAGGAATCTCAATGAATTTATAGTTATCAGGAAGAATGAAATTCACCTCTTCATCATAAAAATTCTGATTTTCATACGTTGTGTATTGAATATCCGAAGTCCTGTTTTCAACAGCAATAATTTCTTTGGTGAAAGGTTTCGTTACAAAAGGAATTTTGACAATATGCATATTTCCTAACAATTGCGAAGTATCATTCATCTTATAATTTACTTCAAAAGCGATTGGATTTGCGGTTAGATCTCTGCCCGAGATGAGCTTCACCGAATTTACCTTTACAATGCCGTTTACCACATTTCCGAATGTTTCTTCGAAATGATTTTTCATTTCCTCGTCAGTCTTTTCTTCTGTAAAAAATTCGTTGTAGAAAGACTTTGATGCACTCTGTATATACTGAACAGTTCGGTAACGCTTATCAGCATCTTTAAAATCAGCCTGGGTAACTGTTTTAAGGATATTCGGGAGGTTATTTTCGCCTGGAAGATCAAAAATTTCGGAATTTGTATTCAGCGATTTATCATGGTTGATGACAAGGCCTTTTGCATGGTAATTACCTTTAACAAGAGAATTAAAAGGAAGATATTTATCCGTCATTTCCAGGTAGAATATTTTTCCGTCTAAATTCGCCTGCACAATGCAGTGGTTAAAGTTGAAGTTGGGCAATAAAAGATTGCTATCACTAAAATTGTTGGTCTTTACCAATACAAGATTTGATTTTAAGCCTGCCTGTTTCCCCAGCACAACAAATAAAGTGGAAATATCTTTACAGTCTCCGAGTTTTGTGACAAGCGTTTTGGACGGTTTCTGAGGAATGTAGCCGCTTTGCCTGAAATTCACAGAACTGTAACTTATATTTTTTTCAATATAATTGTATATTTTTTGAGCTTTTTCTAAATCTGAAATTCCATTTGTTCCGGAAGGGAAGATGGTTTTGAAAACCTTGTCCACAGTAGTGTCATAAACCATACTTTTCTTTGTAAGATCAGCATACCAATCCGCAATTTCTTTCCAGGATTTAATTGTATTAACGGTAACTGATGTTGACTGCTCATTAAATCCAACACTGAACGCTTCGTCAAGGTTAAGTTCTTTTATGTTGGTCATTCGCCATGTCTCAAATATTTTTCCGCCGGCTTTTTTCACGACTGAGGGAATCGTGCCGTTGTTTGCTTTAGACTGATACGGCATGTTTTCGGGAGTAATCACCGTAAAAACAGATTCTACCACCGGGTAGGAAGATGCGAAGTAAGATGTGAGATTAAAATCTTTATAAAAACGTCCGGATGAACTTTCGATGCCTTCACTCTGAATGGTAATAACATCTCCTACTTCGATATTGGTAAAAACTGCCTGGTCGTAAGATTTTTCGCCCGGAACAATACTTCCGTTGCGTTTCGTAATTTCTGCCTTAATGATGTTGGTGCCATTGCTGTAATATTCCTTCATTTCATCAACTCCTTTTGCAGAAGTAATTTCAAAAACATAGGTACTTCGTGTTTTATAACCGCCTTCAGGAAAAACGTTTACAATATACTCGTCTAAAAGGGTGGTTACACCTTTACTCCCTTTAAGGTTTGTATTCCTTCTTTCCGAAATTATAGTGGAAAAATCTTTGATTCCGGCTTTTACAATTTCATCTTCTCTGTTCTGCAAATCCCGCTGCAGCTTTATTATAGCTGTATAAGCCGAATTATGAGACAAAACTTCGGATGCAAGTTTCAAAGCTTCATCTTTCCGGTTTTGTTTGGCAAAAAGATCGGCTTTCATGGCTAAAATGTTATAGGAGTACGGAAAATTATCCAAAGCCATGTTTAGTTGGTTTAAAATTTCCGGATCTTTCATATTATCTGCCAACACAGACGCAAAGTCTGATCTGAATAAATTTAGATTGGGATACTTGGTGATATAGTCTAAATAAAGTTTTTTGCTTTCCTCGTTCTTGCCTGCATTTTTATACAGGTTAGCCAAACGGTACATTACGGTAATATTGGTTTTTTTTGCAAGAAAATCTTCAAAACTTTTCATGATTAATGTCTGATCCACTCTGTCAACAAACTCCATAGGAGCTACCACAGGAAACATACTTTCATTATTATACGTTTTTTCCTTGAAAATTTTTACATATTTCAGTACCTCCGGAAAATCTCTTTTTTTTGCCGCAGCTATTGCAGTATACAGATCTGCAAAAAAATCTGCTTTGGTCTTTCTAAGCTTTGCTGCCTCTGTCTCTAAATCCGAAACACTCGCATTCTCAATCCAGTCTTCCTCACCAAATTTCAGAATTGGAATGATGTAATTGTCTGGATCATCGGTCTGAATGCTTTTTGTGTTTTGCGCCCTCTTTGCCGTATCCCTGGTTTCCAGATAATACTTGCCTAACAGCATGCGAAGCATTGTAGATGTAGGATATTTTTTCAGCAGTTCTTCCGTGACCTCTTTGGCCTGATCAAACTGGCTATTAGCCAAATATCCGGATGCCAGCAAAAATTTATAAAAAGGTTTGTCGGGATTCTGTAAGATTTTGCCAGTCAGAAAACTTTCAAAACGCAAAGGTTTTTCAATCGCTGCAAGTTCCTTAACACTGCTTTGGTTGTATGGTTGATAGGTGTCGTAATATTTAAGGTCCTTAATTTTATCATATTTTTCATTAAACAAAACGCCCATAAACGCAGTATCATGGTTCATTGCCATTTTTAAAAGAAGCCGGTTCATTCCCTTTGGCAGGAAAAATTCCACGGTGTGGGTTCCCGGATTTGTATAACCATCTTTTGTAGTGGAAAGAATTTCCTGATCATTCACAAACACTTTGTATTCTGTATTGACATTCATTTCCAGCAGGACTCTTCGTCCTTCTGGATTATCCACAAAACTTTGCGCATAAACGATTCCACTCCCGTATTCACTTTCATTCGAAAGAAATTCAAATCCCTCAGTTGGATTGTATGAAGGATTGTACCACCCCACTTTACCGTAACTGTTTGCATTAAATAATTTATCGTTTTTTGCATACGTTTCGGGTTCATATTCAATGTCAATTCCACTGCCATTCAAGTTTTCAAATACGCCAGCCCGTTGCCATTTTTTAATCCGGTTCAGTTTTTCTAAATAATTTTTAACCTCATTATCATTTTTCAGATTTTTTTCCAAAACTGCTTTGAATGAAAGTACGAAATTCTGATCCTGAAACTGCGGTGAAGAAGCCAAAAGATCGATTTTTTTATAAGTAAGGTCATCAATACCGTAATCTTTAATATCTCCTATTACAAACCTTCTGTGCGACATCGGAAAAAGATAATTTGCATCTTCATGAAGGTTGAGGAAATTTTTCAGGAAGGTTTCATCAAAATTATACTCTCCCAATTCCTCATCAATTAATGCATCAAGTAGAAGAAGTTCATAGTTTGAAGTTTTTTTTTCGGCAAAACTTTTGTCGAAAAGAAGTCTGGCTTCCTGCCTTTTATTATTGAAAAGCAGATCCCATGTTTTATCCTCGGATGACTGGGCAAAAGCAAATAGACAGAAAAAAGTGAATGCAAGCAGTAGAATTTTTTTCATGAAACACTGAATTAGGTAGAGATTAATAATTCTATACTATGTTTTTTATTTTTCATAAATTTAAAACTAATTTTCAAAGCCACAAGACGTAAGTTAATTCACACAAAATAAATAATGAAGGCACTTGTAATCGGCGCCACCGGCGCCACCGGAAAAGATTTGGTAGCACAGCTTCTGAACGACAGTGATTTTGATGAAGTGGATGTTTTTGTCCGCAAGCCATTGAAGATCACGAATTCAAAACTTAAAAGCCATATCGTCAACTTTGAAAAACCAGACGAATGGAAAGATCTGATAAAAGGAGATGTTGCATTTTCCTGTCTCGGAACTACTCTGAAAGATGCCGGTAGCAAGGAAGCCCAGCGAAAAGTCGATTTTGATTATCAGTATAATTTCGCAAAAGCAGCAAAGGAAAATGATGTTGAAGATTATGTGTTGGTTTCTGCTTACGGCGCCAGTCCAAATTCCAAAATTTTCTATTCGAGGATGAAAGGAGAACTTGAGCAGGCGGTAAAAGAGCTCCGGTTTAAAAAAATTACGATTTTCAGTCCCGGAATGCTTGAAAGAAACGATACCGAAAGAACCGGTGAGGTCTTAGGCGGAAAAATTATCAAATTTGCGAACAGATTAGGATTGTTTGAACAGCAGAAGCCTTTACCCACATCAGTTCTGGCTAAAGCCATGGTGAATTCCTCAAAAATAAAATCCTATGGATATTCCAAAATCAAACTCGGTAATATTTTCAGTTTTGCAGAAAAAGGTGATAATTAATTTTTTAAAAAGAAAACTTTGTAACCTTTTACCGTTTGCTGTCGTATAATATAATGCAGCCCTTTAAATCGGGCTTATTTCTTACATGAGACAGTTAAAAATTACCAAGCAGGTTACCAACAGGGAGACCGCATCATTAGACAAATATTTGCAGGAAATCGGGAAAGTGGATTTGATTACCGCTGACGAAGAAGTTGATTTGGCCCAGAAGATCCGTGCAGGCGATCGTGTCGCTCTTGAAAAACTGATTAAAGCCAACCTCCGTTTCGTGGTTTCTGTTTCTAAACAGTACCAGAATCAGGGACTTTCATTGCCCGATCTCATCAACGAAGGAAACCTCGGACTGATGAAAGCCGCGAAAAGATACGATGAAACCAGAGGTTTTAAGTTTATTTCTTATGCCGTTTGGTGGATCCGTCAGTCGATTTTACAGGCTTTGGCAGAACAGTCCAGAATTGTTAGACTTCCGCTGAACAAAATCGGTTCCATTAATAAAATCAACAAAGCATACGCTCACCTTGAACAGGAAAACGAAAGACCACCTTCTCCGGAAGAACTGGCCGAAGTTCTGGACATGAGCGAGGAAGATATCAAAGAATCGATGAAAAATTCCGGACGCCATTTATCGATGGATGCTCCGCTTGTGGAAGGTGAAGATTCCAATCTATACGACGTTCTGCGTTCCGGTGAATCACCGAGTCCTGATAAAGATCTGATGCTGGAATCCCTGCAGATTGAAATTGAAAGAGCATTACAGACGCTCACGCCAAGAGAGGCTGATTTGGTTCGCCTCTACTTCGGACTGAACGGAAAACATCCGATGACGCTGGAAGAAATCGGGGAAACTTTCGACCTGACTAGAGAAAGGGTTCGCCAGATCAAGGAAAAAGCGATTAAAAGATTGAAACACAATACCCGAAGTAAGATTCTGAAATCTTATTTAGGTAAGTAATTAAAAAAAATATTATATAAATTTGAGCAGGTTTTTTTAAGCCTGCTTTTTTATGGAAAATATTTTAACCGAAATTGCATCATTTAAATTTTCATCAAATTTACAGTTCGTAAGCTCAATTCTTAAAGACAAGGGAATAAGGCATGAAACGGATTATGAAAAAAATTGTCTCCTTGCGGATATTTCTAATAAAGAAATTATCAAGGAGATAATAAATACCCTCAATATTGATGAAAATGATATCAGTATTGAAGATGATACCTTACAAGGCTACCGGGAATGGAATCAAAACATGTACAACCCAGGATATTATACAGGGGGGAAAGTTCCATTTTTTACAATTGACACAAATAATTATTTAATGTATGGATTTGTGACTTTAGTTTCCGGTCTTGCATGTTTAATAGAAGTTTTAAATAGCAAAAATTTTTCAAAAACGTTCTTTTGGATGTCTGTTATTTTAATTTGTGGAATTTCTGGATCAATGTTTTATCAATATTATAAGTTCAAAAGAAAACAAAATAGGAAATAAATTTAAGGAACTCAAGAGTTCCTTTTTTTATGAAGTCTGGAAATTCTTTCTCGCCAGTTCTTTCCGAACGCGGCTTAAACTTTCCGGCGTAATTCCTAGATACGAAGCCACCATCCATTGCGGGACCCGCTGAAGAATTTCAGGATACATTTTGATGAAATTCATATAGCGCTCTTCCGCCGTTTCGGCCAGAAGGGAATTGAGGCGGTTCTGCAGATTTCTGATGTGTTTCTGCAAAAGCAGATCGTTGTTTCCGGCAGTTTGAGGGAATTCTAACGCCAGATTCTTGAAAAAATCATTTTTAAGCAAAAGAATCTCAGAATCTTCCACCGCTTCAATATAATATTTTGATTTTTCACTGAAGTAGAGCGAACTGCGGTCAGACATCAGCCATTTTTCGGGCGCGAACTGAATGATGTGCTCCTTCCCGTTTTTGTCGATGGAATACATTCTCAGCAGGCCTTTTTCCACAAAATAGGTTTCTTTACAAATTTCGCCTTCGCGCAGCAAAAATTCATTTTTGGAAACTTTTTTCGGGACATAAAAATTACTGCATGCAGCGACTGCCGCTTTTGGAATCTCCAGAATTTCAGATAAATAAGTTTCGATATTTTCCATGAAATCTTACATTAAATCCAATGTGATACTTTGGTGTGAAGCGTTATTTATTGCTTTGCCGTTTTCAAGGACAATAAGCTGCGGACTTTGGTGAATCACATCCAGGTCATCTGCTATTTGGTTGGACAGATCACGGTTGGCAATTAAATCCAGAAAATAATAGGAATAAGGCTGATCCGATTTTTCCACTTCCTTCTCAAAATTCCGCAGAACTGTTTTGCTGATGAAGCATCGCGTGGAATGCTTGAAAATAGCGACTTTTTTTTCAAAGGATTCTTTAACTGCAGCATTTAAATCCTCTTCTGACTGCAGTTTTTTCCAAAAGTTTATGGAAGGTTCTTTCTCCTCAGAACTGCCGAATATTTTATCTAAAAAGCTCATACTTCAAATTGTTTTAAATGATGGTTAAGATGTTTGTACTGCAGGAAACCCCAGTCCTTGGCGGTCATTTTCCCGAAAAGAGCGTGCTCTGAAACCAGAGTGTCTTTTTCGGAATTTTCTATAAATTCGTCGATCATGGACAGCAATTCCTGTCTTGACTTTTCAAAATTACACTTTTCTGTGACCTTAACCTGTGCAAAAGTCGGCATATTTGGCGGAATGCCGTTGTTCAACAGGTACATTTCCTTTTTTGTCAGTACTCCGATGCATTTAATGAAAGGGTTTATTTTCGGCAGGATTATTTTGCCAACTGCGATCTGCAGGATTTTATCACAGTGCCGGAACATTTGCGCAGATTGCATTTTCCCCCATTTCGGTACCGAATTTTCTGAAATTTTATTAATTCTTTCTTTTATTTCTTCCAGATCTTCCGGATGCAAAAGCGATTTTCTCATGTCCAGCCCTTCTCTTTTTTTAGATTTTCGATATGCGCAAAATGGTGGTCACAATGCCAGGCAAAGAAGGTCAGATATTCTTTTAAAATGACCGTTTTATTTTGCTCGGGATGAAAAAATGTTCTTTCAAACTCTTTATTGGTCAAAGTTTTCAGGAGATGAAACCAGCGGTAATGCAAACCGGTCAGGAGATAAAGTGCAGGTTTCACCGGAATATTAATGCTGTCCTGAAGTTCCGCCCATTTCGCTTCATCATATGGTTTTACGGTAGGATTATCTTCAGTTAAAGCCAGTTTGAAACGGGAAAAACTCTGCATATGGCTGTCGGAAAGGTGATTGATGAGCTGCCGCACGGTCCAGCCTTTTTCCCGGTATTGGGTATCCAGCATTTCGTCGGTCCAGTTTTCTATAAGATTTTTCAGTTTTGAAGGAAAATTTTTAATGACCCCGATACATCGGTCGATTTCACTATCAGAAACATGATCTGAATAGTGAAATTTCCCGATGGGATATTTTTTGTGTTCGATATTTTTCATTTCTTTAGACGATTTGGCAGAACGCATGTTTCTGGCTGAAAATTTGAGCCCTGTTCTGTAAATTTACAATATAAAACGACAACTTCGGATGTTGAATTCGCAAAAGTTGACACAAAATTAATATTTAAAAAATGAAAAAAGCCCTTATTATTGTTGATGTTCAGAATGATTTCTGCGAAGGCGGTGCATTAGCTGTGCCCGGTTCAAACGGTATAATTCCGTATATCAATCTTTTGATGGAAAAAAATGAGTACGACCAGATTGTGCTTACGCAGGATTGGCATCCGGCTGATCACAAGAGTTTTGCCTCCACCAACGGAAAAAAAGTGGGAGAAACCATTTCTTTAAACGGTGTTCCGCAGTTTATGTGGCCCGACCACTGTGTTCAGGGAACTTTCGGTGCAGAATTTCATCAGGATCTAAACCAGGAAAAAGTGACGCACATCATTCAGAAAGGAAAAAATAGTGAATTTGACAGTTACAGCGCGTTTCAGGACAACAATCATTTCGTGAAAACCGGTTTGGATGATTTCCTGAAATATCATGATATTCAGCTGTTGGAAATTGTTGGACTGCCCTTGGATTACGGCGTTAAATTTACCTGTCTGGACGCAGTACAGAACGGATACATCACCTGTCTGCATTTTAACGGAACAAAAGCGGTAAACGTAAAACCCGAAAACGGGCGCGGTGCCATTTATGAAATGCTGGAAAACTCAGTGACCGTTTTAGGATAAATTTTCACTAAAATTTAAAGTCAGAATTAAAAAAAGCAACCCGATGAGGTTGCTTTTTATTTTTTATAAAAGGATAATTACAGCATTTTAAGGGTGTTCACCTCAAGATCTGTAAGAATTCTCCAGTGTCCCCGTTTGATGTTTTTCTTTGTCAGTCCTGCAAACATCACACGGTCCAGTCCTTCCACTTCATAGCCCAATCTCTGGAAAATACGGCGCACTACCCTGTTCCAGCCGATATGTAGTTCAATGCCCACTTCATTTTTAGGTTTTCCTTCAATGTAGGAAATACTGTCAACCTCTGCAATCCCTTCTTCCAGTCTTACTCCTTCCGCAATCGCATTCAGGTCAGCACGGTCAAGTTTCCGGTCCAAAGTAACATGATAGATTTTTTTCATGTTGAAAGACGGATGCGTAAGCTTTTTGGTCATGTGTCCGTCGTTGGTCAGCAAAATAACTCCTGTCGTGGAACGGTCTAGCCTTCCAACCGGGAAAACACGGTAAGGAGACGCATTCGCCACCAAATCCATCACCGTTTTACGGGCTTTTTCATCTTTGGTTGTAGAAATATAGCCTTTCGGTTTGTTCAGCAATACATACACTGGTTTTTCCGGTGTGATGCCCTGTCCGTCGAAAATTACTTTATCAGTCTTCTGAACCTGATAGCCCATTTCATTCACCACTTTTCCGTTCACTTCAACCAAACCCTGAGTGATCAGTTCATCGGCTTCTCTTCTGGAACAGATTCCTGAATTGGCAATATATTTATTCAGACGGATGGTTTCTTTCGGAACTTCCTTGGAAATTTTCTCCAGTCTTCTCTGCTGAACGAAAGATTTTGTTCTTTCACCTTCATCATTTCTGCCGAAAGTTCGGGTATAAGTTTTTTTAGGAGCCTTTTTGTCTCCTTTTATAAACGGCTTGTCTCTGTTGAATGATTTGCCAATTCTTTTTCCTGCAGGTTTTTTAAAAGTTTTTTCGTAGGATTTTGCTTCTGATTCCGAGAGAAGTCTTGGTTCTCTTGGTGGTTTCGAAGGTTTTTTATCGTCGGTATTTTCAGTCTTTGGAGCACGCGAAGGGGAAGGTCGTGAACTTCCGGTTTGGGAAGATCTGGGTTTATAAGGTTTATCGGAACTGTTTCTGTCTCTGCTCATTGTCTAAAAAATTTTGTGCAAAGATAGCTTTTTTTGTCGGGAGATGGAAGCGGTGTGGAATCTATCCCACTATTATTCCGATAATTAAATTAATTTTGCAAAAAAAACATGATTTCAATCCTGGATGAAAATTTTTCGGCGCTGAACCGTTATCTGGCTGAGGCGCTTCCTTCAAAGCTTTTCATTCTTGTTGATGAAAATACACATCACTTCTGCCTTCCAACATTACTCGCCAATTTAGAAACAGAAATCTCTTTTGAAATCATAGAAATTGCGGCCGGTGAGGAAATGAAAACTCTGGAAACCGCCACTCAGCTCTGGGAAATTCTTTCGGAATTTGAGGCCGACCGGAAATCGCTCTTTATGAACCTTGGCGGTGGTGTTGTGACGGATTTGGGAGGTTTTGTGGCTTCTACCTACAAAAGAGGAATAAAATTCATCAATATACCCACTACTCTTTTGGGCATGTGCGATGCATCCATCGGCGGAAAAACCGGCATCGATCATCTTTTCCTTAAAAACGTCATCGGTACTTTTGCTGATGCCGAACATATTTTTGTTTTTCCTGAATTTCTAAATACCCTTTCATTTGAAGAGTTAAGAAGTGGTTTTGCCGAAATGCTGAAGCACGGGCTGATTGCAGATGCATCACACTGGAACGACCTGATCCGTATCGATGAATTAAAGGCAGAAAACATTTATCCTTTCATTGAAAAATCCATGCAGATCAAACTGCAGATTGTGGAAAAGGACTTCAGAGAACAGCATATAAGAAAGACACTGAACTTCGGACATACTGTTGGTCATGCTGTAGAAAGTGTTTGCCTGAAAAAAGGAAAACCGATTCTTCACGGTGAAGCCGTTGCGCTTGGCATGATCTGCGAAACACATCTTTCACAACTGGAAAATCTAATTTCTCAGGATACTGCAAATAAAATCATTTATCAAATCAGAAGATTTTTCCCGCTTATAGATATGAGTTCCCTTGATCCTACAGAACTTTTCTCAGTGATGAACCAAGACAAGAAGAATTCACATCAACAGATTAATTTTTCACTGTTATCCGGAATAGGAAGTTCAAAATTTAACTGCCATGTGACAGCGGAAAAAATTAAATATGCATTGCATTTTTATCAAAAATTGGCCTGATTTTCTTTTCTTGTCACATTTCAAGACAAACAATACGCTTTTCACCTTTTACCAGTAATTTTAATTTATAATACTGATAATCAGTAGGTTCTATATAAAATTAATTAAACTATTGTTTAGTTTTTTTTTGTTTTCTCAGTTTTTGGCACAGCGTTTGCGGAGTACACTTCGTAAAACAAAAATTTAAATCTTATTGATCATGCAGGCTCAGTGAAATTGTTGAAGTTTTTAACCATATTCCAACAGTATATTTCAAATAAAGCAACAGCATTAGTAAATAGATAAAATTTTAAGAAAAATTAAGAAAGTAAAATTTAAAATTTAAAATTATGAAAAAGTTATTTTTAGGTGCAGCAATCGCAATGAGTTCATTGACATTCGCACAGACGTTTGGTGTTAAGGCAGGAATGAATGTTTCATCCATTTCCAAAGATGCAGATTTAAGCGATCAAGGTTCAAAAATCGGATTTAACGCTGGGGTAACTATGAATGTTCCTTTGGCTGCAAGTTTCAGCATCCAACCTGAATTATTGTATTCTCAATATGGAGATAAATACAACATGGATATCCTAGGTACGACCTATGCCAGGTCAAGACACTTAGATTATATTACTTTACCGGTAATGTTCCAATATAATGCAACTCCAGCTTTTTATTTAGAAGCAGGTCCAGAATTCGGTTTGTTGGTTAGTGCTAAAGACAGATTTACTGATGAAAGTAACAATGATCTTATTGATGAATCAGGTAACTACAAAGACAGCTTAAACGGACTAAATGTTGGAATTGGAATTGGTGCAGGTTATTATTTTACTCCTAAAGTTGGAGTAACAGCAAGATATGTTGCAGGTTTGACTGACATTAACAACAGTGATAATAATGGAGACAGAAATTCAGTTAAAAACAACGTATTCCAAGTTGGTTTAGCTTATAAATTCTAATCATTTTAGACTTAGATAAATAAGAAAAGAGTCAGATTAATTTCTGACTCTTTTTTGTTTTATAATTTAACCCTCTTATTTAAAAAGTTCGACCTCCTCTCCTTTTGCTACCGGATACTGCTCAGTAAAACATCCGAAACAGTGATTTGAACTTCCAAGGATCACTTTAAGATTATCGACCGTTAAAAATTCCAGGGAATCCACTCCCAGATACTGTCTGAGTTCTTCTACATTCATATTGGCTGAAATCAGGTCATCTTTTGAAGGAGTATCAATTCCAAGATAACATGGCGCAATAATCGGCGGCGATACGCTACGGAAATGAATTTCCTTTACTCCTGCATCTTTCAGGATTTTCACCAGACGTTTTGAAGTGGTTCCCCGAACGATAGAATCGTCGATGATCACTACCCTTTTTCCTTTGATTTCAGATATAATCGGATTGAGCTTGAGATTCACAATCCTTTCGCGCATTTCCTGAGTCGGGACAATGAAACTTCTGCCGATATATCTGTTCTTAATCAAAACAGGCCGGAAAGGAATTCCTGAAGCTTTTGAAAATCCAATGGCAGCCGGAACCCCGGAATCAGGTACTCCAATCACAATATCGGCTTCAACAGGGGCCTGTTCCCAGATTTTTTCTCCGGATTTTTCGCGGATTTCATGCACATTGATGTTTTCGAGAACGGAATCGGGTCTTGCAAAGTAAATATATTCGAAAGCGCAGATCCTTTTTTCGCAGTTTTCCCGAACCAAAAATGATTTCAAACCAGTTTCATTCTCGCTCGTATACACAATTTCGCCCGGCAGAATGTCACGGACATACTGTGCACCCACTGCATCCAAAGCAACGGATTCGGAAGCGGCAACAAATGTTTTTTCGTCGATGGCTCCCAAAACCAAAGGCCTGATCCCGTGAAAATCGCGGAAAGCAAAAAACTTGTTTCTCGTCATTCCGACTACGGAATAAGCACCTTCAATCTTTTCCATCGTTGCTTTGATTGCACCACGAAGACCCAAATCCAGATTTTTCTGGATCAAACGGAGAATCACTTCAGAATCTGAAGTGGCGCGAAAAACAACGCCTTCTGCTTCCAGTTCTCTTTTGAGCTGATTGGCATTTGTGAGATTTCCGTTATGCGCAATGGAAAGCACGATCTGGTCGTACTCATTTTTTGCAAAAAACGGTTGGAAATTGTATTTCTTCTTGTCTCCCGCTGTAGTATAACGTGTGTGTCCGATGGCGGAATTGCCCATGAACGTTTCCGGTTCGCGGATTTCTTTATATACATCCAGAACAAGGCCTTCATCTTTGATATTGACGATTTTCCCTTTTTTCATGACAGAAATGCCACAGGCTTCCTGACCGCGGTGTTGTAGCGCAAAAAGACCAAACTGGGAAAGAGAAAACGTATCGAGATCGGTATCCGAATAAATTCCGAAAATTCCGCATTCTTCTGAAGGAGCATCAAACGGGTCGTCGGTTTTCAGGAGGTTCCGTCCGTAAACCGTTTCTTTGAACTGGTTAAGATAATCTTCCTTATATTTCTGTAAATCTGTCATTATACTTTTTCGATCGAATTATTTATTCAAAACTTTTTTAAGACGTTCGTAAATTTCTACATATGCTTCGGTTACTCCTCCTAGATCCCGTCTGAAACGGTCTTTGTCGAGTTTCATCATCGTGTCTTTATCCCAAAGGCGGCAGGTGTCCGGTGAGATTTCATCGGCTAAAATAATTTTTCCGTCAGCGGTTTTCCCGAGTTCGATCTTGAAATCCACTAAAATGATATTCATTTTATCAAACAGGTCGATCAGAATATCGTTGATATCTGAAGTAAGTTCATACATTTCATCAAGGTCTTCATAAGTGGCAGCGCCGAGAAAAACAGCGTGATGATCGTTTATTAAAGGGTCGCCGAGTTCATCTTTTTTGTAGCAGAGGTCAAAAATGGTTACCGGTGATTTGATGCCCTCATCTACGCCCAGTCTTTGCGCCATGCTGCCGGCAGAGTAATTTCTAACCACCATTTCGAGAGGAATGATGTTCACTTTTTTTACCAGCTGCTCTCTTTCATCGAGTTTTTTAATAAAATGGGTGGGAATACCTTTTTGGTTCAGATATTCAAAAATAAGGGTGGTAATGGCATTATTCATTTCGCCTTTCAGGTCTACACTTCCTTTTTTCTGTGCATTGAAAGCAGTGGCATCGTCTTTAAACCGCACAATCACTTCATTTGGATTGGATGTTTCAAAGACCTGTTTTGCTTTTCCTTCATAAAGCATTGCTCCTTTTGTCATTTTTTTTTACTTTTTATTTCTTTTTACTTTCTATTTAAATTTTCACTAAAATCCCCGTCAGAACGGCAATTCCGAAACTTAATAAAGTTCCTATCAGTACATATTCTGTAAGTTTTCTCTGTTTTGCTTCGGCCAAGTCACTGAATCTGAAAACCGATTTTGCAGCGATCATAAAACCCACTCCTTCCCAATGATTAACGACAATAAATACGAAAACCAATAGCCTTTCTAGTATGCCGATGTATTTTCCAGCGTTCACTAAGGATTCGGTCTGAAGTTTACTGTGCTCCACGGTAACGGGTGTCCAGATGGAGATTAGGGTTTTAATGAGTATTGAACTCGGGATAGTCAGGAAAATAAGGGCTGTCAATAATTTTAAGGTGTGGTCATTAAAAAAATCTTCCCATTTGAAAAAAGGAAAATACCATACTGAAATCGCTCCGATTACAATAATATGCAGAAACTGGTCGAGGAAGAACCATGTTCTTTTTGTTTTTGGAGTCTGATAATGAAGTTTTACCCAGTCGATAATGAAATGAGTAACACCAACAGTCAATGCAATCCACCATAGATTAACATCCCATAAAAAAAGAAAAACCAGAATCGTATGAATGAGAATATGGAGGTACAAATAAGGGCTCGCTGCTTTTTTCCTCTCTTTGTCGGCTACCCAAGAATTGGGCTGGAAAATAAAATCTCCTAATAAATGGGCCAATATGAGCGGGATAAAAATCATTTACAGTTCTGCCATTTTTTTTCTGAAAAACCGGTCAGTTTCCAGAATGAGATCAAAATCAGCCCTTTTAAGCCGCTGGCTTATGGAGGACTGCGAAATGTTAAGTTTTTGAGCCACCAGTTCCTGATTTATGTTGGGATCTTTCAGGAAGATATCTACAATTTCGGCAGAAACCACAGACCAGTTGTCGGTAGTGTTACTGAGCCATTTGAAGATCAGATTCAGGACTTCGTCGGTTTCGATGTTTCCTGAACTGATGCTGAGGTTAATTTTTTGGGCTTTAATTTTTTCGAAATTTCTGCCGGAATGTACAAATGCTGTTCCGGTGGACTGTGAAACTTTTTCGCCAATGAAATCCTGAGAGCCTGTTCCAATTGAAATACGGACATCAAGTCCGGGGATTTTTCTGATTTTTGATTTAATTTCGATGGCTTTCTTAAAAGCATCTTCGGCATTTTCCAGCAGGCACTGAAACTCGTCGCCGCGGTAGATTTCCCAGTTATTTGCGTCTTCGCTGCTGAAAACTTCCTTTAAGGCTTGATGCCAAATTTCAGTATCAACACTCTGCGAATTAATGATGTCTCCTGTAAGTACAGATTTCATATTACAAAGATAATATTTTCTATTAACAATGGTAATATTTATTTATCTACTTATATCTGTTAATATAATTTGTATTGCTTATATATTGATTTATTAGCGGATTTACTTATTTTTTAATAAACTTATACGAACTTCCATTCAACCTTAACAGATACAGTCCTGTGTTCAATTCATGAACATCTATGGATTTTTTATTTTTGAAAGGCTGCATTTCTGTTTTGATTAGTTTTCCGTTGAAATCATAAATCTGAATACTTTTAACATCTTTTAAACGCACTGCATCTACAAAGAGTTGATTTTCAACAGGATTCGGATAAATTAGAACGTCATCGCCCACAGTGTTCTCAGAAACCTTTAAAATTCCTAAATTCTGACAGTAATCGGACGGATTACTTTGCCATTCCGAAAGACTAAATGTGGCAGTGGGCTGTGTTATTGATGCCAAGCGATACAGAGACACATTTCCGACCGTGTTGGTTGTATTTTTTGCACCGATTACATCAACTGGAATATTACCGTCATACGCCAGTTCGATGTACTGCGTTCCCGTATACGTCATGGGAGTAGATGCCGTAACAAATTTAGCCTGAGCATTGGTGAAGCAGGTGAAGTTCGCATTCGGATTCAAAATCACAAAATTCTCTCCGTCAGCAACAGTTCCTTCCAATTCATAGGTATCAGAAAAATAATAAGAACTACCGCTAAAAAACTGAATATTGATCCGGTAGTTATTAAGGTTAACGGAGTGACCGGTTCTGTTGATCAGTTCAAGAGCTTTGTTATCGGAAGAACCTTCAAGATACTTGATAATCATCAGGTCGCTTGAAAAAGAATCAGAGGCCAAAGTCGTAGCTGCTGCGACATTACTGACGGGGGATTCCAAATAACCTTTATCAAAAGCTTTAACAGTGAAAGTGTACGCCGTTGAAGGGAGAAGATGATCAATCGTGACTGAAGTACTTTTGCTGGTTTCTGCAGGCGTTGTTGAACCATTTACATAAATCCGGTATCCCAAAACATCAGGATCAGGACTTGGGGACCAGGTTAGATTCACAAAATGGGCATTTTGCTGCGTAACCGTGAGCGCACCCGGAGCACCTGGAGCAATCGCATCTGGAGTTTCTGACCAGATCATATTCACCCATTCAGGATGATCGATGAAAGGATTTCGGTTTTTCTGAATTCCGTAAACAATATTATTCTTGTCGATTTCTTTTGGCGATACAGGATCCATTGCGTTCCACTGTTTCAGAAGAGTGATATACGACGGATCTAAAGCCCGCTCCTCGGTGCCGTCAAAAAGAGATTCATCATTTGCAGGCGTTGTGCCCATATTGTGATTGAAAGATCCCAATTTTCCTTCGTACCGTACTGCAAAATAAAGCAGTGTTCTTGCAATATCTCCCTTAAATTCATTTATAGGTTCATACACCCTTCCCGTATAGGGGGAGCCAGGAATCGCACAGTTGCCGATTCTCGAACCATTCGTGAAAGTATAATAAATGGTGGAACCTACTACCCCATAAGGATAATTGCTGCGTAACTGGTTGATCCGTGCATCTGCAGGCACTACATGAAAGAGATCGGAGTACATCGGATAACCGCTGATACTACCTGTACTGAAAGTACTTTGCGGTACCATATGTTCCCTGTTATAACCTACACCCTCAGCTCCTGCGCTCGAAACCAACTGTGCACTGGTATATTCATAAGCATCCGGACCTGTAGGAATTTCAGAATACATGTCCAGCAAAAAAGTGGTATTAGTCGCGGTATGGTCATAATATTTATCAAGATCCGTCTGTGCATAATAATTGGGCAGATCGCCATAATGCCAACTGATGGTTTTAGATGATATAATATCGTGTACTTTAGACTTTAAAGCATAACCGGTAAGCCCCACCGCAGCGTCATAGTAACCTACAGGTATCTGCGAAAACGCAAAAAAAGGGATTAAAAATCCCAGAAACAGAATTTTTTTCATTATATAAAAATACTGATTTATATGCAACATAAAATGAAACTTTATGTTAATAATATAATAATTTTATGGTCTGGGTAAATGATAATCAAAACAGAATGCAAACGTGTATAATGAATAAAAAACTTTTTCAGATTTTCTACATTTTAAGTATATTTGAACCAAATAAAAGAAATGAATACCGATACGCTACAAAACATTAAAATGGTGGCAGAAACTGCCAGAGATTTTGCTGAAAAAAATATCAGACCCAACATTATGGACTGGGACGAAAGCCAGACTTTTCCGGTAGCGCTTTTTCACCAATTGGGTGAAATGGGTTTCATGGGAATCGTTATTCCGGAGGAATACGGCGGATCAGGCCTCGGTTATCATGAATATGTTACCATTTTGGACGAAATTTCTCAGGTTGACCCCTCTATAGGACTTTCTCTTGCGGCACACAATTCACTCTGTACCAATCATATCTATGAGTTCGGGACTGAAGAACAGCGTCATAAATGGCTGCCAAAACTGGCTTCAGGGCAAGTGATCGGCGCCTGGGGACTTACAGAACACAATACTGGCTCCGATTCCGGAGGAATGACTACCACAGCTGTTAAAGACGGCGATGACTGGATCATCAGCGGAGCGAAAAACTTCATCACTCACGCTATTTCCGGAGACATTGCAGTGGTAATGACCAGAACAGGTGAAAAAGGAGCAAAAAACAACTCAACTGCATTTGTTCTCGAAAAAGGAATGACTGGATTTTCTTCAGGAAAAAAAGAAAACAAACTCGGAATGAGAGCTTCGGAAACTGCAGAACTGATTTTCGACAGCGTAAGAGTGCCGGATTCGCACCGTTTGGGTGAAGTTGGAGACGGTTTTAAACAGGCCATGAAAATCCTGGACGGCGGAAGAATTTCCATCGCTGCATTAAGCCTCGGAATTGCAAGAGGCGCTTACAAAGCTGCTCTGAAATATGCGCAGGAAAGACATCAGTTCGGCAAAGCGATTTCCGAATTCCAGGCAATCAATTTCATGCTTGCAGACATGGCAACTGAAATTGACGCTGCTGAATTGCTTATTCAGCGCGCTTCCACTTTGAAAAACGCCAAACAAAAAATGACGAGAGAAGGAGCAATGGCTAAGTTATACGCTTCTGAAGCATGTGTAAGAATTGCAAACAATGCACTTCAGATTTTCGGTGGGTACGGTTATACCAAAGATTTTCCGGCAGAAAAGTATTATAGAGACTCCAAACTGTGTACGATTGGTGAAGGAACTTCCGAAATCCAGCGTTTGGTTATTGGCAGAGATATTACCAAATAGTTTATATTGTTAATCGGTGGTTAACATCTAATAAAAATCCGGTATTTGAATATTCAAATACCGGATTTTTTTAACTTTTAATGCCACGTCCAACTCAGCGTTCGAATTTGAAAAATTCTGTAAGCGGATGCTCTTCATTTTTCATGAAATGGGAAGCCATTTCCATTCCGGTCACTGAAAATGTGATGCCGTTTCCGCCAAAACCGAGTACAAAATAAGAGTTTTTAAATTTTTTATGGGTTCCGATGTATGGCAGCCCGTCTTTCGTCTCCCCAAATGTCCCGGCCCAGGTAAAATCGGTGTAAAACTCATATTCCGGAAGCAGTTTACTGAGCGTTTTCAGGGTTTCCTTTTCTTTCTTGGCAATCATTCTATCCCGCTTTTCGGGGTTCCGGAAGTCTTCATCTCCTCCGCCAATCAGGAGCCGTCCGTCATCAGTAGTCCGCATGTACAGATAAGGTTCATCGGTGTTCCAGAAAAGAGTTTCGCTTAATTTTGAGATATTGGAATCATCCATTTCAGAAACGATGGCAAATGTGCTTTTCAGATTTACAAAATTATCTTTAATGAGTTCCTTGCTTTCGTAACCGATGCAGTATATTATTCTTTTGGTTTTGATTTTGCAGCCGCCAGCGGTTGCAACTTCACTAAAATCTTTAAAGTACTTAACCGATTCCATTTTGGTCTTATCAAAAATCTGCAGTCCTTTTTTAAAATTAAAGTCCAACAGTTCATGGGCAAATTTAAAGGCATCAATACTCGCTCCCTGCTCCGAAAGAATTCCGCCCAATGTATGTTCCAACCCATATTTGTCCTGAATTTGTTTTTCATCGAGCCATTGTACGCGGAAACCTGCTGCGTTTCTGGCTTCAAATTCTTTGTACAGATAAGTGATGTCCTTTTTCTCGTTGGTGAAATACAATGATGATTTCTTGGTAAAACCCGCTTCCGATCCAATTTCAACAGCAATTTTTTTAAGATCGTCAATGGATTTTGAGCAGGCTTTATAGCTTTCCACCGCACCTAAAATCCCTATTTTTTCCTTCAGTTCGTGCAGAGGAACGTCAATCTCATACTGAAGCATTGAGGTGGTAGCCGATGTGCTTCCGTTGCAGATCTCCCGCTTGTCGATGATGATGGTTTTGTAACCGTCCTTGATCATTTGGTGGGCAATTAAACTGCCTGTAATACCGGCTCCAACGATCAGTACGTCGCATTCTTCATCGGCTTTCAGAGATGGATATGAAGCAAGAAGACCGTTCTTTACAAGCCAAAAGGGTTCATTGGATTTTAGATCCATAATTTTACATTAAAATCTTAATGAAGTCTAGAATTTAAAAGTGTTTGCCGGAAACACTTTGTTGACTTCAATTTTATTGATCAGCATCAGGTAGTCGCTGTCTTTTTTTGGAGAGGAAGATTCGATCCGGAAAGGCATCATAAGAGTGCCCACTTTTCTATAATCACCATAACTGAGCACTTCATCTTTCTTAGTTTCCTTTACCAGCATATAGCTTTTTGAATCAAAATAATAAATGGTTTTGTTAACATTTTTGGTAAGTTCCACTTTATGGCAATAAATATCGTTAACCTTTTCTTTGCCTAAATATTTTGCCTCGAATCCTTTGTTTTCCCAGTCGATGAAATCGTTATCAAAACTTTCCGCCACATAATTGGGATACTCCTGAATTTTATTGGTGGCATAATTCATGGCATACCCTTTTTTGCCGTCGTAGCCTTCAATCGCCGTTTCTTTTTTATTGATAGAAATTACTGTTTTGGTGAGATTGGGTCTTTGCTGGTATATTTTTATGGGATAATCATCGTTGACTCCCAAAGTGACATTTCCCTGTAAAGTTACGGAGTTCAGAAGCTTCCAGTTTGTCAGTCCGCCGGACAGTTCAATGTTTTTATCGATGATCTCTTTTGCAGTCTGTGCAGATACAAAACCGCTCATGATGATGATGAATATTAAAAAAATCTTTTTCATTAATGCGCCCGTTTATTTTTTCAAATATATACTTTATTTTTTCACAGATGCTTATTGCAACCACAAATTAAACTAAAAAATCGCTTAGAATTGTTTTCTTTCAGGAATTTCCGTTCAGGATTTCTCTGGCTTTTTCCAGATCCTGCGGTACATCAATTCCCACTCCAACAAAGTCTGTTTCAATCATCATGATTTTCATGCCGTATTCCAGATAACGGATGCATTCAATTTTCTCTGCCATTTCCAAAGGTTTCATCGGAAGCGCGGCAAATTTGAGCAAAGCTTTTTTGCGGAATGCATACACCCCAACGTGTTTGAAATAATCGGTTTTTTCAAAAATTTCTCTGGTAAAAGGAATAACAGACCGGCTGAAATAAAGCGCAAAACCTTGATTATCCGTAATCACTTTTACGTTATTGGGATTCTCGATTTCTTCTTTTTCAGTAAGTTTTATTTTAAGCGAAGCGAGGGAAATTTTCTCCTCAAAATCATTCTTAAAGACGGAAATAAGCTGAGATAAAGGCTCAGTTTTCAGGAATGGTTCATCGCCCTGAACATTGACCACGATATCGCATTCAATATTCCGGACGGCTTCAGCGATCCGGTCGCTGCCGGTTTCGTGCTGACCGGTCATTACAGCATTTCCGCCTCTTCTGCTGATTTCCTCAAAAATAATTTCAGAATCGGTCGCCACAAAAACTTCATCAAAAAGTCCGGTTTCCACCACATTTTCATAAGTGGTTGCGATGACTGTTTTATCGCCCAGAATCTGCATAAGTTTTCCCGGGAAACGGCTGGCTTCGTAACGGGCAGGAATAACGGCGATAATCTTCATGGAGTGATGAGTTATAAGTGGTGAGTTACAAGTTTTTTGATGTGGCCGTAATAATAATGCTTCTCAGAATTAACATTTATATAAGCTTATTTAAAGCATTTTCCAGCCTTGGGAGCATTTTTTTAATTTCTGCGGCAGACAGACCGCCGGCAGATGCGCGGAACCACGGCATATTCCGGGAATTTCCAAAAGCGGAAAAAGGGACAAGTGCTACGCCTGCTTCGTTGATTAAATAAAAAACCAGATCTGAAGAATCCACGATTGGTGTGCCATCCGGTTTTGTTTTTCCCAGATAATCCAATTCTATGGTCAGATACAGGGCTCCCATCGGCTTGATGCTGTCAACCAGTAATCCTCGTGATTTCATGTCCTGAATTCCGTTGTGAAGCGATTGCAGACTTTCAGCCATTTTTTCTTTAAAATCCTGAACAAATTCATCAGTTTTAGCTGAATTGCTCAAAAAAACACCAACAGCTTCCTGTTCCGGTTTGGGGGCCCAAGCGCCGATATGGCCGAGTAAGGCCTTCATCTTATCAATAATTTCGGCCGGACCGAAACTCCAGCCGACTCTTATTCCCGTTGCTGCAAAACATTTTGAGGCCCCGTCAATATAAACGGTGTACTCCTTCATTTCCGGAAAAAGGGAAACGGGAGTAAAATGCTCTTCGCCAAACGTAAGCATCGCATAAATCTGGTCATACAGTAAGTAAAGCGGTTTTTCGTTTTCGCCACGTTTTTTGTTTTCCTCGATAACCAGTTTACAGATTTCCGTCAGCTGGTCCTTTGTAAACATCGTTCCCGTAGGGTTTAACGGAGAACAGAGGGCCAGAAGCACCGCTCCCTCCAGATGAGGTTTTAAATCTTCGGCATTGGGTAGAAAATTATTCGACTGGGAAGTTTCAACTTCAATTTTTTCGGCATGAGTCAGATAAGAATAATGGTTGTTGTTCCAGGACGGAATTGGATAAACCACTTTATCACCTTCATCTACAATTGTTTTAAAAGCAGCGTAAATCAACGGTCTCGACCCACCTGCCACTAAAATTTCGTCCGTGGAATAGTCAAGATGCCAGCGATTTTTTAAGTCTTCAGAAACCGCTTTTCTTAAGGATAAAAGTCCGGCTGCAGGTGGATAATTTGTCAGATTATTCTGATAAGCCTTCTGAATCTCTTCCTTCAGAAGAACCGGAATCGGATAAATGTCAGAATCGAGATCACCAATCGTAAGATTTGCAATTTCGGCACCCTGCATTTTCATTTCATTGACCTGATTTCCAATCTTGATGATTTCTGAACCGATAAGGTGATGGGCGAGTTTTGATGTTTTCATTT
The DNA here is from genome assembly GCF_008014695.1 of Chryseobacterium sp. Lineage (GTDB taxonomy): Bacteria > Bacteroidota > Bacteroidia > Flavobacteriales > Weeksellaceae > Kaistella. Next base: position 675,246 of record NZ_VOXE01000001.1, read on the forward strand.
GGTCAGTCGTTAAATTTACGGGCTTTAATAACCCCGTAGATCTGGTTAATTAAAGTTTTAAATCAGCTTTTACCCGCTGGATTTTCTGATCAAGAATCAACAGTTTTTCTTTGAATTCATCTTCAGAAGTAACGGAATCTTTGACTGAAACATAAAACTTGATTTTTGGTTCCGTTCCGGAAGGCCTGACACAAACCTTTGTGCCATCTTCGGTATAATAAATCAGTACATTGGATTTTGGAATGTCATCCATTGCCAATTTTTTGTTTTCTTTGAGATGCAGACAGGTCTGTTCCTGAAAATCTTTTACTTCGGCAACCGGTGACCCGGCAATTTCTTTGGGAGGATTTTCGCGGAAATCCTTCATCATCTGCTGAATCTGACCGGCACCTTCTCTTCCCTTTTTTGTAACATTAATGAGCCCTTCATAGTACATTCCGACTTCTTTGTAAATATCGATCAGATACTGATACATCGTCTTGTTGTTGGCTTTGCACCAGGCTGCAATTTCGCAGGCCAGCAAAATGGAGCCACACGAATCTTTATCGCGCACAAAGTCTCCGGTCATAAACCCAAAACTCTCTTCGCCACCGCAGATAAATTTTTCTTTTCCTTCAAAATCCCGGATCATTTTACCGATCCATTTAAATCCGGTAAGTCCTACTTTACAGTCGACTCCGAATTTTTCTGCAATATCAAAGAACACATCCGAAGTAACAATCGTAGAGCCTATAAATTCTTTTCCGGTAATTTTGCCGGCTTTTTTCCACTGATCAAGGATATAATAAGTAAGAATCGTGTTGCACTGGTTTCCGTTCAGGAGCTGCATTTCGCCATCCAGATTACGCACCGCAATTCCTAGACGGTCGCCATCAGGGTCAGTTCCGATGACAATGTCGCCGTTCGTAATCCGTGCCAAATCAATGGCCATTTCCAAAGCTGCTGGTTCTTCAGGATTTGGAGAAGCTACCGTCGGAAAATTTCCGCTCGGAATCATCTGTTCCCTAACGAGATCAATTTTTGTGAATCCCGCTTTTTTTAAAGCCTGCGGAACCGTTGTATAAGTGGTTCCGTGGATGGAGGTGAAAACGATATTCAGATTATCGTACCCTGTTTTATCTTTCTGATAAAGGGAATTTTCGATACAGGCATCAATATACACTTCATCCTGCTCCTCTCCGATCCATTCAATCAGATCATCGTTTCCACTGAATTTAATTTCGTCAAATTTTACAGAATACACTTCCTTAATGATCATCTCATCGTGAGGAGGAACAATCTGGGCACCGTCATTCCAATAAACTTTATAACCGTTGTATTCAGGCGGATTGTGAGAAGCGGTTAAAACGATTCCGGCGTTGCATTTTTTATCGCGCACGGTAAATGAAAGTTCAGGAGTTGGACGGTGTTCTTTGAAAAGCAGCACGTGAATTCCGTTTGCGGTAAGCACATCTGCACACATTTTTCCAAATTCTCTGGAATTGTTGCGCACATCGTAGGCAATTGCGACTTTAATTTTTTCTCCGGGAAACTGGGAACGAAGATAATTGGCCAAACCCTGCGTTGCCTGTCCGAGCGTGTATTTGTTGAGACGGTTTGTTCCAACTCCCATGATTCCTCGCATTCCGCCGGTTCCGAATTCGAGTTCGCGGTAAAAAGAGTCTTCGAGATCATCGGAATTGGTGTCGATCCATTGCTGAACGGTATTTTTTGTTTCTGTATCGAAAGTATCGGTAAGCCAGAGTTTTGCTTTTTCTAAAGTGGTCATGGTTGGTTATTTAAGGTCGTTTGACTTGATGAAATTTAATTGGAATTTTAAATTATTCCAGTATTTTGTTCTGAACATTTGCATTCTTGCCTATTTTGAAGGCGCGGATGGGATCGTTGTAATACACCAGTTTCGAGGTATTGTTGACGCTGCCTTTTAAAGAATCCTTCACATTTACTTCAGCATAATTTTCATTTTTGGAATCGATGTTTAAGTTATCCATGATAAAATAGGGAGCAATAATACTGGCCGTATCCGAGATTTTGAGGACAGCATTTTTTGTTTTCCCTGAAAAATTAGCCCGGCTTTTCCCGGTCATCTGCAAGTCTGCAAGTCTTGAATTTACCGAACCAATAAATTTAGCATTATTTTTTAAATTCAGTCTGAAATGATCCGTTTTTATTTCGCTCGAAATGTTCATTTCAACAGCATCCGACAGGTCTACCTTTTCTAAACTGTATTTAGAATAAATCGTTATGTTGTAGAAATCAACCCCTTTTGTTGGTCTTCGTTCCTCAATTGTGAGGGTTTTATCCTTCACTTTTATTTTAAGGTTATCTAAAATATTCGGATAGGTTTCAACATTTACAAAACTCTTTGAAGCATGAATATAGAACACCCTAAATTTCCCGTCGAGATTGAGGTTAACGAATTCCTCCACCGCAATATCCTTGCTCTGAATGTCACCTTTCGGAGAAATTTTTCCGCAGGAAAATAGAGTGAATACGAAGATAACATACAATAAATTCTTCATCAATTTTAATTTTAGGGAACTCTGCATCTGAGAATTGAGTTGAAAGCAGTTCGGAATTTTGTTGAAACTTTTGAATAATCTACTTTCTGTTAAATTATTTCATCAATATTGTAATTCTTATGTTCACGCGTGGTGCGGATCATCATTTCGCCAAGGAAACCAGCTATAAAAAGCAGCGTTCCGAGAACCATCATCGTTAAAGCGATAAAGAACCAGGCATTATCAGTTAAAAGATGTCCGTAAATTCCACGCGAAACATCGATTAATTTTGAAATTCCAAGCCAGAGCGCAGAAAGAAAACCAATGATGAACATCACCGTTCCCGCCGCGCCGAAAAAATGCATTGGACGTCCACCAAAACGGCTTATAAACCAGAGCGTGACAAGATCCAGAAATCCGCGTACAAATCTCTCGGTACCAAATTTTGAAGTACCGTAAGGCCTTGCCTGATGCTGAACTTCTTTCTCTGTGATTCTTCTGAAACCGGCGTTAGCCGCCAAAACCGGAATGTAGCGGTGCATATCTCCGTAAACATCAATGGATTTGACCACCTGTTTTTTATAGGCTTTCAAGCCGCAGTTGAAATCATGAAGTTCGACTCCGGACACTTTTCTTGCAGCAGAATTGAAGAGTTTTGAGGGCAGATTTTTCGTCATCACATTATCATAACGTTTCTTCTTCCAGCCGGAAACAATGTCGTAGTTTTCCTCCTTGATCATCTGATAAAGTTCAGGAATTTCCTCCGGAAAGTCCTGCAGATCAGCATCCATGGTGATAATCACTTCGCCGTTCGCTTTTTCGAAAGCCGCGTGAAGCGCCTGAGATTTCCCGTAATTTCGGGAAAATTTAATTCCGTGAATCTGCGGATGCTGCACTTTCAGATTCTCGATGATGCTCCAGGAAAGGTCGGTACTTCCGTCATCAACAAACCAGATTTCATAGGTAAGTTTGGCAGTGTTGCAAACGCTGTCGATTCTTGAAAAAAGTTCTTCCAGGGACTCCTCTTCGTTGAGTAAAGGGATGATTATGGATAAATTCATTTATTTTTTAAAAAGTATTTTATTTTGCGCTTCTGCTTCGGAAGAATGCCCCGAAAAACAGCGATAAAATTAGGTAAAAAATCAGGATTGCAGCAAAATATGCTGAAAAATGGCTCGCTGTGAGCATGTCTTTGTTTTTAATGCGTTCCGGAGCAAAACTCTGAAGCCTTTCCTGATATTTCTGTTCCAGTTCCTGAATGTCCTGATCTTTCGCCAGGATTTTTTTGGCTTTCTCGTATTCATTGGTAAGTTCCGATTTCTGGCGTTCGACATACTGATAATTCAGTAAGGCCTTCGCATCGGTATCGATAAAATTCAGAAAAACAAAAATGGTTAAAACAGAAAGAAAACCTCCGATAAACATTGGGGTAAAGGCTCTGCTGAAAGATTCTCTGAAATTAATCACCCCTTTTTCTTTCCAGAAAGTTCTCACGGAAACAAAAGCAAAAATGCAGTATAACACCGGCAATAGGAATGCATTCATCATAAGGGAAGTATTGAAATAGTTCACCCCACTGATATAATATACCGTAAAGAAAATTAACATGGTGATAATGAAGAGGATAATACCCAATGTTACTGGATTTTTTGACATAAATTAAATTTTTGTTTCAGATTTTACTAATTTTTGTATATTTGCACCGGCAAGTCCTACACAACCAGCTCCTGTGACCCCTCCAGGGTGGGAACGCAGCAAAGGTAAACGGTTGTAGCGGTGTGATGTAGATCGCTTGCCATTTTTTTATGCCTAAATTTCAAAGGTTTCTCCCAGCTTAGGCAATACCAACTCCACTCCTTTTTCATCAAAATGCCCTTTAGCTTCAGCGTGATCAATTTTGATCGGTGCGAACGTGTCAAAATGACATCCGATTACCTTTTTTGTTTTCAAAAGTTCAGCAGCTGCAAAGCTGGCTTTTCTGGCGCACATCGTGTAGTGCGCACCGATAGGAAGAATCGCTAGATCAATGTTGCCGAAAAGCCTCGGAAACATTTCCATATCTGCCATCACACCGGTATCGCCGGCTAAATAGACGTTTTTCCCGGGAAATCTGAAAATGTAACCCGAAGGTTCGCCGCCATAGGTTCCGTCAGGAAACGAGCTCGTATGGCTTGCCGGAACCATTGAGATTTTCAGGTCCTCCAATTTTGCAGAACCCCCAAAATTAATGTCGATGGAATTTGGATGTCCGAAATAACCGCATATTTCCGGCTGTCCGATAACATGTGCATCAGGATGGTGCTGCAGAACTTCTTTTACATCTGCAGTATGGTCGCCGTGCGCATGCGTAATGAGAACATAATCAATTTTCTGGGCTGTGATGTCGAAACCCGACTGTGCTTTTCCAAAATTGTAAAAAGGATCACTTAAGATGTTTTTTCCGTTGTAAGTGAACAAAAAACAGTTTTGTCCAAGGTATTGTATTTTCATATTTTTCAAAATTTAATTAAAAATAATTCAGTCCTATAGCCACCATGATACTCATAATCAATGTTATAATACCGACCTGTTTCAAAAAAGGATCCAGTTCCTGGGGGTTTTTTATCTGCATAATTTTTCTTCTCAGTCCCGTCATGGGAAACATCAAAATAAAGAAAATAAAAGCATAATATTTTCCCTGGGTGTGAAGTCCGTTCATCATCATAAAAACCAGCATCAGAATTAATGGCAGTTGGAGCAGTATCACTTCGTAAACCATCGCTTTTTTGAAACCAAGGCGCAAAGCCAGGGTTTTTTTTCCGCTCAAGGCATCACTTTCAATATCCCGCATATTATTCAGGTTAAGAACGGCTGCACTCAGCATTCCGATTGCGGTTGCGGGCAAAAGGATGTCCCAGTCGAAAGTTTTTGTAAATAGAAAATAACTTCCGCAAACCGATACCAGTCCGAAAAATACAAAGACGAAGACATCGCCCAGACCGAGGTAACCGTAAGGTTTTTTACCAACTGTATATCCAACCGCAGCTAAAATGCATGCAATCCCAAGTCCCACAAAAATGTAAAATTCCTGCATTAAATTTTCTCTGAAAAAAGCAAGATAAAGCAGTGCTAAAGTTGCTGCAAATGAAAGTATTGCGAACAGAATTACCGCATTCTTCATTTGCCCAGCTGTTATTCTACCGGAAGCAACCGCTCTTGATTCAGCTTTACCGGTCCGGAATTCGTCGGTTCCTTTGATTCCGTCGCCGTAATCGTTTGCAAAATTGGAAAGGATCTGATAAAGCAAAGTGACCAGCAAGGCCATCGCAAAAATCTTCCAGTCCCAGGTTCCGCCATTTTCGATAATCCGCCAACGTGCGATGAAAGAACCCATAATAATTCCACTCATCGATAGCGGCAAAGTGCGCAATCTTGCGGCTTTTATCCAGTCTGTCATCATTATATCAAATTTTAATACCATTTATATTATGAAATTGTATCTCTACATCCAGTGGTTTTGGTCACTTTCTACCTTAAACAAACCATAATTCACCAGTTTTTTTATTTTGCTGAACCGGGTGCTTCGGAAAGAAATTTTACCACCCGCCGTAAAAAAATGCACTGATCCCAAATCATTTTTGCGTTGCCAAATATACTGTGAAACCTTTATGGATTGTATTTTCTGATATTCGACCGTTTTCTTTTCAATATCCCAAATACCCGATTTTAAGCAAAGAAAATATTCATTGTAATAAAGCCTGCTGTTTCGGAACGATGCAATGAGCATCAGCTCTGCGAGCACACCGTAAAGCAAAATCAGCCAGAAGTATTCCTTAAAAATGGAATGCACGAAAATACTGATAATAATCGGGATGCCGACAAAAATAAGACTCGAGATGATGAGTGTTCTGGGGTGGGGTTTTAAGGAATATTGGTATTGGGGAAGAATTTTCCAGATGAATTTTAAAAAATCATTACGTTCCGTTTTACTGCATCCGGGAATTGAATTATGTAACTCTTTATGATCTTCTTCGCCGGAAACCTGTCGGAATTTTAAATGCAGAATATTGATCTTTTTTTGAATAAAATTCTGAATTTCAATCACCATCTGTACTTTATGGGGAGCAATAATCACATGTTTTGTATTAATAAGGCCATACTCCAAAGACAGCCGGCTGCTATTTTTTGTGATTCTCATGTTGAAATACATCACCAGATTCAAAATTACATTCACCACAATTCCCATTAAAAAAATAAGGCATATGAACCCTGCAATGCCAAGGACAGAAAAATTTTCCAGCAGCGCCACAGCGAATGCTTTTCGGTTTTCAACAATAAAATCTTCAGCCGACTGCTCTTTTAAAAATTCGATGGCATTCTTACCCATATAAAATGCAAATGCAATGATGGCGAGGAAACTTTTCAGGTAATTGGCGGTGAGTCCATATTTCAGTAAAGAGGCGATGGAAATACTGACTTTATTTTCCGGCGGTGGTGCACTCAAAAGTTGCGTCTGATCTGTCGTTAATACTGCAGAACCTCTGTTTTCCAATAGATAATTTTTCAGATCAAGTGCATTTTGGTAAGAAATAGCATTTACACGCACCTCTTTTGTATCACTTCCTGGCGTGTCGATTTCCAGTTTAAAGATATTTAAAACCTTATGAATAAAAGGCTGGTTAATATTGACCTCCTGTATTTTAATTTTCTCGATGCTGATTGTCTTTTTATTGATAATTCCACTCCGGATCACGAATTCTCCCGTCTTGGTATTGATAAAATAAGAGAAATTTCGGTACTGGAAATAAGAAATAACGGCGAAAAAAAGAAAAGGTAGTGCTGTTAAAGCCAACATCATCAGCCACTGATATTCATTCTGTTTAAAGAAAACAAACAGATAAAGAGGCCAGATGGCTTTCAGAAATTTTCCGAAATTAACAACTGTAATCAGTAGAATTCCTTTTGCCGACTGTCGCTGGGGTCTTGAAAATGCATTATTTTCCATCTTGCTCTTCGGATTGGGCAACAGTTTCTCCCAGTTGGGTTTCAGTAGAAAATGGATTTGCGTCTCCTGTACCAAATGAACCATTGGAACTCGGATCTTGTATTTTTTGCAAGATCAGCTGATTGAATTTTTCTGCAATCTCTTTAGGCAGACCATGAATCGTAAGATCCGACGCTTCTGAACCCGCCGTAAAAACGCTTAATGATTTCAGGCCTAAACTCCGCGATAGCCAGCCTTCCTGCAAAGCGCTGTGCTGTATTCTGCTGTAAGGAAAGATGAAGGTGGTCTTTTTCAGCAGTCCATAATGATATACCAGATCCTGTTGCCGAAATGCATACTTTCTTTGAAAAAACGCGTAGTAAGATGTAATGAAACGGATGATCATCAATGAAAAAACCACGATAAATACCAACCAAGAATACATAAAAACATCCCGCAAAAAATAATAGCTTACGCCACCCGCAATCCATAACAATAAAGAAAAAACAGCACTGTTAAAAATTACCACTTTCAAATATTTTTCAGAAACGGGCTTAAGTTCCAAATTTTCAAAATCTGGTAAATCATGTTCAAGAATAGAATTGTTATGAAATTCCTGCATCGTTTGGGATTATTGGATAAGGGATGTTTTCAAAATATAAAATGTGACCGTGAGAATTAAGATATCCACTTATTCTCCCCGAAATTCGGTTTTCTTTTTTCCAGAAATGCATTCCGCCCTTCTTTCGCTTCTTCGGTCATATAAGCCAGACGTGTAGCTTCACCTGCGAAAACCTGCTGCCCCACCATTCCGTCGTCGGTTAAGTTCATGGCAAATTTCAGCATGCGGATGGACATTGGCGACTTTCCGAGAATTTCCTGAGCCCACTGATAGGCAGTTTCCTCCAGTTCAGCGTGTGGAATTACGGCGTTCACCATTCCCATTGCTTCAGCTTCTTTCGCAGAATAATTTCTTCCTAGAAAGAAAATTTCCCGCGCCTTTTTCTGCCCGACCATTTTCGCCAGATAAGCAGAACCGTAACCGCCGTCAAAACTCGTCACGTCGGCATCGGTTTGTTTGAAGATTGCATGTTCTTCGCTGGCCAAAGTCAGATCACAAACCACGTGCAGCGAATGTCCGCCACCCACTGCCCAACCGTTCACGACCGCAATCACCACTTTCGGCATAAAACGGATCAGTCTTTGGACTTCCAGAATATTAAGACGGTGACGTCCGTCATCACCCACATAACCCTGTTCGCCGCGTGCTTTCTGGTCGCCTCCGCTGCAGAATGCATGTCCACCGTCTTTCGGGCTCGGTCCTTCTCCAGTGAGCAATATCACACCCACGGAAGCATCTTCCGAGACATGGTAAAAAGCATCATATAGTTCGGAAGTGGTTTTCGGACGGAAGGCGTTGCGCACTTCCGGTCTGTTGAATGCAATTCGGGCTACGGCGCCGGATTTCTGATAGGTGATATCTTCGTATTCCTTTACGGTTTTCCAGTCGGTCATTTTCTTACAATTTTGGGGTAAAGATAAGGATTTTTGGGGCCTGGACAAAAGGAAAAACGCCTGCTTATTGCAAACTTAGCGTCTTTTTTGAGGTGCAAGATGTTCGTGTGTTTTTTGAAATGAGGGTCCCGCTTTCACTGCAATCTTTTTTTGAAAAATATTATTTGAACGATGTCAATACATAAATCTCAGTTTAGCTCCGAAAAACATCGATAAATGGTTTCGGCCCCGTCTACGACGGGGCCGAAACCACAAATGAAAATCAACTGAATATCTTAATGAAATTTACTGCTCCGTTTTCTTTCTGCTGATGAACCAGTAAACCGGTAAACCAATTAATATCAGAATAAATCCTGGCCAAGTGTACTGTGGCTTGAACCAGATCAGCAACCCACAGAACGCAGTCCCGATGAGTAGATAAATAATTGGCGCAATAGGGTAAAGCCAGGTTTTATAAGGCCTTTCCAATTCCGGTTTCTTGATTCTTAAATAAATCACCCCGAAAACGGTAATCATATAAAACAATACAATCACGAAAGAAATCATGTCCAGAAGATCGCCGTACTGACCGCTGAGCGCCAGAACTGAAGCCCATATTCCCTGCATCCACAGAGATCTTTCCGGAACGCTGTGTTCATTGTTCACAATCGCGGATTTAAAAAAGAGGCCGTCTTTCGCCATCGTCTGAAAGACTCTTGCTCCTGCCAAAACCAGTCCGTTGATGCAGCCAAATGTAGAAATCATGACCAAAATCGCCATGATCACGGTACCGATATTCCCAAAAATAACTTCTGAAGCAGCAACTGCGGGCCGGTTTTTATCCGCAAAGGCAATTCCGTCGCGGTCAAGAGCATTCAGATATACAAAATTGACGAGAAGATATAAAATCATGACCACCGTAGTTCCCAAAACCATTGATTTTACCACATTTTTTTTAGGATTTTCGATTTCTCCCGAAACAAAAGTCACATTTTCCCATGCAACCGAACTGAAGACCGAACCTACCATTGCCGCGGCGATCCCGCCCAGAAGGGTAAGGCTTCCGATGGATTTCCATCCGGTTGGCATTAAGTCGTTTCCTACTTCTCTGCCGAAATCCTGAAATGCACTCCATCCAAAACTCATATTTCCGGACCACTGCGAATTCTTCACCAGTAAAAATCCGAAAATGATAATTCCGAGCAATGCCAGTATTTTGGAAGCCGTAAACAGATTCTGCAATATTTTTCCGTTTTTAACGCCTTTGGTATTGATAAATGTAAGCAGTAGAATCACTAAAATTGCTAAGATCTGGATCCAGGTAATTTTAAAATTTCCGCTTTGAAAAAGTGGCGCAGAATCGTTCAGCCACGGAACAAGATAAGCAGTAAACTTCCCGAAAGCCATGGCAACCGCTGCAATGGTACCCGTCTGAATAACGGTAAAAAGACCCCAGCCGTACAAAAATCCGGTCATTTTTCCGAAAATTTCTGTCATGTAGGTGTACTGACCGCCCGCCTTCGGAAACATCGACGAAAGTTCGCCGTAAGAAATGGCCGCCGCCACTGTCATGATTCCGGTGATGATCCATACCGCGATTAGCCAGTATCCTGAGCCGAGATTCCGCATCATATCCGAACTTACGATAAATATTCCGCTGCCTATCATAGAGCCCATTACGAGCATGGTGGCGTCCCACAGTTTGAGTTTTTTCTGCATTTTTATGTTTCAGGTTATAAGTTTGTTTTAATGGAAGTAAATATAGAAATTTTTACAAAAGACTCATCAGTTTATCAAAAAATTACAGTAAAACGGCATATTATATTTGCTGTGTTTTCATTTTAAGTTTAAAATAATTAATTTCGCAAAAAATATCAAATGAAAAAATTAGCACTCCTATTTACTTTGTTACTTTCAACCCTGATCTTTGCACAGGAAACTGCCACAAAAAAGTTCAGTCCACCTGCCGGAAATGCAGCTGTTGGGGATGTATATGGCTCAAACGTTTCTTTAAATTCAGAAACCAACGCCATTTCGGCAAAGAAACTCGACAAAAAATTAAAGAAGAGCAAAAAACTCGAAAATATTTCGGTTGTCGGCAAAGTGACCGACGTTTGCGATAAAAAAGGGTGCTGGTTGACAGTGGAAACCGATAACAACGAGAAATTTTTTGTGAAGATGAAAGATTATGCCTTCTTTGTTCCGACTGCTTTAAAAGGCAAAACCGTCGTTTTGGAAGGGAATGCCGAAACAAAAATTATTTCTGTTGACGAACAGAAGCATTACGCAGAAGATGCAAAAAAATCTCAGGAAGAAATTGATGCGATAACCCAGCCACAGGAGGAAATCAGATTTGTAGCAAACGGAATCAAAGTAATCAAGTAGTTTAGCGATACATATAAACATTAAAGCGAAGTCCGTGACTTCGCTTTTTTTTATTCGATCGTGAAATCAACTTCCGCTTCCAGCTTTGGAAATCTTCTTTCGGAAACGAATTTTTTTCCGGTACAGTCGATTTCTTTCCAGCCTTTCTTGTTTCCAATGTCCCCTACTTCTGCCACAACAGGAGTAAAAGTAATTTCATCATCACCATTCAGAATTTCTTCCCGATATTGTACAGCAATATCCAAAATACATTCAAAATCGGTATTCATTTTCACATTCCGGTAGATAATATCGTAATGCGTGTCTTTGTTTTCGGGGATTTCAAAATATTTTTCCCAATTTTCCGACGCCCCGTTTAACTCACCCATTGCTTTCAGACCTTCATACAAAGCATGCGCGTAATATTTTCGGGTGACCTGCCTCATGTAATCTTCCGGGAAATGTCCGCCTTCAAATAAAATTGTTGGGATTCCCATCTTCGTGAAGTTATCACCTGTTGACGTAGGATAAAATTCATCGGAATACCGGGCGATGTGCTGGGGAATTTCCTTATTCAGTTCTTCAAAAATCCTTGAAATTACTGCCATTGCTTTTTTACGGACCAGCGTAATTTCTCTTTCGTGATTCACCGAAGGGGCTAAAAATGAAAGGGTAGCGGGATTTTCTCCGTCAGTGGTAAAAATCGTTCTTTGCTCATGGAGATTCAAGGCATATTTGTACTTTCCATTTTCAGCAATCGTTTTTAGAATGCGGAATTCTTTGCTTGAAAGCTGAAAAAAATCCCTGTTCATATCGATGTCCAGCGCATTTCTCCGGTTCCAGATTTCAGAACCGTCTGGATTCAGCATAAAAATAAAATCCAGCGTTATTTTCGAAAATAATTCCTCTTTCAGCGAAGGATGATGCTTGAATATCTCCAGCAGATCCAGCATTGCTAAAGTAGCATTTGCTTCGTTACCGTGCATTTGCGACCATGCCAGGACTCTTATTTTGCCTTTTCCCAGCGTCATCATGTAAATGGGCTTTTCCAGATAAGAGGTTCCGGCTTCTGAAATACAGTCGCTGAAATTCGTCTGTAGGTAATTAAATAATTTTTCCGGGGAAATATACCGGTTTGGGAAATGAGGGTTTTTACAGTAAACAAAATTTTCAGGCATCAATCACTTTTTACAATTCTCAAATTTAATTTTTTTTTACGGGATTTTAAAATTTACTTTTGTAATATTATTAAACGCACTGTAATGTCAGTTTGTCTGTTGATAAAATTGTGGATTGAATTATTTTTATTTTAAAAATATATTAAACTGTAAATCTGTTTATTATATGTTTTATATCAATTTAAATTTTAATATTGCTTTAAGTACTGAATCATGTGGAAAACTCCGATTGTAGGTTAATAAAATAAACAGATAATTTATCGAATATTCAATAACCGATCCTTAATATTACATATGTAAATTTACGGCAAACAGATAAATTCTGTACATTTGCAGATATCATTTATATGGCAAACGAGACTATTTTTTTACTGGTATTTGTGCTGTTTATCTTTTTTATCCTGGCGCTGGATCTGGGACTTCTGAAGAAAAAAGCCGATACGATTTCGATGAAGCAGGCAGGAATGATGAGTTTCTTCGTGATTTCCCTGGCCATGTGTTTTTACTTTTTCCTGATTACCTACGGTCACCTACTCCATGGGATCAACAGCATGGAAAAACTTCAAAGCGTTATTTCTTCGCATCACCATCCCGTAAAAATAATTCCCAATGATCTGGAACACAGCATACAGCTGTATAACCAGAACCTTGGACTGGAATATTTGACCGGTTACGTTGTAGAATATGCCCTTTCGGTTGATAATATCTTCGTAATGGTCTTAATTTTCACCGCTTTTGGAGTAGCCCAGAAAAACTATCACCGGGTCCTATTTTGGGGAATACTTGGCGCAATCGTTATGCGGTTCATCTTTATATTTCTAGGTGCTGCCCTTATCGAGAAATTCAGCTGGATCATGTATGTTTTTGGGGCGTTTCTCGTGTTTACAGGTATTAAGATGTTTTTTGATAAAGATGGTGGCGATAAAATCGATACGCAGAATCATCCGGTGGTAAAGTTTGCCAACCGTTTCTTTCAGGTACATAATCATTTTGTAGGCCACCGGTTTTTTGTAACCATTGATGGAATTAAAAAAATAACACCCTTATTCCTTGTATTGCTCATTATAGAAGCTACCGATCTGATCTTCGCCGTCGACAGTATTCCGGCGATATTCTCGGTCACAAAGGATCCTTACATCGTCTTCTTTTCCAATATTTTTGCCATCATCGGGCTTCGTTCGATGTTCTTTCTTTTGGCGGGGATTATCGATAAGTTCAGGTTTCTTAAAATTGGTCTTTCGGTGCTGCTGACCTTTATCGGACTGAAGATGCTTTTCCACAATTATCTTCAGAACTGGGGCTTCTCCACAACACATTCGTTGATTGTTATTGTAAGTATTTTAGCGCTTAGCATCCTTTTCTCTCTCATGTTTCCGGAAATTAAGAAAGAGAGAAAACTTAAGTTTGATCCTGAAAACGATGAACATCTGCGCCATTAATATCCTTTTGTAAATAACTAAATTTCTATAAACCAATACGATAAGTATTGGTTTTACTTTTGTAAATAACAATTTAAATGAATGGTTTACATATGTTGTTTATAGTGTTGATTTAATTATTTACATTTGTAATTATGAATCTGAACGAAAGAATCGCCAAAATCATCGAATATTCAAAACTGTCTTCCTCAGAATTCGCAGACGAAATTGAAGTGCAGCGTTCGAACATTTCCCATATCACGTCAGGAAGAAATAAACCTTCCCTTGACTTCCTTATCAAAATCAAAGAACGTTTTCCTGAACTGGAATGGGAATGGCTCATAAAGGGCGAAGGGGAAATGAAGAAAAGTCCGGAAGAAGAGTTGGTTCCGGAGAAAGTAAAACCCAGCCCGATACCGGATCTTTTCTCGCTCATCAATGACGAAAACTTTGGGGTCACCGAAAGGGAAGATAAAGTCCAGAAACAAGTTTCGCGAGAATCTGAAATTCCTGCAAACAATCCAGTGAAAGAAAATATAGCCGATTCTCAGCGATTAGCAGCAGCGCAAAGCACCGTTAACACACAAGATGCTGAAAGTCAGGAAAATAAGATTAAACGCATTGTATGGTTTTACGAAAACGGTAAATTTGAAAGTTTCGAGCCTTAAATTCACCCATCGGTTGGGTTTATAAAAATAAAAACTCCTTTTCAAAAAAATTGAAAAGGAGTTTTCTTATCTTATATATAAGGAGTTAAAAAACCATCTCCGGGATTTCTCCTTCAATGATTAAATCTGCTTCCGTTGCTTTTATAATCTCTTCAACACTTACACCCGGCGCGCGCTCCAGAAGTTTGAAACCTTTTGGCGTAACATCCATCACCGCAAGTTCCGTCACTACTTTCTTCACACAGCCAACGCCGGTTAATGGAAGCGTACACTTTTTGAGGATCTTGCTCTCTCCTGCCTTGTTTACATGCATCATGGCTACGATGATGTTTTCGGCTGAGGCCACGAGGTCCATCGCACCGCCCATTCCCTTCACCATTTTACCGGGAATCTTCCAGTTGGCAATATCGCCGTTTTCGGAGACTTCCATCGCGCCAAGGATGGTAAGATCCACTTTCTGACTCCTGATCATTCCGAAACTGAAAGCAGAATCGAAGAAAGAAGCGCCCGGAAGCGTCGTGATCGTTTGCTTACCTGCATTAATAAGGTCTGCATCTTCTTCGCCTTCAAACGGGAAAGGTCCCATGCCAAGTACCCCGTTTTCGCTTTGGAATTCAACGGAAATGTTTTGAGGAACATAGTTGGCGACAAGGGTCGGGATCCCTATTCCAAGGTTTACATAATAGCGGTCCTTTACTTCTCTGGAGATTCTCTGGGCGATCTGTTCTTTTGTGAGCATAGTTGAAATTAAACTGCAATTTAATGATTTTGGACAGAATACTAAAATCTTCTTTTGGGAAAGCGAATAATAAATGCCGGATCAGATTTATATCTGTAATTTTGCACATTATATTTTTACATGAAAACATTACAGCATTATCTGAAACCGCACAAGTGGCTCATCATACTCTCTCTCTTCCTTGCCACCGTTAACCAGGTATTTTCCCTCTTTGCCCCGGCGATTACGGGGAACATCCTCGATCAGCTTGTAACGCATCCCAACTCATTTGACAAGGCAGGGCAGCTGCCGAGAAACCTGGATCAGTTCTTCTATGGAAGCGGAATCTATAACGGAGTTTTCTATTTCCTCGGCCTGCTCATCGGAACTGCTATGATCAGCAGAATTGCAAAGGCCTTTCAGGATTATGCAGTGAGTGTGATCACCCAGAAATTCGGTGCCAATATCTTTACCGACGGGCTTCGGCATTCCATGGCTTTGCCTTTTCAGGAATTTGAAGACCAGCGAAGCGGTGAGACCCTTTCGATCCTGACGAAAGTACGGGAAGACTCGGTGAAATTCATCACCAGTTTCATCAATGTATTCTTCGGGATCCTGGTAAGTATCGTTTTCGTTTCCATCTACGCTATAAGACTACACTGGTCCATTATGCCGGTGTACATCATCGGGATCTTCCTTATTGCCTTCGTTACCAACCTTCTGAGCAAGAGGATCAAGAACATCCAAAGAACCATTGTGGCCGAAACCACCGGGCTTGCCGGAAGTACGACTGAAAGTTTACGGAACATCGAGATTGTAAAAAGTCTCGGCTTAACCAATCAGGAAGTGAAAAGGCTGAACAACAATACCTATAAGATCCTGGGTCTCGAACTGAAGAAAGTAAAGAGCATCCGTTCTTTGAGCTTTATTCAGGGCACAATGGTGAACTTCCTTCAGCAGATGATCACGTTTACCCTGCTCTATCTCATCTTTAAGAATATCGTTACTCCCGGTCAGTACCTGTCGTTAATGTTCTACGGATTCTTTATTTTCGGGCCGATGCAGGAGATCGGAAACATCATCATTTCCTATCGGGAAGCCCAGGCTTCACTCAATAACTTCGACGTGCTGATGAAAAAACCTGCCGAGGAAAAACCTCACACCCCGAAACAGATCGGCGGTATCGAAGAGCTGGAATTCAGGAATGTATCCTTCAAACACCAGTCGGCGCAGTACAAAGCCCTGAACAAAATCTCATTCGATGTGAAAAGCGGCGAAACCATTGCCTTTGTGGGCCCCAGCGGTTCCGGAAAAAGCACGCTCGTAAAACTTCTGGTCGGACTGTACCGTCCGCTGGAAGGCGACATCTATTACAACGGCATCAACGGGAAAGAGTTTGATTTCGATGAACTGAGGAACCAGATTGGTTTCGTGACTCAGGACACCCAGCTGTTTGCAGGCACCATCAGGGAGAATCTCCTTTTCGTAAATCCCAATGCAACGGATGAAGATCTTACCCTTGCTTTGCAGAAATCCAGCTGTACTGCCCTGCTCGAGAGAGCTGAAAAAGGCATAGAAACCGTGATTGGCGAAGGCGGACTGAAACTGAGCGGCGGCGAAAAACAAAGGATTGCCATTGCCAGAGCCCTTTTACGGAAACCACATCTCCTTATTTTCGATGAAGCCACATCAGCTTTAGACAGCATTACTGAAGAAGAGATCACCTCCACGATCCGGGAGATTTCCCGGGAAAAGGAGCAGATCACCGTGCTCATCGCTCACCGTCTGAGCACGATCATGCATGCAGACCGGATCTTTGTGCTGGAACGCGGCAACGTGGTAGAAACGGGCTCCCACCTGAACCTGACGGCAGAAAAAGGGCTGTATTACGCGATGTGGAGACAGCAGATTGGGGAAAGGAAATAAAGGTTGTTGCGGTGGTTTCGTATTGATTAAAACAGTGCACCCTGTTTTTGTTGGAATGATGTAGGATAACAGAACTCGGTTTAAGTCCAAAAAATTTATATATTTATCAGATTAAGATAATTAAATGGAAAACAGATCAAAGAAAAACATCTCAATTTTCATGATGGTTGGAGGGTTAATGGTGATGGCTTATTATCTTTTTAAACTGGATTCAGCCACAGATAAGACGAGTTTCTTCATTGTTATTGGCTGTTCGATAATCTATACCTTTATCGGTTTCATATCCTTTTTAAAATACACAAAATTGCAAAGGAAATAGAAACATTGGACCTGCAGTAACCTGTGTACCGATCGGCTAAATGCGAGGTGTTCTGTTACAGACAGCAATTTAATATAAAAAGCAAGCTTGCTTTTTCTTAAAACCAAGCTTGCTTTTGGGAAACTCGTCGAAAGGATTTGGGTAAAAGCAAGCTTGCTTTGTGCAATAAGCAAGCTTGCTTTTTGAAACACTTTATTTTTCCTTTTCAAAAGTCATATTATTGAGCATTTCTTTCAAATCTACTCCCGGACGGAAATTCACTTTTGCACCTTTAATCATGGTCTTCCGGAACCTGTCTTCATTTTCTACACCTTCACTGGAAAGAGACAGGCTAAAAGAACCAAAAGAGCCGAAACGCACAATCTTCCCTTCGCTGAGATGGTGGGCAAGCGCTTTTGAAAGGTCGTTGAGTACCGCGAGCACATCAGTGTCGCTTACCGTGGTTGATCCGGCGGCAATCTCTTTACTGAGACCCCGGAAGGTAACTTCGCCGCTGGATTTTGCATTGGCATAAAACTTTTTAGGAGCTGTGGGATTGCCGGGATTCCCCTTTTGGGATAATGTGAAATTTACAGGCATAACTTTGTTTTTTTGAGATGAAACAGTAATTGATGATATGCTGAATGTCCATTTAAACCTTTTTTGTTTTGAACGTTTTAAACAGACCTTCGTGTATTTTCCGACATAAAGTTAGCTGTTTTCTAGTGACTTACGCAAGAAATATTTAAAAAAAAATGATGTGCTATGTTTATACCTATCAATAATTTTATTTCCGATATATGAGAATTGACATTCAACCGAGAAAGTTTATATGCTGAACCTTTAATCAAAACAAAAACTAAATCAGAAAAAATTTATAATTTTATATCACGAAATTAATTTGATAATGATGAGCACTGCAGAACTGAAAATTGATTTAATCAACCGAATAAAAAACACCACCGACCAGGTTAAACTGAAAGAATTATTGGAACTGTTGAAGTTTCAGGCTGACGAATCTGTATATGTTACCAGTGAAGATGATAAAAAAGCAATCTCAGAGGCCCGTCAACAAATTAAGGAAGGCAAGGTAATTCCTAATGGGGATGTTCAGAAAGAGATCTCAGAATGGCTGACAAAATAATATGGACGTTTAAGGCTAAGCAGGAACTGATTGAAATTCTGCAATACTGGATAGACAGGAATAAATCAAATTCGTTCAGTATAAAATTGAATTCTTTAATTGAAAAAGACCTGAATTTGATTTTAGAATCTCCAAGAATCGGCAGAATAACCGACGTTCCAGAGGTTTATGTTAAAGTGGTTCACAAATATCTTTTATATTATCAAATCTCCGATAATACGCTTTACGTCTTAACCATAAGACATAGAAGTAAAAACCCCAAGACACTGAAATTATCATCTGAATGACGACAATATACAGCAAAAGCGATCCAATGGAGCGCTTTTGTTTTTTATAATGAAATGAAAAATGTTTACCACATTTATCATTCACGCTTGCGTACGGTTCTCTGTTCAATCCTTTTCTCGAATTTCTCTCCCTGAAAGATCCGCTGCACCATGATGCCGGGAATATGGATTTCGTTCGGGTCCAGTTCACCCGGTTCTACCAGCTCTTCCACTTCGGCAATGGTGATTTTTCCGGCTCCGGCCATCGGTGCGTTGAAGTTCCGTGCCGAGCCTTTAAAGATCAGGTTGCCGGCATGGTCGCCTTTCCAGGCTTTTACAATGGAGTATTCTGCTTCGAAGGCATGCTCTAGGATATGCATCTTTCCGTGAAATTCCTTCGTCTCCTTACCTTCCGCCACCTCGGTTCCGTAACCTGCTGGCGTATAGAAAGCCGGGATTCCTGCCTGCGCGGCGCGGCTTCTTTCGGCTAAAGTTCCCTGGGGAATGAGATCTACTTCCAGCTCACCTGACAGCATCTGGCGCTCGAACTCCGCATTTTCACCTACATAAGATGAGATCATTTTTTTGATCTGCCGTTTCTGAAGAAGCAGTCCGAGCCCGAAATCATCCACTCCCGCATTATTGGAGATGCAGGTAAGGTTGGTGACATTGCTCTCGACCAAAGCGGCGATGGAGTTTTCAGGTATCCCGCAAAGGCCGAATCCCCCCAGCATTAAGGTCATTCCGTCTTTGATGCCTTCAATGGCTTCCTGCGCATTCTTTACTCTTTTGTCTATCATTTTCAGTGCGAATTTTGAGAGAATAAAAATAGGAAATATTATTGATTTCAGCATTTGCTCTAAGGGATTGATTTGATGGAAGTTTGAAAATTTCTGCATTGCCAAAGCCGGTTTTCTTAAACAATATCCTGCACTTTTGTAAATCCAAAGAATCATTTTACCGGTTATTTTCGGCAATTTGCAGAAATATTGCTTAAGGTATTGGCTGTTAGAATTATTTGTCTTATTTTTGCGACCTGTTAATCAACCTCTGACGAAGGACGTGAATGTTGCTTAGCTCGACAAAACAAATTTTTTTATTAAAATGGATTTAGTAAAGTACGTACAGGACAAGTACATCACAAAGAAAGAATTCCCAGAATTCAAAGCCGGTGACACCATCACTGTGTATTACGAAATTAAAGAGGGCGCGAAAACAAGAACTCAGTTCTTTAAAGGAACTGTGATCCAGTTAAGAGGGACCGGTCTTACCAAGACATTTACCATCAGAAAAATGAGCGGTGATGTGGGTGTAGAAAGAGTATTCCCAATGAACCTTCCTGCTCTTCAGAAAATTGAATTAGACAGAAAAGGTAAAGTAAGAAGAGCGAGAATCTATTACTTCAGAGACCTTAGAGGTAAGAAAGCGAGAATTAAAGATGCTGCTTATAAAAAGTAATCTTTATTTGAACTTATTATCAAATAAATTAAAGTCCGGTACCAGTACCGGACTTTTTTGTGCGGTTAAGTGAAAGAAGTTTCCAATATGTTCTTCAGGATTTATTTCATTCACTTCCCACAAAGATTTTTTATATTTGTTAAAATTATGGAATGGAAAAACTAGATGCCCTGAATCAGGTGGCCGAATTTCACAGGACCTTCAACGCTCCGATACTGGATGAGCCTCAGATTCCGTCGAAAGAAAGATGTGAACTCAGGATTTCATTGCTTCAGGAAGAACTCAACGAACTCAAGGAAGCCATTGCTGATAACAATCTGGTCGAAATTGCCGATGCCTTGTGTGATCTGCAATATGTGCTGAGTGGCGCGGTGCTGGAGTTTGGATTGGGCGAAAAGTTCGTGACCCTTTTCAACGAGGTACAGCGTTCCAACATGTCAAAAGCCTGCTCCACCCACGAGGAGGCAGCAGAAACCATCGCTTATTATCAGGAGAAAGGTGAAGAAGCATTCGCTGAAATTTCAGGTGAAAAAATAAATGTTCACAGGCGTTCCGACCATAAAGTTTTAAAAAATAAATATTATTCCCCCGCGGATTTAAACAGAATCCTCGAAAACTAAAACCTATCAATATGAATCCAATCATCAGAAATACAGTACTTACAGCAGCCCTGTTATGCATGTTCACAGGATGTACCGCGCAGCAAGCAGTGCCCAACCAGGAAGTAACTACGGAGAAAGACGGCAAAATGCTGCTCGGAACCCAAACAAAAGATCAGCTGTTAAAAGCGCCTTTCAGCGAATGGTATGCGAAGGAACATGAAGAATATGCACTCGATAAGACCGCAGTTCCCGAATTGATGAAGAGCAATCTAAACGATTATCAGATCACTTTGGTGATGGGAACATGGTGCGAAGACAGCCACCGTGAAGTGCCCCGTTTAATGAAAATACTGGAAACCGTGAAGTTTCCGGATGAAAACCTTACGATGATTGCTGTTGACCGGCAGAAAAAATCTCCCGCTGGCGAGGAAGAAAAGTTCAGGATTGAGAAAGTTCCTACAGTAATTGTTCAGAAAGATGGCAAGGAAGTTGGTAGAATAACGGAAAGTCCGACGAGCGGCTGGCTCGAAAGAGATTTGCTGCAAATCATTAAATAACCTTTATCAATAGCAATTGAAAAATCAACAAAGAATAATTACTTTCGTTTTGGGCGCAGCCGCAATGCTGCTTTTATTTCTGGTATGGAACAGCATCACTAAAAAATCCGAAGAAAAAGTCCGCAACGACTTCTATATCATTACGAACCAAATCAGGAAGATGAATAAGATGGTCGTCATGGAACAGGACTTTTCGAGTATGCAGAAAACAAAGTTTACTTCCGAGCTTTTGGGCGGAGGGATTCTTCCTCCTGTGGAAAAGGAACTGATCACTTTCACAAAGACCAACGCCCAGGTTTCCTATGATTTAAACAAAATGAAGCTCGACGTGGATTCAGTCAACAGAAAGCTGATTATTAAAGAATTGCCTGATGCGGACATCCGAATTACGCCAAGCGTAGAAATACAGTCGATGGACGATTCTTTTTTCAACCGTTTCGACCAGGATGACCTGAAAAAGATCACAAAGTCTGCAAAGGACAATGCCTATAAAACGGTAAACCAGAACAGGCTCCGCAGCGAGGGAAGAAAACAGTTGGTAGAAAACCTCAATACTATTTTTGTGCTTGCAAAGGCGTTAAATTACACGATCGAGGATCAAACCGGTCAGATCGATACTGCTAAACTTTAAAATTAAAGATATGAATACAGATAAAAATCAGGAGAAATCCAAAGAATCCGAGGTAAGAAAGCAAAATCAGGATCTCCCGAATATTCCCGCTTCTTCAGACAAAATACATTCTGAAGACAAGACAAAGAAAGAAATCGATGAAACGTCTGAACTTCATCCTGACGGCAAAACCGATAAT
Organism: Chryseobacterium sp.; assembly: GCF_008014695.1. Taxonomy (GTDB): domain Bacteria; phylum Bacteroidota; class Bacteroidia; order Flavobacteriales; family Weeksellaceae; genus Kaistella. The sequence continues at coordinate 697,610 of NZ_VOXE01000001.1, forward strand.
ACAGATCATAACAGCGGAAAATAATTGCCGCTTTCTTTTTTTTAGTATTTAAATGTTAATTAAATTCTAAAATTGAAAATGTGGCTGATTTTGTCATGGTTTTTGATATTATGTTAACGCAATTCACAGAAACTTAACATTAAAAACTTAAATTATGTCGTACACTGTTGTGGGCATGTTCCCAACCACCGATGATGCCGATCAGGCATCAAACAAACTCGATAACGCAGGCTTTGCGAAAGAAGATTACAGAGTTTCCAAATACTCCACCTCAGGAGAAATCTCAGGAGAAAAGGATTTTGATTATGAAGAAGACGAAAAAACAACCGGATTCTGGAACTGGCTTTTCGGAGACAATGAAACAGATAAGAACCGATACAGTTATGCCGGAACAAAAAGCAATCTGGTGACCGTTTATACCGATGATTTGAGCCGCGCTGAAAAAGCAAAAGAAATTATGAATGATCAGGGTGCCATCAACGTAAATGATTTTACGAAAGAAAGATATCCTGCTGAAGAATTCATATCTCCGGATAATAATTTAACTGCCGACGAAAGGGCAAGAATCATCAGCAAAGCAAAGAATGACCTTTATCTGACTCAGGAATACCGATCTTATAAGGTATCCGATAAAGGAATGACCAATGAAATGGATTCTCAGGGAAATAACACGACCTTTTAAGATCTTTTTCATAATTTTTAATCCGGCTTCATTTACTGAAGCCGGTTTTTTTTATTCTGTTTATTTATTCCCGAAACAACTTTTATGAAAGTTCAAAACGATTAATACTTTTAATTTCCGGAAAACAGGAAGAAGCTTTCAGGGAAAATCCGTATTTTTGCTTCTTAAATTTTCAGTACAAAATGATAAAAATAACACTTCCCGACGGGAGCATCAAGGAATTCGAAAGCGCAGTAACGCCGCTTGAAGTAGCAAAATCGATCGCAGAAGGTCTGGCCAGAAACACCATTTCCGCCATTGTAAACGGAACCCAGGTTGAAATCACCAAGCCGATTACGGAAGATTCTACGCTTCAGCTGCTTACGTGGAACGATGATCTTGGAAAAAAAGCATTTTGGCACTCCTCTGCTCACCTTTTGGCGCAGGCGATTATGGATTTTTACCCGGAGGCAAAACTCACGATCGGACCTGCAATTGACCAGGGTTTTTATTACGATGTGGATTTTGGCGACGAGACCCTGTCCGACAAGGATTTTGAGAGAATTGAAAAGAAAATGCTGGAAAATGCGAAAAAGGACTCAACCTTCAGCCTTTATCCTGTTTCCAAATCCGATGCATTGAAAGAATATGCCGACAATCCTTACAAAACTGAATTGATTACCAACCTGAACGACGGTGAAATCACCTTCTGTTCTCATGATAATTTCACTGATTTATGCCGTGGCGGACATATTCCGTCAACAGGAATCGTGAAAGCGGTTAAAATTCTTAATGCAGCCGGAGCGTATTGGAGAGGTGACGAAAAAAACAAACAATTGACGCGTGTTTATGGGATTTCTTTCCCAAAACAGAAAGACCTGACCGAATATCTGGAAAGGCTGGAAGAAGCGAAACGCCGTGACCACCGGAAACTGGGCAAGGAGTTGGGTATTTTCGCTTTTTCTGAAAAAGTAGGTGCCGGTCTTCCTTTATGGCTTCCGAAAGGAACAGCATTGAGGAAAAAACTGGAAAACTTTCTTTCCGAGGCGCAGAAAAAATCGGGTTACGAATTTGTCATGACTCCGCATATCGGGGCAAAAGAACTCTATGTAACGTCGGGGCACTGGGATAAATACGGCGCAGACAGTTTTCAGCCGATTAAAACGCCAAATGAAGGCGAAGAATTCATGCTGAAGCCGATGAACTGTCCGCATCACTGCGAAATCTATAAAGTTGGACAGTGGTCTTACAAGGATTTGCCGAAACGTTTTGCTGAATTCGGTACGGTTTATCGTTACGAACAGTCGGGAGAACTTCACGGTTTGACGAGAGTGCGCGGTTTTACGCAGGATGATGCCCACCTGTTCTGTACGCCCGATCAGCTTTTGGCTGAATTCGAAAATGTGATTGATCTGACGCTTTACGTTTTCAAATCTTTAGGATTCGAAGATTTTGTGACTCAGGTTTCATTAAGGGATCCTGAAAACAAGCAGAAATATATCGGTTCTGACGAGAACTGGAAGAAAGCCGAAGACGCCATTATTCAGGCTGCAGAAAAAAAAGGCCTGAAAACCATCGTAGAATACGGAGAAGCTGCATTTTACGGCCCAAAACTGGATTTTATGGTGAAAGATGCACTCGGAAGAAGCTGGCAACTCGGAACAATTCAGGTGGATTACAATTTACCGGAAAGATTTGATCTTTGGTACACCGGAAGTGATAACGAAAAACACCGTCCGGTAATGATTCACAGAGCTCCGTTCGGTTCAATGGAGCGATTTATTGCCATCCTTCTGGAGAACACTGCGGGCGATTTTCCGCTTTGGTTGGCGCCGGATCAGTTCACGATTCTGCCCATCAGTGAAAAATACATAGAATATGCGAAAAAAGTTTCACAATTGCTGGAAAATCACGATATTTGCGGCTTGATTGACGAGCGTAATGAAAAAACGGGAAGAAAAATCCGTGATGCAGAGATGCAAAAGCTGCCATTCATGCTTGTTGTAGGTGAAAATGAAGAAGATAGCGGCACCGTTTCCGTAAGAAGAAGAGGTGAAGGAGATTTGGGCACGATGAGTGTCGAGGATTTCATCAGTTACTTCAAAAAAGAAGCTGCAATTTAAAAATCAGAATTTAACCATTTAAAATAAACACCATAGCACAGAAATTTAATTACAGAGGCAGAGGTCCACAAAGACGTGTTCAGGAAGACTTGCACCAGATCAACGAGAAAATCCGTGCAAAGGAAGTGCGTTTGGTAGGCGACAATGTTGAAGCCGGAGTATATCCGCTTGCAAAAGCACTGGAAATTGCAAAAGAGCAGGAATTGGATTTGGTGGTCATCTCAGACAAGGCAGAACCTTATATTTCCAGAATTCTGGATTATAAGAAATTCCTTTATGAGCAGAAGAAAAAAACAAAGGAACTGAAAGCCAAACAGGTGAAAGTTGTTGTAAAGGAAATCAGGTTCGGTCCGCAAACGGATGATCATGATTACGAATTCAAGAAAAAACACGCTGAGAAATTTTTGGAAGAAGGTTCAAAACTGAAAACCTACGTTTTCTTCAAAGGACGTTCGATCATCTTCAAAGACCAGGGAGAAATTCTTCTTTTGAAACTTGCCCAGGATCTGGAGCACGTGGGAAAAGTTGATCAGCTGCCGAAACTGGAAGGCAAAAGGATGATCATGATGATGAGCCCGAAGAAGCCGATAAAATAATACACCAGGCTGTTATGAACAGATGGTGATGACAACGAATTGATAACAAATAGATAAAATTAAGCAAAATGCCAAAATTAAAAACGAAATCAGGTGCTAAGAAGCGTTTTAAGCTTACCGGAACCGGTAAAATTAAAAGAAAAGGTGCTTTCAAAAGCCACATTCTGACGAAAAAAGAAACGAAGCAAAAGAGAAATCTTACGCAGACTTCTTATGTTGCAGAAGTGGACAAAAAAAGCGTTTTACGTCAATTAGCCCTTAGGTAGTTTTTATAAATCCTTTCGGTTTATAAGAATTCTCGAAATTCAGAAAATTTAACCCTGAAACGGAGCACAAAAGTGTAATGAAATAAATTACCGCCCTTTTCAAAAAAAACAATTAAGTTATGCCAAGATCAGTAAATTCAGTAGCTTCAAGAGCTCGAAGAAAAAAAGTAATCAAGCAGGCTAAAGGTTTTTTCGGTAGAAGAAAAAACGTTTGGACCGTAGCTAAAAATGCCGTGCAGAAAGCAATGCAATATGCTTACCGCGGTAGAAAAGAGAAAAAGAGAAGTTTCAGAAGTCTTTGGATCATGCGTATCAACGCTGGTGCAAGAGAGCACGGAATGTCTTACTCCCAGTTTATGGGCGCTCTGAAAACCAACAACATCGAACTGAACAGAAAAGTTTTAGCCGATTTAGCAATGAATCACCCTGAAGCCTTCAAAGCAGTTGTAGATCAAGTAAAATAATGTAGAATTTTTGTTATCAATACTAATCCCGGGATTTTTCCCGGGATTTTTTCTATAAAACAACATTCGAAATTTTGTTAAAAAAAATGAAAAAAATAAACGTCCTCTTTCTTTTATGTTTCGCAGTCGCAGTTCAAGCTCAAAATTTTATTCAGGCTTATCAGGATAGGGCAAACCAGGTACTTCAAACCAACATTACCACTAATCTTCAGCAGTTTGGTAACTTAGGCGTAAAAACTACAGGTTCTACAAATAATGTAAATGCGCTTAACTGGATCAAAAATAAATACCTTTCTTACGGTTATTCGGCAAGCCAGATCAGCGAGGATCCCTTTACGTTTGGAAGCACTTCTTCTAAAAATCTCATCATTACTAAAGTAGGAACACTATATCCCAACACTTATGTAATAATCTGCGGCCATTTTGATACCATTTCCGGACCGGGTGTCAGCGATAATGGAAGCGGAACCTCCATCATGCTGGAAGCAGCAAGAATTTTAAAGGATATTCCGACCGAATATTCGATCAAGTTTATTCACTTTTCCGGGGAAGAGCAAGGACTGATTGGAAGTACGCATTATGTAAATACAGTCGCATATCAAAACAATGTCCGTCAGCTGGATATCCGACTGGTCTTTAATATTGATCAGGTAGGGGGACAGCTCGGAAACCTTAATAACACGATTTTCTGTGACCAGGACCAGGGAAATCCATCAGTTAATAATGCCGCTTCACAGGCAGTCACCCAGCAACTCGCCACTTGTACAGGTCTATATTCACCTTTACAAACTGCTATCGATCCGGCTTATGCTTCTGATTATATGCCTTTTGAAGATAAAGGAGAAGTCATTACCGGTTTCTATGAATATGAGCGCAGTTACAACGAGCATACGCCTAACGATACATTTGCAAATGTAGATCCGGTATATGTTTATAATGTTGGGAAAGCTGCAGTTGGAGCACTTCAGCATTTTGCAGTAGCTTCAGTACAAAATTTAGGGGTTAACGAAACGTATGCAGATGATTTTCAGATCTATCCGAACCCCACCAAAGATTTTATCAATATTGTAATGCCCGGTAAAATAAAAGATTTTTCATTTACCCTAACCGATATTGCGGGAACTTTCATTTCCAGAACTGAAAATACCTCCAAAATAGATATTTCCCGCCTTCAGGCTGGAGTTTATATCGGGATGATTGAATTTGATGACAAAAAGATAACAAAGAAGATCATCATCACCAAGTAATTATCGGACAGGAACTGATAAAATCCCGGACTTTTTGTTCGGGTTTTATTTTTGTTGTCTTAATTGAATAAGCAAATTTTCATTATCCTCTTCTGTCCCCACATTGATTCGGATACAGTTCCAGATTTCAGGATGTTTAAGGCTTGTAACAATGTTTTCCTGAAGCAGATTCTGATACACTCGCTCAGCGTCATTAAATTCTACCAAGAGGAAATTGGCTTCTGTAGAATGAACTTTTTTAACACACCTGAGTTTCAGCAAATTTTCGTGCAAACGGTTTCTGCTCTCTAAAACCTGCCGAATTCTTTCCCTGATTGCATCAAGATTCTGAAGTTCCTGAAGCGCTTTCTGTTTCGAGGCATTGCTGATGGAATACGGCGGCTTCACTTTGCTGATAAGCTGCGCAATATCAACTGAAGAAATTCCGATCCCGATTCGCAGTCCGGCCATCCCAAATGCTTTGGAAAGCGTTCGCAGAATAATGAGATTGCTGTACTTGTCTAAAAGATCAATGGCTGAATTTTCGGAAGAATACAGATGATACGCTTCATCCACCACCACCAAACCTTTGAAGTTTTTAATAAAATATTCAATGTCTTTCACACAGTTGCCGGTGGGATTATTTGGAGAACATAAAAAAAGAATTTTTGCGTTTTGGAGGTTCAGCACATCAAAATCTGCTTTCGGAATGTCAAAATTTTCATCAAGCCGGAGTTTTTCCACTTTCACTTCATTCAGCACCGCGTAATATTCATACATCGAATAGGTGGGGTGCATCACGATAACGGAATCTTTTTTGGGCTCGCAGAATACCCGGATCATCAGATCAATTAAATCCTCGCTGCCGTTTCCAAGAAAAATGTGTTCAGCTTCCAGATTTTTTATTTCGGCAATGCGTTTTTTCAGGTCGCAGTGGAAAGAATCGGGATAACGGTTCCACGTTCCAAATGGTGACTCGTTGGCATCAAGGAATTTTGCATTTTTGTCAAAATATTCCTCCCTCAACCCCGAATAATGAGATAAAGATTTAATATTTTCGCGGACTAAAGCATTAAGATTGAAATTTTCCATGCATTACATAACAGATGCTGCATGTTAAATGTAGGATTATTTTGCCAATGCGGAATAAATTTCCATCATATTTTTAGCAATAATCTCATCGCTGAACTGCTGAACATACAGAAGACCTCTTTCAGCACGGCGTTTCCTTTCGGCTTCATTGTTCCAGAGGAAAATGATTTTTGATTTCAGATCGCTGATGTCTTCAGGATGAATATACAGGGAATCCTTCCCTCCCGCTTCCGGTAGACTGCTTGTATTGGCGGCGATGACAGGCGTTCCGGAAAACAGTGCTTCGATAATCGGAATCCCGAACCCTTCGAAAACGCTCGGGTAAACAAAGACCTCTGCAAGCTGATAAATCGCTGCAAGTTCCTCCATGGAAACATTTTCAGGGAAGAACACCTGATTTTCCATCTTGTTTTTAATGATAAACCGGTTTATCTTTTGGAAATACCCTGTCTTTTTACCCACTGCCACCAATGGAATTTCAGCGCCCTGAAGCGCTTTCACCGTATTCAGAAGGTTTTTCCGCTCCTCAATCGTTCCCACACTGAGGATAAAGCGTTCCGGCAGGGAGAATTTCTCCTTTACCGACTGAAGGAATTCGGGAGATTTCTCTTCTTTAAAGGAATGATGACAGCCTTGGTAAATGACTTTAATTTTGGTTTCAGGAACCTTCAGAAACTTGATAATATCCCGTTTCGTCTGTTCCGAGATCGCGATGATCAGATCAGCCTGTTCAGCCGCTTTTTTAAACTTCCAGAAGTGGATTTTACGGTCAAAGAAACTGTAATACTGCGGAAATCTCATGAATATCAGGTCATGAATCGTCACAATCTTTTTTATGGGCGCATTATCCCATTTTAAAGGCAGTTCGCCTGAGAGTCCGTGGAAAATATCAGCATTGATATGCTGAGCATCCGTTCCCATCTGTAACTGTCGTGAAAAATTCCCTTTAGAAGTCGGAATGAATGACACATTCGGGAGCTCAAGAATCTCCGATCCCCTCTCCGTCTTGTTTTTATTGAGAAGAAAATAGTCGTTATTCGGATAAAAACCCGCTAATATGCGGACCAGATCCCGGGAATAATTACCCAAGCCGGAACTGTTGCTGAAGAAACGTTTGGCATCGAAGGCGATTTTCATGAGTTTTCCTCCGGTTTTATAATATCGGTGAGTTCCTGTTTCCGTTTCCAGTGTTCCGATTTGTTTTTATAGAGGAAGAATTTTCCCATCTTGTATTTGAACTGCATATGACCGCCATAATCAGGTTCCATGAACCGGTGCGGAATATCAGGATTCTGCTCCAGACACTCTTTTACCGCAAGCGTGTATACCGACGGGCCGGTTGTTTTATGAACGTTGTGCGGGAAACGGTGGGTGTTGATGTTGTCCAGCATCATTTCCATGGTTCTGGCCAGAAACGGATGGCCGGCTTCATAGAAAAGTGCCCACTGCACATAGTATGTGGGCGGAACCTCATCGGTCACCAAAGCCACATCGTCTTCTTTAATAAAATCCTTGAATCTGGTTCTCACCCCACTGTCGATATCGATATAAATTCCGCCTTTTTTATAAAGAACGGCATACCGGAAAAAGTCGGCTTTCGCCGCACCGATGGTGAGCCTGTTGTAAGCCTGAAGGTATTCAGCAGGATATTCTTCAGCCAGAAAACGGACGATTTTTTCATCATCATAAAAATGATAAGCATATCCCGGATTGCGCTTAAGCATTCTCCTGATGTAAAAACGGGTGAGCCAGGGCAGCTTTTCGCTCTTAAAAGTCTGAAAAATCTGTTTGGGAATCGCCATTGAGGTAAATTAATTAAACTGCGACGTTGTTTTCGCGCAAAGCGTCGTTCAGCGAAGTCTTTTTGTCGGTAGATTCTTTTCTCTGTCCGATGATGAGTGCACACGGAACCTGATACTCCCCTGCCGGAAACTGTTTCGTATAACTTCCCGGAATCACCACAGAACGGGCCGGAACCCTTCCTTTGATCTCTACCGGAGTGTCACCTGTAACATCAATTATTTTGGTGGATGCCGTTAATACCACATTTGCGCCCAGAACGGCTTCTTTTTCCACATGAACGCCCTCCACAACAATGCAGCGGGATCCTACGAACACATTGTCTTCGATAATTACGGGTGCTGCCTGAAGCGGTTCGAGTACGCCGCCGATTCCGACGCCGCCGCTCAGGTGAACATCTTTACCGATCTGCGCGCAGCTTCCCACCGTGGCCCAGGTATCCACCATCGTTCCTGAATCCACATAGGCGCCAATATTTACATAGGAAGGCATCAGAATCACGCCGGAAGCGATGTAAGCGCCTTCGCGGGCTACCGCATGCGGAACGACCCGAACTCCTTTTTCTGCATAATTTCTTTTCAGCGGCATTTTATCGTGAAATTCGAACGGTCCCACTTCAATTGTTTCCATTTTCTGGATCGGAAAATACATGACCACGGCTTTTTTAACCCATTCATTTACCTTCCAGCCATTTTCGGTAGGTTCTGCAACGCGGAGTTCGCCCAAATCCAGCTGACGGATGACTTCGCGGATGGATTTCTGGCTTTCGGCGTCTTTCAAGAGTTCCCGGTTCTCCCAGATATTTTCAATGGTTTGCTGTAACATAAGTATGGGTTATAAATTATAGATTTTAGGTTAGGAGGTAAGCTTTAAGCGGTGCAAATTTACAAAACTCTGCGTGTAAAAAGATAGGCTTTGTTCCAGTATTTTTCGTTGAGGGAAGAAATGATGACCCCTTTTGAGGTGGAGGCATGAATGAACTTCACTTCCCCATCAGAACCGATATCGTGTACAATTCCGACGTGGGAAACGGTTTCTCCACCTGACGTTGCGAAAAAAAGAAGGTCGCCGGGTTCGGCGCGCCGGATCTCTATTTCTTTACCGGTATTGGCCTGATCGGCCGATCTGCGCGGAAGCTGCACTTTGTTCTCAGCGAAAACTTTTTCTGTAAAACCTGAACAGTCGAAGCCGGCAGAAGTATTTCCAGCGTACTTGTAGGGTGCCCCGAGGTATTTTTCCGAATCTTCAATAAGATTCCTGACAGCTGCCGACATTTTCTCGGAATAAACGGCATTCAGGTTCCGCAGATCTTCAGTTTTCTTTACCGTTTTCGTGGGGACTTCCCTTTTGACCACCGCTTTCCTTGAGGCTCCGCAGGAAACCAGAAGAATTGCCGCGCTCATAATGATGATGATGTTTTTCATTGTACTTCAGCTGTTTATATGGAGATCAGCTTTCCTTAATGTATTACAGCACTTCGTGCGTTCTGTAAAGCCCTTCAAATATAATAAAAACTCTTATGAAAAAGCACTTCAGAACAAAATCCGTGTCCAAAAAAATTGTAAATTCGTTCTTCAAAAAACAGCATTAAAAAATTATCAAATAAACCAGATTATGAAATTTCAACTTCAGGAAAATGACATCACCATCCTTCAGTTAGGCGCCACTGAAACGGAGAATGGCGGAGACGTGCGTAACGTAACCTTTGAAATCAACGGGAAATCCTTTGAAAGAAAAATCCTTTTGGGCAAGAAAGAAGACGGCGGCAACGAAGACGATCCGGAACAGTTTTACCTCAGCAATAAAGAACAGATCCAAAGCAGCCTGATTGATTTTCTTTCGCAGAATCATCTGTATTACAACCAGTAATCTGTGGATGATAAATTTTAAAGGAGTGCGTAACTGCACTCCTTTTTTTGTTGCCGTAATTACATTATTCATATATTTGGTTGGTTAACTGATGAGCATTTGACATGAAAATAATCTTCAATATTCTGCTTTATTTCATTCCTCTGGGATGTTTTGCCCAATCCAATACTTCTCCTGAATACATTGTTGGACCTATTGGTAAAAAAGAAAATATTTTGAAAACCTCAGATCCGGGGTTCTTTTACGTGAAACCTATTCAATACATCGGGACTGTGAAAGCGTCTATAAATATTAACTACAACAACCATGATAAATACAACCCTGAACTGCAAAGCAATTATGAAAGAATCACGGATTCGTTGAATGCAGAATACAATAACCGCCATTATAACAATTTAAATATTTTTGTTGATACTGTTCAGACCACACCTTTGGAATTCGTAATTACAGACATGCAAAAAATAACTATAGAAGAATTGGATCTTGCAATGGAAATGATGAACGAAGGAAAAAAACCCTTGCGTGACATTCCTGTAAAAACTGAATATTATGATGGCTTTCCGGTGACGATATCCAATCAGGGTTCAGAAAACCCCATCATTGGTTTTGGCAATCATCTTCCGCTGGAATTGGAAGTTTTAGATCAACAAAAAAGGTGGAAAACAGTTTACGGAGTCAGAAGATACGGTTGCGGATATGGAGTAGATAATTATATCATTTTAAAACAGAATGAGATTGCAACAGTATTTGAGCCAAGACTGAAAGGAGATTTTAAAACAAAATTCCGTTATCGGTTAGCAAATATCGTCTCGAATGAGTTTATCGGAAATATTGACCCAAGGTATATTCCGGACTAAAGAAAAAGCGGACTCTCGTCCGCTTTTAAATTGATCAGTCCTGTTCTACCCAGATCAGGTTTTCTGTTTTATAACCTATTGCTTTTGCTTTTTTTAGAAAACGCTGCTTAATGTTTTCAGGGATGGTCTTTTCCCGGGAGAGGATCCAGAGATAATCCAAATCGTCGCCCGCCACCAAAGCGTATCTGTAATCCTCCAGGTCAATCACATTATATCCGGCCCAGAAGGGTTTAAAGAACGACACTTTCAGCCTCGCCACCGTTTTATCCTGAACAAATCTTGCCTCGCCTTCTGCTTCCGCCCATTTGTTCTTTTCCGTATTGTAGCCTTTGTTCAGTACTTTAATCGTGCCGTTTTCGTTAAGCGCATACTCGGCGGTCACGTTTTTAAGGTTTCTTTCGAAACGGTAATCGAATCTTGCGATTTCATACCATTTGCCGAGATATTTTTCGGAACTGAAACCGGTCACTGCAGTCGCGCCATCCGGAATTTTGGGCGTGCATGCGCTCAGAACAAAAAGACCCAGAAGGCCTAAACCTAGCGCTGCCGATATTTTGTGAAATTTCATTTGGAATGGGTTTATATTTCCAGTTTCCCCTCTACCCCGCCGTCTTCCATTTTAGCACCGGTCGCTGCTACCAACAGCATTTTTGCCATGGCTACGAGTTTATTCTCTTTCGTTTCGTAATAATAAGAATCGACCGGTTTTACGCGGATGATCGTCACTCTCGGATCATCTTTCCCGTCGAACCAGGCGTTGGCGAAATCGGTCCAGTACTTCTCGATCAAGGCAGGATCTTTGTGAATAGAGGCCTCACCCAAAACATAAAGGTATTCATACTTGCCGTTGTTCTGAAAATAGAGCTGTACTCTGGCATCGTTGGAGATCTCTTCGTTCTTATGACTTTCAGATGAACTGATGAACCAGAGGTTTCCATGCTCGCAAACTTCCTGAAGTGCCATCGGACGCGTATGCGGAAGATTGGAATCAATATTGGTGGTGAAAAAACAGTTCCCTGCCGCTTCTGCAAGTTCCTTCATCTTTTCGATGGCCTGCTCACTGGTAAGGTTTTCTTTTGGTGAAATTGCTTCTGACATAATTGTATATTTTTAATGTGGTTAATTTTGATCTGATACCCAAGCTACAGCAGCGTCATAGTCGCTGTGTTCAAAAACCTTGAACTCCCCGATCATCACTTTGCTGAAAATATCGGTAACCACTTTGATGGTTGCGGAATCTGAAATGATCGCCGAACGGTTCCATTTGGTGAGTTCCTTCAGGCCGAGCCAGGCATCGGAAATCCAGGCGCCGGAAGTGAAATTTTTAACATCCGTGTCCAGCACGAGCATGTAGTTCAGTTGGTCCTGGGTTTTAAGGAATTCCTTTACTTCAGGAATCACGGTGTTCTGAAAATCTTCTGCAGTTACATCGCCCGTAGCGCGGAAGCCGATCATATTGCCGGGAAGGTCATTAATTTTTGAAATCATGTGGTAATTTTTAAAGTGAATATCTTGACGGTTTTGAACAAACAATTAATGTTCCATTTTTGTCCAGATCAGGAAAACTGTCCGGAACCGTCCATTTCAAAGATCAGGTTCTCGGAAAAGGCAATGCAGTGATAATCGCCGCAGGATTTCGTATCCAGGCCGGTAAATCTGCTGAATGCCGGAAGCACAAGCTGCGTTTCGGAATATCGGTAACAGGGCAGACTCACGCTTTTATTCCGTTCCAGCTTCAGCGTTATTCCGGGATGAAGATGTCCGGATACCAGGAAACTTCCTTCTCTGTCTTCCGGCTCATGTATAAAGGTAAAAGGTGGCATCTCAAGTTCAGAACCGCAGATTTCAACGGATTTCTTTTCCAGAAACGAGGCTTTAAAAACATCGTGGTTCCCTTTGATGATCCTGATGCGGACGTGCGGAAACTGGACCTGCCATTCTTCAAAAATAGCATAGTCGGAATTTTTACCGGCATGCAGGAAATCTCCCACGATGAGGACCTGTTCGGCGTCAAAATGTTTGATCAGTGCTCCGAGCCGTGCCAGATCATCACTCAGGATATCAGACGGAACCGGAATTCCGTTCCTGCGGAAATAAGCGGTCTTCCCCACATGAAGATCACTCAGGATCAGGGCTTTTTCTCCTGTCCAGAAAAGTGCCCTTTCGTTGGTAAAGATGATCTCTTGGTTTTTAATGGTTTTTGTGATGGTTTTCAGCGTCATTTCCGGAGTCTTTTTTTCATGGCTTCGGTTTTAAGCCTCAAAATCCTTGCCGAGAGTTCTTCACTGCTCAGACTTTGGCGCATGCTGTCGACTTTAATCGGGAAACTGAGCGGCGTAAAAGCATTCGACTGTTTCACAATGATCCGGCTGTCGTGAATCCTGCTGAATGCCTGTGCAAGCCTCGCTTCATCGATCTGCTGGAAGAATACTTCTGCATAGGCCTGTTTCAGCAGCAGGTTCTGCGGATCATAATCCTCGAGCACATTGAAGATGAGCCCCGCTGAAGACTGCAGGTTTTTATTGTTCTTCTGCTGTCCCGGATAATTTCGGATGACCATTCCAGAGATCACGGCAATGTCACGAAATTTCCGTCTGGCCATTTCCGTGGAGTTCACCGAACTCAAAACATCCTTGATCAGATTTTCCTTGTTGAGTATTTCCTGAATATTGCTGTCATCCACCGGAATCTCGAGTTTTGAGAACAGTTCAAAGCCGTAATCGTTCATGGCCATCGAAAAAGAGATGGGGGAAATCCTGGAGATTCGGTAGGCCACGAGTGCGGCCATGATCTCGTGCAGAAGCCTCCCTTCAAAAGGATACATGAAGAGATGGAACCCTTCACGCGTTTTTATCTTTTCCACCAGAAACTCATCCTCTTTCGGGATATGGGAATTTTCCTGCTGGCTGACGAGGAGCGGATGCAGGAATTTCAGCTCTTTTTCGGAAGATTTGGCATCGAGCGATTCTGACAGTTTCTGCCTTAAAAAACCACTCAGGGAAGAGGACAGCGGCAGTCTTCCGCCCAGATAACTCGGGACAATGGCTTTTCCGGAAGAGTTGCGGACATATACCGTCATTTCCTTTATATGCGAAACTTCGAGCACTCTTCCGGCCAGAACAAAACGGTCATTCTTCTTGAGCTTCGAAATGAAATATTCCTCGATCATTCCGACATAGCCACCGCTGAAAAATTTCACCTTCATCATCGAATCGCTTACAATTGCCCCGATGTTAAAGCGGTGCAGCATCGCAATCCTGCGCGAAGTGACTTTATACAAACCATCCTCCACCACGACCTTGTGGTATTCTTCATAGTTCTTCAGTTTTCCACCTACGGTAATGAAGGAAAGGATCCAGTTCCAGTCTTCCGGCGTGACTTCCCGGAAAGCGTGGGTCCGTACAATCTGTCGGTACGTTTCCTTTTCTTCGAAACCCATCCCCACGGCCAGTGTCATGACGAACTGAAGCAGCACATCGTAACACAGCACCAAAGGCTCCCGCGGTTCAATCCGGTTCTGTTTCACGGCTTCCTTTAAAGCGGCAACTTCAATGAGTTCCAGAGAATGGGTCGGAACGAAATAGATTTTCGAAGTTTCATACGGCGAATGCCCGCTACGGCCGGCGCGCTGCAGGAAACGTGCGATCCCTTTGCTGGAACCGATCTGAATGACCGTATCCACCGGCTTAAAATCGACGCCCAGATCCAGTGAAGAAGTGGAAATCACGGCTTTGAGGTATCCCGAAGACAGGTTTTCTTCAATCCAGATGCGGATGTCTTTATCAACAGAACTGTGGTGAATAGCGATCTGTCCGGCAAAATCGGGATGCACGGTCAGCAGAACCTGATACCACATTTCCGCCTGGCTGCGCGTATTCGTGAACACCAGAGTCGTGTTGCTCGCGAGGATGATCGGAATGATCTTATCGGCGAGTTTGGTTCCCAAATGACCGGCCCACGGAAGGATTTCAAGATCATCGGGAAAGACCGAACGGATCTCGATCTTCTTTTTCTCCTTTGCGACTACTTTTGTCTTTTTGAGATCATACGGAATCAGTACTTCCATGGCCTGATCCAGATTTCCGATCGTGGCCGTTATTCCCCATATCCTGAGGTCTTTGCGATAGCTGAAAATGCGCGACAAGGCCAGTTCGGTCATGACGCCGCGCTTGGAACTGAGGAGTTCATGCCATTCATCTACAACGATGCACTGCAGGTTCTTGAAGAAATTCAGGTGATTTTTCTGTGCCAGCAGCAAATGGAGACTTTCGGGCGTGATGATGAGAATGTCGGGCATCTTTTTGGTCTGCTTCGCCCGGATGTCTTTAGGCGTATCGCCGTTCCTTACGTCCACTTCCCAGTCGAGGCCGATTTCTTCGAGTGCTTCGCTCATGGCTTTGGCAATATCCTTTGCAAGGGCACGAAGCGGCGTGATCCAGAGCAGTTTCATGCCGTGCTTATACTGTTCCGGGTGATTCATGAAATCGATGACGACCGCCAGAAATGCGGAAAAGGTCTTTCCGAAACCGGTTGGTGCGATGACCATCCCGGAGTAATTTCGGGAATATTTGCACCAGGTTTCCGCCTGAAAACCGAAAGGTTCCATGTTCTTGGATTCCATCCATTTGTGAATGATCTGATAGCCGTCGGAATTCCGGAATTTCTCGGTCATGTGGGTTTTAAGCAGTCAAAATCTGACTTTTATTTGATGAGTTTTTTGATTTCTTCAATATCATCGATCTCTTCCACGGTTTTGTCTTTCCGCCAGCGGACAATCCTGGGAAAGCGCACCGCTACCCCGCTTTTGTGGCGGCTGCTGAAACCTATGCCTTCAAAAGCGATCTCGAAGACGAGTTCAGGTTTAACCGTGCGGACCGGACCGAATTTCTCAATTGCATTCTTGTTCACGAATCTGCTCACTTCCATGATCTCCTTATCGGTAAGTCCCGAGTAGGCTTTGGCGATGGTCACGAGATTCCCGCCGCTTTTTACCGCAAATGTATAATCGGTGTAGTAGCTGCTCCGTCTTCCCGATCCCTTCTGCGCATAGATGAGGACCGCATCAATCGTGAGCGGACTCACTTTCCATTTCCACCAGTCTCCTTTTTTCCTGCCGGCGTGGTAGTGGGAATTTATTTCTTTCAGCATGAGGCCTTCGGAATTGTTGTCCCGTGATTGCTCACGGATCTCAGTGAGCTCCTCCCAAGTTTCTGTATCTACGATTTCTGAAATCAGGATGTTTCCGGTCGGATGGTCTTTGATGAGGCTTTCCAGGAGCAGCCTTCGCTCTGTGAGGGGTTTTTCACGGAGATCCTCCCCTTCCAGTTCCAGGATATCGTAGACGAATATCTTTACCGGGAGTTCTTCGAGCATCTTCTTCGGAATGGTCTTTCGGTTGAGGCGTTTCTGAAGTTCATTGAAATTCATTACCTGACCGTCTTTCACGACGAGAATTTCGCCGTCGATGACAAAATTGCCGGTCATTTCATTCAGGGCGGATACGACTTCCGGAAACTGTTCGGTGACGAGTTCCTCACCGCGGGACCAAATGAAGACCTCCTCATTCCGTTTGATGAACTGCCCACGGATGCCGTCCCATTTGTATTCCGCCTGCCAGTTTTGGCGGTCGCCGAGTTCTTCGATCTCCTTTTCAAGCGGATACGCGAGACAGAACGGATAGGGTTTGGAATCATCGGGATTGATATTGGTTCCCTGAATGAGGTTTTCAAAATCTTCTTCCTCGATCTTCCATTTTCCCATGATGCTGTGCATCAGAATATTGGCGTCGATGCCCGAATATTTGGAGAGGGCGTTGATGAGCAGTTTCTTCGATACGCCAATGCGGAAGCTCCCGCCGATGAGTTTATTGAATATAAAACGTTCGAGGTGGTTGAGTCCGTTCCAAGATTCCAGCACGTAGGCTTTCTTCTCCTCATCAGTCAGATCCTTCAGGGCAATCAGTTCTGCCATCCATTGGGTG
This sequence comes from Chryseobacterium sp., assembly GCF_008014695.1. Taxonomy (GTDB): domain Bacteria; phylum Bacteroidota; class Bacteroidia; order Flavobacteriales; family Weeksellaceae; genus Kaistella. Next base: position 714,544 of record NZ_VOXE01000001.1, read on the forward strand.
AGGGTCTTTTCGATGGTTTCATTCGGATTGGGCAGGATCAGGGATAAGGTTTCACCCAAATCACCCACTGAAGAGTACGATTCCACAAAAAGCCATTCGGGAAGCCCGGTGATTTCGAGTGCCCATTGTTTCAGAAGATTCGTATTGACAGGTCTTTTGGGTCTTTTTCCTGTAAACAAAGCCAGAAACCACAAACGGTCACTTGAATTGGCCGTCTGCAGGTAATACACCATTGCATCCACTTTTGCATTGGTCTTGTTCGTACTGTCGAGGGTATTGATGAGTTGGGCAAAATCTTTCATGCAGCCTATTCTTTTGTGAGGATTTCTTTTTCCTCCAGTTCTTCGTCACCGAAAATGGTCTGAAGTTCTACGGCATCGATTCCGAGTTCATTCAGATATTTTGAAAAAACAGCGGTCTGACCATGGGTCACATATACCTTTTCCGCTCCAGTGGCTTTCACCGTATTGATCAGTCCGTTCCAGTCGGCATGATCGGAAATGGAAAATCCGGCATCTGCAGAGCGCCACCTTCTGGATCCACGCACCTGCATCCAGCCTGAACAGATGGCCGTGGCGCGTTCCGGGATTTTTTTGATGACATTGGAATCAAACAGGGCCGGCGGCAGGATGACGATCTCTCCTTTTACCTCCTTGATGTTATCGATGAAATTCACCGTTTCATAGTCAGGAAGGTCGATGCCCACGGATTCAATCCCTTCATTGAGCCGCGCGATGGACTGGTGCACAAAAATTTTTCCGCTGCCTTCCACCGATTTCATGATTCGCTGGGCTTTCCCCAAAGAATAGCCGATAAAGACAGAGGTTTTTCCGTTGCTGCGGTTTTGTTCCACCCAGGACTGCATGAGTTCCGAATACGCTTCCGGTTTCAGCCAGTTGTAAATGGGCAGCCCGAAAGTGCTTTCGGTAATGAATTCATTGCATTTTACGAGTTCAAAAGGCGTTGAAAGCCCGTCGTCATCCGTTTTATAATCACCGGAGAAGACAATGACGTAGCCTTTGTACTCCATTCTGATCTGGGAGGAGCCGACGATGTGACCGGCGGGAAAAAAGGAAACCTTTACGCCGTTGATGCTTATCTCTTCGGCATATCCCAGACTCTGGACTTCGATATCCTCCCCGATCCGGAGTTTTAAAATAGGTTTTGTGTAATGGTGACAGAGGTATTTCTTCATCCCCCATCTTGCGTGGTCGCCGTGACCGTGGGAGATGACCGCCATATCCACCGGTTTCCAGGGGTCGAGATAAAATTTCCCCGGGATGCAGTAGATACCTTTGTCGGTAAAGCGGATGAAAGTTGGGTTTTTCACAAAAAGTTTTTGCAACAGAAGCCAAAATTAAGCCAAATGGGAGCAGGAAATGATGAGTTTATCCATTGCAGCTACTCATTCAGCTTCGCAAATTTTTCAGATGAAGTACATGATTCCCTTTTCAGGCACTCCCATGCACTAAGGTGGCTTTAGAGTGGGAGTTGGTATACTTAAGAGTAGCTTCTCCTCTAAGCCGGTTTTGGTAAACGCCTGGATTCAGATGGAAAAATTTCATCGGTTTTTGCCCCGGCCCTGAAGGGTGACCGATGAAATTTTTTATAACTTTAATTTTAAAAAACAAAGACTGTGAAAAAGATAAGACCTCATCGCGACGACGGAATGTGGAAGGGCGCTCCGAAAGAGGGTTTCGCTAAAGCGTCAGTGCTGCGGAATAATCTTACCAAAAGTGAAGCACTTCTCTGGGAGAGACTGAGGCAGGGACAATTCAAAGGATTAAAATTCAGAAGACAGCATCCTGTCCATATTTATATTGCAGATTTCTACTGCCACAGATACCAATTGATTATCGAAATTGACGGCGCCTATCACAACACTCCGGAACAAATCCCGAAAGATGGCAGACGAACGAAAATCCTGGAAGAACTGGGTTTGGTTATTATCAGATTTACCAATCTGGAGGTGGAGACCCATATGGAACGAGTTCTGGAGCAAATCGGTGATAAAATCGAAGAATTGAAATCTCAAACGTAAATCGCCTGACCACCAAAGGGAGGAGTTGAAAAATTTCATCGTTTTGCCCAGTTCCCTACTTCGGAAGGTCAGCATAAAAGGATGTACCGGTGGAAAATTTCATCGGTTTTTGCCCCAGCCCTGAAGGGTGACCGATGAAATTTTTAACGTGATTCAGGAAAGAATACAAGGACCTGCCTGTGTGGTAGAAAGTTTCCAACTGGCTCCCTTCAGGGCGGGGCATTCCAGGTGGAAAATTTTCAGCGGCTTTGTCCAACCCTGCCGGTCAGAATCAGTATACAAGGCTGGCGGGTGGAAAATTTCATCGGCTTGGCCCCAGCCCTGAAGGGTGACCGATGAAATTTTAACGTGATTCAGGAAAGAATACACGGACCTTCCTTCAAAGCAGGTAACGTCTCCGGATCCAGAAAATTTTCCAGGTGGCTCCCTTCAGGGCAATCCAGGTGGAAATTTTCAGCGGTTTGCCCGTCCCTTTTGGTCGACAGGGTGAGCATTAAAAATGGGTGACAGTCAAAAAATTTCATCGGCTTGGGCCCGGCCCTGAAGGGTGACCGATGAAATTTTTAATCAGGTCAGGGAAAAAAACACGAACACTCTCATCACGTTGGGTAAAGGATTCTTATTTCAGGCGGGTGTTCTTTTTACTTTGTTCCTACGGCCCCACCAGACCAGAAATCCGGTCACCGGCAGGGAAGCGCAGGCGAGACTTACGATAAAGGCCAGGATTTTTCCCCATATCCCGAGGATGGCACCTACATGGATGTCATAGTTTGCAGCAACGTACTTCTGTCCAAAGTCTTTTGTTTGGTGAGGTCGGTTCTGCAGCATTTCGCCTGAATTCTCATCAAAAATAATCTGGTGGTTGATGTAGTAGGAATAATCCAGCTGTTTTACAAAAACCTCGTAGTTCGGATGTTCGTGATCATCGATATGCGGATGCCCGAAATCAATACTGTATGCAGATACGGTGGGATACAATTCCTCCACCTTTGCGGCAATTTTATCCAGGGTGCCGGCATTACGCATTTCTTTCGGGGCGGTGGTTTTGAAATGTGAATAATCAGGATAGGCCGTATTTCCGCCTGAAAAGAGGAAGTACATGAGCGACTGAATGAAGAGAAAAGAATAAAAGAGACCAGTTATGGCCGCGATAAGCGCGAGAAAAGACGCATAAAACCCCACAATGCTGTGAAGATCGTAGTTCTTACGGCGCCAGCTTTTTATGTTCTTCCAGTGAAACCAAAACCGCTGTTTACGGGCCTTTTTATTTTTGGGCCACCAGAGGATGATTCCGGAAATAAGCATAAAAAGGAAAATGAATACCGGAATTCCAACGATGTATTTCCCCCACTCCGACTTCAGGAGGAAACTCCAGTGGATGAATTTCACAATATTGAAGAACCCGTTCTTTTCATCCTGTACCGAGAGTACTTTTCCGGTAAAGGGGTTTACATAAGCGGTTTTGTAGATGACGAACTCATCAAAGTAATTCCAGGCTTCGGGATTATTTTCGTAGTAATAAAATTTGTAGGTCTTGGATTTGTCCAACGGAATATCGACCCAGTGAAGCGGGAATGTTTCACCTGTCTGCTCATTCACTTTTTCTTCCAGAACCCTCAGGGGCAGCGTTTTTTTTGTTTCAATACCGGACTCGGCGTGAAAATGGTAATCTTTCCGAAGAAGGTTCTGCACTTCATCCTTAAAGACATAGAGTGCGCCCGTAATGCTGACGATGAATACAATGAGACCGATGCTGAGACCGAACCACAGGTGCAGTTTGCCGGCCCATGTCTTTATGAATGATTTTTTTGAAGTTCTGATATGGTGAAGTTTTTTTCTCATTTTGATGTGGAAAAACCGGAAGCAACGGTATGCCACCACTTCCGGAATATTAAAACTGATAGGAATGTTCTAAAAATTAAATCCCAATGAAAGGGACAGGGTCCGCAGTTTTTGCGGCGTTACCGTGCTCCAGCCGGAAAAATATTTTTTATTGGCAAGGTTGTCGAGTTTCAAGGCGATGCTATATTTTGCGGGGAAATATCCTACCATGGCGTTCATCACGGTATAGCTTGGCAGCGTAAACGTTCCGATGATATGGCGGTTAAGGGTTTTATGCTCACTGGCGTAATTCAGGCCGAAACCTGCCGTCAAATCTTTCAGCATGCCTTGCTGCACTTTGTAGTTCGCCCAGAAATTGACGAGGGTCTCGGGGCCGGCTTCTTCGGGTCTTAAACCATTGTAGGTAACATCACCACTTACGAGTTCACTTTCATTGCGGCTGAAACCTGCAATTACATTCAGGCCTTCAACCGGAGTTCCGACCGCGCTGAATTCAAAACCCTTACTGAGTACTTTACCCCCCTGCAGCGCGCCATCGGTTCCTGGATTGGATACAATCTTATTCGTAACGGCAATGTCGTAGTAACTGGCTGTAAGAGAAAGTTTATTAGCGATTAAGTTTGCCTTTGCCCCAACTTCCCACTGGTTGGCTCTTTCCGGATCATAAATGATAAGCTTTGTCTCAGACGAACCCGGTACCGTTACCTTTGAAGGCGACAGATACTGGAAACCATTCATGTAATTGGCAAATACAGACAATCTATTTAATATCGGCTGATACACGAGTCCCAATTTCGGGGAAAGTGAAGTCTGGTTCTCGATTTCTTCTTCAGCCCACTGGTTGGGTTTACCGCTGAAGTTGTCGACGCGGAGGCTCACCATAGCAGACAACTCAGGTAAAATATTGAGCACATTGGAGAAATAAGCACTTTTAATGTTGGTCTCTGCGGAAGCTTGCGGAACAGCAATTAAAGCACCTACCGCTAAGTCTGCAGCGGATTTTGTAAGAATTCCTGTATCGGTTTGGTTGACTAAAGACACCACTCCTAAGGTGGTCCAACCAGTATCGTTGGCAATGACTTTGGTAGTCAAATAATCGAGTCCTACCACAAGACGGTTTCTCATATTTGCTATCTTGAAGTCCCCAATGAAATTTTGCTGTATGCCAGACGCAAGCGTTTTGCTGTTGCTTTTAGAAAGAAAGCGGGTAAAACTGTCGCCGTTGGAATCGTCCCAGAGGTACTGGTAATAACCCATAGCTTTGCTGGAACTCGTTGAAACCTGTGTTTGGGAAGTCCACTGGGGAGAAAGCTTGTAAATCATCTGGGTCTGTATGCTGAAGCTGGGGTTGGTAGTTGTGAGTTCGCTGCTGGTGTACGATTTCTTATAATTTTCTTCAAATAGATCCATACTGTTAAATGAAAGCGGCAAGTATCTGCTTAAGAAAATCATTGGCGCATTTGCCGCCTCATTATTCTTGAATTCTGTATTTACCAAAAAGGTCAGACGATCTGTAGCTGCATATTTAAGTGAGGGAGCAAGGAAAAAAGATAAGTTCGAGCCCCGGTCCTGGAATGAATTTTCAGAGTGAAGAGCAGTGTTGAGCCGTAGCGAAAGTTGAGCAGATGCGGGGGCATTCACATCGAGTGTGAATCTGTGCAAATCATTTGTGCCGGTGATATAATTTACTTCACCACCAAAATGATCGTAGGGTTTTTTGGTTTGGATGTTCACCAATCCGCCGTAGGATACCAGGGAGCCGCCATAAAGTGTTCCTGCGGGACCCTTGATCACATCAATATTTTCAATATTTGCAGGATCGAGTCCGCCGTTGTTAAAACTCGCCATACCGTTCACCAGCCGCGACTGGGTAGAAAAACCGCGCATGGTGTAGTATTCTGCACCGTCGCCGCCCCGGGAGGTACTTTCCCAAAGACGGGTGATTCCGGTGGCATTTGTCAGCACACTTTTAAAATTCGTGGAGACCTGGTCTTTCAGGATTGCCTTGGGAATACTGTTGTACACCTGAGGGTTTTCGATGTCTTTCAGCGGTAATTTGGAGACCGCGAATGCATTCTCATTCTTGTATTTCTTTGTCTGATTGATAATCACCTCGGTGATGTCCTCCGCTTTAAGGGTGTCAGTTTTTTGGGCCAGCACATTGGCAGCCGTCATTAACAGGGCAATGGGTACTACAATTTTCTTCATGGTTATTTGGAATGGTTTTAAATAAGAATGCAAATGTAAATATTATTTTTTATTATTTTTATTGATTCTAAATAAAATTAGCATTTATGACATAAAAAATCTTTGGGATTATTGATTTGTGTTATTCCTTGAGAAGGATTAACATCAAAAAAGGGTGGAAAATTTCATCGGTTTTGGCCCCAGCTCTGAAGGGTGACCGATGGAATTTTTAAGGTGGTTCAGGAAAAATACGTAGACCTGCCTGTGTGGTAGAAAATTTTCCAGCTGGCTCCCTTCCGGGCCGGGCACTCCAGGTGGAAAATTTTTCAGCGGCTTTGTCCAACCCTGCCGGTCAGAATCAGTATACAAGGCTGGCGGGTGGAAAATTTCATCGGCTTTGGCCCCGACCCTGAAGGGTGACCGATGGAATTTCATATGCCCCACGCTGCATAAACATACTGATGTTCTGAAAATAATATTTGCAGTTTTAGTAAATTGTATTTATTTTTACGTTACAATAAACCTGATTTATGAAAAAAATCTACCAAAATCAAACTAAAACAGAAAATTGGCCTTTTGTGTTTAAAAGTCTCTTTTTTATGTTTTTACTGGGTTTCTCAGGGTCATCTCTGAAAGCTCAGGTGAGTCTGTATTCCTTTTCCAGTTCTATGGGAACCTATACGGAAATTACCGGAGGAACGGTGCTTGCCACTGCGACCGGAAACACATCTGCAACCAGCCTTGATGCCGGAATTTATGCGTTTACCCCTTCTTTCACTTTTTTCTTCAACGGTGCTCCGGTGACGAATATCAGTGTTAATACGAACGGCTTTCTGACCTTCGGAGCCGTCGAGTCCACCCCCACTACTGCTACTCCGATATCCGGCAGTATTGCCTACGACGGAGCCGTATCTGCTTTCAGCAGAAATACCAATGCGGTCTTCGATATTGCAGGAAGAACCGGTGAGATCCGATGGGAAACCGTAGGCACCGCTCCGAACCGGGAAATGGTCATTCAATGGAAGAATTTCCGGCCCTCACAAAGTACTTCTGTTACGGAGGTGTATGTACTTTCATACCAAATACGGCTTAAAGAAACCAGCAATGCCATTTCGGTAGTATATGCGGGCGGGACCTATCTTGCAGGATCTGCAGCCATCACTTTTACCCTCCAGAACGGACTTCGAGGTGCCACCAATGCAGACTTCAACAATCGGATGAATGCCACCAGTGTGAAATATATGGAGAGCACAGCCGGTACGGCCAACTCCAGTACCCAGAATTTTAATACCGTCAATGATCCGCCGGGAATGCCGGCTGCCGGTTTTACATACACCTGGCTTCCGCCCACGTGTCTGGCCCCAACCGCGGTGAATGTCAATCCTGTCACCGCTACAACCGCTACTGTCAACTGGACTGCTTCATCGACCCCTGCCAGCAGCGGATACGATGTTTATTTCAGCACTGTCAACACTGCACCTACCGGCAGTACTGTTCTGGATGCTTCCAATTCAGTAAGTGTTCCTTCAGCCGCAGTTTCTGCACTCATCCCCGGCCTTGCTCCTGGCACCAACTATTTTGTGTGGGTGAGATCGAAATGCTCTGCGTTAGACCAAAGCGCATGGACCGCTGTTTCGGTACCATTTACTACCCCATGTATTGCGGTAAGTTCACTGTTTGAAAATTTCGACAGTTATGCAACGGGAAGCATTGTACCCAACTGTTGGGCCAGAATCGTACCTGCTACCACTCCGGGCACGCAAACCATCTCCTCCACTTCCCCGTTTTCAGGAACACGAAACCTCGTTCAGACCACCACTGCTGCCCAAACACCCCTTGTTGTTGTGCTGTCTGAATTCAGCAATATCAATGCAGGCACCCACTGGCTCCGTATGAAAGTGAGGGTGAGTTCATTACCGGGAACGCTTGACGTGGGATATGTTACCAATGCTGCAGATGCCAGTACATTTGTGAGTCTGCAGACTCTGAATATTACCAATACCGCTTACAGCCCATGGACCGACTATATGGTGACTGTGCCGACCAGCGTTCCTGCGGGTGCAAGACTTGCCACCAGAACTCCGTCAGACGGAAAATCCTATTATTATGATGATGTTTACTGGGAACAGATTCCCAGCTGTATGGTCCCAACCAGCGTAACGGTGACCGCTCAGGCAGCTACGAGCGCCCAGATTTCGTGGACACCCCCTTCTTCTGTTCCTGCCCAGGGCTATGATGTATATTACAGTACGTCGAATGTTGCACCTGTTTCTACAACGGTACCTCAGCTGACTCAGGTTAACTCCCCAACCACGATCACCAATCTTCAGCCCGTAACGCAATATTATGTGTGGGTTCGGTCCCGATGTTCGTCAACGGATCAAAGCGCATGGACCCCGGCAGCGGTATACGTGTTCAGCACCTGTGCTCCACCCGCTATAACCAGTACCACTCCCGCTACGGTTTGTCCGAACAATACCGCTACACTCAGCGCCACGGCCGACTCGGGAGCAACCATCCACTGGTATGACGGAGGAGGTGCAGAAGTGGGTACCGGACCTTCGTATACCACCCCGACCCTTACTACTACCACCACTTATTATGCGACCGCCTCTGTCGGTACGGGCAATATACCGGTGGGGAAAACCACTTTTGAACCGTCGCCGACCAGCGGTTCCGGAGTCACCAATTTCGGGCTGGTCTTTGATGTGCTGAGTCCTTTCACTTTAAGCAGTGTAACGATTTACCCGATCAGTTCTACCAGTGCATCAGGAACTGTAACCATTGATGTGATTGACGGGAACAACAATATCCTGCATACCGTTACGGTAAATACCACCGGTGCACCCATCGCCAGTGCCGTAGCACAGGTGGTTAATTTAGGATTCACCATGCTTCCGGGAACGAACTATAAAATAAGACCGAGAGGTTTTACCGGAATCAGCGGACTGGCCTTTGACCCCAGCGCCAATGCACCCGGCGGAAGCTACAATTATCCGTTTACGGTACCCGGCGTGGTGTCCATCAATACCAGTACCCTGAGTACAGCACCAGCCAATACTGCGCGTAACGATCTGTACTACTATTTCTATGACTGGAAGATCTCCACAAAATGTGAGTCTGCATCCCAACCTGTTGTAGCGACCGTTGACAGCGCGTGTCTTTCCACTTCAGAAACCGGGAAAGAGAAACTGCAGATCTATCCGAATCCGTTTACCGACATCATTACTATTTCTGATGTCCGTGATCTCAAATCAATAACCGTTCTGGACATGACCGGCCGTGTTGTGAAAACCATTCTGAAACCGGCATCCAAAATCAATCTGTCTGAACTGAAGACCGGCATATATCTGCTGAATTTAACCGATCAGAACGGGTCTACACAGGTCATTAAAGTGATGAAGAAATAGATCCTCTCGTCACCCCATAAAGAAGACAGCTGCAAGGCTGTCTTTTTTATTGTCCCCTGATGGTGGATTTTGGATTACGGATTCTGAATTATGGATTTTACCCTCTCATTGTACCGGTTTTCAACATTTATTCTTCATATTATGAATCCATTATAGGCTGATGCTCCCAGGTGATCAGTCAACCAGTATGTGTATCGTAATGCACTGACCACCAGATAAAAATTATAGAATCATAGCAAATAATTCGTATATTTGATTTATCTGCAATGCGATGAGCAATTAGCAATAATTAACTTAAATTGTATGTCTGAGAATAAACAAACCGTCGAAAAATACATTCAGGGTTTCAGAGAAAGCGACCATGAAGCAATACTTTCCTGTCTGACGGATGATGTCGTTTGGGAAATGCCGGGAATTTACAGACATACCGGAAAAGAAGAATTCGATCAGGAAATTGAAAACGAAAACTTTGTCGGAAGTCCAACAATACAGATCTACAGATTGGTTGAAGAGCAAAACGTGGTCATTGCTGAGGGTGCTGTTCAGGGCGTGATGAAAAACGGAAATCAACTGGACGCAGTATTCTGTGATGTATTTGTATTGGAGGATCATAAAATCAAACACCTCACATCGTATCTGATGTCCAAAAATTCGTCTTTAAATTTTGGATAAGGGCACAATAGCAGCTGCTAAAGCCTAGTCAGTCCTAAAAAGTACTGTAAAATCAGTTTAAATATCATGTACAATGAACCGGCACAGCATCCCATTATTATTTTCTTTAGCCCTTCTGGGTCTCCACTCCTGCGAGAAAAAACAGGAAAGACCGGAAAGCCGGGCCGAGACCCGAAAGGCTCAGGCTCCAATCACCATTCCGGTATGGCCCAACTCCATTCCTGATTCCGGACTCATCAAAGGAACCGAAACCTACCATGACGGCATGGTCAGGAATGTCTCCACCCCAACGATGACCATCTATTCACCCACGGGAAAGAATACCGGAGCGGCCGTCATTGTTTTTCCGGGCGGCGGATACACCAAGCTGGCCATTGACCTGGAAGGAAATGAAATCTGCAAATGGCTGGCCTCTATCGGGATCACCGGCATCCTGCTGAAATACCGCGTTCCCGGTTCCGGACCGCACTATGATGAAAAATGCGACTGCGAAAAAGACCCGGTCAAACCGCTTGCCCTGCAGGATGCGCAAAGAACCCTTGGCGTGATCCGCGCGCGTGCAAAAGAATGGAATATTGACCCTGAGAAGATCGGTGTCATGGGCTTTTCCGCTGGCGGACATCTGGTGGCGGACCTCAGCACCCACTACAGAAAAAGGGCGTACGCAGCGACCGATGATCTTGATAACATCAGCTGCAAACCCAATTTCGGCATCGTGTTCTATCCGGGGCATATGACCTTCCACACGACTAAACCATACGAACTCAATACTGACCTTCCTGTGGACCGGGAAACCCCGCCCACCTTTATTCTGCAGGCCGGAAATGATCCGATCGACCCTATTGAAAATTCGCTGGTGTATTATATGGCCCTGCAGAAAGCAGGCGTTCCGGCGGAATACCATGTTTATGCGGAGGGCGGGCACGCTTTCGGCCTCAACGAATCTGCGATGAAGGTTAAGGACTGGCAAAAACTGCCGATCGCCGGCTGGGAAAACCTTGTGGAACGGTGGCTGAAAACCATTAAAATGACTTCCCAATAAATTCTAAAATAAGGATGCCGGAACTTTTTGAAGTTTATTCTCGTGGTCTTTTTGTTATCTTTACCCACCCCTGTTACCACCGGCGAAAATACATCAAGGCTTAGGCTAATTCTGCATCCATGCGAGAGATCAATTTAAAAACCTTCATCAATGCCCCGGCCCAGCAATGTTTTGACCTGGCCCGTAATATCGAATTTCACCAATTATCGACTCAAAAAACCAAAGAAGTGGCAGTGGGCGGAAAAACGGAAGGCTGGGCGGATCTACATGATGAGATCACGTGGGAAGCGGATCATTTTATGATCAGACAGCAGCTGTCTGTGAAGATCACTGCATTTGAAGCACCTTTTTTTTTCGAAGACCAAATGACGAAAGGGGCTTTTAAAAGCATGCGGCACGAGCACCATTTTGTGATGGTGGGTGAAGAACAGACTGAGATGGAAGACCGGTTTTATTATGAAGTTCCGTTCGGTTTTATCGGGAAAATATTCGATATGCTTATTTTAAAAAAACACATGCAGAAGCTTTTGGAGGAACGAAACAGAATGCTGAAGGAAATAGCCGAAAACGGCAGCGCTGTGGGCTAAAGCGGAAGGTACGGGACCGGATTTCCTCATCACTTTATCCGGAACCATTCATGGACCCGTTAGCGGTATGGGCCATATCTTATTACTGATCACCGGTAGCTTTATGACAGTCGCCGATTTAAAAAACAGGCTTATGACAGAAAAACCGATCAGCAGACCGCAGCGCACTATTTTTGGGGCGAGCAGTGTGAGAGCTGGATCCTGGCCGACACGCCCGGGCTTTCCGTGAAGCAGGAAAAAATGCCGGCCGGGACACGGGAGCAGCTGCATTTTCATACCGAGGCGCAGCAGTTTTTCTACGTGCTGAAAGGTACGGCGACCTTTTACTCAGACGGGCAGACCACCACGGTCGGTGAACACCAGGGCATCCTGATCCATCCAAAGACCCCGCATTATATTGCCAATGAAACGGCCGGGGTGCTTGAATTCCTTGTCATCTCGCAGCCGTCGACCAATGCAGACCGGACGGAGCTTGATGCCTCGCAGGAGCCTTCAGCCGCTGTATGATCTTTTATCCGCAAAGCGCAGTTTTGCCGGAAATATACCCCTTTGTCCGAATTTGGTGCGGATGTCCGATTTCAGAGTACAGTTGGGGTGAAGTATCCCCGGGGTATCCTGCTCTTTGCAAGCATTCCCAATGGTAAAGAGCCAAGTAAAAAGGAAAAAGAGTCAAGGAAAAGGAAGGGCGAAGTACTCAAAGACGACTGCATAAGATCAATTAAAAAAAGGAATCCGTCTCAGAACTGAGGCGGATTCCTTTTTTTATTTAGAATGAGCTATTCTCTGTTCTTAACAAGAACCCATCCAGAGAATTTTACCGGGGTTTTGGCTGCATTCGGCTCGTTCCATGTTACCGAATACCAGTACGTGCCAGTAGGTAATGGTCTGTCAATAAGTTTTCCGTCCCATTTATAGCCGTTCGATTTATCTGCCTGGAAAACTTTACTTCCGTAACGGTCATAAACATTGAAGACCAGGTTTTGTTTGTAAGCCAGGGCTGAATAATCTACTACATCATTTACTCCGTCGTTATTTGGAGTGAGCACATTTACCAGGTTCGGAACGGTAATTTCAACAGCGATAGGCTCGCAGTCATATGAATCTTTAACATAGATCATGTTTTTCCCTCTCGGTACGTTTGTAAAAGTGTTGGAATCCTGCCACAGAAGATTGTCCAGAGAGTATTTGTAAGGTGGCGTGCCTCCCATTAGACTCACTGTGATGGTATTGTTTGCAATATCGATTCCGGAAACAACAGGACCTGAAGATGCTGAAACCGTTACCGTCTGTCGGGTTACACATCCATTAGCTGTAAGATTTACCCAATAGTAACCTACGCTTACATTTGATATAGAAGAGGTCGTTGCGCCAGTACTCCACAAGTATGTGCTGAATCCAGGGCCTGCATCAAGCGTCGTGGTATCTTCTGCGCAAATGATTTTATCCTTTAAAATTGCCGAGTATTTTGGAGGGGTCACATTAAGGGTGATTTTTGAAATCCCTGTGCAGCCGTTTGCGTTGGTACCCTTCACATACACCACTGTGTTTGGTGAGATGAAAGCAGCCGCAGGAGAGATCGCATTTGTTCCGTTGACCGCATCAGTATAGGAAGGATAATAGGTTTTTGTTACCGCACCGCCGCCAACTGTAGCGTTATTCAGATTAAATAGTCCTGTAGAAGGATTTGCCTCGATAAAGCATGTGGTTAGGGAAGCATCGTTCATCACCACAACCGGATAAAATTGAAGGGTAATGGTGCCGTAGTTCGTACAGTTTTGAGTGGTAGTGACTTTCATATAAACCGTTGCCGGAGCTGCCGATAAAAATGCAGCAGGGTTTGTAATGGGATTTACGCCATTATTCATGTCAGTTATCGTGCGGTAATACACCCGTGTTGCCGTTGGATCTGCATACATGGCGGTTGAAACTGAGGTAAGGTCGAAGACCCCCGTTCCAGCATTGTTATTGTTACAAGCCTGAACTGTTGCATTGTTGACCGTAATTGCACCCTGTATAAATGTAATTGTTCCGGTCTGGGTACACTTATTTATCGGATTAGCAGGATTTAACGGATCAGTATAATGAATTGCATAATAATACGTATTGGCTGTATTCACAGTAACCGTTGTAATAGGATTACTGTTGGTTAAAGCATCATTGGTGTTATAGTGGTATGTTACGGAAAAGTTTGTATTCCCATTGATGATTCCGGCAGAGAGCGTTGTGAAATCAAAAATTGCCGGATTGGTACAGATGGTAATTACCCCATTGTGATCGGGACCGGGAGCAATAAAAGGATTAGGACTTATTGCAGGATCATAGAAAGGAGAAGCCATCGTTGCCGTTCCTCCCCAAGTTAGCGAAAACGGTGCGGTAGTCGTACTTCCTGCGCCCACCCAGTTATCAATGTATAAATAATAAGTTTGACCTGCCAACACATTCATGTACTGACAATATGGAGTTGTTGAACCTCCCGCAGCACTAATCACTGTACTTGTCATATTCAGACCCGTAGAAGCGCCAACCCCAATAACCGTAGCCGCATTACAGCGTATTGGTGACCCCAGGCTTCCGCAGGCAACATTAGGACCATAAACAGCCCAGTCATAATCTGCTGCCGGATCATTCGGGACAAGATTAAAGGTTAATGTTCCGCTTGTAGCAATTGTTATTTTATACCAGATCGAATTATGTTCACCAGAACTCAGACATCCTCCCAAAGATTCATTGACTGCGCCAATACCGGTAGGACTGTACGTAATATTCGAGTTTCCACAAACCGATAATGCGGTAGAGCAATCTGCCTGAGAAAAAAAAGTTTGCGAGATCAGGAAAATAATGAAGAGTACAATTTTTTTCATATGAGCTTGGGTTTAAGGTTAAAGACTTATCAAATATATAATTTTTAATTATAATTACTGAATAATAATCAACTCATCACCTTTAATAGTGATAAATATATGCCTTTTTACTCATACTCCTGCGATTACTTCTATGACGACTCTATAGAAGAATCAAGAGCCAAGTAAAAAAGAAGAAGAAACAAGTGGTTGAATTTCTCGTCATTTCGCAGCCGACGATCAATGCCGGCCGGACGTAAACCGATGCTTAAGATCAGGAAAAGAGGGTTGAATTAAAAAACCTATATTTGACTTATATTACATCATATTGATTCAACTCCCCTTTATCCCTGATCAAATCTATCATCGAAGAAATGATATACATTTGCCGTATGGGGGCAACTGGCAATCGGGCATCGCTCCATCAGCATCTACCCCCTACATTTTTATTTTCACCGGAAGTTCGGGCTCTCAGCATGGCTACGAGGATGGGTGGGACAATCCAAATGTATTTTCCTATACAGGAGAAGGACAGATCGGAGATATGCAGTTCACGAAAGGAAATCTTGCGTTAAGAGATCATAAACGAAATGGAAAGCGGGTATTTTTATTCGAACAGCATAAAAAGGGGTATGTGAAATTCGTTTCAGAGGTTGAAGTCATTGATGTGGACTATTTTGAAACGTATGATCGTTCCTCTGAACCTCGGATTGGGATAAAATTCTTTTTTCAACGGAAAGGGATTTCTGTTCCTTACCGTCTAGCCCTTATTTCTCCTGCAGTTGATAGGTTTGAATCCAACGCATTATATCATCCCTCTGAAACCCAAAAAGAGCGCTTCGTCAATACTCGGGTTGGGCAGGGAGCATACAGAAAGAGAATCATTCATCGGTGGGAATACAAGTGCGCCGTTACAGGATTTGATAATCTTCAGGTTTTGGTGGCGTCGCATATCGTACCGTGGGCACAAGCAGATGACCGGCAGAAACTGGATGTTCATAACGGCATCTTATTATCTCCTGCTTACGATGCATTGTTTGACCGAAATTTAATCACCTTCGAGAATTCAGGGAGAATCATTCTATCCAATGCCATCGAGAAAGAAGCTTTTCTAAAAATAGGGATCACAGGTATTGAACGAATTAAAAATTTAAGTGCGTATAACCATCACTATCTGGATTCACACAGAAGTAGATTTCTATCGAACGAGTAAGTGATTTCAAATGGTAATGAGTTCCCTGGCAAGTTGCTGTTTACAAGTGGGTTTAGTTGGCGCTGTTTTATGAAGAATCCTAACTTTCAGTGGGTGCGAAGTCTGAAGGCTTTGAGCAGCTGGATTTCCTACATAAGAAAGGATGCCTTCTAGGCATCCTTTTTCATTTCTACACCGATCCATTCTACCGGTATATCCTTTAGGAAATAGTCGAGCCAATCGTGCAGGCGCCGGGAAAGGTCGGCCTGGGCCTTATCATCCGTCATCCCATGGCCGTTGTTTTTATAGAACAGGGCAATCACCTTCTTATCATTCCTTTTCAGGGCATTGTAAAATGTCCGCGTATCCTGCCAGTCTACATGAATTTTGGATGATTGCGAATTCGGGGAATGGTGTGAGGCTGGCTTTCCGTTTGCTGCAATGCTCTCACTTCGCTTCTCAAAAAGCGAGATTGCTTAATTTTTTGTTGCTGTCATTGACTTCGTCGAATCTTCAAGCTGCAAAAAATTACAGAAAACACAAGTACCTTTTGCCATTCAGTCCGCATATGATCGCCGTGCAAAAAACAGGATCACATGGAAATTGACCCTGATGAAAAGGGCTTCTAAAAGCGGCTGAATATCAGGCATTTCCAATTACTGATCTCCTGCGCTGTCACTGATGCCCTTTTTCAGATCACAAGAAAGGGATAGATCATAAAAAGCAAACCCCGCTTTAAAGCGGGGTTGTTTTTTTTAAGTCTTATTTCTTCGACTCCTCTACCGAAACTTTTCTGAAGTCTTTGAACAGTTTGCTCAGTTCAAGGGCTGATTTTCTTGCTCTTGTCCCGGCAGCCTTGTTTCCTTTTTCGGATTGCTGATCAGCTTCGTTTGAAAATACTTCGAACTCTGCATTAATTTTTTCGATTAGTTCTTTCATAAATGAATGGATTTGAAATTAATTTATCAGCAAATATAGTGGTTATAATGGTCCCATGCCTATTTTCGACTCCAGTTTAGGTAAAAATTATTCAGGTATGGACTTGCTGGACCAGGATGAGTGTGCTTCGTCGGCGTTCCGACTGCTCGCGATGACAGGATGAAAAGGAATAGAATGAATTCAGAAGCAGCGTGAAGAATCTTCACTCATTTCTTTGCTGGTACACCCTTTTGCACTCCCGGAAAATCTCAAAAAACAAACCCTTCCGGCGTATGATTTTTTTTATTTTGATAAGGATCATCCGGAGCAGAACAGAAGTTTCTATCAGCAAAAAGCAGAGCGCCTCCGAAGGTTGAACTGTTTTTACCTGCACTTCCCAAATGGTCTTTTTACGCCTGTTAAATCCTCCAAATACAAACACGCTAACTGCTGAAGATCATTTAATAAGATGATCAAAATCGTTTTTTTTTAACAACTGCCGGCGTACTATTGCAGTACTTTCTGATCCCGGCTTCAACTGAATTTATCGGGTGCCCTTAAAAATTCAGAAATGAACAGATCAGAGGGGAACGGAATCTGTAATGACATGCAATCACCGGTATCTGACCATTCAGCTCTGAAGGCTTTGCGGGAAAGATCATGATGAAAGGACCGATCCACCGGTCAACTGATTCCGGAAAAAAATGTTTGAATAATAAAATATTAACCATTAAAATTAAAGCAATGGAAAATACACAGACCATTTACGAGTTACACGAAGACCACAAAACATGGTTAAACAAACTGCTGTTTTACACCGATGAACTGTCGATCATGAACAACCGCATTTCAGAAGTGGCCATGAAGAACTCAGCGGAAGAAGTACTTTCGTCAGCGGAGCATTTTAAAGATCAGATCCGGAAGCAAAAGGAACAGGTCGATATCCTGAGCCAGGGCATTAAGGATCACGAAGCCTTTCTTGAAAAAGCGGCAGAGGACCATCCTGCAACGATCGAGAAAGAAAAATTTCCGGACCATCAGAAACACCGCTCAGGTATTGAGGCATTTGAGAAATCATACAACGGCCTGCGGGCGGACCTGATCCATTTCCTCTCCAGGTGGATGTAAGTGATCAGGCTGCAGAACTCAAAAGCAGCATGAAGAAACAGCAGTTACCAATAAGATGTTAGAATTAGGGAAACTGTACTTGCCGACCGTTCTGGCTTACGACCCCGACCTCGGTAAAATCTTCTTTAACGGGCCGGAACCCGGGACCGATGTGTACAGTTATATGGCAGCGTGTACATTGGTGATCAGTTTTTCGGGACCGAACGTTTATATTGACTATTCCTGCGACAACCTGAATTACCTGTCGGATCAGTTACAATTTAAAGACGGATGTATTGCAAAAGGAAGGCTGGATACCGAAAATTTTGAAGAAATTCAGAAACGGGCCCTTGACAACCTGGCTCCATTTATGGTTGATAAAGGGTAGATCGCGGGGCGCGGATGCCGAATGTTTACACCACACGCTGATATTTTTTTACCTGTCCCCTGAAAAGATAACACTGCGTTAACATTTAAGTATCGTCATACCACTAACTTAGCGTTATGAAATACGTCATGCCGCTATTGATGATTGTACTGTCTGCCTGTTCTTCCGGCCATGAGACTGTTAAAATCAAAGGCTCGGATACAGAAGTGAATCTTTCAGTCCTGCTGGCAGAGCAGTTTCACCGGACCAACAGTTCGCTGCTGGTTTCCGTTTCCGGAGGCGGTTCAGGATTGGGTTTTGCCTCTTTATTAAACGGCAATACCGACATCGCCAACTCTTCCAGAAGCATCAAAAAGGAGGAAGTCAATATGTTCAGGCATCAAAACATTGAAATCGATTCTTTTGTGTTTGCGCAGGATGCCATTGCTTTCGTCGTTTCAGATCAGCTTGGCATTGATTCGATTAGCACCGCAACTTTGTCCAGAATCCTCAGCAGTGCATATACCGACTGGTCGTTGGTCACCAATACCACAATGCCCATCACAATTTACGGCAGGCAGAGCAATTCCGGAACCCACGACTATGTAAAGGATATTCTGAATATTAAATTTTCACCCTACGCGAAGCAAATGAACGGGAACGCCCAAATTCTGGAAGCCATTAAGGCAGATGCTTCGGGTATCGGTTATGTAAGTGCGGGCTATATTTTGAACGGCAATGCCGACGGATTGAAAATCCTGACGGTGTATGATGGCAAAGAGAGGGCCATCTCGCCATTGGATACAGAAGCCATCGCATCAGGCGAATACTTTTTTCAGCGGCCGCTGTTTCAGTATTACCGTAAATCCAACTATCAAAAAATAAAGCCGTTCCTGGATTTCGAAAAATCGGCCGCCGGAGCCAAAATCATCCGACAGTCGGGCTATTATCCTGTTATGAAATGAATACAAGAAAGCGAGAGCAGATCGATGGTCTGTTTAACATAATTTTTAAAAGTACGGGGCTCATCACGATTGCGCTGCTGGCCGGTATTTTTATCATGCTCTTTTCGAACAGCATCTTATTTTTCCTGAAGGTTTCGCCCATCGACTTCTTTACCGGCTCGCAATGGGACCCGGAAACCCATTACAGCATCGTACCCCTGCTCGTCAGCAGCCTGCTGGTTGCCTTGGGTTCCATGATTATCGCGGTGCCGCTGGGCATTTTTACCGCTGCCTATTTATCGGAACTCGCCCCAAAAAAGGTGCAGATGTTTCTGAAGCCCATCATTGAAATGCTGGCCGCCATTCCATCGGTAGCCATCGGTTTTCTGGGAATTGTACTGGTAGGTCCGGGCCTGTCTTACGTTTTCGGGATCCAAAACGGGTTAAACGCATTAAACGGTTCCATTTTACTGGCTGTTATGGCGCTGCCAACCATCGTTACCATCAGCGAAGATGCCATTAACGCCGTACCCCAGTCGCACCGGGAAGCATCACTGGCATTAGGGGCGAACAAATGGGAAACGCTTTTTAAAGTCACCATCCCGGCAGCACTTCCGGGGCTCATTGCTGCGGTGATGCTTGGGCTCGGAAGGGCTTTGGGAGAGACGATGACCGTGCTTATGGCCACCGGAAATGCAGCCGCAATGCCCAAAGGGTTTCTGGATTCCGTAAGAACCATTACCGCAACCATTGCCATAGAAATGGGAGAAGTGCCCTACCAGACTACTCATTACTTTGCCCTGTTTGCTATTGCTGCCTTATTATTTCTGATTACACTTGCTGTAAATTTTGCAGGTGAATTTTTTGCCAACCGTCTTCGAAAATTTCATGTCTGATGATGATGCGGAAAAAAATTTACCTTATCCTGAACTGGGCGCTTCTTGGCGGCAGCACAGTCACTGTATGCTTATTCTTGGGTATTATCCTGTGGGATATTTTTTCAAAAGGATATTCGAGCCTGTCGTGGGAATTCATCTCCTCTTTTCCTACCCACGGAATGACGCAGGGGGGAATTCTTCCGGCAATCATCGGCACTGTTTTGCTCACGTTTATTACGACGCTGTTTGCAGTTCCTTTTGGGGTCGCCTGTGCGGTATACCTGAATGAATATGCGAAACCCTCTTTGCTGACCAATATTATCCGTGCCTCCATCAGAAATCTGGCCGGTATTCCTTCTATCATTTACGGCTTATTCGGTTTGGCCTTATTTGTACAGGCCCTGCATTTGGGTACTTCCATCTTATCAGCGGGTCTCACCTTAGGCCTGCTGTCCTTACCCTATATCATTACCACGACTGAAGAAGCGTTGAAAAGAATCCCCAACAGCCTGCGCGAAGCAACACTGGCGCTGGGGGTCACCCAGGCGGAAACTATTAAAGATATTGTGTTGCCAAAAGCACTGCCCGGAATTCTGACCGGAGTGATCTTAACGCTCTCGCGGGCTGCAGGAGAAACCGCCCCCATTCTGTTTACGGGAGTGGCCTTTTACATCAACGGGGTCATTACTTCGCCTACTCAGGAATTTATGGCACTTCCCTACCATTTATACATGCTATCGACCCAGCACAATGCAATAGAACAGGTCAGGCCGCTGGCATACGGCACGGCTACGGTTTTGATCCTGCTTGTGTTCCTTCTGAACAGCATTGCTTTTTATTTACGTTTTAAAAACAGAACCCAGGACTGACCATGGAAACCATCAAACTGCGCGCAGAACATCTGAACCTTCATTTCGGAAATAAACATATTCTAAAGAACATCAACATTGATTTTCCCAAAAATCAGGTCACGTCACTGATCGGTCCTTCGGGATGCGGAAAATCCACCCTGCTCCGATGCTTCAACCGGATGCACGATTTAACCCCAGACGCTGTAATCGAAGGAAAACTGTTTTTGGATGATCTGGATCTGTATGACCGCCAGAATTCAGTAACCGAGATCCGCAAACGGATCGGAATGGTCTTCCAGAAACCGAACCCGCTGCCGAAGAGCATTTATGAAAACCTTTCCTACGCCTTGAAAATTCACAACTATCCCAAAGACGAAATCCCCGGGCTGATCCGGAACGCCCTGGAGGAAAGTTTTTTATGGGAAGAAGTAAAAGACGAACTGAAAAAGCCGGCAGTTAAACTGTCCGGCGGCCAGCAGCAGCGGCTGTGCATTGCCCGGACGGTCGTGCTGAGGCCGGAAGTGATCCTGATGGATGAACCCTGTTCTGCCCTTGACCCCATCAGTACCAAAAAAATTGAGGAACTCATCCTGAAACTCAAAAAGGATTTTACCATTGTTATTGTTACCCACAATATGCAGCAGGCACAACGCATCTCAGATAAAGTTGTCTTTATGTACCTGGGTGAACTGATTGAATATGGCAGTTGCGATGCTGTTTTTAATCACCCGCAGCATGAACTGACCCGGCGGTATGTCGGGGGCCATTTCGGATAACTGCAGATTGAGGCTGCTGGATTTTAGATCGTACTACAGAGATGCGGGTTGGCGTTGCCCCATGCGTAGGAAACGGTCGCCCATTTACAGTTTGCAGCTGCAGTAAATTTTTTGTATCTTCCACTTGTTTTCACCTTCTGAACATCGGCAGACAAAAAACTGCCATCTAAATTTTTTACATGAAAATAGGGCTAATAGGTTTCGGTAAGGCCGGTAAGGCAGTTGCCAATGTGATTTTACGAAGCGATCAACATTCGTTAGAGTGGGTATTGCGGAACAGTGCCGCAAATACTTCGACCGCTAAAGATTTTTTAGAGGTTGATAGCCCGGACCCCGCTGAAATTGTTTCTTTAGCACATCAAACTGTACGTCAATTATTAAACGAGCGTCCTGTGGATGCCATCATCGACTTTTCCGGCGCAGAAGGTATTTATCAATATGGAAAGGAAGCTGCTGTCAGAAAAATAACCATCATTTCAGCGATTTCCCATTACGGGGAAGCGGAAAAGAAATTTTTAGAAGAATTATCCTTAGAAACCGCAGTGTTCTGGTCCCCCAATATTACATTGGGCGTTAATTATCTTTTATTTGCCGCCTCCCTTCTTAAAAACATTGCACCGGATGTTGATATTGAAATAAGTGAAGAGCATTTTAAAGCAAAGGCGGGGGTATCGGGAACGGCAGTAAAGATTGCAGAGTCGTTGGATGTAGAAGCGGACAGCATCAACAGCGTAAGAGCCGGCGGAATTGTAGGCAGACATGAAGTTATTTTCGGTTTTCCGTATCAAACGGTGAGGCTGGTTCATGAGTCGATCTCACGTGAAGCCTTCGGAAGCGGAGCATTATTTGTCGCTGAAAACCTCGTCAATAAACCTACAGGATTTTACAATTTTGAAGACCTTTTACGTCCCTATTTTTTCAGTACCTCAAAAGAGGAATCATCATAAAATAATCCGGTCTTCGCGGTGGCATTTTAATTAAGAAAGTTGGTGTTTAAACAAATTTTCTGAATATTATTATGCTATCCATTATAAATTTAATATATTTGATTTTTCTTCATACTAAATGATTTGTTAAAATAAGGCTGCTCTTTGGGCGGCCTTATTTGTGGGCGTCATGGCCGCCAAGGGTATACATTAATTTTATTTAACTGCACTAATTGGCATTTTCTTTGTTGGGTCTGAAAAGTCTCCAAGTTCCCTAGAACACGTATTACCATCCTGCCTGCCAGCAGGCTTTTTCTTGGTCGGTAATATGATGCGTTCATTGTGATCATCCTTAACAGTTTAAAATTAAAAAATATGAAAGGCAAATTACTGATTATTGGCGGTGCCGAGGATAAAGGTGAAAAGGATCCGAAAAAGGGTTTTTCAGATGAAATTATTTTACGCAGGTTCATCTGCGAATCACGGTTAAAGGAAAAATCCCGAATCGAGATTGTTACCAGCGCGTCCGAGATCCCGGAGAAAATGGGTGAGGTATATGTGAAAGCTTTCGGAAAAATCGGGGCTACGAATACCGGCGTCATGATTATCGAATCCCGGGAAGAAGCCGAACTCAAAAAGAACCTGGACCGGCTCCAAAAAGCAGACGCTGTTTTTTTTACGGGAGGCACACAGCTCAGACTCACTTCCATCTTTGGAGGAACCGAATTTTATAACTTACTTCTGAAAAAACTGGAAGATCCCCACTTTATCTATGCGGGAACATCGGCCGGTGCAGCAGCGGCTTCCGAGAGCATGATGAAGGACGGCAGCAGCGACGAAGCGGCAGACAAAGGGGAAGTTAGCACGACCACCGGATTCGGATTGGTGAAGAATATTATTTTCGATACGCACTTCATAGCGCGCGGCAGAATCGGGCGGCTTTTCGAAATTGTGGTGAGCAATCCCACCGTTTTGGGCGTTGGCCTGGAAGAAAATACCGCTTTACTGATCTACCGGAACAAGATGGAAGCGGTTGGTCCCGGAATGGCCATCCTGCTGGACGGCAGGAGCATTACGGAAAGCAACCTGCTTGACGTTATTAAAGGCGCCCCCCTTTCGTTTTCGAATATGACGATGCACCTCATGAGCCAGACCGATGTTTTCAACCTGACCACGATGAAACTCAAGATCCTCAATCCCCCTGAAGAAGAGCAAACTGATTAAACCATGCCATAGACGGAGTGTAAGGCAGCTCTTGGAAGGACATGGGTAAGTTAAAAATTTAAAATCTCGAACATACCGTTAACATCAATTATCCAGCATCATCTATATGCTATGTATCAGATCATAAAAATGGCCCTTGATCAATAATATGGCATAATTTCTGTGTACAAGATTCTGCAAATTCATGATGGGTGAATTATGATGATGATGCAGGTCTTTTGATTGTAAATCACCAAAACAGATCTTCAATTATTATTTAAAAAAATCCCAACCATTACCGGTAACGGTAAAAACAATACCTTAAAAAAGAATTATTATGAACGCAGTTACTGAAGCGGAAATCACTCTGGCATCTGTTAAAAAAAGCTACGAGGATTTTATTCTCAAAGAAGATCATCCGTGTATTATGGCCAAAACTTTATTCAAGATGGAGCTGTACAATCTTAACGTATACCGGGATATCGATGAGACCGAAAGTCTGGCTCAGCTCGTTGAGGACGTTAAGCGGTATGTCGCACAATATGATTTTGAAGGAAATACTTTTGAATCCTTTCTGGCCGTATTCCCGAATAATCACTACCGCGATGAGGAAAGCTTTGAAACCGCCCTGTGGAAGGCACTTCAAACGATCCATGATCTTGATGAATCCGCGTGGGACCCTACTGTGAGTGACGATCCGGAAGATCCGCAATTCAGCTTCAGTGTTGGCGGGAAAGCATTTTATATCGTAGGTTTACATCCTGAAAGTTCCAGAATGGCGCGCCGGGCACCTTTTACAACCCTTGTATTCAACCTGCACCATCAGTTTGAAAAGCTGCGTGAAATGGGTACCTACCACGCCGTAAGAAATACGATCCGGAAAAATGACCAGGAACTTCAGGGCAGCATCAATCCTGTACTGCGGGACCACGGAACTGATACCGAAACCAAACAGTACAGCGGCCGTCAGGTAGAAGAAGGCTGGAAATGTCCGTTCCACAAATAAAAAAACAAACCAAACTCAAATTATGACCGAAACCATTACCATTGAAAAACAGAGCGGCAAAGCCTTTTATCTGAAAAAAGGCGATTTATTAACCGTAACCGATCCGCTTGGCATGCAGGTGAGCGATATGGTCCTTTTTAATGCTGCCGACTTTGGAGAAAAAATATCTTCCGGAAAATCACTGGATTTTGAAGAATCTATCCTGTTATCTGCGGGAAACTTTTTGTGGAGCAACCGTTCGCACAAAATGATGGAGATCGTGGAAGACACCAACGGCAGAAACGATTTCCTTCTCGCCCCCTGCAGCAAAGAAACGTTTGAGATCATGTACAGCCATACCGGTTACCATCCCAGCTGCCTGGATAATCTGTCTAAGAATCTTGCTCCGATGGGCATCAAAGAAGATGATATCCCTACCGCCTTTAATATTTTCATGAATGTGCAGTTTGATGCACAGGGCAAAATCTCTGTACTGCCCCCTACGTCGGTGGCCGGAGATTACGTCCGCTTCAGGGCAGAGATGGACCTTTTGGTATGCCTGACGGCGTGTTCGGCGGAAGACAGCAATGGCGGAACCTTCAAACCCATCCAGTATCAGATCACTCCTGCAGCGGTAAGCGGAACTGATGACTTAAGCTGATATCAGTCACTTAAACTCAAAGCCGGCTTTCCAAACCCTTCTTAAAAAAACTTATACCACTTACTTTTATATGATTTTCGACGATATCAGAATTATGCGGGGCCCCAATATGTGGTCCGGCAAACACCAGGTTCTGGCTGTTAAATATGAACCCTCGCTGTATCCAGAAACTGGAAACGCTCAGTACTACGGCGTAACGGAATATTTCCGGATCCACCACGGAATCGAACATTCGGATACGGACGTGAGCAGATCGCTGTTCCGCTATACCATCCGTCTGGCGGCGCTTCTTCAGGACCGTAATTTTCATCATGAGATCATCGACCTCCCCGGAGACCGTTCGTACGGCATTGTGGAATACGGGACCGAGGAAGGCGGAACCGCAGCGCTGCAAACGGCAGGGCAAATCATCAGTGCACTCATTACAGGGGTTGAACCGGCCTCTTTTTTAAATGCCTGCGCTTACATCGCCAGCCTTAACCGCAAATTCGGAGAAGGGCCGAGTACCTCCATTATCACTCAGGCTGCCCGGAGGCGCAATATTCCCGTATCCAAAGGGCCGGCGGGATATCTTATCCTGGGCCAGGGGAAACATCAGCAGCGCATCAGCGCGGCCATGTCGCCAGATACCTCCTCCATTGCCGTTAATATCGCGTGCAATAAAGCCGCTACGAAAGAATTTCTGGAAAGCCAGTACCTGCCGGTGCCTCCCGGTGCTCACACCGACCAGGTCTCGGACCTGGAATCGATTGCTGAAAACTTAGGTTTTCCTCTGGTCACAAAACCGCTTACAGGCAACCAGGGCCGGAATGTGACGTGCAGCATCTCCAGTATAGAAGAACTGACCGAGGGTTTCCTCTATGCACAGGAAATTTCGGAAAAAGTGATCATCGAAAGGGAAATCGCCGGCGCCGATTACCGGTTGATTATTGTAGGCCAGCAAATGATCGCTGCCTCCAAACGTTCACCAGCCTCTGTTACAGGGGACGGTTCGTCCTCGGTTGCGGAACTTGTGCATCAGGAAAATGAAAATGAGCTCAGAGGAGAAGGGCATGAAAACAGGCTGACCAAGATTCATCTGGATGCCGCTACCGATGCGGTTCTGGAAAAACAGGGCCTGTCCAGAATTTCCGTACCGGCTGAGGGACAGCGTGTTGTTTTGAGACAGACGGCCAATTTAAGTACAGGAGGTACCGCAGAAGATGTTACTGATCTGGTGCATCCTTACAATAAAATGCTTGCGGAAAAAGCGGCGCAGATCATCGGCCTGGATATTTGTGGGATTGACATCATCGCTCCTGATATTTCCGTTCCACTGTCAGAAAACGAAGGGGCCATCATCGAAGTCAATGCGGCGCCCGGATTGCGCATGCACCAATATCCCTTGACCGGAACGCCGAGAGAAACAGGTGACCCAATTGTTGATCTGATGTTTAAGAAGGATCAGAACGGACGCATCCCTATTGTCGCCATTACGGGAACCAACGGCAAGACCACCACCACGCGCTTAATGGCTCATGTGGCGGATTCAGCAGGCAGGACGATAGGATTCAGCTCGACGGACGGCATCTACATCGGCGGCCATAAAATTTACGGCGGCGACTGTTCGGGACCGCAAAGCGCACGCACCATTTTACAGAATCCTACCATCGATTTTGCTGTTCTGGAAAGTGCAAGAGGCGGAATAATCCGATCCGGACTGGGCTTTGACCAGTGTGATATCGCCATCGTGACCAATGTGGCGGCAGATCATTTGGGATTAAAGGATATTCATACAGTAGAAGACCTGGCATTTGTAAAATCGGTGGTTCCGCGCGCGGTGCATCAGGATGGATGGGCTATTTTAAATGCAGGAGACGAACTTGCCTATGCCATGAAGAACCAGCTAAAGTGCAATGTTGCCGTATTTTCTTCGGATGACCGGCATGAAAATTTCGTGAAGCATATGGAAGTCGGCGGCACGGCCGTTTACACCGATCCGGAGCAGGACATTTACATCAGCCACCGCCAGGAAAAGATCTACATCTGCAATGCCGCAGAAGTTCCGATCACGCGGAAGGGCAAAGCAGGGTTTATGATTGAAAACCTCCTTCCTGTTGTTCTGGCTTCGTATCTGTCAGGTTTTCCACTTGAAGGTACGGTAGCGGCACTGAAGAATTTTATTCCGTCCGGGGATACCACTCCCGGGCGAATCAACGAACTGGAAATCAACGGAGTGAACGTTATTGTGGACTATGCCCATAATCCGCACGGCTTAAAAGCACTGGCGGGCTACCTGAAAAAAATTGAGGGATATAAGCTGGGAATCATCACCGGAACGGGCGACCGGCGCGAGGAAGATATCATCGAATTCGGAAGAATTGCGGCCTCGATGTACGATGAAATCATCATCCGGTTTGACCGTGACCTCCGCGGAAGAACGGAAGACTCCATTGTGGAACTTTTAACGCGCGGCATCCATGAGGTCGATCCAGAAAAGGAATATAACATTATACCCGATACCCAGACTGCGATTCACCATGCGGTAGAACACGCGCCGAAAGGCAGCTATGTAGTGGTGTGTGCCGACAACGCTACGTATACTTTGGGATTGACGAGGGCTGTAGCCGAACAGTTTCAGAATCCGGCTTAGTGTTGGGTGAACGATTTCGATTTTGGATGATGAATTAAAACGCGGAGATAAAGGCGGAGTGTGACTAGAAAGAGCACACTGCCGCTGTGGTCAGTGCAGGTTTGGTTTTGCTGGGTTTTCCTATTGCCTGCTGCGGTGGAGATCTGAGCTGGCGGTTTTATCTGGGCAAAAAATCGTAAAATATTTTCCTCATGACGGAAGTTCCGCCTGTGGATTCGGTGCTGAAATATGAAAGCCCGTTCGGCCCTTCGGTCTGCAGCAGCAGACTGCGACCGGGCTGCAAAGGGCGCGGATACAGATACCAGTTCGTACCAGCATCGAATGAAATATACACAGAGCCGTAGACTCCCGGGCTGATCAGGTAAATCCGGCCGCCCTGTTCCAGAATATAACATCCATCTCCCGAAACCTCATCTTTTATCTCCTGTTTTAATTCCAGACTTCCGGCGCCGTTTCTGAAGATCATTTTGCGGCCGTTGATCAGCCTAAAATTTACGAATTCCCTGACGGTGTCAGCAGTTTGCCCCATTGCCGGGACAGGACGCCGGTATATTTTTTCCTCGACTTTAAATTTCCACTCCCCTTTACTCCTGACCAGTAAGGGCTGGAAATAACGGGTGGTATTTACCGTATAATGATCATCATAGGTCCAGCTGCCGAGAGACACCGTGTCGTTCTTTGCAGAGAAATAATAATTGTTGTAATTGCTGTTATAATACAGGTCATCGGGAGTCTTTAACGAATCGGTCACCTTTCCGTTCCGCAGCAGATAATACGTTCCCTGTATGATTTGAGTCGCTTTTTTCTCCTGCTTTAATTCGTTTCTTGCATATCCGAGTGAGTAGTTCCGGTCCAAGAATTCGAATTCGGAAAACCCATATCCAGCAAACATTTTCCCGGTCTTTGCGGTCCTTTTCCAGGTCTTTCCTTCATCCCGGGACCGGTACATCTGTATCTGGGAGCGGAAAGTATTCTGGCAGTCGGAAAGCTGGATATTGAAATGTTTTTTACTGATACCTGAAGATACAGCATTCCATTGAACCTGTCGCTGTACAATTTAAAGCCGCGGATTTTTCTGCGGAAAAAACTGTTCTACCATACTAGCCGCCCTGTTCAGGACATCAAAAATATCCAAAGGACTACAGCAATCTAAAGTCAGGAGCCGGCGGCCACTTTTCGGTTCCTGTAATTCCTCAAACGACTTAATCCCCAGGAAAGCAGTTCCCGCGGGCAGGCGATATTGATCCTGATAAAACCTTCGCCTGACTCTCCGTACATGGTTCCGGGATTGAGCCACAGTTTTTCTTCGTCGAGCAATATTTTTGTCAGTCCGGCTGAATCTTCATTTAAAGCGCTGCAGTCGAGCCAAACCAGATACGTCGCCTGCAGCGGAATGACCAGGACTTCAGGCAGATATTCAGTGCAAAACTGCTGCAGATACTCAAAGTTTCCGGCCAGATAATCCTTCAGCTCTTCCAGCCACGCTCTTCCATTGGTATAGGCGGCGATCAGCGCTTCGGCAGCAAGAGGATTCGGATAAGCCGTTTCCTGCATCTCCAGCGTTTTGCGTATCCGCTCCAGCACCTGAAGATCGGGACTGATGCTGTAGGCGATGGGTAAGGACGCCAGGTTAAATGTTTTGCACGGGGAACCGCAAGTGATGTGCCTTAGGGCATAACCTTCAGCCGCCCCTACAAACGGATGATGCTGATGCCCTTTCAGCACCAGATCCGCGTGAATTTCGTCTGAAACGACCATTACTTCATGTCTTGAACATATTTCGGCTATTTTTTCCAGCTCCTTCTTTTGCCAGGCCTTCCCTACGGGATTGTGGGGATTGCAGAGCAACAGCAGTTTGGTGCCGGGATCTGCGGCTTTGGTTTCCAAATCCTCAAAATCTATTTTGTAGTCGCCGTTTTCAAAGATCAGGTTGTTTTTAACCAGGTGCATGCCGCAATTTTCAATGACCGTGAAAAAATGGTTGTAGACAGGAGGCTGGATGATCATGCTTTCCCCAGGCTTCAGAAAAGTCCTCACAATGGCAGACAGGGTTGGGATCATTCCGGGCCCGGCCAGGATCCATTCTCTTCTGACGGTAAAGTGATGGACATCCCGCCACCAACCGATTATGGACTCATAGAAATTTTCCGGAATACTTCCGTATCCGAACAGGCCCCCGGAAACCTTATTGATCAGTGCTTCTGTAATTTCTGGTGCAGTGCGGAAATCCATATCCGCGACCCACATCGGCAGCACCTCCGGATCTTGGGCAAGATCCCATTTCACGGAATCGGTGCCTCTCCGATCAATTATCTCATCGAAATCATATTTTTCAGCCATTGTATTTATTTTTGATCCAGATATTTCCTGAGGTCAGAGATCCTTTTGATATGCAGGTCATCAGCCTGTTTCCTGCGCATCATCAAAGCGTAGGAATTATTGAATCCAAGGGGTTTCAACCATTTGATTCCATACTGTTTCAGGAATTCTGCATTTACATAACCGTAAGTAGTTCCGGCGCTTTGTGTTACCGCTGAGACGGTTTTCGGGTCAGGCTGCAGTAAAACCAGAAGTCCGGTTCCGGTATATTCAGGATAAAAATCGATGGCATCATTCATCAGGGCATCAAAACAGATCTTCGTGCCGCCCAAGCCTGTTTTTGTTTCGACCCGGTAGCCGGTGTAGCCTTCGATAAGCATTTTATATATCTCCGCAAGGATGTACTGTTCCCCGAAGATCTTTGACCCAATTCTCACGGTTCCGGCGTTTCCGTTCTGCGGATCCCTGTATAATTTAGTGGTCACTAGGAAATCCTTTGCAATTCTATGGGGCGTCTGATGGAGATGATCTGATCTGTAATTGAGGTCTGTCATCAGCGAATCACTGAATTTCCCGGCCAGGAGATCGAGCGTTTTTTCGAGGTCAGGAAATTTCTGCAGGGTCTTTGTCTTTATGATGGGTGCTGCATAATAAGGAGGAAATATTTTTCTGTCATCTTCCAGCACATACAAATCAAAGGCCCTGATCCTGCCGTCGGTAGAATAGCCGCTGATCAGATCCAGGTCGCCTTCAAAAGCTGCTTTGTACATGACCGCATCATTCACCACCTCCGGATGCACGTTTAGGCCATAAACAGAACGAAGGCCGAGATCTCCGTCCTGTCTTCCCATAAATTCCGGGGTAAAACCGGCTTTGAGTTTATTCTCGGATCCGGTCTTGAACCAATACCCCGCACCGATCACAACCAGTATCACGGGAAAAATGACCCATAATCTCCGGAGCTGCTGATATCTGATCTTTTGAAAAACAGCGATAAGTTTATCCAGCAACACCGCCAATAACGCGGCCGGGATTGCTCCCGCCAGAATCATATTGGTATTGTTGAGTGAGATTCCGCCAAAAATAAATTCTCCCAAACCGCCTGCCGCCACAAATGAAGCCAGCGTTGCCACCCCAACATTGATAACTGCCGCAGTGCGTATTCCCGCAATGATTACCGGCATGGCCAAAGGAATTTTCACTTTGAAGAGCAGCTGTTTCCGGTTCATTCCCATGGCCTCAGCGGCTTCAATCACCGCCGGATCCACCCCGGTAATTCCCGTATAGGTGTTCCTGATAATCGGAAGAAGCGCGTAGATCAACAGGGCAACAATTGCCGGCGTGGCGCCAATTCCGAAAACCGGGATCATAAAACCCAGCAAAGCGATGCTCGGAACGGTCTGTAAAATTCCTGCAATGCCCAATACGGTGCCTGACAGTTTTCTTTTCCGTGCAATGAGAATTCCAAGGGGTACCCCTACGATAATTGCCAGAAGCAATGACAGAAAAGTCAGCCCAAGATGCTGGGTGATCTGGGTGAGTAATTTTTCGTGCTGGTCTGCCACGAACTGCCAAAAACCCTGCTGTGTCATACGGCCTGTAATTTTCTGTAACGGTTGAATGCCTGAACCATCTGTTCGTAAGGAGCAGTATTGACCTGATCTGCGCTTAATTTCTGGATAACTGTCCAAATACTGGAGTCTTCGGGAAAATCCATTTCAAAACCGAGTAGGAAAGGCAACACGTCTTTTACGACCGTGACCTTATATTCCAACAAGAGCCGGTTCGCCGCAAAAAAATCCCTGACAAAATCATTTTCCGGGCGGTAGAGCATTTCTTTTAAGGTTCCGGTCTGTATGATCTTTCCCTTATCCATCAGACAGATGCGGTGGCCCAGTTCAAAAGCCTCCTGAACATCGTGCGTAACCAGAACAGTCGTTTTATTCTTCAGTTCTTCCAAAGATTTGAATTCTGCATGAATGCCGGCTTTGGTAATATTGTCCAGCGCGCCAAAAGGTTCATCCATTAACAGGACGGGAGGATTGGAGATCAACGCCCTTGCGATCCCTACCCTTTGCTGCTGACCGCCGCTTAATTCATTCGGAAAGCGGGAAAGGAGATGGGTGGAAAGATGGAGTTTGCTTAAAAGTTCTTCCGTACGGTCTTCGGTTTTCTTCCTGTCCCATTTCAGCAGCCTCGGAACCGTCGCAATATTTTCCCTGACTGTGTAATGGGGAAACAGGCCGGAATTCTGCATGACAAAGCCGATCCCCATTCTTAATTCTTCCGGTTTCCGGTCACGGATATTTTTTCCGTCGATCAGAATATTTCCGGAATCGGCTTCAATAAGCCGGTTGATCATTTTCAGGGTCGTTGTTTTTCCACAGCCGCTTGTTCCCAGAAGCACCAGAATTTCCGCATCATTTGCCTGAAAGGAAATATCATCCACTGCCGGCCTTCCGCCAAAACTCTTCGAAACCGATTCTACTGTGATCATGGAATATTATTTAGCCAGGCGTATTCCTGTGAACTGCCACTGCAGGCCGGTCGGGAAAAAATTCCGGTACGTATTCCTGCTATGGCCAATCGGCGTGGCTACAGAGGCGCCGCGAAGAACAGTCTGGTTGACCATGAATTTTCCGTTGTATTCGCCAACCGCACCTGCTTCTTTTTTGAATCCCGGATACGGCAGATAGGCAGAATTGGTCCATTCCCACCTTTTTCCCCAATTAAAATGCGGGGAGGCCACCTCCCACTCTGCTTCGGTTGGCAGGCGCATCTCCTTCCAGGAAGCAAAAGCTGAAGCTTCAAAGAAATTAATGTGACAGAGTGGTTCATCGGGATTCATTTCCTGCAAACCGTTCAAGGTATATTGCATCCACTTTCCATTGATAAAATGCCAGTACAAAGGAGATTTGGCCTGGTTCTGTTTGACCCAGTCCCAGCCTTCGGCATGCCAGTGCCTGAAATCGGAATAGCCTTTCGATTCCATAAATTCCAGATATTCTCCGTTGGTCACGAGCTGATCCGAGATCTGGAAATCATTCAGATACACCTTATGTCTTCCCAGTTCGTTATCAAAACAGAAGCCCTCCCCTTCAAAACCGATCTCATAGACGCCTTCGGAAAACCCAATCATTTCTGCCTGTTTCCTGAGGTTATTTTCGTTTACGCTCTCCTTTTTATAAGCAGGAAAAAGCGGATTATGGCCGAGAATATATTTGATATCCGTCAGTAAGAGTTCCTGATGCTGCTGCTCGTGATTCAGGCCTAACTCCAGCAAAGACTGAATGCGTTCATTCATCAGATCGCTCTGAAGAAAATCCCGCATATTTTCATCCACATATTTTCGGTACCGGTAAATATCAGAGACAGAAGGACGGCTCAGGTTTCCTCTGTCAGTACGGATTACCCGCGCGCCTACCGTTTCGTAATAACTGTTGAAGACAAAATTATACTGGTCATTAAAGACCTCGTAACCCGGAAAAAAAGGCAGCAGAATAAACGTTTCGAAAAACCAGGTGGTATGCCCCAAATGCCATTTGGGAGGGCTTACATCAACAATGGGCTGCACTACGTAATCCTCGATTTCCAATGGTCTGCAAATCTCAACGGAATGGTCGCGGACAGCTGAAAACCGCTGTCCCCAGTCCTGATAAGTTTCAGATTTCTGCATTACTGAATTTGATTTCATATTCATCATTTTAATTATACCTGCCATACAGAATCTACAAACCAGTTTTTAGAATCTGCTATCTGTGAACGGATCTGAAACCCGGCACTCTTTGCCATTTCCATAATCTGTCCGGGAGAGAATTTCTGAGAGACTTCCATATCGATCAACTCATTTTCACCAAAAGCAATCTCCTCATCACCTATACGGACGACCTGCGCAGTGAGGCTCACGAGATAACTCCGGCACGCCCCTGAGACCGGATCGTAGGTCTGGTAATGCTGAAACTGATCCAGATTAAAATCCGCATCCAGTTCATTGTTCATCCTCGAAAGCAGATTGAGGTTGAAGGCGGCTGTGATACCGGCCGCATCGTTATAGGCATTAAGCACTGTATGCGGATTCTTCATTAAATCGAAACCGATTACAAACAAATCACCCGGATTCAGCCGTCTTCTGACTTCCCGGCAGAAATTGTTTGCTTCTCCGATCTCCATATTCCCAATATTCCCTCCCAGGAAAAACACCACTTTTCTTCGGACTGAGAGTCCGGCAGCTTTATCCAGCATACTGAAGTATTCGCCTTCCAATGGCACCACTTTTAATTCGGGCATCTTATTCTGAAGTTCTTCATTCAGAACCGAAAGAATGTTTCCCGAAATATCGACCGGAATATAGGTGAAATCCGTTTCGCGTTCAACAAGATACTGTAAAAGGTAGACGGACTTCATGCCGTCACCTGCACCCAGTTCTATGAGGTCAAAAGCGCTATCCTTATAAAAGACCGCTTCTGCAATCTCCCCTGTTCTGTTCCTGAAAACATCCAGTTCGCAGGCGGTGAGATAATATTCAGGCATCTGCATGATCTGCTGAAACAGCTGATCCCCTTCCTTATCATAAAAATATTTTGAAAACAGCCTTTTCGGCGAACTTTTTAAACCGTTCAACACATCGGCCCGAAAATTATCAATTAATGGAGTACTGATCTGAGCATCTGCAGATTGCGATAAATTCATATTTCTTACCTTTAATTCGACTTAATACAACTTTCCTGCCGCCACCGGCGTTACTTTCCCATAAAAGTATGTGGTTTAACAATACTATGCAATATAAAAATGCGTTTTATTTTGAGTTTGATGAAGGATGCTGGACGAGGATGTTCAATTTTTATCATAAACATTAAAAAAACAGATGATGACAAAAAGCACCCTGATGGAAATGAATAATGTGGGGATCGTTGTAGCATCCCTGGACAAAGCCATTTCATTTTTCAAGGAAATCGGCCTGACCCTGGAAGGACGCGGACGGGTTGAAGGTGAATGGGCAGGACGTGTAACCGGACTCGGCGACCAGTCGGTGGAAGTAGCGATGATGGTTACACCAGACGGACACAGCCGGCTTGAACTTTCACAGTTCATCACTCCGCCTGTGGTATCCGACCACAGAACCGCACCCGTTAACGCACTGGGTTATCTCAGGGTGATGTTCCGGGTGGATCACCTTGACGAACTCTTGCCAAGACTTCTGAAGCACGGTGCGGAGATGGTCGGCGAAGTGGTGAATTACGAGAACATTTACCGGCTTTGCTATATCCGCGGGCCAGAAGGACTTCTTATAGGGTTAGCCGAACAACTCGGCACCAAAACGCAGCAGGATGTTCTGGAAAATCCTGAAAACGAAAGGCTCTGAAAGGTCTGCAAAAACGGTCAGACGGTTTCGTCCGCAGGTTTGTAGGACAGAATTACTGCACCGCTCGTGAATGTTTGTGTCCTGATGAGGGTAAGAGCCGTCCTGGTGCGGATATTTTCAAACAGCAGCAACCCATTTCCTGCAATCAGCGGGTGAACACAGATCTGGTATTCATCGATCAGGCGAAGTTCCGCAAGCTGGCTCATTAAACTCCGGCTGCCGATAAAAATGTCTTTGCCGGGCTGCCGCTTTAATTCCTTCACCGTTTCTCCCAGCGGCCGGTCAGCAATTTGCGCACTGGCCCAGCCGGTATCCGTAAGTTCATGCGAAAAGACCAGTTTGGGTATCTGATCCATCGCCACTGCAAATTCGTCCATTGACGGATTTCCCGAGGGGTTTATGAGCAGCATCTGCCAGTACTGCATCAGTTCATAAGTGATTCTGCCGTACAGGATCACCCCTGCATTCCTCAACAGTTGCGAATAATGCTGATGAATCTCTTCGTCCGGCGATATTGCGGTATGATCGCAGTATCCATCCAGGGTCATGTTGATGGCCACAATAACCTTTCTCATGTCGGTATGTTCGCCTGACTGTTTTCTGTTGTCTGCCATGCTGTGATATTTTAGTACAATAAAATTAATCATTTTTTTAAACAGACTGTATTTTGGTGATGAGCTGTTAAGTTGCGGGGTGCGAGGAAAGAGAGCAAAAGGCAAATGGTACACTTCGGTTTCGCTCAGTGTATGGAATTTAAATATATTATTATGCTAATATTAAAGTAAGCAGCCTAACCTCTTAGTTATTATTTTTTGGAAATTCCGGGGATAAACGGTTTTTTCTCGATCAGCATCTTGAGCACCGCGACCCAAACCGTAGAAAGCAAAAGCGACAGACAGGTGATTCCAAGACCCGATTTATAAAGGCTGAATTCAATAATCCCGGTTTTGTAAGCAATGGAGAGCGCCAGGATCCCGAACTCCCCGGTCTGGGAGAGCAGTGCCCCTCCGTACCAGCTGTCCTTCCAGCTGTATTTAAGCAGCCGGAAGATGATGGCAGACATCAGGCTGTTGCTGACCAGGACAAAAAAGGTCCCGACAAGAATGATTTCCCAATGCGAATACAGGTAGGCAATATCGAGCCTCAACCCAATGGACACAAAGAAAAGGGTAACAAAAAAAACCTTGAAGGGCAGCAGGGAATGTTCGAGCCAGTGAAACAGCCTGACCCTGCCTACAATGACACCGGCGATGAAGCTGCCAAACGCGCTGGTTAAACCGATGCTTTCCGCAAGCAGACCGAAGCCCAGACAGATAAACAGGCCTGTAAAGACCTGGAGGTCGTGGTCATTTTCAATATTCCGGAAAAATGCCGGCAGCCTGATCTCCTGGGTATTCCTTATTTTTCTGAGCACCATGAAAATAGCGATACAGCCGATCACCGGAAATACCATATTCATGAAACTGAGATCCGGAGTATTCAAAGCTTTCAGCAATGCCAGCGCGGGCGCAAGAAGCAGGTCCTGGAAGATGAGCATATTCAGGATCATGATTCCGAAGGCTGTTTTCAAAGTATGGTGTTTCTTTAAAAACTCGCTGACAACAGCAGTACTGTTAAATACGAAAAGTATCGCCACAAGGATGATGCTGTTGGCGGAAAGTCCGGTGAGCTGCCCCACTAAAATAGCACATCCTATACTCAGGATTATTTTCATGCCTTGGGCGATCACCGGCTTGATCAGTAAGCTCCGGTTATCCGGAACATTGATTTCCATTCCGAGAAAGAACATGAGGATCAGAATCCCGATTTCACCCACGACCTCTATGTCATGCGGCTGTACAAAAACTGCCGAACCATAAGGTCCGAGCACAATGCCGGCGATAATATAAGCGATGAGGTAAGGCTGGTTGAATTTCTTCAGCAGAAACATGATTCCCAGTGTCGTAAGGCACAAAATACAGATCGACCACAACAATTCATTCATAGCACGCTCTTTTAAAAACTGAAGTTACCACAATCATTTCGAATATCAAGAAAAAATGGTTTTCCTGATCAGGAAAACCATTTTTGGCAGGTGCGTTCACCATTACTGAATCTCGATCAACCGCGGAGCCTGTTTTTTAACCTCCTCGGTTTTCGGGATCATCAGTTTTAAAACGCCGTTTTTGTATCTGGCTTCGATGTGTTCCTCGTCCACCACATTTTTTGCGAGTTCGAAGCTGCGCTGGAACGCCTGATAGCTGAATTCTTTACGGGTGTACCGGTCATTACTCTCTTCCTTCTGGTCATTTCTGGAAGAAGAGATCGTGAGGAGATTGCCGTCGAGGGTAATCCGAAAATCCTCTTTCTCCATTCCTGGTGCTGCGACTTCCACTTCAAAACTTTCCGGATTTTCTTTAATGTTTACAGACGGAAGGGTACTGTAAGCGGAAGAAAAATTGTTGCTGCCCCAGTTAAAAAGTTCGCGGCTGAATAAGTCATCGAACAGGGTACCTGGATTTGCAGGGAGCAAACTGCCATTGTTTCTTTTTACGAGTGACATAACTTAAACGGTTTTAAATGGTTAAACAATAATTTAATGATCACATTTCAGAATTTACAAACAATATACCAGGACTTAAACTGGAAAAAATGACATTCTGCACGTGAAAAACTGTCAGAAATGTGACAGATCATTCGAAGCGTTGCGGGTGTAAGAAGAGCGTCTTCTTTAGGGTTCTGGTATCGAACGTATTACCGACGGCGTCACCCAGACTGACCTCAATTGATTGCATTCCCGGAATACACGTCAGCATCTGACGCATCCCCGGTCTACATTCGGTCCATCAAAAATAAATTAACATCATGGACAAAATCACTTTACAAAGGACAGAAAAACTTCATCCCCTTGTACGCGGAGAAGTAAAACAGATTATTGAGGCATGCAACGCTGCACTAAACGGCCGCGCTAAAGTAAGGGTCACCCAGGGACTAAGGACTTTGGCTGAACAGTCGGCAATTTATGCCATGGGCAGAACCCAACCGGGCAAAAAAGTCACCAATGCCGGCCCCGGACAGAGCATTCACAATTATGGACTTGCGGTGGATATCTGCCTGATCATTGACGGTAAAGCAGCCAGCTGGGATACCGCAAAAGACTGGGATCAGGACCAGGTAGCCGACTGGAATGAATGTGTGAAAATATTCGCCCGCTACGGTTGGGACTGGGGCGGGAACTGGAAGAAATTCAAAGATCTCCCCCACTTTGAAAAAAGGATGATTACATTCGGAAATTCCCAGGTACGGTGCACGTGGAGGGTTCTGTCAAAAATGGCAAAAGATAAAGCCGGCTATGTAAAAGGATAATGTGCCGCTCTTCTGACTGCGGAAAAAAATGAAACTTTGAAATACCATCCAGATCACGACAGCTTCTGTCGCAGCCTCCTTCTACATTTGTCCCATCACTAAAAACAACAGCAATGAAAAAAATAAGCATCCTTTCACTGGACGGCGGCGGGATCCGAGGGATCATCTCCTGCATTATCCTGCGGTATATTGAAGAACAGCTGCAACAGCAGGATCGAAGTGATGCCAAACTGGGAGACTATTTCGATCTCGTAGCCGGGAGCAGTACGGGAGCGCTCATCGCTTCTATTATCCTTTGTCCGGATGAAAACCGCAAAGCAAAATATTCGATACAGAAAGGACTTGAACTTTACTCAGAAAAAGGAGGCAGCATTTTTCAGGTTTCATTCTGGGGAAAACTGATCAATCCTTTCGGACTCTTCAATGAGAAAATTTCTGAAGCGCATCTGGAAAACAATCTTCACGAATTCTTCGGAAAGCTGGAGCTGAAAGATTTCATCAAGCCCTGCCTCATTACCAGTTACGACATCGAGAACCGAAGGGCCAAACTCTTCAATTCGGCAAATGCCAAAGAAAGTACCGATAATTTCCTGGTCCGGGATATCTGCCGGGCTACCTCGGCGGCACCTACCTACTTTACACCGGCACGCATCAAATCGCTGTATGGACAATATTTCAGCCTTATTGACGGAGGCGTATTTGCGAACAATCCGGCGCTTTGTGCCTATGCGGAGGCCAGGAAAATGCCCTTTGCCGAGCTTCTCAGGAGCAACTTGAAAGTTGACTATCCGGGAGTCAACGACATGATGATCCTGTCCATTGGGACCGGGGCTGAATCCAGACCTTATTCCTACGCCAAACTTGCAGGGGCGGGAAAAATTGGCTGGGTATCCCCCATCATTGATATGCTGATGTCGGCCAATGCGGAAACGGTGGATTATCAGCTGGAGCAGATGTTCGGGACCTTGGGAAACAGGAACCAGAAGAATTATTACCGCCTGAATCCTTCGCTGAAAAACGCTTCCTCTGCAATGGACAATGTGAAGAAAGCAAATATTGAAGCGCTTATTCAGGCAGGGTTATGCTTTGTTGATGACCATAAGGGATTACTGAATCAAATTGTACAGAAACTGATCCGAAACAAATTATAGACTG
This sequence comes from Chryseobacterium sp., assembly GCF_008014695.1. GTDB lineage: Bacteria > Bacteroidota > Bacteroidia > Flavobacteriales > Weeksellaceae > Kaistella. The sequence goes on from NZ_VOXE01000001.1 coordinate 754,786, forward strand.
CAGGTAAACATTTTATAAGCATATAAATGAATACCTATATTTATAAGCCATTGTGCTTATACACGTAAGGAGTGGGCTCCGTAAAAACCACTGAAGATTACTGATTAAACAGGAAATCCCTATTTATTAAAATAAAAAAGATTCATGTTTTAAATGCGACGGTTTCTGTCGCTTCTACTCTATAGTTTTGCTTCAGAACAAACAACACAAAAATACCAAGATGAAAATGGATTTCAAAAATTAAGGTGGACATCCGAGCCGGACACCACCTTAAAAAATAAAGGCTAAAATGAACCTCCCTGCAACAAGAGTTTCAAAAACTTAACATCTATAACAGACAAATTTACAAAAAATGACCACAAATACCCAACCCTCACAAACATTATTCAGATTTGTGAGCTTAAGAAGTCCGCAGCTTTCCGATGATCAAGGACAGGACAAAAGATTTATTTTTGCTCCAGACCAGCTCCGAAGCACCCATTTTTACCAGCATGTCCTGAGCCACCCCGGCGAAACCAAAAGTGTTTTATTAAAAAATTATGCAGTAACATATGAACAGTCCGGAGAATGCATCAGAACCCAAAACGAACTGCAAACCAACTACCCAGTTCTGTATGAATTTGCGACGTGGGTGGCCCGAAACAGAACAGATTACAATGATGATGAGCTAAGGGAAAAGGCTGACCAGCTGAGAAGGAGCTTTCCGCCTGACCAACCGGAGGTACATCTGCTGCTCTGGAACAATCTGATTTACCAGGCCGTTACCCAAAAAAACTTTTATATTAAAGAAACGGTTATGCACATGCTTCTTGCGCTGCAAATTGCCCTTCATATTGACCAGCCAGATCTTCGTACAGCCGCTCATGCAAGAGTGGTACTGCCAAGAGACCTGATGATGGATGATGATGGTGTTTTGCCGATCGGCCTTGCCTCAAGACTTCCCGCAGAAAACACAGGCAGCCGGTCCTACCCATCTGAAAGTATGGTGAAGCAGCAGAAAGTTGCTGAAGCCAAAGCCCTTCTGAGCCGGTATGAGAAACTGGAAAAAGATCTTTATTTAACCGAAAAAAAATACCGTAAAGCATATCAGCAGGAATACCAAGCTCAAAAAGATCAGCATCAGGCCGAAATCCAGCCCATTATTGAGCAGTACCAGCAGGATATTGAAAATGAAAGAATTAAGTACTGCGGAGTCAGAAATCCCGAAATCCCTTATCATCCTGAAGACCCGTGCAATCAGCCGGCTGAAATTCCGTTTCCGAACCTTCCTGATTTTGCATTTGAATTCAGGCCAGAAGTTGAAGGAAGTGATTTGGAAAGTTCACTGCCTGCTCAAAGCGTTGAGACCATCCTGCAACTGCTCGGTCATGACTTCTCAGGTGGAGAAATACCCGGCGGAGAAGTGATCAATCAGCTCCTGGCTGGAAGAGATTCTTTCACCGAAATGCATGCACTTATCAAAGAAGGAAGGGATCTCGCTGGCAGGATTATTTCCGAACATACCGACGACAATGCGGATACTTTTACGAGTATTGGAGGGGTGCTGCTTCCGGTCTCCAGGATTGAAACGGTTCCCTTTATGTATCAGCTGTGCTCAAAAACAATCGTCAGGATGACAAGCATCGACCTCTCCCTGGATGTTCCCGACGCTTCCTGGGATGTTATCGGTGCGGCATATACCGCAAATTTAAATAGCGGGGCGCTCTCCGGTACCTACTTTGTGAAAAACAGGGTTGGCAACAGGATCTTCCTTAACAATTTATTTGCAACAGCTGCCACCGACGGCGCTTACTTTCCCCAGACAGGAAGTTTTACGATTGATATTCAACTGACTTTCTCAAACGGGAAGACCACTTCATTTAATGTACCCATCGACAGCCTGAAACTGTGCTATTCATCGTCCTTTGAATTTACCTATGAGACGGAAGATCCGGCCAGCGAACCCGAGGATGCGTTTATTCCATCAGGATTTGGTTTCCGGCAAATCGGTATTGCCGATTATCTGAAAGTCGAGCAAAGTACACATGCATATGTAGAGGGTGAAGTGGCTCATATTGAGAATGTGATGGCCCGCGAATACCGGGAGAAATCTACGAGAAGGCTGCGAAGAAGTGAGAATACAACCACTTCCTCTTCTGATACTGAGAGAGAAACACTCACCGACACCACAAGCAGTACCCGCTTTGAAATGCAGTCGGAAATCGCGAAGATGCTGCAGGAGGCCACCGATGTGAGCACTTATGGAAACTTCGGATTAACCTGGGGTACAAAACCAGCCAGTTACAGCATGAATGTAGGGGCAACTTACGCCCACCACTCCTCGAAGGAAGAAAGCATCAGACAGGCGGTGACCCAGGCTCAGGAAATCACTGCACGGGCACTGGACCGTGTCGTGACCAAAGTTCATGAAGAAAGAACGGTAAAAATCATTGAAGAGTTTGAAGAGAATAACCGCCACGGCTTCGACAATACCAAAGGGAACAAACACGTGGTAGGCGTATTCCGATGGGTAGATCAACTCATGAAAAACCAGATTTATAACTACGGGAAACGCATGATGTTCGAATTCATGGTTCCGCAGCCTGCCAAACTTCACACTTTGGGTATGACAATGGATCAATCTGCCCATCAGACCACGTTAGTAAAACCGGCAGATCCGCGTGAATCTTTAACCATGCCGATGAAAGATTATTCGGCCCTGGAAAATGAAGCCGTTTTAAAATACTGGTCGGGTAAATATAATGTGGAGCTGGATCAAAAGCCTGAGAATGAAATAAGGGTTACCAAATCGATAAGCGTAAGCAACGGGGAAATTGCTTCAGAAATGACTGCAAAATCTGATTCCATTGATGTTCCGGAAGGCTATACTACCAGCGGCGGCTGGCTGAATATAAGCCATTTCTTTCACCCGGACCGGTTTGAATGGACGCACATCAGCGCAACGGTAGGCGACTTTTACAGACTGATTGGAAGTCCATGGTCCCATATTGTAATGGATCAGTCTATTACGTTTAAAAAGAAATATTCAGACAAGGTAGGTTTCGCTTTCGAGAGCAGTGACAGTGCCGGAGTGACCATGAGTGTATCACTGGACTGCACGATTACACCGGAATTGAAGAACCTGTGGCTTCAAAAAACCTTCCATGCAATAATCAGCGCTTACGAAGATGCCCTGGCCGAATACACCAGCAAACTGGCGGAGGAGCAGGCCACCGGTATAGAGATCAAGGGAAGCAATCCCGGTTTTTACAGACAGATCGAAAACATGATGCTCCGCAAAAACTGCATCTCGTATATGATTGACCGGACGACAGATTCTACACACGGGTACGGGATGTCGGGACTCACTGCAGGCAGTGCGTTCACCGATTATGAAACGCAGCTCACGGCAAGACTGGATCAGTATACCGCCTTCCTGAAATTCATGGAGCAGGCTTTTGAATGGGAAAACCTTTCCTACAATCTGTACCCGTATTACTGGGCGAACAGAACGGAATGGGTGAATCTTTATCAGGCTGAAGACACCGATCCCCTTTTCAGGGCTTTCCTGCAAAGCGGTATGGCGCGGGTAATTGTCACGGTTCGTCCGGGATTCGAAAATGCGGTACAGCTGTACCTTGCTACCGGAAAAATATGGAACGGCGGGGAAATACCGGTAATCGGTGATGAACTGTATCTTTCTCTTGTGGATGAATTGAGAGCACCAAAAGGAGAAAAGCAGGGCAAAGCGTGGATCACCCGCCTTCCTACCCCGCTGACGATTTTACAGGCAGACAGCATCGGGCTTACCGTGGAACATGCACTTCCGTTTACAGATGAAAATCCGGATGAGTTCGAAATCCCTTCGGAAGTGATTACCGAAAGTCATTTTGAGCTGGAGACGGATGTACTTCTGGAAACTGGAAACGGAACCGCAGACCGGATTGCGTTATCGGGAGATCAGCTGGCATTATATTCAGGAAATGAACTGCTTTCCACTCTTCCTATCGGTGATTTGGTGAATGCAGAGCGCCAGGCAGACAATCTCGTATTGCAGGATGATCGTATTATGCTGAAGTTTCACGATGAAGAGATTGCCAGTATTCCTCTTGAAGAACTCAAGGCAAGGATGGGAATATAAAACACCCTTCAACATTAGGCAGAGCATACTGCTCTGCCTTTTTAACTTTAAAATAAATACGACAATGCAAACCATATATTTTGAGGAGAAAGATGCAGCGAAACCCACCCGCTACACCTCCCCCTCTTTTTTTAAACCGAACGCAACAAACCGGATGGGAAAAGATATCCGTGGCATGAAGGGTGTGAGCCCACTCGTAACTCAAAAATTTTACAACCAGGCATCCGACGATCTCCTCAGTAAATATTTTCCGGATAGGGAGCACATACAGAAGGGCAACAGTAATCTCATACTGGATGCCGTGGATGAAACCAAAAACGGTTACGTTTTTCAACGGAGTGATTTTTTTTCGGACAAGAACAGGGATGGCAAAATCAATGCGGATGAAGAATTAGCTTTCAAGCTGTTGTTATTCGTTTCAACAGATGGCAACAAAGTGAAAGAATGTTATGAAGTGGTGAAGCCTGCCGATGACGAAATTATCCTTTTCCTGGAAACTGATTCGGATTCTTTGAGTGGACAAAAACTATTTGGCAGAATCTCGCAGAAAATAAGAAAGACTTATGTAGATACATCTACGGGAAAATTATACAGTACCTTCTTTGACGGCGATATCATAGAAACGGTTCAAAAATATTTGAGTACGGCAAGTAAACCGATTATTGAAGAGCTTTTAGTGACCGGATATATTGCTGATAAAAGTATTACAGCAGATTTTTTTTCAGGACTTAGATATCTGCTTATGGCATTATCGGCACCGGGAAAGGCTTTAGGATGGGTCGTAAATAAGCTCGGAGAAGAATTTGATTCCTTAAAAATACCGGATGAATTTTGGGATACTGAAAATGAGAACTATTCCTTCAAAAAAGAAAACATAATAGAAAACCTAAGCATCCCACCAGACCAGCTGGCTATCCTGAAAAATCTTTTTACAGATAAAAGCGGATTTAATTTAGCAGACATAACCCCGAAAATGCTGGACGATATTATCCTCAACCAGATTGCGGTCATAGAATCTTTTGTCGGGAAATATAACAGCTATGTAAAAACCGAGATCGAGGATATTTTCAAAACAGTAGAGCTGCCAGAGATGGAAAAGGCAACCGATGATATTGCCCAAGCAATCGCTCTAATCTGTGGGGTCTGGAACGGACTGGTAGATTTTGTCTCTTCTGCTTTAAAATTTATCGGAAGCCTTCTGGAAGCTCCGTTTGACATCAGCAAAGATGTTCAGCATACCTTGGAGATGATAGACAATTTTTGGGATATTTTGAGAGACGGCGTGCTTTGGAAGAACCTGAAAAATGCTATAAATGTAGGGATGAAAGAAATGGCAGCATATCTGAAAGACAAACCCACCGGCGATATCAATTGGGTGCGGGTATATTACGTTGGCGGTTTTACCATTTCATTTGCAGCCACATTTTTTATTCCCGTTGCAAATGCTGCTAAAATATCTAACTTAGGAAAAGTTGGAGAAATTTTGGCGGAAATACAAAATAGTTTATTCCAAACTGCTAAATTTGTAAAGCTTCAAACTGCAGAAGCCTATCAAAAAGCTATCAGAGCATTACAGGAACTTTTAGAAATGTTTGCTAAAGGCGGACCACAGCTAAAGAACTTTGTAGATGATGTCTTGAAGAAATTAGTTGATTGGTTTTTAAAGAATAAGAAATCCGTTGAAGGTTGGGCAAATAAAATAAAACAATATTTATCTAAAGATGAAAAAACAGAAGAATTCTTTAGAAAAATTGATAAAAAGTTTAATCCAGTAGGAGAAGAAATTTTATCAGCTAATAAATTGAAAAATCTAAGACGTCTATTAAAAGAGACCTTTGATGTTACCATACAATTTGTAGATCAAAATCCTGCATTAAGGGCAAAACTAAAAGATTGGACAGCAAGAAGAGTAGCAGGTTCTTTTAATATGGTAGAAGGAGTAATGTATTTGCGGAAAAGCGTAACAGCTTATACGGCACAACACGAAATGTATCATTTGAAATTATGGTATAAAATGACTAAAGAATTTCCAGAATTACGGCCACTTTTTGAAAAAACTTTAGGTTTTGAAAATCGATTATTTCACGAAGAATATGTTTTAGCACAGTTTATGAAAAATCCAAGTAAGTGGAAAGAAGCGGATTTATTAAATGACTTAGCAGAGATAAATAGATTAAGAGAATTAAAAGATTTAAATAAAGTAGATTTAGAATATTTTAAAAATTGGAATTTAGAACAAGAATTATTAAAATTTAATTAAAATGGAAAAGGAAAAAATATTATTAGAAAAGTCAAAAAAATTTCTACAAGATGTCAATCGTCAATATTTTGAAAATACTTTCAAAATCTATGCTCCCCAAAAAGTAAAAGATTTAAATATTGATAAGTTTAATTTTGAAGTTTGGGAAACGATTGTCAATGTTCCAGATGAGCAGTTTGGTGGGCAAAGTCCATACTTTATTTTCTTCCGGAATGATACATTAGAGCCTTTTATGTTTCATGATAGTGGTGCAGAAGGAAGAACTCCTAATTTGGAAATCCTACAAAAGAATGGAAAATATGAGATAGGTGATGAATGGAAAGGATAAATAAGTAATATTAAGCAGTCAGAAATGACTGCTTTTTTCGTATAAATTTTCAAAGTTCAAACTACCGAAGCTTATCAAACAATAAGCAAAGCATTGATGAACTTATTTGACCTCATTAAAGCGGGCGGACAAAAGCTAAAGAACTTTGTAGATGAAATCTGGAAGAAAATAGCGGATTGGTTTGTGAAGAATAGTAAATTAGTGAGAAAAATTGCTAATGTTACTAATGAGGACGATTTATTAAAATTAGCAAAGGCTAATAGGATAAAAGTTTTGGCAGAAGAACTTCAGACCGTTATCAAGCTTACAGGCGGTAAAAAAGATTTGGTGGAAGGTATTTTATTTTCTTTATTATGAATAAATAATTGAATTATTTAAATAGCAAAATAAATATTATGAATTTAAAAGAATTTAGTTATGACTCAATAAAATTTGGAATTGGGTTTCCTTTTTATGGAGGATATTGGGCGAATGATTTAGAAAAAATTATTAAATCAACTATTCAGCCCGATAAATTTGAAAGAATAGATAAGAGTGTAACCTGGAATTATTCAGAAATTGATTTTAATATTGAAAAAGAGAATATTAAATTTAAATTAGAAATTAATGAATATGACGACATTTCATTAATTCTTCTAAATGAAGACATTGAAGAATCCAAGCAAAAACTTCGGGATTGGGCAACAATAATTGCTACGGAAGTTGAAAAATTGAAAAAATAAAAATAGGAGCAGTCAGAAATGGCTGCTTTTTTCGTATAAATTTGTCAAAGTTCAGATCGCAGAAGCTTATCCAAAAGCAAGCAAAGCATTGATGGAATTATTTAAATATTAAAAGAAAAATAAAATTGTGCCATCGGAGATGAATTTGTAATAGAAACAGATGAAACAATAAAAGGAACAGCCCGATTAAAGGAAAAATTAAAAATAAAATAGTTATGAATATAGAGTATATGACTCAAGTAAAAGAAAATCCCGTTTTAGAAGGATTTAAGAACAGAAGTTTTTCTTTAGATAAAATAAAGCAAATTGAACAAAAATTTAACCACGGAAAAGAATTCCCCAAAGCATTTAGAGAGTTTTTGTTTTTAGCAGGAGATTTCAACAATATTGCCTTTGACGGTATTGACGGAATCGAAGAACTCCAAGAATATGCTAAGGAAGATTTAGAAAAAACAAAACAAAAAGTAGATAAACCTTTTTTTGCTTTTCATGTTTATGATGGTCTATATAGTGTGATTTTTTTGGACGAAACCAATGAAGATCCAAAAGTTTATATGATTGACCCTTTTGAAGCATTAGAAGGAAGTACATTAATTAGCATTCCTAAAGGTGGTTTTAAAGAAAATTACACATTTACGGAACTCGTTAATGAAAGCATACGAAGAATAAAGGATAATATTTCTTTTTAATTTTAACCGCTTCAAACGAAGCGGTTCTTTTATTTTAAACAATAAAAAAGGTCAACACAGTAGCAGAAATTGGTGCAGAAATTGCAAGAGGAGTATCCATTTTATCAAGAATTTTAAGTGGGCGGGGAAATAAAAACAGTTGATGAACTCATTGATTGATTTTTTAGGAAAGCATCCCAAAGTGTAATGGCGGAAGATTTGGAAAAGGAAGGAGTTGACGTAAAAAATATTCTTGTAAATGATGGTTTTTAATTTTAAAATATAACAAAAATGGATAAATATTATTTAATGATTCCAATATATGAATTATACTCAATACAGGAATTAGACGAAGTGACTTTCGATAGGTCGGTTGCAGAATACTTGAAAGACCAAAGAAGTCTGAAAGACCGTAAAAAGATATATTCTGCTTTAGAATGGGCAAAAGAAAACCCAAATTATGATTTTAAAGATATTATGAAAGACGCTCCTGTTTCTCATGAACTTTCTTTCTCAAATTCAGAAATATCTGACTATTTGATGTCTTTTAAAACCTTTATGGAAAATAAAGATTTTAAATTACTAACAGAAGATAGACCTATAAAAGAGCCTAAAGATTTTTTATAATTTTAAAGCAGTCAGAAATGGCTGCTTTTTTCGTATAAATTTGTAAAAGTTCAAACTGCAGAAGCCTATCAAAAAGCTATCAGAGCATTACAGGAACTTTTAGAAATGTTTGCTAAAGGCGGACAAAAGCTAAAGAACTTTGTAGATGATATCTGGAAGAAAATAGCTGATTGGTTTTTGAAGAATAAGGAAATAGTAAAAGGTTGGATTGATAGAATTAAAAAAGCATTTTCGAAAGATAGTAAAACGGATGAATTATTTCGAGATATTTCCAAGAAATTTATAGTAAATAATAATGGAGTTCTTTCAAAAACTCAGTTTCTAAAGATTGCAACACAAATAGAAAAGCATTTTGGAACAAAATTACATTGGATTGATAGAAATAGTTATGAATTTAGAGAGCTATTTAAAAAATGGCAAGAAGAACCTATATTTGCGGTATTTCATAGTTCAACTTTTAAAAACGGAAGGTATGGAATTGTGTTGGATGGTCCTGCTATTTATTTTTTTGAAGGAATTCATAAATTTGGAAATAAAATTTCTATAACAGCATACACTCTGCAACATGAGTTAATTCACTTAAAACTTTGGTATAAGATGACAAAAGAGTTTCCTGAACTTATTGGTTTATATAGAAAAATACCTAGGTGGTTGGATGAAGCCAATGTAATAGGTGAGATTTTAAAACAAAATGCTCAAAAATTTGGTAAATGGGATTTAATAGATATTGAAAACGATTTGACAATACTAAATAATATGTTGAGAAAAAATCCATTATTTAAGAAAGAAGCCCAAAGAATATTAGGTAAAGAGCAATTACAATTAAAAGATTTTGAAAACTGGGACTTAAGAAAATTTTTAGAAAAATTATAATTATGAAATATACAAAAGAACAAGTAAATAGTATGATTAAGCAGATGCTTAAAGACAGAAAGAGACTTTATTTCGAACATATGCCTTTTGATATTCAGTTTTTAAATGATGTAAAACCGTTGTTTAGAAATGATACAATAAAAAACGCTTGGGAAGTAGTTGTATTTGTTCAGGAGGATCAATTTCCAGATAAGGAAGAATATTCCATTATTTCTATGGTTCTCAATGATGACACAGGAGATATTGAAAGCTATGCAGATATGTCTTGCGGTCGTCCTGTTCCTATGAAAGCAAAATTGAAGAATGGTAAATATGAATTTGAAATGATTCAATAGTTTTTTAAGCAGTCTACTGACTGCTTTTTTCTTATAAATTTGTCAAAATCCAAACTGCGGAAGCTTATCAAACAATAAGCAAAGCATGGATGAACCTTTTGAGCTCATTAAAGTGGGCGGACAAAAGCTAAAAAATTTTGTAGATGATGTCTGGAAGAAAATTGCAGATTGGTTTTTGAAATTAGTAAATTAGTAAGAAAAATTGCTAATGTTACTAATGAGGCCGATTTATTAAAATGAGCAAAGGCTAATAGAATAAAAGTTTTGGCAGAATAACTTCAGACCATTATCAAGCTTACAGGCGGTAAAAAAAGATTTGGTGGAAGGTATTTTATTCTTTATTATGAATAAATAATTGAATTATTTAAATAGCAAAATAAATATTATGAATTTAAAAGAATTTAGTTATGATTCAATAAAATTTGGAATTGGGTTTCCTTTTTATGGAGGATATTGGGCGAATGATTTAGAAAAAATTATTAAATCAACTATTCAGCCCGATAAACTTGAAAGAATAGATAAGAGTGTAACCTGGAATTATTCAGAAATTGATTTTAATATTGAAAAAGAGAATATTAAATTTAAATTAGAAATTAATAAATATGACGACATTTCATTAATTCTTCTAAATGAAGACATTGAAGAATCCAAGCAAAAACTTCGGGATTGGGCAACAATAATTGCTAGGGAAGTAGAAAAATTGAAAAAATAAAAATATAAGCAGTCGAAAATGGCTGCTTTTTCTTTATAAATTTGTCCAGGTTCAAACTGCGGAAGCTTATCAAAAAGCAAGCAGAGCATTGATGGAATTATTTAAAGTTGGTAAAGAGTTTACAGACGCAGGTTTTTTTTCTACAACATATACTGAAAAAGCTTTATTGAGATGGATGAGGAATAATCCGGAGGACAATGTATTGTGTAAAGTCTATGGTAAAAATGGTAAATTGATAGAAAAAGCTTCTGCCATTATTATAGAAAGTGAAATTTTGTTGAAGTCAAATACTACCTTTATTGTTGAGGGTATTAAACCAATTCCAAATCCAGTTGATAAAACTAAAAAGGTATTAGAAATCATATTAAAAGAAAAATAAAATTGTGCCATCGGAGACGAATTTGTAATAGAAACACGAAACATCTTCAAAACCTGTGGAAGCTGCAAACGGGAATTTGTAATGCTGGAAGATTACCTCCGTACCCTAGGCAAAAAAGTGAAAATTGTAGTATTTTCTGATGAAACAATAAAAGGAACAGCCCGATTAAAGGAAAAATTAAAAATAAAATAGTTATGAATATAGAGTATATGACTCAAGTAAAAGAAAATCCCGTTTTAGAAGGATTTAAGAACAGAAGTTTTTCTTTAGATAAAATAAAGCAAATTGAACAAAAATTTAACCACGGAAAAGAATTCCCCAAAGCATTTAGAGAGTTTTTGTTTTTAGCAGGAGATTTCAACAATATTGCCTTTGACGGTATTGACGGAATCGAAGAACTCCAAGAATATGCTAAGGAAGATTTAGAAAAAACAAAACAAAAAGTAGATAAACCTTTTTTTTGCTTTTCATGTTTATGATGGTCTATATAGTGTGATTTTTTTGGACGAAACCAATGAAGATCCAAAAGTTTATATGATTGACCCTTTTGAAGCATTAGAAGGAAGTACATTAATTAGCATTCCTAAAGGTGGTTTTAAAGAAAATTACACGTTTACGGAACTCGTTAATGAAAGCATACGAAGAATAAAGGATAATATTTCTTTTTAATTTTAACCGCTTCAAACGAAGCGGTTCTTTTATTTTAAACAATAAAAAA
>NZ_VOXE01000001.1:766626-907314 GCF_008014695.1 Chryseobacterium sp.
TTTAAAGAAAATTACACGTTTACGGAACTCGTTAATGAAAGCATACGAAGAATAAAGGATAATATTTCTTTTTAATTTTAACCGCTTCAAACGAAGCGGTTCTTTTATTTTAAACAATAAAAAAAAGGTCTGGACTCTTCTTGGGGTCTTATTTCCTTTAAAACAGTAGAGTAATATTATACACGACACGATTTGTCGCATGATCGTTTTATATTTGGTTCACAAAGAAACCGCAGATGAAAAAAGATTTTTTCCTTACCCGTTATGCACTCATCATCAAGAAACTGGAGGCTGCCCCTGCAAATTACAGTCAGATATCGGATTACCTTCTGAATACCCATGAATTCCAGGATGCCGGTGTGACCAGTTATTCCGTGCGTACCCTGCAGCGCGACATCCTGGAGATTTCCCGCCTTTTCAATCTTTCTATTCACAATAAGAAGAAAGGCGACAACCGGTATTATATTGAAAGCCGTCCGGTAATGGAAGTGGACGAGTATAACCAAAAGCTGCTGGAATCTTTTCAGATCAGCAACGTCATGAATATGCATCCCGATTTTTCAGAATTCATATTTTTTGAGAGCCGCAAGCCCACCGGTCTTGAGTATTTCTACGACCTTTTTTTCGCGATCCGAAACAAAAGGATCATCACCTTCGATTATATTGTCTATAAAACCAAAGAGCGCACTTCCCGCAAAGTTCATCCGCTCGCGCTGAAGGAGTCTAAAAATCGCTGGTACCTTATTGCCGTTGATACGAACGACAAAAAACTGAAATCCTTCGGTCTGGACCGGATCCAGTATCTGGAGGTGTCAAAAGGCAGGTTTCGCGAGCGTTATCAGTATCAGTTTAAGGAACATTTCAGGCATTCCTTTGGAGTGATGAGCCCAACTGGAGTGAGTCCTGAAAAAGTGGTCCTGAAATGCACGAAACAGCAGGGGGAATACATCCGGTCCTTCCCGATTCACCAGTCGCAGAAGTCTGTAAAAGAAACCCCTGAAGAGTCCTTCTTTGAATTCTTTCTCCATCCAACCTATGATTTTGTACAGGAAATCCTGTCCTACGGCAAAGAGGTGACGGTATTGGAGCCCCGGTCTTTAGTGGATGAAATCTACAGAACGCTTACCGCATCAGTTGAGAATTACCGCGACTTAAACAACACTGGCCCCGGTTCGCATGAGGAGTGATTCCGATTTTCTATTCTATAGTTTAGCATGCTTTCATACCATCAAATATATTTTAACCTACTGGAAGTGAAAATAAATACTGTATGAATAAAAGATAAATATTTATTCGTTTTCTTTTTTAAGGATAAAATTCCATAACACCTTGCTGTTATTAATGCCGAAAACTGAAAATATTTTTGTGCTAACTGGCCTATTCTCATTTACCTTATTCTTAGTAACTATGATTTGGAGTTTACGAAAAAGACATTTATACGCAATTGAATTACTTTATTTTGCTATTTTTACGAAGACCTGTTATAGAAATCACCACCAACTGTAAAATCGGATCGTTAGTAGAACCCTTATTATAGAATGAAATGACAGATAAAAACTGCCTTAACTGCGGAAAAGAACTGACAGACAAATACTGTTCAGGTTGCGGACAAAAAGCCGCTACGCATCGAATTACATTCAAACACTTTATTTCCCACGATGTGCTGCACGGAACACTCCATCTTGAAAAAGGGATGTTTTTTACAGCCAAACAAGCTTTAATTCGCCCTGGTCAAGCTGCTTTGGATTACATTTCAGGAAAACGTGTAAACTACTACAATGTATTTTATTTCATATTGCTTTTAATAGGGTTCAATATTTTACTGACGCATTATTACAATGAAATTGCACTAAAAGTTGACCCGAGCAGGGCCCTAATCCCAACAACCAATGAAGCAGGTAAAACGATCGGCGAAATTTTGTTTAAATACGGCAAACTGTTTATATTTGCTTTAGTACCAGCAACCGCGTTAAACAGCTTTATGATATTCAAAAGAAAAAGCCTTAATTACACGGAGCATTTTATGATCAGTGGCTTATTGCTTTTGGGCATCTTCCTTATCACGACATTGGTTATTGTTTTTTCATTTTTAGAATTCGCAGGATTATCTCCTGACTTTTTCGACTTTATCCATCGCTACATCCCGCATCTGGTTATGATTTACATTATATTCGGTTATTACAATGCTTTTCGGGAAGATTATTCCTTACCAGGATTTGGTTACAGAATGTTACTTTTTATATTAATCTGTTCTGCCGAAATCATCCTGTTCCTCTGCATCATTGCAGGTATTGCGACGGGCTGGAAATCGGATGAAATAGATATTCAATTTGTGTTTTAAACAGTGGCCGGGATGTGCTCCTGATGTTTTCCGGTACAAAGAAAAGCCCCTTGTCATTGACTTCGAATTCTATTTATGAATGGCGCGAAACATCATTGAGTTGGACACGCAGTTTCTAACGAGGAGGATCAGGGTTGAATTGTGGGACGGAAAAGTGCATCAATTCTGTTTTCCGCCGCCGCGAATTACGGGAAAGCGTAAATAAAAAACGGGTTACCGTTTTCACAGTAACCCATTTGGAAGGAGTGGAGGATATCGGGATCGAACCGACCACCTTTAGACTGCCAGTCTAACGCTCTAGCCAGATGAGCTAATCCCCCATTTCTTATTTCGATGTGCAATAATAAGAATTTTTTTTGGGTGTTGGGCCTGATTCAAAAACTTTTTTGGAAATTCTGCTGAAAAAGTATGTTCTTCAGTAAAAAATGGGAAGGTTGCTATCTCCAGCCCCCGCCCAACGCCTGATACAATTCCACACCAGCCTTCATTTTCTCATATTGTGCATTCGAGATATTGAGTTCCGCATTCAGGGAATTGACACTTGCATTGATCACTTCCAGATAATTGGCCATGCCGTAGTTCACGAGTTCCTGAGAATAGGCCACCGATTTCTGATATGCCAGAAGTTCCTGTCTTTTGAAGGCGATAAACCGGTCCTGGGATTCATAGACCTTCAGCGCATCAGATACTTCTTTGCCCGCATTCAGAAGCGTTTTCCGGAAATCCAGATAGGCTTTCTCCTTGTTCGACAGGCTGACTTCGTACTCCGTTCTGATCTGCCGCTGGTTCAGCACCGGCTGCAGCAGTCCGCCCAAGACATTTGCGAAAAGGGAATTAATGCTGAAGAGGTGATCAATATCCAGACTCTGAAAGCCACCGCTACCGGTTATCCTTAAAGTCGGATAAAACTGTGCTTTTGCCGCATTTGTGAGTTCGAAAGCCGACATCAGGCTGTATTCGGAAGCCATGACATCGGCCCTGTTCGAAAGCAGATTCGCCGAGAAGCCGAGCTGGTACTGAGCCGGCATTTTCTGCACGGCCAAGGTGCTGCGTTCTATTTTCTGGGAAGGAATGCCCATCAGCAGACTCATGGAGTTTTCCAGAAGTTCGATCTGGGTATCGATATCAATTAAAAGCGCTTCGGCATTGAAGACGAGTGCCTCGCTCTGCTGAACGGCTACCTCCGTAAGGGTGCCAGCTTCTTTCAAGGCTCTGGTCGTCTCCAGGTTTTTATTACGGAGCGTGATGGTTTCGGTAATGATCCTTTTCTGCTCGTCAAACGTCAGCAACTGATAATATCCTGAAGCGATGGCGGCAACAAGATCGCTCTTCACCGCCTGATGGGCGGCTAAAGTGGCGTAATACTCTGCGAGCTGTGATTTCTCCTGTGCTTTGAGTTTGCCCCAGATATCGGCTTCCCAGGAGACATCAGCGCTCAGATCATAAATATTGTTGTACCTCCTGCCACCGGAAAGCTGACCCAACTGGGTATTCAGGGACTGGGTCTGGAACGTATACGACGGGCCTACAGAAAGCGTAGGGATGTAGGCGGCTTTGCGCTGCTTCAGATACGATTCTGCCGAGATAATATTCTGAAGGGCAATTCTGATATCAAGGTTGTTCTCCAGACCTTTCTGAATATGTTTCTGAAGAATGGGATCTGTAAAAATCTCCCGCCAGGACATGGTAGCAATGCTGGTGGAATCCTTCGGAAGCCTGTCGGTCCGGAAGAGGTTTTCATTTACCACTTCAGCAGGACGCTCATACTGCTGCCTCGTTTTACACGAAGACATGATTAGAAGGGCCGAGACCGACAGGAATACTATTTTTATGGGGAACTGTTTTTTCATTGGTTTGATTGTAGCGGTCATCATTATTCTGCTAAATGGATGTCTTTTGCTTTTATGGGCTTCACTTTCTCCTGCAGCCACTGGAAGATCACGTACAGTACCGGTATGGCGATCAGACCGAAAAATGTTCCGATAAGCAGTCCGGCTGCCGCACCGGTTCCGATGGAGCGGTTTCCGATGGATCCGATACCGGACGCAAATACAAGTGGCAGCATTCCAAAGATAAAGGCGAAAGAAGTCATCAGAATCGGTCTTAATCTTGCTTTGGCAGCGTTGATGGCCGACATGGCCAGACTTTCGCCGTGGTGCCTCCGCTGGATGGCAAATTCCACGATCAGGATGGCGTTCTTCGCCAAAAGTCCCACAAGCATGATCAGGGCAATCTGGAAATAAATATTGTTTTCGAGTCCGGCGATTCTCTGCCCAAAATACGCCCCTACCACTCCCAAAGGAAGCGAAATGATCACGGCCAGTGGCAGAAGGAAACTTTCATATTGCGCTGCAAGGATGAAGTATACGAATACGAGACTCAGCATGAAAATAATGGCGGTCTGGGAGCCGGAACTCAGTTCTTCTTTCGAAAGACCGGTAAATTCCACAATGTAGTCTGCAGGCAGCTTTTCGGCAGCCACTTCCTGAACGGCTTTCAGGGCATCACCTGTTGAATAACCATCGTTGTTGGATCCTGAAATTGAAATAGAGGAAAAGAGGTTGTAGCGCTCCACCGATTTCGGGCCGAAGGTTTTTTCCATCGTTACAAACTGCGATATCGGTGTCATTTGCCCGGAAGCGGTTTTCACGAAAATGCTGCTAAGATCATCAGCCTGGTTACGGGAGTCAGGGAATGCCTGAACGGTTACCCGGAACTGTTTTCCGTACTTCGTGAAATCTGCCGCATACACTCCACCGATATATCCCTGCATCGTGCTTAAAATATCGGAAACGGAAACTCCGGTTTCCTTCGCGCGCGGCACATCAATCACCATTTCGAACTGAGGATAATTGGTATTGAAAGAGGTTGATGCAAACTGAATCTCCGGTCTTTCCATCAAAGCACCCAGGTAATCTCTGGCCACGCCGTCCAGCTGCTTTAAACTACCGCCCGACTTGTCGAGCAACACTGCGGAAAATCCGTCGCTTGTTCCGAATCCGGGGATACTTGGCGGGGAGAAAAACACAATTTTTGCATCAGGAAATTTATTGGTGAGACCGAACAGCCTTTTGGTAATGGCTTCCACCGACTGTTCCGAATCTTTAGCCCTGTCTCCAAACGGTGCAAGCCTGATGAAAGCCTGCCCGGCATTGGAGCCGCTTCCGGACATAAATCCACGGCTGGCCGTAAATGTAACGTTTGCTACGCCGGGAACTTTCAGTACTTCTTTCTGCAAATCCTTCAGCACATTGTAGGTTCTTTCCAGGGAGGCTCCCGGTGGAAGTGCTACATCGGTAAAGATGATTCCACGGTCTTCTTTCGGAACAAATCCTGCAGGCATGGTGGAGTTTGACCACCAGAAAAACAGCACGCCTACTGCAAAAATAATGAGGGTAACCCATTTATGGCGCAGTAAAAAGATGAAGAGTCTTCCGTAACGGTGCGTCGTGGTTTTAAACGCGGCATTGAATTTATAAAAGAACTTCTGGAGGATGTTCATTTCGCGGTATTCCTTATGGTGTGCAGGATTCGGCTTTAAGAATAATGAACACAAAACCGGACTCAATGTTAAAGCGTTAACCGCAGAAATCAGAATCGCGACAATCAGCGTAATTCCGAACTGCTGGTAAAATACCCCCGTTGGCCCTGTAATAAATGTTACGGGAATAAATACCGCCGACATGACCAGTGTGATCGAGATAATCGCCCCAGTGATATCATCCATTGCACTTATCGTGGCTTTTTTGGCATCGCTGAAACCATGCTCCATTTTGGCGTGTACCGCTTCGACGACGACAATGGCATCATCCACCACAATTCCGATCGCGAGAACGAGGGCAAAAAGCGTGAGGAGATTCAGGGAATAGCCGAAAAGATTCAGGAAAAAGAAAGTTCCGACAATGGAAACCGGCACGGCAATCGCCGGAATCAGGGTCGACCGGAAATCCTGAAGGAAAAGATACACCACTAAAAACACGAGTATAAAAGCCTCGAGCAGCGTGGAAACCACTTTTCCGATGGACGCTTCGAGGAAGTCATTCGTGTCGAAATTGATGGTGTAGCCTACATTTTTAGGCAGTGTTTTTTCATTTTCCTTGAGGAAAACCTTGATGTCTTTGATGATCTGCTGCGCGTTAGAGCCGGGAGTCTGGAAAATCCCCATACTCACCGAACGGCGGCCGTTATTCTCACCGATAGAATTATACGACTGTGCATCCAGTTTGATCTCCGCTACATCTTTCAGTTTTAAAAACTGTCCGTTTCCAAGGGATTTCAGGATGATATCGCCGTAGTCATTTGCCTCGTTGAATTTTCCTTTGTAGGTGATGATGTATTCGAAAGCGCTTCCGCTGTTCTGACCGAGTTGCCCTGCAGCTGCTTCGCGCGACTGTTCGTTGATCGCTGCAGTAACATCAGCCGGAACGAGACCATAAGCCGCCATTTTGGAAGGATCGATCCATACCCGCATCGAAAAGTTCTTTCCGCCGAAAGCCTGGGCTTCCCCGACTCCGTTTACCCTTTTCAGTTCCGGAATCACATTGATATTCAGATAATTCTGAAGCCAAACCTCATCAAGATCCTTATTATCGGTATAAAACGAAAGGAACATTAACGCACTCGTCCGCTGTTTCTGTACCGTAACTCCGGATCGCGTCACATCAGCAGGCAAAAGCGGCACTGCACGCTGTACTTTGTTCTGTACTTCTACCGCGGCAATATCAGCATCTACACCCTGTTTGAAAAAGATCTGGATTCTTGCAGAACCGTCGTTGCCGGCGGAGGAAGAAATATAGTCCATCCCTTCTACTCCGTTCACCTGTTCCTCGATCGGAATAACCACACTGTTCATCACGGTTTCCGCACTTGCGCCGGTGTAATTTGCAGAAATACTTACGGTAGGCGGTGCAATGTCAGGATACTGTGTAACGGGAAGTGCCCGCAAACCCAGAACACCGAGAATGACAATCAATATGGAAACTACGCTGGAAAGGACCGGCCTGTTTATGAAATGTTTTACCATTAGAAAATCGGTTTTACAGCGTTAACAATCTCGTCGAAATCTGCAGGCTTGGTTTTTACCGGAGTTCCCGGCTTTAAAGTTCCTACACCCTCCGCCACAATTTTTTCGCCTTTCTTTACGCCGTCTTTGATGACCACCAGGTTGTTGACCCTGTCGGTCACGCCGATCAGTACATTCTGTGCGGAATCTTTTACTACTTTATACACGTATACCAACCCTTGTTGTTCGAAAGTCGCACTTTCAGGAACCACCAAAGCCTGATTGTAGATCTTCGGCACCCTGATGGTTCCGCTATTGCCGTTGCTCAGGAGTTTTTCGGCATTCGGAAATGAGACGCGGAACTGAATGGTTCCGGTCTGCGGATCGATCTGACCAGTAACCGCCTGAATCTTTCCTTTTTCAGGGTAGGTACTGCCGTTTGCGAGTTCCAGTTCCACCATCGGCATGTTTCTAAGTTTTTCAGGCACTGTTGCGCCGTAAGCTTCTTCGAGAAAGTTAAAATATTCTTTTTCGTTCATGGAAAAATAGGCGAAGACTTCGCTCGTATCTGACACCGTTGTTAAAGGTGACTGATCGCTTGGTCCCACCAAACTCCCTACTCTTAAGGGCAGTTTTCCGAGTACGCCGGAAATCGGCGCCCTGATCACGGAATAGTCAATATTGGCCTGAACCCCTTTAAAATTGGCAGAAGCCTGGGAAACACCCGCATTCGCCTGCTGCTGTGCTGCCCGTGCCTGGGAAAGCTGGGCCTGAGAACGGGCGAGATTGGCCTTCGCGGTCTCCAGCTGAACGTTGCTGATGATATTTTTCTGCACCAAAGGCAGTAATTTGTTCACTTCCACCTGAGCAGCATTGACGCTTGCCTGAGCCGCACTTACATTTGCTTTTGCAGCGGCGACTCCTGACTGCGCAGCTCCGATTCCGGCGCGGGCGGCATCTGCCGATTCGTTCAGGATATTGGTTTCCAGACGGAAGAGCGGCTGACCTTTTGTTACATACTGTCCTTCATCCACCAAAACCTGGGTAATATAGCCCTGAATTTTGGCACGCACCTCGTTGTTTACCCGTCCCTGAATGGCTGCAGGAAAACTTGTGTAACCCGTCACGTTTCTGACCTGAACCTCAACGACAGGAACCTCCTTTGGTCCTTCCTTTTTTACTTCTTCCTTTTTACACGACAAAACAGAGAGCGCGGAAAGTGAGATGATAACTATTTTATTCTTCATTTTTAAAGTTTAAGCAGGGTATCCTGAATATTGACAATATTGTTATTTAAGAGTGACTTGTAAATTTCGAAGCGCGGATTGGTGTCGGCACTTTTCGTTTTCCTGAAATCGTTCAGTTTATCCAGAATCTGAATCTCTCGTTTCATTTTTTCGATGATTTCCTCGAACCTCAGCACAATATAATTCTCGTTGATGAGAAAAAACCGTTTTCTTTCATCAATTTTATTAAAGTCGGTTATGAGATTGGCATTTAAAAGCAGGTTGAGGTTAGCGGAGACCGAACTTTTGCTTGCAGAAAGTATTTCTACAAATTCCTCAAAACAGATGCCTTTTTTATCAAAATCAAAAATCAGGTAGGCATAAATTTTCGCAGCAAGTGGCGGCAGATTAAAGGTTTCCCCATAAAATTTAACCAAATCCTGAAAAGTATCCTGATCTATTTCTACAGAACTATTCATTATTTACATTCAGCTGCAAAGATATGTATTAGTTCAGAACCAACCGAACCTTGCTATTGTATTTAACAATCGTTGTGATAGGGATTTTTAACAGTAAGTTTAACCCATGCCTATTTTCTCCTGTTGCAGATCCAAAAGCCTTAAGTGTTTGCGGATAATTTCTTCGTCGAGAAGCAGTTCCTGGCGGTTTTTATTGATGAGCCATTGCCGCTGGGCCTCAAGAATATCCTTATAGATTTTTTCATATTCGCCATAATTGAAGATGATTTCGGAACTGTTCAAACGGGTTTCCCAGGCCTGCAACTGATCTTTCAGCACCGGAAACTTTTCGAGTTTTTCCGGGTACTCTTTACGGATTTTATCAACGGCAATTTTCGCCAGTTCAATTTGGATTTCACTGTCGATCTGTTTCGCCGGTTTTGTAAAATCAGGATCCTGTATTTTAAACCGTTCAATCAGCAAAGGCAACGTGAGTCCCTGAACAACCAAAGTCAATAGGATGACTACAAAAGTGATGAACAAAATTAAATTCCGCTGCGGGAACGGGCTTCCGTCTTCCAAAGTCAGGGGAATTGAAAGTGCGGCAGCCAGGGAAACCACGCCGCGCATTCCGCTCCATCCCATAATCACCGGCGTTTTCCAACTCGGCATTTGCGGGTCGGCCACCGAAATGAAGTTTCTCATAACCACTGTGGTGATAACTGCCATATATGCGGCGAAGAAACGCACCACGATCAGCACGACCGTAACCAGCACTCCATATCCGAAAGCGGTATAAATGCTGGTCTCGCCCATTCCGCCTACAATTTGTGGCAAATTCAGGCCAATCAGCATAAATACGAGACCGTTGAGCAGGAAACAGAAACTTTCCCAGACATTTACGGTGCGGAGCCGCGCAGAACTGGAGAGGAAAGTATGGCTTCGGTTAGAAAGAAACAAGCCTCCGCTAACCACGGCGAGTATTCCGGATGCGTGCAGTTCTTCGGCGGTGATGTACATAATGAAAGGGGTCATCAACGTCAGGATGATATCCATATTCACATCGGTGGGCAAAAGCTTATGCAATTTCATAAAGATGAAAGCAATTAAAGTCCCGATCGCGACTCCACCCAGACACATCCAGACAAAACTTCCTGCAGCATCCTGCCAAATAAATTGTCCTGTTGCCGTTGCGACCATCGCAAAACGGAAGATGATCAGGGATGATGCATCATTCAGCAGACTTTCGCCTTCCAGAATTGAAGAGAAACGTTTCGGGATCTTCACAAATTTCAGAATGGCTCCAGCGCTTACCGCATCGGGAGGGGAAACAATTCCGCCGAGTAAAAAACCCAGAGCCAGAGAAAATCCGGGTATAAAATAATTGGCCACCAAACCTACAGATAAGGCCGTGAAAAATACCACGACAAAAGCAAAACTGAAAATGATCCGGCGCCAGCGCCAAAGTTCTTTCCAGGAGGTATTCCAGGCGGCTTCATACAGCAAAGGCGGCAGAAAAATCAAAAATATCAGTTCCGGCTCCACATGAACCACCGGAATTCCGGGAATAAAACTGATTCCGAGGCCGGCGAAAACCAATAATATGGGATATGCCACTTTAATTTTATTGGCCAGCATGATCAGAAGCACGATGATGCCTACAATCACCAGAAAAAAGATAAAGTTTTGAAGCATAAGTATGAATCTGGATTAAAGTTAAAAAAATCTTTGCTTCATTTGCTTTTTATCACAAACTCAACAAAGATTTTTAAATTATTTAAAAAGGTGAGCGTTTATCAGGCCAGAGACTTCATATCGATCACGAAACGGTATTTCACGTCGCTTTTCAGCATTCTTCCGTAAGCCTCGTTGATGTCCTGCATCTTGATGATTTCAATTTCAGAAGTGATTCCTTTTTCACCACAGAAATCAAGCATTTCCTGGGTTTCTTTGATGCCGCCAATTACAGAGCCGGCTACTGATTTACGTCCCAGAATCATCGGAACCGTATTCAGCATATCTTCCATTTTCCCAAGATAGCCCACCAAAACTAGCGTTCCGCTGATACCGAGTGTTGCAATGTATGGATTGATGTCGTGGTCGTAAGGAACCGTATCAATAATCAGATCGAATTTTCCTTTTACTGCGTTCATTTCGTTTTCGTAAGTGGAAATCACCACTGAATCGGCGCCTAAATCCATGGCATCCTGAATCTTATCAGGACTACGGGAAAATAAAGTCACTTCTGCTCCCATTCCTTTTGCGAGCTTTACAGCCATGTGTCCGAGACCGCCCAATCCAACTACAGCTACCTTGCTGCCTTCCGTAACATTCCAGTGCCTCAAAGGGGAATAGGTGGTAATACCGGCGCACAGAAGCGGCGCTGTTGCTGCCAAATCCAGGTTTTCAGGGATTTTCAAAACAAAATCCTCATCCACAACCACGGTTTGGGAATATCCGCCGTACGTTCTCTGGTTCGCCATATAGCGGTCGGGACTGTTATACGTTCCTGTGAATCCGTTCATGCAGTATTGCTCCAGATCTTTTTTACAGCTTTCGCATTCTCTGCATGAATCTACCATACATCCTACACCTGCCAGATCGCCGACTTTAAATTTGGTGACTTCCGGACCTACTTTCGTAATTTTTCCTATGATTTCATGGCCGGGAACTGCAGGATAAACCGATCCGCCCCAGTCGTTTCTGGCGGTGTGCAGGTCACTGTGACATACGCCACAATACAGAATATCAATTTCAACATCGTTGGGCTGAACTTCGCGACGCATAATCGTCATTTCCTGTAAATCTTTATCTTTAGCTTCGGTTCCGAAGGCTTTTACGTGTGTTAGACTCATACTGTTTCTCTAATTTTTAATGAATGTCAAATTTAAGATAAAGGAAATAGAACACGCCAGAAACTGTCTTTTATTTTGATAGACATTCTATATCCTTTTCATTCATGAAGTCATCACCGGCAGTTATTTTGTAAGAATTTTTTCAAAAGCCATTCTTTCTCCGCCACTTACGTACACTTTTCCGCAATAGGTATAATGAAGCTTTTCGAGAATGGCAAGCATGGGATTATTATCGAAATTGGTATCCACTTTAATGCTGAAGACCTCATTCTTTACAGCATAATCTTCAAATAGCCGGAACATTTCCTTGATCACTCCCTTTCCGCGGAAATCCTCGGACACTGCGACCCGGTGAATCACCAAAAAGTTTCCGTCTGAAAGCCATTTTCCGTCGATGCTGCTGTACGCAGGTTCATCATTAAAAATTAAGGCGGAATATGCAACAGTCTCCTCTCCGTTTTCAAGCACAAAGCCTGCTCCTTTTGCGATATCATTCTCTATCGTTTCCGGATTCGGGTAACCGTTCTGCCATTGAAGACTGCCGTCGATTCTGCGTTTTTCTATGGCCTGTTGCAGGATCTCCCAGATTTTTGGCGCATCAGTTGGGTTTGCTTTTCTTAATGTAAATTTCAGGTCTTGTGCCATTATTTCTGTATTTGATCAAAACTAATAATAAATAATAAAATGGGATTACGTACCGAAATAAGTTATTATTAAATCATCATTAAAAAAAGCCGGATCCAATTGAATTGGATCCGGCTTCTGTAAAACGAAAATTTAAATTATGCTCAATTATTTAAACTGTTGTGAAGATCTAAATCGGTTTCCTTTAAATAGGCATCAATCACTTCAAAAGCTTTCTGTTCGTCCGGCAAGTTTACCATCAGTTTCACCGTATTTGCGGTGGGCGTGGTGGTAAAAGACATGTACTTATCATTTAAAAAACTTACAATATTCTGGGCATCCAGTTTTGATTTGATCAATTGAATTTCTGACGGTTTGTCGCTTTCAAAAACAGCGACTCTAGTTTCTCTTTCCATATTCATTTCTATTTTGATTCCTAAATGTACAAAAAAAATACGAATTTCAATGTGAACTTTTCTTAAAACTGGTTCAGTTTGCAAGAAAAAACTTCCGTAAAAGCTGATTAATGCAGTGAATTTTAAATCTTTGCAATATTGGCAGTAATTTTATCGAGCGCCATCTGAATTTCTTCTTTCGTCACATTCAAATGCGGACGGAAACGGATCGCACGGTCGCCACACGCCAAAATAATCAATCCATCGTCATAGAGGATTTCCCGCAGTCGGTCGCGTTCTGCACCAGTTGGCAAATCGATCGCGCACATTAAGCCGCGCCCTCTCGCATTGGAAATTTTCTCCGGGAACTGCTGTTCCACATTTTTCAGACCTTCCAACAGATAATCACCAACGATTCTGGCGTTCTCTACCAGATCTTCCTTCTCAATCACCTCTAAAATCATCTGAAGGCGCAGCATATCCACAAAATTCCCGCCGAAAGTGGAATTGATCCTGGAACTTTCTCTGAATACATTATGTGGAACTTCGTCGAATTTTTCTTTATTGGCCAAAATTCCGCAGACCTGGGTTTTTTTACCGAATGAAATAACATCGGGAACTACACTGAAATGTTGGAAAGCCCACATTTTGCCTGTGAGGCCGATTCCGGTCTGTACTTCATCAAAGATGAGCAATACTTCATTCTCATCACAAATTTTTCTAAGACCAACGAAAAATTCATCGCGGAAGTGGTGATCCCCTCCTTCAGCCTGAATCGGTTCAATAATGATACAAGCAACCTGATCAGGATTCGTTAAAATCGCTTCCTGAATATGCAGAAGTGCAAGATTTTCATTTTTTATGGTTTCTTCCAGATTCTCCTCTGTCACCGGGAAATTCAGATGAGGATTGATGATTCTAGGCCAGTCGAATTTCGGGAAATACTGATATTTTCTCGGATCAGATGTATTGGTTAAACTTAAAGTATAACCGCTTCTGCCGTGGAAAGCCTGCTTGAAATGAATGCAGATTCCGGCTTCCAGATTGAGTCCTTTTTCAAAATTCTTACGTGTTTTCCAGTCGAAACATGCCTTCATCGCATTTTCTACGGCCATAGTTCCACCTTCAATAAAGAACGCATACTGCAGTTCTGCCGGAATCGCAACTCTAGCAAAAACGTCTGTAAAGTCGGCAAATTCCTGAGAATACACATCAGCCAAAGTCGGCTTGTTGACGGCCATTCTTCCAAGCCAGGCCGATTTTTCCATTAAATACGGATGATTATAGCCGATTGATGCGGAAGCAAACATCGAAAACATGTCGAGAAAATCCCGTCCGGAATTCCGGTCATGAATCCAGCTTCCATGGGATTTTTCGAAATCCATGACGAAATCGAATCCGTCGGCAAGAAGATGTTTTGAAAGGGTTTCTTTTACTTTATTGGTAGTTTGTGGGTGAGAAGCAATTGCGTCGTTCATATTGTGAAGGGTTAAGTGTTAGAATCAGATTTCAAACATGATAAAATCTGATTTATTTTATTTTTTTATGGATATTACAGATCGAATTTAATTCCCTGCGCCAATGGCAGACTCGTGGTGTAGTTGATTGTATTGGTCTGTCGGCGCATATAATATTTCCATACATCCGATCCCGATTCGCGGCCGCCGCCTGTTTCTTTTTCGCCGCCGAAAGCACCGCCGATTTCCGCACCGGAAGTTCCGATATTTACGTTCGCAATCCCGCAGTCTGATCCTGATTGGGAAAGAAAAAGTTCCGCCTCACGTAGATTCTGGGTCATAATTGCAGAACTCAATCCTTGCGGAACATCGTTCTGCAATGCGATGGCTTCGTCTAAAGTACTGTATTTAATCAGATATAAAATCGGGGCGAAAGTTTCGTGCTGAACGATTTCATAAGAATTTTCAACTTCGGCGATACACGGTTTCACATAACAACCTGATTCGTAGTTGGCGCCTTCTAAAAGTCCGCCTTCAACAGCGAATTTTCCGCCTTCTTTTTTGCATTTTTTAATGGAATCGAGATACTGTTTTACTGCATCCTGATCGATTAACGGTCCAACATGGTTGTTTTCATCCAGAGGATTTCCTATTTTCAGCTGTCCGTACGCTTTTACAAGACGGTTTTTCACTTCATCGTAAACAGAATCGTGAATGATCAGACGCCTTGTGGAAGTACATCTTTGTCCGGCTGTTCCCACTGCGCCGAAGACCGCACCGATAATGGACATGTCGAGATCTGCATTTTCGGTAATGATAATGGCGTTGTTCCCGCCCAACTCGAGAATTGATTTCCCGAACCGTTCTGCCACATTTTTCCCGACAATTCTGCCGACTCTGGTTGACCCTGTAAAGGAAATCAGTGCGACATTTTTATCATTCACGAGCAATTCCCCAATTCTATGGTCGCCCACGATCATTGTAGAAATTCCTTCGGGGAGATTATTTTCTTTTAAGACTTCATTAATGATGTTCTGGCAGGCAATAGCGCAAAGCGGTGTTTTCTCTGATGGTTTCCAAACCGTTACATTTCCGCAGATCCACGAAAGAGCAGTATTCCAGGCCCAAACTGCTACCGGAAAATTAAAGGCCGAAATAATCCCAACAATTCCAAGCGGATGGTACTGTTCGTACATCCGGTGACCCGGTCTTTCAGAATGCATGGTGTAACCGTGCAACTGGCGTGAAAGACCTACGGCATAATCACAGATATCGATCATTTCCTGAACTTCGCCCAGACCTTCCTGGAGCGATTTTCCCATTTCGTAGGACACCAGTTTTCCCAGATCATCTTTATATTCCCGAAGCTTCAGCCCGAACTGGCGAACCATTTCGCCGCGTTTTGGAGAAGGAATCATGCGGAATTCCTTAAATGCTGCTTTAGCAGTCTCAATGACTTTGCTGTAATCATCAGCATCAGCTGTTTTTATCTTTGCAATGAGTTTACCGTCGGTAGGCGAATAACTTTCCAGAAGGTCGCCTCCGGCAAAATATTTCCCTCCTGAAGAGACTCCTTTGTTTTCTTTTGAAATTCCTAAATTTTTAAGCGATTTTTCGATACCGTAATCGTTGTTTTTTTTGGACATACATCTAAATTTGAGTGTGCTTAAAGGTAAGAATTTCGTACAGATCTGACGGGCTGTTCAAGCACTTTTACCAAAAATTTAACATTTTATTATTGTCAGGACAGCAAAACCCATCCATTCACTGAGGATCTTATATTCTGCCAAAAGTATTTTCGAATTCAGGATATATAATTATATTTGAAAAAAGTTTAAAATGACCCCACAACATCCCGAAACCGACCGGAATTCGAAATTCAAGAAGTGGTTTAAACGTGTAGGAATCGGCGGACTGATTTTTTTTACGCTGAAAGGAATTGCCTGGCTATTTGTTTTTTATTTCGGCGCTGAAATGTTCAATGACTGCTCGGGACACCAATAAAAAAGGCAGAGATCACTCTTTGCCTTTGCTGTTTTTTTTAAGATCTGGTTTTTCCTCACTTTCGCCTTTCTTTTTCCTCCCGGAGTTTATCAGGCTTTCGTGAAGCAGGAATTCGATCTGACCATTCACGGAGCGGAATTCATCATTGGCCCATTTTTCCAGAAGTTTATACGTGGATTCCTCCATTCTTAGGACAAAACTTTTTTTACTCATTTACATTTTACTTTTTAGGAATTTCCTCTGCTGCATTTAGTTGTAAAGGGTTCCGGCATTTAAAATCGGCTGTGCTGCTTTTTCTCCGCACAATACCACCATCAGGTTGGAAACCATTGCGGCCTTTCTTTCATCATCCAGTTCCACAATATTTTCTGCAGAAAGTTTTTTCAGTGCCAAATCAACCATTCCCACGGCACCCTCCACAATCTTCGTCCTAGCTGCAACAATAGCCGTTGCCTGCTGTCTCTGCAGCATAGCGCCGGCAATTTCTGAGGCGTAAGCCAGATGCGAAATGCGGGCTTCCTGAATTACAATTCCCGCTTTCATGAGGCGTTCAGTTAGTTCCTGCTCCAGTATTGCGTTGATTTTTTCTCCTCCTTCCCGTAAAGTGATGGCAGCGTGTTCATCTTCCAGATTATCATACGGAAAACTCATGGCTAAATGCCTTACTGCGGCTTCACTCTGCATTTTTACAAAATCCATATACCTTTCTACATCAAAAGCTGCTTTGTAAGTATCGCCTACTTTCCACACAATCACTACTCCTATTTCAATGGGATTACCCATTTTATCGTTTACCTTCAGCGTTTGCCCCTGAAGGTTTTCGGAGCGCAGAGAGATTTTCTGCGACGAATACAAAGGGTTGATGAAAAACAGACCATTTTCCTTTACCGAACCTACATATTTTCCAAAAAAATTGAGGACGCGGGAATGATTCGGTTGAATGATCATCAGACCTTTTATGAAAAACGCAAAGGCGATGAAACAGATAATTCCCAGGATTACATAGGTCATATTTTCATCGATTCCGTTAATAAACAGGTACAAACCCGCTACAAACAACAGGAGACAAATTACCAGAGCAATATATCCGGACATTGGTTTCAGAATTTTTTCCATAGTATTGATTTTTAAAATTGATATTAATTTGATATCATAAAGTTATAAATTATTTTAATTATTCTAAAATAATTTTTGAAATAATTTCATCAATTTTTCAATACATAGGAACAACGAAACAGCCAAAAAAACACCCCGAAAGCAATTACTTTCGGGGTGTTTGGATATTTGAAAACCTACTAAGAAGGAATTTCGAGTGATTTCTTTAAAATCTTAAATTTGAAGAACGAAACAACAGATAAAGTCAGCATTGTTGCCAAACCGATGTATACCCAGGCCGGAACCGGAACCGGATCACCAGCTGCATAAGAGTGAAGTCCACTCAGATAATAGTTCACTCCAAAATAAGTCATGACCATGGAGCAGAAGGCAAACATTGCCGCTACGTGGAAAGACCATCTGCTGCGAAGACCGGGAACGAGACGCATGTGCAGCACGAATGCATACACCATGATTGAAATAAAGGCCCAGGTTTCCTTCGGATCCCAGCTCCAGTATCTTCCCCACGATTCATTCGCCCAGATTCCGCCGAGAAAATTTCCGACTGTTAAAGCAAAGAGTCCAATCGTTAATGACATTTCAGAAACAATCGTCAGTTCCTTGATCGTTGTATCATGATGAATTCTATACATTCTTTTACCTGAAATGATAAAGAACACCAGTGTAATAACTGCGATGATCATGGAGAGGGCAAAAAAGCCATAACTGGAAGTGATAATTGCTACGTGAATGATGAGCCAGTACGATTTCAGAACCGGAACAAGCGGCGTAATCTGCGGATCCAGAGCAGAACCGCCATGTGCAAAACCCATCATAATTACGGCTACCATAAAACCGGCGGCAGGGATCAATGCATTTGAATTCCTGTACAGGATTAATCCGGCCGTAATTCCGACCCAGGAAATGAAGATAATGGCTTCGTAGCCGTTACTCCACGGTGCGTGTCCGGAAATGTACCATCTTGCGACCAATCCGAGAAAATGGGCAAAATATCCCACCGCACCAATTGCGATAATGGCTTTAATAACGGTGTTTAAGATTCTGTGGGGTTTAAAAAGTTCTATAAAACCCAATACCAGAAGTAAACCTCCGATTAACGTATAAAAAATCAGCAGTTTGAAGTTCAGATTTACTTTGTTCATGAATACCTCCAGATTTACTTTTGATTCAGACGGAACTACATTTTTGCCCCATGTCTGCTGATAATCTGAAAGTTTTTTGAGTTCTTGATCGGCTGTACTCCAGTTTCCTGTCTGCTGCGCTTCCAGAACACTTGAGAAATACGGACCCATCACTTTTTGTGAAACCTCGTCCGGCTCAAAATTCTGGTCGAGCCAGGAGTGCCAGGTTTGGTTGGGGTCGTTCTGTACCGGAACGATCCGCATAAACTGTCCGCTGAAGAATTCATTGAAAACCTGGACCCTGTCATTTACTGCAATTACTTCTTTATCATAATTCGACTGGTCTGCCGGTTTTTTCCGGAATGCCGCCTGGTAATCCTGTTCAAGAACATAATGAAGCTGACCGTTGGCATCCGCAGGGAACATGGACATTAATGTTGTGTATCCCTCTTCGTTGGCCTTGGTTTTTTTCATGAGTTCGTCACCACCTTTTGTTCCTACTTTGATAATCGGAACCATCGTCCAGCTGGCGGTATCGGTATTCACGGAGAGGAACCACTGGTTGGCTGTAAGTGATTTGCCGTCAGAGCCTCTGAATGCGTCTTTTTTATACAGTTTTCTCAAGACATCCAGAGCCTGAGTGTTCATCGGAACAATACGTCCTTCGTAATTCTGGACGAGCAGATAGCCAAATTTATCGGCGTGTTCTTCTGAGATTTTATTTCTTGCAATAATCTCGTCGGCGGTGATGGGTTTAGGAGATTTTAATGCTAAAGAATTCTGCTGCGGTTTTGTCGGAGCCGGTTCTGCCATCATCACATCAGCATTTCCATGATTATGGCCGTCGCTTTCAGAATGAGATTGCTGCACCGAACCGTCCGTTCCATGAGTATCAATTGTCTGCGCGCTGAAATTCAAACTCAAAAGCAGCAATAAAACCATTACGGCTCTTTTCTGGTTCACCGATTTTAAATTTTTATTCAGTTTCCAGAAATGGGATCCTTTCCAGAAGAAGGTCACGAACATTCCTAAAAACAAAAAGAAGTATCCGATATAGGTCACTATAGTTCCCCAGAAATCGTGGTTGACGGAAAGCACCGTTCCTTTTCTGTCTGGATCAAAACTTGCCTGGAAAAAGCGGTAGCCGCCGTGATTGAGCACATGATTCATATAAATTTTATACGGGGTCTGTTTTCCCTGATCAATGATCTGAACGTGGCTTTCATAAGCACTTGGCGAAGAACTTCCGGGATAGGTTTCCATTACAAATTTTTCAAGTTTTAATGCAAAAGGCGTATTGTAAATTTTAGGTCCGAAACCGAGCATCAAATTCATACCGTCGAGCGAAATCTGTTTGTATGCATTCGGGTTCCCTTTTTCAACAGACAGGTCAACCAGCTGTTTTGTTTTCGGCCCCTGAACTTCTACCGTCAACTGGTCCGGCAGATCTTTGTCTTTTTTTCTGTCGCCTTCAAATGCGATGAGTTTTCCTTTTTTCAAACCTTCGGGAACCACCAGTTTCAGATCATTGATGGTGTATAAACTCCTCAAAACCAATGGCTGAATTTGGTCTTTTTTGGCAGTTCCGGTCGCCTGGGTGGCCATGGTCATGAAATTGGCGTCCACCGGTGTTTTGATCATAAGTTTTCCTCCTTCATTCCAGAATTCCACTGCACCTTCAATCGCCCGGTTAAAGGAAACCAGCGTTCCGTTGACGGATTTGGCTTCTCCCGGTTTAATGTAAATATTTTCTCTCCCGGTCTGCCCGGCAGAAACCACATGAAGGTATTCAGTACCCGAATTGCCCACGACCAGACTGTCTTTTTTGCGCTGAATATAATCGGTCGCTTTTACAGAAATCTGTTTGCCGTGATAGTCATAACCAGCTTTGAAATCTTTGTGAAGCGGAGACATCAGGTAAGGTACGTCCTGATAATTGAGAATGTCTCCCTTTTCTTCGATCTGGATTTTAAAGAAATTTTTATCCGTAATCACTTCATTCGATGTTTCGCCTTCGCGGATGTGCATGGTTCCTTCATAACTGATGTAACGCGTAATTGCTCCTCCGATAAAAATAAGGATAAAAGCCAGGTGGAAAACCAAAACCGGCCACTTTTCGCGTCTCCAGAGACGGTATCGGGAAATATTGCCGACGAAGTTGAAAATCAGCAGCAACATTACTGCCTCAAACCATTTCGCTTCATAAATCAAAGCTTTCGCCGTGGGAGTTCCGTAATCATTTTCCAGAAAAGTGGCATAGGCCATTGAAAATGCAAAAATAATCAGCAAAACAGCCATTGTTCGCGTAGAAATAAAAATACTCTGGATTTTCTTCATCAGAATTTAATTTTTTTAGTGATAAATTTTTACCACATTTTTATGACGTTTAGGGGCAGTTTCCTACCCGTAACTCAGGTTGGGCAAAAATACAACCTATAATTCTAAAAGACGAATTAAAAAACGATTTATTGCTTTTATTTGACTTTTTAAATATGATATTTTGCATAAAAAATATTAAATTTGCCCTCATTCACATTATGGAAAAGAACACCAAAATCCCAAAAGCTGCACAACCTGAAAACGGTAAAACCCTTTCGAAACCACGCATTTTTTTCGGCGTTTTATTCGTACTGACTTCAGTGGTCCTTACCTTCTCCTTCATTTCGTATCTCATGAACTGGAAAGGCGACCAGAGTCAGGCCGGAACCATGCTCGACAAAACGGTAAAATCTTCCAACTTTTTCGGTAAGATCGGAGACTGGCTCGGAAACATCTTTATTTTTGAAAGCATTGGGATCGCGGCATTTATAGTGGCATTTCTTTTTTTTGTGTTCGGAATGCTGATTCTGAAAAAAAACTACTTCAAAACCTGGAAAACTGTAGGTCATTCCCTGTTCTTCATTTGCTGGCTTCCTATTTTCATGGGTGCAGTGACTAACGGCGAAGGCGTTCTGAGCGGTGTTTACGGTTTTCAGATTTCAGATTTTTTGAATGCGGTGATCGGAACTGTGGGTCTTTGGCTGGTCCTTTTTGTAAGTATAGCCCTCTACTTTGTCCTTGAATTTAATCTGAATCCCAATAATGTAAAATCGAAACTAAATGATTTGAACGACAATACTTTGGGAAGAGTTAAGGCCATGATGCCGAGCTCTGAAAATTTTGAAGCAGATGAAGAACTGGAGGAAATGGCAAACGACGTTTCCGGAACAGAAACTGCGACTGTTCAGAAAACGGCCTCGATTCCCGCTGAAATTCCGGTCAAAGGCTTTCCGGAAGTTGAAATTTCCAATGATTTCGAAACCATTTCCACTCCCAATCAAACCTCTTTTGATGACGCTGAAGCAGCCAATTCAGTAACGTTAAATCCGGAATCCGTATCCCCGAATGTGATGGTTACCGATCATATTGATTTTAAAGTGGAAGTGGCGAAAACGGTGGATGTTTTGGATGCGTCTGACCAGAAATCACAGGAGCTGGTGGAAAAACACGGACTTTATGACCATAAACTGGATCTTGCAAAATTCCAAATGCCTACGATTGATCTTTTAAGGGATTATGGCAACGAAGAAATCTCCATCAACAAAGAAGAACTCGAAGAAAATAAGAATAAAATTGTCGGCCTGCTCAAAAATTTCAATGTCGGAATTGCAGAAATCAAAGCAACGATTGGGCCCACCGTAACTTTATATGAAATTGTACCGGAAGCCGGAATCCGTGTAGCTTCGATTAAAAAACTTCAGGATGATATTGCGCTGAATCTTTCTGCTTTGGGGATCCGGATCATCGCGCCAATGCCCGGAAAAGGAACCATCGGGATTGAAGTTCCACGCAAAAACCCTTCCATGGTTTCGATGCGGAGTGTGATTGCATCGCATAAATTTCAGAATACCGACATGGATCTGCCTGTGGTTTTCGGGAAAACCATTTCGAATGAAATCTTCATGGCCGATCTGGCGAAAATGCCCCACCTTTTAATGGCCGGAGCAACCGGGCAGGGAAAATCAGTTGGCATCAATGCCATCCTGACTTCTCTACTTTATAAAAAACATCCGAGCGAACTGAAATTCGTGATGGTGGATCCCAAAAAAGTGGAACTTTCGCTATATTCTAAAATTGAAAGACATTATCTCGCAAAACTGCCGGATGGTGAAGACGCGATCATTACCGATACGCATAAAGTGATCAACACGCTGAATTCACTCTGTATCGAGATGGATAACCGCTATGATCTGCTTAAAAATGCATTTTGTAAAAATATTAAAGAATACAACAAGAAATTTTCGGAAAGAAAACTGAATCCTGATAACGGCCACCGGTATCTGCCGTATATCGTTTTGGTCGTGGATGAATTTGCCGACCTTATTATGACGGCCGGTAAAGAAGTTGAACTGCCGATTGCCCGCCTCGCGCAGTTGGCAAGGGCAGTGGGAATTCATTTAATTGTAGCTACCCAAAGGCCTTCCGTAAACGTAATTACCGGAATGATTAAAGCGAATTTCCCTGCGAGAGCAGCTTTCCGTGTGATTTCGAGTGTGGATTCGCGAACGATTCTGGATTCCCCGGGAGCCGATCAGCTGATCGGAAAAGGAGATATGCTTTATTTCAACGGAAATGAAATCATGCGTCTGCAGTGTGCATTTGTGGATACCCCGGAAGTTGAAAAAATTGCGGAATTTATCGGCGAACAGAAAGGTTATGCGACGGCGTTCATGCTTCCGGAATATTCAAGTGAAGAAACGACTTCAACGGTTGGTGCCTTTGACCCGAATGAAAAAGACCAGCTTTTTGAAGATGCGGCGAGAATCATCGTTTCTACCCAACAGGGCTCTACTTCCATGCTTCAGCGGCAGCTGAAACTCGGTTACAACCGTGCGGGAAGGATTATGGATCAGCTGGAAGCGAGCGGAATTGTGGGTGGATTCAACGGGGCAAAAGCGAGAGAAGTCATGATCAGCGATTTAAATTCACTGGAAAACTTCCTGAATGATCTTAAAAAGCTTTAGATAGAGTTTTAACATCCTTTATCTTTTCTTGGAACGCTTTTTGAAATTACTGGTTCGGAAAACATTCAATTTTAAACAGAAGTTTAACTTTAAGTGTTAATCGAATCTAAAAACAAAAGAAAATGAAATTAATCAGCAAGAAATTTTTATCAAAAATTATATTAGGTAGTTTAATTACAGGAACCTTTGGATTTGCTTCAGCTCAAAAAATCGATGCAAAATCCAAAACAATTCTTGATGCGGTGACTTCCAATTACAATTCAAAAGACAATACGTATTTCAAGTTTACATTCGGTTCGGGAACGAACGGACAGGTCAGCAAAACCGAAACCGGTATTTTTTATGCGGCCGGCCCAAAATATAAGCTGAAGATCATGGAAACTGAACAGATCTTCGACGGAAATAAAATCTACAACATCAATGTTGAAGATCAGGAAGTGACGGTTGCAAAGCCTAATGGCACGGATGTAATGTTTTCACCTATCAATTATTTAACGACCTACCGAAAAGACTATAACGTAACTTACTACGGTAAAAAAACGGTGAACGGCGTGCAGACGGATTTCATCAAACTGACACCTGTAAAATCCAACGGACTGAAATACGTGTATCTTTTCGTGGATTCTGCAAAAAAACAAATGGTAAAACTCGAGCAGCATGGCAGCAATAAAGATGTGTCGGTAATCGCAATCAAAGAGTACAAGGAAAACCAACCGTTGAGTTCGGACATGTTCGTTTTCGATAAAAGCAAATACAAAAACTTTCTTGTCACTGAACTTTAATCAAATAATATTTAAATTGAAGCCACAAAGCACAACTTTGTGGCTTTTTCATTAATTTTGGCAGATGTTAAAAAAACTCGACCAGTATATTATCAAAACTTTTTTCGGTCCTTTTTTCTTCATATTCAGTGTGCTGTTCTTTATTTTTATTGTCAACATCATCTGGATTCAGCTCGGGCAGTTTATGGGAAAGGGTTTGAGTTACTGGGAAATCCTAAAACTTTTATTTTACCTCGGAGTCAGCGTTGTGAGTATGGTTCTGCCGCTTACGATCCTGCTTTCTTCAATTATGACCTTTGGCGAATTTGGAGAACGGTATGAACTGGCAGCCATGAAGGCCGCGGGAATATCGCTTACCCGTGTCATGATGCCACTTTTTGTAGTGGTGGCGATTCTTTCGGCTATGCTTTTCTTCTTTTCCAACAATATCATTCCCGATTTTCAGAAAAAAGCGAGAAATATGCTCTATAATATTGCGGCAACGAAACCCGCACTGAATTTCACACCCGGACAGTTTATTGATCAGATTCCGAATTACCTTGTGAAATTTGATAAAATATACGGAGAAAACGGAGAAAATATTGAAGGTGTTTTTGTCCACAAAAAAGCCAGTGCTTTCGAAAACCAACAGTCGATTGTGGCACAGAAAGGCAAATTTGTACAGGCCGACAACAAAAATTATCTGAAACTGGTTCTGTATAACGGCTATATTTTCGATGAAAATGTCGCTAATATGGATTACAACGCGCGGCTGAAACAACCGGATCAGGCCATTAAATTTGATACGCTTACCTCGCATTTCGACATCAGCGAAGTAATCAATAAAGCGATTGAAAAGGAACAGATTACGGATGATTATCGTTTTCAGACCTTCAATCAACTCAATAAAACCATCGTTAAAACGAAAAAAGAAAATACCCAAACATTCAGCAACATGAATGATGAAATGCTGATACAGGGTAACAGTTACATCGGTTATATTGACAAAGCAAAATTTATCGGCACACCCAAGGAGCAGTTTAAATTGGATACGCTGAAGAAAGACAAGAGAATGGATATCCTGTATTCTGCTTTCAGCAAACTGGAAACCCAGAGAAAGGTTGCTGAAAATAAGGAAACGGAGCTTACCCCCGTAATCAAAAATTACAGTAAAATCGTCATTTATCAGCAGAGAATTATTTCCTATTCGTTCACCTGTATGATCTTTTTCATGATTGGCGCCAGTTTGGGTTCTATTATCAGAAAAGGAGGAATGGGACTTCCGGTGGTGATTGCCATTGTAATTTTTATTATTTTCTATGTCATGAACCTTTCCATTGAAAATTTTGCATGGACCGGAAAAATAAATCCAAAACTTGCGGCCTGGCTTCCCAATCTCATCCTGCTTCCTTTCGGAGTCTGGATGACATACAAGGCGCTCACCGATTCACAGCTGTTTGATATTGAAAAATACAGGACGTTTTTTAAACCCCTGATTAATAGGTTTTCAAAAAAGAAAGAACATCAGCGGTATCAGTAAAATACTGAGCAAAAAAAAACTTCAGATATTTTCTGAAGTTTTTTATTTTTTATCCGATTTTCATGATGTCTGCTTCTTTCTGTTTAAAGTGTTCGTCGCAGATTTTTACGTATTTGTCGGTCATTTCCTGAATATCCGCTTCCACACCTTTGATCAGGTCTTCGGATACGCCTTCGAGCTTTCTCAGTTCCTTCATGCCGTCCTGACGGGCGTTTCTGATGGTTACTTTGGTTGCTTCACTTTCTGTTTTGGCCTGTTTTGCGAGGTCTCTTCTTCTTTCCTCGGTTAATGGGGGTACATTCAGGATGATGCTGTCTCCGTTATTCGACGGCGCAAATCCTAGATTTGAATTGATGATGGCTTTTTCGATGGCACCAATTGCCGTTCTGTCCCATGGTTGAATGGAAATCGTCATCGCATCGGGAACCATAACATTCGCTACCTGATTCAGCGGAGTCGGCGCACCGTAATACTCTACCATCACATCCTGAACCATTGATGTAGAGGCTCTACCGGCACGAATTTTCTGAAATGCATGCTCCAAATGTTTGATTGCAGCATCCATTTCCTGCTGCACCATATTTACAATCAGTTCTAATTCTTCCATTGTATATTTAAAATTTGATAGTTGACACATTATTTTAACGGAACAAACACCTTATCCATTAGATATTGACTAAAGTTCCGATGTTTTCACCTTCTACGATTTTGAGGAGGTTTCCTTCCTTATTCATATCGAAGACAATTATAGGAAGGCTGTTTTCGTGACTTAATGTAAATGCGGTCATGTCCATTACTTTCAGACCTTTTTCAAAAACCTCAGTAAAAGTCAGGGAATTGTATTTAACAGCATTTTCATTTTTTTCAGGGTCCATATCATAGATCCCGTCAACGCGTGTTCCCTTTAAGATCACATCGGCGCCGATCTCAATGGCTCTCAAGGTTGCAGCCGTATCGGTCGTGAAATAAGGATTCCCTGTTCCAGCTCCGAAAATTACGACTCTTCCTTTTTCAAGATGTCTTACTGCCCTTCTTTTAATGAAAGGTTCAGCGACTTTATCCATTTCTATGGCGGACTGTAGCCTTGTTTTAATGCCTGCATCTTCCAAAGCGCCCTGCAATGCCATCCCGTTGATCACCGTTGCAAGCATTCCCATGTAATCTCCCTGAACGCGGTCCATTCCTTTTGCAGCACCGGCCAATCCTCTGAAAATATTTCCTCCTCCAATGACGATGGCAATCTCGCAGCCTTTTTCGACCACCTTTTTTATTTCTGCGGCATACTCAACGAGTCTGTCATTGTCGATTCCATAGGATCTGTTACCCATCAATGCTTCGCCGCTCAGTTTCAGAAGGATTCTTTTATATTTCATTTTGAATTTTAGCTCTAATTTTATTTTTTGTGTACTATTTTAATCGATGCAAATATAATGATTCAGGCATAATTTCGTTAATGATTTATATTTATCTGCAAATAAATTAAGAAAAACTTTGATAAGTATTAAAAAGAATTATTTTTGCATTAACTATATATCTCACATTGAAGAAAGTTTTGTTTTTCTCCCTCCTTCTTTCAGAATTCGTTTGCTATGCGCAGAGCGGAACTAGGGTTTATCCTTTCCTGAATATTCCGGTTTCGGCAAGACAGGCTGCTTTGGGTGGCGATGCGATTTCGATACGGGATTATGACGTCAGTTTTTCTGCCGTAAACCCAGCCTTGATGAATGCAGAAATGCACCATAAAATAGCGCTGAATGCAGCATCTTACTTAGCAGGTTCTAATTACGGAACCATCAGTTATGCAAGGGATCTGGAAAACGGAAATCTTGTGTCTGCAAATATCCGGTATATGGATTACGGCAAAATGCCGCGAACCGATGAAGCCGGTTTTGAAAACGGAGAATTTGGAGCACTTGATGCTTCTGTGGGTGTAGGTTATGCGCTGCAGTTTGAAGATGAATGGACGATTGGTGCGAATGTAAATTATATCACCTCAAAAATAGACTCTTATTCTTCCATGGCCATTTCAGGAAATGCGGGGGTGAGTTATCATTTTTCAAAAACAAATGAGACGGTTTCGCTGGTCGCCAGAAATTTCGGCTATCAGATCAAGCCCTTCAACGGTGAAAGAGAAAAAATGCCTTTCCGGGTAGATCTCGGTTATACAAGAATCCTGAAGGAATTTCCTGTGGCAATTACTGTTACTGCGCATGATCTGCAGCAGATTAATATTTCTTCAGAATTTAACAACAATGGTCAGGAAGTGAAGCTGCCGAGAAAAGTTCTGGATCATCTCTCGTTGGGTGCAGAACTTTTCCCCGAAAGAAACTTCAATATCAGATTGGGTTATAATGTGAAACGCGGGAACGAACTTGCAGTCCTCGACCAAAGGAGTTTTGCAGGTTTATCTGCAGGATTTGGATTTAAAATCTCCACTTTCCGAATCGACTTTGCACATGTGAGGTATCATAATGCTTCAAACTCAAACCAAATCGGTATTTCTCTGGATCTCACCGGCAACCGCTATTAAAAATTCTGTTTTCAGTTTCAGAAATTGAAAAAATCCTTTAAATGAAAAAACCTGTTATTGCTGTCGATGGATACTCCTCTACCGGGAAAAGTTCCATTTCAAAACTTATCGCCAAAGAACTGGGGCTCATCCATATGGATACCGGTGCATTATATCGCGCTGTCACTTTTTATGCCATACAAAACTGCCTAAATGACAGAAATGAGATTGACCTCGCCAAACTTTTAAAAAATTTAGATCAGATTCATCTGGATTTCCGCTCAGAGAACGGAGAACTCGTACTTTATCTCAATAACGAGAATATTACTGATAAGATAAGAACTTCGGATATTTCAGAGAACGTGAGTTTTGTAGCAAAACAGCCTGAAATAAGAGATTTCCTTCTCCATATCCAACGATCCAGAGCTCAGCAAGGGGGAATTATTATGGATGGAAGAGATATAGGCACCGTAGTGTTACCGGACGCCGATTACAAATTCTTCTTAACTGCCAGTGCTGATGAAAGAACGAAAAGACGTTTTCTCGAAATGCAGTCATTGGGTTTGACCACAGATGAAAAATCGGTAAAAGAAAACCTCATCAAGAGAGATAAAATTGACAGCGAAAGAACTGTAGCACCATTAAAAAAAGCAGATGACGCAATCCTTATCGACAATACAAATCTAAATAAAAATGAGACTCTGGCTTTGATTTTGTCCTATATCACAAACATTTAACATATTTTTAAGAACAGTAAAACTTTTTTGGTATGCTTGTTGTTGAAATTGGGATATAAAAGATTCGTTCTTTTTCTCAAGAATCATTAACTATTAAAAATATATACGATGTCAAAAAAAGGTAATAACGCAGCAGGAGTTTTAGCAGGATTGTTAGCAGGTGCTGCAGCAGGAGTTATTTTAGGAATGCTTTATGCTCCTGAAGAAGGAAAAGAAACAAGAAAAAAAATCAAAACCAAAGCGAATGACCTGAAAGATCAGGCTGTAGATCAGTACGGTAAAGTAACTGAAATCGCAAAAGAAAAATTCGAAGATGTTTCAGGTAAGGTAAAAGATAAATATGGCAACATTTCATCTACTTTCAAAGAAACAGCTCAAAACCTGTCTTCTTCAGTAAAAGAAGGATACGACAAGTATAAAGACAGAGCGGTTGATACAGCTGCAAACGTTGCGAAAGACGTAGAGGAAAAATTAGACGGATTACAATCTTAATAGTTTCCGTTATTTGATATAAAAAAGGAACTTAAAAACATTTAAGTTCCTTTTTTTGTAACTTTATAAAAATTTAAGCCATGTTAGATATTCTTAAAGACTACGCCTACAAAAGAGCCGACCTGCTGAAAATGGAAGTCACTGAAAAATCCGTTACGATTATCGGAATGATTACTTTTCTGCTTCTGGCTTCGTTAACAGCCTTGTTTTTTATCATTCTGCTCTTGTTTGGATTAGGCTTTTTAATCGGAACCTACCTTAACAATTATGGCTACGGACTGCTGATTGTGGCAGGATTTTACCTATTGGTACTTATTGTACTTTTCGTAAAAAGAAACGCCATTAAGAATATGGTGGCCAATAAAATTCTTGAGTCATTAAACGACTGAAATTATGGGAAATAAATATGAAAGTTTAGAGGAACTTCGCAGAAAGAAAGCACTGTTAAAAGCCGATATTTCAGGTCTTGAAGACTTGCTTTCCTTTGAAAATACTAAAGAAAGCCTGAGTGCATTTACGAACGGATTTACTGATAAATATCTTAAACAAGTGCCTACTGAAGACGGCGGGACAAAAACCACGCTTAAGACAGATGCTATTTTCGACGAAGTGAAGAATGAAGTTAAAGAAAATATCGTTGGCAAAAGTGCGGTTCTCGGTTTTGCGAGCTCTGCTGTAAAAACCGGGCTTATTGAAGACGCGATCCGTCTTGGAGCTACTGCATTCGTCACCAATTTAGCCGTGAAACATGTGAATGGCACCAGCTGGAAGAAAAAAATCATCGGTTTGGCCTTAATTTATCTGGCTCCCATGCTCCTCAGAGTGATCCGCAAAAAACTGGAAAATTACCAGAAAAACAGAAGTGTTTCCAGTATGGAACAACTTATTTAAAATATCAAACCGCTTTTCAGCGGTTTTTTTATGATCTTTTAGAATAAATCTGACCCAGAATAATTCCTGCGGCCATTGAAACATTCAGGCTTTCAGTGGCCTTGCTATTTCCGAACCGGGGTATCGTGATTTTACGGTGAAGAAGCTCCTCTGTTTCCGGACGGATTCCGTTGCCCTCGTTTCCTAAAATAAGGTTGATTTTTTCGGGGAAATCAATATTATACAGATTCTCCCCTTCCATGTCGGTACCGATGTTGACATTCTCAGAATTTTCAAGAATATCATTCAGATTTCTATAAACAATATTTACCCTTGTAAAAGAACCCATGCTCGCCTGAATCACTTTCGGATTATAAAAATCGACAGTGTCTTCGCTGCAGATAATCTGCTCAATCCCAAACCAATCGGCCAGTCGGATCAGCGTTCCTAAATTGCCCGGATCCTGAATTCCGTCTAAGATCAGCTGAACCGGGCAGTTTTCCAGAAATATTTCTGAATTTATTTCGCAAACCGCGACTGAATCCTTCGGATGCTGTAAAAAACTGATCTTTTTTAATTCATTTTCGGAAATCGGAGTAATTTCACTCAATCCCGATGGCAAACTGTCAGGCTGACAGGAAAATATTTCCTGGATGATGTATGGAGAAGCCTGCAGTTCCGCTATATTTTTATTACCCTCAACCAAAAACAATTTGTATTTTTGTCTGAATTTCTTTTTATCCAAGGACTGTAATATCTTAATTTTATGAGTGGTAAGCATTTTAATAAATATCTTCAAAAATATCGATTATTCATTAGTTTCGCAATCATTTCTGTGTTTCTTTATGCGTGCAGCACCACCAAAAAAGTCCCTGACGGCGAATTTCTGCTTACAAAGAATAAATTCAAATACGAAGACGGTAAAATCTTCGATGATGAACTCCCTAATTACGTTAGCCAGAAACCCAATAAAAAACAGCTTTTTCTCCTGCCGGTCGGTTTATGGATGTATAATTTCGCAAATCCTAAATACGATTCCATCCTTAACGAATACATGACCTATCCAGGCGAAATGCGGAACCAGAACCTTAGAGATTCGCTTTTCATCAAATATGAACATCCTGAATATGTGGGGAAAGGTCTTTTCTGGGACCGTTTTTTTCATACCGTAGGCAAAGCACCGGTAATCCTGGAACAGGGACGCACAGAAACCAGCGCAAATTCCATCAGGAAAAGACTTGTATACCGTGGGTATTGGGATTCAGAAGTTAAATTCAATCATGATCTTGATTCTGCCGCAAAAAAAGCACAAGTAACTTATTTGATTACCCATAAAGACCCGACTTACATTCAGGATTATTATTACAATATTCCCGATCCCAATATCAAAAGAATTTATGAGGAAGATTTGCGTAAAAGTCTCGTGAAATCAAAAGAAATTCTGGATCAAACCAATTTGGAAAAAGAAATTAAGCGGTTGAGCGATCTGATGAAAGAAAGAGGTTATTACCGTTTCAATAATGCGGGTGATGAAATATTTTATACTGCAGATACGTTAACGAGTCGTAAGCAGGTTCCGTTGATCATGGACATTCACAAAGATTCTGCTGATACCCCCTATAAAGTTGCCACAATTGGTAATATTGATGTTGCCATCGTGGAAAACGCCAGTGATTTTCCAAAAAATACTGAAAAAGA
Source organism: Chryseobacterium sp. (assembly GCF_008014695.1). Lineage (GTDB taxonomy): Bacteria > Bacteroidota > Bacteroidia > Flavobacteriales > Weeksellaceae > Kaistella. Next base: position 798,836 of record NZ_VOXE01000001.1, read on the forward strand.
TTCCCTTCGCGGGATCCGTTTCCATAAAATTGACAATCAGTTTAAGACACGTGCCATGTGGAGGGCACTGACCATTACGCCCAAAGATGTATTTAACCAAAAAGATCTGGACCTTACGAAAAGGAATATTCTGGCCATGAATAATTTCAGTATTCTGAAATCCCGGGATTCCCTTAGACGGGACGGTTTAGGCTCACCCAACGACAGTATTGTTGACGTTCTCTACTTACTGAAACCGCTCCCGAAATTTGAACTGAAACTTGCCACAGACATTAATTATTCCCAAATCCTGAATTTTGGTATTTCACCTTCAGCCGATTTAACAACAAGAAATGTTTTTGGCGGAGCAGAAAATTTATCGACGAGCGTTTCCGGAATTTTCGGTTCAGTACGGGATCCAAAAAACACCGACAAAAGGCTTTTCGCCTACGAAATTTCAGCACAGGCCAATTTAAGTTTCCCGAGGTTGCTTCTGCCGTTTACTTATTACAAACTCATCCCGAAAAGGTATTCTCCTACTTCTTCCATTAGTTTGGGGGTTTCTAAACAGAATAATGTAGGAATGGACAGGATGAATTTCAACACCGGACTTAACTATTTTGCTAACGTAAATGATATTGTTTCGCACAAGCTTACGCTGTTCAACACGCAGTTGAGTTTAACAAAAAACAAGGACCGTTATTTCGAGTTTTTTCCGGCCGAAGGCGAAATTAAAGACAGGATGTTCAAACTCTATTTTGAAAATAATCCTGCTGTTGCAGCGCAATACAACAGTCAGCAGATCTCCTCGGATCAGGTTTCAGGCCTTATTCTAAATGACGTTGGTTTTCAGACCGCTTTAAATACTGTTGAAATGAATGATTTCAATGCTTTCAGTCAGTCGGTGATCAATAAAAACAGACAGACACAGGATGTCTTGATTTCATCAATCGTATACAATTTTATTTATAACGAAATCGGTAAAAAAAATTATCAAAACCCCTTTTATTTCAGTGGAAAAATAGAGAGCGCAGGAAATATTTTCAGCCTTTTCAATTCTAAAAACAGACAGGAAAACCTTCTTTCTGAACAGCAGAAAACCATTTTTAACATTCCCTATTCACAGTTTGTAAAATTTGATTTTGATGTGAGAAAGTATTATACGTTTGCAAACGGAAAACATACGCTCGCTTTAAGACAGTTTATCGGATTGGGAATTCCTTACGGAAATTCTTCGCAAATGCCGTTCGTACGATCTTATTTTAACGGAGGTTCGAATGACATCCGGGCATGGACTGCGTTTGGCGGTCTCGGTCCTGCAGATTCTCAGCTGGATGAAAGAGTCCGTTCTTATGTGATGGATAATGTAAAACTCACTACCAACATTGAATACAGGATTCCGTTTACCGACATGTACGAAGGAGCTGTTTTTACAGATATGGGAAATATCTGGAGTCTTAAAGATTCAGGGTTCGGCGATCAGTTTAAATTCAATAAATTCCTGAGCCAGATGGGAGTCGGAAGCGGTTTTGGACTGCGGATTAATGTTGCCTATATTACCTTACGACTCGATCTTGCCTATAAAATCTATGATCCTAACAAACCGGACGGTGAAAGATGGCGATTCAGCAAGATCCAGCCATTGAAACCCACGCTGAACTTTGCCTTTGGTTATCCGTTCTAATAGTAAAAATAAATTCTGCCTTGAAAAAGCAGAATTTTTTGTGTCCTCAATAATGATCTGAAAAATCATTAATCGCTGTCAATGCCCAAAAGATAATAAACTACCGCCATCACTCTGGCCAGAAACTCTCTGGATTGGTTTCGGTAATAACTCTGGTTGCTCAGTACATCGTGGGCATCAAAACCCAGTGCATTCATGTCATTATTTCGCGCATAAAAAAGTGCCCTGAGATTATGGAATCCCTGAGAAACAATAATGACATTGTTCTGCTCGAAAACTTTTTTACAGTTGCTGATGCTCGTCTGCGTTTTGAAACCTTTGGGATCTTCTATAATGATATTTTCCGGCACGCCTTCCTGATAAACCAGATAGTTTTTCATAGCCAAAGGCTCATCATAACCCGGGCTCTTCTCCCCGCTTACAATAATTTTTTTAATTTTTCCGTGATGATAAAGCAGTGCAGTGGCATCCATTCTTGAAGTAAAATAAGGGTTTGACAGTCCGGACCTCATTCTGGGAGAGGTTCCCAGGACCAAAGCGGTTTCTCTTGGCGGAATTTTTGAAATTTTGGTGTAAGTGCGTCCGTTGGTCAGTGCAAAAACCCAGATATTTGCCAAAATCATCAGCAAAATCCCGATTTCAACAAGGTTGAAAAATGATTTCAGAAAATCCAGTATTTTTTTCAAATGTTATTCATTTACATTTATCGGGCAATTAGATCAGATCAAAGTTAACCTTTATTTTTTTGCTTAAAACCACCGACATGCAGGCCAGGATATGGCCTTTCTTTTCTTCTTTTTCCGTTAAATATTCATTTTCCAGTAGTTCCACTTTACCTTCTTCCAGAATACATTCACAACTGCCGCAGATTCCGGATTTGCAGGAGTAAGGCACCGGAAATTTCTGTACCAGCAGCTGATGAAGAAGCCGTGACCTGTTATCTGGAAGTTCTGTAGCATAATTCCTTCCGAAAAGTTTAAAATCCACCTCAATGTCCTCTATCAGTGGAAACTCTTTTTCCTGAGGATAAATATCTTCATTATATTCTTCAAAAAGTTCGAAATGGATATTTCTTTTCGGAATTCCATTGCTATAACATGCATTGGCTAGCGATTTGATCATCTCCCCTTTTCCGCAGATCAGCACTTCATCCACCGCATCCCAAATGGTACTCTCTTCATCGGTGTCATCCAAATGAAGGATTTGGTTGATGATTAATTTCAGTTTTCTTTCATCAAGACGGCCGTGAAACAAATTATCCGATCCGGTTTCCTGTGAAAAAAAATAGAAAATCTGAAGGCGGTTTCCATATTTTTTAGCCAATGCATCAAGTTCATTTTTAAACGCAATTTCCTCCGATTTTCGGTTTCCGTAAAAAAGGAAAAGCCGCGTTCTCGGTTCATTGTACAAAATGTTTTTGAAATGACTGATCAACGGCGTAATGCCAATTCCGCCCGCGAAACCGATGATAGTCCTGAATTCATGCGGCTTCGATACCAAAGTAAAGCGGCCTTTCGGCTCAGAAATTTCCACTTCATCGCCGATTTCGAAATCATTGTATAAATCCTTTGTGGAACTGTTTTCGTCGTTGATCTTGATCCCCAAAGAAATTTTATGTTCAAATGGAGCTGAAGTCATGGAAAAATCATTCTGAAAAACCCTTCCTTTGGACGGATATTTTACGGTCACATACTGCCCGGCTTCAAACTTGAAATTCGGTTTCAGCACCTCGGGAATCTCAAATTCCATTTCAAAAGTGTTTTTGGTCAGTTGTCGCTTTTTCGTTAATTTTAGGCGGTGAAATTCTGCCTGCTTCGCTCTGGGTAAAAGATTTTCCATATCAATATTGTTCCAAAAATAATAAAAATAAAATGAAAAAAATACTCCTGAGTGTACTTCTAATAGCATCACTTTCTTCATGTAAAAAAGAAACCAAGGTTGCCGAAAGCTCCGAAAATTACCAAACGGATTCGGTTACAGTTCCTGAATCCAACGAACCTGCGGAAAGCATCGTTCCTTTCAAACAAACCGAATTGACGAGGGAACAGACTTCGAAAATGCTGGGAAAACAAAACAACGACACCCTTTATATCACGAACTTTTTTGCGACCTGGTGCGGACCGTGTATGAGGGAAATCCCTCATTTCAAAGAAAAAATGCAGGAACTGAAATCGCAACCGGTAAAATTTACTTTTGTAAGTCTTGATGCCAAAGAAGACTGGAAAACCAAAGTGAAAAAGTTTGCTGAAGACAATAATCTTTCAGAAAACATCGTTCTGGTGGACGGAGAAAAACTCTCGCCCGAATTTTTCCCTGCAAATTTCAAAAAGTGGGACGGCGGCTCGATTCCGTTTACCATGATGCGGAAAGGCGACAAAACCGATGAAACCGTTGGGATGATGAGCAAAGAAATGCTTTCTGAAAAAATAAACGCGTTTAAATAAATTAAAGCCCTCAAGGTTATAAAATCCTGAAGGTTTATTATTATGAGCAAAAACTTCAAAATCATTTGCCTGCTCATTATGATCGGGATTATTTTATCAGTCGCCGTCAATCTGAATATCGGATTTCTGAAACTCACTTTTTCTGATTATATCGCTTCCGATTCAGTAAACTCCCAAATCGCGCAATTGCGCATGAACCGCGTTTTGGCGATGCTTTTGGCCGGGATTTCGATTCCAACCTCGGGGTTTCTGCTGCAGGAATATTTCCAGAATCCTTTAGCAGGTCCGTCGGTTTTGGGAATTACTTCAGTGGCGAGTTTAAGTGTAGCCTTTTATATCTTTTTCGCTCAGGATTTTGTGCTTCCGGAATTTCTGCAGAACAGTTTCCTGAGCATTTCGGCCATTGCCGGAAGCTTGATGCTGATGTTTATTCTGCTTGCATTTTCCGGCAGATTTCAGGATAAATCTTTTCTGATCATTTTCGGGTTTCTGATTTCCGCACTGGCGGGAGCGGTGGTTTCTATCCTCCAGTTTTATGCGGAAAACCAGAGTCTGAAAAACTATATTTTATGGAGTTTCGGGGCGAATAACCAAGTATCAACCAATCAGATTTGGGTGTTAACGCTTATCGTGATCGTTGGTTTATTGATCAGTTTCAAAGCGATAAAACCGCTGATCGGAAATTCTTTGGGAACGTCTTATGCCCAAAGTCTCGGCGTGAATCTTAACCGGCTGAAACTTTTTGTAATTGTAGCATCATCACTTCTTTCGGCTTCTGTGACGGCATTCTTAGGGCCCATTCTGTTTATAGGAATTGTGGTTCCACATTTTTCAAGAATGATTTTCAATCCCGCAAAACTTTGGCAGCAGTGGATTCTGAATATGCTCCTCGGAATATTCATCATGGAGTTTTTCTCTATCGTTTCCGAGACAAGTCAGTTTCCTTTGAATGTCATTACATCGCTGTTCGGAATTCCGGTGATTTTAATGATGATGTTGCACAAAAGAACGGTATAGAATGTTTTTAGAACTAAAAAATACAACAATTGGTTACAAAACTCCTTTAATCGAAGGCGTCCAAACTTCTTTGGATCAAGGTGACATCGGTCTGCTGATCGGAAATAATGGAGTCGGAAAAACGACGTTAATCAAAAGTATTCTGCATCAGCTTCAGGTTTTGGACGGTGAAGTTTTGATGAATCGAAAAAATGTTAAAAACCTCTCCAATAAAGAGATTGCAGAACAGGTTGCTGTGGTTTTTTCGAAATCCCATATTCCGGCCAATTATACGCTGACTGATCTAGTCTGTTTGGGCAAATATATTCATTATCCGTACTATTTCGAACTCACAAAATCAGACAAACTGGAAATTGAGGAAATTATTGAAAGTCTTAATTTAAGTCAGTACCGTGATTTTCCGCTGCAGAAACTCTCCGACGGAAACCTTCAGAAAGCATTTATAGGAAGAGCTTTAGCACAGAATTCCCCGATGATCATCCTGGATGAGCCCACCACTCATCTGGATGAGGAAAATAAAATCATCATTCTGAAATTACTTCGGGAACTGGCAAAAAATCAAAACAAAATCATTCTTTTTTCTTCCCACGACTGGAGACTTTCAAAGGAGTTCGCAGATAAAATCTGGTTAATCAACGACAAAAAACTGGATGCGGGAATTACAGAAGATATTCTGCTGCGGCATGATGAATTGCTGAATCCAAAAATCTTTCATTTCAGCGATGAATTTGTTCCGCCACAGATTTTTGCACCGGATTTAGAGAAAGAAATGCTCTACTCTTTTCTCCAGAAAAACTGCAGGAAAAACCTCTCTGATCTTAAATTTGTGTTTAAAACACCTTTTTGGGAGATTTCAGATGAAAATTTTCATGAAAAATGCACATCTTTTAAAGAAATGTTAAGTTTAATTGATAACTTTCATTAAATCGCTACTCACGTATTCTGTTTAATTTTTTTAAGGCGGTTTTATTATGCTTCTCATATGAGTTAGCACCCACACAATCAACACTTTATAATTTACAAGAAAAATACTATGCATGCATAGTATTTTTTGCTATATTTGTGATACACCCAATGGAAAAATATGGAAAAGAAAAAAATTGAGAAGGTTGAAAATATTGATTTGCTGCTGAAATCCACTTGGTTGTCGGTTTCTAAAATGTACTCCGACCTTGCGCACGACCACGATGCAACTGCAGTACAGGCATTGACACTTTTGAAAATTGATCCTAAAGAAGGGACGAGAAGTACGAACCTGGGACCTAAAATGGCGATCGAACCTACTTCTCTCACCAGAATCATTAAACTTCTTGAAGACAACGGATATATCTACAAAGAGAAAACCACAAGCGACAAACGCGAAGTCATTATAAAATTAACGGATAAAGGTTTGAACAGCAGAAATTTATCGAAAGAAGTGGTGGTAAATTTCAATAAAACAGTGGTGGACAGTATTTCTCAGGAAAAAATGGACGTTTTCAAGGAAGTAATGTCTGAAATTATGAAAATTGCCAACAATCTGAACAACAAAAAATAAAAAATATGAAAAGAAGAATCAAACACGTTACGGTTCTCGGTTCGGGGATTATGGGTTCCGGAATTGCGGCGCACTTCGCCAATATCGGTGTTGAAGTGCTTCTGCTCGACATTGTCCCGTTTGAACTGTCCGAAACCGAACAGAAAAAAGGACTGACAAAAGACGATAAATCAGTGCGGAACAGAATCGCTTCTGAAAATTTTGAAAAACTTAAAAAGGCAAGTCCGGCTCTTTTATATACTCCAAAATTTGCGGAAAGAATTAAGGTTGGAAACTTTGATGATGACCTTCCGAAAATAAAAAACACCGACTGGATCATTGAAGTGGTAGTTGAAAGACTCGACATCAAGAAATCGGTATATGAAAAGATCGAGCAGTTCAGAAAGCCCGGAACGTTGGTTTCCTCAAATACCTCCGGAATTCCGATCCACTTCCTGATTGAAGGACGGAGTGATGATTTCAAGAAACATTTCGCCGGCACACACTTCTTTAATCCGGTAAGGTATTTACCGCTGCTCGAAGTCATTCCGACTCCGGAAACCGATCCTGAAATCGCCAGATTTTATATGGAATACGGCGCGAAGTTTTTAGGGAAAACTACGGTTCTTGCAAAAGATACTCCTGCATTTATCGCCAACCGGATCGGCGTGTTCTCCATGATGAACCTGCTGCATGAAGTAAAAGATTTGGGACTGAATGTAACGGATATTGATAAACTGACCGGCCCGGTGATCGGCCGGCCCAAATCGGCCACATTCAGAACAGCTGACGTAGTTGGGTTGGATACGTTGGTCATGGTTGCCAATGGCGTTAACCAAAGCGGTGTTGAAGCCAATGATTTCAACAATGTCTTCTCGCTTCCGGATTACATCCAGAAAATGGTCGATAACAAATGGCTCGGTTCTAAAACTGAGCAGGGTTTCTACAAAAAAATCAAAAACGCGGAAGGCAAATCGGAGATTCACGGACTTAACCTGGACACGATGGAGTATGAACTCCAGGGAAAATCAAACTTCCCTACTCTGGAACTTACAAAGAATATCGACAAACCGATTGACCGTTTCAAAGTGCTCATCGGCGGAAAAGATAAAGCCGGAGAACTCTACCGGAAATCTTTGGGTGCCCTCTTCGCTTACGTTTCGCATAAAGTTCCTGAAATTTCGGATGAAGTGTATAAAATAGATGATGCGATGCGTGCCGGTTTCGGCTGGGAGAACGGGCCTTTTGAAATCTGGGACGCTGTTGGCGTTCAGAAAGGAATTGAACTCGCAAAAGAAGCCGGCTACGAAGTATCGGACTGGGTGAAGAATGTGGAAACTTTTTATAAAGTGAATGACGAAGGTCAGAGCATCTTCTACGATAAAAATTCAGGAAACTACAGTAATATTCCTGGAAAGGAATCTTTCATCATTCTCGATAATATCCGGAAAAACAAAACGCTTTGGAGGAATTCAGGTTCTGCGATTCAGGATCTGGGCGATGGAATCATCAATTTCGAGATCCGCTCCAAAATGAATTCTCTGGGCGGCGAAGTTCTGGATGGCCTGAACAGAGCCATCGACCTCGCAGAAAAAGAGTACGACGGGTTGGTTATTGGAAATCAGGGTTCAAATTTCTCTGTTGGAGCCAATTTGGCAATGATTCTCATGATGGCGATCGAACAGGACTGGGATGATCTGAATATGGCGATTGCCTATTTCCAGAAATCCATGATGAGAGTCCGTTATTCATCAATTCCTGTCGTAGTTGCTCCTCACGGAATGACTTTGGGCGGCGGCTGCGAAATGACCATGCACGCCGACCGCGTTGTTGCGGCGGCAGAAACGTATATCGGACTTGTTGAAACAGGAGTTGGCGTAATTCCTGGCGGCGGTGGAACAAAAGAACTGGCCATCAGAACTTCGCGTGAATTCCACAGCGATGATGTGAAAAACAACCGTCTCCGTGATGCATTTATGAATATCGCGATGGGAAAAGTGGCTACTTCAGCGTATGAAGCATACGATATGGGAATTCTGGAAGAACATAAAGACATTGTTGTTATTGACAAAAACCGTCAGATCATGACTGCTAAAATGCTGGCAAAAAGCTTGGCTGAACACGGTTATACGCAGCCAATCGAACAGAAAGTCAAAGTTTTAGGTAAAGACGCGCTTGGAATGTTTTATGTTGGAACAGACCAGATGCTGACCGGAAAATACATTTCGGCACACGACAAACTCATTGCGGATAAACTTGCCAACGTTTTGGTCGGCGGAAATCTTTCGGAACCTACGATTGTAACAGAACAGTATCTGCTGAACCTTGAAAGAGAAACCTTCCTTCAGCTTTGCGGCGAAAGAAAAACCCTGGAAAGAATTCAGTACATGCTGCAGAACGGGAAACCGCTGAGAAACTAATTTTCTCTGTAAAATGTAAAAAGTATTCATGTATTTACGATGCATAATTTTAGAGATTTAGAAGTTTGGAGCAAATCAATGAAGCTTTGTAAAATATTTTACTTGGCATCCTTAAATTTTCCAAAAGATGAATTGTTCGGACTTACCTCTCAGGCCAGGAGAAGTCTTTATTCGATTCCTTCAAATATTGCTGAAGGTGCAGGCAGAGATACAAATGCTCAGTTCTCCCATTTTTTGAACATCGCTTTGGGTTCCTCATTTGAATTTGAAACTCAGATTTTAATTGCTAGGGACTTGAACTTTTTCACAAATGATAATTTTGAGACCATTTATTCTGAAATCAAACATATTCAGAATATGCTGGTAAAGCTGAAGCAAAAATTTAATACTTAAACATTTAAAATCATTAATACATTTTACTTTAATACTTTAATACAACAAAATGAGACAAGCATATATAATAAAGGGATACAGAACTGCGGTGGGTAAAGCTCCGAAAGGATCACTCCGTTTTACACGTCCCGACGTGTTAGCAGCAACCGTCATCGAAAAATTAATGGCTGCCGTTCCTCAACTCGACAAAAACCGGGTTGACGATCTGATCGTTGGTAACGCAATGCCTGAAGCAGAACAGGGCTTGAATGTCGCGCGTTTAATTTCATTGATGGGACTGAACACCGACAAAGTTCCCGGCGTAACAGTAAACAGATACTGTGCGTCAGGTTCTGAGGCCATCGCGATTGCTTCGGCAAAAATTCAGGCAGGCATGGCCGACTGCATTATTGCCGGTGGAACGGAATCCATGAGTTACATTCCGATGGGCGGTTACAAGCCGGTTCCGGAAACAGAAATCGCAAAGACCAATCCCGATTATTACTGGGGAATGGGTTATACTGCAGAAGAAGTCGCGAATCAGTACAAAATTACCCGCGAAGAGCAGGATCTGTTTTCATTTGAGTCGCACATGAAAGCTCTGAAAGCGAATGAAGAAGGCCGGTTTGCAAACCAGATTGTTTCCATTCCGGTAGAATACAATTTCCTGGATGAAAACCAGAAGATGCAGACCAAGAAATTCGATTTCTCGGTTGATGAAGGTCCAAGAAAGGATACGAGCCTGGAAGGATTGGCGAAACTCCGTCCCGTTTTTGCAAACGGTGGAAGCGTAACGGCTGGAAACTCCTCACAGATGAGCGACGGTGCTGCTTTCGTTATCGTCATGTCCGAAGAAATGGTAAAAGAATTGGGACTGGAACCAGAAGCCAGACTGGTGGCATACGCTGCAGCAGGTTTAGAGCCGAGAATCATGGGAATGGGACCTATTTATGCCATTCCAAAGGCTTTGGAGCAGGCAGGTCTCGAACTCAAAGACATTGAACTGATTGAATTGAACGAAGCTTTCGCTTCCCAATCGGTTGCAATTAAAAAAGAACTGGATCTGAATCCCGAAATCCTGAACGTAAACGGGGGCGCGATCGCGCTCGGGCATCCGCTTGGCTGTACCGGAACGAAGCTGACGGTTCAGCTTCTGGACGAGATGCGGAAACGTGGCAACAAATACGGAATGGTGACCATGTGCGTAGGAACCGGACAGGGAGCTGCTTCTATATTTGAACTTCTTTAATTGATTGTGGATTCTGAATTATAAATGTTGAATTATGCAAAAAAATAATTTAATAAAAGACAAGACCTTCAGTTTTGCGCTGATGATTATTGAGTTATATAAAACATGCAGACTTCAGAATGAATATGTTCTATCAAAACAGTTGTTACGAAGCGGTACCTCAATCGGCGCTAATGTTCAGGAAGCTATTGCGGGTTTTTCTCAAAAGGACTTCCTGTACAAAATGTCGGTTGCCAGCAAAGAAGCAAGAGAAACACAGTACTGGGTCGAACTTTTATCAAGATCCGGAATTGTGAAATTCGATGAGCAGCAGTACAAAAACGAAATTGACAGCATTGTAAAGATCTTAACCTCAATTGTCAAAACTCTTCAGGAAAAACAGAATACAGCAATTCAAAATCCATCATCTAAAATCTAAAATTAAAAAAATACGACCCATGAGCGATACAAAAACAACCCTGATAGGCGGCGATTTCCTGATTACAGAAACGCCGGCCAAAGACATCTTCACGCTTGAAGACCTGTCTGATGAACAAAAAATGATGCGCGACTCTGCGAAAGAATTTATTGAAAGAGAAGTCATTCCGCACCGCGAAAGATTTGAGCAGAAAGACTATGCCTTAACCGAAGAAAAAATGCGTCAGCTCGGGGAAATGGGCTTTCTGGGTGTAACCGTACCGGAAGAATATGGCGGTCTCGGAATGGGATTCGTAACTACCATGCTGACCTGCGATTATATTTCAGGAGCCAACGGTTCGCTGGCAACAGCATACGGCGCGCACACGGGAATTGGCACTCTTCCAATCCTTCTTTACGGAACGGAAGAGCAAAAGAAAAAATATTTGCCGGATTTAGCTACAGGAAAAAAATTCGGAGCGTACTGTCTGACGGAACCGGATGCCGGATCAGATGCCAATTCCGGGAAAACGAGAGCCAAACTCTCGGAAGACGGAGAACATTATATCATCAACGGACAGAAAATGTGGATCTCGAATGCAGGTTTTGCTGAGATTTTCATTGTCTTTGCGAAAATTGATGACGACAAGAACATCACCGCCTTTATTGTCGAAAGGACTGGGACTGAAGGGCTTTCTTTTGGCGCTGAAGAGCACAAACTCGGCATCCGCTCCTCTTCTACCCGTCAGGTTTTCTTCAATGACATGAAGGTTCCAGTGGAAAATCTTCTGGGCGAAAGAAATAACGGTTTCAAAATCGCTTTAAATTCCCTGAATGTGGGAAGAATTAAACTCGCAGCCGCGAATCTGGACGGACAGAGAAGGATTCTGGGTCTTGCTACCAAATATGCCAACGAAAGAAAACAGTTTGGCGTGGCAATTTCCACTTTCGGTGCGGTTCGGAAGAAAATCGCAGAGATGGCGACAGGCATTTTCGTTGCTGAAGCCGGATCTTACCGCGCAGCAAAAGATGTACAGGATAAAATCGATGAACTCATTGCAGGAGGCATGAACCATCAGCAAGCCGAACTGAAAGGTGTAGAAGAATTTGCTGTTGAAGCTTCTATTTTAAAAGTTTTTGTATCTGATTTAACGCAGCATACTGCCGACGAAGGAATCCAGATTTATGGAGGAATGGGCTTCTCTGAAGACGCACCGATGGAATCAGCGTGGAGGGATTCGCGTATTTCCAGGATTTATGAAGGAACCAACGAAATCAACCGTTTGTTGGCCGTAGGAATGCTGATCAAACGAGCCATGAAAGGCGAAATCGATTTAATGAGTCCTGCCATGGCCATCGGGAAAGAACTGATGGGCATCCCGTCCTTCGAAGTTCCCGATTATTCAGAACTCTTAAGCGAGGAAAAAGCGGTGATCGTAAACCTGAAAAAAGTCTTTTTAATGGTTTCCGGCGCGGCGCTTCAGAAATACATGATGGAAATGGAGAAGCAGCAACACCTGTTGCTGAACGCTTCCGAAATCCTGAACCAGATTTATATGGCTGAATCGGGAATTTTAAGAGCCGAAAAACATTTCAGTGCAGATTCTGTAGAAGTGGCGATGGCCCAGCTGAACCTGTACAAGGCGGTTGAAAAGATCATTGCTGCGGCTAAAGAAGGAATTGTTTCTTTTGCAGAAGGAGACGAGCAGAGAATGATGCTTTCAGGCTTAAGAAGATTCACGAAATACACCAACCAACCCAATGTGATTGCGCTTACTGAGAAGGTAGCTGCACATTTTGTGGAGAAAGGATCGTACTGATACTATTAAGGGGAACGGAGCAATCCATCTCCTAAAAAGCAAAACGCCTCAGTTTCCTGAGGCGTTTTTTTACGTCCTGCGGCATCCGGCGAAACGCCCTTCAGCACACCATTTCACCACAGCAAGGCTGATGGCAAAAAATGACAGGCTTGTCGTGACCCCATGACAGGCTTGTCGTGACCTCGTGACAGGCCTGTCATCACTCCGTCCCAAGCCTGTGATCGTTTGACGACAGGCCTGTCGTATAGCAATTATAAGTCTTGCCCTCCTATTTAGGAACGTATCAATTTATTGAAAGAAATCCTTTGCACAGTTCCTGCATTTCCCTATTTTTGAGACAGGCATCGCACCGAAAGGCTAAGAACACGGATGCCGCTGAAAAACATCGAGATACCGAAATCAAATGACCAAAGAAGAACTGCTGAACAAAGCCATTAAAATCGCGAATAAGGCCCACCGGGGGCAGACAGATAAATTCGGTGCGCCTTATATCGGCCACGTGATCCGGGTCATGAATTCCGGCAACACTTACGATGAAAAGATGGTAGGCGTACTGCATGATACGGTGGAAGACTGCCCTGAAATTACGTACGAATACCTTTTGGCAGAGGGATTCCCGAATGATGTCGTCTTCGCCATCGAATGTCTCACCAAGGATCCGCCGGATCAGGACTACACTGAATTCATCAGACAGACCGAGCGGTCTGCACTGGCAGTTGCCGTGAAGATGAATGACCTGCAGGACAATATGGACCTGACCCGCTTTACGAAACCACTTACCGAAAAGGATATGAAAAGGCTCAACAAATATCTGACGGCCTATCTGTACCTGAAAGAAAAGTATTAATCTGCCCCCGGAAACTCGTAATGTTTCTCTTCGGCACCGTCAATGGTGATGTTCAGGGCCAGATAAAGAAAGTGCAGGTTTTTGTTCCCCGACTGTGCAAACTCTCTCTGCCAAAGGTAGCCTGAGGCGATCCCAAAGGTGTGGTCGATTTGATAGCCGAATCCGCCATACACCCTGTTTCTGGCAAACAGTGGGTTTTCAGTCGTTATAAAAAATACTTCATCATATGCATTCGCGAAAAGAGTTCCCGGCTTTACCGATTCGGCATTCAGCGGAACAGAGATGTTCATGCGGTATCTTAAGCGGATCCTGTCGGAATGGCGGTCCTTTTGCGGTTCGTAGAACCAGCTTTTCTCGGCCCGGAAACGGTTTTCGAATTTGAATTTTCCCGCTTTCACATCAATCACATCCTGCAGCCAAACGCGGAATTCTTCCTTGTCCATAAGCTGGTTTTTGTAATTGCCATAGCGCCCGAGTCCGATGAAAGGCTTGTGGTTTTTGGTCAGGTTATAACCGATTCCGCCTTTAATCTCGTAGTAATCCGGATACGAATAGTCTTCGATCCCCCGAAGCTGGCCTTCACCGTACAGAAAGAATTTCGGGTGAAACTTATACGTAACGGTAAGCGTACTGAAACTGGAAATGTGATTTTCCTGAGCTGAAACCTTAAAAAAGAAAAAAAGAATGAGGACAAAGGCGACGCGTTTTTTCATGCCGCGAAAATAATGCTTTTTACGAATATGAACAGAATTTAATATACATGATATTATATTTTATACTTTTACAGAGGGATCTCATAGGTAAAACCTACATGAAACCAACGTTTCGGCATCGGAACACCGTAGGTTTCTGTGTACCCGGCATTCGTGATGTTGTTGATGAGCACATACAGATTCAGCTTACGGAAGTCGTAACTTAATTTCTCGTCCAGGATCTGGTAGCTTCCGGTAGAGACCCTTTCCTGATAGCGGTAAATCAGCTGGTTGGTTAGCTTCCCGAAGAGCTGGTTCTCCAGTTTCGCCACGAACTGATGCTTAAGGTTTTCCATCACATAGCGCGAAAGCAGATTGGCGGGCTGCTGAGAATGGTTCTCTAAAAAGGTATATCCCACCGAATAGGACTTTACAAACGAATTGAAATGCTGCCCCAGCTCAACTTCGATCCCTTTCGTATCAAGATTACCGATGTTTCCGGCACGCCAGATGTCGGCTTGGTTCTGCTTCACCCAGTCGATGGAACTCTCCGAATTGCGTAGGAATCCGCTTACTTTCAGAAGCATATTGTTTTTCTGATAACGGTAACCCACCTCCGCTGAAATGGCATGTTCCGGTTTTAAGCCTGGGTTTCCGGCTTCAGTGTTACTCACGTAATACAGATCAGTAAAGGTTGGAATTCTGCTGACTTTGGAGACATTCCCGTAGATTTTATGGTTGTTATTGAAGTCATAGCCGGCTTCGAGACCGGGATAGAAAAAATTCCCTTCTTCGCTGTAATTGGCCCATGAAACTCCGGGAACGATATTCAGTTTATTCTGGAAAAACGAAAAGTGGTGTATAAAAAACACCTGAGTGACGAATCTTTCGCGGTGTCCCAGGTTGTTGCTGGCCAGAAACTCCTTGCGCAGTTCCACACCAAGTCCCGTTGTTCCCCATGTTGAGGAGTAACTCCCGTTGATCTCTCCGCCGATGTTATTGCCGATGTGCATGTTCCGGTAGACTTCCGGCTTGTTGCGAATGTACTCGTACATATCCTGCCCTCTCCGCCAGTATACATTCGAATTGAGGCTCCATCTTCCTGTTCTTTTGTCGATTCCGAGACTCACTACGGAAGCCTGTGTTTCCTCGTACTGGTCTTTGGCTGCAGGCGTTGCGTAAAACCCATTTGCTCCGAACTTTTTCTCCTGAATCCCCGCCTGAAACCGGATATTTCCGTTCTCCAGCCGGTATTGGTTCTGATAATAAATATTGTTGATTTTGTAATCGGTATTGTAGCGGTAACCTTCCGAACCGGAAGAACTGATCTGCATGAAATTCGACAGTCTTTCATTTCCGAAATTCAGGCCCAGACCTAAGGAGTACGTATCAAAATCTCCACCGCTCGCGGAAACGGTCGCCTTCTCATCGGCACTGGGTTTGGTAATGATGTTGATGACGCCTGCAAAGGCATTGTTCCCGTAACGTCTTGCAGCCGGTCCTTTGATGATTTCAATTTTCTCGACAGAAACCAGATCAAACGGAATGCTCATGGAATTGTGTCCGGTTTGCGAATCACTCATCCGGATTCCGTTGACGAGGATCAGAACCTGCTCGAAACTGCTTCCGCGGAGCGTAATATCTGCCTGAACACCGTTTCCGCCCCTCCTTCTGATATCGAGACCGGTAAACTGCGCCAGAACTTCCTCGATGCTTTTTGCAGGAGAATTTTCGATTTCTTTTCTGGAAATAACGGTGATGTTTTCATTCACGCTTTCGAGCGGGAGCGTAACAAATTTCCCCTGAATGGTAATTTCCGGGATTTTACTTTCGTTTTCCTGTGCCGAAATCCCGGCTGCACTTCCTAAACAAAACAAAGAGAGAAGAATATTTTTCATTGCAAAAAGATATCATGAACCGCCATCTTTTCAGCGGTAAAGTTTTCATTAAAAAGAAGCGGCAAATATAAATAAGAAATCTGCAGAAGAAAAGTTATTATGAAGAAGAGTAAAAGAAATATTAAAATTCCCGGTCTGCATTTTCGGTTAAAAACCGTAATTTTGTAGGTCTTAATTTACCCATGGCTACTATGACCGATATAGATATCAAGAAACAGATTTTCGTAAAAAATGCACACCTCAATAACCTCAAACATATTGATGTATTGCTCCCGAAGAATAAACTGATCGTTATTACCGGAGTTTCCGGCAGCGGCAAATCTTCTCTGGCTTTCGACACCATTTATGCTGAAGGACAGCGCAGGTATGTGGAAAGTTTAAGTTCCTATGCGCGGCAGTTTCTTGGAAAACTGGAAAAACCCAAAGTCGATGACATCAAAGGTCTGGCGCCATCTATCGCGATTCAGCAGAAGGTGATTTCCTCCAATCCGCGTTCTACAGTCGGGACTTCTACTGAAGTTTACGATTATCTGAAACTGTTTTTTGCACGGGTCGGAAGAACTTATTCGCCTGTATCCGGAAATGAGGTGAGAAAAGATTCGGTAACAGATGTCATCAATTTCATCAAAGCTTCCGAAAAGGAGACTTTCCTGTTGAGAAGTCCGCTGAATTTTGAAGTTTCGCATTTTTCGGAAATGATCAAAACCTTGAAGGTTTCAGGTTTTACACGTCTGGAAGTCAACGGAAATGTAGCCGGGATTGAAGATCTCGAAAGTTTTGGTTTCGTTCCGGAAAAAGATATGGAAATTCATCTGGTCATCGACCGTTTCAGTTATGAAGAGGATGAAAGTTTCCTTCAGCGGCTTGCCGATTCCATTCAGATGGCGTTTTATGAAGGACACGGTTACTGCTCGCTGAAGAATATTGAAAGCGGAAAAATCACCGATTTCTCGAATAAATTTGAACTCGACGGCATGGAGTTCATGGAACCGAATGTACACTTTTTCAGTTTCAACAATCCGTATGGCGCCTGTCCGGAATGTGAAGGTTACGGAAAAGTTATCGGGATCGATGAAGATCTCGTGATTCCGAATAAAAATCTTTCCGTTTTCGAGGAAGCCGTTGCGAGCTGGAAAGGCGAAAGCATGAGTGCCTGGAGAAAAGATTTTATTAAAAAAGCAAATGACTTCCCTATTCACAAACCTTATCATCAGCTTACAAAAGAGCAGAAGAATTTTTTATGGAAAGGTGATAATACCCGGAACTTCCCTTCCATCAGCAGTTTTTTCAAGATGCTGGAAGAAAATTTATATAAAATCCAGTACCGTGTGATGCTTTCACGATACCGCGGAAAAACTACGTGTTCCACTTGTGAAGGCCTTCGTTTGCGTGAGGAGACCAAATGGGTGAAAATCGGCGGACATAACATTCAGTCGATGATCGAACTGCCGCTGGACGAACTTCTGCCCCTTATCAAATCGCTCAAACTCAATAAACACGACGCCGAAATTGCGAAAAGGCTGCTCTACGAAATCACGACGCGTCTGGAGTTCCTGGAGAAAGTCGGTTTGGGATATCTAACGATCAACAGAACTTCCAACACCCTTTCCGGAGGCGAATCGCAGCGGATCAACCTGGCGACCAGTCTTGGAAGTTCACTCGTCGGTTCCATTTATATTCTGGACGAACCGTCTATTGGTTTGCACTCCCGCGATACCGAAAATCTGATTGAGGTCTTAAAAAACCTCCGTGACTTGGGAAATACCGTAATTGTGGTGGAGCATGATGAAGATGTCATGAAAGCCGCAGATTATATCATCGATATTGGCCCGGAAGCCGGCTATTTGGGAGGCGAACTGGTGTTTGCGGGCGATTTCAAAGCTCTGAAACATTCCGAATCCCTGACTGCGAAATACCTGACCGGCAAACTGGAGATAAAAGTCCCTTCATCCAGAAGAAAAGCAAAAGAATGGATCAAGATCAAAGGCGCGCGGCAAAATAACCTGAAAAATATCGATGTGGATATTCCTTTGGAAAGCCTTGTCGTAATTTCCGGCGTTTCCGGAAGCGGAAAATCAACTTTGATGAAGGAAATCCTGACCAATGAACTCCAGATTCAGTTAGGAATGGGCGGCAAGAAGGGCGATTACGATTCAGTGGAATTCCCGAAAAAACTCATTAAAAACATTGAACTCATCGACCAGAATCCGATCGGGAAATCGTCGCGTTCCAATCCGGTTACCTATCTAAAAGCGTATGACGACATCCGTGACCTGTTTTCAAAACAGAAAATGGCGACCGTTCAGGGCCTGAAACCGAAACATTTTTCATTTAACGTGGATGGCGGGAGATGCGATGATTGTAAAGGCGAAGGGGTGATCAACGTCTCCATGCAGTTTATGGCCGACATTGAACTGGAATGTGAAACGTGTAAAGGAACCCGTTTTAAAAACGAAATTCTCGAGATTAAATTTGACGAAAAAAACATCTCCGACATCCTTCACATGACCGTGGATGAAGCGCTGGACTTTTTTAAGGAAAATCTTCAGGAAAAAATTGTGACCAAACTGAAACCGCTGCAGGAAGTTGGTTTGGGTTATCTGCAACTTGGGCAAAGTTCCTCAACGCTCTCCGGCGGTGAGGCGCAGCGCGTAAAATTGGCTTCGTTTCTGGTGAAAGGAGCCACAACCGACAAAACGCTGTTTATTTTTGACGAACCTTCCACAGGACTGCATTTTCACGACATCAACAAGCTGCTGACTTCTTTGCAGGCGCTTATTGAACTGGGGCATTCCGTGATTGTGATTGAACATCAGCCCGACATTATCAAATCCGCGGATTACATCATTGATATTGGTCCTGAAGCCGGAAAACACGGTGGTGAGGTGGTTTTTGCCGGAACGCCGGAAGATCTGATTAAGAATAAAAAAAGCCATACGGCGAAATTTCTGAAGGAAAAATTATAAATTAAGTCTATGAAAATTTTCTTTCAAATCTTGCTCATGACTTTAATAATTACTTCTTGTAAAGGAGATGATAAGAAAAGTAGTGAAAAGAAAGTATTCATCGTTTCTAAATTTAATAATGATCTTGAAAAACATTCTCAGGACACAAAATATAAAAATCCAGATTTATCTTCTGTAAAAGAAGTAAAACAATTTGATTATCCAAAAGGAGCTATAAATTTTATAATTTTGAAAGACAACTCGGTTTATTATTACAATGAAAAATTAATATCGAATTGGTGCGGTTGGGGCTCAAATAAAATTCAACCTATGAAAAGATTATTGCAGAAGGACAGTTTACATCTAATAAGTTTTAACCAAATCTATCCTTTATTACAATCGAAATCTTTAGATAAAAACATGAGGGATTATTCGGATAGATTATATCATGTGTCCTTCTCTTTTGATAATGATACTATTAAAAATTCCAATATCTACAAATTATTGCATGACATTGAAAGTTTGGGTTACCATTCTTACAACGTAAGACGAATAGCGCAATTCGAAATTGAAGCTTTGAAATAAAAAATAAGTAAATCACTTATCCACAAAAAAATGTGGATAAAGTGTGAATTTTAACATTTGGTTTACATTTCGTATTGAAATATTATTTACATTTACAGTGAAATAAGACTGAAGTGAAGATCAAACTCTTTTCTGAAACCTATAGAATTACTTTTAAATTTAGTATAAAAATTTAAGCACAGCACCGTCGGCTGTGCTTTTTTAGTGGTGTTTAACTAAAAAATGAGATGTATTTATCTACTGGATCCGCTGCTAAACAGCGGATTCTTTTTATTGAGTATTGGTCCGGCGATAAATTACAAACACCTCCTCTTTCGTTAAGGATTTCTTCTTATTTTTGTAATGCATTTCAGCTTCATAGTTCAACGGATAGAATGGGAGTTTCCTAAACTTTTGATCCGGGTTCGATTCCCGGTGAAGCTACTGTTCCACAAAAAAGCCGGGCAAATTTTGCCCGGCTTTCATATTTATGAAATTCTTTATTTTTTATCGACCATAATTCGGTCTTTTCTGTTGGCCAGTTCCCAGGCTGTAGCGAAGACCAGCTGCGCACGTTTCTGAAGCGCTGCATAATCAATCTTATTGGGATCATCGGTTGGTTTGTGATAGTCTTCATGAATTCCGTCGAAGAAAAAAACAACCGGCACGCCGTTTTTGGCAAAATTATAATGATCCGAGCGGTAATACAGTCTTTGCGGATCGCTTGGATCGTCGTATTTGTAATTAAGTTCAAGTTTTGCGGTTTTGTTGTTGGCTTCCACATTGATCTTTTTCAGATCTGAACTCAGCATTTCCGACCCGATGACATACACATAATCTTTTCCACAGTTTCCGGCATCACATCTCCCGATCATGTCGATATTTAAATCCACAACCGTATTTGCCAAAGGGAAAACGGGATTTTCAGCATAATATTCCGACCCAAAAAGCCCATGCTCCTCGCCTGTTACATGTAAAAACAAAACCGAACGTTTCGGGCCATGACCGGCTTTTTTGGCTTTCTGGAATGCTTCTGCAATTTCCATCACCGCCACCGTTCCGCTTCCGTCATCGTCGGCACCGTTGTACACCACGCCGTTTTTGGTTCCCACATGATCATAATGTGCGGATATGACGATAATTTCATTCGGCTTTTCGCTTCCGGGAATATAGGCCATGATATTTTCAGAATCCGGCAGGGTCTCGCCTCTGCTTTTTGCGTTCATAAAAGATGCAGGCACTTTCTGGTAGTAGGAATTCATGGGTGTTGGATAAGAAACTCCCATATTCTGGTACTGTTTCACCATGTATGCTCCGGCTCTTTTCTGTCCTGCACTTCCGGTGTCGCGGCCCTCCATATCATCGGCAGCGATTACAAAAAGGTTCCTCTTCAGGTCATCCTGCGAAATGGAATTGTAGGATTCTTTGAAGGCGTTTCCTTCGTAGGAATAGTTTACAGATGCACAGCTTGTAAGGATTACAGCAGAAAACAGCGGTATAAGGATTTTTTTCATAGATCTAATTTTGGAATTTTAAAAGTACAATTATTTTTCAAAATCTGCCCATCATTTTGTTGCAGCCATATTATAACCGTACAATGGTTCTAACATCTTGCGAAGCCATCGGAGAAACCTCCAATGTCCCAAACATTCTGCGGGAGCCATCGGAGAAACCTCCAACGCCTCAAACATTTTGCGGGAGCCATCGGAGAAACCTCCAATGTCCCAAACATTCTGCGGGAGCCATCGGAGAGACCTCCAACGCCTCAAACATTTTGCGGGAGCCATCGGAGAAACCTCCAATGTCCCAAACATTCTGCGGGAGCCATCGGAGAAACCTCCAATGCCTCGAACAACTTGCGTGAGCCATCGGATAAATGCCCAACGCCTCAAACATCCTGCGGGAGCAATCGGGTAAATGCCCAACGCCTCAAACATCTTGCGGGACGGAGTGACCCGCATGAAAAAAGCCGGAGAACATCTCCGGCTTTAATTCTAATTTTTGGCTGACTTCTTAAAAGTTCAGAACTCGAACATCAATCCTTCTGTTCTGAGCCATACACTCATCGGTATCATTCGCGGCACAAACCGGGAACTGCGATCCGTAACCTTCGGCCTCAATCCGGTCGCCGGCGATTCCGAGTTCCAGGAGTTTCAGTTTGGCCGTCTGTGCCCTTAAGCTTGAAAGTTTCAGGTTGGTGTCCTCATTTCCGGTATTGTCGGTATAACCTCCGAGTTTTATTCTCATTGTCGGATAAGCAGTCATCATTTCTGCAAGATTGTTCAGCGGCGTCTCGGAACCCATTTTCAGGTCGCTGCTTCCGCTTCTGAAATAAAGATTTTCAAGCGTGTACCACGAATTTGTATCCAATACTGTTTTATCCTGAAGTTGAACTCCCTGATAAAGATGATAAAGTTGGCTTCCTTTGCCCAGTGCAATCGATTTGTTGTTGAGTTTCACTTCCTGCATTTCTCCGGTTTCGTAAACAAAATCACCATCTTCATTCAGATGTCCTTTTACTGCAGTGTTTGCAATGGAATCTGAAGTTCCGAGGTTCATTCCTGTTACAGCATTTACATCAGTTCCATAACCCGCAGCTGAGGAGGAGTGTTTCAACAGACTTTCGATTTTAGCCGCTCTGTTGGCTTCAATCTGATCTTTATGCATGATGGCCAAAGTTGGTGCAATCACCAAAGAAACAATGGACATCAGTTTGATGAGGATATTCATCGACGGTCCGGAAGTATCCTTGAAAGGATCTCCCACCGTATCTCCTGTTACTGAAGCTTTGTGAGGTTCGGAACCTTTGTAATAGGTTTCTCCGTTGATTTCGGCGCCTTTTTCGAAGGATTTTTTAGCGTTATCCCACGCACCGCCGGCATTGTTCTGAAACATTCCCATCAGAACACCACAAACCGTAGCTCCAGCCAGGAATCCTCCCAATACTTCAGGTCCGAAAATAAATCCTACCAAAAGCGGTGAAACAATAGCGATGGCTCCCGGCAAAAGCATTTTTTTAATGGAAGCATCCGTGGAGATGGCTACACATTTTTCATATTCAGGAACGGCTTTTCCTTCCAGAATTCCAGGGATTTCGCGGAACTGACGTCTCACTTCTTCCACCATGGCCATAGCAGCCTGTCCCACTGCGGTAATCGCCAGCGATGAGAAGATGAAAGGAATCATTCCTCCCACAAAAAGTCCGGCCAGAACATCGGCGCGGTAAATATCAATTCCGTCGATTCCTGCGATTCCTACGAAAGCCGCAAACAACGCCAATGCAGTTAAAGCTGCGGAAGCGATGGCAAAACCTTTTCCGGAAGCAGCAGTAGTATTTCCAACAGCATCCAGAATATCCGTTCTTTCGCGCACTTCTTTCGGAAGTTCGCTCATTTCAGCAATTCCGCCTGCATTATCTGCAATCGGGCCAAAAGCATCAATCGCCAACTGCATGGCAGTAGTGGCCATCATTCCGGCAGCTGCAATCGCAACTCCGTAAAGACCGGCGCAGAGATACGATCCGTAAATCCCGCCTGCTAAAACCAAAATCGGGAGTAAAGTGGATTCCATACCTACTGCAAGTCCGCCGATGATATTGGTGGCGTGACCGGTAGAAGACTGTTTGATGATACTTTTTACGGGTCTCTTACCCATTGCGGTATAATATTCTGTAATGATACTCATGAGTGTTCCCACGACAAGACCCACCATGATCGCACCGAATACACCCATTTTGGTGAATTCAAAATCCCGCAGAACCATTGTGTCCGGCAAAAGATAATTTACCAAGAAGTAAGAAGAAATAGCAGTAAGGACAATACTTCCCCAGTTTCCTAAATTCAAGGCATTCTGTACTCTAGAAGTATCCAGATCTGAATCTTCACTGATTTTCACGAAAAATGTGGCGATGATCGAGTAAATAATTCCAGTTCCAGCAATAAGCATCGGGAGTAGAATCGGTGCAAAACCACCGAAAGCATCGTTTGAAAAAGTTTCTCGTCCCAAAACCATTGTGGCGAGAACCGTTGCGACATAAGAACCGAATAAATCCGCTCCCATTCCGGCAACATCACCCACATTGTCTCCTACGTTGTCAGCAATCGTGGCTGGATTTCTTGGATCGTCTTCCGGAATTCCGGCTTCCACTTTTCCAACGAGATCAGCGCCTACGTCGGCAGCTTTGGTATAAATTCCGCCGCCTACTCTTGCAAAAAGGGCAATGGATTCGGCACCCAGTGAAAATCCGGTAAGGATTTCGATGGCTTTTTCCATTTCATGGGTATCCACCCCTGAATGCGGTGCAAAAACCTGTTTGATGATGAGATACACCGATCCCAAACCGAGGACCGCCAGACCTGCAACACCCATTCCCATTACGGAACCTCCGGTAAAAGAGACTTTAAGGGCTTTTGATAGCGATGTTTTGGCGGCTTCTGCGGTTCTGACATTGGATTTTGTAGCGATTTTCATCCCGATAAATCCGGCTAAAGCGGAGAGGAAAGCTCCCACAACAAATGACAAACCGATTGACCAGTGGGAATTGGCGTTTGAGGCGCCCAT
This sequence comes from Chryseobacterium sp., assembly GCF_008014695.1. Taxonomy (GTDB): domain Bacteria; phylum Bacteroidota; class Bacteroidia; order Flavobacteriales; family Weeksellaceae; genus Kaistella. Next base: position 823,239 of record NZ_VOXE01000001.1, read on the forward strand.
AATACCCAGCAACACAGCAACAATTACCACGAAATACATCATGATTTTGTATTCCGCCTTCAGGAATGCCATTGCGCCGTCAGCAATATGTCCGCTGATTTCTTTCATCCGGTCACTGCCTGCATTCTGCTTGCTCACCCACGCGCTTTGCACGAAAGTATAGATCAATGCAATAACCCCAAAAACCGGCACTAAATAAAATAAGTCCATAGATCATTTAAGTTTTAATAGTTAATAATGTGTTAAATATAGTAAAATTCACACGTACTTTTACCTATTTTTAAAAAATCGTTATCAATGGGCTTAAAAAACAAAAAAGCAGGTAAAAATATTTTACCTGCTTTTTGTTTTTGTTAAATATGTTATTTAGCCGCCGAACTTGCTGGCATAATCTTCCTGAGAAGCCAATATCACTTTCTTGGCGTGTTCGGAACCGTACACTTCCTCAATTCTGCATTTTGCAGGCTCGTCCGGAAGATTTTTGTAGGTTAAGAAGTAATGCATTAATCGTTTTACTTCCGCCTGCGGCAGTTCTGTAATATCTCTAAAATGCCCGAATGCGTGATCGCCTTTCATTACGGCAACAATTTTGTCATCGGCTTCACCTTTGTCGATCATTTTAAAACCACCAATTGGGATGGCTTCCATGAGCATTCCTCCTGAGTGGATGTTATGCGAACTCAGTACACAAATATCAAGTGGATCCAAATCTCCCGTCATTACATCGGTTGCACCTCTTTCAATTGCTAGTTTCAGGACTTCATCATGACAGTAGGTTCTCGGGATAAATCCGTAAAGCGCAGGAATAATATTTGAAAACTGCTGCGGACGATCAACTTTAAGATAACCACTTTGTTTATCGATTTCATATTTGATCGTATCACTCGGCACAATTTCCACAAAAACATTTACAACATCCGGAGCCTCCTCACCTGCTGAAATTCCGTGCCATGGGTGGGCTTTAAAATTTGGTATCATTTATCTATTCTAATTTTTTTAATTACTATTATTTTGCGGTCAGGAACAAAGCATCCTTTTTCAGCAGTTGAAGACTGTCTGAAATAAAATCCTCACCTTCCACATAATTCATCAGGAAAACGGTTTTAAAATCTTTCAGATCTGCATTATCGCCAAGCGTTTCATAAGTGCTGTGCAACAATTTAATAATCATATTTTTGCACTCTACAATATTCTGCCATGAATTTTTGCTGATGTATAGCTGCTGCGAGGAATTGTAGTCGTATTCTTCGGAAATGCTTTTTTCCAGAAGGAAGATATATTCGTGCACGTTCAGATCGCTGTTGAATTTCGCAACAAGATTCGAAGGTTTCAGACGTTCCAGAAAAAGTGTCATTCTTTCGTAGGCCTGCAGATTGTTTTCGTTATTTGATTTTACCGACAGGATCTCGAGTTCCTTATTCTTCAAATCAATATAAGTGAACACGAACAGGCGGAACAAAACCAAAAGCGGAACTGCAATGAGGAGCGCAAAAACGTACGGGTAATATGGTTCGAAATTCATCTGCCTGTTTGAGGTTGCAAAAATAAGCAATTATTGCTGGTTGGGGAAGATGTTCGTGAAAATTTTGAGTTTTGAAGGCTGTACAATCGGATATTCCTGCAGTTGGGCACCGAAACTTTTGAAAAAGACTTCAATTCCCCGGATATTCCCGCCCATAAAATCGAATGACCTTTCATGAAGATATTCCTTAAGAATGCGGTCGATAAGAAATGAGGATCCGTTTTCTTTCATAAACTCATCATCATTCATCAGTCCAAGTAGCGAAAAAGAGGAACCGGAATCAGTAATTAGAGCCAGATTGGTTAATTTTACTTCTTTAAAACTGCCGAAGATTCTGAGTTTTTCTTCCTGATTCAAATATGTAACATATGTGAGAAATTTATTTCGATCAGCCGATTTATCAAGGCCTTTAAAATGTTTTTCTATAAAAGCAAGCAGTTCAGAATCCAGCTGAAGTTCTTTAAAAATAAGATGTTGTGCCGATTTAACAGTTGATTTTCGGCCTTTGAAATAATTCTTTCGGTTTAAAGCATAATCGCCCTTTCCGAGGAAATAGTTTTTTTTGGTAACAGCGTAGTTTCTGATGGTATTTTTACAGTTAAAAGCATAGATCACCGTTCTGAAATTGTTCTGTAAAAAAGTCAGAAATTCAAGGTTAATCTCCGGACAATCTTTTTTTCCGAAAACACCTAATTGCTGACAAAACAAAGGTATATGCACGAATCGAAGACCAAATTTTTTCACAAATGGGACCGGCATTACAAATTCATAATCGCCGTACACCAGAATTTCCCAGTTTCCACTTAAAAAATCAAGTATTTCCCTGTGGGCATAGAAATTCTTCTGCACAGAAGTATCAATACAGTTTTCATATTTTTTGAAGTCAATTTCCTTGTATTTCAGTCTTTTGATCATAATAAATTTTCATCAGCAAAACTGAAATAGGCATTTTGGGTGATTATCAAATGATCGAGCAACTGAATATTGAGTAACTTTCCGGCATCTGCAATCTGACGGGTGATTTTAATATCTTCTTGGCTGGGTTTTAGGTTTCCGGACGGATGGTTGTGGGCAATAATAATTCCCGTGGCGAAATTTTCGAGCGCATCTTTAAACAGAATTCTGATATCTACTACCGACTGGTTAATTCCGCCGGAACTGAGTTTCGTTTTCGAAATGACCCTGTTGTTCTGATTCAGAAATAAGGCCCAGAATTCCTCCGTCTGCAGATCGGATAAGAAAGGAGAAAGCATCCGGTAGCTTTCGGTACTGCTGCTGATCTGAATTTTTTCCGGCACTTCCTGAGAAGCTCTTCGGCGTCCCATTTCAAGGGCTGCCGCAATGGAAATCGCTTTCGCTTCACCCACTCCTTTAAATTTCATCAGATCAGAAATCCGGAGCAATGATAAATTATGCCAGTTGTTACCGACAGATTTCAGAATTTTCCTTCCCAGTTCCACCGCCGATTCGTCGCGGTTGCCGCTTCCCATAATGATTGCCAGAAGTTCGGCATCTGAGAGTGAATCTTTGCCCTTCAGCAGAAATTTTTCTCTGGGTCGGTCATCTTCAGCAAGGAATTTAAGGGACATTGGATTTGAATAAGTGGATTCAGGATATAAATTTATAACAAAAAGTTAAAAACAGAATGAATCGCTTCAATAACATGATCTAATAAATAATCTGCCCGTCCTTCATCACCAGCTTTCGGTCAGTGGTATCTGCCAGATGGATGTTGTGTGTGACGATTACAAAAGTCTGCCGGTATTTGTCTCTTAGGTCGAAAAAAAGCTGGTGAAGATCATCGGCATTCTTGGAATCCAGATTTCCGGTGGGTTCATCAGCAAAAATAATCTTCGGGGAATTGATCAGCGCCCGGGCAACTGCAGCGCGCTGCGCTTCCCCGCCCGACATTTCATTGGGTTTATGGTGCAGCCTGTGTGCGATATGCAGGTCCTCGAAAAGAGAATAGGCCTTGTCCAGAGATTCTTTTTCGTTTTTTCCGGAAATTCTGGTTGGCAGAAGTACATTCTCCAGCGCGGAAAACTCAGGTAAAAGCTGATGGTATTGGAATACAAATCCTATATTTTCATTCCTGAATTTTGAAAACTGCTTGTCGCTCATATTGATGAAGGACTGTCCATCCAGCATAATTTCAGTATCGAAATTTTTAGGATTAGTGGGGGCATCCAAGGTTCCTAAGATCTGGAGCAGTGTTGATTTTCCTGCACCCGATTCCCCGACTATGGAGACCACTTCCCCTTCTTTAATGTGAATATCAACGCCTTTGAGGACTTCTAAATCACCGTATGATTTATGAATGTTTTTTGCTTTTATCATAGGATTTAAAAAAACTTTTTTTTGAGCAGTTTTTCTATTAGACGGTTTTGCGATTCTACTAATTGCGTAATTTGATCCTGATTTTGTATGAAATCTTTTAACAAACTATCAGAAATTTCATTATTTTTTGTTTCTGCACTATAAATATTACCTACAGCTCCATTGTGAATATTTCAGTGTTATTTTGAAAAACATGATTATCTAAAAAATACTGCGGCTCCACTTTAAAATAAATCAGCCACTTTCTGCATAAAAATAAAATTTAACTTTTCGACTGTTCCGTTTTCTATCTTTGAAAGGTAACTTTGCGAAATGTCCAACTCATATGCAAGTGCCTCCTGAGTAACTTCATTCTGTTCTCATTAGCTTCTTTATCTTGAATCCGATATTATTATTCATTATGATGAGATACAAAATTCAAGCGTAAAGATAAAATATTAATATTAAATAAGATTATTCCAAATGGAATATCATTTTATTCTATTTGGAATTCCATACTATAAAAGTGCTTATTATTTTAGTATTCTAAAAAATACAAATACTCTTATTTGTATTTACTTCATTAAAACCTCACTAAATAAAAAAACATGCTAAAAAAATTACTAATCTTCGAGACTCTTCCCAAACAGTCTTCATTAAAAACTGTGTGGGGAAAATATTTAAGACCAATTATCAAGAATATTAACATTAAATAAACATAAAAATGAAAAACACATTTTTTTACAAATATTTTTTTATTCTAATACTAAGTTTTTAACTTTGTCTTCGTGTCAAAAATGAGATGAATTCTGAAGATGAATTTCAAAATATTAATTCTTCAGATTTAAAATCACGAAACAGTCAGAATTATGACTCGGAAGTTTTCAGTACTGAAAATTTTGATTTTTTTGGTCAAGAACATAACAACGCATTAAATTATGCACTTACACAAATTTTCGATGACGATCATCTAACTTATGAGGATATTGAAAATAACACTAACTATTATTTTAGTAACATTTATGAACCAACGTCAAATTTCAATGATGAGTTAAATGGTATTTCATATAAAGATGCTTTCGAAGAACATATTAATAATCCAGAAACATCTTTAGCAAATTTGTTTAAATTAAAAAATGGATATGCATACCCTCAAATTGAATCCCATCTTTCCACTTTGGATGAAATTTTAAATTCGTCTGAAACTTATGAGAAGAAAATGGAATTAATATTAAATATGGATTCAAATATTGGAAATAGTGAAAATTTATTGGATGAAGATAAGACTTATTTATTATTGACTACAAGTATTGCAAGAAATTCAATTGAATACTGGAATACTTCACTTTCTGATGGATGGAGAGATTTAATAGATATTCAAGTTATAAATCAGCCTGAGAATCCCGCCCAAACACAGGGCATTGATTGGGATAAAGTTGCTGTAGCTGATATAGCTGGATTTATTAGAAATTTTGGAAGAGGTGCCGTGACTGGTGCTGTAAGAGGTGCAATTATTGGTGCATTATCTTCGGGAGGCACAGGTGCTATACCAGGTGCAATTATTGGTGCTTTAGGATGGGGAGCCGCTTCAGGTGCTCAACGTGCAGCAGCGGCATCAGGTGCAGTAGCCGTAGCGTCTTGGATTTGGGATTAAAAATAAAAATTACATTATTATGGATAGGGAGAAGAAATACAAAAATTTGGAGCTTATATTAGGAGGTTTTTTTAACTTTATAGGAGCAGTTTTATTGACACTACTTTTCTTAAGTTACTATCCGGATATTGCATTCATTGCTCCGCTTTTCTTTTTAAGTTCAATTGGTAAATTGAGGTTTCAGGATTTTAATTTTAGAAATTTTAAAGAAGAGATCAATGATATTCGTAATTTAAAGAAAAATTCTGCAAAGGATTAATAAACTAACTATGCAAAAATCCTCTTAAGGCTCAGCTTAAGAGGATTATTCTTATTATTTCTAATTATTACAGCAATAAAGTAAGCGGCTGCTCCAAGTATATTCTTAAAGTCTGCAGAAACTGCGCTCCGGTTGCACCGTCAACCACTCTGTGGTCGCACGCGAGGGAAAGTTTCATGGTATTTCCCACAACAATCTGCCCGTCTTTTACAATCGGTTTTTCGATAATCGCTCCGACGGATAAAATCGCTGAATTCGGCTGGTTGATGATGGAAGTGAACGTTTCGATCCCAAACATTCCCAGGTTGGAAACAGAGAACGTTGAACCTTCCATTTCATTGGCTTTCAAACCTTTTGATTTTGCCCTTCCTGCCATATCTTTTACCGAAGCAGAGATCTGGTTGTAATTCATCTGGTCTGCATTTTTCAGTACCGGAACCACGAGTCCGTCCGGAATTGCCACTGCAACACCAACGTTAATGTTCCCATGATGAACAATTTTATCTGCATGCCACGTGGAATTTACCTGTGGATGTTTGCGTAAAGCCATTGCGGTAGCCTTGATCACCATATCGTTGAAGGAAATTTTGGTATCGGGCAAAGAATTGATTTCTTTTCTGGCTTCAATCGCTTTATCCATATTGATTTCAACGATGAGATAATAATGTGGTGCGGTGAATTTGCTTTCTGCAAGTCTTTTCGCGATGATATTTCTAACCTGCGAATTCGGTGTTTCAGAATCCTCTCCCTGAACAAAATTTATTGCCGGTTGAGTTTGCTTCGCTTCGGCTGCAACAGCAGGTTTTGAATCAGCTGCCGGAGCATTTTGAGCAGAAGGTGTGAAATTTTCCACATCTTTTTTTACGATTCTTCCGTTTTCGCCGGTTCCTTTCAGCGCCTGAACATCAATTCCTTTGTCTTCCGCCATTTTTCGGGCTAAAGGAGAGATGGCGACTCTTTCGCCTGATGAAGCTGCAGCGACTGGAGCTGATTCTTTCACTTCAGTTTGAGCAGCCGGTTTCGCTTTGCCTTCTGTTTCTGAAGTTTTGGTTTCTGCTTTTTTCGTGCCACCGGAAATAATTCCGGAAACATCAGTTCCTTCCGGTCCGATGATGGCTAAAACAGTATCTACCGGACTTGCGCCGCCTTCGTCGGTGCCGATGTACAGCATCGTTCCGTTGAATTCAGATTCGAAATCCTGAACAGCTTTATCGGTCTCAATTTCTGCGAGAATATCACCTTCTTTAACCGAATCTCCGACTTTTTTATGCCATTTCGCGACTTTTCCTTCCGTCATTGTGTCGGAAAGGCGGGGCATTGTAATGACTTCCACTCCCTCCGGAATATCCGCCGAAGTTTCTGCTGCGGATGCTGATCCTTCTTTTTCAACCGGCTTGTCGGTTTCTACAGCGGTAGCATTGTTTTCTGTTTTATTTTCTTCAGGAATTCCTTCACTTTTTGTTTCGGATGTCTCAACGGCTTTTTCAGTTTTCGAGTCTCCTCCTTTTAAAGAGGAAATATCTTCACCTTCTTCACCAATGATCGTCAGAACAGAATCTACAGGCGCAGAACTTCCTTCTTCAGTGCCGATATATAAAATTGTTCCGTTGTATTCCGATTCGAAATCCTGCACGGCTTTATCGGTCTCAATTTCTGCTAAAATTTCACCTTCCTTAACGGCATCGCCTACTTTTTTGTGCCATTTCGCCACTTTCCCGTCCGTCATGGTATCGGAAAGTCGGGGCATTGTAATCACTTCTGCCATAATCTCTTATTTGATAATGAGTTGATTTGATAATTTGATAATGAAAATGACTACAGTGATTTATTTAATCATTATAGTCTAAACTGCTCATTATTTAATTGTTTTCCAGTTTGTTCAGGAACGGATAGTCTTCCTGTGCATACACATATTCATAGATTTTATCCGGATCAGGATAAGGTGACTGTTCCATAAACTCCACACATTCCTCAACAAAACCGCGGGATTTTTCGTCCATTGCAGTCAGTTCTTCTTCCGTAGCCCATGAATTCTGTAAAATTTTATGCTTAACAATTTCGATTGGGTCATCTTTTTTGTGTTCCGCCACTTCATCTTTGGATCTGTACGGTTCAGCATCGGACATTGAGTGCCCTCTGAAACGGTAAGTTCTCGCTTCGATGAAAGTAGGTCCGTCTCCTCTTCTTGCTCTTTCGATGGCTTCATAAGCCGCTTCCGCCACTTTTTCGGGATCCATTGCGTCAACAGCAAGACAGGGCATTTCGTAACCCAGTCCCAACTTGTAAATATCTTCGTGATTGGCTGTTCTTTTTACGGAAGTCCCCATTGCGTACTGATTGTTTTCCACTACGAACACTACAGGAAGTTTCCAGTTCATCGCCATGTTGAATGTTTCATGAAGAGATCCCTGTCTCGCCGCACCATCACCGAAAAAGCAGATGTTCACCGCTTTTCTGTCATAATATTTATCGGCAAAAGCGATTCCTGCACCTAAGGGAATCTGGCCGCCTACGATTCCGTGACCGCCATAAAATCTTTTTTCTTTGCTGAAAATATGCATAGAACCGCCCATCCCACCGGAAGTTCCGGTAGCTTTTCCACAAAGCTCAGCCATGATCCTCTTCGGATCAACGCCCATTGCCATCGGATGGATGTGGCATCTGTAAGCCGTAATCATGCTGTCTTTGGTCAGGTCCATGGCGTGAGTAAAACCGGCAGGAATAGCTTCCTGACCGTTATATAGGTGTAAAAATCCTCTGATTTTCTGTTTGAGGTACAGAGAACGGCATTTGTCCTCGAACCTTCTCCACATCGTCATCTCTTCATACCATTTCAGGTAGACTTCTTTTGAAAATTCTTTCATGTTAAATTGAACTATTCAGCAAAAATAATAAAAACTTTGTCTATCTGGCTGCTTGTAACGAGAAATTAAACTTTTAAAAAGTAAAAAAACCTATTTTTGGGACATTAATTCGGATTATGTTTAAAACCACCGCTCCTGTTGTTACCGGAATTTCAAAATTCATTTCTAATTTTTTCAATCCGCTTACCTCGCTGCTGATTTACTTTCTGTATTTCAGTACCGAAAATTATTCGCTCAGTGAAGCTTCGGGACGGTTTCTACCTATTTTACTTCTTACCGTGAGTCCTATTTCTTTCTGGATTTTCTGGAACGTGAAAAAAGGCCATTATTCAAACATGGATGTATCGAACCGGAATCAGCGGAAAAGCCTGTATTTTTTTATTGCCGGAGCGATGATCGCTTACCTTCTTTTTGATTATTTCAAAAATGAAACGCTTGATATCGTCATGTTTTTTCTGCTGATTCTACTACTCATCCTTCAGTTGAGCAATTATTTCATCAAAAGTTCCATGCATACTGCTTTCAATGTTTTTGTAGCCGCACTGTTTTTCTCTGAAAATACGATGTTTGGAATTATTTGGCTCGGCATTGCAGTTTTGGTTGGAATCACGAGGATTATTCTGAAAAGACACACTCCACGGGAAGTGCTCACCGGTTTTGCGATCGCGGGACTGGTTTCTTTTGCTTATCTTTATGCCTATATTCAGGTTCAACATTGATACTCCCGTGAACCTAATTTTTAAAAGAAAAACATAAAAACAGATGAAAATAAAGTCCCTGACTCCTGCCGAAGAAGTCCTGATGAACATTTTGTGGAAACTGAATTCCGCTTATATGCGGGAGGTTATGGAACAGTATCCTGAACCGAAACCCCATCAGAATACCGTTTCAACTTTTATGAAAATTCTGGTGGAAAAAGACTTCCTGACGACCGAAAAAGAAGGCAGGATTTTCAGATATACCGTAGCGGTACCGCTGGAAGATTATAAAAGATTTCAGCTTAAAATATTTTTAAGTACCTACTTTCAGAACTCAGGAATTGAACTCGTAAAAACCCTTCTTGATCAAAAACTCCTGGAACCTACAGAACTTGAACCTTTCATGACCTTCAGAAATAAACCTTCAGTTTCGGCCACTAAAAAAGAAACTGCCATGAGTGATTTTATTGAAGAAATAACCTCGGACAAAAAACCGAAGAAAAAAGCAAAAAAGAAAGATAAAAAGAAGAAGAAATAAAACCTCCAGATCATGCGCCAAAAAATCACGGAAATTTTCGGAAAAACAGGAACCGTACTCTCCGGTTACCCAATGGTTCTGCTGATGGCTTTTCTTGGCGCCGTTTCGCTGATGTGTTTCGCACACGGAAACTACAGTGCAAACGGAAATTATTTTGTTTTTATTCGGTTCTCACTAGTGGCCTCTTTAGGAATTTCTTTGATGTTCGCTCTTAAAATACTTTCCCAAAGGATTGGAAGAGGTCTTCTGCTCGAAACTGCCGGTGTTGCTTTTCTCATTTTCTTCTATTTTTTACTTCCGGATAAAGAAAAATATTTTGGTGAGCGTTATGCATTTTTGATCATTCCTACCTTTATCCTGTCACATCTTCTCGTTTCGTTCATTGCATTTATGGACGGTAAAAAAGAACTGAATTTCTGGCAGTACAATAAGAATCTTTTCATCAATATCTTTCTGACTGCAGTTTTCACGGGTGTTTTAACCGGCGGAGTTGAACTGGCGATTTTAGCGGTAGACAAGCTTTTCGACTTTAACTTCAATGACCGGTATTATACGGAAACATTTTATCTCCTCGCCATTTTCGGGAGCTGTTTTATCTTTTTGTTGTTTAATGAAAAAGGTTTGAAACATCTTGAAAAAGACGGGAATTATCCATTAATTCTGAAGTTTTTCACCCAGTACATCCTGATTCCGCTGCTGCTGATTTATTTGGTGATCCTCTACTTCTATTCCGCGAAAATCCTCATCAACTGGGAGCTTCCGCGCGGCTGGGTGTCATATCTCATTCTGGCGTATTCGTTGGTGGGAATTTTCGCTTTACTGTTGGTTTATCCTCTAAAGAAAGACTCGACCAAATCATGGGTAAAAATCTTTTCGAAAATCTTTTATTTCACACTGCTGCCACTCATTATACTGCTTTTTACCGCGATCTTCACGAGGATTTTAGAATACGGTTATACCGAGGCGAGGTACTTTGTGCTTTTGCTGGCTTTATGGCTCACTTCCGTGGTTTTGTATTTTATTTTTGTTAAAAATTCCACCATCAAATATGTGCCGGTAAGCCTGTTTGTTTTTGGGCTGTTTGCGCTGATATTTCCTTTTCTGAACGCTTTTTCGGTTGCAAAAAGAAGTCAGAGCGCGGAATTACAAAGCATCCTAATCAGTAATAATTTACTGAAGAATGGTAAAATTGATTTCAGTAAAAAAGTTTCCGATACGGTCGCTGCCGAAGTTTCGGACAAGTTCAGATTCCTTGCAGAACGCCAGGAAAAAGAGGTGTTAATGAATTTTCTGGCTACGTCTGACAAAAAAGTAATTGCTGAAAGTTTAAATGATATGAATTCCTCTGGAGTTCAAAACCAGGTGAGGAACCGCTTTAAAAATGTTCAGGAGACGAAGAAATTGACTTCCCGTCATGTTGAACTGGTGCCTGCAAACAAATTTCAGGATGTTTCCGGGTACGACTATGTAAGTACAATCGACAGTTTTTATGACAAAGGTGTTACGATTCATAACGATGTATTCAGAATAATACATACAAATGGTGTTGAAAAACCGCATTTTGAGATTACGCTGAACGGTAAAGAAAAATTGGATGTCTCTGAGTTCATCAGGCAAACAGCCGATAAGAACAAGAATAAAACAGGCAGGTTTGAAGTCCCGGAAATTTCAACAGAAGGGGAACTGGGAGACTACCAGATAAAAATAATTTTTGAAAATCTTACAATTGAAGGAATGAATGGCCAGAGGATTTACTTCAACGCCGGTTATGTACTCTTTAGAAAAAACGGCAAAAAATAAGACATAAAAAAAGCGGCTTAAAAGCCGCTTGATTATTTTTGCAGATAAAATCTTACCAGTTTGAACCGCCACGACTTTCTCCACCGTAACCGCCACCTCCACGGTTGCCGCCACCATAACCTCCGCCTCCGCCTCGGTTGTTGTCGAAACTTCTTCTTGGTTTGTCTTCTCTTGGTTTAGCTTCCGAAATGTTAAGTTCTTTACCGTCCAATTCTTTTCCGTTTAAAGCTTCAATGGCGTTTTTGCCATCTTCGTCGCTCATTTCTACGAAACCGAATCCTCTAGATCTACCGGTTTCTCTGTCTGTGATAATTTTAGCAGAAGTAACTTCGCCAAATTCTGAAAATAAATCTTGCAACGACTCTTCTTTGGTTGCGTAATTAATGTTTGAAACAAAAATGTTCATCATAAAAAAAATTAAAAAATTAATACTTGATTGTCAATTATAAAGGAAACTCAACAATGGATGAACATCAATTGATTTCGGATATAAAAACGGGTGCAAGATACAACTATAATTGAAATATGCAACCTTTTTTGTATATTTTTCTAACTTCCTTACTCTCACGGCCTCCGGAAGTTAAATTTACTTGATTCGGGAGCTTAAATGTTTAGATTTAGCAATAAATTTACGAATGGAAATTAAAAAAATTATTTTAAATCCTGAGCATAGATTAACAGACAGTCACTTTTCCAAATGCCTCTTTAATGCTGGTACACCAAGCCGAATATTCAAAACTACTTAATTGCAATCTTTCCGTTAAATGGGAATTGGGCAAAATAAATAATTAAATTGTCTTTTATCGTCTCGAAACCTTCTGACATAAACACATAGATCTCTCCCTGAAGTTTATACAAACATATTTTCGAGGCACGACCAACCCGGGCATTGCCGGTACTGATGGTGAGACAGTAGTTATTTCTGGCTGCATCATATTCCCAGTCGTTCTCTGAAAATACAAATGAAACCTTTTTACGGGTAAACAAATTTAAAAGCATGGTTTTTTTATAATTTTCATACAAAAGTACAAATTTTATAAAAGAACCGTAATAAAATGTAATATTTATTTAAAATAAAATTACAGGGAAATTTATCAGTTTATTTTTTCACATTATCCGTCAGTACAAAAATCTGATTTTTATGTAAGGGCTCTGCTCTTTTCAATTTGTTGAGAAGACCATTGTGCCTAAAAGACTTTATTAAATTTCAAATGGAGCTTCCATAAGGCATATTTAATCTAAAAAACATATAAAATTAAAACGGATAGCCAATTGCGATATTGAGTATCAGATTATCTCTTCTCCAGGTACTGTTGCCGAAATCGATCTGATTGAAAGTCCAGCGCTCTCCTTCTTCGTAGTAAGGAATCCGGAGCGGCATCGCCAAATCAAGTCGGAGGATGAGAATTGAGAAATCCAGACGCAATCCAACTCCTGCACCCACCGCAATTTCTTTCGCAAAATCTTTTGAAAATTTACCTCCCGGTCTTGTAGGATCTTCATTGATGAGCCAAACGTTTCCGGCATCAGCAAAAACTGCTGCATTCAGAAATTTATAGAGGTTGGCGCGGTATTCCGCATTCATTTCCAGTTTCACATCTCCTGACTGGTCGAAGAAAAACGTCGCGTTCTGGCTTCTTGGGTCATAACTTCCGGGCCCTAAAGTTCTTGCCCTAAAAGCACGGATGCTGTTGCTACCCCCCACAAAAAACTGTTTTACGTAAGGAATGGTCGTTGAATTTCCGTACGGATAACCTACTCCTGCAATAAACCTGGTTGCAATGGAACTTTTATCATTCACTTTGCGGTAATAGCGGAAATCATGTTCCGTTTTGGCATACTGGCTGAACGGAATATTAAAGAGTTCTTTCTGATCTCCTGCTTTGGCATTGGCGCCGGTTACCAAACCTGCTATCGTTCCGGCCAGATCAACACTTCCTTTGTAGTAAAAGGTGTTCTTTTTTGGAAGCATCGTGTTGGTGTACGTGTAACTGTAGGTTGGACCAAAAATCAACTGCTTGTCAACCACCCGCTGAAGAGAGGGATTTGGTGAAATTCCTGCTACAGGATTACCGTCGATCTGTTCCTGATATTTTTCGGTGATATTCTGCGGAGCCACCAAGGTAACATCCAATAATTTTAACTGATGCTCTTTTCTTTCATTTTCCTTCCACAGATATCCGACTGAAGTGGTGAAATTATGAAGGGTGTATAACTGGGTGCGGCTCAGGTATTCGTAACCGATATCAAAGTTTGTACGCGGAACAAAAGCGCTTGAAGAGGATATCGTAAAAGGCGCCACAATTCGCGGTATCGAAAGCTGTGCATTCGCTCCCACCCTGATGATGTTATTGGCATCTTTTGGGCCGCCCACCTGCACATCAAACGCGCCGTAAACTGCCGCTTTGAGCTGTTCAGCACCACGGAAAAAATTCCGGTGCGTCCAGTTCAGGTTAACTTCTCCGCCGGTATAGTTGGCAGAACTGGTCTTGCCTAAAGTTTCCAGCCGCAGCGACTGAAATGGCCGCGGTGTTAAAAGATAATACGCATCAAATTTATGGTTGAGTGAATCAGAAACGACAAATTCATTTTTCACAAACTTAAAAACACCCAGACTGATGAGTCGGTTGAGGGAAAGATTGTGGTCTTTCCGGTTGTACAGATCGCCCTTCTGGAAATAAAGTGCGCGGTCGAAGATTTTGGGTTTGAATTTATTTTCAGGATCAATGATATAAAGATCATTGATCACCTTTACCGAATCGGTTTTGTAAGGGATTCCGTACTTACCGAGTTTTACATCGGCGAGATTATAATCAGGGAAAACGACCGTTTTATCAATCGTAAACTGCTCCTTCGCCAATGTTGGGGTATTTTCCTTGATTTTTACGAAAAGTTCCACTTTCGGCTCCTTCGTAACGGTACTGTCGGCCTGAATAACAATATTATCGGGGCTGAAATAATAAAATCCTTTGTTTTTCAGGTGTTCATCAATTCTTTCACGCTCAGCTTTAATCACATCCAGGTCAAAAGGATTGCCGGTTTTCAGAAAAGATTCCGCTTTAACCGACTGTATTTCGGAAGTGATAACTGAAGAATCTGACGGAAAGGTCACACTGCTGATCAGGTAACGGGCGCCTGGTCTTACATCGTAAATGACCTTCGCTTTTCTGTTTTTCGAGATCGTATCCGAAGAGGCTCTTGCATTAAAAAAACCTTTGTTCTCGGAATAGTTGACAATGATCTTCTCATTGAATTCCCTGTCGACATCTCCCAGCAGGACCGGTTTTTCTCCGATCTTATATTTCAGCCAGTAGCGTAAACCTTTTTCTTTTTTCGGTTCTCTTGTAATGTTGTAAATATACAGTTGGGGCCTTAATCCCAAAAAAGAAGAATTGGGTTTCGGACGGAGCTGCTCCTGAAGTGCTTCCTTCAGATTGGATTTGTCTTTTTTGGAAAGTGTATCATTAATGATGTTGATCTTGGCTCCGGTGTACAGCATCTGACCCTCCTGCAGGAATTTGGTGTTGCTGCACGACGAAAGTGCGGCAAACAAAGACAGCGCTGCGACTGTTTTACAATAAATATGGCTGTATTTCTGCATTATTTTGAAGTCGTGTTTACGGTTGGTAAGTTCTTTTCTTTCTTTTTTTTGTTGCGCTCAAAAATTTCTCTGAATTTATCGTAATCCAGGGTTATGATGAAACCGACGCCGGTTTCGACCACCTGACCCTGCAGCGCAACCTGATAATTGTTCTTCCGGTAAGCGCGTAACATATATCTTCCGTCCTTCGACAGGCTGTAATCCAGCGTTACATCTCCTGCGATATTGGTCATCTGCTCGTTTTGCCGCGCGTCACCTTCAACTCCGAAATTGTTTCCAACCGTTACTTTCAGGCGGTCATCAAAAAGCCTTTTCGTTAGACCTACGTTCAGGTCGGTCCTTTCATTCCGGTCTCCGGTTGAATAATCTTCAGTAGATTCCAGGTCGAAATTCAGTTCTACTCCACCAATTAAATCGGAAGCGAGATTATTCAGCTGTTCCGAAAGAATACGGCTCACACTCTGTTTGGCAACTGTTGACGCAGACAATCCGGTGTCGCTCTGGAAAGGATTTTCTCCGATAAATCTGTTCAGAAGAAGCAGTGCAAAAACCTGTTTGTTCATTTCTGCTTCTTCGCGCCTCAGCTGATCGAGTTTTGCACGTGTATTGTCTAAAACGGTTGCGGAAACCGAACTGTTTTCCTCCGCAGTCGTAATATCAAAGGTGATGACAGGCTTCATGAGTTCGCCATTCATTTTCAGTAAAGTATTGAAAGGAATCCGCTGCTTATACTGGTTCAGTTCGCTGCCGGTAACTCCCGTTAACTGCTGCTGAAGCAAATCCAAAGGGGCAGCTTCGGTGGTATAAACGGCTGTAATGTTTACATTTGCAGACGTTGGTTCGCCGGTCCAGGTGATTGTGCTTCCTTTCTGGATGTCAAATTTTCTTTTCAGTAAACTTACTGACATTTCGTAAGCACCACTTTCCACTTCATAGACTCCAACCAGGGTGGTTTTTCCTGAAGGATCGATGCCTCCGGTCAACTGAGCCTCACCCTGAAGTTTTACAAAATCTCCGTTTGCTTTATCAATGACCAGGGATATTTTGGCTTCTTTATTCACCTCAATATTCACATTCACGTCCATTCCTTTGATGTCGCTCTGGTTCGTAAGCGAATCAGCCTTAATGGTTTTTTGAAGCGCCATCTGATCCTGATCTATAAATTCTACAATCCCTTCTCGGTCTTGTAAAGAAGGCGATGACTGCGGGAGAACAAACGTAAAATCAGTCTTATCGGTAACGGAAAGGCTTCCGTCTACTTTGGGTAAGTCGAGATCGCCACGAATCCGAAGGTCTGCATTTACGGCCAAAACGCCGTACATCATTCGGTCGTTATTCTTTTCGGAATCCACCACTTTAAAGTTATCAGCATTCACATCAAGATTGAATGCAAAATCGCGGTAGGTTTGGGTGAGGACGCTTCCATCAATCACAACAGCATTTCCGGCATCGTCTTTAATATTAAAATCATCGAATTCAATTCCGCGGCCCGTGAACTGAATTTCATCATTGATGTTCTTAAATTTACTGCCCAACTGAGTAATTCCCAGTCCTACTTCGTTGAATTTCACCCTGCCCAGAACAGAAGGCGCTTTTGAGGTGCCTCCAATCTTTAAATTCCCCGAAAGGTAACCTTCAGCATTTTCAACGGCATTCATCGAAAGCCCCTGAACGGTCTGCATCTGCAGGCGATTGATTGCCATATTCATGTCCAGAGCACTGGAAGTGGTATTGTAAGTTCCCAGAAGTTTCAGATCGTTGTCGTTTCCGGAAAGTGCCACATCGGCGCGAATCAGCTGACTGGTCTCGTTATTCACTTTAACTGCCAGATTTCCGACCGGACTTCCGTACACAAACAAATCGGTCACAGCCAAATCAGAGGTGAACGTCATATTGTTTTTA
This sequence comes from Chryseobacterium sp., assembly GCF_008014695.1. Classification (GTDB taxonomy): domain Bacteria; phylum Bacteroidota; class Bacteroidia; order Flavobacteriales; family Weeksellaceae; genus Kaistella. The sequence continues at coordinate 840,393 of NZ_VOXE01000001.1, forward strand.
AGATCCCGGATCTGCGCGGTACCGTTGATATTTCCCTTCGCCAGCAATGAATCTTTTTTGATCATCTCCGTAATGGTTTCAATCCGGAAATCTTTAATTGAAATGTTCAGCGGACTGTTCGGGACAGTGCTTTCCGACTGAAGCCGAATTTCGCTACCCGCATTTGAAATGACAAAATTATTGGCTAAAATACCGCGGCTGCCGATCTGCAGGTAATTATCCGGAGACACCTGCCAACTGGTATAATTGAGGATCAACCCATCCGGATTGAGACTTATTTGGGTCAGATCTCCCAGTTTTTCTGCCGTTCCGGCGAGCAAAAATTTCGTCGCATCTTTTTCGTCTTTTGTTGAGGCATTGTAGGTGATCCGATTGTCTTTAACGTTGCCGTTCAGATTCACTTTCATCAGCGCAATGCTTTCATTTTTAAATTCAGCCAGGCTGATGTTGTACACGAGCGCATCATTTGAATTGTTAAGCGTCAGAATCCCATCACGGATGATGTTTTTACCGTAAGTCACCATTGGGATCTGTCCGTTCACTTCCAGTTTCCGCGAATCAGCATCGTAATTTCCGGTTAAGTGGATGGGTTCAAATTCCGTGAGGTCAGGAACGAATTTCCGGAGCAGATCATCATCCTTCACCACCGCATTGAACGTAAAAAACTGATTTGGATCCACTTTTCCGGTTATTGCACCCGGTTTCTGGAACTGATAATACTGATAGACGGTCTGCTGTAAAGAGCCGAAAATCTGCGTGAGTTTATATTTTCCCTTTAGGTCAATGTCGGCAATCTGAGATTTCAGGACAATTCTGTTGCTGTCGGCAGTTGATGATGCGGTAAGTTGAACCTCCTGGATTGGAAATACGTCCTTGGTATCGGAAATGGCAAAATTCTGAAGATGAAGGAAACCGTTCGGCGCATCAGGATCCAGACTGGTAAAATCACCGTCAATATCGCCTGCGAGAATCATCTGTTCCGCATAAAAACCGAGTTTGTGGAGGTCCAGTTTCGTGATGGTTCCGTTCACTTTCACCGTGGGATTTTTTTCACTGTACACGCCGGAAGCCAAAAGTTTAAGGTTGGCATTCGGATCCCTTGAATCCAGATTGATCACATAGGTACCGCGGCTAATTTTACCGGTCATCGCCATATTGTGGTACGTGTAGCCGTTGTAATGAACTGACGCGATGTTTCCTTTCAGGTCAGCAATAGCATTTTTCACATCGAAACTCCGGCCTTTCACCGAAATCTGTCCGGTAACTGCACCCAGATCTTTGTTCTGAATGATATGTCCTATCTGCAGGTTCTGGAGATTTGCCAGAATGTCGTAACGTTCCTGATTTTTCTGTCTCATATCCACCGACGCGCGGATTCCCGCGTTTCCTAAAGTGGAAATCAGCTTAAGATTCGCGTTCACGACTTGGGTATTTCCTTTCGCGGTTCCGGCGATTTTAAAATACGAAGGGAGAGAAATGGTTGATGGAATGGTATTTTTCGGCACGAGGTTAAAGACCGTCTGAGCAGAGGACGAAAGTTCGCGGATGTTTAAATCATAATAAAGATTTTTGGGATCCATGGCGTTCTTTACCGTTCCGGAGGCGTTGATCTTCAACCGGTCGATTCCGGAAAGTTCCAGATTCTGGATAATAAGATCATTCAGTGTCCCTTTTAGTCTTGTATTGACGTTTAAGATGGCATTCGGATATCTGTTGAAAGGAACCGTATTCCTCAATGAAGGAACAAGCATGAGAATATCAGAAAAACCGACCCTCGAATTCCGGATGTTTGCCGAAATCTTTACCGCTCCAGGATTTGCACTAAGCTGTTTAATGGAATTGTAATTCAGGACCAGTTCATCGCGCAGCAAAGTTTTGGAAGTCTTCAGATACAGATCTTTGAGATGGGCCTCGCGGTCACCATAGACAAAATCAGTTTCAAATTCCTGAATATCCAGACCGCGCTTTTCTTTAATTTCCGCCGAATTAACGGTACCTGAAAAAGTTCCGTCTTTCATTTTGAAATACCGGAGCTCGAGGTTCATTTTTGAAAAATTGAGGTGGTTGAAATCCATTCCCCTCGCAGTTTGGGCAATGGCGGTATTGTCGTACACCACTTTTACGTCCTCGAGCACCAGTTTATTAAGCAAAAGAGCGAGTGAGCTTTCCGAATTCGAAGGTTTGCCGGAAGGCGCTGCGCTTTTGGCATTAGCATTCGTTGCAGGCAAAAATAACTTTGCATTAATATCTGCGCCTTTCAGCAGGACATTTTCGATTCCGAAATTATTTTTTTCAAGATCCAGGCTGTTGACTTTGGTGCTAAGCTCCTTAAAAAGTATTTTCGCGAATGTTTTGGTATTGGCGTCGCCGTAATCAATTTTAAAATTAGTCAGTTTAATCTTGTTCAGCCCCAATTTCATGGGTTTTTTCTGGTTCAGGGAATCCACTTTCTGCTCCACTTTTTCAGCTACTTCTTCCAACAGGTCCTGTTTGAGCTTAAGCCGAAGTCCGTCCATATTGATATCGTTTGCCGAATAGGAATTATTCTGCATATCAAACGTTTTTACGCGCGTATCAAAAGATTTAAAATACAGGTTGATGTCGTTCCGGGACTGATTGTCAATAAATGAAATGCCGATATCTTTCAGACTGATCTTATCAAGGGAAATGATGAAAGGTTTCGAAGTGCTCGCTTCCGCATCTTTTGTAGCAAATGCCTCAAGAATGTAATCAAAATTAAAGCTGCCGTTTTTATTCCGTATAATATTCGCTTTAAATCCTTGTAGGTCAATCGAAGTAAGGTCTGCGGTATTTTTCAGAAGTTTTGGAATGTTTAAACCGACGTCTAGTTTCCGTGCGAAAAGAAGTGTATCCACTTTCTGGCCCTGCAGATACAGATTTTCCATGACCAGACTGTTCGGAAAACCGATGTATACCCGGTCCAGTGTTACTTTGGTATGTACTTTTTCCTGCAGATAATTTACAAGTTTTCCTTTGAAGAAATTCTGAACCGCAGGCAGCTGCAGACTTAATGCAAAAACCAGGATCAGAAAAAGAAGAGAGCCGAGGAAAATCGCTGTATATTTTAAAAACTTCTTAAAAATTTTCATTGTGTAATATTAATGAAATCCTCGGTCATATCAAAAAATACATTCTTAAAAATGCTGTGTTAAAAATGTGTTATTCAATGCATTTGGACGGTGAAATGTTCGTTTTCGGCATTCATAAAACTATATTTTAAAACAAACAGTACCGATTGAGGAAGTGTAAACAGTAGATTGCCATCAAAACCTTACGGCAATGAAATTAAAACTGATAATACAGATTTAAATACAGATCAAAACGGTTTATATCACGGTGATTTCCAACCAATAGTCGGTTATAAACGGCAGTGGCAGAGCCCAGAAAATGAGAACTGAGTTTTTTCTGGTATCCCAACCCGACTGACTTGTCCTTATATCCATTAAATGAAAACTGGTAGTTTTTCAGATCGGGAGAAGTACCCAAACCTAAAATAAGAGAAACGAAATCTCTTTTTTCATTCAGGAAATGCCTCCACGTAAGCACATGCGACGGATAATACTCCTTCCGGTCTTCAGTAATATAATTTTTGAGACTGAACCAGTTTTTTTCATATTCTTTGCTGGCTCCAACAACGAGCGTATAGATATTATTGTCATCGGCATGGATGTATCTTGCGCCAGTTTCAAGCTCCCAACCCTTCGGAAAAGCGGTATACAGGGAATATCCTGCCCTGAATTCGGGAAAAATTTCACTGGCTGAATAGGCGGCGTTAAAAAATGAGTAGTTTTTTTCACCGTGCACCCAGTAATCTTCAGCTTCGAACTGGATACCGTCTTCCGAATTTCTAAGACCGTAATTGATTCTGGCGATGAGGGTGTTTTTTTTATCTGCTGTTTTCCTGAGATATTCCAGTGAAAAAATATGAAAACTGTTGTTTTTTCGGAATGCAGGCATGTACAGAATTCCAACGCGGTTCTGTTTCAAGGTATCGGTGCTGAGTTCATCAGACAATCTGGCAGCGACCCGCGTTTGAGGTGCTTTTTTTCCAGCAGTTAAAACTTCCGCAGGATATTTTACCGCTGCAGAATTTTCTTCCAGCGTTTTTATTTTTTGGAGATAAATTGCTTCATCAGGATATTGCTCATGCAATTTTTTATACGTCTCAATCGCCATTTGACGGTCTTTTTTAAGTTCATAGGAAATTCCCAGACCCCCTCTTGCATTCTTCTGATAATCCGGACTCTGTTCCGCAATTTTAAACTGTACAATTGCAAGGTCAGGCCGATTCGTCTGGTTGTATATACGACCAAGCAGCATCCTGAAATCAAGGTAATCCGGCGCATAGGAAAGTGCCTCTTCAGCGATTTTTACTGCTTTCGGGTAATCTTGAGCCTGTCGGGCTGCAATTGCTTCGGAAAGCATTTTGTCGGTATCGGGTTCCTGCTGGGCATTCAGATTGCTGAAAATTGCGGTAAAGATCAGTAGGAGTAGTATATATTTATTCTTCATTATTTTCAATTTGTTTCAAACCTTTGCGGTTCATATCGCCCCAGATGTGTTTGGTTTTCATGATTTCGTTGGCATATCCCTTCAATGCTGAAAAAACGATGACCGGATGGAAGATCAGCGGCTCCAGAAAAGCAGTCAATACAAGCTGGTAAACTTCTCGGTGGGTTTTATAATAATTATGGATGAACTGATTGTAAAGCACTGAAAAGGTGCTGACCAATGCCGAGAAAAAATAGATGATAAAAAGCAGAATTAGAACAATCCCCTGCTGATAAATAATGTAATACGAAATCATGAACACAACCCCAGAAAACTCGATGATCGGCGCCAGAACTTCAAAAAAAAGATTGTAAGGATAGATCACCAAGCCAAGTTTTTTATATTTCGGGTTCAGAAACACTTTCTTATTGTTCCCATAAATTCGCCATAATCCTCTTGACCAGCGGACCCGCTGCTGGATTAAAATCTTCAGGCTGTCCGGTCCCTCGGTCCAGCAAAGAACCTGAGGAATATACTTTATCTTGTATTCAAGCTTATTTTCCAGCATATATCGGCAAATTCTGATGATGAGGTCCATATCTTCCCCAAAGGATTTTGAATCATATCCCTTCACGTTCATCACGATTTCCTTTTCAAACAACCCCAGTCCACCGGATACGTTAGGAACCGCATTAAAATAAGACCATCCCATTTTTCCCAAAAGATAAGACCTCACATACTCCAGTTCCTGAAAGCGGACCCAAATATTTTTCGGTAACTGAATGGTTTTTAAAATTCCGTTTTTATATATAAATGAATTACACATTCTGAGAGTCGCGCCAATCGCTATGACCCTCTTTCTTTCCGAAAGAATCTCACTCATAAAATAGAGGAGCGTATCGCGGTGAAGGACGCAGTCGACATCAGTATTGAGAAAATAAGGGAAATTGGAGACATTTAAACCAGCATTTATCGCATCCGCTTTGGATTTACCATTGACTTTATCGATCACCAAAAGATTAGCGTATGCTTTGTTGGACGATTTGTAAAAACCTCTGATTGGTTCGAAATCGAGCTTCTTTTCATAAAAATAAGTGACCTCAGTTAGTTCAAAATGGTTGATCATTTTTTGCAGCGTATCGTCAGTACTTCCGTCATTTACAATAATCACTTCAAATTTAGGGTAACTCAGGTTCAGCAGCGAATGCACATTGGCTGTAATGGTTTCAGATTCATTAAACGCTGCAGTAATAATGCTGACTCCCGGAGCATTGTTCATCTGAAGCAGATCTTCTTTATGACGGAGTCTGCTGAAAAAAAGGTTGCGGTCTATACTGATTCCTGCAAAGATCAGCAGTATGATATAGGAAAGCATGAGCGCAATGCTGTAATAGATGATTGCCTTTAAATACACGAATTCCAGAATCTCAATTAACAGGTCGTTCATTTTAATATTTTAAAAGGGAATTGGTAATATGGCCTAAAATAACCGCTTCCGGAGTATCGGGTTGGGCATCAAAATGTTCCAGCGTCCACTCGGGATCTATTTTATAGGCAGAAAACGCCGCATTTTTTTTCAGAAGTCCGTTTTTTTCCTCCCTGAATTTTTCAGCAAGGAAATGAAGTTCATCCACTCCCCCAATCCGTCCGAGGGCTTTCAGAATCTCCACTTTACTGACCAAATCCGGTGAATTTTTATAGATGTCTTTCATCGCAGTAGCATGATTTGAAGTATAAAATCTGCCCAAAGAGTTCAGCAGTTTGCATTTCAACTGAGGATCGTCATTCGGAATTACATCCAGGATGCATTCAGTAGCATTTACCTGATAGTAATAGATGCACAAATCGACACATAACAGGATTTTTGAAGGCTCCGCTTCAGGCGTGATCCATTTGTAAAACTGCGGTAAATGAGAATGTTCTTTGGTGATGATGAGTTTATAATACTGCAGTCGCTCCCATTCAGAAAGAGGATGTTGCAGATTGGTGAAGAAAAGATCCAGATCGGCATCAGTAACCTGCAGCACATAGTAATTGGCAGCCTCCCTCACCAATGCTTTTTGATGATGTTGAAGCTCGGTGATCCTGCTCAGGATGTCTTTGCTTATAACCTTGAAAAAATCAAGTTCATCTATCGCCAAGATGATTTTTTTCACATTCGCAGATTCCAGATCTTTCTTCAGACTTTCATACAGTTCCAGTTCATTGTAGATTCTTAAGAAAACTTCGCCGAGATTCCCACTGAATAGCTGAATATAATCGACCAGTACATACATGAACGCTGTTCTCCTGTACCTGCTTTTACCTATAAATTTTCTGAATTCATCGAGAGGCAGTTGTATTTCTTCTGCCGGGATTTTTTGAAGATATGGCGTCAGAATATATTTGTTTACGAGTGCCGGAATATGTTTTTCGGCATCTCTTTTTGCGAGGATTTTCTTCAGATTTATTCTTCGTACCAAAAAAACCAGGAAATAGACCAGGATCAGAACTGCGATGATAAGAAGGAGCAGAGCATATTCAAAGACTCGCCCGTATTTATTGAAGAATTCTTCAGTAATGGTTGCCGATAGGTATAAAAGTTTGCTTTTTCCCAAATATTCTAGTTTAAAAGCTTTTTTGTTCTCATTAGAAACTCAGTTGCTGAAAAGGGTTTTTTCAGGTAATCATCCGCCCCCATTTCGAACATCTGTTCCAGCATTTCTTCTGTCGAATTACTGGTCATAACGAAAATTTTATTGGCTCTTTTCTTCAGAAAAGGACTTTCAGAAATCATACTAATCAACATTGTACCATTAATGACCGGCAATTTGAGCTCAATAATCGTAAGGTCGAAGTAGTCGTCAGATAAAATACGGAGTCCTTCTTTTCCGTCTTTCGCGGTTTTTATGGTGTAACCGGAATTATCGAGAAGGAATTTTAAAGAGGAGGAAACCACTTTATTTTCTTCAATCAGCAAAATCTTTTTCATATAGGAGGTATCATTTTAGTTCTTATGTTTAGAGCATTGCACTATAAAATAAGGGGTTGCAAATATACAATAGTTTCACGATTATTTTAATTATTATCATAATAACCATTTATTTAACACAAATTAACAGTAATAATAAAATATTGATAATAAATACAGAATATTTATGGGTCTGGCATGCAAAATGCTAAACTAAGCAGTTTCAAATGATATTAATTGAGAATGTTATGTTTACAATTTGTTTACTGTTCAAGTAAAAAGCATGAAGATTACTCATTATCAATAATTTATACCACAATACCACTTTTTCTTTACACCTATTCTGCCCCATCCTGTTTAATTTTGTACCGTAGAATGCAAGAAAATCAAATGATGATGGAAAACAAGATCAAGACCCTAATAGTCCCCACCGATTTTTCAGAAAAATCTGAAAATGCTCTGCGTTTGGCAGTACAGATGTCTAAACGTCACCATGCAAAAATTATCCTGGTTCATGTGGCAGAAATGTATCATTTAACCGACCGCACCGGAAGACAGATCGTCGGCGCTGATACGGTTCAGCAAAATATCGACAGCGGAATTCAGCAGCTTACGCTTACCAAAAACAGAGTACTGGAAGATAATACCGGTTTACATATTCAAACTTCCCTAAAAACCGGAAATCTTGTAGATTCAATCAATGATCTTATTGTATCGGAAGATGCAGATATGGTCATCATAGGAACATCCGGTCAGCAGAACCTGAAAAAACTGCTTTTAGGATCCTGTTCCTACAGCGTCCTTTGCAATGTGAACTGTTCCGTACTGCTTGTTCCAATGAGTTTTACAAAAAATGATTTTTCAAAAATCCTTTTTCCGGTACGGGTAACAGAAAATCTGGACTCGAAATTAGATCTTGCACTCGCCATTGCCAATAAAAACAACTCCGTCATTAACCTGTACGGGGTGTGTGATGAACACAATTTACCCCAGTTAAGGCAGGAATTTCTTCTGCTTAAAAACAAACTGAAGGAAAAAATGAAAAGCTTTAAATCAGAACTGGTCTTCGCCTACGATAAAGCCGATGCCATTTCGAAAGTTTCCAGGGAAGAAAATTCCGATATTCTGATCCTTAACGGTAAAGATGAACTGCAGTGGAAATCCATTTTCGCAGAAAATTTCTTTAAAAAAATAATTAACGAAACTGATGTGGCTTTACTTTTCATGAAGCCTAAAACCCAAAAATCAGCGGAAGAGAATACAGATACCCATCATTATGACATCTCACTTCCCATTCCCGGATAAAAATTTAAAAAATGATTAAAATAAATACGTATTCAGATCGGCATAACGCCACAGCGAAGGAAATTCAGGAAATAACCGATTTCCTGTATGAAAATCTTGATGAATTTGGCGATCCCAAACCGGATATCGAAAATGCAGTTCAGTACGCAATGGGCAAAAACCAAAAACCCGGGGGATTGGTGATCACCGCCATTGAGACCGATACTGATAAAGTATACGGCGCTGTTGTGATTAATAAAACAGGCATGAGCGGCTATATTCCCGAAAACATCCTCGTGTATATTGCGACGCACAAAAATACACGGGGCAAAGGAATCGGAAAAACACTGATGCAAAAGTCAATAGAAATGGCAGAAGGCGACATCGCACTGCATTGTGAGCCCGAAAATCCTGCCCGGTTTCTGTACGAGAAATTGGGTTTTACCAGTAAATACCTCGAAATGAGGTTAAAAAAATAAAAATGTCCTACATTACCCTTAATTCATCAAAACTTTTTCATAATTTTTCGTTTCTCGATACCCTTTTCAGTCAGCACAGAATTGAATGGGCAATTGTTGGAAAACTCTTGTGCGGAAACGAGAAATTCCTACGGGTGCTTCTGGAAATGTCAGATAAAGAAATATGCGATTCCAGATTAAGCAACCTTAAAACAATCAAAAAAATATCTCCCAAAACTACTACCATTTACATAAAACCACCGGCAAACCGCCTTGTAAAAAGCATTGTTGAATTTGCAGACGTGAGTTTTAATACCGAAATCCGCACTTTGCAGGCACTTTCCGCCGAAGCCGTGAAACAGAATAAAATTCACAGAGTGGTTCTGATGGTGGAAATGGGTGAACTTCGCGAAGGAATTATGGTAAAAAATCTCGAGCATTTTTATTCCGGTGTTTTTGAGTTACCGAATATTGAAATTGTAGGCTTGGGAACCAATCTAAACTGCCTGAACGGAATCCTTCCGGACCGCGAAAAACTTCATACCCTGAAACGCTGCAAAGAAATTCTTGAAGAAAAATACAATCAGAAAATACCTTATATATCCGGCGGCTCCTCAGTTACCGTGCCTTTGATCTTCAGAAATGAAATACCGGAAGGAATCAATCATTTCAGGGTCGGCGAAACCCTTTTCTTTGGTACTGATGTGTACGATGATGCCCTGATCAGCGGAATGTACAGTGATGTTTTCACACTTACTGCTGAAATTATAGAACTGAGAGAAAAACCAAAACTGCCTTCGGGAACAGCCGGAACCAACCTGACGGGCGAGAAACCGGAATTAAATCAAAGAGACAAAAATAAAAGTTCGGTCCGCGCCATTGTGGATATCGGTTTGCTCGACATCGACCATCAAAATATAACACCGCGCCTTCCATTCGTAAAGATCATCGGCGCCAGTTCAGACATGCTTATTCTGGACCTTGACACCAACAGTACCGGTTTTAAAGTCGGCGACACGGTAGAATTTACAATGAATTATATGGCAGTTCTGCGGGCAATGAACTCCGACTATGTTGATAAAAAGGTCGTTTCTGTAATTCATCATACCGAACTTAAGATTCTACAGCATATGAACTAATTTAAATTTTTTAATAATTCTTTGTTGTAAAACATACCACGCAAAATGTGAAACATACCACATTTTAACAGTGGTATGTTTTATCTTTGTAGTAATTATAAAACAGACTATTTATGTCCATTCATCCAAATTCTTCTATCCATTCCATTACCATAAACAGTCTTAAACCCTCAAGATCATTTGACGGGGAGTTCGTATTGTCTGATTCTTCAAACCTGAATCTTCTCTTTAACAAAGAAAAATCCTTTAAGAGTAAATTTTTCACGCTTCTGATTGTGAATGGCGGGACAGGAAATCTGCTGATTGACAGCACTCTTCACAACATGAAAATCGACAGGGTTTTTTACATCAATTACAACCAGATTTTTCGATTTTCGGAACTTCATAATTTTTCGGCACAAATTGTTTTATTCACAAGATCATTTTACAATATGATTTATACCGGAAATATGAAGATCAAAAATGATACAGCTTTTTCAGGTCTTCCCTCGTTTGTAGATTTCAATAAAACGGAATTTTCTGAATTTTTACTGAGTGTATCCGACATGCAAAAAGAATTTTCGAAGAATACCGTTCTGAGTAAAGAAATTGTATGTTTGCTGCTGAAGGCCGCGATGTTGAAATACATCCGCAAAGCAGGTGGAGAAAATTATATTGATTTTAAAACCAATAAAAAGATTTCCTATGTCGAAGATTTTAAAGACCTCGTGAATGTGAATTTCAAAGAACTAAAAAGAACCTCTGATTACGCTGCAAAACTCAGTATTACCGCTAATTATCTGAATGCTGTAGTAAAGGAAAAGCTGGACATTTCAGCAGAGAATTATATCCAAAACCGCGTGATTCTGGAAGCGGAACGACTATTGCTGAACACCGATATGTCGGTGACCGAAATTTCGTACGAATTGGGTTTTTCAGACAAATCGCATTTCGGAAAATACTTTAAGAAAACAACTTCAGAAACCCCGAATAATTTCAGAAAAAAATTCGTGGCAGCGCAATAAAATTTTCAGATTAGTAAAAAAGGTTAAAATAAATGGAAAATTCTCTTCATAAAAAACTGAATGAACTGCAGTCGACAGCGATTAGTGGAAACGATATTACGTCATCATGTCTCTATGTTTCGGCGCTTACGATTATGTATGCGGGTCAGTACGCCTGGATTTCTTTGCTGGCAGTAGCCGCGGTGCTTTTTCTGTTCCGGAAAATTTACGGAGAAGTGGTCGGCGCATTACCTCTGAACGGTGGTGCTTACAATGTTCTGCTGAATACTTCCTCAAAAAGGGTGGCTTCAGTTGCTGCATCGCTTACTGTATTGTCATACATGGCAACGGCGGTGATTTCAGGATCCGAAGCCATGCATTATCTGCATAACCTCTGGAGCGGAATTAATGTAACAGCTGCAACGGTAGTCATTCTGCTCATTTTTACCCTGCTCACGATCAGTGGAATTGGAGAATCTGCAATTGTAGCCGTCGTGATTTTTATCGTTCATTTGATTTCACTATCACTTCTGGTAATTGCCGGAATTTGGTTTATTGCGGGCAATGGATTAGAAACCCTTCATCTCAATTGGGAAACTCCCATTAAATCGGGCGGCATACTCACGGCTCTTTTTCTCGGATTTTCTGCCGCAATGCTGGGAATTTCCGGTTTCGAAAGTTCCGCAAATTTCGTAGAAGAGCAGCAGCAAGGCGTTTTCAGAAAGACTTTACGAAATATGTGGGCAATTGTGAGTTTTTTCAATCCGGTTATTGCGCTGATTGTTATTTTCATTCTGCCACTCGCTACCGTTGGTGAGCATCAGGAGTCACTGCTTGCGCATGTTGCCGAAATTACCGGCGGCAAATGGCTCGCCTATCTTATTTCCGTAGATGCGGTTTTGGTACTGTGCGGAGCGGTTCTTACTTCATTTGTTGGCGTTTCCGGATTGATCAACAGGATGACACTCGACCGGATCCTGCCCAACTTTTTCCTTAAACAGAATAAAAAGGGTTCTCATTACCGGATTGCGATCGCATTTCTGGCTCTCTGCATTCTTGTACTTTTTGTAACAGGTGGAAATCTGGTTTCTTTAGCCGGCGTTTACACCTTTTCTTTTTTATCGGTAATGGCACTTTTCGGCATCGGAAATCTTTTGCTGAAAGCCAAAAGAACAAAGTTACCGCGTCCCGAAAGGGCTCCTATCCTGAGTGTTGTTATCGCCATCGGGTTTATTGTTCTGGCTTTTTGGGGGAATCTGAAACTGAGTCCGTCTTCATTCCGGACTTTTTTATATTTTCTTTTCCCGGCACTTTTTATAGTGGGCATTATGCTCCACCGTTCGCAGATCATTTCCGGATTACTGGTTACCATTGAATATACGTTCCGGCCGCTTCGCAAATTTTCAGTCGTCTCCAACAGAAAGTTACGGAACATGTATCATAAAATTCACTCTCAGGAATTTGTATTTTTCACCAAAAGAGATGATGTTTCTATTCTCAACAAGGTCATGCAGTATGTGGAAGAAAACGAAACCACGAAAAAACTGAAAATTGTAAATGTTATGAAGCCCGGCGAAGATAATGAAAGCCTTAAAAAAGACATTGAAGTTCTGGACCGTGCGTACCCCCACATCGACATTGATTTTGTGGAAATTATCGGTGATTTTACACCTGACTTGATTGAAGAACTTTCAAAAAAATGGAATATTCCGAAAAATTTCATGTTCATCGCCTCACCAAGCGACCGGTTCAGTTACCGAGTTGCAGATTTAGGAGGGGTAAGATTAATTATGTAAGGCAGGTATAGCTATTTGCTTGTCTGCGTGAAAATCTTAATTTTGCGCGCTTATGATGAATATTTGTTTTCACTTTTTCAAAGTCACACCGCCCTGAACTGACGCCTTTCGCGAAAAACGGTGTCATTTTATCTCTTCTTTCCTCCAATGCTTTTGAATTCTGAAAGCATTCGCAACCTTTTATTTCACTCATGAAAAGTACATTCAATTTATTTGATTTATCTCATAAGGTAAATTACAAAACAGAAATTTTAGCAGGTCTCACCGTTGCAATGACGATGATTCCGGAATCGCTTTCCTTTGCGATTTTAGCCGGCTTTCCTCCACTAACGGGGCTTTATGCTGCTTTTATCATGGGGCTTGTCACGGCGGTTTTAGGTGGTAGGCCTGGAATGGTATCGGGAGGTGCCGGTGCAACAGTTATTGTTCTTATCGCACTTATGAAATCCCACGGTCTAGAATATGTTTTTGGAGCCGTGGCGCTCGCCGGCATCATTCAGATTGCAGTCGGACTGCTAAAACTCGGAAAATTCATCCGGCTCGTTCCGCAGCCCGTGATGTTTGGGTTTGTAAACGGGCTCGCCATCGTTATTTTTATGTCGCAGCTGGAACAGTTCAAAACAGTTGTAAACGGGAATACTGAATGGCTGACCGGAACTCCTTTCCTGATGATGGCCGCCTTGGTTGCGCTGACCATTGCAATCGTTATCCTTTTTCCTAAAATCACGAAAAAAATTCCGGCTTCATTGGTTGCAATTGTAGTGGTATTTACGTTGGTGATGGTCCTGAATATCGACACCAAACAGGTCGAAGATATCGCTTCCGTTAGCGGAACCTTTCCCCCATTCCACATTCCCAATATTCCGCTGAATCTGGAAGCTTTTCAGGTGATCCTTCCTTACGGCTTAATTATGGCGGCAGTAGGGTTAACGGAAGGGCTTTTAACCCTGAATTTGGTGGATGAAATTACTGTAACAAAAGGAAACAGTAACCGCGAATGTGTCGCACAGGGAAGCGCCAATATCCTTAACGGTTTTTTCTTTGGAATGGGTGGCTGCCCGATGATTGCGCAGACGCTCGTTAATCTTTCAGCAGGTTCTAGAGCAAGACTTTCCGGCATTATCGCTTCCCTAACGATCCTGGTCATCATTTTGGTTGGCGCACCTGTGATCGGTAAATTACCGATGGCAGCTTTGACCGGAGTCATGATTATGGTGGCGATGGGAACCTTTGAATGGGCCAGTCTCAAAATCTTTAAAAGAATGCCGAAATCCGATATTTTTGTCATGATTGTAGTGATGCTTATCACTGTCTTCCTGCACAACCTTGCTTTGGCGGTGCTGATTGGCGTAATTATCTCAGCGCTCGTGTTTTCCTGGGACAATGCAAAACGCATCAGGGCGAGAAAGTATGTTGACGAAAACGGCGTAAAACATTATGAAATCTGCGGACCGCTGTTTTTCGGATCTGTGACCGGATTTTCAGAAAAATTTGACATTGCCAGTGATCCCGCGGAAGTAATCATTGATTTTGAAGAAAGCCGTGTTGTAGATATGTCGGCCATCGAGGCATTGAACGCCGTTACAGCCCGTTATTATAAAGAAGGCAAAAAAGTACATCTTCGGCATTTAAGCCCCGACTGTATTGTTTTACTTCAAAATGCAGCTGCAATCATTGATGTAAACATCATGGAGGATCCGATTTATATGGTTGCGGAAAGAAAATAAGCTATTCCCAGATTTATTAAAATGGGAAAATTTAAGTGACTCTTTTGATGTATTTGTCTTTTAGCAGATCGTAAAATGCATGTTTGTTAACGAGCGTCGATACAATATTTGCCAAAATAGCGCCCACAAGTAAAAGAAATATAATGCTGTGCCGGTCCGTCATTTCAAGAATGATAATCGCCGAGGTAAAAGGTGCCCGTGTAACGCCAGTCAGGAAGCCCGTCATCCCGATTAGAATAAGGATGTTAGCGTTCTGCCCGGTTAAATCTAAAAACTGTGCAATCAGCGCCCCGAAAGTAGCTCCGGAACTTAATGAAGGAGCAAAAACCCCGCCCGCTCCGCCAAAACTGAAAGACGCAATCAGTCCGTTCATTCTGAGAAACGGCAGGTACCACTCCACTTTTTTGTTATCGGAAAAAAGCAACCGCTCCATGAGTTCTTTTCCGGACCCCATCGCTTCGGTTCCGAAATAAAAGATAAAAAAGGCCACAAAAAATCCACATAAGAGCACAATCAAGACCTGATGCGAATTCTTTTTGAATTTTTCGAAAAAGTTCATAACCATGATAATGACATCACACATTTTACTTCCGAAATAACCTGAAACGATGGCTGTAATAGTAATTCCCAGCATCACCAACCATCCGTGGTATTCCGTTTTTGGGTAACCCAGATACAGATAACTTCCCCCAAAACCCTGCGCGGTCAATCCGGCAATGATTACCGCTATAAAAAGTGGCGATTTAATGTGCTTGATATGGAATTTCGAAAGTTCTTCGATGGCGAAAATGATTCCTCCTAACGGGGTATTAAAGGCCGCAGCCAGCCCAGATGCCGCCCCGGCAATCATTACATTTTTTTGGGAAACGGGCAGCCACCATTTCGGCAGCAGGCGGTGTACTTCTACAAAAACAGATCCTGCGATCTGTATGGTGGGTCCTTCTCTTCCGGCGATTCCACCTCCCAAAACCTTAACAGCACTTGCAAGGATTTTAATCAGGATCACTTTAAAACTCAAAAAATTGCTTACCAAATGTCGGGTACCCTGTTTAGACAAATCCACAGAAGCCATAATCTGCGGAATGCCGCTTCCGGCGGAATATTTCGCAAACCTCCGGACCAGATACCAGGAGACCAGAAAGCTGAGCGGTGTCAGAAAAAATATCGTATATCTGCTTTGCTGAAATAAATAATAGGCAAAACTTTCGGAAAAAGTAAAAACAAGTGAGTACAGATAGGCAATGAGGCCTGTTATAAACGAGGCAACCAAAAACGGCAAAAACTGCAGAAACTGCTTTTTCAGAGAAGAATTGGCTTCGGTCGTCCTGTCGTAAAGATGCTTAAAGTAAATAATAATAAATCGTACCCAAAAAGTGTTTTTCAGATCAACTAACCTTCGCTTGTATTTATACTTCATTACCGTTGATAATTTTAATCAATTTTCTTTCTATTTTCTTACTAAGATGACCTCATTATTATTCAGTCGCGCCTGTAGCCACTTCAATAATCTTTCCTCATCTGCCGCAGAGAATTTGTCGTTTGCGTCAAATACAACGGTTGTTCTCGTAACCATCGTATCTTTTGTCGCAATGTTCTGATTGGAAACTCCAAGAGAAATGAGACCTGGTGCAAAAGCAGCGGCTTCAGTATAAATCTGCTGGGTGGCAAAGTTATTTGCAGCCATCTGCGCTTCAAGATTGGATATTTTTTTTGCATCAGAATTCACATTCACCCACGTTTTTCCGACCTCATTTAAAATGTCATTTCGTAGATTCTGAAGATTGTTTGCAGCGTTTTGCTTAATGATGACCTGGGTATTCTGAAGTCCATATTCACGAAGTTTTTTGTTGATGTTTTTGACCTCGGCATCAGAATAGGTTTTTTGCAGAAAAGCAAGCTCAATTTTCCGTGGGCTTGTATTATAGTTGGTTTTTTTATAAATAAGTGTATTCCCTTTCTGAAGAAATTCGGAATCGATAAATTTTTCAGTCAACTGCTTGAATGACTGTTCTTTATACAGCGAAACAGCGAAATAAATACTGGGTACAATAATGATTATCATCATAAAATAAATGATGTTCTGCACTTTTCGTTCTTCTTTGCGGTCTACAAACTTTACTGCAGGATATTTTAAATATTTTACGATGATGAATGTCGCAATGCCAATAAAAACACAGTTGATGGTATATAAAAATAACGCTCCAAAAAAGAATCTGAAATTTCCCGTGGCCAATCCATATCCTGCGGTGCAGAGGGGTGGCATTAATGCTGTAGCAATGGCCACTCCAGCTATAGGATTGCCTTTCTCGGCTCTGGTAATCGCAATTACCCCAACTAAGCCACCAAAAAAAGCGATCATAACATCGTAAATATTCGGAGATATTCTGGCCAATATTTCCGACTGGGCTTCTTTAAAAGGGCTTATAAAAAAATACAGCGCCGAAACGATGAGTCCTACCAGCGTTGATATTACCAAATTTTTTAAGGACAGTTTAAGCAGGGGAAAATCGAACATCCCAAGAGCAAAACCGGCACCGATAATTGGCCCCATTAAAGGGGATATCAGCATCGCTCCAATGATAACAGCTGTGG
Source organism: Chryseobacterium sp. (assembly GCF_008014695.1). Classification (GTDB taxonomy): domain Bacteria; phylum Bacteroidota; class Bacteroidia; order Flavobacteriales; family Weeksellaceae; genus Kaistella. The sequence goes on from NZ_VOXE01000001.1 coordinate 857,834, forward strand.
AATTTACATTAAGACCTACCGATGCTACAATGATAGCGCATGCCAATACCCAAAGGTTTGCTCCGGAAAATGAAATATTTACTTTAACATTTTCAAGGGTCTTCTGCTTATCACCTTCCCCATCTTGCAGATTGAATAAATTATGTAAAAAATTACTCATTGCGCAATTTACATTTTTAAAAAAAAATAGAGCCTTTTAAGAACAGGGAATGTATATATATTTCATAAAATTTTTACTCCTGCGAAATTTTAAACTTTAGGTAGCTCTGAAGAACCGAAGGCGTCTTTATATCGTAAATGATAAAACAACGAATCCATGAACTACCGGCTGAAGGCTAATTTTACTATAAAAAACAAGGAAAACCCTATCTCTGAAAGCACTTTTGAAATAATATAATTATCTTCGCATAAATCTTTTTAGAAAAAATGAAAAAATTAACTTCCCTCATCATATTCTTTCTCATTATCACAATTTCTGCACAGCAATCCATCAGTTTTCAGAGTCTTACCTTTAATGAACTTATTGCAAAAGCAAAAAAGGAAAACAAACTCCTGTTTATCGATGCATATGCCGATTGGTGCGGCCCGTGTAAATTAATGGAGAAAAATGTATTCACAAAACCAACAGTGGCAAATTATTACAACACTTCTTTTGTAAATGCCAGATTCGACATGGAAAAAGGTGAAGGACGGGACATTGCCGCCAAATATGGAGTACGTGCTTACCCGACCTATCTGTTCATTAACGGAGACGGACAGCTGATCTCGCAGAATATGGGTTATATGGTTGAAGAGGTGTTCCTGAGTCTGGGAAAAGAAGCCAATTCGCCGAACAATATAAAAGGCTCAATGAAGGAAAGGTTTGAAAAGGGAGAAGACAGTCCAGAATTTCTTCTGAATGCGATGAAACTGAATATGAATACCGACTTTGATTTCGCTAAAAAAGCTTCGGAAAAATATTTCATGACCCGTAAAAAAGGAGAACTTACCAAAGATGAAGTCGGATATCTGCTGTATTTTATCAAATCTGCAGAAGATCCTAATTATAAAATATTTAAAACACGGAAAGAAGAAATTGTTAAATTTTTGCCGGCTGAAACGTACACGCAGTTCGACAATGAAATGAAGCTGCAGAAAGTTCTTCAGAATTCCTTCGACAGTGAAAAAAAAACCGTTAATGAAAAATATTTTCTTGAAAATGCGGTGCCTTTAGTAGGGAAAGAAGAAGCTGAAAAAACCCTTAACAAGGCGTTGTTGAATTTTTATGAACAGACGGCAAATTATTCTGCTTACGAAAAAACCGCATTGGCCTACTATAAAGATCCTGCGCTTTTTGAAGACATGGAACTGCTTAAAGCTGCATGGATCTTTTCTGACCATGTAAAAAATAAAGCTTCACTGCAAAAAGCTCAGGAATGGACAGAAAAATCGGTAATGAAGGGAGAAACAGTTGAAAACACTTATATTTTGGCCAAAATCCTTTTAAAAATCGGAAACAAAGATCTCGCAAAATCTTATGCAGAAATGTCAAAATATCTCGCGCAACAGGGGAAAAAAGATTTCTCTCTCGCCGAAAAACTTCTTCAAGAAATAAAATAATATGCAGAAAAAGAAAGTGCTGACTTTCTTTTTGCTTCTCATGGTATCATTATCATGGGCGCAGAACGAAAATAAGCTTTATGTAAAGGGAAATGCACTGTTTATCCCGCTTGGAATCATCAATGCAGGAGTAGAATACCAGATTGGAACCAAATATACCGTGCAGGGTGATGTTTTTATTTCTCCCTGGAAATCTTTCGACGGAAAGTATGCTCAGGTTTATATGGTGGGTTTCGAACCGAGGTATTATTTCAATGAAGCTTTCAAACATTGGTATGTAGGGGCAAACATCTCAGCAGCAAGGTATATTATTCAGAAATACAACTATTGGAGCAACGACCCGTATCAGTTAACTGTAAACTCTCCTATATACGTGAAATCTGACCTTTATCAGGATGGTTTCTCAATATTGGTTGGGGCAACTGTAGGATACCAGTTCAAACTGAGCGAAAAGCTGAATGCAGACGTTTATCTGGGAGCAGGAGCCAATCAGGGATTCTATAAAGGCTACCATAAAGAACTCGGAATACGTTACGACGAGATAGACCACTGGAACAAAAGCGGAGAATTTATTCCGTACCGCGGAGGCATCATGATTTCTTATCAACTCAAATAATGGACATTAAAAGCAGTAAATACGCAGTAATTGCAGTCATCACTTTTGTCATCCTGTTTCTGATGAATTATCTTGGAAATACGGAAACGGATAAACTAGAACGAGCTTTGATGACCGCTTTAGCCGGAGTAATCGGATTAACAATCGGAATGTGGTTTATTAACCGGAACAAGCACGACGATACCCATCACGATTTCGACTAGTCTTCGTACGTCACATATTTCCTGCGGATATTCTGAAATTCTTCCAGGTCATTTTTCCACGAAGCTTTAATTTCTGATGACGATTTTCCGGCAATGATCTGTTTCCGGAGCTCATCACTTCCTGCCAGTTTATCAAACCACAGATTCTTCAGAAAGAAATCCTGCTGCGGGTTTCTATAATTTTTATAGGCCTTAATGAGCCATTCCAGATTAATTTCTCTTAAATCTCCCGAATAATCCGAAAGGTTTTCGCCGTAACACAATTGTCCGTTCAGAAACGGATCCTTCGCACCCGGTTGTGGTTGTGGTGTGAACTGAAAGGGCAAATTCTTCGTCCAAGGGCTACCGTAAATCTGAAACGGAAGTTTTGTTCCGCGCCCGACTGAAACCTGCGTTCCTTCAAAAAAACACAGACTTGGATAGAGATTAATCGCAGTATCATTGGGTAAATTGGGCGAAGGTTTATCGGAAACGCCGTAACGCTGTTTTTTATGGTAATTCAGCATCGGAATCAGGGTATATTTGGTCTGTACTCCATTCTTCAGCCACTTTTCACCGTTCACCATTTTGCCGTACTCCCCCATTGTTAAACCGTAAACAACAGGGATATTGTGCAAACCAACGAAAGTTTTCCACCGGTCTTTCATCACCGGTCCGTCAATATACCCGTCGTGTGGATTCGGGCGGTCCAGCACTATAATTTCCACGCCGTTTTCAGCCCCGGCCTCCATTACATAACTCAAGGTGGAAATATAGGTGTAAAATCTTACGCCAACATCCTGAATATCAAAAAGAACGACATCAATTCCCTTCAACTGTTCCGGTTTTGGTTTTTTATTGTCGCCGTACAGGGAAACGACGGAAATCCCGGTTTTGGTATCAATGCCGTTTTTCACATGTTCACCGGCATCTGCATCGCCGCGGAAGCCGTGTTCTGGAGCAAAAATTGTTTTTACTTTAATATTGTTCTTCACCAGAAAATCCACGAGAAAGGTTCTGTCTTTCAAAAGTCCGGTCTGATTGGTGACTACCGCGACCGTTTTTCCTTTTAACAGCGGAAGGTAAAGTTCAGGCCGGTCTGCTCCTGTTTTAAAACAGTTTGGGTCGGTATTCTGTCCGTTTAAATCTCCGAATAAACCTAAAAAAATTAGGCAAATAAGAACTAAATATATATTTTTGACACTTAAAATCATTTCCTTGAGTTTTCCCATCTATTTTTCTAAAAAAATTGCGCTTTCCAAAGGTAACAAAAATAATCTTTCACGGGTTATTGTCTTTATCGGAAGGCTCTCTGTAGCACTGGGAATCATTGTTTCACTCATCACCATTTCCACGGGTATCGGCTCTAAAAAAGCCATCAAAGAACGAATGGCCGATTTCAGCGGCCACATCACCGTGAAATCCCAGCAGTCCAATTCTTCCTACAACTCATCGGTACTGCAGAAGGAAGGCCTGGATATTGAAAAGATAAAAAAGCTGGATGATGTTGCGGGGGTTCAGAGCGATGTAACCGTGACGGGAATTTTAAGGAATGAACACAATTTTGCCGGAATTATTTTCAAGGGAATCGGAAAAGATTTCGATCATGCACGTTTTAAGAAATTTTTAATAGCCGGAACCACACCGGTAATTACTGAAAAAGGATATAACAGTGGTATTACCCTTTCGCAGAAAATCGCTTCCGACCTTCATTTAAAGGTGAAAGACAGCATTGTTGCCGTATTTTCCACCGAAAATCAAAAACCGATTTACCGTAATTTTGAGGTCGTAGGAATTTACAAAACCGATATCAAGATGATTGATGACCAGTTTGTGATCGGCGGCATCAACCATGCCAGAAGAATCCTTGACATGGAAAAAAATGACATCGGGGGGCTGGATATTTTTCTGAAAAACGTGAATCATATCGACAAAGATGCTCCGGAGATTGAAAAATTGGTCGGCTATAAAAACTATATCGAAAAAGCAACCGAAAAGTATCCGCAAATCAACGACTGGATCGGAATTTTCGACACGAATATCACGCTCATCATCACGATTATGCTCATTGTTGTAGTCATCAACATCGTTATGGTTCTGCTCATTCTGATAATTGAGAGGACGAATTCCATCGGTCTGCTCAAAACCCTGGGTGCAACGAACAGACAGATCCGAGCCATCTTCATCAACTATACGCTTATGATTATGATTCCGGGGCTTCTGATCGGAAACGTGATCGGTCTGGGACTTTTGAGTCTCCAGAAATTTTTCGGCATCATCCAGCTCAATCCCGAAAACTATTATGTGAGCACGGTTCCGGTGGATCTGAACCCGCTTTATCCCATTTTGATTTCAGTAGGAATTCTGCTGATTTCCGCAGCCGCACTTATCCTGCCGAGTTACCTCATCAGCAAAATTTCACCCGTGAAGGCCATCCAGTATAAATGATAATCGGTAACTTTGCCACTTCAAAAATCCATTAATTTTACAAGAATACTATGAAATACGCTCAGAATATCCTCGAAACCATCGGTAATACGCCTTTGGTGAAATTAAATAAAGTCCTTGGAGAAGATTTTCCTGCTTTGGTTTTGGCGAAAGTGGAAACTTTCAATCCGGGAAATTCCGTAAAAGACAGAATGGCGGTGAAGATGGTGGAAGATGCCGAAAAAGACGGACGTCTGAAACCGGGAGGAACCATTATTGAAGGGACTTCCGGCAACACCGGAATGGGCCTTGCCCTCGCTGCTATTGTGAAAGGTTATAAATGTATATTCGTGACCAATGCAAAACAGTCCAAAGAAAAATGTGACATTTTAAGAGCCGTTGGCGCCGAGGTAATCGTTTGTCCAACCGACGTTACGCCTACGGATCCGCGTTCTTATTATTCCGTTTCCCGAAGGGTGGCTGAAGAAACCGAAAACGGCTGGTATGTAAACCAGTACGACAATCTGTCAAACCGCGAAACGCATTATGAACAGACTGCACCGGAAATCTGGGAACAGACCGAAGGGAAACTCACCCATTTTATGGCCGGCGCAGGGACCGGAGGAACGGTAACCGGTTGCGGCAGATTTTTTAAAGAAAGAAATCCGGACATCCAGATCATTGGAGTGGATACTTATGGTTCAATCTTAAAGGAATACCATGAAACCGGAGAAATCCATCCGGAACATGCTTACAGCTACGTTACTGAAGGAATCGGTGAGGACATCATCCCGGAAAATTTCGATATGAGCGTTATCGACCATTTCGAAAAAGTGACGGATAAAGACGGCGCCATTTATGCCCGTAAACTCGCCAAAGAAGAAGGAATTTTCTGCGGTTATTCAGCCGGAAGTGCGATTTCAGCGCTGAAGCAGATGCAGGATCAGTTCACGAAGGATGATATTATTGTGGTACTCCTTCACGATCACGGTTCCCGTTACGTCGCCAAAATCTACAATGATGAGTGGATGCAGCAGATGGGCTGGCTCGATTAAATTTACGACAGATTAATAAACCCTCGGTTTTTGCCGGGGGTTTTCTTTTGGAATTAGGGAATGTCTTCCCAGTTTTCAGCAAAACTTCCTTTCAGCATCCGGCGGTTATCAGCGCGGAGTTGCTCGAGTTGCGAAAGAAGACGGTGAATGATTTCCAGACCGGGAAGGTTTACTTCCAGGTCGTAATGCCAGTTGACAAAACGTTCGAAAGCAGGCAATTCATCATAGAAAAGGTATTTCACCTCTCCTTCCTTTTCCGTTTTCAGCAGGCCCGATTCTTCAAGCTCATCGAAAAAGGTGATTTCGATATTGTAGATCTTTACGAGTTCTTCGCGGGATATTCTGTCGCTCATTTCTGTAAATCTTTTAACTGTTGGAATAATTCTTTTTCTTTCGCCGTCAGGTGGGTAGGGAGCTTAATGCGGTAGGTCACAAAAAGATCGCCGAATTCCCCCTCTTTTTTGTACACCGGAAAACCTTTGCCTTTAAGTCTCACTTTCGTTCCGTTCTGCGTTTCGGGATTTACCTTCAGCTTCACGTCGCCGCTGAGTGTTTTAATGCTGACCTCACCTCCAAGCAAAGCCGTATAAAGATCAATGTCCACTTCTGCGCTTAAATCATCGCCATTTCTTTTAAAGTGTTTATCCTCGAGAATATTGAAGGTGATGTAGAGGTCACCGTTCGGTCCGCCGTTATGACCGGGATTTCCGTGGCCTTTCAGTTTGATTTTCTGTCCATCGGCAACACCTGCCGGAATGGTGATGCGGACCTTTTTACCGTTGATGTCAAAAGTCTGCTGATGGGTAGCTGCCGCATCGCGGAGATGCAGGTTCAGTTCTGCAGAAACGTCCTGCCCTTTGAATTTTCCCGAGGCGCTGCCGCGCGAATTTCCTGCAAAACCGCGTCCGCCGCCGAACATGCTCTGGAAGAAATCTGAGAAATCCTCACCCTCTCCAAAATCCTCTTCTGAAAATCCGCCGCCGTAATGTTGTCGCTGCTGACTCTGTCTTTGGCTGTGCTGGGCTTTTTCGTATTCCTCACCATGTTTCCAGTGTTCACCGTACTTATCATACTTGGTACGGTTTTCAGGGTTGCTGAGCACTTCGTTGGCTTCGTTGATTTCCTTGAATTTCCGCTCGGCTTCTTTGTCTCCCGGATTCACATCCGGATGATATTTCCGCGCCAGTTTGCGGTAGGCTTTTTTGATATCTTCCGGTGATGCCTTCTGGTCAATTCCCAGAATCCTGTAATAATCGATATAAGCCATAAAGAAAATGATTTAATCAAATGTAGAAAAATTTTGAGAGACTGTCGTTTAAATTCTGTGAAAACTTCCGCTGGAATGTTCTATTTTAGCCCGTATTTTACAGGATGAATGTCAGATTATTTTCTTTTTTTTCTTTAATCTCCTGCTTTTTCCTGAGCGCGCAGGTAAAAGATTCTGCATCTTTAATTTCTGAGGTCAGCATCGATGCTTACCGCAAGCCTGCACAATTCATCACCTCAACAAAATCGGTCTCAGTGGCCGGTTCAGATTTTCTTGAACAGAACGCATCCGACAGGTTGCTTGAATCCTTTAATCTTTTGCCCGGAAGCAAAATGGAAGAGCGCTCACCCGGAAGTTACAGGCTTTCGGTTCGCGGCAGCACCCTTCGTTCCCCTTTCGGCGTCCGGAATGTGAAAGTGTATCTGGATGATTTTACCCTTACAGATGCGACAGGAAATACCTACCTGAATATCATTGATCCGGAAATCATCAGCCAGATGGAAATCTATAAAGGTCCCGAAGGCGGCGATTTCGGTGCTGCAACAGGCGGCACGGCTTTGCTTAAAACCAATAGCAGGGAAATCAAAAGTTTCGGTTTGTCGGGAGGAAGCTATCAACATTTCAAAGGAAAATTTCATTATGCGCAGAATCTGAACAACCATTTTTTTCAGGCTTACAGCAGTTACGAAACCACGGATTCTTACCGAACTCAGGCTGCTTTGGAAAGGAAGTTTATTTTTCTGAATGACCGTTTTACTTATTCTGAAAAAAGCCAGATGCAGATGATGCTTCTGTTCACAGATCTGCATTATGAAACGCCGGGTGGACTTACTTTTGAACAGATGAAGGCCGATCCGCGCCAGGCAAGACCCGGAACCAAAACTTCTCCTGGTGCCGAAGAACAAAGAGCAGGAATTTATAACAAAACAGTATTTACAGGGCTGTCGAATTTTTTCAGCTTTGATGAAGATTTCAGCCATTTCATTGCAGTCCAGGGAAGCTATACCGATTTCAGAAATCCCTTTATTACCAATTACGAGAAGCGGTATGAAAACAATTTTGCAGTCCGTACTCATTTGAATTTTGAAAAAACCTTTGAAAAGTCTTTCTATCAGACCAGACTCGGTTTTGAAGGCGCTTTATCGAAAGGAATCATCAGAAATTTCGACAATAATTCAGGAAGACCAGCAGATCCGCAGAACTTCGATGACATCAGCACGAAAAGCGGGTTTATCTTCCTCTCCCAAAAAGCAGAATACGGAAACCGCCTCTTCATCGACATTTCCGGAAGTTTAAATATGATGAATTACCACTGGGAAAGCATTTTGCCGAATCCGGAGGTAGGAGCCCGAAAATTCAGAAATGATTTTCTGCCCGGTTTGGGCATCTCTTACCTTTTAGGAAAAGGATTTACCGTGCGTGGGAAACTCAGTAAAGGAAATTCTGCTCCAACAACGGAGGAAATCCGTTCTTCGGCGCAGGAGATCAATACCGGTCTGAATCCGGAATACGGCTGGAACACCGAATTCGGACTGAGAAAACAGTGGGGCAGTTTGCTCTTTACAGAAGTCAGCCTTTTCGATTTCCAACTCAAAAATGCGATTGTAAGAAGGGAAAATATAAGCGGAGAGGAATATTTCGTCAACGCCGGCGAAACCGTGCAGCGTGGAATTGAATTTATTGTGGAAAGCCGGAAAGTGAACCTCAACTCCCCTGTCTTCAACAGTGTAAAACTCTATTTTGCAGGAAATCTCTATGATTTCCAATTTAAAGATTACGTAAAAGGCGGCGCGGACTTTTCCGGTAACAGGCTTACCGGTGTGCCTTCCGTTTCGCTCCAAAGTCTGGTCAATCTGGAGTTTTTCAATAAACTTCAGGTTGATCTTACTGATTTTTACAGTTCCTCAACGCCGCTGAATGATTCCAATACCGTTACCGACAAACCGTCATTCATTGGAAATGTTTCTTTCAGTTATCCTGTAAAATTCTTTAGGTTTGATGCTGATTTCAAACTCAGCGTCCAGAATCTATACGATACCTCCTACAGTCTGGGTTACGACATCAATGCGTTTGGAAACCGTTTTTACAATCCGGCCGCAAAGAGAAATTTCATACTGGGAATAGATGTTCACCTAAAATAAATTATGATGAAAAACATTATTTACGTACTCATGGCAATTTGTTTATCCGCCTGCGCCAAAGAAAAAAGCAAAACATCTGGAGTGCAGAAAGAAGGCGTTATCGTAAGTAAAACTGATACAGCGCTTGTTGCGGTAACACCAAAGCTGAGTAAAGAGGAAACGCTGGAAAAGCTGAGCCGTGAAATTATTCAGTCTTTAAAAGCAAAAGATTATGAGCAGTTTTCCGCTTTCATTCATCCGGTAAAAGGCGTCCGATTTTCGATGTACGCGTATGTGAGACCGGAAAAAGACAAACATTTTTCCCGTGAAGATTTTGTAAGATACATTTCGACCCGAACAAAATTCACATGGGGAGAAAAAGACGGCAGCGGAGACATTCTGGTACTTCCTCTGAAAGATTATCTCGAAACATGGGTGTTCAAAAGGGATTTTACACAATCGGAATATCACCTCAATACCTTTAAAGGAACCGGCAACTCTCTCAACAATTTAAAGGAAATATACCCTGAAGCCGATTTCACCGAAAACTATATTGCTGGGTCGCAGAAATACAGCGACATGGACTGGAAAGCGCTCCGTCTCGTTTTTGAGGAATATGAAGGGAAATATTACCTCATCGCCATCGTAAACGACCAATGGACGGTTTAAATAACCGGTGAAAATCTTTTACCTGTATCTTTGCCAAAATCTGCAATCATGAAGGAAGTCTTAAAAAACTACTCGGGCATCATTCTCCTCCTCACCGGAATCATCGTAGGAAGCATTATCGGCATCTTTTTTCCGCAGGTGGTCACCTATCTGAAACCGTTGGGCGATATTTTCCTGAACCTTCTTTTTGTGAGTGTAGTTCCGCTCGTGTTTTTTGCGGTATCAAACTCCATCGCGTCGCTGGAACAGCAGTCGAAATTCGGGAAAATCATTTTCTCCATGATTCTCACTTTTCTGCTCTTCATCATTATTGCAGCACTGTTTACGATCGCGGCGGTCTGGTTCTTCCCTACTGAAGCACTGCCTTCAACTCCTGAAGAAATCCCGCAAACAGGCGCTGAGGATTCGTGGGGTGACCGTATTGTAAGCTTTTTCACCGTCGGCGAATTCACAGAACTCTTCTCCCGGAAAAACATGCTGGCTTTGCTTATTTTCGCTTTCCTAACCGGAATCGCGGCGCGAAAAACCGGCGAAGCCGGAAAACATTTCACGTTATTTCTCACTTCGGGATATGAAGTGATGAAGGAACTTCTTCTTATCGTAATGAAAGCAGCCCCTATCGGTTTAGGTGCCTATTTTGCGTATCAGGTTGCCACAGTGGGTCCTCAGCTTTTTGGGTTTTATGCAAAACCACTCGGACTCTATTACGCGGCAGGAACCGTCTATTTCTTTGTGTTTTTTACGCTGTATGCGTTTATGGCAAAAGGGAAAGACGGCATCAGAAAATTCTGGAAAAACAATATCTATCCGAGTCTTACCGCAATTTCCACCTGTTCCAGTTTCGCCACGATGCCCGCAAACCTTCAGGCAGCGGCAAAAATCGGTTTACCGGATGCGATTGCCAATATTGTGATCCCGATTGGAAGTACGCTGCACAAAAACGGCTCTTCCATGTCGTCGATTATTAAAATTTATGTCGCATTTTTGATTATCGGACGGGATTTTTTTGATCCGATGAACCTGCTGCTGGCTATAGGAATCACCGTTTTCGTGAGTATTGTTGCGGGTGGCATCCCGAACGGCGGTTATATCGGAGAAATGCTCATGATTTCGGTGTATCAGCTTCCGGTAGAAGCCATTCCGGCGGTCATGATCATCGGGACTTTGGTCGATCCTCTGGCAACTGTTTTAAATGCGACTGGTGATACAGTGGCGGCGATGTTTGTGACAAAGATCTCCGGTGAGGAGTTTGATGAACCGAAGGAATTTGCAGAATAATCAATCTTTGAGGAGTTGATGGAATTCAGCATTTGCTTCTTATCTTTGCAAAAATTAAATATTACTAAACGAAATATACAAACAGATGCAGATTGATATCCGAAAACTGGCCATAGAAGATTACGAAGAACTGAAGGAGACGATGCATAAAGCATATCCCACAATGTCTGAAAGCATCTGGTCCAAAAAAAGCATCCAGAAACTGCTGCGTATTTTCCCTGCGGGGCAGACCTGCATTACGGTAGACGGTAAAATTGCGGCTGTTTCGCTCGCGATCATCGTTCAGTACAAATTATACGGTGACGAGCATACCTACAAAGAAATTACAGGAAATTACACTTTCAACACGCATTCCGATACGGGCGATGTCCTTTACGGAATTGAGGTTTTTGTAGATCCCGAATACCGAAAACTCCGTCTTGCCAGAAGACTTTACGACGTAAGAAAAGAACTTTGCGAAACGCTGAACCTGAAATCCATTATGGTGGGCGGCAGAATTCCGAATTATCACCTCCACAGCGCGGAACTTTCGCCGGGAGAATATATCCAGAAGGTAAGAAACAAGGAAATTTACGATTCTGTACTGAGTTTCCAGCTGGCGAACAGCTTTCTGCCGGTACGGATCCTTAAAAATTATCTGCCGGAAGATTTGCACTCCGAAGAGAATGCCGTACTGCTTCAGTGGAATAATATCTATTACAGCAAAAAACCCAATACGATGCAGGATTCTGTCATTCGTCTGGGATTGGTTCAGTGGCAGATGCGGCATTTTAAAAACATCGGGGCATTTTACGAACAGGTGGAATTCTTTGTGAATGTAATGGCTGACTACAAATCAGATTTCATCATGTTTCCCGAACTGTTCAATACGCCTTTACTCGCTCCTTTCAACCATCTTTCTGAAAGGGAGAGTATGTTTAAACTGGCCGAGCTCACTGAAGAAATCAAAAACAAACTCTCGGAATTTGCCATCAGCTACAACATCAACATCATCGCCGGAAGCATGCCGATTGTAGAAAACGGCGAACTGTATAACATCAGTTACCTGCTCCACCGCGACGGTAAGATTGATGAACACCGCAAAATCCACATTACGCCGAACGAGAGAAAGTATTACGGAATGAAAGGCGGAAATGAGATTAAAGTGATTGATACCGACTGTGGAAAAGTAGGACTTGTCATCTGTTATGATGTTGAATTCCCGGAACTTCCGCGGATTTTAGCCGATCAGGGAATGAAGATTCTGTTCGTCCCTTATTTGACAGATACCCAAAATGCCTATACGCGCGTCCGCCACTGTGCTGCGGCAAGAGCGATTGAAAACGAATGTTATGTGGCGATTGCAGGTTGTGTAGGAAATTTACCGGGTGTGAACAACATGGACATTCAGTTTGGTCAGGCGGCGGTTTTCACCCCTTCTGATTTTGCATTTCCTTCCAATGCCATTAAAGGGGAAGCCACAGCCAATACCGAAACCACTTTAATTGTGGATGTTGACCTCAATCTGCTCAAGGAACTGCACCATTACGGCGCCGTTCGCACCATGAGCGACCGCAGGAAAGACCTCTACGATACCGTGAATTTCAACAGTGAGGCGGAATAACGGTTAGTTAAGTTCGATATACTGTATCATTTCAAGCCTTTCAGACATTGTAAAAAAGGAGAATTCTGACAAAAATGGAGCATAAGGCAGGGTTAAAAGACATCGCCGGGCTTTTTCTGAAACTCGGCATCATCGGTTTCGGCGGGCCTGCTGCTCATATTGCCATGTTGCGCGAAGAGGTGGTGCAGAAACGGCAGTGGATCACCGAACAGCATTTTCTGGATCTGATGGGCGCTACGAATTTAATTCCCGGTCCCAACAGTACCGAAATGGCCATCCATATTGGTCACGAAAAAGGTGGCTGGAAAGGTTTGATCATTGCAGGTTTGTGTTTTATTCTCCCTGCCGTTTTCATCACAGGTATTTTTGCTTATCTCTACAAGCAGTTTGGCCAGGTTCCTGAAGTGCAGCCATTTTTGTACGGTATCAAACCCGCCATTATCGCCATCATTCTCGGTGCGGTTTTTCCGCTGGCAAAAAAATCCTTGAAGTCCACAGAACTGATCCTCATCGGAATGCTTGTTTTGGTCGGTTCTTTACTGAAGATCAACGAAATCTGGCTGATGTTTGGAGCGGGTTTTTTTGCGTTGCTTTTGGCTTATACTCGGAACAGTAAGCATAACAGCCTTAACAGTTTTCTTCCATTATCGCTGCTGCAGATCACCAACACTACCCTGCTTTCCGCCACGAACGCCAACCTGTTCTGGATTTTCCTAAAGATTGGTTCCATTCTTTACGGAAGCGGCTATGTTCTGTTTGCATTTCTCGACACTGAATTGGTATCAAGAGGAATTTTAACACGTCAACAACTCATCGATGCCATCGCAGTCGGACAGTTCACGCCGGGACCCGTTTTTTCTTCGGTCACTTTTATCGGTTATCAGATCAACGGTTTTGCAGGAGCAGCCGTCTCCACAGTCGCTATATTTCTGCCATCATTTGTATTTGTGGCGCTGCTCAACCCTCTCGTCAAGAAAATGCGCAGTTCAAAACTGTTCTCTGCTTTTCTGGATGCCGTAAATGTGGCCTCTGTTGCCATCATCGCAGCAGTATGTTATGAAATGGGGAAAGAAACGATTACCGATTGGCGCACTGTTCTGATTGCCGTTTTAAGTATTGCCGTCGCATTTGGATACCGGAAACTCAACAGCGCTTTTGTAGTTTTAGGGGGTTCCGTCATCGGTTATTTATTGTCGCTTTTGTAATAAATTATATAGAAGGATTATTGGCTGATACTTTGAACTGCTTAAAGTTAATCAGCATTTTAAATAAAGAACATGATTTCGGCGGACTCATCGTCACCAAAATTCGCTTCCCATAAGCCCTCATCTTATAAATTGTACAAAAAGCAAAGGAGATGAGAGAACCGCACGGTTTTTGTTAGGGAGAGAGGAATTACAATTCGGCGTCCAGTGAAGGGTGCTTCACTTATCCATTCAATCTACCCTTACGATGAAAGAATTACTTGTTCACGATGCTTACAATTATTACCTGCTCGCTGCCGGAGTCATTACTTTGCTGGCTGCAGTCATTCCCAACGTGTTCCGAAAAAAACAGATAACACCCCCTATTCTGTATCTGATCATCGGGATTCTTATTGCTTTAACAGGAAGAGCATACACCGATTTCGATATTATGCAGCATTCCGACATTATCCGGCGCGTCTCGGAGTTTGTTGTTCTCGTGGCACTCACCAATGCAGGATTGAAGATCAAAGAACCATTCGCTTGGCGAACCTGGAAATATTCCCTGAGACTTCTGCTCATCACCATGCCGCTTACAATTGTGGGCGCTGCCTATGCAGGTTGGTGGCTTCTCGGTCTTGCTCCGGCGGCGGCCGTTCTTTTTGGTGCGCTTATTTCCCCAACCGATCCCGTACTTGCCTCAGATCTTCAAACCAGCCGGCCCAGCAAAAAAGATTTTTCCAAAATCCGCCTCGGACTCACTTCAGAAGCCGGAATGAATGACGGACTGGCTTTTCCGTTCACGTACTTTGCGATTTTTCTCGCAGCCAAAGGTCTTGATTATACCCAATGGATTGGCGAATGGTTCTATATGGAAGTCCTGTACAAAATTGCAGCCGGCAGCGTTGTCGGGTTTGTGGTAGGTTGGGCGCTCTACAAACTGATTTTTAAAGTCACCGCAGAAAGTCACCATTCCGTCATCAGCCGTGGAATCCTGTCCCTCGCTCTGACACTTCTGCCATACGGACTCACGGAAATTCTGGGCGGTTACGGTTTTATTGCCGTTTTCGTGGCAGCCTGTGCTTTCAGCAACAGCGAACGGAAAGCGAAACACATGGACAAGCTTCATGATTTTACCGAGGAAATAGAAAGGATTTTTGTCACTTTTCTCTTCATCATTATTGGGATCTATGTGTGTGCGACCATTGATGAGTTGTGGAATTTGAACACCATTCTTACCGCGTTGGCTGTACTGTTGGTGATCAGGCCAATAAGTGGCTGGCTTGCCCTGCAGGGAACCGACCTTTCGCCATTTGAGAAATTTGCGCTCTCTTTCTATGGGATTCGCGGCGTTGGTTCTATTTTCTACCTGATGTATGCTTTTGCGCAGACCGATTTTCCCAATTCCACGGAACTGATTCAGGTGACTGCGATGGTGATTGTACTATCGGTGCTGATTCACGGCCTTTCAGCTGCGGCCATCCAGAAGAAGCTGGATTAACTGACTTTTATTTAAGAACAGCTGATATTGTTAAATCTTTGTTCGCGCTAAATTAAATTTCTATATTTGATAAAGCCCCAAAGACCGAAGACTGCTTGTGCTAACCCAAACCTTAAGACCTGTGAATACAGCAAAAGAAAAATCCACCGATGCCAAGTCTGTGATTCTCACTTTCTTAATTATCGCCTTTGGGACGATTGTTTTTATAGTGAACGGACTTTATTTGAAACTCCTCTTCCTGGCGCTGTCGCTGGGTATTTTTATCTACAGCAACATTACTTCGAAACAGTCCAAGGTATTTACGTACTTTATTATTCTGCTTATTCTCGCTGCATCTGTATTTTTAATAATAGATCATTTAGAAAGATAGAGATTACAGAGTTAAAATAAGAAGACCTTACCCACAAAAAACTGCCCCTAAAAAGTGACTAACTCTTTCGGGGCAGTTTGAACGTAAGATTCGTATCGATAAGTTGAGTTCTAAATATGAATCACTTCACCGTAAGCAGCAGCAGCAGCTTCCATAATCGCTTCGGAAACCGTCGGGTGCGGGTGAATGGATTTGATGATCTCGTGGCCGGTTGTCTCCAATTTTCTCGCCACAACCGCTTCTGCGATCATATCCGTAACACCTTCGCCCACCATATGACAGCCGAGCCATTCGCCGTATTTGGCATCGAAAATTACTTTCACAAAACCGTCGGTATTACCATTCGCCGTTGCTTTTCCGCTCGCGGAAAGCGGAAATTTCCCTACCTTGATCTCGTAGCCTTTTTCTTTTGCCTGCTTTTCGGTTAAACCTACAGAAGCAACCTCCGGATGACAGTAGGTACATCCCGGAATATTTCCGTAATCGATTTTCTCGACATGAAGTCCTTTTATTTTCTCCACACAGGTAATTCCTTCTGCTGAAGCAACGTGTGCCAAAGCCTGGGTCGGTAAAATATCGCCGATCGCGTAATAGCCCGGAACCGAAGTTTCGTACCATTCGTTCACCAGTACTCTTCCTTTATCCGTCTGAATGCCGACTTCTTCAAAACCCTGCCCTTCGATATTGGCAGCAATTCCCACTGCGGAAAGCAGGATATCCGCTTCGAGGGTGATGTTTCCGGTCGCTGTCTTCACAGAAGCTTTTACGCCTGCTCCGGAAGTATCGACCGATTCCACAGAAGCGTTGGTCATGATTTCGATTCCGGATTTCTTTAGGGATTTCTCAAGGTGTTTTGAAACCTCTTCGTCTTCTACCGGAACGATGTTTGGCATGAATTCCACGACAGTCACCTTGGTTCCCATGGAATTGTAGAAATCTGCGAACTCAACGCCGATGGCGCCTGAACCCACTACGATCATGGATTTTGGCAGTTCCGGAAGCGCGAGCGCCTGGCGGTATCCGATCACTTTTACACCGTCCTGAGGAAGGTTAGGCAATTCTCTGGATCTCGCACCTGTCGCGATGATGATGTGTTCTGCTGAATATTCGGTGTTTTTTCCGTCCTTATCGGTTACGGAAACCTTTTTGCCTTTCTGGATTTTGGCTGTTCCCATGATCACATCGATCTTGTTTTTCTTCATGAGGAAGGAAATCCCGCCGCTCATTTTGGTGGCCACCCCTCTACTTCTCTGAATGACTTTCGTGAAATCGAAGCCCGGATTTTCGATCCTGTTCAGGCCGTAATCTTCGGTATGTTTTAAATAATTGAATACGTGCGCAGACTTCAGCAACGCTTTGGTCGGGATACAGCCCCAGTTCAGGCAGATGCCGCCCAGATTTTCCTTTTCGATGATGGCGGTTTTGAAACCTAACTGAGCGGCTCTGATGGCCGTTACATATCCACCGGGACCACTTCCGATGACAATAATATCGTAGTTCATGTGTTAAAAAATTTAAGGCGAATTTACGGAAAAAATCCGAACGGTATAAGTACAGCCGTCAGAGATTCTCATTTCGGGCAAGCCAGTCTTTCAGGGACTCGATTTCGGCAGTCTGGGTTTTGACAATTGCACTGCAGAGTTTCAGCAGCTCCTGTTCTTTGCCGTATTCCAGGTAGACTTTGGCCATGTCGACCGCGCTCTGATGGTGGGGAATCATCTGCTGGGCATAATCCCGATCGATATCGTTGTGAACGGGAATGTTTTTATCCATCATTGCGGACATCGAACGGTTAAGGTCCTGCTGAAAGGCCTTATGATCAGCGGAGGTTTCCTTCCGGTCTGCAAACTTTTTCATCAACCCGATCTCGGCGTTCTGCGCATCAATAACTTTCTTTGCAAAGGTTCTGAGTTCCTTATCTTTTCCTTGTTCCAGAAGCAGTTCCGACATTTCCATGGCGCCTTTGTGATGTTCGATCATCATTTTTGAGAAATCTGCATCGGTATTTCCGGTGGGGGTTGCGCGGTGCATTTCGTCCATCATGTTGGCCATAAGGGCGACCATTTCGTTTTTGGTTTCGGTTTCATGGTGTTGTTGGGGCGGATTTCCGGATGTTTTAGGCTCCGTTTTGTTACAGGAAGCAGCCACCAATGCGATTGAAGCGGCGAGCAAAAGGTTTTTCATAAGGCTGGAATTTAAAGGATGAGGAGCAAAAAGCGGGCTAAGATTTTAAGTGGTGCAGGATCAGAAGTGTAAAAAATGACATTCTGACATTTATTTCACCACTGCGGATCTCGTATCGTTTCCGTATGGTTCCCGTATGGTTTCCGTATCAAAACTGTGTTTTTCATTCTGGCTTTTTTCTGTCAGATTGTCATGATTGGCAATGGTATTTCCCGGGAGTTTTGCAGCAACCTATTCAAGCTTGGAATTTCATGTGGAGGAGTCTGCTGCTAATAAAAAACCAGTACAATGACTTATTAAATATAAATGATATATTAGTGCAAGTAAATAGGTCTGACTTTTATCAGACCTATCCCTACAAAAACAGGGGATAGGACTGACAGGAGGAGGCATATATACTAGTTGTGTGCAATTTTCAGAACTTAACAATAACTAAAACCTAAATTATGACAGCAGAAGAACTAAAAGTTAAAACAAAAGATGAAATAATGGACTTTATCCGAAAAAGATTGAGTTTCGATGAAGGTACTGCAGGCTCAATCAGACAGTCGGAAACTGAACGTAAACAACATAAAAGATTTGATATGTCTGGTTACGAATCAAAGACTGGTCAATGTACTGTTTGGAATGCATCTGTATTAAATGAATTTGCTGATTTAGGGATATACGATTATACATCTTATCTATTTTTAGATTTCTATAAAGGTAACCCAAGACTTTACTTAAAATACTTTAATGAAAATGAGAATTTAGAATTTGACGAATGGGGCGGATATGGAACAACAGAAATAATTTATAAGATTTTTGAATTAACCATTTTTTCTAATAAGGGAAAACGTAGAAGAATTTAAAAGTTATGAAAGAAAATGATAGGTTTAATATATATAATTTAGATGCACATCGTATTTCCTATGGCAGTATGACTGAACCCGAAAGATTTACCTTATATGGTAGCAATGGAAATTATATAGCGTATGGAATTTTTAATGGTCCAGAAAATTTCTCAGTTTACAATTTAAAAGGGGAAAGAATATCTTATGGAATTATGAACGGAAGAACAGATTTTAACATTTATGATTTAGACGGAGAACGCACCTCATATGGAATTCTAGAATAAAAAACTGCACACAACAGCCGTTTGGCGTAATGGCTGGTTTAGTTTTTCTTAGCCGGAAATTACTAAGTTGAAATTTTGCTTATCTTAGAACAAATTATTAAAAAAGCCGCAACTGACGCCAAGTGGCGGAACGTTAGCCAAATTTTATGAAAGCACAAATAATAAGAGATTTTCACGAAAATAATTCAATTTACAATTTATTCTGTGATAGATTAAAAAATCTGATTACCGATTTATTACGTCAAGACGGGATAATCATACACAATCTTAATAGTAGAGTAAAAGATATACAAAGTCTATCGAAGAAAATTGATAAAAAAGTTGGTAAGTATAATACGTTAACTGACATTACTGATTTAGTAGGCATAAGAATTATTTCACATCTTGAAAGTGAAGTAAATTTAATTGAAAAATTAGTAAGAAAAGAATTTAAAATTGATGAAATAAATTCAATTGATAAAAGAGAATTAAATAATGACCAATTTGGATACCGTTCTTTGCATTTAGTTATCTCATTGAATGATGAAAGAGCGAATTTAACAGAATATTCTAAATACAAAGATTTAAAATGTGAGATACAAATTAGATCAATTTTACAGCATGCTTGGGCTGAAATAGAGCATGATTTAGGATATAAAGGTAAAACTCAAATCCCAGACCAGTATAAAAGAAATTTCAATAGATTATCAGCATTACTTGAAACAGCAGATAAAGAATTTGACAGATTAAAACAAGAATTGTCAATTTACGAAGAAGAAGTTTCAGAATTAATTTTATCAGAACCTCAAAATGTAAGTATTGATAAAACTAGCTTAAGAAAATTTAATGCAGAAAATGAAATTTTAATTGAGGCAAGAAATTTTCTTGAAAATAAATTAGGTTGGAAATACATTAATTATATTGATAACTTAGAAGAAATTATTGAAAGATTCGCATACTTTAAAATGAAAACAATTAAAGATATTAGTGATTCTTTGATTGAGAATAAAGATTTATTTTTCAAATTTTTGGATGTTTTTACAGAGGGATTTAAATATGACGAAATTTCAACTGAAATTGTAATTTATTATTTCCAACATTTTTTAGCGGCCAAATCAGAAAATGTAGATTATGTAACAGGTTATCTAAATTTTGAGTATAAAATTGGTGGAGAATCTAAAGAATTTATCGAAACATTCCAAAAAGCCAAAAACTTCAACTAACATGGGTAAGCGTTGCATAACCCTAATTTTCCGGCGTTAGGTTTAAACCCTATAGAAAACAACCTCTTTTAAGCGATTTAAGAGAGGTTTTTGTTTTTGACGATTTATGGCCACACGATGCAATCGTGCGGCAGCAGGGTTAGTTTTCATCATAATTTCTATCTTAGCAGATAGTACGCTGCTCCCCTCCTGGCAACTAACGCAAAACCGAGAAACGTTATACAAAAGCCTTACAGAAGATGAAATTAAAAGAATTGGCAGATAAAGAGATTGAATTGCACTCAAAAGTAACTTTATTGGAAGGGACAATTGAATACAAGGAGCATTTTGTCTTGAATTCTGGAATACCAGAACAGTATAAACGGATTCATGCTCAATATTCCCAACTTGCCCATTCAGAAAATGAAGCGTTAAAACGAGGATTATTTATTCAGTGGTATTCTCTTGCAGAACCATTGTGGTTAAGCGGTATTTCTGAATTGAGTAAAGATTCCGAACAAAAGATAATCTCCATCTTAAACGATAAAATTCTTGCTGGTAAAGTTGATAATGAATTAAAATGGATGCTTGAGTACTATTTGGACTGGGATTGGGTGTTCAAAAAATATGAAGGATTACCTGGTATTGATAAAGCCATTCGTGAAAGAAAAAATGAAATGCCAGATCATATTAATTCCGAAGAAATGAATCAAAGAGGACAAATGGGAATATATTGGAATTCAATTTCAATATGGGAATAAAATAAAAGGCTACAGCAGTGCTGTAGATTACGCGAACGAACAAGGACTTCAGGATGACATCTTGGTTTTCCGGATATTTGATTTTTGGTGTGTTTCGATTTTAGTATGGCCACACGTGCGGAAGCGGAGGAAAGTTTATTTACGATATAAAGAAAAAAAGATATCTTAGTGACAGAAATAAATCTTACAAAAAGCAAACAAATTCCTACCAAATGGGCGGTAGTTGTTTGAGGATAAGACCTATATACAAGTTAGCCGTAATTCTATGATTGAAGCACTTGAGAGAATATATTCATTTTTTAGATTCCCTTTTCCTTTTTGTTTTGGAGTAGCATTTATTGGTATTGTTTTGCTTTTATCTTCCAACGTTTTAAAGAGTTTGAAAATAAATTCAAAAAAAATTCAAATTATAGGCTTCATTTTAATTGGTCAGTTATTTATTGTTGGGTTAATTTTAGTTTTATTACAATCTATAATTCTAAATGAGATTAGAAATGAATTTATTAGAATTTTAGAAAGCCCAAAAACTCAAATTGTACAAACTGACAAAAACTTTGGAATTTTTACATCTGATGAATTAAAGGTTGAACTAATAAAAATTAAAGAATATTCCCCACATCATTCAGGAACATCGAATGAAATGAAACTCAAACTTGTTAATCCAGACAACAATTTTAATATAAAAGTATTTCGTGATTCTCAAAACCCAAATGAATATTGGATCTTCACTGACAAATATTGGTTTGGAAGTAAAGATGAAGAAATTGGAAGAATTACAACAAACAAATTCAAGTAAAACTACAGGTAATAACTAAGCTTTCGTCTTGTCCGCAGGACACGAGATCAAAGCCCGTTGAACCCCGCACGAATCCTTCGCGTGGCCCCCACCATCGTATTTTCAGCATTTGAAACTGCCTTCCAACAGAAATACCGTTATATATAATTCTATGAAATGTACGCCTACAAATCAAGTTCAGAGAATCGCACTATTCTTTTTATTGGTGTTGTTCTCCACCTGTATTGCTCAAAGTAAGGAATGTGAATTAAAAATTACGGCAGATGTTTCTGAACTAAATCTTGATGGCAAAATTTATCTGACTGTAAACAATACGGGCAATAAAAAAGCGAAGATTTTAAGAAATTACCATGCTTATAAAATGCAGATTTTAAATGCATTTGTTTACGACGAAAAGAGCAATGAATTTGTGCCGCTAAATTTTAATTATGCTGACATCGATTTTTTCAGGCAGGAGAAAACTCAACTTTTAAGGCCGAGAAAATCAAAAACTTACACAGTAAATATTTTTGAAACCTATCAAGGAGAAACATTGCTGAAAAATCACCAATATAAATTTGATTTGGCTTTTAATTTTGATGATCTTTACGAATGCAAATTGGACGGTTTCACTGAACTTAAAAACATCGAATACAAGCCAAATTAAACTACTGCGACGCTTCCGCGCGATATTTGAATTTTAACTTTAATCAGTGGGCTAAATTAAAGATTTGGCCGCGCCGAATCTGCAAATTCGTGCGGAAAGCAGGGGGAAATTACGATTAGCGTTGGAGAATTTGTTTATATTTGGGATTAGGAGTAATTTTAAACCATATCATCTCGAACATGGAAAGTATTATCTCAAAGAGTGGCTTAAGAAAAAAAGCTGACGAAATCAAGGACGGCAGATGCAAAAATTTAATTGCTGTTTTAGAAGAACCTTCCGATCCAAAAAATATTGGAACGGTGATTCGAAATATCAATGCGCTTGGAGTTGAAAAACTTTACATCGTTAATAGCAGAAATACAAATCCACCAACCTGGGATGCGATTCGAGAAACAAAATCATTATTAAAAACTTCGGTATCTGCAGTTAAATGGACTTTTGTAAAACAATTCAAAAGTACTGAAGAATGTTTGGACCACCTTGAAAAAAATAAATTTACATCTATTGTAACTTCCCCACACATAAAAGGAAAAACCAACGTCATACTTCAGGAAGGAGATTTTACTCAAAAAAGGCTTGCGGTTTGGTTTGGGAATGAATCCCGTGGCGTAAGCGATTTATTAATCGAGCGAAGCGATGCCTGTGTAAGTATTGAAATGTACGGAATCGTGGAAAGTCTAAATCTTGCTACTTCTACGGGAATCGTCCTGTATGAAATCACTAAACAAAGAAGAGCATATCAGAAAATAAATAAAAGAGGCAGGAAAAATGACCCTCCTATAAAATCTGAATAGGCAAAAAACTGCGGCTTACTTTTAAAGCGATTCAAGGTCGGTTTTTTTGAGGTCATCTGTAAAATGGGGCGAAAAGAGACCAGTAATGTGTTTTGTATTATTACATAAAGAAAGAGCGGGCTAAAGCCCGCTCCTATTGATTTTAACGCTCTAATAAAAAGCATCAAATTATTTTAAATCTTAGGAAATTTCGTAGGATTGATTTCATTGAATAACGCGTAAACCTTCTCCACCATATCATCCACACTCGGTTTGCTGAAATAATCGCCGTCGCTGGCGTAGGCCGGCCGGTGGTTTTCTGCACAGATCGTGAGCGGGTCGGAATCGAGGCATCTGAAGGCTTTCTGTTTTTCCAGGATCTGCTTTTAGCTCTGCTGAATCTGCGATTTTTGTGAGGCAGCGAGGGAAATTACGATTTGCGTAGCAGAATATGTGTATATTTGAATTCAGCAGAAATTATAACCACAATGAGCCGCGAACGAAGGTTACTTTTAATAACACTTTTTATTATTCCAGTTATTGTTTCTGCTCACGGACAAGAAGCTTTATATATCCTGTTTTGGGAAGGTCTATTGGTAATTATCCTGCTTATCCTTATCACTGCTCTAAAAATCAATCTTAAAAAAAAATTGATATTAGCCGGGTTATCTTCCCTCTCGATAATTGCAACTTTGCTGATTATAAGTAAAATTTCTTACCGAGGAAATGAGTTTAAAATAAACTTAATAATATTCTTAATTCCCACAATCACATTTCTTATTACTTTTTTGTTTTTGAAATTTAAATCAAAAAGACATGATGAAATTGAGTAAAATAACTTTTGTAAATATTTATTTCAGCAGGGTTGAATGTTACATATAGATTCCTCTAATTGATTTGTTATTTACAAAGCCTCATTATGAAAATACCTCCAACAGGAATACCGTTATATGCAATTCTATGAAAAGCACGCCTATAAATCGAGTTCAGAGAATCGCAATATTCGCAAAACTTCAATGTAAATACTAATGACACAAGAAGATTTTTTTAGTAATGTTTTAACTGAGTTAGTTAATATTTATTGGTCATATAGCGAAGCACAGATAGATGCCATGGTTAGTATTCCTGGCCTAGAAATCAAGGAAAAAGTCGCACGTATTAATGATTTAAACATCATTATTTACTCAAATGATCATGATCCGCCACATTTCCATGTAATTTCCAAGGACAAAAGTATTGATGCAAAGTTTACAATTGCGAACTGCGAATTAATCGCTGGTGAAATGAATGCGAAAAATATGAAAAGAATATTTGCCTTTTATAATTCTGCTAAAACAAAAATGATCTTGGAAAAAATTTGGAATAAAAAAACGAATAAACCATAACAGATAATTACGGTAACCGTGGTACAACATCTTATTTCAGGCAATATCCTTTAAAACAAATTCTTTAGAGCGATTTAGGAGTGATTTTTACAGCAATTCCACTATTTAAATGAATAAAAAAACTGCCCCATACTATGGAGCAGTTTTTTTATAGTCTTAAATTCTTTATATGTTTGGAAATTTCGCCGGGTTGATCTCATTGAACAAAGCGTAGACTTTCTCCACCATATCATCCACACTTGGTTTGCTGAAATAATCGCCATCGCTGGCGTAGGCCGGACGGTGGTTTTCTGCACAGATCGTGAGCGGGTCGGAATCGAGGTATCTGAAGGCTTTCTGTTTTTCCAGGATCTGCTGAAGGATAAAGGCTGAAGTTCCGCCTTCCACATCTTCGTCGATCACGACCAAACGGTTCGTTTTCTTAACGCTTTCCGCGATTTCGCTGGATAAATCGAACGGAATGAGAGACTGTACATCGATCACTTCCGCAGAAATGCCGATTTTTTCCAGTTCCTCCGCGGCTTCCATGACGAGTCTCCACGTAGAGCCATAGGTCACGAGGGTGACGTCGGTTCCTTCTTTCGTTACTTCAATTTTTCCGACCGGAACGGTGAATTCACCCAGATTGTCCGGCTGTTTTTCCTTGAGGCGGTAACCGTTCAGACATTCCACAATCAGGGCCGGTTCGTCGCTCTGGAGCATCGTGTTGTAAAATCCTGCCGCTTTTGTCAGATTTCTCGGCACAAGAACCAAAATCCCTTTGGAAAGGTTGATGATCCCTGCCATTGGAGAGCCTGAATGCCAAACCCCTTCAAGCCTATGACCGCGGGTCCGGATGATGACCGGTGCTTTCTGTCCGCCTTTTGTGCGGTACTGAACCGTGGCAAGGTCGTCGCTCATGCCCTGAATGCAGTATAAAATATAGTCGAGATACTGGATTTCGGCGATCGGCCTTAAACCGCGCATCGCCATTCCAATTCCCTGACCGAGAATGGTGGCTTCACGGATCCCGGTATCGGCAATCCTGAGTTCGCCGTATTTTTCCTGAAGGCCTTCCAGTCCCTGGTTTACGTCGCCAATATTTCCGGCATCTTCGCCAAAAACAAGGGTTTCGGGATATTTGCTGAATATCTTATCGAAATTGTTCCTTACCACTACCCTTCCGTCAACGGTTTCTGAAGCGTCGGAAAAGACCGGCATCACCTCTTTGACATTCGTCGCCTTTAAAGCCGACTGGGAGTATAAATGGGAGGAATAATTGTCTTTTTCAACCGCGAAAAGTTCAGTGAACCTATTCTGGAGCTGTTTTCTTTCACTGGAATCGGTGCCTCTCGTGAGGAAGAGTGATTTTCTTATCAAATGGAAGAGGTCCCTTTTTGCGGGAGCCACTACTTTGCTGAATTTTTCCATCTCCGCAGCAATGTCTGCATTCTGGGATTTGAGATTTTCCACCAAAGGCAACACGGTATTTTTCAGATCCTGAATGGTCTTCTGATAATTTTCCCAGGCTTTTTTCTGGCCTTCCTTCACGTATTTTTTCGCTTCTTCCTCTATTTTATCCAGTTCTTCAGCGGTGGCCAGCTGTTCTTCATTTTCTTCAATCTCGATGGAATAATTCAGGATCCACTCCCTGAATTTGTGCAGGCCGTCGAAGTCGCCTTCAAATTTCAGGCGGTCCTCATTCTTATATCTTTCGTGAGAACCTGAGGTAGAGTGACCCTGCGGCTGCGTAACTTCCACAACATGCACGACCACCGGAACGCTTTCGGTCCTGGCAAAATGTTCTGCTCTCGCATAGGCATCCAGCAGCGACGGATAATCCCAGGCTTTCACCTGAATGATCTCACAGCCTTGGTTTTCGCCTTCCTTTCTCTGGAAGCCGGAAAGCATTTCAGAAATGTCGGCTTTTGCACGCTGGTTCTGGGTCGGAACCGAAATCCCGTACCCATCGTCCCAAATCGAAACGATCATCGGCACCTGAAGCGCACAGGCGGCATTCAAAGTTTCCCAGAAATGCCCTTCCGCGGTAGAGGCATCACCGATGGTTCCAAACGCCACTTCATTCCCATTATCGGAGAATTTTTCTGACCCTTCAAACTTTACGGATTTGTATATTTTGGAAGCCTGCGCCAGACCCAAAAGTCTCGGCATCTGACCTGCAGTCGGGGAAATATCAGAGGAAATGTTTTTCTGCTCCATGAGGTTTTTCCAGGAGCCGTCTTCATTCAGACTGCGTGTGGCATAATGCCCGTTCATCTGGCGGCCGGCAGAAGCCGGTTCACGCTCCACGCTCGTATCGGCATAGAGCTGCGCAAAGAAACTTTCCACGGTTACGGCACCGATCGCCATTGCAAACGTCTGGTCGCGGTAATAGCCGGAGCGGAAATCACCGTTTTTGAAGACTTTCGCCATCGCCAACTGGGGAAGTTCCTTTCCGTCGCCGAAAATCCCGAACTTCGCTTTACCGGTCAGAACCTCTCTTCTGCCCAGATAGGACATCTCGCGGGAAATCCGTCCCAGTCTGTAATCTTCTACAATATTGTTCTTAAAATCCTGAAAAGAAATCTGCTGGGTTTCGATATAGGTGGTTTCCATAAAATCTGAGTTTGTACAAAAATAAGAATTATTCAGCAAATAACACCAAAGTGTTCCAGGAAGAGGGTGAGGTCAGGGTTAAGAGGCTAGAAGGTTAAGAGGATTCCGTTTCCTCCAACCTTATTTGAATTTAATCTAATGTACGGATGTCACTAGAATTTCCTTTCAATCACGTAATCCAGCATGAGGTTGAGGGAATGCTTGGCTTCAGAATCGGGGAAATCGTTGAGGATGGCTTTTGCTTTCTGCTGGAAATCTTTCATCACGTCCATCGCATAATCCAGTCCACCGGATTTCTTTACAAAATCAATGAGTTCCTTGACGCGCTTTTTATCGGTGTTGAACCTTTTAATCGTGTTGAAATGGTATTTACGGTCGGCTTCCGTCGCAATCTTTAAGCTGTGGATGAGCGGCAGGGTCATTTTCTGCTCCTTGATGTCGATCCCGACTGGTTTTCCGATGACGTTGGATGTGAGGTAATCAAAAAGATCGTCCTTGATCTGGAAGGCCATTCCGGTAAAGGTGCCGAATTCCATCATCTTCTTTGCCAGCACTTCATCCGCATCATTCGAAAGTACGCCAATCTCACAGCAGGCCGCGATTAAGGTGGCTGTCTTCTGGCGAATGATCTCGTAATAAACGTCTTCGGTAATGTCCAGTTTCCGGGCTTTCTCGAGCTGGAGCAGTTCGCCTTCACTCATCTCGCGGATAGTCCTCGCGATGACGGCAAGCAAATCGTAATCCTTATGGTCGGTGGAAAGCAGAACGGATTTGGAGAGCAGGTAATCGCCTACGAGAACGGCAATCTTGTTCTTCCACAAGGCATTGATGGAGAAAAAATTTCGTCTTTTAAAGCTTTCGTCCACCACATCGTCATGTACGAGTGTTGCGGTATGGATGAGTTCGATCATAGAAGCGCCGCGGAAGGTTTTTTCATTGACGTTTCCCACCAGTTTGGCGCAGAGAAAAACAAACATCGGCCGCATCTGCTTGCCTTTGGTCGTTACAATAAACCGCGTGACCTTATCCAGAAGCGGAACATTGCTCTGCATGGATTCATAAAACTTCTGTTCAAAAAGTTTCATTTCGTCGGTGATGGGTCTCTTGATTTCTTCTACAATATTCGACACAAATGGATAATGAAGGGGGTGAGTGTTTGGTGAAGACAAATATATTATTTTTCGGATAGATTATACCGATTTAAAACCGTTAAAATCTTTTGCTGATAAAAGTCCTGTTTTTGGCTGATATCAATCGGCTGAATGGAGAATTTCAGTGCAATTTCCTGTTCGGAACAAAATACAAACGCTGTCGGGCGGTGCCTAAAGGCGAGCGGAATTCTTCCCCGGATATGTAAACTCCACTTCCATCCACGGCAATGCCTTCGATCTGACCTATTGATAAAGCGCTTCCGAGGTAATATTTCTGAGGTTCCTGCTGAAAGAAAATTCCGGGCTGTGTTTCCGTGAAGACGCTTAGGAAAACTTCCGTCTTCTTCGTATAGCCGATCAGATAGAGTTTTTTGTCGAAATAAGAAGCATCGGTCACCACAAAATCTGTCTGAAAGGTTTCCAGTTGCTGCGCAGGCTGATTTCCGGCCATTTGCGGATCCAGGGTATAATGCGTTACCGCTCTGGAGCGCCATTCTTTCGTAAAGAGATGGATCTTTCCGTTCAGAAAAATCATGGCTTCCGCATCGTAATCATTGTCGATGAGGCGTTTTGTAAAATCGGTCTGTTGGGGGTAGAAGAAAGTGATTTCGCGGGCGTTTCCCAACGCGGAGGCGGTAAGAAGGCTTTCAAAAGGGATCCTGTAGATCTTCAGGTCCTTCCGCATGCCGGCATTACTCCCGAAATCGGCGATATAAATATTGGCGGAATCGCTGGTCATGGCTTCCCAGTCCTGGTTTTGAAGGCCAGTTGTGAAAGTCCGGTTTATTTTGCCTGATTTCGTGTCGATTTCAAAGATCTCGGAGGAATTGCCGCCATCGTTGAAGGTGTAGAGCTTTCCCCGAACGAAGTGGAGTCCGGAGTTTTCCTTTAAGGAATCGCTCAGCACGGAAACTTCAAACTTTCTGATCTTCAGAAAGTCCAGGTTCTGGGCAAAGCCGCTTTGAAAAATGACAAAGATGAGAAAAAGTAAAATTCTGTTCATGAGGTCTTATTTCTTAACAATAACAGCCGGATTTTGATAAAATCGTACAAAAGGCCCAGGAGCAATAACGCAGCTCCGAAAAGAAGGGCTTTGATGCCGAAACTTCCGAACAGAATACCGCCCGCAATACCGCCTGCAAAAAACATCCAGATGATTGTTAAACGCAGTTTTATGGA
The DNA here is from genome assembly GCF_008014695.1 of Chryseobacterium sp. GTDB lineage: Bacteria > Bacteroidota > Bacteroidia > Flavobacteriales > Weeksellaceae > Kaistella. Next base: position 887,473 of record NZ_VOXE01000001.1, read on the forward strand.
TTTTATGAGTTTCTTTTTGTGGTCCTGATCCTTATAGAAGAACAGCTGGGAAAATTCTATGCCCATATCGGTAAAGAGACCCGTGAGGTGCGTTGTTCTTACGACTGCATTGGAGATGCTGGTGACGAGGGAATTCTGCATTCCCATTGCAAACAGGAGACTGAAGGCAATTATGTCCGGGTTTTCCTTCGCCAGAAAATTCCCGCTGAAAGCGATTGTTGCGAGAATCAGCGCTTCTGTTAGGGTGGGCACCACATAAATGAGGTTTTCGCGTATCCGGGAAGCAACTTCTACCGTAAAATTGGAAAAGAAAGCCCCTAAAAAGAAGAAAAAAATATAAAGGGCTACGTTAAAAGCACTCCGGAAATCCTGTTTGAACATCTCATCCACGAAATAGGCAAAATGTCCCGTCACATTGGTTGTAAGTTTCTGCACGGCAAAAAACCCCACTACATTCACCAAACCTGCCACGAAACCGAGCAGGGAAGCAATCCCCAGATTGTGCTTTTCGGTGCGGGATTTACCCCTGTGGCTGAACATTATTCACTCGATTTGTTCGCGAGCTGTCCGCAGGCGGCGTCGATGTCTCCGCCCCGGCTTCTGCGGATGAGAACCGTAATACCGGCATTTTCGAGCTGGCGGACGTAGTTTTCCTCCGCCTCTTTATTGCATTTGTCGTATTTTCCGTCGCCGATCGGGTTGTACTGGATCAGGTTGACCTTGCTCGGAACCTGCTTGCAGTAGCGGATGAGCGCTTTGATGTCTTCATCTTTGTCGTTGATGCCTTTCCAGACGCAGTATTCAAACGTGATGGGATTTCCGGTCTTTTCGTACCAGTACTGAAGCGATTCCATGATATCGGTAAGCGGGAACTTATCGGAAAAAGGCATGATCTCATTCCGCTTCACCTCAATGGCCGAATGCAGGGAGAGTGCGAGCTTCACACGAAGGTCATCATCGGCCAGCATTTTGATCATCTTCGGGATTCCGGAAGTGGAGACCGTAATTCTTCGCGGGGACATGCCCAAACCTTCCGGTTCGGTGATCTTCCGGATGGCTTCCACGACGTTCTTGTAGTTCATCATCGGCTCGCCCATACCCATAAACACAATGTTGGAAAGGGGCCTGTCGAAGTAGAGTTTGCTCTGCCGGTCGATGAGTGCGACCTGGTCAACAATCTCTGCGACCTCCAGATTCCGCATCCTTTTCAGGCGCGCCGTGGCGCAGAATTCGCAGTTCAGGGAACAGCCCACCTGGGACGATACACAGGCCGTGGTGCGGGTTTCGGTAGGAATCAAAACCGATTCCACCAAGAGGCCGTCGTGCAGCTTTACGCCGTTCTTAATGGTTCCGTCGGTCGATTTCTGCAACTGGTCCACCGAAATGGGATTGATGTGGTATTCGAGGGCGATCTTTTCCCGCAGTTCCTTGGAGAGGTTCGTCATTTCCTCAATCGAATGAAGATTCTTGCTCCAGAGCCAGTCATAGACCTGTTTCGCACGGAAAGGCTTTTCGCCAAGGGTAACGAAATAGGTCTGTAACTGTTCAAGGGATAAGGTGCGGATGTCTTTCATTATTAATGTAAAAAGTACAATGTATTCATGTATGCATGTCTATACATTGTACTTTTATTTATTATATTTTTTTTACAGATTATAAAATCAGCATTGCGTCTCCGTAAGAATAGAATTTGTATTCGTTCTTGATGGCTTCTTCGTAGGCGTGCATGAGGAAATCTTTTCCGGCGAAAGCAGCGATCATCATCATGAGCGTTGATTTCGGGGTGTGGAAGTTCGTGATCATGGCATTCGCCACTCCGAAATCATGCGGAGGGAAAATGAATTTGTTTGTCCAGCCGTGGTAAGGTCCGATCTTTCTGTTGGAAGAAACCGAAGTTTCCAAAGCCCTCATTGTTGTGGTACCCACCGCCACTACTCTTCTCTGCTCTTCTACCGCCTTGTTGATGATGTCGGCATTTTTCTGATCGATGATGGCTTCCTCGGATTCCATTTTGTGTTTGCTCAGATCTTCCACTTCAATCGGATTGAAGGTTCCCAACCCTACGTGAAGCGTTACTTCCGCAAAATCGATCCCTTTGATCTCGAGTCTTTTCATCAGGTGTTTCGAGAAATGCAGACCTGCAGTCGGTGCTGCTACCGCGCCTTCATGTTTCGCATAAATTGTTTGGTAACGTTCGGTATCTTCAGGTTCTACGGCTCTTTTGATGTATTTCGGAAGCGGGGTTTCGCCAAGTTCCTTTAATTTGATACGGAATTCTTCGTACGAACCGTCGTACAGGAATCTCAATGTTCTTCCTCTTGAGGTGGTATTGTCAATGACTTCTGCCACCAAGGATTCGTCTTCGGTAAAGAACAATTTGTTTCCGATCCGGATCTTACGGGCCGGATCAACGAGTACGTCCCAAACGCGGGTTTCCTTATCGAGTTCCCTTAAAAGAAAGACCTCAATCTTGGCGCCTGTTTTCTCTTTGTTTCCGTAGAGCCGTGCAGGAAAAACTTTGGTATTGTTGAAGATGAAAAGGTCTTTTTCCTCGAAATAATCAACAACATCTTTGAATAATTTATGTTCAATGGTCTGCGTTTTGCGGTGCAGGACCATCAATTTGGCTTCGTCTCTGTGTTCTGAAGGGTGTTCTGCCAGAAGTTCCTCCGGCAAGTGGAAATTAAAATCGGATGTTTTCATCAGGGAATTTTTATTATTTTTTGGTCTGCTGGAACCGCGCTTAGCCCGGTTTCATTTTTTTTAAATTACGGTTTAAAAAATCAAGTCCGAAAACGAATAATTTTCGGAGTGCAAATATACGCTATTGAAACCCCAAAGTCAAGTTTTCAGCGATTTAAAGGAATTTCCGGTATTTCAGATTTCCAGAACCTTCTTCCACTCTTCCAGTTTCCTTTCCAGGGAAATGGTATGCAGCGGACTCGTAGAGGGCATCACGAAGACGGGGAGGTCAAAATCCTTGCCGACGATCTTCGTCAGATTCTTAAAAGATTTCTGGCCGTTGCAGAAGATGGCTTCAATATTCGGGAAATCCTTCAGCAGTTTCACAATATCGTTGTGTTCCTCGTTCCTGATGCGGGTATCCAGACTTCCGTCGCGTTCGCAGGTATCGATAACATCCCAGACCGCGATCCTGTTCCTGTCCAGGATCTTCATTTTTTGCGAATAATCGGTTGTGATTTCCTCATTAAATAAGCGGAAGATGATCTTCCAGAAATGGTTCTGGGGATGCGCATAGTATTCCTGCATTTCAAGGGATTTCACGCCCGGTACCGATCCCAAGATCAACACTTTTGAGGATTCAGAAATGATTGGAGGAAAGGAGGAAATTCTGTTCTGCATTCAAACTGCTTTTAGTTTCGGCTAAAGCCATTCCAAATATAATAATAAAAGCAGGCTAAAGCCCGCTTTTATTTGTGCTTATTTTTAAGAAGATCTTTAGTTTCTAAAAACATTGTATCGGTAAACCGCTATCCAGAAAAAAGTTGAAACGAAACCAATTATGCAAATCAGGAGGGCGTGTTTTCTTATGTTCTTATCATATTTATACACCATACTTCCATCTTCAATCCTTTCTTTAGCTGTTATCACTACAAAATACCGAATCATGAAATAAGGCCCGACTATACATGCAAACATATAACTCAACAACAGATTGTTGCCTAACAGTTCAAGGCCGCTGGTATCGTTTTCTGAAAAATCTGAATTTATGATCTCCCTACGGCTGTCATTCATTTCGCTGAACTCCACTTTCCTGTTGGTAAGCAGTGTTTTGGCAAGCACATAATCAAACTCACTCCAATCACTTCTGTTGCCAATTATATCCAGCAATTCGTCATCCGAATATTCGAGCAAATAATAATCTGCAGGAAGACTTTCGAAATCAATTTCAACCAACCCTTCACGTAATCTGTCCACTCTATCAAAATCCTCGGGTTTCAGCTGCAACAAATATTTTTTATCTACAATCTCATTACTTTCCTGAATAAAATACTTTACCTCATTCTGTTTTAACAGGTTTTCAACAGCATCCAATTCCTGGCGTGCGTCGAATATGCGATAATCTTTAAGGATCTTCATTTGTACCATTTTAAATATGCATAAAAATTGCGGCCGAAAAAATCCGACCGCAGAATATTATAAAGTTTCTTTTAACCAGCCAAAGAACTCGCGCTGCCAGACCAAAGCGTTCTGGGGGTGCAATACCCAGTGGTTTTCGTTCGGGAAATAGAGGAATTTTGTTTTCAGTCCGTGGAGCTTGGCTGCCTGAAAGGCTTCCTGGCCCTGCTCGTACGGCACGCGATAATCAATCCCGCCCTGCACGATCATGATCGGCGTGTTCCATCGGTCGACATAATTTGAAGGATTGAACTCCGTGTATGCTTTCGGGAGCGGCTTATCGGTCGGTTTCCCGAGGTCCCAGTTCGCAAACCAGAGCTCTTCGGTGGTTCCGTACCATGATTTCATATCAAACAGTCCATCGTGGGCGATAAAGGTTTTGAAACGGTTGTTGTGGATTCCGGCCAGCATGAAGACGCTGTAGCCGCCGTAGCTTGCGCCTACGGCACCCATCCGGTCCGCATCCACATACGGTAAAGTCTTGGCAAAGTCGGTGGCTGCGAGGTAATCCCTCATCGGCTGGCCGCCCCAGTCCTTTGAGATGTCTTCATTCCAGGCGGTTCCCCAACCCGGCATTCCGCGGCGGTTCGGCGCGACCACGATGTATCCGTTGGCTGCAATAAGGGCGAGGTTCCATCTTGTGGAGAAAAACTGGGTGAGGGCAGACTGAGGACCTCCCTGACAGTATAAAAGCGTCGGATATTTTTTGGCCGGGTCGAAATCCGGAGGATAAACGAACCAGACGCCCATCTCCTTGCCGTCGGTGGTTTTCACCATTTTCAGTTCGGTTCTGGAAGGGGTTATTCTGGAATAATTTTCTTTATTGATATCCGTCACCTGCTTCATCGCGCCATTTTTCACGTCCACCGAAAAGAGGTCGGCATTGTGATTCATGTCGGTACGGGTGACGAGCAAAGTATTCTTCTCCTGGGCTACAATTTCATTCACATCAAAATTCCCTTTGGTGATCTGCACCACTCTTGAATTTTTGGGATTGAGGGAAAAGAGCTGCTTTGTCCCGCGGAAGGGCGTGGTGAAATAGACCGTTCTGGAATCCTGAGCCCAGAAGACGTCACCGGCCACGCTTTCGTCCCAGTCTTTCGTGAGATTGGTGACCTGACGCGATTTCCAGTCCATGATCTTTACGTCATTCTTGTCCGCTTCATAGCCGTCCCTTTCCATTGACTGCCAGGACAAGGTTTTGCCGTCCGGAGAGAATTTCGGGGAAACATCATAGCCTTTATTGCTTGCCGTGATGTTCTCTGTGGTTCCTGAATTCAGGTCGTAGGCAAAGATATCCGTATTTGTGGACTGGGCATATTCTGCGCCGGTCAAGGGTTTGGTTACATACAGGAGCTTTGAGGAATCAGGACTCCAGATAAAATCCTCAGCGCCACCGAAAGGCCGCTGCGGCGAATCCCAGGCTTTGCCTTCGAGGAGGTCTTTGGCTTTTCCGACCTCATCTGCAGTATTCACGACAAAAACGTGGTTGTATTTCCCTTCGCTGAAATAATCCCAGTGGCGGTGATTCAGGTCGGTATAAATATGAGCCGTCGCATTTGGAGTGTCGGCATATTTGTCTTTCGCCATGACTATTTCGACGAGAACCTGTCTGCTGAAGGCCACTTTCTTCCCATCCGGGGAAATGACGATATTATCTGCTTCCCCAACCGTGTAAAATTCTGTCCATGTTTTTCCGGCATCTTTGGATAGAAAGATCTTTTCGCCTTCCTGCGCATAGATCCCGTTTGCATCCCACTGGATGAGGGATTTCTTCCCAAGATCGATTCCGGTGGATTCCGCACTGTGAATGTTGAAAAAGTACGAATTTTTATTATTTTTCTCCGTCTTCAGATCGGTTTTGCCGATGCTGTAGATCAGAGCCGACTGGTCCGGAGACACGGCGGTAACGCCGAGTTTGTTCAGCGTCCAGAGCGTTTCGGGCGTCATCACCTGCTGTGCATTCATGAGAAAAGGCGCAGCGAGTGCCGCGAGCGTATGTTTTAATTTCATTTGAAAGTAGAATTTGATCTTACAAATATAGCCATTTAATGAAATGTGGCCTTCATGTTCAGGATCTCATCGATAAAGCCGTCCGGATCCTCCGGCGACACCATATAGACTTTGCCAGTTTTCAATGTAATCTTTACCTTTTTCCTGATGTTGGTGACATACCAGACGTCGTTCCCGTTGAAATAGCCGAAGTATCCAAAGACGCCGCCGACGCCGAAAGTTCGGATGTTAAAGCCCACTTTTTCATAGCGTTCGACACGGGTGATGCTTACGACGGGAAATACGATGTTCACAAACGTGTTTTTAACCATGACTTTGCCGTCACCCACCGAAATTTTGGGAATCATTAAATACGCTGTAACGGTCGCGGCAACCAAAACGACTGCCGGAATCAAGACCAACGCCATTTCCCCTTTTTCACCAAAAAAAAGTAATGTTGCTACGACCCCGGCGCAGATCACGCCGAATATCACAGAATACACCGCAGTTGCGCGGTCCATTCCGGCAGTTGGAAAAGCTTTCATCAGAAAATGGTTCAGATTCAGATCAGTCTGCCTTTGAGATCACTGAATCCAAAAGGGAGGTGATGAGGGAGAGCGCAATGCTGAAAAGGAAGGCCCACCAGAAGCCGTCGATGTTCATGCCGTCAATAAAATAATCGGCGATGAGGATGACGAGGGCATTGATGACGAGGGAAAAGAGCCCGAGCGTAATGATCGTGAGGGGCAAGCCCAATATCTTTAATATCGGTGTTACGATCATGTTGAGGACGGCCAGGACAATGGCGAAGATCAATGCGGTGGCAAAGCCGTCGATGTGGACGCCGGAAAGGATCTTGGTGAGAAAAAACGCCACTACGGCGGTTACAAGAAGTCTGATGATTAAGTTCATGATTTATGGTTTTAGAGTTTGCTTAAGGCGGTAAGGGTGGTCTTGGTAAAAGTCATGGTCTTGCCGATCCATTTGTATTTCCAGTAGCCGCGAACCTTGAGGAGGCCGTTTGCCGTAATGGTCGCCGCAGAGTCCCAGTAGCGGCCGGAAGAGGCATCGTAGATCCTTCCTTTTTCCCAGGAATTAAGTCTGGAATTGTACTGCAGGCCGTCGAGGATCTCCATGCCGATGATCTTTCTTTTGCGGAGGTCCGGATCCGGATTCTCGGTATCGTGGCGCTGGTGGAGCGGTTTGCCGCTTCCCATTGTTTCGTCGAACCAGAGAACCTTTGCGCGGTAATCGCCGTCTTTTTTGAATATCTCTACGGCGACGTTCCGGTCGGTAGAGAGCCATTTCCCGAGCAGGGCATCCGCCCTGGACTGGGCACCGGCCGCTGAACAGAAAAGGAAAAAAAAGAAAAAGAAGGTTTTATGAATCATGGGTTTAGGTATGCAATCCTTTTGCCATACCAAACAAACTTACGAATTTTTGAATAAAGATAAATTGGTTTGGTAGTTTAAAGTCCTATAATCCTTCCATCACGATACCAATTTTGCTTAGTTGCTAATTGCAGATCAAAAAGATCATTATTTAATTGTTCGTTATTATAATGGGAAAGTATTTTCTGAATTTGACTTAAAATCTCAATTCCATTTTTCTTTTTGAAAAAATACTTTTCAATCCTGTTATCTTTATTTATTTTCACTAGTACTAACGACTCCCTATTGTAATCTCTTATTTTTGAATAGGAAATTTTCTCAATTTTAATTAAATCTTCTTTTTCTACCTGATAATTAACTGTCGGGAAATCGTTTTCATTCGGTTTCCTATTTGTAAGAATGATTATTGGATGTGGAGCGTCCTGTGATCCTAAATATCTTACAGTTATTTGATCAACATTAATATTTTCGGTTTCTTTTTTAGAACAGCCTAAAAATATCACTAAAACTATGAGCAAATTTTTCATATTCTATTTTTTTAACCACCAATATCTATGTGCATACTCCTTACTTTTTAACGGCATTAATAATGAATGACCATTTGAGTAAACATTGAAGCCGTAAGTAACTGTGTGTAAAACATGAGCTCCACTGCTGTTAAAGCCGACCAATGACAATTCAGCTCTCCAGCCTATATTACAACTTGTTGCAGCTCTCAAAGGCGTATCTGTAAAAATATGTTGATTTCCTTGTTTTATCTGAGGATGGTCAATATAATCACGCTTGGCATAATAAAATGCACCTTTATTCTCATATGGTAAATATATTTAAAGATAAAACATTAATAATCCGGTGTAAAGGCCTAATGTTTAGGCAAGATAAACTCCCGGTGACCCTTTTATTCTTCATCTTCCACATTTTCATATTTATAATCTGTAAGCACTAATATTCCAAAATATTTCCATTCAAATTCATCCTCGTAATTAACTCTTATGATTAATCTCTTTTTTGTTTTTTGAAGTATGTCTATAGATTTAATTATTTTGTGGTGTGAAGGATATCTTCCATCTCCATATGGCGAGGTAGCTTTAAAACTATTAGAGCTTTCTCTTGTTAAAACAAATCCATCAAATATGCCCAATTTTATTTCCTCCTTTGATTTAAAGTTTTGATCCTTCAAGCATAATATTGTCTTAAAGATTTTATTTGCCTCATCATACCTGTACAATATTTCTTTATCAGAATCATATTTTAAGTGCTCATATTTCATTTTTGAAGTATCCTGCTTAAAATAATCAAATATGCCTACATCAATCTTTTCAGTGTTAAGCAATTCTGACTTATAGGTCACTACGATTGGTTCATAAAATTCCAATATTTGTCCTTTTATGTTTCCTATAAAACATACTATTAAAATATGTATCATTATTTTCTTTTCAATTTGTTCCATTACTTCTCTTTTACTTTAAACAAGCTGTTGTGTGGGCGAAATTATTTTTTGGCGTCGATGATTGTGTAATATAACTCCTTATGAATGAATGTTGAAAATAGAAAAAGTAACATTTGATTATTACGATAAAATTGTATATCAAATATCTTTAAAATATAGAGATAAATTAAATTTTTTTATCTGACATGATTATATTGTATCTATGAAATACAACATAATAATTTTAACTGCCTTCTTGTTGTTAAACTGCAGTTTCAATAGTACAAGAAAAAATAAGGAAGAAGATAAAATAGATGCGGAAAATATAACTAAACAATTTTATTCAATCTTAAATAAAAGTGATACAAGGGAATTATACCAATTATTTGGTGAAAAATTTTTTAATATCACCAGCAAAAAGCAGTTAGAAAAAATGCTATATGATATTAGCACAGAATGTGGCAGTAAAGTAACTAATACTAAATTGAAAAAATGGGAAACTTTTGTATCTAATGGTACAGATAGCCGCTCAGAATACGTATTGCTATATATAGTACAAAGAAATATCAAAAACACCGAAGAAAAAATAACATTAGAAAAAGAAAATGGCAATATTAAAATTGTTGGATATGATGTTACTTTAGCGAAGTAACCTGCAATTTTAAAAAGTGTTACTTTAATTGGTTAATGATTTATTTTTTCTTGCAGTGTCAAAAAAATTATGTTTTAAAATCAGATTTCCTCTAAAAATATATTCTATCGAATCTCCTTGTTTTTTAGAAGGAGTAATATTTTTATTCAATTAGTACTTATAAGCTTTTACTTCTCCATTTCTGTAGATATAGATACTGTCTTTACCTTTTTCCTTTACGATACTGTCGTTCTTGCGAAAACGGCGATGTTCATACATATTAAATTCTAATTTATTTTTATTCTTTAAAATTAAAATAGACACTCCGTGATTAGAATAGTCCCTATAAATACTATCAATTTTACCAGAAAAAGATACCTTTATGTTCTTTTCTTTAATTCTTTCAGGCTCTTTTCTTCGATAATCTTTATAAAAAAAATATCCAATAGCAACCATACATAAAGCTATTGCTCCAAATATTTTAAATCCTAAATCTCTACCTATCACTTTCTCCAATTCTTTTAATAGGGTTAATATATGTTGTTCCGATTTGTCCAGTAGCTCCTACAGAAAGTTTCGGTCTTTTCAAAAAATTCCAAATACCAGCAGAAACGCTTGCTCCTCCCATTGAGACATTCCCATTTTCTGTTTTTCTTGTCTCTCCATAGTTTCCAGAAACTGGACCCACTCCTCCAGAGACATTCCAGTAATTAGCTAATAAATTCGCAGTGGATCCACCACTCCCCATCTTCCAATATCCGGCATATAGAACCTTGCGCCGTAATCGTAAATGACTGTTTCCTGGTTCTTTGCCGTTGAACTTGTAATTATATGCATTCCATTGTAGGAAAATATTCTGAAAATGTTACACTCCATTTATTATCAAATCCTCCGTTAATAATAATGTAATCAATTTCTTTTTTTAAATTAAACTTCATACTTTCTTTTTTCTTAGATGTAATCTTTATCTTTGCCTCACTTTTAGGAATTCTAATTTGTCTATATCCACAGGTGTAGTTTTCAAAATTATAACTTTTACCATTTATAGTAATAACATCGTCAATAAAAGCAGCGTTATTAAAAAATAATAAGACTTCGTCATCTTTTTTAAGAAATTTATTTGGAATATTTTCCAAATAAGATTTATATGCAGCACTATCTGTTGCTGTGGCTTTCGTTTTATCCTGATAATAAAAATCAATATTATCTTGTGCGGAGCAACTATGGTTGGTCAGTAAAACCATTATTAAAAAAAATGCTATTTTCATTATTTTTTATTTTGAGGTAGTCTATATGCATTAGCCTTAACAGTTTCTTCCATAAATAATACATTCTATCATTACCCTCTGCAGAAACCCCAAGTGTATTGCTTTTACCTAAGCTTGTATAACCTTCAACTTCTTTGTCTGTGTCTTTCCATTCTATTTTATTTGTTCCATTCTTTTGATACCAATCTGTTCCCTGTCTTCCATCGGGATCAATAAACCTTATTGGATTGTTAAAAGCATAATTGTAAGGACTGTGAAGAGTCATTTTTTCCGTCAGCGGATCCACGCCCCCCCATCTCCCTATATCCGGCATATAGAACCTTGCGCCATAATCGTACATGCCTGTTTCCTGAAGTTCTTGCCGTTGTACTTGTAAAAATCAATACCGTTGATTTTGTGAGGGGTATTACTTATCTATTATACAAAGCTTAGAAAACTACCAACACTCTTTAAAAAAAGAATAATTAGCTCTTAAGTCTTTTGCTAAATCTCCCTTTTCATCGTAGTAATATATATTTTTACCATTTTCTTTTATAATCCAAGCTTTTAAACTAAAATCTGCATAAACTGTATCATTGCCTTTTTTATGAGGTATAATAAAGCAATAGTTATGATTTTTAAACAACTTTGAATTAGTTTGTGGTAACTTTTGCACTAAGTTTTTAATTTCAAATTGGTCCTGAAACATTATCGCATGTTCCTGTACATTGTCCCAAAACATTTTCTCACCATAATCAACAAGATACTCTTCTGAATACATAAATTTAATTACTTTGGTCTCATTTTGATCTTTGACAGGAATTATTTTTTCTTTTTCCAGAGAAATTGCAGATAATAAAATGACGGAGAAAAAAAACAATATTGTTTTCATGGTTTAACGTTTATTGTATCTGATGTGGGTCCTGTTGTAATGACAGGAAATCCTTTATGAGTCTGAGCAATGCACCAAAAATTCCTAAAATCAAAACTACCATTTTTTGTCTTTTTCTGTGCAGATATTAACATGCAATTTACTGAATTTCAAACGACATGTTTCTTTAAAGAATATCGATATGCTATTTTTTTGGAAAGACAGCAGCAAAAATTCACTGATCACCAACAAGGTATAACGGTTATTATCCAGAACGTAAAATACATAATTCCTCTCATCACCATCATTTTTAATTTTATCTAGAGAAAATGTTATAATTCCTGCATTTTTTTCATCCTGCAAGTGCAGCAGCGATCGGCTGATGCTGCAATTCTTGCCCATTGTTGCAATACAGTCATCCATAACATCTGTTGGATATAACTTTGAGTTTTCATCGTTCATAATATTCAGAACTTTGCGCTTTTTTCCTAACACAATGGTGTCACAACTTTGCTTACTTTTTATGAGCAGAACTGATGATTTGGGATTGTAAAAATATTTTTTGGCTGCATAATTCCTCTTCGTCAACGCGATATCGTAGCGCTTTTCCTTCGCACCCTTTTCCAATAATGTGGTTTGGACTTTAGCAAGTTTGAGTTCAAATTCCTGACCATAAAAAAGTGAGGAAAACAAACATAAAATATTGTTATGGATCTCATTCTCATGACGTGGATTTGCATTTAAAAAGTCAATCTACCCACTTGCTGACCCGGTTACATTGCCTTATTTATTATAAAAGAATTTCTTTTTCGGACTTTCTATTGACAGATTATTAAAGGTCAGTTTTTTATTTTCAACAAATTCCCTGAGCAGTTTTTCGTCCTGTCTTATTTTCAAACTAAAATAATAATAATGATTGTCTTTCAACTGAAATGTTTCATTCGATCTAAAAATTTCATCGTAAATAAACTTATCTATATCTATACAGCCTTCAAATTCTTTTTTTTCCAATGGCTTAAAAACATGAATATTATCATTGATGGTTTTATACACTTCTACCCAGCCAAATGATTTGTTCAGTTTATTTTTCAATGGTAAGTACTGGTCTTTTCTTTTCCTAATCAGTTCATTATATAATTTTTCCCTCTTAATAAAGACAGAGTCAATAGGGGATTCAAGACTTTGAATAAAAACTTCAACAATATTATCGTTCTCATCATAGATTAATACCCGGGGAGCAAACAAATTTTGGCTATTATCGCTAAAAAAAGCATTACTATATGAATATTCTTCCGGATCATAATAAGTTTCGAAATCTGAAGGATTTAACACTAAATTCTGCTCCTGATTCAAAGCATTTTGAATGCTATATGCAATAAAAAGCTTACTATCAATTTGTTTAAAACTTTCAACTGTTATTTTAAAACCTTGTGAACTAATTAGAACAGATAATAGAATAAGTAAAAAATTCAGTATTTTCATTTAGTTATTATTAATTTTTAAATCGCATAAAAAGCTTATCATTTTTATCATAGTTTGCAGCTGCTGACCATCAGCAGTATACCAACCAATACTATATAATTTTTTATCATTCTACTTTTCAGTTTTTCCGGTAGGTGCAGTTGTTTTTTCATTGCGATGGATGATCTCATTTCCGGGATAAATATACCGGAAATTATTTTTGCGCGTATCGGTTTCCCAGCGAAAGTATTTCACTGATCGTTCTTTATTTTGACTATTTGCCACACCGAAGGATTGATGAGGGGAAGAGGGCGCAGCATCACAATGCAGAGGCTGATATTTAATACCTGAACCGCTTACATCCTGTGATGTCCTATCACCATAAGACCAACCACTAAGTGACTTTCACCTCCATCCGCCGAATAGTATCATTTTTCCTTCCAACAACTTTCTATTTCTTACCCTAAACTCAATACATTTTTAAAGTGGCTTTAAGTGGCACCAGGGTGGCTTTAGAGTGGGCTTTGGTATACTGAAGGGTACGGGGTGCGAGGTACGGGATTCGAGAGTAATGAACAAAGAAGCGAGGGCTAAAGTGTGGGTGCAAGATGGGGTTTTGTATGATGAGGTTGGTTAGGCGCCGGCTTGCCTTCCCGCAAGCACGGGTTAAGGTAGAACGGCATGCTTCGACGTCGTTACGCCTGCCCGCAATGACCGGCAGAAAGTTACGATATAGAACGAAAAAGATCCTTTTAGGAATGTTCGGGAGGAAAGTTCGTTTGCCGGCAATAACATCTTTAAACGGCTGTGCAACAGTATTTTATCTATTTTTATTTGCAATCTTTGTAGTGTGAATTCACTAAAAGGTCTGAAGGAATGAACCTTGAATCATTCCCAATATTCATTTTAAAATTTTATTACAATGGCACGACAAAGAAGTATTGTAAAATTAGAAGGCACGATCGGAGATCTTACTTTCTACAAAACTAAAGACGGCTACATTGCCAAAGAAAAAAGCAGTGTAAGTGCAGACCGGATCAGAAAAGACCCGGCATTCCAAAGAACCCGTGAAAACGGCGCCGAATTCGGAAGGGCCGGAAAGGCGGGAAAAGTCCTCAGAAGCTCCATCCGACAATTGCTGCAGAACGTTGCGGACAGCAGAATCGTAAGCCGGCTTACGAAGGAAATGGTCAAAGTGATCCAGATGGACGAAACCAATCCGCGGGGACTGAGGAACGTCATTGACGGGGAAGCGGAACTGCTCACCGGTTTCGACTTCAACCTCAACGCACAGCTCGGAAATTCGCTTTATGCTCCATGGGAATGGACGCTGGACCGCGCCACCGGAGATGCAGGAATTACCATGGCTCCGTTCAGCCCAAGCAGCATGATCGCGGCACCGGGCGGTACCACGCATTTCAAAATCGTTGCAGCTGCAATGGAGATCGATTTCGAAAACGAGAAATCCGTTACCGTGAACGCAGAGACTGCGGTGCTGGCCTGGAATACGACGCAGACCGCACCGGTGAACCTTGCCCTGCAACTGCCGGCAGATTCGACACATCCACTGTTCCTGGTACTGGGGATCGAATTCTACCAGGAGGTTAATTCGGTACAGTACCCGCTCCGAAACGGTGCTTACAACGCACTGAAGATCATTGATGTCCAAGGATAAGATGGAACTTATCCTTAACAGGAAATATTTCCCTCACGGAACCAATGGGGAACTCTTCTTTAACGGCAATAAGATCTGCAACACAATCGAACTGCCCTGGAAAGCAAACCAGCGAAGGGTCTCCTGCATCCCGGAGGGTAAATATCTCATCAGGAAGCGTTTCAGCGTCAAATACAAATGGCATCTAGAGGTGACAGGCGTTAAAAGCAGGGACGCCATCCTGTTTCACCCATTCAATGACGCGCTGAAGGAAAGCAAAGGATGCATCGCACCCGTAACGGCCATTACGGGGGAAGGAAAAGGCCGCCAATCGAGGCTGGCCTCAGAACGACTGAAAGAGATCCTCTACCCGCTGCTCGAGCGCGGATTTGTGATCCGTCTTATTATCCAACAATCAACTTAAAACAATTGTTATGAAAAAGATCATCGAAAGGGCGCAAGCGCCCACTCCAAAGTTCTTTAAAACAGTGCGGAATATCGGCCTTGTGCTGACGGCAGTGAGCGGAGTGCTCGCCACTGCCCCCGTTGCGCTACCAGCCGCAGTAGTGACCCTGGCGGGTTACCTTACAGTAGCCGGTGGCATTGCAAGTGCCGTGAGCCAGACGGCCGTTTACCGGGATGATTAACGGACCCCTCATTGACCATTCCACGAAAGTGAGCACTGCTTTTGGAATCCTCCTCACGATTGCGGTAAACATCAGGCAGGAGGATCTGGTAAAGACTGCCATCCTCGCCGCTGTAGGCGGTGCATCCAGTTTTTTAGGCACGATGCTGCTTAAATACCTGATCGGCAGGATCAGAAGGATGTGGCAAAAATAGCAGAATATTTAGGGGAAGAGCCTTCCGGAAACGGAGGGCTTTTTTTTGTGCTGTGCGGGATGCGAGGAAGGGTTGCTTCTTCTGCGTTCCGCCGCCTCGCAATGACCGTGTGCTACCTCCAGTGACCAACCATCAATGAAAAAATACACGGTACTGCTCATCTAGTTCCGAACATGGCCCATCCCAAAACTGTCTGCTCCATTTTTTTCCGCATCCCTGGAATGGGTGGCGGGGAGCTGCTGCCTTTATTCAAGAACTGCGAGAGTAAATAATAGCTGCGCTGCGGCTGGCGTTGCCTGAGGGCTTTGCCCGAAGGCAAGGAAAGCATTGCATCATTCAAATTATAGACACTTGGTGGATTGCTGTGAGGGAATGCAGTACTTCGCCAGATCATTAAAGGCGTGCGGAATGGAGGAACCCCCTGCTGCAGTGGAAGGAGCCTATAATTTTATTATGTAATTTGCTGTGGCCTGAAAGGTGTAAAAAGATTTTCACTGCCTCCCGTAGCATAAAAAATGTTAATATTTTTCTCACATGAATTTAAACCGCTACTTTTGCGTCAGTGAATATTCAGAAGTCATCCATGCATCATAAAATGAGAACCCTTTTCGGAGTGGTTTTCATGCTCTGCATTCTGATTTCATCTTGTGCCGTAAAATTTAGCATTAAAAATATTCTGAACCTGGAGACCACTTCCAGAACCCATTCACCCGCAGGCAAATTCACTGGCAACGGCTCTGGTTCGCAGTGCAATTTCTGTAAGGAGCACGAGATCATCGCCAAAAGCGAAACAAAACTCTCGGCTACGGCCTTACGCGACCTGGCTGCATTCACCTTTATCATTCTCGGAGGGGCTTTTATGCTTCTCAAAATCCAAAAGCATCCTGTTTACGACTCTGCTCGAATTGGTCATGCCATCCCTATTTTTCTACAGTACCGCAAACTTATCATTTGATTATTAAAATTTGAATATTCTGCTCTCAGGCGCAGAAATCCATTGTTTTAATAAATATTAATCCTTTACCGGCATCACGTCCGGTAAAACTGATGATTTCAAAAAATGATAAGAAAAACTCTAATGATCATGCTCTTCGGAGTGATCATCCTTAATGCTAATCTCTTCGCCCAAAACCAACACATGCTGCGGCAGATATGGAGGGAGACAGAAGAAAATTACGCCGGAGCTATGGCAGCAGAAACTGCTGTCGCCGCCTCGGAACTTAAAGGCAAGGCGGTGAAGGCAAACGCTCTGCCACAGGTACGGATTCAGTACCAAAACACTTACGGAACCTTTGAAGGCAGCAGTGGGGGGTTTTTCCCCCAGCCCGGGACTTTTAATGTATCGGGAAACAGCAGTTCCGGCGCATCGGCTGTTGCCAATAATTTTGCCTCCGCTACCGCAGAATATGAACTGTATAATTTCGGACGGCAGAAAAGTGAGGAAAAGGCCGCTGCTTTTTTCACCGAAAAAGTAAAAACGGACCGCGAGGTCTATTTGTTAAAGCTGAAAAAAGAAGTCTCGCAACGATATCTGGACTGGATTTTCTACGGCTCAAAACTCAGCTGGGCGGAAAAAAATTCCCAGCGTTTGGCAGAAATTCATACCGTAAGTAAAGCGCTCTCCCGTTCGGGTCTTAAACCTGAAGCAGATTCCGCATTAACCTATTCTTCCTATGTTCAGGCTTTGGCCATGCAGGACAATCTGATGGGAAAATACAGGGCAGCCACCGAAAAACTCAAAGAATTCCTCCGGAGGGATCTGAATCCTGAGGATCTGGACGGAAATCAATTTCTGAATCCTGAAATGAACTTAGCGAAACACGATTCAGCTGTAAGCGAACATCCTTTTGTCCGTACCCTCCAGTATGAATCAGAATATTATCAGGCCAAAGCAGAGGCGCAGACAAAAGCTGCGCTGCCTTCCCTGAAAATGTTATCCGGTTATGCATACCGCGGAACAGGAATAAACCGCAGCGGTTATGCCTCAGGAACCTGGACCGACGGTTTTTCAAACTCCACCAACAATGTGCTGGTGGGATTGGGGATGACCTGGAACATCAGCAGTGTATATACGAACAGTCAGAAATCCGGCGCCCTGACTAAGGAAGCCGAACGCCTCGGCCACCTGCGTGATCAGTATCAGTTGGCACTTTCCGTGGAGCGCAAGGCCCTGCAGGAAAACCTTGCTGAAAAACAGAAAGAGCTCCTGAAAGAAGCCGGCGCCGTGAAAGCTGCGTCCCAGGCATACAAAATGTATGCGGCACGGTACAAAAGCGGTCTCATTACCCTTATCGAACTGTTACAGATCCGGACAATTCTTGAAAATACCGAAACCACTCAGCTTGAAGCTTCCAGAGAGTACTGGCAGCAGGTCATCAGCGAAGCCGAGCTTTCTGCAGATTTCGAATACCTGTTTAATAACCTTTAAATACTTATCATGAATATCATACGTTTTGCCCTGCGAAAGCCAATTGTCATTATGGTAATGGTTTTGGCGATCGGCATCCTTTCCTTCACAGCTATTAAAAAAATAAAAGTCGATATTTTTCCCGAGGTCGAACTGCCCTCCATGTACATTGCAATGCCTTACGGAGGTCTGTCCCCACAATATATGGACGGATTCATGTCCAACGAATTTCAGAAAGTATTGCTTTTTGTAAATGGCGTCAAAAATATAGACTTCAAAAGTGTCCAAGGATTAACCCTTATGAAACTCACCTTTTATCCCGGCACCGATATGGCGCAGGCCGCAGGCGAGGTGTCCACCCAAGTATCCCGGGCGATGGGGTTTTTGCCTACGGGTGCAGTACCGCCGATGGTGGTGCGCTTTGATGGAAATTCTCTGCCGGTCGGCCAACTGGTTTTTGAAAGCTCGACGCATTCGGTGACTGAACTTCAGACGATGGTACTGACAAAGATCCGACCCATGTTTGTAGAAATCCCCGGGATCACAGCACCAGCTCCTTTCGGCGGAAACATCCGCTCCATAGTCATCAATATCGATCCTGCTGCGATGCAGAGCAATGGCTTGAGTCCCGAAGAAATTACGCTGGCCATCACCAAAAGCAGCCATCCATCACCTGCCGGAAACATCAGGATCGGTGAAACCAATTATATGGCGCCTATCAATTCGATTGCGAAAGACCCATCTGAATTTCTTTCCATTCCTATTCAGACTGCGGACGGAAGGACTTTATATGTAGGCGATGTAGCCACCGTACAGGATGCCGCCGACCAAACCGTGGGATACGCGCTCATCAACGGGAAACGTTCCGTTTACCTTCCGGTGATTAAAAAAGCAGATGCATCTACCCTTACCGCAGTGGATCATCTCAAAAAAGCACTCCCGAAACTGAGAGACCAGCTTCCCGACGGGGTGAACGTCCGCTACGAATTTGATCAGTCCAAATACATTGAAAGATCACTTTCGAACCTGGTTCATGAAGGCATTTTAGGAGCAATCTTCACGGGATTGGTGATTATTCTATTTCTGGGTGATTTCAAGGGCGCACTTATCGTCGTCCTGACCATTCCGATTGCCATTTTAACTGCAGTATCGGCGCTCTATTTTGCCGGCTATACCATCAACATCATGACTTTAAGCGGTTTGGCACTTTCCATAGGAATACTTGTAGATGAAGCCACCGTTACCATCGAGAACATCCACCAGCATATGGAGATGGGCAAAAGCAAACCGAAAGCTATACTGGATGCGGTCCTCGAAATTTCAGTACCTAAACTGCTTATTTTACTATGCATCCTTGCCGTACTGACCCCAGCGTTTATCATGACCGGAATTCCGAAAGATATGTTCCTGCCCCTTTCTATGGCTGTAGCATTCGCAATGGCAGCCTCCTTTGTAGCCTCCCAGACCTTTGTTCCTATTCTGGCCAACTGGATGATGAAAAACAAACACACCGAAAAAAGATCCGGAAAAGACAGAAGCTTTTTCTATAAGTTCCGAACGGGTTACAGCCACCGCTTAAGAAAATGGTCAGGCAGGACTCTGGCATTATTTTCAGGATACATGATCCTGTGCGGACTGCTTATTTTCCTGATGATGAAATCACTCGGTACGGACATCATGCCGGTATCGGACAGTTCCGATTTTCAGATGAGAATTGATGCGCCGCAGGGAAGCCGTTTAGAGGTCAGTGAAAAACTGGTTAAAGGAATTCTGAAGGAT
>NZ_VOXE01000002.1 GCF_008014695.1 Chryseobacterium sp.
ACCTGTTCCCATTCCGAACACAGAAGTTAAGCCCTCTAGCGCCGATGGTACTGCGAAAGCGGGAGAGTAGGTCGCCGCCAGTTTTTTTTAAAGCTCATCAATTTAGTTTGATGGGCTTTTTTTGTGTTAAGAACCAAGAGGTAAGGACTTCAGATATCAGATGTTGGACACTACCGACTCAAGGTGATAAATGCGGGTCAAGGTTGCGGGAAGCTGACTGCCAGCTGCATCAAGCCGAAAGCCGTTAGAAGCTGGAAGCTAATCCTTCTGCGGTTTGTCGCATAATTCAGGAAGTTGTTTTCTAAAGAAAGAATTCCATTTTTCTTGATTTTCCTTATCCAGCGAATGGTTGGTTTCTAAATCATAATTTTTTTCCATCTCATTATATTTATTCTTTATTTTTTGTACAATTCCATCAAATATTGATTTTGGGTTTTTTTCGTGTGGTTGAAATCGCATCGATTTCAGTTCTTTCATTATTTCTCTTATAGTCAATATGCCTATATTAAAATGGCCTTGCTCATGTGTCAAAAGTTCGTCATTTTGTTTTCCGGGACGTACCCAGGATTCGTTTTGGTTGAACTGCAATGTACCAACAACCTCGGCCGGAACGAAAACGTTATTTTTTAATTTAAAACGTGGTATATTGAATGTGTAATAGTATTTTATATAAGCATCAAAAGAAAAATTGGGGTCATCTTTTTCCGGGAAATCATCCCAGCGTAGTTTGCCATCCCGCTGTATACCATTGATTTTAATTTCCTGCGCACAGAGAGTCGCCGAAATCATCACCAAGAAAAACACCATTGTTCTGAACTTCACTGATGAAAAGTATTTGAATTTTAAACAATACTGATAGGGTTTGCTTTTAGTCATTAGTTCGTAATTATGAGTTGCAAATTAAAGTTCTCTACTTATTTTAGGAGTCTGCGCAGCAATTTGTCGATTTTTGCACAAATTTCGGCATCATTCTGTACAAAGTGAAGAACCAAATGGATAATGTAAAACTGGACTTCCAGAGATAACCATATAATAATTAAAACTTCGTCAAAATTCCCCAGTGGATCTTCGTATCCCCGAACTTCACAGGGTTACCGAATTCATTCCCATTCGAAATCTGGAAACTCATGAGACCGATCGGGAGAAAGAAATTAAAGCCAAGTCCAAAGCTGTAGAGCTTGGGCTTCTGGGCCAGAGTTTTGTTGTTGAGCTGCGCATACTGCCCAAAGACATCGAAAAAGGCCTGGTTCCCGATCAGATAGCGATACTCGGCGCCGCCCAGCGCATAGTAATCCCCCAGAAGGGAATTCTCATTGAATCCCCGCAACGAATTCCAGCCGCCGAAACGCAGCAGTTCATTGGAGGTTAGTTCCGTCTTCGAGTTCAGCAGCGCTCCTTCAGCCTTCAGGTTCAGGTAATTGTTTCCTTTGATGTGGAAGTTCCTTTCCCCATAAAAATAATACCGTGACTGGGCCGAAGAACTTTCCTCACCGGCATACAGGACCGAGAGCACATCATATTCTGCGCGCAGTTTCGTCCGGTACATAAACAGTTCGACTTCCGAAGGCTCGCTGAAATCGTACCATACTCCAATTCCTTTTTTAGTGAAATCAGACCCCTGTACATAGAGGGAATCGAGGACTGTGGAGGACTCAAAAGTTCCTCGAAGCCCCAGTTTCTGGCGGTTATTTATATGATAATACACCGACGGCAGAAACTTTACGGTAGCGAAGGTGGAATCCTGCCGGTAAATATTCACATTGATATTGGTACCCAGATTCGACTTAAAAAGATAGGGGATGTCGCTCTGCAGGTCGAAAGTATGGCCTTTATCGGGGTTCCGCTGCCAGAAGATGTTAATGCTTTCGAACCCGTTGAACATGTTCCGGAAGTTCACATTCAGGCTTCCGTTAAACGTGAACTTATCGGTCTTGTCGTTCCCGAAACCGATGACCCCATCGAAAGTGTTGGATTTCTTTTTCTGAAGGAAGAGGAAGACCTGGGTGGAATCTTTCGTGAAAAGCGTCTGCGGAGGCCTTTCCAAAGTGATAAAGGGATGGTTCTGCAGCGACTGATTGATCTGAACCAGGTTGCGGTCATCGTAGATTTTCCCCTGAAACTCCTTTTCCAGATTCTTCACAAAACGTTTCGGAACCTTTTCATACCCTTTGATGACGAATGCGTTGATCTTGCGCTGGTTGCCTTTGTTCACATTGATTTCCACTTCCGGAACGCCTTTGTTCATGCCCAGAAAGCGTGTTTTGATCCGGCTGAATGCGTAACCCTTATCGATAAAATTCCTGTTGATGACCCTCTTAAGAGAATCGAGGTTTTTGGTGAAGAACTGAGGTTTTGTGTTCAGTGTTCTGGCCAAGGAATCTGAAACCTTGACCGTTGCTTCATTGAAGTTCTTTCCTTTGTCATAGAAGATTTCTGTTTTGTTTCCGTTAACCGCGACGTTTTTAAGTTCCGTGAGATAGTAACTGTTCTGTGAAAGCGAGTCAAGGAACTTCACAGCCGTGAGAGAGTCTTTTACCTGCTTTTTCTGCTCCGTTTTCACATCGATGAGCCAAAACTCCTTTTGCTGTGCGTTCGCTAAGACACAGCAGAAAAAAAACAGAGAAAGCAAATGAATTTTCAACGGAAAGGGATATCTAATGTCAACTCTAATTAGCTGAGTTTATTATATTTCTTCATGAGTTTTTCATAAAAAAGCTGTGGCAGTATCCATTTAAGCGGCACACCGATTTTCTGACCGAATTTCCCGAAGTAATAATGGGCCTTCCAGGCTGTCTTTTTATTCAGCAGCTTTTCAATATACTCAGCCACTTCGTTGGGTTCTGAGCCTTCATCAACATGCGCATTCATCAAAGCATATACATGATCGAAGGTTTGTTGATACGGTTCCGAAACCTTTGTTTTTACCCGGTTTTCGGCGATTTTTGTTTTGATGTCGCCTAAATGTAGCGTGCAGACTTCGATATTCCACGGATATACTTCGTAACGGATGGCTTCAGTCACTTTATCCAGCGCTGATTTGGAGGCGGAATAAAATCCACGGAACGGCAGACCCATTTCGGAACCAAGGCTCGAAACATTGATGATTTTTCCTGCTTTCTGTCCGCGCATTGAAGGTAACACGGCGCTCATCATCTGTACTGCACCAACCAGATTCAGGTTGAAGAGCTTCAGGATGTCTTCCTTTGAAGAATCTTCCACGGCACCCACCATTCCCATTCCCGCATTGTTGATCAGCACATCGATACGGGTTTCTGTCTTTAAAATTTCTGATATGGCATTCCCGACCTGGTCATTATCGGTAATATCGGTTGGAATGGTTGTAAAATAAGGTGATTCCACCAATTTTCTGCTCAGCCCGAAAACATGATGTCCTTTTTTCCCGAAAAACTCTGCCAAAGCAAAACCGATTCCCGAAGATGTTCCTGTGATGATGATTGTCATTTATGTATTATTCAATAAGTTCAGCAAAATCCCGCCAAAAGTCAGGATATGATTTTTCAACGACGTCTGTGCTTTCAATATTCAGTTCTTTCACGAGACAGAAAGGCGCAAAGCTCATGGCCATGCGGTGATCGTTATACGTCTCGATGATAATGTTTTCATTCGGTTCAAAAAACTTTACAGAGAAAATGGAATCTTCAGTAATATCAGAGATACAGCCGATTTTAAACAGTTCGTTCTTCAAAGCCTGAAGCCGGTCGGTTTCCTTTACTTTTAAAGTCGACAATCCAGTGATCTCAAAATGAATATTCAGCGCCGTCGCGGTAACACAAAGCGTCTGTGCAATATCCGGACAGTCGTTCATATTCACGATAATTTTCTGCGGATAACTAAACTGCTGTTCCGGCAGAAGCGAAATTCTGCTGTCCGAACCTTCCGAAATGGTATTAACGCCAAAGAAACTCCAGTAAAGATCCTTGATCACCGAATCGCCCTGAAGTGAATAGGGCCGGAAATATTTTAGATTGATACACTGCCGCCCGATCGCGGCCAGCGAATAAAAATAGGAGGCGGAACTCCAGTCGCTTTCCACCACAAATTTAATCAGCTGTGAGGTTTTTTCAGTTTCCAGGTTTGGGGATATCTGAATAAGATTCCCTTCTCCGTGATTCGGAATGCCGAGATTTCTGAGAATTTTAAGGGTCATATCCAGATATGGCCGCGACGTGACCTTGCCTTCCAGATGAATTTCGAGACCGTTTTCCAGTTTTGGTCCGATCAGCATTAAGGACGAAATGAACTGGCTCGAAATATCTGCAGGGATATGAACGGTGTTTTTCGTGAGTCTTTTTCCGATGATTTTCAAAGGTGGAAACCCTTCATTTTCTGTGTAGGTAATGTCAGCGCCCAATTCATTCAGCGCATCTACGAGCGGTTTTATAGGCCTCTGTTTCATTCTTTCAGAACCGGTTAAAATCACCGTTTTTCCTTCCTGAATCGCAAAATAAGAGGTCAGAAAGCGCATCGCGGTACCGGCATGGTGAATATCGATGACCGGTGCATCACTTTCCAGCGCTTTTTTTAGAAGCTGCGTGTCCTGAGAATTGGAAATGTTCTCTATAATGATGTTTTCAAAAAGCTGGTGCAGGATCAGCAGACGGTTCGAAATGCTTTTGGAACCGCTGATTTCTATGGTCTTATTTCCCAGCAATTTTGACTTTTTTAAAAACATATCGAAGACAGCAGTTATTGTAGTTTTTTGTTATTTTGATGACGGTCGGCATCCCTTTCGGTTTTCTTTTTCATCTTGGCGTCAAAAGCGGCCTGAAGATCAGTTCCTGTTTGATTGGCCAGACATAAAACAACAAAAAGAACATCGGCGAGTTCTTCCCCAAGATCTTTGGAAAGGTCACTTTCCTTTTCGCTCTGTTCGCCATAACGCCGCGCAATAATTCTCGCCACTTCACCCACTTCCTCGGTGAGCATCGCCATATTCGTCAGTTCGTTGAAATACCGGACCCCAACTTTTTTTATCCATTCATCTGCTTCCTGCTGGAGTTTTGTAATTTCCATAATTCAATAAATTTATTGGTAAGCGCCTGCAGTAGGGCTGGATGTTCTTCCGACTTTTACAATGTCAAAAGGAACGGTTGCCGCAACAGCCACATCTCCTTTGTTTTTAGCGGGTGAATCGGCAGCCACGCGTAAATTCATCATTTCCGTAAAATAATTTATGAATTTCGGATCCTGATTTTTTATGGAAGAGATGATATTAGGATTGGCATCAAATACGAATCCTGCACTGCTGTCGTATTTCAGGAGGGAATTCTGAATCTGATAGTTAAATGTCTGTCCTGAAATCGGTTTGAACTGTACCGCATTGGGTATATTCCCATAAACAACTGAATTCTTCAGATTGAATGTCAAAGCACCGTTTTCCGTCTGCCCGTCAGGATTCACCCATTCGTTAGTTGCGTAAATTCCGAAAGCGGCGGTGGTCATATTTAGATTCCAGTAATTGGCGACGGTTGAATGATCGATATTGTATGTTCCACCTTTGAAAATCCCGAAAGCAGCATTGCCGCAGTTGTTCATGACCAGGTTTTGAGCATTGACAGTTGAATTCACTGCATAAATACCATATTCCTGGAAAGTGTGGATAATGGTGTTTTTGATATTGGCCGTGGTTTCTTTCATATCCAGCCCTCTTGTTCCACCGAAAACCCTCGCGTAATTCATATTGAGCTGTGATCCGGTTTCGAAACGGATGGAATTCCAGTTTTTTGGGACCGTGTCGTATTTGGTGTCGTTCCGGTCGCCACGGAAAATCACTTCACTGGTCAGATCTCCGTTTACATTCATGATTGCACCAGCAGAAATTTTCATTCCGCTGTTTTTATGAAAATATACTTTCGTGCCCTGCTCAATGTTGAGAACAGATCCCGGTCCTACCGTTAAATCGCCGTAAATAATTTTGGCTTTGTTATTGGTCCAGGTCACATTTCCGGTCAAAATATTCGTGTTTGAGCCTGTTTTGACAAAAAATTCAGCATCCTGAACGACTGAAAACAGCGTAACATGCTGGGTGGAAGCCGGACTTTTAAAAATGATCTGGTCTTCGGCAATCGCCTGTACGCCGTTTGCTGTCGGTGCGATTTCCACAAAAATATAAAGGCTGTCTTTTTTTCTCAAAGGAACATCAGTGAATTCAAATCCCGATTTCCCATCGACATTGATGCGGTAAGGAGATTCTACTCCGCCAAAAAGGGAAATGGTTGGAATTAAAATATCTTTATCTTCATCATTATAAACTTTCACGGCATAGGTTTCTGACCGTACCTGATGGTAAACGGTATCACAGAATACCGTGTCACGAGAAAATCTCAGGTCCTGAGTCGGCGGATCAAAGGAAATATCGTCGCGGTTGCAGGAAAAAACCATAAGCAGTGCCCAAAAACCAAACGCGCTCAGTATTTTAAGTTTCATAAGAGTAGAATTAAGGATTTCAAATTTAATGAAAATTAGTGAAAACAAATACGTTTAAAAATTTTAGGTTTCTTCTTTGGGTATTCAAAAAAAAGTTCTATTTTTGCAGTCTAAAATTTGGCAGAGGAATACCATTACTGTTTCAAAAGCAAATTTTCTAAAATTTAAATAATCAGTTATGAAAAACGGAATCCACCCAGAAAATTATAGACTTGTTGTATTCAAAGATATGAGTAACGACGAGATGTTCATCTGCAAATCTACAGCAGATACGAAAGATACCATCGAATACGAAGGAGAAAGCTTTCCTTTGATCAAAATGGAGATCTCATCTACTTCTCACCCATTCTACACCGGTAAAACCAAATTGGTAGATACTGCTGGTAGAGTAGACAAGTTCATGAACAAATACAAGAAATTCGCAAAATAATTTTTTGCAGCATTTTATAAAAAAGTCTTTCAATTTTTTGAAGGACTTTTTTTATTTGTAAATTTGAAAAGAAAATATACCTTTAAAATAGATTTTATATGCAGCTTGTTTTTTCGGACGCGCAGTATTGGGAAGACTTCCTTCCGCTCACTTTTACCCGGCCTGTTGCAGAAATGCGCTGCGGAGTCCTGACTTTTTCTGAAAGGTGGCAGAAATTACTGGACAGTTCCGATATTTCTTATAGCACCGAAGATTTTCTTCAGCACAAATTTAAAAAACCGGAACCCATAGAAAGCCTTTTCATCGTTCCGAACTTTCTGCCTTCTGTTCAGGTGCTGGATCAGATTAAAAATCTCAAACTTGGTGAAGCATTGGTCTATGAAAACGAACTTCTGGCCGTGAAAATCAACATGCAGAACTTTTCATTGAGCCATATCGAAAAGATGACGGACATTGATGAGGAGCTTACTTTTTTCAAAAAAACCACCGATCTGTTCTCCTATAACCAAAAAGCCATCGATTTCGATTTCGATTTACTTGCAAAAGGCCGGATTTCTCAGGAACTGTCATCAACAAACGGTTTTTTGGGCGATAGAAAAGATCTTTTTATTGAAGAAGGCGCGTCGGTGGAATATTCCACTTTAAATACCAAAACTGGCAAAATTTATATCGGGAAAAATGCCGAAGTTATGGAAGGCTGCAATCTCCGCGGTCCCATTGCGCTGTGCGAAGAATCGAAATTCAATATGGGTGCTAAAATTTACGGTGCTACAACCGTTGGTCCACATTCAAAAGTCGGCGGCGAAGTGAACAATATTGTCATGTTCGGATATTCAAACAAAGGTCATGACGGATTTGTTGGGAATTCTGTAATTGGCGAATGGTGCAATCTCGGTGCAGACACGAACTCTTCAAACCTCAAAAACAATTATTCCACCGTTAAATTATGGAATTACAGGCTCAAGGATTTTGAGGACACCGGTTTACAGTTTTGCGGACTGATTATGGGAGACCATTCGAAAGCCGCTATTAACACGCAATTCAACACCGGAACGGTTGTCGGTATGGCCGGAAATATTTTTAAACCGGGTTTCCCGCCAAATTATATCGCTAATTTCAGCTGGGGCGGAATGAAAGGAGATGAAAAATTCAGACTGGACAAAGCGTACGAAGTTGCGGCCAGAGTGATGGAAAGAAGGAAAATGGCTTTTACAGATAAAGATAAAGAGATTTTTAAATATGTTTACGCGGAATACTGATGGGTACTCACTCACATATTACCTGGTTACATTTTGATAGAAAACATCAGACTTCAAATTCGTTTTGAAGTTTTTTTTATTTTGATGTAATATATTTCACAAATTAGTTGTCTTACCTACAGAAACAAAACTATGACTCACGAGACTTTCAGAGATACGGTATTTTGCCTTAAGGACGAAATGTACCGTTTTGCGAAAAGATTCGTGATGAGCAGTGACGAAGCGGAAGATGTTGTTCAGGATCTGATGCTGAAATTCTGGCAGAAAAAAGAAGAACTCGCGAGTTTTGGAAGCCTGAAATCCTATGCCCTGAAATCTGTTAAAAACGAATGCCTGAACCGGTTAAGGCACCACGACGTAAAAATGGGTTTTGCAGATTTTCAGATGTACAGGAGCGAAAGATATCAGATGGATACGAACAATTTAAAGGAACAGATTCTTCAGTTCATCAGCGAGCTTCCGGAAAAACAGAAAGCCGTAATTCACCTGAAAGATGTAGAGGAATATGAAGTGAAAGAGATAGCCGAAGTTTTGGAAATGGAGGAAAATGCAGTCCGGGTGAATCTGATGCGCGCGCGTCAGAAAATCAAGGAGCAGATTCAGAAACTCATGGACTTCGAAAACAGAATCATTGAAAATTTATAAATGACTCATCATGCAGAACGATAAATCACAGAAAAAATACAACGAAATCCTCCGCGGACTGAAAGAAGAAAAAATGGACTGGAATTTCGAGGATTTTTTAGCGAAAGCCGAAAACACCGATGTTAAAAGTCCTGAAGTTTCAGGAAAGAAAGGCGCCTCTTTTCCGAAAATATTCCTGATGGCAGCAAGTCTTGTACTGCTTGTTTCCCTCGGAATGGTCTTCAAATTTTTTAACGGACCAACCCACAGCGAACAGAGCCTTTTGGTGGAAAACGAAATCAAAAAACAGAAAAATGATTTTGAAAACAGCAACATCATCGCTGCCGTTCAAACCGAAGATTCCGTAACGGTCGCTTCCGACAGTCTGGTCTCTGATTCTGCAATCAGCGGAAATAATGAGGATGTTTTGGATAAGATTCTGCCGAAACGCGGAAGATTGAAAAAACAAGTGAGACCTCATTTTGTTCAGAATTCAGCTCCATTAAAATCAGCACCAGTCCGTAATGTTTCGAATTCCGATTATGAATCTGATTATGTGATCATCAACGGACAGAAAATAGAAAGTGAGCAGGAAGCGATTGACCTCACCAAGTATTCCTTCCGTATTCTTTCTGAAAATGTGTCAAAAACAGTGGCACAAACCGATGCCCTAAACAACTTAAACATGGATTACTAAAAATTTTAATAATGAAAAAATTACTCTTCATATTTGCCCTTACCTTTTCGTATTTCTTCAGTGTAAATGCGCAGAAAGAGAAACTGGATATTCTTTTTGAAAAATACCAGGAAGCCGAAGGCGTTACTTCAATAAAAATCGCCAAACCGATGTTCAATATGCTCAACAAGCTGAATATCGGTGATTCAGAACTCGATCAGATCAAACCGCTGCTGAGCAAAATCAACGGATTACGCATCCTGATCGTTGAAAAACCGGAATCATCATCCAACCAGGATCAGAGACAGCAGCATATTTTTCAGAACCTTCAGACGGATATTTCAAATTCCATTAAAAATATGAAATATGAAGAACTGATGACCGTAAACAGCAAAGACAATAAGATAAAATTTCTTTCGTCGGATGCGGTAAACGGGGTTCTGGATGATCTTCTTTTAAGCATCAATTCCGAAGACAATACGGTGCTGATGATGCTCGACGGAAAAATCTCGATGGATGACGTCAACAGGCTCGTGAACGAAGCGGAGAATTCTTCCCCAAGAACCTCTTTGGTGACCGAAAACATCAGTTCACAAGGCGTTACACAGGTTCGGAACGTGGGAAAATTTACCGGAATCAAAGTTTCGAACGGCATTAAAGTTAATTTCACTCAGGGAAATAAACAAACGGTGGTTGTAGAGACCGATCCCAACCTTCAGCAATATGTTTCCACAGAAGTGGAAAATGGAATTCTGGTGATTTCAGTTAAAAATAAGGACAAAAGCAACCTGAAATTCAGAAAACTGCTTGTAACGATTGAAGCGCCAAGACTTTCCTCGGTTGCCTTAAGTTCGGGATCTCTCCTTACCACGGTAAATACGGTAAAAGAAGATTATTTTAAAGCCGATATCAACTCCGGTTCCAGCCTCAATGCGGATATCAGTTCCAATGCGGTGGAAATGGAAATCACTTCCGGCGCCAACGCCAAACTGGATGTGGATACCGGAAAAATCACCGTCACCGGAACCAGCGGTTCCATGTCGACGGTGGTAGGGAGAACTGAAAGTGCAGTTTTTGACCTGACGAGTGCGGCAAACTGTAATGCGCAGGACCTGGTTGCCGCAAATGCAACGGTTTCCGCAACTTCCGGCGCCAACCTGAAAATCCATGCGACCCAGACGCTTAATGCAACAGCAACTTCCGGTGCATCGGTCAGGTATAAAGGGAAACCTACAAATACTTCAGGTGTGATTAAAACGACCAGCGGCGGAAGTGTAAAATCTTTAAACTAAAATCATGAAAAAACTCTCAATCTTACTTGCTGCCTTTTTATTTATTTTCAGTTTGCAGTCCTGCGTGGTATCGCATCACCCGAATATGGGCTTCTTCGATAATCCGCATTACGATTACAAAGGCGCGACGTTTACGAGCATCAATGTTCCGATGTTTCTTGCAAAGCCTATAGTAGCGAGAACGCTTCGTGAAGAAGGCGAAAGTGAGGAGCTCATCAACCTCATCCGGAAAGTTTCTGATGTGAAGGTGATGGCCGTGGAAAACGGAAATCCGAAAATGCTCGCGGATTTTGCCAAATATTTAACCACGAACCGTTTCGAAGAATGGATGACGGTTAAAAAAGAAAATGAGACTATAAAGTTTCAGGCGAAACAGGCCGGCGAGGTCATTAAAAAACTGATGATTACCGTACATTCGGGCAGCGAACTGGTTTTCGTAGATGTTTCCGGCAAATTCACCGCCGATGATATCTCCAGGCTCATTAATTATTCCGAGAAAAAAGACGTCAGAAAGCTCGTTTCCAAATAAATTAAAAATAACTTCAGAAAAATCTGGGGTTATTTTTTTGAAAAGACGATCTCTAAATTAATTTTAATTAACAAAATCCAAACGATTTTTATTTTTAAAAAAAATACCTTAATTTTGCAAAGAAAGTAAAGATGTCTATTCACAGCAAAATCGTAGAAACTGCCATCACTTTCGATGACGTTCTTCTTATCCCTTCTTATTCAGAAGTTCTGCCACATCAGGTTTCCCTGAAATCACGGCTTTCCGATAAAATTACTCTTAATGTTCCCATCGTGTCTGCAGCAATGGATACGGTAACCGAAGCAGAAATGTCGATCGCACTCGCCAGAGTCGGCGGAATTGGTTTCATTCATAAAAACATGCCCATCGCCGAACAGGCAGCGCAGGTGTACCGCGTGAAACGTTCGGAAAACGGAATGATTTCAGATCCGGTTACCTTGTCAAAGGATCATACTTTAGCGCAGGCCAAAGAAATGATGGCCAATTTCAAGATTTCCGGCCTTCCGGTTGTTGATGAAAACAACAAACTCATCGGCATCATCACGAACCGTGACGTAAAATATCAGGAAAACCTCAGTGCAAAGGTGGAGGAACTGATGACAAAAGACAAACTCATCACTTCCGATAAAGCCACGAATCTCGAAGAGGCAAAAGATATCCTCTTAAAAAACCGTGTAGAAAAACTTCCGATCGTTGACAAAGATTTTAAACTGGTAGGTTTGATTACGATAAAAGATATCGACAATCAACTTGAATATCCAAACGCCAACAAAGATGAAAGCGGCAGACTGATTGTCGGCGCCGGAGTTGGAGTGGGTGAGGATACAATCGAAAGAGTTTCGGCCCTCGTAAAAGCCGGAGTAGACATTATCGCGGTAGATTCTGCACACGGACATTCGAAAGGCGTGCTGGATAAAATTTCAGAAATCCGCAAAAACTTCCCGGATCTGGATATCGTTGGGGGAAATATTGTTACTGCCGAAGCGGCAAAAGATTTGATAAAGGCCGGCGCAAACATTCTGAAAGTTGGGGTTGGTCCGGGTTCCATCTGTACAACAAGAGTTGTGGCAGGGGTAGGAGTGCCGCAGCTTTCAGCAATTTATAATGTTTTTGAATATGCAAAAAGCAAGAATGTTGCAGTAATTGCTGATGGTGGTGTAAAACTTTCCGGAGATATCGTGAAAGCCTTGGCATCCGGAGCAAACGCGGTAATGTTGGGTTCACTTCTGGCTGGAACGGATGAAGCGCCGGGCGAAGAAATCATCTTCCAGGGAAGGAAATTCAAAGCATATCAGGGAATGGGATCGCTTTCAGCCATGAGACGTGGCGGGAAAGAACGTTATTTCCAGAGCGAAGCCAAAAAATTTGTTCCGGAAGGAATTGAAGGCCGCGTTCCACACAAAGGAAAACTCGAAGAAGTCGTATTTCAGTTGACTGGAGGCATCAGAGCCGGAATGGGTTACTGCGGCACGAAAGACATCGACACTTTACAGAAGGACGGCAAAATGGTCATGATTACCGGAAGCGGACTGAAAGAATCGCATCCGCACGATGTGATCATCACGCAGGAAGCGCCGAATTATTCGGTTTAAAAACTCAAGATATAACATTTAAAAAACTTGCCAGGGTCTCCACTATGGCAGGTTTTTTTTAAATTCGTTACATGAATAAATTTCTGGTACTTTTTTTTGTGGTCTTTCTTACCAGCTGCAAAACTGTAGAAACGCAGTTTCCTGCAGGTAAGAGTGCAACCGTTTCAGAAAATAGTGAAGCCAGAGAATTTTATGAATTGACGGAACTTGAAAAAAAAGGGAAGAACCTGCGAACAGCGGAAGTCCTGACTTATCTTTTGGGCGATGATGATGTGGAAGACCCTTTTACTGCTGTTGTTATTGACAATTTTTCGAACTGCGATATCATTGTAAGAATCGTGGAAATAAACGGAAACGAAATCTACAATCTGCCCATTTCAAAAGGAGGCAAAAATTATCTGAAAATCAGAAAAGGCAACTATACGCTGAAAGCGAAGATGTGCAGCGCTCAATACTATTCCCAAAAACAGATTGTGGAACCGCTGATTCTTAAACTGTCAGAAAATTAAAGCCTTTCATGATTTTGAAAGGCTTTAATTTTAGCTTTTTTTCCTGAGATTTTCCTTGAAGTCATCGATACGGTAATCAGTTCCGGCGTTGCCTTTCTCAATTTTTTCTTTGGAATAGAGGCGGAAATCATTCTCGGTTTTTTCAAGCAGATAATCATACGGTCCTACGGATGAAATGAGCTTCACCAAAACCGGC
Organism: Chryseobacterium sp.; assembly: GCF_008014695.1. Classification (GTDB taxonomy): domain Bacteria; phylum Bacteroidota; class Bacteroidia; order Flavobacteriales; family Weeksellaceae; genus Kaistella. Next base: position 13,555 of record NZ_VOXE01000002.1, read on the forward strand.
GAAATTTCCAGACAAATGAAAAGTCCCATAATAAATGTTGCAGCCAAACCAATGATGGCGGAGTTTTTCCCCAGTTCGTCCAAAGCCTGAAGCCGCGCCGCAAAACCGTTGAAACGGTCTTCAAAGGTTTCTGTTTTATTTCTTTCAGTTTCGATGTTGGTATAGACTTTCGAGATTTCCTTGTCCAGATAATCAAGACGTGGAGTCACTGTTTTCTGATAGTTTTCCAGATCCTGGCGGCGCTGTTCCTTAAGTTCAGATTTCCGTTTTGCGTTAGAGCCGAAACCCACTTTTCCACTGGTTAAACCGCTTTGTTTTCCAAGAATTTCTTTCTCCAGTTCCACCGAGGCTGAGTCGTAAGATTTCTGATAATCAGCGATTTTGGTTTGAATTTCTTTTTTTTCGGTTTCAAAAGGTCCCGACTGCTGCAGGATCCTGCCGTTCATTTCGGCCTGCAGCTGGGTCTTGTTTCTTTGTATGATGGTATTCAGCTGTTTGTTGACTTCCTTTTCGAAGATTTTCAGTTCCAGGGGTTTGGAAATAATGATTCCGAGAAATGTAGCTAAAATAAGTCTAGGGACGGCCATTAAAACCTGATTCCACCAGGTTCCTGTTTTTTTGATGGAGGAAACGATGTAGCGGTCCAGATTAAAGATCATTAAGCCCCACAAAACGGCAAATGCTGTTGAAATCCAAACGTCATCAAACACTGTAAACATCGCATAGCCTGCAGAAAGTGTCGCGAAAATAGCGGTAAACAGAACAATTCCGCCGATCCCTGCAAATTTGTTCCATTCAGACGGTGTTTTTCTTAAAATATGAATATTCCCGCCGGAGCAGATCAGGAGAAAATGCTGAAACCAGTTCATTTTATGGTTAACGGGATTTGTACTAATGTTTTGCGCTTTCATATTCAATTGGTATTTTAAAACGTAACAATGTTACAGATAGTATTAGGTTTAACCAAGTAAATGTTTTGTGTATTTTCTGTAAATTTATTTTACAAAATAAACATCTGTAAATTAGGGATTTAAGTTATTTTAAACGGTCCGGATTCTGCTTCAGGAAACTGTCCCAGCCGGTGTAATTTTTGTCTGCGACCACATTTCCGGAGTTGAAATGGTGGCAAACCGCAACCGCCAAACCGTCAGATGCATCGAGATATTTCGTAGGAAATTCCTTTAAACCGAGCAGACTCTGCAGCATTCCGGCAACCTGTTCCTTGCTTGCGTTTCCGTTTCCGGTGATCGCCATTTTTATTTTTTTCGGCGAATATTCGGTAATCGGAATATCACGGTGAAGAGAAGCCGCCATCGCCACGCCTTGTGCACGCCCCAGTTTCAGCATACTTTGAACATTTTTTCCAAAAAAAGGCGCTTCAAGAGCAACTTCATCCGGATGATATTCATCAATCAACGCAAGGGTTTTGTCGAAAATAATCTTCAGCTTCGTTTCGTGGTTCGGATATTTTTTAAGAATCAGTTCATGAATGGAAATCATTTTCATTTTTCCTTTTTCCACAGAAATAATGCCGAAACCCATGATCGTGGTGCCAGGATCGATGCCTAAAATAATTTTTTCGGTTTGCATTGGAGCAAATTTAAAGATTAAGCGACTGAAAAGTTAAAAAATATCAGATTTATTTTTATGCATAAGAAAATTATGTATAACTTTGTTATGCATATGAAAAAGAACGCTTTATACAAAGGAACCCTTCAGAACATCATCCTCAAACTGCTGACGACAGAAGTGAAGATGTACGGTTACCAGCTCACGCAACGGGCGAAGGAGCTCACGAAGGGAGAGCTGGAAATGACCGAAGGTGCGCTTTATCCGCTTCTTCATAAACTGGAAAATGATGGAATCATCCGGTCCGAGATCCAAAATGTAAACGGACGCGACCGTAAATATTACCTGCTCACCGAAAAAGGAAAAAGACAGCAGGTGACGCAGGAAGAGGAAATGAAATCTTATCTTTTTAATTTAAATGCAATTTTTAATATATGAGCGTGTTTAAAACAGAGCATGAACTGGAAATTAGAAAGTATCTGCTGACGAAAAAGCTTTCTAAGTCATTATTTTGTGAAATTTTAGATCATTTTGTTTCGGAAGTTACTGAAAAGATGCAGAAAGGTGCCGTGTTTCAGGATGCGTTCTTAAGGTCGAAATTAAAATGGCACGGAGAACTTCAGATGGTACGCACGGATATTCTTTCCTTTAAAAAAGTGGCAAGAATTGAGGCGGAAATCATCGGAAGCAGATTTAGAAGTTTAATCAGATTATCCGGTTTAGCAGCGATGGTTTCCATACTTTTTATGATGATTTATCAGCCTTTCCAGGTGTTTATTTCAGTCGCAATGTTAACGGTTTTCGTTGGTTTAGCGTTGTTTTTACTTATTGAAAAGAAACTGAAACTTTCTCATTTTATTCACCTTAACTTCCATCCCCTAATACTCAGAAATATTATTGTGAGCATTCTGTTACTTTTTTTTTCAGGACTGATTGCTGAAATTCTTTTTACATCACAGCGTAATTTAAAGAGTATTATCCAGGCTGGTGTACTTGTTTACAATTTGGCTATACAGATTCAGTTACTTTACCTTCACCAGAAAAAAATTAATGCTTTGCTGTCATGATTACAGAAACCCATCTCACCCAAATCCGCACCTACCTTTTGGAGAAAAAACTTCCGATTGATATTTTAATGGAAGTTCAGGACCATTTTGTTTCCCAGATTTCTGATCTGGAGAGAGATGGGAATCTGAGTTTTGAGGAGGCATTTGAAAAAGTAAAAAAAAGCTGGCAGAAGGAGTTGAAGCCTTACTGGAATGGTGGTTGGGATCTGTTCGATAGAAACGACCTGGCGCGTAAATTCGAAAGGCTGTTGATCTGGACTTCCCTCAAAAGAAGTTTCCAACATTCCTTAGTGGCAATTGTAATTCTCGCTCTTGTCTCTAAAGTATTAACACTGCAGTATTTTACCGGATTCTTTCTTATCGCGATACTGGGAATAGTGCTTTGGCCCATTGTAAATCTGTTCCTAAGATGGAAAACGTTTATGCTTCCGAAAAAATATGATGATTATGTCCTGACCCTTTACCAATCCTTTAATTTCATAAATTTTGTATTTGCATACTCTTTTTATCAGGTAATTTCCGGTTACCGACAGGGAGCTGCGCGATTTATGGAGTTTTTCACCAGTTTTGCGTTCGATTCTGATCTACTGGCTGTTGTTGTTTACTTTTCCATCATTAGCATTAGTTTCTTTGCACTCGTCTCGCAACAGGAATACCTGAAACGCGTCGAAAGAATAAGACCTTTTCTGAAATATCTCAAAACATAATGAACGAAACCCATCTCACCCAAATCCGTAACTACCTACTGGATAAAAAACTTCCGATCGATATTTTAATGGAAGTTCAGGATCATTTTGTTTCCCAGATTTCTGATCTGGAGAAAGATGAGAATCTGAGTTTTGTGGAGGCGTTTTCAAGAACTAAAAGGAGTTGGGACAATGAATTAAAACCTTACTGGAAGGGAGAACTAAATTTGGAAGATGTTTCAGACTTTATGAGGAAAATGAAAAGACAGATTGAGACCGAAAACTTTTGGACCGCGCTTAAGTATTCGTCAGTTCCATTGATCTTAATTTTGTTGGCAGCAAATTTCTCAGGCCCTCATTTCTTTATGATATTTACCATTGTTCTTCTTTTGGGAACAATTGGATATGCATTGGTGAATTATGTAAGAGACTTTCGTCAATTCAGGCTTGCAAAGAAATACGCACCTTATGTATTAACTTTGCACCAGCATTCTGTTTTTATTTTCTTGGTGCTGTTTTCACCGGTTATTAATATTTTAGGAACCCTGGAAAAATCGCCTGAAAAATATCAGAAGATTCTCTCTTTTTCAGATGGTTTTGGAGAACTCTTTTTCGTAGTAATCAGTTTATTGATTGTCCTTTTTGGAGTTTTTTATTCACTTTTGTCACAAAAACAATATCTCAGACAGATAGAAAAAGTAAAACCTTTTCTCAAATATCTGAAAATGTCATGAATGAAATGCAACTCACCGAAATCCGTAACTACCTTCTGGATAAAAAACTTCCGATCGATATTTTAATGGAAGTTCAGGATCATTTTGTTTCTCAGATTTCTGATCTGGAGAAAGAGGAGAATCTGAGTTTTGAGGATACATTTGAAAAAGTGAAAAACAGCTGGCAGAATGATCTTAAACTCTATTGGGATGGCAGCTTGGATTTAAACGATAAAAGTAGATTCACAAAGAAAATGTACCGGCAGATCAATCTGGGAATTCTGAAGGAAACGATAAAAATTGGTGTATGCATTATATTCCTGTTATTGATTTTGGCACAGTTTACCGGTGTATTCGTTTTTAAGTATGTGCTGACATTGGCAGTCGTAGCCCTTACGTTTTTCCCTTTGATCAATTATCTGGTGCACCAACAAGATTTTAAACTGGCAAAAAAATACGAAAATTATGTCCTGACTTATTACCAGCAACCTGAGGCCATTTTCGTCAGTTCATTCGCGGTCTTACTGCCGAATATTTTTGAGATTTATGATCATTCCGAGGCGGTATATAACGTTTTCCGGTTTAGTTTTTCACCGGTTCAGGGTTTCTCGCCGTTTCTTTTCTGGAGTGTGTTTTTCTTTTTGATTTTTGGAAATGTGGTGATTTATGTAAACCAGAGAAATTATCTACGACAAATCCATAAAGTAAAACCTTTTCTGAGATACCTTACCCCTTCATCTTAAAATTTTTACTTATTTTTAGTAAAAATTTATCAGATGGACCGCAAAGAATTTCTCGCCACCACTTTTTCAGCCGGTTTGGGTCTGGCATTGGTGCCAAGCTTATTGAGCTGTGTTACTCCAATGAAACGGAGCATGTTTGATCCTTTGACTCTACGTGCAGGAGATCTGCGAAAAATCCGCGGAAATGTCTCCCGCTACACGAATAAGGGTGGAACGGTAGGAGTTTTTGAAGCCAAAGACGGGTTTCTCATCATCGATTCGCAATTTGCCGATTCCATTCAGCCCGTGCTGGACGGAATTTCTTCAAAAGGAAAACCGGTTCTTTATCTATGCAATACCCATCACCATGGCGACCATACTTCAGGAAATATCGCCTTTAAAGATCAGAATACGAAAGTTGTCGCTCACCAGCGCGTGCCAGAACTGCAGCGGATGGCCGCGGAAAAAAGCAAAAAACTCGCTGAACAGCGTTATGCAACGGTTCTTTTTGAAAAGGAATACAGAATTGATCTCGGAAATGAAAAAGTGACCGGTTATCATTTCGGAAACGGACACACTTTTGGAGATGTGATGTACCATTTCGAGAACGACAATGTGGTTCACATGGGCGATCTGATGTTCAACAATATGATTCCCGTGTACCGCACCGCAGACGGATCTGATTCCCGAAGCTGGATTAAAGTGCTGGAAAAAGCTCAGGCGAAATTTGATGATGACACCGTTTTTATCTTCGGTCATGCGGACAAGCCGGAACTGACGACCGGAAACAGAGCCAATCTGAAAGAAATGGCCGGTTTTCTGGAAGCCTCAAATGATTTTATGTTGAAAGCCATCAGCGAAGGAAAATCAACGGAGCAACTGGTGAAAGAAAATGCTTTTATCCCCGGTTTCGAAAACCGCAACACGCCGGAACGGTTTGCGGGATTTCTGGATGAACTGAGAAAGACACTTCTGGGATAACTTTATCGAAAATTACCTTTTAATTTCTTTTACCGGAACTAAGCCGCCGTTCATATAGTCCAGTTTCATTTCGAAAACTGCATTGGCATCGGAGGCAATCAGGCCGCCGATAATTCCAAAAAATGCACTTGCAAGCATTACGTCCCCGGTTTTTGCGGTAGTTTTGGCTTTTGCGTTAAGGTAATAATCACCGTCGGCTCTCTTTGTTGCCTTTACAAACCCATGGTCAAGGTCGGAATAAAGATATGGCGCACCCTGATACACCAACGCATAATAATCTGATTTTTTAAGCTCCTTTTCCTTACCGTTGATATCGGAGTATATTTTTAATAATTTAAAAGGATCAGCAGCAGCTTTTACATTCGTAATGGGTATTTCCAAAGGCGTTTGCCCTCTGAATTTTTTGAAATCACTGTACAGCCCATCCGTTAACTGAGCGGCTGAGTACAGCGGATATTTGTTTTTTTCGATGAGGTCATAGTTTAAGACTTCGCTATAGGTGTATGCTTCGGGTGCAGTATTCTGTCGGCCGATGTTTCTGGAGATGAAGTCTGCAATCATTTCACTTCCTTTCCGCATCGTGGCTTTGGTAACGTCCATGGAGGAATGTACAATAACTGAATCTATTTTGTTAAGAAGCTGGTAATTGCCATCGCCGTCTTTTGAGAAAAGAAAAGCCTGGAAATAGCAGTAGCCTTTTTCACTAACAGCTCCCGTTACCTCTGCAAAAGAAAGCTGTTTCAGATAAATGAGCATTTCACCATCGCCGGATCCTGAAGCATTTAAGGAATTGAGTAGATTCTGAAGCTGAGTGTTGATCGGAACGGTAGGAACAACCCTCGCCTTTGTATTGAAAGCACCTTTCTGCACAATTCCAAGATTGGTGGTATCCACCCTTGCATCTACCACTTTTATGGTTTTATATAGACTTTTCACCGCTTTTTTTTCCGGCATTGTTATCTGGAAATCTTCAGTCCTCGCCTGGGAAAAGAGAATGGAGAAGGAAAATAAACTAAAAAGGAGGGTTGTTTTTTTCATCGCTGTTGTTTTTTTAAAGATATATAATTTCCGACTAATAAAAAACCGTGTCGGAATGAGATTCTGACACGGTTTGTATTTAAGATTAATCGTTTTTAAATTACATATTCCTTCTGTACATTCCGCCCACTTCAAATAATGCGTTGGTAATCTGCCCAAGCGAACAGTATTTCACCGCATCCATCATCAGTTCAAAAAGGTTGGCCTGATTGATCGCGCCGTGCTGAAGATCTTCGAGTGCTTTCTGCGTATTTGAGGCATTTGCACTCTGGTAATTTTCAAGATTTTTGATCTGTAGCTGCTTTTCCTCTTCCGTAGAGCGGATGACTTCTCCGGGCAAGACTGTTGGTGAACCGTCTTTCCCAAGGAAAGTGTTCACGCCGATGATCGGATATTCTCCCGTGTGTTTCAGCCATTCATAATGCATGGATTCTTCCTGAATTTTAGAACGCTGATACATCGTTTCCATTGCTCCGAGAACGCCGCCTCTTTCCGTAATTCGGTCGAATTCCGTATAAACGGCCTGTTCCACCAAATCAGTGAGTTCTTCGATGATGAATGAACCCTGCAGCGGATTTTCATTTTTAGCCAGACCGAGTTCTTTATTGATGATGAGCTGAATCGCCATCGCACGTCTTACCGATTCTTCAGTCGGTGTTGTAATGGCTTCGTCATAAGCATTGGTGTGAAGCGAGTTACAGTTGTCGTAAATCGCATACAGTGCCTGAAGGGTTGTTCTAATGTCGTTAAAATCGATTTCCTGTGCGTGAAGCGAACGTCCGGAAGTCTGGATGTGATATTTCAGCATCTGGCTTCTTTCGTTGGCCTGGTATTTTTCACGCATGGCTTTTGCCCATATTCTTCGTGCCACACGACCGATCACCGCATATTCCGGATCGATGCCGTTGGAGAAAAAGAAGGAAAGGTTTGGAGCAAACTCATTGATGTCCATTCCTCTGGAAAGGTAATATTCCACATACGTAAACCCGTTTGCGAGAGTAAACGCCAGTTGGGAGATCGGGTTTGCGCCGGCTTCGGCAATATGGTATCCTGAAATGGATACCGAATAGAAATTTCTTACTTTCTGATCGATGAAATACTGCTGCACATCGCCCATGAGTCTCAAGGCAAATTCAGTGGAGAAAATACAGGTGTTCTGCGCCTGATCTTCTTTTAAAATATCGGCCTGTACGGTTCCGCGCACGGTCGCAATGGTTTCCATTTTAATTTTTTCATACGCGGCTGCGTCCAAAACTTCATCACCCGTTAATCCGAGTAACTTCAGTCCCAAACCGTTATTGGATGGAGGAAGGTCGCCGCTGTAAGTCGGGCGTTTCAGTCCCTGATCATCAAATTTTTGTTTTAAAGCAGCTTCTACTTTATCCCAAAGATTGTTTTCTTCAATAAATTTCTCGCAGTTCTGGTCAATGGCTGCATTCATGAAAAATGCGAGCAGCATCGGAGCAGGACCATTAATCGTCATGGAAACGGAAGTCATGGCATTCACAAGATCGAAACCTGAATACAGTTTTTTCGCATCATCCAAAGTCGCGATGGAAACCCCCGCATTCCCGATTTTACCGAAAATATCGGGCGGAAAAGCAGGATCCTGGCCGTAAAGCGTTACGGAATCGAAAGCCGTGGAAAGTCTTTTCGCATCCATGTCTGCCGAAACATAATGAAATCTGCGGTTGGTTCTTTCGGGGCCGCCTTCGCCTGCAAACATCCTCGTTGGGTCTTCCCCGGTTCTTTTGAACGGATAAATTCCCGCAGTAAAAGGAAATGCGCCCGGAACGTTTTCCTGGCCTTTCCAGCGGATGAGGTCGCCCCAGTCCTGAAATTTCGGCAAAGCGATTTTCGGGATTTTCAAATGGGACAGGGTTTCGGATTTGGTCTCTACCTTAATCTCTTTTCCACGAACGAGATAGGTATAAATATCTGCATCGTGCTTCAGTTTGAAGTCGTGCCATCCGTTCAGGAAATACGTATTTTCCTGAGAAAGTTCTTTTTTTGTTTTCTGAAAGACCTTTTCGATCTTTTCCTGACAGTGCTCATCGCCTTCAAGGGCAAATTTGGCACCGTCGAGCTGGTACATTTTTCTTGCAACCAAAGCCTGTTCCACGACATGTTTGTCGTAAGAACGGTTGATTTCGACAATTTCAGAAAGGTAACGAACCCTTTTCGGCGGAATGATTGTGGTTTCCTCGGAAACGTTCTGTTCTTCGTATTCACTCAGATTTAACCCTTCAAATTTAGAATTGACTTTTTTAATGAGTTCATTATATAATTCTGTAGTTCCCCAGTCGTTAAACTGGCTCGCTTTTGTGGAGTACACCGGCATTTCGTCTAAACTTTTTTCGAAAAGCACATGATTTCTCTGGAACTGTTTTTTTACGGCCTGAAGTGCATCCAGTGCGCCTCTTTTGTCCGACTTGTTTAAAGCTACCAGATCTGCATAATCCAGCATGTCAATTTTTTCCAGCTGCGTGGAAGCGCCGTACTCAGGAGTCATGACATACATCGAAACATCAGCGATATCGGTAATTTCCGAGCCCGACTGTCCGATTCCGGAAGTTTCCAGAACGATGACATCAGGTTTGGCAATTTTTAAAATATTCAAAGCGGAATGAATGTGCGGCGAAACCGAAACATTGTTCTCACGAGTCGCCATCGAACGCATATACACGCGAGGATCGTTGATCGAGTTCATCCGGATCCGGTCGCCCAAAAGCGCACCGCCCGTTTTCTTTTTGGAAGGGTCGATGGAAATGATCGCGATCTTTTTTTCAGGGTTTGAACGCAGGAATCTTCTTACTAACTCATCAGTAAGAGAAGATTTTCCCGCACCGCCGGTTCCGGTAATCCCGATAATCGGAATCGTGGAATCTTTTGCGCGTTCCTGGATGGCTTTTACCAGATCGGCTTTCTCTTCAGAAAAATTTTCTACAGCAGAAATCACTTCAGCAAGGGATTTTGAATCTTCGAAACTGATTTTATCCAGATCTTCCACCTGAATATCTCTTCCTGTGGGATAATCGGATTTCTGTACCAGATCGTCGATCATGCCCTGCAATCCAAGTTCGCGGCCGTCATCCGGCGAATAAATTCTCGTTACGCCATAATCCATCAGATCTTTGATTTCTTCCGGCAGAATTACGCCGCCACCGCCGCCAAAAATCTTGATATGGGAAGCGTTTTTTTCCTTTAATAAATCGCAGATGTATTTGAAATATTCGTTGTGACCGCCCTGGTAAGAAGTCAGCGCGATGGCATTTGCATCTTCCTGAACGGCACAGTTTACGACTTCTTCCGCAGATTTGTCGTGGCCGAGGTGAATGACTTCAACACCGGTTGCCTGAATTACCCGGCGCATGATATTGATGGCAGCATCATGTCCGTCGAAGAGCGCAGCGGCAGTAACGATTCTGATTTTGTTTTTTGGAGAATATTTTTGGGTTTCCATAGATGAATTTTCGATGTCCCCAAAGATAGGAAAATTTGGAATTTCGGGAAAAGAAAACCCTTTCTGGTTGTGAAAGGGTCGCAGAAAGCTATTGTTTGGTAAGCGTCCAGGTGCCGGAAGCGTTTCCTTGCGTCCAATTTCCCGAGTAAGTATTGTTGGAAGAATTAAGATTTCCGAGAAGCTTGAACCCGGTAGCAGGCGAGGGACTGCCGTTGAATGAGGCTCCAATAAGACCGTCGTAATACATTTCATCAGAGTTACTGATGCTCGAGTGTTTCGTAATGGTGACGTTGTCGCTTTTTGAAACTTCTATCTTCAGCGATCCACTGTCGTTGCCTGCAAAACTGCCAAGATAAGTTCCTTTGTAAGGCGAAATGTAATTTTCTTCTGCTTTCCGGTCCCAATAATTGTCCATGACCTGTTCACAGGAAATGAGCGGAACCAATGCCAACAGGAAAAAAAGGTTTTTAATTTTCATCGGATCATTTTTTCAAATATAATAAAAAAGGAATTTCATTTTAAAATAATTATTTTTGCGGAAACCTATTTTATGCAGCGCGCCATCATTTATTCTCTAGCCGGAACCATCGTGAGTTTTCTTCTGAATTATTTTCTTTTGGGAAGTCAGGGATGGGAACTCGATCTTTACTACGGTTTTGCCTTTGGATCGGCTTGGGGAATGGCTTATTTTCTGGATGATATAAGATTTACGCTGCCTCAGAAACTCGGGATTTCCTTTCTCGGAATGGGGCTTCTGATTGTAATTGGAGTACTTTTGTTTGATCTTGAGAAAGCGGTGCCGTCTGTCATTAAATTTTCAATGGTTTTTGTGGCTTATTATCTTATTGCCAGTTTCCGCAGCTCCAAATCGTTAAGAAATTAGGAAATTTGCGGACCCAACCAGCCTCGAAAAACGCTCCCTGAATGTGGAATAAAATCAACATATTCAAATCCTTAGCATAATCTTTACGAAAACATTTCCAGTTCCGAAAAAAATATTTACCTTTGCACACCCTATTTGGGGAAAATAATGTTTAATCGTTAAACGAAAAAGTGTGAATACATTAAGTTACAAAACCGTTTCAGCTAACAAAGCTACCGCTAATAAAGAATGGGTTGTGGTAGACGCTGAAGGACAACCGTTAGGAAGAATCGCTTCCAAGGTTGCAAAGATTTTGAGAGGTAAGCACAAAACGAATTTTACGCCCCACGCAGATTGTGGAGATAACGTAATCGTTTTGAATGCTGGGAAAGTAACCCTTTCCGGGAACAAGTGGGCTGACAAGACTTACATTTGGCATACTGGTTATCCAGGTGGTCAAAAGTCGATGACTGCGCTTGAACTTCAGAAAAAAGATTCTTTAAAAGTTTTGGAAAAATCCGTAAAAGGAATGCTTCCTAAAACCAAACTGGGATCCCAACTGTTTACGAACCTTTATTTATATGAAGGAACGGAGCACAAACATGAAGCTCAGCAGCCAAAAGTCATTAATATTAACGAATTCAAATAATTAATATGTCAATAGTTCATAAAATCGGAAGAAGAAAAACTGCTGTTGCAAGAATCTACATGAAACCTGGTTCAGGAATCATTACGATCAACAAAAAGGATTCTAAAGACTACTTCGGTACTGACGTTTTGGTTTACAAATTGAATCAGCCGTTTTTGTTAACAGAAACTGTGGGTCAGTATGACGTTACAGTGAATGTTTTTGGAGGCGGAATTACTGGTCAGGCTGAAGCCATCAGACTAGGTCTTTCAAGAGCATTGTGTGAAATCAACGAAGAGTTCAGATTATTGCTTAAACCACACGGATTGCTTACAAGAGATGCAAGAATGGTGGAAAGAAAGAAACCAGGTCAGAAAAAAGCGAGAAAGAGATTCCAGTTCTCAAAACGTTAAGAATTGCTATGAGCTGTATGCAATATGCATTAGGCTTATACTCAAACAAATTATTAATTCGCTTGAAAGCTTAAGGCGTATCGCTTAAAGCTTAAAGCACCTAAATGCCCCCTTTAGTTTAGCACCCAAACTATTCTCCCATCTAAAGAAAAGTTGATTGCGAAAAAGCGGCACGTAAACTAAAAACAAAAAAGCGACATGGCAAAAGCAAATGTTAAAGACCTTTTAGAGGCAGGAGTACACTTTGGTCACATGACCAGAAAGTGGAATCCAAATATGGCTCCATACATTTTTATGGAGAAAAACGGTATTCACATCGTAGACTTACATAAAACAGCAGTGAAACTGGACGAAGCCTGTACAGCTTTGGAAAAAATCACTTCTGCAGGTAAAAAAGTTCTTTTCGTAGCTACTAAAAAGCAGGCGAAAGAAGTTGTAGCGAAATATGCAGCTGAACTTAATATGCCTTATATCACTGAAAGATGGCCGGGCGGAATGTTAACAAACTTTGTTACGATCCGTAAAGCTGTTAAGAAAATGAACCAGATCGATAAAATGAAGAAAGATGGTACTTTCGAAACTTTATCTAAGAAAGAAAGACTTCAGGTTGACCGTCAAAGAGCTAACCTTGAGAAAAACTTAGGTTCCATTTCCGACATGGTGCGTCTTCCATCAGCACTTTTTGTTGTTGATATTATGAAAGAACACATCGCTGTTACTGAGGCTAAAAAATTGGGAATTCCAATTTTTGCAATCGTTGATACGAATTCAGATCCAAGAAAAGTAGAATATGTGATTCCTGGAAATGATGATGCATCCAAATCAATTGATATGATTTTGAGCGTTGTTTCAAGCTCTATCAAAGACGGTTTGTCTCAAAGAAAAGCAGATAAAGAAAAATCCAAAGAAGAAGGGGAAAAAGTAACGGCTGATGCTGATGCTGATTTCGACGCTGCTGCGGAATAATAGCTATCTCAATAATAAAAAAAGGTTCAGAATATTTTCTGAACCTTTTTTTATGCTTTTAAATGAACTGTTAATTGCTCTCGGCCTTTGGATAACCTGTTGGAACATTGGGCTTCAGCGCCACGACCACATTTTTCGTAATTTTTTTGTTTGAGACATAGCTCAAATCACATAAGTTGGTGGAAAGCATATAATCACCCTGCGGAATAACGATGGAGTTTTCTCCGTGAGAAGGCACCGCGAGGTTATAGTACTTGCTGCCCTGAATCCTCAGGATCATATTGCAGTCGGAGTTGTTCTGAACAAGCAGAATCGCATCGGTATTGCTCTGGTCGCTGTTGAAAAGCTGGTTAAGCACCTTTACGGTATTCTTGGAATGAAGTGCCTTGCTTTCCTCCAAAATCTGAGCATATTCCTTTGCTTCACGTTCCGTAATCGTTTTAAATACGATGGGCTTCGGAAGTTCACCTGGTCTCTTTTTTGGCTTCTTGGCGTTTTTCAGCGCCTGAAGTTTCTGCTTCAAAAAAGGCAGATTTTTATCTCCCGGATGATTACGGATGTACTGCTCGACCTTTTTTTCGTCTCTGCTGTCCATAATGCTGAACTTAGCCGCAGATTCTGTTTTGCAGGATCCTAAAAGCAGTAATAGTGACCAGGTCAGCATGGTGTTTTTCATCCGTTTATTCTGAATTTTATATAGGTGATGGTTTTCCCTTTCGCTGAGAAAAGTCCTTCGTAATAGGTTTTTATTTCCCTTAAAAGTGGCGTTCCGGGATCGAATTCGGGCGCTCCGTAAATATCGTGATTCGCTGCAATGATTTCGTGACCCTGTCCCTGAAGCAAACCTAAAGTGTAACCGTGCAGGAATTCAGAATCGGTCTTAAGATGCATGACGCCGTCTTTTTTCAGGATTTTTTTGTAACGTTCCAGAAACTCAGGATGGGTCATCCGGTGTTTTGTCCGGCGGTATTTGATCTGAGGATCCGGAAAAGTAATCCAGATCTCGTCGATTTCGTCTTTGTCGAAAAAACAGTCTACGAGTTCGATTTGTGTTCTCAGAAAAGCAACATTGTTCAGGTTTTTCTCTACCGCTTCTTTGGCACCGAACCAAAATCGCGCCCCTTTAATATCGATTCCGATAAAGTTTTTTTCAGGAAATGCTTTGGCCAGTCCAACCGAATATTCTCCTTTTCCGCAGCCCAGTTCCAGAACGATGGGATTCTGGTTTTTAAAAACCTCGTCTCTCCATTTCCCTTTTAAATGAAAATTGTCCTGCGCTTCCGCTCTCGTCGGCTGAAAAACGTTCGGAAGAATTCTGTTTTCCTCGAAACGTGCCAGTTTATTTTTTCCCATATCAATTTCTTAGGGCAAAAATAATATTAAATAAAGACAAAAGGAAGTATAAGGCCGGTTAATGCATTTAAATTATTTGGAGCCGGGATTGCTCAGGCCAACCATAATGGCTTTCTGAACTGTTTTTTGGGAGGCATACTGGGCTCCACACACGATGCTTGTAAAAAGGTAATCCCCTTTAGTCACTACGATTGAATTTTCATTATGTGCCGCCACGGCCAAACGGTACTTTGTGTTTCCTGCACCTTCTATCCTGACGATGATGTTGCAGTCTGACTTGTTCTGGATCAGAATGATGCTTTCGCGGCTGCTTGGGTCGCTGTCGAAAAGTTTGTTCAGCAGCTGTACCGTTTTCTGTTTGTGGGCTTCGGGCGATTCGTTGATGAGCATTTTAAATTCGTCTTCTTCTGCACTGGGCATGGCGACAAAAGTGGGCGTGCTTGGTGCAGCAGAGCTAGCTCTTTGTCCAGGAACAGCTGCAGTGACAGGTTCTGCTGTTATTGTAACCGGAGCCATCGTGGCCGGATTCAGGTTTTTCGCAAGTGCCTCTTTGTATTTTGCGATCTGCTTCTGTTTGATGATGGCATTCATTTCATCAAAACTGATTTTTGTGGAAGGCCGTCTTTTCAGTGTTGCGAGCATTTCCTGCAATGATTTTACACGCGGATCTGCAGGATGCGCCGTTTTGATGTAGTCTCTTATCATCTCCATTATTCTCGGCTTCAGGACAGACCTTCTCGGATCATCAGGATGGGCATCGCGTAAAAACGCATTGATTTCGTAGATGCTTTTGCTGCGCATAATCTCCGAATAATCCTTCATCTTCTTCTGCGCAGAAAGATTGAAGAACATAAACAAGCTAAAAAAAAGAATAATTTTTCTCATAAAAAAAAAGAAATTAGCGTAGAACTTTAGATACACCCAACTAAATTAACGTCTTTTCCTGAATTATTGATATAAAATTCCAGTCAAACTTTCATTTATTTTACAAGACTTCTCAGGCTCGAATTGTCGAGTCTTTTTAAGTAAATAGGCAGGTATTTCTCGATAGAGATTGCTGCTGCCTCATAATTTCCGGCATCAATAAAAGCAGACAGACGGTCTGAGGTGTAGACGAACTGCAGGAAGTTTTCGATCAGATATTCCGGAATCTTCATGTTCGTAAAATATTCGGTGCCGTAGTAATTCTTCATTTTCTGAACAGAAATGTTCATTTTTTCGTAGGCATAATAACGCTCCTTTTTCTTTTTTTCTCCTGAAAGAATGTCATAAATGGTATCAATACTGAAGGTGAGGCCACCTCCGGAAAACCCTGCTACAGGGAGTTGCGGCGGGTTTCCGTCGCCTTTCGGTTCCGGCAGGCCGAGCATTTTCTGTATTTCCAGTGCTTTTTCTGAGGATTTAAGGGAAGCCACGTCCTTTCTTAGATTCCCGGACGGCTTAAAGCGGCTAAGTACCACTTCCTGAATCTCATGATAAGCAATTTTCAGTTCAACGAGATTGTTGGAATTCTCAAGCAGTGTTTTGTTAAGACTAACGTCCTTCCTTTCGGTAACAATGGAGGTGAAACGGATGCGATCCCCCTCGTTTGCAGCAATGCGGAATTCTCCGTTGTAATCGCTGAGCACGGTCTTCTGGGTGTTAAGATTCGTAACGAAAATCTGGTTGAGGTACAGGATCGAGTTGTCCCTGAGGAATACCTGTCCTTTGAAGATCTGGGCATTGATATTCACTAAGGAAAGCAATATCAAAAATGTAAATATTTTTTTCATCTGTTGCCGGCAAAATTAATGCTAAATTCTCTTGCTGGTACAGGTTACAGAAGGTGCTGCGGTTAAAGTTTGGTTAAATTTTCGTCCCGAAATGTTAAGAAGCGTTAGAGTGGAGGAGTTTTAGATAAATTGTGTTAAAGAAATGGATTGTGTTAAATCGCATCAGTCTTTAAAATATGTATCGTTCCTGTTCTTTACCAAAAGCCAGCTTGTGTAATTCACCTGAGTTTGGGTGCCGAATTCTTTCCACTGCAACAAATACCAGTAGGTGGCGGTAGGAACGGGCCGTCCGCTGATGGTGCCATCCCAGATAAACCGGTTTGAAGCCGTGCCGCGGAAAACTTCCGCACCGTAACGGTCAAATATTCTGAATAGGGGTTCCGATTTCATCAACAATTCCGAATAATTGATAACGTCATTAATGCCATCTCCGTTCGGTGTAATCGTATTGATGAGATTGATGATGGAGAAATCTTTTTTCACAACAGAACAGGCTTTTGCATCCCGAACATATATGGTGTGAGTTCCTCTTGAAACATTGTAGAAGACATTTGTAGTCTGCCACGCAAGACCGTCCAAAGAATATTCATATGGGGGAGTCCCACCGGTTGCGGTAACAGTAACTGTAGTTCCCTTAATGTCGATTGCGGTGATTGTTGGGAGTTCGGCATTCGTAATGTTTACTGACTGGCGGTAAACACATCCGTTGAAGGTGAGGTCTACCCAGTAAGTTCCCGTTCCCACACCCGTAATGGAAGAGCTAGTAGCACCGGTACTCCAGAGATAGGCGGTGAAACCCGGTCCTGCATCCAGAGTGGTCAAATTTCCTGCACAAACCGTCTGGTCAGTCAGGACATCTGATTTTTTTGGAGTTTTCACCGTTATGGTTATTGGAGCGATATTCGGGCAGATTCCGGCTTTCTCAAAGCGGATATAAAAAGTCTGGGTTCCTGTAACAGTCACCGGATTTGTGAGGGCGCCGGTGTTGTTCTGTGCTGAGGTAAGAGTAGCGTGGTAAGTGGCGCTCACCGCAGGGTCGTTGGTGTAATTGCTGAAATAAGCGGAAATATCCACCGGTCTAGTTCCGTCTAAGTTATCATCACAAACCGATTGGCTGGATGTGGAAAGCAAGAGGGGAATTTTAGCTCCAAAACTGAAATTAAGAGCTTTGATCACCGGTGAACATCCGTCTGGCGATTCCACGCGGATGTAAATGGTGGTGTTGGTGGTATAAGACCAGCTGTTGGGTAATGTTGATGTGTTTCCGGCAGTGGCATCATTCAGCGTTGCATAATACTTCACTGTAAAATATGAAGCGTTGGTCAAAACCAATGGAGTAATGGTGCTGAGGTCAATTGTTATGCTTCCGTCAACATTTTCATCGCAGAAGACTCCGTTATAATCCGAAACTACGGCAAGAGGGAAATAGCCCAGTGTGATCTGCGCAATATTGCTACAGCCGAGAGGCGTTTTTACGAGCGCATACACCACAGTTCCCGCGGTTGAAACATACGCCGTTGGAATCACGATCTCTGCTGCGGCATTCTGAGTCTGAGCATCAGCAAGTGTCGGGTAGTATTTTATAACAACGGGCGACTGAGCTGTCACCACGGCAGTTGTCAGATTGTAGGTTCCTTGGCCGTTTACGTTACAGGCATTCAATGTGGTATTCGTAACCGGAAGATCCAGAATGTTCACTGTCACGGTAACCGTCTCGCAATCCGGGAAATCAGGATTATTCCCACAAAAGGTATAAACGAAGGTATCTGTTCCTGCAGTTCCTGGATTCGTAACAGTGTAGGTGATTATTCCGGTTGTTGGATTTACTGTTGCTGTACCTGCAGTTGGAGGTGTCACGATGGAAACGGTAGCCGGAACCGGAGCCTGGGTAGAAGTGGTAAAAGCAGGTGTAATGGTTTGTGTAACGCATACATCAACCGTTGAAGCAGACTGTTTTACGCAGTTCAAGACTTTATATGCGGCGGTAAACAGGGGTGCGCAGCTGCCCATGGTGACGGCGGCGGTGTAATTTCCAGGGCCGGTCGGGGTATAGGAAGCTGAGGTTGCACCGGGAATCAGTGTCCCATTGATGTACCACTGGTAAGCGTTATAAATAATAGGATCCACGGTAAGCACAATACCGGGAACACAGGTTCCGCCGGAAGTTACAATGGCCGGGGTCGTGGGGAATCCGGCAAAAAAACCGCCATATCCTACCGCATCGCTGCCGGCAGTAATTCCTGCGGTAATGGCTTTATCTGAAACCACTGTGATGTTTCCGGTGACATTAGGAATTCCATAGGTAACCCAGTTCAGCGTTCCCGTCATAGGGAAAGGCCCCGAAGATGCGGGAGGAACTACACCGTTCACCGTAACGACAGCGCCGGTTTCCGTAATCAAATTGAGCTTTGTGGGAATATGAAGAATTCCTGTCGGATTTCCATTTGAAAAAACAAAATTCTCATCAATCATCCCAAGTTCGTCTATCTGTTTCGGCAGGTAGCAATTGAGCGCAGGAATAAAATTAAAACCACCGGTTGCTACACCCAGTACAGGTTCCCCAGCCAGAATCTGATATACATACGCGTTTTTTGAAGTCCCTATTAAGAGATTGTAGTGGTTATTTCCCTGAAGCTGGTATTTCGTATCAGGAATGACGAAATATTTGCCCTCATTAATAGTAGCTATGGGCTGGACTTCGTTGTTTACAAAGATTTGGGTGTTATTCTCGGTGGCAATAACCACAGCACCTTCCATATTGGTGCCGATAGTTCCGTTGCCTTTCACCAAAGCAAAATTGGTTCCCAGTAACGGTACCGGAATTGACTGGTCCATCATAATATCTGAACTCGTAGGGAAATTTCCGGCATACTGACCATTGAAATTTCCGTTTGTAATATTGACGGGTTTGTTGGATTCTATTTTTGCTCCGATAAAACCGTCGGTATTGGTAAGTCCTGAGCCATCAACGATATATGACTGACCTTTGTTCAGGGTAAAGGTCATTGTGGGATTTGTCGTACCGGTAGTTCCGTTTGAGAACTGCACGAGCGGGCTGTAACCGGATATGGTAACGGTTGTATTGTCCTGAGTTGCCAGCACAGAGGTCATAAAATTCAGAATGCCGTTGCTCACAGTTATTGGAGCCATTCCCGCATAAAATTTGGTTCCGGTGGATGAAATTCCCTTTGAGGTGATGATCTCGCCGTGATTGAATACTGAGAATCTGAGGTTCGCGTAAAAAGGAAATTCTGCTTCCAGATACAGTCCTTTCGTGGTCGGAGTGAAAAGATCTGCCTGTTGAGTGGTGATGATATACTGCCTGAGAACATCAAATTTTTGAGGATTCCCTTTGCTGATATTTACCGTACCGATAAGCACATTATTGTTGTAGATATTTACCGGAAACGGCGTGATTCTGTTAGTGGAAAGATATAGGCTCTGAAATTGGTTCGGATTACCTGTCCGGTCTACCATGGGAGCAAACCAATGTTGCCTGTCCAGCTGCGCAAAAAGAGTAGATAAGGACAGCAAAATCAGAAAAAAGGATAGAATTTTTCTCATGGACACAGTACAGACTTCATTACAAATTTAATAATTAAAATGATTAAGCAATAAAGATTTATTAACAAAAAAGAAAGCACGGCTTAAAAACCGTGCTTTTAAAATAAAAATTGAAAAAAATTATTCTCTGTTCTTAACCAAAATCCAACCAGTGAATTTCACAGGCGTTTTTGCAGGAGTAGGCTCAGTCCAGTTAATATGATACCAATATGTTCCGGTATGCACTTTTCTGTCGGAAAATTTGCCGTCCCATCTGTAATTGTTGGTTTTATCACCAATATGTACCAAGTTTCCGTAGCGGTCATAGATGGAGAATTTAAGATCTGTTTTATAGGCAAGGGCACTGTAATCTACATAGTCGTTTGAACCGTCACCATTCGGTGTAATTGCATTAACTAAGTTTGGTACAGTTACTTCTACAATAACTGGCTCACAGTCGTAAGTGTCTTTCACATAGAAGGTGTTCTGACCTCTCGGAAGATTGCTGAAAGTATTTGAATCCTGCCAAACCACATTATCTACCGAGTATTTGTATGGTGGTGTTCCTCCTGTTACGGTAAGCGTTACTGCATTGTTTACAATGTCAATATTGGTTACAATAGGTCTCGTAACAGCGTGTACAGTAACCGTCTGCACGGTAGGACAACCATCAGTAAATAGGGTTACAGTATATACTCCAACTGAAACATTGCTGATCGACTGGGTTGTAGCACCGGTACTCCAGAGGTAAGACTGGAATCCAGGACCTGCATCCAATGTAGTAGTATCTTCAGCACAGATATATTGATCTACAAGGATTGCTGATTTTTTCGGAGGTTTTACTGTTAAAGTTATTTTAGCAATTCTGAAACATCCGCCAGAATTATATACCCTAACAAACACTTCTGAACTTGGAGCAATATAAGTCAAGAAACCCATGATTTGATTCGTTCCGTTGGTCGCATCGGCAAAAGAAGGGAAATATTCTTTGGTTACCGGAGACTGCAAAGTTACAACAGCTGTTGAAAGGTCAAACTGTCCAGTTGCATTGTTTGTTTCGAGGAAACATGTGCTTAAAGCCGCATCCTGTACTACTGGATATGGAACTGCAGTAAAATTGACAGTCACCTGTTGGCAGTCAATAAACTCAGGCGCATTTCCGCAGAACTGGTAAACCAAAGTATCCGGTCCAACATATCCCGAAGTCGGAGTATATGTTATTACTCCAGTTGTAGGGTTAATTACTGCAGTACCGTGTGTTGGCGGTGTTACGATGGTTACTGTTGAAGGAACCGGTGTCTGTGTTGAAGAGGTAAATGTTGGTGTAATGGTAATGGCCGCACAAGCCGCTAAATTTGTAGTTGTTTGCACCAAACATGTAAAGACTTTATAAATTGGGGTTGTTGCCGGTGGACAGCCTCCTACTGTAACTGTACAGGTATAATCGCCAGCGACAGTTGGAGTATAGGTATTTTGTGTAGCGCCGGGAATGGCAACTCCATTCAGGTTCCATTGGTAACTGTCGTAACCATCATCTACTTCAAGAATAATCCCCGGAATACAGTTGCCGGTTTGTTTTGAAATCACAGGAATCGAGGAAAATCCTGCAAAGTAACCCCCATATCCGGATGTACTGAATCCTCCGTTAATACCAGCAGTTACGGCTTTACTGGAAACAATGGTTAAATTATCGGTAACCGTTGGGATGATAAGGCTATACGTTACCCAAGTTGTATTTCCAGTAAGTAAAAATGGCCCCTCAGCAGCAGTAGGAGGTACTCCATTTACAGTCACAACAGCGCCCGCTTCTGTTAGAATATTTAATTTTACTTGTATACCCGATGGTTTAACACTCGCTCCACCGCCACCTGTTGGCATTTCGTTTACCTTGCCAATCTCGTCGATCCTTCGTGGTAAAAAGCAGTTTAATGGTGGGATATAGTTGAAACCGCAGGTTGCACTGCTGTTGTTAACTGAAACCAGTTGGTATAAATAAACATTCTTTGATGTACTGATGAACATGTTTTCATGTCCTGATCCTTGTGTAATATAATTGCTTCCTGAAATTCTGTACCACTGACCCTGATTTAAGGTTGCAACCGCTGTTCCAGCTCCATTCAGAAATACCTGGGTATTATCTTCAGTAGCAATTACGATTCCACCTTCCAGGTCATCTGCTGTGGCTGATCTGGTTCTTACCATTGCAAAAGTACTTCCCAGTCTTTCTACAGGTACCGATTGATCTAAAATCTCATCTGACCCGGCCGAAGTATTTGCTCCAAAATTACCGTTAATATTTCCGTTAGTGAGCGTAATAGGCTTGTCAGCAACTATTTTAGCTCCCATAAATGGGGCAGCGCCTCCTGCAGAACCGGCAAAAATAAAAGATTCGCCTCTATTCAACGTAAAAGTATGGGTGGTAGTACCGGCAGGAACATTGCCGCCAAGAAATGTCACACCCGGATTCCATGTGGCGGTTACAACAGTATTGTTTTCGGTTGCCAAAACTCCGGCAGTAAAGTTGTTTCCGCTTATAACAGCAGTAGAAGGGGTGTTGGCCACAAAAAATTCTTTGCCTATTCCCGCTTTACCCTTACTGGTAAGAATTTCTGCATGCGTAGTGCTGCTTGCTATTCTTAGGGTACAGTAAAATGGTTTGGTGGCGTTCAAATATACTCCCCGGGTAGTCTTTGTAAAATTCAGTCCTGCATTATTAATAGAAATATTCGCCACAGGAATGATGAAAGTTTGAGGACTTCCTTTGCTGATGTTAACAGTACCAAGAACAACTTGAATTGGGGGATTGACTGGATTGACCGGATCAACAGTGTAACCGTAGATGGTAACCGGAAATGAAGTGACGGAATCGGTAGATAAATATACCGATCTTCCTGTCAGTGATGTTGATTCATAGAAGGGCGCTATCCAATGTTCTGTATCTCTTTGTGCGGATAAATTTCCAATGGACAAAAAGAAAATAGTGAGTAAGAGTAAAAATTTTTTCATAAATAATCAGCTTTACATTTCTACAAATTTAATAAAATTTCTTAATCACTGTTCAAAAAAATTACGAATTCTCATATTGTGTTCATTTTTTACATTTTAAAAGGGCTTTAATTGCTTAATTTTCATTAATACTAATGTATAAACCCAGTAGTTCGAGATTTTTTGTACATCAATTAAAAAACCGGAAGTAATACTCCCGGTTTATATAAATTACTTATTCTCTGTTCTTGACAAGAATCCAGCCGGAGTAGGATACCGGAAGTTTAGTGTCTGGTTCGGTCCATTTCAGAAGATACCAATAGGTTCCGGTATTCAGCGGGCGGCCTCCGATTTTTCCGTCCCATTCATAGATTCCTTTTTTCGAAACGTAGATTGGTGCTCCATAACGGTCATAGATCTGAATGGTTACATCATTTTTAATCCTTAGATCCGAATAATCAAGAACATCATTGATCCCGTCTCCGTTTGGAGTAATAGCATTAATGATGTTGAAGACCAGGAAATCTTTTTTAACAGGTGCACAGTTTTCCGCAGCTATAACAAAAACAGTATGAGTACCCATCGATAAACCGGTAAATACGTTGGACAGCTGGTACGTAACTCCATCCAAAGAATACTGATATGGGGGAGTTCCTCCGGAAACGTTGATGGTCGCTGTTAATCCGTTAAGGTCGATACTCGTAATGACAGGTAAAGGTGCTGCCAGTACATTCACAAACTGCCGGTAAACACATCCGTTAAAACCTAAATCTACCCAATAGCTTCCTACACCAACCGTTATAGATTGAGTTGTAGCACCATTGTTCCAAAGATAACTTGAAAAGCCGGGGCCTGCATCCAGAACCGTTTGTTCGTTTGAGCAGATCGTTTGGTCTGTAAGCGTAGTAGATGCTTTCGGCGACTTCACAGTAATGGTGAGTTTGGCGGTATTCGGACAGCTGGTCGGACTCTGAAATCTGACATAAAATATTCCGGAAGTCGTAATTGTCTGATTAGCTGCGACAGCGCCGGTTCCGGACTGTGCATTGGCCAAGGTAGTGTAAAAAGTGAGGGTTACATTTGGATCGGCGGTAAACAGATTTTTATAACTGTTTAAGTTAACCGCTTCAGAACCGTTTAAATCTGCATCACAAACCTCTGCTGTAGCATTGGCTGTTATTAACGGGATCTTGTTACCGAGCGTAAAATTAATCTGGCCTGTCGCGGGCGGACAGTTCCCTGTTAAAGCGTCAACCCTTACATAAACTGTTGTAGGCGCAGTGTAACTCCAGTTATTCGGTAGGGTATTGTTATTGCCGGCGGCAGCATCAGCCGCATTAAGGTAATATCTTACATTGAAATTTGCAGAATTGGTAACAATCTGCGGAGTAATGTTAGAGAAATTCACCAGAATAATCCCGTCGAAGTTATCATCACAAAGGCTGCTGTTGAAGTTTGAAACCGTAAGATTTGGCGCTGCCACACCGGTTACAGTAACCAGCTGATGATAAACACATCCGTTGAAAGTAAGGTCAACAAAATAATTTCCGGGACCCACGGTAATGGTTTGAGTCGTTGCACCTGTACTCCATAAATAACCGTCGAATCCGGTTCCCGCATCCAAAACTGTAGTGGAGGTGGAACAGATGGTCTGGTCATTTAAAACCAGCGACTTTTTTGGTGATTTTAAATTCACCGTAAGTTTTGCAACATCAGAACAGGCAGTTGCACTCTGAAATCTGATATAAAAAACGCCGCCGGCTGCCGTAATAGTTTGTGTTGCAGAAACCGGAGCGGTTGCATTCTGCGCGTTAGCCAGTGTATTGTAAAATGTTAACGAAACGGCAGGATCTGCAGTGAAGAAAGGTTTGTAATTGTTAAGGTCAACAGTTTCTGAACCATCAAGATTATTGTCGCAGACAGATGTGATTGTTTCAACTGTCAAGAGCGGTGTTTTAGGAGCAATCTGAAAGTTGATCTGACCAAAGACGGAAGGACAGTTCCCTGTAATAGTGTCCACCCGTACATAAACAATGGTGTTTGCACTGTAGCTCCAGTTGTTAGGGAGCGTATTGTTGTTTCCGGCATTTGCATCTGCCTGATTAAGGTAATAACGGACCGTAAAACTTGCTGCATTATTAACAATGGCCGGAGTAATGAGAGAAAAATCTACAGGAATAATCCCGTCCAGATTTTCATCACAGATGGAAGCGTTATAATTTGCAGTATTGATGTTCGGAGATGGATTAACACTCAGCTGAATAGTAGTGGTCTTTGAACAGCCGAATGAAGAGGTAACCTTTACATAAACAGTTCCCGCAACTGCCGTGTAAGAACCAGGAGGGGAAATTTGATTTGTTAATGCAGCATCAGTATAATAGGTAGCGTTAATTCCGGCATCGGGCGAAACACTTGCCGAAGTAAGATCAAAAGACCCTCCCCCGTCAGCATTGGCGCAAGAGGTGAGAGCGGCAGTTAGTACCTGAACCACATCAATATTCAAATTAATTCTAAAATATTCAAATGAGGCAGGATTTCCGTTTCCTTCAATGTAATAAATGAAAGTATCCGTCGCGTCAGCTGTAAGACCCGGATTTGGAGTGTAAGTGATTTGTCCTGTTGTATTGTTTACGGTTGCCGTTCCGTTTAGAGGCTGCAAAATAATGGCAGTACTTGCAGGAACGATTGTTTGAGTAGAATTGGTAAAAGCAGGCGTAATAACTTTGGTATTACATGAACCGATATTGTAAACCGTGGTTGTAATTGGTGGGCAAAGGTTATAAATAAAGGGGTCGGTCAATTTCGATTCGCAGTTAAGTTTGGTAATTAAACAGGTATAAGCGCCCGCTCCGTACAGTTCCGGATTAATAAAGTAGGTTGTCGCTCCCGGAATTGGACTCCCGTTTAAATTCCACTGGTAGGTATCATAACTGTTATCTACTTGAAGAAGCACTCCTGCATAACAGTCCCCTGTTTTCACAATGACGGGAACTGAAGAAAATCCCGCAAAATAACCGCCGTAACCCACGGCTCCACTTCCTGCTGCAATACCTGCCGTAACCGATTTTGTAGAATTCACGGTAATGTTTCCCGTAATATTCGGAACGGAGTAGGTCACCCAGGACGGATTTCCGGTAACAGGATATG
Source organism: Chryseobacterium sp. (assembly GCF_008014695.1). Classification (GTDB taxonomy): domain Bacteria; phylum Bacteroidota; class Bacteroidia; order Flavobacteriales; family Weeksellaceae; genus Kaistella. The sequence goes on from NZ_VOXE01000002.1 coordinate 39,463, forward strand.
GTCCGTTTGCCGCTGGAATAGCGGCCCCGTTTACCGTAACAGCAGCCCCTGTTTGTGTAATGATATTCAGTTTTGTGTTGTAAGTTGTTCCGCCCAGTTGGTTGATGAAACCAATTTCATCAATCTTATTGGGAAGAAAACAGCTTAAGGGCGGAATGTAATTGAAGCCTCCCGAAGGATATACGTTTCCGGATGAAGTTCCGGCAAGGAGCTGATAGACGTAAGCGTTTTGCGAGGTATGGATGCTTACATTATAATGGCCGTTTCCCTGATTAACATAACTGGATCCCGGAATGTAAGTGTATTCTCCGGTATTTAAAGTGATTCCCGTCGGAACGCCATTCACTGTAATTTGGGTGTTGTTTTGAGTGGCAACAATAAGTACAGTTTCCATTCCTGAAGTTATTGGACCGTTGCCTTTTACCACAACAAAATCGCTCCCCAGTCTTTCAACCGGTACCGACTGGTCCATCAGAATATCATTATTTGTAAAATTGAAATTGGTATAAATGCCGTTGAAATTACCGTTCGTTACAGAAATCTGCTTGTCGGCTACTATTTTAGCACCAATTAGCCCGTCCATGTTAGCAGAAGAATCCACACTGATGGCATCAATAATATAGGATTGACCTTTGTTAAGTATCGTTGTTTTTGTGGGTGAAGAAGTGCCGTCAGAAAAAACCACGGCCGGATTGTATCCAGAAATTGTAACGGTGGTATTGTCCTCTGTTGCGGTGATGCCGATGGTTGCATTTACATAGTCGGCGGCACCGGTATTGGCCGCCATTGCTGCGTAAAAAGTTTTACCCAAACCTGCCAGACCTTTTGAAGTAATGATTTCAGCATGGTTAGTGATGGCAAAACGGTAATTGGCAAAAAATTTCTTCGGTCCTTTTACATTAATCCCTTTGGCAACAGGAGTAAAGAGTTCCGACTGCGAAACAGCCATCATAAAATTTCCGGGAATACTCACTTCTGCCGGGCTGCCTTTACTGATCTGTACGGAATTAAAAAGTACATTATTGTTAAAGATATCGACTGTAAAAGGAACTGTTTCGTTCGTTGAAAGATATAGATTACTCTCAAGATTACTGGTGCCGGCGCTGGCCGACATCGGAGCAAACCAGTGGTCTGTATCCAGCTGTGTATAACCAAAAACCCAGAAAAATGATAAAATTATAGTAATGATTTTTTTCATAATAAAAAAGAAAGGGTGACAAATTTAATCATTAATTACCAATATTATACAAAAAAAATCTCCGTGAAAATTTTTCACGGAGACCATATTTTAAAGCGAATTCTGCTTAGGTTAGGCTTACTCTTACAAAGCCCATTACTTTAAGATCTGCATTTACTGATTTTACATAATCTGCAACAGATACACTTCCGTCTTTAATAAACGCCTGGTGAACCAAAGTATTGTCTTTATAGAACTTCTGCATTTTACCTTTCAGAATATTGTCGATGATATTGGCAGGCTTACCTTCTTTCGTAAGGATGTCTCTTTCAATTTCCAATTCTCTGTCGATTGTTTCCTGAGAAACCATTGTTTCATCCAAAGCAATGGGATTCATTGCAGCTACCTGCATTGAAACTGCTTTTGCCGCTTCTTCGGCACCGCTTACGTTAGCAGAAAGTGAAGTGATGGCAGCAATTTTGTTTCCTGCGTGAATGTATGCTCCTAAAAATGGCCCTTCAATTTTTTCGAAAGATCCGATTTCAATTTTCTCACCAATTACACCGGTCTGTTCAATCAGTTTTTCAGCAACAGTAGATCCCTGGAAATCAGCAGCAAGAAATTCTTCTTTTGATTTACCAAGAGCGGTTTCAGCCAAATCGTGCGCCAATTTAACGAAATCGTCATTTTTTGCAACAAAGTCAGTTTCACAGTTCAAAGCGATGATCACACCATGAGTATTGTCTCCGTTAACTTTAGCAATCACTGCACCTTCAGAAGATTCTCTGTCAGCTCTGTTTGCTGCAACTTTCTGTCCTTTTTTCCTAAGGATTTCAATTGCTTTTTCGAAGTCTCCTTCTGCCTCAACCAAAGCTTTTTTGCAGTCCATCATCCCTGCACCTGTCGTGTTTCTTAGTTTAGCTACATCTGCAGCAACTGGTGTATACATATTATTATTTTTATAATTTTATATTATGTTTGGCTCTGTTTTTGAGCCTTGCAAAGATAATAAATTTAATGCAAACTAAAAACAGCGTTTTTGCGTTATTTTAGAACTTCACTATTCCAACACCTACTTCACAATCAATGAAAAAAATATTTTATTTCTTCTTTATACTGATGTTTTCTTTTGCCTGTTCGCAGACAAAAGGAAAGCCAAAAACAACAAAAGTCACGCAGATTACCGCTGAGCAGGCCGAACAGAGCAATGATCCCCAAGTCATCGCGGGTTTTTTGAAAGCAAATCCGACCCATCCGAAGGTTGCCTATCTGAAGAGTAAAATTGTCACCCTCATTACCGCCGGAAACAATACGGCTGCGAAACCAACCATAAAACCGCTGACGAAGGCCGGCCTTAAAACAGCCATTAAAAAAGACATTTCTAAGGATGGGGTTAATGATAAAAATAAAAAAACGGCTGCGGTACTCAACCATCTTTTCAATAACGATGGCAACAAAAGTGAGGCATATGTAAATATCGTCAACAAGTCAAAATGCAACCTCGTGGTTAAATTTTCCGGAAAAAGATATTATAACCTGGATGTTCCGGCTAAAAATCAAAATTTCATTCTGATCGAAAAAGGAAAATATGTTTTAACTACAAGTGTGTGCGATGCGAAATATACCTCTTCAAAAAATATCAGTAAAGATATCGTGATATCACTAAATACAAGTGAGCTGTAATAAAAAAGCTTAAGAAATTCTTAAGCTTTTTATTTATCCTTTAAACTGACCCATCGCAATGAATTTCTCCTGCCTTTGGGTTTCGAGTTCTTTTCCTGTAAATGTTGAGAACGCCTTGATGTTCTGCAAAATAGACGTTTTAAGATGGTCATACGCAACCTGCGGCTCATAATGAGCTCCACCAAGCGGTTCTTCAATGATCCCGTCGATGAATTTTTCTTTCAGAGCATCCTGCGGTGTGAGTTTCAGAGCATTGGCTGCATCTTCTTTATGATCCCAGTTTCTCCAGAGGATCGAAGAACAGCTTTCGGGTGCGATCACGGTGTACCAGGTATTTTCCAGCATGTAGACTTTGTTTCCGACACCAATTCCCAAAGCGCCTCCACTTGCTCCTTCACCAATGATATATACAAAAATCGGCGTTTTGAGCATCGTCATTTCGAAAATATTTCTTGCAATCGCTTCTCCCTGTCCACGTTCTTCTGCTTCCAGACCAGGATATGCTCCGGGTGTATCGATCAATGAAATAACAGGAATGCTGAATTTTTCTGCAAGTTTCATCAGTCTTAAAGCTTTTCTGTAACCTTCTGGATTGCTCATTCCGAATCTCCGGTGCTGTCTTTCTTTTGTCGTACGGCCTTTCTGGGTTCCAATGATCATTACCCGTTGCCCGTCAATAGTAGCCAATCCGCCGATCATGGCCGGATCATCTGCGAAATTTCGGTCTCCGTGAAGTTCCAGAAAACTCCCTTTATCGGTAATTCCTTTAATGACATCCAAAGTATAGGGGCGGTCGGGATGACGTGAAAGCTGAACCCTTTGCCAAGGTGTAAGATTTCCGTAGATCTCTTTCTTTTTTTCAACAATTTTATCTTCGATTTGGGAGCAGGCCAACTTTACGTCGACACCGCTTTCTTCACCGACCAATGAACAGGTCTGGTACTGATCCATCAGTTCTTTTATCGGCTGCTCAAAACTTAAATATTCCATTTGTATGTAGAGAATTTATCTTTCAAATTTAGTAAAAATAATAGAAAATTACTGAATATTATTCACTGCATTTCTTATCCGTGCTGTACTTTCTTCTTTTCCAAGGATTTGCAGAATGTCCGGAACATCCGGTCCTTTCAGTTCGCCTACCAGACTCAGTCTTAAAGGCATCATGACCTTTCCCATACCCAAACCTTTCGCTTCGGCAAAATCATGAATGATTTTCTTGAGATTTTCGGAATCAAAAGTCTCAGCTTCGGTTAAAATACCGGCGAAATCGTTTAAAACAGACGGAGTATCTTCATTCCAGGCTTTCTTTACCGCTTTTTCATCGTAAAAATTTGGTGTCTCAAAGAAAAAATGGCCGTCGCGGTAAATGTCTTTCACAAAAGTGGCTCTTTCTCTTACCAAAGACACGATTTTAAGCAGCTGGTCATCAGCAGCACCGTTGAGGTTGATAGCATCTGTAGTTTTCAGTAATGATAAAATCTCTTCATCAGTCTTGAATTTCAGATATTCATGATTGAACCATTCCGCTTTTTCTTTGCTGAATCTTGCTCCAGCCTTGTGAACTTTATGCAGATCGAATTCATGAACCATCTCATCGAGACTGAGGATTTCGCGGTCGTTCGCGGGACTCCAGCCGAGCAGGGCGACCATGTTGATGAATGCTTCCGGGAGATAACCTTCTTCGCGGTAGCCTTTTGAGATGTTTCCGGTTTCAGGATCTTTAAAATTCAAAGGGAAAACCGGGAATCCGAACTTGTCGCCGTCTCGTTTGCTCAGTTTTCCTTTTCCTTCCGGCTTCAGAATCAATGACAGATGCGCAAATTCCGGTTTTTCCCAACCCATTACTTCGTACAGCAGATAATGAAGGCCGAGTGACGGCAGCCATTCTTCGCCGCGGATGACGTGGGAAATTTCCATTTCGTGGTCATCAACAATATTGGCGAAATGATAAGTCGGCATTCCGTCGTTTTTCACAAGCACTTTATCATCTAAAGTATTGGTGTTCACAGAAAATTTCCCGCGGATAATATCTTCCAGATTTAAAGTTCGGTCTACCGGCATTTTGAAACGAACCACATAAGGAACTTTATCATCGAGTAGTTGCTGAACTTCTTCATCAGAAAGAGTAAGGGAATTTTTTAAGCGGTTTCGCGTGATGTAGTTGTAAGCGAAAACCTCCCCGTTCTGGTCGAATTCTTTGCGGATTTCGTCCAGTTCTTCGGCGGTATCGAAAGCGAGATAAGCAAAATCGGTTTTCAGGAATTCAGCGAGATGCCGGTCGTAAATATCACGTCTTTCAGACTGGCGGTACGGCGCGTATTTTCCACCATGTTTCGGGCTTTCATCAGGAATAATACCACACCATTCGAGTGCCTCCATAATATAGTCTTCAGCTCCTTCCACATATCGCGCAGTATCGGTATCTTCAATTCTGAGGACGAAATCGCCTCCCTGATTTTTAGCAAAAAGATAATCATACAAAGCGGTTCTTACCCCACCTAAATGTAACGGACCTGTCGGACTCGGCGCAAAACGCACTCTTACTTTACTCATTCTTCCAAAAAATTTAAGCTGCAAATTTAGGGAAAAATTGAGTTTATACTGAATTTGAGATATTTTATTTAGTTTTGTATGAAATTAGGCAGAAAAATGTTAGAGATTGGAGAACGACCGTGGGGGAAATATTATGTTCTGGAGGATGAACCGCATTATAAATTAAAAAGAATTGAGGTAAATCCGGGACAGAGACTTTCTTACCAATATCACCATCACCGTCAGGAATTCTGGACGGTTGTTGAAGGTGAAGCAGTTGTGGTTCTTGATGAAGTGGAGCATATCATTAAATACGGCGAAAGCATTTTTATTCCGCTTGGCGCCAAACACAGGATTGAAAACAGGACATCGGAACTTTTGGTTTTTGTGGAAGTACAGACCGGTACGTATTTCGGCGAGGATGATATTGTGAGGATTCAGGATGATTATAAAAGAGATGAATAATCATCTTCACGTCTTTTAAATATCAGAACTTCAACAGTCTGTTTAAAAACGAATAGAGACCGCGTTTACGATGACTTTTAAGCCCGTTTGTACGCCAGTCAGTTCTCTTCAGGGTATCATTTTCAAAAATATGCTGATTTTTAAGGACCAGCTTGATTCTTTTCTCCTTTTCTTTTTCCGAAAGCAGAATTTCATTATTGAAAGATGACAATTGATTGTAATGATTCAGATGCAGCACCAGTTCATCATCAACGAACCTAATCTGCATTTTTTTAAGTTTAATACGAAACAGAAATTCATTATCATCGTAGCCTACGCCGTGGGCATATTTTTCATCAAAACCTCCCAAATCATAAAGATCTACCCGTGAAATGGCTGTGCAGAAATGATAGGCAACAGGTCGTATTACTGAATGATTATACCAGCTGTTGGTGCCGTCCTTTATATTTGGTCCGTTATTCTCAGCAATGATCTGTTTTATTTTCTCTGGATTTTCGAGATAATGATCAATTCGGTCAGTCGGTTCACGATCCAGGGAATAACAGGCAAAACTTAAATATAGATTTTCTTTAATATGGTCCTCAACGTACTTTAAAATATTTCCGAAATGTAAACATTCCGGATTCTGTATGATGATCGTATCGCCGGTAGCTTGTAAAAAGCCAATGTTAAAAGGGATGCAAGAATTTTTGTACCATTTGTTCTTTTTCTCGAGCCGCACTACCTTCAGAAAAGGAAAATCTGAACAAAGATCTTCAAGTCTTTCATCTTCATTGCTTCCATCATCCACAGCAATCACTTCTGCAGTAATATCGTGCGCAAGAATTTGCTTTTGAATGCTTTCCAGGGTTTTTATAAAAAGCTTCTTTCGGTTATAATATGCGGTAACAATTGAAATCATTGTTTCAGATTTGGATATATTGACTGATATTTTTTAGGTTTGAAGCATTTGTAAATCAATTTTCTGTACCAAACGCTGTAGTATTTTGACCTGTATTTGTGATTTTCGCGCAGCGCTGCAAACAGCCGCTGAAATCCAATACCGTTTTCTTTGTAAAAATTGTAGTGTTTGCTGTAGATTTTAAAATAATTGTCTCCTAGCAGTTCTGCATCATTTTTGAAACGGTCGGACAGGGATTTTTGCGCATTCTGAATACGGTATAAAAAAAGGAAATCATCAATTCTATGCACTTTGCCTCCATTTTCAATGATTGAAATCCAGAGATCCCAGTCTTCAAAAAAAGTTAAATTTTTATCGAAGCCTCCTGCTTTTTCAAAATCTTCCCGGTAAATCAGCGCAGTAATTGGAATGCAGTTTTCCATAAGAAACGATCTTTTTTCAAATTCCGGAAGCACCCATTCTCCTTCTCTTGCTTCAAAATATCTGCCTTTTGAATAGACGATCCTGATCTCTTTATCTGACTGAAGAATTTTTAAAGTACGCTCTATAAAATCCGGCAGAATTTTGTCATCACAGTCTAAAAAAAGGAGGTAATTTCCGGTAGAATTTCTGACCCCATTATTTCGGGCTTCAGATTGCCCAAGGTTTTGCTGATGAATGATTTTCAGATTTCTCAGTCCTGACGTTTCCCTTATTTTATCTAAAAAATCAGGATTTGAACCATCGTTCACAATAATGATTTCGGTTTTATGATAGGTCTGATTTTTAATGCATTCCAGGGTTTCCGAAATATAATTTTCGCAGTGATAATAAGGAATGATTACAGAAACTAAGTCGTTCATAGGGATGCAGATGTTATGGTATAATACCAGTTGCTGAAAGAATATTCTTTCCTGATGCTTTCACTGATGGGTTCATAAGGCGAACTGATGAATCGCTCAAGTTCAGAAGACGGATCTAATCCCAGAATAAAAATGTTTTCAGGACGATAAAAAGGGTAATTCATTACCGATTCGTTATCCGTGATGATTTTCTTTTCATATTTCAAAGCTTCGAAAAACCTGAACGAAAGACCATTATGGTCTTTTAGTTTAAGATCGAGCAGTGTTTTGCTTTGCTTCACCAATTCTAAATTTTCAGGATAATCTATAATTTGCGAGGAAAATTCTATTCCTTCGGAGGAGTGCTGTTTGCTTATTTTTTTATCAAATGAAATAAGCAGAATCTTCGATTTAAGGTGTATTTTGCGCAGCGAATCTCTTATTGCCAGCAATTTAGAAAATCTTTCCTGCATATAGGTTCCGATGTATAAAACATCATAGTTTACATGGTTTTTTTTATAATCTTCCGGGTAATCAAAATAAAAATTGGGTAAGAAAAAGATGTTTTTTTCTTCATCTGCATCAGCTTTATCGAAAACGAAAAAACGGCTAAACAGAGCTATTTTCTCTGCAATTTCAGGATTTCTTTTCAGCCCGTCCCAATGATAACCGGTTAGGTTTTCGGTATGTTTAGACAGTTCAGCAATAAAATGCGTTTCGAAATACTCGGCGTTAATGACCAGGATGTTTTCATAAGTACCCAATTTGCTGAGAGAAAGCATCAGCGATTCGGTACGGTGCTGTTCCTGCAAATTTCTCTTGTAATTTTTGTTATTAAAAAATTTCTTCAGTACAAAACTTTTAACTTTCTGGCCCAAATTTGCATATCTGAATGGTGTTGCATCACCGTAAAATAAAACATCAGCGTCCACCTGAAGATATTGGAGGTTTTTCACCATCATTTCTCCAAGACCCACAAAATTATGCATGACCAGCAGCAAAGGTTTTGTAGTTTTCAAATCTTACCGGATATTTTATAGAAGGAATACATTAAAAAAAACTTGTTTCTGGCAATATCAGTGAGTTTTTGGCTTTTGTCATTGATTGCCTTTACGTAATAATTGAAAAATGACTTATGTTCTTCGGGCCTGAAGTGTTCGATATGAATTAACTTCCTCTTTATTTTTTTTAAAACTGAGAAAATAAGATCTGAATTCATTTTTTCCGGCGGCAGATTGATCTTCTCTAAGCTTCTGCTCAGTTCATCTTCGGAGAGACTTACGGAACCAACCTGTTGACTGTCGTGAATTCTGTACCTAATGAGTTTTTCGTCTAAAAAGTGTAATTTATTTTTACTCACAGCATTCAGAGCAATCCATTCATCATGATGAAAGAGCTCTTCCGGCGGAAAAGGGACTATTTCTCTCATAAATTCTTTTCGGAATGCCATTGTAGCGCCGGTGCAGAAATTCTGATAAAAAAACAGTATTTCCTTTATACTGGCAACTGACTTGGAAGGAATGTCCCAAACTGAAAACTGAGTATATGAATTTTTTTCGCTGATTATTTCTGCATTTGTAGCAATCACTTCTGTCTGCCGAGCTGATTGAAAAAGAGCAACCATTTTTTCCACTTTTTCGGGCAGCCATTCATCATCCTGATCCGAAAGAAAAATGATGTCATTTTCACAAAGCGAAATGGCTTTCTCGAAATTTTTTACGCTCCGGAGATTTTTTTCATTCTGATAAATTCTGAAAACTGAAGGATTTTTTTCTTTATATGAATTTAATATCGATATAGTTGCATCGGTAGATCCGTCATCGCACACCACAATTTCATCAACAGCCAGAGTTTGACTGAGAATCGAATCGAGCTGGATGCCGAGATATTTTTCTCCGTTATAGGTGCAGAGGGCGACTGATGTTTTCATAAAGATAACCGGAAAACGGTGTTGACCCAATTTTCCAAAGTGTATTTTCTGTAAATTTCTTCCGGAATGGTTTCGTAATCCGTTTCAAAAAAAGTTTTTTCTAAATTACTTAAATCTTCATTCAGCACCAAAATATTGTTGGGATTATAAAAATCATAGTGCTTAACGTATTGGTTCGCAGTAATGATTTTTCGGTTCAGAGCCATCGCTTCAAAGATCCGGAAACTTAGACCCGACTGATGTTCCCGCACCAGATCCAGAATGACTTTGGACGTTTCGTAGTATTTCGGAATTTCAGAATGCGGAATTCTTTTCGAAGTAAAAACAAAGTTGCTGTTCTCTTCATTAAAAGGAAGGTTTTTCTTCCAGGTTTTTTTTCCGACGATGACAAAACGGCTTTTCAGGCCAAAAGCGTCCATTTTTTTGCTGATGTCGTAAAGCAGATTAATCCTTTCATCATAAGAACCGAGGTAGAAAAGGTCATATTTGATGTGCTGCGGATCAGGATGTTTCTGCGCCAGATAATTGTAGTTGCTGGTTTCCTTAAAACCGTATTTTTCAATGTCTTTCTTGTCGAAGGAGAATACGGAATCAAAAAGATCAATCACTTTATCAACTGGGTTTCTCAAAGTGCTGTCGTACAGATACGCGATGTATTCATCGGTAAATTTCCTGATTTCCAGATGGTATTTCCTTCCAATCGCTTCAGGGTTAATGACGAGAATTTTATCCTGTTTGCCTAATTTTTTCAGTTTTTCGAGGATGAGTTCCTGCCGGTTGATGTTTTTCAGATTTTTTTTGAGGAAAATTTTAGACATAGCATTTTTCACGCGCGCGCCTGAATTTCGGTGTTTGTATGCCCCAATATTAATATGGTGAGCCTCGATGCCTTTTTTCCGCAGCGTTTCTACGATATGCTGGTCGTAATTCCAGAAATCAAAACTGATCAGGCAAATTTTCATGAGAACAAAAGTAATTATTTGAATCTAATTTTTATATTTTTGAAAAAGAATAATTGGTGATGAATAAATCTGTGCTCGTAGATTGCGAACGAATGAAGTACCCGAATTCTGGCATTGCCAATGTATGCAGATCTTTGGTGAATGGAATTGAAGAGTTGAAATCGGACTTTGATATTACTTTTTACGGCCCGGAAGATGAATTGAAAAAAATAAATTCTACTCACCGGATCCTTGATACCAAACCATTACACCGGTTTTTACCTCCAAAAACTTCTGATTATGCGCTGATTCACGTAACCCATCAGTTGTCGAAATACTTCCATAAAATCAGTCGAAACCAGAAAAAGGTGGTTACGCTTCACGATCTCAACTTTCTGCATGATGTTTCCAAATCTTCGAAACGGAAAAAATACATCAGAAAAGTACAGCAGAATATCGGCAATGCCGATGCCATTGTCTGTATTTCCGAATTTGCAAAAAAGGATTTTCTGGCTCAAGCCCGTCTTTTTAAGCTCAAAGAAAATATTTCGGTAGAAGTAGTGCATAACGGGCTGGTTTTCCCAGAATTAAGGATCTTCCAGTCAGAAACTTATGGATTTTTGAAATCTAAAAAATATCTTTTGTCGGTCGGAGTATTATTTCCGAAGAAAAATCAGTTGGTGTTACTTGATTTTCTGGCCAAAACGGATCTTGATCTCGTACTGGTTGCCTCTTCTTCGAAACCGGATTATAAAAACCTTTTTTTAGACAAAATAAAGGAACTCAAACTCGAAAAACGAGTTCATATTTTTGAGAATGTAGAAGAAAAGGATAAGTTTTTTCTGCTCCAGAACTGCGAAGCGTATGTTCATCCATCATTGGCAGAAGGATTTGGTATTCCCCCAATTGAAGCGTTCTATTTCGGGAAACCGGTGTTCCTGAGCAGACTCACGAGTCTGCCGGAAATTGGTGGCGATCTGGCTTTTTATTTTGATGATTTTTCCGCTGAAAATATGGTTGCAACATATTCAGATGACATGGAGAATTTTAATAAAAACCGAGAGAATCTAGAAAGAAAATACCGGGAAAGAGCATTGGGATTCTCCTATCTCCATATGGCCGAAAACTATCTGAACGTATATCAAAAATTGTTAAAATAGCTTCAGTTTCCCCAGAATAAGTTTTCGTTTAAACTCGGAAAGGGTAGTGGAGTTTTTAATGTCAATCCTGTTCAATGAGTAAGGATTTTTTCGCGGGAAAGCATTGATTTTATTGCCGATTCGCAATGCGAACTCTATTTTATTTTCTTTCAGTATTTTAAAAAAATCCTTTGTATGAGGGAATCTGCCGTAAGGATACGCCAGGACTTTTGTAAATGGAATTTGATGTTTTTCTAAAACTTCAATATTTTTCTTAAGATCGGTATCAATTTCTTCATGCGTCAGCTGCTCATAATTCCGGTGGGAATGACTGTGTAGACCTATTTCAACTAAATTTTTATCCAGATTTCTGATTTCATCGAAAGTCATGAAAATTCCGTCCCGGTTTTTTCCGATCAACTGAGTCGGAATAAAGATGGTGGCTTTAAAACCATACTTTTCCAGCAACGGAAGCAGGTATTTTTTGTTATTCAGATACCCGTCATCAAAAGTAATGATGATCTTTTTTTTACAATCTTTTAAATTGTTCAGTTGGCTGAAAAACAAAGTTTTATAACCGTTTTCTTTTAGCATAGCAAACTGCCTGTCGAGCTTTTCCACCGTTACCGTCAGTTCATTTTCCGCGACAGGCAAAACATGGTGATACATTAAAATGGGCAGCCGTTTTTCCGGCTTCAGAAAAAGGTAAAGTTTATAGTTGATGACGAGAAAAAGAAGAACGGCCAAAAACAGCCATAGCAGAATACTCATTTTTTACTGATTTCGTACAGTTTCATGTATTTCAGAAAGGTGTAAAAGGAAGCGGTAATAGCAATATAAAATCCTGCAAGTCCGTCGAGAAAGCCCAGTCTGAAAAAATAGGTCTTAAGGAACTGAAAAAAAGGGGCCAACAGGATCTTCAAAACACTGGCTTTTTTTCCTTTGCTTTTCATTTTTTCCGCCATCATTGAGGTGTACCGGTTGGATTTCTCCAGATGATGAAAGATATTTTCGTAGGTATAATGATGGAGTTTCCCTTGTAAGGTACCTATTGCATCGGAAGTGATGAACGTTTCGTGAACAACATCATCAGAATATTTTCCGTGGTTTTTCATAAAAAAGCGCTCGCGGAACACCTTTCCCCAACCGCCATGTCTCAGTTCCTTTCCCAGAAAATGGTTGGAAAATTCAATATTATAAACTTTGAAATCACTCTCTTCATTTCCAATAATTTCTTCTATGGACTTTAGCGCGCCTGCATCAGGTATTTCATCGGCGTCGAGAAACAGAATCCAGTTTCCTGAACATTGCTGAAGGGCGAAGTTTTTCTGACTTCCGTAACCTTCAAATTTTTTCTGTAAAAACTTTACATTGCTGAATTTTCTGCAGATTTCTTCAGTTCTGTCCGTGCTGAAAGAGTCCACAATCACAATTTCATCGGCCAAATCCTTCACTGAATTCAGCATTTTTTCAATGATTCTATCTTCATTGAAGGTGATGACAGCAACGGAGAGGCTCATTTATTTTTTAAAATCGGTAATGGTTTCCTCGATGATTCTCGCGCAGTCCAGAATCTGTTCTTGCGTAATCACCAAAGGTGGTGCTAGACGGATGATGTTGCCGTGAGTTGGTTTGGCAAGCAGACCGTTTTCCTTCAGTTTTAAACAGAGATTCCAGGCGGTAGAACTTTCCGGAGTGTCATTGATCAGGATGGCGTTCAGCAGGCCTTTTCCGCGGACACCGGTGATGAGATCAGTTTTTTCGATAATTTTTTCGATTTCGTTTCTGAAAAGCTGTCCGAGTTCTTCGGCTCTTTCCGAAAGATTTTCTTCTTCCACTACGTCCAGAGCGGCCATTGCAACGGCACAGGCCAGAGGATTTCCGCCAAAAGTGGAACCGTGCTGTCCCGGATGAATGACGTTCATGATGTCGTTGTTTGCCAATACTGCCGAAACAGGATACATTCCACCGGAAAGTGCTTTTCCTAAAATTAAAATATCAGGCTGTATATTTTCATGATGACACGCAATCAGTTTTCCGGTTCTTGCGATGCCGGTCTGTACTTCGTCGGCAATAAAAAGAACGTGGTGTTTTTTACACAGTTCAGAAGCCGATTTCAAATAGCCAGCATCCGGAACATAAACTCCGGCTTCGCCCTGAATAGGTTCCACTAGAAAAGCAGCGATATTTTTGGCATCGCTTTCCAGAATTTTTTCCAAAGCTTCCAAATCATTGTACGGAATTTTAACAAAACCCGGCGTGAAGGGCCCGTAATTGTTGCTCGCATCCGGATCGTTAGAGAAGGAAACAATCGTAGTCGTTCTCCCATGGAAATTATTTTCGCAGACAACTATTTTCGCTGCATTTTCCGGAATTCCTTTTACCTCATAACTCCATTTTCGGGCTAATTTTACAGCGGTTTCCACCGCTTCTGCACCCGAATTCATCGGTAGAACTTTATCAAAACCAAAAAGTTCCGTGATTTTTTTCTCGTATTCGCCCAATTTTGAATTGTGAAAAGCACGAGAAGTCAAAGCCAGTTTTGAAGCCTGACTGACCAGCGCTTCAACGATTTTCGGATGTGAATGTCCTTGATTTACAGCAGAATAAGCCGAAAGAAAATCGTAGTATTTTTTGCCTTCAACATCCCAGACAAAAACGCCTTCGCCACGTTCCAAAACCACCGGAAGCGGATGATAGTTGTGAGCGCCGTGTTTTTCTTCAAGTTCTATGAAATAGGAGGATCTGTTGATGGTTTGCATTATTCTGTATTTGAGACAAAAATAATGATTTATTTTCAAGTGAGAGTAGAAACGGCGCAGATCATCAATAGCGGTCAAAATCTACATAAATGGCGCAACCGGGAAAAATCACCTCAAGTTCAATGACTTTTTCTAAAATAAGGTCTTTTTCCATTTCCGGAAAGGAGCCGTCTTCGGCTTGTCGGGTTGCCGATACATACAGTTCCTTCAGATTTTTCAGCTGATTGAGTTCATGAAGATCTTCCAGAATAACACCAGTTCTCCAGATATCCAGATATTCCAAATCAGTGAGCTGGTTGAGATAGGGCAGGCTTTTTCTGGTGATCTTCGGATGTTTCATCAGCGTTAAACTGGTAAGTTTCTTAACTTTCGAAATAGATTTTACGGCTTCGTCGCTAATCTCGGTCTGTTTCAGATAAATGGAATGTGCAATGTTAACCCTGTCGAAAAGTATAGCGATGTATTCGTCGTCAACCATCGAATCGATACTTGTGAAGCCCGGAATTTCATTAGGAATCTGTTTGGAGTCTTTAATTCCGGCAAAAAGCCACCAAAAGTGCTTTTCAGCGCCCTTGAGTTTCATTTATTTGAAGTTAATTTATGAATCAGTCGTACCAGTAATCTTTCGTCACTATAAAACCGGCCTTTTTAAAAGCATTCTGGATTTCTGTTCCCAAATTTTCATTGTTTTTCTCGTTGGAGAGATACGGAAAAAAGAGATAGTATTTCATGGTTTCTTCTTCTGTTTTTCCGTTGATAATGGTGGTAGTGGTAACAGTGACGCTGTCCCGCGGTGTTTCGAAGATAATATTGATATCCTTACCGATATTTTTCACTGCGCTTAAAGCAACTTCCTGTTTGATAATTTGAACGCCAGTGAAATATGGACTGGTCTTTGTGATTTTAAACGACAGTACTTTTTCGTTGCTGATGGTAAACGGTTCAACAATGGTAATGGTGTCACCGTTGAAATTCGGAGACTTGAGTTGATGTTTCACTTCTTTTTTCAGTTCACGGTTCAGTATTTTGAGCAGGGCTTTTTCCTGCGCTGAAGTACTGATTCCCAAACAAAGAAAAAACAGGAATAAAAAACAATTTCTTACCATATTTTGTTCTGACTCTTGATGCTATTCTTTAGTGCCGTATCCCAGTATGCCTATTTTCTCCTCTTCAATGGTGACCGTAATAAAGCTGTATTTTGAACCTGCTTTAGTCCATTCTTTTCTTTCCTTCATCTTGCCATCAGTCCATTCGCCGGTACTTGTTTCCGGTATAAATCCCATGTCTCTCAATTCCATTTCTATAAAGGTGTTATTGGGAGCGCCACCATATGTCAGTACAACGTTATCGATTTTACCGTCAGTTGTATATTCTACTTCAACTTCATTGTACGTTTTTTCAAAATAAAGTAAATCGCCGTATTCACTTGTGCCTTCATCAACTTCAGCATCCCCGAAGCCTTTATCTTTCATAAATGAACTGACGGTTTGCCTTGTCGTTTTATGAACGATATCATTTACGAGCGACAGTTTTTCGTTACTGAATTTTGTCTGACCAAAAAACAGGGATGCCTGAAAACAAAATAATAAAAGAAGTAAGTTTTTCATGGTTTAATTTTATTTATCAAATATATGATAAAAAACTGTTTGGGGTGATATATCGGCAAATATTTATGTTTTTAAATGATAATGTCATTAACAATCTATTGTTAATAATATGGATTTGTTATTCGTTTCTTTAAAACTAGCAATGAAAAAGGCCGGTAAAAATACCGACCTTTAAAATATGATTGAATTACATTTAATTATCAAAATTTCTGTCCATCACAAAATCTTCCATGAACTTGGTCGTATAGTTTCCTGCAAGATAATCCTCATTCTCCATCAGCTGTCTGTGGAAAGGAATGGTGGTTTTAACGCCTTCGATATAAAATTCTTCCAGAGCACGTTTCATTTTTGCAATGGCTTCTTCACGGGTCTGAGCCGTTGTGATGAGCTTTGCGATCATTGAATCGTAGTTGGATGGAATGGTATAACCCGAATAAACATGGGTATCTACACGGATTCCGTGTCCGCCCGGAATATTCAGTTCAGTAATTTTTCCTGGCGAAGGTCTGAAATCGTTGAAAGGATCTTCAGCATTGATTCTGCATTCGATGGAATGAAGTTTCGGATAATAATTGATTCCGGAAATCGGAGTTCCTGAAGCCAAAAGAATCTGCTCTCTGATCAGGTCATAATCTACTACCTGCTCTGTAATCGGATGCTCTACCTGGATTCTGGTATTCATTTCCATGAAATAAAAATTCCGGTCCTTATCTACCAGGAATTCAATGGTTCCAACGCCTTCGTAACCAATGTATTCAGCGGCTTTCACAGCGGCATTGCCCATTTTTTCACGAAGCTCGTCCGTCATAAACGGTGAAGGTGTTTCTTCCGTCAGTTTCTGGTTTCTTCTCTGTACAGAACAGTCTCTTTCAGACAGATGACAGGCTTTTCCGTACTGGTCGCCTGCAACCTGAATTTCGATATGCCTTGGTTCAACAATCAGTTTTTCCATGTACATTCCACCGTTTCCAAAAGCTGCTGTAGCTTCCTGAACTGCTGATTCCCAGTGTTCCTGTAAATCTTCGGCTTTCCAAACGGCTCTCATTCCTTTTCCGCCGCCGCCTGCGGTTGCTTTGATCATGACAGGATAACCTACTTCCTCTGCTAATTTTAACGCCGTTTCGTAGTTTTCAATAAGGCCTTCAGAACCGGGAACGCATGGAACGCCGGCTTCCTTCATCGTCGCTTTTGCATTGGCTTTATCACCCATTCTGTCGATCTGTTCAGGAGTCGCACCGATAAATTTGATGCCGTTCTGCTGACAGATTCTGGAAAAATTGGAATTTTCTGAAAGAAATCCATAACCGGGGTGAATCGCGTCGGCATTGGTGATTTCCGCCGCAGCGATGATATTTGAAATTTTAAGATAAGAATCTTTGCTCATTGGCGGACCGATACATACCGCTTCATCAGCAAATCTCACGTGAAGGCTGTCTTTATCGGCTGTAGAATAAACAGCTACGGTCTTGATTCCCATTTCCTTGCAGGTACGTAGGATACGCATTGCAATTTCGCCTCTGTTGGCTATTAATATTTTTTTGAACATCTTCTGGAGAAATTTTAAATTTTAAATTTTGAATTTTAAATTATTTTAAATGATGGTCATCTAAAATTATCATCTATAATTTAAAATCGCTTAAGATGGGTCTACCAGGAACAATGGTTGGTCGTATTCAACAGGGGTTGCATCATCCACCAGAATTTTTACAATTTTTCCGGAAATTTCAGACTCGATCTGATTGAAGAGTTTCATGGCTTCAATTACACAAACTACCTTTCCTACGGCAACTTCGTCTCCTACATTAATGAAAACGTCTTTATCCGGTGACGGTTTTCTGTAGAAAGTCCCGATCATCGGCGATTTGATGGTGATGAATTTGCTGTCATCGGAAACCGGTTCTGATGCAGTAGGAGCCGGAGCAGCAGATTGTTGCGGAGCCGGAGCCGAAGACTGCTGGGGAGCGGAATGGTAAACAGCGGGCTGCTGCATATAATTCATTTCACTGCCTGCAAGCGGAGTTTTAATGGTAATTTCGAAATCCTTCGTTTTGTATTTTACTTCAGAAACTTCTGCTTTAGACACAAATTTGATCAGATTCTGTATGTCTTTAATGTCCATATATGTGGTATTTATATTATATGCCAAAGATACTAAAATTCAATAAAAAACAACAAAAAACCACTCAAAATTGTAAAAATTGAGTGGTTTTTGTATGAAAATGAAGTTTTTCTAAGGTTTTTCTCTTAGTTTTCTTCGATGGTTTCTACTGTTTTCTCCATTACTACTTTACCTCTGTAGTACATTTTTCCTTCATGCCAGTGTGCTCTGTGGTATAAGTGCATTTCACCTGAAGTTGCATCTTTTGCCAATTGAGGAACTACAGCTTTGTAGTGTGTTCTTCTTTTATCTCTTCTTGTGGACGATTGTCTTCTTTTTGGATGTGCCATTGTGTAAAATTTTAATTTGATGAGCGATGAGGTTTGATTGCTCAATTCCCATCATTTTAAACTATTTAATTTTTATCTTTTAATTTTTTTAAAGCTTCCCATCTTGGGTCAACTTTCGGTTCTTCTTCAATTTCTTCTTTCGGACTGAACTGCTCGAGGATCGCTAAATCTTCATCTGAAATATCCGGAGATATTTTTTTCATCGGTATCGCCAGCATCACTTCTTCATAAATCAGCTGCGCAACGTTGAAAGCGTGGTCTTTCGAAGGAATAGTAATGACATCTTCGTCGCTGTCATCATATTCTTCCCCGAATTTTACGAGAACTTTCATCTCATTTTCAACAGGATGGTCAAAATGATCGTTTGTGATATCACAAACCAAATTGACGGTTCCTGAGGTTTTGATCCAGAATTCCAGAAAAGTGGTGTGTTTTTCCATTGTCACATCAGCAGTAATTCTGGGTTCTGTAAATTCCTGTTCAGTATCGAAAAGTATAAAGAACTCTTTATCTATCTCAAATCTGAACGTGTGTTTGCCGTTTTTAAGTCCAGAAAACACGATGTCGTAGTTTCTAAGCCTGTCCATAAAATGAGTGTGCAAAAATATGCATTTTTTTTAATATTACAAATAAATTTTAAACAAATTACGTTTTGCCTTTAGTGGCCGTTTTCTTCGGGCAGATCCTCGTCCACTCCGTGACCTGCGCCAACTCTTCTGGTCGGAAGGCGGTTCGCCATTAAATCGTTGTATTCCTGCCTGTTTTTGAAAATCTTGATGGCCATAAAGATCGCTTCGGTAAAACTCTGTTCATCTGCAATATTCTGACCTGCAATATCGTAGGCGACGCCATGATCGGGTGAAGTGCGGATGTAGGGCAATCCCGCGGTATAATTTACCCCTTCTTCGTAAGCCAAGGTTTTGAATGGCGCCAATCCCTGATCGTGATACATCGCCAGAACCGCATCGAAATTTCTGTATTTGTTAGGCTGGAAAAAACTGTCTGCGGGAAATGGACCGAAAGTAAAAATCCCGTTATCGAACAGTTCTTTTATGGCCGGGGAAATAATTTCAATTTCTTCGGAGCCGATTACCCCGCCGTCGCCGGAATGTGGATTGAGGCCGAGAACTGCAATTTTTGGCGTCTGAACCTGAAAGTCTTCAATTAGACACTGGTTCAGAACCCTGATCTGTTTTTTTATTTTTTCTTTCGAAATGTTTTCGGCAACATTGGCAAGCGGAATATGGTGTGTAGAGACCGCGACTTTTAAATCCTCCGTCACAAGAAACATCAATCCTTTTTTACCGAATTTTTCCTCAAGATAGCCGGTGTGTCCTGCATGGGCAAAACCCTGTTTCATCATTTCGTCTTTATTGATCGGGGCAGTCACCAAAACATCAATATCCCCGTTCATTAATGCGTTTGTAGCCGCTTCGAGTGAATCAATGGCCATTTTGGTAGATTCTTCTGTCGGTTTTCCCAACTCCACATTCACGTTGTCCTGCCACACATTTACAAGGTTCAGTTTTCCGTTTTGTGCCTCGGAAGCTTCGTTAATGTAGTTAAAGGTGAGCTGAAGTTTAAAAATATTTTTCTGGAAAGTAAACAGTTTCCCTGAGCCAAAAATAACCGGAGTAAAAAAGTCGGTAATACTTTTGTCTTTCAGCGATTTCATGATGATTTCCGGACCAATTCCGTTGAAATCGCCGATGGATATTCCTACTCTTACTTTATGATTTTTGGGGCTCATTTTATTATCTTTGAAGATTATTAGAATTTTACAAATTTAGCAAAATAATTATATGTTCACAGGAATTATTGAGGCAGTTGGAATCGTGGAGGAAATCGAAAAGACGGAAAGTAACATCAATTTTACACTGAGTTGCCCGTTTTCCCAAGAATTAAAAATCGATCAAAGCCTTGCTCACAATGGCTGTTGTCTTACTGTAACCTCAGTTTCCGGAAATCAATATACGGTAACGGCAATTGATGAAACCTTGGAGAAAACAAATCTTTCTGCCTGGAAAGTGGGTTCAGTTATCAATCTTGAACGGTGTATGAAACTGGATGGAAGACTCGACGGACATATTGTGCAGGGTCATGTTGACAAAACTGGCGAAGTTGTTGCTATAGAAAATAAAGAAGGAAGTTACCTTATCACCATCCGGTACAATTCAGCAGGAAATTTCATTACCGTTCCGCAAGGTTCAGTTACAGTGAACGGAATATCGCTCACAGTAGCAAAAAGTGAAAATTTTCAGTTTTCAGTGGCGATTATTCCATACACATGGGAATTTACGAACATGAAAAACATAAAAAATGGCGATTTGGTAAATCTGGAATTTGATATTATAGGAAAATATGTTTCGAAACTACTAACAAACCAAAATGTCATTCAACAAATATAAAGGCTACAGCTTAAGGAACAAGATTTTCTGGGGATTTCTCGTCATCTGTTTATTAAGTATTGTAGGAACGTCGGTACTGTCGTATTTCATCTTAAGAAATAATGCCATAGAGCAGAGCCGGACCGATATGCAGAACAAAACGGAAGCATTAATGGCTTACCTGGATTATGCGGTGAGTCATACTCAGGTTCAAACCGATGATCTTCCCGATATTTTACGTAATAAAGTATATGAAATTGCCGATATCAATAAACATGATGTGGTGATTTACAATTTAAAAGGTGATTTTCTCCTTTCCAATAAAGATCTGAACCTTATTCCGCAGAAAACAATTCCCCTTTCCATCGTTAACAAAATTCTGGCAACTGACAAAAGGGTGGACATTCAAACCTATGATGAAAAAACACAGACGCATCTGACATCATCATATCTTCTCCTAAAAAACAATATGCTGGATCCAGTAGCTATTGTTTATTTCCCCTATTACCATAATGAATCGGCGTATATGGAGGTTTTAAACAAATATGTGAAATACATCATTATTGTTAACCTGTTGATCATTGTATTCAGTATTTGGTTCAGCTGGATCATTTCGAACAACCTTACAAAAGCGCTCACAAGATTTTCGGAAATGATCACGAGAATTACTCTTTTTGAGAATGATTTTCAGCCGATAAAATATTATAAAAACGATGAGTTAAGTGCCCTGGTAAAGGCTTATAACAAAATGATCCTGCAGATTCAGGACCAGAAGGAAAGGCTTAGTTTTAAAGAAAAAGAAAGCGCCTGGCGCGAAATGGCGAAACAGGTTGCTCATGAAGTAAAAAATCCGCTGACTCCAATGAAACTTACCATTCAGAATTTTGTGAGGAAATTTGATGCGAATGATCCACAGATTAAAGAAAAGGTGAAACACATGAGTGATACGATGGTGGACCAGATTGATCTGATTGCCACAGTTGCCAGTGCCTTCTCGCAGTTTGCCCAACTTCCCGAAAAATACAATGAAACTTTCAATCTGAACAGCGAAATCTTGCATATTATTGGGGTTTTCAGTGATGACGAGATATTTGTGCATTCAAATAAAGACAATATCATGATCCATATGGATAAGATTTACCTCAACCGGATTATTACAAATCTAATTACGAATGCCAAACAGGCGGTTCATGATGACCGGCCGCCGATCATAAATGTCGATCTTGAACAGTATAACAAACGCGTAGTGATTTCGGTGGAAGATAACGGGACAGGAATTCCCGAAGAGATTCGCGACCGCATTTTCGAACCCAATTTTACTTCAAAAAGTGGCGGAATGGGACTCGGTCTTACGATGATCCGCAAAATGATTGAGGACTATAAAGGTGAAATTACCGTAAAATCTACGTTAGGAAAAGGCACAAAGTTTACCATTCTTTTGCCGACCAATCTATAGTGAAGGCTTTTCAGTTTAAAAACTTTTCGGTACTTCAGCAGGAAGAAGTGTTTAAAATCGGAACAGACGGTGTTTTGCTTGGTGCAATGTCTTCTGTTGGAGCCGGGCAACGAATTCTTGAAATTGGAACCGGAAGCGGTCTTATTTCACTGATGGCGGCGCAGCGAAACGTTCAAGCGTTCATTACTGCAATCGATATCAATCCGGATGCGGCTGAATTGGCGGCCCAAAATTTTAAAAATTCGCCTTTTCATGAAAGAATGGAATGTCTTCAGGCTGATTTTAAAAACTTTGAGTCTGAAGAAAAATTTGATCTGATTCTTTGCAATCCGCCATATTTTGAGGAAAATCCGTCTGTAAAGCATGTTCTTGCAAGACAGCAGACCGAACTTGATTTCAGGTCTTTAATCATCCGTTCAACATTGCTGCTATCGCCTTCAGGAATTTTTTCAGTCATTATTCCTTTTGAATCCGGAAATGTTTTTGAGGAATTAACTCGTGAAAATCAACTTCATTTAATTAAGAAAATCAACATTTCGGGAATTGCAGGTTCCAAACCCAAACGTTTGGTTATGGAGTTTTGTTTTACGGAAAAGCCTTTGGTGGAGGGGCATTTTACAATAGAAAAAAGTCCGAGAAAATACTCGGACCAATATCTTGAACTCACCAAGGAGTTTCATGTTTTTAAAAAATAAGTATTATTCGAAAAGTTCTGCGGTGTCCAAAACCGTTACTTTTCCGTCTTCACATCTGATTGCTTCACCAGGGAAGTTTTGAATCATATGGTAATCGTGGGTCGCCATCATTACTGCACAGTGGTTTTCCAAAGCCACCTGTTTCAGCAGCGTCATAATATCATTTGAAGTTTCAGGATCCAGATTTCCGGTAGGTTCATCGGCAAGAATCAGTTCCGGATGGTTCAGAAGCGCTCTGGCAATCGCTACACGCTGCTGCTCGCCGCCCGAAAGTTCGTGAGGCATCTTGTGTTTTTTCGATTTCATTCCCACGCTTTCCAGAACTTCATTAATCCGCTCATCAATTTTAGCGCGGTCATTCCAGCCGGTGGCTTCCAGAACGAATTTCAGATTTTTTTCAACTGTTCTGTCGGACAGAAGCTGAAAATCCTGGAATACAATTCCGAGTTTTCTTCGCAGATTAGGGATTTCCGAGGTGCTGAGTTTGGAAAGGTCAAAACCGGCAACGCTTCCTTCACCCGCAGTAAGCGGAATGTGCCCGTAAAGGGTTTTCAACAGAGAACTTTTTCCTGAACCGGTCTTCCCGATGAGGTAGCAGAACCTGCCCTTTTGAATGTGTAGATCAACATTGCTCAAAACAGTGAAATTCTTCTGCGCAATTTTGGCATTGGTCAGATTGATGATATTTTCGCCTGGGTCGTTTCTGTGTGGCATTTGTATTTAATTGATGATTGATAGGGATTTAAAAGCGGAACGGTGTTTTAAAGGAAATCAAAAATAAAGAAAAGTTTCATTCCTCGCTCCATTTTTGGGAAATTTTAACAACAAAAAATGCCTGAAAATTTACTTTTCAAGCATATCCTGTATATGATCGTTACGAGATTATCTCTTAGCTCTTGCGGAACTAATGCTTAAACTCTTTCTGCCTTTTGCTCTTCGGGCCGCCAAAACTCTTCTACCGTTTGGTGTAGACATTCTTTCTCTGAAACCGTGTTTGTTTCTTTTCTTTCTTTCGGATGGTTGAAATGTTCTTTTTGGCATTGCTTATATTTTTAGTTATAACTCTATCTTATTTTTCAGACTGCAAAGATAGGAAAGTTTTTATTTTCTGCAAATATATTTGGATTAATTTCGGGGAAACTGGTTTTTATATAAACGTGACTGAAGACAAATTGCATCCTTTCCTGATTCCCCGAAAGTTTTAGGCAGTTTTTCGGTGAAAGTTGCGCTCCCGAAGTGGAGTTTGGATGTTTGTGGTTTGCCAAACCATCATTCTTCCGCTTTGCCATAAAAACTTATCTTTGTCGACTTAAAAAAAGAAGAAATATGTTTACGCCTTCAGAAATATCAGAAATAAAAAAACTCCTGACTCCCGATAAAAAAATTGTCATCATCACCCACCACAATCCCGACGGCGACGCTGTTGGATCGAGTTTGGGACTGAAACATTTTCTGAAACAGAAAGGTCTGGAAGCCGATGTAATTGTTCCCAATGATTTTCCGAAATTTCTGAAATGGATGCCTGAATCCAAAAAAATAATCATTGCAGATTATAAACGCAAAGTGGCAGGTGAAGCCATTTACAATGCCGATGTTATTTTTATCCTCGATTTCAACGCATCGCACCGAAGCGGAAATTTAGTCGGACCGTGGATTGAAAAAGCGCGGGCAAAAAAAATCCTGATCGACCATCATCAGCAGCCGGAGGATTTCGATTTTGTATATTCGGACGTCACCGTTCCTGCAACTTCGCAAATGATCTATCACTTTATTCAGGCGCTGGAAGAAGAGGATATAGTAAACCGTGAAATTGCTGAATGTCTTTACACCGGAATTATGACCGACACCGGCGGGTTCCGCTTCCGGTCCACAAGTGCCACAACACACCGGATTGTTGCCAATTTAATTGAAAAGGGCGCAGATCCTGCAATGATCACTTCCAACACCTGGGATACAAACACCGTTTCGAGGCTTCATTTGCTGGCTTTGGTTCTGGGCAGAATTGAAGTGGTGAAAGACGGAAAAGTGGCTATTCTGTGGCTGAAACGCGACGAACTGAAGGAATTCGGTTTCCAGAAGGGCGATACCGAAGGTTTTGTGAATTATGGTTTAAGCATAATGGGAACTCAGGTTTCTGCCTTTTTTATGGAAGATCTGTATGAAGATTTCATTAAGATTTCCTTCCGTTCCAAAGAAGATGTGGATGTGAACCAGTTTTCCAGAAACCATTTCAATGGCGGTGGCCACATCAACGCGGCCGGCGGAAAATATATGAAATCGATAGAAGAAACCATAGAAGATTTTAAAGAAAAAATCGAGAAAGAAGACTTTTAGATTTATAGATAAAACATAAAGACTGTCAGGGAAAAACTGACAGTCTTTTTTATGCATTCAACCCCAAGTTGAAGTCAACATTTGATGGTAAAGAATCAAAAAACAAAATTTTTGGGAAGATTATGCAGTAACTCGGTGTTGAGAATCGAGGCACAGATTTCCGGTTTTTCCCAGTGCCCATTGTGTCCGCAGTCGAGAAGATAGGATTTGATGTTGGTGCTGTCGGGAAGGTTTTTGAGCATTTCGTCGGTTTTTACCGCATTGTCATGTTTTCCTGCGATCACGAGGATTTTTCCTTCAAAGTTTTCCATGCAGGAAGTTTTGTCGGTTCTATCGATCATGCCTTTTACGGCGGCCAGAACCCCGTCAGTTGGTGTTGAAAGGGCAATTTCTTTCGCCAGTTCTATCTTTCCTTCCAGAACATCTTTTTCATTTTCATTAAAAAGATTCGGAATTCCAGCATTCACGTAATTCGGATACGCTTCTTTGATGATCCTGAAACTTTTTTTCCGCAGTGCTTTCTTTTCCGCATCATCGGCTAAATAGGAGGAAAAAAAGAGGGTCAGCGTTTTCAGTTTTTCAGGAAATTTTTCTGCGAAAGCCAGAGCAGTATAACCGCCCATTGAATGCCCAAGCAAATGAAAATCTTTCAGTTTCAGTTTATCTTTCACTTTTTTAACTTCTTCAGCCATGAATTCCATCGTGTGAACTTCGCCGTATATTTTAGACAAACCGTGTCCCGGCAAATCGATTTTAATTAAAGTAAAATCATCAGACAAGTGCATTTCCATGTCTTCCCAGATCATCAGGTTTTCCATAAAACCATGAAGTAAGACAAGGTTTTCTTTTCCTTTTCCGGATATTTCGTAGTTCAGCATTTTTCTATTTTTGATATTCAAATATAGTAAACTCTAAACCAGGAAAGTGAAAATGAGCATCCAAGACGCTCAAAATTTAGTATTTATTTACCGTATTTGCTGTTCATATACTTTTTCCTCCCAGGTTTTGAGATCTGCAAGACCATATCGTTCGGTGTGGGTTATTGCAATGTCGTCCAGAATATCGACAAAATTTTTATAATTCGACTCATCTGTCGGTTTGATGATAACAGTGAATATTTCCGGATCCGGCGCATTCTTTTTGGCTTCAGCGATTATTTTTGAAATGTTTAAATGCTCAAAATAGGTTTTCAGCAGGCCTTCAGACTGCAAATCATTTGCATTGCTTTGATGGTAATACACCTCGTTATTTTCTCCGAGGATAAAAGTCACCTGATTTTTGTCCTTGATTTCATTTTCGATATGACCATTTGCAGGAAGGCCCAGATCCATGACATTCGGCCGTAGAAAATTGGTGGCCAGGATGAAAAAGGTAATGAGCAGAAAACCCAGATCCACCATTGGAGTCATGTCGATTTGTATGGATTTCTCGGCAAGCGATTTTTTTCCGTTTTTGCTTTGGCTTGGTGTAATATTTTCCATGATTGAATTATTTAAAATTAAATGAAATCGAAAAACTGATATAGAATGGACGGTGATTATAATTTTCAGATACAATATTTATACCTTTTAAGGAAAATTATTGAATATTAATCAATAATTGATATGCAACAGATAAAAACCCCTGAAAGTTCAAACTTTCAGGGGTTGATATTTGAGCGTACGTTTCTGACCTTTTATTTCTGTTTTTTAAAGTATCCGATTCCGCAGTTCAGGAAATTTTTGAAATCTTCCTTTTTCATATAACCTGAAACCGGATAATTGAGCACTTTACCCTCCGGGGAAACCAGCACATAGTGCGGCTGGGAATTGTTGTTGAAATTGATCTGCTGGAACAGCGACCATTTGTCCCCAATGGTTTTGATTTTTTTCATCTGACCGTTGCCCATGTCGATTTTGCTCTGCTCATTTTCAGGGAGTTCCTCTTTGTCATCCACATAAAGCGACGCAAGAATCACATCGTTCTGAAGGATAGGAAGAATATCCGGTTCACTCCAAACAAATTCTTCCATTTTCCTGCAGTTTTCACACCCATAGCCGGTAAAGTCGATGAGAACGGGTTTGTTTTCCTTTTTCGCCAGTTCAATTGCCTTGAAATAATCGTGCTGCGGATGCATACCGAGAATTCCATCTTTTTCATCATGTAGATAACTGACGTTGATTGGCGGCAAAATCCCTGAAAGCAACTGCAGCTTTGGCCGCTCACCCGGAATCAGTCCCTGAATCAGATAAATAATAAAACCGATGCCCAGGAAACCGACGATTTTTCTCGTCAGTGAAATTTTTTGTTTTTTATCATCGTGTGGAAATCTGATTTTCCCGAAGAGGTAAAGCACCAAAGCAATCGTAATCAATATCCACAGAATGATGAAAAGTTCGCGTTTTAGTAAAAATGTTTTGGAAACCAAATCCGCTTTCGACAGAAATTTTAGAGCGAGACCCAATTCTATAAATCCTAAAAACACTTTTACGGTATTCATCCACCCGCCTGATTTTGGAAGACTTTGCAGCGCCTGCGGAAACAATGCCAGAAGACCGAAAACAATCGCCCAGCTCAACCCGAATCCTCCCAATGCGAAAGTCAGCAGCATCGGAACATTTGCAGAACCGGTGACCGCACTTCCGAGGAGACTGCCCAGAATAGGACCGGTGCACGAAAAAGAAACGATCACCAATGTTAACGCCATGAAAAATATGCCGATAATTCCGCCCGCGTCCTCCGCTTTTGAAGATTTATTCGCGATGGAACTCGGCAGTGTAATGTCGTAGTAACCGAAGAAACTCCCCGCAAAAAAGATGAAAATAATGAAGAAAGCGATGTTCAGCCAGATGCTTGTCGAAATCTGGTTAAAGATATTGCCCGCAATTCCGTCAATAATATGGAAAGGCACACTCAGCAGCACAAAAATCAGCAGAATGAAAAATCCGTAAACAAAGGCATCGCGTTTTCCTTTTGCAGGGTTTTTGGAACCTTTTGTAAAGAACGATACGGTTAAGGGAATCATCGGAAACACGCACGGCGTAAGCAATGCAATGAGTCCGCCGAAAAAACCAAGAAGCAGATAAGTCCAAAAGTTCTCATTATTTTCCTGTTTTTCCATCCCACAGTCGGTTAAAGGATTTTTAAAATCAATGGAATTGACTTTCAGGCCTTTCTGTTCCGTTTGAATTGGGGAAACCGTCACAATTTTAGTTCCTGCTTTACCGGGAACGGCGGTCTGTGTTAAAGAATCTTTCGCAGATTCTTCAGCGGTTTCCGCTTCTGAAATCACCGCGCTTCCGCTTGAAACCGGCGTTATTTTCTGTTCGAATTCCAGCGTGTTGGGAGCCAGACAAACCCGGTCGTTACAGGTCTGATAAGTGATTTCCGCCGTAATATTGGCTGGTTTTGCACCGTTTTTAAGTTTAAATTTCTGTTTGAACTGTACAAGATCAGAGTAATACACGATCTGTGCACCGAAGGCTTCTGAGAACTCGTCGTGTTTCTTTCCTACTTCCGTCACTTTTCCGATCAGTTGAATGCCGTCTTTAGAGGAGAGTTTCATTTCTGTCGGAATTCCGGAATCGGGCGGCAGGTCTTTGGAATAAACATGCCAGTCTTTTTCGATGGTTGCCGTCAAAACCGCTTCGTACTCGTTATTCTGAAGGGAATTGATGTTGTATTTGAACTTAACCGGATCTTTGATCTGCGCCGAAAATGCCTGATAAATAAAGAGAAGGCTGAAGAGTAACCAATTTTTAAATTTCATCTGAATTTTTTATTTTTTGTAAAAATCTGGAAGGACGGCTTCCCCAATCGGAAAAGTCAACGCCTGGATTTTTACTTGTAATATCTTTTTTGTGTTTTCCTCTGATGAAAATCTGCGGTCCTGCCGGAACGGAACAACGCCCAAAACATCATCGTTCGCGTCGCATAAAAGCCAGATTTCATGCGCAAAAATAGACAATTTTTCATCCTTACAGAACTTCGAAATTTTCTTTTTCCCTATCATCCCGATAGGATAAAACGTATCGCCCGCCCTTTTCTTTCTTAATTTTAAAGGAAATGTGAGTTTTTCTGCATCGAAAAACCATTCGAAAGAACTTGGATTTTTTGTTGTAGCGTAATTTTGCGGGATGATCACTGTATTTTCTTCAACTTCCAGAAAAATTTCTTCATTTGAATTGATGGAATTTATTTCAGTTGAATTTTTCAGAATAAAATGATCACGGTCTGCAAACAGCGTATGCGTTCCCGAATGAAAGGTTTTCCCATTCTCTGCGTCGAGGATTTTTCTGATTTCTTTTTCTTTGTCGAACCCGAATCTTCGGAGGATTTCGAACTGCACAAAATAATGCTGATTGAGGAATTTCGCTTTATCAATAAAAATCCCGTTCCCGTTTTCTGCAATAAATTTATTTGCGGCTTCCTGAGCTTGTTTATCCGTAAAATCCTTAACCAATTTCAGATAACCGATACTTTTTGAAAAGTTCTGAAGGAAATGAGCGTTGGTTTCGAGCAGTTTTGGGGTGATTTCGTTGCGTATTTTATTTCTCAGATAATCGCTTTTTTGGTTTGACAGGTCTTCGCGGAATTCAATATCATGCGCTTCAGCAAAAGCATAGATTTCATCTTTGGAAAAAGACAAAAGCGGACGCAGAATCTGGTTTTCGTTTGCCGGAATTCCGGTTAAACCTCGTATTCCAGAGGCTTTTGAAAGATTGATGATAAAAGTTTCGAGCTGATCGTTGAGGTGATGTGCTGTAACCAGAAATTCCAGATTTTCTTTCTCCTGAATTTTTCTGAAAAATCCGTAGCGAAGATCACGGGCCCAATTCTGGATGGAATTCTTGGGTTTTTTGTCTTTTTCTGAAAGCTGATAAAGATGAAATGGAATATGGTTTATTTTGCAGAAATCTTCAACGGTCTTCTGATCCAGATCCGAATTTTTTGCACGCAATTTATAGTTCAGGTGAGCTACCTGAAAATTCAGACCTGAGGTTTGAAAAAGATGAAGAAGGACCATGGAATCTGCGCCGCCGCTCACCGCCAAAAGAAAATTCCCGTCCGAAAAATGCGGGCAGATTTCCTCCATTTGCTGCAGAAAATTCTCGGTAGTCAACATCCGGCAAAGATATTAAAAATCAATTCCCTAATTTTGGCTAAACTTTTTTAAAATTATGAGTTTTTTTGAAGAAAACTGTCCCGAAATGGACCGCTATCTGGAAGATCACGCCTCAGTCGAGCCCGATATTCTCAAGAGGTTAAGAAAAGAAACTTTTCAGAAAACCACACAGCCACATATGATTTCCGGATATCAGCAGGGAAGGCTGCTTACGGTGATATCAAAAATGATTCAGCCGAAAAATATTCTGGAAATCGGAACCTTCACGGGCTATGCAACGCTTTGTCTGGCTGAAGGTCTGGATCAGGACGGAAAAATAACGACACTGGATGTGAATGAAGAACTGGCGTACCTGCCTAGAAAATATTTTTATGAAAGC
The DNA here is from genome assembly GCF_008014695.1 of Chryseobacterium sp. GTDB lineage: Bacteria > Bacteroidota > Bacteroidia > Flavobacteriales > Weeksellaceae > Kaistella. The sequence goes on from NZ_VOXE01000002.1 coordinate 70,224, forward strand.
GCATTCGCCGCGCAGATCGATTTCAGAATCCAGGACGCAAAAGTTTTTCTGAAGGAAACCGAGGAGGTTTTCGATCTTGTTTTTATTGATGCCGACAAAGAAAATTATGTGGAATATTTCCATTTAATCAAACCAAAACTCATATCGGGCTCTGTTGTACTGTTCGATAATGTGCTCTGGTACGGGAAAGTTCTGGAAGAAAACCCGAAACAGAAATCCACGCAGAATATTAAAGAACTCAACGATTTGGTGGCACACGATGAAGATTTTGAAAATCTTATTTTACCTTTGCGGGACGGAGTAAATTTAATGAGAAAGAATTAATCTGCAGGATTTATGGAAAAAGGAATTTGTAATGTTTCGGTGGCACCGCTTCGGGCTGAAGATTCACATCAGTCGGAAATGGTTTCCCAAATCCTGTACGGAGAAAGCCTTAATATTCTAGAGGTTAAGGGTGGTTTTTCAAAAATTGCAATGGATTTTGACCAATATCAAGGCTGGGTAGACACCAAACAGATTTCTATTATTTCTGAAGAGGATTTCCAGAACCGCAAGACTGAAATTTTAACCGAACCTTTTGGAACTTATGACCTGCCAGAAGGGAAAACACTTCTTTCGATGGGTAGTGAAATTCCTGCTCAAACATCAAAAGTGTCGAGAACTGCTTCACCGGAACACATTTCTGCAACTGCCCAGCTTTTTCTGAATGTGCCTTATTTATGGAGCGGACGAAGTTTTTTCGGGATCGACTGCAGTGGTTTTGTGCAGTTGGTTTATAAGATTCATGAGATTTGCATTCCGCGCGAAGCTTCTCAGCAGGCCGAAAAAGGCAGGGTTCTGGATTTTGTGGAAGAAAGTTGTCCGGGAGATCTGGCATTTTTTGAGAACGAAGAAGGGCAGATTGTTCATGTCGGAATGATGCTCGAAGAGCAGAAAATCATGCATGCCTACGGGAAGGTGCGTATTGATACGCTGGACTCCTCGGGAATTTTTAATCAGGCATTGAACAGACATACGCATAAGTTGAGATTTGTCAGAAATTTACTGGAATGAAGCTACTTCTAATCATCATAAAAATATTAAATTACCTGATCCTTATTTTTATTTGGGGGTTTACGGTCTTCAATTTTTTTTCATTACCGGATATCATTCCTACCCATTTTGGATTTAACGGCAAAGCTGATGCTTATGGTTCCAGGAATTCGCTTTGGATGCTTCCGGTTATCTCTACCGTGCTTTTTTTAGCTTTGAATTATCTTTCAAAAAACCCGCATTCTCCGCTGTTGAATATTCCCGATTCGATGCGGGACGATAAAAAAGGTGCTGAATTTTTTGTCACCGTGATGCAGTTTTTTCTCGTCCTGACTTTTGCAAGTCTGATTCATGAGACTATTCAGGTAACCAATCAGGGTACTGATGAAATTTCCAACCGGACCCTTTATATTTTGGGAGCAATGTTTGTCTGTATGTTCGGAATGCTGCTTTCAAAAAAGAAAACTAAAACTGTTTAAACATTTATTTTGAGGTTTTTTTACAACATATTCGTTCATTTGCTCATTTCCTCAATGAAGGTTGGTGCACTTTTCAACTATAAACTGAAAAAAGGTCTCGCCGGAAGGAGGCAGAGCTGTGAAATTGTGCAGTCGAAAATTCGGCCCACCGACAAAGTCATCTGGATGCATGCCGCAAGTTTAGGTGAGTATGAGCAGGGGCTTCCGGTTCTCGAAAAATTGAAGGAGAAGTTCCCGGATCATAAAATCCTGATCACTTTTTTTTCTCCCTCGGGTTATGACAATGTCATTAAAAAAAATAATATTGCAGATGCCGTGTGTTTTCTGCCTTTCGATACTGAAAAATGGGTGAAAGAATTTACGTCCCACTTCAAAACCGATATTTTTTTCACGGTAAAATACGATTTCTGGTATCACCTTCTGGAGGAACTGAAAAATCAGGAAACAAAGGTTTTTGTGATTTCTGCTCTTTTTTATGAAACACAGATTTTCTTTAAATTCTACGGTACCTGGTTTAAAGAACAGCTGAAAGAAAATGTAGACTGGTTTTTTCACCAGACCCGACATTCGACTGCGTTGGCCAAAGGAATTGGCCTTAAAAATTCATCAACAGCTGGAGATACGCGTTTCGACAGGGTGAAAAAACTTCGCGACCGCGACAATTCTGTAGCATTTATAGAAGGTTTTAAACAGAATAAAAAAACAGTAGTTTTTGGAAGTTCCTGGGAATCTGAAGAACGAATTGCGGAAATTGTTGCTTCCGCAAATCACCAGTTAAAACTCATCATTGCACCCCACGACTTGAAAAGGGTACCGCATTTACAGCAGATTTTCCCGAACGCACTTTTATATTCTCAGCTTAGTGAGAACCCTTCACTCCAAAATTCCAATGGACAAATTTTGATTATCGACTGTATAGGTTTGCTTTCAAAACTGTATTCTTACGGAGATCTGGCAGTTGTTGGCGGTGGTTTTCATACAAAAGGGCTTCATAATATTCTGGAAGCAGCAACTTTTGGAATTCCTGTAATTTTCGGAAACCATTATACCAAAAATCCTGAAGCGGATGAAATTCTTTCTTTAAACGGCGGAAAGGCTTTTGAAGACGAGTTTTTTGCAGCACCTTATATTCTGGGTTTAATGAATGATGACGGTTTGAGGAAGCAGATGGGAGCGAATGCTGCCGAATTCATCAATGTCCAGCCTGATGCAACTGAAGCGATTGAAAAGAAACTGAAAGAGTTACTGGATTTCTGATTTTGATTAAACAAAATGATTTTCAGGTCAAATTCTATGTCCTCTTGAGCTAATAATGTCAATAATAGAAGAAAAAGAAAATTATATCACGTAAATTTTAAAAAAAATTATATTTTTATGCCAGAAAAATTACATATGAAAAAATTAGCTTTAATATTTGCTGCAATCTTACTTTTGGTCATTACCGGATGTAATAATACCGAGGATCAACCTACTTATTCCATTGTCGGGAACTGGCAGCCTGTAAAAAGGGTTGAAACAAGGGTAACCAACAGCACTCCTGTTTCAGAAACTTATATTTATACCGACTGTCAGAAAGAATCAAGATGGGTTTTTAATGAAGACAGCAGTGGTAAGCAGACTACTCATGATGAGGTTGGAACCATTTGTGCCACCACAAGCGATAAGAACTTCACCTATGCATATGACAAAAATTCTACAAAACTTCAGATGAGCTTTCAGGGGGTGATTGAATATGGTAGAGTAATTTCTCTGGATAATGAAAATATGAATATTATCATTGAAAAAACGGTTGCAAATGTTTACTCTTCGGATACCTATACTTTCAAGAAAATAAATTAAGATCCGGCTTTCCGGAACTGGCATTGTTAATAAGACCTTGCCATTGGTAAGAATCCTCCTTTTCGAAGTGAGGATTTTTTCTTTTAAAAAACTTAAATTTGCATCTTACTCAAAAATAGACAATGTTTTACGACCATCAAACGATCGAAAAAAAGTGGCAGAAATTCTGGGAAGAAAATCAAACCTTTAAAACCGAAAATACCGCCGACAAACCTAAATTTTATGTTTTGGATATGTTTCCCTATCCTTCCGGAGCAGGTTTGCACGTGGGACATCCGTTGGGATATATCGCATCAGATATTTACGCACGGTATAAAAGACATCAGGGCTTTAATGTTTTGCATCCCGTGGGTTACGACAGCTTTGGACTTCCGGCGGAACAGTATGCGATACAGACCGGGACTCATCCCGCAATTACCACCGAACAGAATATTACAAGATACGAAGAGCAGCTGAGAAAAATCGGTTTTTCTTTTGACTGGAGCCGTGAACTGAGAACTTCCGATGCTTCCTATTATAAATGGACGCAGTGGATTTTTATTCAGCTTTTTCAGTCGTGGTACAGCAAACGTACAGATAAAGCGGAATCCATAAAAGCTTTGATTCACCATTTTGAAGAATTTGGTTCTGCGAATTTATCTGCGGTTCAGAATGATGAACTGAATTTCACTGCGGAGGAATGGAAAAATGCCTCTGAACTTGATCAACAGGATATTCTGTTGAATTACCGCCTGGCTTACCGTGCCGAAACCACTGTAAACTGGTGTCCTGGTTTAGGAACTGTGCTTGCGAACGATGAGGTGAAGGATGGGAAATCGGAGCGTGGCGGATTCCCTGTTTTTCAGAAAAAAATGATGCAGTGGAGCATGCGGATCACTGCGTATTCCGAAAGACTGCTGCAGGGTTTAAAAACTTTGGACTGGCCGCAGCCGCTGAAAGATTCCCAGGAATACTGGATCGGGAAATCGCAGGGTGCACAGGTCACCTTTGATGTTGATAATGCTGAAGAGAAAATTTCGGTTTTCACAACACGCCCTGATACGATTTACGGAGCAACTTTTATGGTGCTCGCACCCGAAAATCCTTTGGTTGAAAAACTGACTACTGAAGAGCAGAAGACAGAAGTAAATCAGTACATCGAGGAAACTTCCAAAAAAACCGAAAGAGACCGGATGACTGATGTTAAAAACGTCAGCGGTGCTTTTACGGGGAGCTATGCTTTGAATCCGTTTACCGATGAAAAAATGCCGGTCTATATTTCAGATTATGTCCTGATGGGTTACGGAACAGGTGCTGTAATGGCGGTTCCGGCTCATGACGAGCGCGACCACCGTTTTGCGAAAAAATTCGGACTGAATATCGTGAAAGTCGTACAAACCGAAGAAGATATTCAGGAAAAATCTTTCGATTCCAAAGACAGCGTCTGCGTGAATTCCGATTTCCTGAACGGATTGAAGTACAAAGAAGCCAAGATAAAAATCATTGACGAAATTACCAACCGTGGCATCGGCCACGGAACGACGAATTACAAACAGCGTGATGCGATTTTTTCGCGTCAGCGATATTGGGGAGAGCCCGTTCCGGTATATTATAAAGTCGGAATGCCTTACGCGCTGCCGGTTTCGGCACTTCCTCTGGAACTGCCTGAGGTGGATAAATATTTACCAACCGAAGACGGCGATCCGCCACTCGGAAATGCAAAGAATTTTGCGTGGGACGAAATGAAGGAGAAAGTCGTGGCAACAGAATTGATCGATCACATCAACATTTTCCCTTTGGAATTGTCAACAATGCCGGGTTGGGCCGGAAGTTCATGGTATTTTCTACGATACATGGATCCGACAAACGAAGAGGTGTTTACCGATAAAAATCTTTCGGATTATTGGGGACAGGTCGATTTATACATCGGCGGCAGCGAACATGCGACCGGACATTTGCTTTATTCCCGTTTCTGGAATATGTTTCTGAAGGACAGGGGCTACATCAGTCATGATGAACCGTTCAAAAAACTCATTAATCAGGGAATGATTCTGGGGGTGAGTGCGTTTGCTTACAGAATAGAGGGTAAAAATGAGTTTGTATCTAAGAATTTAACTGAAAAATATACAACTCAGAAAATCCATATCGATGTTTCTCTATTAAAAGGAACTTCTGATGAACTGGATGTAGAAAAATTCAAAAACTGGCGTTCAGAATTTGCAAATGCTGAATTTATTCTGGAAGACGGTAAATATATTTGCGAAAGGGAAGTGGAGAAAATGTCCAAATCCAAATACAACGTTGTAAATCCGGATGACATCTGCGAAGAATATGGCGCAGACTGTTTAAGGATGTATGAAATGTTCCTGGGACCTTTGGAACAGAGCAAACCGTGGAACACGCAGGGATTAAGCGGCGTGTACGGATTTCTCAAAAAACTGTACAACCTCTATTATAATGGAGAGGTTTTCGAGGTTTCGGAAGAAGAACCGACGAAAGAAGAATACAAAGTGCTGCATACACTGATTAAAAAAGTGGTATCGGATATTGACCATTTCTCGTTCAATACCTCAGTTTCCTCGTTTATGATTGCCGTAAACGAATTTCAGAAACTGAAAACCAACAAAAGAAAGATACTGGAACCCATTGCAATAGTGATTTCTCCGTACGCGCCGCACCTTGCGGAGGAACTTTGGCATCATTTAGGATACAATGATTCTGTCGAGTTTCAAAAATTCCCGGAATTTGAAGAAAAATATCTTGTAGAAGACGAAATCGAGTATCCCGTAAGTTTTAACGGTAAAATGAAGTTTAAGCTTGCTTTACCGGCAGATTTATCGGCTGCGCAGATTGAAGAAAAGGCGATGAACGATGCACGTGTTCAACAACAGTTGGGTGAGAATAAACCCAAAAAAGTCATTATAGTGCCGAAAAAAATTATTAATATTGTGTATTAATAAAAATTAAAAATAAGTTTAGGTGATGCTCTGTCACAAAAAAAGAGGTTCTTTTTTTGTGATTTTTCAACACTCTAATTGAAAGTGAAAATTATCATCAGAATATAAAAATTAATTTAATGATAATGCAATGTTAAAATCTCATAACATAGGAGGCATTATTGCCAACTTTAGGCCAAGCCCTTGCATTATTGAATATTTTGACTTTATTTTACACTCGAAAAATTAAAAAAATAACAATTATAATTTAGTTTAGTATGGAAATGAATGTTTCAAACAACGAGGAGCACGTAGTTGCTAAAAAACAAGGCGGGTTAAACCCAGCATTAATAATCCCTATTCTTATTGTAATAGGTATTGCAATTTATTTATTTGTTTTGGGGAATCCCGGAAATTTCAAAGCTGATCCACGGCTTGACGGTTTGTCATCTGTAGCGTTCTCAGGATTAGAGACCAAAGAACTTCACCCTGGTGATGGATTTATGGGCGTTATTTATATGGGAGGACCAATTGTACCTATCCTTATTTCTTTCATGATCATCGTAATTGTATTCTCAATTGAGCGTGCTTTGGTTTTAAGAAAAGCATCTGGTCAAGGAAATGTTGACAATTTTGTACTGAATGTACGAAGATTGCTTAACCAAAACAAAATTGATGAAGCTATCGAAGAATGCGACAGACAGGAAGGATCTGTAGGAAATGTGGTTAAAGAAGGTCTTACGACGTACAAAGCGCTTTCCCATGATACAACGCTGAACAAAGAGCAGAAAATGGTAGCATTGAACAAGTCAATTGAAGAAGCTACAACACTTGAAATGCCAATGTTAGAGAAAAATATGATGATTCTTTCAACACTGGGAACAGTTGCAACATTGGTTGCCCTATTGGGAACAGTAATCGGGATGATCAAGGCATTTAGCGCATTGGGTTCAGGTGGAGGAACACCGGATTCAGCAGCACTTTCAATCGGTATTTCTGAGGCACTTGTAAATACTGCTTTAGGTATTGGTACATCAGCGGTTGCGATTATCCTTTATAACTATTTTACTTCCAAGATTGACGGATTAACGTTTAAAATTGACGAAATCGCAATGTCAATCCAGCAGTCATTCGCAGAATTTCACTAAGAAATTTTGTAATGAATTGCAGGCAGTTTTTTAACTTCAATGTTCTAAGATTGTCTAAAAACGTGAAGTTTAATAAAAAAATAAAATATAATGGCGAGAGTCAAACCAAAAAGACATAATATAAGGGTAGATATGACGGCCATGACCGATGTATCATTTCTACTCCTTACGTTTTTTATCCTCACGGCTCAGTTTGCAAAACCTGATGTCGAGACGATAACCACGCCATCTTCTATATCTGAAAAGCTTCTTCCGGATGCCAGTTTAATGACAGTTTTAAGCACAACCGACGGAAGATTCTATTTTACACCTGTTGAAAACGGTACCGAAAGAATGGCACTGTTGGATAATATGGGAAAGAAGTATGGAATGAAATTTACCAACCAGGAAAAGGTTGCTTTCACAAAAGTGCAGTCAATCGGTGTACCGATGAGCCAGCTGAAAGGCTATCTTAATCTTTCGGATGCTGACCAAAAAGCTTTTAAAAGCAAAACCGGAATCCCGATGGACAGTACAGATGCGCAGCTCATCGATTGGGTTCAGCAGAGTTTGGCTGTAAACCCTGATTACAAATTGGCAATCAAGGGGGATACACAGACCAAGTACCCTAAAGTGAAAGCTTTATTCGAAGGATTACGAGATATCGATTTCTTGAAATTCTGGTTGATAACAAGTCAAGAAGGCGCAAATCAATAATTGAACAATGGCAGAAGTACAAGTAAAAGACAACAGCGGGAAAGGTGGAAAAGTACGCTCGAAAAAGCAGGTACCACACGTAGATTTGACCCCAATGGTGGATTTGGCGTTCCTTTTGATTACATTCTTCATGTTGGTAACCACCTTCAATAAACCGAATGTAATGGATCTCGGACTTCCGGCGAAACCTAAGAAGGATCAGCCGAAACCACCTGATACAGAAATAAAACTTTCAAATTCCATCTCTCTTTTGATTGGTAAAGATAACAGGCTTTTTTGGCATCAGCAGGACAATACGAGCCTCACCGATGCAACCCTGAACGAGACCAATTTCGACAGAGAAGGAATCAGGAAAGTAATTGAGCAGGCAAAAGCCAGAGCGGCTGATCAATCGTTATTCACGGTGATAATTAAGCCTACGGATGATGCAGTATATAAGAATTTTGTTGATATTCTTGATGAAATGACCATTACCAACAGTGAAAGGTACGGGGTAACGGACGTTAAGCCTTGGGAACAGGCCATTTACGAAAGAAAAGTCGGAGGCAGCACTGCACCGGCTCCAGCAAATTAATCTAACCATAAAAAAGACATAAAATGGCAGATGATACAAATTATGGTCAGAATCTAACCTTAGACGAGATTGTATTTGAAAATAGAAATAAGGAATATGGTGCTTATGATTTAAGAAGCCGTTATCCGAAAATATTAACCAGATCTTTCCTTCTTGGAACCTTGCTTTTTTTGATAATGGCTTTAACTCCATTTATCATTTTGAAAATCAAGCAGATGAATGCAAAGGACAAGCAGGAAGTTGATGCAAATTTGATTGAAATTATAGATCAGGATGTGATCATTGAACAGCCTGAAGAAGCACCGCCACCGCCACCTCCACCTCCAAAAGAGGAGCCAAAGCAGGAAGTGATTCAGAATGTTGTTCCTGAGCCGAAAAAAGCACCGAAAGTGGAAACACCGCCGCCGCCGATTTCAAAACAGCTTGAAACAACAACTGGTCTTCAGAATCAGGAAGGAGTGAAGACTCCGGCTTACACGCCGCCGCCGCCACCGCCATCTACAGGTACAAAAGCGACAACAGCGGAAGTGAAAGTAAGTACGACAGAGGTTTATGATAAGGTAGATCAGTCTTCTCAGTTTCCTGGTGGACTAAACGCTTTCAGACAGAAATTTCAGGATAATTTTGATACCTCAGCCATGGATGGAGGCGAAGGTAATATCAAAGGTGAAATTAATTTTGTCGTAGAGAGAGATGGAAGTATAACCGATATTAAAGTTAATGGTTCCAATTCAGATTTTAATTCCGAAGCCATCCGCGCGGTTAAATCTATTAGAAATAAATGGGTACCTGCAAAAGTCAACGGTCAGGCAGTTCGTTCACGTTACAGATTTCCTGTAACCATGAATTTCGAATAAGTTAATTTATCTTAAAATTGAAAAAGAGAAGCTTTACGCTTCTCTTTTTTTGTATTTTTGTTTTTATGATGTTCAATTGGTTATCATTAGTTACCGGATTTTTTTACATGGTCTTAGGCGTTGTGGTCATAGTCTACAAGTTCTTCATCATTACTTTGGAACCCAATATTGCCTACCCGTTAGGTGCTTTGCTTATTTTGTACGGCCTCTTCCGTATTTTCAGGGCGGTAGATAAGATTAAACAAGCAAGAAGAAAAGATGAAATTTAAAACTTTATATCTACTGATCTGTGCCCTTTTTTTACTGAGCTGCTCCAAAAAGAAAACCGTTGTTAATGATTATAACAAAGGTACACTTACCGTAGTTACCGATGGATCTTTCAAAAGTGTTGTCGAGGCACTTACCGATGGTTACATGATCAGTTATCCCGATACCAAAATCGGCGTTCAGGTACAGAAAGAAGATTTGGCATTTCTGGATTTGCTTAAAGGCAAATTGAAACTCATTGTAATGTCCAGAGAGCTTTCCGAGAAAGAAATTACCGCGTATAAAACACAGACGAAACTGAATTATGAACCGGCCAGATTTGCCGCAGATGCTGTTGTTTTTATTGTACCTAAAGATGATGAAAGAACATCTATTTCAATGGATGAAATAAAAGAAGGGCTGCAGTCTCAAAAAAAACAGTTCATTTTTGACGGCACTAACTCCAGCAACCTCAACTTTGTTGCTCAAAAACTCGGAAAACTGCCTTCAGATTTGCAGTATTCTATTCTCAACGGTAATGAAACCGTTATTGATCGGTTAAATGATTTTCCAGGGAAAATTGGGGTTGTAGGTCTGAATACTTTTAGCCGGCCTTACGGTAAAGATGCTTTGATACTGAAAGATAAATTTAAAATTCTTTCAGTTTATGAAAAAGGCAAACTTTACGAGCCGAGTACCGCTAATTTGGCGAATATGAAATATCCGTTTACAAGAATCCTGTATTTTTTAAGGAACGAACCCGGATTTGGAATCGCAAACGGATTCATGAGATTTTCATGTACCCAATTAGGACAAATGATAGTAAGCAAGGAGGGTTTACAGCCTTTTAATCTGTACGCAAGAGAAGTACAGATGCGTTAACAAGTCCTAAAATTTTTCTTTTGGAACGAAAGTTGTCTGCTAATTGTCAATAAAAAGTAATATATTAATTTAAATGATGTTTGAAATGAATTTAACAAAAAAAATTGTTTATACCGCAGCAGTAGGTTTTTTTACGAACTTCGCTTTCGCACAGACCGTGCAGGAGGGAATTGTAAATGTAGACAGTCATAAATTTGCGAAAGCACGTCAGATTTATAATGAAATGATCTCTAAAGCGCCTTCAGAAGGTGATAATTATTTCTATTTAGGCAATACCTACCTCACCCAGTTCGAACCTAATTTCGAGAAAGCAGCGGAAAATTTTAATAAAGGCCTTGCTGTCGATAAAAAAAGTGATCTGAATAAAATTGGTCTCGCCACTATAAAATTGGGGAAAGGCGACAAATCCGCCATCGCAGAAATTCAAAGTGTTGTTAAAGATACGAGAGAAAAGGACCCGGAAATTCTTTATCGTGCAGCAGAAGCCCTGACAATGTTCGAAAATAACAATGCACCCGACATTGCGATTGACTATCTTAACAAGGCGGTAGAAAGATCGGAAAGAGGCGGAGTGCCTGCACCTTACTACTATTCTTTAGGAGATGCCTACCGTTTGAAAAAACTTCCTGGCGACGCAATGTCTGCTTATGATAAAGCATCTGTGGTCGCTAAAAATAAAGCTTCCGTATTCACGAGAATGGGAACGCTGTGGATGGCCGCCAAACAGTGGAAACTGGCAAAAGAAAATATCGACAAAGCTATAGCTGTAGATCCAACGTATGCTCCTGCTTATAAAGCACTGGCAAATTATGATATCACTTATCAGGAGAATGCAAAAGCGACTCAGGATTTGATTAACTATACCAGATATGCAGATGATGATCCTTATACTTTATTGGAGATTTCAAAACTATACTTTACCAATGAAGATTATGCGAATTCAAAAGCCACGTTGGATAAAGTCTTTGATAAAGTTGATGATCCAATCAAATATAAATTAAGATCATATATCATGTATTCTGAAGGAAATTATGCAGCTGCAAAACAGGATTATGACGTTTTTCTTTCAAAAGCAGATAAAACCAGAATTCAGCCTGCAGATCAGGGACTTCAGGGGTTAATTATAGCCGCACTTGCCAAGGATGAAAAAGATCCTACTCAAAAATCTACTGCAATGCTCCAATCTCAAAAGCTTATTGCTATTGCAAAAGCTGCTAAAGATGAAACCCTGAAATGGGACGAAGAGCTGGCCAAAATCAACAGGGGTGGAGCGATTTCAACAGCAGCCGTCAATTCAGGTCCGACAAATGCACAGATCGAGGCTTTAAAAGTTAAAATTGCTGCGAATCCTAAAGATACCGATGCGCTGTATGCAATGGCAAATGAATACCAAAATCTTAAAAACTGGAACGGTGCCATTTTAACATGGCAAAAAATGTCGCAGTTGTTGCCGGATTGGGCGCCAGCATATTACAGTTTAGGCTATGCATATCAACAAGCCGGTAATAATGATATGGCAAAAATGTCTTATCAGAAGTTTATCGATACGGTAAAACCCGCTGATATGGAAACCAACAGACAGACATTAGCTTACGCGTATTTCGCGGTTGCTTATATGGTGAAAGATTCTGATCTTGCAAAAGCAAAAGATTACGCTGCGAAATCAGTTCAGATGGATCCTACCTATCAGGATGCCATCAACTTGAATACACAGTTGAATAAATAATTCTAAATACTCAATTTTGAAACTTCCTGATGAGAATCGGGAAGTTTTTTTATTAAATTTGACCCATGAAAGCAGAAATTTTAGCAATCGGAGCCCATCCGGACGATGTAGAGCTGGGCTGCGGCGGGACTTTGGCAAAAATGATTTCCGACGGAAAAAAGGTAGTGGTTGTTGATCTCACTCAAGGAGAACTGGGAACACGCGGTACCAATATTACAAGAGCACAAGAGGCGGCCAACGCTTCTGAAATCTTAGGGATTTCATCCCGCGAAAATTTAATGATGAAAGACGGTTTCCTTTTGAATACAGAGGAAAACCAAATGAAGATTGTTAAAATGATCCGTAAATACCGACCAGAACTGATTTTTGCCAATGCCACTGATGACCGCCACCCGGATCATGCAAAGGCAGCGAAACTGGTTTCCGATGCCTGTTTTCTATCCGGTTTGGTGAAAATTGAAACTAAAGTGGAAGGTCATCAGCAGGAAGCATGGCGCCCGAAGCATGTTTTCCACTATATTCAGTGGAAAAATATAGAACCGGACTTTGTTGTAGATATTTCCGGGTTTATGGAAAAGAAAATTGAGGCCTGTCTGGCATATAAAACGCAGTTTTACGATCCCAAATCTAACGAACCGATGACCCCTATCGCAACTAAGGATTTCCTGGAAAGCCTGACTTACAGGGCCCAGGATCTAGGTCGACTCTCCGGAGTAGAGTTCGCAGAAGGTTTTACTACAGAAAAGCTGCTGGCTTTCAAAAATTTCGATGGAATAATTTTGTAATTTATCGAAAAGCTTTATATTTGCAACCTCAAACGGTGATTGTAGCTCAGTTGGTTAGAGCGCCGGATTGTGGTTCCGGAGGTCGGGGGTTCGAGACCCCTCATTCACCCATAAAAAAACGCACTGATTTTTCAGTGCGTTTTTTGGTTTTTACTGCGTCGGGTTTAGATGAAAATAAAAACTGAAACCTCAAGCAAATAAAAAAGCATCCCAATTGGAATGCTTATGCTTTTTTAAACCTCTTCGTCTGAATCAATGGTGAACGAACGGCTTTTGAAATCTTTGTCATGTTTTTCGGAAATCACATCTTCGCCTTTCTGGCTGATGATAAAGTCGGTTGATTCTTTGAACATTTCTTCGAAACTTTTGAAATCTTCCTTGTACAGGTAAATCTTGTGTTTCTCGAAAGTAGCTTCACCATTTTCACCGAAATTCTTCTTACTTTCAGTAATCGTAAGATAATAATCACCAGCTTTGGTCTCCCGTACATCAAAGAAATAAGTTCTTCTTCCGGCTTTCAGCACCTTGGTAAAAATTTCGTTTTCGTGGCGTTCCTTGTAATCGCTCATTTGTAAATAGTTTTTTGAATCTTATAATAACAAATATAAAATATTTCCGCGAATGGCAAAATTTATTTTCAGTTTTTGTTAAGAAAAGTGGATTATCAATAACGATTTTACATTCTAAACGGCTTCAGCATTGTCTATTTCTGTGAGATTCAGGATTTTATCTGCTCTTTTTGCGCTTGATTCCCGATGGGTGATGATAATGGAAGTTCGGTTCTGCAGTTCTTTTTCAATATTCTGAAGGATATTTTCTTCAGTTTCAGTATCCAAAGCCGAAAGTGAATCATCGAAAATAAGAATGCTGGGCTCCTTAATCAGCGCTCTTGCAATGCATATCCTCTGCTTCTGGCCGCCGGAAAGCATTACGCCGCGTTCTCCCACCATTGTTTTATATTGGTCTTTAAAACCAATGATATTTTTGTGGACGTCGGCTTTTTTTGCATATTCTACAACTTTTTCATGAGTTGAACTGTCTATGGCAAAACCGATATTGCTTTCAATGGTATCAGAAAAAAGGTAACTTTCCTGCGGAATGTAACCGATATGTTTTCTATAATTTTCGAGGTTCAGATCTTTCAGGTTTTTTCCGTCTACAAGTATTTCGCCTTCCGTTGGATCAATTAACCTGCAGAGCAATAAAGCAATCGTTGATTTTCCGCTTCCGGTTTTGCCCATGATGGCGAGTGATTTTCCGGCCTCGATCTTGAAACTCAGATTGTCCAGTGCTTTGATCCCGGTATTTGGATACACATAGGAAACATTTCTGAATTCAATATCACCTTTTATCGGATGAATTTCATTAACGGTATTGATGATATCGGTCTTCATATCCAGAAATTCATTGATTCTCGACATCGAAGCTTCCGCACGCTGGTTGATGGAAGTCACCCATCCAACCATGGAAAACGGCCAGATCAGGATGTTGATGTACATAAAGAAATCAGCGATTTTTCCGACCGAAAGTTCATTGTTCATGTATTTTTGGCCACCAATCAAAAGAATTACAACATTCAGCAGCCCGATGACAAAAAGAATAATGGTGAAAAAGTAGGCTTCGGTTTTGGCCAGATCCAAAGCTTTGTCCTGATAGTCTTTTACTTTAATTCCGTAATTCTTCTCAATATATTTTTCCTTGGCAAAGAATTTCACGACACGGATGCCAGAAAAACTGTCCTGAACAAAAGTGGAGATCGCTGACTGGCTTTTCTGCATAATTTTCGATTTCCGGTTGATGACCGAACTCACTTTGTAAATCACGAAAGATAAAATTGGCAGCGGAATAAGGGTGTAAAGCGTCATCGATACATCCGTTTTCAGCATGTAGAAACTGGTGATGAGGAGCAAAATCAGTAAGTTTACGACATACATGACACCGGGACCCAGATACATTCTCACCGCCACAACGTCTTCACTTAACCGGTTCATAAGATCACCAATCGTGGTTTTCTTGTAATCGGTTAATGAAAGTTCCTGGTAGTGGGTGTAAATTTTGTTTTTCAGTTCGTATTCAATCCTTCGGGAGGCTACAATAATGGTTTGCCGCATCATAAAAGTGAAAAATCCGGTGAGGAGCGAACAGGCAACTATAATGGCTACAAAAATCAGGACCTGTTTGTTAAAGCCGTTATGGAGGTTTTTTGAGATTTCATCAACCGATTTCCCCACAAACTGAACTTTGTAGATATTGAAAAAATTACTCGCTATGATGAAGAGGAACCCCCAAAACAAAAGTTTTTTGTGCTTTAAGAAATAAGGATTTAAGGTTTTAAGTGCATTCATAAATCAGGGCAAAAATAAGCAAAATTACATTGACTGTTATTTGATATCCTCATTTTCTCTCATGGCTAAAGGATATTTCGCTTTAAATTTTGAAGTATGAAGAACGATTCCTCGAAGCACCTGCTGCCTACTTCCGACTATTTTACTATCTTTGCACGCATAAAAGCTCTTTGAAAAATGTTAGGAAGAAGACAAATCCGTGAAAAAGTTGTAGAAAGCCTGTATTCTTATTATCAGAATCCCCTGAAGTTTGATATTCTGGAAAAAAATATGTTTTCGGAGATCGATAAAATATACCATCTGTATATTTATCAGCTCAATTTTCTGGTGGCCCTGAAGCATCTTGCTGAAAAGCAGATCGAAATCGGGAAGAATAAGTATATCAAGACCGACGCCAACACCAATCCTAACCAGAAGTTCATTAACAATCAGGTATTGCTGATGCTGGAAGAAAATACGGAAAGACTTTCTTTCACTTCCAAACACATTAATCTGAAATGGGATCTTTACGACGACTTGCTTGTAAAAACATTCCAGAGAATGACTGCCGGAAAAAGGTATCAGGATTTCATGAAGGAAGAAGGGTATTCGTTTGATGCTGACCAAAAGTTCATTGGAAAACTGTTTTTAAGATATATCGCTGAAAACGAGGATTTTCACGAACATCTCGAAGCCATGGAAATGAGTTGGGCCGATGATTTTCATATCTCCAATTCCATGATTCAGAAAACGATCGGTTTCTTTAAGGAAAATGAACCGAGTCATACGCTGATCAAGATGATTAAAGATGAAGAAGACCGGGATTTTGCCAGAAAACTGCTGAAAACTGCCCTCAACCATTGGGAAGAAGGCGAAAAGAAACTGGAAGGGCTTTTGGAAAACTGGGATCTAGACCGCGTTTCTTTAATGGATAAAATAATTCTGGTAGCTGCTTTTTCAGAACTGGATTATTTCCCGCTTACTCCTTCGAGAGTTATTATTAATGAATATATCGAGATTGCAAAAGTTTTTTCAACGGACCGTTCCAATATTTTCATTAATGGAATTTTAGATAAGTACACCAAAGATTTAAACAGATAATTAATTAAAAAGTTATGAAAAATTTAGTAAAATTATTACCGGTTGTTGCGGTATTGGCCTTAACAGGCTGCAAAAAAAACGAAAAGGCAGATCAGATTATCGTAAATGAAACTTCAACCGAAATGCCGGCGGAACCAGCACCAGCACCTGCAGTTGCGACTCCTGAAGAAATGGTAAAGGAAGCACAGTCTAAGCCTCTTACTACATTGGCTTTATCTGAAAATCAGTTTGATTTCGGAAAAATCAAGAAAGGAGAAACAGTTCAGCATATCTATGAAGTAACCAACACAGGAACCAATCCGCTGATTATTTCTCAGGTTAAACCCGGTTGTGGTTGTACAGCTCCTGAATATACCAAAGATCCGATATTACCTGGACAAAAAGGAAAGATCACATTGAAATTCGATTCTTCAAGTTTCGACGGAATGGTGAACAAACAGGCTGAAGTATATGCAAACGTTGAAAAAACGCCGATTGTCATTACTTTCACGGCAAATATTCAACCCTAATCAATAAACAGAAGAAAATGCTTACAATATTTTTACAGGCTGCTGCACCGGAAGGTTCTATGATGCCGACCATCCTCATGATGGGAGCCATGTTCGTCGGATTTTACTTTCTGATGATCCGCCCTCAAATGAAGAAATCAAAACAGGAAAAATCTTTTCAGGAAACCCTGAAAGTGGGAAGCAGAGTGGTGACCACCTCCGGAATGCATGGAAGAATTGCTCAGATCCAGGAAGACGGGGTCGTTATTGAAACCCTTTCAGGAAAACTAAAGTTTGAAAAAGCTGCTATTTCCCGAGAGTTTACGCAGCAAAGATTTCCGGACAATGCTCCAGAGGTTACCAAATAAAATTTTTAAGATCAGATAAGATCAAAAAAATCCATCGCGAGATGGATTTTTTTTGTTTAAAACATTTTTCGGTTTCAACTCAGCAGCAGGATGAGCAGACTGGCCATAAAAATCCTGAATATCGTCACCAAAGGATAAACCTGTGCATAACTTTGAATGGGAACATCGGAATCCAGATAATTAGTACTGAACGCCAAAGCAGCAGGATCAGTATAACTTCCGCTCATGATGCCGGCCAGCTGCAGAAAATTGATCTTCATAAAAAACCGGCCGATAATGACCATCAATATCAGCGGGATAAAGGTAATCGCTGATCCGTACAGCAGCCATGTCCAGCCGTTGAATTTTATAAAATTCTCATAAAATCCGTCACCGGCATGAATTCCGACTGCTGCGAAAAACAGACAGATTCCAAGATCTTTCATGAAATAAGTCGCTCCAGTGTTGATGTAGGAATGGATAAATGAAATTCCGCCATATCTTGAAATCAGCAGCGCCACAATTAAAGGACCGGCCGCAAAGCCAAGTTTCAACGGAATAGGCAGTCCGGGAATCATTAACGGAACTGATCCTACGATAATCCCGATCAGAAGCCCACCAAACAGCGAAAGAAAATCAGGTTCCATCAATTTTTTTTCTTGATTTCCGATGATTTTTTCTGCTTCCGCGATGCCCTCTTGGGAACCGATTACTCGAAGGATATCACCGTAAAAAAGTTCAAGGCTTGGTCGCGCCATCATTTCTTTTCCGGCACGGAAAACCCTTGTCACTTTCAGGTCATACGTATTGTACAGATCCAATTCGGAAAGTTTTTTATGTACTGCAGACGGTTTTGTCACAAAAATGTTTTTGGTTCTGATGTCTGATTCTGATTCAATGAACAAATCGGTGGAAGGACGTCCAACAGAGGAAATAAAATGATCCAGTTCTTTTTCCGTTCCCACGAGCATCAAAACGTCTCTTTCTTCCAGACGTGTATCTAAAGTGGGCGAGGCCACGGCTTCGCTGCCGCTGTGTTTGATTCTCGAAACCAAAATATTGGCGCCCACTTCTTTGATGCTGTGCTGAAGGGTTTTCCCGAAAAATGCAGGGTTCGTAACACGCATTTTTTTGTGGATCAAAGGAATCTCGGTTTTTGTTTTGAGCATACGGAACTTCCGCATTTCAGTTTCCGGATGTATTTTCAGTAAAATCTTCGATAAAATAACAGTTCCGATAATACCGAAGACACCGAGCGGATAAGTAATCGCATATCCAATGGCGGGATCGGCGAATGTTTTGCCCGGGAATTGGATCTTTAGTTCTTCGATCGTATTTTTCGCAGCTCCCAAACCCGGAGTGTTTGTGACGGCGCCGCTCATCATTCCGACTAAATTTTCAATCTGAATTCCGGTGATTTTAAAAAGAATAAAAGTGATGATTCCACCAAGTAAAACACAGGAAACTGCGAGGATATTGAATTTCAGACCTTCGTTTTTAAAAGAGGAAAAAAAAGAAGGACCTACCTGAAGACCAATTCCGTACACGAAAAGAATTAATCCGAAGTCCCGTATAAAGTCCAGAATTCCGGCTTCAATACGATAACCCAATTGACCCAGAAGCAATCCTGTAAACATGACGGCAGAAACCCCAAAAGATACTTTTCCGAATTTCAGTCTTCCCAAAAAAATGCCCATTCCAATCGCAAGCATAATGGAAATTAAAGATTGGGTGACATTTGGATTTTCTAAGGGGAAGAGTAACGTTTCCAGCCAGTCCAGCATTTTTATTTTTTTAACTACGTAAAGTTACTGCTTTGAGAGAGGATCGCTTTTAAATATGAAGTGAAATTTATCAATAAAGGAAAAAAATGCTCGTGGAAAATGTACCTGTATTCAGTTATTGAGACAAAAAAAGGGAAGTACAACTTCCCATAAAATTTATTCTTTAGTTTCCAGCTTTAAGTAAAGCTCATCCAGCTGTTCATCTGCAATTTTTGAAGGTGCATCAATCATCACATCTCTGCCTGAATTGTTTTTCGGGAAAGCGATATAATCCCTGATGACTTCATTTCCGTCTAAAATTGCCACCAAACGGTCGAATCCGAAAGCCAGACCAGCGTGCGGCGGCGCTCCGAATTTAAACGCGTTCATAAGGAAGCCGAACTGCGCGTCGGCATCTTCTTTCGTGAATCCAAGCAGATCAAACATTCTGGACTGTAAATCTTTGTCGAAAATCCTTACCGAACCGCCGCCGATTTCGTTTCCGTTCAGAACCAAATCGTAAGCGTTGGCTCTTGCTTTTCCGGGATCAGTCTGCAGCAAATGAATATCTTCAGGTTTTGGTGAAGTAAAAGGGTGGTGCATTGCATGATAACGCCCTGTTTCTTCGTCCCATTCCAAAAGCGGAAAATCAATGACCCAAAGCGGTGCGAATTCTTTTGGATTTCTTAAACCCAAACGGTTCCCAAGTTCCATTCTTAATGCGGAAAGCTGGGTTCTTACCTTATTTTCGTTTCCGGACATTAAGAAAATCAGATCGCCTTCTTTTGCGCCGAATTTTGCTGTTATTTTCTTTAAATCTTCCTCGTTGTAGAATTTATTTACCGAAGAAGTAACAATTCCGTCATTTTGGAATTTAATCCAGATCATACCGGAAGCGCCGATTTGAGGGCGTTTTACCCAATCAATCAGTTCGTCGATCTGTTTTCTCGTGTAATCTGCACAACCTTCTACATTAATTCCGACCACGAGTTCTGCATCATCAAAAATCTTGAAATCTTTTCCTTTTACCAGGTCATTCACTTCCACGAACTCCATCCCGAATCTGATGTCCGGTTTGTCGTTTCCATAGGTTTTCATGGCTTCATCAAAAGTCATTCTCGGGAATTTTCCGAATTCGTTTCCGGTAATGTCTTTCAGTAAAGTTGCCGTCATTCCTTCAAAGATTTCCAGAACATCTTCCTGCTCTACGAAAGCCATTTCGCAGTCGATCTGGGTAAATTCCGGCTGTCTGTCGGCTCTCAGATCTTCATCCCTGAAACATTTTACAATCTGGAAGTAGCGGTCCATTCCGCCAATCATCAATAACTGTTTAAAAGTTTGCGGCGATTGCGGCAATGCATAAAATTGCCCCGGATTCATGCGGCTCGGCACAACGAAGTCTCGTGCACCTTCGGGAGTTGATTTGATGAGAACAGGCGTTTCCACTTCGATGAAATTTTTGTCCGACAGATAATTTCTGACTTTCTGCGCCATTTTATGTCGGAAAATCAGTTTGTCTTTCACCGGATTTCTGCGGATATCGAGGTAGCGGTATTTCATACGGAGTTCCTCACCACCGTCGGTTTCGTCTTCAATTGTGAAGGGCGGAAGCTGAGATTCGTTTAATATCTTTAAGTTTTCCACCAGAATTTCAATGTCACCGGTTGGAATTTTCGGGTTTTTGCTCACTCTTTCGATGACTTTCCCTTCGATTTGAATGACAAATTCGCGTCCGAGTTTTTTGGCGTTTTCCAAAAGTTCGGCAGATGAACGGTCAGCATCAAAAACGAGCTGGGTAATTCCATAACGGTCGCGCAGATCGATCCATATCATAAATCCTTTGTCGCGGATGGTCTGAACCCAGCCGGAAAGGATAACATTTTCATTAAGATTGGTCAGAGAAAGTTCTCCGTTGGTGTGCGTGCGGAACATCGTAAGAATGGATTTTGGGATGATTGTTCTTGAAAATTTTATAGTTGCAAAGATAGGATTTTTGGATGAAATGAGGCAGTTGATCGCGAAGTTTCAGCCTGCGGATGAGTAATTAATCCGGCCGGTATTCGATTAATTCTCCTGGCTGACAGTCTAATGCTTTACAGATAGCTTCGAGCGTCGAAAGTTTAATAGCCTTAGCTTTTCCTGTTTTTAAAATAGAAAGATTGGCTTGCGTAATTCCAATTTTTTCGGCGAGTTCCTGGCTTTGCATTTTGCGTTTAGCAAGCATTACGTCGACGTTGATTATGATGGCCATATTAGATTGTTAAGTCATTTTCAGATTGAAGTTGATAACCTTTTTTGAAGAAGTCATAGGCAAACAAACAGATCATACCGATAAGTACGAAAGGAAATGCGGTAAAAATAACCTTTAAAGTTTTTGTCTCATAAATGAAATTCCAGAATATAAAGTAAACCGTTGCAACAGAAAAGTTCGTCCACACAAAAACCTTGAGCCATATCAGAATGGAATTGCTGAAAATGGGAACTTTACTTAAATTATCAAATATACGATACAACGTATAAAAATAGAATGTTAGTGCACCAAAACCCAATCCGTTCATCAGGAATGTTTCCCAAGAGAATTCTCCGAACATAAAATTTTGGTCAGTGAATGGATAGTTTATTTGGAATGAATTCAGAGAGTTCAAACCAAAAGCATTAACTCCTAAAGTTATGCTATTCCCAAAAATTTCACTATTGCTGGACAATTTATACGAGGCAATCCCGTAGCCAATGAAAAAATAGAACAGATGAAATGCAAAGAAAAGAAAACATACAAAAAATGCCCATTTTACGAGCGTTGCAACAGATTTTTTACCAGTGATGTTCATAATTAGTTATTAAAGTTATTGTGAATATATAATTAATTATTGTAAAACAATAAAAAATCGCGATTAATTTATTATTTTTTTCAGAATTTAATCATGCAACAGATGGAAGGACTTAAAAAAGAAGTTTAAAATTTTATGAATTTTTACGATCCGCCTTTGTGTTTTTTCTTTAACTTTGGGTACATCAATAACTAAAAAACATTATTAATTATGGGAAAAGGTGACAAAAAATCAAAACGCGGAAAAATCAATGCAGGAAGCTATGGTAAAACAAGACCACGCAAATCAACATCGGTAAAAAATATTCCTGTAACCGTTTTGGATGAGGAAGAAAAAAAAGCCCCTAAAACCAAAGTGAGAAAAGAAGTAGGATACCCAACTGACAAATCAGAAAATGCTGAAGTAGCTGCTGAACCGAAACCCAAAACCCCAAGAAAGAAAAAAACCGAAGAATAATCTTCGGTTTTTTATTTTTTCAGAGGAAATGTTATTTTCTGCCTCCCAAAATGCTTCCAAGAAGGCCACCTAAACCGTCTTGCTTTTCAGAAGAAGTTTCTCTGCCGAGGACGCCTCCCAAAATATCGTTTAATGGATTTCCGGATGACTGCTGTGAGCCACCGCCCAAAACCTGTCCCAGAATATCATTGATGGGATTTGAAGGTTCAGCCTGCGCCTGATTTTGCGCACCGCCTAAAATTCCGCCTAAGAGATCGCCCAGTCCGCCGCCGGAATTTACGCCGCTTGCCTGTTTTTCTTTTCCGATGAATCCCATAATCAGTGGTGCAAGCATTGCCAAAACCGGTCCTATTTTATCCATGGAAATTCCGGTGTTCTGGGAAAGTTGGTTTTCAACCTGCCCTTTTTGTCCTCCAAAAATGTGATCCAGAATCGAACCTCCTTCCTGCTGTCTGGTTTCGGCCTGTGACGGATCGTTCAGAATACTTCCGTCATGATCTTTTTCAAGTGCATTATTCAGCGCATCAGCTTCGTTGGGGTTTTCCTGAGATTTTTTTCTCAGATAGGAAATCACCAACGGTGCAGCAACAGCAAGCAAGGCAATAATCTGGTTTTTAGAGATTCCGAATTTATTTTCAGCCTTTTCAGCGACCTGGTTTCCGGCACTGCCGGTAATTAAATCAATTAAATTCATGGTTGTTCTTTAATGTTAAGAGTTGAACTCACCTTCATCAAAAAACATTCCGCAAAATTGCGGTTGGATGGAAGATTAATTCTTAAAAATCGGAACATTCGAACAGGCCTCACCAAACATCAGTGATTTGGCTATTGGTTTAAGCTGCTCAACAAGCTCGATGTAAGCGTTTTCAGGTATATTTTCGTCGGAACAGCCTTTCACCAAAATTCTTTTACCGGTCATGTCGGTAAAATCATAGGTTTGAATGGCATTGTGCATGAGCAGGACTTCCAAATCCTCACGGTTGCCAAAAACAACTTTGGACGCTGAATCGGTGATTTTTGCGGTGAGAAGAAAATAGGCCCAAAGCGGCACAATTGCATCGGCGGAATTGTAAATATAAACGTAACAGTCTCTGTAGTTTTCGCCGTTAAGTGCTGCGACTTTTTCCCGAAAATCTTTTTCCTTTAAAATCAGTCCTTCAAAAAGAAAATCCTTCAAATCAATTCCAATTCGTTTCCCTTTTGGGACGAGCGCGGAAATATCAAGATTCACCAGACCGCTGTCTGCAACCTTATTCTTTATTTCAAAATCTTCTGACATTTTTTATCTTTATCTTTGGCAAAATTACAATTTTATTACGAAGTGAAATACTATATCATTGCAGGAGAAGCTTCAGGAGATCTGCATGCATCCAATTTAATGAAATCGATTCTGAAAAAAGATCCTGAAGCCGAATTCCGGTTCTGGGGTGGTGATTTAATGACAGAAGTGGCTGGATTTTCTCCGGTAAAGCACTACAAAGATCTGGCCTTTATGGGATTTCTGGAAGTGGCAAAAAACATCGGAACGATTTTTAAAAATATCAGATTCTGCAAAGAAGATATCCGAAGTTATAAACCCGATGTGTTGGTTTTGGTAGATTATCCAGGATTCAATTTAAGGATAGCCCAATTTGCTAAAAATCTCGGAATTAAAGTAGTTTACTATATTTCGCCCCAACTTTGGGCCTGGAAGGAAGGAAGGGTTGAAAAAATAAAGAATTTTGTGGATGAAATGCTCGTCATCCTGCCTTTCGAAAAAGAATTCTATCAAAAACATGGAGTGGATGCCCATTTTGTCGGTCACCCTCTTTTAGATGCAGTCTCGGATCTAAAACCGATCGATATTGAACAGTTTAAATCGGAAAACGGACTGAACGAAAAGGAAATAATCGCTCTTTTGCCCGGTTCCCGTGAACAGGAAGTGACCAAGATGCTGGAACTTATGCTTTCCGTTCGTCCGCAGTTTCAGGATTATCAGTTCGTGATTGCCGGTGCTCCCGGCTTGCCGAAAGAATTTTACGAAAAATTTGTTGATGAAAACGTTCATTTTATTTCGAACAGAACATATGATTTACTGCGGTCTTCCAAAGCAGCACTCGTCACTTCTGGCACTGCTACTTTAGAAACGGCTCTGCTGAACATTCCTGAAGTGGTGTGTTACCGAAGCAGTAGAATTTCTTATGAAATCGGAAAGCGCGTCGTTAGAAACATCAAATACATTTCTCTTGTGAATTTAATCATGGATCGGGAAATTGTAACCGAACTGATTCAAAAAGATCTGAAAACTGAGAATTTGGTTAGAGAACTGAAACTGATATTAACTGGAGAGCCGCGTCAAAAAATGCTTAATGAATTCGACTTACTGCGTAAAAAACTCGGTGGGAAAGGCGCGAGCGATCATGCTGCTGAAATTATTGTCCGGTAAAATATTTAAGGTCAACGTATTAGATAAAAATATATTACTTTTATAGTAAATATTTTTTCTTGTATAAACAGCCATTACTTATTCTGTGCGTTTGTTTTATTCTGGGAATTTTCTTTCAGGAAAAATTTATTTTGACTGAAAAATACATTGTTTTTATTCTCATTTTCAGTTTTCTGACGCTATTCCTCTTGTTATCAGGGAATTTTTATGTACAGAAATTCAAGTTCTGTTTTCTTGGATCTTTCTTCTTTTCACTCGGACTTTTTGCCCATTTTTTAAGGAACCAACCGCCTCGACTGCCTCAATTCAACACCAAAGAAAGCATTGTCTTTAAAATGCAGAGAAAACTCAATTCCAACGAGAAAAACCGGCGGTATGAGGTTGCAATTGTAGACTGCGAAAACTACAGAGACAAAACCTTTTTCCCGATTAATTCGGTACTTTCCGTTCCCAGATCAGAACCGGAACTAGACTTTCAGCATTATTATAAAGCGGAAGCTTATGTCAACCGCGTTCAGCCGCCTGCATATGATTTCAACTTTGATTATCAGAAATATTTAGCCAGAAGAAACATCTATTTTCAGAGTTATCTTCCCAACTCTTATCGTGCTGCATTTAGAAATGACCTGAGTCTTTCGGAAAAAATCCGTCAGAAAAGGCTGGAAACCTTACATAAAATTGATTCTTCACAGCTTTCGCCCAAAACGAAAGAATTTACGAAAGGAATTATCCTGGCCGACCGGACGGAGATGGATGAACAGACGGTGCAGGATTTCAGCAAATCAGGTCTGGTGCATATTCTGGCAATTTCCGGCTCGCATATGGCGATTATTTTCTGGCTCATTCTCCTCTTTTTGAAACCGGTTTTCCCAACAAAATTTCGCCATTTCCAGATCATTATCGCTTTGTTTTTAATCTGGGCTTTTGCTGTTTTTATTGATTACGGAAGTTCTGTAGTCCGCTCCTGCATTATGATTTCGGTGTATTACATTTATGTTTTGCTTCAGCGGAAACCCGATTTGCCCCATGCCATGGCTTTATCGGCATTTATCATTTTAATTTTAGACAGCAACCAGCTTTTTGAGGTCGGTTTTCAGTTGAGTTATGCGGCTGTTTTCGGGATTTTATGGCTGAATCGGCCCATTTTGAAGTACCTTCCGAAACCGAAAAACAATTTTCAGAATTTTCTGGTGAATGTCCCGTCAATCAGTTTGGCGGCACAGATTGCCACTTTTCCGATCGTAATTTTTTATTTCCATCAGTATTCATTCATTTCACTTCCGGCAAATCTGGTGGTGATTCCGTTTTCAGAAATCATCATTATTTTTTCTTTGCTGATGACCGTTTTGCTGGCTATTTCGCTGCAGTTTTCGGGACTGAACTTTATTTATGAATCTTTTGTGAATGGTTTGCTGATGGTAATTCACTTTTTCGGAAATACAGAAGCCGCTTTTATTAAAAACATTCCGATGAGCCTTCCGGAAGCTGCGGTCTTATTTGTGGGAGTCTATTTTTTAAGATTTCTGATTTTAAAGTTCAGTATGAAGGCTATTTTTCGTTTTCTGGCAATCGTTCTGCTTTATTTCATGCTGAAGACCGCCTTAGGGCTGTATTATGACCGGAACAATGAGATTTTAATTCATGAATATTTTAACCAGACCATTGTTTCTGTAAAAGAACGGAAGAAGGTCATTTTCTGGGTAAAGGAGAATGCTGATCTCAATAAAATCAGAAAATTTGTAATTGACCCTTATTTGACTTCGAGGCGGACAGATGATTATGAGATCAAATTTCTGCGTAAAGAGGCAAAGGCGATAGAAATCAACGGAAAACTTTATCCGCTGAAGTATAGGAGATGAATCCGATCGTAGTTATCACTCTTTTCGTCTTATTTAGAAATGTTACAAACTGTAAATTTCTGACTTTTCTCACCTTCAATTACCTTAACAATTTTTTAACTTTGTGAAAATTTCAATTTAAACAATAATTATGGCGGGATTAACGAATTCTACTATCGGTAGAAAGTATGCAATGGCATTGTCTGCAATGTTTTTGCTCATTTTCCTTATCATGCACCTTTCGGTCAACATCATTTCCGTTTTCAGTCCGGGCGCTTTTAATACAGCTTCAGATTTTATGGGTTACAATCCATTCATACAGTTTCTGATGCAGCCTGTTCTCGCATTTGCAGTGATTTTCCACTTTATTATGGGATTTGTTCTGGAGCTCAAAAACCGCAGTGCACGACCTGTACGTTATGCGGTTAACCACGGTTCTGCCAACTCAACATGGATGTCGAGAAATATGATTATTTCCGGTCTTGTGGTTCTGGCATTTTTGGGACTTCATTTTTACGATTTCTGGTGGCATGAGATCAGTTTCAAATATGTGGATGTAAATACACCGGATGCTGAAAGATTCTGGCCGGAACTTCACGAGAAATTTGCAGATCCTTTAAGGGTAATATTTTATGTAGTGTCTTTCATTCTGTTGGGTCTTCATTTGGCGCACGGTTTTCAGTCCTCATTTCAGTCGGTTGGTGCAAGACATCCCAAATACACTCCTGTGATTAAGGCATTGGGCACCTGGTATTCGATCCTGATTCCGGCAGGTTTTATCTTCATTGCAGTTTATCATTATTTAACTCAGTAAAATTTTAAGTTTTTTGTTAAAATTTAAAATAAAAGTATTCACGAACTCAAATGGAAATCTCCGTATCGTGGATTGATTAAAATTTAAAATTTCTAAAAATGAGCAAATTAGATTCTAAAATTCCAGCCGGCCCTTTAGCCGACAAATGGAAAAACCATAAAGACCACATGAACCTTGTTGCGCCCAACAATCGCGACAAAATTGATATTATTGTTGTTGGAACCGGGTTGGCAGGAGGTTCTGCAGCAGCAACTTTGGCAGAACAGGGATATAATGTAAAGGCCTTCTGTTATCAGGATTCACCAAGAAGAGCGCACTCTATTGCAGCTCAGGGCGGAATCAACGCAGCAAAAAATTATCAGGGCGACGGTGATTCAACCTACCGTTTGTTCTATGACACGATAAAAGGAGGAGATTACCGCTCGCGCGAAGCCAATGTATACCGTCTTGCAGAAGTTTCTGCTGATATTATTGACCAGTGCGTTTCACAGGGCGTTCCTTTCGGAAGGGAATACGGCGGCCAACTTGACAACCGTTCCTTTGGTGGAGTACAGGTGAAAAGAACTTTTTACGCAAAAGGCCAGACCGGACAGCAGCTTCTATTGGGAGCATATTCCGCCATGAGCCGCCAAATCGGAAAAGGCCGGATTAAAATGTATAACCGTCACGAAATGATGGAACTGGTGATCGTTGACGGAAAAGCCAGGGGGATTATCGCAAGAAACCTCGTAACCGGTGAAATCGAAAGACATTCTGCACACGCTGTTGTAATTGCTTCCGGAGGTTACGGAAATGTGTATTTTCTTTCCACCAATGCAATGGGATCGAACGTTTCCGCAGCCTGGAAAATCCATAAAAAAGGAGCGTATTTCGCAAATCCTTGCTATGTTCAGATTCACCCGACCTGTATCCCGGTTCATGGAACGCAGCAGTCTAAACTGACGTTAATGTCAGAATCTTTAAGAAACTCAGGAAGAATCTGGGTGCCTAAAAATATTGAAGACGCCGTAGCCATCCGCGAAGGAAGGTTAAGAGCCGAAAGCATTCCTGAGGAAAACCGCGATTATTATCTGGAAAGAAGATATCCTGCATTTGGAAATCTCGTTCCGCGGGATGTGGCTTCGAGAGCAGCAAAAGAAAGATGCGATGCCGGCTACGGGATCGAAAACAATGATACGAAAGAAGGCGTTTACCTGGATTTCTCTACAGAAATCATTAAAAAAGGAACAGAGTCAGCCTTGGAAAAAAATATTCACAATCCTACTCCGCAGCAGATCTACGATTTAGGGAAAGCCTGGATCGAAGAAAAATACGGAAACCTTTTTGTGATGTATGAAAAAATCACGGCGGATAATCCGTACGTGACTCCAATGAAGATTTATCCTGCGGTTCATTATACGATGGGTGGTGTTTGGGTAGATTATAATTTACAGTCCACGATTCCGGGATGTTTTGTGATTGGTGAAGCGAATTTCTCCGACCACGGCGCAAACAGACTCGGTGCTTCTGCACTGATGCAGGGCTTGGCAGACGGATATTTCGTGCTTCCTTACACCATTGCTGACTATCTTTCAGCAGATATCAGAACCGGTGCCATTCCGACAGATTCGCCGGATTTTGCAACGGCCGAGAAAGAGATTAAAGACAAGATCAATTTCTTCATCAATAATAACGGTACGCACACTGTAGATCATTTCCATAAAAAATTAGGACACATCATGTGGAATAAAGTGGGGATGGGAAGAACGCCGGAAGGCCTTCAGGAAGCGATCAAAGAAATTGAAGAAGTTAGAGCAGAATTCTGGAGAGATGTAAAAGTTCCGGGCACAAACGAAGAAATGAACCCTGAACTTGAAAAAGCCTTCAGAGTGGCAGATTTCCTTGAACTGGGTCATTTAATGGCGATTGATGCGCTGAAAAGAGAAGAATCATGCGGTGGACATTTCCGTTGGGATCATGCAACGCCGGAAGGTGAAGCGGAGCGGGATGATGAAAACTTTAAATATGTTGCAGCATGGGAGTATCAGGGAATTGATATCAACAAGGAGGTTATGCACAAAGAAGATCTGATTTACGAAAACATCGAAGTAAAAACCAGAAGTTACAAATAACCTCCATTAAAACAGAATACAATGAGTGCAAAAAAAGGACTTAATCTGACTCTGAAAATTTGGAGACAGAAAAACAATAAATCAAAAGGACAGTTTGAGACCTATAAAATCTCCGATGTCCCTACCGCTTCATCTTTCCTGGAAATGTTGGACATGCTCAATGAGAATTTGATCAATGACGGAAAAGAACCGATTGCTTTCGACCACGACTGCCGCGAAGGAATCTGCGGAATGTGTTCGCTGTATATCAACGGCAGGGCGCACGGTCCCGATACCGGAATCACGACTTGTCAGCTGCACATGAGAATGTTCAAAGACGGTGAAACGATTCATATTGAGCCTTGGAGAAGCGTTGCTTTTCCTGTGATCAAGGATTTAGTAGTAGACCGGAGTTCTTTCGACAGGGTAATGGCTGCTGGTGGATTTATTTCTGTGAACACTTCCGGAAATACGCTTGATGCCAACGCCATTCCGGTGCCGAAGGAAGATGCCGACAAAGCCATGGATGCAGCTGCATGCATCGCATGTGGTGCATGTGTGGCAAGCTGTAAAAATGGATCGGCCATGCTTTTCGTAGGAGCAAAGGTTTCCCAGTTCGCATTATTGCCGCAGGGACGTGTTGAAGCGAAGCGAAGAGTGTTGAATATGGTGAAGGCAATGGATGAAGAAGGCTTTGGAAACTGTTCCAACACCGGCGCGTGTGAAGTGGAATGTCCGAAAGGAATTTCTCTTGAAAACATCGCCAGAATGAACCGAGAATACATGTCAGCACACTTGGACAGAGGTTAGCATTTATCAAATATCTATATAAAAACCGTTTTCTGAATGAAAGCGGTTTTTTGCTGTTAAAACTTTCACAAAAATTCAATTTATATTTTAAATAACTCGGGGAATAACTTATTTTTGTGAAAATTTAATCATCATGACCTTTGGTACCGAAAAATTTAAAATAAAAAAAATACAACTAATGACTAAAACGTATCTGTTATTGTTCTTCATTGCGCTTTTTGCCGTTTCATGTTCCAAGAAAGTGGAGATCAACGGAAAGATCAATGGTACCGCTT
The DNA here is from genome assembly GCF_008014695.1 of Chryseobacterium sp. Taxonomy (GTDB): domain Bacteria; phylum Bacteroidota; class Bacteroidia; order Flavobacteriales; family Weeksellaceae; genus Kaistella. The sequence continues at coordinate 100,962 of NZ_VOXE01000002.1, forward strand.
CTCCTTTGGAAAGAGTGGAATTTATTGAGGCTTCAGGAGTGGCGACTTTGCCTCTTACAAATATTGGAGTGGACGCGAACGGAAACTTCAAAGGAGATTTCGAAGCACCTAAAAACGGAATGTATGTAATTTCCTATGCCGGAAAACAGAACCTCATCTACCTGAAAGGCGGACAAACTGTTAACATCTCCGGAAATGCAGCTACTTTCCCTACAGAATATGTGATTAATGGCGATGCAAAAGGTAACAACGATTTCCTTCAGAACTCGCAGAAATTCCTTGCAGGCTATGCAGGCAAAGTAAACATGCAGGAAATGATGCAGCGCGACGAAGCTTCTTTTCTGAAAGGGATTCAGAAAATTCATGATGACCTCGTGAAAAACATTGAAGAGAACGCCAAGAAAACCAAAGCCGACAATGATGTGGTGGAGTGGAAGAAACATGATCTTGCAAGCACCATACTGTCTATTATGGCACAGTACGAAACTACAAAAGCCATGGCATCAGGTAATCCTGCATACAAGTCAGGAAAGAATTTCGTGGATTTCGAGAATAAACTTCAGCCGGATAAAGATAAAATGGTAAAGGAAATTCCATCATACCGGAATTATCTCCTGTCCAAAATGACAGCAGACTTCCAGAAATATGGGGAAGCCAACAATAAAGACAATAAACTTTCCATGACGGAACTGTTCAACAATTATCTTAAAACTCAGAAAGACGTTTCTCAGGTGACCAAAGATTACCTTTTGGCCTATGTAATGGCACAGTCGGATATTCAGCCAACTACCCCAAAAGAGACTCAGGACAAAATAGCGAAGATTATTGAAAACGACATCAAAGATGCCGGCGTGAAAGCTGATCTTAAAAAAATCCAGTTCGTGGTTTCCGGCCTTAAGGTAGGTGAAGCTGCTCCCGATGCTGCCCTGATCAAACAGGACGGTAAAGCCTTCAAGATTTCTGAGAACAACGGAAAACCTACTATGATGGTGTTTTATGCTTCATGGAACCCATACATTTCAGAAAGTGTAATCCCTGTGCTTACAGAAGTGACCAACTTCTACAAATCGAAAATGAATTTTGTATATGTAAATCTTGATGATACCAAAGATCAGTTTATTAAAACAAGCAATGCTTTGATGAAGGGCTTACCCGGAACCAATGTATATGCAGAAGGCGGATTGAAGTCTGATCTTGCTAAAAAATACGGTATTTACGGTTTCAAACTTCCAAGTTTTGTAGTACTGGATAAAACGGGGAAAGTGGCCAGCAGAGCGTTCTTCAACCTTGGAGATCCTGAAATGGTAACCGTTCTGGACCGTGAAACCGGTCTTAAGGCGCCGTCGGTGCAGCCCGAGGTTCAGCTTCAGAATCAACTGATCCCGCAGCAAGAGTCGGCACAGCAGCAGGCTCCTGCAACCAAGTAGATCTAAATAATATTTTATATGAAACCTTGTCATTCGACAAGGTTTTTTTAATTTTAGTGAAAATTGCTTTATGAAAGAACAGAAACTCCTTATTTCCGCACCGCTGCTCTATGGAATTGCGCTTCTCGGAGCCGTATTTACCATCATTACCGTAACACTGGATGCCGCGGTGCTGGGATTGAATATCCCGGCAAACTTCTTCCTTTTTGTAGGGTCATTCTGCACCCTTATGGCGATCCTTGTGTCCGCCGCCGATGTTTTCCGCAATCAGGTGAAGAACAGAGCCCTTTGGCTCGTGACTTTCGTCATCTTTGGCGGAATCGGAGTCCTGTACTATCTCTATAACCGGAAAAGGTTTCTTGCTAAAAGCAACATTAATTTAAATCATTTGCCATGAATGTTTCTCCAATGTTGATCGACCGCCGCACTTTACTGGGGCTGGCTTTTCTAAGTCTTGCCATTATACTTATTGGTGCCCTACTGAAGATTACCCATTTCAGCATAGGACCCATTACCGGCAACTATCTGTTGGCCGTTGGTCTTGTTCCCGGATTTTTTGTCTGGGCACTGGTCATTTATGATATTCTGAAACATTCCTTCCGGAATTCTTTACTTTGGCTCATTGGCATAATCTTCTTCGGGAATCTAGGATGCATTGTCTATCTTCTCCAGCGCGATGAACTGGTGACGCGGCGTTAAACCCTCATTTTCTTCAGATATTCCGCGAGATGAGAACCTTTTTTCCTTAATTTTTTAAGGAGGGATGAAGCGATTTTTTTGGATAATTTATGCCGGCTGCGCACCCTGTATTCATGCGGCCTACAAAAGACCCGTATCTTTTACACAAAAGATGCGGGTCTTTTCACAAAAAGATACGGGTCATTTATCCAAACGATGCGGGTCATTTGTGTAAACGATGCGGGTCATTTTTACACCCCTCTGCTAAGCACTTGCAACACTTCAGCATCAGCCCTGAAAAACTGTCTTTCGAAAGGGTTTCAGCGCTTCAATGTTGTGAAAATTGATTGCATTGGTTCTTACGCTTATGCTATTTATTTTCCGCATTTTTCTCCCTCTTTTTTTCTTCATGATCGTGTGTGTGCGGGCAATTGCAAAGTCAGCCCCTGAAGTTTATGGATATTATTTTCAAAACCTTACTTTTGCACCATGGCAAAACACAAAAAGAAAAATCTTGTTCTTGAGAATATCAAACTCACCTCTGCCGGTTCCAAAGGCGTAGCAGTAGGCCGGACCGAAGAAGGCAAGACCGTGCTGGTCTCCGGAGCAGTTCCGGGAGATACCGTGAATGTGCGGGTGAAAAAAGCAAAATCGAATTACTTTGAAGGCGAAGCAATTGATATTATCGTGCGTTCGCCTTACCGTGTGGAGCCAAAATGCATCCATTTCGGCGTATGCGGCGGCTGCAAATGGCAGAACCTGTCTTATGAAAAGCAGCTCGACATCAAGCAGGATGAGGTGTACAACCATATTAAAAGAATCGGCGGTTTCGAGGATTTTGAAACCATGCCCATCATTGGCAGCGAAGAGCAGTATTTCTACCGCAACAAAATGGAGTTCTCTTTTTCCAACTCGCGCTGGCTCACGCATTATGAGATCAGTTCCGAAGAGAATTTCGGCAACCGAGATGCCCTCGGTTTCCATATCCCGGGCCAGTGGAGCAAGATCCTGGACCTGAAGGAATGCTGGCTTCAGGAAGATCCTTCGAACGCCATAAGACTTGCGGTGAAGAACTACGCTGTACAGAACGGACTGGAGTTTTTTGATGTAAAGAATCAGCAGGGTTTCCTCAGGACGCTTATGCTTCGCCAGACTTCGAAAGGGGAATGGATGGTACTCTTCCAGCTCTTCCGCGAAGAGAAAGAGAACCGCGAGCAGCTTTTTGAATATCTGCTGAAGGAATTTCCTCAGATCAAGACCTTAGTGTATACCATCAATGCCAAACAGAATGACTCGATTTATGACCAGGATATAGAGACGTATTTCGGAGACGGCTATCTGATGGAAGAAATGGACGGCCTGTTTTTCAAAATAGGACCCAAATCATTTTTCCAGACCAATTACCGGCAGGCATTGCAGCTCTACCGCAAAACATTGGAATTTGCAGATCTGCAGGGACACGAGGTGGTATATGATTTATACACCGGCACGGGAACCATCGCCCAGTATGTTGCACGGAATGCGAAACAGGTGATCGGTATTGAGTCGGTTCAGGAAGCCATCAACGCAGCGAAAGAGCATGCTGAAATCAACGGTCTCGACAACTGTACGTTTTACTGCGGCGACATGAAGGACATCTTCAACGATGGTTTTCTCGCCAGTCACCCGAAAGCGGATGTTCTGATTACCGATCCGCCAAGAGACGGCATGCACCAGAAGGTGGTAGAGCAGATCCTGAAACTGGCGCCGGAGAAGATTGTTTACGTAAGCTGCAACTCGGCTACACAGGCCAGGGATATCGCTTTGATGAAAGATGCCTACCGCCTTGTGAAGATCCTGCCGGTGGATATGTTCCCGCAGACGCATCATGTAGAGAATATTGCCCTGCTTGTTAAAATATAATAGCTTAATTTTAATGTCAAATGCGATCCATGAAATTATTAAAGACCGTCTTTTCCCTCGTCATGATCCTTTCGCTTCTGTCCTGCGGAAGTGATGATGACATCTGCACAAGCGGCGAAGCCACCCCAAGGATGAAGCTCAAATTCAAGACCCAGAGCACCGGTAAAGCCAAAACCCTGGACTCTGTATTCGTATATGTTGATTACGGCAATGGAATGATCCCGGTAGAGGAAAGAAAAATGGCAACCGATTCGGTTTTTGTTCCGCTAAGGGTGGATGAACAGCCTTTTACCGATGTGTATGTCGGGCTCAGCAAAGCCGGAGCAAAATCGAAGATCCGGGTGAGTTATGTAACGAAATCCGAATATGTTTCGCCCGCCTGCGGCATTAAAAAGATCTATGAAAATGTGACTTCCGCCCTTACCGTTCCAACGCCGGTTCTTGGATTGGATCAGCAACAAACCCAAATTACAGATGAAAACAAAACGCATATTTTTCTTCTTTTTTAGTCTTCTTTTTATCCTGAATGCTGCCCAAAAGCAGGATTCGGTAAAAGTAAAGTTCAGATATGAGCCGAATTTTCTTGTAGGATTCGACCTGCTGAATGGCGGAATGAGTTTCTTTACCGACCGGAAAGTGTTTCAGGGTTTTATTTCCTCGAAGATTAAAAATAATATTCACGCTGTAGTTGACGCCGGTTTCGAGAAAAACAGGTATCAGAAAAACGGGTATGATGCTGACGTTTCGGGACCTTTTATTAAACTGGGTGCCTTTTATATGCTGAGCAAAGACCCGGAAAATGAATTCAACGGCTTTTATGGCGGCGGAAAAGTGGCGGGTTCTTTCTATAAACAGGAATACCGCGCGGTTCCGGTCCGCGGTTTCGGCGAGAGTGCTACATCGGTAGCTTTTCCGGAATCAGCTCAGTCGTCTTATTGGCTGGAAGGGGTAGTCGGCGGAAGAGTCAAACTTTTTGACTCGAACTTTTATATCGATGTGAATGTTCAGCCGCATTATTTGCTGTATTCCACGAAGCAGGAAGAAATTCAGCCGATGATTGTTCCAGGTTTCGGGCGCAGTTCCACTAAATTCGGTGTAGGCTTTTCCTGGAATGTAGCGTATATGTTTTAGAGAACATTTACTTCTTCCGGAAGCCCGGCGCGATGGAATTGTATAGATCTTTAAGTTCTGCAGGTGGGTTTCCGGAATCAAAATCTGCAGAAGAATAAGTCTTTCCGTTACTTGTAATCTTCAAAATGGAGATTAAAGCCCCGTCAGAATATCTTTTGTTCGTTGGTGCTTCAAATTTCGGAAGATTGCTGAGGTTCAGTTTCCCCACTGTTTTCACAATTGCATCCCATTCGCCCGGCAAAACTTTGGTTTTTGTGGTCACTCCATTCAGTGTAACCGTTTTCTCATTAGGGGCAAATGTAATTGCTCTGTTCGTTCCGCGTGTTTTTTCTTCCAGATACACCTCCTGGATAGATGATTGTTTTGAAGTGTAATTTGTATTGTCCATTGTTGGAGTTTCTGGTTTGGCGTTACAGTTTAAACTGCTTATCCCAATCATAATAACCAAATAAAGATTTATTTTTTTCATATTTTAAATTTCTGAACCGTAAATTTAAATTATTCTAATTAAGCACAGGAAAATTATATTGGATATATTATATTTGTACCAAATTACTATAGAATGAAAATAAATTTTTTTACTAAAAATATAATATTAGCTTTTGCTCTTTTAAGCTTTTTCAGCTTGAATGCACAAGTGAAGAAATCAAAAGAAATCAAAGTATTCGGAAAAACTTATACCCAGGCTGATTTATCAAAATCAAAGGGGTTTATTCGTTGTGCCACTACAGAATATGAAACGTATTTGCAGGGCAAGTATCCAAACAGAATGAATGATTCGCAGTTTGAGGCCTGGATCAAGCCTTTAATTGAAGAAGCAAAGAACAATAAATCCCAAAGTGGGGGAATTATCACAATTCCTGTGGTTGTTCACGTTATCCATAACGGCGAAGCTTTAGGTGTTGCACCCAATATTACAGATGAACAGGTCATTTCGCAAATAACCGTAATGAACGAAGACTTCCGTAGGATGGCATTAACTCCAGGATTTAATAGCAATCCTGTAGGAGCCGATACGATGATACAGTTTGCACTGGCTAAGGTTGACCCTAATGGGAATCCAACAAATGGAATTGATAGGGTGAATATGTGTAAATATTCATGGTCTAATGATGACCAGAGTAATAACGAAACAATAGACAGTACCCTTAAACCTGCAACAATATGGGATCCTACTCAATATATGAATATGTGGAGTGTAAGATTTTCGGCGTCTGACCTTCTTGGCTATGCTCAGTTTCCATCCAATTCAAGTCTACCCGGACTTTCAACAAACGGAGGGCCCGCTAACACAGATGGTGTAGTGGCCAATTATTCAACATTTGGCAGCATCGATTATAATATTAATAACACATTTTTTCTAAACACTCCTTATGACAAGGGTAGAACGATGACGCATGAAGTTGGGCATTTCCTCGGGTTGAGACACATCTGGGGCGATGATGGAAGTGCTGCAGTTTGTGCCACTGACTATTGTAACGATACCACTCCAGCACATGAGGAAAACTACGGTTGTCCAAGCGTTGCAAGCTGCACGGCAGGACTGTTTGAAATGGTGGAAAACTACATGGATTACACCGATGATGCATGTATGAATCTGTTTACGGTTGATCAAAAAGCACGAATCACAGCGGTTATGAATAACTCCCCGCGCAGAGCAACACTCAAAACTTCTACCAAAGACATCGCAATTCCTCTTTTTGCCAATGATGCAGAAATTAAAGTGGAAAGATCCTGCCAGGTTGAAAACTGCAGCTCTGGCTTTAAACTGACTTTATACAACAGAGGTACCTCATTGCTTACTTCTGCTGTTATTACTTATACGGTAAATGGAGGTACACCACAGATTTATAACTGGACCGGCTCGTTGGCTCAGGATAAATTCAGTACGTTCTTTGTTCCTGTTTCATCCGCAGTAGCATCAGGAACTGTAACTGCAGCAATTACAACGGTTAATGGAACTGCAGATCAGCGGATTACGAATAACACGGCTACCGGCAGTTATGTTTCTTCACCGTTACCGGCGAGTTATGCTTTCAGCACAGTTGTCTTTACTTTACAGAGAGACTTGTATGGTTCAGAAACGCGTTGGGAACTCAAAAACAGCGCTGGAACAATTGTAACTCAGGGCGGTCCTTATGCGAATGCTTCCGGATCAACTTTGCCACCGCTTATTACTCAAACCTGGAATTTGGCAAATAATACCTGTTATACATTTACCATTTATGATGATTATCAGGATGGTATCTGCTGTGGCGGTGGAAATGGATATGTGAGAATTAAATCACAAGATGGTTTAACGACTGTATTTGAAGCTACTAATTTTGGTGCTTCTGCAAGCAAATCCTTTGGATCTAATTTACTGGCTGCTTCTGAAGCTTTGTTAACAGATGTAAATATCTATCCAAACCCTGCTACCGATATCCTGAACATTACAAAGGTAAGTGATAAGGCAACCTATACCATTCACAATACCGTAGGGCAAATCGTTTCAAGAGGAAATGTTAAGAACAATAAAGTCTCTGTAGACCGACTGACGAAAGGCGTTTACATCATAACGCTGAATTATGAAGGCAAAACGATTTCTCATAAATTCATCAAAAAATAAAGACGGATTCTTAGAATAACAAAATCCCCGAGAATTTCGGGGATTTTTTGTTTTAGAAAAAGAAATATTTTAATTGAAGTTCTCCAAGAGTTTTTTGGTATGCTGCTGCAGTTCTTCAAGTCCGTCATTGTTGTAAAGCACAAAATCCGCAAGTCTTATCTTATCCTTCTCCGGCATTTGATTTTCCATCACATTTTCGACTTCCCGGTAGGTTTTGCCGTCGCGGTCCATTACGCGTTTAATCCTGACGTTGTCATCTGCTGTAACCAGGACAGATTTGTAGCAATCTTCGTGTAATTTAAGCTCAAAAAGCAGTGCTGTTTCCTTGAAAATGAATTCTGCGTTCTGTCTTTTTACCCAGTTTTCAAAATCAGTTTTTACAGCGGGATGAATCAAAGCATTTAACTTCAGCAGCAGGTCTTCATCATTGAAGACAATTTCAGAAACAAATTTCCGGTCATAAAGACTGTTTTCATCATACGCTCCTTCACCTAACAACTCTTTAATTTTCTGTTTTAAATCGTCATCATCATTTACGATTTCTTTTGCCCGCACGTCAGAATAATACACAGGAAACCCCATTTCTTCAATAAATTTGGCGACAGTCGTCTTTCCGGAACCAATTCCACCGGTTAACCCAATGATTTTCGGTTCAGGTTGGCTATTTTTCTCACCAGATTCCTCCTGCAGTCCTTCGGCGGTTTCGCCATTCTGTTTAATATCCGAAAACATCGTTCATGGTATAAGTTTCATTCAAACGGACGCCTTTTTCCGTCATTTTCAGGCTAGCCAATTCGTTGTGTGCATCGTGTTCGAAGAAAAGAAGATATTCATTATCAATACACTGTTTCAGAAATTTTGCTTTTTCGTCCATTGTTAAGAGCGGGCGCGTATCGTAACCCATCACATACACCTGCGGAATATGTCCCACCGTAGGAATCAGATCTGCTGCAAATACAATGGTTTTATCTTGGTAACGGATTACCGGAAGCATCTGTTTTTCGGTATGACCATCCACAAAAATAACGTCCATTTTCAGATCCGGCGCGAAGCCATAATTGCCGTTTTGGGGAGTTGGGAGGAAGTTCAGCTGACCGCTTTCCTGCATGGGCAGGATGTTTTCCTTCAAAAAACTCGCTTTTTCTCTCGGATTGGGTTCCGTTGCCCATTTCCAGTGCTCTTCGTTGGTCCAGAACTGCGCATTTTTGAATGCCGGACGATATCTCGTTCTGTCATCATTCCATTCAATCGCACCGCCGCAGTGGTCGAAATGAAGGTGGGTCAGGAAAACATCGGTGATGTCTTCACGAACGAAACCGTATTTTTTTAGGTTTTTATCCAAAGAATCATCGCCATAAAGGGAGTAATGACCGAAGAATTTCTCATTCTGTTTGTTGCCGAGTCCGCAGTCGATCAAAATGAGTTTTTTGCCGTCTTCAATCAGAAGTGAGCGGGTGCCTAACTCAATTAAATTGCGTTCGTCTGCAGGATTGGTCTTTTCCCAGATGGTTTTCGGGACGACGCCAAACATCGCGCCACCGTCTAATTTAAATTTTCCGCACTGTATGGGATATAGTTTCATAACTGATCATTTTAATTAAATATTCTGCATTTTCTCTGCAATTTTGATGGAATGAGGATTGCCGGTTTCTTTCAGGTTCGAAATGATACTTTCCTTATTTTTCTCATCCCGGTTTTGGGAGAGCTTCGAGACAATGTGCACTTCCTCCGGAATGATATTAATTCCGAAAGCGCCCTGCATCTGTTCTCTCACATATTCTGTGCCCATGTTTGCAACAAGCATCGGACATTTCTGAATTTTTTCATATTTTGAAGTGAGTTTTTCAAGATGCCGATAAAGCTCACCATCATTCATCAGCCTCACTTTCCCGCGGATCTGTACCGCTTCATAATTCCACGTAGACACATTTTTATGATCATACCAGGAAGAAGAAATATAAGAATGGGCACCAAGGAAATCACACAGTACATTGTCGCCGTCTTTCAGGAATTTTGCCTGAAAATTGGCTTTCGAAATGTGGGTTTCCAGATAAAATCCATCCGCTGTTTCATTCAGTAAAAACATCGAATGTGTCGCCGCAAGTTTTTCTTCATTTGAAATCAACAGCGCAAAACCGTTTTCACTGATGATTTCTTTCATCAATGTTAGGTCTTCGCTTTTATAGATTTTGGGGATGTACATTTTTATGGAGCAGATGTGATGTAAAAAGAATCGCCAGTTTTGGTAAAAACTATGCTTTCTTGACGGAAACCCAGTATGTTTTTTGAATTACCATTTTCAGATTTAGGACTTAAACGTAAATCAATTGCAAGACTTTTATTTTCTTCCTGAAACATATTTTCATCAAAAAAATCAATATTATATTTATTTTGCAAATATTTTTTGAAAAGAGAATTTACTTTTCCACTGTATTTATCAATAAAAATTGCTTTATTGATAAATTCTGATTTTTCTTTCCTCTGTAAGAGAATTGTTTTGTTGTAGTATTTTTCAGAAATTTTTCCTTGTATTTTATAATCGGGCAAAAATTTTGTTTGAAACCATTTGATGAAATCCTTTTCCGGAATATAAAAAGAATAGGTATTTCCATCGTTTCCTTTATAAGAAATATAAAAATCGGGATCTACATTTTTATTTAATTTAAAATTTTTGTAAATATCATTGTAATCAATATTTCTGATAAAATCCGGTTCCTCAATTTCAAAAAGCTCTTTATTCTCAGTATTAATTACCATTGTTTTTCCTTCCCAAGACCAATGTTCACAATCTGGATATTTTCGTTGCTTTCCGTTGCTTTCTTTCCAACATTTTTTTTCAGCATCTTTTATTACGATCGCAATTCCGTTATGAAAATCTCCTGCATCATTATAAACTGCAGGAATTACAACTTTCCCATTTTTATCGAAAAACCCGACTTTATCTGTTTTCTCATCTCTAAATTTTATTTTCTCTTCATATTCCTCCGCAAACATAAAATCAAAAACATACAAACTGTCTTTTCCGAATTTCCTCCCATTTTTATTGAGATAATATTGCTCGCCGCTATAATTTTCTGCATAATCCCAAACTGCGATAACGTTTTTAAAAACATCACTACTCATCATTGCTTGTTCATACATTGGCTCAATTTTAATATTTCCCACTATATCTTTAAATCCGATTTTCGTGGAATCCTCATTATAGAAGGCATACCAGTTGGTATCTTTTTGTCCAAAACAAAAAGCAGAAACCAAAATAAAAAAAAATAAATTCAGATTTTTCATTAAAACAGCTGATCAGGCCTTTTCGGTATTGAAATATTCAAATGTTTATACGCTTTTTCCGTCACCTCACGTCCTCGCGGCGTTCTGATAATAAAACCCTCCTGAATCAGGAATGGTTCATACACTTCTTCAAGCGTTTCAGGGTTTTCACCGATTGAAGTGGCCAATGCAGAAATTCCCACCGGTTTTCCGCGGAAATTTTCAATCATGACTCGCATAATCTTATTGTCCATATCATCGAGGCCGAATTCGTCCACATTCAGAGAATTTAACGCAAATTTGGTAATACCGATTTCAATTTCTCCGTTTCCTTTAATTTCCGCAAAATCACGTACTCTCCTTAAAAGTGCATTAGCGATTCTGGGTGTTCCGCGGCTTCTTCTTGCAATTTCCAAAGCCGCATCTTCATAGATTTTTACGCCTAAAACACGCGCACTTCTTTCGATAATCATTCCGAGCAGTTCAATCGTGTAATATTCGAGCCGCGACTGGATCCCGAATCTAGCGAGCATGGGTTTCGTCAGCATTCCGCTTCTGGTTGTGGCGCCTACCAATGTGAAAGGGTTCAGCCCGATCTGTACGCTTCGTGCATTCGGACCGGACTCCAGCATAATATCGATTTTATAATCTTCCATTGCCGAATACAGGTATTCTTCCACAATCGGGGAAAGCCGGTGAATTTCATCAATAAAAAGCACATCGTTTTCTTCAAGATTCGTGAGCAGTCCGGCTAGACTTCCGGGTTTGTCCAGAACCGGACCGGAAGTTATTTTGCAGCCCACTCCCAATTCATTTGCAATGATATGGGCCAAAGTAGTCTTCCCCAAACCTGGCGGACCGTGAAGTAAAACATGGTCGAGTGCACCGCCACGATTTTTTGCGGCGGCCACGAAAATCTCCAGATTGTCGAGGGTTTTCCGCTGTCCTGCAAAATCCTGAAAACTCTGCGGCCGGATTTTTTCTTCCTGCAGCAGTTCGTCATCAGAAAAATTCTCTTTATCGGCGTGCAAAAAATCGGACATTTTGTGGGGATTTGTATATCATCAAAAGTAAGAAATTTTTCAGGGAATCCGGGAATTTTTGGATGCTGAATACAAAAGAATTGATTCAGTACAAATTAAACCGGCGCGCACGATTGACGTTCTGAATAACTCTCATTTATGACAGATTCGCTGATGAAATCGCATAAAATTGTGTTTTAAATTCTTATTTTTACCAATATGAAATTAATTGGTCCCTTTAAGCAAATTGTTACACTTGTGAATCTTCCGCTGCGCGGAAAGCTATCGGATGACCAGCTCGAGATCATCGCAAACGGCGGGATTTTAGTGGACGATGGAAAAATCATTGAAATCGGAAACTTTGATTTCTTAAAGGAAGAAGGAAAGCATTCTCAGATCGAATTGATTGACGAGGAGCAGATCTGTTTGCCTGCTTTTACGGATTCGCACACGCATATCTGTTTCGGTGGGAACCGCGCCAACGATTTTGCGATGCGCAACGCAGGCAAAACCTATTTGGAAATTGCCGAAAGCGGCGGCGGAATCTGGAGTTCGGTGCAGCATACCAGAAATGCTTCGGAGGAAGAATTGTTAAAAACCACTTTAGAACGGATCAATTCCCTGATCTCTTTGGGAATAACCACGATTGAAATAAAATCCGGCTACGGTCTGGATCTGGAAAATGAACTCAAAATGCTTCGTGTGATAAAAAAAGCACAGGCAATAACGGAAGCTACTCTTGTTCCGACCTGTCTTTCCGCACACCTGAAACCGAGAGATTTTGAAGGAAGTTCTGAAGAATATCTCAATTATATTGTCGATGAAATTCTACCGCAGGTAAAGAAAGAAAAACTTTCAGAACGGGTGGATATTTTCATTGAAAAATCTGCTTTTCAGCCCGAAGAAAGCAAAAAGTTCCTGTTAAAAGCGAAGGCATTAGGTTTTCAGATAACGGTTCATGCTGACCAGTTCACCCCCGGAAGTTCGAGAATTGCGGTTGAAGTTGGCGCGAAGTCAGCGGATCATCTGGAAGCGACTATTGATGAAGATATTCAGTTTTTGGCAAATTCAGAAACCGTAGCTGTAGCACTTCCCGGCGCCAGTCTTGGATTAGGTGAGAAGTTCACACCCGCACGGAAAATCCTGGATCATGATGGGATTCTTGCCATCGCAAGTGACTGGAATCCCGGTTCTGCACCGATGGGAAATCTCATTACTCAGGCCAGTATTTTGGCGACTTTTGAAAAACTGACTACCGCAGAAGTTCTGGCCGCAATTACGTTCCGTTCTGCTTTTGCTTTGAATCTGGAAGACCGCGGAAAACTGGAAAAGGGAAAAAAAGCTGATTTTGTAACCTTCATAACAGATAATTTTCAGAATATACTTTATCAGCAGGGCAGTATGAGGGCGGAAAACGTCTATATAAACGGCAATAAAACAGAAAAGAAATTATGAATGACGATTTGAAGATTTGGACGGGCCGTCTTGACGGAACAGACCCTTTACAGCACAGGATTTTTCAAAGGGTTTCTTTGGAAGATGATTACATGACTATTTCACCGAACGATTTCGTTTTACACGGATTTGCCGTAGACGAAGGCGTGACCAGAAATAAAGGCAGGGCAGGAGCGAAAGATGCGCCGGAAGTTATCCGTAAAAATATCGCCAATTTTCCGGTCATCAGCCCGGATTTTTTGCTGAAAGATTTTGGAAATATTACATGCCACGGAGGCAATTTAGAAACGGCTCAGTTTGAACTCGCTGAGAAAACTTCAAAAATTTTTCAGAGAGGAGGCAAATCCGTAGTTTTCGGCGGTGGTCATGAAGTGACATTTGGTCATTATTCAGGTCTCAGAAATGCTTTTCCCGGAAAGAAAATCGGCATCATCAACATTGACGCGCATTTTGACAACCGTGAACCTGAGATCGGAACCGGTGCAAGTTCCGGAACGGGATTTTGGCAGATTGCCCAGGAAGGAGAAATCCATTCGCTGCATATCGGAATCCAGAGGAATTCCAACACCCTAAAACTGTTTGATACTGCGCATCAGTATGGCATGAAATACATTTTAAATGATGAACTGTTTTTTGAAAACCTGCCGAGTATCTATCAGAAAATAGATGTTTTTTTCGAAGATATAGATGTTTTATATCTCACGGTCTGCATGGATGTTTTCAACGCTTCCATCGCGCCGGGAGTTTCTGCTTCGGCCTATAATGGGATTTGTGCTGATGCTGCGTTTATGCATTTCTTCCGGCATATTTTAAAAAATGACAAACTCAAGGCGATGGATATTGCGGAAGTGAATCCTGTCTTTGATATTCAGGACCGTACCGCAAGGCTGGCCGCAAGTTTAGTAAACGAATGGTTTATGATTTAAAAGAATCCATTCAATTTTAACCTCAAATTCCCTATGCAAAAAAATATTCAGAATAAATTAAAAACCGCAGATAAGGCTTTTCATGACTGGAAAAAAATTCCTTTCGGTGAGCGTCAGAAACTGCTTAAAAAATTGGCGAAAATCCTGAAGAACAATTCAGAGAAATACGCGAAAATCATCACCGGAGAAATGAATAAACCCATTTCGCAGTCTATCGCGGAGGTAGAGAAATGTGCCCTGATGATCGATTATTATGCCAAAGCATCAAACGTGTTGAAACCGGAAAAAATTGAAACGGAATTCAGAATTTCCGAAATCCATTACGTCCCGAAAGGCGTGATTTTGGGTGTAATGCCCTGGAATTTCCCATTCTGGCAGGTGTTGAGGTTTGCGGTTCCCTCCATTTTGGCCGGGAACACCGTGGTTCTAAAACATGCTTCGATCTGCTTCGGCAGCGGAAATTCTATTGAAAAAATATTTTTGGAAGCCGGTTTCCCGAAAGGAATTTTTCAGAACCTTGAAATCGGACATGATGAAGTGAAAGAAGTTCTTGAAAATCCTATGGTAAAAGCGGTAAGTCTGACAGGAAGTGAAAAAGCAGGTGCTGAAGTGGCTTCCACCGCCGGAAAAAATATAAAGAAATCACTGCTTGAACTGGGAGGAAGCGATGCCTTCATCGTTCTGGACGACGCCGATTTCGAAAATGCTGCGGAAAGCGGCGCGAAAGCCAGACTTCAGAACTGCGGTCAGGCCTGCAATGCCGGAAAACGGTTCATCATCCAGAAAAATGTGGAAAAGGAATTTCTTCCGGTTTTTGTTAAAGAATATCAGAAATATGTTCCGGGAAATCCCTTAAAAAAGGAAACGAAAATTGCCGGAATGGCAAGACCTGATTTAGCCGATGAACTGGAAAAACAGTACAGAAAAGCCATAAAGTTTGGTGCCGAAATCATTCTTCCGCTGGAACGAATTTCTGACATTGGCTTTATTCCCGGTCTTATAAAAGTGAAAGCCGGAAATCCTATTTTGGAAGAAGAACTTTTCGGCCCGCTCGGAATGGTCATGATTGCAAAAAATGATAAAGAAGCTTTAGAAATGGCCAATGATATTCCTTTCGGGCTGTCGAATTCGGTTTGGACCAAGGATAAAAAAAGACAGCAGTTTTTTATTGAAAACCTGGACTCGGGAACCGTGAGCATCAACAAGGAAACTAGTTCTGATCCGAGACTACCTTTTGGCGGCGCAAAATCTTCCGGTTACGGTGTGGAGCTTTCTTTACTGGCACTGAAGGAGTTTGTTACTGTTAAAACGGTAGTTGGAAACTAAGAAGATTCAGCAATTTTAATCTAAAAATAATCATAAAAAATTCCTGAAGTGTATTCAGGAATTTTTTTAAATGGTTGTCAGTCTGAAGGTGTTGGTTCTGCCGCCTTCGTAGGCTGGTGTGGCATTCAGGTTGATGACAAAATCGCCCTGTTCCACAAATCCGTAATTGTGCGTGAGCATATTGACCTGAACAATGGTTTCATCCGTAGATTTCTCCATATCATAATAAAATGCACGGACTCCCCAAAGAAGATTCAGCATTGTAATGACGCGGCGGTTTGAACTGAATACAATAATATGCGAGTTCGGACGGTGTGCAGAAATCTGAAAAGCCGTATAACCGGAATGGGTTAAGGTAATGATTGCCTCAACATTGGTGGTTTTTGCGATCCTTACCGCAGCAAGGCACACTCTGTTCGTGATAAAACGGTCATCAATACAGTCGAAGTCGTGTTCAACAGGAGAATTCTTTTTTTGATAGAAATGGGTCCGTTCAATATTTTTTACGATTTTCGACATGTTCTGAACCACTTCAACCGGATATCTTCCTACTGAAGTTTCCCCGGAAAGCATCACGGCATCAGCGCCATCCAGAACGGAATTTGCCACATCATTTACTTCTGCACGCGTAGGAGTCAGACTGTTGATCATGGTTTCCATCATTTGAGTGGCAATGATCACCGGTTTGGAATAATTTCTGGCTTTTTCCACCAACGTTTTCTGGATGGCAGGAACCTGTTCCATCGGGACTTCAACACCCAAATCGCCACGAGCCACCATCAGTCCGTCACATTCCATCAGGATTTCGTCGATGTTTTTCACGCCTTCAGGCTTCTCGATTTTTGCAATAATCGGGGTTTTCTGTTTATTTGTCGGATGGTCGCTCATGATCTTTTTAAGATCGATGATGTCCTGGGCATGACGCACAAATGACAGTGCGATCCAGTCCAGTTCCAGATCCAGCATAAAGTTGGCATCTTCAATGTCTTTTTCGGTAAGTGCCGGAAGCGAAACATTGGTGTTAGGGAGATTGACTCCTTTTTTGGAACTCAAAGGTCCACCCTGAATGGTTTTGGCTCTTACGGTATCGATTCGGTTGGTTTCCAGAACTTCCAGAACGAGTTTTCCGTCGTCAATCAGAATTCTTTCCCCAACATTTACATCCTGAGGAAACTGCTGATAGGTCATGTACACCCTTTCGGAATCGCCTTCAATTTTTTCGTTCGTAAAAGTTAATATATCACCCGGATTGAGGTATGAGCCTTCTCTTACGACGCCAACTCTTAATTTCGGACCCTGTAAATCTCCTAAAATGCTTACTGAAAAGCCAAATTCTTTATTAATCTCGCGGATGATCCTGACATTATTTCTAACCAAATCATAATCTGCATGGGAAAAGTTGATCCTGAACACATCAACTCCAGCCTGAATGAGCTGAACCATCGTTTCTTTATCTGATGACGCTGGCCCCAGGGTTGCGATTATTTTGGTTTTTTTAAGATATTTATTCATAGTATTGAATTATTTGGTAAAGTTCATCATCTGAACTTAAAGGAAATTCCTGAATTTGAAATACCAGGAGATCAGGCAGCAAAATTAAGGAAAAATCGGCAATAACATCCGATGAAGTGGCGATATAATCCACATCGATATGATTATGTAACAGAAACTTAACAGACTCTTCACCGGAAAAGAGTTCAAAAGATTCCTTTTTCCGGATGCCTTCGTATGAGATATTGCGGATGAAACGGAAACACGTTTTTACTTCGTGGTGGTATGCCTGGAACTGCGCAAATTTGTATGTAAAATATTCCCCGTCAATGACCAAGTCTTCAATGCGCGAAAAGCAGAAATGGTTGATTCTGTTTACGGTGAAAAAGAGTTCATAATCGGGAATATCTTTTGCCAACCGAACCAAACCAATGGTCAAATCGTCATTATCTTCTTCCAGACTAAAGAACTGTTTTTGGATTTTCAAGAATATTTTCTTTTTTGTTTAAAATGTAAAAAGCCCGCTGTGCGGCTTTTTCTTCGGCTTTTTTCTTGGAACTGTCTGTGGCGTTCGATATTTTTTCTGCACCCAGCCAGACATGGCATCTGAAAACGGTGACCTTTTGTGCCTGATGTTCCTCGCAGGTTTCGTATCGGATCAGGACCTTTTTCTTCTGGCTCCATTCCAGCAGAAGACCTTTATAACTAACGATCTTATTTTCAAGTTTATTGATTTCCTGTGGGGTGAGGAGTTTTTCGAGAATGATTTTCTTACAGAAATCATAGCCTAAATCGAGATAAATGGCGCCAACAAGAGCTTCAAAAAGATTTCCGCTGATATTCTCGCTTAAAGTGATGGAATAGCCTGGCTCCAGAAATTTTGTCAGCTGCAGTTGTTCACCAATCCTGTTCAGGTTTTTGCGGTTAACAATTTTTGATTTCATTTGGGTAAGATACCCTTCTCTTGCATCGGGATAAGCCTGAAATAGATGACAGGAAATAATGGTACCCAAAACCGAATCGCCCAGAAATTCCAGACGTTCGTAATTTTTAAGATCTGGATTTCTCGAAGAGTTTTTCAGAGAAAAAGCTTCGCGGTAAAGATGAATATTATGGATTCCACAGCCAGTAATTTTACTGATTTCAGAACTGAGGTAATAATCGTTTTCCGTTAAAGTTTTTCTTCGGTGTCTTAGGAATTTAGAAAAGTAATTCTTTAACTCCATGCATTGTAGGAATTAGATTTTTTTAAACAGAACGCAGGCGTTGTGGCCTCCGAATCCAAAAGTATTGCTCATGGCAATATCCACATTTTTCTTTACCGCAGTATTGAAGGTGAAATTCAGTCTCTTGTCAATATTTTCATCATCGGTGAAATGATTGATGGTAGGAGGGACGATTCCGTGAATAATGGTACCCAAAGCTGCAATAGCTTCAATAACACCGGCAGCGCCCAAAAGGTGGCCGGTCATGGATTTTGTTGAATTGATCTGAATGTCGAAAGCATGATCGCCCAAAAGTCGTGAAATTGCATTGGATTCTGCGATGTCACCAAGCGGAGTAGAAGTACCGTGCATATTGATATGATCTACTTCGTCTGCTGTTACTTCAGCATCTTCAAGACAGTTTTTCATGACAAGATAAGCGCCCAAACCTTCGGGATGAGGTGCGGTCATGTGATACGCATCTGCACTCATTCCGCCGCCTTTTAATTCGGCATAAATGGTAGCTCCGCGTTTTTTGGCGTGTTCATATTCCTCCAGAACAATAGAGCCGGCTCCTTCACCCAGAACAAAACCGTCGCGGTCTTTATCAAAAGGTCTTGAAGCTGTTTTAGGATCATCATTTCTGGTAGAAAGTGCCATCATGGCGTTGAAGCCGCCAACTCCACTCGCTGTAACTGCAGCTTCAGAACCGCCACATACAATAACATCAGCTTTACCTAATTGGATGAGCATTTTGGAATCGATTAAGGCGTTTGCCGAGGAAGCACAGGCTGAAACGGTGGTGTAATTAGGTCCATGAAAGCCATACTCAATGGAAATGTGTCCAGGAGTAATGTCGGCAATCATTTTAGGGATGAAAAAAGGGTTAAATCTTGGAATTTCTGATTTTGCCCACTCCAGAACTTCATGTTCAAAAGTTTCGAGGCCTCCGATTCCGGAACCCCAGATTACTCCAACCCTGTTTTTGTCTACGTTATCTTCAATAATCCGGGAATGGGCGACCGCTTCGCGGGCTGCAATCATTCCGAACTGGGTATTCCTGTCCATTTTTTTAGATTCTTTTTTCTCTAAATAATCTAATGGATTGAAATTTTTGATTTCGCAGGCAAATTTTGTTTTAAAATTTGTGGTATCAAAAAGAGTAATCGGAGCGGCTCCGCTCTCACCTTTGACAAGATTTTCCCAGTAATCTGCGGCATTTTTACCGATGGGGGTAAAGGCGCCAAAACCGGTTACAACTACTCTTTTTAATTCCATAAATTCTAGAAATTTCTCTGATAAAGAATTACTTGTTAACTACCTCTTCGATATAAGCGATTGCGTGACCTACTGTAGTAATTTTCTCGGCCTGATCGTCTGGAATCTGAATGTTAAATTCTTTTTCGAATTCCATGATAAGTTCCACAGTATCTAAAGAATCAGCTCCTAAATCGTTTGTGAAGCTCGCTTCTGGAGTTACTTCCGTTTCTTCAACGTCAAGCTTATCAGCGATGATAGCTTTTACTCTTGATGCAATGTCTGACATAATAATTTATTTTTTAATATAATTGTTAATGGTGCAAATATATAAAATTCTGAATGATAAAACCTTTTTTTGAATTTATTTGCGGTTTTTTGTTGCTACGATTTGATTATCAGGATTAATTATTTCAGGGCATTCACATAATGGTTTAATGTCCTCAAATAAAAAACCACCCTCTATATAAGGTGGTTTTTTCAAAAAGTGGAGTTGGAGGTTTTTGAACCTTACATATTTTAACATAACTTAAAATGTGTAAGTGTGCTATTTTTCAGTATTTTAACTATATTTGTATATGTGAATATAATTAGTTTTTATATCTAAATATAGAAGAAGTAGCACCCAAACTGGCACCCTATGAATTACACTTTTAAACTTAAGAAGCCTAGTGAAACTAAGGAAACCCTCATTTACTTCCGTACTTTTTTCAACAGTGAAAATAAGAATTTTATCTATTCTACTGGTGAAAAAATTAAGCCTTCTGAATGGGACTTTGAAAATAGGCAACCTAACGATTTGAATGGGAGAACTAAGCGAGCTGAAATTCATAGAAGTCTGAAAATGCAACTAGATAGGTATAGTAGTTTTTTTACTGAGATAGTAAATCGTTATAAAAATATAAGCGAAGAACTTACCGTAGATATACTTAAACAACGATTTGATGAAAAGTTCAAGAAAATTACTGTAAAAAGTGATTTTTTTAGAATTTATCAGGAATTTTTGGATGAGAAGGAAAATGATTATACAGGAAATTCGATTTCAAATTCGACTTTAAAACGTTATAAATGTAACAAAACTTTACTTGAAGATTTTGAGAAGAATAGTAAAATAAAGGTTACTCTCGGAAAATTTGATGATAAGCTCTATAACAAATTTCTTAAATATTGTATTGAAGAAAAAAAGCATTCTGCGAATACTGTACATAGAAATGTTGGTCTTCTAAAGACTTTTTTGCTTTGGGCTTTAAATAGGAAATATACTTACAATAACGATTTTATTGCTTTCAAGAAACCTGCTAAATTTATTACTGACGAAATTGCTTTGAACTACGAACAGGTTGAACTAATTTACAAGTACGATCTTGCTAAAAATAAAAGATTGGAAAAAGTTCGTGACCTATTTGTTTTTGGTTGCACTACAGGAATGAGGTTCGGTAATTATAGCACAATCTCAAAGAGCGATCTTGAAGGTAATTTTATTAGAGTAATTGATTTAAAAAGCAAATCAAAAAATTTAGCAATTCCTTTAAATAGTATATCTAAATCAATTCTTGAAAAATATGATTATAATTTGCCGAGCATTACAAATCAGAAGATGAACGAATATATTAAGGAGGTATTTAAAGAATTAAAATTTACTGATGAAATAAAGAAGACAATGAAGTATGGTGATGAATTGGTAGACCAAAAAGCCGAATTTTGGACAAGAATTTCCTCACATACTGCAAGAAGAAGTTTCATCACTATAATGAAGAACAAACGAGTTCCGGATAAAGTAATAATGAGTTATACAGGTCATACAAGTCTGGAGGTCTTCAATGCATACTATCGACCGAGCGAAGAAGATAAAATCAATTATATGAATGAAGTTTTTAAATAATCATTAATTTAGATTATGGATCAAAAGAAACTTTATGGACGTTGGAATTTTTGGGAAGAATTTGTAGGTTATCCTATGATGATTTTTTACTGGATCAAAGGTGAAAAAATTTCAAAGATGTTGTCAAAAAGAATTGAAAAAGCCAAACAGAAATCCAGCCAAATCAGTCTTACTGATAAGAAAAGAAATGAGTTTCTTATTCGATATGAAAAGTTAGATAACTTTTTCACTTTCCACTTCAAAAATATAGATGCTTCCCGAAATCACAACTTTGAAGAGAAAATCGAATATTGTTTAGAGCAATATCGAAGAGAATCATTAAGTATTTTAAGCTCAAGCAACCTGATGAAATTACAGGGCAATTTTTTGAATGGAGCTGAAACTACGCTTTTACTATATTTTGCTTTAGAAGGTAAAGTAAAAAGAGAAATTCGCTTATCGGATATTATGATTGGTGAAAACAGTTCGCAAATTTTCATTGCTTTTCTAAAGGGTAAAAAATTCATAGATGAAAATCACAACCTAATCGTAGATCAGAAATCTTCCTTCATCAGAATCCACCGATTCTTAAAAGACAATCATATTATTAATCCGGATTTTCAAGACACCACTATTATTGAGGCTATGGAAAACGAATATAATTCCAATTTTGACAAAGGAACATTTTCACGGGCAATAACTGTGAAACCTAATGATTTTGAGGAAACTATCTATCAAGAATTATCTAAGTTGTTTAATATCAAGTATTAAACTTTACGCAATTGAGTAGAATTGCATCATTAGTTATTCCAATCATACAATTTTGTCTGCAAATAAATATCAGATTATGCAGACAACAAATCCATTCCAAACCATTCTCGACGAATTAGGGGAAGTGAAAGACTTACTCTATTCTCTCAAAAAAGAACCTGACATCGAGTTGAAAAAGAAATTATACTCTATCAGAGAGTGTTCAGAAATTCTAAAACTCGATTATCAAACCGTACGCTCACATATTTTAAAAGGTAACATTAAAGCAGAACAAATAGGAAGATTCTACAGGGTCAACCATTTTGATCTGATGGATGCTTTAAACGAGGTCAAATCACTTAAGTATAGAAGATAGATAGAGACTTTATTTATCAAGCATTCTAATTCACCCTTCAGTATTTCCTGTGCGGAATCAAACCTTTAAAATATGAGCGAAAAAATCCCATATCTAAGAGTAGGGACAACCTACTATAAAACTATTGAGAAACCATTGATCTCAGGTGATAAAATCTCAATATTGACTCGATGGAATCGTGAGACCATTATCAGCGATCACGGAAAGATATATGTCTCAAAAGTTCCTAAGTATGATGGTTTCTGTTGTATACCATCCCATTTGCAATACCAACAAATTATCCAAGGATTCTATAATGTTTACAATGAGATTCCTTATCAGCCGATTAAAGAAACACCGGAGCAAACATATCTACAAGAGAAGATTCCATTTTCACTTAGATTTATGGAGCATATTTTTGGAGAACAGTTGGAACTAGGATTAGATTATATCAAGATCTTACTGCAATATCCAACACAGATCCTCCCGATTCTTTGTCTTGTAAGCAAGGAAAGATCTACCGGGAAATCTACATTCATCAAATGGCTTAAATCCGTTTTTGGACTAAATATGACTTACATCAAAGGCGATTCTTTCAGCAGTCAGTTCAATTCGGATTGGACATCAATGTTGATCGTTGCTATTGATGAAGTATTCTTTGACAAAAAGGAGATTACGGAACGACTAAAATATCTTTCCACTACCGATAAAGACAAGAAAGAGGCAAAAGGAAAAGATCGTGAAGAAGTGGAATTTTTTGGAAAATTTATTCTCTGTTCCAATAATGAAGATAACTTCATTCAGATTGATGAAAATGAGATACGATTCTGGATCATCAAGGTAAAATCGATTAAAACGGAGAATACTGAATTTCTACACAATTTAAATAAAGAAATCCCTTATTTTCTTAGATATTTAATTCAAAGACCTTTTCACAGCCGTAAGGAGACAAGGATGTGGTTCACTGATTCCCAGATCAGAACCAAAGCCCTTCAGAAATTGGTTTGGAAAAATAACAACAAATTAGAATCTAAAATCGTCGAACTTTTATATGAGTTTTTTGAGAGTACGGAAGACAGCAAGATCAATTTTATTCCACAGGATATTTTCAATATGCTGGTTAAAATGTTCAGTAAACAGTATTGGACGGTAAACGATGTCCGAAAACTCCTGAAAGAAAACTGGAAACTTGAACCTCAGAACAATTCACTGGCTTACATCAAATACGACATCGATTACAGTAGAAGTTTTTACCAACAGAATAAAACAGGACGGTATTTTACAGTAGACAGAAATTTTATTCTTCAAAAATTTGATGAAATGATGAATTAATTGATAATGAAAATAAAATCAATTAGTTACATCTCATCAAAAACCTCATCAAACTTTTAAACCTTGGTTTTTGATGTGAGAATGATGAGAAGAATATTTCTACTTTGATGAGATGATGAGACCTTGATGAGGTTATAAAGTATTGTAATTCAATTTTTTATAAGGCTTTCTCATCAATTCATCAAAAATTAGTCGAAGACAAACTAATCCGCCTTTCATCGACAGGACAACTACTATCTATTAATAAAAACATTAAAATTTACACAATGAACTGCAAACAATTTAACAACATATCGTTGGAAGAAGTCCTCCTTTCTCTCGGACACCTTCCTACAAAACAAAATGAAAAAGAAGCTTGGTATCTCAACCCCTTTGCCAACGAATCCCAAGCCTCTTTTAAAATCAATAAAAGAATAAACTATTGGTACTTATTTTCAGAAGGAATCGGTGGAACGAATACCGACTTTATGAAGAAATATCTGAACGCTTCAGTCAATGAAGTTTTAGTATGGGCAGAAGATCAGAATTTCTCTTCTTTTCAAAAGCAAAACATTCCTGATCAGAAGTTCGAAAACCCGAGTAAAAATTATGAGATACTTGATGTGAATGAAATCCAGCATCCTGCACTTTTGGAATATTTAAGAGAAAGAAAAATTGGAAATCAAACTCAGTTCTTACACGAAATTCGTTACCGAATGAATGATAAAAACTATTTCGGAATTGGATTCGAGAACGATTCTGGCGGTTATGAAATCCGTAATAAATATTCTAAAATCTGTTTGGGTAAAAAAGGTGTTTCAACCATTAAAAATGGTTCGGTATCGCTTCGAATTTTCGAAGGTTTTTTTGATTTTATTTCCTTTAAAAATGTAGAAAATTTTTTAGAAAAAGAACCTTCTGATTATATCATTTTGAATTCCGTTTCGATGATTCACAATATTAAAAATTCATTAGGAAATTATGAAAATATTGAACTTTATTTTGACAATGACGAAGCCGGAAATCTGGCGGTTGAAATGATTAAAAATGAAAACAAAAACGCAGAAGATTGTCGGGTTTTATATTCAGATTTTAAAGATTTGAATGACTGGATGATTCACAAAAATCCATCACCTGAAAGACAAGTGAAACAAAGGCGAAGGTGAGTAAAATAAACAAAGGTAAAATGTGGTGGTATGTTAGTGCAAAAAGTACCCAAAGTTTACAATAAGCGTATCCGCTGATTGCAAAATTGGGATTTTTGATTTCTTCCTATCGTCAGAAATGTTTTTTTTAAATACGCCAAAATTAATACAATGGAAAAAGACTTTTTACAAGAATTTATACACCAGGTAGCCAAAGAAAATCAAGCAAAGATTGCTCAGGAAAAGAGAAAAAAATATTTTCAGGAATTAGGTCGTAAAGGTGGTTTGAAAACCAAAGAAAATAAAAAATTGGACAAAGTTATTTCAATACGAATGACCAATTCTGAATATGAAATTCTACTTCAAAAGCAAGAAAAACATCCTCTAAAATTGTCCACTTATATCCGGAATATTTTGTTCGAAAAAGAACTAAAAATCAATGAATTTCAAACTGATGAAGTCTTACTTCAATACGGAGCCCATTTCAAAAAAATCACCAACCTTTTACGAAATCGGGAATGGAATGCTATTGAAAATAAGAAAGAAATCTTGATGAGAATTGAAAATTTGATCGAATTAATTCATCAATATTTATATATAAAAATTCAGAAAAATGAATAATTCGGCAACCACAAGAACCATTACAAAAATTGCTTTGGAATACAATGCAAACGATAAAGGATCAGCAGAAATGGTTGCTTCGAATTATCTTTTGAGTGACACTGCTGAAGGTCAGTTTAACGAAATGAAAACCGTAGCTGAAAGAAATACCAAAGTGAAGAAATGGGCATTGACTGGTTATATTTCTCAACCGGACGAGATCGGTAGAAAATTGAAGGATGAAGAATTCAAACGAATTGCGATAGAAGCTCTTGCAAAAGTAGGTTTGACAAACAAAAATCAATATCGACTGGATATTCATAACAGTACAAAACATAAGCATATTCATTTTGTCGCCAATAGGATTGATTTTTCGGGAAGGTGCACTGTGAAAGCACACGATATCGGAAAGAGATTTGGTGAAGCTGTCAGAGAAGTTTGCAAAGAGAAAGGATTATTAACCGATGTTGAAATTGGAACTCAAAAAAAAGCTGAGATGCTGAAAAGCTTGACCGAAGCTATCAGGTCAAAAGATAATTTTGATGATCTGATCTCAGAAATGAAGAAAAAAGGTTTTGAAATTCAATTGTCTTCAAATGTAAAAGACGGGATTTCGGGAATGCGAATTGTGATGGAAAAAGACAAAAATTTTCAGACAGAAAGGATTTATAAAGCTGGGTATAAATTATCTGAAATTTCAAATCAATTGAAAATCTCTGAAATAAAATCTCTATTTAAAATGAAACAAGCTGTTAGGGAAGTACAAAGAAATGCTGACAACTTAAAGGAGTTTCGGGAAAATCTCCAACAAAAGGGATTTTCTGTAAAGATCCAATATAACGGAGACTTTAAAGCTGGTCAAAAAAATCAAATTAAAGATATATGGATAAATGAAATTAATAATAGTCAAAACAAAAACGGATTTTTTTTCCGGAAAAATGTTGGATTCTCTCTTTCTTCAATAGATTCTGACCTTGGTGATCTGGTAAAATCATTAAGTCAAAGTAGTGTAAATAATGACGCAGGTAATCCTTTGAAAAAAGAAACAAATGAAAGCTTAATAGAAATTGCAGGCAAATTATTAGGTGACTTCCTTAATCCAACCTATGTTTCTCAGGACGAAGATGAGCTCTGGAAAAAGAAGCGAAAATTAAGACGATAATCAAAAATTAAAAAATAAATATGGAAAATGAAAGTAAAGAATCTAAAAGTAATGGAATGGAACTTTTAGAAAACGTGATCAAATCAAACAAGGAAAATATTGAACAAAATATCAAACTTCAGTTTGCCATTGAAGACCATACGACCCTGTTGAACGAAGTACAGATCAGTTTTGAAGATGGACAGTCGACCAATAATGAAACTGTAGCCTTTATGAAAGTAGAGCAAACCAAAAGAGTTGAATTCCTGGACAGTATTCCTACTCAGGTAGAAACAGTTCTTTCAAAAGAAGCTAAAGATTATTTGGACGGTTTTGGAAAGAATATACGATGGAAGAAGAAATTTATTTGGAGCGGAATTGGAGTTTTTGTCTTTGCGGTTTTAGTACTGATCGTCTCCATTAATTTCGCAACTAATTGGTACAAAGAAAGCATTAAAGCCAAAAGTGAATTGCGTCAAGATATTTTAAATGAAATTGCTGATGAAGGAAAAAAAATCTACGATGAAAATGAGATAACAATTTTGAGAGAAAACACTCAAATAATGCAATTATGGATCAAGAACAATCCTAAAAAAGCGGAAGATTTTTTAAGATTCAAAGATGGATTTGTAGCTAGTAAGGAAAATAGATGAGAAAATTATCATTGATCCATATTCCAAAAGAATAATTAAGATGGACAAAATCATTTTCAAAACCTTTCATCTTATTAAATATATTTTGTAGAGGAGCAGATAACGCTGTATTTGTAGTTATTAAAGAAGATACAACACATAAAAATAGTTATATACCACCAGAAGTACTCGATTGGACAAATCCTTGAAAAACCGTAATATTAATCTGTGATGCCACATTCTCGTACAGGTGAATGTAAATTCTGAGACTCCAATGTACTAAAAACAGAAAGAAAAAGCAACTACAATGGTCTCTACAAGCCTACTAAAATACGATTATCATACGTCATTAAGAAAAACATTTCAAGTTTAGACTTGTAATTAATACATTAAAAATGTACTTTTGCAACATCTTATGAAATTATTCAGAACTACATCTTCTCAAGTTACACCGCCTTAATTTAGCAGGCTGATAATTCATTCTATACCCAAAACTATCTTTGGGTAATCCTTCATATACTTTAAAATATACTTTTAATACAATCCCATAATTTGCTATGGGATAACTATAATCATTATAAAATGGAATATAGATTCTCTAATTTTCAGTCTTTAAAAAATATCAATATAAAAAATGAAGTCTTAGCCGGACTTACAGTAGCAATGACAATGATCCCTGAATCGCTATCATTTGCTATCTTGGCAGGATTATCTCCCTTAACAGGCTTATATGCTGCATTCTTAATGGGAATTGTTACTGCATTTCTAGGTGGTCGACCAGGTATGGTTTCAGGTGGAGCTGGTGCAACAGTGGTTGTACTTATTGCGTTAGCTTCCTCTCACGGTGTTGAATACCTTTTTGCAGCCGTTGTCTTAGCGGGGATTATTCAGCTTTTGGTTGGTGTTCTAAAACTTGGGAAATTTGTACGACTTATACCACAATCTGTGATGTACGGTTTCTTGAATGGTCTTGCAGTCATTATTTTTATGGCGCAGGTATCACAATTTAAAGTGGTCAATAATGGCGTCAGCTCTTGGATGGAGGGATCTGCATTATCTATAATGGCGGGACTCACACTCTTAACAATTGCCATCGTTTTCATTTTTCCTAAGATCACGAAAGCAGTCCCGTCATCACTAGTTGCCATTATCGTTGTCTTTGGCTTGGTCTATTTTCTTAACATTGACACTAAAAAAGTAATTGATATAGCATCAGTTAGTGGCTCACTACCTTCATTTCATATTCCAAATATTCCATTTAGTATAGAAACCTTAAAAATCATTTTTCCTTATGCTGCAATTATGGCAGGTGTTGGATTGATTGAATCTTTATTGACATTAAATATGGTGGATGAGATTACCAATTCAAAAGGTCGTTCTAACAGGGAAGCTTGTGCTCAGGGTGTTGCCAACATAACTAATGGATTTTTCGGAGGAATGGGAGGCTGTGCTATGGTAGCACAAACTTTAGTAAATATTGACGCCGGTGCTAGAACCAGAATTTCTGCTGTTGTTGGAGCTGTAACAATTTTGATTATTATTTTAGCAGGTGGATCTGTTATCGAACAAATTCCGATGGCTGCACTTGTAGGAGTTATGATGATGGTAGCCATAGGTACATTTGAATGGATCTCTTTCCGTATCATTACCAAAATGCCTAAATCAGATATTTTTGTCGGAATTCTAGTAGCGATTATAACGGTACTTTTACATAATTTAGCATTAGCGGTTTTAATCGGTGTAATTATATCAGCACTTGTTTTTGCTTGGGACAGTGCAAAAAGAATCCGAGCGAGAAAATCCATTGATGTCAATGGAATGAAAAATTATGAGATCTATGGGCCGCTATTTTTCGGAAGCACCACAGCATTTATTGATAAATTTGATGCATCAAACGATCCCGATGAAATAATCATTGATTTTAAGGAATCCCGTGTAGTAGATATGTCAGCCATCGAAGCCTTGAAAAAAGTAATTGAAAAATATAGGACTTACAACAAAAAAGTAGTTCTGAAGCATCTTAGTCCTGATTGTATTCAGCTGTTAGATAATGCCAGCGGTTTTATTGAAGTTAATCATTATGAAGATCCATCTTATAAAGTGATGTCTAAATAATGTTGAATAGTAAAAAAATAGTTTATTATTTTTATTAAAAAAGGCTCAACAATATGTTGAGCCTTTCCAATGAAAAAGTAATTATCCCGAATTACTTATATTTTATTTGTTAATAAGCTTTTCAAGCCTATCCATCATTTCATCTTTTTCCTTCAGCATTCTTTCATAAAGGGCAATCTTTTCTTCGTGAAGCTGCACTAATTTATCAATAGAATTATTGTTAAAAGTGGGGCTGTAGTTAATCAAACCCTGCGTGGTGTTTCAGGTTTGATAAAAGCTTATAAAAATGCGGCGCAGGAAACACTTGATGCTTCTGAAATTGTGGTCAAAGACTTGACAGTCTTATCGTGAAAAGTGTTTGAAATAAAATTAATCGCTTGCTCTTCATCAAAATTCTGAAAAGCTTCTACTGGAATTCTAAGGGCATTTGAAATGGCTTTTAGAAGATCTTCTTCGATCACATCTTTCTGCTCCAACAAAGAAATTTTCTTCTGATTCCATTCATCACCCAAGTCAAGAGCTAAAGCTTCCTGTTTAATACCTAGCATCTCTCTAAAGCGTTTTACATTTCTTCCCTGATGTATTTTCTGTTCCATAGCAGTTATCAAATTTTAAAGGCTTAAAGATAAAACCATTTCTATTAATTCGTCTGAATGGTAAAGTTAAAAAATTATCCTGTAAAATATCCATTTCAGTATATATAATATCCAACTTCTGTATTGATTATCCACTTTTGAAAGTAGTAATTCGTATTAATAAAAATATAATTATTATGAAAAATAAGAAGATAGATTTTGAAGCTGAGTTCTGGGACAGCCATCAAAAGCATTCCTGTTTGACACTGATAGATGCATTTTTTCAGATGGATTTTCTGTCCGCTGTAAGAGAAAGACTAAATGATGTGATCAACTATTCAACGAAATGCGAAGTACTGATGAAGGATGATCCTTCGCTCATCTTTCATTATTACCTCTGTATGCGCTCATTTATTAGGGCAAGTTATGTATTACAATTCGAAGCAAAAAGATGGAAAGTGAAACGTCCCCCAAAGTTTCCATCCAGATTACTTCAAGGTTCGCTTTCGGATGAAGAATACCGCAATCCGTTTCTTGTCTTTCAAAAGGCGTTTAAAGAGTTTACTCTACAAGAATTTGAGTATTTCAATACGCAGATTGTTTATTTCTCATTAGGTGCATATTCTGATGAACCTGAAACAAATATCGTTACTCTTTTTATCCATCTTAATAAAATGCTTGATTCAGCGCAGATCATTCGTGAAAGAGGCGTAAAGAAAATAAAGGATAAAAAAACCACATCCTCAGAATAATTTATCCCTTGAAAAGCATTAGATACCTGACAATTACTGACCAACTTTATTTCACTAAAAAATTTTAATATGAGAGATAAAGAAAAAACAATCGGAAGAATCATAGACTCGATGGAAAAGGTTGATATAACTTTTAAATTGTTGTCAGATGAGAGGCAGATAGATGAACTTAATAAAGGTATTTATCTACTTATGGATAAATTGGGAAGTGAAGACATAAATGTACTTTTTGACCGATATCCTAGATTGATACAAAAGTATAGTATCAAAGAAATGTTTTCAGGAAATGTTGAAATTCCAAATATTGACCCACATAGTTTAAAGATTGCCGGATTACTTACCTGCCTGCAATTTTTGGTCTCAAGTTTTACCGATTTTATAGATGAATTTGGCAATAGCCTTCCTTTGAAGGAAACTAAAAATAGTAATTCATATCAAGCCGAAAACTATATCATTAGTTCAATTCCTTTGGATGATTATTTAAAAGAGCTTTTTCTGGGTATCCTCTCTGTTACTGGCGAAGAATACTACCAAAAATTTCTCAAAAAGATTGGCGATCCAGATTTTACTATTGATGATATTCTAAAAATTGAGAAAGATAAAGAATTACAGGAGTATATTGATTTAATGGTGTGGTTCTCCTTAATCCGAGTGTTTCTTGAGGCTATTTACTTCTACTTTAATGTCGAAAATCACAACTCAAAAATTTAATAAAATGAAAACTTCAAATCAACTTTTATTCTCAAAACTCGAAAACGAATTTTTAGAAGATGCCATCAAACAGCTTAACCAAAATTATATTATCATTCAGATATTTTATAACAAAAGCATACATTCTCAGGATTCCCATCTAATTATACATTTGGAACACAAGACGGATATTGATAACTTAAAACAAAAACACTGGATCAAAAAAGCCTACTCTGAACATAAAGTACACATCCATTTATTTTACAATACTCAACTCCATCAAAAGTTTGATTCAGGACATCCCTTTGTCGAATTTTACTGCAAACCATCAGCCTTGATATATCAAAATGAGCAGTTTGGAAATCACCTTTTGATTGACAGAAATTGGAAGAAGTTTAATAAAAAGTTTGAAAATTATAAGGAAAGATTTTACAACGATCACAATATATTGCTGTCTCAAACCCGTGAATTTATTAAGGATGAATCGTTTGTAAGTGTTTTCCTCAGCTATGAAAAGGTGATTAGGTATGACTTGGAATATCTTGAAAATCTATATAAAGGATCTTCCTCTGATACAAAAAACCTGCACGAGCGTATTTATCATTTAATACCCTACGCTCCTGAGATTCAAAAATATTTTATAAAACAAAATGGAAAGGAGTACTATCTGATCAGTTTATTTGACAAAGCAAAAATGTCAGCTCGTGAGGATGAACTTATGTATGATAATGAATTCTTTGAAGCCATCGGCATTGCAGAAGAAAGTATTTTCAGGATGATAGAAATACGCTTAGAAGAGTTAAAAATACACATCAAAAAATCAACTAGTAATATTGCAATACATACGGAAATAGCGGATGATTTGGTACATCAGAATGATAAAATCCTTGATAAGGCGGTTGAAGTAATTGTAAAATCTGAAAATACAGAAGAGATTTACCTATTTCATAAATCTACATACGGTAATAGTAAGATTTATTATCTGCTCGTAATTGCTCATAATGTGAGTAACGAAAAACTGAAAGATATACAGTATTATCTCAGAAATAAATCTGGGAAACAATATGATTTTGTATTGATCAGTCACGACCGATATTGGATTCAGCAACACCTATACAAATACCAAAATTTCTTTGCAAACATAATGCAGGGTAAAAACAGGATTTATGCTTCTAATCAATATCATCCTGAGCCACATTGGCAGTTTCCATATATTCTGGAACAAGACCTGAATTGTTATTATAAATCAGCAAAAGGCAATGGCTTACAGTTTTTAGCTATTGTTGGAAATGAAAGCGGAAACCATCAGGGAATACCTTTTCTTTTCGCTTTATTCTTCCTTTCGTTTTGCAGAACCTACATTTTTGTAAAGCTTTGCTATATGCCTAATTATTTGTCCTTTCAATCATTGTGGCAACTATGTCTATACGGCAATCCTGATCTGATACGCTATCAATATTTATTTGATGGATTCCTGCTGAAAATTATTCCAACTTTGGAATACCATAAGATTCTGCGCCATAAGTTTACTTGTCTTGATAAGGAAGTAGTGGATCAAATGAAAACTCTTGTGGAAAAGCTGATGAATGAACTTGATGAATTGGTCAAAAAAGAAGGATTTATCGATAAAATAAAAAAGGATTTTGAAAAATTTACATCTGAACTACATATGTAGTAATTGAATGTAAAAATCGGTGGTAGTGTTCACCGATTTTCAATTTTAGGGAGCATAAGTTCAGCTCCAACCGACCGTAGATTTGATTATACAAAAAAAGAGGTGAAAATAATGGAAGAGACAGAAAAGGATGTGTAAAATTGCGTCAAGAAGTAGGCTTAAATCTTTTCTATTTGAATATTATGGTATCAAGTGATCAACAAAACGTACTACTGAAGGTGTAGAAAAATAAGAACTTAATAGTAGACCCATAAAATAGTGTTATAGTGGATTTTAATTTTAAAATCAATGCTTTTGCTTTGTATTAAAGTATTCCTTACCTTCGTAATCGAAGACAAAGTCTCTCGCACTGCGAGGGGCTTTTTTTGTGGCATATATCAAGATATTTTGGTTTAAAAGAAGTTTTTAACGGGTGTCGATATCTTGCAGAACAGACTGTATTGCGAAAATTTATCTTCAAATTATAAATAGTGCATCACAACTTTATTTAAAGTTATGAAATAATATGTAAAGCCTTTATTAATATTAATTACAGAGAAGTGATAATTTATGTCCTTTCAGAAAATATTTGACTTTGGAAGTTTGAGCATTGATTTTTTTAGAGGAGCTGGAGGAATTTAGCAAACTTACTTTTAGTAAGGTCAAAGATAGAAAAGAGAAATTAATCAAAAAGGCAAAAGGTTAAATGGCTTGTATTTTAGTGCCGGCAGTTTTTCCGGATGAAAACCCTGAGCAATAAAATTGTTTAAAAAAGTTTTCTCCAAAAGTGATCTTTTGAGAATAACGTTAATATTTATAATAGAGACAAATTAATTAAAACAAAATAAATTTTTAAATTATGATTAGTACATTTAGTATTGTAGTGGTGATCGGATTGTTTATCCTTTTCACAGTGGGAATTCTCGGAAAGAGAAAATTTAAGGGATTCATTGAATATGAATCTTTTAAAATGGGGATTGAGGCGGAGGATTAACCGTTTTAATTTTAGATCAGGTTGGACTTCTGATCTTTTTATTTCACTGAATTATGTTTTTTTACAGAAAAACGATCGTTGTTTGAGATTATTTTAATTTCACGGTTATTTTTTCAACTCTATTCATAAAAATACAGACTTTTAAAATGGCGAAAATGATTAAAGAATAAAAACAAATCTGCGAAAAAATTGCTTCAAGAAATGTACACTAATTGTAATAATAGCTAATACCACTACCAGTTATAGAGTGTTCAGTAAATCAAAGTAAACCCAATAATTGCTATTGACATTAATAATCCAAATGTTCTTGGTAATAAAAGCAATAACATTATAAAAGAACATCCGACTAAAAAGAAACATATCAAAACAAAATGTATCCAAATATTAAAATCTTATCCTTGCTTCTCTTGTTCCAAAAAATTATTAAAAAAATGGCTAAAATTGAACTACAAAATAATGTAAAAGCTAACCACTCTTTGTCTGTATTTATAAAAGCGAATATGAATTCGCCTTTCAAATTAGAATAAAATTCAATCATCCTAATTCTTCAACACGTTTTTTAACTTCGGGATTGTCCTCAAAATATTTTTCGGTAAACCTCAATACTTTTGTCTGGTTCGTATATGTATGGCGAAAATTTCACTTTCAGTTGTGTTGTTAAAAAGTGGTTAAGGTTCCGCCGCTTCTCGTCAGTTGCCAAGTTCGGAACTTTTTATTTTCTGTTAAAGATAAAAATTCTTGCGAAACGCAAACGAGAACTTACCACAAAATTCGCAATTGCGAGAAACGGCTGTTAGTGGATAGCCCTTTTACCTTTTTTAGGAAATTTATTAATTCTGAATACTATATATTATTTTCTTTTCAGAAAGATTAACTACACTAATAGATAAATCTTTGTTTAGTACAAATACATTTTTACCGTTTTTAGAGTAAACAATCGCTTGTCTTGGTTCATTAAATCCTGTTATCACTCCAATATTAGTTAGTGTTGATACATCAATTATTGAAAGAGAATTATCTTCCTTATTTCCACTCAATAAAATGTTTTCATCTGAAGATAATGATGCGCCATAAGGATCTTTGCCTACAGAAATTGTTTGAGCGATTATACCTGTATTTAAATTAACTACTGCAATGGAATTGGAACCACTATTAGCAGCAAATAATGTTTCACCATCTTTAGTAATAGAGATAGCTCTTATTTTGCTAAAACCAGTAATAGTTGTATCGATTTTTAAAGTTGCTGCGTCCACAA
Organism: Chryseobacterium sp.; assembly: GCF_008014695.1. Lineage (GTDB taxonomy): Bacteria > Bacteroidota > Bacteroidia > Flavobacteriales > Weeksellaceae > Kaistella. The sequence continues at coordinate 136,484 of NZ_VOXE01000002.1, forward strand.
CCGAAATAGCGTCGCTGGCAAAATTGGTCACGTAAATCTTTGTATTTGTTGCGTTTAATTTAATACCTTGTCTTGGTTCGGCAAAACCTGTTATTATTTTTTTTACCGATTTACTTGAAAGGTCAATTACCGTTACGGTATTTGTTGCCTCATTATTAATATAAATTTCTTGACCATTGTTGCTAATTGCTGAACCAAATGCTCCAAAGCCTACCGCATATTTTTCAATGATTTTAAATTTCTTTGTTTCCAGTACAGTTAAAAATCCGGTACTGCTGTCAGTGATGTAAAACTTCATTCCATCAGGCGAAAAAATGATGTTTCTTGGACTAATGAATCCAAATATCTTTTTTATTAATTTATGAGATTTTAGATTATAAACACTTACGAAATTTACGTCGCTGTTTGATGCTAATGCAATATTTTCGGTTGGACTTATTGCTAAAGAATTATTTTTTATGTTACCGTCAAAGATTTGTTGCGCTTGAGTTTTGGTAGCAATAATACTAAAGAATAGTATTAACATTCCAATTTTGAATTCATTTTTCATATTTTTAATTTATTAGTTTGTTAAAGTTGTTACAGCCCAAAGTGCAGCAGTTGCTATAATCACCCATAGAATTACACCTTGAATTAATGGTTTAAATCCAACAGAAGATATTGTTTTTCTGTTCAATCCACATCCTATTAAAAACAAGGTAAGCGTTAATCCTGCTTTTGCAATATTAGTTAAATAATGATTGTATTGTTGAACAAAAGGAATATAGGTATTTGCAATCATTGCAAGAACAAATAATCCAATAAAGTAAGGAATTTTTATTTTACTTTCTTTATTTTTAAAAATAAAAGTTGATAAAAAAGCAACAGGAATTATCCATAATGCTCGTGCTAATTTAACAGTTGTAGCAATCTCTAAAGCTTGCGGACCATATTTACTTGCTGCACCTACAACTGAACTGGTATCGTGAATAGCAATTGCACACCACATTCCAAATTGTGATTGTGATAAATTTAACTGATGCCCAATAAAAGGAAATAAAAATAAGGCTGCAGAATTTAGAATAAATATGGTTCCTAATGCAACCGATATCTGTTTTTCCTCTGCCTTTATTACAGGAGAAATAGCAGCAATAGCACTTCCACCACAAATGGCTGTTCCAGCTGATATTAAATAAGAAGTCTTTTTTTCTATCTTTAAAAACTTACCCATAAAGAAACCAATTACTAATGTTCCAATAATAGAAACTATTGTAAATAAAATACCTTCTTTACCCGCTTTTAATGCACTTGTAACATTCATTCCAAAGCCCAAACCAACAACAGAAACCTGTAACAATATATGAGTTGCTTTATGATTTAGATGTAAATATGGATGTCCAATAAATTGCGCAATTATTAAACCCATAAGTAAGGCAATCGGCGGTGATATTAATGGAGACAAGCAGAGTACAACTGCTAATAAAAAAATCACTTCTCTAGTGGTTATACTTTTGTCTAATAAATTTTTGAATCCTTTTTGATTTTCCATCTTACTTTATATATTATTGTTAGTACAAATTTCTTGAAATAAAGGATATGTTGGAAATTGTAAAAAGTTATGCGTCATTACTTAAAGTTATAATGATTGGCAAATTTCATAAATAATTCAGGTAAAGCCTCAACTTGACCTTGTTGTTGGATAAAGTAAAAATTCCTTTCGATAGACAAATGTTGAACATCTATTATTGTAAATTTATTTTCTCTAAGTTCTTTGTATATGGAATGTAATGATATAAAAGCCATAGTGTTGCTGTGAAGTATATAGTTTTTAATACTTTCAGTGCTGCCTAATTGCATTTCAATTTTTAAATCTGAAATTTTTACATTCAAAGATTTTAAATGATGTGCAATTACTTCTAGTGTTCCTGATCCTTGCTCGCGAAACAAGAGAGGAATGTTTTTTAGCTCATCAATAGTAATGTTCTGTCTTTTTGAGAGAGGATTTGTGCTATTTGAAACTAAAACAATTTCGTCTTTGACAAATTCGGTATATTTTAGATAGGCTTTTTTGGATTTTCCTTCTATGATACCCAAATCAATTTCATTTTTTTGCAGCGCAATTTCAATTTGTTCTGTATTATTAGCTTCTAAAGAAACGATAAGTTGGTCAAATTTTTTATGAAACGATGCTAAAATTTCAGGTAAAAGATATTGAGCAATTGTTGTACTCGCACCAATTCTTAATTTTCCGTTGAAATTTTGAGAAAGAGAATTAATTTCAAATTCTAAATTACGATAGGTTTCAAATATTTTTTCGGTATGAGAAAATAATATAATTCCTGCTTTTGTTAATTTTACCTTTGAGCCATTTCTTTCAAAAAGTTTAGTTTTCAGAAAACTTTCAATTTCTTGTATGTGTTTTGAAACTGCTGGCTGCGTAATAAATAATTCTTCGGCAGCTTTTGTAAAATTAAGTCGTTTTGCTACTTTGTGAAATACTTGTAAACGAAAATCAAACATTATTATAGGATTAAGTTATTTTACTCATTTTTTCTTGAGTTCTCCAAGGGTTTAAATATACGCATTGCGCCAATACGAAATATATAATGTTGCGCTTATTCTTTTATATATTTTATTTAAGATTCTGTTTGTTAGTTGATTAAATATTGAATAATTTTTGGATAAACGCAATTATATGATGAATGAAAATCTGACCGATCAATTCATAGTGATCCTTCGAATGCAACGATATGCCGAGAAAAGTATTAAGACCTACGCTTCACATCTCAGCTATTTTCTTAAATTATCTTCCAAACATAAACCGGAAAATATAACCTAACAACAACTTGAAGATTTTATTGTCTGGCTTGTCGACAAGATGAAGATAGGGCAATCATATCAAAAAGCAATGATCGCCACTATTACCAAATTTTATAAGGAAATCTTCAACCGCCAGATCAGTTTAAAACATCTCTATCCCAAACGCAAAGAACATAAATTACCGAAATTTCTTACCCTTGAAGAGGTGAAACAGGTATTGGATGCTACGGAGAATTTAAAACATAAAGCTATTCTTACCACAATATATTCGTGCGGTCTGCGTCTTAGCGAGGTGTTGGAATTGTAGATCTCTGATATCAAAACTAAAGATCGTCTCCTGCTGATCCGCCAGTCTAAAGGAAATAAAGATAAATTAAAGAGAAAGATACTATATCTCTTTAATAGTAAATTTATGAGCCATAAGTTCCAAGACGGAACTAAAAACAAAGTAAGTCTATTAAAAGAAAATATTTGAATATAGCACAAATTAGAAATCTCAAATATCGTATTCCCCTTTTTGTTCCCCCTTAAAATAAAAAACTCTTTGTTAACAGTAGTTACAGAGAGTTTTAAGTACCCCAGAAGGAACTTTTATTTGTAAAGACAGTAGAGAATTTATTCGAGGGCTCTATACTTAGACTTCAATAAGAATGTAGATTTGTTGGTGAATTTTTGCTAAATGGTTTCTATGGGGGAAAAGTAAAAGGCCTCAACAGATACTCTATTAGATAAAACGACTTCCTTTTAGTGATAAGAATAAATCTTTGCCTCAAATTTTTTCATATAAGAGAAATATCCTATATTTAATATTAGCACCTAATCTAGCACCCAAAAATAAAAAACCCTGTAAATCAATAATTTACAGGGTTTTAAGTGGAGTTGGAGGGATTCGAACCCTCGTCCAAACAAGCAATACATAAGTCTTCTACATGCTTATTCTATTATTGATTTTCGACTGAAAACAGAGAACAGACACCCAATTTACAGCTTAACTTCTGAGGTTTTCGAGTTTTGGCCGAAGTTTCCAAAACCTTATTTCCGCATTGCTATACCCCGGAATCAGACGTCGCGAAACAGAACTTCTGCGGGATATCTTGTTTCCTTACTATCTTCAGGAAAAGCGCTAAATCCTACTATGATTCGGATTAAGCTGCAAGAGCAAACTCTTGGTCGCCAGTTAAAATTTTGTGACAAGGGATTAAAGAGATCGCGTCACGGTTCTCTGCATGCTAACTTACCCATTGGTCTTGCTGTCGAAACCAGTCAACCCCATTTAAATAAGACTGCAAATTTAATGAAAATTTCAGACCAATCCGAAAAATGCTCAAAATATTTCCGCAGATATTGCCTGTTTAAAAAAATATTGTATTTTTGCAATCCAAAATGAGATGTAAATTATGTTAATAATTCCAGTAAAAGACGGAGAGTCTATCGACAGAGCGTTAAAAAAATACAAAAGAAAATTTGATAAAACAGGTGTTGTACGTGCCCTAAGAAGCAGACAGCAGTTTAACAAGCCTTCTGTAACCCTGAGACAGGGTAAACTGAAAGCAGCTCATAAGCAGAGAAATCTGAGCAAAGAGGAGCAGGCTTAATAATATTCTTTTAACCCGAATAATAAATCATTTTTCAAATAGTTATATTTGGGAAATGATTTTTTTTGTTTAAAATGCTGGAGAGATATATTGATTACATTTCCGTTGAAAAAAGATATTCGCCGCATACTGTGACGAGTTATAGGAAAGATCTCGAGGATTTTTCTTCTTTTCTTTTAGAAACCGAAGGGCACCAGAATTTTTCTCAGGTGGACAGGAAAATGATCAAAAATTTCATGTATCATTTAAGTGAAAAAGGAATTTCAAAAAGGAGCATCAACAGAAAACTATCTACGCTTCGCAGCTTTTTCCTATTCTTGCTGCGGATTCGCGAGATTTCAACCTCGCCAACGGAAGGAGTAGAAACCCTGAAATTTTTTCCTCACAAACAGATTCCTTTCTCGACGGAAGAAATGAACGATTTTGAAAATATTCCGGAAGCGCAAAAACCGGATGAATTAAAGGAGCTTATTATTGAAACGCTGTATCAGACCGGAATGCGGAAAGCGGAACTCATCCATCTGCGCATTGATGATGTAGATTACACCAAAAATGAAATAAAAGTTACCGGGAAAAGGAACAAGGAACGCATCATTCCTTTTTCAGAATCTCTGGCTGAAAGTTTCAGGAAATATTCCGAGACGAGGAAGCCCTTGAAAGAGAACGTAATGTACTTCTTTATCAATAAAAAAGGCAAAAAACTTACAGAGAAATTTGTTTATCTTGCCGTTAATAATTACCTTAGTCTGGTAAGTTCGAAAGAAAAAATCAGTCCGCACATACTTCGGCACAGTTTTGCTACACATGTTCTGGAGAATGGGGCCGAGATTTCGAAAATTAAGAAATTAATGGGGCATTCGTCTCTGGCATCCACCCAGGTTTATACCGATGCCAATATAGATCAATTAAAAAAAGTGTTTAACGAAGCTCATCCGCGAGCTAAAAAAAATGTAGATTTATGAAAATTTCAGTACAGTCAATAGGATTGACGCCACACGCACCGCTTGAAGAACATATTGACAAAAAGTTAGGAAAGCTTGAAAATTATTATGACAAGATTGTTGAATGCAAAGTTTTCCTGAAAGTAGAGAACAAATCAGACAAAGAAAATAAGACTGCCGAGATTATTTTAGCCGTTCCGGGCGAGGATATCGTTGTAAAAAAGACCTCTGCAAGTTTTGAGGAAAGTTTGGATCAGTGCGCTGAAGTTGCTAAAAAGCTGCTAATCAAGAAAAAAGAACTGGCTTAAAATAAAATCTTAAAAATTTTTAAAAATAATTTGTAGATTCCAAAAAAACTCACTTATATTTGCACTCGCAAAAAGAGATAAGTGTTCTTTTGAAATCTATTTGCCTCCATAGCTCAGTTGGCTAGAGCAGCTGATTTGTAATCAGCAGGTCGTGGGTTCGAGTCCCTCTGGAGGCTCATATTTTATAAAATTGGGGAGATTCCAGAGTGGCCAAATGGATCAGACTGTAACTCTGCTGTCTTACGACTTCGTAGGTTCGAATCCTACTCTCCCCACATTTTATAAAAAATAATTTGCAGGTTTTGAAAAATATCTTAAATTTGCAAACCGTTTACCAACAGTTTTTGTAAACAAAAATGCGGAAGTAGCTCAGTTGGTAGAGCGTCAGCCTTCCAAGCTGAATGTCGCGAGTTCGACCCTCGTCTTCCGCTCACAAAAATCACAACCAACGCGGATTGTGATTTTTTTTTAAAATTTCCGCCGACTTAGCTCAGGGGTAGAGCGTTTCCTTGGTAAGGAAGAGGTCGTGAGTTCAAATCTCATAGTTGGCTCTGTTAAATCTCTCAATTTTTGGGAGATTTTTTTTTGAAGAAACTGCAGAATCAAATTTTGATTTCATAATTTTCAGGAACAGAATATTTTTTTTAAATTTGCAGTCCAAATCTCTCTGTATTAATAGGGTGCACTTTTATCAATTTTGAATATTGAAACTTTTTTAAATGAAAAAGATTTTTGATATTCAAAAAATGATTATATTTGCGCACCGAAAAATTAAATAATAATAATAAAATAAATAATTTAAATCATGGCAAAGGAAACGTTTAATCGTAACAAACCCCACTTGAACATTGGTACTATTGGTCACGTTGACCATGGTAAAACAACACTTACTGCAGCAATCAGTAAAGTATTATCTGACAAAGGATTCGGAACTGCAAGAGATTTCTCTTCTATCGATTCTGCACCGGAAGAAAAAGAAAGAGGTATTACTATCAATACTGCACACATTGAATATGAAACTGCAAACAGACACTACGCTCACGTAGACTGTCCTGGTCACGCCGATTATGTGAAAAACATGGTTACAGGTGCTGCTCAAATGGACGGAGCTATTCTTGTAGTAGCTGCTACTGACGGACCTATGCCTCAGACAAGAGAGCACATCCTTCTTTGTCGTCAGGTAAATGTACCAAGAGTATTGGTATTCATGAACAAAGTAGATATGGTTGATGATGCTGAACTATTGGAATTGGTAGAACTTGAAGTAAGAGATCTTCTTTCTACGTATGAATATGACGGTGATAATTCTCCGGTTATTCAAGGTTCTGCTTTAGGAGCATTGAACGGTGATCCAGCTTGGGTTGCTAAAATCGACGAATTGATGGATGCTGTTGATACTTGGATCGAATTGCCGGTAAGAGATCAGGATAAGCCATTCTTGATGCCAATTGAAGATGTATTCTCTATTACAGGTAGAGGTACTGTTGCAACTGGTAGAATTGAAGCAGGTGTAATCAATACTGGTGATGCTGTAGATATCGTAGGTATGGGCGATGAAAAATTAACATCAACTGTAACTGGAGTAGAGATGTTCAGAAAAATCCTTGACAGAGGTGAAGCTGGAGATAATGTAGGGATCCTTTTGAGAGGTATTGAAAAAACTGACATCAAAAGAGGGATGGTAATCGCGAAAGCAGGTTCTGTAACTCCACACAAAAAATTCAAGGCTGAGGTTTATGTTCTTTCAAAAGAAGAAGGTGGACGTCACACTCCATTCCACAACAAATACCGTCCGCAGTTCTATGTAAGAACCACTGACGTTACAGGTGAAATCTTCTTACCAGAAGGTGTAGAAATGGTAATGCCAGGAGACAACTTAACAATTACTGTAGAATTGTTGCAGCCAATCGCTCTTAACGTAGGTCTTAGATTTGCGATCAGAGAAGGTGGTAGAACAGTTGGTGCAGGTCAGGTAACTGAAATCTTAGATTAATTTCTAAACCAATATTATAGTTCCGCAGGGAAACTTGCGGAACTTTTTTAACTACGGGCATCGTCCAATGGTAGGATACCGGTCTCCAAAACCGTTGATCAGGGTTCGAATCCTTGTGCCCGTGCAAATACAGATTATGAGCTTAGTAGATTTTGTAAAAGGTTCTTATACCGAATTTAAAGATAAAGTGGAATGGCCAAAATGGCCAGAGCTTCAGTCTTCAACAATCGTTGTTACCGTGGCTACCGTAATTTTATCTTTGTTTACGCTGGGTATAGATTCATTATTCAGCAAATCAATTGCTAATATATTGTCCATTTTAATCGGACTGTTCAATTAAAATTATTTTCCAACATGAGTGATTTGAAATGGTATGTTCTGAAATCCATCAGCGGACAGGAAAATAAGGTGAAGACCTATATTGAGAACGAAATGAAACATCATGGTTTCGAAGATTTCGTGACTCAGGTAGTGATTCCTATGGAGAAGGTGATCCAGATGAGAAACGGGAAGAAAGTACCAAAAGAAAAACCTTATTATCCGGGATATCTGATGGTGGAAGCAAACTTAGTGGGAGAGATCCCTCACATCATCAAGAATATTCCAGGCGTTATCTCATTTTTAAGTTTAACCAAAGGCGGCGAGCCTGTACCGATGCGTAAAGTTGAGGTGAACAGAATGCTCGGCAGAATGGATGAACTTTCGGAGTTCGCTACAGAAACCATGATCCCTTTTGTGGTAGGCGAAAATGTGAAAGTGGTCGATGGCCCTTTCAACGGTTTCAACGGTACAATTGAAAAAATCCAGGAAGACAAAAAGAAAATCGAAGTTTCAGTAATGATCTTCGGAAGAAAGACTCCAATGGAACTCAGCTTTATGCAGGTAGAAAAAGTTTAACAACTTTTCAACATATCCAAAAGGCCGCTCAACAGAGCGGTCTTTTGCGTTTCTACAACTTTTTATTAAAATTCTTTCTACAAATCAGCATATTACGCTTGCACAATTAAAAAAAAATCTTAATTTTGCAGTCCGAAATGTATAGCTGTTAGGTGAGACAACGGCATACAGATTTATAAATGCTTCCACATTCATAAATTTCTTAATTTTTTAAAAAACAAAAATGGCTAAAAAAGTCTTTAAAATGGTTAAACTCCAGGTAAAAGGAGGGGCAGCAAACCCTTCTCCACCGGTAGGTCCAGCATTGGGTTCTGCAGGTGTGAATATCATGGAGTTTTGTAAACAATTTAACGGAAGAACTCAGGATAAGCCTGGACAAGTTTTACCTGTAGTAATTACAGTGTACGAAGACAAATCTTTTGAATTCGTTATTAAAACACCTCCCGCTGCTATCCAGTTACTGGAAGCCTCTAAAGTGAAGAAAGGTTCAGGAGAACCGAACAGAGCTAAAGTAGGAAGTGTATCTTGGGATCAGGTTAAAAAGATTGCAGAAGATAAAATGACAGACCTTAATTGCTTCACAGTAGATTCTGCTGTAACAATGATCGCAGGAACTGCAAGATCTATGGGATTGAGAGTAACAGGAACTAAACCAACTAACGCTTAAAACTAATAGAAATGGCAAAATTAACGAAAAAGCAAAAGGAAGCTTTAAGCAAACTGGAAAAAAACAAAATTTATAACCTTGACGAAGCTTCGGCTTTGGTTAAAGAAGTAAACTTTGCAAAATTTGACGCTTCTGTAGATATCGCTGTTAGATTGGGTGTAGATCCAAGAAAAGCAAACCAAATGGTAAGAGGTGTAGTATCTCTTCCGCACGGTACTGGTAAAGATGTAAAGGTTTTGGCACTTGTAACTCCTGATAAGGAAGCAGAAGCTAAAGAAGCCGGTGCAGATTACGTAGGTCTTGACGAATATTTACAAAAAATAAAAGAAGGTTGGACGGATGTTGACGTGATCGTTACCATGCCTGCAGTAATGGGTAAATTAGGCCCGTTAGGTAGAGTTTTGGGACCGAGAGGTTTGATGCCGAATCCAAAATCCGGTACGGTAACCATGGATATTGGTAAAGCAGTAGCGGAAGTGAAAGCAGGTAAAATTGATTTCAAAGTAGACAAATACGGTATTATTCACGCAGGAATTGGTAAAGTATCTTTTGATGCTGCCAAAATCCGCGAAAATGCTGCTGAACTGATCCAGACATTGGTTAAAATGAAACCTACAGCTTCCAAAGGAACGTATGTAAAAAGCATCTATATGTCTTCTACTATGAGTCCGGGTATTGCTATTGATACTAAATCTGTAAACTAAAATCTGTAACACAATGACAAAAGAAGATAAAGTATTAGTAATACAAGAAATAAAAGGAATGTTACAGGACGCGAAAGTGGTTTATGTAGCAAATCTTGAAGGAATGAATGCTGCTGCGACTTCAGATTTCAGAAGACAGGCATTCAAACAGAACATCAGCCTTAAAGTGGTAAAAAACACCCTTCTGCAGAAAGCAATGGAGCAGATGGAAGGCGTAGATTATTCTGAAATGTTCCCAACTTTCAAAGGAAACACTGCTTTGATGATCGCTGAAACAGCAAATGCTCCGGCAAAACTGATCCAGACTTTCAGAAAAAAAGAAGTAGTACCTGCCCTTAAATCAGCTTACTTGCAGGAAACTTTCTATGTAGGTGATGAAAATTTGGCAGCTCTCGTGAGCATCAAGTCACGCGAAGAAATGATCGGAGAAATCATCGGATTGCTTCAGTCACCAATTCAAAGAGTTGTTTCTGCACTTCAGAACAAACCTGAAGCAGGAGAGGCTGCAGCCCAAGAAGCTGCACCTGCCGCTGAAGAAGTGAAAGCAGAAGAAACTCCAGCTGCAGAAGCTGCTCCAGAAGCAAGCGCTGAAGCTGATGCACCAAGTGCAGAATAAATTATACTCAAAAAAAACAACAATAAATCGTTCAACAATTAAAACATTATTAAAATGTCAGATTTAAAAAACTTAGCGGAAACGCTTGTTAACTTAACAGTTAAAGACGTAAATGAATTAGCAACTATCCTTAAGGATGAGTACGGAATCGAGCCAGCTGCTGCTGCTGTAGTAATGTCTGCAGGTGGTGGTGCTGAAGCTGCTGAAGAAAAAACAGAATTCGATGTAATCCTTAAAGCTGCTGGTGCTTCTAAATTAGCAGTTGTTAAATTGGTAAAAGATTTAACAGGTGCAGGTCTTAAAGAAGCGAAAGATATGGTAGATGGTGCTCCAACTGCTATCAAATCAGGAATTTCTAAAGACGAAGCTGAAGCTTTGAAAAAACAATTAGAAGAAGCTGGTGCTGAAGTAGAATTGAAATAATTCTCTTTTTCATCCTCAATTTATAAATCCGCATTTATGCGGATTTTTTTTGTTTAAATAAGGCAGAAGAACTGAAATAGGTTTTCCCTTGTTTATTTCAATGAATTTTCGTACTTTTGCAGTCCTTTTGGCGCTAACCATTTGTATATAAACCAGTAAAATATTGTAAATCAACTTTTTCGTTAAGTCGGAAAAGATTTCGTGTTTCTGTTTATCCCATCTTTTTAGCTCCAAAAATTCAAAAAATGTTTTGCACTACTCCGTGAAAAGATATACCGGCGTTGCAGTTAGAAATTAGAATCAAGAATCAAGAACAAAGAATCAAGACTAATTCTGTTAGCGCCGAACCTCAAGTCATCCTTCTTTACTCTTACTCTTTCTTCGGTTTCTGATATTTTTTAAAAATCAAAATATTTTTTAACCCTCATTCCTAATTTTTTTTATGAGTAAATCTAAAGCAGTCGCTAAAACTCAGGGAACCGAAAGGATTAATTTTTCCACTGCAAAGGGAAAAATTATTACCCCTGACTTTTTGGACATTCAGATCCAATCTTTCAAAGATTTCTTCCAGTTGGATACCCTTCCGGAACAGAGAGTACACGAAGCTCTTTACAAAACCTTTGAAGAAAATTTTCCGATTACCGATTCAAGAAACCAGTTCGTACTTGAGTTTCTTGATTATCTGGTTGATTCGCCACGTTACTCCATCAACGAGTGTGTGGAAAGAGGCCTTACCTATTCAGTTCCGCTGAAGGCAAGACTTAAACTGTACTGTACAGATCCGGAACATGAAGATTTCCAGACCGTGATTCAGGATGTTTATTTGGGACCTGTTCCTTATATGACGCCTTCCGGTTCGTTCATCATCAATGGTGCTGAAAGGGTTATCGTAACCCAGCTTCACCGTTCCCCGGGTGTGTTTTTCGGACAGACGTATCACGCCAACGGTACCAAACTGTATTATTCCAGAATTATCCCGTTCAAAGGATCATGGATGGAATTTACAACCGACATCAATAACGTCATGTATGCGTACATCGACCGTAAGAAAAAATTACCTTTAACAACTTTACTTAGAGCTATCGGCTTCGAATCTGATAAGGATATCCTTCAGATCTTTGACCTTGCGGAAGAAGTAAAAGTTTCAAAAGCTGCTTTGAAAAAAGTAGAAGGAAGAACTTTGGCTGCGAGAGTTCTGAACACGTGGTTCGAGGATTTCGTGGATGAAGACACGGGTGAAGTGGTTTCTATCGAAAGAAACGAGATCATTTTAGATAGAGAAACAATTCTTGAAAAAGAACATCTGGATCTAATTCTTGATGCAGGAGTGAAATCAATCCTGATCCACAAAGAAAATTCCAACGAATTCTCTATCATCCAGAATACATTACAGAAAGATCCAACCAACTCCGAAAAAGAGGCGGTTGAATATATTTACCGTCAGTTGCGTAACGCAGATCCACCCGATGAAGAAACCGCAAGAGGAATTATTGAAAAATTATTCTTCTCAGAGCAGCGTTACTCATTAGGAGAAGTTGGTAGATACCGATTAAATAAAAAATTAGGTTTAAATATTCCTGAGAAAACGGAAGTTTTAACCAAAGAAGACATCATCTCCATTGTTCGTCATTTGATCGAACTTGTGAATTCCAAAGCGGAAGTCGATGATATTGATCACTTGTCAAACAGAAGGATCAAGACTGTTGGTGAGCAGCTTTCAGGACAGTTCGGTGTAGGTCTTTCGAGAATCGCCAGAACAATCCGTGAAAGAATGAACGTTAGAGATAACGAAATCTTTACACCAATTGATTTGGTTAATGCCAAGACTTTAACATCAGTTATCAACTCATTCTTTGGTACCAACCAGCTTTCTCAGTTCATGGACCAAACCAACCCACTGTCAGAAATCACGCACAAGCGTCGTCTTTCTGCCCTAGGACCTGGTGGTTTATCGAGAGAAAGAGCAGGTTTCGAGGTACGTGACGTTCACCATACTCACTATGGTAGAATTTGTCCGATCGAAACTCCTGAGGGACCAAATATTGGTTTGATCTCTTCATTGGGAATTTATGCTAAAATCAACAACTTAGGGTTTATTGAAACGCCTTACAGAAAAGTTGAAAACGGTAAAGTGGATCTGAAATCAGCACCGATTTACCTGAATGCAGAAGATGAGGAAGATAAGATTATCGCCCAGGCCAACGTTGAACTTGCTGATGACGGTAAATTTGAAACAGAAAGAATTATTGCGAGACTGGATGGGGATTATCCGGTAGTGGAGCCGAATCAGGTTGACCTGATTGATGTGGCGCCAAACCAGATTTCCGGTATCTCAGCTTCCCTGATTCCTTTCCTGGAGCATGATGATGCAAACCGTGCATTGATGGGATCCAACATGATGCGTCAGGCAGTTCCTTTGTTGATGCCGGAAGCGCCTATCGTAGGAACCGGTCTTGAAAAGCAGGTGGCGAGAGATTCACGTATCCTCATCAATGCTGAAGGCAATGGTGTTGTTGAATATGTTGATGCAGACAGAATTACCATTAAATATGAAAGAAGCGAGGACGATGATCTGGTATCATTTGAATCAGCGACTAAAACCTATAAACTGACGAAATTCCGTAAAACCAACCAAAGCACAACCATTACTTTGAGACCTAACGTAAGAGTTGGAGATAAAGTGCATTTGGGTCAGGTTCTTTGCGACGGGTATGCTACAGAAAACGGCGAACTGGCCATCGGTAGAAACCTGGTAGTAGCCTTTATGCCTTGGAAAGGGTATAACTTCGAGGATGCGATCGTAATTAACGAAAAAGTAGTTCGTGAAGACTGGTTTACTTCCATTCACGTTGATGAATATTCACTGGAAGTTCGGGATACCAAATTGGGTATTGAAGAATTGACAGCAGATATTCCAAACGTTTCGGAAGAGGCTACAAAAGACCTTGATGAAAACGGAATGGTGAGAATCGGTGCGGAAATCAAACCGGGAGACATCATGATCGGTAAGATCACTCCAAAAGGGGAATCTGATCCGACTCCGGAAGAGAAATTATTGAGAGCGATCTTTGGTGATAAAGCCGGTGACGTAAAAGATGCTTCACTGAAAGCAGATTCTTCGTTAAGAGGGGTAGTGATCAATAAAAAACTTTTCTCAAGAAATATCAAAGACAAAAAGAAAAGAAGCGAAGAGAAACTGAAACTTGAAGAAATCGAAAACACCTACAAAGTGAAATTCGACGAATTGAGAAACACGCTTCTTGAAAAACTCAACACTTTAGTGAACGGTAAGACTTCCCAGGGCGTACAGAATGACCTTGAAGAAGAAATCATCGGAAAAGGCGTGAAATTCACGACCAAATTATTACAGAGTGTTGAAGATTATGCCAATGTAAGCGGTGCAGACTGGACGGTGGATTCTGAGAAAAATGATCTCATCAAACAGCTGATTCACAACTATAAAATCAAGTTCAACGACATCCAGGGAATTAAAAACCGTGAGAAATTTGCAATTTCAATTGGTGATGAACTTCCTGCAGGGATCATTAAACTGGCAAAAGTATATGTTGCTAAAAAACGTAAACTGAATGTTGGTGATAAAATGGCGGGTCGTCACGGTAACAAAGGGATTGTATCAAGAATCGTTCGCGAAGAAGATATGCCTTTCCTTGAAGACGGAACTCCGGTGGATATCGTATTGAATCCGCTTGGTGTACCTTCCCGTATGAACATTGGGCAGATTTATGAAACAGTACTTGGATGGGCTGGTCAGAAATTGGGTCTGAAATTCGCAACACCGATTTTTGATGGTGCCAATATCGATCAGATTACTGAGTATACCAAGCAGGCAGGTCTTCCGGAATTCGGTTCCACTTATCTTTATGATGGCGGTACCGGCGAAAGATTCTCACAGCCGGCTACAGTTGGAGTCATTTATATGCTGAAACTGGGTCACATGGTTGATGATAAAATGCACGCACGTTCAATCGGACCTTATTCATTGATTACGCAGCAGCCGTTAGGAGGTAAAGCGCAGTTTGGTGGACAAAGATTCGGGGAGATGGAAGTTTGGGCACTGGAAGCATTTGGTGCATCCAATATCCTTAGAGAAATCTTAACCGTTAAATCCGATGATGTAATCGGTAGAGCAAAAACTTACGAAGCGATAGCGAAAGGAGAAGCAATGCCTGAACCAGGTATTCCTGAATCTTTCAACGTGTTGCTTCACGAGTTACAGGGTCTAGGCCTGGATGTAAGATTGGAAGAATAACATATTATTCAGCAGTTTGCTATTAGAAAAACTGCTGCTTTAAATTTTAATTTTTAATTTATGTTATCATTTATCAGGAATTCTAAACTTAGTTATGCTGTATTTAATTTTTTTAACAAAGAAAAATTAAATCATAACATTTCTTTATACCAAAAATATGGTCTTAAAAAGAAATATTATTCACCCATTTCGAGTAAGGATTTTGAAGGTATTAAAGAATCTTACTGTAGAAGGGAGGATAATGATAAAGTTAGGAATTCGGATTTTTTTAAAAATCTTTCAGAAGAAAATAAAGAAAGTCTGCTAGATTTTCATAACAAGGGTTATTGTATCATCAGAGGATTTTTGAACAATGATACTGTTGATGAAGTTAATAATGAAATTCAGCGCCTTGTAGATACGCGAAAAATAAAATTTCGCTACGCTAATAAGTTAATGTTTGCAATTCATCATTCAAAATTAATCGAGAAGATAGGACAGAATAAATATCTTTTAGATGTATTAAGTATTTTATTTGATGGTAAAGCAAAGCTGTTTCAAAGTATTAATTTTATCAATGGAAGTGAGCAGAAAACTCATTCCGACAGTATTCATATGACAACATTTCCGCATGGTGGGCTTTTAGGAGTTTGGGTAGCATTAGAAGATGTTTCCGCTGAAAATGGAGCACTACATTATTATCCGGAATCTCACAAATTGCCTTATTTCATGAACTCGGATTATGATAATGAAGGGACAAAATTTATGTTAGGAAAGAAAGGCTATAAAGAATATGAAGAATTCTTAAACTCCAGGATAAATGATTTGAAATTAGAAAAGAAAGTCTTTGACTGTAAGAAAGGTGATATGCTTATCTGGCACGCAAATATCCTTCACGGAGGAGAACCGCATACCAATAAGAACAGAACGAGAAAAAGTATGGTTTTCCATTATTTTGATGAAAACTCCATCTGTTATCACGAGATTACACAAAGGCCTGCCTTATTTAAAAATTAATTTTTAAAGTATTAGATGAATATATGAAATTTTTCCCCTCACTTAAATCTAAAATCTAACAAATGTCAAATAAAAATAAAACAAGTAATTTCACAAAAATTACGATCGGTCTTGCTTCTCCCGAATCCATTTTACAGGATTCTAGAGGTGAAGTTTTAAAACCGGAAACCATCAACTATAGAACCCACAAGCCGGAAAGAGACGGTCTTTTCTGCGAAAAAATATTCGGACCTGTAAAGGATTACGAATGTGCATGTGGGAAATACAAAAGAATCCGATACAAAGGAATCGTTTGTGACCGTTGTGGAGTTGAAGTAACAGAGAAAAAAGTTCGTAGAGAAAGAATCGGCCACATTGGTCTGGTTGTTCCTGTTGCGCACATCTGGTATTTCCGTTCTTTACCGAATAAAATCGGTTACCTTTTAGGCTTGCCTTCCAAAAAGCTCGACATGATCATCTATTACGAAAGATATGTCGTGATTCAGCCGGGTATTGCCAAAAAAGCCGACGGTTCTGACTTTGATGACAAAGAATTTCTGACGGAAGAGGAATATCTTGATATTCTGGAAACGTTGCCACCGGACAATCAGTATCTTGATGATGCCGACCCGAATAAGTTTCTCGCCAAAATGGGTGCAGAAGCTGTGGAGGAATTGTTGAGAAGAATCGATCTTGATGCTTTGTCTTTCGATCTGCGTCATAAAGCACACAACGAATCTTCAAAACAGAGAAGAACTGAAGCCCTGAAAAGGCTGAATGTTGTTGAAGCCATCCGTGGTGCAAACACAAGAATGATCAACCGTCCTGAATGGATGATTATGCGTGTGCTTCCTGTAATACCACCAGAATTGAGACCATTGGTTCCGTTGGATGGAGGTAGATTCGCAACATCCGATTTAAATGACCTTTACAGAAGGGTGATCATCAGAAATAATCGTTTGAAGAGACTTCTGGAGATCAAAGCTCCTGAAGTAATCCTGAGAAACGAAAAAAGAATGCTGCAGGAATCTGTAGATTCATTATTCGACAATACAAGAAAATCATCTGCAGTAAAATCTGAATCCAACAGACCGCTGAAATCACTTTCAGATTCACTGAAAGGTAAACAGGGTCGTTTCCGTCAGAATCTATTGGGAAAAAGGGTAGATTACTCAGCCCGTTCGGTAATTGTTGTAGGTCCAAACCTTCAGCTTCACGAATGTGGTATTCCTAAAGATATGGCAGCTGAGCTTTACAAACCGTTTATCATCAGAAAACTGATTGAAAGAGGAATTGTAAAAACCGTAAAATCTGCTAAAAGAATCATCGACAGAAAAGAACCTGTTGTTTATGACATTCTGGAAGGCGTAATGAAAGGTCACCCGGTACTTCTGAACAGGGCCCCTACTTTGCACAGACTGGGAATCCAGGCATTCCAGCCGAAAATGATCGAAGGAAAAGCAATTCAGCTTCACCCATTGGTTACAACGGCATTTAACGCCGATTTTGATGGTGACCAGATGGCGGTTCACTTGCCATTAGGTCCGGAAGCAATTCTGGAAGCACAGCTTTTAATGTTGGGTTCTCAGAACATTCTGAACCCGGCAAACGGTTCTCCAATTACGGTTCCTTCGCAGGATATGGTTCTGGGTCTGTATTTTATGACCAAAGAAGCCCATTCTACGGATGAAGTGAAAGTAAAAGGAGAAGGTTTGGCATTCTATTCCCCTGAAGAGGTGGAAATTGCCTATTCCGAAGGTCAGGTTTCTCTGAACGCAAAAGTGCGTTGCAGACTTCCGATCAAGGAAGACGACGGAATCGTTACAAAACTTACTGAAACTACGGTAGGAAGAATCCTTTTCAACGAAATCGTTCCCAAACAGTCAGGATTTATCAATGAACTCCTGACGAAGAAATCATTGAGGAACGTGATCGGACGGGTGTTGGCTGATACCGATTTCCCGACGACCGTTAAGTTCCTTGATGATATGAAGGACCTTGGATATACGAATGCATTCAAAGGTGGACTTTCGTTCAGCTTGGGAGACATCGTGATCCCGGTTGAGAAGAAAAAAATGATTGCTCAGGCAGTTGAAAATGTAGATGAAATTAAGGCCAACTATAACATGGGTCTTATTACCGATACGGAGAGATACAACCAGGTAATTGACGTTTGGACGAATACCAACGCCGGATTGACGGAAATGATCATGAGCAGAATGAAAACCGACCAAGGTGGGTTCAATTCCGTTTATATGATGCTTGATTCCGGAGCGAGGGGTTCCAAAGAACAGATCCGTCAGTTATCAGGAATGAGAGGTTTGATGGCGAAACCGCAGAAAGCCGGCTCTACCGGTGCGGAGATCATTGAAAACCCGATTGTGGCAAACTTTAAGGAAGGACTTTCAATTTTGGAATACTTTATCTCCACCCACGGTGCACGTAAAGGTCTTGCAGATACCGCCCTTAAAACAGCCGATGCGGGTTACCTTACGAGGAGACTTGTTGATGTCGCTCAGGATGTGATCATTACGCAGCACGACTGTGGTACGTTAAGAGGAACTGAAGTATCTCCACTGAAGAAAAACGATGAGATCGTGGAAAGACTTTCGGAAAGAATTTTGGGTAGGGTTTCCCTTCACAATGTTTACGATCCGGAAACCGATGAAATCATTGCAAATGCCGACGAACTGATTAACGAAGCTTTGGCTAAGAAAATCGAGGCGGCAGGAATTGAATTCGTTGAAGTACGTTCACCATTAACCTGTGAAACCAAGAAAGGAATCTGTGCAAAATGTTACGGAAGAAACCTTGCTACAGGTAAACCAATTCACATGGGTGAAGCAGTTGGAGTAATCGCTGCACAATCCATTGGTGAGCCGGGAACCCAGTTAACTCTGAGAACTTTCCACCAGGGGGGTACAGCAGGAAATATCTCCGAAAATCCATCCATCGTTGCAAGACGCGACGGTATCGTGGAAATGGACGAGGTAAGAACAGTTACTTCTGAAAACGACGAAGGTAAAAAAGCAGAGATCCTTGTTTCACGTTCAACAGAATTCCGTTTGGTGGCAGACAATGCCGTTAGAACGCCTTTGATGGTGGCCAACGTACCTTACGGTTCCGAGTTATTGGTGAAACCTGGAGATAAAGTGAAAAAAGGCGATACCATTGCAAGATGGGATCCGTATAATGCGGTAATCATTGCTGAATCTGCAGGTAAGGTTGAATACGAAGACATCATTCAGAGTATTTCATTCCAGCTGGAGATTGATGAGCAGACCGGTTTCGAGGAAAAAGTAATTACCGAATCCAGAAACAAGAAAGCCGTTCCTACGCTGAAAGTTGTTGATGCTAAAGGCATCGAACAGAAAGCCTATAACCTTCCTGTTGGAGCCCACTTAATGGTGAACGACGGGGAGAAGATCAAGGCTGGTAAAGTCCTGATCAAGATCCCTAGAAAATCTGCAAAATCAGGAGATATTACGGGTGGTTTGCCAAGAGTTACCGAGCTTTTCGAAGCAAGGAATCCTTCAAACCCGGCTGTAGTGACCGAAATCGATGGGGTAGTTTCTTACGGAAAAATCAAGAGAGGTAACCGTGAGTTGATCGTTGAAGCCAAAACTGGCGAAATCTCCAAATATTTGGTGAAACTTTCGAATCAGATCCTTGTTCAGGAAAATGACTTCGTCATTGCCGGTTCAAGATTATCAGACGGATCTATTACTCCGGATGATATTCTGAAGATCAAAGGACCAACAGCTGTTCAGGAATACCTTGTAAATGAGATTCAGGAAGTTTACCGTCTTCAGGGGGTAAAAATCGATGATAAACATTTCGAGATTATCGTTCGTCAGATGATGACCAAAGTAGAAATCGTTGACGGTGGTGATACGCAGTTCCTGGAAAATGCTTTGGAGCACAAGTTCGACTTCTTAGAAGAAAATAACAGGGTTTTCGGACTGAAAGTAGTAACAGAAGCGGGAGATTCCAAAGAATTCAAACCAGGTCAGATGATCACGGCGAGAGAACTCAGAGACGAGAATTCCAAACTGAAACGTGAAGACCAGGCTTTGGTAGAAGTTCGCGAAGCACTTCCTGCAACCGCAACACCGGTTCTACAGGGGATTACAAGAGCAGCGCTTCAGACCAAATCCTTCATGTCGGCAGCATCGTTCCAGGAAACAACGAAAGTTCTGAACGAAGCAGCAGTTTCCGGAAAAGTGGATTACCTGACCGGTCTGAAAGAAAACGTTATCGTAGGACACAGAATTCCTGCAGGTACGGGTCTTAAAGACTACCAGAACGTTATCGTAGGTTCCAAAAAGGAATTTGAAGACATCAATTAATTTGTTCCGTGATGCGGGGTTCGGGTTCCCAGAGAACCCGTAACCCGTATCCCGTAACGCATATCATAACAAAAAAATATTAAAAACAAAATGGACAACAATCAAAATCAAAACAACGATCCAAACAACATCAACATTCAACTTAACGAAATGGTTGCAGCAGGAGTTTATGTAAACCTTGCTTTAGTAAACCACTCTCCTTCAGAATTCGTATTGGATTTCATCCAGTTGATGCCGGGAGTTCAGCAGGCAAACGTGAGATCAAGAGTAATCCTGGCTCCGCTTCATGCAAAAAGAGTACTTTCTGCATTGCAGCAGAATATTGCTAACTACGAGCAGCAATTCGGCGAAATCAAAGAATTGGAGCCGTTTGTAGTAGGTCAGAACAACGTTCAGGCCTAATACCAAGACGTTTTAAAATAGAAATCCCGGTTCATTCAGTTGAACCGGGATTTTTTTTATGGGAATTAGTCATTGCGAGGAGCGACCGGAGGGAACGACGAAGCATTTACCGTAAACTACAAAACCGCTAATGGAAATACAATGTTACTCACAGTATTTTTTTTAATTTTTCAATTCTTTTATCCCAATCTCCATCCCAACCTTCTTTTTTTGCTTTTTCAGCGATTTCAATTGCTTCAGAAATTTTTTTTTCTTTTTCAAGAATGATACAAAGTTGCTTGTAACCTAAATGCATTGGTAAAGTCCCATATTTCTCGTGCAAAAATGCATTTTTCGATTTATTTGAAAGGTCAATTTGTTTAAGAGCATAAATTTTTGCTTTTTCATAAAACTCAGCATTGTCTCTGAGTTTATAATAAAAAGAGAGTATCTCTCCAAAGTAAAAATGTAACTCAAGCACTTCGACATCTTCATTAAACCTCTGTTCTGCTTCCTTAATCATAGGGAAGGAAAGGTCAAAATCAGCTTTAGTGTTAAAAAATTGGGAAAGATTAAGCAAGAAAATGAAGTCCGGCCTGCTATCAATTTGCTTGCCTTTTATTAAAGGTTGTGACAAATGTACCGTTCCAAATGTCTTATAACTATTTGCTATTCTATTTCTTTGGAAATCATTG
Organism: Chryseobacterium sp.; assembly: GCF_008014695.1. Classification (GTDB taxonomy): domain Bacteria; phylum Bacteroidota; class Bacteroidia; order Flavobacteriales; family Weeksellaceae; genus Kaistella. The sequence goes on from NZ_VOXE01000002.1 coordinate 158,097, forward strand.
AAAGTATCAAACCACCAATTTTCTAATTTATAGAATTTTATTAATCCTTCAACGTTTCTACTTTTTTTGAAAAAATCAAACATGCGATTCTATAATATTGTATGTAACATCGGGTATAGCTGTTGGTTGGAGAATATTATAATAAAGTTCAGATGAATATAACAAAATGAACAATTAGCGAAAATCTTTAGGACAGGAGCTTGCAACCCCCTAAAAGAAATACTTTATTTGGCGCCGTATTTTTTATTCAATCTTTGGAAAAATAATTTCTATTAATCCATTTTCCCCAATTTTAAAATTCATTTTTTCTGTAGGAATTTCAAATTCTAACGTTTTATATTCTCCAATATGATCTTTCTTTTTTTCGATAATTCTTATTGGATAATTTTTCACCTTCTTGAAGAATCCATCAATTATTTCATCTGAGTTTTTGCAAAATTCTGAACTTAAATGTGTTACAGACCTTTTTTCAAATAATTCTGATTTTGGTTCAACTCTGATATAACCACCAATCTCATCAAATTTCACATATCCTTTTAAAAAATTTGTTCTCGGAAGTAGAATTGTTTCAACTTTAAAATTCTTAATCTTTATTTCACCTGAGTATTTTAGAGATTTAATACAATCACTTTGTGAATATATTATTTGGCTGAAGAAAATTAGAATTAATATTGATAATTTTTGTTTCATAATATGTCGCCTAACTCTCAAATATACGCAGGTTTTTAATTGCTTCCCTAAATTTTTCTCTGCGCTTTTTCAGAACTTTTCGGTAAGGTATTTCCAATAACGTTTTGGGACATGCTGAATGTGGAGTTTCATGTTTTTCCGCTCCGTGATATTGGTTTTGGTGAAATACCGCTGCCACAGGGTCTGGTATTTTTGCTCTTCTTTGTGATGAAGGGTCTCAGAATTTCTGAGGCTGTTCAGCTGTCCTTCATCAGGATAAAAAAATTCCGTGTTTTTTAAATCATACAGAACCCCAAACCTTCTTTTAAGGTCGTAGATCATCCATTTCTGGTCGGCGTAACGGTCCCGGAAGAATTTCCAGCTGACGGGGAGCACATTGAAGTCGGGTTCCACCTTGGCGAAGAACATTCCGTCCTCCAGTTTTTCGAAACGTACAAAGGCATGAAGCCTGTGAATTTCCCTTCCCATGCTTTTGCAGATTTTGGAGATCTCCATGATGTCGGGATCGGCAAAGTTCTGAAGGATATTTTCCGCAGGATTTTTTATGCACTTCCTTACGGCAGAAAGGATGAGGTTTCCGGAATCGGCCCTTTCGGAAAGATAGACGAGCAGCAACTGCTTTACCCCGCTTTTTCCAAGATTTGCTTCGAGTTTTTTAATGACACGGTCTACTTTGATTTCATCAGTCACCACTTCATGTACTTCCGAAAAGAAATCCACCGTCAGGTAATGTTCTTTACTGATGACCTCGGCAGGAGCAAAACGGTATTCGAAAACTTCGAACACTGCCGTAAAGAGCCCGTCAAAAGATCCGTCGTAAACTAAGGTCGTCATATTAAAATAGGGAAAGCTGCTGGGAAAAAGGATTCTGGAATTTAGAACTCATGCCGCCGAGAATGATTTTCCTGAAGTTCTGCTCATCGATGAATTTATTGAAGATATTCGTATGTTCAAATTCTACAAAATATTTCGCGCGGTTGATGGCGACGCCCATTTTTCTGAGGTTCTCAAGATCCAGTTTCTGGAATCTTCTTGCCATTAGAATTTTGCCGGTCGATTTCGTTCCGATTCCGGGAATCCGAAGGATCATTTCTTTTGTGGCGGTATTGATGTTCACCGGAAACTGTTCTCGGTGACGCAGCGCCCAGGCGAGTTTCGGATCGATCTCCAGATCGAGGAAAGGATTTCCCGGATCCAGAATTTCATTGGCCTGGAAACCATAGAAACGCATGAGCCAGTCGGCCTGATAAAGCCTGTTCTCGCGCTGCATCGGAACCTGGGAATGGATGGAAGGAAGCCGGCTGTCTTCCAGAACGGGAACATAACCGGAGTAATACACCCGTTTCAGGTTGAAATTCTGATAAAAATGATCTGCTACCTTGATGATTTTCAAATCGGTTTCATCGGTCGCACCCACGATCATCTGCGTCGACTGGCCTGCAGGAGCAAATTTCGGTACTTTTCTAAAGATCTTCTTTTCTTCTTTATAAAGAATGAGTTCGTTCTTTACGAGGCTCATCGGTTTGATCATTTCCGCGTGGGATTTGTCCGGAGCGAGCAATTTCAAACCTTTTTCAGTCGGAATTTCAATATTGATGGAAAGCCGGTCTGCATATAGTCCCGCTTCTTTCATGAGTTCGTCGCTCGCACCGGGAATTGATTTCAGGTGAATATATCCGTTGAAATTGTGTTCCAGCCTGAGTTTTTTCGCCACTCTGACGAGTCTTTCCATCGTAGTATCGGAATCTTTAAAGATGCCCGAACTTAAAAATAATCCTTCAATATAGTTTCGGCGGTAGAAATTGATGGTAAGATCAACAACTTCTTCTACGGTAAAGGCGGCACGCTTTACATCGTTCGTTTTACGCGAAACACAGTAGGCGCAGTCAAAAATGCAGTGGTTTGTAAGCAGGATTTTGAGCAGAGAGACACATCTTCCGTCTTCCGTGTAAGTATGGCAGATACCGGAAGCGTGGCTGTTGCCCAGGCCACCTTTATTCTTGCGGTTACCGCCGCTGGAAGAGCAGGAAACATCGTACTTCGCAGCATCTGCAAGTATTTCGAGTTTTTCCTGAATTCGCTCAAAATTCATTTTTTATTATGTTAAGTTTAAGAACAAAAGTAGTAATTAAAATTTACTTAATTCAAAAAATTGGTAATAAAAGATACCAAATAATATTCTGTGAATCTTATTTGAATTAACCATTAATTTTTCTTTTTAACTCCGGAATTATTCTCAACAGGAACCCAGACACTTACATTTCCCGCAGGCACAGGAAAATTTCCCCACCCGTTTTCATCAATGGTCACGGAATCGGGAAACCAACCGACAAAATCATAGAATTGTTGGCCGGCATACCGTGTACCCATTTCCATCGGTTTCTGGTATGCATCTTTATTGCTTAGAACCACAGCACAGCCACTGTGTTCACCATCACCTTCCCGGGTCCAGCCCAGGCAGTTCGCGTCCTCGAAATAATCGCGCTGCATTCCGTAGGCAAAATGTTTGCGTGCGTGTAGAAGTTCTTCGATTTTCGGAACTTTCTGCAGGAATATTTCCTGTTCGTTCCCTTCTTTGTCTTTATCGGTATAATGTGCGCCGTATAAATCAGGATAAAAAACGCACGGATAGCCGCTCTCTCTCAGCAAAATCAGTGCATAGGCCAACGGTTTGAACCATCCCTCGACAGGCGCTTCAAGATCCTGTAGCGGCTGAGTATCGTGATTGTCGACTACCGTAACGGAAAGAACAGGATTCTTCAGTGTTAAAGTTTCGTCGAAGATGGTGCGTAAATCATAATTGCTGCCTTCCTTCGATGCTTTAAAAAAATTATGCTGGAGCGAGGAGTCGAAAAGGCTCATACTTCCCTCAGTAGCATCGATATATTCCTGCAGAAGATGCACTTCACCGGGTGACCAGTATTCCCCAACGGCAAAAATATTCTTACCGGTATTTGCCCGTAAAGTATGGAGCCATTCGCGGTAGAAATCGGGCGACTGGTGTTTGATGGCGTCAAGACGGACTCCGTCAAAATGAATCTGGTCGTGGTACCATTTTCCCCAGTAATTCAGTTCTTCGCGCACGAATGGATTCCGGTGGTCCACATCATTGTACATGAGATAATCATAATTTCCTTTCTCATCGGCAATCATGTCTTCCCAGCCGTGGCCGTAATCATTGATGATCTGGAAGATTCCTTCTTCACCTTCAGCATAGTCCACTCCCGAAAAACACTGGAAATTCCACTGGAAATCTGAATATTGGGAACCTCTTCCGGGGAACGTAAACTTGGTGTAACTTTCAATTTCGTAAGGTTCGGTAAGGTTTTGGAGTCGGTTTTCCGGATTTACTTTTACGGCGTGGAACCTTTCTGTTTCATCGCCGCCGGCTTTATGATTGAGAACAATATCTGCAATTACCGAAAAGCCCTTTTGCTGTAAAGTTTTGCAGCAACTGATGTACTGTTCTTTCGTACCATATTTGGTAGCAACGGTTCCCTTCTGATCAAATTCTCCTAAATCAAACAGGTCGTAAGGGTCGTAACCTACCGAATAACCGCCTCCTGCAGCCTTATAAGCCGGAGGAAACCAAAGGGCTGTAATTCCCAGATCTTTCAGGTCATCTGATTTTTCAACCGCTTCATCATATAGTTTTGAATTTCCTTCGGAATACCAGTGGAAAAACTGCATCATGGTCGCATTCATAGTAAGAATTTTAGTCAAACGAAGTTAGCAAAAATCATCCCGAAAGTGTTCCAGGTAGAATTGCAAATATGGAAACATGTAGGAGCCGGTTTTATAAGGAGGTGCTGAACTGCAAAGGCTAGTTAGAGATGCCGAATTTTTTAACTTCCACTTTCTTTTCGCGGACTTTCAGGAGAAAATTCTGCAGGGTTTTTACAGTGCCTTCTTCAGCCTTAACATTCTGTAGATTTTCATCAACATACACATTTTTCTGCAGCACCTTTGCATCAATGGAAACCTCGTAATCTCCCAAAGGCACATATGCAGTATATTCACCTTTTGCATCGGTATAGAAGGTGAAAATCCTGCCAAACTGATTTTTAAAAATTATAGGCATACCAGCGAGAATTTCAGGAATTTCGTATTGGGTTTTGGAAGTTTTCTGGTATGCTATTTTCCCTTTTATCGTACTGGTCTTCTGGAAAGGGACAGTGAGGAAAACCTCTTTCCTGTCAACTTTAACCAACTGGTCTTCGGTAAACCATTTTTCCTCCATCGATTTTACAGTGTAATCAGCATAGGGAAGTTTTCGGTAACGCACACTTCCATCAGCGTCTGAAACAAAGATAGTGTTGTTTATTTTAATTTTAACATTTGAAGCAGGACGGTCATTATCAACATCATAAACATTGTTATTGTTAAGATCATAAAAGACAAAAATCTTCATCTGCCCGTTTTTATAATTTACATTCTCTTCACCAAAGGTGGGTAAATCCTGATTGATGCCTATTTGGTAATAGGTGGTCGCAGATGTTACATCTGCTTTTATGAATTTATTGTAATTAATATTAGCGAAAAGTCTCGTTGCCCGCAGGGCATGGTAATCTAAGCTGGAATTGAAAGAAATGCTTGTTCCGAACTGATTGTCGTAATTTCCAAGTGTGCTCAACACTATACTTAACTTATCCTGAAGCATATTGAATCGGTAACTTGCTATGGCAGAGATCTTCCTGGAATCTGCCCTGATCTCATTATTGACATTTCCTTCATATAGCATAAAATTCCCTTCCTGATAATTGGTACTCAGCATTAAATCAGAGTGGTACCAGTTGGCCTGAAGCCTGTAAATGTATTTGAGGTCTGAAAAACCAGGATAATAGGAAAAACCCTGTGAATAAAGCAGGCTGATTCTGTTCTTGTTGTTAATTGCATTGTAATTAAGGGCTGAATTAAGGAGTGCTGCCCTGTAACTGATGGTGGTTTTTACGAAATTGGGACCTAAAAAGATATCCGATTGTTCATCCATCCCCTGTGTGGTTACACTCATCTTCGCTCTCCTGCTGAGGGAGAAGTTACCTCCGAATTCTATTTTCATTCTTTTCGATAAGGTATTGAAATCATAAAGCGGATCTATATTTTTTGGCTCATAAACATTGAGGTTGTAATTGCCAAATAGACTGAATTTATCAAATTCCCTTGAAATTCGTTGTTCAAAAACTGTACTTCCTTTTTTTATCCCAGGGTAATATCCGCTGCTGTAAAAATTGTTTGAACTGAAAATATAGCGGTTCCATTTTTTGTAGTATGTAAGTCCCAGTGCAACAGAAGGCTTAGCGTTTTCTGGGATGGTAGGAGACTGAGCGTATCCGTACCCCAGGTCCACACTGTACACCGTGTTGTTCTCCTTATTGTATTGGTAGCTGTTCTTTATGATCAGGCTTTTCTGAAAAGGGTCATTGTCTATAACCGCCGCACTTTCGAGTATTCTTTTCTCATCGAAACTGTATGACGATTGGGCGTATGCAGCATAACCCCTGGGTGAATTGTGAAGCGGTAACGGATCAAGAAGATTGTAATTCTTTTCCAAAACTCCCATTTTAATTCCTAATTTACCCACTTCAGGGGCACCATAAAAAACTTCTGCACCTCTTCCGATTAAATTCAAGTCCAGCTCGCTGGTACTGATGTTCCCCAGTTGAATACCGAGGTTCCGATGTTCTACTTTGAGCCACGTATTCTGCATTAGCAGTTTTGTGTCCAGATTCTGGAAGTAACCTCCGTTTAAATTCAGGGTGGCTTTTATGGAACCCAGGTTAAATTCTGACCGCAGGTCGAGATTTTCGGATGCGCCGAATTTAGAGAAGGGATTATTGGCCGTTATGGAGATATGGTTGGCAGTGGACCGCTGCAGATATTGGTTGAGGTTCAGTGGATCAATATATCTTCTGCTTCCGAGTGCGTTTTGTACAATGACTACGGCATTGCCAAAAAACTCTTTATTGCTGTTTCTGCCCGCGATATTTACCACAAAAAGTTCCATTCTCAGTAGGTTTTTGTCGATAATCTGGGAAAATACGACCTCTTTCTCTGTGAAGGGTTCTAAGGTTGTTTTCTTTTTTATCGCAATCTCGCTGCCAAAATTTTGAGGAAAAGTAGCCGTAAGGTCAACTTCTTCCGTCTGATTGCCACTGTTGTACACCTGAGTGGAGATTCTCAGGGAATCACCAACCTGGTGGATTAAGACCTGTGGTTCGTTTGCAATAATCCTTAAATTCCGCTTTAACTTAATTTCCAAAGCAGTTTCTGCCGTCGCAATAGCTGATTTATTCTTAGCGATGAGGGTAGAGGTTATGGTAGAAATTCCTGAGGGCTGCTTTTTATCAATAAATATTTTTAAGGGAAAGAACATTTTTTCTCCTGCACTGAGTGTTAAAGAAATATCGTTGTTTAATATCCTTACTCCTTTATCTGATTCGCATACCAGTTGAAGATGTTGTTCCGCATCAGTATTGTTCTGTATTTTTAGCAACAAGCTGAACATTTCCTCGTTCAGAGCCTCAATACTTTGTTCGGTTTCTATGCTAACTCCAACATTCTGGGAAAAGCAGAGCATTGATCCAAGGATCATTAAAAAAGATGTTATTTTCGTAAAAAATCCCAAAACTATTGTGGCATTATCCCAATAATAAGTGTACCTGAATACTGTTCGTAAGACCTGTTGATGAATCTGATATCTGCAGGCTGGGTATAATAGGTCATGTCATATGATTTGCTGCCGGTATGCACAGAATTGGTAAGAATGGTCTGCAGGTTTGTCGATAAATTGATGTTACCCGTTCCAACACTGGTTCCCGCGTTTTTTACACTAAGGTTGATAGAATTAACCGGCAGTGTTTTATTGGTAGGGCTGGTAAGGTCCGTATTTAAGGCACCAATCTGTACAATATAAGGAGTGTTTGAAAAAGTGGAAAATGCGCTGTTAATGGTTTTAGTGACGCCGTTGTCATAATCAGACTTCGTCTTAAACTCCATCAGCACACTTTTGGCGGCGGCACTTAGTGAGATACCGTAGCTGGGGGAACTGGGCGGAAAGTCATTCGGATGGATTTGCATAGGAAAACTAAAAGGTTTGCTGTCTTTTATAGTTCCCTGTCTGTCCCTTACCTCCATGATCAGGTTTACAGTATAGTTATTCCAGGAAATAAGTGGAGCCAGATACGCACCACCGTCTATGATAAGATTGTAGTTGAAGGTAATAGAGAAATACGCAGTGCTTGTTAGGCTGTACGTAGGGCTGCTCTGAAAAGATTTATTTGACGTTGCAAAAACCAAAGGCGTTGTTACCAGGCCAAGGTTAGTATTCGTAGGGGTGCCACTTGGCGGGGTACCTGCATATGTGAAATTATTGAACTGGAACTTCAGCTTGTTAGCCGGAAATACATCGGTTCCGTTGCTGATGGTTCCGTTTACCCGAAACCTGACTGACCAATTGTTTCTCATCTGAGTATCTGATCCCTGCACGGCCAGCAATATGGTAGTGTGGTTGTTGATCACCGCGCCGTTATAGCTGGTAAGTGAGGCAAATCCGCTGGAGTAGGGCGTTATAGTAACAGGCTGTGCAGCAAGCCCTGTACAGAAGAGTAGAAATAAATATGTGAAAAATCTATTCATTGATGAATGTTAACTCCGCCATTTTTATGGTGTCGTCGTCACCATATGAGAAGGTAGAATTTGCGATATATTTGCCGGTTTTCAAACCTTGGGGAAGAGGGATGTGAACATTTCTCTTATCTTTCGGCATGGTATAAATCGGTACATCTGGCAGTTTATATTTGGTTCCGTCTTTTTGATTGACCATTTCGGTAATCACCGTTCCATCTGTCCAGATATTGCCTTTATTTTCAATAACCAGTTCCAGGTTCTTTGTTTTTTTATCAAAATTATAATCAATAAAATCTACATCCGCATTCATCGCCTCATTGTACCGATGGTAAATCTTGACTCCGGAACGTAAACTGATGTTTACAAGCGCCCCTTTTTCATTATACGATTCCACAGGATTGGTCTGGGTAATAAAGAGCAGGGCGGTGTGAACATCCAGCGAGTCAAATCTTTTTGCAGGAGGGGTAACCGTCACGGTCAGTTCCTGCGATTCACCTGCTGCCAAGGTGAGGTAAGTTGAAGGCTTAATGGAGATCCATTGTGAGCAGGAATTGGATAGGGTACCCGGTTCAGCCATTATGTTGGTTCCTTCGGCATCGTACTCCCAGTCATTAAGGGACACCGTTAAAGTTAGAGAAGTGGTCTTGCTTGAATTGGAGACCGTAATCTTGTTCACGGTACTCTCACCGGCCGCTGAAGTATAATAGTTGCGCGGAGGATTTACTGTGAGTCCTACCTGAGCTTTAAAAAGGACGGAAGCGGTTAATAGGATGATGAAGGATAAGAATTTGGCTTGACTTTTCATTATAATTAAAAAAGACAATTTAAGATTTCCTAAATTGTCTTAAAGAAGTTAAAAAAGGAAAATTATTTCGCTGCAATAGTATAGGTTACAGTAGTGGTATAATCTGCATGGGCACCTTGTGCTGCAGAATACTTGTCCATATATGCGCCTGCTCCAAGAGCACCATATTTAATGTCGAAGTTTTTATTAAAACCTCCAGTAGAACTGTCGATGATTGTAGAAGCCGTTGTGCCAAGGGTTTTAGCAGTTAAAGTGGCTCCACTTAAAGTGTTTGTTGTTCCGGCAGTTGGCGTAATGGTAATATCACTTGCAGGAATACTGTTAATCGAATTTGTTAACGTAGTTGTAGATGAAGCAACGGTCACGGTAAATCCTCCGGTACTGTAAATCTTCAAATGATCAGGATTTGATACTGATACACCGTCGGTATAGTTAGCTGCAGTGGTATAGTCTAGATTTACCGGTTTTTGCAGCGGGTTAATTACGATGGTCTGAATTGGATAAAGACGCACGTTTAATGTTACGTTGTCTGTACTGGTTTGGGCATTTAAACTCATGGACACCAGTCCCAGGACAAATGCAAGTAATAAAGCTGTTTTTTTCATAATTATGATATTTTTTAGTTAATATTTGGTTGTGAAAGAAGTTGAATTACCGGTCTTTTGATGAGGCAAAGGTAAGTCGCTGAAATATTAATTAAATTATTAAATACAACAAAAAAGCTATGCGAATGTTACATAACTTTTTTGCGGATTTATATAATTATGATTTGACAATCCTCTGGGATATAATAATTTTCGCTAAGTAGCTGGGCTTTAACAGGAGAGAAGTTGTTATGAGGATAACAAATGATAAAAAATGTAGTCCAGCTTATATTAAAAAAGACAATTTAGGTATTCCCAAATTGTCTTAAAGATTTTTTTAAAAAGAGTGATTATTTAGCAGCAATGGTGTAAGTGACCGTTGTGGTATAATCTGCATGAGCACCTTGGGCCGCAGAATATTTGTTCATATATGCACCTGCTCCAAGAGCACCATATTTAATGTCGAAATTCTTATTGAAACCTCCAACAGAACTGTCGATGATTGTAGAGGCTGTTGTACCAAGGGTTTTAGCGGTTAAAGTGGCTCCGGCTAAAGTGTTTGTTGTTCCGGCCGTTGGCGTAACAGTAATGTCACTCGCAGGAATACTGCCGAGGGTATTGGTTAATGTGGTTGTAGATGAAGCAACGGTAACGGTAAAACCTCCGGTACTGTAAATCTTCAAATGATCAGGATTTGATACTGATACACCGTCGGTATAGTTAGCTGCAGTGGTATAGTCCAGATTTACCGGTTTTTGCAGCGGGTTGATTACGATGGTCTGGATTGGATAAAGACGCACGTTTAATGTTACGTTATCTGTACTCGTTTGTGCGCTTAAGCTAATTGAAGATAATCCTAATAAGAATGTGAAGAATAAAATTGTTTTTTTCATAATAATTATTTTTTTTCAGTTTATAAATTGATTGGTGCTTATTGTGTTTCTTTGAGATGGCAAAAGTAATATGCATTGAAACAGAGAACCCTATTAAATACAACAAAAAAGTTATGTAAAGATTACATAACTTTTTTGGCGTATTATATAATTTTCATATATAATTTATATCTTCATAAATGAATGTGTAATTTTATAAATGTATAAAATCTACTTCTGGAGTGGTTGAATTCGCATTGGTTCTAAATTCACGGGGGGTATAGCCAGTGTGTTTTTTAAAGAAATTATGAAAATTAGACTCTTCAGAGAAGCCTATGTTCTGGCTGATGTTTTTAATTGGAACTGCCGAACCCCTCAGCATAATTTTTGCCTGCTCAAGCGCTTTACCCGTAATGAATTTTTTTGCAGAGCAGCCGTAAATGGCTTGCACAGCATTGTCCAGGCTTCTTTTGGTAATATTCATCTGATCCGAATAATGATTCATATTGAAGACGAAATTCGGCTCATTTGAGATTAAAAGTACAAACTCATCCGCAATCTTCTTCTCAAAAGTATTTTTTGTGCTTTCTTCCAGGGTGGGATCGCTATCAACCAAGCTTCGGATTAAAACGAACTCAATAAAATTAATAACGATGTTTTTCTTAAGAAGTTTATTGATGTTTTTTTCCTGAAATGGTTTATAGTAATGGTTGATAAGTTGATGATAAGGAAGGAAATCATTTTTTATCTTTAGTCCGCCCGTCTTTTTGAAGAAGATTCCTTTCTCTATTTGATAAAGAAATTCGAGACGGTTAACAAATAGCTCAATCTTAAACCAGAATATTACTGCACTGTTAAAACTTTCCTTTATCTGAAACCGGCTGTTTGGCGGAATAAAATAGAATGATTCAGGTTCAATGTGAACTTCCTCTTCTAAAATATTAATTTTAACATCATCCAAAGCAGAGTATATAATGGAATAACCGGAATAGTCAATCTGATAATGAAATTCGTTGGAATTAACTAAACGGTAAATGGCCCAATCTCTGAATGTTTTTTTTTGCATGGTCGTACTAATTCTACAAATATAGTAAAAAACAATTAAAAATAAAAGTTTATCACCGTATAATCAGTAAAATAGCCCTTATATTAGTGATACGGTAATAAAATTTACAGCTCAATAAAAATTCTCAAATGGGATTTTTAGCTGTACCGACACGTGTTTTTTCTCCTGTGTATTGAGTCCTGCAAGAGACAGGCCAAGTAAGCGTACCGGCTTGTCAAAAGGTCGAAGTTGCCATAACTTTTTTGCATTTTTATAAAAGTCAGTTGCATCAGAAAAATATTCATCCTGAGTTTTACTTCGGGTAAACACCGTAAAATCGCTGTATTTAATTTTAAGAGTCAGAGATTTACCTTTTATTTCTTTTTTACTGAGTCTTTTCTCCAGTTCTGCACTGATGATCTCCAGTTGCGCAGAAACCGATTCTTCATCCAGAAGGTTATCCCAGAATGTTTCTTCCACGCCCACACTTTTCTGGATGCGGTGTGGTTTTACTTCACTTTTATGAATTCCTCGCACAACATGGTAATAATAATTACCGGATTTTCCGAAAAGCTGAATCAGTTCCTCCAATGTTTTTTTCTTTAAATCAGAACCTTTATAGATATGCATTTCGTGCATTCTGTTGGCAGTAACTTTCCCAATGCCAAAGAACTTCTCAATCGGCAGTTCCTCCATAAATTTCAGGATTTGTGAAGGGTGAATGGTCTTCTGGCCGTTCGGTTTGTTGTAGTCTGATGCAACTTTTGCCAGAAATTTATTCACCGAAATTCCCGCAGAAGCAGTAAGGCCGGTTTCCGTAAAAATTCTTCGGCGGATTTCCCTTGCAATCTCGTTGGCCGACTCCATATTCTTTTTGTTCTCGGTCACATCCAGATAAGCTTCATCCAGTGATAAAGGCTCTACCAGATCGGTATACTCATAAAAAATATCCCGTATCTGGCGCGAGATTTCTTTGTACCGCTGAAACCGTGGCTTTACTACAATCAGATGCGGGCATTTTTCCAGAGCCATTCTTCCGGGCATGGCAGAGCGGATTCCGTATTTCCTTGCTTCGTAACTGGCCGCAGCTACCACGCCGTAATGTCCCCCGCCAACGCAAACCGGTTTTCCTTGCAGTTCCGGGTGGTCATGCTGTTCCACAGAAGCATAAAATGCATCCATATCCACATGAATAATTTTCCGGTCCGGCAACATGAAACAAAATTATTAAATTAAAATTTTAAAAAAGTACGAGCTTCTATTGATATTTTCTTTTAAATAAAAAGTGAAGAATAATGACGGAAAAACAATAATTTTATAAAAAAATAACCATGAGCAGTTACGAAACAGTTGAGCAGCATTTCCGCTTCTTAGGCCCCGATTTTTTAAAGGAACTCAATGAATATGGTTTGGTCAGGAGTTTCGAAGCCCGTACTGAACTCATGGTGGAGGGTCAGAATGTCAAATTCATTCCAATCGTGATAAGCGGCCTCGTAAAAGTGTATTCCATGACCGGGGAACGCGAGCTTCTGCATTATTTTGTAAAGCCTGAACAGAGTTGCATAATGACTTTTTCCACTTTATTCAGTGAGGGCAAAAGCAAAATTTTTGCATGTACCGAAGAACCTTCTGATGTACTGTTGCTGCCTGCAGATCAGGTGTTACGGTGGATTCTTAAGTATCCAGGAATCAACCGCTTTTTTTACCGGGAGTATGATCTGCGTTATGGTGAAATGATGGAAAGTGTTAACAAAGTCATCTTTTACCGTTTGGACAAAAGGGTTATGGATTATCTCCAGAGTAAAGTGGAAATCACCGGCAAAAACCCGGTGAAAATCTCCCATAAAGAAATTGCCAATAATCTCGGAACCGCACGCGAAGTGGTGAGCAGAATCCTCAAAAAATTTGAGCACGAAGGCAATGTACGACAATCTCCGTTGGGGATCGAGGTGCTTCCGCGCGTGTGACTTTAGTCACTTTTTGTTAGGTTTTTTATCTATAATTTTGTTTGGTATCATCAAAGCTAAACCAAAAACATATGGATGTAAAAATTTATTTATTTGTTCTTATTTTCACCGGATTCTCTGTTTTTGCTCAGGAAGATTTACTGAAGGAGATAGATACTGCATCAGCCTCTCAGGATTACCAGCCAAGCTTCAAAGCGCTGCAGGTCGTAACGGGGCAGTCAACAAAAATGGCGGCCAAAAAGGAGTTTTACGTTGATATTTCTCACCGTTTCGGGGATGTGAGCGACGGATTTAAAAGTTTCTTCGGTTTGGATCATGCCACTACAAAATTGGGAGTAATTTACGGACTCACCGATGGGGTTTCACTGCATGTTTCCCGCCATACCTACCAGAAAACCTATGAGTTCGGGGCAAAATACCGCCTTCTGAAACAGGTTGGTAATTCGCCTTTTGATGTCGTAGGCTATAATGTTCTGGACATCAATTCGGAACTTCATAAAGATAATTATCCCGGCATAAAGTTTAATGACCGGTTGGCATACGTTTCACAACTCTTGATATCCAGACGGTTTTCCGAGGAATTCAGTTTGCAGCTCACCCCCAGTTTTATCCATAAAAATCTCATCAACCCTCTAGTTGAAAATGAAAATATGTTTTCTGCCGGAATGGGCGGGCGGTATAAAATTTCAAAAAGAGTCTCCCTTAACGCTGAATATTTTCTGAATTTCGAAAACAGGAATTATTATAAAAATCCGCTTTCAGTGGGGATGGATATTGATACAGGAGGTCATGTTTTTCAACTGGTTTTTACAAATTCCCAACCCATTACAGAAACAGGTTATCTTACCAATGCTACCGGCGACTGGGCGAAAGGGCATTTCTTTTTCGGATTTAATTTATACAGGGTTTTTTAATACTGAACGATGAAAAATTTAATTAAAATAGCGCTTTTTGCCGCAGCACTTTCTTCCGTTAGTTGTGAGACCAGAACTTATGAAGAGATTTCAGAGTCCACTCCTCTTCCTGCTATGGTAACTTTCACTCAGGACATTAAACCCATTATTGACAATAACTGTGTGGTTTGTCATTCCCCTAATGGCGCATCTGCATTTTTCCCGCTTACGGATTACACTCTTATTAAAAACGCTATTGATGATATTCTGGACCGGATCCAGAGACCAGCCGGAGATCCGCTTAAAATGCCGCAGGGCGGAAGCCTCTCTCCCGCTCAGATTGAAATCATAAAAAAATGGAAAACCGATGGCCTTCAACAGTAATTAAAAAATATCAAATGAAAAATCTTATAATCATAGCGTTTCTTTTGGTGGCGAATTTTACATTCTCCCAGAAATATCTCACCAAAACAGGAAATGTGCATTTCGAAGCTTCCGTTCCTCTTTTTGAGGATGTTGATGCCTTAAACACTACTGTTGTAGCGGTATTGAACGCCGACAGTGGGGATATTGCCGTTATTGCAATGACGAAAAAATTTAAATTCAAAGTGGCACTGATGGAAGAACATTTCAATGAAAATTATGCAGAATCCGCGAAATATCCCAAAATCACTTTTACCGGAAAAATTGCAGGTTTTAAAAAGGAAAATCTCACTTCTAGTCCTCAAAACTGCAGTATTTCGGGAACAATGAATTTTCATGGCGTCAATAACAAAGTCAACTCAGCCGCAACTATTTATATCAAAGACGGTAAAATTTTTCTATCCGGAAAATTCGTGGCGAAACCGGCGGATTATCAGGTAACTATTCCTAAAGTGGTGACGAAGAAAATCGCAGAAAATGTAAATGTTGAATACAATTTTGAACTCCTAAAACAATGAAAGCTAAATTCCTGATTCTGATTATTCTGATGAACTTCATTTTTCTGAAGTCTCAGGAAAAAAATGTGTTTGATGTGGCCAGAAGCGGAACAGTTGCGGAAATGCAGGACCTGATGAAAAAAAATCCTGACGTTATCAATACCACTAATGAAATGGGTTTCTCGCCTTTAATTTTGGCCTGCTACCGCGGGAATACAGCGGTTGCTGAATTCCTCATTGGCAATGTAAAGGATGTGAATTATAAAAGCCCGGAAGGAACGGCTTTGGCAGGTTTGTGCATCCGTTACAATAAAGAATTAGTTCAGGCACTGCTCCGAAAAAAAGCAGATCCGAATATTGCTGATAACAACGGCACGACACCGCTGATCTGGGCCGTTAAAACAGGAAATGAAGAACTGGTACGGCTTCTTTTAGAAAACAATGCAATAAGAGACCAGCCGGACCATATGGGGATAAAACCTTTTGAATATGCAGTGCAAACCCAAAAAACAAATATTATTAACCTTTTAAAAACCAATTAATATGAAAAGAAAAATTCTACTTATTTTAGGACTCATCGGTGTAAATATTTTAACTTTTGCACAGTACAGTTCAGGTTCTCCAATTGCAGTCGGTGCTATCGGTGTTTCTGTAAAGATGGAGACAACGCCCACGATTGTGAGAATCACGCTGATTGGACCTAGCAACTCCTTTCTGGGCTTAGGGTTCGGAAATCAGGGAATGGCAAATGGTGCGGACGGATTCATCTATAATTCAGCCGCATCAAGAGACTACACTTTCAGTGGTGTTGGAGTCACCCCATCTGCAGATGCAAGCCAGGACTGGACTGTGATTTCAAACACTGTTGCGGGCTCTACCAGAACCGTAGTGGCAACGAGAACGCTTGCCGGCGGTTCTGGAGATACTCCTGTTCCCAATGCAGCCGGAACAATGGACGTGTTTGTAGCCCACGGCGATAATACCCTGGGGCTTTCTTACCATGGCGCCGGAAACCGAGATTACGCAACACTGGGGATGAATTTCGATTCTTCACTGGCAACAGGTGAAGTGGATCTGAATATGGAGAAAAAAATACTGCTCTATCCCAATCCTTCCAAAGGAATTGTTTATCTGAACAGTGCGGAGAAAGTAAAAAGCATTGTATTATATGATACTTCAGGAAGGAAAATTCTGGAACCCAAAATCAAGAATAGCCAGATCGACATTTCCAAACTCAATTCAGGAACCTATTTTATTGAGATTGAAAAAAGTGACGGTGTAAAAGTATTCGAAAAGATTTTAAAACAGTAAAAGTAAAACCTCAAGATTTCTTGAGGTTTTTTTATTTGCTAATTTTTTCTGACATAATTAACAATGGTCTGGTTGAAAACTTCCTTCTGGTCTATGTTTACATTAATGGGCCAGTAATAAACAAGCTCTCTGAGGTAATCAAAAGTTTTCAGCCTTACATAGTCTTTCTCGGTCGTCAGGATAAGTTTGTATTCACCGAGTTTTTTATATTCTTCAATGATTTTCTTGATGTCATCATCCGAGAAGTTATGGTGGTCCTTGAATTTCAGGTGTTTCACCCGCTCCGAAAATTTTGAAAGATGGCTCAGCAGCGGTTTCGGATTGGCGATACCCGTAATCAGCAGAATATCATAATACGCCAGGTTATTGTCGGGCAGAACTTTATCCTTTGAATAAACATTTTCGTCGTAACCGATGCTCGAAAAAAATACTTTCTGGTAATGCTGAGGTTTTATCCTCGAAATGTAATACTGTTTTTTTTCTTCTGTGAGATCATCCGGACATTTGGATACCATAATGATGTGTGCGCGCTCTGCACCGTGGCGGCTTTCGCGGAGATCGCCTGCAGGCAGAAGAAAATCCTTGAAATAAGGATCCTCATAATCGGTCATCAGAATATTGAAACCGGGCTTAATGGCGCGGTGCTGAAAGGCATCATCCAGAATCAGGACGTTCAGGTCCATATCTTCGATCATTTTTTTGGCGCCTGGAACGCGCTCTTCAGAAACACCGATGACGAAACGGTTCTTAAACCTTTCGAAAAGCTGCATCGCCTCATCGCCCACCGTCTTATAATTGCTGTCGTAATTCGTGATTCCATACCCTTTTGTGAGTCTGCCATAACCGCGCGAAAGTACCCCGGTGCGGTACTGGCGCGATAGAAATTCAGCCAGATACATGACCATAGGCGATTTTCCGCTGCCGCCCACCGAAAGGTTTCCGACATTGATGACGGGCGTTTTAAAGGAAGTCGATTTAAAAATTCCCCAGTCATACATTGCGTTTCTTAAAGCTGTTACGAAATGATAACCAAGGGAAAAAGGGTAGAGATACCATCTTTTCATAGGCTGCAAAAATAGCGATTTCCATTATTTTTTTGGTGGATTTGAAGCATGATTTTTCCACAGGGGTGATTTTAATTCCCAGATTCGCCGTATTTTCAATTATTGAGTTAATTTTGTAAAAAAATATTCTTGCGCTATTTCATTGAGTTTTCTTACTTCGGCAAAAATTATTTTGGCTACCAGATCCAGCCGAATGAAATCTCTGTTCAGGAGGAACTTGAAAAAGCACTTTCAACCCTGTTGCGGGCGGAAATCAAGATCACAGGAGCGGGAAGGACCGATACAGGAGTTCATGCCAGAAAAATATTTGCCCATTTCGATACCGAAACCATTCCGGATGAAAACCTCACGCACCGGCTCAACAGTTTTCTGCCGCCAGATATTGCGGTGAAGCGGATTTTTAAGGTTGAAGATGACTTTCATGCGCGTTTTGATGCGACCTACAGGACTTATGAATACCTGATTTCCATCGAAAAAGATCCTTTTACCCAGGATTCGTCCTGGCAGCTCTGGAAAAGAAAACTTCAGGTCGAAAGGATGAATGACGCCTGCAAAATTTTATTCGAGTACGAAGATTTTACGAGTTTTTCAAAACTTCATACCGACAATAAAACCAATAACTGCAGGATCTATAAAGCACAGTGGGAGCAGAACGGCACAGAACTGAAATTCACGATCTCAGCAGACCGTTTTCTGAGGAATATGGTGAGGGCCATCGTTGGAACGATGGTGGAAATAGGAGCCGGAAAACTGGAACCTGAAGATTTAAGAACCATTATTGAGGACAAAAACCGCAGTTCTGCCGGTACTTCTGCACCGGCGCAAGGTCTTTTTCTGGTGGATGTAGGATATAACTTTAAATAAAAAATATGATTGGAATCTTTATTTTAATTGCTGCGTACCGTTATTATGCCTCATTGGCAGAAAAATTCAACAAAGTAAAATGGCATTACGGAATATTGGGCATCGCGATTTATATCGGAACCCAAGTTATATTCTTGTTCTCAACTGGGGTTTATATAGGATTTACTGACCCCGACTCCATTGATGACAGTAATTATAACAGCCTTTCCGGGGTGAACCTAATAGGATGGGCACTTGCTATAATTGTAGTATATGGTATTTATAAATTATTGGAAAAAAGATTCGAAAAGGAACGTATAAAATTGCCTTCCCTTGAAATTGAAGAAATAGGAAAGAGAGAAGTTTAAGAAATATGAAGAAGCAAACCACCTGGCAGATTATACAGCGGCTGTTCCGCATCGGGATGAAGTTCCGGTCCTGGTTTATCCTGACCCTGGCTATTTCCATCGTTCTGTCTGTTATTTCCACGTACAGGCCATATCTCACGATGCAGATCGTGGATACCGACATCATCGAACTGAAAGACAAGTCGCAGATGATGAAGCATATCTACATTCTGGTGGCGTTGGTCTTTGCCGAGTCTTTTTTTAATTTCTTTCTGGTTTATTTTTCCAACTTTATTTCCCAGAATGTCATCCGCGACATCCGCGAAAAACTGTATAAAAAACTCATCTATTTCCGAACTTCTTTTTTCGACAAGACTGCAATTGGTCAGCTCGTCACGCGTGCAGTAGGCGATGTGGAAACCATTGCGACGGTGTATACCGACGGCTTTCTCATGGTGTTCGGGGATATTTTACGGATTGTTTTCGTATTGGTCATGATGTTTCAGGTGGATGTACACCTGAGTTATATTTCCCTGGCTATTCTCCCTCTTATGGTCTTCATCACCAGGTTTTTTCAGAAAAGATTGAGGAAAGCCTTTGGCGACGAACGAACATGGACGTCGAACCAGAATTCCTTCGTTCAGGAAAGACTGGCAGGAATGCCGATCATTCAGGTGTTTAACCGTCAGCAGGCTGAATTTAAAAAATTTGATGAGATCAACATCACGTTAAAAAGTGCACTGCTGAGAACTGTTTTTATCTTTTCCCTCTTTTTCCCCGTGGTGGAACTGATCTCTTCCCTGTTTATCGGATTTATCCTTTTCTATGGCGGATATGTGACGATTACTGCCGGAAAAGTCATTGCCTTTATCCAGTTTATCTCCATGCTGATCCGACCGCTGCGGCAGATTGCCGACCGCTTCAACAACATCCAGCGCGGAATTGTGGGTGCGGAAAGGGTTCTGGGCGTCATGGACGAGGATTTTGCCATGACGAACAAAGGGACGGTCTCCAAAGACCATTTCGATGGTAAGATTGAATTCCGCGATGTTCATTTTTCCTATGACGACAAACAGGAAGTGCTGAAAGGCATCAGTTTTAAAGTGAATCCGGGAGAAACCGTGGCGATTGTCGGGGCAACCGGTGCCGGAAAATCCACGATCATCAGTCTGATCACCCGTCTTTATGACATCAATTCCGGAAAGATTCTTTTGGATGATGTGAATCTGAAGGACTATGAACTCTATAATTTAAGGAGCCATATCGGCGTGGTACTGCAGGATGTGTTCCTTTTCCACGGAACCATTTTTGAAAACCTGGCCTTTGGCGACGATACCGTGACGATGGAACGGATCCGCAAAGTGGCACAGGATATCGAAGTAGATGAATTTATCGAAAGCCTTCCGGGCGGTTATGAATATGTCGTGAGCGAACGCGGCAGCTCCATTTCCCTGGGCCAGCGACAGCTGCTGTCATTTTTAAGAGCCTATCTGTCGGATCCCAAGATCCTGATTCTGGATGAAGCCACGTCATCCATTGATCACGAAAGTGAAAAACTCATCCAGCGTGCCACGGAAAAAATCACGAAAAACCGGACCTCCATCATTATCGCGCACCGGCTTTCCACGATTGAAAAAGCCGACAAGATCATCGTTATGGATGGCGGGAAGATTGTGGAAGAAGGCAGACACATGGAACTGCTGCACCAGAACGGTTATTACGCGACGCTGTACAAATCGCAGCTGAAGCATGAGGTGGAGGAGAGTGAATCTTGATGTATCATCCCGTGCGCCACACGAAGAATTCGTTCGGCAGCGAGGGACAGGAAAAAAACTGAGTTATTTATTCAATTTATATAGATTTTCTAAAAAGATTATTTTTTCATCTTGACTCCATTTATCTGTATAAACGAGCAGATTCAAAAAATTATTTTTAGTTGAACCGAATAGAAATATATTATCTTCTTTTTCATCATTATATTTCCAAATTATATATTCTAATTTAGAATTTTCTTTGATCTTTTCTGTTTTAAATTTATTTTCTTTCCTGTAATCTGAATCCCAAATATAGAAGAGCTTTACGTTTTCAAAATCTGATTTATTGCTTTTAAAGAAAGAATATGCTTTTTTAGGATTTTGAGCAATTGCTATTATTACTCCATCTTTATTTTTTAAATAAGTTTGACCGGAATCCTCTATTTTATTTAATTGCACCCAATTGCCTGGAATTTTAACTTCACCGGAATTTGTTTTTAATATAGAGTACCCCATGAGATCTTGACAAAAGATAAAATTTGGTAAGAAAAAAAGCATCATTAGCATTAAATTTAATCTATTCATATTTCAGGTTTTTATGATTATACAGAACTTTTACTATCACAGTCTTAATACTTAATTACAAAATTCAAATATACTGAAGGCCGGTTCACAAACCCTGAACCGTACTTTTTATGTGCCTTCGCAAAAACTAATGTAATTGGTGATTACTTCAGATTTGTATTTTAATTTGAAAAAGTCCAGTTTTTTAAAATATGGAAGCTTTTTTTTAAAGTATTGATTGATCTGACAAATATACTCGACTATATTTTTTGGGGTATTTTTATTTTCCAAAGCAGTTTCATCCAATTGATATAATAATTCATTTGCTTCTTTAACGGTCCAGTTTTTATAATTTTCGGACCTTTTTTTAATTTCGTCTGTCATATATTGATCTCCGACAAATTTTTTTGAATTCAAAATATCTTTATATTCTTTTGCCTCGGCAATCAAGCGGGGAATATTATAAACGCTTTGATACAGGTCGTTTGCCAAGTTAATATTATTTACAACGCAACCCGTTTTTATCTGCACAGAGTCGTTATCTTGCATATGCTGTTTATATAAGTCAACAATTTTATTTGATTTCCTATTAACAAGACTTTGTGAAAAATAAGCTTTCAAAACTGGATTTCTACTAAAAGCTAAATATTCAATTTCTTCTTGCGTAGCTGTTTTATTAATGCTGTCATAAATAATATAAACCTTACTTGGGGCTCCGTCAACATTCACATATTGTGACTCTGCTCTCTCAAAATTTGATAGTTTATTTGCTAATTCTAAGATATTTGGTCGTAGTTGCGAATAACATACACTACAAATAAATAATAAAAATAACGGTGCAATCTTTTTCATGGAATTTCTACTGTATTATTTAGATATTACATTCAGCATTTTTGAGTCCTCAAGTGTCTCACACATTATCATTAAGTTCGAAACCAAATATACTAAAGTAAACTCACAAAAAATAAACTAGGCTTTCCTTTGAAGAAAAATGCACCGTTATTAGAACTCTGATGAACAAAAGTAATTGATAAAATGATCAAAATTTTTACTCATGATGTGTTAAAAGTCAGCAGGTTATGTTTTGATATTGAGAAAAATGATTAATTTTATTCAACAAAAAAACTTCATACTATGCCATTAACTAATTTAAACAGCGCGCACCTGAGCGCAGCACAGGTAACTGCCGCAAAAGCTGCAGTTGCTGAATTGGAAAATGCACTGAGTGCAGTGAATGTAACACTCACCAGCGAAGAACGGCAGCGGTACGGCAGCATCAACGAACAGAACAAGCTGCTCGTGAACAAAGTGAACGATTACCATAAAAGCAACCCCGGCCTTTCGGTGGCCGATGTGGATTGGGACGAGTTCGAAAGGGATCTCAAAAGCAGGGAAGTGCTCGACAGCCTGATTACGAGTCTGGAAGCAATGGTGACCAAACTGAAGAACGCCAAGACCCTCCACGACTATGATAACTACCAGGCAGCGCTGGCCGATTATGCTTATTCCGGCTACCGTGCAGGTACGGGCGCCGACGGGTATGAAACCAAGTTCAATGAAATGAAACAGTTCTTCGTCCGTAGTGGTAAAAATACGAACTCCAGCCCGCAGGGTACTTAAGATTTGCCATGTACAAAAAGGCCCGCTCCATCGGCGGGCTTTTTTTGTGCCTCGTTGCGGTCTTTTACTCCATTGGACCATTAAATGACCCCGTCGGTGCGCTTTCTAACCCCAAATTTGGTGTTCCGGACCCCAATTTTCCGGTTGAACAACCATTAATTTGGGGACATTTACCGGAAGAGCAGGGTAAAATACCCCGTCGATGGATTAAATTAATGGTCCGGCGGGGTTCAGAACCGGGCGGATGGGGTTGGGGAGCGGAATGGGAGGGCACATGAAAGAGGTAAGCTGCGATTTCGCGTAGCAGTGCGGGGCTAATTATGGGCTGAATTTTCTAGAAGCTTTTTTAAGGATCGGTTTTCTGTAAAAGTTGGATAATTCAATCGAAATCTCTCAGTTAAAACAGTAAAATAAATCTTATTATTTTGAAGAAACAGTATTTTAATATAGGTATTCTGATTCCCTGCATCTTCATAAAAAACAAATACATTTGAATCATTCCTAAATTCAACCCATCCATTGCTTTCAGAAAGCTTTTTTAACATTGCCCTGTTTTGTTCTTCATTACATTTGGTTACAACAACTTTCAAACGTTTCTCAGTTAATTTTTTATATGTTATATAACAAAATGACAAAGAAATTAAACCTGATAGGTAGATAAAAAATTTTTCATTTTCATTCAAATTTTGTTCATTTTTCAGGACCATAAATGTTGCGAAACATATACCCAGAGCTGCAATTATATGTGTAAAAGTATCTAGTCTGTCAAAAAAAGATTCTTTATAAACCAACCATTTTTTTTCAATGCTTTTTGAGAAGTTAATTTGGGGTATCGTTTTCATCAGATTAAATTAATGGTCCGGAGGGGTTCAGGAGGGGGTGGATGGGGTTGGGGACCGGAATATAAAGTGAAACCAAAGGATTGTAGTTTAGTTTAGGAAAGATATTCAATAATTTCTTTGTCTTCTAATATGGTCGGTAATATGAAAAACATCTTTAATCCAGGGATGATTTAGCGCTTAGCTTCGGTCAAGGATATTTCCGAGTAAGTCTTGTTGCCAGGAAGATTCTTCCTTGTCTATATAAGGCCAACCTGATAGTTTTCGCCGTTTGTCCAGATCCTAAATGGAAAAGCGGTGCGGGTTTTGGCTCCTCGTCGTCTCCCCAATCTCCAATGCTAATAATTCCGGTAACCAATGAGGCTCTTCGAATTCGATTTTGAGCATAATGATGATTTAATGGGATATAACTCGTTTACAAAACAGAGGGAATTATTATAAAAAATGATGTGACACACCAAAAGGATTCGTTCGGTAGTGGGAGTAACTATGTTAAGCATTCATTTTAACCAATTTCAGTTTAATACAATTAGCGTTTATTTTTTCCAAAGCATTAAGAAATTCAGAGGTATCTAGGAAATAACTTGGATAAGCTTTTTTCAAATCTTTAAATGAAGTTGCAGAAACTAAAACAACTGCACTTTTAGAATCATCAATTGCTCTTTCTATTTCTAAATATCTTTGCGTAGCTAACTCATATTTTGATTTATTAAATACGTTAATTGTAACGCCTTTTTTTTCGGTGTCTATATGTATCAAATAATAATCTCCAGGGAATTTTTGTTTTTCAAGATGTTCGGTTGTTACTCTTAATGCTCTTAAAGTATCTAATACGTTCAATTTTTCGCAAAGACTATAACATTGAACCATAAGTTCTTGCATAGTCATATCTTCATGTTCCTCTAATACAGGAAGATTTTCCTTAATTGCAAATAATGAACTTACAATCTTAAATAAAATTAACCATTCATCTGGACCTTGACTAGATTTTAAAGATGTTTTGGTAATAATTTCTGCAGTTTCAACTGCTGTAGCCCAATTGTGCTGAAGTTTAGTCCTAATTTGTAATTCAACTTTTAAATTATCATACTCAGGGACTCTTGAAGAATATTTGTAAATATAATGTATACTTCTATATCCAGAAGTTTTAGGAGATTCTACGTAATCATTACGTTTTTCATATCTATTATAATGATTAGTATTTTCTAAGATAGCTTTTAATTTATATAGGTCTTTAACGTCCTTTAGTACTGCACGATATCCTCCTAGATCTTGCATGCCACCTAATCCCATTTGAGGATTTAAATCTAATTTGTATACAATGGAGGTTAAACGTTTAAGTCTTTGTGAAATAAGAATAGGAGATATTTTATTTTTTTCAATCACTTTGACAAGTCTACGTTTCATTACTTTTAATGGTTGTAAATGATTTGCTCTCCAATCATTAATTAAAAAAAGAGCATCATTTATTTCATCCTGTGATTTGGATGTTAATAATATATTTCCTGCTTTTGATATTTGTTTACGAGAATACTTCATAAAAGTATGACTTCTATATGTCTGATATAATAATACAAGCATCACAATTGGTAGCTATGTATAGTGTGCCCAGCTTATCTTTTTCAAATATAATTAAATAAGTTTGTATGTCAGCAGTAAAAAGCCCATTCAGAATTTTCTGAGCGGACTTGTTATTTATCGTTGGGACTGCCTCGTCGCGGCTCCTGACTGGCGTCGGAAGCCGATCCTTGCAATGACACAAGTTGGTTCGCAGTGACACAAAAAAAATCCGCTCAGAAAATTCTGAACGGATTTTTTGTTGCTATATGCTTTAGGCAGTATGCTGTAAGCTTAAAGCCTATTGCTTAATGCTTATGGCGCGAAGCCGCTTACATCATTCCCGGCATTCCTCCGCCGCCCATAGGCATGGCAGGTTCTGCGCTTTTCACTTCGGTGATGACACATTCGGTCGTCAGCAACATTCCGGATACGGATGCTGCGTTTTCCAAAGCTACACGAACTACTTTCGTAGGGTCAATGATTCCTGCTTCGTACATGTTTACATATTCGTCGGTTTTCGCATTGAAACCGAAATCTCCGCTTCCTTCCGCAACTTTCGCCACGATCACGGAACCTTCGCCTCCTGCGTTGGCCACGATCTGTCTCAACGGCTCTTCGATCGCTCTTTTCACGATCTTGATCCCGGTTGATTCGTCCTGGTTTGCCCCTTCGAAATCCAGCACCGAGATCGCTCTTACCAAAGCAACACCACCTCCGGGAACAATTCCTTCTTCCACGGCAGCTCTTGTTGCATGCAATGCATCGTCAACACGGTCTTTTTTCTCTTTCATTTCCACTTCAGAAGCAGCACCTACGTACAGTACGGCAACTCCGCCGGCCAGTTTGGCCAGTCTTTCCTGAAGTTTTTCTCTGTCGTAATCGGAAGTGGTAGATTCCATCTGTGCTTTGATCTGGTTTACACGACCTTTAATCAGGCTTTCTTCACCAGCACCGTTTACAAGAGTAGTATTGTCTTTATCGATGGTTACTTTTTCAGCAGTACCCAACATTTCCAACGTAGCGTTTTCCATGGTGAACCCTCTTTCTTCAGAAATAACAGTTCCTCCGGTTAAGATTGCGATGTCTTCCAACATTGCTTTTCTTCTGTCGCCAAATCCAGGAGCTTTCACTGCTGCGATTTTCAACGAACCTCTTAGTTTGTTCACGACCAAAGTAGCCAAAGCTTCCCCTTCAACCTCTTCACAGATGATTAAAAGTGATTTTCCTGCCTGAGCAACCGGTTCCAGAACCGGAAGCAATTCTTTCATGGAAGAGATTTTTTTCTCTACCAACAAGATGTATGGATTTTCAAGTTCCGCAACCATCTTTTCAGGATTGGTCACGAAGTAAGGAGACTGGTAACCTCTGTCGAACTGCATTCCTTCCACCACATCAACTGTAGTGTCGGTTCCTTTTGCTTCTTCCACCGTAATTACACCTTCTTTACCCACTTTTCCGAACGCTTCAGCGATCAGCGTTCCGATGGTATCATCGTTGTTCGCAGAGATTGAAGCAATCTGTCTGATTTTTTCTGAAGTATCGCCCACTTCCTGAGACTGAGAAACGAGGTTTTTCACGACAGCAGTAACTGCTTTGTCGATCCCTCTTTTCAGATCCATTGGGTTTGCACCTGCTGCAACGTTTTTCAGACCTTCGCGAACGATAGCCTGTGCTAGAACGGTTGCAGTAGTGGTTCCGTCTCCGGCGATATCGTTGGTTTTGGAAGCTACTTCCTTCACCATCTGAGCTCCCATGTTTTCAACACGGTCTTCCAGTTCAATTTCTTTAGCAACGGTAACACCGTCTTTGGTTACGTGCGGTGCACCGAAAGATTTTTCGATCACTACATTTCTGCCTTTCGGTCCTAACGTTACTTTAACTGCATTTGCCAATGCATCTACGCCTCTTTTCAGTGCGTCTCTTGATTCGATATCGAATTTTATTTCTTTTGCCATAATTTGTTGTATTAATGTACTTTGTACAGTGTATTAATGAAATGACGTATTCATGGAAAATCATTTTACATGAATACCTTTTACTTTTTACAATTTTATCCTAAAATTCCCAATAAATCAGATTCTCTTACGATGAGGTAATCTTTACCATCCAGTTTCAATTCAGAACCTGAATATTTTCCGTACAAAACTTTGTCTCCGGCTTTAACCGTCATTGGTTCATCGATTTTGCCGTTTCCAACAGCGATTACGGTTCCTTCCTGTGGTTTTTCTTTTGCGGTATCCGGAATAATAATTCCTGAGGCAGTTGTAGTTTCTGCAGCGTTTGGTTCAATAAGAACGCGGTCTGCTAATGGTTTGAAATTTACTGACATATTGTATTGTTTTAGTTAAATTTTTGACTTGCCATCTGTTTCTCCAAAACTTTGCCAATGATGATCTCGGCAAGATGTGGCTTTGCTTATGTTAAAATTTGGCAGGTTTTCGCCAACAGAGTGAAATTTTGTCATAAAAAAAGTCATTCAGATGTGAATGACTTTTTTCGTTTAGTTTTTCTTTCCTGCCGCCTGCATCGGGTTTACCCTTTCCTGGGCAGCACCTCTTGCTGCATCTCCCGTTTTCTGTTTGAAAACCTGGAATTTTGATGAAGGTACAGGAATCTCGCCCCAGAAATTGTTGGAAGTATCAATATCCGCGGTTTCTTTCATTGGGTCGAGCTGGATGGATTTCAATTTTTTATCGAAATAATAGGTTTTGGAAACCTTCTGTTCGTTTTTTCTCCAGATCTGGGCTGAAGATTTGTCCACAAGTTTGCTACCGTCTTCAAAGGTGAATTCAAGGATAATTGGCATCACCAAGCCTCCTTTATTGCTAAAGTCGATTTGGTAAGCAGTGATATTCTGGAGTTTTGCTTTATCCTTTTCAGGAACTTTTTCCGTGTTTTCAATTTTCACAGCATACTTTTTGTCATTGTCCACTTTTTCCATGCCGCGGTCGTAACGCCAGTAGAAATCCTGGGTTTCTTTATCCTTATCGGTATAGAAGGTGATGTTTTTATCTTCGCGGTTTCTGATTTTCGAAATATCTTCAAAACTGTTCTGCAAAGGTTTTTCAACATTATAGGTGATGTCCTGAGATCTTGGAACCGCTTCCAGATCCGGCCCAGCAACCGTTACTTTATCGATTGAAATATCTACAGGATTGATTCCGTAAAACCAGCCGCGCCAGAACCAGTCAAGGTTTTCGGCACTTGCGTCATTCATCGTTCTGAAGAAATCCGCCGGTTCAGGGTGTTTGAAAGCCCATCTTTTAGCATACGTTTTAAAAGCTTTGTCGAAAAGTTCACGTCCCATAATGGTTTCGCGGAGAATATTCAGACCAGTTGCCGGTTTGGAATACGCATTCGGACCGAACTGATTGATGTTTTCCGAATTGGTCATAATAGGCTCCAGCTGGTCTTTCGGGAGTTTCATATAATCAACGATGGTGTGAGCGGGACCTCTTCTGGAAGGGAATTTATTGTCCCATTTTTCCTCGGTCAGATATTCCACAAATGTATTGAGGCCTTCATCCATCCAGGACCACTGTCTTTCATCGGAATTGATGATCATCGGGAAGAAATTATGCCCGACTTCATGAATAATCACGCCAATCATTCCGTTTTTGATGCCTTCAGAATAAGTGCCGTCTTTTTCTGTTCTCCCGTAATTGAAACAGATCATCGGATATTCCATTCCGTTTGCGGCTTCAATAGACTGCGCCACCGGATAAGGGTAAGGAATCGTAAATTCAGAATAGGTTTTTATGGTATGGGCGACCGCTTTTGTAGAGAATTTTCGGTATAAATTATAGGCTTCTTTCGGATATAAACTCATGGCCATCACCTGGTTTCCGTTTTCAGGAATGGTGACCTTCATCGCGTCCCAGATGAATTTTCTGGAGGAAGTCCAGGCGAAATCACGAACATTTTCGGCTTCAAAAATCCAGGTTTTTCTTTGTTTTGATTTGTTTTTCTCCGCTTTTTTAGCTTCATCCAAGGTGACAATTTCCAGCGGTTCTGCTGAATTCTGTGCCTGTTTCCATCGGGAAAACTGCGCAGGACTTAAGACCTGTTCGTAATTTTTTCCAACGCCGGTTCCGGTAACAATATGGTCCGCAGGAACATTCATGGTTACTTTAAAGTTCCCGAAAGCCAATGCAAATTCGCCGCGTCCGGTAAACTGGTTGTTCTGCCATCCTTTAAAATCGCTGTACACACACATTCGCGGATACCACTGGGTGATGGTGTACAAATCGTTGCCGTCTTCCGGAAAATTTTCATAGCCGCCTCTTCCGCCCATGGCGATTCGGTTGGGAATATTGTAATTCCAGTCGATCTTAAATATAAATTTCTCTCCTTTTTTCAGGATTTTTGGCAAATCAATCCGCATCATGGTTTTGTTCACCACATATTTCAATGGGTTTCCGGATGCGTCGGTCACTTTTTCGAGATTTACGCCGTAACCGTTGTCTTTTTTAGGCAGTTCAGTAATTCTCAAGCGGTCGGAAAAAGACTGGCGCGGAAGCGTGGACTCGCCGTCATAACCTGCATTTTTTACAGAAGACTGTTGGTTTTCATCAAGCTGAAGCCATAAATACTCCAGATCATCCGGAGAATTGTTGTAGTAAGTAACTGTTTCGGAACCTTTAAGGTTTCTTTTGTCTTCATCAAGAAACGCTGAAATCTCGTAATCGGCACCGTTTTGCCAATAGCCCTGTCCGGGCGCGCCCGAAGCGGTTCTGTACATATTGGGAGTCGGCAGCATGGTGCCCAACTGTTCGAATTTATTTCCATGGTTGCTTGAAGGATTGTTCTGGACATCCTGGGCAAACATCCCTAAAGGAAGAAAAAATGATAAAAGGAGGGATTTGAATTTCATATTCAAAGTTTAAAAATTTTAATCAAAAATAGTTAATTATTTTCAGGTATGTACCGGAAATCTTTGCACACCTATTACAAAAGCGATGATGAGCGTAAGAGCGGATGTGAAGACGATCCAGTACACTTTCCTGATTTTCAGAAATCTCATCAGTAAAAATTCGGTCAAAAGGATCAGTGAAACCACTGCGATCTGCCCCAGTTCCAAACCAATATTGAAGCCCAAAAGCGGAACAGCAATGTTCTGTTCTGCAGCCATCATCATCCTTGCGGTATTGGCAAATCCCATTCCGTGGATCAGACCGAAAAACAGCGCGAGGTAATAGTTCATCCGCATTAAATTCTGCTGTCTGTTTCTCATCAGAAGATTATCAAGGGCGGTAATAAAAATGGTCAGCGGAATCAAAAACTCTACCCAATTGGCAGGAATCCTTACGATATCCAGGATGCTTAAAGCCAAAGTCAGGGAGTGGCCAATGGTAAACGCGGTGACGAGCCAAAGGATTTTTTTGTATTCCCTGAACGAATAAACCGCTACTAAAACCAAAACAAACAGCTGATGATCGAGCGCATCAAAGGAAATGATATGTTCCCATCCGAGTTGTAAGTAAAGAAGCAGATCCGTCATTTTCAATAAAGTATTCAGCGACGATAATACAAAATTTATTTAACTTTGGACCATGCAAAAGTTGTTAATTGTTTTCATTTTTTTTCTTGTTTCTTCTGTCCAGGCAAAAGAAATTCATCCCTATCACGTTGGTTCTGTTGAATTTAAATACAATCCGGCCTCGAAAACTTTCGAAATCAGCGGGAAATTTTTTCTGGATGACCTTGAAAACGCTCTAAATGAAAAATACGGGAAAGCGGTTCACTTTAATGACCCTAAATACAAACAGGAAATCAACGCATTTCTCGTAAAATACTGTGAAGAATACCTGAAACTGAAAGTGGACAACAATTTCCTGAAAATTACATATATAGGATTTGAAGAAGATCAGGAAGCGGTGAACATTTATCTGGAATCCGAAAAAACCAATGCTCCGAAAAAAGTGGAGACTGCCGTAAGCCTGCTCTATAACCGTTTTGATGACCAGATGAATATCATTCATATCATTGTGGGCGGCAACAGAAAAAGCCACAAACTCAATTATCCCGACCGTTACCTGTACCAGAATTTCTAGGTACTGAATTCTGCATTGATCTTTTTTGCATGTGCGAGCAAATCGGGAAAGAAAAGTTCAAAATGAATTTTTAACTGAGGTTTATTGTTCAGGAAAACCTCGAAAACGCCTATGTTTTTATCGAGATATTTCGCTTTGTTCAGCACATTGCGGAAAGAAAATCCAATGCCACTTTCGTCGCGGTAATGATAGAGCCAGTTGTCTCTCTCCATACCGTCCAGCATTCTTTTAAAATTTTCCGGAAAAATGTGTTCGTGGGTTCTCAAAACCCTGTAAACGTTTTCGGAATGTTTTTTCAGGATTTTTTCAGGCAGCGAATTGGCCAGAAAATAGTCAAAAGCTACGTCAACAAATGCTCCGGAATATAGTCTCACCAAAGGGCTGAAAATTTTCTTCGCTTCATGAATTTCGGGATGCGCATCCGTAAAGGTATCGATCTCCCGGTGCAGTGTGATGCCTTCACCTATTTTTTTCGGAAAGGAAAAACGGTCTTTGTTCCGGATAAAATCTTCCAGAAACTGTCCGACAATCTGTTCATCGGTAAAGGTGAGGTAGGAGTGGGCGAGGAAATTCATGAAGTGAATTTAGAACAAATGTTCGTGAAAATCCTCAATCTTGCTCACTTCCACAATGATAATCCCGAATTTTTTCTTTGGAATCTTATTCAGGTTCGAAACAAAAATCTTTTCATAACCGAGTTTTTCAGCCTCGGAAATCCTTTGTTCAATCTGCGGAACCGGACGGATTTCGCCACTCAGTCCTATTTCTCCCGCAAAACAGAAATGTTCTGAAATCGCAATATCCTCGTTGGAAGAAAGGACAGATGCCACTACAGCCAAATCGAGTGCAGGATCATCGGTTTTAATTCCACCGGTAATGTTCAGGAAAACATCTTTCGAACCCAACTGGAAGCCGGAGCGTTTTTCCAGAACTGCCAAGAGCATATTCAGTCTTTTTGAATCAAAACCGGTGCAGCTTCTCTGCGGTGTTCCGTACACTGCAGAACTTACCAAAGCCTGAATTTCAATGAGCATGGGGCGGTTTCCCTCCAGCGTTACTGCCACAGAATTGCCTGAAAGTTCTTCAAATTTTTTCGTGATCAGGATTTCCGAAGGATTTTTGATTTCTTTCAGACCCTGCGCAACCATTTCGTAAATCCCGATCTCGGAAGTTGAACCGAAACGGTTTTTGTTGGCCCTTAACAAACGGAAAAGATGGTTCCGGTCGCCGTCGAAATTCAGGACGACATCCACCATATGTTCCAGCACTTTCGGACCCGCGATCTGGCCGTCTTTGGTGATATGACCGACCAAAAATACCGGCGTGTTGCTGTCTTTCGCGTATTTGATGATCTCGTTGGAACATTCCCGGATCTGGGAAACCGTTCCGGGAGAACTTTCAATGAGCTGGCTCTGTAAGGTTTGTATAGAATCGATGATGACAAAATCGGGTTTCAGTTTTTTGGCTTCGTGCAGGATTTTCTCCACCGAAGTTTCCGTATAAAGAAAACAGTTGGGGTTCTGGAGTTCCGTCAGACGGTCCGCGCGCATTTTTATCTGTGAAGCGCTTTCTTCACCCGAAACATACAGGATTTTCTTCTTCATTTTCAAAGCTAGCTGCAAAAGAAGCGTCGATTTTCCAATTCCAGGTTCACCACCAATTAAAGTAACGGAACCGAGAACAATTCCGCCGCCCAAAACGCGGTTCAGTTCTTCCGAAGGCGTTGCAATGCGCTGTTCTTCGTTGGTTTCAACCTCAATGATGTTGATGATATGCTGTTTCGATTTATCGGTAAAAGTTTTTGAAGGTGATTTTTCGACAATTTCCTCCACCAAAGTATTCCACTCGCCGCAGTTCTTGCACTGGCCAAGCCATTGCGGATACTGAGTACCGCAGTTCTGACAGAAATATGCTGTTTTAAGTTTTGCCATGTGGTAAAATTAATGAAATTCTTCACAAACATTGCCTTCAAAAGATATCATACATCAATTCAGGAAACTTTCTTTCGTGATATCTTTACACCTAATTAAACTTCATAAAATGAAAAAATTATTTTTATTCTTTGCTTTCGCTTTTTTAAGCAACACTGCATCTGCACAGACTACCTGGAAAGTAGATCCAATGCATTCATTCGCCTCTTTCAACATCAAACATATGGGCATCAGCTTTGTGGAAGGACGATTTGATAAGATGGACGGAACCGTTACTACTACAGGAAACGCTCTCAATAATGCAAAATTCGATTTCATGATCGATGTAAATTCCATCAACACCAATGTGGAAATGAGAGACAATCACCTGAAAAGTGCTGATTTTTTTGAAGCTGAAAAGTTTCCTGCCATGAAGTTTGTGAGCACCTCCATTAAAAAAGGTAAAGGAAATTCATACATCTTAACCGGAAACCTTACCATAAAAGATGTCACCAAAAAAGTGAGTGTGCCCGTAACCTACGGCGGTATCGCAAAAAACCAGCAGGGTAAAGAAGTTTTAGGTTTCCAGACCAATTTTATCATCAACCGGCTTGATTACAATATCAAATATGATCCAACCGGAGGAGCTGTGGCAAAATATGTAGACATTAAATTATTTGTAGAACTGGTTAAATAAAAGTTTTCCAAACATTTAAATTAAAAACGGCGCCGAAAAATGGTGTCGTTTTTTTGGTTAAGACCAATTTATCATTGTCTTGCATTGCTTTTTCCCCTAACTTTGCACAAACCTAAATCTAATGAGTAAAAAGAACACGAAATACATCTTCGTCACTGGAGGGGTAACGTCATCTTTAGGAAAAGGAATTGTTTCGGCATCGCTTGGTTTACTGCTAAAATCAAGGGGATTTAATGTCACTATCCAGAAACTTGACCCTTATATCAATATCGATCCCGGAACATTAAATCCCTACGAGCACGGCGAATGTTATGTAACTGAAGACGGCGCTGAAACCGACCTCGATTTAGGACATTACGAAAGATTTCTCGACTCCCCGACTTCCCAGAACAATAACGTTACTACGGGTAAAATTTACCAGACGGTTATTGAAAAGGAAAGAAAGGGCGATTTTCTCGGAAAAACCGTTCAGGTGATTCCTCATATTACCAACGAAATCAAGCGCCGGATAAAAATTCTGGCCAAACAGAATTACGACATCATCATCACCGAAATCGGCGGAACGGTCGGCGATATTGAGTCACTTCCTTATATTGAAAGCGTAAGACAGCTGAAATGGGAGCTGGGTGCAAACAACACAATGGTCATTCATCTTACTTTGCTTCCATTTCTGGCTTCAAGTGGTGAACTGAAAACCAAACCTTCCCAGCATTCGGTCCGTCAGCTCATGGAAAGCGGAATTCAGGCGGATGTTCTGGTCTGCAGAACCGAACATAAAATTCCGAAAGAGCAGCGCGCAAAACTTGCCCAGTTCTGTAACGTAGCTCTTGAAAATGTGATTGAATGTAAAGATCTGGACACGATTTATGAAGTTCCGCTTTATCTTCAGAAACAGGATTTTGACGATGTGGTGCTGAAAGTGCTTGATCTGAAAAACGACAAGGAGGCCGATTTAAAAGACTGGAAAAGCTTCCTGAAAAGATACCAGAATCCTAAAAAATCGGTAGAAATTGCTTTGGTAGGGAAATACGTTTCCCTGCAGGATTCCTACAAGTCCATTGCAGAAGCTTTTATTCA
Source organism: Chryseobacterium sp. (assembly GCF_008014695.1). Classification (GTDB taxonomy): domain Bacteria; phylum Bacteroidota; class Bacteroidia; order Flavobacteriales; family Weeksellaceae; genus Kaistella. Next base: position 193,138 of record NZ_VOXE01000002.1, read on the forward strand.
TGCAGGTGCAGATCTGGAGACGGAAGTGCGCGTAAGATGGGTATACAGTGGCGATTTAACTGAAGAAAACATCAAGGAAACATTCGACGGAATTGACGGAATGCTGATTGCGCCCGGTTTTGGCGACAGAGGCATTGAAGGAAAAGTTCTTGCAGCAAAATATTCGCGCGAAAATGAAATTCCGCTTTTGGGCATCTGTCTCGGAATGCAGATCATGACCATCGAGTTTGCCCGCAATGTTTTGGGATATAAAAAAGCCAATTCAATGGAGTTTGATCCTTCCACACCTGAACCGGTTATTTCTTTGATGGAAGAACAGAAAAATGTGGTGGAAAAAGGCGGAACGATGCGTCTCGGTGCGTGGAAATGCGCATTGAAAGCGGGCTCGAAACTCAATGACATTTACGGATCCAAGAATATTTCCGAAAGACACCGTCACCGGTATGAATTCAACTCCGAATATCAGGTAGAGTTTGAGAAAAACGGCCTGGTTCCGTCAGGTTTCAATCCCGAAACCGGTTTGGTGGAAACGCTTGAATTAAAAAATCATCCTTTTTACGTAGGAGTTCAGTATCACCCGGAATATAAAAGTACAGTAGCCAGCCCGCATCCTTTGTTCAAGGCGCTGATAAAGGCTGCATCAGCAAAATAAAAAAAAGAGGTAGAGGACAAAATGTTTTCTACCTCTGCTGTTTTTAAAGGAAAGGAACAAAAAGTTCTTCTTTGCCAAAAAATTCAGTATTTTTGTCACCCAAAATTAAGAGGAACGGATTTTGTGAAAAATCCTGCTTAACAATACACTATTCAATTAAATACAATGCAGCAAAATAACGGACTGGATAAAAACCAGTTGCTCAGCTTCGCAGTCTTTTCAATGATTCTGATCGGATTTATGTTTTATTTCCAAAATAAACAATCCAAAGATCAAAAGGTTAAAGAGGCAGCAAAAACAGCACAGGTTGCCCCCACAGCTAATTCCAATACTGTGAAACCGGCTCTGGTTACCAATTTGAACGACAGTTTGAAATCCGCAGCTATTCAGCAGGTTCAGCTGAAAAACAAGGAACTGACCTTGGGAATATCCACTTTGGGCGGCCAGATTTCTACAGTTCAGTTGAATGAATACAAAGCCTATAACCCCAAGACTGATACGAACGATAAAAATCTTCTGCTTTTCGACAAGAACAATTCCGCCTATGGATTTCAGTTCAAAGACAAAACAGGAAAAACCTTCAGCACAAAAGATTTGGTCTTCACTCCGGTACAGAACGGCAATTCTGTGACCATGCAGGCTGATGTTAACGGCGCTATAATTCAGTTTATTTATACCTTATCAAATAAATATGCTGTCGATTTTCATGTAAAAACACAGGGTTTAAATCAGTTGGTTACAGATGGGAAAGCTGATTTTATCTGGGATTACAGCGTTCGTGAAATGGAAAAAGGGCGTTCTCAGGAACAAACCCACACCGAATTTGCCTACACGTTCGACAATTATAAATCTTATGATTATGATGCCAGAACTGAAATGGATGAACCCGAGGAAACGCTGAACTGGATTGGGATTAAACAGCAGTTTTTTACTGCAGTCCTTGAACCACAATCTGGCTTTAAAAATTCAAAGGGTAACCAGGAAAATATAGAAGAAGGAGAGTTTCTGAAGAAATTTAATTTCAACGGGCAGGTAGATCTTGCCGGAAACGAACTGAATCAGAGCTTCAAATGGTATTTTATGCCTTTGGATATGCCTTTGTTAAAGGAATACAACAAAAATTTTGATGAGATTCTTCCTTTGGGCTGGTCTTTCATTGGCTCTTTAAACAGATGGTTCTTCATTCCTATCTATAACTGGCTTTCCGATTTCGGAATTGCTGCCGGTTGGGTGATCTTTCTTATGACGATTGCTACAAAGATTATTTTGTCACCGATTATGTACAAACAGCATAAATTGAGTGCGATGATGCGCGTAATCCGTCCGGAAATTGATGAGGTAAATGCCAGACTGAAAGGTGCAGATGCCATGAAGAAACAGCAGGAAACCATGGCCATCTACCGGAAAGCAGGGGTCAATCAGATGGCAGGCTGTTTACCGGCTTTGGTACAGATTCCTATATTTTATGCGCTCTTTCGCTTTTTCCCAAATATGATTGACTTAAGAGGAAAGGGATTCTGGTTTGCAAAAGATCTTACGGCTTATGATGATCTGATCAAGCTCCCTTTTAAAATACCGTTTTTTGGATGGGATCATTTAAGTGTTTTAGCTATTGCATGTACAGTTGTTATCTTGATTTATACCGTTATGACTTCCGGAAACATTCAGCAGCCACAGCAGGAAGGGATGCCGAATATGAAGGTGATGATGTATATTTTCCCGATTACATTCCTTTTCTTTCTGAATACTTCAGCTTCAGGACTTTCGTGGTATTATTTTGTATCCAATGCGATCAACATTTTAATTATACTTGTCATTAAATACTGGATTCTGGATGAGAAGAAGATCCACGCACAAATTCAGGCGAATAAACTGAAAGAGCCTAAAAAAGAAGGCAATTTCCAAAAAAGAATGCGGGAGATGATGGAGAAAGCACAGGAGCAGCAAAAAGTACAGCAGCAACATACGAATAAAAAGAAATAAGTACACCTTATATATATGTATATAAAAAAGCGGAAAAATATTTTTCCGCTTTTTTGTGCTTAAAGTTCTCCATAATTATTGCTCCTAAAACAGCCTTTTAAATTTAGTAAAAAAGCTACAAAGTATCATCTTCGTCCGTATAACTATAATCTAACCGGAAGGAACGCCGGTGATGAATGGTGGGGCCGAATTTCACAAGCGCATCCCGATGCTCCCTGGTTGCATAGCCCATATTGGTATTCCAGCCGTAATGGGGAAATTCTTCATGGAGTTCCATCATGAGTTTGTCCCGGTAATTTTTAGCCAGAATAGACGCCGCAGCAATGGAAAGAAGTTTGGTGTCACCTTTCACAATACATTGATGAGGAATAAAATTATAAGGATGAAAACGGTTACCGTCCACGAGGATCAGTTGCGGCCGGATCTTCAGCTGATCGAGGGCCCGATGCATCGCATGAATACTGGCATTCAGAATATTGTGTTCATCAATAAAAGAAGGTGGAAGTTCAGCGATGGCATATTCCTGTGAATGATCCTTAATATAGGAATCAAGCTCCGCACGGAGTTTAAATGTTAATTTTTTAGAGTCATTAACCAAATTTTGCATAAAGTTTTCATCTAAAATAACAACCGCAGCAACCACTGGGCCGCATAAGCAACCACGGCCTACTTCATCGCAGCCTGCCTCAATATAATTATCCGACCATTTTTTTAGCAATTCCATAAAACCTCTAATTTTCACCCAATGTTAAGTACTTATTACAAATATATTAAGAATTTTTTAACAAAAAATTTGTTTGTATAGAGAAAGTTTTGCACATTTGCTTTAACGAAAAATTTAATTTGATATGAAGAAACTAACAACAAGCGTTTTAGTGGTAGTTCTCGCTGCTTCATTTAATATGATGAGTGCACAGCAAGACTCCCTTAAAACGCAGCAGATTGAAGGGGTTGTTGTGACAGCTCTGGGTGTTAAAAGACAGGCAAAATCCAGCACTTATGGAAAGACTATTGTAGATGGTGATCAATTAAGAGAAGTTACGAGTAGTAATCCTTTTGAAAATCTGTCCGGAAAAGTAGCGGGTGTAGATATTTCTGCTCCAGCGCAACCAGGGGCGACACCGAAAATAATTACAAGAGGATTTAAATCACTGGGTAATAACCAACCGCTTTATGTAATTGATGGAACTCCAATGTTGAATGTGTCATCCAGCAAAACAGGTTTTGACAGTACATTCGATACCGGCTCTTCTATAAATGATTTAGATCCAAACATTATAGAGTCAATGAACTTCTTAAAAGGTGCAGCGGCGACCGCGTTATATGGTAAGGATGGAGCAAACGGGGTGATTTTGATTACCACCAAAAGAGGTAAAAAAAGATTGAATATTGATTATATATCCAGTATTGATTTTTCTGAAGTGGCAAGAGTGCCTCATATCCAGACACGCTTTGGGCAGGGTTGGAATGGACTTTCTTATTCTACCGTGGTAGGAGAAGGAGGTACTGCAGCTTCCAACGAAAATGGTTCTTGGGGACCAATGTTTAATGGCAGCATAAGACCATGGGGCAGAATTGTGAACAACAGTCAGATGATTAAGCCTTATGTAGGATTGGAAGATGCCGTACGTGAATTTTTTGATATTGGTACCACTTTTAGTAATACAGCTACTATTTCAGGTGGAGGTGATAATGCAGATGCTGCTTTAACCATCAGTGATATCAGCTCTGATGGGGTTTTCCCAACTGACAATGATAAATTTATGCGCCGGGCGTTTGGTTTTAATGGAGGTCTCAGTTTCGATAAACTGAAGGTTAGGGTTTCTGCTAATTATTCTCATCGAAAAACAAATGCAGTTCCTACTGGTCAGGGAGATGATGCCTCATTTGGTAAGTCAGTGTTTCAGGAAATACTGCAGATGCCAAATGATGTCAGCTTAATTGATCTACAGGATATGGGAAATATTTATAACACCCCTTCATATTTCTTCACCCCTTATGCGTCTAATCCATATTCGGTTTTGAATAATAATATTGTAAGGGCTAAATCGGACCGGTTTTTTGGAAATACCAATTTTAATTATGATTTTACTGATAACTTTTCGGCAACCTTACAGTTAGGGGCTGATGTTCAGAATGAAGATATCAAGCGATGGGGAGCAATAGTTGACTATGTTCCCGGTTCGCCTCAGGACTTAGCAACTGCGAACAGAGTGGTAGGTGCCGTACGGGAATCCAAAAGAACGGATAAACTGTATGATGCTTATCTGACTTTAAATCATAAGGCTGAGTTTGGGAAAAATTGGGGATTGATGACGGCTCTTGGTACAGGATATACCCAAAAAAGTGGCAACATTCTGGCAGCACAGGTTACAGATTTAGATTTACCGAATTTTTACGAACTTTCCAATTCTGCTTCAACTCCGATTTTGGCTCAGGATAATTATTTAAATAGATTTTTTTATGTTTTTGGTTCGGCTGAACTAGGTTTTTTAGACAGATATTTCTTAGTAATGACAGCGCGAGAAGAATGGACTTCAACTTTACCAGTGAAATCCAACTCTTACTTCTATCCTTCTGTTGGGGTAAGCGCAATTGTTTTGAATGACAGTAATTTCTTAAAATTAAGGGCAGGTTGGGCACAGGCAGGAAAAGATACTACGCCTTATCAAGTCTATGCAATTGCTGAACAAACCACTAATGATGGCTATTTTGGCTCATTACTTTACCCTTTTGGTGGTGTAAACTCTTTTGAAATTGGTACTAGAGTTAGTAATGAGGATCTTAAAAATGAGCTTACAACTGAAGTAGAAGTTGGCGCTGAAGGTCGATTTCTGAGAAATAGGGTTGGTTTTGATGTCTCATTATACAACCGAGGTACTGAAGATATATTACTTACTAAAATATTACCACGATCTACAGGATATAGAGAAATACTGGGAAATTTCGCATCAGTAAGAAATAAAGGAGTAGAGTTACTTCTCAATTTAAAACCTTTGAAATCAAAAGACTTTGAGTGGGATTTAACGTATACTTTCACGAAGAATAGGAGCAAAGTTATAGACATTAAAGGAGATGATACAGAAATAGTCCTTGTTAATAATTATGGAATTACCTATAAATTTGTAGAGGGCGAAACCATAGGGACATTTTACGGATTTGTTCCTAAAACAAATGCCGCAGGCCAGTATATTGTTAATGCGGCAACTGGGTATTATGAAAAAACAGAAGAAGAACAGAAGATTGGGGCATCAGAGAGAGATTTCGTAATGGGGCTTCGTAACTCATTCACTTACAAGAATGTCAGTCTTTCTTTTGGTATTGACTGGAAACAAGGAGGAGAGATGTATTCATATACAAAAAGGTTAAGCCACTTCGATGGTAATGGAATCGAAACCATTTATAATGACAGAAATCCGTTTATCATTCCAAATTCTGTGATCGATAATGGAGACGGTACCTATTCTGAAAACACTACTCCTATAAGTTATGAGAATGTTGCTAATTTTTACAATACCAGCAATAATCCGGCTATTGAAAAAACGCACATAATTGATAAAACTTTTATTAGATTAAGAGATGTTTCACTGGCATTTAAATTTCCTAAGGAATGGCTTGGTGGAATGGGTATAAAAGGGGCAACCTTTTCACTGTATGGAAAAAATCTTTTTCTATGGACACCTGCGGATAATCCATATGTAGATCCTGAATCAACCACCTACGGTAATGATTTGAATAGTGAAATGGGAGAATTCAGTTCCAACCCAACCCAACGAACCTATGGGGCCATGTTTAAGTTTAATTTTTAAATAAAAAAAAATGAAAAAAATAAGAATATTCATATTCGGCCTTGTAGCCGCGATTTCTATAATTTCTTGTAATGATCAGCTCGACATTAATAGAGACCCTGATAATTTATCACCTGAACAAATACCACTTAACAGTGAATTCAGTGGCGCTTCAACGGGAGTTGCGACATCAGCCGGCTCTTATTATGCACTGATCGGAGGATTCTGGAGTCAGTATTTTACTCAAAGTGCTGCTGCTAATCAATACAAAGAGATAGATAACTATTCTATTAATACAGGCGATTACAATGGGGCTTGGTCTTCAATGTACGATGCAATCCTGGATTTAAGAAATGTAAAAAAGAATGCAGAAACTTCGGGTAATTGGAATTATTATTTAATGTCGACCGTTATGGAAGCCTATGCTTTTCAAGTTCTTACAGATTCCTATGGGGCGGTACCTTTTACTGAAGCAACAAATTCTGAAATTTTAGCTCCTAAGTTTGATGAACCTGCAATAATTTATGATGGGCTTGTTGCCAATCTTAAACTTGCCTTATCAAAAGACTTAAGTAGTTCTTCTACCACGGTTATCCCTGGCGGTGATGATTTGGTGTTCGGGGGTGATATGGAAAGATGGAAGCGTTTTGCAAATACGATGCTGTTAAAATTATATATTCGGCAAACCAATTCCAGACCTTCAGTTGCACAGGCAGGTATTCAGCAATTATACTCTTCAGGAGCACAATTCCTTACTACTGATGCCGCAATTACCCAGTACGAAGATCAGGCCAATAAAAGTAATCCATTATACGAAACTGACAGAAGGCAATTGAATGTTGGTACTAATTTAAGAGCAAGTACAACATTGTACTCTTATCTTTCTGACAACAATGATCCCAGAATGCCATTGTTCTATACCAGTGGACCTTCACAGGATCAGGGTGATTTTGATAATACTGCAAATGTAAATGCAGCAGTAATCAAGTTGCAGGCTACGGATCCGGTTTATTTTATATCTGCCGCAGAAAGTTATTTTCTCCAAGCGGAAGCATCTGTAAGATATAATGGCGGCACCAATGCAAAAAACCTTTATGACATGGGAGTGAATGAAGCTTTCAGTCAATGGGGACTTTCACCAGGAGCACTATTAACGGGTGATTATGCTTTTCCTGTGGGAACGAATCCACAACTAGAGGCAATTTTGACTCAGAAATGGATTTCTTTCTTCCCTGGAAAAGGATATGAAGCATTTTTTGAACAAAAAAGAACAAAAATACCGGAAATTAGCAGTGTTCCGCAATCGAGTTTATCTTATATACCGGGGCAGTTTGCGTATTCAGTAGAAGGAACGACTAATGGTTTGTTTCCGAGACGAATTGTATACCCTGTTTCGGAAAGCCAGACCAATGCGAATTTCCCTGGATTGAAACCGATTACCGATGCTTTATGGTATGATGCAAATTAAAATTTAAAATAATGAAAATAAAGAATATTATAAAAATAGCAGCAATAAATGCGTCAGCATTAATTTTCGCAGTTTCTTGCTCATCTGATTCTGATACTTTTGGATTATCCGATGTAACCAATTATCCAGTTCTTGAAGTGTTAGGAAATTCTCCAGCCTTTGTACAACTGGGAGGTTCTTACACGGATCCAGGAGTTAAAGCAACCGAAAACGGAGTGGTTATACCTTTTGAAACTTCCTATCAAGGAGATTATCGTGGGGCAAACACCTTGAATCTTAATGTTGCAGATCGCTATACAGCGGTATATTCAGCAGTAAACAAAGATGGTTTTTCCGCTACCGCTAACCGGAGTATTTATGTATACAAAACGGGAGATTTTTTAACAAGCATAGAAGGTTTGTATGAATCGAAAGTTGTTAGAACCCCCTCACAGGGTGCTGTCCCAGCTAACATTCCATTAAAATATGTTATAATCTGGAAAAACACTGATGGCACTTATGAAGTTAGTGATGCCATTGGTGGGTATTATGATTTGGGAAGAAGTTATGGCACAACATATGCAAGTAGAGGGCTGAAATTGAATTATACTGCAGGTATAGCTACTGTTGCTTCCCAACCAAATGGTGTTGGTGTTTTTGGTGGCAATGTAATGGTGAGTAATGTAACTGTTAATGCTACAACCAAAACAATTGTAATTCCATCTACATGGGATTCTGGATATAATTTTACTGCAACGTTAACCCAAATAAATTAATAATCATGAAAAGGAAATTTTTAAATATACTGTTAATGTTGTCACTAATCGGACTTGTTACTTCTTGTGATAGAGTAGGAGATGGAGATGTGTCAGATGATCAGGGAGGTACATCGACCCAGGAAATGGCTGGTGATTGGTATGTAAAATTCACAGTTGATGGACAGGATGTTTATAACTTCGGTTATACATTGTTAACAACGTATAATACCGCAGCAAATAATGGTCAGGAGATGTGGATTGATGATCATGATAATACTTATGAATACAAAGTCAAAACTCCAATTAACTACTCTACAAAAACGTTTTCAGGTGCAAATCTGCAAAATCAGTCCTACGATGTAGCAATGACCATTACAGAAGGTAAAATACTTAAAGGAGCAGCAACAACTACTGGTGGAAACAAGTCCGACAGTATTGTTTTCAAAGTTGAGTTTGCAGACGATCCGGGGACTATTTACACCGTCGGAGGCTATAAACGAACTGGTTTTGCCGAGGATGAACACTAGATGTATTAAAATGTAATATTTTATCCAGATCTTTTAAAAGACCACTCTCCGGAGTGGTTTTTTTATTTCCGTATATTTGTAATCAAATTTTTATCATGAATATCAAAGACCTTATCCAGCATAAAATTTCCGAAATTATCCGGAGTACCTATCAGATCAATGACCTTAAGCTGGAGGTCCAGCAGAACAAAACGGAGTTTGAAGGCGACTTCACCATCGTAACTTTTCCGCTCGTCAAACTTCTAAAAAAAGGCCCCGATTTAATTGCGGTAGAACTCGGTAACGCACTTTCTGCACAGGCAGATTTTGTACAAAGTTATAATGTTGTAAAAGGTTTTTTAAACCTCACGATTAAGAATAACTTCTTTTTCAGCAATTTCAGAAATCTTCAGCAGAATTTCGGCGCTGTTCAGCCAAAAAATCAGACGGTGATGGTAGAATATTCTTCTCCCAACACCAACAAGCCCCTGCATTTGGGCCATATCCGTAACAATCTTTTGGGATTTTCGGTCGCTCAGATACTTAAAGAAGATGGGTACAATGTGTTAAAAACCCAGATTATCAACGACCGGGGTATTCACATCTGCAAATCGATGTTGGCGTGGGAAAAATTCGGAAACGGACAGACACCGGAATCCACTCATCTCAAGGGTGATAAATTCGTTGGGAATTACTATGTGGAATTCGATAAAAATTATAAAAAGCAAATTTCAGAACTTATAGCGTCAGGGAGTGATGAAGAATCGGCAAAGAAAAATGCGCAGCTTATTCAGGAAGCGCAGAAAATGCTTCTAGACTGGGAAAAAGGCGATGCTCATGTGAGGGATCTCTGGAATGAAATGAACTCCTGGGTTTATGCAGGTTTTGCGGAAACCTATAAAAGACTTGGAGTCGATTTCGATATGGTGCAGTACGAAAGCAATACCTATATTTTGGGTAAAGATTTAATTCACGAAGGCTTGAATAACGGCGTTCTGTACCGCAAGGAAGACGGATCGGTGTGGTGCGATCTTACTGAAGAAGGACTCGATCATAAACTGCTTCTCCGTTCTGATGGTACCTCCGTGTACATGACTCAGGATTTGGGCACCGCAGTGGAACGTTTTAAAGAGAATGATATTCAGAAACTGATTTACACGGTCGGGAATGAACAGGATTATCATTTTGATGTATTGTTTAAAATCCTTAAAAAACTGGGATATAAATGGGCTGAAAATCTGTTCCATCTATCTTACGGTATGGTAGAGCTTCCTGACGGCAAAATGAAGTCCCGTGAAGGGACGGTTGTAGATGCTGACGACCTTATGGAGGAAATGCACAGAACTGCCAAAGAGAAATCTCAGGAATTAGGGAAACTGGAAAATCTTTCTGACAAAGAAAAAGAGAAATCCTATGAAACGGTCGGAATGGGCGCACTGAAATATTTTATGCTGAAAGTGGATCCGAAGAAAAAAATGCTCTTTAATCCGGCTGAAAGTATCGATTTTAACGGGAATACAGGGCCTTTCATCCAGTATACCTATGCAAGGATCCAGTCGCTGCTCAATAAGGCGGATTTTAAAGCTGGTGAGGCTGAAGCTGATTATGATCTGAACGCATCTGAAAAAGAATTGATCATGCAGCTGTCTAACTATAAAGAAGTCATTTCAAAAGCTGCTGAAGTTTTAAGTCCCGCTTTAGTTGCGAATTATCTTTATGAACTCGTGAAGTCCTTCAATTCCTTTTATCAGAACAATCCGATGATGAAACAGGAGAACGAGGGAATCAAACAGTTCCGTCTCGAACTTTCTGCTTTAACTGGAAAAACAATTAAAAAATCGTTGGAGCTTCTGGGAATCGGAACGGTAGACAGAATGTAAAATAAAGAAGCCTTCTGAATTTCAGAAGGCTTCTTTTAAATTGTAGACCCACAGGGATTCGAACCCCAACTGACGGTACCAAAAACCGAAGTGCTACCGTTACACCATGGGTCTCAATTATTGTGGTGCAAATTTAAAATAATTTTTAATAACTGCAAATAATTTCTTCATTTAAATACCAAAAATCTTTTAATAAATTTTTTCAGGAAATGACCATTGATTTTAAGGACTTCAATATGAATCGTTTATCAGACGAAAGTGATTTTGAAGAAAAAGTGCAAATTTTTCTAAAAGAGTGGTTTTCGCCGTCCAAAGCCGTCGCCGTACAGACTTCAGGCTCCACTGGCGCTCCGAAAATCTTTCAGATTGAAAAAAATAAGATGCTCAGTTCGGCACAAATGACCTGCGATTTCCTGAAACTGAAAGAAGGGGACTCGGCATTATTGTGCCTTCCGGTGGAATATATCTCCGGAAAGATGATGCTGGTACGTTCCATTTCACGAAAGCTGAAACTTACCGTTAAAAATCCGACCTCGAATCCATTGGAAAATCTCAGTGAGGAATTTGATTTCTGCGCAATGTCTCCGCTGCAGGTTGAGAATTCGTTGGAGAAGATCCATTTGATCAGAAATCTTATTATTGGCGGTGCAAAGGTTTCAGAAAATTTAAAGCAAAAGATTCATCAGGCAGGATTGAAAAATTCAAAAATTTATGAGACCTACGGAATGTCTGAAACCCTTTCCCATATTGCACTGAAGCAAATTTATCCGGTTGTCGAAGAATATTTCACTGTTTTCAAAGGTATTGAAATTGATCTGGATGATAGAGGTTGTCTCATTATCAATGCGCCCAAACTCAGCCCGGAAATCATTCGGACTAATGATTTAGTTGAGTTAATTGGTGATCAAAAATTTAAATTCATCGGGCGGTTCGATAACGTCATCAATTCTGGGGGACTGAAGATTCATCCAGAAAAATTAGAAGCGTTGGTGAGTAAGAAACTTCCAAATGAAGTGGTGTTTTCTGCTTTAAATGATGAAAGGTTGGGGCAGAAATTGATCCTGATTGTAGAAGGTGAGGACTCAGAAGAATTAAGACATAAGATTGCAGATGTGTTGGATGAAATTGAAGTTTCACTGTCAAAAAACCACAGGCCGAAAGAAATCTTTTACCTGCCCAAATTTTCGCGGATCCCAAACGGAAAGATTAACCGAAAAGAATTGTTAAATTTGGTTCAACCGTACCAGACATTACTTTAATTATAAATGAAAGATTTCTCAAAAGAGCTTACTTACAAAACCTCCCGCAGCAGCGGAGCAGGCGGACAGAACGTGAACAAAGTGGAAACCGCGGTTACAGTGATGTGGAAGCTTTCTGACACGGATTTTTTCAATGATGATGAAATAGAACTAATTTCTACAAAGCTTAAAAACAGAATCAACCTAGAAGGAATCCTGCAGCTTACCGTTTCAGAAAGCCGGACTCAGCTTCAGAACAAGAAAATTGCCACTGACAGAATTCTGGAAATCGTCAATAAGTCTTTAATTAAACCCAAGCCGCGAAGAGCCACAAAACCTTCAAAAAGGCAGATTGAAAAAAGGATTACGGCAAAAAAACATCTGGGTGAAAAAAAAGAAAACCGGAAATTCAGGTTTTAGCAACTAAAATAGTTAACAGAAGTCTTATATATTTAAAAAAAATGTACAACTTTTTGAGTTGTACATTTTTAATTTTTTAGGAAATGCTGAGCTAAGAATTCTCCAGAATATAAGAGAACATTAACGGTGCACAGATGGTGGCATCACTTTCAACGATAAACTTCGGTGTTGTGATATCCAGTTTTCCCCATGTGATTTTTTCGTTGGGAACCGCCCCCGAATAAGAACCGTATGAAGTTGTGGAATCGGAAATCTGACAGAAATAAGACCAGAACGGAATGTCGTGCATTTCCATATCCTGATACAGCATTGGAACCACGCAGATCGGGAAATCACCTGCGATTCCACCACCAATCTGAAAGAATCCGACACCTTTTCCGCCTGAGTTTTTTGGATACCAGTCGGCCAGGTGAGTCATGTATTCAATACCGGATTTCATTGTAGAAGGCTGTAATTCTCCTTTGATGCAGTAACTCGCGAAAATATTTCCCATTGTGGAATCTTCCCAGCCCGGTACAACAATCGGTAGGTTTTTTTCTGCAGCAGCAAGCATCCAGGAATTTTCTTTCGGAATTTCATAATATTGTTCCAGAACGCCAGATAAAAGCATTTTGTACATATATTCATGCGGAAAATATCTTTCTCCTTTCGTTTCGGCGTCTTTCCAGATTTCGAAGATGTGTTTCTGTAACCTTCTAAAGGCTTCCTCTTCCGGAATACAGGTATCGGTCACCCTGTTCAGGCCTTTTTCCAGTAAAGCCCATTCCTGCTCCGGGGTCAGATCCCGGTAATTGGGAACCCTTTCGTAATGGGAATGTGCTACGAGGTTCATGAGATCTTCTTCCAGATTGGCGCCGGTACAGGAGATGAACTGTACTTTGTCCTGACGGATCATTTCCGCCAGAATTTTGCCGAGTTCGGCAGTTGACATGGCTCCGGCAAGGGTAATCATCATTTTTCCGCCGTCTTTCAGGTGGGCAACATATGCTTTGGAAGCGTCTACTAAAGCCGCAGCGTTGAAATGTAAATAGTATTTTTCGATAAATTCGGTAATCGGTTTATTCATAAATTTTTTGCTTTGCGCAAAGATAAGAATTTATAAAATCTTAATTTTGAAGGATGGATGAAATGTTCAGAAAACAGGTTTTTGAAATCATCATGATGATTCCGGAAGGACGCGTGACGAGCTACGGCGCGATTGCGAAAGCAGTTGGTTATCCGAACCATGCGCGTCATGTTGGCAACGCTTTGAGAAACTATGAAGTAAATTTTCCTGCGCACCGGGTTTGCAATTCGTCTGGACACATTACGGCCAGTTGTCTGGATGAATTCACTGAAAAGTTAGGTAAAGAAGGAATTAAAGTGAAAGGAAACAGCATCCAGGATTTTAGAAAGATTTTCTGGAATCCTTTGGAGGAATTGTGAGGTCTTTTTTATTAAATACTAAAGTTTATTTCCTTGCTTCTACATTATCTATGAAAAATTTGTTCTACTCTTGTTTTTTAGTTGTGCTAACTTAGTTGTACTGATATAACAAACGAAGCGAATTAATTCAGGAAATGGCTTGTATCGGAGTTTTTAAAATTGAAAAATGCATAAATTCTATATCACAATATCATTTTTAACAGGTATTTTGAGTTTCGGTCAAAATAAAGTTGACAGTTCTTACTTGCAGTGTAAATACCAAATGATTTTTTTAGTAGATACTTTGGATGTTTCTACTACACAAGATGAGTTAACTAGCCTTTTAATCGGGAAAAATGTGTCATTATTCAGGAGTGATCTAAAGATAAAACAGGATTCCTTAACTAAGAAAGCGATTGGATATGCTTTTAATACTATAAAGAATGGAGGGATAATTTCCCCTGATTTTTCTAATATTAAAAGAGCGAAATTTCAGCCGGAAGTATACAGAAAAAACGGGATCGTGAAAGTTTATTCGAAAATACTTAATAATGTATTTGTCTTTGAACCGATCAACAAAACGGTGTGGAAACTAATTGATGAAACGAAGTCTATAAATGGATATGTTTGTCATAAAGCTGTCGGAAAGTACGGTAGTAGAAATATTGTTGCATGGTATTCCAAAGATATTACGATTCCTGAAGGCCCATATAATTTTAAAGGCTTGCCAGGACTCATCATTGAACTGTATGACGAGAAAAAATTTTATCACTTTACCCTGAGTTATCTTCAAAAAGAAAAACTTCCGATCACTCTTTTAAATGACGCAATTGAAACCACATACGAGAAATATATAAAAAGGCGAAAAGATGTGGAAAATGATCCTTCCGGTAACTTTAATGCCGTTTCGAGAATTCCTGTTTCAAAAGAGGATGAGAAAAGGCTGATTCAACGCATGAAGCATAAAAACAATTATTTGGATTAATGTGTTTTTATTGCAATGTTAACTTGAAAATAAATTCGGCGGAGCCAAAGGCTCCGCCGAATCAGTATAAAGTCTGTAAAGGCCTAACTTAAAAGTTTCCCAAAATTATTTCGCCAGTTCATGATAGCTTCTCTGGATAAAATCCGTCAGATCTTTTCCTTTCAGAAGATTCTGAGATAATTTAGCCAGATCCAAAGCCTGCTTAATATGAGCTGTTTTTTCCTCCGTATTCTCGGTTTTTAAAATTTTTCCGGCAAGTTCGCTGTTCGTATTCACCACCAGATTATACATTTCAGGGAAACCTCCCATCCCGAACATTCCGCCACCACCGGTCGCTTGCATGTCTTTCATTCGGCGCATAAATTCAGGTTGGGTAATGATGAATGGAGCATCGGTACTGTCCAAATCTTCCAGCTGAACCGCGAATTTTGTATCAGAAATACTTTCTTCCACATTTTTTTTCAGTGATTCCTTTTCGGTTTCACTGAGTTTTGAAATTACAGGTTCATCTTTTTTAATCAGATTGTTTACGTGGTCGGCATCCACCCTTGCAAACTGGATTTTTTCTTTTGTAGTTTCCAGTTTCTGGATCAGATGCGGCACAATCGGCGAATCCAGAAGCAGCACTTCATAGCCTTTGTCTTTCGCAGCCTGAACGTAACTGTGCTGATCATGCTCATTTGTTGCATAAAGAATCACCAGATTTCCTTCTTTGTCGGTCTGGTTGGCCTTGATTTTTTCTTCGAGTTCATTCCAGAGGAAATATTGACCGTCAACGTTCGGATATAACGCGAATTTATCAGATTTTTCCGCAAATTTCTCTTCCGAAATAATTCCGTATTCAATAACGATTTTAATGTCGTTCCATTTTTTCTCGAAATCTTCACGATTTTCATTGATAAGCGAAGCCATTTTGTCGCCCACTTTTTTGGTGATGTAAGAAGAGATTTTCTTCACCGCCCCGTCAGCCTGAAGGTAAGAACGGGAGACATTCAGCGGAATGTCAGGAGAATCGATCACTCCTCTCAGAAGCATTAGAAAATCCGGAACGATTCCTTTGACCTCGTCCGTTACATATACCTGGTTTTGATAAAGCTGGATTTTGTCTTTTTCGATATTCAGGTTGTTTGCCAGTTTTGGGAAGAAGAGAATTCCGGTCAGGTTGAACGGATAATCGACATTTAAATGAATGTGGAACAAAGGATCCTCGAACTGCATCGGATACAGTTCCCTGTAAAAATTCCGGTAATCTTCATCTTTAAGTTCAGCCGGAGCTTTCGTCCACGCCGGTGTCGGATTGTTGATGATATTATCCACTTCCTTCGTTTCCGGTTTTGCATCTTCTGCGGCGTCTTCCGGCAAAGGCAAGGTTTCTTTTTTGGTTCCGAATTTAATGGGAACCGGCATGAATCGGTTATATTTCAGTAAAAGTTCCCGAATTCTGGATTCTTCCAGGAATTCTGTGGAATCTTCTGCGATGTGGAGGATGATTTCAGTACCCCTGTCGGTTTTGTCGGTGGTTTCTTCCAGAGAGAATTCCGGACTGCCGTCGCAGATCCATCGCACAGCCGGTTCACTATCTTTAAAAGATTTGGTAATCAGTTCCACTTTTTCGGCAACCATGAAAGCTGAGTAAAAACCTAGACCGAAATGGCCGATGATTCCTGAATCTTTGGCAGTGTCTTTATATTTTTCAAGGAACTCTTCTGCTCCTGAAAAAGCCACCTGATTAATGTATTTTTCAACCTCTTCACCAGTCATCCCGATTCCCTGGTCAATAATGTGGAGTTTCTTATTTTCCTTATCGATTTTTACTTCAATGTACGGATTGCCGTAATCTACCTTCGCTTCACCAATGTTGGTGAGGTGTTTCAATTTTAAAGTAGCATCGGTCGCATTGGAAATCAACTCCCGCAGGAATATTTCGTGATCGCTGTAGAGAAACTTTTTAATCAGCGGAAAAATATTTTCCACTGAAACATTGATATTTCCTTTCGTCATAATTTTAAGATTTTTATTCCCGGTTCATTTTTCAAAAAAAATACCAGATTGAAGAAAATGACATTTTGACATTTTCTGTGAAGAGATGAGAAAAAAAAGACAGCGCGTAGCTGTCTTTTAAATTTAATTGATTCTGAATTATTTGTTCAGCAAATGTTCTTTGATCTTGCCTTCAAGTTCTTCCGCAAGTTCAGGATTGTCTTTCAGCATGTCTCTTACGGCATCACGTCCCTGACCAAGTTTTGTTTCGTCGTAGCTGAACCATGAACCGCTTTTTTTCACGATGCCTGTTTCTACAGCCATATCCAGAATTTCTCCCACTTTCGAAACCCCTTCGCCGTACATAATGTCGAACTCCGCCATTTTGAAAGGTGGTGCGACTTTGTTTTTCACAATTTTTACTTTCACACGGCTTCCTACAGCTTCGTCCCCGGTTTTAATAGGCGCACTGGCTTTTCGGATGTCGATTCTTACAGATGCGTAAAACTTCAAGGCGTTTCCGCCGGTAGTGGTTTCAGGATTTCCGAACATTACCCCGATTTTTTCCCTCAATTGGTTGATGAAAATTACGGTACATTTTGTTTTGGAAATTGTAGCGGTCAATTTTCTCAGTGCCTGAGACATCAGCCTTGCGTGAAGCCCCATTTTCGAATCACCCATTTCCCCTTCAATTTCCGCTTTTGGCGTTAATGCCGCAACCGAGTCAATCACCACGATATCGATGGCGCCTGAACGGATTAAATTATCGGCAATTTCCAAAGCCTGCTCTCCGTTGTCGGGTTGTGAAATGATTAAATCATCAAGATTGATCCCGAGTTTGGAAGCGTAATGTCTGTCGAAAGCATGTTCCGCATCAATGAAAGCAGCGATTCCGCCGGCTTTCTGCGCTTCTGCGATCGCGTGCAAGGTTAAGGTGGTTTTACCTGAAGATTCAGGGCCGTAAATTTCGATCACTCTACCTCTAGGATAACCGCCAACTCCTAAAGCCAGATCCAGACCGAGTGAACCGGAAGGAATGACTTCGATGGAAGTGTCAACGGAAGCATCTCCCAAAGTCATGACCGTTCCTTTTCCGTATGTTTTATCAAGCTTTTCAAGCACCAGTGCCAGTGCTTTTTTCTTATCGTCAGTACTGCTCATTTGTATATTTATATTTATACAAAAATACGGAATTCTTCTTTATTTTATCCTATAAAATTCTCAAAAACTGCCTAGTAATGAAAATCTTTCGGGGTGTGTTTTAGGTAATCATCAAGTACTTTCAGTTGCTGCTTATTCCCGGTTTTCACGAGTTGACTGTATTTCTTTTCCGAAGATAATTTAAAAATTTTCTGCGTCAGAATATTGGCTTTTCTGATGAGGGAAGGGAAGAGATGAGGCACGGCAACTGCGGGAATCAGGAGTCTATTGTTGATTTCAGCATCCAACAGATACCAGTTGCAGCAGATGTGAAGATACCGCAGGTTTTTGCGCTGGAATTCATATTTCAGAATCGTGGACTGGAGGTTTTCATCCAGCAAAGCTTTCGCCAGATGAGCGGAATCTTCATCCCCTTTTGCCTGGGTTGCCGTCCAAAGATAAAACTGTTCAGTCGCCTGCTGCCGGTTTTCAGGCATAAGATCTGCGGGAATACCGAGAAGGTAGCCGATGTATTTCCAGAGATGAAAAACCCCTTTTTCTTCCTCTTCGGAGATAATGATTCCGAGTTTTTTTAGGCCCTGCATAAAAACAAGGCTGAAGCCGGTGTAAGTAGCGACCATATCCCACGTGTTAATTGGTTCGCCCCAGTTTCCATAATCCCAGTCTTTGTTTTTCTCTTTAATTTTCAGGCGCGCATAGGAATGCATCAACCGCGTTCTTACGATCAATTGATAGGCATCAGAATTTATTTTTAATGCATTTTCCCGCGTTACGTTCACCCAGAATTCGAGCGTGTCTTTTAGGCGTTTTACCGCACCTTTCTTCAAAACTCCCGTAAAAACCAAGGGTTTGTTGAGGTAGGCGAAATCGTAACCACCCATCAGCGTAAAATCCCGCAGAATTATCAAGGCGTTTGTGCCGGTACGCATGCAGAACCTTGCCCCGACATTGGCCAAATTTTCATCGTACCAATCCGGAATTTTCTGCATTTGGAGGAAAAGTTTTTTCAGCGCCTCTGGAGCTTCTTCGTTTGCTGAAATTTTAGTTTTAGAAAACCGGTCTACCAACGCTGCTGCTTCATGATAGGGTAGTTTCAGATAGGTCTCTTTCACAGCATCGTCGCCCAACACATCTACTTCGTGATAAAGTGGCGAATATTTTTGAAAATCCTGCATGTCAACATCTATATCCGCACAATTCAGCAGTTCTTTTCCGTTGCCTTCTTCCCAAAAATTCCTGAAATGGGGTGCATTATAAAATTGAGGTTTTGCCTTCATTTAAATATTTGGTGCGTGATTACTTTGAAGCAGCAGAACTGCAATCTCTGAGCCACCAAAGTTACGAATAGCCTAATTGTTTCAATTTAAAATTTTTCTTAAAAGTGCAAGTAAAGAGTGATGTTGAATAGATTATCTTTGCGGAAATAAATACTTCTATGTCTTTTGAATCTTTGGGCTTGTCACACAACATAATAAAATCAGTCAAAAAATTGGGCTTTTTAAAGCCTTTCCCCATTCAGGAGCAGACCGTTCCAGTCATTTTATCGGGAAAAGATCTGATGGGAATCGCACAGACCGGTTCAGGGAAAACCGCGTGTTTTGTAATGCCCATTTTGGAAAAACTTCAGAACGAAGAGGTGAAAAAAGACCGGAATATTCAGGTATTGGTATTGGCTCCGACGCGGGAACTGGTGATTCAGATCGATGAGGTTTTCCGTGCTTTTACCGAGAATTTAAAGAGAGAAATCAGAACCATGGCGGTTTATGGCGGCGTTTCCATCAATCCGCAAATGAAAGGAATGTTTGGAGTGGAAGTTTTGGTGGCAACACCAGGAAGACTTCTTGATCTGATTGAGCACAAAGCCTTAAGTATTTCACAAATCACCCATTTGGTCATTGATGAAGCCGACAAAATGTTCCAGTTGGGTTTCGAAGAAGAGATGAATAAGCTTTTCGCGATGATGCCCGCCACAAAACAGACGGTCTTGTTTTCAGCCACTTTGAATGATAAAGTCGAAGAAATTAAAAACCGTTTAACAATTGATCCGGTGCTTGTAGAAGTCAAACCGGACGAAATTGATATCGATAAAATTACCCAGCTTGCTTACTTGGTTACCGAGGAAACGAAAGGTCCGTTTTTACGGTATCTGATTAAGGAACAGAATATTAAACAGGCATTGGTCTTCGCTTCGTCAACTAGATCTGCGGATCATCTTGCAGAAAAACTCAATAAAAATAAAATTCCGGCAACAGCGGTGCACGGAAAAAAATCCCAAGGCTCAAGGACGGGAAACCTGAAAGAATTTAAAGAAGGCGACACACAGATTCTTGTGGCTACTGATCTTATCGGTCGCGGAATTCACATTGAATCTTTGGCGGTGGTCATCAATTATGAATTGCCCCGTTCGCCACTGGATTATATTCACAGGATTGGACGGACCGGTCGTGCCCTTGAAACCGGCACGGCCATAACTTTGGTGACTGAGGCTGATCTTCAGCACTTCAGAGTGATCCAGAAAAAGATGGGAAAAAAGGTTCAGCTTTTACGCACCGAAGAGATCAATCTGCACGGCTATTAATTGTTTTTGCGTGTTCTCAAATCTTTATTCAAACAGAAGAAAAACAAAAAACCGCTCAGATGTGAGCGGTTTTCTTATTGATTGCCTTTTACTTTCTTATTACAAAGAAGCTGAATGTACCAATAGATCAGCTAATTTATTGGAATATCCCATTTCATTGTCGTACCATGAAACCAGTTTCACGAAGGTGGGAGAAAGCATGATTCCTGCATCTTTATCGAATACAGAAGTTCTTTTTTCACCAACGAAATCCTGAGAAACCACGGCATCTTCCGTATAACCTAAAATTCCTTTCAGCTCACCTTCAGAAGCTGCTTTCATTGCTGCGCAGATTTCCTCGTAAGAAGTTGGTTTTTCAAGCCTAACCGTTAAATCCACAACTGAAACGTCGGCTGTTGGAACTCTGAAAGACATTCCCGTCAGTTTTCCGTTTAAGGCTGGAATAACTTTGCCAACTGCTTTTGCAGCACCGGTTGAGGATGGAATGATGTTGTTCAAAGCTGAACGCCCGCCTCTCCAGTCTTTCATTGAAGGTCCGTCAACAGTTTTCTGCGTTGCAGTGGTTGCATGAACGGTTGTCATCAGTCCTTCAATGATTCCGAAATTATCGTGAACTACTTTTGCCAACGGCGCAAGACAGTTGGTGGTACATGATGCATTCGAGAAAATATTGATATCGTTCGTCAGATCCTTGTGATTTACCCCCATTACAAACATTGGTGTGTCGTCTTTTGGCGGAGCGGAAAGAATCACTTTTTTTGCACCGGCGTTAATGTGCGCCTGCGCAGATTCCTTTGAAAGGAAAAGCCCTGTAGATTCTACGATATATTCTGCACCTACTTCGTTCCATTTCAGGTTGTTCGGATCTTTTTCAGCAGTAACCCTGATTTTTTTACCGTTAACGATGAGGTCGTTTCCGGATACAGAAACTTCACCCTTAAATTCTCCGTGTACAGAATCATACTTCAGCATATAAGCCATATATTCGGCATTGATGAGGTCATTGATTCCTACAACTTCGATGTTTTCTCTTTCGGCCATTGCTCTGAAAACAAGACGCCCAATTCTACCGAATCCGTTGATTCCTACTTTGATTGTTGACATAGTATTTGTATTAAATTATTTCTTATTTAAATTGCCAGAATTTCTGAGATTTTCAGCAAATCCTGGTTGATTTCGTTGTGTTTAACGATTGCAGTTTCAAAAGGGGTGAATATCAGTTTATTCGACTGCATTCCGGCCATAACATTAGATTTTCCCTTCATTAGACCGATTACTGCACCGTAACCCAACCTGCTCGCCAAAACGCGGTCGGCGCAGCTTGGCGATCCGCCTCTCTGGATGTGGCCCAAAACCGCCACTCTGATATCATAATCCGGAAATTTTTCCTGCGTAGCTTTGGACAGTTCATAAATATTGCCGAGTTGTTCGCCTTCTGCCACCACCACAATGCTCGATGATTTTCCGGCTTTTTCGGCGCGGTCGAATGTAGCAAAAAGGTCTTTCAGGCTGTCCTTTTTTTCGGGAATCAAAATATCCAGTGCGCCGGCTGCAATTCCGCTGTTCAGGGCAATAAATCCTGCATCACGTCCCATTACTTCAACAAAAAACACCCTGTTGTGTGAGGTCGCAGTGTCCCGGATCTTATCGATGGCTTCCATTGCGGTATTTAAAGCAGTGTCGTAACCAATCGTATTGTCGGTCCCGAAAATATCATTGTCAATGGTTCCCGGAACGCCGATTACCTTAATTCCGAATTCCTCGTTGAAAATTTTTGCTCCAGTAAAAGTTCCGTCGCCGCCGATACAGACCAGTGCATCAATTTCATGTTTCACACAGTTTTCGTAGGCTTTCTTACGGCCGGCTTTCGTCATAAATTCCTTGGATCGAGCCGATTTCAGGATTGTTCCTCCTTCATTAATGATGTTTTTAACGGATCGCGGTCCCATTTTAATGAAATCGTCATGAATAAGTCCGTTATAGCCTTCCCGTACCCCGAAACATTCGATATTGTAGTAGCTTGCCGTACGTACTACAGCTCTCAGCGCTGCATTCATTCCCGGAGAATCGCCTCCTGAAGTTAAAACTGCAATTTTTTTTACCGAACTTTCCTTCATACCTAAAAATTTCAACGCAAATTTACAAAATCCCGCCAAATATTGAGTCACGAAACCGACTTAAAAACACAGGACACAAAAAGAAATTGGATGCAGCAGTCCAAATGCCTGAAATCATCAGTCAGCTGTTCTTATCATTAGGTTTTATCAAAAATCAATCAGCTGACGGTACATTTTTTTCCTATCTTTGAACTTTAATCATTTTCTATGAATCACAGTCCGGTTGAAGGTTTTTCAAAACTTTCAAAACAAAGAAAGATCGATTGGCTCATTAAAGAATATCTGAATGAAGACCGCAGTTACGAACAGATTCTCCAGCAATACTGGAATGGGGATGACACGCTGCAGAAACTGCATGAAGAATTTTCGGAAAATACGCTTTCAAATTTTTATATGCCTTATGGCATCGCTCCCAATTTTTTAATTGACGGGAAACTTCTGGCTTTGCCGATGGCCGTAGAAGAAAGTTCTGTGGTGGCAGCTGCCTCGAAATCCGCGAAATTCTGGATTGATAAGGGAGGGTTTAAAACGACGATCATCAATACCAAAAAACTCGGACATACACATTTCATCCTGAATGTGGAACCTCATAAACTGCAGCATTTCTTTAATTTTAAATTGAGGGAAAAACTTTTCGAAGGTACGGAAGCCATTACGAAAAACATGAGGAACCGCGGCGGCGGCATCCTGAACATCCGTCTTGTCGATAAAACTGCTGATCTGGAAAACTATTTTCAGCTGAAGGCAAGTTTCAATACCGTAGATTCGATGGGGGCGAATTTCATCAATTCGTGCCTCGAACAGTTCGGGAAAACGCTGAAGGAGGAAGTGGCGAAAGAGGAGAGTTTTACGCAGGAAGAAAAGGATTCGCTGCAGATTGTGATGAATATTTTATCGAATTTCACGCCCGACTGCATCGTGAGGGCAGAAGTTTCCTGTAAAATTGAAGACCTGAAAGACGACAGCGGAATTTCAAACGAAGAATTCGCGACAAAATTCAAAAGAGCCGTAACGATTGCCGAAATTGAGCCTTTCCGCGCCACCACGCATAACAAAGGCGTGATGAATGGGGTGGATGCGGTGGTCATTGCGACCGGAAACGACTTTCGCGCCACCGAAGCCTGTGCGCACGCGTATGCGGCGAAAGACGGAAAATATACGAGTTTAACACACTGTACGATCGATAACGGCATTTTCAGATTCTGGATCGACCTGCCGATCTCTGTTGGAGTGGTGGGTGGCTTAACCAATCTTCATCCGCTGGTGAAATTTTCTCTGGCCCTGCTCGGGAAACCTTCAGCGCAGGAACTCATGAGCATCCTCGCGGTTTCAGGTCTGGCGCAGAATTTTGCTGCGCTTCGTTCCTTGGTGACGACTGGAATTCAGAAGGGTCACATGAAAATGCATCTGCTGAATATCCTGAACCAACTCGGTGCAACGGAAGAGGAGAAAAATCATTTTGTGACCTATTTTAAAGATAAAACGGTGACGCATCATGAAGTCATCAATGAATTTAACAGCCTAAGAAATAAATAAGATGTTTGGAATTTTTCTGGCTCTCATCCTGCTTATTTTCGGTATTTTTCTGAAGGTTACCAAAGATCCGGGATTTGCTGCTTCAAAAAGGTTTTCCTGGCTTTTTATTGTCATTGGTATTCTGACACTGGCCGGAAAATTAATCATCATGTATCAAAAAGGACAATTATAATATGAAGACATTTACATTGGTCGCCGGGGCAGTTTACGGATTGCTTTCGGTGATATTAGGCGCTTTCGGCGCGCATGCACTGAAAAAAGTTTTGTCGGCAGACAAGCTGGCCAGTTTCGAAACCGGTGTGAAATATCAGATGTATTCCGCGCTGTTTCTGCTGATTGTAGGATATATTTTAAAATTTGAAACGCCGTCAGAAAAATGGATTTCCATTCTTATGATTGCAGGAACTTTCCTGTTTTCGGTCACGATTTATCTGTTGAGTTTTACCGACGTTTGGAATACCAACCTTAAATTTCTCGGTCCCATCACCCCAATTGGCGGTTTGCTCATGATCATTTCGTGGGCCATGCTTATTTTTTACTTTTTGAAAAACAGAATCTAAAAACCATGTTTTTCTTCATTTTTGGACTGAATAAAAAGCCTGTTGGTAAGGAAACCCGCAAAATCATGAGAAATGGTTTTGAAGTAAACGCCGTTATTACCGTTTATAAAAATTATTTTGAACTGTTTTTCATCCCGCTGATTCCTTTAGGTAAAAAATACAGCCTTTACATTCCGCATACCGATGAATATTTTGAAGAAGGGATGTTCGGCAAAATACCGCCGGAATATCTTGAAATATGCAGAGAAGTTGGCAGGAAATACTAAATACTTCATTCATCCGGCTTCCATCTTCCAGTTTTTTCTTAAATTTGTCAATCTTAAAATAAATTCTAATTAAAATAGTATGAATCTTCACGAGTATCAGTCAAAAGAGATTTTAGCAAAATATGGCGTTAACATCCAGCGCGGTTTTATTGCAAACAATGTGGAAGAAGCAGTAGATGCAGCCAATAAATTAAAAGAAATGACCGGCGGTGCAGAAGGTTGGGTTGTTAAAGCCCAGGTTCATGCAGGCGGACGTGGAAAAGGCGGCGGTGTTAAGTTCTCTCCGAATCTGGATAAACTGAAAGAAAATGCACAAAGCATTATCGGAATGCAGCTGGTTACCCCTCAGACTTCTGCGGAAGGCAAAAAAGTAAACTTTGTTTTGGTAGCTGAAGATGTATATTATCCCGGTGCAACCGAAACCAAAGAATTTTATGTTTCCATTCTTTTAGACAGAGCTCTTGGTAAAAATACAATCGTGTATTCCACAGAAGGTGGAATGGACATTGAGCATGTTGCTGAAGTAACTCCTCATTTGATTCACAAAGAAGTGATTGATCCTGCTTTGGGACTTCAGGGCTTCCAGGCGCGTAAAATTGCTTTCAAACTAGGTTTGGAAGGCAATTCTTTCAAAGAATTCACAAAATTCATCACCAGTCTTTATAATGCCTATGTCGGAATTGATGCTTCTCTTTTTGAGATCAATCCGGTGCTGAAAACTTCTGATGATAAAATTATTGCAGTAGATGCGAAGGTTACTTTAGACGGTAATGCACTTTTCCGTCACAAAGACCTTGAAGCATTAAGAGATACAAGAGAAGAAGATCCTACCGATGTTGAAGCGGGTGAAGCAGGCCTTAACTTCGTGAAACTCGACGGTGATGTTGCCTGTATGGTAAACGGAGCTGGTTTGGCGATGGCAACCATGGATATCATCAAACTTTCAGGCGGAAATCCTGCCAACTTCCTAGACGTTGGTGGAACTGCAGATGCAGAAAGAGTTCAGAAAGCTTTCGGAATTATTCTTCAGGATCCGAATGTAAAAGCTATTCTGATTAATATTTTCGGTGGAATTGTACGTTGCGACCGTGTTGCACAGGGCGTTGTAGATGCCTATAAAGCAATGGGAAGTCTTCCGGTTCCTTTGATCGTCCGTCTTCAGGGAACAAACGCTGTTGAAGCGAAAGAACTGATTGACCATTCAGGTCTTCCTGTTCATTCTGCAATTACCCTGGAAGAAGCAGCCAATAAAGTAAAAGAAGTTTTAGGTAACTAAGATTTTTCATAGATAATGTAAGAACGCGCCGGAGGGCGCGTTCTTTTTTTATTTTTGTAATAATTTTACTCTGCAGGACTTCCGGAGATCATCTGCGTTTGCGTGGCGAGCTGAATGCCACTGTCGTCGAGCTTTTTCTTGATTCTCAAAAGGGCTTCACTTCGCACCTGAACCGTGTTTTCTCCCGTTTTCATCTGGAACCGTGCTTCCAGATAAAAAACGCCCAAACTGTGTTTCAGGAAAATTACTTCTGCACTGCCTGTATCCTCGGCAAAATCAAAAGTCTGCATTTCCTCCAGAATAGCCTTTTTGGTATTTTCAAGATTTTCGTTGTTCGGTATTTCAAGACCGATAAATATTTTCCTTTGGGCTGAAGCAGAATAATTGATAAAAGGTGCAGTGAAAATCAGTTGGTTGGGAACATACACTTTTTTGCCTTCATCGGTTAGGATTTTGGTAGTCAGAAATCCAATGTCTTCAACCGTTCCCGAAGTTCCGGCGATGGTAACATAATCACCAACCTGAAAGGCCTTGTCGAAACCAATAAGCATTCCGGAAAACATCGACGAAACCAGATCTTTAAGCGCAACCCCCGCAATCACCCCTGCAACTCCTAAACTTCCGAGAAATTTCATTACAAAACCGCCCAGTCCCATGATTTCAAAGGCGATAAAAGCGCCCATCAGCAGTATGAGGAATTTGAAAAATCCGATTAAGTTGATAATGGAATTATTCGTGCTTTTTGGAAAGAACCGGTGGAAAACTTTTACCGCCAGCTTACTCAGATAAGAACTCAGCAGAAGAATCATGACGAAAACGATGATTCCAACGATGATATTTGGCGTGGCTTGTGCCAGTTTGGTGTACCAGCGCTCCAATACATTATAAACGATATCCAGATATTTGATGTTTTTTACGGCCAGCATTGATTAATTTTTAAAATGAATAAAAAATCCTTTCAGAAATTGAAAGGAAATCATGTATTGTATTTAGATAAATATCAAAATCAGCGCCAAAACCAGTCCGGCAATGGTATAGTACATGCCGCGTCTGAAGGCTTTTGTTTTCGTATTGAACATCCAGAAGCTGGAAATAACAAAGAAAAACAGCGAAATCCCGAAAAAAGTATTGAGCGGTGACAGCCTGTCTTTGGACTGTGATTTATGCAGTTGCGTCATTTTATTCAGGACAAAAGGCAGTTCTTTTTTCATGTATTTGGCTTCTCCGGTTGCCGGATTATAGGTCCCGCCTTTGAAATGTAAGATGCCGTTTTCGTTTTTCTGAACTTCAAAATTCTTCATTTTAATTTCCTTTCCCAGTTCTTTTTCACTGAGATTTTTAGCGAAGACTTTTTCGTATTTTTTTTCCTGTTTCAGGAAATCGGTATCCCGATACACCATCAAAACGCCGCTGATGGCATAAGTGGCCATAATTCCGGCCATAAAAAACCCGAGGTAACGGTGAACGATTCTCATGAACGTTCTGGTGTTTTTAATTTTATCCATGTCTTACTAGATTTTTTAGTTTTTAACAGCAACAGTGGAAACCTGAATTTCCACTGCTGTTATTGAAAAATTGAAGATGATTATGATTTTTAAAGTTTATAAGTGAACGTGAGATAATAATTTCGTGGTGTAATCGGATTTACTGAATAATTCTCGTGAACATTGTAGTTTTCGGCATCAAAAACATTCCCGATTTTCCCCTGAACGGAGAATTTCTGCCAATCGTATCCTAACGAAAAGGATACCGTCGTGTAATCATCCAGTTCCAGAATTCTTGAAACGCCGTTTCTGGATATTTCAGTAGATTTTGAATCATTCCATCCTGCAAGTCTTCCGCCGATATAATAAGCACCCGCTCCGATTTTTAGACCAGCCAGCTTTTCGGTGAACTTATAGAATACCGAAGCATTTGCTGTTGTTGAAGGTGTTCTAACCAGTCTTTGTTTTTCCACAAATCCTTTTTCTGGAGTGTCCAGATAAACGGCATTGTTGTAGGAAATTCCGCCAATAATGGAAAGATTTTTCGTTGGGTTTCCGGTAATGTCAAGTTCCACACCGCGGCTTCTCATTTTTCCTGCAAATTCCTTGAGAGTAGAATCCGGAGAAATAATTTCACCTGCTGCGTTCTGATACCAGTAGGTTTGATAATAGTTGTTGTAATTTATCTGGTACACCGATAGATTAACCGCCACCATATTGTTCCAGAGGTTTTTCTTGGCTCCGATTTCATACTGGTCAATTGTTGTAGGACTGATTCCCTGTCTGTCGATATTCATTACCTGAGTTTGAACTTCTGCGGCAGTTCCGCCGGTATTAAGTATACCAAGTTCAGAAGAGGTACTGCCGCTGTTGGCCGCGAATGAATTGGTATACGTTGCAAAAACTGATAAATGATCATTGGGCATATAAACAAATCCAAGTTTGGGTGACAAAGCCTGATCAGAAGTTGCGGTATTATCGGTCAGTTTTTTAATTCCTGTTACAAAATTGGTGTTGATGGTCGGCATATTTTCAATATAAGACCATCTTAAACCCGCGATTACTTTAAACTGTGTGGTAAGACTGATGAAATCCTGTGCAAATGCGCCGATCCTTCTCGTGTTGATTCTGTTTTTATTGTTAAGGGTCGACGAAGGCATTGCAATATTTCCCCACGTAGACGGATCGTCTAAAAATAAAATATTAGCGGTTGCTCCAAGTGTATAGGTATAAGTATCAGCCTGATTATAATCAGCATCCGCCCCGAAAAGTACTTTATGATTCATTTTTCCGGTATTGAATTCACCGTTGAGGTTTACCTGTGCCGAACCGTAATTTTGCTCGTTGTAAGTTTTGTTGAAAGGCCTTGTCCATGACAGGCGATTTTCATCAACTTTTTTGTCGTAGGCCCACTGTACTCTTTCAGAAGAGAAATAATCCTTCGTGTAATTCTGATAAGAAGCCACCGCGTTTAATGTCCAGTTGGTGTTGATCTGATGGTTGAAGGTGACGTTCGTTGAAGCCTGCTGAACGTTCTGATACTGCCAGTCTGTACCGAAAAATACGTTACGGTCCACAGTATCATTCAATTCATAACTCAGATCTTTATTGGTAATCGAACCGATTCCGAAATCCGGAGTGAAATCATTTTTCAGATAATCTGCCTCAACAATCAGCTGGGATTTGGCTCCGATATTGAAAAGGAAAGACGGGTTGATATAATATTTCTGCGATTCCACCACATCCCTGAAACTTTCTGCATACTCGTACGTCCCATTTACGCGGAAGGCAATTTTTTTAGTTAAAGGCCCGTAAAAATCTACAGTAGGTTTATAGGAGTTCCAGCTTCCCGCATTCAGTCCGATACTTCCGCCGTAATTGAATCTTGGTTTCTTCGTAATCATGTTGATGATACCACCTGCTGAAGTATTTCCGTACAGCATGGCGTTAGCACCTTTTAATACTTCAACCCTTTCCAGACCTGAAACTTCAGGAAAAACCCCGCTGCTGACTCTGGCTCCGTTTTTGAAAATATTGTCATTTCCTAAAACGAAACCGCGTCCGCCAAAACTGTCCTGTGAATTTCCGCGGGAAGAGGTCACGTAAACCCCGTTTACATTCTGCAGAACATCACTCAGCTGTTTGCTTTGCTGCTGCTCAATAATTTCATGGGTAACAATTGCAATCGCTTGTGGAGTTTCCATTACCGTAAGGTTCGATTTGGTGGAGAAAGCTTTTGCTTTATTCGGATTTCCGCTTTTATGAAGGTTTACGTCCTCAATTTCCTGAATTTTTATAGTATCACTTTCAGGAACGAATTTCATTTGGGCATTCAGGGTGAATCCGGTCATCAGCATTCCGAGAACAACAATCTGTTTTTTCATGGTTAATTTTTATTTAGAACGAATTAAAATAACACTGCAAATGTAAAAAAGCACTTTGTTAATGCAAAATTTATTTTGAATAATTCTAAATAATATCAAAAATAGAAGGATAAGATGCTGATAAATAGATGTAAAAGACTAACTGATTTTTATCATATCAGTAATTTTTTGCTGTTTTCTGTAAAAAAGGCCCACAAAATTTTCTCTATTCCTGAAGTTCCAGCCAGCGCAATTCCATTTCCTCTAACTGGCTGCTGATTGCTTCAATTTCTGCAGAGAATGCGGCAATTTTCTCGTACTCACTTTCCGAATTCAGTTTTTCAAGGATTTCACTGCGTTTTTTTTCCAAAACAGGTATTTCTTTGTCAATCATTTCGAGTTCGCGTTGCTCCTTGAAGGACATTTTCCGTTTTGGTGGCGCTGCTTTTACAGGTGTTGCAGGAGTTTGCGTATTTTCCGTTTTCTTAGTAGCCGGAACTGCATCCGCCGGACTCTTTTTATTCTGTTCCAGGCTTTTATTCTCCCGGTATTCTGAGAAATTACCGACAAAATCCTTGATTTTTCCGTCGCCTTCAAAAGCCAGAACGTGATCAACAATCCGGTCCATGAAATAACGGTCATGCGAAACGATGATCAAACTTCCCTGAAACTGCTGCAGAAAGTTTTCCAGAACCGTTAAGGTCGGCAGATCCAAATCATTCGTAGGCTCATCAAAAATTAAAAAATTTGGATTTTGGTAGAGGACATACATCAGGTGCAGACGCCTTTTTTCTCCGCCCGAAAGCTTGGAAATAGGAGAGTACTGGGTTTGGTCATCAAAAAGAAAAAGACGCAGGAACTGTGATGCCGAGATGGTTCTTCCATTCGCCAAAGGAAAATTTTCCGAAATATCTTTAATGAAATCAATAACGCGCTGGTCTTCCTTGTACTGAAGTCCTTTCTGGGCAAAATACCCGAATTTGATGGTTTCGCCTGTATCGATCTCGCCTTTGTCAAAAGGTTCAAGTCCCTGAATAATATTGAGCAAAGTTGATTTTCCGGCGCCGTTTTTCCCCACGATTCCCACTTTTTCGCCGCGCTGAAACTGATAGGAAAAACCTTTCAGAAGCAACTTGCCGCCGAAGCTTTTATCAATATTTTTAAGTTCCAGAATTTTCTTGCCGAGGCGTTTCATTTCGAAATCCAGTTCCAGATTTTGCTTCCGAGTGTCGGTCTTCGCTACTTTTTCGGTCTCATAAAAATCCCCGATTCTGGATTTGGATTTTGTGGTTCTGGCTTTCGGCTGACGGCGCATCC
The DNA here is from genome assembly GCF_008014695.1 of Chryseobacterium sp. Lineage (GTDB taxonomy): Bacteria > Bacteroidota > Bacteroidia > Flavobacteriales > Weeksellaceae > Kaistella. The sequence goes on from NZ_VOXE01000002.1 coordinate 224,837, forward strand.
ATTCCAGTTCTTTGCGGTACAGATTGTTGGCTTTATCGATCGTAGCATCCAGATTGTCTTCACGGATCATTCTGTTTTCGAGATAAGTGGCATAACTTCCGTTATGGAAATACAGATTCTGATCTTCCATTTCCCAGATGATATCGCAAACCGCATCCAGAAAATAACGGTCGTGAGTCACGAGAAGCAAGGTGATTTTTGCTTTTGAAAGATAATTTTCGAGCCATTCCACCATTTCTACATCCAGGTGATTGGTCGGCTCATCCATGATCATGAGAATATGACGGTGTTCAGCCCGGGTTTCTGTCAGAAGTTTTGCCAAAGCCACCCGTTTGATCTGTCCACCGGAAAGCGTCCCCATTTTGGCTTCCAAATCGGTAATTTTCAACTGCGAAAGGATCTGTTTCATTTCATTTTCGAGATCCCAGGCTTTATGAAGCTCCATTTCGGCAAGAGCTTTTTCCATGTCATCAGGATTTTCTGAATGCAGCGCATGATGGTAATTCTTTACTGCCATAATCGGTGCCGAATCCAGTGTCATCATGAATTCTTCAATGGAAAGATTCGAATTAAACTCAATTTCCTGATCAAAAAGTACAACTTGAATATCTTTGTTGATGACCACGGTGCCCGAATCTGCAATTTCAGTTCCCATCAGAATTTTGAGCAAGGTCGATTTTCCGCTCCCGTTTTTAGCAACGATGGCAATTTTGTCCCCTTCATTCACATTGAAGGTGATGTCTTTAAATAAAACTTTTAAACCATACGATTTGGTGAGGTTTTCTGCGGTAACGTAATTCATGTTGCTGATGTTGGGTGGATGATCTCTTTTTGAGACTGCAAAAATACGATAATTGAACTTAATCCAAAGTAAGTCTTTTGAGCGACCAGAAGCTTCCGTTATATACGTCTATATCCACTTTGGTATTGATGCCGTACACAATTCCTTTTTCTGTAAATTGCCAGATATCCCAGCTGTCATCAGGTGAAGGATGCGGAACATCATTATAATTTGCGAGCCAGAGCGGATAATCATCAAATTCTCCTTTCAGAAAATCCTCGTAATAATGATAATAAGTGTAAATGATGGGTTTCTCGCCGTAGGTTTCTTCCACAATACGGCACCAGATTTTAAGGTCTTCTACAAGTTTTTCATTGGATTTTCGCCTCGGAATTTTCTCAATATCCAGAATCGGTGGTAAATCTCCGGGTTCAAGCTTTACATTTTCAAGAAAATTGTTGGCCTGACGGACCGGATCTTCATCAGCACGGTAAAAATGATAGGCTCCACGAACGAGTTCGTGTTTTTTTGCGAGTTCCCAGAAATCTCCAAAGTGCCTGTCGGCGCTCCGGTTTCCCATTGTTGCTCGTAAAACCACAAATTTTATGGGAATCGCGCGGTTTCCGATGCTTAAACTGTCCCATTTGATGTCTTCTTTTCTTTGATAATGCGAGAGATCCATGCCGAATGTCTTGTCGGCATAATCTCCGATGATCCGGGTGATCCGCTGTTCCTCAAATTCGGTATTCGACAGTTTTTTATGCTCGAATTTATTGAAATACATCGCGTAATAGAAGGCTATTTTTTCCTTCAGATAAAATCCGGTTCCCAGCAAAGCAAAAGCTAAAATCACGAGCAGAATTTCCCGGCGCAGAAGAAAATGTTTCCTTCGGGTTTTGTGGATTTTTCGTGTGGTTCTTTTTTTAACGGATCTTTTTGCCATCGGACTGCAAAAATAGATTTTTTATGGCACGGTTGCCAGAAATTTACTTCAGGTGCTTGCAATTCGGCCTGAAATTGGACTCCGAAAAAAAATCAGTAATTTTGTTGAATGGAAACACGGGAGAAAATTGTAATTATCGGTGGGGGTTTCGCCGGTCTTCAGCTGGCCAAAACCCTCAATAATAAAAACAAGAAAGTCATTATTATTGATAAAGTAAACCATCACATGTTTCAGCCGTTGTTTTATCAGGTGGCATGTGGGAGAATTGAGCCGAGCAATATTTCTTTCCCGTTTCGGAAGATTTTTCAGCGTTCCCGAAATATTCAGTACCGGATGACGGAAGTGCAGAAAATTCTGCCTGAACAGAACAAAATCATTACCGAGGATGCAGAATTCACCTATGACAAACTGGTGATCGCAACCGGCTGCAAGACGAATTTCTTCGGTAATAAAAAAATGGAGCATCTTGCCTTCGGAATGAAAAATACACAGGAAGCAATTGCAATCCGGAATCATGTGCTCCTGACTTTTGAAAAACTCATCATCGAAAGAAAACGCAGCGACGACGGCAACTGGAATATTGTAATTGTTGGAAGCGGACCCACCGGTGTTGAACTTGCGGGAGCCTTTTCGGAGATGAAGAAAGATATTCTTCCGCGCGATTATCCGCATATGAATTTTGAAAATCTGAATATTATTCTGGTAAGTTCCACCACAACGCCTTTGAGTATGATGAGTGAAGAATCTCAGAAAATGTCTGAGCAGTACCTGAAAGAACTCGGGGTCAATTTTATGAGCGGTGAAATGGTTGTGGACTACGACGGTGACAAAGTCTACCTGAAGAGCGGTAAAGAAATTCCGGCCAATAATGTAATTTGGGCCGCAGGAGTTACTGGAAATGTGATTCAGGGATTGAAGGAAGACCAGGTTGTCCGCAACCGGTATGTAGTCGACCGTTTTAATAAAGTAATGGGGACAGAAAATATATTCGCAATCGGCGATGTGGCGTATATGGAAACGCCTAAATATCCGCAGGGTCATCCGCAGGTAGCCAATGTAGCCATTAATCAGGGAAAAAATACCGCCGACAACTTCCTTAAAAAATCGGAGAAAGAGTGGACTGAATATGAGTACATCGATCAGGGTAGCATGGCAACCATCGGAAAACACAGGGCTGTAGTAGATTTGCCGAAATTGAAATTTCAGGGATTGCTGGCGTGGTATTTCTGGATGTTCCTGCACCTCATGCTTATTCTTTCTGTCCGGAACAAACTGGCTATTTTCTTCAATTGGATGTGGAGCTACTTGAACAAGGATTCATCTTTACGACTGATCATCCTTCCCAACAAAACAAACAATACGGAACAATGAGAATTGATATTATAAGTGTACTTCCGGAACTTATGGAAAGCCCTTTCCAGACTTCTATTTTAAAAAGGGCGGTGAATAAAGGCTTGGCTGAGGTTCATTTCCATCATTTACGTGACTGGAGTATCGGAAAACACCGGAAAATTGATGATGAGCCGTACGGAGGTGGTGCAGGAATGATCATGATGGTTGAACCGCTGGATAAATGCATTTCTGAACTGAAATCACAGAGAAATTACGATGAAATCATTTATCTGACGCCGGACGGCCAGACTTTAAACCAAAAAATAGCGAATACTCTTTCTATAAAAAATAACCTGATTTTCCTTTGCGGACATTATAAAGGGATTGACCAGCGAGTTCGGGATATGCACATTACGAAAGAAATCTCAATAGGCGATTATGTGCTAACCGGCGGCGAACTGGCTGCCTGCGTTCTGGCAGATGCCGTTATACGCTTGCTTCCCGGTGTTCTGAATGATGAACAGAGTGCACTGACCGATACTTTTCAGGACAATTTACTTTCGCCGCCTATTTATACCAGGCCCGAAGAATACAAAGGCCTGAAGGTTCCTGAAATTCTATTGAGTGGAAATTCCAAAAAAATAGAAGAATGGCTTCATGACGAAGCAGTTCGGATTACAAAAGAGAAACGTCCCGATTTGCTGGAAGACGTTTAAAAAGAGTCAGCAAGTGTTTCAAATTACAGAATTAAAGAAACCGCATTTTTTTTATTAAATTCACAATCAGAAAACTCACGTGCTGATGCAAAATTCCGACTCTAACGAGTTAATCGCCTTTTACAATGTTGAAAATCTTTTTTTGCCGGATAAAACTCCGGTTCATAAGCAGGATCCCACTGTCTCAGGACTTCGAAACTGGGACAGCCGGAAATACCAGAGCAAACTTGCTAAAATCGCAAGTGTTTTCGAATTTATGAAGCAGGAGCATGGCGTGATTCCTATGCTGATTGGTCTTTGCGAAATCCATGGTCAGCAGCCACTAAACGAACTTGTGCGTCTCAAACCTTTTGATTCCCGTTATGGTGTTGTTCATTTTGATTCCATGGATGAAAGAGGTATGGACGTAGCGCTGCTGTATGACAAAGATAAATTGGAAATTATCCATTCTGAGCCGATTTCCTTCTTTTTTGGAATTGATGAAGGTACTGCTGCGTACTATGATACAACAAGAGATATACTCTATTGTAAAGCCAGGTATGAAAGCAAAATAATTCATTTATTCGTGTTCCATCTCCCTTCCAAAAGAGAAAAGGACATTAACAAACCGAGAAGAGATTTCATTCTGAAAGAAATACGGGAAAGGATTATAAAGCTGACTCAAGCTAAAGAAGCAGTTGTAGTGTGTGGTGATTTTAATGAAAATCCAGATGCGGAAAGTTTAAATAAATTGCTTTATGATGATAATTTTAGTAAAATTTTAACAAATCCATATGGTGAACTGTATAATAATGGTGTTTTTTCCACGTTTCATATGAAGGATGGTTTGGTGTTTGATCAGATAATTTTTTCAAAAGAGTTCATTCAGCCTGGTTTTCCATTAAAATTTATCAATGCAAAAGTTTTTAACTCTAGCAAACTACTCAGCAGCGATAAAAAATTCATCGGGCGGCCCTTCAGAACTTATGCGGGAACCAGGTATCTCGGCGGATACAGTGACCATTTTCCCGTTTTCATAGAATTGTTACAAAATAAAAATAAATAAAATGAAAAGTGCAAACCATACAGCTTACCATCTTGATTCGGTGGATAAACAGATCGTGTATATGCTCATGGATAACGCCAAAACCTCTTTGGCGCATATTTCGCAGAATGTCGGAATATCCACTACAGCAGTTCATCAGCGAATAAAAAAACTCGAGCAGGCCGGTGTTATCGAAAATTCAATTTCATTTCTTAATCCCCAAAAAATTGGATACAAGGTGGTTTCCTACATCGGGGTTTTTATGGATAAGCCAAGTGATTACCAAGAGGTTATTAAAGCTTTGAAAAACGTTAATGAAGTAGTAGAGGCGCATTATACGACGGGTAATTATACCGCTTTTCTCAAAGTGCTCTGCCGCGATAATGACCATCTGATGGAAATTCTAAGCAAACTCCAGAAACTCAAAGGAGTAACACGTACGGAAACTTTTATTTCCCTGGAACAGAGTATCTGCAGGCAGTTAAAAGTCTAATTGGTTGCAAGGATCATCATTTAATACATTTCTGCCGAAATGTATTTTTTTTGACTTTGTTTTCTGAAAACAATGGTCTGAATTAGCGGATATTTAGTTAAATTTACATTCCTGATCACTAAAAAATAAAATTTCCTGATGATGGAAAATATATTGAAAAAAAATAATACAGAATCTCCTCAGCATACCAATGTTGTAAGGAACCAGGGTTTGCCCTTCAATACAAAACATTTTGACGGAATTAATATCAACACAAGCGCGGTTGAACGTCGTGTAAATACTTTGAGTGGAAGACGGAGCGTAAAAAAAGAATTTCAGGTTGCCTGGCTGCTAAAAGCAATATCCATGATTGATCTTACCACACTTGCGGGAGACGACACCCGCGGAAACGTGATGCGGCTCTGCGAAAAAGCCAAAAATCCTGTGCGTTATGATCTTCTGGAAAAACTGGGAATGCAGAATGCCGGACTTACTACCGGTGCCGTTTGCGTTTACCACAACCTGATTCCTTTTGCGAAAGAAGCTCTGAAAGGAACTGATATTCCTATTGCTGCCGTTTCCACCGGATTTCCTGCCGGTAAGATTTCGATGGAAGAAAAAATTTCGGAAATTAAAAGATCCGTTGCTGCAGGAGCGTCAGAAATCGATATTGTCATTTCCCGAGACCTGGTTCTGGAATCGAAATGGAAAGAACTGTATAATGAAATCAAACTCTGCCGTGAAGCCTGTGGTGATGCGCATATGAAAACCATTCTGGCAACTGGCGAAATTCCTACATACACTAAGGTAGCGAAAGCTTCATGGGTCGCCATGATGGCTGGTTCAGATTTTATCAAAACTTCCACCGGAAAAGAATCAGTGAATGCCACATTAGCCGTAAGTCTCGTCATGATCCGCTGCATCAGAGAATATTACGAATTAACCGGCGTTAAAGTTGGTTACAAACCGGCCGGAGGAATTCAGAAGGCAAAACAGGCATTGGATTATTTAATTTTAATCAAGGAAGAACTGGGTAACGAATGGCTCACACCCGAACTGTTCCGTTTTGGCGCGAGTTCTCTGTTGGGCGATATTGAGCGTCAGCTGGAACATTACGTTACGGGAAGCTACAGCGCCGGATTCCGTCATCCGATGGCGTAATTTTTAATTTTGAGAATCTGCTTTACTGGATTTTCAATAAATATCTTCAAAAAATGGAAATCAAAGAAATATACGACACCATGGTTTACGGTCCTGCTCCTGAAACAGCTGCTCCCGCTGTAGAATTTTTAGACAATCATCAAAGAAGTTTCGATCTTTTCATCGGGGGAGAATGGGTAAAACCGAATTCCAAAAAATACGCAGATACGCACAACCCTTCCAACAAAGAATTTTTGGCTAAAATTGCAGAAGCGGATAAGAAGGATGTTGATAAAGCGGTGAAAGCTGCCAATAAAGCCCTGCCGGAATGGTCAGGACTCAGCGGTTTCGAACGGGCGAAATATCTGTATGCGATCGCAAGACAAATCCAGAAAAACTCCCGTCTTTTTGCCGTTCTGGAAACTTTGGACAACGGAAAACCAATTCGCGAAACGCGTGATATTGACATTCCGATTGTCGCAAGACATTTCTACCACCATGCCGGCTGGGCAAAACTTATGGAAACCGAATTCCGGGATTATAAGGAAGTCGGCGTCATCGGACAGATCGTGCCGTGGAATTTTCCGTTGATGATGCTTGCCTGGAAAGTGGCTCCGGCTTTAGCGATGGGAAATACGGTTGTATTGAAGCCTGCAGAACTCACCTCTTTAACTGCTTTGCTTTTTGCAGAAATCTGCGAAAAAGTTGGGCTAACGAAAGGCGTCGTAAACATCATTACGGGTCAGGGTTCTGTTGCCGGCGCTGCTTTGGTGGGACATCCTGAAATACAGAAAGTGGCTTTTACCGGTTCTACGGATGTCGGAAAGATTTTAAGAAGACAGATCGCCGGTTCTGGCAAAAAAATATCACTCGAACTAGGTGGAAAATCACCTTTTATCGTTTTCGAAGATGCTGATTTGGATTCTGCTGTGGAAGGAATTGTGGATGCGATCTGGTTCAATCAGGGTCAGGTGTGCTGTGCAGGTTCGCGGCTTCTGGTTCAGGAAAGTGTATCCGAAAAATTCTATAAAAAATTAAAAGCAAGAATGGAAACCCTCCGGCTCGGAGATCCTTTGGATAAATCTGTTGATATGGGTGCCATTGTTTCCAAAGAACAGTTCAAAACCATTGATGAAATGGTGAAACTAGGCGTAAAAGAAGGATGTACGATGTACCAGACTAAAAATGCGGTGCCCAAAAATGGCTGGTTCTATCCGCCCACTTTATTCACCGATGTTTCCACGAGTTCCACAATTGCGCAGGAAGAGATTTTCGGGCCTGTTCTCGTGGCCATGACGTTCCGTTCGCATAACGAAGCCGTTGCTTTGGCGAATAATTCCCGATACGGCCTGGCGGCAAGCATCTGGACTGAAAACATTAACCTTGCACTTGATGTTGCGCCAAAAGTAAAATCAGGAAGCGTGTGGATCAACTGTACAAACCAGTTCGATGCAGCTTCCGGATTTGGCGGTTACCGCGAATCAGGCTTCGGCCGTGAGGGCGGAAAAGAAGGTCTTTATGAATACATGAAACCAAAAATTGAAGATCAATTTGCTTCAGATCCAATTCTTCCGAAAGCTGAAAAATCAAAAATCACCAAGAAAACGACACACACATTAGCGGACATCGACAGAACCACAAAAATGTACATCGGCGGTAAACAGGCGAGACCCGATGGCGGTTACAGCACTGAAATTATGAATACCTTCGGTGAATACATCGGCGAAGTGTCGGAAGGAAACCGTAAAGACATCAGAAATGCCGTGGAAGCAGCGCACGCAGAAAAATCCTGGAGCGGAATGACCGGTCATGCGAGAGCTCAGGTGCTCTATTACATCGCTGAAAATTTAGCAATCCGTGCTGAGGAATTTGCGGAAAGAATTGTGGAGATGACGAACCAAAGCCTTGAATCAGCGCAGGAGGAAGTGGAAAAATCAATTGAAAGAATTTATACCTATGCTGCTTATGCCGACAAATACGACGGCGCTGCGCATTCTACTGTTCAAAGGATGGTCACGTTGGCCATGCCGGAAGCGGTCGGCGTAATGGCCGTTATCTGTCCTGATGAAAATCCGCTGCTGGGATTCATTTCCACGGTGATTCCCGCAATTGCAATGGGCAATAAGGTGGTGGTGATTCCTTCAGAAAAACACCCGTTCTCGGCGACGGATTTTTACCAGATTCTGGAAACTTCCGATGTTCCGGGCGGAACGGTGAATATTGTTACCGGTCCGAAAGAAGAACTCGCGAAGGAACTGGCGAAACATTATAACGTAGACGGAATCTGGTATTTCGGATCAAAAGAAGGCAGTAAAAACATTGAAATCCTTTCCACCGATTCCATGAAACGTTCATGGGTGAATTTCGGAAAATACCGGAATTGGCTGGATGTTGCGCAGGGTGAAGGAGAAGTGTTCCTAAGGCATGCTACAGAAATCAAGAACATCTGGATTCCGTATGGGGCATAAATTTATCCGAATTGTGAAGCCAAAAAAGGATAACTATTTACTATACGCTGGTGCAGGAATTTTTTCCTGCACCAGTTTATTATATTTACTGTTGGATTTTTATAATCCAACACTGTTTAAAAATCCCGACAGATTTGGTGATTTAGACTCAGTAGTTCTCATCTTTCTGGGGGCTGTTATCATTGCCCCTGTTACTGAAGAATTAACTTTCCGTGGTTATTTTTTAAAAAATAAAATTTTTACGTACTTCTTTTTTGGTGGCAGTACAATCTTTATTTTGCTTACGGGAACATACTATGCTTTAAGTATACTTTTAATTTTGGGAATTCTGGAATTTGTGTTTAAGGTACACAGAAGAACAAAAATCATCTATTTTTTAAACACGCTCCTCTTTGCGATTATGCACTACAAACTGTCGCATTTTACAAACATTTACAGTGTAATCCCCGTTTTTTTTCAGTTTAGCATTGGATTGATTTTGCTTTGGATTACAATTAATTACAGTTTAATAAGATCGATGCTGGTTCACTTTTGCGTAAATTTTCTGGCGATGGGCAGTCTAATTTTGGCACTGCAATTTCCTGATACCAGACTGCATACTGTACAGGATGACAAAATCTTTATCACTTTTAGTAAAACCCCTGTGCTCGGAAATGAAAATTTTTATTTTACAGATTCTGAAGTACAGGCCAATAACAGTACGATAAGAAATTTTGTACAGCTGCTAAACGTTAAGGAGAAAAATTTTGTGGTTAATGATAGTTTACGATATTACAGGTACAATTTTAAAATCAAAAGCCTGAATAACGAAAAGTTAGAAAGCTCCGCAGTACAGAAAATTTTAATTGACGCTAAACTGATAGAACCTTCAAAAGACGTTTCTGAAAAAAATAATTTCTAAACTTTCTGAAATTCTCTGTAAAATTCAGCCGCTTCAGCAATCACGCCATCCATTTCTTCTAGTGTAAAAACTTCCAGGAACTTTCTTCTGAAATCCTTAAAATGGGGGATGCCACGGAAATAATTGCTGTAATGCTGACGCATTTCAATCAGACCCAGTCTTTCGCCTTTCCATTCTGTACTCCATTCCGCGTGCTGACGAACCGCCAGAAGCCGGTCTTCAATGGTGGGCTCAGGCAAATGTTCGCCCGTTGCAAAAAAATGTTTGATTTCATTGAAAATCCATGGGTAACCTATTGCACCGCGCCCGATCATAATGCCGTCGCAGTCATATTTTGTCCGGTATTCAAGTGCTTTTTCGGCAGAATCTACGTCCCCGTTTCCGAAAATCGGAATTTCAATATTCGGATTGTTTTTTACTTTTGAGATATAATCCCAGTCGGCTTCACCTTTGTACATTTGGGAACGGGTCCTGGCGTGAATGGTTAAGGCTTTGATCCCAGTTTCCTGAAGTCTTTCGGCCACTTCCATAATATTGATGGTTTCGGTGTCCCAACCCAGACGTGTTTTTACGGTTACCGGCAAATGCGTGGAATTCACAACTGCCTTTGTCAGCCGGATCATCAGGTCGATGTCTTTCAGAACGCCGGCTCCGGCTCCTTTACAGACTACTTTTTTCACCGGACAGCCAAAATTAATGTCTACCAGATCGGGATTTACGGCTTCCACAATTTTAGCGGAAAGTGCCATCGCTTCTTCATCGCCCCCGAAAATCTGGATTCCGACCGGTCTTTCGTAATCGAAAATGTCCAGTTTTTTCCGGCTTTTCATGGCGTCGCGGATCAGTCCTTCAGAAGAGATAAATTCAGAATACATCATATCTGCACCATGCATTTTGCAGAGGCGGCGGAAAGGCGGATCTGATACATCTTCCATTGGTGCCAAAAGCAAAGGGAAATCCGGGAGTTCTATATTACCGATTTTAATCATGGGTGCAAAAATACGAATTGTTGAATAAATAAAATTCAACCATTATTAATCAGAATTTTAATTAATTTTATATATAGTAAAATGCTGCTTAAAGATTTTTTATTGAATTACCTCAAAATATTCTATGTTCAAAAGATTATTTATTATCGGTTTTTTTGTTTTGCTAGGATGTTTCAGCAAAGAAAGTCAGCCTATCACAGGATATTATCGTTCGCCGGATAATACTTATCTAAATAAAATCAGGTATGGCAAATTTGTCACTGATTTAACGATGGAAATTAACAAAGACGGGACTTATGTATTTTCTACCTGCACGCAAACCGAAAAAGGAAGATGGATAAAAATGTTCTGGAACTTTATTGTGAAGAAAAGAAATTCATTAATGATAGTATTAATCATCTAGAGAAATATAGGAAGGGGAAAATCTGTGATTCCAAACAGCAATTTTTGATTAAGAAGGATGAAATTTATCAAAAATTTAAAATTAATTATGAAGATTACAAACTTTTACTCATCAAGAGTTAATCACAATAATCGTTAATCCTCAACGCTTCCTAAAAACTCGCTTTCACCTGCATACTTCCGATATGAATCGTGCGGTCGCCCGAATTTCTGCCTTCATAATTAATGTTCAGCTGAATGAATGAGTTCACTGTCTGCTGAAAGAAGAGGCTCCAGACCTGATTTTTACCAGGCTTCAGGCCGTCGAGCATCTGATTTCCTACAATTGAAAAATTATTACCGGTAAAATTATTGTTGATGAAGGAGAAGTTGGCGCGGATGGATGTTTTTTTTCTTTCCCACTGCAGCGTTCCGGTAAGATCAATGGTTTTGAGGTGTTCCTCTCCATCCAGTCGGTCTTTTTCCCGGTAAGCGGCCGAAAGTTCCGACTGAATCGCATCGGTGAACTTGTAAGTCGCTTTTGGTTGCGTTTCAAAATTATTCAGAGTATAATCTCTGGAATCGAAGAGTTGCGACGAATTCTGAATATGCTGCACCGAGTTTTCCCAATCGGCGCGGAAATCTTTGCTGAACCAGTAGCCAATATTCAGGAAATTGGAAGTATTGTTGCGCTCTTCAATACTGAAGTTGGCATTGATGAGGTTATCGTTCGAAACAAAGCGGTAATTGCCATTCCAGCCCGATTTGTCGGTCGGATTAAACTGCGCCGACGCCAGAAAATTCTGGTTTTTAAGGATTTGTTCTTCGTTTTTTTCGAAAGGATTCAGGATGAGAACCCGGTCCTTTTTAAGGAATGAATTCTGTGCATTCAGGGAAAGGTTGAAGTTCCACCTCTTCAGAAACTGGTTTTCGGAATTGAGGACAAGAGAAGGATTCACAAACAAGGCCAACTGAAGTTTGTTTTTATTGGACGGAATATAATTCACGGTATTCGTATAAATCCGGATGTATTGTGCAAGATCAGCATATTCGGCAATTTCAAATTCATCCAGCTGCTGAACGCCATCGCCGTTATAATCGGTCCATTTGTAAATTCCCTGCGCGTCGGTCACTTTAATATACTGGAATTCCCGCTGCGCTTCCTGACCGTTTCCGAGTTCATAAAAAGCCTGCAGCCTCATTCCGTTCCGGAAAAGCTGTTGGTTATAGAGGATATTTCCGACTACAAAATCATTGTTCAGGTTCGCTGAAAGTTCCTGATTCTGGTAATAGAATTTGCGGTAATGCACCAATGCATTCAACGTTGTTTTCTCTGTTTTGATGATCTGGCTTTCGGCCATGAATCCAAGGATACGGTTCATATCACTTAACCGGTTGTCGCGAACCGAATCGTTGTCGCGGTAATAGATTTTGGTCAACAGTTTCGTTCTTGCCGAATCGCCGATTTTTTTCTGAAGAAAAGCCTCTTTCCAGCTGAAACTCGTCACATCCAGCTGTTGCGTTTCGTTGAAATATTTCTCGTTGTGTTCCATGAGTCCGCCCACGGTCCAGCTGCCTTTTTTCTGTAAATATTCGGTGGAAGCGTTGGCTCGGATGAATTTGGTGTTCTGAAATGTGGCTTTCGTATCCAGATAAGACAGGTTTGCCTTATTGCTGAATTTGCCTTTGATCATGAAAAGGTTCAGGTCATTTTTAATGCCTTTGTAGGAATCTTTCTCGTCGAGATAATTTAAAGTATAGTTCAGGAAGGACTGGTTTTTCCATTGGTTGAGGAAGCTGAAGATGAACCGGTTCTGTGTTTTCTGGTTAAATTCCTGCTGCAGGTTGAAGTCGCGCGAGAATTCCACATCATTGATGCGGTCCAGAATGTGAAAACGGCTGCTGATGTGCTGATATTCGAAGCTTGGTGTTCCTTTCCAGTCGTTCTTTGTGAAGGTTTTGCGCCCGAAAACCCTTCCGGCATATCCGGTGTTTTCATTTGAATCCTGAGAAGAAAATAAATTCACATCGTAGTTGCTGAACGAAAAATCGGTTCCTATTTTCCCGTCTTTCAGCAGATATTCTGAATTAAAGGATAGTACCTGCGACTTCTGCGGCGACGGTAACTTTCTTACTGCCTTGTAATCTCCCATATTGGCGCCGACATATTCGAAAACACGCCCGTTGTTCGTGGTCTGCTTCAGGATATAATCTCCCTGACCGCTACCGAAATACGTAAAAGCGACCTGGTAAAGCGTTAAAGTCTCATCTGCTGAAAATTCATAATAATTCCCGCCCGGATTCTGGATGAGCTGATAAAGGATTTTATTCACATCATATTCCGTCACCACGCCGGAAGGTGCGTACATCAGATCAGGATTGTTCCCTGCCGCTGCGAGGATCTGTTCATCTTCCTTACTGAGGTTTAAGGCGAGCGGAGCGTTTTTGTTGTCGTTTTCCAGAAACCAATTGATGCCTAAGCGCAGTTTCTCCCTTTCATGCTGCACACCTCCCGTCACGAGATACCGCGAGTAATTGCGGTTGGTGTAGTTGTAGGAAATCGTAATGAAGTTCTGCTGAAAGATGGGCCGGAAGCTTGTAAACGTGATCTCGCCGGTGTTGTAATTGATGATATAGTCCTGGTTTTCGCCTCTTTTCATCAAAATCCCGTCGATGAAGACCTGTTCGGAACCGGAAATAATGGTGATGAACTGCTCGCCGTTCTTTCCGTTCAGCCGATAAGGCCCCTGATTGCCTTCAACGCCCTGAAATCTCACGCGGTGGAATTCGCTTCTTGCAATACCGATGGAGAGGTCTGCAAAGGTTTTATTCTCTTTTCCAAGTTTGGTTTCGAACTGCAGGCCCATACTTCTCCTTTGAAATCTGCCAAAGTAGGTTTTTTCATCAACCAGATCAATATGACCGGCTCTGAGAATGGAGTGGTCTTTCAGATTGAGCTGCATATAGATCTTATCAAATTCCTCCAGGGTCTGCGTATAACCGTCGGCCTGAATCGGCAGATTGTGATCAGAAATACTCGCCAGAACCGAGACATCTTTTGAAAGTTTCCCGGAAATCTGCAGATCCATGGAACTCTGAACCGAGGAACCCTGGCTGTTTCCAAACGTAATTCCTCTTATAATAGAACCTTTTGAATTGAGTTCGCCGAGATAAGTGGACCTATTGTTCTTCATCAGCACCGCCTCATCCACCACCATGCGGTTTTGGGTTTTGATGAAATCAAGCGTATCTTTTGTGAAAATGTCCTGCTCGATTTTAGAAACAAGAATGGAATCTTTTTTGATGCTGTCTTCGGGAAGGTTAGGATTCTTCCAGGTGAAAATCTGCGCGTTAAATGAATTTAACCCAAAACAGAACGCCAAAAATAAAAATAGTTTTTTCACCAGAATCCCCTCCAAAGCTTTGTGTAAAAGTAACGAAAATATCGGACTGAAATTGTGGGCGATAACTTAACATAAAATTAAAACAAGGAATTTTTATTCTCACCATAAATTTGTAATTTCGCAACACTAAATATTAACAACTTAAACTTAATCAAATGAAAAAAATCTTTACTCTATTATTTGCAATGGTAGGACTGATCTGTCTTCATGCTCAGACTGTTTACAGCGAGAATATGGGTACGCCAGCCAGTACTACAGTGATAACTGCTTATACCGGTTGGCAGAATTCTGCACCCATCGTTTATACCGGTAGTGGTGACGTGAGAACTTCTTTAGCGTCCACTGGATATACAGGTGCTTCTGGAGGCGGGAATGTATTCTTAACTTCTACAGTCGACAAAAATTTCATTATAAGTGGAATTAATACTGCCGCGTATGCATCTGCAGGACTTACCCTTTCTTTTGGTTATTTAACCAATTCAACTTCCACACAGCTCGTACTTGAACAAAGTATTAATGGTGGTACTACTTGGACTCCAATCACTTTTACAAACAATACCAATACTTCATGGAATTTGGTGAGCATTACAGGAGCCCTGGCTTCCTCATCAAATTTATCTTTGAGATTCACTCAACCGGCAACTGCACAGATGAGAATTGATGATGTAAAGATTGTAAATGTATCCACTACATGTGCTTTAACTCCAGCTACCGCAACTACAATTTGTGATGCTTCTACTTTAGGGTTGGATACTTATACAATTACAATTCCTTATACTGGTGGAGGTACGGCTACATACACTGTATCCGCAACTTCAGGTACAGTAGGTGGGAACAACCCAAGTACAGTGGCTGCAGGAAACATCGTGATTACAGGTACTGTTGAAGGAACAGATAACACCATTACCATTACGGGAGGTACTTGCAGCTATTCAATCGTTGTAAATGCACCAACCAACGGATGTAAACCTATCAATGCTTTACCTGTAGCAGAACATTTCAACTATACTCCAGGTCAGGCTTTACAGGCACAGCAAATGTGGACCCCACTTAATTCAGGAGATAATATTACTGTTGCTGCCGGTAACTTATCTTATCCGGGAATCACACCTTCAGGAAACTCAGTAACCTTTGACGGTGCAGGTATGGATGCGTTCCTTCCTTTTACTGATACCACTTCAGGTGCTGTTTACGCTTCTTTTGCTTTTTCAGTAACTGATCTTACGAATGTTACCACCGATCTCGCAAGTACTTATTTCGCGGTTCTTACTGACCAGACAGGTAGTTTTACAAGTGCAAGACTATATATCAGAAAGAGCGGTACCCAGTATCAGTTTGGTTTAGGAGCTGGAACAAGTGCTGACACCTGGTCTACAAACCTTTATAACATCAATACCGTACAGTATTTAAGAATCGGTTATGACTTTGCAACCAATAAAATCGCGTTGTTCGAGAATCAGGTTACTCCGCTTACTCCAAGCATAGTAGTTACCCCTGCAGCTCCAATTACAGCGATCGGCGGTTTTGCTTTGAGACAGGATGCTGCAGCTACAACACCATTCATCCAACTTGATGAGCTTGCAATCAGCAATAACGTAATTGTATTAGGCGTTTCAGACATCTCTAACTTTAACTCGAACTTCGTTAGAAACACTTTGGTGAAAGACGAAATCAGCTTCGGATCTAAATCTGACGTGAAAGTGTATAACATGAACGGACAGGTGGTGAAATCTGCTTCAGTTTCCCCAAATAAAAACCTTAACCTATCTGAATTACAGAACGGAATGTACATTGTTACAGGAATGGTAAACGGAACTCCGGTTTCGCAGAAAATCCTTAAAAAATAAACACGACGTTATTTTTACAGAAGCGGCTCCGAAAGGAGCCGCTTTTTTGGTGGTTATTTCCGCTTAAACGTCGCTGTTTTCAGTGCGTCCTGGATCATTTTTCCGGGGCGGAAGGCCACCGAGAGTTTTTTGATTGCCCGGCTGTCCACTTCCTCGGAGCTTTCTCTTGCCTCGCTCGAGCCTGTCGCCCGCAGGGTGAAATACTCGCCTACATAAACAATATTGCCGGCTGCCACTTCTTCGGCAATGGTACTAAAGGTACTTTCAAGCACGGCCAGGATATCGGCCTTCGATACGGTGGAAGATGCGGCTGCACGTTTGGCCAGATCATCCAGAGTGATTTTTCCGTTCCCGATAACCCGTGCATAATATTTCACGGGTGCATTGGGCTTCTGGGGATTCTTCATCGCTGTTACATTAAATGTAATTGGCATGTCAATTAAAATTTAAAGTTAAACAATTGAGAGTTAGGTCACTTCGCCTTTTCAAAGTTAAAAAAAATACAATATTCAACATTTATTTCTAAAGATTTTTTTTAAAAAAATAGCGGTCTTTTTTTCCCGGCACAGGTGCCATTAAAAATGTTCCCCAGGATGGTTCGTAAAAAAGATGCGGGTCTTTTGCAGAAGCCTGCTGATGGGCTTTACAGAGTGGTCAGAAAAGGGGTGTAAAAGTTTGAAAAAAGTCTTTTTCTTAAACCGTTCTTCCTTAAAAAAGAATCAGCAAAAAGAGAAAGCAGTAAAGGGATAAAAAGGATTTTCTACCTTAATACCATCCCCGCCGCAGCGTATTGGCAATGGCACTGAAGTTCAGCACCAGGGTGAACCGGATCCGTTTGGCATAATCCTTAAACGACGGTTCGAAACCCAGGGTAGACTGTACCGGAAAGTACACTTCCAGAAAATCGGGAATGATCCGCACTTTCACCCCGCTGTCCCAGATGAATTCTGCCTGGCGGCCTTTGTTCTTGAAGACTCCGGCATCGGCGTATACACTGAACATCTTCCAGACATGCGTATCATAATTCACCGAACCCACCCATTGGTTCACGGTTCCCGGAATAAGGGACTTGAAACCGGCATCGGCCAGGATGAACTGCTGAGAAAGCAGCCCGCCTGTAGCACTTTCCCCCAACAGATTATAGGAGAAGGCATAGTTCGAAACTTTGGAGATCCCATAATCGAAGATATCATTGCGCGTGTTGTTTTTGAGGAAATAGCCGGCGAAAAGCCGGAAACTCATTTTCTTTTTCGGCGCAAATTCCCACCGGTAAAAACCTTCCGCATTGATCTTCTGGAAATCTTCCATCCACTGGGTGTTGATCCCGATGGCGTTTTCGTGGATGAGGCGGCTGTCGGCATACCCATATCCCACGTTCCAGAGATTGTATTCCCCATATTCTTTTTCCGCGATCATTTTGGGCGTCAGGTCTTTCTGAAAGTAGCTGTAAGAAGCACCAAGGTTCCGGCTCACCGTACTTCTGGGGTTTTTGGTGAAATTCATATTGGCAGATGCCGTAAACTTGCGGTATGCAAGATCAAAATCATAATGAAAGTACGAACCCGAAAGTCCGAGGGTCAGGTCGCGGTAAAAGCTTTCGGGCGGCAGGAAACTGTAGGTTGCGCCCGCCGAGCCGGTAAATTTGCCGGTTCCGGTACTGTAACTCGGCGTTACCGAATACAGGAATTTCTGGCTGAACAGCGATTTGTTCTTGAAGTTGAGCCCCACCACAAATTTGTCGTAGGTGTTGTTGAAGCTTACCCGCGGATTCAGGTAAATCTCATTGTACTCCGGGTTCGGAATGTCCTTGATGAATTTGAACCTGATCTTCTTCATATTGGCGAAAATGCCGGTGGTGTACAGATAATTGTCGCGGAAGTTCGGTTCCGGGTAAATATAATTGTCGTTAAGCGTGATTTTATACGCGTCAGATTGCGGGATGCTGAAGGTAAAGTCCTTCTGTTTTTCTTTGGTGTCGTACCAGTACGTGGTTTTTTTGCCGTCTGAAGTCTCCGTTTCAAGCTTTAAAGGGATGGGTGTGCCGGTGTTTTTTCTGATGTTCACGAGGAAATTATCTTCTTCTTTCGTGAATTTCCTCAGGTTAAAATTGTCTCGGTTCTTATGCTGGAAGTGTGTTTCGAGAAAGTCGGAAGAGTAGTGCGACGCCACGGCGAGCCGGTCCAGGAAATCTTTCGTATCGATCCTGTGGTCATTGTTCTCCTTCAGATACTGTCTCAGGAACGAATTGAAAGCTTCGGGCTCCATCTTTTCCGAAATGAAGTTGAAAAGGTTGCCGGTTTCGAAGCTGCTGATGGCCATATCGTTGTAATTGCTCAGCGCCGTGAACGGTTCTCCTATTTTCTGATCCAGGTTCTGCGTCATGATGTACTGGTAGGCCAGACCATATCGGTCGAGCAGTTTCAGTCGGGAGGCGTGGAAGATTTTCAGCGGCTTAATGCCGAATATCTCAGCATTGTCGGGCAGGTCGCCCAACAGCTTTTCGTCTTTGTAGAATTTCTTCAGATATTCGATCTCCAGATACGTTTTAATACCGTTCTTGAACCAGTGATCGTTCATTTTATGGGTAATAAACTGCTGTTCCACCACGTTTTTGGTGATGATGCTGAGGTAGTTCATGTCCGTTTTTTCATTGTCGGTAAACATCTGGAACCTGAATTTCCAGAACTTGATGTCGTCATTTCCAAAGAAATCTTCCTTTTTCCTGAACTTTTCCGAAATGAAAATCTTCTGCGGCAGGTCTCCTGTTTTCTCCAGGATGAAGTGAAGATGGAGCGGAAGATAGAACTCAAGCCGCTGTTTTTCCATGCTCGTAAGCGGATAACCGAAATCCACAAGGATCTGTTTCCCGTCGAGATAAGTTTTGATTCCGGGATAGTTTTCTTCACTGAGGAGGAATTCCGGATCATTTTTCAGGAGTCCGCTGAACGAATTCCTCTGGTCTTCCGCAAGATTACTCTTGATGAAGTATTTAGCAGGCACAGTGAAATTCACCTTCCAGAACGATCCGAAGTTTTGGGTTTCCTCGATGTCATGATACTGTTTGTCCTGCGGTTCCTCATTTTCGAAACTGTCCGGAACCAGAAAGAAGTATTTCAGCGCAATCTGCTCCTCCGAAGTTCCGTAACCTGTGAACTGAATCGAGGGTAACTGCAGCTGGTACTGCAGGCTGATCCTGATCTTTTCGCCAGGCTTTAGCGGTTCGCGAAGAGAAAAGTAGAGGTTCTGATTGGTAAGATCATTGTCGGGACGGATTAAATTCCCTTCAAACTTTGCTTCCAGCGTCTCCAGTATTCCCAGATCTTCAGGTTTTGCGAAGTGCAGATCGGTGCTGCGGTCTTCGAGTTTACGGTAGGCGAGTGCAGTGTTTTTGTTCCGATATGCGGCAACCCAATTCAGGAGTTTGATCTTATTGACCGCAACTTCCTGCTTATTGAAGTAGGTGATTTTCTGGTTTACGGTAAGGATCCTGCCATCTTCGGAGATGCCCGCGTCTATATAAATAGAATCATTCTGCGCAGAAATCCACCCAAAACTCAACAGACAAAGAAATAAAGCCAGATTTTTTCCCACAGGATTCGCAAAGGTTAAATATACTTGTTTCGGATGTAAAACATGAAGTTTAAAAAGGCCGGGCCGGAATTCAATTCCGGACCGGCTCTTTAGTTCATTTTAAAGAATTATAGAGAAGTTTCGTAGGCATTCCAGCCCGCTATCTTGTAATTCAGCGCAGATTTTTCGGCATCAGGTGCCTTGTAAATACCGCGGCCAACGATCATGAAATCGGTGTGAAGATTGCTGAAAACATGTTCAGGCGTGTTATACTGCTGTCCTTTTCCGTCGCCGGAATCGGCAAGATTCACTCCGGGAGTGAAGAGCAGCAGTTCATCGGGAATCTGTTTCTGCGAAACTCCGCCAATGACGTTTGGATGAGACTGCGCCACTTTAAGGGCTTCTTCCTGATAATTCTTGTCGGTTAATGTTCCCTTTGAAGACATTCCGAGGATCGCCACAACGCCTACATTCCTGAAACAGTCGAGTGAATCGTATCCACCGATGACCTGAGCGGTAACAAAATCGGCCCAGTTCGAGATCTTATAAATGCCGTATGAGAACTGAAGTTCCTGTGTATTGCCGATATCAGCAAACTTCCGGTCTTCCATAAGCAGAAAGTTGTGCTTCGCCGCCAGGTCTTTCAAGGGAAGGATGGTACTGTCGGAATCGAAATCAGTGATAATATCGATATGGGTTTTTAAAGCTACAATATGCGGACCTACCTTTTCTGCAAGATCAAGCAGTTCAGCCGTGGTGATGACATCAGCCGAAACAATAAGGTTGCTTTTCTTCTGAAGCGCAATTTCCAGCAGTTTCTTCGCTACTGAATGGTCTGCATACTCCAGTTTCTGTTCATATGAAAGCCTTTTTTTGTCTTCAAACTTCACGGCATTTCCGGCAAGAAAATCGCTGATCCTTGATACTTCTTCATCATCCAGATGGCCTTCATCCTTCAGGATCGTGCAGACTTCGGAAATGGTGAAGAGTGTATGAACACGGTAGCCTTTGCTTTCGAGGAGTTCTTTTCCGCCCTGCTGCCGGTCGAGTACCACCACAATATCAGATACTGAAATGCCTTCATTCTCAATTTCAGGAATGGTTTCGAGGAGGGATTTTCCGCTTGTAATGACATCTTCGACCAACAGGCAGTTCTGGCCTTTGGTATAGATGCCTTCAATGAGTTTCTTTGTTCCGTATGCTTTGGCTTCTTTCCTTTTGATGATTAAGGGAAGGTAGCTTTCGAGCGACATGGCTGTTGCCATGGGAAGTGCAGCATAAGGCACCCCGCAAATCACATCGAAATTGTCCAGCGGAAGCATTTCGAGGAGATAGTTGGCCAGATGTTTAAGGATTCTCGGGTCGGATGCCAGCGGTCTTAAGTCAACATAAAAAGGACTTTCGATACCGCTTTTCAGCGTAAACTTCCCGAATTTGATGATGCCCAGTTGATAACATTCGAGAAAAAATTCTTTCTTACTTTCCATTAATTTACTTTCAACAAAGTTAAGGATTTGATTGGTTTTTGAAAAATCTGGCGGGACAAAACACAAAAAAACCGTTCGTAGTAACGAAACGGCTCAGTGATATTCTTTATCTTACGATTTCAGCATCGATGACTTTCTGGTCAACGGAACTTCTTTCAGCTTCCCAAAGGAGGAACTTGTCCACTTCTCTCATCAGTTTTGGCAGTGCAAGTGAAAGGATGGCGAGATCATCCATCACACCGATTACGGGCAGTGCGATCTCCGGCAGAAGGTCAATAGGAGAAATAATGTAAAGAAGGCCCAACAACGGTAAAATGATATCTACAGATTTCATTGGGTACTGTCCTTTGCTCCACATTCTTACCATTCGGTAAACGTCGGGTATTTTCTTAAGAAAACCTTTGTGCTTGATGGCTTCTTTAGCGAGTTCGATTTTTGAAAATTTCATATTATTTGAGATTTGTATTAAGACACGTAGAACTTAACAAAACCTCTGCCATTATTTGGACTAAAGTGTTAATTAAAACATAAAATTACGGCGCAATATTGTCGATAAGCGTATGCACCCCTTTGGAATTCCAGTCTTTGGAAGCATCTTCCTTCAGTAATATCCTTCCGTTTTTATCGAGCAAGAATGTGGTGGGAAATACTTTCGGCAAAAGATCACCGGAAATCGGACTTTGGGCAATATACACAGGAACTGTGTAATTGTTTTCTTTCAGAAATTTGACAACGGCCGCTTCCTCATCCTGCATGGCGATGAGTACGAACTCGGTTTTGTCTTTCTTTGCGTCGTAAAGTTTCTGGATCGTAGGCCATTCTTCGCGGCACGGCGGACACCAGGTTCCCCAGAAATTGAGGAAAACCAGTTTGTTTCCTTTGAAATTTTTAAGATTCGTGCTCGGAACATTGATGCCTTTCAGCTGGATGTCATAATCTGCATCGGAAACAATGACGGCGTTTTCAATCTGCGCCACAGGGAAAAACAGATCCTTCAGCTTAAGTTTTAGCGACGGAAATAGGAGCAGTGTTGCGATCAAAGCTGTGGCAACCAGATAAAAAATATTTTTTTTAATGAAATTCATTTTCAGATTTTTTCCAATAGTTCCTCAATAATGTCTTCGCCTTTATTTTTGGTGTAGTACACCTGCAGATCGTTATGGAAATCATCTGCATTGTAATTCTCAGGATCGGCTTTGTGTTTTTTCAGCATTTCCATTCCTGCTTTCGGTCTTGGGCCCCAAAAAGAGATGACTTCATCGTTTTCGTTTAAAATCAACACAATCGGAATCGACATGGCTCCGTTGGTAAGATAGCGGTTCATCAAATCAAGGTTTTGGTCACGGTAAATGATTCTTACTTCATTTTTGCCTTCAAAAAAAGTGTTTATTACCGGAACAATCATGCTGGCATCACCGCACCAACCTTCTGAAATGATCAGGATTTTGCCTTTGAATTCTTTTTCGTTCAGTTTTTTAAGAAGGTCATCCTGAGGGTGATAGGTTTTCATAACCCTGTGCATTCTGGTCATACCCAGTTTGTAATATTCGAGATAGGTTTTCTCTTCCTCATCATTGCTTCCTTCCAGCTTGGAGATTCTTTCCTCGGTGTCGCTCAGGTATTGCTGAAGGGTCACTGCCTTTTCCCAGTAGTTTTTTATCGTCATTTTAAAAGAATTATATTTTTCTCAGTTTATTGATCAAAAAGAGATCCGCCAGAACAAATGCAGCCAGATTTTCCACAATGGGAACCGCTCTGGGCAAAACGCAGGGGTCATGTCTTCCTTTGCCTTCCAGAATAACAGGATTTCCATCATGATCAATACTTTGCTGAGGCTGTAATATGGTTGCTACGGGTTTGAAAGCAACACGGAAGTACAAATCCATTCCGTTTGAAATGCCGCCTTGAATCCCTCCCGACAGATTGGTTTGTGTAGAAAAGTCTTCGTTGAAGAGATCATTATGGTCTTTACCGGTCATTTTTGCACCGCAGAAACCACTCCCGTACTCAAAACCTTTGCAGGCATTGATGTTGAGCATGGCTTTTGCGAGTTCAGCCTGAAGCTTTCCGAAAACAGGCTCGCCTATTCCGGCCGGAAGATTTCTGATGACGCACGTGATCGTTCCGCCAATTGTATTGCCTTCTTTTTTAATTTCTTTGATTCGGGCAATCATTTTTTCTGCAGTTTCATCATCAGGACATCGGATATCATTGGAATCAATCTTTGAGAAATTCAGATCCTGATATGGTTTTTCACAGAAAATTTCCCCTACAGAAGATACATAGGCACTGATTTGAACTTTTTCAGGGAGCAGCTGTTTCGCCAGACTTCCTGCAACCACCCAATTAACGGTTTCGCGTGCGGATGATTTCCCACCACCGCGGTAATCCCGGTGTCCGTATTTCTGATCATAGGTAAAATCTGCATGACTTGGGCGATAAGCTTCTGCCAGATGTCCGTAGTCTTTCGATTTCTGGTTTTCGTTTTCTACTGTGAATCCGATTGGTGTTCCGATAGTTTTTCCTTCAAAAATTCCGGAAATGAATTTCACGGTATCGCTTTCTTTTCGTTGCGTAACAATTTTTGATTGGCCGGGCTTTCTGCGGTCGAGCTGATGCTGTACTTCACTGAAGTCAACTTCCAGTCCTGCCGGAAAGTTAGTGATGATTCCACCGTAAGCCGAACCGTGGCTTTCGCCAAAAGTTGAGAGCGTAAGAAAGTTTCCTAAATTGAACATGTCACAAAGTTAATGAGATAAAATGACTTTTAAAAACTATACAGATTACTGCAGTAATTATAACAAAACAGACTGCCATAAAGCAGTCTGTTCTTTTAATATTTTAAATATCTGGTTTATTTGGGCTGAACCCTACCGTCTTTTCTGTCCTGAGATCTACCGATGGTGTATCCTGTAGCACCACCTACGACTCCTCCAATCACTGCACCAACACCACGGTTTTTCTTATTGATGATTGCGCCTGCAGCGGCTCCACCTACGGCCCCGATTATGGTTCCTTTGGCAGCTTTACTCATTCCTTGTTTCTGCGTGGCAGTAGTTCCCTGAGAAGAACCTGATGTAGATGTTCCCGAACCTGCATTGCTTGGCGTATTGTTTACATAAACCGTTTTGGTTTCTCTGATGACTTGTGGTCTTCCTGAAGATCCGGTTTGTTGGTTAGCCTGAACTTTAGCAATACTGTCGGTTTTTTTCTGAGTTTCGTAAGCTATTCTTTCTTTTTCAATAGCCATTTTCTGTTGTTCAATTTCCAGTTGTCTTTGTTGGAATTCAATCTTTTGCTGTTCCAAAGTTTTTTCTGCAACCGTATTTTCCTTTTTACAGGCCGTTAACATTAAAATTGATACGGTTCCTGCTAATAATATATTTTTCATAATTTTAAATTTTACGGTAAACCTATAGTGATTTAGCATTAATGTATTGGATAAGCCAAAAAAGAAACCAATCGACTGTTAAGGAAAAGTTAAAATTTTGAAATATCACAAAATAAAAAAAGCAAGTCACTGGTAATCAGAAACTTGCTTGATTTTTGAGGTTCCTAGCGGATTCGAACCGCTGTAGATGGTGTTGCAGACCACTGCCTAACCACTCGGCCAAAGAACCATTGGGTTTGCAAATATAGGAATTTTTTGAAATCTCAATAATTAAATTTCAATAAAATTTCTTTTTTCTGTGCATTCATCAGTTTTATCATGCGCGTAATTCTAAAAATGATTCTTATGTTTTTGTAAAATTGAAAGTATGATGATCAGGCATAATTGTTTTAAAAATTTGAAAGGAAAGCAAAACTGAAATGTCTTTCATTGAAAAAATCTAAATTCCAGATTCTGAAACCCGGTTTATAATCCGTATTTTTGCCATTCAAATAATGAGTAAATGAGACAAATTATAATAGAACCTACCGAGAACCCAAAAGTGATGAAGTTTGTAGCCGACTACAATCTGATTCCGGGATCTGTGGAGCTCGACAGGACTTCAGATATTTCAGAAATTCCTTTGGCACAGGAACTTTTCAATTATCCTTTTGTAGAAAGGGTATTTATCACCGCCAATTTTATTGCCGTTGCCAAACAGGATACGGTGGAATGGGAATTCGTTGCTGAAAGTTTAAAAAACATTATTGAGGATGAACTGCTTGCAAATCCCCGCATCTACCTTCAGAAAAAAAAGGAAATGTACCAGATTTATGCAGAAATGACGCCGAATCCGGCGGTGATGAAATTTGTTTCGAGCAAGCTGCTCATGGACGGATTTGTAGAGATCAAAAATCCGGCAGAATCTGCTGAGGTTCCTTTGGCAAAGGCCATATTTGATGAATTTGAATTCGCAAGAGAAGTATTTATTTCCGATAATTTTGTGGCGGTTTCAAAAGACGATTCTGTACAGTGGCACGAAGTGATGGTGGCGGTAAGAGCATTCATAGCCGAATATCTGCAGAACGGTGGAGCAATCTCCAATCTTGTCCCTCAAAAACATGAGAGCCCGGTTGAAAAGATCATCAACAGAGATTATACCGACAGTGAACAGAAAATCTCAGATATTTTAAATGAATATGTAGCTCCTGCCGTAGAAAACGACGGCGGAAAGATATCCCTCCTGGAATATGATGAGATATCAAAAACAGCACGAATGCTTCTCCAGGGCGCATGTTCCGGTTGTCCGAGTTCAACGGCAACACTGAAAAACGGAATTGAAAACATTCTGAAACAGTTTGTTCCCGAACTTGTAGAAAATGTGGAAGCCGTTAACGGTTAATTAGGGAGCTCAAAAAAGTCATTCAAAAACATCTTCACTGTAAAAAACTAAATATTTTGTCAAAAAAAGGAATTTTATTAGTCAATCTCGGGTCACCGAAATCTACTGCTGTTGAAGATGTAAAAGAATATCTGGATGAGTTTCTGATGGACGAAAAAGTCATCGATTACCGGTGGTTTTTCCGGGCCTTGCTTGTTCGTGGTGTAATTTTGAGAACCCGCCCGGCAAAATCTGCAGAAGCCTATAAAACCGTTTGGACCGATGAAGGTTCGCCGCTCATCGTCATTACCAAAAAAATTAAGGAAAAATTACAGAAAACCGTTGATATTCCGGTGGAAATTGGAATGCGCTACGCAGAACCCAGCATTGAAACCGGCCTCCGGAAACTTACCGAACAGGGCGTTACTGAAATTGTTTTGTTTCCGCTTTATCCGCAATATGCGATGAGCACAACCGAAACGGTAATCGACAAGGCTGAAGAAGTGCGTAAGAAATCATTTCCGGGCATCAAAATAAATTACGTTCAGCCCTTTTACAACCGCGAGATTTACATCAACTGTCTGGCTGAAAGCATCCGCGAAAAATTGCCGGAAAATTACGATGCACTGCAGTTTTCTTATCACGGCGTTCCGGAACGGCATATTTATAAAACCGATCCTACCAACACCTGTAATCTGAACGACTGCTGCTCTCGCGAAAGCAATCCGAGCCACCAGTTCTGTTACCGTCACCAGTGTTTTAAAACCACCGAAACCGTTATTGAAAAACTGAATATTCCAAAGGAAAAAACCGTTATTTCGTTTCAGTCGCGACTGGGAAATGACAAGTGGATAGAGCCTTACACTGACGAAACTTTGGAAAATCTCCCTAAAAAAGGGGTGAAAAATCTGGCAATCGTTTGCCCGGCTTTCGTTTCAGACTGTCTGGAAACTTTGGAAGAAATTTCAGTTGAAGGAAAAGAGGAATTTCTGCATGCGGGCGGCGAGAACTTCCATTACATCCCATGTCTGAACGATGAAGACCGCTGGATTGAGGTCGTGAAAACTTTATGCGAGGAAAAAATGAAGGATTTTTATCTGTCCTGATTACCGGACCGGAGTTCTGAATTCCCCATAACCAAGTAACCCATCATAATTCCTTCCGAAAGGTTTGTAATAAAGATAAGCCTGATAAAGATTTTCCGTCTGCCAGAAATTCCCGTTGATTTCACCGAAATTCAGCGTTCCGTCTTGGTTTTTAGTTGCCAGAATATAATTGTAGAAGCCCTGTTTCAGATAGATTTTTGCAATGTACATTTTTTGGGTATCGTCGTAAAACATCTGGTTTTCTTTCGAAGGTATAAAATCATTAAAACCGCCTAAAACGAAAAGTTCCTTATCGGTTTTTTCAGATTCCAAAGCGAAATAAACCCAGGAATAATCTCCTTCCTTATCTGCAATACGTTCAATCCCGAGATCATTTCTGCGGAAATAAAATGCACCGTTTACATCGGGCTGATACTGGTAATTCAAAGGAAAAGCCCAAACCGGATGAAGGTAAGTATGGTTAACTCCGTCAACATTTTCCGCGCCGGCAACCATGTCAAAGGATTGGTTGATGATTTTATTGTCGAAATAATAAAACTCATTGTTTCCGGGGAAAGAAAGATCCATCTGCTGAAAAAGAATCTTGTTTCCGAGCGTTGCGCTTGGTCTTTGATTGAAAACCCCCACATTAAAATTGTTGTTCTGGATGACATTCAGAGTCACAGAATTCGTATTCGAATTTAAAGTTGAACCGCTTCCGACCGCCTGAACTTCAACTCTCTGATTGAGTTCCGGATTTCGGGCATCGCTCGTTCTTGTAATATTCAGCGCCAGATTGGCACCGCCTTCAACAATACTGAATCTTTTGGTGAACAACGGCCGGTCTGCAGAATCTTGGTATACAACGATCTCAAAATTCCCTGAAATTTTGGGCTGAATTTTATCATTCGGGATCGTTAAGGTGTAATTGGTATATTTTTGAAAAGTATTGAATGAATACTGAAACTCCTCAATAAGCGCATTCAGGCTGCCGTTCGCATATTCAGTAAAGAAAAGGCCATCGTCCTGCCAGTTTCGGTCAAAATGCCTGAGCGTATAACGGTATACCGTGCTGGAGTTTGAAAGGTCATCAAATCGCAGGATCAGCTGTTCATTGAATCCAATAACAGGCGTTTCATCGTTCGTTTGAGGGTTGAACAGCTGAATGCTCCGGATCTGTCCGAAGGCCAATGCGCTGAAGAAAATTAAAAGCAAGGAAAATTTTTTCATCTGTACGAAGATAACGAAAATTACGCCAAAATGTTTTAACGCATGCTCTCGTCTGAGCTGCAAATCGTATTTTTGGAAACCTAAATTTATTAAAAATGCTTCACCTTAAATCTTTTGCTTTCAATCCGTTTTCAGAAAACACGTATGTGATTTTCAATGACCAAAAAAACGCTTTCCTTCTGGATCCGGGAAACTTCAGTGAGGCGGAAACAGCGGTTTTAGAGAAATTTATTTCTGAAAATCAGCTGACGGTTAAGTATATTCTGCTCACTCATGCTCATATCGACCATGTACTGGGGCTGCAGTGGGCTTTTGATACTTTTAAGGTTCCTGTTTTGATGCATGAAGAGGATAAAGAAATTCTCGACAGAAATCCGATGAGCGCTCAACAATTCGGGTTTTTCTTTAAACCTTTCGAAGGTGAAATTGAATATTTGAAGGAAGGTGATGCGTTAAAACTCGATGAAGATAAATTCAGGATCCTTCACGTTCCGGGTCATTCGCCGGGCAGCATCGCATTTTATTCTGAATCGCAGAAATTTGTTATTTCCGGCGACGTTCTTTTTGAAGGCAGCATCGGCAGGACGGATCTTTATAAAGGAAATCATGAGCAACTCATCGACAGTATCAAAACCAAACTATTTATTCTGGATGCTGAAACCAAAGTCTACAACGGTCACGGAAATCCGACAACAGTTGGTTTTGAGAAAACCCACAATCCGTTCTTTTAACGAAACTTACCAAAATAAAAAGAGCCAGGTTAAAGCAGATTTATCTCCTTCACTTGGCTCTTTTTACATCTTACCTGACTCTTTCTACGCTTTCCATTTAATATTGCAGCCCATACTAGGTCGCTGCATTTCTTCCTGAGGCGCGCCTGCGAGAAGATTTTCAAAAGCGATAATCAGATCTTCGCCGGTAATTTCCTTTTGGTTTCCCGGTCTGGAATCATCCATCTGGCCGCGGTATATCAAATCCAATTTTTCATCAAAAAAGAAAAAATCCGGTGTGCATGCCGCATCATATGCTTTTGCAATGGCCTGACTTTCATCATAAAGATAAGGGAAGTCGAATTTTCTTTCCACCTGAAATTCAGCCATTTTTTCAGGCGAATCCGCAGGATATTTTTCAACATCATTGGAGTTGATGGCAATAAATTCTATGCCTTTTTCATGATAATCTTCATAAAGTTCCGCGAGTTTGTCGATAACATGAAGAACAAACGGGCAGTGGTTGCACATGAAAATAACGAGCGTGCCTTTTTCGCCTTTTAGGTCTTCCAGCGACTGAATTTCGTTGCTGTTTGAAGGGTTCGGAAGTTCGAAAAAAGGAGCTTTCGTTCCGAGTTCGAGCATATTTGATGGAGTTTGTGCCATTGTATTATTGTTAAGGTTTGAGGTTTAAACGGTTAAGCAAAGATAAGGATTCTTCGAGGGAATTTTCAAAATTTACCCAATGGATGTTTTCTTCTTTTCGGTACCACGTGAGTTGCCGTTTTGCGAATCTCCGGGAATTTTTCTTGATTTCTTCCATCGCAAAATCGAGCGGCCATTCGCCGTCAAAATATTTAAAAAGTTCCGAATAGCCAACCGTCTGCAAGGCTACATTGTTTCTAAAGGGTAGGAGCGATCTGGCTTCCTCCAGCAAACCTTCTTCCACCATTTTATCAACGCGCCGGTTGATTCTTTCGTAAATAATTTCACGTGGTGCGGTGATTCCGATTCTGATCACTTCAAAATCGCGTTTTTTTACCTGTTCTGAAATATTTTCGGTGTACGATTTTCCGGTTTGCCAGATGAGGTCGATCGCGCGGAAAAGCCTTCTCGGATTGTCTTTGTCTACCGTTTTAAAATATTCAGGGTCTGCATCTTCCAGGATTTTCTGCAGAGGTTCAATACCTTCCTCGTCAAATATTTTTTCAAGTTTCCGCTGATTTTCTACGTCGGCTTCGGGTAAATCATTCAGGCCTTCAATAACGGCTTTCTCGTACATCATGCTTCCTCCCACCAAAACCACGACATTCTGATCTCTGAACAGTTCTTCGGTTTTTCTGATGGCATCTTTCTCAAACTGTCCGATCGAATAATAATCTTCAACCGAAAGATTTCCGATGAAATGATGCTGAACTGCAGCAAGTTCCTCATCGGAAGGGGTGGCGGTGCCGATTTTCATTTCCCGGAAAAACTGACGCGAATCGCAGGAAATGATTTCGGTGCTGAAATGCTCCGCAATTCCGATCGCGAGTTTTGTTTTGCCGATTCCGGTGGTGCCGATGATGGAAATCAATTTTTTCACTCCGCTAATTTCCTGATTTTTTTGAAATAAACCGTTCAAAACAGTACTTTCCTGCAATAATTTTTATCTTTGTTTCTTAATTAAAAATCTATGATTTTATCCATGACAGGCTTCGGAAGAAGTGAAGGTGTTTATGAAGGAAAAAAAATTACCATTGACCTTAAATCGCTGAACAGCAAATCTTTTGACCTCAGTATCAAGATGCCGTCGCGGTATAAAGAAAAAGAGTTTGAAATCCGTAAAGTGCTGAACGACCGGATTACGAGAGGGAAAGTCGACTGTTATATACACCTCGAAACCCTGAACAGTGAAAATGATTCAAACATCAATGAAGAGGTGGTGAAATCTTACATTGCCGAACTGAAGAAAATTGCCGGTGACGGACCTGATTTTGAATATCTTAAAATGGCCGTAAGAATGCCTGAAGCCATTTCTGCAAAAACGGATGAAATCAACGATAACGAATGGGTTTTACTCCTTCAGTTGCTTCAGGAAGCGATTTCAAAATTTGAAAATTTCAGAAAAACCGAAGGCGATATTCTTCACGAAGAACTTAAACGCAACATCCACAACATCGAAACGTATTTATCAATGGTGGTTCCATATGAAGGAGTCCGTCTGGAAGCTGTAAAAGAAAGGTATCAGAATACGCTGAAAGAATTCGGAAACATCGATGAGACGCGTTTCTATCAGGAACTGGCATATTATACCGAAAAACTGGACATTTCCGAAGAAAAAGTTCGTTTGGTTCAGCACCTGAAATACTATACAGAAGTGATGAAAAATGAAAACCTGAACGGAAAAAAACTTGGATTCATCTCTCAGGAAATCGGCCGTGAAATCAATACACTAGGTTCAAAAGCCAATCACGCTGAAATTCAGAAACTCGTAGTCATGATGAAAGATGACCTCGAAAAAATCAAAGAACAAACCTTAAACGTTTTATAGATTCAGGTACAAGATTTCAGATCTCAGACCTTTTTTTGTAAGTCTGATGTCTGATGTCTGACTTCTGAATCTAATCTACTATGCAAAAAGTCATTATATTTTCAGCACCTTCCGGAAGCGGAAAAACCACTTTGGTAAAGCACTGTCTGGAAGAATTTCCGGAACTGGCATTTTCCGTTTCATGTACAACCCGCAGTCCGCGCGGAAGCGAGAAGGACGGCATTGATTATCATTTTCTTTCCCCTGATGAATTCAGAAAGAAAATTTCTGAAAACGCTTTTGTGGAATTTGAAGAAGTATATGAAGATAAATACTACGGAACTTTAAAATCTGAAGTCGAGAGAATCTGGGACAGCGGAAAGGCGGTTATTTTTGATGTGGATGTAAAAGGCGGCATTTCTTTAAAAAAATATTTTGGTGATAAAGCCCTATCCATCTTCATTATGCCGCCTTCGATTGAAGAACTGGAGCGCAGACTGGTTTCCCGGGCTACCGACGATGCCGAAACCATCAGCACAAGAGTTGAAAAAGCAGGCGATGAAATGACTTTCAAAGACCAGTTTGATGAAATTGTCGTGAACAATGATCTGGATGAAGCAAAAAGTGCGGTTGAAAATATCCTGAAAAACTTTCTTAAGTCATGAAAATTGCCATCATCGGCTGCGGTTGGGTGGGTAAAAGGTTGGCCAGATATTTAACCGACAGAAATCATCACGTTATTGCGACCACCACTTCCCCTGAAAAAATGGCTGATCTTGAAGCCGTTGCTGCTGAAGTTCACTTGCTTGATTTCAGTAAAGATGATGGTTTTGAATTCCTTAATTCCGCAGATGCAGCGATTTTCAGCATGCCGATTTCGCGCAATACATGGCTCAAAGGTTTTGAAAAAATGAAAAATATTTTTCCGAAAACGATCCTTTTCAGTTCAACCGGAATTTATCCGCAGGAAAACAAAACTTTTACCGAAAATGAAACCGAAAATTTAAGAGCAGACATTCTTTCTGCGGAAAATTCAGTCAGAAAGAAATATCCGCAAACCAATATTCTGCGTTTTGGCGGTTTAATGGGCGATGAAAGAACCGTGCAGAATTTCTTTAAAAACCGGATCCCGGAACATCCGGGAAAACCGGTGAATTATATTCACTACGATGATATTTTAAAGATCGTTGAGGAGATTTTGAACTCCGATAAAAAATCCGTAATTTACAATATCGTTGCGCCGGAACATCCCGC
Source organism: Chryseobacterium sp. (assembly GCF_008014695.1). Lineage (GTDB taxonomy): Bacteria > Bacteroidota > Bacteroidia > Flavobacteriales > Weeksellaceae > Kaistella. Next base: position 257,834 of record NZ_VOXE01000002.1, read on the forward strand.
GATTGGTGAAATTCTGCATTTAGAAAGCAACAAGGAAGATTCAGAAAACTTCGGACAGCGCATTATTTCGTCAACGCGATTCATTACAGATTTTAATTATAAATTTATACATCCAAATCCTAAATATTTTTAACAGATGAGCACAGAAAATTTAGATAAAGCCATATCAAATCTGCCGATCAGGGGATTTTTAAATATAGACCATCTCAACATTCCGCAGGGAGACGATTTGGTGAAAGCCATTCTGGACCTGAAAAAAGAAAAAAATGCGGTGATTCTGGCGCATTATTATCAGTCTCCTGCGATCCAGGATATTGCAGATTTTCTTGGCGACTCACTTCAGTTGGCGAGACAGGCCAAAGATACCGATGCCGATATGATTGCCTTTTGCGGCGTTCATTTCATGGCGGAAGCAGCAAAAATCCTCAATCCGACGAAAAAAGTCGTGCTTCCGGACACTCAGGCCGGATGTTCACTTGCCGATGGCTGCAGCGGAGAGGGTTTAAGAAAAATGCGCGAACAGTATCCGAATGCGTTAATCGCGACGTACATCAACTGTAACGCTGAAACCAAAGCGGAATCTGATATTATCGTGACGAGTTCCAACGCCGAAACAATTATTAAAAGTTTGCCGGAAGACCGTCCGATTATTTTCGCGCCCGACAAGAACTTAGGCCGGTACCTGGCAAAAAAAACCGGACGCGACATGATCCTGTGGGACGGAAGCTGCATTGTTCACGAAGCTTTTTCCATGGAAAGAATTGCCACGCAACTTGCGGAAAATCCGGATGCGAAGCTTATTGCCCATCCGGAGAGCGAATCTGCTGTGCTTGATTTGGCGCATTTTATCGGTTCCACTTCTGCTTTGCTGAATTATGTGGAAAAAGACGATTGCCAGAAATTTATTGTCGCTACCGAGGAAGGAATTCTGCACGAAATGAGAAAGCGCGCGCCGCATAAGGAACTGATTCCTGCCCTGGTTTTTGATAAAAGCTGCAACTGTTCCGAATGTTTTTACATGAAAAGAAACACAATGGAGAAACTCTATTTATGCATGAAATACGAACTTCCGGAAATTTTAATTGAAGAAGAACTCCGTTTGCGGGCTTTGAAACCGATTGAAGCGATGCTGGAAATGAGTAAGACGATAAAATAATTATTCACGGAGACTTTAACAAAGTTTCTATCTGACAGACTTTAATTATGATCTCCAAAATCCTCCTCGAAAACGTTAAAATATACGCCTATCACGGCGTGCTTCCGGAAGAAGAAATAATTGGGACGTATTATCTGCTCAATGTGGATATCCATGCTGATTTGTGGAAAGCATCCGAGAGCGATGATTTGAAGGATACCATCAATTACGCGGAAATCAACGGAATTATTCACGAAGAAATGAAAATTCCTTCCCAGCTTTTGGAGCATGTCATCGGCAGGATTTTCAAAAAGCTTGAAAATGCATTTCCTCAGATTTCGTTTATAAAAATCAGACTAACCAAAACAAATCCACCCATGAAAGGCGAAATGCTTGGAGTGAGCGTGGAAATGGAGAAACATATACCATCTAATTAAACCAATATTATGGCTTTAATCAAAGAACTTTTAGGAAAAACCCCAGAGATCGGAGCAAATACTTTTTTGGCGGAAACGGCAACGGTAATCGGCGATGTAACGATGGGGAAGGACTGCAGCATCTGGTACAACGCCGTTATCCGCGGAGATGTGCATTATATTAAAATGGGTGACAAAGTGAATGTTCAGGACAACGCAATGCTGCACTGCACTTTTGAAAAATTTCCGCTCAATATCGGAAGTAATGTTTCCATAGGCCACAACGCGATTGTTCATGGCTGCACGATTAAGGACAATGTGCTGATCGGGATGGGTGCCATTGTGATGGACGACTGTCTGGTCGAAAGCAACTCGATTGTCGGGGCAGGTTCTGTGGTAACACAGGGAACGCATATCAAATCCGGGGAAGTGTGGGGCGGAATTCCGGCTCGGAAAATCAAAGATATTTCTTCGGAACTGCTGGAAGGCGAAGTCAACCGTATCGCGAACAATTATGTGAAATATTCGGGGTGGTATAAATAGTGCAATTTCCCAGCGATGGAAAATGATCAAGTATCGAAGTTAACAGTTCAAGATAATTGATGAGGAAAATTATTTTAGTGCTTCTGTTTTTTGGAAATTTTATTTTCGGGCAGAACAAGTATGTAGATAAAAAAATTGGTCTGTCAAATCAAATTCAACCATTTGAATTACGCATTTATGTGTCCCAAGATGCACACATGACAAGAAAAGTTTTTGTGTTAAAAAAAACCGCGGACAGTTGGGCTGCAAATCTATATACAATTGGAATAAATGGTACTAAGAAAGATGATTTTAAAGTTGAACAAGGAAAGGCACTTTGGAAGGCTATAATTAACACAAAGATCAGTAAAATGGCAAGCATTGATAGTCTTTTATATAAAGAAGAGGAAGATGTGATTTATCAAGATGATACTGATCCGAACAATATGAAATATAAAAAAGACTTTTTCTCGATGATGCTCCATCCCTCTTATTATTCTGTTTTTATAAATGATGGAGAAAAAATACATGAAGTATTTATGACAAATCCACAATACAGGTTTTACAAGTTTTCTGATATTGATGAATATCAATATTTTTATAAATTTCTTTTATTGCTTGAAAATAATTTTAATATTCGGTTAGAAATATAATGCAGAACTTTGAGCTCAAAACTTCTCGCCTAATCCTTAGTCGACCAACCAAAAACGACTTGGATGATTTTGTCCTCCACATGAATTCCTGCGAAGATTTTTCGAAGAATCTTTTCAATATTCCTTTTCCGTACACGCGTCAAGATGCTGAAAACTGGTTTCAGAAATGCGATGACGGAATCGAATCCGGAGAATCTTACCGCTTTGCCATCCGTGAAAAGGAAATCGGGAAACTCATCGGTGTAATTGGCCTTCATTTAACGAAAGAACACCGCAAAGCGGAACTTGGCTATTGGCTCGGCAAAGATTTCTGGGGAAAAGGCTACCTTACCGAAGCTTTAAAGGCTGTCTTCGAATTTGGATTTAATGATTTGCAGCTGAACAAGATTTACGCGACGCATTTCATTCATAATCCGGCGTCCGGAAGGGTCATGCAGAAAGCCGGAATGGAATTTGAAGGTCTGTTGAAACAGGAATATTTCCATCAGGGAAAATTTCTGGATGTGAACCGATATGCCATTTTAAAAAAAGATTTTGAATCAATTTCATGAAATATATAAAATTTACCTGGGAACTTCTGAAGGAAACTTTCCAGGAATGGAACAATTCCCATGCGTCTAAAGATTCCGCGAGTATGGCTTATTATGCCATATTTTCGCTGCCTGGACTTTTGATTATTGTAATTTGGTGCGCCGGAATTTTCTTCGGTGATGAAGCGGTAAAGGGCCAAATCAGTGAACAGGCAGGTGGAATAGCCGGAAAAGAAATTGCCGAGAGCCTCCAGACAATGGTCATGAGTGCTGTTTGGGACCATCAGAATATCTGGATGAAAGTTTTCGGGATTTTGACCCTTATTTTTGGTGCAACCACTTTGTTTTTTCAAATGCAGCAAAGCCTGAATTCGCTTTGGGATGTGGAAGCAGCTCCGAAAAAAGCGATTCAGAAATACATTTTAGACCGCGCGAATTCCCTTGGAATGATTCTCATTATTGCATTTCTGCTTCTGATCAGTTTGGTTCTGTCATCGATTCTCGGTTTGGCGAATCAATGGATTACCGCTCATTTCGGGCTGGAGACTTTGCTGCTCGCGCAGGTTCTCAATTTTGTCCTGAGTTTTGTGGTGGTGGTCGTTCTGTTTGCTTTTATGTTCAAAGTCCTGCCCGATGTGGAGATTTCCTGGAAATCGGTTTGGATGGGAGCCTTGGTTACGGCGCTGTTGTTCAATATAGGAAAGACCTTACTGGGCTATTATTTTGAAATTTCAAAACCTACTTCCATTTTTGGGGCGGCAGGAACCGTTATTTTACTCATGATGTGGGTAAATTATTCCTGCCAACTCGTATTTTTCGGAGCCGAATTTACAAAAGTCTATACGCTGAAGATGGGGTATCTGATCAAACCTTCGAGACATGCAAAATGGAGTCCTTCAAAGCTGCTGAAAGATGCACTCCATAAAACCGACAGCGATCAGAGTGTTGGATAATTAATGAACTTCTGAAACTGCTGAATTTGCAGCCGCCAAAACCGCTTTTCCGTTTTCGCAGTTAATTCCGGAAGGCGATGCTACCAACGCACAGTCCGACATCAGCCCGCGTTTTTTGTTATAAGCGGAATTGGCTTCTGTATAAGCCTTGATTTTCGGTAAGATCTTTTCTTCAATTTTAACGGGATACGCAATATAGGCAGTTGGCCCGCCGCAAGGTTTTGAACCTATCGGAGAAAGCCGCCAGTCTGAAGTATCACTGCATGTTTCAGCATTGATCATGGATTCGATTTCTGCCCGCATTGCCAGCATGTTTTTCTGATCTTCTTCGTAGGTTCTTTCAGGCTTTAAAGAAATGTCTTTTGGCAGATTGTCCGGATTTTCAACCGCTTTCTTCGCAGTACAGGATGAAAATGAGATTGCAGCGAGCGCCGCTATAATAAGATATTTCATTTTTATTTTTTTTATTGAGTACAAAAATACTTTCTTTTTTCTTAAGTCGAACGGAGTATTCAGAAACGCCTCCTTTTTGGCCCTTTTTTATTAAATTTGAACAATGAATGATGACCTCTTTAATCTTGCGGAGCATACGAACAGAAGTATTTTTCTCACTGGAAAAGCCGGAACGGGAAAAACCACTTTCCTCAATGATTTTGTGAGGAAAACCCGCAAGAAACATATTGTAGTTGCCCCCACCGGAATTGCTGCCATCAATGCAGGAGGAGTGACGATTCATTCCATGTTTGGCTTGCCCCTGCGAACTTTTGTTCCGACCACCGAAAGAATTAACGGAGATTTGGCCAACAATATTGCCGATCTCATGCAACATTTCAAATACCGGAAAGACAAACTGAAACTGCTCCGGGAAATTGAAATCATCATCATCGATGAAGTTTCAATGCTTCGCGCTGATGTTTTGGATATGATGGATTTCTCGCTGCGTCATGTCCGCAGAAATCAGCAGCGTTTTGGAGGCGTGCAGATGCTTTTTATCGGAGATTTGTACCAGCTTCCGCCGGTAGTAAGAGATGAGCATGTTTTAGGACAGTATTACCGGTCACCATTTTTTTTCGACAGCCATGCGCTGAAGGAATTGTCATTAATTACCCTCGAATTAACTACAGTTTACCGCCAGACCGATGAGAAATTCCTGGAAATCCTGAATGAAATCCGGAACGGAGAAATTGGAGATATCGATTTTGAAACGTTGAATAAAAGATATATTCCGGAATTCGAGCCCAAGGATGAGCCTTATGTTTATCTGACTTCCCATAACCGCATGGCAGATGAGATCAACCGCAAGAAACTGGCTGAACTTCCGGGGAAATCGTATTTATACAAAGCGGAAATCGACGGAAATTTCAATGAGAACCAGTTTCCTAATGATGAGATTCTGGAACTCAAACCCGGCGCCCAAATTATGTTTATCCGGAACGATGCCACTGGTGAAAAGAAATATTTCAATGGAAAACTGGCCGAAGTTGTGGATGTTGATGAAAAAGAGATTACTGTAATCATTGATGGGCAGGAAGATATTTATAAACTGAAAAAGGAAATCTGGGAACAGAAACGCTATTCACTTTCCGCCGATAAAAGCATTCAGGAAGAGGTCCTGGGAAGTTTCAATCAGTATCCGATCCGTTTGGCTTGGGCGGTCACCATTCATAAATCTCAGGGTCTGACTTTTGACCGTCTGATCATTGATGCCGGAAAATCTTTTGCTTCAGGACAGGTGTATGTCGCGCTTTCCAGATGCAGAACGCTTGAAGGGATTGTTTTAAAGTCGAAAATCACGCCCGAAGTTATTTTTGCGGATAAAAGAGTCTCGAAATTTCAGGATGAAACACATGCAAATGACCGGGTAGAGGAAATTCTGAACGCTGAAAAGTACGATTACAGCATAAAAAAAATAATTGACCGGCTTGACTGTCATTGGTTTAAGCCTTCACTGGAATCTTGGCAACATTCCGCGCAGCACAGCAAAGCGCTTGATACGGACAAAGTGAAGTTTCTTTATGAAACCATAAAGCCCGAAACCGAAAAATTCATTGCCATTTTCGAAAAATTCAAAAAAATTATCGTTCAGAAAACGCAGAAATTTGTCGGCGGAACGGAGGAATGGAATGAAGTGGAAACCAAAGCCAAAGGCGCGGTGAATTTCTTTTTTATAAATGTTAATGCAAAGGTTTTTGCTCCCCTGAAAGAATTTTATGCAGAAAGCAAAGGCGTGAAAGGACTGAAACAGTATAATGAAGACTTCCGGGTTTTTCTGGATGATCTGGAAGATTATCTGAACGATCTGAAAACACTTCATTTACTCGAAACAAAACTTTTTGATACAGAAAACGAAGTGAGTGTCACCACGAAAATCGCAAAAATCCCTTCGCATATTCTCACTTATCAGCTTTTTGAAAACGGCAAAACCATTCCCGAAATTGCAAAGGAACGCGGTCTTGTTACCGAAACGATTTTCGGACATCTGGCAAAATTTGCGGAGCAGGGTTTGCTGGATTTGTCCCGGATTTTTGCGAAGGAAAAAATAAAAATATTTGAAAAGGAATTTAAAAAAAATTCCCACGAAAGCTTGGGCGAGTGGAAGAAAGTGCTGCCCAGTGAATTTGAATTTAATGAAATTCGAATTCTGCTTAACCATTATAATCACCAGAAAGAAAAAAAATGAAAAAATTTGACATATCAGTTCTTGATTTAGCACCTGTAAAGCAGAACAAAACCATCCACGATACATTTAATGACAGCCTGGATTTGGCAAGATTCACCGAAAAACTTAATTACAGGAGATTTTGGCTCGCTGAACATCACAATATGGCCAGCATCGCCAGTTCTGCAACCTCTGTTTTAATCGGCTTTATCGCGAACGGAACTGAAAAAATCCGGGTTGGGTCTGGCGGAATCATGCTGCCCAATCACAGTTCATTGGTAATTGCTGAGCAGTTCGGCACTTTGGAAAGCCTTTTTCCGGGACGAATTGATTTAGGTGTTGGAAGAGCTCCCGGAACCGACGGTTTAACGGCGAAAGCCTTGGGAAGGAACCCAATGATCATCAACGAACAGTTTCCGAGGCAGATTCAGGAATTGCAGCAGTATTTTTCCGAAGACAATTCGGAAAGCCTGGTCCGTGCAATTCCGGGTGAAGGCTGCGATATTCCGATTTATATTCTGGGATCAAGTACCGACAGTGCCTGGCTGGCCGCTGAGATGGGTCTGCCTTACGCATTCGCCGGGCATTTTGCTCCCGAGATGATGAGTTTTGCATTCGATATTTACCGTGAAAATTACAAACCCAGTGAAAAATTTCCTGAACCCTACATTATCGCCTGCGTAAACGGAATTGCAGCAGATACCGATGAGGAAGCAAAAAAACTGTCGACAACGCTTTACCAAGCCTTCATTAACCTTATCAGAAACGACAGGAAACCGTATGCTCCTCCCGTAGATGATATGGACGAAATCTGGAATCCCATGGAAAAGGCCGGTGTAATGCAGAAGTTGAGGTACAGTTTTATCGGAAGTGAAGAAACAGTAAAAAAGCAGCTCCTGAACTTTCAGGAAACCTTTAAGGTGGATGAAATCATGTTTACGTCGCATATTTATGACCATGAAGCAAGACTGAAGTCGTATGAGATCATCAGAAATGCGGTAGATTCTTTAGGTTAAATGATGCTTTTCGGGGGCGGCGGCGAAGCCGCCGCCCCCGAAAAGAAGAGCTTCAGTCGACCTGAAATCCCCCAAATAAATTGCCGATTGCCTTAATTGTAAGTATCTTTGCAAAAATTCAAAGTAAAATGTCGGATATTAAACTCAACACCATTCCTGAGGCCATCGAAGATCTGAGAAACGGTAAAATTATTATCGTAGTAGATGATGAAAACCGCGAAAATGAAGGTGATTTTCTTTCAGCAGCAGAATTGACGACCCCAGAAATCATCAACTTCATGACCATTTACGGAAGAGGACTCATCTGTACGCCACTTCCGGAAAAAAGATGCGACGAACTGGGACTTGATATTATGGTCACGCGAAGCAGCGACCCGAAAGAAACCGCTTTTACCGTTTCTGTTGATTTGCTCGGAGATGGCGTTTCAACAGGGATTTCAGCTAGCGACAGAAGTAAAACGATTCTGGCTTTGATGGATGAAAAAACAAAACCCGCAGATTTCATGCGTCCCGGACATATTTTTCCATTACGTGCTAAAAAAGGTGGCGTTTTGAAAAGAGCCGGACATACCGAAGCGGCCATTGATCTTACGAAACTTGCGGGATTGAAGGAAGGAGGTGTAATCTGTGAGATTATGAATGACGACGGTTCTATGGCAAGGCTTCCTGAACTGGTGGAACTGGCTAAAAAACACGATCTTAAAATCGTTTCCATTGAAGATCTTATTCATTATCAGCTTAAAAAAGGTGATTTGATCGAAAGAATTGAAGAGCGTAAGGTAAAAACTGTTTACGGAGAATTCGACTTCCTGGCATTTAAGGAAACAAGTACTGATCAGATTCATTTTGCCTTGACAAAAGGAACCTGGACTGTTGATGAACCGATTTTAGTGAGGGTTCAGGCTTCCAATTCCTATTTTGATGTGTTAAGCAGACTTATTTCAGGCGAAAAACCTTTGCTTGAAAAAGTGACAAAAATGATCAATGATGAAGGAAAGGGTGCTTTGATTTTCATTAACAATGTTTCGAATTCTGAAAACACGATGCGTAAACTGCAGCAGTTTATGGACTATCAGGACGGAGCCGAAAAACGCCCGACTTTGGCTTCCAACTTCCGCGATTACGGAATCGGTACGCAGATTTTAAAGAATTTAGGGATCAATAAATTCCGTGTCATCACGCAGTCTCCCAACAACAAACCGCTTGTTGGCGGATACGATGTGGAAGTGACGGAAATGGTGGAATTATAGCTCGTAGATGGATGCTGCAAAACCTCCGAAATTATATTCTGATTTTTTGTTTCCTGATTATTTCCGGATGCAAAAATTCCGCGCAAACCCAAATCCCTTCTGAATACAGATTTGAAAATCAGATTGGGTATGTTAATGATTATGACGATTTACTGACATTGGAGCAGGAGAATAATTTAGAAAAGATTTTAAGTGATTACGATTTAAAAACCACCAATGAGATCGGGGTCGTAACCGTGAAATCAATTAAACCTTACACCGATATAAACCAATTTGGTGACGACGTCCTTACAGACTGGCGTTTTGGTAAAGATGACAAGTTTAATGGTTTGCTTATTATTATTGACGGAAAAGAACGGATGATTTCCATCCGTTTCGGAACAGGCATAATGAAAACCCTGTCCAACGAAAAAACGCAGCACATCCTTGATGATATAATAACGAAAAGATTTAAAGAGGGTAGGTTTTACGAAGGCATCACCGATGGAATAGAACATATCGCAACCGAATTAAAAGACTAAAAAAAAGGCTTGAGCAATCAAGCCATTTTTATGTCTTCGAAATTCCTGAAACCGTTCAGAAAATCTTTCACATTCATCCTTTTTTTACCTTCTAGCTGGAGCTCCACGGGAAAATAAACGCCGTCTGGAGTAAAAATTTTAAAATTATTTTTATCGATTTCTAAAGTTCCCGCCGGTTTTTCGCTACCGGATTTTTCAAATTTTCCCTGATAGATTTTCAGTGATTTTTCTTCATTTCCGATTTTAAGAACTGTAAAAGAGCACGGATACGGCGACATGCCGCGTACGAAATTATGTATTTCTTCTGAAGGCTTGTTCCAGTTGATTTTGGCATCCTCTTTGAAGATTTTAAAAGCATTTTTTGGATGTTCTACCTCCCGCTGAGGTTTTTCCTGAATTGAATTTTCTGCGAGTCCGTCCAACGTTTTTACCACCAGTTTTGCGCCCATTTCCATGAGCCGGTCATGAAGGCTTCCGGCATTTTCATCCGAAAGGATTTCTATTTCCTCCTGAAGCAAGATATTCCCTTCGTCAATTTTTTCATTGATGAAAAAAGTTGTCGCCCCTGTTTTCTTTTCACCATTAATTACGGCATAATTAATGGGTGCGGCACCCCGGTAATCCGGGAGAAGCGAAGCGTGAAGATTGAAGGTGCCCATTTCAGGCATTTCAAAAAGGATTTTCGGCATCATCCGGAAGGCTACCACCACAAAAACATCAGCGTTCAGATTTCTGATTTTCTCCAGAAACTCACGGTTTCTGAGTTTTTCAGGCTGAAATACAGGCAGGTGATGTTCTTCGGCATATATTTTTACCGGCGACTGGTGAATTTTCTGTCCACGTCCGCTGGCTTTATCAGCCACGGTCACTACGCCTACCACTTCATGCGATGACCTGTGAATGGCTGCAAGGGAATTTTTTGCAAATTCTGGGGTGCCGAAAAATACGACTTTTAGTGATTTCATTTTAATTGTTCAAGGTATAGGTTCTGAAGTTCAGCATTTTTACTTTTCCTGAATCCAGCAGGATAATGAGATTTTCAAGGATGTTTTCTTTTTCGTAATAGTGTAAACGGATTGCAATTTCTTCGACAGATGCCGGACTTTTTTCTAAAATACCGAGAATTTCGGCAGAAACATTCCGTCCGAAAATTCCTTCTTTATTCTTCTCGCACACGGAACACTTTCCGCAGTTTTTCACATTTTTCTCCCCAAAGTAGGAGAGGATGAGCTTCATTTTGCAGTGGTCCTGATCCTGAACAAAAAATTTCATTTCTTCCCATTTCTGCAGTTTGTTTTTCTGGATGTGCTCAAAAACATTCCAGTAAGTTCCTGAAATTGCCCTTTCGTCGCGTGGTTTCAGAAATTTGAGGCTCGACATTGCACCATCAATATATTCAAGATAATTTTTCTGCTGAAGTTCTTTAATTTTTTCTTTAATCAGATGAATTTCAGTGCCTATTTTATTGCTTAAATTCTGCTCGCTGAACATCACTTTGTGTGAAGAAATTCCCGAAAGGTTACGCAAAAGCAGTTCGATAAAATAACCGTCTTTTTTCGGAAGTAAATCCAGATCGTCCGCAGAAATTTTCAGTTCCAGCGAAGAAAGGCTTTTGCTGTTGTTGAAATAAACGATTTCCTGATTGTGAAGGAAATTCAGGACGTTTCTGATTTTTGCCAGTGAGGTTTTGGTGAAATTCTGGATTCGCTGCATCTCGAGTTGAAAAATTTGTTCGGGAAGATCATTTTCTGCCACTTGAAAGGTGGAGTAGAGGTAAGATACAATGTTGTGAAATTCTTTTTTATTAGGAATCTGATTCGTGAGGATCTGATCAAAATTGAGAAGTTCCTGCTCATTCCAGAAGAGGAAGGCATAACTGTCTTCACCGTCCCGTCCGGCGCGGCCAATTTCCTGATAATAGTTTTCCAGCGATGGAGGCGACGAAAAATGAACGATAAAGCGAACATTGTCTTTATCGATACCCATTCCGAAAGCATTTGTAGAGATCAACACATGGTTTTGGCTTTGCAACCACTGGTTTTGTTTTGTGTTTTTTTCTTTTACCGAGAGGCCTGCATGAAAGTAATCAACATTCTGGATCTTGTTTTTTTGAAGAAATTTCGTGAGTTCTTCAGTTTCTTTCCGTGTTCTGGCATAAATGATTCCGGCATAGGTATTGTACTTCATAAGGTTCAGAAGTCTTTCATATTTATCGGAGATTTTATCTGAAAAAATATTGATATTGGTTCTTCTGAAACTTTTCTGAAAGATTTTACACTGCTTTAAATCGAGCTTTTTTTGAATTTCCAAAAGTACTTTTGGGGTAGCAGTTGCAGTGAGTGCTAAGCACGGAATTTTTGTAAGATTCTGCCTGAACGTTTTGATGTTTTGATAACTTGGCCTGAAATCCTGTCCCCATTCGGAGATACAGTGGGCTTCGTCTACAGTAATAAATGAAACTTCAATTTCCTCCAGATTTTGAAGAAAAATTTTGTTGGTCAGCCTTTCCGGAGATACGTAAAGCAGTTTAGTCAGCCCGTTTTTGCAGCGGTTGAAGATCACTTCCGCATCAAATTCATCGAGCTCGGAAGAAAGGTATTCTGCTTCAATTCCGTTGTTCTTAAGCTGATACACTTGGTCTTTCATTAATGCCAAGAGCGGCGAGATGACCAGACATGTTCCTTCAAGAATAATTGCCGGAAGTTGGTAACATAATGACTTCCCACCCCCAGTCGGGAGAAGGGCAAGCGCATCGTTACCGCTGATGACGGCATTGATAATTTCTTCTTGTGAATCCCGGAATGTATCATAACCCCAAAAATGCTTAAGGGTCTGGAATTTTAACTTCTGAAAATCCTGGTGAGAAATCATGGAGTAAAATTACTGAATGTAGGAGGAAGCACCAAAAAAGCCACGCAATGCGTGGCTTTTATTATGATAATTTTTATAAAATTATTTAGCTTCGAAGTAAACTCTTCTGTTTGCTCTGTTTTTCCATTCAGGGCATTTTTCAGCAGGATCACATTCTGGGTATTTCAAATCTGATTCTCCTTTTCCAACTGCTTCCAGTTTGTTTGAAGTAACACCGTTGTTTACCAAATAACCTTTTACATTGTTTGCTCTTCTCTGTGAAAGATTCATGTTATAAGCTTCTGATGCTCTTGTATCGGTAGCTCCAATAATTCTGTAAGAACCTGCAGAAGAATTGATATAGTTCACTGCGTTATTAAGAATTGGCGTATTTGAAGGTAAAATCTGATCTGAGTTCAAATCAAACTCGATTCCTTCCAAAGTTCTTGTATCATCAGAAATCAAACCCGAACCTGTTCCTGTAGTTGTAGGACAACCGTTGTTTTCAACAGGACCTGGAACCGTTACACATTTATCATAAAGATCAATAACACCGTCTAAGTCAATATCCAATGCAACACCGGCACCGTCAACTCTTGCTCCAGCAGGAGTGTCAAGTTGTCTGTCCCAATCGTCACAAACTCCATCGTTATCAGCATCACCGCTTTTACAAACTTCTACGTCCTGATTTTTATCAGCTAAAACGTCTAATTTGTAATAAACTTCCTGTAATGGGTCATGCCACATCAAGTGAGATTCGTGTTTTCCTAATTTTAGGGAAAGACCTAAACTGGCATTCCAGAAATTATCAGTATTAAGAGAACTGTTATTATATACAAAACCATCGAATGTATCTCTACCTGTAAATACATACATTAAACGTCCTTGAACATCTACTCTTCTGTTGATTTTATATTTCAGACCTGCTCCACCCTGTGCGAACATAGCTCCAACATTGAAAGGCTTAATTTCTGCTGTTAGGGATTGCCCGGCTGCAGTTTCTAGATAAGCTCTGTAAGCTAAAGTACCAATACCGGCGTAACCGTGAAGGGCCCATCTGAAAGGAGAGTGATTGTCAACCCTTCTTAAAAGGTTGGAGAAATTGATATCACCTAATAATGAGATAGCATCAAATTGCGTTCTTGCACCCATTTCAAAACCGGTTGCATTATCAGTTTTGGTATTGAACCATCCCTGTCTGGTTTCTCCTCTGTCATATTGAAGACTTAAGCCAAAAGCATGGGTAATAGCCTTGTCAATACTGAAATAGGCTGAATATCCGAATACGTTTTTTCCAGGCATATCACCAAATTTCAGTGATTGTAATTCTGCATCCTGCATCAGGGGAACACCTGCACCGAATGAGATTGACCAGTCATTGAACCGTTTTGAATCTTGGGTAAACGGAGATACATTCGCTGAACCCGAAGAGTAAGTATTTGGATACTCTCCCATCGAAACTGCCGTAGAATCTTGTGCAGAAGCAGTAGCAGGAATTGCTAAAGCTAATGCAAGAATTGCTAAATTTAATTTCATAATTTTATATTTAAGTTAATAATGATATATTCTTACTGTGAGATACTCTTTTCGTGGATAATCAATAAATATGCCAAGAAAACGATTTTTTTTAAACAAATATTCTTAAAATTCGCAGTTTTAAATAAATAAAACTGGGTATTTGCTATATTATTGCAATTATTGTTAGAAATATCTCATCATTTTTACAAACATTTTATCAATTTAATTGAGAAACTTCTTTCAAATAAATGCTTTTGATGTGGTATTTTAAGATTAGCCGATTCAAATTTCAAACCATTAAACAAAACAATATCTATATCGATAATCCTGTCTGTATAACCGCCAACTGCTTTTGAATCTGCAACTCTGCCCATTTCCACCTCAATTTCTTTTACAATTTTGAGAATTTTTTGGGGAGAAAATTGCGTAATTAATAATACTGCAATATTACAAAAATTATTGGAACTGGCAAATTCTACGGGGGTTGTCTCTAAAACTACGCTTTTCTTTAAAATATGACCAATCTTATTTTCGATTTTATTTAATGCAGTTTCGATATTTTTTTTTCGGTCTCCAAGATTACTTCCGAGTAACAAAGTGACGTGTTGGTGCGACATATGTGGAAATTAAAAATTATTATGAGAAATTTTTTTAAAAATGTCTTAGCAAATATAGTAGCAATTATCATTATCTGTGCTGTATTTTGTCTGTTTTTTATAATGATACTTGTTGTAAGTGCAGTGGGCGAAAATAAAAAAACTGATGTTAAAAATAACTCAGTTTTGACTTTGGATTTTAAAACCAGGATTATTGACAGTCCTACTGAAGCCCAGCAAGGTTTTTTTGCTATGGCTGACAAGGAGAAAGATATCATGATTTTTGATATTCTGGAAGCTATAAAAAACGCAAAGACTGATGATAAAATTAAAGGGATCAGTATTGAAACCGATTATATCAATGCCGGACTCACACAGCTGGACAATATCCGCGCTGCTCTGGAAGATTTCAAGAAAAGCGGGAAGTTTGTTTATGCTTATGGTAATGTAGTCACGCAACCCGGTTATTATCTGGGATCGGTTGCCGATAAGTATTATTTAAATCCGTCCGGCGGGATTGAACTCAAAGGCATGTCAACCGAAGTCGTTTTCTTTAAAAAATTTGCCGAGAAATATGGAATCGGTACAGAAGTAATTCGCCATGGAAAATTTAAGGCAGCAGTAGAGCCTTTTTTAAGAGATGATATATCTCCCGAAAACAGAGAACAGCTTTCTACACTGCTGAAGGATATCTGGTCGGTTAACGCGCAAAAAATGGCTAATTCAAGAAAAATAGATACCGCGGATTTCAGAATTATTGTTGACAGCCTCTATGGTATCATCCCAAATCTTAGTGTGCAGCATAAACTTGCTGACAAATTGATTCAGAAATCGGAATACGACAATCTGATAAAGGCGAAACTGAATGTAAAAAATGAAGATAAACTTCATAAAATCCCTTTCAATAAATACATCAGTTCATTTAAGGAAAACCATATCGATGACGACAACCAAATTGCCGTTTTATACGCTTCGGGTTCGATTTATAATGGAGAAGGTAGCAATGATATTTACGCGGTGAACTTTATAAAAGAAATTAAAAAACTAGCGGAAAACAAAAAAGTGAAAGCAGTAGTCTTCAGAATAAATTCTCCGGGAGGCAGTGCAAATGCGTCAGACGAAATTCTGTTTGAACTGCAACAGTTGAAAAATAAGAAACCTATTGTTGTTTCTTTCGGAGATTATGCAGCTTCCGGAGGATACTATATTGCAATGGCTGCAGACAGAATTTATTCTGAGCCCAATACATTAACAGGATCTATCGGAGTCTTTGGCATTATTCCTTATTTTAAAGACCTTGCAAATAGAAATGGAATCAGATCAGACGTAGTTTCTACCAATGCCAATTCCAATATGATTTCGGCAATTAACGGTGTAACTCCCGGAACCTTACACATGATGACCCAAAGTGTGGAGCAGACTTATAAAAGGTTTGTACACTTTGTAACCGAAAACCGTAAAAAATCTTTCGGCCAGATCGATGCGATTGGTGGTGGAAGAGTATGGAGCGGGACACGTGCCCAGCAGATCGGTTTGGTTGATGAACTGGGAAGTCTGAATGATGCAGTAAACTATGCAGCTCAGAAAGCAGGACTGAAAAAGTACAATGTTGCTGCATATCCTAAAAAAGTAAACCAGTTCGAAGAGTTTTTCAAAAATCTTAATGGAGAGGAGATTTCTGCAAAAATCATCAGAAATAAGATAGGCAACGAAAATTATAAAATCCTTGAGCAGATCACTACTGCAAAACAGCAAGGCGGAATTATGATGGAGATGCCTTATCAGATCAACTTTAAATAAAAAAAACCGCTTTGAGAAATCAAAGCGGTTTTTTTAATATTTTGTCGTTTAGACTCTTCTGTTAGTTACAGCCCCATAAATGAAGAGAACCAGAATTGCGCCTAATACCGATATTGCAATTGTTCCAATATCCCAAGGATTGCCGTCGTCGCCAATTCCTAATGCACCGGCTACAAAGCCTCCTACTAAAGCACCAACTATTCCTAAAATAATTGTGATAAGCCAACCGCCGCCTTGTGCTCCAGGCATGATAAGTTTTGCGATTGCTCCAACAATAAGACCAAAAATGATCCAAGCTAAAATTCCCATAGTTTTAAATTTTAAATGTTAATATTAATGTAATTACTTCTTTTCAAAATTGAAGCCATTATGTTTTTGAACGATTTAAAAGTGGGAATATTATAAACTTGTGGTGTAATTCTGAAAATACGTTATGTTCTTTTGAAAAAAGAATCCACAAACTCCATTCCGTTGAATAATTGAAGATCTTGTATCTTTTCACCAATCCCGATATACTTCACCGGAATCTGAAACTGATCTGAAATTCCAATTACGACACCACCTTTCGCAGTTCCATCCAATTTTGTGATTGCTAAAGCATTCACTTCGGTTGCAGCAGTAAACTGTTTTGCCTGTTCGAAAGCATTTTGGCCCGTGCTGCCATCCAATACCAGTAAAATTTCATGGGGTGCATCCGGGATTACTTTCTGCATCACTCTTTTTATTTTGGTGAGCTCATTCATCAGATTTACCTTGTTGTGAAGTCTTCCCGCAGTATCTATAATTACAACATCTGCGTTTTGGGCTACAGCGCTCTGAACGGTATCAAAAGCTACAGAAGCAGGATCCGATCCCATGCTTTGTTTCACAATTGGCACACCTGCTCTCTCGCTCCAGATGACGAGTTGATCTACTGCCGCAGCCCGGAAAGTATCCGCCGCCCCTAAAATCACTTTTTTACCGTCTGATTTAAACTGATGCGCAAGTTTTCCGATGGTAGTGGTTTTTCCTACGCCATTCACTCCAACAACCATAATTACGTATGGTTTTTTGGAAGTATCGATATTCCCGGTCTCCGCATTTGGATTTTCCAGTAAAAGACCGGAAATTTCCTCGCGCAGAATTTTATCCAATTCTTCGGTCCCGACAAATTTATCGCGCAAGACCCGGTTTTCTATCCTTTCAATGATTTTTATTGTCGTAGTGGCACCAACATCCGAGGCAATCAGGATCTCTTCCAGTTCATCCAGCACCTCTTCATCCACTTTGGATTTACCCACAACTGCTTTGGAGATTTTATCAAAAAATCCCTGATTCGATTTCTCCAGACCTTTGTCCAGAGTCTCTTTTTCTTCTTTTTTAAAAATTTTTTTATACCAACTCATGCCGGGTTTTAGAATTTAAATTCCAGTATTTCTGATTATGTTTTATAAACAAAGATAACAAAAAAACTACCCAAAAAATTTGGATAGTTTTATATCTTCTTTACAAAGAGGAGGTTATTTCTTCAAAAAACCGTCAACTTCGTCAGCGTTCATTACTTTTTCTTCGAAAATGTAAGCACCACTTTTAGCGGACTTCACCATCTTCACAACCTTAGTCATTTTTTTTGAACCTGCACCGCCCTGAAGCGTTGCTACTACTTTCTTTGCCATTTTTTATTGTTTTAAAAAATTACTTGATTTCTTTGTGTAGGGTATATTTTTTAAGAACCGGATTGAATTTTTTAAGTTCCAATCTTTCTGTGGTGTTCTTTTTATTTTTAGTGGTGATGTATCTTGACATTCCTGCTACACCGGTTTCTTTATGCTCAGTACATTCTAAAATTACCTGAACTCTGTTACCTTTTTTAGCCATTACTTTTTAATTTTTATAAATCCGTTTCTTGTTGCTCTTTCCAACGCTTCTTCAATACCAATCTTGTTGATAATTCTCAATCCGTGTGCAGTAACTTTTAAGGTTACAGATTTTTCCAGCTCCGGAAGGTAAAATTTCTTCTCCAATAAGTTAATTTCAAAACGACGCTTCGTTTTGTTATTAGCGTGAGAAACATTGTTTCCTACCATTGCACGCTTTCCTGTTATTTGGCAAATTCTTGACATATCTCGATGTTCTTTTATTACTACTAAATATTTGAGAGTGCAAAATAACGAAGAATTTTTCTGTTAGACAAATATTTACGGTTTAATTTTTTAGTTTTTTGAAAATGAAATTTCTATACAGCTAATTTCGAGATGAGCAATTTTTATCACTGTACCAAAATGCTTCCGCCACTGCTTTCTTTTTGGCTGATCACATTCAGATTGCCTTTTTTGGAAACAGCGATATCTCCGGAAGAACTTGCCGATGCAGTCAGCTGTCGCGAAACCGAAAGGCTTACATTTCCGCCGCTCGATGCCTGTAAATCTGCATTTTCTGCAACCAGATTCCGAGCGTTGAGTGTTCCAGATGAAGAAGCATCCATTTCTGCATTCTTCGCCTCACCGGAAAGATTGATTTCACCCGACGAAGTTACTTCTGCACTTAAATCAACCGCCCATATTTTGCCTGTGAAATTTCCTGAGCTTGAAACATCAACTTCCATATTATTTGCTTCGAAATTCCCTTCGATATTGGCTGAACTCGATACTTCAATATCAGTTCTGTCCTGCGTGAATTTGTTTTTCACGAGGATGTTTGCCGAAGAACTCGCTTCAATTTTAGAGAAATCCTTCGCATAAATCTTTGCCGAGACTTTTTGGGCGGAAATATTTAGGCTGGGTTTGAAATGAATATGAATCTTGCCGGCAACATTATCCACCAGAATTTCATCCAGAATATCGGAAGGCGCCGAAATGACTACCTTTTCTACATCAGATTTAATCACTTCAGCCTGAATGGACTGTGAAACCTTTATCTCATCAAAATTTCCGGGATAGGTTTTCTCCCGAATCGGTCCTTTTCCCTCAATGCTTTTGCCAAAGGGGCCAAAACTTACCGAATCATTTTTGCCGTTGCCGCAGGAATTTGCGGTTAAAGCAATTGCAAGTAGAGCCAGAATCTGTGTTTTCATGGTGGTATTTTTAAGGTATAAATTTAATAAAACAAATCTAAATTGTATCTTTAATGCTTTAAAAAAATACAACACCTTAAGAATGAAAAATATTACCTCCTTATTTTTCCTGTCCGCACTCGGATTGGGAGTTTCCTGTTCAACTATGAAAAATCCTCAAACATCAGCTCCTGAATCTATTTCTGTTAGCCCCGAAATGACTTCAAACCCATTTATGAAGAAAAGTGCTCTTCAATATCAGGCGCCGGAATTCGATAAAATAAAAGATGAACATTTTAAACCGGCTTTCGATTACGGAATGAAAGTTCAGCTTGCCGAAATTGAAAAGATTGCCAATAACACTGCTGCGCCGACTTTTGAAAACACCATTCTTGCCTTGGAAACGAGCGGCGAAGTCTTGAAACGGGCGCAAATTGTCTTTTTTAACCTTACCGGTTCCAATACAAACCCCACTTTACAGAAACTGGAAGAGGAATATGCACCAATTTTTTCGGGACTTTCGGATAAAATTTATCTGAATGAAAAAATATACTCCCGCATCAAGGGGATCAATACCGGAAATTTAGGTTCAGAAGAAAAAAGGCTTCTGGAACTGTACAAAACGAATTTTGAAATCGCCGGCGCCAATCTTTCCGCCGAGAATAAAGAAAAAGTTAAGAAAATTAACGAGGAACTGGCCACACTTTCTACCCAGTTTTCCAATAAACTTCTCGATGCACGTAAAAACGGAGCAGTTCTGATTTCGGATGTTAGAGAACTCGACGGACTTTCTGCAGACGAAATTGCTGCAACTGCTGCTGACGCTAAAACTGCAGGTCATGAAGGAAAATACCTCCTCACTTTACTCAATACCACCCAACAGCCGCTGCTTCAGAATCTGAAAAACCGTGCAACGCGGGAAAAATTGTTTAAAGCTTCATGGTACCGCGCGGAAAAAGGGAATGCAGACGATACCCGCAACATTCTGGAAAGACAGGCGAAACTGCGCATGGAAAAAGCACATCTTTCCGGAAAAAAATCTTTTGCCGAATGGAAACTGCAGGATCAGATGGCTAAAAATCCTGAAAATGCTATGAACCTTCTTGCACAGCTGGCTAAACCGGCTGTAGCAACTGCAAAAAGAGAAAGCGATGAAATTCAGGCCCTGATCGATGAGCAAAAAGGTGGATTTACCGTTGAGCCATGGGACTGGAACTTTTATTCGGAGCAGGTTCGGAAAGCAAAATACGATCTCGACGAAAACCAGATCAAACCTTATTTTGAGGTCAGAACTGTATTGCAGAAGGGCGTTTTCTTTGCTGCCGAGAAATTCTACGGAATCACTTTTAAAGAAAGGAAAGATCTGCCGGTTTATCATCCCGATGTGACCGCTTATGAAGTTTTTGACCGCGACGGAAAGTCACTGGCCATTTATTACCTTGATTTTTACACCAGAAACAATAAAAATGGCGGCGCGTGGATGAGCAATTTCGTGGAACAGTCGCATCTTTTGGGACAGAAACCGGTGATCGTGAATGTTTTCAATTTTCAGAAACCGGCCGAAGGAAAGCCTTCTCTAATATCATATGACGATGTTTCCACGATGTTTCATGAGTTTGGCCACACGCTTCACGGACTTTTTGCTGACCAAAAATATATTTCGATTTCAGGAACCAATACGCCAAGAGATTTTGTGGAATTTCCATCACAGATCAACGAATTTTTCGCTCTCGAACCTTCTGTGCTGAAAAATTATGCCCTTCATTACCAAACCAAGCAGCCCATGCCGCAGTCTTTGGTAGATAAAATCAAGAAAGCGGGAGACTTCAATCAGGGATATGCGACAACAGAACTTGTTTCTGCAGCCACTTTAGATATGAACTGGCATTCGGTAACTGATGAATCGCAGTTCAAACCCACTCTGGAATTTGAAAAAGACGTACTGAACAAATATGGTTTCAACCTGAAAGAGGTGCCACCAAGATACCATACACCATATTTTGCACACATCTGGGGCGGCGGTTATTCTGCAGGATATTATGCCTATATGTGGAGTGATCTTTTAAATGCCAATGCATGGGAGTATATTTCTACACACGGTGGAATGACGAGGGAAAACGGAGACCGTTTCCGAAAATACATTCTTTCGGTAGGAAATTCGGTGGACCTGAATCAGGCGTTTAAGGATTTTACCGGAAAAGCGCCGGACATTAAGCCGCTTCTGAGAAACAAAGGATTTATCAAATAAAGATTCATCTCAAAAAGAAACCGCTCAAATTAATGAGCGGTTTTTTTTTATGGATGACGTTTCTTTTGATCCTCTTGAATTCTCTTCATCGCATCGTTTGTGATAATAACTAATTTATTTCCCTCTGCATTCCATATACTGGTGTATTTTTCTGAAATAACGCTGTAAATTTTTATTCCGAAGGAATTCGAATACAGCATTAGTGTGCAAACATCAGTAGAAGTTATATATGGCCAATCTTCTAAAACATGGGTATGAGAACCACCTTCTGGAATACTTTCTTTTGGGATCTCAGCGTTTGAATGCACAATAATTCCTTTATGGAGTTTTTCAACTTTTTTAATTTCATTTTTCTTATTAAAGGTGATAACATAATCGTTCCCCAAAACCATTACACCATTCACTGAAGGTCCAGTTAAAACAAAAACTTTTTTTTCTTTAGGATTAATTATTGGGACAAGATTGAGATTAGTATTGTTGTAACGTTTGAATATGGTATCATTATTTATGTGAGTCAAGGCTTTTTGGCGAATAGCAGCATATTCTTTTTCTACATCACTAAATTCCCTCACTGTTAAATCCAGCTTCGCGTTTTCAGGTTTATAGTTAGTTGGGAAAATAATTGTTCCAATCACTTTATTGTCTTTTGAAAAAAAGATACATCTGGGAATGTCATTTTCAAGATATGAAAAGTAGCCTCCAATATTTTCTTTTTCTTTGAAATTAGTTAAAAACAAGTCAGTTCCATTCCATGAAGCCATTTCACTTCGGTATATTTGCACTCCCTCATTTTTAATATCCTCAGCAACTTTTTGAAGATTTTGTGCGAAGTAGGGCAGACTACAAAAGATGAAAAGTATTGCAGTTTTTTTCATATTATTTTTTCAGATATTCATCAAAATAATCCGTTACCTTCTGCATCAGATGAACGCGGTCTTTACCGAGAACATTATGTTCGTGGCCAGGATAAACAAAGTAATCCATCTGAATGCCATGATCTACAGCCGCTTTCAGGAATTTGATGGAGTGTTGCCAAACCACGACATTGTCCTGCGCTCCGTGAATCATCAGCAGGTGACCTTTCAGGTTCTGGACTTTATCCAGAAGATTGGCCTGTTTATAGCCCTCAGGATTCGTTTGAGGCGTATCCATATATCTTTCGGTATACATGATTTCATACATGCTCCAGTCAATCACCGGGCCGCCTGCAACAGCAACTTTAAAGACATCAGGATGTTTCAGCATAAAGTTTGTCGTCATAAACCCACCGAAACTCCAGCCGTGAATTCCAAGTTTCTGAGCATCTACATAAGGAAGCGATTTAAGGTAATCTACACCTTTCAGCTGGTCATTCATCTCGGTTTCTCCCAAATGCCTGAAAACGGCCTGTTCAAACTTCATTCCCCGGTTCGATGATCCACGTCCGTCCATTGTAAAAATGATGTAGCCGTTCTGCGCCATATATTCGTACCAAAGGTTTCCAGAGGCGGGAAAACTGTTCGTTACAAGCTGCAAATGCGGTCCGTTATAAAGATAAACGATGGTGGGATATTTTTTTGCCGAATCAAAGTCAGTCGGAAGGATGATTTTTCCGTACAACAGGGTTCCGTCATCTGCTTTCAGCGTAATATATTTGATTTCCGGCCTTTTATAGTTCTTAAGCGGATTTTCCGAAGCAAGAATATTTTTGGCCTTTAGATTATTGGTGTTGATGAGATTCACATTTCGCGGAACGTCCGCATTGCTGTAAATGTCATACAGTTGCGTTCCGTCTTTGCTCAAAATTCCGGTATGCATTCCGGAAGCACTATCCAAGCGGTGTGTTTCGAAATTACTCCAGTTTACCTTGTAAAGATGTCTTTCCAACGGGGTTTCCTGGGTGGAAATGTAATAAATTTCTCTCTTTTTTTCGTTAAAGCCCAAAATGTCCGTTACGAGCCAGTCGCCTTTTGTAATCTGGGAAACCAGACCTTTTTCCAGACTGTAGTGAAAAAGGTGATTGTAGCCGGTTCGCTGACTCTGCCAGATAAAATCGGTGTTCGAATTGGGAAAAAACAGCAGTGGATGTTGAGGCTCCACATATTTATCAGATTTCTCTTCAAAAAGCGTTCTGATCAGATTACCGGTAGAAGCGTCATACTGATTCATTTTCATATCATTCTGGTCGCGGTTCAAAACGCCCACGAAAATAAATTTCGAATCTGGACTCCAGGTTACCGCCGTCAAATACTGTTCCTTGTCGCCTTCAATATTCAGAAAGGTTTTTTTACCAGAATTGATGTCGTATACTCCCAAAGTTACCTGATGTGAAGCATTCCCTGCCATCGGATATTTGATGTTGACATTTTTAGCAGGCGTTACCGACCAATCGATTACAGGATAATCGTTGACCATACTTTGATCCATGCGGTAATAAGCGATCTTTCCATTGTCCGGCGCCGGAAAAATCCCTGTGTCGATCCCGAATTCGTTACGGTGTACTGCCTGTCCGTTAACGATGTTTTCGTTCTCATCACTGGTAATGGCGGTCATTTTTCCGTTTTTATTCAGGAACAGGTTGTTTTTAACGGTATAAACTACCGTTTTTCCGTCAGAAAGCACGTTGGCGTTCTCTGCATCTTCCTGTAAGGAAGTCCAGTCACTGATCTTCCAGTCTTTCCCTGATTTTTCGAGCCAGTAATAATGGCCGTCCTTTACAAAATAGCCTCTGTTGCGGTCCTTGAATTTTATCTGCGGAAAAGCTTTCAGTTTGTTTTCTGCCGAAAGATTTCTATTGATCTGGCTCAGCGACACCAAAGTATCGGCTTTCATGCTTTGAACTTCCGTAATCAGATAGGCGTTTTTTGTTCCCTGAATATAAGATTTTGCATCATCCGTCCAGGAAAACTGGGAAATGTTTTTAATGGCGAGATTGCTTCGAAGGCCGTTAACGGCTTCGGCCATTGTGAATTTTTGGTTCTGCGCACTGAGAAGACTCCCGAAACCCAGGAATAACAGCGATATTTTTGAAAATTTCATGAATTGAATTTAAGGTCTTAAAAATAAGAAATAAAATTGAATCGTCGGATTCATCTCATTCTGCAGGAATATAAAGAGCGGTAAAAGGATCTTTTTCTGATTTTTTGCGGTTCCACCGGTACTGATGCGTCCAGTAAGCGACTTTCATGGAGAGGATCCCGAGTCCTGCGCCGAAAAGCACATCCGAAATATAGTGTTTGTTGTTTGCCATTCTCATTATCCCGATTCCGGTAGCGAATCCATAAGAAGCGTATGGAACCCATTTGTGCTGATCACCGTATTCAATCGCAAGCATTGTGGCTCCGGCGAAAGCATTCGCGGTGTGGCCGGAAGGGAATGAATACGCAGACCCGTCGGGACGCGTTTTCTTCAGCGTTTTCTTCAGCATATAGACCAAACCGAGATTGAGGACCTGACCTTTAATAAGGATCGCTGTTCTGTTTTGCCAATCAGTTCTGGGCTGCATTCCCGCGACTTCAAATCCATAAACAGCCACCATTGGGGCAAACTGCGCATAATCATCAATGTGATTGGTAAATCCGAAAAGATGCTCATTTCTCTCTTCTACGATTTCATTTTTAAGCGATTCTCTGCCGTTTGCGTCAAAAATAATTCCTGATGCCATCAGCGCGGCCGGAACATAAATTTTCTTGTACTGAAACGCGAAGCGTTTGTTGTTGAGGTTCAGAGTGTCTGTCTGCTGTGCAATATTCAGCAGAAATACATTGAAAATCATTAAAAGGGAAACCCATTTCTTCATCCTGTAATTTAATCAAATCTTTAAAACACACGCACTTTGCGTTAAATATTATTAAAGTTGAAAAGCTACGCATTAAAATCAATAAATTTACATAGCAAATGCAATGAGTTGTTTTCTTAACTTAGATCAATGTGAACCCGAAGAGGCAGTTCTATCTTTGCACTATAAAATTTAAATATTAACCAAAAACAGAATATTATGGCAACAAAATGGAATTTAGACCCAACCCACAGCGAAATTACCTTCAGAGTAAAACACCTGATGATTTCTAATGTAAAAGGACAGTTTAAGAATTTTACAGCAGAAATAAATGCGGAAGATGACACTTTTAAAAACGCAAAAACGACCGCAACCATTCACACCGATTCTGTAGATACAAACAATGCAGACCGTGATGCACATTTAAAAGGCGAAGAATTTTTCAACGCAGCTGCAAACCCAACCATTACTTTTGAATCTGATGCTTTGAATGATGAGGTTACAGGAAACTTAACCGTTAACGGCGTGACAAAACCTGTAAAACTGAATGTAGATTTTGGCGGAATCAACGTAGATCCGTGGGGAAATACAAAAGCTGGTTTTTCTTTTGAGGGCAAAATCAAAAGAAGCGATTTCGGACTGAATTGGAACGCAGCCCTGGAAGCAGGCGGCGTAATGGTTTCTGATGAAGTGAAAGTTGCAGGTGAACTGCAGTTTGTGAAAGCCTAAACAATTCACAGTATAATTCTTAAGGTTCACCCGGTAATACTGCGGTGAACCTTGTTTTTTTAAAGAATATTATGAACATCAACGATTTATCTAAAATTTCCGACGGATTCCAAAAGACAGAAAAAATGCCTGTGCTGTTTCTCGGCCACGGTTCGCCGATGAATGCCATTGAAGAAAACCAGTTTGTACAGGGTTTCAGGAATATTTCGAAAGAAATCCCTAAACCCAACGCCATCCTGTGTGTTTCAGCGCACTGGTTCACGAACGGGACCTTCGTTACGGCTATGGAAATGCCGAAAACCATTCATGATTTTTACGGATTTCCGGAAGAACTTTTCTCTGTACAATATCCGGCGCCGGGAAATCCTGAACTGGCTACACAAACCGCCACACTGCTTCTGCCGGATGTGGTGGAAGAAGACCACAATTGGGGTCTCGACCACGGAGCGTGGAGCGTCATTAGACATCTCTATCCCAATGCCGAAATTCCTGTGATCCAACTGAGTATTGATTACACCAAACCACCACAACATCATTTCGATCTTGCTGCAAGGTTGCAGAAACTCAGGGAAAAGGGCATTCTGATCATCGGGAGCGGGAATATTGTGCACAATTTGCGTATGGTAGATTTCCGACACATCAATACAGTGGGTTACGGTTACGACTGGGCATTTGAAGCCCGCGAAAAGACCAACAACTGGCTTCTCGACGGCAATTACCGGAATCTGATCGAGTACGAAAGACAGGGAACTTTCATGCAGACCGCAGTGCCCTCGCCTGATCATTATCTGCCGCTTATCTATTCGTTAGGTTTAAAGGAGAAGTCAGACACTATTTCCCTCTTCAATGATGAACTTATTGCCGGAAGCCTCAGCATGACCTCCGTTCGGATTGGCTGAGTCATTGTTAAATTTTTTTCCTTTTTTTGAGTGCAACCGAGTATTTGATCTCGTTCCGATTTAAAATTAATTCACTCTTTTCAGATCCAGGTCTTCAAAATCAAAACTGAAATCGGTAATATCGGAGATCGGTTTCATTTTCACCGACTGGGCCTTTCCGTTTTCATCAAAATTAAAATTCACAAAAACATCGGCATCATAGCTTCTTTCGTCCCATTTTGCAATCATGATGTTGGAAGAGTAGGGCAGCAGTTCACCTTTCAAACGCGGGGAGTTCTTGCAGACAATACGGAAAGTATTGCCCTCCTTCGATATCACTACTTCGCCAAACCAAATATCTTTATAAATTCCGGCAATCTGTTCCGGTTTAATTTGTGCGATTTTATCTTTTTTAAAAGTTTCAGACTTGGCAAAAATCTCTTTCTTGGCATTGTCGAAATCAGCATTCATTTTAGCTGTCCTGTCGGCGTAGTTTTTCAGCCAGTTACGGTCAGGATAACCTAAATACGAATCTTTCACGGTATTAGTCACGGCGCTAAATGCAGCTCCGGACTGCTGGTTTGTTAAAACCACGATGGCGAGTTTCATGTCGGGAATCACAGTGAACTGCGTAACGGTGCCGATGAGTCCGCCAGTGTGGTACACCTGTTTGTGACCTTTAACATCAGTCAGGAACCACCCGAGGCCATAGCCAGCGAAATTGGAATCGTAAGAATTTTTTAAAGCCACCGGTGTGGAAATCTGGAGATTCCAAAGCTGCTGAATTTGTTTATCGGAAACTAATTTTTTCCCGTCTTTGGTGGTGAATCCATTCATTAAAAACTGCGCCCAGGTCGTCATGTCACTGATGTTGCTCATAATTCCGCCTGCCGCGTTTGCCGTTTCGTTCCAGTCATGCGGAACAGCAACAGCCTTTCCGTTAACCGGGGCGTGAGCATCAATAATATTTAAACTGTTGGCGGCTTTTGCATTTTTGTAGGATCCGAAACTGGAAGTCATTCCGACAGGTTTCAGGATTCTTTCTTCAATAAACTGCGACCATGTTTTTCCGGAAATACGGTGAATCACTTCTCCCGCTACAATAAACATAATGTTGTTGTAATCGAGCGTTGTGCGGAAAGGGTTTTCGGGTTTCAAATACCGTACGTTGTGGATAATGTCATTCACGGAAAGGTTTCCCCCTTCCGGGAAAAACATCAGATCGCCCTGTCCTAAGCCGAGACCTGCGCGGTGCGTGATGAGGTCCTTGATGGTAACTTCCTGTGATACATAGGGGTCATACATCTGAAATTCGGGAATGTATTTGGTGACTTTATCATCGAAACTCAGTTTTCCCTCGTCTGCGAGCATTGCAAGCGCCGTTGTCGTGAAACTTTTTGAATTGGAAGCGATCCCTACCAAAGTATTTTCATCCATTTTCTGTCCGTTTGAAAGGGACCTCACGCCGAAGCCCTTGGCATAAATGAGCTTTCCGTCTTTAACGATCCCAACCGACATTCCCGGAACATCAAAGGTTTTAATCGTGTTCTGAATGAGTTCGTCCAGTTTCTTTTCTTCCATCTGGGAGAAAGCGAAAACTGAAATAAGGAGAAGCAGTAGGCTGAAGTTTCGTTTCATCTTTTAAGATTTTTTCAAAGATAATTTTTTTTCATTAGTCAGAGGAAATCGGACTGCAAAAAACCTTCCGGTATAGAAGGTTTTAGAATTTAATTCATTCCGACTGAGGAGAAAACCTATATTCTATTAGATTTTCTTCGGTTCATGAAAGAAAAGCAGTTTTTTTCTGGCATCCTCAAACTCCGACCATGATTGGCATTCGACCTGAAAGCCTGCAACGCCGCAGGTGGGGAAATGGAAGATATCCTCTGTCATCATATTGGCAAAGTTGGAAATACCGTTGTTGTGAGAAAACATCGCAACTGAATTCACATGATCCTCCAGATCATAAATCGCAGAATAAAAATTGTTTTCACTAGGATTATAGAGTTTTGGATCAGTTTTGATCTCCAGATCATAGATCTGGTTAAAGATTTTACATGTATTCAGGGCACGCACTGCCGGACTCGACACAAATTTTTCGATCGCGATATTGTTGTTTTTTAAATGTTTGGACATTCTGATCGCATCATCCAGGCCATTGTTTGCCAGCGGACGGTCAAAATCTTCCGTGTTTTCAGGCCAGTCGCTTTTCGCGTGTCGAATAAGTATAAGTGTTTTCATCCTGAATTGGTTTTTGGGGAAATAAAATTAAATAAAAAAAAGAGAAGTTAACAACTTCTCTTTTTTTAATATGGAAAATATTAAAATTTCAGGTAAAATTAATGATTACTTTCAGTGCTTTCTCTTTGGCAGCATTCCCAAAAACCTCATAAGCCTGAATCATATCCGAAAAGCCAAAACGGTGCGAAACCAGTTTTTCCGGTTGCAGTTTTTTGCTTTCTACATTTTTCAAAAGCATGGAGGTAGTATTTGTGCATACCAAACCCATAGTGATGGTTACGTTTCTTATCCAAAGTTCTTCAATATGCAGTTCCACAGGTTTTCCGTGTACGCCGATATTCGCCAGATGACCACCCGGTTTAAGAATTTTCTGGCAGATATCGAAAGTTGCAGGAATCCCTACTGCTTCAATCGCCACATCAACACCGTCAGCGCCTACAATTTTTTTAACACCTTCCACTGCGTTTTGAGTACCGCTGTTCACGATATCGCTCGCGCCGAAACTTTTGGAAAATTCCAGTCTTTCCTGATCCAGATCCACCATGATAATCTTCGCCGGTGTAAAAAACTGCGCGGTAAGCAGCGCAGCAAATCCGATTGGACCGGCGCCCACGATGGCAACCGTGTCTCCCGGTTTTACGGTTCCGCTCAGAACACCGATTTCAAAACCGGTAGGTAAAATGTCGCTCAGCATTACGGCGGCCTCTTCATTTACATCATCTTTTAAATGATAAAGAGAATTGTCGCCGTGCGGAATGCGCACAAACTCCGCCTGCGTTCCGTCGATCAAATGGCCGAGAATCCAACCACCGTCAGAACAGTGGGCATAAAGCTGTTTTTTGCAGTTCTCGCATTTTCCACAAGACGTGATGCAGGAAATCAGAACTTTGTCCCCTTTTCTGAAGTTTTTTACCGCTTCACCAACTTCTTCCACTATTCCCATTCCTTCGTGCCCGAGAATTCGTCCTGCAGTTACCGCCGGAACATCTCCTTTCAGGATATGCAGGTCGGTTCCGCAAATGGTAGATTTTACCATTTTTACAATCACATCGGTGGATTCTTTAATCACCGGCATCGGACAGTCAGCAAGTTCTTTTTGTCCGGGTCCTTTAAATATTAAAGCTTTCATATGTAATGAGATTTAAAATGACTGATTTAATCACCTATTAAAGTTAGCAGTAATAGTGAAGCGGAATTGTAAATTATTCTTGATTGATATCATTATTTTTTAAATTTTGTGAAGAAAGAAATATTTGTAAATTTGCAGACTATGGGGAAAATAATGGCAGTAGATTTTGGCAAAAGACGCTGCGGTATCGCCGTAACTGACGATATGAAGATAATTGCCAGTGGATTGGAAACCGTAGAAACGCAAAATATGTTTCCGTTCTGCACCTCATATTTTAACGAAAACAATGTAGAAGCTATCGTCATAGGACTTCCGACGGACTTGAAGGGTAACATGTCGGAGATTGAACAGGAAATTTTAAAGTTTATTGAGAAATTTAAAATTGCTTTCCCTGCTGTTGAAGTTCACCGTTTTGATGAACGTTTTACCTCGAAAATGGCATCTTATTTCATTTCGCAGAGCGGAAAAAGCAAAAAAAAGCGGGAAGAAAAAGGACTGATCGATAAAGTGAGTGCCACCCTGATTCTGCAGAATTTTTTAGAACAGCAACAAAAATGATATTACCGATACGCGCCTTTGGCGACTCCGTTTTACGAAAGCACTGTCAGGAAATCGATAAAAATTATCCGGGCCTGAAGGAATTGATCGACAATATGTTTGAAACAATGAATTCTGCGCATGGCATTGGACTGGCAGCACCACAGATTGGTCTGGACATCCGCCTTTTTATTGTGGATCTTTCGCCTTTGGCGGATGATGAAGATTATGCTGACATTGCCGGGGAACTTAAAATTTTTAAAAAAGTGCTAATCAATGCAAAGATTCTGGAGGAATCCGGAGCCGAGTGGAAATTCAATGAAGGCTGTCTTTCCATCCCCGATGTGCGGGAAGATGTTAAAAGAAAAGAAACAATCGTTATCGAATATTTTGATGAAAATTTTGTGAAGCACACCGAGACGTTCTCCGATATGCGTGCAAGAGTCATCCAACATGAATATGATCATATTGAAGGCATCCTGTTCACCGATCATTTGAGTTCGCTGAAAAAAAAGCTCGTGAAAGGCAAGCTTACGAAAATTTCTCAGGGTGATGTATCCGTAACCTACAAAATGAGGTTTCCAAAGTAAAAAATAAACAAATTATAACGACTGATGCAGAACGCAGCAGCCAAACAAAAAAATTAACAGTATGCAGTTAGAAAAAATTATTTCAATCTCCGGTAAACCCGGACTTTACAAACTGATCTCCCAGTTGAAAAGCGGTTTTATTATCGAGGATGTTGTAACCAAAAAGAAGGTGAGCATCGGAAATACTTCACAGGTAAGTTTACTTGATAATATCGCGATGTTTACGTTCGAAAAGGAAGTTCCTTTATTCGAAGTTTTCGAAAACGTGGCTAAGAACTATGATTATAAGGAAACTATTTCACACAAATCATCTGATGCAGAACTCAGAGAGTTCATGTCGGTATCTTTGCCCAATTATGATACTGAAAGAGTGTATGTTTCCGACATTAAAAAGCTGGCGCAGTGGTACAACATCTTAAATAAAGCAGGTTACATCACTCCGGAAAGTTTTGTAAAATCAGAAGAAACTGCAGAAGAAAAATCTGAAGATCAACCGGAACTGGGAGATAAAAAAACTGCAAAAAAAGCAGCTCCGAAAACAGAGAAAACCACTACGCCAAAAGCGAAAATCTCTACCTCTTCGGCAAAAGCAGCTCCGAAAAGCACGCACCGGAAAATGGGATAATTTTTGATCCAACTCAATAAACAAACCTTGTCTTTACCGGCAAGGTTTTTTGTATTTTTACACGAACCTTATTATTGCCAGATATGAACACGAAACAAGAAAAACTCGATGCTTTTTCCCGGCTTTTAGATATTATGGATGACCTGCGCGAAAAATGTCCGTGGGACCAGAAGCAGGACCTTCAGAGCCTCCGTCATCTGACCCTGGAAGAAGTGTACGAACTTTCTGATGCACTATTGCAGGAAGATCTGCCGGAAATTAAAAAGGAACTCGGCGACGTATTGCTTCATCTGGTTTTTTATGCAAAAATAGGTGCAGAGAAGAACAGTTTCGACATTGCCGATGTCATCAACTCCCTGAATGAAAAACTCATTTTCCGGCATCCACATATTTACGGAGATGTTGAGGTAAAAGATGAAGAAGAAGTGAAACAGAACTGGGAAAAACTGAAACTTAAAGAAGGCAACAGATCGGTCCTTTCGGGCGTTTCAAAGGGGATTCCAAGCATGGTAAAAGCGTACCGGATTCAGGATAAAGTAAAAGGCATTGGTTTTGAATTTCACGACGCGGAAGATGCCTGGAAAAAAGTAGATGAAGAGTTGGCAGAATTCCATGCGGAAACCGACCTTGATAAAAAAGAACAGGAACTGGGTGATGTGTTTTTCTCGCTCATCAATTACGCGCGGATTTCGGGCATAAATCCTGATTCTGCGCTCGAAAGAACGAATATCAAGTTTATTTCGCGTTTTCAGAAAATGGAAGAACTTGCTTTAAGCAGAGATTTAAAACTTCAGGATATGTCTCTTGACGAAATGGATGTCCTCTGGGAAGAAGTGAAACTTATGACCCGTTAATAGCTGTTAATTCGTTTTCCGGTAGCGCGCAATAGCCCAGCTGATTACGACAATACCCAACGCTGTAATAAATATAAAGTGGGGCAGCAAATCCATGAAGCTGCTGTTTTTCAGCATAATTAATCGGATTCCGTCAACACCATAAGTTACCGGATTCACGTAAGCGATATATTTAGCCCACTCCGTCATGCTTTCTATCGGGGTGAAAAGCCCACTCATAAGAATGAAAATCATCATAAAGAAAAACACTACAAACATTGATTGCTGTTGCGTTTCACTGTAAACCGAAACCAAAAGTCCCATTCCCAAAATGGTGATAAGGTACAGTGAAATAAATGCGTAGAGCAGCATAAAACTTCCCTGCATCTGAATTTTATACACGAAAATGGTGACCACTAGTCCAATGCTGAACGCAAACATGGCCAATAGCCAAAACGGAATGAGTTTACCCAGGATGAAATCCCGTTTCCTGATTGGCGATACATTAATCTGTTCGATGGTTCCTGTTTCTTTTTCTGCTACGATATTTAAAGCAGTTAAATAACCGCCAATTAAAGTCACCAAAAACGCCAGAATTCCGGGAACCAAAGAAAGCCTGTAGTTGTAACCCTCATTAAACCAGAATTTCGGCACCAATTCAAGACCGGAGGTTTTCTCTATACTTTCCAGTTCAGGAGTCATTTTAACCTGAACCTCTTCATTATAATCCTGCAGAATCTGAGCAAGATAAGCTGCGGAAAGTCCGGCTTTGGTACCGTTGATGGCATTGATGGCGATCAGCACTTTCTGACTGTTTTCCCTCACCAGATCTTTTTCAAAATTATTGGGAATTTCAATAACCAAATCGGCCCGGTCTTTTTCCACATTCTCATAGGCCTTGCGGTAATTTTCGCTGTAGGACACGATTTTAAAATATCCGGACGCTGTGATTTTCCGGATGAGTTCGCGGGATAAACCGGATTTGTCATGGTCTACCACTGCAATTTTTATATCCTTTATTTCGTAATTCGCGGCTAAAGGTAAAATGATCAACTGCACTACCGGCATCACGAATATAACGGCCAAAATCGCCTTGTTCCTGAAAATTTGCAGGAATTCTTTTTTAATTAATATGCGCAGTGTTCTAAACATTTTTTGAATTATTGCAGCCGTATTTTAAATTTTTTCACCGCGATGACAAACAAGGCCGTCATCATTCCTACCAGAATCAAAACGTGTTTCCAGATGACCTCGAAGCCAGTTCCTTTGATCATGATATTTTTTACGATTTCATAATACCATTTGGCAGGAATTACATTGCTCACTATCTGAAGCGGAATTGGCATATCCTCAACTGGGAACATGAATCCGCTCAGCATGAGCGTTGGAAGCAAAGTGCCAATAAGTGAAATCAGCATGGCGGTTTGTTGGGTTCCGGCCAGAATTGAAATAACAATCCCGATTAAAAGATTGGTGGTGATGAAAATAATACTGATTCCAAACAGTAGAAAAAGATTTCCTTTGATTGGTAAATCGAGTACGGTAACACTTAGTATCAGGATAGAAGTTAGAATGATCATTGATAAGATAAAATAAGGAATTGCTTTTGCCAAAATTATAACGTAAGGTTTCATGGGTGAAACAAGCAATACTTCCATGGTTCCGGTTTCTTTTTCCCTCACAATAGCGATGGCGGTCATTAACACACAGATGATGAGAAGGATAAATGCCATCACTCCGGGAACGAAATTGGGTGCGCCTTTCAGTTGAGGGTTGTAAAGCATCCGGATTTCCGGCAGGATTCCGGAACGCTGCTGCACGGTTTGCTGTCCATAAAAATCCAGAATGATATTCGACAAGAAATTATTGATCTGATTGGCCAAATTGATGTCGGTTGCATCGGTGATCATTTGTAATTGAGCTTTTCTTCCACTGTTCAAATTTTGGGAAAACTGTTCAGGAATTACGACAATCATCTTTATTTTTCCGCCTTTGAAGGCATCTTCTGCTTCGTGAATGGATTTCAGCTCCTGATCGAGATCAAAATACTGATTTGCATCTATTTTCGCAACCAAATCGATGGATGTTTGGGATTTATCCTGATCCAAAATCCCGATTTTCGTGTTTTTAACTTCGGTACTTAAGGCGAAACCGAAAAGCATGATCTGCACCACCGGCATTCCGAAAAGAATGAGCAAGGTTCTTTTGTCGCGCAGTACGTGTAAAAATTCTTTTCGTACAAAAGTGATGAGCTGTTTCATTTTTCAGTGCTTATTCAGAACGTTTCGCGCCTCGTGCCAGTTCATAAAAAACTTCATCCATATTTTTTGAGCTGAATTGTTTTTTCAGATTTGCGGGCGTATCCAGAGCCGCAATTTTTCCGTCCACCATAATCGAAACGCGGTCGCAGTACTCTGCTTCATCCATATAATGCGTCGTCACAAAAACCGTGATGCCGCGGTCCGCCGCTTCATAAATCATGTCCCAGAATTGTCGCCGCGTTACAGGATCCACGCCGCCGGTGGGTTCGTCCAGAAACACAATCTGCGGATCATGAAAAACGGCGACTGAGAAGGCGAGTTTCTGTTTCCACCCTAACGGCAGTTCAGAAACCAGTTTGTTTTTTTCTTTTTCCAAATTGAGTTTGTGGAGAAGTTCTGAGCTTTTTTCCTTCAGTGTTTTTCGTGGGATTCCATAGATACCACCGAAGAATTCCAAATTTTCTTTCACGGTTAAATTGCCGTACAGGGAAAATTTCTGACTCATATAACCAATACTTTTCTTAATTTTTTCGGTTTCCCTATAGACATTAAAACCCGCCACTGTTGCTGTGCCTGAAGTGGGAGCCGATAATCCGCAGAACATTCGCATTGCCGTTGTTTTTCCGGCACCGTTGGCGCCCAGAAAGCCAAATATTTCTCCTTTTCTCACCTCAAAAGTGATGTGATCCACCGCAGTGAATTCTCCGAAAACCTTCGTGATGTTTTCCGCTTTAATGGCGGTATTTTGATATTCAGAATTCATTTTAATTTGATAATAAGCGGATGAAACTGTCTTCAATGCTGGCTTTTACAGGATTGATTTCAATATTGTTAAAGCCTTGATGTTTTAAATATTCCTGAACTGATGGGGTGTTAAAATCTTCATCTCTGTCAATGGTAAGGTGCACAAATTCTCCGTAGGCATACACATTTTTCTTTTGTTCAAAACTTCCCAGAGCACTTAAAACCGCAGAAGTTTTCCCGGCTTTCACTTCGAAAAGTAAATCAGGAAAAGTATTGCTGATATTGTCGGGAGTTTCGATGGACAGGATTTTTCCGTGGTGGATTAAGGCGATCCTGTCGCAGAGAGCGGCTTCGTCCATATATGGGGTTGCCACGACCATCGTGATTCCCTGTTTTTTCAGACGTTGCAACATCTCCCAGAATTCCTTCCGGGAAACAGGATCTACTCCGGTGGTGGGTTCATCCAGAAATAAAACCTTCGGCTTGTGAATAAGGGCACAGCACAGGGCCAACTTCTGTTTCATTCCTCCTGATAATTTACCTGCTGCCCGGTCTTTGAAAGGTTCGATCTGAATGTAAATGTCTTTGATTAAATCGTAATTTTCTTCAATAGTAGTATTGAAAACGCTCGCAAAAAATCCTAAATTTTCTTTTACGGTCAAATCCGGATAAAGTGAGAACTTTCCGGGCATGTATCCCAGAACCTGTCTGATTTTTTTATAATCTATCACGATGTCGAGTCCTTCAACCGAAGCTGAACCGGAGTCGGGGAGAAGCACGGTTGTCAGCATCCTGAAAATGGATGTTTTTCCGGCACCGTCGGGACCAATCAAACCGAAAATTTCACCTTGACTTACATCAAAACTTACATCTTCCACCGCCAGGATTTTTGCTTTTCCTTTGCCGTAGGTTTTGGTAAGATTGCTGACGATTATAGATTTCATTGGTTTTGTTTTAACCTGCAATGCACGGAAATTGATCAACACTATTTCTCTAGATTCTTTTTACCTGACTCTTGAAACTTCACATCGCCGTACATGCCGATTTTCAGAAAACCGTCATTTTTAACATGAATTTTTGTCGCGTAAACCAGATTTGCCCTTTCGTTTTTGGTCTGTATGGTTTTTGGCGTGAACTCAGCTTTTGAACTGATCAAATAAATGGTTCCCGGAAGTTCTTTGGTTTTTCCGTCTCCCAAATCGGTGTATATTGTCACCTTCTGGCCTGTTTTCACGTTAGGCAACTGATCTCCGGTGATAAATATTTTTAAAATCATCGTGTCCAGACTCGCCATTTTAAAAATTGGTTTTCCTGTCATGGCAAATTCGCCTTCATTCATATATTTTGTCAGAACTATCCCTGAAATTGGGCTTTCAATCGTATTGTTTTTCAGCAGTTCATCAATCTGTTCCACTTTTTTCTGGGTGGGTTTTCTTTCACTTAAAATGCCGCGGTTCTGTATCGAAACATTGTCTTTTGCGGTTGCGATTTGCTGCTGAAGGACGTTCAGCTGACTTTTCGCTGCCGAAATTTGTTTTTGAAGGACTTTAATCTGCCCGTTTGCATCATCGAGCTGTTTTTTTGTGGCCGCATCTTTTGCTACCAAATTTGCGGTTCGGTTTCTTTCTCTCACAGCATTCTGAAGCTGTTCCTGCAACACTGAAATATTTGCAGACTGTGCGGTAACCTGCGTCTGAAGCACCTGAATCTGCGGAAGTGCCGAATTTGTTTTCTGATCAATGGCATCGATGCTGGCGATGATCTGTTCCTTTTGTAGTTCTACATTTTTGGGATCAATTTCTCCTACTACTTCATGGAGTGCCAGTTGTTGACCTTCTTCTAAATCGAGTCGAAGAATGGCTCCGCTGGCTTTGGCGGTGACCAGGATTTCATCGGCTTCGAAAGTTCCGGAGGCATCGTAATTTTGATCTGAATTTTTGCAGGAATAAAGTGAAAGAACGGCTGCGAATAAAATATATTTTTTCATCGGATGAGGTTTCTTTTTTGATTTTATTGGCTCAGCTGCGCTTTTAAATTGTACTGCGTCAAGAGATACTGCGTTTCGTGCAATATTTTTTGAATCCGTGCCTGTTCTTCGGCATTTACTTCGCGCAGATAGTCACTGGTGTTGATTACACCGTTTTCGAGTTGGGCAAGACTGGCTTTTTTAATGCTTTTACGCAGCGCAATCAGTTCGTTGTCTTTATCAATAAGTTCCTGGAGCTTTTCTAAGTCGCCGTTGTTCTGAATGGTGTAGAAATTCTGATTGAACAGGAAGTTTTCTTTTTGAATTTCAAGATCCTGTTGCTGTGTTTCAATTAATGCGCGGTCGTTTTTTTTTGTATAAAATCCGGTAATCGGAATCTGAAGCCGTACTCCTCCAATATAGAAGATGTCGAATTCGTTTCTCAGCATATTAAAGCCGGGTTTGCCATAACCACCCTGTAGAAATGCTCCAAGTTTCGGTAGATTTTTAGACTCAATTAAAGATTTTTGCGTTTCCAGCAGCTGGTGCTGCAGAGCGAACAGTTTCAGTTCAGCCCGGTTGTTTTTGGTCGTAAGCAACAATTTTTCAGGTTTTTGGAAATCTGTGTTTTCAGTGATGTCTTTTTTAATAAAGACGGCCAACATGTTGATGAAATTTTTCTGAAGCGACTGTAATTCAATCTGTCTTTGCTCCAGACTCACCAACTGTGCCTTCAAAACATCCACCTGACTTCTTAGAATGGTGCCGTATTTCAGTTGGGCTTCGGCTTTTTCCAAACCGTTTACGAGGTCGTTTTTGGTCACGTCAGTCTGCTGAAGCTGTTCCTGCGTTTGGAGAATTCCGAAATAAATCTGGTTGATTCTTTCTTCCAGTTTGTTAATTTCCACTATATTTTTCTGAACCTCGGTTTCAGACTGAATTTTGGCGAGTTTTTTTTGATTTGTAATCATTCCGCCGTCATACAGAGTTTGCTGAAGGTCTGCATAAATCTTATACTGGTCTTTGCTCAATGGCTCCACCGACAAATTTGGCAGGTTGAACGGCAGTTGGGTGACTTCATTCTGGTAAGTCGCCTGACCAATCACATTGATTTGTGGAAGCCAGCCTTTTGAGGCATTCTCCACGGTATAATCTCTAGTTTTTTCAATCAGCGCGTTTCTTTTGATGAGCGGATAGTTCTCTTTGGCGAGTCGGTAGCACTCTTCCAAAGTCAATATTTTCTGCGCACTCAAAGAAACATTCAGCAGGAGAGCGCAACTTATCACGTATTTTAAAAATTTCATTTTTCTTTAATTTTTAAATTGAAGACGCATATTTTTTAGCTGTTTAAAATCATTTTGATCCAGATGGGAATTAAAGTTTTCCGTTCTTCCACAAACTGCTGAAACTCTTCATCAATCATGATGTTCAAATTCTTCAAAATCGGTTTTCCGACAAACGGAAATACCGTCATGCTCAGAAAATTAATAATAAAGTGGAAGGGATTGAGCTCCGGTTTTTTCTCCTGAATCTGTCTGATCAATACAGAGGTCTTCAGTAGTTTATCTACAGGAATAAGGGAAGTGATGTTGGAAGGTTTTTTCTGAATTTCGCTCAGGATAAAAAGGGGAAGATTTGGGTTTTTGGATAAAATTTCAAAATATTTTTCGCTCGCCAAATCTATTTTTTCTTCCAGAGTGGTTTTTTCGTTGGTTACAATCGGGATTATTTTCCCGAAGAGCAAAACAATTTTTACTTTCATCACCTGTTCAAAAAGTTTTTCCTTGCTGCGGAAATAGTAATTGAGCAGCGCAAGATTAATTCCTGCTTCTTCTGCAATATCGCGGGTTCGTGTTCCAGAAAAGCCTTTTTCGGTAAAAATTTTAGAAGCTGAGATCAGGATTTTTTCTTCTGTGGAAACATCGGTGTCTTTGCCCATTTTAAAAATATTTAAGCAAAGTTAATATTATTATTTTGATTTAATCAAATGATTAACCTTATTTTCAGCATAAAAAAAACGCAACCCTTAAAGGAGCTGCGTTTTTTTATTTTTATAAATTGTTAAAGTCCAAACTGCATTGCAAATAAATCGGGATATACGCCAATGGTAATAATGGCAATGATCAGGAAGAAGGCCACAATATTGTATGTAATGCTCGCTCTTTCCGAAGTGTTGAAACTGCTTTCTTTCGGGAAAAACATCACAATGATAAGCCTCAGATAATAAGCAATTGAAATAGCCGATCCTAGAACCGCTACAAGAACCAGAAATGCGCCGCCGTTCATGGCCTGTGCAAAAATCGAGAATTTCCCGATGAAACCCGCTGTCAGCGGAATTCCCGCCATTGAAAGTAAGGAAATTGTGGCAACGGTTGCCAGTAAAGGTTCTGTTCTCGCCAATCCTTTGAAGGCATTGTAAGAAGTCTCTTTTTTCAGTTTTTCTACCCAGATCAGCGTCATCATCACTCCAACTGAAGCCAGTGAATAGGCAAAAAGATAAAAAGCCAGATTATAAGTCGACAGACTGTTCATTCCGAAGAAAATAAGCGCAATATAACCGGCATGTGATACGGAAGAGTACGCCAGCATCCTTTTCGCATTGCTCTGCGCAAGTCCCATTGCATTGGCTAGGAAAAGCGTAATAATAATGAAGACGCCGATGATATTCATCCATTCATTGGTAATGCCGCCGAATCCGATCGTCATAAGTTTAAAAAACGCCGCAAAACCCGCAATTTTCACTACCGACATCATAAACGTGGTGATTATCGAAGGCGAACCCTGATAAACATCCGGACTCCACATATGGAAAGGAGCCAAAGCCACTTTAAAGGCCATTGCAGCGATCATCAAAACCGCTCCCATGATCAGCATCAGATCTTTTGGATTTTTTACGCCGAATTCATGTATGGTATAAAGGTCAAAACTTCCTGAACTTCCGTATACCAAAGCTATCCCGAACAACAGGAACCCTGTGGCAAAAGCGCCCATCAGGAAATACTTTAGCGAAGCTTCATTGGAGCGTAAATCTGTTTTATTGCTTCCCGCCATCACGTAAAGCGGAATGGAGAGGATTTCAATACCTAAAAA
This sequence comes from Chryseobacterium sp., assembly GCF_008014695.1. GTDB lineage: Bacteria > Bacteroidota > Bacteroidia > Flavobacteriales > Weeksellaceae > Kaistella. The sequence goes on from NZ_VOXE01000002.1 coordinate 298,912, forward strand.
CAGTGTCACAAGGTTTTGGTAACTGAAGAGTACAATTCCGCCGCAAAGCGCAAAAAGCATAAGCGCATACAGCTCAGACTGATGGCTCCGGTGGTTGCTGAAGGCAAATCCGCCTAAAAAGAAAATCAGCAGCGTAATCACAAGAGAAATTTTCGTGAAAAGTGCAGCATTGGTGCCGAAATCCACCATGCTTTTGTATTGATTGAAAAAGGAATGTTCCGGCATAAAGCTCACGTAAAACGCAATGATTAAACCCACAATCCCGATGTATCTTGCAAATTTCCCCTGTTCGAACACACCCGAAAATAAGGCGGCAACTGCAGTAAGGAAGATGATAATTAGAACGCTCATTTAGTTTTTATTTGTTTAAAGATCCCGGATCTGATTCCGTTTGCTCTATTTATTTTTAATTGATTATTGCATCATTGAGGAATAGATGAATTTCAGCGAAGAGTTTACCAGATCAAGGATCACCTGCGGGAAAATACCGAAGAAAATCACGTACACCGCAAAACTCGCTAAAACCGTAAACTCTACCGGAGACACATCTTTCATTCCGGATAGTATTCTTTCATCGCCTTTGCCAAACATGGCTTTTCCGTATAATCTGAAGAGGTAAGCCGCACACAAAATAATGGTTAAACACGCGATCACGGCAGCCAGTTTGTTATAATCGAAAACAGATTTCAGCAGGATAAATTCCCCGACAAAACCGTTGGTTAACGGAAGCGCGATAGAGCCCAGAAGAATAATCATGAAAAGAATGGCAAATTTCGGAGCCACTTTCGCCAGTCCACCCATTTTTCTGATGTCGCGCGTGTTAAATCTTTTAATTAAAATATCGGCGCAGTAAAAAAGTCCGGCAATATTGATTCCGTGTGCAAAAGACTGAACCATCGCACCCTGTCCGCCTTCAAACGTGAAGGTTCCGTTCACCGTCAGTATTGCAGAAGCGAAAATTCCCGCCACAATCAACCCGATGTGCGAAAACGATGAATATGCAAGAATTCTTTTCACATCGTTAATGACAATTGCAATTAAAGCCCCATGAACGATTCCGATAATTGCCAAAACCATCACGATCTGCCCGGAAATCCCGAGAACAGCATCCGGTGTAATCGGCAGTAAATAGCGTAAAATTCCGAAAACCGCCATCTTCAGCATAATTCCTGAAAGAAGCATGGATCCCTGGGTCGGCGAATACGTATACGTATCAGGTTGCCAGGTATGGAAGGGGAATATCGGCAGTTTCACCGCGAAGGCAAAGAAAATAAACCAGAAGACAACGGTTTGTTGCGTAAGGTTTAAGTTCGCATTGTAAAGATCTGTTAATGCAAATGAAGCGGAATAGTTATACACGTAGATCAGTCCGATCAGCATAAACAATGATCCCACGAAAGTGTAGACAAAAAATTTCGTTGTAAAACGGATTCTTTTATCTTCCTGACCCCAGATTCCGGCAATAAGCCAGATCGGAATTAAAGTGATTTCCCAGAATGCATAGAATAAAATTCCGTCAAGAGCGGTAAACACTCCGATTAGTCCGAACTGCATGAGCAGAATCAAGCCGTAAAAAGTGTTTCGGTAACCCGGTTTTTCGTTGAAAGAAGACAGAATGATGAGCATTGTTAGAATGTTCGTCAAAAGCAGCATCAGTAAACTCATCCCGTCAATCCCAAAATGGATGGTACTTTTGATGAAATTGGACCAAGGACGGATAATTTCATAATCCAGAGGAGAATCTACCGTTGGAATATTGTTGAAATTGGCCAGGATGTAGAATGTAAGCAACATTTCCACAAACGCGATTCCCAAAGCCAGATATTTGCTTGCAGGATTTTTCCATGCAAAAACCAGTCCCGAACCAACGAGTGGCAGTAGTAATAATGTTAATAACAGATACGACATTATTATTGTAATATAAAGTTAACGATTAAGATAATTCCGATAGCCAAAGACATGATAAGAACGTAGTTTTCTACATTTCCGTTCTGTAATCTCTTTGCTGCTCTTCCCGAGTCTTCTGCACCGATTCCGATGAAGTTTACAAAGCGGTCCAGGATGTTCTTATCAAACATGTTTCCGCCCACGCCGAAGCCCTCTGTAAGTTTCACAAAAGTAGCATCGTAAAGTTCATCAATAAATAGTTTTTTGTTCGAAAGCCGTTCCCAACCTTCATATTCTTCATCTGCCAACGGAAGTTTTTTCTTGTTGACATATATATTTTTAACAATGAACCACACCGCAAAAAACATAACAACGGTCGCGGCTAAAAGAATCATTTCGGTATTGAAAGGCACTTCCGCCAACTGAATATCGGTTGCAAAAAGCGTGTGCAGCCAGTGGTCGAGTTTTGCATAGTTTCCGTGACCGATGAAATGTGGAAGATTAATGAAACCGCCAACAATAGAAAGAACTGCAAGAACCATCAAAGGTAAAGTCATGTTCAGCGGACTTTCATGAAGATGCTTTTTCTGTTCTTCGGTACCTCTGAATTCACCGTGGAAAGTCAGATAATAGGCACGGAACATATAAATTGCCGTCATTGCTGCTATTATAAAGAGTAGAATCCACAGCAAAGGATTGTTTCCGTAAACATTGGTGAGGATTTCATCTTTCGAGATCATTCCGGAAAGGAATGGAAATCCTGAAATAGCCAGTGTTCCGATAAAGAAGGTGATGTGGGTAATCGGAATCTTTTTCTTTAATCCACCCATGAATCTCATATCCTGTTCGCCGCTCATTGCATGAATAACAGAGCCGGAACCGAGGAACAGCAACGCTTTGAAAAACGCGTGCGTCATCAAGTGGAACATCGCAGTGGTATAAGCGCCGACTCCAAGCGCCACAAACATAAATCCTAACTGTGAAACGGTAGAGTATGCGAGAACTTTTTTAATATCATTCTGCCGTAATCCAATAAATGCAGCTACCAAAGCGGTTAAAAGCCCGATGAAAAGAATTCCGTTCATCGTGGTTGGCGCAAGAGAGAAGAGGAAATTGGAACGGACTACCAAATAAATTCCGGCGGTAACCATGGTTGCAGCGTGAATTAATGCAGAAACAGGAGTCGGTCCAGCCATCGCATCCGGCAGCCAGGTGAAAAGCGGAACCTGCGCCGATTTTCCTACAGCTCCGATAAATAAACTCGCTGTAATGAATATAATGACTGTACTGTCGAGTTCAAATTTTCCGGAATTCTGCGCGACAGAAATATAATCAAGCGCATTGGTTTCATAGGCGATCATAAAAATCCCGATCAGCATTCCCAGATCACCGATCCGGTTCATGATGAAGGCTTTTCGTGCAGCGGCGCCGTATTCTTTGTTTTCGTACCAGAAACCGATGAGCAGATAGGAACATAATCCAACGCCTTCCCAGCCAATGAAAAGGATGAGGTAATTGCCACCCATCACAAGCAGAAGCATGGAAAAGATGAATAAATTCAGGTAAGTGAAGAATTTATAGAAACCTTTGTCATGACTCATATAGCCGATGGAGTAGAGGTGAATAAGGGAACCGATCCCGGTGATGATCATAATCATCATAAGCGAAAGCTGATCGATCTGGAAACTGAAATTAACCTGTATTCCGTTCACGGTAAACCATTCGAAGGCTTTTACCAGAACAGGAGCACTGTTGGAGTCGGTTTTTAAAAATATGCTCAAAGCTATGCAGAAAGAGGCAAAAACCACCGCAGTTGCAAGGCTTCCTACAACCATTTTCGGAAGATTTTTACCGAAAAGACCGTTGATCAGAAATCCGAGAAGGGGCAAAAGTATAATCGCGTAAACTAAATTTTCCATCCTTTATTATCCTCTTAATTTATTAAAAATACTGATGTCTACCGATTTTGTATTTCGGTACATCATCGCGATGATGGCCAATCCCACCGCAACTTCAGCAGCGGCAACAACCATAATGAAGAACACCAGAATCTGTCCGTTTCCGTCGCCTTTATAGCTTGAAAATGCAGCCAGCAGAAGATTTACGGAATTCAGCATCAATTCTACACATCCCAAAATAATGATGGCATTTTTTCGGATCAAAACTCCCATAACTCCCAGACAGAACAATACCGAACTCAGAATAACAAAATACTCGAGCGGAACTGCCTGTATCAATGAATTTACTTCTCCCATAATCTATAGATCTTTTTTACCAATCAGCACTGCGCCTACTATTCCCGCAAGAATGAGAAGGGAAGCCAGTTCGAAAGGCAAAACATATTCGTTAAACAATAATCTTCCGAGGTTTTTGGTCAAACCTACCGAAGAATCAACATCAGCAGATACCGGCTCAAAACTCAAACCTCTGAAAGCGCCAAGTATTCCGATTAAAAGCAAACCGGCAGAAAATACCCCGATGAATTTCATGAGGTTCTGTTTTTTGCTTTCGTCGGCTTTGTCCAAATTCAGCATCATCAAAATGTAAAGAAAGAGGACCATAATGGCACCTGCATAAACAATGATTTGCACAATTCCCAAAAACTGAGCGTTCAGCAGAATGTATAGTCCCGCAATCGAAAACATCGTAACGATCAAAGAAAGGATGGAGTACATCGGGTTTCTGGCAAATACAAAATTCACGGCACTTGCCACAGCGCAGAACGCCACGAAAAAGAATAATACCTGTTCCATTATTTCACCGATTTTTTTTGCAGTTCACTCTGTCTGTCCGAAATATCAATTCTCGCATTGATTTTTTCAACCAGTCTATCTTTTCCGTACACAAAGCTTCCGCGGTTCTCTTCCACATTCACAAGGCGGTCGGTAAGATAAATGGCCGATTTCGGGCAGGCTTCTTCACACATTCCGCAGAAAATACATCTCAGCATGTTGATTTCATACATCGATGCATATTTTTCTTCGCGGTAAAGGTCTTTTTCATCTTTAGTCCGTTCAGCGGAGGTCATAACAATGGCTTCAGCCGGGCAGGCAACTGCACAAAGTCCGCATGCAGTGCAGCGTTCTCTGCCTTCTTCATCGCGCTTCAACACGTGCTGTCCTCTCCAGACTTTCGCTCTGGGCCTCACTTCTTCCGGATATGAAATGGTGCTGGAACCTTTAAAAAGTGTTTTCAGAGCGTGCTTCATGGTAATACCCATCCCGCCGAGAATGGCAGGAATATAAACACTTTCACCGAAAGTCATTTTTTTGTTCGAGACCACTTTTGATCTGTTCGTTAATTTCATCTGCTTTATTTATCTTTTTTCATTGGACAGATGGAACATCTATTCTCAACCCTTTTTGTTTAGTTTGCTTTGAGCAAAGATGTTTCATTTTCAGAAAAATATTTTTATTTTAAGAAGCAACACCTAAATTGCTTCTATCTCGTTCTGTCCCGCTTTTTGCTCTATCTTTTGCTTCACCTTGGCCTGGCTTTGTCCGTCGGAAGGTTCCGCAAAAGGATGCCGCGTCAATCGGGGTTATAAGAGGTTTTATTTGCTTAATTAATTCTGCCTTTTATTTCATATAATGTTGATACAGCAAAATCAATGCAGCGGTCACCATCAGGTTGATCAGCGCAAACGGTATCAGTTTTTTCCATCCCAAATGCATCAATTGGTCATATCTGAATCTTGGTAAAGTCCAGCGGATCCACATAAATACAAAAATTCCGAAGAACGTTTTCCCTAAAAATGCGAGGATGGAGATGATTCCTGCCGCATTTTCGCCCCAGTTCTGGGTTACCCAGTCGATTCCCGGATAATTGTAACCGCCGAAGAATAAAACAGTGATCAGCGCATTCGAAATAAACATGTTCACATATTCCCCGAACATATAAAGCCCGAGTTTCATCGATGAATATTCTGTATGATAACCGTTTACAAGCTCAGATTCACATTCAGGCAAATCGAAAGGCGAACGGTTGGTTTCAGCCAAAGCTGCTACAAAAAAGATGATAAATGCGATAGGCTGATAAAAAATATTCCAGTTCAGGCCTGAAACCTCAGGAATAATTCCCCAGATTTTACCATGTGTCTGCTGTTCAACGATCACTTTCAGGTCAAGCGATCCCGCCATCATAATAATCGCGAGCAGGGAAAGTCCCATTGCGAGTTCATAGGAAATCATCTGCGAACTTGCACGGATGGCTCCGATCAGGGAAAATTTGTTATTGGAAGCCCAGCCTCCGAGCATGATTCCGTACACGCCGATGGAAACCATTCCCACGAGGTACAGAACGCCTACATCAATATTGGCAACCTGCAGGTCAAATGAAGTTCCGCCGATATTCAGGGTTTTCCCCCACGGAATAACGGCTCCTGTAATCAGGGAAATGAACATCACCAGCGACGGTCCTACAACGAATAGGAACCTTTCTGCTCCGTCGGGTGTAAAATCCTCCTTGAAGAAAAATTTTCCACCATCAGCAAGCGGCTGCAGCAGCCCGAAAGGCCCGGATCGGTTAGGTCCGATTCTGTCCTGCATGATCGCGGCCACTTTTCTTTCCGCCCAGGTAGAGTAGGCGGCCACCGTAAGTGCCAGTAGGAACAGTGACAGCACCAATATGATTTTAAAAGTTAGTAACTCCATTTTTATTTATAACATTTGTCTCTCTGCATCGATTCGGAAATGCAGAATTAAATTAAATTATTTTCAGACTTCGCTTAATCTTTTGAACTCAGTTCCTTCGCATCGGGATTTTCCAGAAGACTGATCATGTTTTCCGGTTTTTCGTAATGGTTAAGGGATATTACAGAATGTCGGTCGATATGTCTTGGTCCTTCAACTGTCCATTTGCTGATGTCTTTGCGTTCGAAACGACACTCGTTACAGATCCATTCCTCAACTTCATCGTACTGGTCTTTGCGCGCGGTGACTCTTATGATTTCGTCGCCTTTCATCCAAAGTACGGCTTTTCCTGAACATTTTGAGCATTCGCAGGTCGCATTCACCGGATTGGTAAACCAAACCCTGCTTGCAAAACGGGCAGTTTTGTCGGTTAAGGCTCCTACCGGACACACATCAATAACATTTCCGATGAAATCGTTATCCAGTGCTTTATTCAGATAGGTGGAAATCTCAGCATGGTCACCTCTGAAAAGGATTCCGTGTTCTCTTTTTTCGGTAAGCTGATTGGCTGCCAAAACACAACGCGCGCACAGAATGCAGCGGTTCATGTTCAGTTTAATGTACGGGCCAATATCTTCCGGCTCAAAAGTCCGTCTTTCAAATTCTGTTCTGGTATTTTCAACTCCGTGTTCGTAGCCGAGATCCTGCAGATGGCATTCGCCGGCCTGATCACAAATCGGGCAGTCCAAAGGATGGTTCAGCAAAAGAAATTCCGTTACGGCCTTTCTTCCTTCCTGGGTTTTTTCGGAGGTAAGGTTTTTCACTTCCATTCCGTCCATAACACCGGTCCTGCAGCTTGCCACAAGTTTCGGCATCGGTCTAGGATCGGCTTCTGAACCTTTCGAAACTTCCACCAAACAGGTTCTACATCGTCCGCCGCTTGTTTCGAGCGGTTTATAGTAGCACATTGCCGGTGGCACCGATTTTCCTCCGATTTGCCTTGCAGCTTCGAGAATGGAAGTTCCGGGCAACACTTCGGCAGTCTGTCCGTCGATGGTTATTTTAAATTTTTTAATTTCTTCGCTCATATCTTTAGCATTAAGCTTCAAGCACTGGGCTTTTTTAATTATTTTTCTTCGTATTAAAGGTATAACCGATCCCTAAATTTACCTGAGCAAAAGCAAAATCCTGTGAAGCTTTGTCGGGTTTGTTGTTTAAAGTCGTTTTAATATCGGGCAGATTAATGTAACCCGCTTTTCCTTCGATCTGGGCAACGATATGTTTCCATACAATAACATTCAGACTGGTTCTTGCGTCCAGACCAAAACCTGCAACGTGAAAACGGTCACTTCTTTCAAATCCCATTAAGCTCACATTTGATTTTGGCAGCAATACTCCTAACCCGGCGCCGTAGCCCCAATAAACATCAAAATTGGTGTGGTTAAGCAGATGTCTGTATTTCTGGACCCCTGTATTGATATAATTTAATCCGTCGGTATGTTCAAACTGTAAAAATTCTCCATCTGTGAGATCAACTTTGCCGTTGTGTACCATTGCAGCATATTTCGGATCGCTGATGTTTCCCTTAAAATCAACAGTTTGTTCCTGATCCATCACATATTTCATATGATCCATCCCAATTGAAATTGCCATATCATCCTTAATGAAATAAGAAATTCGGTAATTCACCTGCGGCACCGTAATTTTTGACGGATTGAAGTATAAATTGAATCTGAAAGGCGACTGGCGGTCGTGTGCCACCACATCATTCAACTGAAAATTGTAATCAGCACCTTTAAAATGAATGTCGGTATGGGTATAGGCAGCATTGTTCCATCCCCAAAAAACCATGACGGCTCCTTTGCGGAAGGGTTCGTTTTGTGCTTTCATATTTGTAGCTGCCAACATTACCATGAAAATGAAAAGGATTTTATTTTTCAAAATTTATATTTGCGCATTTGCTGCTGCAACAGGAATCGGATCTGCATAATTGGCCAGTCCGTAATTCTGGGTTAAACATAATTCAGGATTGTTCACATGCCACTCGAACTCATCACGGAAATGACGGATTGCAGCTGCAACCGGCCAGGCCGCGGCATCGCCGAGAGGACAAATGGTATTTCCTTCAATTTTTCTCTGTACATCCCAGAGTAGATCAATATCTGACATCGTTCCGTTTCCGGAATCGATTTTTTTAAGAATTTTATACATCCACGGCGTTCCTTCACGACAAGGCGTACACTGACCACAGCTTTCGTGGGCGTAAAATCTTGCCAAAGTCAGCGTGTGTTCTACGACGCACTGGTCTTCATCCAGGACAATAAAACCTCCGGAACCCATCATGGTTCCTGTGGCAAAACCGCCGTCTGCAAGAGATTCGTAATTCATAAGTCGCGGTTCGCCGTTGATGGTTTTCAGCAGTAAATTCGCGGGAACAATAGGAACGGAACTTCCACCCGGAATACAGGCTTTGAGTTTTTTACCGTTCGGAATTCCGCCGCAGTATTCATCAGAATAGATGAATTCTTCAACGCTGATCGTCATGTCGATTTCGTAAACGCCCGGTTTGTTGATGTTTCCGCAGGCTGAAATCAGTTTTGTTCCGGTAGATTTCCCAACACCGATTTTCGCATATTCTGCACCGGTGATATTGATAATTGGAACTACGGCAGCGATGGTCTCTACATTGTTGACCACCGTTGGAGATTCCCAAAGTCCTTTCACAGCCGGGAATGGCGGTTTAAGACGCGGATTTCCTCTTTTTCCTTCAAGGGATTCCAAAAGTGCGGTTTCTTCACCGCAAATATAAGCTCCGGCTCCTCTCTGAACATAAATTTCCAGATCGTAACCTGTCCCTAAAATATTTTTGCCTAAAAATCCGTTCTTTTTTGCTTCTTCAATGGCTTCTTCCAGAATTTCTGTAATCCACGCATACTCACCTCTGATGTAGATGTAGGAAAGATGGGCACCAAGCGCAAATGATGAAACAATCATCCCTTCAATCAAAAGATGCGGAATAAATTCCATTAAATAACGGTCCTTGAAAGTTCCCGGTTCGGATTCATCGGCATTCACAACCAAATATCTCGGTACGCCTTCCGGTTTTGCCAGAAAACTCCACTTCAGTCCGGTAGGGAAACCTGCGCCGCCTCGACCGCGAAGACCGGAAGCTTTTACTTCTTCCAGAATTTCTTCAGGCGTCATCTTCAGGGCTTTATCCACCGAGTCGTAACCGCCCTGTTTGCGGTAAACGTCGAAATAGCGGATCCCCTCAATATGGGCGTCTTTAAGTAAAAGTTTTTTACTCATTTTTTATTTAAATTAGTCTAAAGCAACCTGTCCCTGTCTGCAAAGTTCAAGGATTTCGTCTACTTTTTCTTTTGTTAAATTTTCGTGATAAAATTTGCCGAGCTGCATCATGGGTGCATAACCGCAGGCGCCGAGGCATTCTGCCGGTTTCAGCGTAAACAGTCCGTCTGGTGTTGTTTCACCGTCTTTTATGTTGAGACTTGAACGGAGATGATCAAGGATTTTTTCGCTTCCGTTCAGCATACAAGGTCCGGTTCTGCAGACTTCCAGCACGTATTTACCAACCGGTTTCATATTGAACATGGAGTAAAAAGTAGCCACTTCATACACTTCAATTGGTTTAATATTCAGGACTTCTGCCACATAATCCATTACCGGAACAGCCAGCCAGCCGCCGAATTCCTTCTGTGCTACATGCAGGATCGGAATCAAAGCTGATTTGTGCTTTCCTTCGGGATATCTTGCGATGATTTGATGAACCTGATCTAAAGTCTCAGGCTTAAAAGCAATAGTTTCGCTCATTATTGTATAGATTAAAGAACCGGAAGGAGCATTTATCTCAGCTTCTGTTCAATTTTCATTTTATTTTAAAATCAGGCGTCCAGTTCTCCTGCAATTACATTTAAACTGCTTAAAGTCACCACTGCATCAGAGATAACGGAACCTGTAATCATTTCAGGATAAGCCTGATAATAGATAAAACACGGTCTTCTGAAATGCAGTCGGTATGGAGTTCTCCCTCCGTCGCTTATCAGATAGAAACCAAGCTCACCGTTTCCGCCTTCTACAGCATGGTATACTTCTCCTTTCGGAACATCGGTTTCTCCCATTACTATTTTGAAATGGTAAATCAGGGCTTCCATTTTGGTGTAAACATCCGCTTTTTCAGGCAGATAAAAATCAGGAACATCTGCATGGAAAGGGCCTTCAGGAAGATTTTTAAGTGCCTGTTCGATGATTTTCAGACTTTCCCAGATTTCCTGCTGTCTCACCATAAAACGGTCGTAGGTATCGCCGCCGGTTCCGATCGGGATGTTGAAATCAAAATCTTCGTAAGAAGAATAAGGCGTTGCAACCCTCACATCATAATCTACACCTGCTGCACGCAGATTCGGACCCGTAAACCCATAATTCAGTGCACGTTCTCCCGAAATGGGTCCTGCACCAATGGTACGGTCCATAAAAATCCTGTTTCTTTCGAGTAAGTTGTTGAACTCCTGGAACCTTTTCGGGAAAGTCTTCAGGAAATCGTTCAGAAGTTCGTGGAATTTAGGGGTGAAATCTCTTTCGAAACCTCCGATACGACCCATATTTGTGGTCATTCTGGCGCCACAAATCTGTTCATAAATATCGTAGATCCTTTCGCGCTCCTGAAACATATAGGTAAATCCGGTTAATGCACCGGTATCGACTCCAATTACCGCGTTGCACACCAAATGATCGGCAATTCTCGCCAGTTCCATCATGATCACGCGCATATAATCAACCCTTTTGGGCACTTCTACGCCGATGAGTTTTTCAACTGTCATGTGCCATCCTAAATTGTTGATGGGCGCTGAACAGTAATTCATCCGGTCGGTAAGCGTCGTGATCTGGGTGAAATTCCTTCTTTCCGAGATTTTCTCAAAAGCGCGGTGAATATATCCCACAGTCTGCTCCGAGTGAAGGATTTTTTCTCCGTCCATCGTCAGAATATTCTGAAAAATTCCGTGTGTTGCAGGGTGGGTCGGTCCGAGATTGAGGGTATATAACTGCCCGTCGATCTGTTCCTTGCTGTCGTACTGATTTAATATATTGGAGAGTGCGTTGTCTTTCATATTTTTTTGGATTTAGGCATTAAGCAAAAGCTTAGGCTGTTATCTTCCGAACATGGCGTCGTCTTTATCGGTTCTGGTTCCGTCTTCGAGCCTGTATTCCTTCAGCATCGGATGATAACCGAGTTCCGGATCATTCAGGATCACCCGTAAATCAGGATGGCCTTTAAATTTAATGCCGTAAAAATCGAATGTTTCCCTTTCCATCCAGTTGGCAGCTGCAAAAAGTTCCGTTAACGAATCCACTTCGGCAAAATCTCTTGTCATAAAGGTTTTGAGACGGATCCTGTGGTTTTCAACCAGATTATGAAGGTGGTAAACCACGCCAATTTCTTTTTCAGGATTTTCAGGAAAATGGACCCCGCAGATATCCGTAAGAAAGGTGTAACCCAAGCTACTGTCTTTCATATGGTGCACCACTTTTTTCAGATCTTCCTTTTTTATTTCGAGCGTTAGCATCCCATAAGATTCTGACTGCGTGATGACCGATTCCGGAAATTCTCTTACAAGAGCTTCTGAGACAAAATCATTCGTAAATTCCATCCTTTAGTTTATTTTATAAGAGTCCAGTAATTCTTTATATTGAGGAAGATCTCTTCTTCTTAAACTTTCACTTTTCGAAAGGGCCTGAACCTGCATGAAACCTTCCAGAATCTGCTCCGGTCTTGGCGGGCAACCCGGAACGTACACGTCTACAGGAATTACCTTATCGATTCCCTGAAGAACCGAATACGTATCAAAAATTCCGCCGCTGCATGCGCAAGCTCCAACGGAAATGACCCATTTTGGTTCAGCCATTTGGGTGTAAACTTCTTTAAGAATTGGTCCCAGTTTTTTGGAAATCGTTCCGCAAACCATTAAAACATCGGCCTGTCTTGGAGAGAAACTCATTCTCTCGCCGCCGAAACGGGCAAGATCGTAGTTAGGACCCATCGTTGCCATAAATTCAATTCCGCAGCATGAAGTTGCGAAAGGAAGCGGCCATAAGGAAAGTGAACGCGCCATACCGATCAGACTGCTGAGTTGCGTAGCGAAAAATCCTTCGCCTTCGAAACCTGCAGGAGCGGGAGCGTTTGTATTTATTTGTGGTGTATTTTCTGACATTTTTTTAATTTTTTTGATCTTAAATTTCAAGACCGTGGTTAACTAGAAAAAATATTTTACTTGTCCCAGTCCAAAGCACCTCTTTTAAGAACATATAAAAATCCTAAAAAGAAAATGGCAACAAAAGTGAGGACTGCAATGAAACCGTCGATTCCAAATTCACGGAAATTGACAGCATAAGGGTAAAAAAATACAATTTCGATATCAAAAAGGACAAAAAGAATCGCGGTTAGAAAATATTTAACGGAAAACGGACTTCTGGCGTCGCCCTGACTTTCAATTCCGCACTCAAAACTCTTGTTTTTATCAACTGTGGTGGTAGTAGGTTTCGGGCCTAAAAAATGGGCACCTAAAAGGGATACTGCGACAAAACCAATGGCTACTAAAGCCTGAATGATGATTGGAATATAATTTTCGGGTAAATTCATGTGTGCTATTTATTAACCTTGCCTTTTATCTTTCGTAACTGTTTATTGAGCAACACGTGCACTTTTAATGCCGTAGTGTTTTCTCAATCTGCAAATTTAATGAATAAAGCTGTAAGGAGGAAATTTAAGCCATGAAATTATCTCTAAAAACATTAATTAAAGAAGTGAACCCATTACTTTTTCCCTGTATTTTTCAGTCTCTTCAAAACGAGATAAGCAATGTAACCGATGTACAGAAAAAGAAAGCTTGCAAAAAGGATATTGATGAGATTGTTGATCTTCTCATCTTCAACCTGAAAAAACTGATTGTAAACAACAAAAGCCACAATCATCAGAACATAAAAATACAGCTGTTTTTTCATTTAAATTTCTTTGGAAAAGGTACATCTTCTTTTGTGATTCACCGGATTGTAATCCTGCCAAAGTACCTGAACACTTTTATTTTCAGCCAGTTCCGGATTGGTTTCGGCAAATTTAATGCCCATTTTATTGAACCGTATAAAAACTTCCTTCAGAATAATTGCCGTCACCCCTCTTCGTTGGTATTTGGGTTGTATGCCGATCAAATAGAAATTGGCGCGGTCGTTTTTCTTACCTGCCTGCAGAAAATGCCACCATCCGAAAGGGAAGAGTTTGCCTTTTGATTTCTGAAGCGCTTTTGAATAGGAGGGCATTGTTATCGCAAAAGAAATCAGTTCATGATTTTCATCTTCCACGCAAATCACGTAATTTTTATCAATGAAGGGAAAATATTTTTCTTTGTAGGTCTTGATCTGTTCGTCGGTTATTGGCGTGTAGGTGGAAAGCGTGTTATAGGTTTGGTCCAGAAGTTTGAACATTGGCTCCACATAGGGTAGGATTTCCTTCTTGTTTTTAAAATTCAGGACCTTAAGTTTGTATTTTTCTGCAATAAGGGTGCTGAATTTCTCAACTTTCGGCGGCAGTATTTCGGGGAAATTCATTTCAAATTCCACCCATTCTTTTTCCATCGCAAATCCAAGTTTCTCCAGATGTTTGGGATAGTACTCGAAATTGTAAAGGCCGATCATCGTGGCGAGCTTGTCAAATCCCATCGTGAGCATTCCTGCCTTGTCGAGATTTGTAAAACCCATGGGTCCTTCAATTTTTTTGATGTTTCTTTCTTTAGCAAATCTTACTGCGTTGTTAAGGAGTGCTTCAGAAACTTCATAATCATCAATAAAATCCAGCCAGCCAAAGCGGGCTTTGCTCGTGCCGTTCTCATCTGTTTCATTATGATTGACGATTACGGCTATCCGACCCGCAACAGAGCCGTCTTTGTAGGCTAAAAACTGTCGGGTATCAGAAGTAGCCAGTGCAGGGTTTTCTTTCGGATCCCAAATGTTTTTTTCATCATTGATCAAAGGCGGAACATAATTTTCGTTCTTTTTGTAAAGATCCATCGGAAAACGGATGAAATTTTTTAAATCATCATCAGTTTTCACCTCAATTACAGAAATATCAGACATGTGGTTTTATTTGAAGAACAAATATAAATCATTAAAACATATCACAAAACTTTGGCACGTTTTTTACAGCTTAAATCACTTAATAAATCTTAAAAAAAAAGGAGAAAAAATGACAGGTTATTACATCATTATAGGGATTTCGATGCTCATCAGCTGGCTGGTTTCATCCAGGCTGAAATCGAAGTTCGAACATTATTCCAAAGTGCATTTGCGCAATGGGATGTCCGGAAAAGAAATCGCAGAAAAAATGCTCAGAGATAACGGGATTTCAGATGTTCAGGTCATCTCGGTTCCCGGACAACTCACCGATCATTACAATCCGGTGAATAAGACCGTAAATTTATCAGAAGGGGTATATATGCAGCGAAATGCCGCCGCAGCCGCTGTTGCGGCTCACGAGTGCGGACATGCTGTACAGCACAAAGTGGGTTATTCGATGTTGCAGCTCCGTTCCAAACTGGTTCCGGTTGTAAACATCAGTTCAAATTTAATGCAGTTTGTGCTAATTGCCGGTATTGCCTTGATGTTTGCCACAAGATCAATTGAAAATCCAAACGGTAACACGACTGTTCTCGCGATCGGCGTTGCAATGTTTGCAGTGACAACACTTTTTACATTTATCACATTACCGGTAGAATACGACGCGAGTAACCGCGCGATGAAATGGTTAAAAGACACCGGAACCGTAACTTCGGAAGAATATGTTGGAGTTAAAGATTCTTTAACATGGGCCGCAAGAACATATCTCGTGGCGGCTTTAGGCTCATTAGCACAACTCCTGTATTGGGGATCGATGTTAATGGGACGAAGAGATTAAAAGACATTTAAATATTTTTTAAGGGCCTCAATTATTTCAAAGCCATTTAAAATTAATATTCTGCATCTCGGACAGTTGTTCCGAGATGCTTTCTTTTTGGGAGGTTTTTACTTTTGCTGAAATTCGGCAGTTTTCATCGGACACAAAGTCCAGAATTTTTCCGTCAAATTTATTGAGAAGCGTAAAAATGAGGTTCTGCTGACTGAAACTGAAATGTATTTCGAGTTCTGATTCCAGTTCTTTGATAATGATTTCGGCGGCATCCAAAGTGAGTTTTGCCGATTCTTTATAGGCTTTCACGAGACCAGAAACGCCGAGTTTCGTTCCACCGTAATACCGTACGACAATCAAAAGAACATTGGTTAAGCCGTTTGCCAAAAGCTGGTTGTAAATAGGCAGACCTGCACTTCCTGAAGGTTCCCCGTCATCATTCGCGCGGTAATTTTCGCCATTCAAACCCAATCGGAATGCATAACAGTGATGCGTCGCTTTCGGATGGAGTTCTCTAACTTTTCCCAAACAGATTTTCAGATCTGTTTCTTCAGCCAGAGGAAAGGCAAAACCGATAAATTTGCTTCCTTTTTCCTTCAGCAGGATTTCCTCAACAGGAGATTTTAGAGTGCTGTAGGAGAATTCCAAGGTTGAATGTTTTTATAGAACTCAATGCTGTTGTCACGGAATTGCTTTGAATCGGCGAGATCAAAATCAAAATCCGGCGCTTCGGTACCGTTTCCGAGCCTTAAATTTTCATTTTTAATGACGATGGCCTCATCCCAAAGTCCTGTGCTGATGAACTGTTCCAAAGTAAAACGGCCGCCCTCCACCAAAACCGACTGAATCTGTTTTTCATACAGTTTCTGCATTAAATTTTCCAGAAAATTCTCTTTTTCAATTCTGATGAATTTTAGATTTCCTTCCACAGAATCTTTGAATAAATTAAAAACAAGCGTCTCAGCTTCAGTGTTAAAAATCTTAAAATCCCGCGGAACTTTTAAATCAAGATCAATTAAAATCCGCACCGGATTTCTGCCGGAAATTTCGCGGGTAGTTAAATCGGGATTGTCGGTCAAAGCGGTTTTGGTGCCTATTAAAATAGCGTGTTCTTCGCTCCTCAGTTGGTGAACAAACTGTTTGGTGAGCGCATTGCTAATTTGTGTAGGTTTAAAATCCTTGTTGATAAATCCGTCTCCGGATTCTGCCCATTTCAGAATGATATAAGGCCGTTTTTTCTTTTGAAAAGTAAAGAATCTGCGGTTGAGTTGGCGGCAGTTCTCTTCTAATATTCCTGAAACTACTTCAATTCCGGCCTTTTCAATGATTGCTTTTCCTTTTCCGTTTACTTTTTTATGAGGGTCTAATGTTCCGATGACCACTTTTCTAAAACCGGTTTCTACGATCTTATCGGCACAGGGCGGTGTTTTCCCGAAATGGGAACACGGCTCCAGCGAAACATAAATGGTAGATTCTTTCAGCAGTCCGGGATCTTTTACAGAACTGATGGCATTGATTTCCGCGTGGTTTTCGCCCGCTGTATGGTGAAAACCTTCCCCGATAATTTCATCCTGATGTACAATAACACTTCCTACCAGTGGATTGGGGTACGTGTTTCCCAGAGCCTGCTCCGCCAGCTGAATACAGCGGTTCATGTAAAATTCATCTGTTTTCATTCCAAAAAAAAGCGAAGACAAATTGCTTTGCTTCGCCAGTATAATTTGTGATTTATTATTCGCCTACAATCATGTGGTGAAGGTTCTGCTTCAGACTCTCGAGCAATGCTTTTTTGTCTTCGATATTCTGAAAAGTATCTTTCAGCAAAGGATTGTCTTTTGACGAGTTGCTGAAGAAACCGAGGTTGTTTTCGAGTTTGGCGATTTCAGCCTCCAGATCGGCGATCTGGTTCTTTATTTTTCTGGCTTTATCGGTAATCTGCGTATCCGAAAGGCCCTCTTCCTTCAGATCAAACTCATTGATTTTGTTGAGTTTTAATTTTTCTCTCAGTGTTTTGTTAAAGTCGGTATTGATGCTGAGTTTCTCTTTCGGTACTTTCCCGATGGCATTCCACGCAGTTTTAATCTGCTCAATCTTTTCCACACTTCCATCTTCATCAGTTATGGTTTTTAATTCTTCCAGAAGGGCATTTTTACGGATAAAATTGTCTTTCCAGTTGTCGGTTGTGGCATTGTTTTTCTCCCGGAAATTGTTGAAGAAGGTATTGCAGGCTTCGCGGAAGTCCTCCCAAATTTTATTGGTCTGGCTTCGCGGTACATGTCCGATCTTTTTCCAGTCTTCCTGAAGTTTTTTAAATAAAGGAACAGTGGTTTCCCAGTCTTCAGAATGCATGTTTTCCTTGGCCAGCTCAATGAGTTTCATCTTTTCCTCAAAATTTTTCTGCTGCGAACCTTTCAGATTTTTATAAAAATCATTCTTTTTGCTGTTGAATTCACGCAGATTCTGCTTGAAAGCATCCCAATTCTGGTTGGATACTTTCCGTGGTACGCTTCCTGTTTTCAGGAATTCGCTCCGCAGTTCTTCTATCTTTTTAATCGCGTTCTGCCAGTAGCTGTGGCTTACGTCTTTTCCGTGATCGGCAAGCTGTTTGATCTCTTCAATAATCTTATTCTTCTTCTCCAGATTGGCAGTCTGTTCTGCTTCCATCTGAGACGAAAGTTCTGATTTTCGCTCATGGATCTTGTCGGAAATTTCCTTGAAAATTTCCCAGGTTTTTTCCCGGAATTCTTCCGCAACGGGCTCTGCTTCTTCTTTCCAGAGTTTGTGGAGGTACTGAAGTTCATTTAGAGCTTTCTGAACCATCGGTTCATTCTCGAGTTCTTTGGCTCTTTCAATAATATGAAGTCTTTTTTCCAGGTTGTGCGCGAATTCCTGTTCGCGGTATTCCTTATTCATCTCCAGCATGGCATAAAACTGGTTCAGATGATGAAAATAATTGTTGTTGAGGAGTTTAAATTCCGATTTTGCTACCTGTCCGGCATTTTGCCATGCTTCTTTGATGGAACGCATTTCCTTGAAGAAATTTACGCCCGGTTCTGAATTGGTATAGAGGTTTTTAAGCCTGTCGATAATGCTTTGGCGCGTGGCAAGATTTACCTGATGTTCCGCATCCTGTTTTTTATGATATTCGTCCTGCTTTTCTTTGAAGATGTGGATGAGCCCTGAAAGTTTTGAAGAATCGCGGTGAACATATTCAGTAGCAACTTCAGCAGTTTCGTTTCCGGGATTTTCCTGTTTTTCTTTAGCTTCTTCTTCGTGAATCAGATGATGAGCATGATCTTTCAAAAGATTGAACTGTTTAAAAAAAGTTCCTGCATTGTCTTTATTAACGATATTTTCCATCTCCTTTAAAGTCTGAGACAGCGTCAGCTGGGCGACAGCCGTTTCTTCATTTTGATGGGGAGTTGCGGCAGATTTTATTTTTTCTTCGGGAACAGAAGTAGAATTAACCACATCCTTCTGAGCGGGTTCTTCTGTAGGCTTTTCAACGGATTCTTCTGCAGGAATCTCAGCGGTTTTTTCCTCAGAAATTTCTTCAGCCGGCGTTTCAGCTTCTTCCGAGACCGGTTCAACAGAAGTTGTTTCTTCCGGTTGGATAGGCTCTTCGGAAGGCTTTTGGGTGGGAGTTTCTTCAGTTTTTTCCGCAGAAAAATCTTCAGCCGAGGCTTCAGTTGCAGATGAAACCAGGTCAGTAGACTCGGTTTCTTCCCGGATTTCTACTGCTTTTTCAGCTTCCGTACCCAAGGGATTATCGGTCTTTATCTCCTCCGCAGTTACTGCTGCGTCGTTTTTTTTGGGTTCGTTGTCAGAAAGTAAATCTTCTGTAATCATGGCAGTCTTTTTTTATTAAATGGAGGGTCAGGACACCGATTTGGTTTTATGACCGAAATATTGCACTAAATTAACTTATTTTTTTTAGAAATTCCAAATTTCCCAGGCCTTTTCTGCCTGTTGTTCAAGCATATAATAACCATTGACTGTTTTTGATCCTTTTTCTCCTGCTTTTTTCAGAAAAAGAGTCGTGGAAGGATTGTAAATAAGGTCGATTACGAGATGTTTTTCCGACAAACCGCCGAAAGGAAAAGTAAGGCATTTTTCCACGTCCGGAAAGGTCCCAACCGGTGTACACTGAATAATGATCTGATTTTCGGCAACCATTCTTTCTGTTAAATTTTCGAAACTCAAGTTGGTATTCCGGGCAACAGTTTGGTAGGGAATTCCGTTTTTCTCCAGCACATATCTGATCGCTTTAGCAGCTCCGCCGTTTCCCAGGACCAAGGCATTATGGTGAAAATTTTCTTTGTGAAGAAGCATTGTTCTTTCAAACCCGAATGCATCAGTATTGTAGCCTGTTTTTTTACCGTATTTTATGTGAATGCAGTTTACCGCGCCTATTTTTTCTGCTTCCTCACTTAATTCATCCAGAAAAGCGATGATTTTTTCTTTGTATGGAATGGTTACATTGAGACCCACCATCTCGGGATCGTTCAGTAGGTTTTCAACCTCATCAATTTCTTCCATATCAAATAAACCGTAGGAATGATTTTCCAGACTTAATTGCATGAATTTCTCTTCAAAAAAGTTCTTTGAAAATGAATAGGAGATGTTTCTCCCGATTAGACCAAATCTTTTCGTTGCTTCCATTCCCCAAAAATAAAAAAAGGCTGAAGATAATTCAGCCATTCAGTTCATTTATAATTGAGTAAATTAATTCACAATGAATTTGGTGCTGTAACTTCCTGCTTTCAGGATGTAGTTTCCTTTTGTGCTATTTCTAAGAATAATTTTATTGGAGCTACGGAAAGGCTTATCAATCACCTGAATCAACGCGCCGTTCATGTCATAGATTTCAGCTCTGTTCACCTGGTTCAGGTCTTCACCCAGAATGTAAAGTATGCCGTTCTTCACCGGATTCGGATAAACCGACCAGCTTTGAGACAGATCGTTTTCAACTGTTGCTAAAACTGAAGCTGGATTTGCAATCCCCAGATTATCGCATGTATTCACAGGAAAACTGTCCCACTGCGTAGCAGAATAGGTTGTGGACGGATTATTTACATTTCTTCTTAAAGTAGTATCTGCAGCAAAATCTGCTGATCCGCCGTTGAAAGTTCCTACAATATCAATTAAGACACCGTTTTTGAAAAGACCAACAGGATCGTTCCCGTTAAAATCAAGGGGAGTACCGGTCGCAGTCATATCAGCTGTAAAAGTGCAGGTAAACGTTGCGTTGAAATTTTTGACAACAAACGCAGTATTGGGAGCAAGTGTTCCGGTCAGCGGAAAATTACCTCCCCACGCCCCGGCACCGTTAACCTGTTTCTGGATGCTGTAATTACTCAGATCAATAGGATCCGGTGTAGCATTGGTGAGTTCTATGGCTCTGTTGTTTGAAGTTCCTTCCACATATTCGGAAATATACAGTTCATTTGAATTTCCCGGAGGCACCACAACATTCAGAGTGGTAAAGTTTACCGGAGCTGAAGCTGGGGAATTATTTCCGGCAGCATCAAACGCGGTCACCGTTACTGAATATAAAGTATTCGGATTCAGTCCAGTGATATTGAAGGTCGTAGAACCTGAACTTCCGAAGAGGACACCGTTCAGATATACATTATAGCCAGCAACTGCAATATTATCGGTAGAGGCGGTCCACGTTGCGGTCGCTGAATTTCCTGTTATATTGTTTACCGCTAAATTTGTTGGTGTTGATGGTGCAACCGTATCCGGAGTGGTGTTTACAAAGCCCCAGACTTCATGAACCCAGTTGGGATTATCAATGTACGGGTTTCTGTTCCCCTGAAAAGCATAAGCTGCATTGTTACGGTCGATTTCTCTTGGAGAAACAGGATCTGCATCATTCCAGGCAAGAAGAACTTCAAGTTCCCATTGGGTAAGGCTTCGTGTAGTGGTACCGTCGAGCATATTTCCGCTGCTGAAAGAAGGAATCTGATTTTGGTAACGGGTCACAAAATAAAAAATCATTCTGGCGATATCTCCCTTAAAAGCATTGATAGGCTCAAAAACAACGCCCGAATAGCCTGTAGTTGTATTGGGACCCAGTTTAGACCCGTTCAGGGAAGTCCAGGTTGGAGTAGTAACCACCCCATAAGGATAATTGCTTCGCACGCCGTTCACTTTTCCATCGGTCGGAGGGATGAAATGAATGTCGTTATGCATTGGATTTGCGGAATTGAAAAGACTTTGCGGAACAGTATGTTCCCTGTTGTAGCATGCGCCTTCAGCTGAATAATTTCCGCACTGATCTGAAGTGATGTTATATTCATACGGGTCAGCGCCTGTCGGATTCTCAGAATACATGTCCAGCACTTTACCGTTATTCTCATAATAATAATCGCGGTCGGTAGTTTGGTATCCAATCCATAATCCGCCGTAACCCATATCCTGATGACCTGCCGTAATGATTTGACTTAATTTCGTTTTCAATGGATAACCGGTTAATCCGGTGGTTCCGCTGTAATATCCCGTCGGAATTTGGGCAAACGTACTGGCAAACAACAGGTTTACCAATAAAAAAGTAAAAATTTTTTTCATGTTGTATAATAAAAATCTGGCTGCAAAATTACAAAAAATATAACAAGTGTTATGTTAACTGTTGATAATATTCTGTCTGTTGATTTTAGAGAAAATCCACGAAACTGCAAATCCAAAAATTGCAGCAGTAAGTGCTACAACGAGGTAGTTTTGAAGGGTGATCTTAACAGGAAATGGAAGGGTTTCACTGGCTTTGAAGAAGCCGGTGTACAGCTGGAACAAACATAATAAGGTTCCAAGAATAAATCCTGATATAATTCCTGCTGTTACAATAAGGATTCCGGTAAAAAAATACGTTTTTCTGAGATGTGATAAAGGGAAACCAAGCGAAATCAACGATTTTGCCTGATCTTTTTTGTCGAGCTGAAGAATAATAATGGCACCCGCCAGGTTAAATGTGGTGATGAAAATAACTAGGGCAAAAATAAAGTAAATAAAGAGTTTTTCAATATTGATCATTTTCCAGAATGCAGCATTTTCTTCCTGTTTGGTCTTGATACTCACAGAATTTCCGAGGGTTTTCTGCAAATCATCCCGAACCGCATCAGCGTTTTCCGGTTTCTTCAGTTTAATCACAATATTATAGGCGGAATGCTTCGGAAGATCCAGCAGTTGCTGGGTAAGTTCGAGCGGAGAAATAATATAGTTGTCGAGCTGGTCTTTTCCTGGGAAAACACCGGTCACATACACCTCTTTTTTATTGAAAATATCTTCTTCCTTGCTGATGAGTCCTTTTCCGGGTTTGGGCATTACCACTACCGCGATGTCCTTATCTGAACCTACCGGAACAGATAAACGGTTATTCAGGGAGTTTTCCATCAGCACTTCATTGGTATATTTGAAGCTCGGATATGTCCCGTAAAAAATGGATTTGTGAATCGGATTCACTAAAGTATAAGCGGAATCTACACCTCTAATATAGGCAATGTCGCCTTTGCCGTTGTATCTTAAATAAACTTTTTCTTCAATGATTTTTGAAAAATGTGAAATTTCCTTGTTTTTCTGAAGCACAGACTGAATTTTGTCCATGTTTTGCAGCGTTTTACCCGACGTGCTTTTGATCGTTAGATCGGCGTGCAGATTGGAAATAAGGTCCTTGTTAAGAATCTCGAGACCCGAAAACACCGATACAATCACAAACATCGAAGCCACCGCCACCATCATGGCAATTGCAGCAAGCCAGGTAATAAAGGTTACCGCTGTACTGCCTTTTTTGGCAATCAGGTACCGTTTTGCGATATAAAAAGCAGTGTTTTTCAAGAAATTTCCGAATATTTATAAAACCGGATTGTCGCCTTCGCCTTTCAGTTCTCTTTCAATTCTTTCCACATCATCCAGGGTAGTGTCCAGATAAAATTGAATTTCCGGAATGATCCGCACCTGTTTCCCCATCTTCTGGCCGATGAAATTTCGGTAAGCTGCTTTGCTGGACTGAATTTCAGCCATAATTGTTTTGCGGAATTCCTGAGGAAAGATACTGAGATAGATTTTGGCAATGCTTAAATCCGCCGTCACTTTCACATCCGAAACCGTTACCAGAAAAGTCTGTTTGCTTTCTGATGCCTGCTTGCGGAAAAGTTCTGCGAAGTCTTCCTGTATAATCTGTGCTACTTTTCTTTGTCGGTTACTTTCAATCATGCCGCAAATTTACTATTTTTGTTTGAAATAGCTGGAAGATCGCCGACGGATGGTCAAAGATTTCAACCATAAAAAACTGAACTGAATAAATGATGAAAATAGAACACCTCGGAATTGCGGTAAAATCTTTAGAAACCTCGGATGGTTTATTCGAAAGACTCCTCGGAACGCAGAACTACAAAAAGGAATCGGTGGAAAGGGAAGGCGTTACAACTTCTTTTTACCAGGTAGGCGAAAGCAAGATTGAACTGGTGGAAGCTTCGAACCCTGAAAGTCCGATTGCAAAATTCCTGGACAAAAAGGGCGAAGGCATCCATCACATTGCCTTTGGTGTTGATAATATTTTTGATGAAATAGAAAGACTTAAGAAGGAAGGATTTATTTTCATTTCAGAAGAACCTAAGGATGGCGCCGACAATAAACTGGTGGTTTTCCTTCATCCGAAATCCACAAACGGTGTTTTGGTAGAACTTTGCCAAGAAAAGCCCTGAAAATTTTTGATTGTATCGAAAAAAGATTATTTTTGCACCTCATGAAAACAAAGGAATTTAAAAACCTTCGTTTCTGGCCTTGTAACTCAGCTGGTTAGAGTAGCTGACTCATAATCAGCAAGTCCTTGGTTCGAGCCCAAGCTGGGCCACTTGAAAATGAAGCACTTACAGAAATGTAGGTGCTTTTTTTATTTCTCACTGCATCATAGGGTGAACGTTTCCAATATGGCAGACTAAATTGGATGAGGCAAACCAGTTTTGGTTTAGGATTTCCCAAGTTGGGACGGGGCAAACCAGTTTTAGTTTAGAGTTTCCCAACTTGGGACGGAGCAAATCAGTTTTGGTTGAGGGTTTCCCAATTTGGATCGGAGCAAACCATTTTTGGTTTAGGATTTCCCAAACTGGGACGGAGCAAACCAGTTTTAGTTTAGAGTTTCCCAACTTGGGACAGAGCAAAACAATTTTAGTTGAGGCTTTTCCCAATTTGAGACAAGGCAACCAGTTTCGGCAATGGAATAAGATGTTTTCTGCGCGAACTTTACCGGATACGCCCTGAAATTACATTGCTTAATCAATTTACCACAATACTGTAAACCACCTGTGTCGTGTACACCGTGGGGGTTTGGGCCTTCATGTATTTATTAACGTATTTATCTTCGCCTTTTGCAGCGTAATTGATATTGAAGGTTTTGTTGTTGCCACCAAAAGGGCTCGAGATCAATTCGGTGTCAGTATTAGAGAGCGGGATGGAGCTGTAAGTAAGACCTTCGATGCCGTTTGTCGTTCCTTTTGAAACAGTGACCGTAATGTCACCCGCATCAATTGAACTGCCGTTCAGGGTATTGGTAAGTGTAGGAGAAATCGTTTTGACCCTCACGGTGAAGCCACCGGTGCTGAATATTTTTAAATGATCTTCTTTTGTTATGCTCACCCCGTTTTTATAGTCATCCAGGGTTTTGTAATCTAGGTCGGCAGTATTTGTCCCGGCATTCACTACAATTGTTTGAATAGGGTAGAGATTAATTTTAAGTGATACTTCCCCGGAATTCTGTCCAGCCGCCATGGCTGAAAAAAATGCAAACGCAAGATTTAAGAATAAGGTTCCCTTCTTCATATTCATCTTCATTAATTTATAGCTAAATCTCTTTTACATTAAATATTCGGCAGTTGATTACAGAAATATTTGAGTCTTTAGTAAAGCTAATTAAAAATCCTTAATAATCACAAAAAAATGTATTTTTTTTTCTGACACTGTTTTTATTGAACTAATGAGTCATAATCGACGTTACAATATACTGACCGTAAATATCTTACGCGGTTAAAAAAAATTCAGATCTGCTTGTTGGAAATCCTGAATGCAGCAGCATCAGCTTAATAACAGGTTATTTTCTTTATAAAAAGTTCCCAAAAAGGAGGGAGCCGGATGGAACTAACCGTATTTTGCGTTATTTGCGAAGAGAAAATCTTATTTTTGCACCATGCAAAATGATTTCTTTACCTACCAGGCGCAGACCACACAGTTCGCTGCGGGATTTGAAGTGGAAAAAGCAGAAGGAAGCTATATTTACGGAACCGACGGCAGAAAATATCTGGATTTTGTTGCAGGCGTTTCCGCCAATACTTTAGGGCATTCCCATCCGAGAATTGTAGAAGCGATTAAAACCCAGGCCGAAAAATACCTGCATGTAATGGTGTATGGCGAATATGCCCAGGAAATGCCTGTGAAACTCTGTCGCCTTCTTGCAGAAGCGACGCCTGATCCGCTGGAAGTTACCTATCTCGTGAATTCTGGTGCGGAGGCCATTGACGGCAGCCTGAAGCTGGCAAAAAGATATACGGGAAGGGAAGAGATCGTGTCATTTAAAAATTCCTATCACGGAAACACGCATGGTGCACTATCCGTTTCCGGGAATGAATACCACAAACGCGAATTTAGGCCTTTGCTTCCATTAATAACATTCATTGGTTTTAATGAAGAAAAAGATCTGCAAAGGATTACGGAGAAAACCGCCTGTGTCATTCTGGAAACCATTCAGGGAGCCGCAGGTTTTCTGATGCCGGAACATGATTATCTGAAAAGACTTAAAAAACGGTGCGAAGAAGTTGGCGCTCTTCTTATTCTTGATGAGATACAGCCCGGTTTCGGACGTACCGGAAAACTTTTTGCCTTCGAGCACTTTGGCATTGTCCCTGATATTCTTGTTATGGGAAAAGGTATGGGCGGCGGCGTTCCTGTGGGAGCATTTATGAGTTCGCGTAAAATTATGGAAACACTTTCGCATTCCCCGAAACTCGGACATATTACAACCTTTGGAGGAAATCCATTGATTGCAGCGGCCAGTCATGCCACACTGAAAGAAGTTCTGGACAGCTCATTGATGGATGAAATTGAGGAAAAGGAAAAACTTTTCCGCGAACTTTTGGTGCATCCGAAGATTAAAAACATCAACGGTAAAGGTTTGATGCTGGCCGTGAACCTTGGAACTCCTGAATATACTTTAAATGTTGCTAAGAGATGTATGGAAAAGGGCCTCATTGTTTTTTGGCAGCTGTACCGCAATGAATATATGAGAATTTCGCCGCCCCTGACTTTGAGCAAAGCAGAAATCCGCGAAGGATGTGCCATTATTCTGAATGTTCTGAACGGGGAATAAAAAAGTTCTGAAGGGAAGAAGCACGTAATTTTAGCCCCGATCGAACGGCCTGTCTGAGCTTGCGGGAGTCGGCCCCCGCAGGGGGCCGACTCCCGCAAGCGAGCAGTGAGAGCGGGTCTTCGCAAGTAACAGAAACAAAACACTATGCTCCTGATATTTAGCAGCTTTTTTTCACCCAAATCTTTTGCATACTTAAGAAATTAATTTATATATTGCGACACATTAAAAGGGAGCAATATGGCGAAAAAGAAAGTGCAGTATGAATTTGCAATGCACTGTCAGTCAGAGATTTTATATGAATATATGGCGAGTGCGGAAGGACTTTCGGAATGGTTCGCCGATGAGGTGCTGGAAAAAGGAGACGATTTTTTCTTCAGTTGGAACGGAGGGCCGGAAGAAAAGGCTACTTTAATCCGGTATAAGCCGGAAAGTTTTGTGCGTTTCCGCTGGGAAGAGGATGAAGGAACCAAAAATTTCTTTGAAATGACGATCGTGATTGATGATATTACCGATGATCTGTCTCTGAATGTTACCGATTTCTGTGAAGAGGGCGATGAAGACGAAAACCAACTCTACTGGGAGAATCTGATTGAGAATCTGAGAATAAAATTAGGGGCGACATAAAGATCCCCACCCGAAAAATATCATGATGAACGGATTTTCCGTTCATTATTTTTTTTTGAAAAAATCTGAAAATGAATACCGACAGCATCGATTTCCGAAACCGCGCATTTCTTTACGGCGATGCGGTCTGGGTTTCTTTTTTTGTGAGAAACGGACAACTCATCCTTGCGGAAGAATGTTATTTCTTCCTCATGGCTTCCATGCGCAAGATGAGGATGAACATTCCCTTAACTTATACTTTGGAGTTTTTCCAGAACCTTCTGAACGTGGAAACAGAAAGAAACGGATTGCAAAATGTCATTATACGAATGATGGTGTACCGCCAAAACGACGGTCGGATCCTTTCACAGTCTGATGTCTTATATCATTTTGAAAGTGAGGCGGTGAATGATATTCTTTCTGTATCGGAAGATATTGAAATCGATCTGATTAAGGAAATCAGTGTCAACACTAATCTGTTGAGCAGCCTGTATGTCCACTCACCTGAAAATATTTATGCGGGGATTTATGCTGCGGAAAATGATCTGGATGATGTGATTTTTCTGAATCCTAACAAAAGAATCGCCAGGTCGATTGACGGCAACCTGCTCTTTCTGGAAGGCAACATAATTAAAATTCCGAAACAGACAGAAGGGGCCTATATTTCCCCTTTAATGGAGAACCTCGTGACTTTTATCCATAAAAAAGGTCTGGCTGAAATCGTGGAAGCTGAAATCATTGCGTTTGAGTCCCAAAAAGCGGAAGAAATTTTAATGGTCTCGGATATGAAAGGAATCAAATCAGTTTCTAAAATCCGAAATAAAACCTTTGGGAAGATCCGGTTTACCAAAATTCTTAATTTATGGCAGGAAAGTTTCGACGGGAATTGACAAACCCGATAAACAACCATTTTTTTATAGTCATTGACCGGGTTTTAGTTCTTAATACTAGGACAATAACGGAGTTTGTTGGTCTTCCATATACCGTATTGTGCTAAAGTTTTGTTAAAGTTTTAATTCATCGAAATATCATCCGGCGCATTCGCCCACAACAGGTACTCGCCGCCCAGATTCTGCATAATGCTCTTCCACAAACGCTCGTCAGTCGCTGACGTATAATCAAGGTTGTAGACATCTACAACAGTCCAGAGTTTTCTGCTTACTTCATTGTCGAGCTGCATTGGCGACCAACCGGTATATCCGTAAAACACCTTGATTTCACTCACATCTTTTCTCTTTTCGATGATGGCTGTAACCACATTTTGGAGATCTTCCGTCAGGTAGAACTCATCAGTTATCTCTGAATAATCTTCTGTTATTTTCTCTCCTTTGTTGATGAAGAAAATCTTCTCATTTTCCACGGGGCCGCCGTCATAAACATCAACATTGAAACCGAAGACTTCAAGAAGATCCTCGCTCATTGCTTCGTTCTTTTTGTTCAGGATCAGTCCGAAAGCACCGTTCTCATCATGATTTACCACCAACACCACCGAACGTGAAAAAATATCGCCAGCAATATCCGGAGTGGAAATTAATATTTTACCTTTGTAAGAATGAGTCATCTGAATGGTCAGGTCAAATAAAACCTTTAATCAAAAGTAATAAAAAAAATCATGGAAAACCTGCACGAAAATCGAAAAATCTATGATAAATCACAACTTCTTGAAAATCAAATAAAAGAAAATCCACTTGAGCAGTTCCGCAACTGGTTTCTGGAGGCTCAGGAAGACCCTTCTGTGTCTGAAGCCAATGCTATGGCGGTCTCAACGCTGGAAGACGACGGCTGCCCCCGCACAAGAATGGTACTTCTGAAAAGTTTCACTTTCGAAGGTTTTATCTTTTATACCAATTACGACAGCAGAAAAGGTAAAGCGCTTATGAAAAACCCAAAAGCCTGTCTCCATTTCTTTTGGCCTGTTTTGGAAAGGCAGATCATCATTAAAGCGGTGCTGGAAAAAATTCCTGAAAATTTAAGCGACGGTTATTTTTATTCCCGTCCTAAAGGAAGCCAACTCGGGGCAGCGGTTTCTCCACAGAGCCAGGTAATCCCTGACCGGAATTTTCTGGAAGAAAAGCTGAAAAATCTTGAAAAGGAATTTGAAAACAGGGAAGTACCGAGACCCAAAAACTGGGGTGGTTATATAGCGCGCCCTTATGAAATAGAATTCTGGCAGGGAAGGCCCAACAGACTTCATGACCGCATCATTTATGAACTGAAGGAAGACTTTGACTGGAAAATTTCCCGCCTGGCCCCATAAAAAAATCCCGGAAATTTACTTCCGGGATCTGTATTCTGTGTGGTTAACAGATTATTTTTTCTTTCCGCCCATTACAGCTCCTGATAAATCAGCACCTGCCTTGAACTTCGCAACTTTTTTAGCGGCAATTTTGATCGGCTTTTTAGTTGCAGGGTTAATTCCTTGTCTTGCAGCTCTTTCAGCAACCGAGAAAGTTCCGAATCCAACCAAAGAAACTTTTCCGTCTTTTTGTTTCAAAGTTTCCATTACGTTAGACATAAATGATTCAAGAGCGGCTTTTGCAGCAACTTTTGTGATACTTGCATCTTTAGCGATTGCGTCGATTAATTCTGACTTGTTCATAATATTGATATTAAGGTTAGTTTTGTAATTAAAGCAAATATAAAACTTTTTTCATATTGTGCAAATTTTTTTGAAAAATTTAATAAAAAAAGTATTTTTCCTTCTATTAACATCAAAATTTGACAATAGCATTTTGCCCAATTCATTAGCCTTAGCGCAAACTAGAATTGTGCCAATTGTGCATTAATATTGGTTTTTATGTAAAATCTTATCCTGTTTTTGTAAATTATCAAATCCTAAATTTTATTGGATTTTTTAATACATCATGCGGATGAATTATAGAATCTTCAGCAAAAATATAGTTGTATTGAATTTATTCCAAAAGATTTGACGCAGTTGACCGAAACCCATTTTTGTTCTTTTAATCAAATAATTATTAATAAATTTGCTTCATGTTAATTGAAGTTTTTAAATCTAAAATTCACAGGGTCAGGGTAACTCAGTCTGATCTTAATTATATCGGCAGCATTACCATTGATGAGGATCTTCTTGAAGCTTCGGGAATTATCGTTGGCGAAAGGGTATATATTGTAAATGTCAATAACGGTGAACGTTTTGACACGTATGCGATAAAAGGGAAGCGGAAATCCGGAGAAATCTGTCTCAACGGACCGGCTGCAAGGCGTGTGCAGAAAGGCGACATCATCATCGTTATTTCCTATGCGCAGATGACGCCGGAGGAAGCGGCAACATTCCAGCCCAAAATCATTTTTCCCGACGAAAAAACGAACCTGCTTACTTAATTCCACAAATTTCCGGTTTGGAAGAGAACACAAAAAAAAATCCTTTCAAGGCATTTATAACCGTAGCGCTTTCTCTTGCAGTGGCAGCCCTTTTCATGTGGTTTGCGTTGAAAGGCATGGAATTCAGCAAAATTGCAGGATATTTTGCGAAAGCCAATTATTTTTGGGTTTTTGCCGCCTCAGTTTTTGGAATTCTGGCGTACTGGTTCCGGGCATTGCGCTGGAATCTTCTGCTTGAGCCTATGGGCTATAAAATTTCAACTTCAAATGCTTTCTGGACGATTTCTTTTGGTTATCTGATGAATCTCACCATTCCCAGAAGCGGTGAACTGGCGCGATCTACCGCACTTTTCGGCGTAGAAAATGTTCCGGTCGAGAAATCTTTTGGAACCATTATTCTCGAAAGAGTTGTTGATTTGGTGTGTATGGGCGGTTTTTTAATCCTGACGCTGATCTTTAAATATGACGCGATTCTTGCTTTTTATGACTATGTTACAAAAGAGAAAGAGCGAAATGCAGCGCCACAACCGAACAATAATTTATATTTCATCTTGGGTGCTTTTGTTTTACTCGGGGTTTTGTTTTTAGTGATGAGAAAAAGACTGAAGAAATTTCCGCTTTATCAAAAAGCATTGGGTTTTGCAAAAGGCATTTTCCATGGACTGACTTCTATTTTTAAACTGAAACAGAAAGTAAAATTCATCTTATTGTCTTTAGGCATCTGGATTTCCTATTATCTGGCGGCTTACCTCGTTTGTTTTGCACTTCCGGAAACTTCCGCATTCACTTTTGCGGACGGTTTTTTCATCATCGTCGTCGGAACTTTGGGCATGATGGTTCCTGCTTCCGGCGGAATCGGTGCGTTTCATTTTGCACTGAAATTGGGCATTATGGCCTTATTTCTCTCCATGGGAAAAAATCCTGAAGAAGGTGGGGAAGTTGGTCTTTCCTATGCTTTTATTTCCCACACCATGCAGTTGGTAATCATGATTGTGATGGGAATGATTTCCATTCCAATGCTGGCAAAGGCACGAGCTGAACTCGTAAAAAAACAGATATTCAAATAAAAAATCTGCGTCAACTGCATATCTGTGAAAATTTCCATCAAATTTGCAACTGACGCAGATTAATCTGTAAGCTTTTGTAATTTTATCCGAAAGCCCGTTTCAATAAACTTTCCACTTTCGGCTCACTTCCTCTGAAATCTTTGTACAGTTCCATCGGATCTTTTGTTCCGCCGGATGAAAGCAGAATTTTATATTTCGCAGCGATTTCAGGATTGAAAATTCCGTTTTCCTTGAAATACTGAAAAGCATCCGCATCCAGAACTTCCGCCCATTTATAGGAATAATATCCAGCCGAATATCCGCCTTGGAAAATATGAGAAAAACTTGTGCTCATTGCTGTTTCAGGATTGGAAGGGTAAAGGTTTGTTGCCTTTGTCTCTTCGGCCTCGAAGGTTTTGATGTCGCCCACTTTGTCGGAATTGGTGTGATAGGCCATATCCAGTTTTCCGAAACCGAGCTGTCTTAAAGTCTGGTAACCTTCCATAAAATTCTTAGAATCGGATATTTTCTGAATTTTTTCGTCCGGAAGGATCTCGCCGGTTTTGTAGTGTCGTGCAAACGTTTTCAGGAATTCCGTTTCGTAGCAGAAATTTTCCAGGAACTGGGATGGAAGTTCCACAAAATCCCATTTCACGGAAGTTCCGGAAAGATTCGGATAAGTAGTGTCGGCCAGAACACCGTGTAATGCGTGTCCAAATTCATGAAAAAGTGTCGTGACTTCCTGAAAAGTCAGCAGACTTGGTGCATCAGAAGTGGGTTTTGAGAAATTACAGACCACAGAAATATGCGGACGGAAATTTTCGCCGTTCTTTTTGTACTGATTTTTAAAACTCGTCATCCATGCGCCGGCTCTTTTGCCTTTTCTCGGGAAATAATCGGCATAAAGAAGCGCTTTAAAGGTGCCGTTTTCAAAAATTTCATAGGTTTTTACTTCTTCGTGATATTTCTGAATTTCTGAAGTTTCCACAAAATCCAGTCCGAAAAGTTTTTTGGCGAGCCCGAAAACCGCTTCCTGAACTTTCTCGAGCTGGAAATAAGGTTTCAGTTCTTCATCATCAATATCAAATTTCTGTTTGCGGAGTTTTTCGGCATAAAATGTATGGTCGTAACTGTGCATTTCTTCAATGCCGTCGGCTTTTGCGAGGCTTTTCAGTTCCTCGATTTCTTTCTCTGCAAAAGGTTTTGCTTTTTCAAGCATTTCGTTGAGAAAAGCGGTTACCTGCTCCGGAGATTTCGCCATTCTTTCCTCAAGAACATAATCGGCAAAGTTTTTATAGCCCAGAAGCTGTGCTTTTTCCTGTTTCAACATGATGATTTCCTTAATCAGATTCTGATTGTCGAATTCATTATTGTTGAAGGATTTTTTTCCGTTGGCTAACGCGAGTTCTTTCCTCATGTCCCGGTTTTCGGCATATGTCATGAAGGGAATGAAACTCGGGTACTGTAAAGTCACGACAAAACCGTCCAAATTCCGTTCTTTTGCTTCTTCGCGGTATTGCTGAAGGATAGGTTCCGGGATTCCGGCCAGATCCTTTTCATCGGTGATATGTTTGAAATAACTGTTCGTTTCTGCCAGTACATTTTCGCCAAACTGCAGCGATTTTTTTGAAAGTTCAATGCTGATGTGCATGAATTTTTCTTTCTCGGAATCATTGAGGAGGGCACCGCTTCTCACAAAACCCTTGTAAATTTCCGTAAGGAGCATTTGCTGTTCGCCGCTGAGTTCATATTTATCCTGCTCGTCATATACTTTTTTGATCTTTTCAAATAGTTTTGTATTCTGAGAAATTTTTGCAGAAAATTCGGTTAAAAGCGGGGAAACTTCCTGGGCAATTTTCTGGATCTCATCATTGGTTTCAGCGGAATTCAGATTGAAGAAAATTCCCGAAACCACATCCAGCTTTTCGCCGGAATAGGCAAGGGCTTCAATAACGTTTTCAAAAGTCGGTGCGGCGGGGTTTGTTGCAATTTCATCGATTTCTTTTTCGGAAATTTTCACCAGTTCCTGAAAAGCGGGTAAAAAATGTTCTTCTTTAATTTCATTGAATGGTGCGGAGTGATGCGGAGTATCGAAAGACTGTAATAACGGATTTTGCATATCTGAGTTGATTTTCGGTAATTTTTTATGTTGATCCCCGCAAATTTAGTCAAAAATAAATTTTATCTTTACGTGAACTATTAACAAAAAAAACGATTATGAAAACCTTTTTAAAAATTCTGCTTGCGGTAGTGTTAGTCCTTGTCATTGCCATGTTTGCAATCGGTAAAGCCTACCATTTCGAAAAATCAATTGTAATTAATGCCCCGGTTGAAAAAGTATGGCAAAATGTAAATTCAATGAGAGGATTCAATCAGTGGAATCCATGGATGAAAATGGACCCGAACATGAAACTGGAATATTCGGGAACTTCAGGACAAGTCGGCGACCAGTACTGCTGGGAAGGAAATGATGAAGTAGGAAAAGGCTGCCACATTATTACGGCTTTGATCCCAAACCAAAAACAGTCCGCCAAAATGCTCTTTAAGGAACCTTTTGAAAGTGATGCCACTTCAGACCTGATCCTGACTCCGCAGGGAAACACTACAAAAGTGACGTGGGACATGGATTGCGAACTGGATTATCCGATGAATCTAATGGGATTTTTTATGACCGGTCAAATGGATAAATCCTATGGCGACGGTTTAAATAAACTGAAGGAAATTTCTGAAAAATAAGATATTATAATCATCTGCGCCGGGCTTCAGCCCGGTTTTTTTGCTGAAATTCCGGTAAATGATTGCTGGTGAATCGTTTTACGGCAAATTGCTGTACTGATGCTTGTTCTGGGAAGTTTTTCCGTTACGGACGTTTAGGCCTTTAAAATAAATGTGCACGTTTTTTGTTTAGATGAATCAGGTCTATGCTATTTGAACGGCAAAAAACCTGAACCTTACATTCAAGAAAACCTCGAACATACTCAGAATGCTCATGCAGAAGGCACTTTACAATAAAAATGACTTGCGTAATTTCGTAAAGGAAATGATTTCCGGTAAAGTAAAAACCCTGGAATTTTACCTGAACTTCACCCTTGAAGCAAGCAGGGATATCAAAAAAACGACCAAATACGACTCCATCCGCGAGGAAATTCAGAGTGAAATCTATCATCTCGATAAACAGATGTTTTCTTTGAAAAATATGCAGCGTCAGATGCAGAAAGTGCTGAACTCAAGTTCGGAAACGGTGAAGCTGGGATCGGTAGTTATTACAAATAAAGCCAGATTTTATATTTCAGTTTCATTAGGCGAGTTTTTTTACGAAGGAGACCGTTTTTACGCGATCTCCGAGGAAAGTCCGATGGCCAAAACCATGAGAGGCAAAAGGGTGGGTGATGAGTTTACACTCAACAACATTCATCAGAAAATTGAGGCTGTTTTTTGATGGCGCGAGCGAAGCGAGCGCCGAAAAGAATTTTTGTAGAAGTTTATAATCAGTCGGTTTCCTTCTTTCAAAATCAAAATCCTTGGCCAAAACTTCTTACTTTTGCAGGATGAATCAGGCAGAAATTTTAAAACACATCATCCAAAGCCGGAAAAGCACTTTCCCGAAAGATTATACCAGCGACGAGATTCCGCAGCCAGTTCTGGAAGAAATCACAAGCTCCGCCCATTTTGCTCCCAATCACAAAAAGACAAAACCATGGCGTTTACGAGTTTTTAAAGGATTGGAAAAAACAGAACTGGGTGAACAGTTGGCTCAGATTTACAAAGAAACAACACCCCCGGAAGTTTTTCTGGAAAAAAAATATTTTGATATTGCCGCCAAGATTTCAAAAGCAAATGCTGTTATCACCATTTCTGTGAATTTCAGCGGTCTTCTTCCAGAATGGGAAGAAGTCGCTGCCACTGCAATGGCAGTGCAGAATATGTACCTGACCTGCACCGCAAACAATGTTGGCTGTTATTGGAGCACCCCAGGTATGATGAAGCATCTGGACCGATTTTTAGGACTGGAAGAGAACCAGAAATGCTACGGCCTGTTTTATCTTGGAATGAAAAAGAATGAAGATTGATCATTAGCGTTTTAGAAATAAACATCGAAGAAAAATTATCACATTGCAGTATCTGCGGTTGAATTATTTTCCTATCTTTGCACCCTTAATAATTAACGGGACGAGTTCCCACAAAACAAAAATTATATGTCAGTAAAAATTAGATTACAAAGACACGGAAAAAAGGGGAAACCTTTCTTTCACATTGTAGTAGCCGATGCCAGAGCAAGAAGAGATGGTAGATTTATCGAAAAAATCGGAACCTACAACCCTGTAACAAATCCCGCAGTTATTGAACTGGATGTGGATGCTGCAGTAAAATGGTTGAACGACGGTGCTCAGCCTACCGATACTGCAAGAGCAATTCTTTCTTACAAAGGAGTTTTGTACAAAAAACACCTTCAAGGTGGTGTTGCTAAAGGTGCTTTCTCCAGCGAAGATGCAGATGCTAAATTTGCAGCTTGGGTAGAAGAGAAAGAAAAAGCGGTTGAAAACAAAAAAGATTCTTTGACCAAAGCTCAGAAAGATGCTAAAAAAGCAGCTTTCGATGCTGAAACAAAAGTAAACCAGGCGAGAATTGATGCTGCGGCGAAAATTGAAGCTGATGCGAAAGCGAAAGCTGACGCTAAAGTTGCTGAAGAAAAAGCAGCGGCAGATGCGAAATTAGCTGAAGAAAAAGCGGCTGAAGAAGCTGCAAACGCTCCGGTTGCTGAAGCAGAAGAAACTCCTGAAGCTGAAAAAACAGTTGCTGAAAATGTTGCTGAAACATTAGGCGGTGCTGCGGCAGCAGTTGCAGGTGCTGTAGACGCTGTAAAAGAAACAGTAACCAACGTTACTGAGAAAATTGCAGAAGTTGTTGCCCCTAAAACAGATGCAGAAACTGAAGGTTCTGACGAAGCTAAAGCTTAATCAGTGCTGTAAAATTCGCAAAATATTATACAGAGACGCCAAAATTGGCGTCTCTGTTATTTTAAAACCGTTTATATTTGCAGGATGAAACGCCTGAACGCCGGTATAATAATGAATATTTGATTGTTTGACACTCCGGCTTATTATTAAAATAAAGACTGATGAAAAAAGAAGATTGTTACTTTTTAGGAAAAATTACACGCCGACACGGCCTTCACGGAAATGTATTCCTGAAACTGGATACCGACCAGCCGGAAATGTATACCAAACTGGACTCTGTATTCGTGGACATCAACGGAATGCTCGTTCCTTTCTTTATTGCAAAACAGGCGTGGAGCAAAGGCGAAACGCTCATCATCTCTTTTAAAAATTCTACAGAAGCATTGGTTGACCAGTCTCTCGGCAAAGACGTGTATCTGCCGCTTTCAACACTTCCGGTGCTCACCGGCAACAAATTCTATTACCACGAAGTCGTAGGCTTCGAAATCCGCGAAGAAGACGGTAAATCCTGCGGAAATATTGTCTCCATAAATGATCAGACCGGCCAACATTATTTTGTGCTTGATCTCGCGGGCAAGCAGATCGTTATTCCCATTATCAGAGACTGGATTCTCGAACTCAACCGCGAAGAAAAATTTTTAAAAATGTCTCTGCCCGAAGGGTTGATGGATGTTTTCCTCGTGCCGTCGAAGAAAGATGAATAAAATTAAGGATTGAATAAATGATATTCGCGACATACTATTTTTATTTATGTCAATGCCTGAGCCTTATGGATCGGGCTTTTGTCTGCCCTAATCGCTGAAATTCTTTTCTAAAAATTTTCCGCTTACATCAAAAATTACGCCAATTTTTTTTACATTTGCATCTATTGATTAAAGCAGCCTGAAACAAAGGCAGAGCTTTACAAAATAAAAAAAGAAGGCAGCATGAGAACGACGATTAAAGAATTACTGGGAGACTATAAAAAACAGTTGCATCACGACATTACCGTGCAGGGTTGGGTACGGGCATTCCGCTCCAACCGTTTTATTGCACTGAACGACGGTTCAACGATCAACAACCTGCAGGTAGTGGTTGATTTCCAGAATTTTGATGAAAATTTAATTAAGAATATCAGTACTGCTTCATCCCTGAAGATTGTCGGCGAACTGATTGAAAGTGAAGGCGCCGGCCAGTCCATTGAAATTATTGCGAAAAAAATTGAAATTTTAGGAGATAATTTCACGGAAGAAAGAGACAAAACCATCCTTCAGCCTAAAAAACATTCCCTTGAAGTGTTGCGGGAACAGGCGCATTTGCGTTTCAGAACCAACCTTTTCGGCGCTGTCTTCAGAGTCAGAAGTTCGGTGAGTTTTGCCATTCACCAATTTTTCAACCAGAACCAGTTCTTCTACATGAACACTCCGATTATAACCGGAGCCGATGCAGAAGGAGCCGGAGAGATGTTTGGCGTGACCAATTTCAATTTAAATGAAATTCCGAGAGATGAAAACGGCGATATAGATTTCGAACAGGATTTTTTCGGGAAAAAGACAAACCTCACCGTTTCCGGGCAGCTCAACGTGGAAACCGCGATGATGGGACTCGGAAGGGTTTACACTTTCGGGCCGACTTTTCGGGCCGAAAACTCCAATACCACACGTCACCTCGCTGAATTCTGGATGGTGGAGCCCGAAGTGGCATTCAACAACCTCGAAAACAATATTGATCTCGCGGAAGATTTCCTGAAATATGTCATTGGCTATGTTCTGGAAAACTGCAAAGATGATCTGGAGTTTCTGGACAAAAGATTTGCGGAGGAACAGAAACAGAAACCCGAAAAAGACAGGGCTTCTGAAGGCCTCATCGAAAAACTGGAGAACGTTATCAAAAAACGTTTCAAAAGGGTTTCATATACCGAAGCGATCGATATTCTGAAAAACTCAAAAGAAAATAAAAAAGGCAAATTCCAGTTCCCGATTGAGGAATGGGGTGCCGATCTGCAGAGCGAGCACGAAAGGTTCCTCGTTGAAAAACATTTTGAAAGTCCGGTGGTGCTTTTTGATTATCCGAAAGACATCAAAGCTTTTTACATGAAACTGAATGAGGACGGAAAAACAGTGGCGGCAATGGATGTTCTTTTCCCCGGCATCGGCGAAATCATCGGCGGATCACAAAGAGAAGAAAGATTCGATGTTTTAAAAGAAAAAATGAAAGCCATGAATGTGGATGAACACGAGTTATGGTGGTATCTCGATACCCGAAAATTCGGTTCCGTACCACACGCCGGTTTCGGACTTGGTTTAGAGCGACTTGTACTTTTTGTAACGGGAATGTCGAACATCCGGGATGTGATTCCTTTCCCCAGAGCGCCTAAAAATGCGGAGTTCTAAAAAATAATCGTACTTTTAGCATTAAATCGTAATAACCTATTATATAACAGTTCTTAAAAATAAAACTAAAAACCAATTTTAGTAAGACAGATCAAGAATGCTGAAACAGAACCTACAACTTAGACTCGGACAAAAACTTGCGCCACAGCAAATCCAGCTCATGAAGCTTATTCAGCTGCATACCCTGGAGTTCGAGGAAGAACTCGAGCGCGAGCTTGAAGAAAATCCTGCACTGGAAAAGGTTCAGGAAGAATCCAATGAAGAGGAATTTTCTTCGGTGGATGAAGGTTTTGAAACCGAAGGAACCGACACCATCAGTACCGATTTCGACGTCAATGAGTATATTTTTGATGACGAACCGGCATACAAAACCGCCTCAAGCAACTATTCCGCTGACGATGAGGAATTCGACAATGAATCGCTTTTAACCGAAGGACAGTCGCTTTATGACTATCTTTTGGAGCAGATTAACCTGAGCACAATTGATGAAGATGATCTGAAAATTGCCGAATACATTATTGGGAACCTTGATAACGACGGATACCTGAGACGAGAAATCAAACAGATTGTAGATGATCTGGCTTTTTCGCAGGGAATCATCACCGATAAAGAAAAAATCACCGATATTCTTGAAAATTATGTGCAGAAACTCGATCCGCCTGGTGTTGGAGCGCGAGGTTTGCAAGAGTGCCTGCTGCTTCAGATTGAGAAAAAGGTAAGTGCCGATAAAGCCGTTATTTTAGCAGGAAATATTCTGAGAAGTCAGTTTGATGCGCTTACGAACAAGCACTACAATAAAATCATCCAGAAATATGATATTGATGAAGAGGATCTGAAAGATGCCCTGGAAGTGATTTCTAAACTTTCGCCGAAAGTTGGTGGGAATTTCGATACCCAGACCATCACGATCAATCAGGAAATCATCCCGGATTTTGTCATCCAGATCAAAGAGAATAAAAACGGGGAGATCGATGTGATTCCTTTACTCAACAGTAAAAATGCCCCGTCATTACGTGTTTCTGAAGAATATAAGGATATTCTGACAACCTATTCGCACGATAAAAAATCTGCGGATCACAAGCAGGCGGCGCTTTTCATCAAACAGAAACTCGACGCAGCAAAATGGTATATCGATGCCATTAATCAGAGACAGAACACGCTGCTTCAGACGATTTCTGCCATTGTAAAACTGCAGCGCAACTATTTCATTACCAGTGATGAAAAATCGCTGAAACCCATGATCCTGAAGGATGTAGCCGATATTACCGGGTTTGATATTTCCACGATTTCCAGAGTGGTGAAAAGCAAATATGCTGATACTCCGAACGGAATTATTTACCTGAAAAATCTGTTTTCAGACTCACTGACCAATGATGACGGGGAAGAAGTTTCGACAAAAGAAATCAAGAATCATCTGCAGGAAGTCATCAGCAAAGAAAACAAGCGAAAACCCTTAACTGATGACGCTTTGGTGGGTCTGTTGAAGGAAAGGGGTTACAATATCGCCCGGAGAACCATCGCAAAATATCGTGAACAGCTCAATATTCCGGTAGCGAGGCTCAGGAAGGAATTATAAAAAAAGGTCAGTGAAAACTGACCTTTTTATATTTATTATTCGACTGAATCTATTTTCTTCAGTTCCTCGAGGTTTTTCCCGAGTCTTCGCACAATGATGCCGTACACAATCCGGTAGTATAGCCAAATGAGTAAAATGCTTAATCCCGTTATGAACGCCAGTCCGATGAAAAAACCTGCTAAAGCTGAGTTGCTGAGATGAATCTGCTGCTCTGAAAGCACATAGAAAATAAATCCGGTCAGCACACCGGTAAATATTACCAGCAGAGCAATATTGGCCAGAATGAAAAGATTGACGGTTTTTTTGAAATCAATGATTTGAAGGATGAATTTTTTCAGATTTGATTCTACCTTTATTTTCGCATAATTGCGGTAGAACTTAACCACGAAAAATGCGGTCATAACAATACTGATGGATTTCAGAATAATATAAAAGTGGGATACATCATATTCCAGAGCCGAAGAGTTTTTTACACCGAGTTTGCTCAGAATACTCAGGAGACTCTTGGAGTCATTCCCGAGAAAAGTATAGTAAACGGTAAGGCTAAGAATTACGAGAAACTCAGCAGCGCTGATCCAGAAAATATATTTCACATAATTGCGCGACGATTTGTTGAGCATCGCCCGGATTTCTGCGCTGTCATATTTTGGCTGAACTTCCTGCTCTTGCCATGTTTTCTTAAAAGTATCTAAATCAAATTCAGGCATGCTTTTCCATTAATTCTTTTAACGTCTTTTTGAGTCGGTTCATTTTTACCCGCGCGTTTACTTCAGTAATCCCTAAATTCTCGGCGATGTCGCGGTAAGGGAGGTCGTCCAGA
This sequence comes from Chryseobacterium sp., assembly GCF_008014695.1. Lineage (GTDB taxonomy): Bacteria > Bacteroidota > Bacteroidia > Flavobacteriales > Weeksellaceae > Kaistella. The sequence continues at coordinate 340,453 of NZ_VOXE01000002.1, forward strand.
TACATCATTACAATTGCCCGTTCCACTTTTGGCAGCATTTTCACCACTTTATAGAGCAGGGTAATCTGCTGTTGTTTTTCATCATTATCTTCCACAAAATCGCTGTGGTGAAAATCCATCAGTTCATCGGTTTGGGGCGATTTTGTTTTTTTTCTGAAAAGGGTAATTGCTGTATTCAGGGCCACACGGTACATCCATGTTGAGATTTTCGACTGCCCTTTGAATGAGTCGTAGGAACGCCAGAGTTGTAACACAATTTCCTGAAAAAGATCTTCTTCATCCTCCAGGGAATTGGTGTAGAGCCGTGAGATCTTAATAATCAATCCCTGATTATCCTTCACGAGCTGTGCGAATATTTTCTCTTTGCCGTCCAACGTTTTCTGAAAATTAGTTGCACGAAGATAATTTTTTTTTGCATTAGATTTTAATTAATGCAGAAATTTTTACGTTGGCGGTTCATCCAGAAATTCAGTATCTTTGCCGTCCACAAGAAGAACGGCCTGTTGATCCCGGAAACGGGGTAGGAAAGTCCGGACACCACAGGGCAGCAAAGCGGATAACATCCGCCGGTCGCGAGATCAGGACAAGTGCAACAGAAAGTATGTATATTCATTTATAGTGAAACCAGGTAAACTCTTTGCGGTGCAATGTTAAGTATATCGGATTTTTTCAGCAATGAAAATAGGAATGGCCCGTTCCAAAAACCGAGGGGTAAGCAGCTAAAGCTTTGCAGCAATGTAAAGCACAGATAAATAACAGGCGCCTGTTTTATTTTTTTCAGGTACAGAATCCGGCTTACAGTTTTTCTTGTGGTTTTTATTTTTTTTGTAATTTTAAAAAAAAAATGAAAACAAAATCTACTTTTTTTGCAATTTCTGCTGTTCTGTTTACATTTTGTAATCTTTTTTCACAGCAAAGTATTCTGGTGCTGAATTCAACTACAGACATTGTTTATAAGCTGAATGCAAATGACGGCACCATCATCAATTCCAGTTTTATTGTTTTACCTACAGGAACAGGAACACCGAAGGGAGTCACGCAGGTAAATGACAAGATCTGGATTGCAGATCAGACCAATGATGATATTTTGATTTATAATCTCGACGGGACTGCTTCCTCAACATTATTTGGAGATGTTGTAGGATTAGACAATATTCGTGGACTTGATGTCGTAAACAATGAGGTTTGGGTTACAAATGCGGGCAGTGCAAATGGAGCGGTAGCGAATTCCATCAGAAGATTTACCACTGCTGGTGTTCCTATTGGCAATTATCCTACTGTGGTTTCCCCTTTTGATGTTTTGCATACTGGTACTAATGCCTATGTTTCTTCATTTACCAATAATGCCAATATACAGATTCTTGGTTATGACGGTACAGTGGTAGGAAATGTATTTCCAACTCCTGTGTTATCAAACATTGAGCAGATTAATTTAAATTCCGCCGGCAATTTAATTGTTGCGGTGTTTAGCAATACTACATCCACCGGAAATAACAGAGGTCTATATGAAGTTTCGCGTATAACCGGAGCCATCCTGAATTATTGGCCCTCTCTGGGAACTACCGGCAACAATGGAATTATACAGTTGAACAATGGAAATTATTTATATTCCAGCGGAAGCGGTTTATACCTGCTGAATGCGTCAACTGGAGTTTCAACGACAATCGAGACCGGCGGATTTCAGTATTTTACTAAAATTGATGAAAATGCGATGGCAGTTTCTGAGGCCTCTTATAAATCATTTAAAATATATCCGAATCCGGTGTCTGAAACTCTTTTTGTTGAGTCCAAAACTAAAATGCAACAGTTGGAGATATTCTCTACTGAGGGTAAGTTGATAAAAACAATTCAGGATAATACAGACAGATTTAATATAAATGTATCTTCATTGCCTGTAGGATTGTATTATATCAAAATAATGTCTGATAAATCAGCCGAAACTTTCAGATTCATTAAAAAATAGAATGATAAAACATTAAATAAGTAAAAAGGATGATCCAGCCAGATCATCCTTTCTTTTTGTCAATTATCATTCACTTTCCAGTTGTTTCTTTGCTCCCTGCAAACCTTTTAATTCTTCTTCAGACATTTCAGGATACTGAAGGTTCATTTTTTCCAGCGCATCAATAATGATTTGTATCGCGGCAACACGGGCAAACCATTTGTCATCCGCAGGAATGGCAAACCAGGGTGCGTGATCCTTCGACGTTTTATTGATGGCTTCTTCATACACCTTCATATACTGGTCCCAAAGTGCCCGTTCCGGCATATCGCCCAGAGAGAATTTCCAGTTTTTATCTTCCTCGTTGATGCGGTCCAGGAGTCGCTTTTTCTGTTCTTTCGGAGAAATATTCAGGAAGATTTTAATGATGGTTGTTCCGTTTTGCGACAGATGTTTTTCGAAATTCCTGATGCTTTTGTAACGTTTTTTCCAGAATTGCTCATCAAATTCTTCTGTATTCTTCCATACCTTTTCGCTGAGATTATATTCAGGGTGGACTTTGCAGACCAGAACGCTTTCATAATGGCTTCTGTTGAAGATTCCGATTTTACCTTTTTCAGGAAGCGCTACAGCCTGTCTCCATAAAAAATCATGGGCATATTCACTGGAGTTTGGCGTCTTGAAACTGGTTACTTCACATCCCTGCGGATTTACACCCCCGAAAACGTGCTCAATAAGGGAATCTTTACCTGCTGCGTCCATCGCCTGCAGAATGATGAGCAGAGACTTGCTTCCGTCTGCGTAAAGTTTTTCCTGCAGTTTCCGGAGCTGCACTTTTTCCTGTGCAAGAATTTTCTCCCCATCTTGCTCAGTAAGCTGTCCTTTATATTTTGTTTCAGAATTTTTAATAGAAACGTTTCCTTTGATCAGAAAGTCATCGCTGAAGTTGTCGCTCATTTTTTTATTTTAGTAGATAAATATAACAAAAAACCATTCCACAAATCGTGAAATGGTTTTTTTTACAGGATTAAAATCCTGATTATTTTTTAACAGCCATTTTTTTAGCTTTTTTGGCGGCTTTTTTAGCAGCTTTTTCTGCAACATGCTTTTCTTTGTCAGCAGCTTTTTGTTCTGCTGCCGTCAGTACTCTTTCTTTAGCATTCGGATCTACAGTTCCTTTGATGTTAAGAGCACTTCTTCCGTTTACAGGATCATTGGAGAATACTTCGATTGTTTTAACGAAGGGTCCGTTAATCGCGGTGTTGTAACCTACTTTAATCTGGGCCGTTTTTCCCGGCATGATTGGATCCTGGCTCCATTCAGGAGTGGTACATCCGCAAGAAGCCTTAACGCTTGAAATAATAAGTGGCTTGTCTCCGGTGTTTTTCACCTTAAACATTCTGTGTCCGTCGGAATTGGTTTTTACGGTACCGTAATCCCAGGTTGTTTGATCGAATGTAATTGTTTGTGCAGATGCCAAAGCAAACACACCCATTAACGCAAAACCTGCAAATAATTTTTTCATATTTCTAAATGTTTTATATCTGTTTTGATAAAATTTAAGTGACAAAGTTAAAAATAATTTTAATATGCAGTATAAAAATTTTTATTTACATTATTTTTGCACATCATTAGTGTTAAAGAAAAGATTTTATGCAGATTTCAGAAAAATACAGTCCACAGGAAACTGAACAGAAATGGTACAGTTACTGGCTCGAAAATAAGTATTTTCATTCAGAACCCAACGAAAAACCTCCGTATACCGTTGTAATTCCACCACCTAATGTGACCGGAATTCTGCACATGGGTCACATGCTGAACAATACGATTCAGGATGTATTGGTAAGACGTGCCAGAATGCAGGGTTTTAATGCATGTTGGGTACCTGGAACCGATCATGCTTCCATTGCAACCGAAGCAAAAGTCGTAGCCAAACTGAAAGAAGATGGAATCAATAAATCTGATATAACGAGAGAAGAATTTCTGAAACATGCCTGGGAATGGACCGATAAATATGGAGGTACCATTTTGGAACAGCTCAAAAAACTCGGCTGTTCATGTGATTGGGACAGAACGCGCTTTACAATGGAACCGAAACTGTCGCAGCAGGTGATCAAATCTTTCGTTGATTTATACAACAAAGGTTTAATTTACAGAGGTTACCGCATGGTGAACTGGGATCCGGAAGCGAAAACCAATATTTCGGATGAAGAAGTGATTTTTAAAGAGCAGAACGGGAAACTTTATTACCTCAAATATAAAATAGAAGGAACGGAAGAATTTATTTCCGTAGCCACAACCCGTCCCGAAACCATTTTCGGCGACACCGCGGTGTGCATCAATCCAAATGATGAACGATATGCACATTTAAGAGGTAGAAAAGTAATTGTTCCAATTGCAAACCGTCCGATTCCTATTATTGAGGACGATTATGTGGATATTGAATTCGGGACTGGCGCGCTGAAAATAACACCGGCTCACGATACCAATGACTACGAAATCGGGAAACGCCATGGTTTACCGATGATCGATTCATTGGATGACAATGCGAGCCTGAATGAGTACGGACAGCATTACGCCGGAAAAAACAGATTCGAAGTACGGAAATTAATCGCAAAAGAACTCGAAGAAAAAGGTCTGCTGTTAAAGTCTGAGGATTATCTGAATAAAGTGGGGACTTCAGAAAGAACAGGAGCGGTCATCGAACCTAAAGTCTCGGTACAGTGGTTTCTGAAGATGTCTGAACTGGGGAAACCTGCTTTGGACGTTGTGATGAACGATGAAGTGAAATTCCATCCTGAAAAGTTCAAAAACACCTATAAGCACTGGATGGAAAACATCCGCGACTGGAATATCTCACGCCAGCTTTGGTGGGGACAGCAGATTCCGGCATATTTTTATGGAGACGGTGAGCATGACTTTGTTGTGGCAGAAGGCGTGGAGGAAGCGTTACAGTTGGCCAGGGAAAAATCCGGGAAAAATCTGGAAATCTCTGACCTTAAACAGGATGAAGATGCCCTCGATACCTGGTTTTCATCGTGGTTGTGGCCAATTTCGGTTTTCGACGGAATGTTGGATCCCGAAAACGAGGAAATCAATTATTACTATCCGACTTCCGATTTGGTCACAGGCCCCGATATCATTTTCTTCTGGGTAGCCCGGATGATCATGGCAGGTCTCGAATATCGCAAGGAAGTTCCTTTTAAAAATGTTTATTTCACGGGAATTGTCCGTGATAAACAGCGCAGGAAAATGTCCAAATCGCTGGGGAATTCGCCGGATCCGATTGAACTGATGGACAAATATGGTGCAGATGGCGTCCGTGTCGGGATTTTATTGAGTTCCGCTGCCGGAAACGATTTGCTTTTCGATGAAGAACTGATGCTGCAGGGACGGAATTTCGCCACCAAAATCTGGAATGCCTACCGGTTAATTCAAGGCTGGAACCGTGATGAAACAATTAAAGCCAACGATTCCGATAACCAGGCCATCGCATGGTTTGGAAACCAGATGGACAAAACGGTTGCGGAAATTGCAGATCAGTTTGAAAAATTCAGGATTTCAGATGCTTTACACCTAGTATATAAACTGATTTGGGATGATTTCTGTTCGTGGTATCTTGAAGCGGTAAAACCCGCCTTCGGAGAGCCGATTTCTGCAGAAGTGTACAGAAAAACCATCGCTTATTTTGAGGAATTAATGAAACTGCTTCATCCGTTCATGCCGTTTTTATCCGAGGAACTGTGGCAGAATATTTCGGAAAGAACTCCGGAAACCGCTTTGGTCATCACACAGCAGAGAAAAGCTGGAACTTTTGATAAAGATCTTGTGAAAAACTTTGAAATCTCAAAGGAACTGATTTCCGGAGTAAGAAATTACCGTCAGAGCAAAGGAATTTCTCCGCGTGAAAAGGTGGAAATCTTTACAAATGCCGATTCATTTAAAAATACCGAACTCGTAAAGAAACTGGCACATATTGAGGAAATTAATTTTTGCAAGAAAACCGACAAGCCGAGTTTTACTTTTCTGGTAGGTTCCAGTGAAATTTCAATTCCACTGAGCGAAAATCTGGATTTGGCTGAGGAAAAAGTAAAAACCGAAGAGGAGATTAAATATCTGAAAGGCTTCCTGATTTCGGTAGAGAAGAAACTCTCCAACGAAAAATTCATGGCAGGCGCACCTCAGCAGGTGGTTGATAACGAACTTAAAAAGAAAAAAGACGCCGAAGACAAAATTGCCCTACTGGAAGAGAAAGCGAAAACCCTTTAATATCACATCCAAAAATGACCCACATCGAAAACATTTTTAAGCTTTTCAGTAAAAACTTCATCGAAAGTCCGCTGCTGGAAACATTCGAAGCCGGCAAAATAAATCTGCCTACCGGAAGGCTGATTGCGTGTGATCCTTTGATAACAAATGATATGGCGGAATTTACAATTCATTTCCCACAGGGTGAATTTCCGGTTTTGGTCCATAAAGAGAGAGAATCAAACTGCATTGCTTATGTGGAAATTATTTTCGCAGATTCCGCGATTGCAGAGTGGAAAATGGCTACGACCGAAGGTCAGCACCTTGAAGAGTTGAAGGATGGGGAGATTTTCGGCTATCCTGTGGAAAGCGGAATGGGCTGTTTTATGGATTTTGAAACCCAGGACTGTCTCAACCACCTCGAAAACAGGCTGTTTCACCGTAAGGGAGCCGATTTCATGGGAATTTACGAAGAGTTTTTTCATGAACATTTTTTCGATGAAAATGGGGCGATCGATCAGTATGCATTCCTGAAACCCGATGATGAAAAGCAGGGAAACCTTTTTGCCTTCGAAACAGGCTACGGCGAAGGTTTTTACGCGAGTTATATCGGTTTTGATGAAGCAAATAATCCCATTAAAATCATTACTGAATTTATAGAAATCGGTATTGATTAAAAACTGATCGGACTGTGAAGTTTCAGTAAAGATGCTTATTTAAATTCGATCAGGGGAACAGTTTAAACTTATGCAGAGAATTTCAAATTTTTGAGATTCTCTTTTATTTTTAAATACATTTGACCTTTTAACACGTATGAATACTTTCACCCTTCAAACGGACGACAATTTTGAAATTACCGCAACACTATTTGAACCTGAAATTGCTGACGGAAGAGTGCTGCTCATTAATTCCGCTACCGGTGTGAAACAGCAGGTTTACTATGCTTTTGCCGCTTTTTTGGCAGAAAATGGTTTTACCGTTCTTACTTATGACTATCGCGGAATCGGATTATCGAAACCGAACAAATTGAAAGGTTTCAACGCATCCATGCGGATTTGGGGAACGCTTGATTATAAAGCAATGACTGACTATCTCCAGAAGGAATTTCCCGCTTACCGGAAATTTTGCCTCGGACATTCGGTTGGAGCACTGATTTTGGGAATGAACGAAGACTCCGCGATTTTTGAAAAATTTATTTTTGTGGGAACGCAGGATGCCTACATCGGTCATCTGGATTTTAAAGTGGCCGTAAACGCAGCTTTGGGCTTTGGAATTGCCCTGCCGGTGGCTTCGCATCTTTTGGGATATTTCCCGGCACACTGGTTTGGTTTGGGCGAAACTTTGCCGAAAGGTGCCGCACTGGACTGGCGGACTTTAATTCTAAATAAAAAATCAACAAGCCGGCTTTTTGAAAAAACCGAAAATGACTATTCTAAAATTTTAACGCAGGAAAGTTTTGTGATTCATGCCGAAGACGATCCATGGGTGACGGTGAAAGGCATGGAAAGCCTGATGAATACCGGTTATCCGAATTTAAGGAAGACCTATCGTGAAATTAAGGTATCGGAATCGGAAAAAGGCGAGATCGGACATATCAATTTTTTCAGAAGTTTTAATAAAAACCTTTGGAAAATAGTGTTGGATCAGTTAAATTAATCCAATGGAAAATGTATTGACCCAAACCGTTTCATTCGTAAAGCAAAAGCTGGAAGGCGCCGAAGCCGGCCACGACTGGTTTCATATCGAAAGAGTCTGGAAACTCTCAAAAAATATCGCGGCAACTGAAGATTGTGACCTTTTGGTTGTGGAACTCTCGGCACTTCTGCACGATATTGCCGATCCTAAATTTCACGGCGGCGACGAAACTCTGGCTTTGAAGATTTCCCGCAAATTTCTGGAAAGTCAGGGCATTTCTGAAGAAATCATCGGTCAGGTGCTTTTCATCATTCAAAATATTTCCTTTAAAAACCGCGGCGAAATAACCGGAAATCTTCCGGTGGAATTAAAAATCGTACAGGATGCAGACCGGCTGGATGCGATCGGAGCCATCGGAATTGCGCGGACTTTTAATTTCGGCGGATTTAAGAATAACCTGATGTTTCACCCAGATATTCCGCCTAAACTTAATATGACCAAAGCGGAATATAAAAAAAATGAAGGCACCACAATCAATCATTTTTACGAAAAACTCCTGCTGCTGAAGGATCTGATGAATACCAGCAAAGGAAAAGAACTTGCTGAAAAAAGACACCGTTTTATGCTGGAATTCCTCGCAGAGTTTCAAGCGGAATGGAATGTGGAAGTGTAGAAAACCCTTCACCTGTTTTAAAGCAGATTCAAAACCAAAAATCTTATCTTTGCTATTATGGGTTATATAGCTTTTATTCTTTGTATCGCGCTGTTTTTTGCACTGGCACTCGTATTTATCAGAAGAGGACGATTTGTCTTGGCTGCAAAACTGGTAAGGTTTTTTATTGTAGTTGTTGCCCTCACTGTTTTTGCGTTTTGGTTTATCCGAAGCAGCATGACACAGTTTCAGGAAGATGCGATGGTTATTCAGGTCATCAACAAACTGCCCCAACCCATAGATTTTTACATCATTAAGAAGAATTCAGCTGATGAAAATCTGCAGTTTACACTGAATCATACCGGAAAAATACGTCCGGAACATTACCGCATCGACTACCTGAATATGAAAAACTCCAGTGAGTACTGGATCGCAGGATATTTAGGTAAAAAAAATCTCGTATATTTTTCCCGACACCTGGTTCCGAATAAAAACATGGACCAGATTGTTGAAGTGAAAAATTACATCAATCAGAACCTGCAACTTTCCAGAATGGCTGTGGATGAAATTTCTAATTACAGGGCCGAGATTACCCGAACCTCCATTTGGATTTGCCTTGATTTGCTCCTGCTTTTTCTGAACATCGTACTGCTCATCAGGAAAAGATAATTCAAAAAAAAGAACGTCAACTTATTGACGTTCTTTTTGTATAAAACCATGGGCTTCTGACAATAAGCCGAGCGTTATTTTTTATCTTTCTTCTCTTTTAAAGCTTCTTTGTCCTTATCCGACGGATTCCATACTTTAATTTCGGAATCTTTTGTGATGTTTGAACCTGGAAGGATCTGAACATTGATACCGTCTGAAGCACCGAGTTTTACATTCCTTTTCTTGAATTTCCCGTCCGGTTGTTTCACTTCCACAAAAGGCTGGTCTTTACCGTTTACTTTTTCGTACTGGATCAAAGATTCATCCAGAAGGAGCGCATTTTTCTGTGAACTCAGAATGATTTCTCCGTTTGCGGAAAATCCTGCCCTGATGTATTCATTTGTTTTGTTGAAAACATCCCCTTCGATCGGGAATTTAATCGTTCCATTTTCATCTTTGCCTTTTGGTGCCAGCATCGTTACGCGGCCTGGAAATGATTTGTTCTGCAGTGCTCCGATTACGATATTCATATTCATACCTTCTTTCAGTTTTCCAGCCTGTGCTTCATCGATGGTTCCCTGAAAAATAAGGGAATTAAGATCAGCGATGGAGCAGATGGTGGTTCCGGCGTTGAAGGAATTGGCTTCAATCACCTGGCTTCCTACTTTTACAGGAACTTCAAGCACGGTTCCGTTGGCTTTTGACCGGATTTGCGTGGTTGCAAGACTTGCAAGTTCAGGAGTGGTACCTGTTCTGGCGATCTGCAGGTTTTTTTGTGCGGTCTGAAGCTGCTGCTGTGCATTTCTGTAAACCTGTTGTGTCGACTGCAGTTGCTGCTGAGCGTTGATGTATTCCTGTTTGGAGATGACGCCCTGTGTATACAGCCGCTGCTGCATCGCAAACTGCTGCTGCTGATTATCGATATTGATTTTCGCGTTGCTGATCTGTAAGTTGGCGTTGTTGATCTCCTGTTGTGATGCATTTACGTTCTGTACACTCGGTACAATTCTTAAAGTCGCCACCAGTTGACCTGCGGTAACCTGATCGCCTTCGGAAACTAGAATTTTATCAATAATTCCGGATATATTGGGTTTGATTTCAATTTCTTCGCGCGGTACAATTTTTCCGGTGGCCATCACTTTATCATCCAGATTCTGAACGGTAGGTTTTTTGGTCAGGAAACTTTCGCTTTCGGTGGTGTTGGATTTGACCAGATACATAATTCCGGAGATCAGCGCCGCAGCAAAGATGAGTCCCAGGAAAATATACAGGGCTTTTTTCCAGGTGAATTTCTTTTTCATATGATTAGTTTATTTTTTACTGTTATTAATTTTATTTTTTTTTGAGATCATTCACCTCTTTATTCGCTTCTCAGCGCTTCTATCGGTCGGATTTTCACGGCCCGCTGTGCCGGAATCATCCCGATGATGAGCCCGAGAATGACCATAACCGCCATCGCACCGAAAACCTCGCCATAATTTACCGTTGGGTTATAAAAAGGAAATTCGTCCTGATTCCGCGTGAATTTATCAACAATCATGAGCACGAAAATTCCGCAGATGAAGCCTAGAATTCCGGAACTTAAAGTAATGACAACGCTTTCCAGCAGAATCTGGTTCCTTACTTCCGCAGGTTTGGCACCCAAAGCCCGTCGGATTCCGATTTCCTTCGTTCTCTCCTTTACGGTAATGAGCAGGATATTTGAAATGGCGATGACACCTGCTAAAATAGTCAGCGTTCCTACAATAATAGTCAAAAGCTGCATGCCGGTCAGAAATCCTGTGAGTTTACCGAATTCTTTTCCGAGGTTGAAGCTTCCGAAAGCATTCGTATCTTCAGGCGAGACGTTGTATTTTTTCTTCAGTTCAGTTTTCACTCTTTCCTCAACAACAGCAAGATCAGCATTGGGTTTGCTCACAATGGCAAAAAAACCGACTTTGTCGCCGTCATTGTACATTTTGGTAAAAGTGGAAAGCGGGATATAAGACGACTGGTCATTTTCCATTCCGCCGCCTTTTTTCACGCGGAATACGCCGATGACATTAAAGAAAATGCCTTTCACAGTGACGGATTTCCCGATTGGGTTTTCATTTTTCTTCGCATCGAAGAAGTTTTTATAGATTTCTTCTCCAATCACGATCACATTTTTATTCTCATTGATGTCGGCGTCGTTCAGGTACCTTCCGAAGATCAGTTTTTTCTGGGAAATCTTGTTTCCGATCGGGTAATCGCCGTTCAGGGTATAGGTTGCATTCTTTCCGTTCCGCGAAAATGATTCGCCGGGACTGCCGAAATTCCCGCGGGAATTCTGCGGAGAAATATAATCGATGTCCGAAATTTTATTCGGCAGCATGTCGAGGTCGCTTAAATGGAGGTTCATCTGTCTTCCTTTCGGAAAACCGTCGTAAGGAATGGTGGTGTTCTGCGCCCACAAAAAGATAGAATTGGTAGCGAAGCCCGAAAATATTTTGTCGAAACCGTTTTCCATGCCTTTTGCAGCTCCCAGAAGCGTCACAAACAGGAACATCCCCCAACCGACACCGATCATGGTGAGGAAAGTCCGAAGTTTATTATTCCGTAGCGAATGATAAATCTCCTGCCAGGTATCTATTTTGAAAATAATGTTCATTTAAGATCAATTTTTGCTTTGCAAAGTGAGTCTGCATTGCAGTGAATTTTTTTTAGTGAATTTTTAAACAGATGATTTCGTTGCATGAATTAGTTTTGACAATAGTATGAATGTTGTTTTTAATGGTTTTCCTACCTTACTTAATTCATCCTTGGTTGCATAATTTTCTTCTAAAATAATTTCCAAACACGAATCCAGTTCAACAATGGAGCCTCGTGACATTTCATAATATCTAGCCCGTTCTGTAACGGATTTTCTAGATGAGCCTTCGGAAATATTCAAAACAACAGATGTTGAAGCCCGTCTGATTTGATCAATTAAATTGTATTTCTCTGCCGTTGGAAGTTTAATAATTAACAGGTAACATTCTTTCCGCAGTTTCTTTGCTTCTTTATAAACATCCAGATTATAGTGGTTTAATTCTAAAAACATTCTTGTCTATAATCTAAAAATTCACCATTCACTGCGAAGCAAATTCACTTAATTCGCTATTCTGCACGCAGCGCTTCAATCGGTTTTATTCTGCTTGCCCGGAATGCCGGTACAAAGCCCGCCACAACTCCCGAAATTACCAGGCTAATGAAAGCCGCAATAATCAGTCCCCATCCAACGGACGGATCTTTAATAAAATATTTTTCAAGGCTGTCGCCAATCAGTTCTAAAGACAAGACGCCAAGTCCTACTCCTATAAATCCTGAAATTACCGTAATCACAACACTTTCCTGCATAATTAGACCTACAATTGCGCCCGGTTTGGCACCGATGGCTTTCCGTACGCCGATTTCCTGGGTTCTTTCCTTTACGATATACACCATGATATTGCTGATGCCGATGATTCCGGCCAGCAAAGTTCCCATTCCGATAAAACCTACAATCAGCGTAATAATAAATAAAAACTGGAAGGTTTCGCCCATATTTTTCGCGTTGTTCCGCACGACAATTGCATTTTCATCATCCGGAGAAATTTTATTCTTTGCTTTGAGATCCTTTTGAAGCTTGTCACCATATTTAATAGCTTCATCGGGCGAAAGAGCGGTGTTATACGTGATGAAAATATTGCTCACTGTATCGGAGCCTTTTTTCATCTGTTGCAGGGTGGTGATGGGAACGGTGATCATCCTTTCGTCCCAGTCGCCGCCGTCATCAGAAAAAACACCCACCACTTTAAACATCGTTCCGTTGATTTCAAGGTCTTTGCCGACAGGGCTTCCATTCTTGATGAGGTCGCGCTGCACCATTCTGCCAATGACCGCTACATTCTGTTTGCGGTTCATGTCAAGACTGTTCAGATATCGTCCTTCTGTAAGTTTACGGTTTTCGATGATCTTTTCTTCGGGATTGGCGCCGCTGATCTGGTAACTTCCGCTTTCTTTGCCGTATTTTACGGTCAGGTTGGCGGAATATCTCGCGGTTGAATTTTCTACCTTATCCGGATCTGAACTGATGGCCTGCTCATAATCATCGTTTTTGAGGACGACTTTCCGGTCGGCCTGCAGTCCGCCGTATGCGATGGTTGTTTTCCCGCTGAAAATGGTGATGAGATTGGTCGCGTCTCTCGCAAACCCTTCGGTAAACGCATTTTTAAGTCCGGTTCCGATTCCGAACAGGACAATGAAAATATACAGTCCGAGTGCTACGGTAAAACCCGACAGTACCGTCCGCAGTATATTGCTGCGAATGGATTCAAAAATTTCTCTCCAGCGGTCTATATCAAACATATTTATTATTCTTAAGCCAGTACCCGTTGGGTAATAAATTGATCACTCTCAATAATTCCGTCTTTCAGGATGACATTTCTCTTCGTTTCGGCGGCCACATCCGGTTCATGGGTTACTACAATGATGGTTTTTCCTCCGCGGTTGATTTCCTGCAGAAGTTTCATAATGTCGTAGGTAGTTTTAGAATCCAGAGCGCCGGTCGGTTCATCGGCAAGAATAATTTTCGGATTGGTGATCAGGGCTCTTGCAATGGCAACCCTTTGTTTCTGGCCCCCTGAAAGTTCATTCGGCAGGTGAGTTGCCCATTCCGCGAGTCCCACTTTTTCAAGATATTCCATAGCCCTTTGGTTGCGCTCTTTTCGCGGTACATTCTGGTAGTAGAGTGGTAAAGCGACATTCTCAAGGGCGGTTTTGTATCCGATGAGGTTGAAGGACTGAAAGATAAATCCTAAAAACTGGCTCCGGTATTCGGCTGATTTAATTTCCGACAGATCTTCAATAGGAATTCCGTCCAGCTTGTAGACGCCAGAATCTTTTTCGTCCAGGATCCCAATGATGTTCAGTAAAGTGGATTTACCTGATCCGGAACTTCCCATAATGGAAACAAATTCGCCTTCCTCAATGTTCAGATTGATGCCTTTCAGCACATGCAGTTTGCTCTTTCCGGTGTCATAGGATTTGTGGAGATTCTCAATAACTAACATGGGCGGATTGGTTTTATGAATAAGTATTCAAAAGAAAAAAAATGTTACAGAACAGATGCTTTTAATTGCCATTTAGATGTTTAATAAAATTTATTCGGTTTTACAGTATTTTCGGGGTTGCTGTTTAATGTTTTTAGGCACAAAGTACAGCTAATTGGCAAAGCCCGATTTTAAAAGGGGTGATAAAGCCCCGTCTGTGTAATTGTGGAAAACTTTTGCGGCTTAAAGTCAGTTATTTAATATTTACACCTTTCGGAAGTGATGTGGATTTTCTACATTTGTGATTCACGCTTCAGGAATATTTTTAACAGTTTTGCGGGACGGTAATTGGATTAATGTCCATTCAGTCAGCACGTTAAGAGTATTTCTTTTTTATCAGCGAAAATCATTAACCAGAAAACAGAAAAATACAGGATGGGAATTTTTGAAAAGAGAATCAGTTACAAGCCGTTTGAATATCCGGAGATCATGCAGTTCGTAGAGGCCATCAACAAATCATTTTGGGTACATTCCGAAGTGGATTTTACGGCCGATGTGCAGGATTTTCAGTCACAGCTGGAACCGCACGAAAAAAATGCCATCAAAAACGCCCTTCTTGCCATTGCCCAGATCGAGGTTTCGGTAAAGACTTTTTGGGGAAATCTGTACAACCACATGCCCAAGCCGGAACTCAACGGTCTTGGAGCTACCTTTGCGGAGTGCGAATTCCGCCATTCCGAAGCCTACTCCAGATTGCTGGAAGTTTTGGGTTATAACGATGCGTTTTCCCATGTCGTGGAAATTCCTGCGATTAAAAAAAGGATCGACTTCCTGACCAATGTGCTGAAACACGCGAATTCTACAACACCGAAAGAATATGTTTCGTCTTTGTTGCTTTTCAGTATTCTGATCGAAAATGTTTCCCTTTTTTCCCAGTTTGCGATTATTCTTTCGTTCACGCGGTTCAAGGGCTATATGAAAAATGTATCCAACATCATCGCCTGGACTTCCGTTGATGAGCAGATCCACGCCAACGCCGGAATCTACCTGATCAACAAGATCCGCGAAGAGCAGCCAGACCTTCTCACCGATTCTGATCTTGAAGATATATACACTTTGGTGGACCATTCGATTTTACTGGAAGAAGAGATCATCGACTGGATTTTTGAACTCGGCGAAATCGACAATTTTACGAAAGAGGATTTGCTGAACTTTATGAAATACCGTGTTGATGACAGTCTGAAAAAGATCAACATGAAAACCCGCTACAACATCACGCCGGAACAGTACCGACCGATGATCTGGTTCGAGGAAGAGGTTTTTGCCAATTCCATGGATGATTTCTTCGCGAAACGGCCAGTGGATTATACGAAACACGACAAGAGTATTACGGAGAATGATTTGTTTTAAAAGCAATACGTTTTAAGTTTAATGCTTACTGATACAGCATTCACTTCCTGAATATTATACATCCGACTGAGTAACAATTATGATTAATGTAGCAGTAAAATACACCGTAAAACCTGATTTCTCTGAAACCAACAGAAAAAATATTGAACTTTTTCTGGAATCTTTCCGCGAACTCGATTATACGAAATTCAGGTATCAGGTTTTTGTGGAGGAAGACGGACTCACGTTTTACCACCATTCGGCCTATGCGAATGAGGAAATTCAAAAACAGCTTCTAGCAATGCCGCGATTTTTGGAGTTCCAGAGCCAGCGTGATGAAAACCTGGAGGATAAACCGGAAATTAAAGCCTTAAAATTCCAGGGTTCCGCCGGAAGTTTCGATAATATCTTCGGGAATTTTGACGCACCGGAAATTTAGCGGTGTGAACAGGAACAGGAAACGAAAACCTTCTGCTCCAAAATAAAATAAAAATTAATACGCAGAAAGCATGATGCCAACTGCAAAAAGCATACAACATGGAAGAACAATCAAAAATCTGGTGGCTGAACGAAGAGTCCGAACAAATGCTGAACCGCGGATATTTACTGAAAGGGGAAACCGTTGACGGCGCGATCCTGAGAATTACCTCTGCTGCCGCAAAAAGATTATACAAACCGGAACTGCAGCCCGCTTTCGAGGAAATGATCAGAAAAGGCTGGATCAGTTTTTCATCTCCCGTTTGGGCCAATATGGGAACCGAGCGCGGTTTGCCGATCTCGTGTTTCAACGTGCATGTTCCCGACAATATCGAAGGAATTACCCATAAGCTGGGCGAAGTGATTATGCAGACGAAAATCGGTGGTGGAACTTCCGGATATTTCGGCGAGCTCAGAAACCGTGGAACGGCCGTAACCGACAACGGAAAATCGTCCGGCGCAGTATCTTTTATGAAGCTTTACGATACCGCAATGGATGTGGTTTCGCAGGGTGGTGTCCGTCGTGGCGCTTTTGCTGCTTATCTGGACGTTGACCACGGCGATATTGAAGAATTCTTATCGATCAAGGATATTGGAAGCCCAATTCAAAACCTGTTTACCGGAATCTGCGTGCCGGATTACTGGATGCAGGACATGATCGACGGCGATATGGACAAGCGTAAAATCTGGGCGCGCGTGCTCGAAAGCCGTCAGCAGAAAGGATTGCCTTACATTTTCTTTACCGATAATGTGAACAGAAATAAGCCTCAGGTGTACAAAGACCACGGAATGATGGTGAATGCGAGCAACCTGTGTTCGGAAATCATGCTTCCTTCAAGTGCTGAAGAATCCTTTATCTGCTGTCTTTCGTCGATGAACCTTGAACTGTACGACGAATGGAAAGACACGGACGCTGTGAAACTGGCAATTTATTTCCTCGACGCTGTTTTATCTGAATTCATTGAGAAAACCGAAGGAAATTACTACTTAACCGGAGCCAGAAACTTTGCGCTGCGTCACCGTGCGCTTGGTCTGGGCGTTTTGGGATATCATTCGTATCTGCAGAAAAACATGATTCCGTTTGAAAGTTTTGAGGCAACGCAGTTCAATGCGAGAGCTTTCCGTCAGATCAAGGAACAGTCGATTCAGGCATCGCAGGAACTCGCCAATATTTACGGTGAGCCGGAATTGCTGAAAGGCTACGGAATGCGGAACACGACCACAATGGCGATTGCTCCAACCACTTCGAGTTCTGCAATTTTGGGCCAGACTTCCCCGGGAATTGAGCCTTTTGCCTCGAATTATTACAAAGCCGGTCTTGCGAAAGGGAATTTCATGCGTAAGAACAAATACCTCGCGAAACTCCTGGAAGAAAAAGGACTCGACAATGAGGAAACGTGGAGAACCATTATGCTGAACCACGGTTCGGTGCAGCAGCTGAAGGAACTTACGGATGAAGAGAAAGCGGTTTTCAAAACCTTCAGGGAAATTTCGCCGATGGAAATTATTTCCCAGGCGGCGCAAAGACAGCAGTATATCGATCAGGCCCAGTCGCTGAATTTACAGATCCCGTCAACCATGCCAGTAAAAGACGTGAACTACCTCTACATCGAAGCCTGGAAGAAAGGCGTGAAAACGTTGTATTACCAGAGAAGTTCATCGGTTTCCAAGGAAATGATGGTGAATTTTGTGACTTGCTCTTCGTGTGAAGCGTAGTTAAAGAGCCAAGAATCAAGAGCCAGGGCAAAAGTAAAAAGAGCCGAGGCAAAGGTTGGGGAAGAACAAAGAGTAACGAACAAAAGACAAGACAATGACCGCAGAAATTTCTGCGGTTTTTTTGTGGAATTCGTGGAGAATATCGGCTTATTTGCGTTTTAAAAGATCAGCATTCTAAAAATCATATAATCCAAACTTCATTACTCTTTCTTTTCCATGCAAATCCGGTCAGAAAAATATTTTATCTTTGAAATACTGTAACCAGCCATCTAAAACCTTCAAAAATGAAATTCGGACAAGTAGAAGACCCGTCAAAAATTGATTTTACCCTTCCGGAAGACCATCCGAAAACCGCAGAAATCCTGAAGAAATCCAAAGCCAAAGACCTGGAAATCCGTATCGGCTGCGCGAAATGGAACAAAACCGACCTCAAAGGATTCTATCCGAAAGGCACGAAAGACGAACTGACCTATTACGCGACGCAGTTCAATTCCATTGAGCTGAATGCGACATTTTACGGCATGCCTTCGCCCGAACAGGTGCAGACATGGAAGGAAAAAACTCCGGCCGATTTCAGGTTTTTCCCGAAGATCACGAATACGGTTTCGCATTTCCGCAGGCTGCTGAATATTACAGATGTGGTGACGCAGTTTGCCACTTCCGTCCTGAATTTTGATGAAAAACTGGGGATGGTTTTCCTGCAGCTGCACGATAATTTTAAACCGAAAGATTTCGAAAGACTCGAAAAATTTATTGAGGATTGGCCGAAAGAGGTTCCTTCGGCGGTGGAACTGCGCAACAATGAATGGTTTTCAGACGAGGAAGTGTTCGAGAAAACGATGGCACTTTTTGAGAAGCACCGGATTACCAATATTATTGTCGACACCGCCGGAAGAAGGGATATGCTTCACATGAGGCTCACGACACCGGTAGCGTTTGTGCGGTATGTCGGTGCCAATGCAGAAAGCGATTACACGAGACTCGACGACTGGCTCGAGAGGATTGCAGAATGGAAATCAGAAGGTCTTGAAAAACTGTATTTCTTCGTTCACCAGAATATTGAAAAAGCTTCCCCTTTGCTTTCTGCTTATTTTATTGAAAAAGTGAATACGGAATTCGGCGTGGAGATTCATGTTCCGCAGATGGCGGAGCCGAAAACGTTGTTTTGATAGAATCAAGAGCAAAGGCAAAAGTGAATGTACAGTTGTACAATGTAAAAAGTAAAGAGTGGTGAAAGAGATTTTGCCAAGGATGAAGTTAGACCCAAGGTAAAGGTAAAGTAATCTATTCCTTTGGCAGGCTTTAGATGGGTTCAGTTATGGTTCAGCTATGGCTCAACCTCGGGAATGCTCGTTCTGGAAAGGGTCATATGGAATTGATCAGGTGGAAATTGCTTTAGGGAAAGCAAAAAATTGTACAAAGTACAAATGTACCATGTATGATATACTTCAACATAACGGCTAATTCCACTACCTCTAACTGTTCCGGAAAGCTTGAAGTTAAAGCTCACTTGTCTAACATAAGAGCGCCTTTCTTCAATCGGAAAAATTATTTCCCATCATTAAGTCTTCCGGAAACGGATAGAAAGTTTTATTCAGTGCTTCTCTTTGATGATTCAGCCAACTTCAATACCGCATTATTCACTATACGAAAAAAAGATTGGCGTGAGATGGGAGGTTTTTAGAACAACTTGTAGCTTAAGATAAACGATATTGCCTTGTAATTTGAGCTAAACTTGGAATAGCTACTTAATACTTCTCTACCTGTAAAATAACGTACCTCCAGCCCAAACCTCTCCTCATAACAATATCCAATTCCCAAAGCCACATTTGACCTTGATTTTATTTCCAAATTATTGAATATAGAATTTTCTGCAACGTTAAATTTAATGGAAGAATTGACTGCTATATCAGGTACATACTGCGCATTAAGAAACAATTTTGATTTTCCATTCAGATACATATAATGCCGAATCCCTATTGGTATTTCAACAGAATGGTAATCGACGGTTGTTGTAAGTTTTCCCTCTGAAACAACCGATCCCCTTACATCAGTAGTTTTTTCTGATTTGTAAGACTGATAGGTGGGTTCAATGATCACTGACCACTTGTTTTTATTAAAGGGAAGAATATATTCTGCTTCAAGCCCAATTCCAAAACTGATTTTATCCTCCATTTTATAATGCTCGTCTTCAGCGTAATAATTTGCAAACTCTAGTGACGAAGAATTGACTCTTGGGCGAATATGGAGATTAATATTTCCTTTAGTTGGTTTAGCATCCGAATATACAAAATCAGGATTTTTACACTTATTATATCTTAAAAACAAGGTGATCAGATCCCTTTCTTGGTAGTCTGTTCTGTTGATATCACTAATCTTTATGGCAGAGCAGCTTAATTCGTCTTTCAGCTGAGTCCTATAAGTGGAATTATAGCTCACGGTAACTTCATTGGATTTGTAAGGTTTATACACCAATTGCTCTATTTCCCCGTTTTGCGTTTTATAAAAATATCGGTACAAACTTCCATCTGCATATTTGTACAAGTTTGCATCACCACTGATCAAAACCTTTAAAAAAAGCTGCTCCTCCTTAAATTCTGGATTTTTCACACGGCTTACATTCGTTAGATTGTTGCTTGATCTGTCAATTTTTACAGTGCTTCTTATATATCTTGCATGATTATAGATTTCGAATGATTTAACATCTTTAATAGATGCTTCCTTTACAACAGAATTCTCGTCAGCTTTATACTCAAATGATACCGGATTATTTCTCCAATCCATATTTTTTATTAAACACTCAATTTTACGGTCCGAATTATCAATAAAATAAGCTTTTTCAAACTTTATCTGACCAAAGAATAAAGTGGAAAACAGCACAGTGAATAATAAGAAATGTTTTTTCATAAAAATAAGTTTCAGAATTGGTTTTATTTATTTTAAAATGGTAATCGGTATCCTAACATACCTGTGAAATCGGGCGATAAGAACCGTCCCATCATCTGATGCTAAAATAGAAAAAAAATGGGAGCCGAAAAGCAAAAGGGCCGAAAAGGAGTTTAATATTTTTTTCAGCATATATTTTATGCATGTTGTTATCAGGAAACAGCGATTTATGCATAAGGCAGTTAACCCTTTAGCCAGCATCAATAAATGCCGGAGGACCGGCATTTAATTATATATCGTGAAAGGGATTTATTGTAAGATGCTGATAAACAATATTATATCAATTGGATATCATGTAAGAATAATTTAAGCCAAAAACTCGATCTGTTTGTCTTTAAAGTTATTTTTCTCCACGAGTTTGTTCATGGTTTTCAGCATTTTTTTGCGCAGTTTGGCAATTTTGCGGATGTTTTTGTCGGCGCTGTAATCGAAGATGCTGTCATCGAAAGAGAATGTGTCGCCTTCTGAAAAACTGATATCGTTTTTCTTCAGTTCTTTCAAAAGCATCAGATTGGTCATGGTTTCGAGCAGTTCATGTTCCAAAAAAGCCAGACTTTGAAGGGATTTCAGGACCTCTTTTTTATATTTCTTTTTGTTTTTCATTTCTTCAATATTTGAGTCGGTAAAGGTATTCAAAAATATGGAAGGAGGCAAAATTCAAGAGCCAAGAGCCAAGACAAAAGTGAAATGTAAGAAATTGTCAATTACGCAAAAAACAGGGGAAACTAAAAAGCAAATCGGGGAAAACAAAACCACATCACCATTTCCCACCAATGAATTTTTTACTTAAATTTGAAACGCCAAATCCGACGGCGGATTTTTAACTTCGCCACTCAATATTTGGAAGTAAACACCCAACACCTAACACCCAACATTTAAATGCAGGACCCGATTTTTGACCTTATTGAAAAGGAAAGACAGAGACAGACCCACGGAATTGAACTCATCGCTTCAGAGAATTTCGTTTCCGACAATGTGATGAAAGCCATGGGCAGCGTCCTTACGAATAAATATGCCGAAGGGTATCCCGGAAAAAGATATTACGGCGGCTGCGAAGTCGTGGACGAAGTGGAAAACCTCGCCATTTCCCGCGCAAAAGAACTTTTCGGTGTGAATTATGTGAATGTACAACCGCATTCCGGTTCCCAGGCGAACGCAGCCATTTATCTGGCCTGTCTGAAACCTGGCGATGCGATCCTCGGACTGGATCTGTCGATGGGAGGCCATTTGACCCACGGAAGTTTCGTAAATTTTTCAGGAATTCAGTATCAGGCCAATTTTTACGGTGTTGACCGTGAAAGCAGACTTATCGACTATGACGCGATGCGCCAGAAAGCCCTCGAAGTGAAACCGAAAATGATCATCGCAGGATTTTCTGCCTATTCCAGGGATCTTGACTATCAAAAATACAGAGAAGTAGCCGATGAGGTGGGGGCAACTTTATGGGCCGATATCGCGCATCCGGCCGGTTTAATTGCCAAAGGATTGCTCAATAATCCATTTGAACACTGCCATGTCGTAACCACCACTACGCACAAAACCCTGCGCGGACCGAGAGGCGGCATGATCATGATGGGCAAGGATTTTGAAAATCCGTACGGCCATAAAACCCCGAAAGGCGAAACAAAAATGATGAGCGCGGTTCTGGATAGTGCTGTATTCCCCGGAATTCAGGGCGGTCCGCTCGAGCATGTCATTGGCGCGAAAGCCGTGGCTTTTGCGGAAGCCATTGATGAAAAATTTGAAATCTATACCAAACAGGTGATTGCGAATTCGCAGGCACTTTCGAAAGCAATGGTGGACTGCGGTTTCGATATCGTGAGCGGCGGTACCGATAACCATCTCATGCTCATCGACCTGAGAAATAAAAATGTGAACGGTAAGGAAACCGAAAAAGCCCTGGTTAAAGCCGATATTACGTGTAACAAAAACATGGTGCCGTTTGATGACAAATCCGCCTTCACCACTTCGGGAATCCGTCTCGGAACTGCCGCCATTACCACCCGCGGAATGAAAGAAAATGACATGGAAATCATTGCCGGTCTCATCAACGATGTCGTGATGAACCTCAAAGACGAAAGCGTTATTTCCGGCGTCCGGAAAAAAGTGAATGAACTGATGGATTCGCGGCCGCTGTTTCAGTATTAGAGGCAAGAATCAAGAATCAAGAACCAAGGCAAAAGTAAAATGTAAAAGTATTCCTGCCCTGAAATCCGACAACGTCTTTGCGAGTAGGAGAAGCGGCAACGATGCAATCTTTGAGGCAGGTTAGAAGCAGATGTTCAAAAAATAAATCAAATTCAGTCAATAATTTTGGCTGGATTTTTTATTCTAAAGGATAGCGTAATTTCCAGGTTTCCGTTTAATTTTGTATCTAACATCTAACATCTAACATCTAACATCTAACATCTAACATTCGTGGAACACAAATCCTACACTTTCCCTGAGATCAAACAGAAAATGGTGAACTACTGTGTTTATCAGGACCGCTGCCATCAGGAAGTGGAGCAGAAGATGCGCGATTTTCTCCTTATTCCCGAAGCGAAAGAGGAAATCCTGCTCTATCTGCTGAAGGAAAACTTCCTCAACGAAGAACGTTTTACGCGCAGCTACATACGCGGCAAATTCTACATGAAATCATGGGGCCGGAACAAGATCAGAAACCATCTGAAATTCAAAGGCATCTCCGAAAAGCTTATCAACCGCTGTTTTGATGAAATTGATGAGCAGGATTATGACAGGACTTTAGAAAAAATCTACCAAAATCATTATCTTAAGCAGAAAGGCCTGAAGGAATACCAGAAAAAATCCAAAACCATCACCTACCTTATTGGAAGAGGGTTTGAGTACGAGGAAATACTGAGGGTGATGGAAGGGGAGTAAGTTAAAGAGCCAAGGCAAAAGTAAAAAGAGCCAAGTAAAAAGAGCCAAGTAAAGAAGGACGAATTGTGAAAACGTGCGTAAAAAGTATCATGTGAAATGTACAATATACGAGGTGGTCCTGTGTAACATTCGACAGCGTTTTTGCGAGGAGGAGGTGATCCCTGAGCGAAGTCGAAGGGAACGACAACGACGCAATATCATCTCGGACTCTGATGCTTTATTCGGATTGCTGTTAATTTGTGTCCCTTGTGTAAATATTTGTGTCCTTTGTGTTCAAGAATTGCGGGAGTCGGGTAAAAAGGCAAAGCTACAGTTTACAGAAGCCCGTCGATAGGGAGTAGAGGACGATTAAGGGTAAGAAGTCAGAAGGTTAGAAAAGTCATAGCGTACGAAGGTCGAGCGTTGAAGCTTTTGAGCGGGTAATCATTTAAGCCGTTTCCGGTACGCGTTCACTGAGCGACTAATGGCCGTGACTAGGAGAGCCGAAGCGCGCCTCATTTTACAATCCGGAATTTCTCTATCCAACACTTCACCCATCAATCCAAAATCCCAAATCCACAATCCAAAATCACCGAACAACTCAACGCCTCCACAACTCAACGCCTCACTCTTGCGACCCCGAAGCGCTACTTAAACACGCCCAAAATCTCTTCCAATGTTACCTTCCCGAAAAATTCCGTAAGGTTCAGGGCGGAGAGCGCCTGCTTCAGGTCGCCGGTTTCGTGCCTGACGCCGATAAGCTGCGCTTCGAAATCTTCAATGGGTCTTGAGGCAAAAAAATCGCCGAATATTTTTGCTTTCCCAATAATGCCGTGCACAACGTCCAGATGCACCTCAATGAATCCGGCCGGAACTTTGGCAGCTTTCTGAAAGTTGTATTTGGGCGAAAATCCGAAATTCCAGTCCCAGGTCGAATATTTTTCTTCCACGAGTTTTTCAATTCCTTCATGATCGTCGGGGGTAAGTTCATAACGCTGTGCGGTGGGGTTGTTTTGCATGATCTCGTCAGTAAGCCACTGCCTGAGGTCGGCTGTGGTGGTATCGGCCGGAAGATAGGGAAGAAGATTGGTCACCCGCGAGCGGTTGCTTTTTGTGGCCTTGTCCGTGAATTTCAGCGGATTTGCTTTCAAAGCCTCCCCAAGGACTTCCATTTCGGAGTCCAGAAGAAGGGTTCCGTGCTGGATCATTTTCCCGTGGCGGGCGAGTTTGGCATTGCCGCTGAATTTGCGGCCCTCCACCAGCAAATCATTTCGTCCTTCCAGAACTGCAGGAACTCCGCGACGGTTGAGCAGTTTGATGACCGGCTGTGTGAAAACCGAGAAATCCATAAAATCATGCTGCCCGAGCGGGGTATGGAAGGAAAAATTGAGATTGCCTTCATCGTGATATACGGTCCCTCCTCCGGACATTCTCCGGACAACTTTAATGTTCTTCTCCTGTACATAGTCGAGGTTGATTTCAGCGAGGGTATTCTGGAATTTTCCTACGATAATCGAGGGTGCGTTCACGTAGAGCAGGAAAAGATCCTCCACCGGGAACCGTGTGAGCAAATATTCCTCTGCGGCAATATTGAAATAGGCATCTGTGGTTGGGGAATCAATGATGAGCATATCTTTTTGTTTGGTGTAAAAATACGTGATTTAGGGATATGAATGAATCCAACATTCATCACCAAAACCTTACATCCTAAAGCTTAAAACCAATACCCGACATTTTCCACATTCTGTCTCATTTTTTGGCGTATTTGATAATTTATTTTATATTTGAATTAATTATAAAGTGCTGTATGTCATATTTTTAGGTGTCTAGAAGTATGCTCTTGTGTAGGGGCTTTTGCTGATTTCGCTTGTAGGATAAGGTAAGGTATCACCCAAATACAGCACCCAATGCTATGCTCCGCCTTTGTTTTTTTGGCGAAATGAATCAGAGGATTGCACTCCGCCACCTGATGAAATTAAAGTGTTGAATTTCAAAGTTTTGTTCATGTTAATTTAACATAAAATGTTTTAGTATTTTCATTTAAGTTTCTATTTTTGCCACATAACATAATCACATAATTAATGAAAACACATTTATTTTTTAAACGGATCCTCTTTTTGTGGATATTGGCTTTTTCCGCTGGTCTTTGGGGGCAAAATTATTTTAACCAAAATTTCAATTCGTCGACTACTTTAAGCGATTACATTGGAAGTGGTTCAAATCAATTTACTGCCATCTCTTCTTCCGGGGCAGGAACAACCTGGTCAGTAAACGGAAGTAATGTATTACAGGCTGTAAGAACAGGTAACGCTGGTGCTGCTACTAAAACGAATTTTAATGGCACTGCAGCTGCTACCTTACTACTCAAGTTTGATTTTAATTCAACTTCTACAACAGCAACTACAAGCGCTATAACGGTTGCAGTTGGCACAGCCTTGGGCACAGCAAATTCAGCTCCATCAAATGCTTCTACCCACTCTAAATTTGGAATTAATACACTTGCAAATGGGAGCTATTCATTTAGAGATATCTCTGCCTCTGTAAACGGAACTGGCACTTTTTCTGGGAACCAAACTATTTCGTGGTATATAAATAACAGTGCTACTTCAATTGATTATTTGGCTCCGGACGGTACTACCGTTTCTTTAGCAGCTGATAGATATGATATTTGGGTTGGTGCAACTCAAACATTATTTTCAAGATCTGCTACTACTTCTTCAGTGGGTCTGATTGATTTCAAAATTATTCTCGGACAAACAGGCACAGCTTTATTTGATAATATTTCTCTTAGTGAAATTCCTGCTCCTCCAACAACTTGGAATGGTACGACATGGAGTGGTGGTAACCCATCCGCCAGTACTGATGCAGTAATCGATAATGATTATACGGGAGCCTCGTTTACGGCAAATAATTTAACGGTTAATGCTACACGAACTCTTACCCTTAATTCCGGAACAACTGTTACTTCCAACAATCTGACCAATAATGGTGCAGTGGTTGTAAATGACGGTGGGAACTTCATCCAGACCGCTTCAGGATCGTATTCAGGATCAGGGACTTTCACGGTTAACAGAAACAGTGCAAGTGCAGCAAATAAATATGCCTTTTGGTCTTCACCGGTATCGGCGGCCAATATTTATGCGGTTTTCCCTGGATTTACACCGCAATATGTGATGACGTATAATACTGCTACCGATTTTTACGATGTAGTGCCGAACCCCACTGCTACAACAGCAGGAATAGGCTATTCGGTAAAAATTCCGGCAACAGCTCCGAATCTTACTTTTATCGGAACTCCGAATAACGGCAGTTTTAACACCACGTTATCGACTGTGGGGAATACCTATAATTTAGTCGGCAACCCGTATCCTTCCAATCTCGATTTGCCTGCATTCTATACGGCAAATAGTGCCAATATTGGTTCAACACTTTGGTTCTGGGACAATACGAGCAACAGTGTCACCACACAGTCCGGAAATACAACGGTTAACGTAGGTTATGCTACGTATAATGCCGCTGGTTCTACATGGGTTGCAGCGCCAACTTCAACTGCACCTTCAGAGAATGCTGCCAAAATCGGGCAGGGCTTCATTGTAGAGGCTCTTACCACTACGCTCGCGTTTACGAACAGCATGAGGGTGGCAACAGCCGGAGTTTCACTGAATAAAAATGTAGTAGTAGATGAAGGAAAATACTGGCTGAAACTCACCACTCCTTACGGTTCATACATTTCACAGGCCGTGACTTACCAGCAGGGGGCATCAAATGGGTACGATCCCTATGACTCAAAAGCGATAGCGACTGGCTCTGATGCTTTCTACAGCTTAACCGGAACGCAGAAACTCATCATTCAGGGGCGCGCTGCATTTGATATTAACGATGTGGTGCAGTTAGGGAATAAACATTTCGAAAACGGACAGTTTACGATTTCACTTTCTCAAAAAGAAGGATTATTTGCAAACGGACAGGCGGTTTACCTGAAAGACAAACTGTTGGGAACCGAGACCAATCTTCAGAATGGCTCCTATACCTTTGCATCCAATGCAGGGGATTTTACGAACCGTTTTGAGATCGTGTACAAACAGAGTCTCCTCGGAACCGTGTCTGCCACAGATACTGGAGAACTGCAGGTCTACCGTTCCGGAAATGATTTTGTTATTGATTCGCCGGTAAAGATCCGTTCAATAGAGGTCTATGACGCTTCAGGAAGACTGATGCAGTCCATTATCTCCGGTTTAAACAAACAGACAGTTACCAATTTAACCAAAGGGGTTTATTTCTTCCAGATCAGTACCGATTCCGGCAAAGTATCCAGAAAAGTTCTTAAATAATAAAAAAATGAAAAAAACACTATTCATCATAGGAATTGTAATTTCCACCGCAGCATTTGGTCAGAAAAAAGACTATAAATTTTTCCAGAATGACCATAAGCAACCGGATTATTCCACCGCAAGAGCACCCGGTGACCCCGGAGATCCTGTCCCGATTGACAGTTATATTCCGCTCTTGCTGATCGCAGGTCTGGCACTGGCAGCCCGATATGCTAAACGCCAATCTTCCACAATAGAATCAGCGGACAAAAACTAACAATCAATTTGCAGTATAAAAAAGCAGCTTCTCTCCGCAGAAGCTGCTTTTTTTTCCCAAGCATAAAGTCTCCACTCATTATCCCGCTGCATAACCCTCTAGCTTCTTAACCTTTCAGCCAGTCAGGCCTCTCAAGCACATATTTCCATGCCCAGTATGCGAAATATATCCGTTTTTGGAGGTTTTTTTCTATCTTTGTCCAAACTCAACCATGACGCACAACGTTCAGGACTTTACTTCCGGCTCATCTGCCCAATACGCTTTTTCAGGATTCCTTTCCCCGTAACACTTGACCGGTCCCGGCTCATCAGATGATATCAAGTCGGCACACCGCTGTGGCAGTGTCATTCGTGCATTTTCTTTCACCCGATGCCGCTGAAAATTGATGAACAATAATCCAGAACTTCGTTACCGAAGGGCAATAGTGAGCTTCAATTCATAATTAAACTTACTTGACGGATATTTTGTTTTCACATTAATACTGATGCATGTTAAAATAAAGATTTCTTTGAGTGCACTTAATTCCGGCGCGATGAATGACTGAACTGGCAGTATTTCAGGGTTAGTAACCAGAAGTGGACCGGAAGTCCCGGCGGCTTAGTGCGAATTTACCATCAGATAAAAACATTAAAAACACCTAAACATGATGAAAAACTACATTTTTAAACAATTGCTGGTATGCCTGGCGCTCTGCTCCTTTTCGGTGGGGGCTCAGGTTGTCACCTATTGTATTCCTACAGCCGATGGCAATGATGATACAGGAATTACCCGGGTTATTTTTGCTGATCTTAATAACAACGCGGGAGGCACATCAGAAGCCTATACTGATTTTACAAGTCTAATTGCCAATGTTACAGCCGGCAATAGTTATGCACTCTCTGTAAATGCAAATACACTGGGTTATTATACTGATTTTGTTACCGCATGGATCGACTGGAATAACAATCATGTTTTTGAGACAGGTGAAGCATATGATTTAGGTTCCGCAACCGACGTTGTAGATGAACCAACCAGTTTAAGTCCGTTAAGCATCCAGATACCTTCTAATACACCCCCTGGACAATACAGAATGAGAGTCCGTTTACGTTGGGATGCATTACCGACGCCCTGTGATTCTGACGGTTACAGTGAAGCGGAAGATTATACCCTAAATGTGCAGGCAGTCACCTGGAACGGTACCGCCTGGTCCAATGGAACAGGTCCAGATGCTGCATTGCCGGTGGTCATCACTTCCGATTACGCTGGTGCATCCTTTGCGGCCTACAGCATCACCTTGAACGCTGCGCGTACACTTACGATCACAGATGGCAACAGTGTAACGGTGGGGAGTGTCACCAATAACGGGAGCATCGTTGTGGAAGATGGCGGGAACTTCCTCCAGACCGCTTCGGGAACGTACTCCGGAACCGGCACTTTTGCCGCCAACCGAAACAGTGCCAGTGTGGCAAATAAATATGCATTCTGGTCCTCGCCTGTGGCCGCAGCCAATATTTATGCGGTATTTCCGGGCTTCACTCCGCAATATGCAATGACGTATAACACGGCAACCGATTATTATACGGTGGTGCCGAACCCTACTGCAACGACGGCCGGGTTCGGCTATTCGGTGAAGATTCCGGCAACAGCTCCGAACCTCACTTTTAGCGGGACACCGAATAACGGCAGTATCAGCAAGACCCTGACCCTTGCGGGCGGCAATTATAATCTGGTTGGCAACCCCTATCCTTCAAACCTTGACCTGGCGGCATTCTATGCGGCAAACACGGCCAATATTGCCTCCACCCTTTGGTTCTGGGACAACACCAGCAACAGTGTCACAACGCAGTCGGGAAGCACAACGGTGAATGTAGGGTATGCCACGTACAATGCAGCGGGATCTACTTGGGTATCAGCGCCCACTTCCATGACTCCTTCAGGAAATTCGGCAAAAATCGGGCAGGGCTTTATTGTAGAGGCACTTACCAATACATTGTCCTTTACCAACAGCATGCGGGTTGCTGATGCTGGGGTCAGCGTGAATAAAAATGTAGTGGCAGATGACGGCAAATACTGGCTGAAACTCACCACTCCTTACAGTACCCATTTCTCGCAGGCGGTCACCTACGGGCAGGGAGCCTCCAATGCGTATGATGCGTATGATTCGGAATCGATCGCGACCGGCTCCGATGCTTTTTACAGTCTGGCGGGGCCTGAAAAACTGGTTATTCAGGGGAGGGAAAGCTTCAATGTGAACGATGTGGTGCAGCTGGGCAACAAGCATTTTGAAACCGGAACGTTCACGATTGCGCTGACGCTGAAAGAAGGCCTTTTTGCGAACGGACAGGCGGTGTACCTGAAAGACAAACTGCTGGGAACCGAGACCAATCTTCAAAATGGCTCCTATACCTTTGCATCCAATGCGGGGGATTTCACGAACCGTTTTGAAATCGTGTACAAACAGAGTCTCCTCGGAACAGCATCAGCAGCTGATAAAAATGACCTGAAAGTATACCGTTCCGGAAATGATTTCATCATCGATTCGCCGGAGATGCTTCGTTCGGTAGAAGTGTACGACGCTTCGGGCAGACTTGTTCAGGCCTTAAAGCTGGATGCAGTTCAGGCTGCAGTCACCTTGACTACCGAAGGGGTATATGTCCTTAAGATTAAAACCGACTCGGCAACTGCCACCAAAAAAATCATCAAATAAACCAGTAAACATCAATGAAAAAGACAATGTTGATCACCGCCATATCTATCTCCAGTGTATCCTTCAGCCAGGAAAAAGAATACCGTTTTTTCGGCAACGGGCAGGAGGCAGCGCCTGAAACTGCCGGCAGGGCACCCGGTGACCCTGGAGATCCTGTCCCGATTGACGGTTATATTCCGCTCTTGCTGATCGCAGGTCTGGCACTGGCAGCCCGATATGCTAAATGCCAATCTTCCACAATAGAATCAGCGGACAAAAACTAAGAATCGATTTGCAGTATAAAAAAGCAGCTTCTCTCCGCAGAAGCTGCTTTTTTAATGTCCTGCTAGGATATTATGCTTATGGTCCAGTCATCTTTACAATAATGGTATATACAAAAGGGAATATTCCAGAGTTTTCCGTAGGTTATCCAGGGTTTTGCAGGTAGTTAATAACTTTCTTGGAATACAGATTTTATGAGTTAATGTGCTTTTAACATCATAGGAGTTAAACATTGATTAGAAGGTGTGTCTCCAAAGCGTTAATTTGAAATGGAATCTGCAGTTACACCTGTGTTGGATATCCTTTTGTTCGCACTTTAAATCCTGTGTATTCTGACAGAATTCTTCTTCCAATCATTCACACAAATAACTTTTTTGCTTATATTTGCAGTAACTAGTATTTTAGAATGAAAAAATTCACAAGCCTCCTGGGGCTTCTCTTTATTTTAATGGCAGTGCTTTCCTGCAAGCCCAAACAGAATATGGTATATATGGAATCTGACCGATCCGTCGCCGAAGAGCAGGTGAAGCAGGCCGTATTTGAAGGTTCCCGCCTTCAGTCAGGAGACCTTCTGGACATCAAGGTAACCGCTTTCGATGAATATGCGGTTAGACCCTTTAACCTCCATTCAATGAATCAGGTGAGCAGTCCGGACGAAGTGGCCAATGCTCAGGCGGCTCAGACCGCTCCTCAGGGGTACCTTATCGACAATGAAGGATATCTCTTTTTTCCGGTTCTGGGGAGAATTTTTGTAAAAGGAATGACGATGGCACAGCTCCGGGAAGATCTGGAGAAACGCCTGCTGACCTACCTTTCCGATCCTCTGGTTTCCATACGTCAGCTTAATTTCAATGTAACGGTGCTGGGCGAAGTCAAGAATCCGGGCCAGTATACAAGCGCCTCTGATAAAGTAACGCTGCTCCAGGCTTTGGGAATGGCGGGCGATATGACCGATTATGGGGACCGTACCCATGTGAAGCTGATCCGTACTGAAAACGGTGCTGATCAAACACATATTATTGATTTTACAGACAGAAATATCACCTCATCTCCCTATTATTATATGCAGCAGAATGATGTACTGTATGTGGAGCCTGATGATATCAAGAAAAAATCCGCCAATGTGGATCCCAACCGTAACCTTGCCTTCCAGATAGGAGGGGTGGTTTTGGGACTGGCTTCTATACTTATTACCTTATTAAGATAAACTGAATGGAATTGACAGAAAATTTTTCGCAGACGCGGGACAGTGCTGATATTAAAAGACAGATCCAGCGCTACCTGCTCTATTGGCCCCTGTTCTTAGGTTTTGTATTGCTGGCTCTTCTGTTGGCCTGGATATACCTGCGTTATACGACACCTCAGTATATGAGCAAAGCTTCTCTTTATGTGAAAACCGCTGCCGGCACCCAGGGTGGGATGATGGGTCTTCAGGACTTTCAGAATATGGCTTTGCCCTCAGGGTTAACCAGCAATGAAGTGGATAATGAGCTTTCAGTAATTAAATCGAAGCCCTTGTTGTACAATGTGGTAAAGAGTCTTAATTTGGAGATAAATGCAGTAAGTGAAGGCAATATAAAAGAAAGTGAACTTTACCAGCTGAGTCCTTTTCATGGTCAGATTCTTACCTTAAAATCTGCGCGTAATTTTACCTCTCAGTCTTATACCATATCTCCGCTCGGAGCTAACGGTTTTAAACTGAAAGATGCTAAAAAGGAAATATCAGGGACTTTCGGCCGGCCGGTATTGACCGAATTTGGATCATTCATCCTTACGAGAAACACAGCGGTTAAGTTTAATCAAACCCTAAAACTTAATATAGTCAACCCAAAAATAGTCGCTGATCAGCTTGAAGCCTCCATCAGTGTCATCATCCCCCAGAAAAAATCCAGTATTATGGAACTATCCCGGGTGGAGACAGATCCCCTTAGGTCTGAGGATATCCTTAACGAGCTCATCAGACAGTATAATGCGGATGCGATCAAGGATAAGAATGCCGAAGCCCTGGCTACTGCAGAGTTTATCGATGAAAGACTCGACCTTATTACACGGGAACTGGGTGGTATCGAATCTCAGAAAGAAAATTTCAAACATGCCAATAAAATTGCTGACCTTGAGGTTCAGGCCAAACTGAGCCTGGAAAACGCCAGCGACAATACCAAAAAGATGCTTGATATCGGCACGCAATTGGAAATGGTAGATTCAGTCCTTCGTATTGCCAATTCTTCTGCCAATGACCAGCTTTTGCCGACCAATGTGGGCATGCCTTCGGGTCTCGATACCGTGATTGATGAATACAACCAGCTTGTACTGACGAGAAACCGGACGCTTAGACAGGCAACTCCATCGAATCCTGCTGTACAGCAGTTTAACCGCGATATTGCTTCCATGCGTAACCTCATTCGTGATAATTTACGAAAATCCCGTACGAGCCTACAGGTATCGATGGGTCAGATTCAGGACCAGATCTCAAAATCAGGTGCAGACCTCAGTAAATTTCCGCAACAGGAAAGGGTGTTCCGCAGTATTGAGAGACAACAGAATCTTAAAGAGGCCTTATTCCTTTATTTGCTTCAGAAAAGAGAGGAAACTTCCATTGGCCTCTCTGTGAAAACCCCGAAAGCCAAGATTGTTAATCCGGCTTATACGATTGGTTCTCCGGTAGCGCCTAAAAAAAATGTCATTTACCTTGCCGCAGCACTTCTGGGTCTTTTATTGCCTGCCGGGTTTCTTTATGGCCGTTTTGCATTAGATACTTATGTACACAGCCGCCGTCAAATACTTCAGGCATTGCCGGATGTACCCGTTGTTGGGGAAATACCAAATGCAGGCGAAGTTGACGGAGACCTTGTTAAGACAAATGATTTCTCTTCATTTGCCGAATCCTTCCGGATTATGCTGACGAATATGAAATTTGTACTGAAGAAGCCTTTGGACGGTTTGGCACCTGTTATCCTCGTATCTTCATCCGTGAAGGGTGAAGGAAAAACGACGATATCCGTCAATACTGCCTTATCCTTGTCTCAGAACCGGAAAGTACTCCTGATTGGAGCAGACATCCGAAACCCCCAGTTTAAGAGATTTATGAACCTTTCCAGTATTGGTCTTTCTGATTTTCTGGCCTCTTCCGACACATCGATACAGTCTTATATAGAGCCCTCGGGCTTAAATGCCAATCTTGATGTGGTCCCAAGCGGCAGTATTGCCCCGAATCCGACCGAACTTCTGGCGGATCCTAAATTTGGACAGGTCCTTGATAATTTAAAACCACACTACGACTATATCATTATTGACTCAGCACCAATGCTGATGGTGAGTGATACCTTCAATCTTCTGGGCTATATGGACCTTCTGCTCTATGTAATGCGCGCGGAACATACCGATAAAGATATGCTGGAATTTGCAGATCAGATGATGAGAGAAAATGCGAAGGGCAAGTTTGCCATTGTATTGAATGATGTTCGGAATATCCATTTAAGTTACGGGAACAAATACGGGTACGGTTATTATACAGAAGGAACTAAAAAGAAAAAATGGTTTGAGTTTCTCAAACCGTAATCCGGCTTCTTAACTATTAACCTTACTTCATGCACCACGCTATTGCCGTCATCGGTCTCGGATATGTTGGATTGCCTTTGGCCCGGCTCTTTGCTGAGCGCTACGGTGTAGTAGGTTTCGATATTGATCCGAGACGGATTCAGGAGCTTAAGCAGGGAAGAGATTCGACGGGCGAAATTTCAGAAGGTGCTCTGAACAAAGTCCTGCTTTCACACGGTCCTTTTTCGTGCTTTTCAAAAGATAAAGTGTCTGCGGTCTTATCGCCAGATATCGGTTTGTACTGTTCTGCAGACCCTGAAACGCTGCGTGAAGCCAATACCTTTATTGTTACTGTTCCCACACCAGTAGATAAAAATAATATTCCAGATCTTACGTATTTGTATGAGGCTTCTGAAATTGTGGGCAGGGTGCTGAAAAACGGCGATTTGGTGATTTATGAATCCACTGTATATCCGGGAGTGACGGAGGAGGAATGCATCCCAATCCTGGAGCGTATTTCCGGACTGAAATTTAATGAGGATTTTTATTGCGGTTATTCACCGGAAAGAATTAATCCGGGAGATAAAGAAAAGACAGTTGAGAAAATTATCAAGGTAACTTCGGGCTCTACGCCTGAAAGCGCTACGATTGTAGATGCTCTGTACAAGACTGTTATCACTGCAGGCACCCATCTCGTGTCCTCAATCAAAATTGCGGAAGCATGCAAAGTCATTGAAAATGCCCAGCGCGACATCAATATTGCTTTCGTTAATGAACTGTCTAAGATTTTTTCCCTTATGAATCTCGATACGCAAGAGATTCTGAGTGCCGCAAGTACCAAATGGAACTTCCTTCCATTTAAACCTGGACTAGTTGGTGGTCATTGTATAGGAGTGGACCCATTTTTTTTAGCTGATAAAGCAGTTAAAGTCGGACATTATTCTGAGCTCATATTTGCAGCACGACGTGTTAATGATTCCATGGGATTATATGTGGCAGATCAGGTTTTAAAGGCAATGATCAGGAAGGGGATGATTATAAAAGGCGCTGAGGTTCTTATCATGGGATTCGCCTATAAAGAAAACTGTGCCGACTTCCGGAATACAAAAGTTATTGATATCATCAGGACATTAGAAGAATACGAGATAAAAGTTAGGACCTGCGATCCTTTGGTAAACGCTGCGGAAGTGCAGAAGGACTTTGGCATTATTGTGCAAACGGAAATCCCTGAGATTACAGATGGAGACATTAAATCCTCTCGATCTCATTCTTTAACACTGAAATATGACGCCGTCATCCTTGCTGTCGCACATGAAGTATATTTAGACCAGGACTTTAGGAAATATCTGAAACCACACGGTGTTCTATATGATGTAAAAGGTTTGATAAAACAGGAAGTCGATGGCAGACTGTAAATTTTTTATTGATACAATAATAGAATTAGGTAATTTTTATATAAATTTAGTAACTCATTGATTTGCCAGAATCAAGATAACAAAGAAACCAACAGAATGAATAAAATTCCATACGGACGTCAAAACATAACGGATGAGGACATCCAGGCAGTAGTTGAAGTATTAAAATCCGATATGCTGACGCAGGGGCCAACCATTAAAAAATTCGAAGATCATTTTGCAGATTATATTGGTGCCAAGTATGCAGTTGCAGTATCTAACGGAACTGCAGCGCTGCATATCAGCGTATTGGCACTCGGTATAAAACCGGGAGATAAAGTGATTACCACTCCTATTACTTTTGTTGCCTCGGCAAACTGTGTAAAATATTGCGGCGGAGATGTTGTTTTTGCGGACATCGATCCTGAAACTTATCTTTTGGACATCAACAAGGTCAGAGAATTGGTAGAAAGCTCGCCCAAGGGGACTTATAAAGGAATTATACCGGTAGATTTTGCCGGACGTGCTAATGATCTGGAAGAATTCAGAAAACTTGCCGATGAGTACGATATGTGGATTCTTGAAGATTCCTGCCATTCACCGGGTGGATTTTTTGTAGATAGCGATGGGAAAAATCAAAACTGTGGTAACGGAAATTTTGCAGATCTTGCTGTTTTCTCTTTTCATCCTGTAAAGCATATTGCCTGTGGTGAAGGGGGCATGATCACCACTAATGATGAAGAACTGTACAAAGAACTGAACAGACTACGTTCGCATGGAATTACGAAATTTGATGATGTTTATTTGAATTCTATAGAATTTGCAAACGGAGGAAACAGTGGCGAAACACAGTATCCAGGCTGGTATATGGAAATGCAGAATTTAGGATATAATTACCGGTTGACCGATTTTCAGGCAGCCTTGGGCCTGAGCCAATTAAACAGAGCAGATGAGGGACTTGTTAAAAGGCGCGCAATTGCCCAAACTTACCTTGCGGCATTTCAGAACCAGCCATTTATAAAAGGACAGTCTGGGGTAATTGAAGGGCACGCTTATCATCTGTATGTAATTGAGGTGGAAAACAGACTGGAATTATATGAATATCTCAGAACAAAAGATATATTGGCACAAATCCATTATATTCCTGCCCATTTAATGCCTTATTACAAACAGTTTGGCTGGAAGGAAGGAGATATGCCTCATGCCGAGAATTATTATAAGAACTGTATCAGTCTGCCTATGTATCCTACTTTGTTAAAAGAGGAACTCGACTTTGTTATCAATACAATTAAAGAATTTTACAGTAAGGATCTTAATGTATGAATAAACTTATCCTGGGAACGGTTCAGATGGGCTTGGATTATGGAATTAACAACAGTTCGGGAAAAATATCTTTGGAGGACAGCTGTTTAATTCTGGCAAAAGCATTTGAGTTGGGTATAGAGACTTTAGATACCGCCGAAGCTTATGGGAATGCCCATGAAGTAATTGGTCACTTTCATTCAGGCAATCCTGAAAGTCAATTTAAAGTTATTACAAAGGTTCCGCATGACCTGGTTGCGGGAGAAATAGAGCAAAAAATACAATCGTACATACAGGATTTAAATGTTGACTGTTTAGAAGTTTTAATGTTTCATTCTTTTGATTCATATGAAGATAATAAATCAGCTCTGGAGGTTTTGAATAATTTGAAAGACCAGGGTTTGATTAAACATATTGGTGTTTCTGTTTATACAAATAGTCAGATAGAGTCTTTGTTGTTGGATGACAATATTACCGTTGTTCAAATGCCTTTTAATTTATTAGACAATGAAACCGTTAGAGGCGATCTGATGAAAAAATTAAAAGAAAAAGGAAAAATGATCCACACCAGATCGGCTTTCCTGCAAGGATTATTCTTTAAGACACAATTCGAAAACAACAGCATATCTCAAAAATTATCGGAGGAGTTAACGGCAATTAAAGATATATCCTATGAGGCCAATACGGACATTTCCAATTTAGCATTAAGCTATTGCCTCAGTCAGGAAAATATAGATCAAGTGCTGATAGGGGTGGATTCGGTTAGTCAGTTGAAAGAAAATGTAAAAGCATTGGATTATAAAATAGATCAGCGGACCATCTCCAGAATAAATTCGTTAAAAGTTAAAGATTTAGATTTGTTAAATCCATCATTATGGAAATAAAAACGATATTAATTACTCAGGCCAGATCCGGAAGCACCAGATTACCTGGCAAAGTGCTGAAAGAGATTGCAGGAAAATCATTACTTCAGATTCATTTGGAAAGACTGAAAAAATGCAGAAATGTTTCCGAAATTATTGTTGCCACTACAGTTAATCAAGAAGATCATGTCATTTACGACAAAGCGAACGAATGGGGATTCTCTGCCTTCAGAGGATCAGAGTCAGATGTGTTGGACCGTTTTTATCAGGCGGTAAAAGATAAAAACGCCGATTGGATCGTTAGGGTTACCTCTGATTGTCCGCTTATAGATCCAGAATTAGTAGATAAAGTAATTGCGTTCAGTCAGGAAAAAGACATAGACTATGGGTCAAATGTCTTGGTTGAAAATTTCCCTGACGGGCAGGACATAGAAGTTTTTAAATTTGCAGCATTAGAGAGTGCCTGGAAAAATGCAATATTGCTATCGGAACGTGAACATGTAACTCCGTATATCAGAAATCATTCGGATTTTAATGGAGGAAGTTTATTTCAGGCCGCTAATTTCCCATGCCAGGCAGATTATTCTAAAATAAGAATGACTGTTGATGAAAGCAGGGATTTTGACCTGATTAAAATTTTAATAGATCAATTAGGGGTTGAAAAATCCTGGATAGAATATACAAATTATATTATTGATAATAATCTGGGTACCGTGAACGGTCAGATTATTAGAAATGAAGGGTTGATAAAATCTTTAAAAAATGATAACTAATGGGAACAGGACAGGAATTATATAAAAAAGCGAAAACGTTGATTCCGGGAGGCACAATGTTGCTTTCAAAACGGCCGGAAATGTTTTTGCCGGACCAATGGCCTTCATATTTTTCAAAAGCCAAAGGAATAAGCGTTTGGGACTTGGACGGTAAAGAATTACTGGATATGTCGATAATGGGTATTGGTACCAATACGCTTGGCTACGGTAATGATGAAGTGGACCAGGCGGTGATCGAAACAGTTAAAAATGGAAATATGTCCACACTTAACTGTCCAGAAGAAGTTTATTTGGCTGAAAAATTAATTGAAATTAATCCCTGGGCAGATATGGTCCGTTTGGCCCGTAGTGGCGGTGAGGCCAATTCTATTGCGATTCGGATCGCCCGTGCTGCATCTGGCAGAGATAAAGTCGCGATCTGTGGATATCACGGCTGGCATGACTGGTATTTATCTGCCAATCACAATGGTGGGGGTGATGATTTGTCAGGCCATCTGCTCGCAGGGCTCAGTCCAAAAGGGGTGCCTAAGAATTTAAAAGATACCGTTTACCCTTTCAATTATAATAATTACGAAGAATTACTGACCATTGTTGAAAACAATGATATTGGTGTGATTAAAATGGAAGTGGTTCGTAATTTCGGGCCCGAAGATAATTTTCTTCAGAAAGTCCGGGATCTGGCAACGGCAAAAGGCATTGTTTTGATTTTTGACGAATGTACATCCGGTTTCAGAGAAACTTTCGGAGGAATTTATAAAAAGTATGGAGTGGAGCCCGATATGGCCATGTATGGAAAAACCATTGGCAACGGGTATGCTTTAACTGCAGTAGTAGGCAGGAGAGAAGTAATGGAAGCAGCACAGACCACCTTTATCAGCAGTACCTTCTGGACCGAAAGAATTGGTCCGACTGCGGCGCTGGCTACATTAAAGGTCATGGAGCGCGTAAAATCCTGGGAGA
This sequence comes from Chryseobacterium sp., assembly GCF_008014695.1. Lineage (GTDB taxonomy): Bacteria > Bacteroidota > Bacteroidia > Flavobacteriales > Weeksellaceae > Kaistella. Next base: position 380,361 of record NZ_VOXE01000002.1, read on the forward strand.
TTATAACGGAGAACGGAAATAAGATGAGAAAAGGATGGCAAAAATTAGCGGACGCCCATCATCTGGAAATTTCGATTTCCGGAATCCCATCGCTGAGTACCTACAGTTTCAACAGTCCTGATGCCTTAGCGTATAAAACGCTGATTGCACAGGAAATGTTAAAGAAAGGATTTTTGGCAAGTACCAATTTCTATGCTTCAACCGCTCACAATGACGAAAATCTGGATTGGTATTTTAATGCTTTAGAAACGGTTTATCAACAGATTTCACGTTGTGAAAAAGGAGAATTGCAGATCGCTGATCTGTTAGAAGGCCCTGTTTGCCATGGCGGTTTTAAAAGATTGAATTAAAAATGAGACGTTATAATTTTTTAACCAATTCGATTTTTGAACAGGAGCCGTTTGCAATTGTTCCAATTCGTTATGAAGACCGTTTTGCAATTATGAAGTGGCGAAATGAGCAAATCTATCATTTACGCCAAAACAAACCGCTTACCGTTGAGGACCAGGAAAATTATTTTAAAAAAGTAGTTGAAAATCTTTTCGAACAGGATCGACCAAATCAAATTCTATTCTCATATCTTGAAAATGAAGTTTGCATCGGCTATGGCGGATTAGTCCATATCAACTGGATCGACAGGAATGCGGAAATCTCATTTGTTTTAAATAGTGAACTGCAAGGAGAAGATTTCCATAAACACTGGTGTGTTTTTTTGAACTTAATAGAACGTGTCGCTTTTAAAGAATTACATTTTCACAAGATTTTTACTTATGCTTTTGATTTGAGACCGCATTTGTATAAATCTCTTGAAGTTAGCGGTTTTCATAAGGAAGCTACCCTGAAGGAACATTGTTTTTTTGAAAGTTCCTATAAAGATGTAATTATCCATGCAAAATTTAATAAAAATGTATAATCAAACACTGTTTCTAAGAGAAGCAACTGAAAATGATGCAGAGTTATTATTTGGCTGGGTAAATGAAGAGAATGTTAGAAAAAATTCAATTCGTCAGGAGCCGGTTACATGGGATAACCATATCAAATGGTTAGCCAAAAAGCTTAACAGTCCCGAAACAAAACTCTTCATACTGTGTTCTGAAAACGAAGCACTGGGTCAAATAAGAGTTGATAAAAAGGATTTATATTGGGAAATTGATTATTCTGTTGATTATCAATATAGAGGGAAAGGTCTTGGGAAAGAAATTGTGAGGTTGCTTATAAAGAAATTGGAAAATTACAAATTGAAAGCAACTGTTAAAAAACAAAATAAAGCGTCAATAAATGTATTTGTGAATTTGGGATTCAAAAAAATACAAATTGAAAGTGATGATTTTGAGTATTTTGAGTATTAAAATAAATTAATCGTGAGCAATTATATTCTTCTAACCGAAAAGAGTTGGCATAAAAATCTTTTCAGTGATCTGAAAAAGACCTTCTGTAATGATAGTTGGTTACTCATTGATTCGAAAAGTGATTTTAATTTAAAAAATATAAAAAAATTTAACCCAACTAAAATTTTTATTCCTCATTGGTCGCATATCATTCCACGAGAAATTTTTGAAAGTTTTGAATGTATTGTATTTCATATGACCGACCTGCCTTTTGGAAGGGGTGGGAGTCCCTTACAAAATTTAATCAGCAGGAATTACAAAACAACAAAAATAACTGCAATAAAGGTTGAACAGGGATTGGATACAGGCGATGTGTACCTGAAAAAAACGCTTGGCCTGGAAGGGACTGCCACGGAAATATTTGAACGATCATCATCTGTTATTGAAGAAATGATCGGTGAGATTATTAATGAAAATATTCAGCCGTTACCTCAGTTTGGTGAAATTACAGAGTTTAAAAGACGAAAACCAGAAGATAGTAATATTTGTGAATTATCTGATTTAGAAAAAGTGTACGATTATATTCGGATGCTGGATTGTGAGGGCTATCCGCATGCTTTTATAGAAACAGATCATTTGAAATTTGAGTTTATTAATTCGAAATTTGACGAAAACAAAGAAATAATTACAGCAAATGTTAGAATCTCTAAGAAATAAAAGAATAATGATTGTAGTTGCACATCCTGATGATGAATTATTAGGGTTAGGAGCAACGTTACATAAATTAATCAACGAATATAATGTAAAAACGCATGTTGTGATTCTTGGAGAAGGGATTACATCAAGATCAGATGTCAGAGATACTGCCGTTTGGGAAAATGAATTGGCTACCCACAGAGCCAATATTAAAAGTGCGCAGTTTGCTATTGGATACCACAGTACCAGTATTTATGATTTTCCGGACAACCGATTTGATTCAGTGGCTTTGCTGGATATTATTAAAGTTATCGAAAAAGAAAAGAAAATATTTGATCCGGAAGTTATTTTTACCCATCATGGAGGCGATGTAAATGTTGATCATCAAAGAACCTTTGAAGCAATAATTACAGCTTGCAGACCCTTGCAGGATGAGAAAGTTAAAATGATTATAACATTTGAAACTCCTTCAGGTACTGAGTGGAGATCACCAACAGATCCGCGTCACTTTTTACCCAACTTGTTTTTCGGTGTATCAGAAAGCAATTTAGATGCTAAAATAAAGGGAATGGAGAGTTATGAATTTGAACGCCGTGCCTATCCTCACCCTCGTTCGCCTGAAGCATTAAAGATTCAGGCTCAAAGGTGGGGAGTGGTAATAGGAACTAATTTTGCGGAGGCCTTTTGCCTGGTAAGATCAATAAATTAAATTTACAATGAAAATAGAAAATATAGAGATCAGCAGTAGTTCACCTGTATTTATTATTGCTGAACTATCAGCCAATCATAATGGTAGTTTGGAAACAGCTATTGAAACAATTCGTGCTGCAAAACGTGCAGGTGCCGACTGTATTAAATTGCAAACCTACACTGCTGATACCATGACGATTGATTGTGATAAAGATGATTTTATTATCAAAGGGACTATATGGGAAGGGCAAAATCTGCATAAATTGTATCAGGAAGCATACACCCCATGGGAATGGCACGAAGAATTAATGAGAGTAGCCAAAGAAGAAGGTTTGGTCTGTTTTTCTTCACCGTTTGATAAAACTGCAGTTGATTTCCTCGAAACCCTTAAAGTACCGGCATACAAGATTGCCTCTTTTGAAATTACGGATATTCCTTTGATCGAATATACAGCTTCGAAGGGAAAACCAATCATTATCTCTACAGGGATCGCTGAAGAGGCTGATATAGAATTGGCGTTGGATGCCTGCAGAAGAATGGGAAACAATGATATCGCCTTATTAAAATGCACTTCCAGTTATCCTGCCCCAATAAACGAGGCCAATATGTGTATGGTGCGCGATTTGGCCGAACGCTATAAAGTGATCAGCGGTCTGTCTGATCACACCATGGGAAGCACGGTGCCAATTGTGGCGACCTGTTTTGGAGCAAAGATTATCGAGAAACATTTTATATTAGACCGTTCCATTGGCGGGCCAGATGCCTCGTTCTCCATGAATGAAGAAGAGTTTACTGCAATGGTAAAAGCAGTGAGGGAGGCAGAAAGTGCAATTGGGAAGGTAGATTATACCCTGACGGAAAAACAGGTAAAGGGCAAAGATTTTTCCAGATCATTATATGTTGTTGAAGATATAAAAGAAGGGGAGATGATCACCGAAAAAAATGTTCGTTCTATAAGACCCGGATTTGGGCTGCACCCCAAATATTACAATGAAATTATTGGGAAGTTAGCCTTACTTGATGTTAAACGGGGTGATAGGGTTTGTAACGAAATTTTTAAATAAGATTGTATTGAAAACAAATAGATCATTACCTCCACTATATAATTTCCTTAATAATTATGATCCAGAACATCATAATTATTATGACTTATTAAGATATATTTTTGACAAAAAAATATATTACTATGGAAATAATTTTAAAAATCCTGAAGAGAAAACAATAACAAAGATTTCCTCGTTCAAACTTGCGGTAAAGGATGTTGTTATAGATTTTTTTATTTGGTTAAATCTACTCCGGAAAAAACCTTCAAATAAGATAAAAATCTGGAATTCTTCTTATTTCAACATTTCAAACTCTATAAACGATAGCAAATTTCTTGTTGGTAGAATGCCCTGGAATTACTCCCTAAAAGCATTTAATCTGTATGATTTTAAGTTATATAAGAAGGTAAAAAAAATAAATAATAAGTTAACTTATGGTAATTTTAACGAGTTAATTAGTGAGGAATTTTTTAAAGAGATAGATGATCTAAAGGCTGCCATAAAAGAGTATGTAATTAAAGAAAATATTAGAGCTGTTTTTTTAGCCAATGATATTGGATTCTTTGAAAAATTAACCATTCAGATTTTTAAAGAACTTAAAAGGCCCACTTTTTTGTTTATTCATGGTTTACCAGGAATTTATGGTAAAATTGATAATAACCGTACTGATTTTCTGGTTGTTTGGGGGGAGGCGATAAAACAAAATTATATTCATGCCGGAGTTACACCTGATAAGATCTTAATAAGCGGTCATCCAAAGTATAGGATCGACAATAAAGTATCATTAAAGTTCAGCTTTGAGAACATATTGGTTTTACCAAAATCAATGAATGGCTGTCCCTCTGGCGATGAGTACACTTTAAGGGAAAGAGGGAATTGTATTTATTATATGAATATGGTTCAAAAAGTGTTGCAAAAAATAGGGGTAACCAAAGCCAGATTTAGGCCACATCCGAGCGAAGACAGAAATTGGTACTTAAAATTTATTGATTCTAATTTTTTTATTCCGGATACAGACGAACTGGCGGTTTCACTGAGTAAAAGCTCCTTAGTTATCGGGCCCACTTCAACAGTTTTTCTTGAAAGCCTTATTTCCGGTGTTAATTACGTAGTATTTGAGCCCCGTCAGGAGAATGGGAACTGTTTGGATAACTTTCCTGTTATACCACCCTTTGACGGTAAAAACGTTAAAGTTCCATCTGCCCAAACTATGGAAGAATTATTTGATATATTGAATAATAGGAATCTTGTTGATTCATCTGTCCTGACAGATTATATTAATCCAAATTTTGATTCGAACTTGTTTTTGGAAAAAATCATATAATGTTTACTATGATCATTAAATCACTGTTTGTTTGGATTCTTACCAATTTGCCTTCTTTTGTTGGTGGCAATTGGTTAAGAAGAATTTTTTACAAAAAGTATTTTAAACATGAAAATTTCATTATCCCTGAAAATGTTATTTTTTCAGGATTAAAAAATATATCTATTGGGAAATCTTTTAGGGTATGCCCTGATTGTAAAATTATGTCTTTCGAAGGAGGAGAGATAAATATTGGTGATAATTTTTTTGCCAATTATAATTTCTTCATTTGTGCCAAATATGACAATATTATAATTGGAAATGACGTATATATTGGTCCCGATGTCCTAATTATTAATTTTAATCATTCTGTACTTAAAGAGAAATTGATTAGAGAACAAAGAGAGGTTTCCAAACCAATAATAATCGGCAATGATGTATGGATTGGTGCAAAATCCGTCATTTTACCAGGTGTAACAATTGGGGATGGTGCAGTTATAGCAGCTGGTTCAATAGTTACAAAAAGTATTGGAAATCATGAAATAGTTGGGGGGAATCCCGCTAGATTAATTAAAAAAAGAGAATGAAATCATTCAAAAAAAATCTCGCATTAATTTATGGCACCAAAATCCTTGCAATTATTACTGGCTTCTTGACGGTACTGCTGGTCATCCCAAAATTAACTTCAAACCCCACCATTTATGGGATTTATACAATTTGTACAAGTCTCGGACTGTTTTTTTCGTATGCTGATTTAGGGTTTTTGGCTGCCTGTCAAAAATATGCAGCTGAATATTTTGTACAAAAAAACCTACGGAAGGAAATGAAGGTCATTGGATTTTCATTGTTCATTCTATCTCTTTTTGTTGGGGTAATTGTAATTTTTCTATTTATTATTGCCTACTCACCAAGCTTACTGATTAAATCTGGATCAACTGTTGATTTGAAAATCGCCAGCCAGCTTATATTAATTTTAGTATTGTTTTCTCCAACGATAATTATTCAGAAATTAAATGTACTGGTATATTCTATACGTATTGAGGATTATATCTATCAAGGAATTGAAATAGTTTTTAATCTTATTAAAATAGGAATAATTGGCTTGTTTGTAACTAGTAAGACCTATGATATCATAGGCTATTATTTATCAATTCAAGTATTGTCATTAATTTCAAGTTTAATAGCGGTGTATATTATAGTAAGGCGTTATAAATACGAAATTTTATTTCTACTTAAACAATTTCGTTTTTCAAAGGAGGTATATCTTAAAACTAAGGATCTGGCTTTTAGTTCCCTGTTATTAACAATCGCATGGATTTTATATTTTGAATTGGATACTATTATTTTAAGTAAGTTTTATGGAATAAAGGTAGTAGCCATTTATGCCGTTGCGGTTGTTTTTTTAAATTTTATGAGAACACTTTATAACACGTTATTCAGTCCTTATCTGGCTTATTTTTACCGGTTTACAGCGGTTCATGATGACCTGGGATTAAACAATGCGTTTTCATCATTATTAAAATGGACTTTCCCTTTAATAATAATTCCTCCTCTGGTATTAGTATTATATATGGAACCAATAATTTTTGTGTGGGTGGGCCGCGTTTTTGAAAAATCAATTTTGATTAGTCGATATTTTATATTAACCATTTCTCTTACTGCCTTAAGTATTCCCATTTCCTATTATATGATCGCCAAATCCTATAATAAAATTATGCGTTTTACGGCATTAACTTTACCGATTGTGTTCTATTCAAGTATTATTTTGTTTGATTACATTGGCTTGGAAGAAAAGGCACTGGCTACGGCTACCCTTACAACCATAAGTTTAAATACACTGTTCAACATCGCATTTATTATTACCATTGGTGGAAGTGGCATAAAGCATTTGTATTTTTCACTGATAAAAAAAATAATTATTCCCATACTTATACTTTTGGTCATTGTATATTACATCCCGCCAATACAAGTTTTGTTTAAGGGTGATATAGAGGTTTATTTTAAGTTAGGAATTATTATTTTCATTACCACAATTGTTCCGTTGATAGTTTATTACTTGCTTGAAAAATCAACAAGAAAGATTTTAACAGGTTTATTTTCTTCTAAATAAAAGTTATGAGTACGATCATCTTTTTTATGGAAAATTACGTCGCAGGTGGCTTAGATAAGGTATGCAGAGACATTTTATTAAATGTGAAGGCTGAAAAAATATATTTAATAGTTAACAAAAAAATTGATGAAAGGATATTAAATACTCAAAGATTACCTTCCAGAATTCATATATTTAAATATCGATTGCTGACACCGGCTGATTTAAGTAATTTTGCAACTCAACACAAAAAAAAGAAAATTATATATTTGCTGTTAAAGCTTGTTGACTATTTACTAAGGTATCCATTGTTACTGATTTCTTTTGTATACTTTTTCTTTTATTTTAGAAAATTAAAGTATGATTGTTTTATGACTCATAACGGTGGATATCCCGCAGCTTTGTTTTGTGGGACAGCTTCCTTTGCCTCAGCATTGGTGATTAAAAGAAAATCAATCTTTGTCTTTCACAGTATGCCTCGAAAATATTCCAAAGCTTATATTGGCTTTGATTATATTTGGGACAGGCTAGTTGACAGATATTGCATCATTGTTTCAGTTTCAAAAAAATCGGCAATTGAGTTGCTCAGAATCAGGAAAATATTTCAGTTTCCTAAAGTAATACATAATGGAATTGATCCCAATGAAAAAAAAATCAATACTGCCTCTAAAGAAATCAATATACTTCATATCGGATATGTATCTGATTCAAAAAATCAGTTGATGTTGCTAAAGACTTTAAATATTTTGGTTAATAATTTTAGCAGAAGAGTAAAGATTACTTTTGTTGGTGATTTTACTGATGATAATTATAAAAAAACATTAGACGATTTTTTGATCAATAATCATTTAGAAGATTATGTTTCTTTTGAAGGGTTTAAAGAAAATATGGAGCTTTATTATTCAAATAATGATATATTAGTTTGTACATCTAAAATTGAAAGTTTTCCGATGGTAATATTAGAAGCCATGAGAATTGGAATGCCTGTAGTTTCTACTAATGTAGGAGGAATAGCAGAACAAATTGAAGATGGTTGTGATGGGTTTCTTGTTAATAGTGATGATTATACTTCGTTAGCTGATAAAATTCAGCTTTTGTTTGACGCAAATGTATTTGAAAACATTAGCAAGAATGCTTACAAGTCCTTTAACAATAAATTCACCAAAAATAGAATGATTGAAAGTTATAATGAAATTTTGAATCTGTAAGTTAAAAAAATGACAAATGAGACTTTACACTATTGATCTATCATATTTTTGTTAAAAAAATCATTTATTTCAAAAATCAGGTTTAGGATTAACAAGTTAAAAAAATAAATTTTAATACTTCACAAACTTTTAAAGTTAAAACACGGATGTTTGTGTTTAAAAAGCAAAATAATATGAAAGCAGTTATACTTTGTGGCGGATATGGAACAAGAATCCGCGATGTCGCTGAGGACATTCCGAAACCAATGATCCCAATTGGTGGGAAACCAATTATCTGGCATATCATGAAAACCTATGCCGGTTTTGGATACACCGATTTTGTTTTGTGTTTAGGGTATAAGAGCGAAGTCATTAAAGATTTTTTTATTAATTACGAAGTCAGAAGCTCTGATATTACCATAAAATTAGGTAAGAAATCGGAGCAGATCGTTTCAGATGCCAGTCATGATGAAGATGGGTGGAACATTACGCTCGCCGAAACCGGAATCAAAGCCATGACAGGAGCCAGGGTAAGACGGATAAAAAAATACATCGGGGACGATCCCATTTTTATGCTGACTTATGGAGATGGCGTAGGTGATATTGATATTGATGCACTGGTCACCTTTCACAAATCGCACGGAAAAATGGTTACGCTTACAGGAGTAAGACCTCCCGGCCGATTCGGCGAACTGGGAATCGCAGATGACGGGTCAACCGTCACCGGTTTTAACGAAAAGCCTCAAGCCAGCGGTGGCCGTATTAATGGCGGTTACTTTGTCTGCAACCGGGAGTTTCTCGATGTATTGAGTGATGAGGAGGATTTGGTTCTGGAACAGGAGCCCATGAGAAAATTAGTGGAGATGGGCGAACTAAAAGTGTTTGAACATGATGGGTTTTGGCAGCCGATGGATACCTCACGCGAGTACACCCTTTTAAATGAACTTTACAATAATCATAATGCACCTTGGGTAAAATGGGAGAAAAAATAATGTTTGGCGATATCTATCGGAACAAAAAAGTTTTGGTGACCGGAAATACGGGTTTTAAAGGATCATGGCTCTGTACCTGGCTTATTTCGCTCGGAGCCGATGTGTATGGGTTTTCTAATGAGATCCCTACAACACCTGCCATGTTTTCAGAAACAGGACTGGCCAATAAAATGACTCATTTCTACGCGGATGTCCGCGATTTAAATGCGGTTAAAAAAATAATAAGCGAAGTGGAACCCCATTTTGTATTTCATCTGGCAGCCCAGCCCATCGTTTCACTGTCATACACTGAACCTGTAGAGACCATATCTACGAATGTAATGGGAACCACAAATGTCCTTGAGGCATTACGCACCTACTCCAAACCCTGTACAGCGGTTATTATCACCAGCGATAAGTGTTATGATAATGTAGAATGGATTTATGGATATAAGGAAACTGATGCAGTAGGAGGGAAAGATATTTACAGTGGAAGTAAGGGAGCAGCAGAACTGATTTTCAAATCCTATTATCATTCTTTTTTTAAGAAGGAGGGAGGATTGGTTCAGGTAGCTTCAGCGCGGGCCGGTAATGTAATTGGTGGCGGAGATTGGGCCCTGGACCGGATTATTCCTGACTGCATGCGTTCATGGAGCGAAGGACGGGTAGTGGAGATCAGAAGTCCAAAGGCCACAAGACCCTGGCAACATGTTTTGGAACCGCTGAGCGGCTATTTACTGCTGGGAGAAAAGCTGTATAAGGACCATACCCTGAACGGGGAAAGTTTTAACTTTGGTCCAAAACCTGAATACAACCACACAGTACAGGAAATATTGGAAGATATGAGTGTCCGCTGGCATTTTGAAGATTCAAAACAGGCCTATAAAATAACAGGTGACATTAAATTCTATGAGGCCGGTCTGCTGAAATTGAACTGCGATAAGGCACTGTTTCATTTTCAATGGAAGCCGACACTAGATTACCATACGCTTATTGAATACACCAGTGACTGGTACTATGAATATTATAAAAATAAGGGCGAAATGTTTGCTTACACCTTATCTCAGATCAAAGGGTATGAGGATTTAGCTTCGCTTGGCAATATCGCATGGACAAAATAAATACAGAAGGGGTTTTATTGACTCCGTTAAAGAGAATACATCATCCGAAAGGTGATGTATTCCATGGAATGAAGAAATCAGATCAGGGTTTTTCCGGTTTCGGTGAAGCGTATTTTTCGACCATTCATTGTGGGGATATTAAACCCTGGAAAAAGCACTTTGAAATGACCCTCAATTTTGTAGTGCCCATAGGTGAAATCCGGTTCGTTATTTTTGATGACCGGGAAAACAGCAGTACCCCAAACAGCTTCACCGATGTTACTTTAGGGGAGAATAATTACCAGCGGCTTACAATCCCACCCGGAGTGTGGGTAGCTTTCTCCGGTGTTGGCGCCGGTACCAATCTGCTGTTGAATCTGGCGGATTTGGAACACCGTCCGGATGAGGTGGACCGAAAGGAAAATTTATCTGATATCATGTACGAATGGTAATGAAAAAGGTTCTGGTTACAGGAGGAAGTGGATATATAGGAGCCCGGCTTTGTTTACATCTGAGTAATGAAGGGTATGCGGTAACAGCACTCTGCCATTCCCACATCCCTTCCGACGAAAGTTGGGTTTCAAAAATGGACCGGATTGTAGATGGAGATGTAAGAGATGAATCCGTTTTATTGGAATTGGCAGAATACCGGTATGATACTGTAGTTCATTTGGTTTCATTGGATCATCACCAGTCAAACGGGAATCCCGCGATGGTCAGTTCGGTGAACATCACTCCGGTCTGGTCGATATTGGATATTTTCTCAAAACAGGGATTAAGTAAGTTTATTTATTTCTCAACTGCCCAGACCTACGGCGTCTTAAAAGATGAAACGGTTACAGAGGAGCGCAGGCTGAATACTCAAAATGCTTACGGTCTCACCCACCAGATTGGTGAAGTAATCTGTGACTACTACAACCGGACCTCTGCTGTTGACTGCAGTGTAGTGAGACTGTCCAACAGTTACGGAGCACCCATATTTGAGGAAAACAACTGTTGGTGGCTGGTAGTGAATGATCTGTGCAGGATGGCTTATACGCAAAATGAAATTGTACTGCAGTCTGACGGATCCCCTTTACGGGATTTTATTCACGGATGGGACGTCTGTAAAGGGATCCAGACCATCATGGAGACAGAGGAGAAGCATGCGGTCTATAATCTGAGCTCAGGAATCACCCGTTCTATTATGGAAATTGCTGTGATCATTAAAAATATATTTTTTAAACGTTATGGGAACGTAATAAATATTACCGCCCCTGTCGGCAAAAATGCATCACCATCTTCATCAAGATATAAAATCGATAACAGCAAAGTGAGGAGTATTGGTTTTGAGCCCGATTGGGATTTAGAAGCAGGGATAAATGATCTGTTTGATTATTTTGAAAGGAAGAATAATATTATAAATTAAGTGAAATGCCGTTAGTCAGTGTCGTTGTAACAACGTTCAACAGAAAAGAGCTTCTCGCTCAGACGTTAAAGTCAATACTCAACCAGTCATTTCAGGATTTTGAACTCATTGTGGTTGATAATTATTCGAATTACGATTTTATCAGCCATATCAACAGTTTTGAGAGCCCAAAAATCCGCCCTTTCCAGAACGGAAACAACGGCGTAATTGCTGTAAACCGTAATTACGGGATTAAGCAGGCCACCGGACAGTACATTGCTTTTTGTGATGATGATGATATCTGGCTTCCCAATAAACTCGAAAAACAACTGGAAGCAATCTCCGGTTCTCCAGATAAAGATGCCAATCACCTGGTATATTCGGAAGTGATCCTGTTCGGTGAGCATATTATTAAAAAGCCCTCAGAAAACAGAGCAGCAGAAAATTTAAATGACCTAATCCGCTCAAATAAAATTGCATTGTCATCAACATTGGTCACCCATTCCAATTTAATTGAATTTGATGAAGATCCTGTAGTGACCGCGGCAGAAGATTACGGCCTTTGGTTAAAACTGGTAAAGAACGGCTATAAGCTGACCTATCTTTCTGAACCTCAGATTGAATATAGAGTCTGCGCCAATTCTGTTTTAAGGTCCCATACGTATAATATGCATCTAAAAGTTTCGTATGTGCTATTGAGACTTGTATTGACTTATGGCGTATCAGATATTAATCTCTTCAGATATGTTTATACCATTTGTCTGGAACTTATAAAGTTCTTAATAAAGAAATCAACTGAAAAGGTAGGCTCCAATGGTTAACACAAATACTAAATCAAATATTGCGTTACTGGCAGGACAGAAAAAGCTTATATTCCTTTTGTTATATATCGGAATTGCGCAGGTTCTGGACTATTTTTTTTCTTACAGGGTTGCCAATCTTTCCTTCTTTGTAACCGTTGTTCCGTACGCTTTTATTTTATTGATTTTTTTAAAAAATATTAAAATTTTTAATGACGGACATACCGCCGCATTTTTTTTGATCGTATTGTTATTTATTATTATTTCGCTTTTCAGGGGGATTATCTTTAATAATGATATTATCAGTATCATCGGTGCAAACAGGTATGTCGTGTTTGTTCCTGCGGCTATTATGGTGTGCGATAAAATACAATTCAAGGGTTTGGAAAGTATCATTCAGAAAATCCTTATTTTTATTTTGGTCGTTCATACTTTAAATTCAGTCGGATATATGTTCGGCTTTTATTCAATCAATAATGTTGATGTGCTGGCTGAAGGCTTTGTGGAGGACAGTCGCTTTGCTGGAATTATGGGTGGAGCTAATACGCAATCTTCATTTACAGGTATTGTTTATGTTATTTTATTGTTCAGCAACCTTAAAAGATCTGTATTGTATGTCTCGGGAATCACCTTACTGGCATTTCTCGCCAGTGCGCCTACCGTTTCCAGAGGAGGGCTTTTAATTATCATACTCGCATTGTTGTATTACTTCTATCTAAAATTATTCCGTGAAAACGTTATGAACAGGATAAGGACAGTTGCCATTTTTTTGATCTTAAGCTTTGTGGCTGTTGTGAATTTCGACCCGGCTAAGTACGAATTTCTGTATGCATCTCTATTCGACCGGTTGGATACCTCAACCGGCCGGATAGAGAGATTAGTCTATTTCTGGGACGTGATGAATGAGAATGTTGTGTACTACTTTATAGGAGTTCCAGCCGCACTCCAGGATGTTGACGAGACCAGAACGATAAGTGATAACACCTTTACACTTTTACCGATAAATTTCGGCTTTTTCTTTACCTGTATTTTTATAGGTTTTATTTTTGTACTGATCAGGGACAAACACAGAAGCAAAATACCAAAAACTGTTTACATCTATATGATGATTGTTTTCATTGTTTTGTTTTCAAATAATGCTATCTTGTGGACAGCGTGGTCGTACTACGCCATATTTGGTTTTTTTTACCTGAAACATTTACATTCAAATAATGATCTGAATCCATTACGTACCTAATCAGAAGATTTTCTAAAATGCAAAGAATATTATAAGATGACCGACAAGATAAAAATTTTACTCATTTCTCCATTACCGCCGCCTCTGGGGGGCATTGCCACGTGGTCGTCGATTCTGCTAGATTATTATTCATCCGCTCAGGGTCAGTTTCATATCACCCATCAGAATTCAGCGATCAAATACCGGAAGATTACCGATTTAAGTTTTAGCAAGAGGGTCCTCGGTGGGATTAAAGATACTTTAACGGCTGTTAAGGAACTAAAACATAATATTGCCACAGTAAACCCAGATATCATTCACCTGACGAGCAGCGCGTCTTTTGCATTGTTTAAAGATCTTTTACTGATCCAGATAGCAGCAAGGAAAAAAAAAAGAATAATCATCCATTTTCATTTTGGAAGAATTCCTCATATGGCAAAGAAGAAAAACTGGGAATGGTACTTAATATCAAAAGTTATTACAAAAAGCACCAGTGTGATTGTTATTGATGAAAGCTCCTATAATACCCTTGCGGTATGCGGTTTTAAAAATATTGTGAATATTCCGAATCCAATATCGGCTGAACTTGAAGAAATATCACAAAAATTATTGGAAAGAAGGGTCCAAGATCAAAATAGAATCGTATTTGTTGGACATGTAGTTGCTGCCAAAGGGGTTTTTGAACTTGTGGAATCATGCGCCACAATTCCTGGAAAAAAGGAGTTAATATTTGTTGGGCCCTATGAACAGGTCGTAAAAGATGAATTGATAAAGCGCTCTGAAATAAAAACGAAGAGCAGGTGGATTGAATTTACAGGAGCCCTGGATAAAAATGAAGTGTACAGGCAGATACAGAATGCAACAGTTCTAATATTACCCAGTTTTTCAGAGGGTTTCCCTAATGTAGTCTTAGAAGCAATGGCATTGGGTTGTCCTGTTATTGCCACAAATGTAGGAGCTATCCCCGAAATGCTTGATATTAATTCTGACAATCCCTCAGGTATTTGTGTGTCTCCTAAAAATGTTACAGAACTTTCAAACGCTATTGTAACCCTTCTAAACGATTCCGTTAAAGCGACAACGATGGGAAATAACGGGAGAAAAAAAATATTAAATAATTACACCATATCCAGTATCAGTGGCTTATATGAAAAACTTTGGATGGATACTATAAAAAATAAAGATTTAAAATCATGGAAATAAAAGATAAGACTTTACTCATCACCGGTGGTACCGGGTCTTTCGGGAGCGCTGTTCTTAACCGCTTTTTACACACCGACCATTTTAAGGAAATACGGATTTTTTCGCGCGACGAAAAGAAGCAGGATGATATGCGTGTCCTCTATAAAAACGACAAAATCAAGTATTATATCGGTGATGTTCGCGATTATGCGAGCGTTGAACCTGCAACGCGCGGAGTGGATTATGTTTTTCATGCGGCAGCACTTAAACAGGTACCCTCCTGTGAATTTTTCCCGATGCAGGCCGTGAAAACAAATGTAGAAGGTACACAAAATGTGATACGCGCCGCAGCCTTCAATAAAGTAAAAAAAGTCATCTGTCTGAGTACGGACAAGGCAGCTTATCCGATCAATGCGATGGGAATCTCCAAAGCGATGATGGAAAAAGTGGCTGTTGCGGAGTCCCGCAGCCTTACTGAAACCGTGGTTTGTCTTACCAGATATGGAAACGTTATGGCGTCCAGAGGCTCTGTGATTCCTTTGTTTCTGAACCAGATCCGGAAAGGGGAGAAAATCACGATTACCGACCCGAATATGTCCAGATTCTTTATGTCTTTGGAAGATGCGGTGGATCTGGTATTATTTGCCTTTGAAAATGCCAATCCGGGTGATCTGTTCGTTAACAAAGCACCTGCAGGGACAATCGGGGATCTTGCCAAAGCACTTATGGATCTTGCGGGAAAAGAAGTTCCTGTAAAGATCATCGGCACCCGTCACGGCGAGAAACTCTATGAAACCCTATGTACCCGGGAAGAAATGCTGCATGCTGAAGATATGGGCGATTTCTACCGGATACCGGCCGATAACCGGGACCTGAACTATTCCAAATATTTCTCGGAAGGGGAACGTGACATCTCAAAAATTGAAGATTATCATTCCCACAATACCGAACAGCAGGGGGTTGAAGGCCTGAAGAAACTTATTTCTACCCTTCCGCTGATCCGGAAGGAGATTTTTGGGGAAGACGTTTTGCAGTATCCGTATTAAAAGTATTCTGCACTCCGCCATTAGCCATCAGCTGGGGATGCAGGGATACCATAAAGCAATTACTGAAAACAGACTAATCAAATACTGGCAGTTCGTTAAAACTGAACCAAAGAGGCACCAGCAAAATAATGAAGCTGAACACCAACTGAAGCATACAGACAGGTGATGGCCGAAAACAGTAAGCGGAAAAAAAGCAGTTGAGAACTGCATACTGCTGATCAGTTTGATAATTGATGAATCAAGGTGTACGCCAGCTGAAAGCTGACTGCCGAAAACTGAACGCTCAAAGCTAAAAAATGAAGAAAATAGGAATCACCGGCCAGAAAGGTTTTGTCGGAAGTCATCTGTACAATACATTGGGTTTACGGCCGGGAGAATTTGAAAGAATAGATTTTCAGAAAAATTATTTTGAAGATTCGGAAAAACTGGATGAATTTGTCGCTCAGTGTGATGTAATCGTGCATCTGTCTGCGATGAACCGCCATCCGGACCCGGAAGTCATATACAGTACTAATATAGAACTGGTAAAACGGTTGATTGCTTCTCTGGAAAGAACCGGATCAAAGGCTCATGTGATGATATCATCATCTACTCAGGAAGAAAAAAATAATCTGTACGGGAAATCTAAAAGAGAGGGCAGGGAAGCTCTTGTAAAATGGGCTTCTGAAAACGGTGGAAAAATAACAGGTTTAATCATCCCAAACGTTTATGGGGCTTTTGGAAAGCCTTTTTACAATTCTTTTATTGCTACATTCTGTCATCAGCTGACGCATGGCGAAACGCCAACAATTGCCGATGATGGTGAAGTGAAATTAATTTACGTTCAGGAATTGGTAGATACAATTGTTAACGAAATTAGAGAAGGCAATAGCAAACCGGAATTCTTGATTGAGGCAACTGCAACTAAAAAAGTTTCAGAAGTTTTAACATTATTAAATGATTACAAAACAAAATACTTTGATGCCGGGGAAATTCCTGTAATTTGTGATTTGTTTGAACATAACTTGTTTAACACGTTCCGTTCTTATATTGATCATAAAAAGCATTATCCGGTAAAATTTACGCAGCATAGTGATTCCAGGGGCGCTTTTGTAGAGATCATCAGGCTGGGGATCGGGGGGCAGTGCTCCTTTTCCACTTCGAAACCCGGCATCACCCGCGGCAATCACTTCCATACCCGAAAAATTGAAAGGTTTGCCGTCATAAAAGGTAAAGCGCGTATTCAGCTGAGAAAAATTGATAGCGATGAAATACTGAATTTTTATCTTGACGGCAGTGAACCCGCTTATGTTGATATGCCGGTCTGGTACACGCATAATATTAAAAATACAGGAGAAGAAGAATTATATACCATTTTCTGGATCAGTGAGCCGTACAATGCGGAGGATGCGGATACGTATTTTGTGGAGGTCTGAAACGGTGATTAGTGACCGGTAGATGTGATTGGTTGGTCATCAGTGACTGGTGTTTTGTATATTTGCGAAAACCAATGCCATGGGAACACATAAAGACCTTGATGTCTGGAAAAGAAGCATCGAACTCGTTACCACAGTATATCGAATAACCAGCGAATTTCCCAAAGAGGAAATATTTGGTTTAACAAATCAAATAAGACGCGCAAGTATTTCAATTCCCAGTAATATTGCTGAAGGAGCTGCCAGAAATTCAGATAAGGTTTTTATCCATTTTTTGTATATTGCCCTAGGTAGTCAACAGGAACTTGAAACCCAGTTACTCATTGCCAATAACTTAAGCTTTCTCTCTTCCGAGCAGTATGATAAAGTGAACAGTCAAGTAGAAACAATAGGCAAACAATTGAACGGATAATAAAATATTTAAAAAACAAATGAACGATATTACGGACTCAACCGCTACCAATCACCAATCACCAATCACCAATCACCGGCTTACCAAACTCAAAGTAATGACAGTTGTTGGCACCCGGCCGGAAATCATCAGGCTCTCGCGGGTGTTAATGGCGCTGGACCGTTCAGATGCAATTGAACACATTATCGTTCATACCGGTCAGAATTACGATTATGAACTGAACCAGATTTTTTTTGATGATCTGGGTCTCCGCAAACCTGATTTCTTCCTGGAAGCTGCCGGAAAGACGGCGACCGAAACCATCGGAAATATCCTCATCAAAATCGATCCTTTGCTTGAGGAGGTCAAGCCAGATGCATTCCTGGTTTTGGGGGATACCAATTCGTGCCTGTGTGCAATCCCTGCTAAAAAGCGACAAATCCCGATCTTTCATATGGAAGCCGGGAATCGGTGTTTTGATCAAAGGGTGCCGGAAGAGACGAACCGAAAAATAGTGGACCATACGGCAGATGTCAATTTGACGTACAGCGATATCGCAAGGGAATATTTACTGAGAGAGGGACTTCCTGCGGACCGGATCATCAAGACCGGCTCCCCGATGTTTGAAGTGCTTCATCACTATTTACCGGAGATTGAAGCATCCGGTGTACTCGATAAACTGAATCTGGAGGAAGGCAAGTATTTTGTGGTGAGTTCTCACCGGGAAGAAAACATCAATTCAGAGAAAAACTTCAAAGGACTGATGGATTCCTTAAATGCAATTGCAGCGCAATACCGGTATCCTGTAATCGTCTCGACCCACCCGCGGACGCAAAATATGATTGACAGGATGCAATTTGAGATGAACCCCCTGATTCAATTCCTGAAGCCACTCGGTTTCCATGATTACAACGCGCTGCAGAAAAGAGCCTTCGCCGTCCTGTCGGATTCCGGTACCATTTCTGAGGAATCTTCAATTCTCAATTTCCGGGCACTCAACATCCGCCAGGCTCATGAAAGGCCTGAAGCAATGGAAGAGGCCAGTGTAATGATGGTTGGCCTTTCACCTGAAAGAATTCTACAGGGACTCACCCAGGTTCTGCAGCAAAAAACCGGGAACGACCGTAATTTTAGGCCTGTGGCGGATTATTCCATGCCAAATGTTTCGGAAAAAGTGGTAAGAATTATCATTTCCTATACAGATTATATCAACCGTGTAGTCTGGAGCAAATAAATTAAATAATGAATGTTCTTTTTTTAACAATGGCCAGAATTGGATCACTAAGTGACCGCGGAGTGTATACTGATCTTATGCGGAAATTTTCTGATGACGGACATAAGGTATATGTAGTAACACCCGTAGAAAGGCGCGAAAAT
This sequence comes from Chryseobacterium sp., assembly GCF_008014695.1. Taxonomy (GTDB): domain Bacteria; phylum Bacteroidota; class Bacteroidia; order Flavobacteriales; family Weeksellaceae; genus Kaistella. The sequence goes on from NZ_VOXE01000002.1 coordinate 399,582, forward strand.
AAAAAAACCGGTATCACTGAAGAAACCAGCGGAACAATCTTGAACGTCAGAACACTGAATATTCAAAAAACCAATATCATTGAAAAGGGGTTGGGTACCCTTGCGATTGAGTCCCAGTTTCTAAATGCCATAAAGAAGAATTTACCCCGTATAAAATTTGATCTGATCCTGTATTCTACACCACCTATAACTTTCGTAAAAGTCATCAGTTACATAAAAAAGAGGGACAATGCCTATGCATACCTGATGCTTAAGGATATCTTCCCACAGAATGCCGTTGATATGAAAATGCTGAAAAAAGGAAGTGTTCTGCACCGGTTTTTTCAGAAAAAAGAGAGAAAACTATATGAGATATCTGATTTTATCGGCTGTATGTCTGCTGCTAACGAATCATTTCTTTTAAACCATAACCCACAGATCAGTAAGGAGAAGGTGGAGGTTAATCCTAACACCATTGAACCACTGGAGCTGCATCAGACCGTCGAAGAGAGGGATGCTATAAAAAGAAAATATGCACTTCCGCAGGATAAAAAGATTTTTGTTTATGGTGGCAACCTTGGAAAGCCACAGGGCGTAGAGTTTCTTTTAGAAACCATTGAAGCGACAACCAGGGAAGATGTTTTTTTTCTCGTCATTGGTTCAGGTACCGAGTACAGCAGAATTAAAAAATGGTTTGAGGAACGGAAACCTCAGAATGCAGTTTTGATGAAAGGCCTTCCAAAAGATGACTATGAATTCCTGCTGAGGGCTTGTGATGTTGGGATGATATTTCTCCATAAAGACTTCACAATACCAAACTTCCCGTCGCGGCTGCTGTCATATCTTGATTTAAAACTGCCGGTTCTTGCCGCAACAGATACCAGCACAGATGTCGGAACTATTATAGAAAAAGCCAGGTGCGGATATGGCATCTTATGGGGGGACCAGACCGCAATGCAGAACGCAATACCAAAATTCTGTGCAGATGACACGGTATATAAGGAGATGAAGGATAATGCGTGGAATTTGCTGGTTACAGAATTTCATGTGGACCGGTCCTATGGGCTTATAAAAGAAAAAATTCAGAATGTATAAAAATTTCGGAAAGCGTTTCATCGATTTTTTAATGGCTTTTATGGCACTGTTAATTCTAAGTCCGTTATTTATTGCAATTATGATAGGTTTGTTTTTTGCCAACAGCGGCAAACCGTTCTTTTTTCAGTTACGCCCGGGTAAAGGAGAAAAACTATTTAAAATCATTAAGTTCAGGACAATGAACGAGAAGACTGATGAATACGGTAAACTTCTCCCTGATGCGAAACGGCTGACAACAGTTGGAACATTTGTGAGAAAGACCTCTATGGATGAAATCCCTCAGCTGATTAATGTATTAATAGGAGATATGAGTATTATTGGTCCCCGGCCTTTACTGTTGAGGTATTTGCCGTACTATACTGAAAGAGAGAGACTTCGTCATACGGTAAGACCGGGAATTACAGGACTAGCTCAGGTGAATGGACGAAACACCGTCCGATGGGATGCGCGGCTGGCACTGGATGTTTCGTATGTAGAGCATTTAAGTTTTAAACAGGATCTTCTCATATTGTACGAAACAATATTAAAGGTTGTTGGAGCAAAAAATATTGTGGTAGATCCTGAATCCATCATGAAAAATTTAGACGATGAAAGAAAGTTGCAGGATTGAAACCCTTAAGCCCGATGAGGTCGGCACGGTGGTTTCGATTGTAAAAAATTCCTTTGAGCCGCTTTATTTAATTCCCTCTATTTACAGAGGCGATGGTATCGCGCATTTTATAGCTGCAGAATTACAAAACCCGTATTCGATGTATCGGTATTTTGTGCTGTATGAAGGTGATGTATTGGCGGGATATGCAGAATATAAGATTTTTGAGAACACATCTACCGCTTTTTTGAATATTATAGCGGTCAACACTCAGTATAAAAACCAGGGCATCGGTAAAAAACTATTCCTATACACCAAAAACCTTTTTGAAAAGCAAGGTTTCGGAGCGATTGCATTGGACGTCTATGAAAGCAATACAATAGCCCTGAACTGGTATTACGGTTTTGGTTTTATTAAAACGGATACCACCCCCTTTTACGAGGTAAACCCTGAAAAGATAGCAGACCCAGATGGTTCTATATGCCTTCAAAATTATCCTCAATATCGTGTTGTGCAGGAACAGTATGGTTTTTATTTTTTAGATATGAATGTTGGTGGTGAATCTTTTCGGATAGGAACAATTGGAAATGATGCAATAGTTAGGGGGTCGTATTCAGACCGTTTGAGTAGAGGTTTGCCCCATATCAGAATCAGTCTGCAGCTGGATAAAGTATATTTTATAGGGAAGGAAATTCACCCTGATTTTGTATTTATTGACAGAATAAACAGAATGGAATTAAAAATAAATTATGATAACAAAAAAAGCGGAGAACAGGGGATTATATAGAAGGGCATGGCAATATACTGATTCGGCACGCGCAGCCTGGAGTAAAATCATTGCACAGTACAAGGTTAACCATCCTGCCGGTAAGATCTTATTGCCCTCCTACATTGGGTGGTCGGCAAACGAAGGCAGTGGTATTTTCGATTCTGTAAAGGAATCCGGTCTTGAGTTCGCGTTTTATGAGCTAGATGCGCGTCTTGAGATCAATTTCAGTCATTTGAAGGAACAGGTTTCCAAAGATACAAATCAACTCGTTTTATTGGTTCACTACTTTGGCTTTACAGATTCAAAATATAATGAAATCTGCGAATGGCTGGCTGAAAACAATATAGCGTTTGTGGAAGATTGCGCACATGCGTGGTTAACAGATTTAGTAGGCGGATCCTGCGGCCGAAGGGGCTCATACGCATTTTATTCTTTGCATAAGTTGCTTCCTGTTGAGAGCGGGGGTGTTATGGTAAATAATTTTCCAGATTCAGATGTTGACCGTTCTGTCAATCCTTTTTTTGATTTGGGTTATGATTTGTACAAAATCTACTCAATAAGACGATCAAACTATATTATCCTATGCAATCTATTGAAGAATATTAAGGGAATTGATGTGGTTTATAAGGAATTGCAGGATGGAATATGCCCTCAGACATTGCCTGTAATTGTTGAAAATTATGACAGATCAAAACTCTACCATGAGATGAACGAAAAAGGTTACGGGATGGTAAGTTTGTATCACACAATGATTACGCAGCTAACCGATTCGCCATTCGGCGCAGCAGCTGACTTGTCTAAACGAATTATTAATTTTCCGATACATCAGGATGTCTCTGAAGGACAATTGATTAATATGGCTCAGGAACTAAATAAAATATTAAATGCTTAAAATTCATCAGCTCAACACCTCGGAGAGAACACAGTTATATCGTGAGATTTTAACTGAATTCCGCTGTGCTGAGCCTTATTTTTTAATGGATTATATAAATACCTTTTCCAATGGTTTACAGGATTTGATTTGCTTTAGCTTTACAACAAAGGCGGGGAATAAAATGATAATGCCCGGATATTTGAAACCTGTGGTTATTGATGATGAGACAACAGAGTATTTTGATTTTTCTACGCCTTATGGTTATACAGGCCCTTTTATTTCAGAGCAGATATCTGATTCAGACCTTACAGAATTTTGGACGGCAGTTGATAGCTGGTACAAAAGTAATAAGGTCATTACAGAATTCATAAGATTCAATCTTTCCGGAAATGAAAAATCATACTCAGGTACCGTTTTTCCTACCATGCTTAATATTAAAGGTAAAATCGTAGATGAGAACCTTCAGTGGACAGCTTTTGATCATAAAGTAAGGAAGAATGTTAAAAAAGCAATTCGTGAGGGACTTACAAGCCAGGTCTTTTATCACGATATCTCAGAGGAAAGGATATCTGAATTTTACAAGATCTATATTGATACAATGCAGAGAACTAATGCCGCAAAGCACTTTTTCTATACACTAGATCAGTTCAAACTGTTTATAAAAGACAATACTGATTTTGCAGCCTTATGTACGGTTTATTTTGATGACATTCCAGTATCTTCCGAGCTGCTTTTGGTTTCAGTAGATGCTATTTATTCATTTTTGGGCGGTACAGTGGATACTTATTTTGATAAACGGCCTAATGATTTTCTGAAAGTGGAGGCGCTGAACTGGGCAAGGCTCCAAGGTAAAAAATATTATGTGCTTGGAGGCGGTTACGGTTATGAAGACGGTATATTTAAATATAAAAAATCTTTTTTCCCTAACGATGTTGTGTCCTACTATACCGGCAGGAAGATCTTAAATGAAGAGGTATATGCAGAATTGGTCGAAAAAGTTTCAGCTTTGAAGGAAAAGCGCGGTTTTGAACCGCTGCATCTAGATGATACTTCATTTTTCCCATTATATTATAAAGAATAAGAGTCTTCGTGCGGACAATTGGTTAGTCCGATCCTGGGCACTATATAGCAAAGCAAAGATTTTTTTGCATGTGAAATGAAGTAAAAATTTTTTCCTTAAAATTCCATAATGAACGATATATTTTTAGTCAGTTTCTGGACCAATGTGTTCATGGGTGCCGAAGACGCCACCTTTCTTGCCGAAGTTTTGGTACGGACCGTCATCATGTTCCTCATCATTATCGTCGGGCTGAGATTTCTCGGCAAACGCGGTGTGAAACAGCTTTCAGTATTTGAATTGGTCGTCATCATCGGTCTTGGTTCCGCCGCTGGCGACCCGATGTTCTATAAGGACGTGGGCATTCTTTCTTCCCTGCTCGTATTTATCATCATTATCGCCCTGTATGCGGTTCTCACCTATATACTCGGGAAATCCAAGAAGTTTGAAAATTATCTGGAAGGAAAACCGGTGTGCCTGATCCAGGACGGCATTTTCGCAGTTGACAATTTCAGGAAAGAAAATTTGGGGAGTGATGAGTTTTTCTCTGAACTGAGACTGAAAGGCGTTTCTCACCTCGGGCAGATTGAAACGGCTATTGAAGAAACCTCAGGAGACATTTCTGTGTTTTTCTTTAAAGATGAGGAAGTTAGATACGGACTGCCGGTCATGCCCCATACTTTGGACCATCCGCTGAAGCATGTTGATGAGCGGGATTATTACTCCTGTGTGTTCTGTGGGTTTACCGAAGAGAAAACAAACGGCCCTGCCGGAACCTGCAAGAATTGCGGCAGGAAACACTGGGTAAAAGCCAGTAATAAGGTGAGAATCACGTAAAATGCACCCGGTTGCTGACGGAGACACAACGCCGAATTCGATCCAAAATCCTAAATTTAAACAAATCCAACACCCCTCACTCCCTCACATTCCTCCTGCTGAACGAGAACATCAGGTAAAAAAGGAAAGGCAGGATAAACACGCTTCCCGTGAGCAGTGCCCAGCCCAGAAACGCAATGGTTTTCTCCGGCGCTTTATTCTGCAGCAACGACAAATGATCGCCGTTTTCGAGCAGAATGATGTTGGGATAGAGCTGATAGGTAGCCGCAACCAGGATCAGCACCACCTGCGCAGCCGCAAAGACCCGTACAAGGGCCAGTTTTTCGGTCCTGATAAAGTAGAAGATAAAAACGAGGAGTACAGTAGCCACACTGATGGCGGTGATCCCCACCCAGTGACCGAATATCCGTTCTGCCAGGGGAATATTGGAAAAATAAGCGGCTGCAAAAACCAAAAGCCCGAAGATCACGACATAAAGCATCGACTGTTTGGCCTTGCGGATCATGAGATGCAGATCGAAATATTCCGAGGTTTCCCGCAAAGTGTAAATAGAAGCCAGATAGGCGCAGATCGAAACCGTAAAGAGTCCCACCGAAATCCCGAAGGCGTTGAACCAGTTGAAAATGTACCGGTCGGGGAAGGTGATGGCGTCCGGATTCAGGGTCCCGGAAATGGAGGAGGCCGCGATCATCCCGAAGAAAAAGGGCGTCAGCAAACTGGAGTAATAGAAGATCTGGGTGTAAACGGTCTGCCACCGGTCCTGCACTGCATCGTAATGGCGGAATGTAAAGGCCGTCCCTCTCGCGATAATGCCCACGAGCATCAGCGCCAGCGGAATATGGAGATAGACCGACGCAAAACTGTAGATCTCCGGGAAACCGACGAACAGGATCACGATTGCAATGATGAGCCACATGTGGTTGGCTTCCCAGATGGGCGCGATGGATTCATACATGAGTTTCTTCGTGATGCGCTTGTCTTTTCTGCGCAGCGTAAAGAGCTCCACGATTCCGGCACCGAAATCGGCACCGCCCAGAATAAAGTACAGCACAATGGACACCCACAGAAATCCTATAACGACGTAGATCATTTCTTTAATTTTTGGGTTTGAAAATTGAGGTCGGTGGGATCATATAATTTCGGCACCATCATGATCTGCCTTTTTAACAGGAAGAGGATAATGAGCGACAGCGACACGAATACCGCGGTGAAAAAATAGAACGAATACTGGATTCCCGGCATTGGAGTTACAGCATCTTTCGTCCGCATAATCCCGTAGATAATCCACGGCTGCCTTCCCACTTCGGTGACCGTCCACCCGGCTTCAAGGGCGATATACCCGAACGGAATCGCACACACAAACAGCTTGAGAAACCACTTTTTAGCCATCCAATCTTTCTTAAAAAACACGGAACCAACATACATAAGTCCAATCAGTACCATAATGACCCCAAAGAAGATCATGATCTGAAAAGCGTAATGCACGACTGCGACCGGCGGCCATTCATCCCTCGGAAAATCATTCAGACCTTTAACTTCCGCGTTGAAATCATTGCTCACGAGAAAACTCAGCACCTTCGGGATCTTTAGCGCATATTTCAGTTCTCCTTTTTCCTCATTCGGAATGCCGCCAATGACAAAAGGCGCGCCTTTCTCCGTTTCGAAATGGGCCTCCATGGCAGCCAGTTTGATGGGCTGTCTTTTGGCGACCGATTTCGCCGCAATATCTCCGCTCAGCGGCGCCCCGAAAGCACCCACAACGGCAAATACGGCCGCGATTCGGAACGCTTTCGTGTGAAATTCCACATTCTTCTTTTTCATGATGAGGTAGGCATGCACGCCGGCCACGGCAAATCCGGTGGCACAGAACGCCGCAACGGTCATGTGGAAAGCCTGCGGGAACCAGGCCTCGTTAAACATGGCTTTTACCGGATCGATGTTGAGGTACTGTCCGTTGATATAATCGAACCCGGTGGGAGAGTTCATCCAACCGTTCGCAGCAACCACGAGGATTCCTGAGGACAGTCCGCTGATGCCGACGAGCAGCCCGCAGAACCAGTGGAACCATCTGTTGAATTTTTCCCATCCGTAGAGGAAGAACCCAAGCGCAATGGCTTCAACGAAAAAAGCGGTCCCTTCCAGGGAAAAGGGCATCCCGAAGATGGCGCCGGCGTGCTTCATGAATTCCGGCCACAGCAGGCCCAGTTCGAAGGAGAGCATCGTTCCCGACACAGCACCCGTTGCAAAGAGGATGGCCACGCCTTTGCTCCAGGCTTTCGTCAGGCCCTTGTAGAGTTCGTTCCCGGTGCGCAGGTATTTCCAGTGGGCGAACGCCATAAGGAAAGGCATCACCATTCCGACGCACGCAAAGACAATATGGAAGGCCATCGAGAGGGCCATCTGCGAGCGTGCTGCAATAAAGTCATCCATTTGATGCGGTTTTTATCGTATAAAATTACACATAATTCCTGCGCCATTATCCTTATTTTTAGATGACTTTCAGCAGTTTTTGATATCTGATTTCACAGGTAACAACATTATTGTCTGTTTAAAAACTACACTTAAGTGTAGCAGTTATGTACCTGATAAAAAGATATATTTTGTGGTATTAATGAATTAATAAGCTTTAATGAAAAATAAGGCACCTCGCTCTCAACGAAAACTAATGTTGCTAAGAAAAGTCTAGGTCTTCCAATAGATGCTGAATAAGGCATAAAACCAAACATTTTTAAACATTTAGAGAGGCCCGTTTAAGTGGACACAAACTTTAATTAAGAAAAACTATTTTTGTAACATAATAAATAACAGTCTGATTATGAAAAAACTTCTATTCTTTTTCTTTTTAAGTTTTGTTTCTTTCCATGCTCAAGTGGTTGATACCAATTACGGAACAAATGGAAAGATATTTGTAAATATTCCGCCAATTGAAAACAGAGAATATAACAATAAAACCTTCTTTACTTCTGATCAAAAAACAGTAAACATTGGCTACTATGATACTGGCTCCTACACTACAAAAACTTATTTTATTACAAAATACAATTCCAATGGTACACCGGACGGAAATTTTGGATCAAATGGACTTTTAGATATTCCAGGTTATCCAAACAATACCGGTGCAATTACTGTAAATGGATCAGTGATGTTGGCTGATAACGCGATCATCCTTTCCTGTTCTGCAAATATGAAGGCTTACCTTGTTAAGATTACAGCCAATGGAACCGTTGATACTTCATTTGGAGTGAATGGATTTAGGCTTGCAGATTTTCTTTTTACACCGAATACAGTTTCCTATGGAGATCTGATGAAGGATCAGAACAATAACATTTTTCTGGTCTATAATTCAACAAGCTATGCAAGTACTCCGGCAAAAACGTACACAAACCTTTGTAAAATTTTTCCTGACGGTACCATTGATACAGGTTTTGGAAATAATGGATTCAGTTCAATGTTGATAAACCGGGATTATAGGTTTCTGTCATTAAAGAAAACCAGAATTAAGAATGGTAAAATATACAACTTCGGAACTTTGTTCTATTATGATAATAACAGTAACTACACCCAAACAGATGTCTGGACCTGTCATTTTTTAGATGGAACTCCCGATGCAGGTTTCGGAGACAATGGCTACTTCTATATACCAAAAGATATTACTATTTACGATTACAATATACAGGAAGACGGCAAAATTCTGATTGCAAAATACGTGGATATTAGTCCTGCATTTTGCTATGTAAGAGCTTCCAGATTCCTACGTTCAGGAGCAATAGATACGTCATTTGGAAATGGTGGGAACGTTGATTCTTCATTTGGGCAATGGACCATGCACGTTTCGCATAAAATAATGGAATTAGATCATAATATTTATGTTTTTTCCTCCTATTATAAAAGCAGTTTACCCTATGAATATGCTGCAAATATTCTGAAATATAACACAAATGGTACACCTGATCCCACGTTCGGAACGAATGGCTTATTTAAAATTCCTGGTGCTATCAGTTCTGTTACAGATGTAGCTGTAAATGGGGACGATGGTTTTATAATTTCTGCTCAGTACAATGCTTCTAGTCAACTCTATAATATAAAGGTGAACTACGAAATGAATTTTTTACATACTGCTTCTGCAATCTTGGCTCCTCAAATAAAAGTATATCCAAATCCTGTGGCTGATGTTCTTTATATTGTAGGTGTGAAAAATCAGAAGTTTTTTATGTATAATGCGATTGGTCAAAAAATTAAAACGGGATTCTATAATGGAAAAGGCATCCAGGTTCAGGATATCAGTAATGGAAGCTATTGGCTGAAACTGGAAAACTCAAAAGCGGTACAGTTTATAAAAAAGTGAGTAGCTGAGGTAGAGCAAAAAAGTTTTTTTAACCACCAGCGGCAATAATTTAATATTTGGTGCTGTATGAGGTTGCTCCTATACCATATTTTTTGCGAGCTTTTTAAAGGTAACCAGAGCGATGGTCTAACGAATAGGAAATTTTTTTCTTAGAGCCGAAAACCTCACCGTAGCACTCAGTATCTGGTTAATAGTTGCTATTTCTTTGCAGATGGAATAGCGGAAACCGAAGCGGTCATTGCGAAGAGGCGGAACGCCGAAACAACCCCATGATCAAATCTGCGCTCTGCCTGCTCAGCGTAGGCAAGGGTAATTGCGGTCAGGGGGGAATGCCGTTGAAGCAGCCTCACGCCACTCCCCCTATTCATCAAACCGAAGTATACGCTCTATTTTTTGTTTCCGCACCCACATTCAATATTCACATCCCACATCATGCACCAGCCCGGTGGTTGAGAGAAGTCGAAGCGTACATGTTAAAATTTACCATTTGTTAAAAAAAATACAAAAAAAACAGGGGATTTTCTTATTTTTGTCAGATATTGGAATTGAAACATGCGACAGGTCCGGAAATAGCCTTTGGCACGGGCTTGGAAGCGTAGTTTGAATAAGGTGTTTGGTATGCATACCATACGAGTTTGCAATGCGATATCCACATTATTTTTTTAACTTTAAAAAAAATAGCGGTAACGATATGTAATACAGCAGGCTTTGCCGCCTGTTTTGATAGGAGAATAACACGTATTTCGAAGGTTCAACCCGATAGCAGATTAATCTCATCTTGGGTTTAGGCAGATCGAAAATGCAGATAGCCTGAAATAATTAAACAGGTATAAATATACAAGACAATGAATTCTAAAATATGGCTCTCAACCCCGCATATGGGAGGGAACGAACTCAAGTATATCCATGAAGCTTTTGCAGAAAACTGGGTGGCCCCTTTAGGACCGAATGTGAACGCCTTTGAAGCGGATCTTGAAAGTTTCCTTGGGAATGACTGCCATGTTACAGCCCTGAGTTCGGGTACGGCAGCACTGCATCTTGCGCTTATTAGCCTCGGCGTCAAATCGGATGACGAAGTATTCTGCCAGAGCATGACTTTTTCGGCTTCCGCGAACCCCATTGCTTATGTCTGCGCCCGACCGGTTTTTATCGACAGTGAACCCGATACATGGAATATGTGTCCGGAGGCGTTGCGCGAAGGCCTGGTTGCCAGTGCAGCAGCCGGAAAGCTGCCGAAAGCGGTGATTGTTGTGCATCTCTACGGCATGCCCGCCAAGATGGATGAGATCACCGCACTTTGTAATGAATTTGAGGTGCCACTTATTGAAGATGCGGCTGAGGCCCTCGGCAGTAACTACAAAGGCAGAGCGTGTGGAACCTTCGGCGAAATGTCTATCCTCAGTTTTAACGGCAATAAGATCATTACCACTTCAGGTGGAGGTGCCCTTGTCTCAAAAAATAAAAAATATAAAGAAAAAGCGCTCTTCCTTTCGACACAGGCGCGGGATGAAGCCCCTCATTACCAGCATTCTGAAATCGGATACAATTACCGCCTCAGTAATATATGTGCCGGCATAGGCCGTGGCCAAATGGAAGTGTTGAAAGACCGCGTCGCGGCAAGAAGGAAGAACCATGATTTTTATGTGGATTTATTTAAAGACCTGGATGGGGTGGAAGTTTTTACTGAGCCCGACGGTAATTATTTCTCCAATCACTGGTTGTCAGCAATTATGGTTGATCCGGGAAAAGCTGGTTTTACACGGGAAGATCTGAGGATGAAACTGCTCGGAGATAATATTGAATCCAGACCTCTTTGGAAGCCAATGCACTTGCAGCCGGTATTTAAAGAAGCCGGATACATCGGCGGTTCGGTCTCGGAAAATCTCTTTGAAAACGGCCTTTGCCTTCCATCCGGATCGAACCTCGAACCGTTGCATTTTGACCGAATCGGCAGTGTCGTGAATCAGCTCATGAGCATAAGTTGAAATGTCTGCTCTGAACTTTTTAAACGTTAAACCTTTTTGAGATACATGAACAACAGCTATATTGCCCTAACATCACCGATCAGAATCTATGAATCTTAAAAGTCTACAGAACAGGATTTACGGAGGTGATAATATCGTGAATCTGTCGGATGTAAGATATCTCCCCCGGTGGATTATTTTACTCATTGATATGCTGCTGCTGCTCGCTGCGGTACATCTCGCCTATATGATTCTGGCCAAACTGAATGTAAAACCATATAACATTCTTCCTCAGTCTCAGAAATATGCCATTATTATTTCGGTGAACATGGTGTTTATGTTTCTGTTTAAGACCTATGCAGGAATTATCCGGCATTCTTCCTTCATTGATCTCGCCAAACTCCTGCTCGCAAGTTTCTGTACCCTGATTACATTGGGCGTTGTAAATATAACAGTCTCCAGCATCACGGGCTACAATGTTTTCCGCATTCCTATCCTGGTTATTTATTTCACGGTATCCTTCATGATACTTTTCCTGTTTAGGTTTTCAGTAAAGGAATTTTTTTATCTGCTGAGGGAATTCAGAAAAAGCGGCCTGAAGAAAAGGATTCTGGTTCTGGGAATTGATGAGCAGGCTATTGCGATCGCCCGGGCCATTCTGGACACGCCCAACCTGCCCTACCAAATTGTGGGCTTCCTCACCCAAAGAAATGACTCACGAAGTGCCAAACTCCTCGGTAAACCTATTTTTTCCAAAGACAAGATCGAGCTTTCGAATAAAATAGATCTTGCGCTGGACGGCGTCCTCATCATCAAGGAAATGATGACAAAGGAAGAGATGAATGCTTGGGTGAACCTCTTTCTTGAAAAAGATCTTCAGATATTTAAGGCCCCATCGGTACAGAAACTCCGTGACAGCGACCTCGGGTCAAGCATCCGCACGCTGCAGATTGAGGACCTGCTGAACCGGAAACCGATTAAAATTGAAAACGAGGAAGTGATTATCCGTCATGCCGGCAAGAACATCCTGATCACCGGCGGGGCAGGTTCCATCGGTAGTGAGATTGTACGCCAGGTTGCTCTTTTTGAGCCTGAGCTTATCGTAATTCTGGACCAGGCTGAAACGCCGCTGCATGATATGGAATTGGAGATGCGCGAGAAATTTCCGCAGATCCATTTTAAATTCGTACTGGCCGATATATCAAACCGCCATCGTGTTGAGCCGCTTTTCGAACGTTACCGCTTTTCGTTTGTGTACCACGCCGCCGCTTACAAACATGTGCCGCTGATTGAGGCCAACCCACATGAGGCAATACTGGTGAATGTACTCGGTACGAAAATTGTGGCTTCCCTTTCGAGCAAATACGACGTGAACCGGTTTGTCATGGTATCAACGGATAAAGCGGTAAAGCCTACAAATGTAATGGGCGCATCGAAAAGAGCCGCCGAACTCTATGTTCAGGCCCTGCAGAATGTGGAAGGTAACCGGACGAAATTTATTACGACCCGTTTCGGCAATGTGCTCGGCTCAAACGGATCGGTGATTCCCCACTTCAAAAGACAGATTGAAAGCGGCGGTCCCCTGACCATTACGCATCCCGACATCGTACGTTATTTCATGACGATCCCCGAAGCCTGTGAACTTGTACTGCAGGCCGGAACCATGGGGAAAGGGGGAGAGATCTTCGTGTTTGATATGGGAGAACCGGTGAAAATCCTGGATCTTGCCCGGCGCATGATTAAACTTTCGGGATTTGAACCCGATACTGATATCAAAATCATCTATACCGGACTTAGGCCAGGCGAAAAGCTCTATGAAGAACTCCTGAGCGACGACGCCACCACTATGCCCACCCATCACGAAAAAATTATGGTCTCGAAGGATACCAATATGGAATATCCCGATATTGAAAGGTACACGAGCCTGATTATTAAATGTGCCCTGAGAAGGGAGAAAGTGGAAGTGGTGCAGCTGCTTAAAAAAATTGTTCCCGAGTACAAAAGCAACAATTCGATTTATGAAGTATTGGACAAGTAATTTAGAATTGTATATTTGTAAAAATTCTATTTTAATGTCCCGAATGAACAGAACAATATTACTCTTTTCTGCCTTTTGCTTTCTATTGGTTACCTCGTGCAAAACCCGGCATAAAACCAGTGAAATCAACTACATGCAGAATGTGGAAGCACTGGCTGCCGAAGCCGCCATGAAGACTGCGGCCTCTACGATACAGAAAGGCGATATTCTGCAGGCCTTTGTTTCAGCCAAGGATATGGAGGTGGTACGCCCATTTAACCAAAGTTACTATTCGCAGTCTGCGGCAAGCCCCACAGGAAGTTCATCTGCAGCGGTTGAAAGACAGTATCTGGTGAGTTCAGAAGGCACCATCGACTTTCCTGTTTTGGGAGTTCTTCAAACGGAAGGAAAGACTGTAGAAGCCTTCAAGGCCGAACTTACCCAACGCATTTCCGCCTACGTGAAATCACCAAACGTTTCCCTCAAACTCGTTAATTTTAAAGTAACTGTCCTCGGAGAGGTCGCAAGACCAGGTCAGTACACGATTCCTGAGGGACAGTCTACTTTGCTGAACGCTATTGGTCTGGCCGGCGACCTGACCATTTACGGTAAAAGAGATGACATTCTGATGGTAAGAAGCGAAAACGGAAGCATTACCAAAGAGCGGATCAATCTGATGGACGCCGATTTCATCAATTCTCCCTTTTTTCAGCTGAAGCAGGGCGATGTGATTTATGTATCCGCCAACCAGACCAAGGATAAGGTATCGCGTCTGGATCCAAATACCGGAACCTATATTGCGATAGCCGGTACAGTCATTGGTTTGGCCGGTATTTTCATCACGATTTTCAAAAACTAACTTCCATACCCTATATCCATGAGTCAACAATTAAATGCAGGAGTGGAAGCTTCAGAGGAGTTCAACATCAATGAACTGATTAAACCGTATATCCGAAAATGGTGGTGGTTCATACTCTCTGTAATTGCTTTGCTCGCACTTGCCGTTTTCTATATTAAAATCACGACGCCGGTGTACACTGTCAAGGCTACGGCCCTGATTAAAGACACCAAAAAAACGCCTTCAGCGGATATGGGAATGCTTTCGGAACTGGGAGGATTCGGCTCCATGGGGACGAACAGTATCGAAAATGAGATAGAAGTGCTGAAGTCCAAAAAACTCATGTACGGCGTGGTAACTGAATTGGGTCTGCAGACCTCACTCATCAACAAAGAGGGATTAAGAGATCATGAGCTCTACGGAAAATCATCACCTGTCCTGATTCAGCTCATCAATGAAAAGGAATATGATGAACCTATTGAAAATCCCCTTATCCTGAACATTTCCGGAGACCGGCTTGAGATTTCGTCCGAAGACCTGCATGAAAAAATTGTCACAACCTACGGTAAAACGATCAGCCTTCCGTATGCCAACATTATGATTCGGAAAAATCCTGGATATATCCCTTCCAAAAAGGAATCTATCGGGGTTATGGAAATCAATTATATGCCTACCAGGGCTGCAGTAAACAGCTTTCAGAAAATGATGAAGGTGGACCTGGTGAATGAAGATGCCACCGTTCTGGATTTATCCATTAATTATCCCAATATTGCGAAAGCCTCAGGCATCATCAATAAACTGATTGATGCTTACAACAGTGATGCGATTAACGATAAAAATGCAGAGTCGAAGAAGACAAAAGATTTTATTGACGAACGTATCGGCATCATTGCCAATGAACTGGGCGAAGTTGAAAGTAAGAAAGAACAATTTAAAATCGCAAACAAAATTACCGATATTCCTGCAGAAGCATCGCTTGCACTGGGAAGTTCAGCCGCCGCACGCGGGCGCATTCTGGAAACAGAAACCCAGCTGCAACTCACCAGTGACCTGATCACCTATATGTCGAAACTCGGGAGCAACCAAACCCTGCCATCGAGTGTGGGACTCAGCAATCCTACAGCTTCGGCCAATATCAATGCCTATAACCAGCTGATCCTGGAAAGAAACAGGCTTTTGGAAAATGCCACACCGGAGAATCCCGTAGTATCGGACCTGAACAAACAGATTTCGGTCCTTCGTTCTTCGGTGATGGACGGACTTGTTAAAAATCAGGTGGCCTTACAAGCGGCCAGAAACCAGATTGCGGGGGAGCAGAATGTGCTGAATTCCAAAATCACAAAGATTCCTGCTCAGGAAAAAATGTTCCGCAGCATCGAAAGACAGCAACAGATCAAAGAGAACCTCTATTTACTCCTACTGGAAAAAAGGGAGGAAGCAGCCATTTCACTGGCAATTACAGCACCAAAGGCGCGCGTTATTGATGCCGCTTATCCGTCGGAACAACCTGTAGCCCCAAAAAAAATACTGATTTTGGGAGGAGCGCTGTTCCTGGGACTGCTGCTGCCGTTCACCTTTATTTATCTGCGCGAAATGTTCAATAATAAAATCCGCTCCAAACATGATCTGGAAAGACTGTCGCATGCTCCTATTCTGGGTGAGCTGCCAAGGGTAGAGAAAGGACAGAACGAACTGGTGGAACTGAACGATCTGACCCCAATGGCGGAAGCCTTCAGAATTATGATTACAAATATGAAATTCATGCTGCCGAAGAAAGATGGTGCGAAAATCATTTTTGTCTCGTCAACGGTAAAAGGGGAAGGAAAAACATTTGTCTCTGTAAATCTGGCACTGACATTGGCTTCTGTTAAAAATAAAGTGCTGATCATCGGTTCTGATATCCGGAATCCGCAGCTCCAGCGCTATAACACGGAACGCAAAGGTCTGGCCGGTTTAACAGAATACCTGTATGACGAAAGTACAGGTATTAAAGATATTATTCATGTTTCCAGTTTCAATCCGAACTGCGATGTGATATATTCGGGAAGCATACCGCCGAATCCCACCGAACTGCTCTCGAACGGCAGGTACGAAATGCTAATTGAAATGCTGGCGCCGCTGTATGACTATATTATTCTGGATACTGCACCGCTAATGCTGGTGACTGATACCTTCCTGTTTTCAGCAATGGCCGATGCCACCATTTATGTAACACGGTCGGGCTATACCGAAAATAGCCTCATCGATTTTGCGAATAAACAGATTGATTCCAAAAAAATTAAAAATGTAGCCTTTGTACTGAATGATGTGGATAAAGATTATTTTGGATACGGTAATAAATACGGATATGGATACACCGCTAAGGATAGAAGTTTCTTACAGAAACTGAAAGACAAGTTCTGAACCCCGTATTCCGGATAAAAAACATTTATGAAAAATCCAATGAACAGGCCGCGGATCATTCAGCTTCCTAAGATCGTAGATCCACGCGGCAATCTTTCCTTTTTTGAACATCCGCGCCAACTCCCTTTCGGGATTGCACGGACCTACTGGATCTATGATGTGCCGGGTGGAGAAAGAAGGGGCAGCCATGCCTTCCGCAGGCAGCAGGAATTTATCACGGCACTTTCCGGCAGCTTCGATGTGGTGCTTACTGACGGAGAAAATGAGGAGGTGTTTTCGCTGAACCGCTCTTATTACGGACTTTATGTTCCTGCGATGTACTGGAGGACTCTGGAGAATTTCTCGACAAATGCGCTTGCGCTCATTGTTTCGGATCTGCCGTACAGTGACGCTGATTATATCCGTGATTTTGAAGCATTTAAAAAGGAGCGTCATGTCCAGTAATATTTCGGTTTTCGACTGCTCGGTGATTGGCCTGGATAAAATAAACTTCAGGGAAGGAAATCTGACCGTTGTGGAAAATGATTCCGATTTCCCCTTTGCAGTGAAACGGGTCTTTTACCTTTACGATATTGCCGGTGGAGAGAGCAGGGGAGCACATGCTCACCGCGAGTGCCACCAGTTCCTGATTGCTGCAGGTGGCAGTTTCGAAGTTTCGCTTGACGATGGCAGGTTCAGGAGACAGGTTTTTCTGAACCGTCCCGATATGGGTCTGCACATTCCGCCTGGCATCTGGGCTTCGGAAGTTAATTTTTCTTCCGGTGCCATCTGTCTGGTCCTGGCTTCGCATCTGTATTCGGAAAGTGATTACCTCCGGGATTATGAGGAATATTTAAATATGAGAAATAATGGCTAAAATACATCCGCTGGCTGATGTGCAGACTTTACGTATTGGAGAAGAAACCTCGGTATGGCAGTTCTGTGTGATTTTAGCAGGCGCCGCCATTGGTAACCACTGCAACATCAATTGTCAGGTCTTTATTGAAAACGATGTGGTGATCGGGGACTTTGTGACGGTAAAACCCGGCGTACAGATCTGGGACGGTGTTACTCTTGAAGACCACGTTTTTATAGGGCCTAATGTAACCTTTACAAACGATTTGGTACCCCGGTCGAAACAGTATCCCGATTCCTTTGCGAAAACCCTTGTAAAAAGGGGAGCCTCAGTTGGTGCCAATGCAACCATAGTTGCCGGAAACTGTATTGGTGCCTATGCATTAATTGGTGCCGGGAGTGTGGTGACAAAAGATATTCCGGACTATACCGTATGGTTTGGGAATCCTGCGAAGCAGCGTGGCACGATTGATGAAAAGGGTAATATTACCTACCACCGGTGAAACCCGATGGCAGTGGCGGAAATCACCGTACCACCAACTTTCAGATAACTTTCTTAACAGGACACCATGATAAAATTTTTAGACCTGCAAAAAATCAATCTTGCCCATCAGCAGGAAACCGAAGAACGGATACTCAATGTATTCCGAAGCGGCTGGTATCTGCTGGGCAGGGAAGTAGCAACGTTTGAAAAAAACCTTGCCACCTACATCGGAGCTCAGCATGCCGTGGGCGTTGCCAACGGGCTTGATGCCCTCCGACTGATCCTTCGTGCCTATATCGAGATGGGGATCATGGAACAAGGAGATGAGATTATTGTGCCCGCCAATACTTATATCGCTTCGCTACTTGCCATATCAGATAACCGACTGGTGCCCGTTTTGGTTGAACCGGATCCTGCGAATTTCAATCTAGACCTCACCCGCATTGAAGAAAAAATCACGGCGAAGACAAAAGGGATCATGATTGTGCATCTGTACGGAAGAACGGTGTTTTCGGAAGAACTGAAATCGCTGGCAAATAAGCACCAGCTAAAAATCATTGAAGACAATGCCCAAGCCATAGGTGCCGAATGGCAGGCCCTGAAAACCGGAAATCTGGGAGATGCTGCAGGATTCAGTTTTTACCCGGGGAAAAATCTCGGAGCTCTGGGTGACGCCGGTGCCATCACTACTAATGACGCTGAGTTAGCGGAAACAGTACGCATCCTGGCCAATTATGGATCGAACCAGAAATACATTAATATTTACCAGGGACTGAATTCGCGTCTGGATGAGATGCAGGCGGCAGTACTTGATGTGAAACTGAAATATATTGATGGGGAAAATGCAAGGAGAAGAGAAATCGCCATGCGCTACATCGAGGAAATCCGGCATCCGGATATCCAGCTGCCGCAAATGCCGGGGAATCCCGCAGAGCATGTGTGGCATCTTTTTGTAATCAGAAGCGCTGACCGGGCCAAACTTCAGGAATACCTGACCACAGCCGGTGTACAGACACTTATTCATTATCCGGTGCCACCCCACAGGCAGGAGGCCTACCGGGAGTGGAACGTACTTTCATTCCCAATTACTGAGCGCATTCACGATGAAGTCCTGAGTTTACCCATCTCTCCCGTAATGTCTGATGAAGACGTGGGACTTGTGATCCGTAAAATAAACAGCTATGCTTAAAGAAGCGCTGAAACCGTCCTATGCATTGATGTTGAAACGTTTTAATCAGTTTCGGTATTTTCTGCTGCCTAACCTGTTTTCGAAAGCGCATTGTGTCTACGAAAAGATGCCGGCATTTCAGCAAAAAACTTTTGTTACCGGACCCGGAACTATCCGCTTTGGTGAGAACTGTATTTTTGGCACAAAAGGCGGCGGATTTCATTATGGCGGGAGCATCGAATTACAGACCCGGCTCGGCGCTGCAGAAATTTCCATCGCCGAGAATGTGGCGACCAACAATAATCTCTTCATTTGTTCAGCGAACCGAATCAGGATCGGAGCCGGAACTTTTATCGGGCAGAATGTCACCTTAATGGATTTTGAGGCTCACGGTACTGAACCTGAAAAAAGAAATGAAATGGGTGAAATAGGCACTGTGAACATCCATGAAAATGTATGGATTGGGAATAATGTCACGATACTGAAAAATTCAGAGATTGGAAAAAACAGCATCGTTGCCACCGGTGCAGTGGTGTCGGGAAAATTTCCTCCGAACGTCATTATCGGGGGCATACCCGCAAAAGTCATTAAAAACCTCTGATGTCCGAAGAGCAGTCGTCATATCGCCAGATCATGAAAGCCACATCCGTATTTGGAGGGGTTCAGGTATTCAATATACTGGTACAGCTCATCCGTTCCAAGGTAGTGGCGGTACTGCTTGGGCCGTCAGGTATCGGGATTATGGGTCTGCTGCAGACGACCGTTCTGCTAGTAGCCTCTGCAACGAATTTTGGCTTAGGGACCAGTGCAGTCAGGGATATTTCGGAAGCCAGCCGTGAAGACGACGAAAATAAAATCCTGCAGACCGTTGCGGTATTCCGGAAACTGGTTTGGCTCACCGGACTTCTGGGAATGGCTGTAACAGTAGCCCTTTCGCCGTTGTTGAGCAAACTGACTTTTGGTACCTATGACTATACGTTAGCATTTGTTGCCCTTGCTGTAACTTTACTAATCAATCAGCTTGCGGCCGGACAGGTAGTACTGCTTCAGGGACTGAGGAAGATCAACTGGCTTGCCAAAGCCATTGTTTATGCTTCGGTTCTGGGTTTACTAGCGTCGCTGCCGCTCTATTATTTTTTCGGTAATGCGGGGATCGTTCCGGCCATGGTTCTTACTGCGCTTGCCCTGCTGGCTGTACAGTACCGGTTTGCCAATAAAATGAAAATAAAAACCGTTGCACTCACCTTCAGAGAAGCGGTGCACCGGGGAAAGCCTATGTTGAAACTCGGTTTTATGCTTTCGCTGAGCAGCCTCATCACCGTAGCTGCTTCCTATATCATCAGAATTTTTATTTCCAATACAGGCGGCGTGGCCGATGTAGGGCTCTACAATGCGGGATTTGCCATTATTGGCACTTATGTAGGCATTGTTTTTACCGCCATGAGCACCGATTATTATCCCCGACTTGCCGCGGTTGCGCACAGCAATGCAGAAAGCCGAACGGTAATCAATCAGCAGGCGGAAGTAGCACTGCTTATTCTTGCACCCATTATTATGATTTTTCTGGTCTTCATCAACTGGGTCATTATCCTGCTGTATTCAACACAGTTTATCGAGGTTAATGATATGATACTGTATGCGGCACTGGGCATGTTTTTTAAAACCGCTAGCTGGGCGATTGGATTTCTTTTTCTTGCGAAAGGGAACAGCCGGCTTTTCTTTTGGAATGAGTTATTGACGAATACCTATACCTTGGCTCTCAACATCCTCGGCTATCATTACTGGGGTTTAACCGGACTCGGAGTTTCGTTTCTGGCCTCTTATTTCCTTCATCTGATTCAGGTGTTTCTGGTGGCCAAAACACGTTATGGGTTTTCATTTTCCTCAGATTTTATAAAGATATTTGTTTTACA
Source organism: Chryseobacterium sp. (assembly GCF_008014695.1). Lineage (GTDB taxonomy): Bacteria > Bacteroidota > Bacteroidia > Flavobacteriales > Weeksellaceae > Kaistella. Next base: position 420,748 of record NZ_VOXE01000002.1, read on the forward strand.
GCTTCTGCTCGCACTGGTCTGTCTGCTGGTAGTGAAGTTGGCAGGAGTAAAGGAGGCGTATATTTTTGGATCTGCAATTGTTCTTGTTTCCGGATGGCATGCCTATCGGGAACTGGACAAAAGACTGGACTTGAAGGCTATACTGGCTTCCATTAAAAATAAACTAAGGTAAGGATGGGTGCTGCAAATTAAATGAAAATGCTGAATATTTCAGGGAACAGATTGCCGCACGGACCTTATTGCGATATATTTGCGGAGCCCAGTGCATTGCGGAAAGTGAGTAGACACCTCTTTATTATTACCAAACAGCCTCCTGCTGAAGGCTTTTCTGGAAGTGAACTTTAAATAAACAGCAGCCGAAACATGAGAATTTTATTATTTGGAGAATACAGCGGTTTTCACAATCATCTGAAAGATGGGCTCATGAAGCTCGACCAGGATGTGGTGATCGCCTCAAGAAAGGATGGATTTAAAAACCTCCCTTCCGATTACAGTTTTGATTCCGGGTTTAAGAACCGGTATCTGAATTACCTCCATATGGTTTCCAAATATGTTGCCTCGCTGCGTGAACTGAAAGGCTTTGATGTTTTGCAGATCATGAATGCAGGAATTGTATCCTATGAAAGTCTGCGGTTTAACCGTTTTATTCTTGAGCAGCTGATTAAAAACAACCAAAAAACCTTTTTGTCGGGCGCCGGTGAGGATCCTGTAATCTGGGATTACTGGATGAAACATAGCGGGGATCTGAAATATAGCTGGCTCGAAGGGGCGCGGGAAGACCACCTCCGGAAATCAAGCGCTGAACTTCCGCAGGAGAACGCAGATTTTTTACAGTGGAATAAAGATCTACTCGCGAAAATCGACGGCTATATTCCCATTATGTTTGAATACAGCGTTCCATACTCTGGGTATCCGATCCCCAAGCGCACGATTCCAATTCCTGTTAACATTGATAAAATCAAATACCGTGATAATATGGTGGGAAATAAAATCAAGATTTTTCACGGCCTGAACCGGTATGGCATGAAGGGCACCCAGTTTGTGGAAAAGGCTTTTGAGATCCTCAGAAGGAAATATCCCAATGATCTGGAACTCACCATTGCGGGTCAGCTGCCGCTAAAAGAATACTTGGAAGTGACCGGAGCGGCCAACGTGATTGTGGACCAGACCCGATCCTATTCTCTCGCCATGAACGCCCTGTTTTCGATGGCGCAGGGAAAAGTGGTATTGGGTGGCAATGAGCCGGAATCTGCAACAGCGCTTCACTACAGCACCGAAAATCCAGCCATTAATATTACGCCTGATGCGCAACAGATTGTTGCTCAGGTGGAGATGCTCCTTGACGATAAAATTGCTCTGGGGGACTTGGGTTACAAATCCCGGCAGTTTGTGGAAAAGGAACACCATTATATTAATGTTGCCCAGCAATATCTGGACTTCTGGAGCGAAAGCTCCGGATTGAATAAACGGGATAAAAATTAATTATTGCGACAAAAACTACGGGTGATTCCGTATTGACAAATGGAGTATAAAAAGAATCGGACTACTGATCATGGAGAACTTTAACACCCTTTATAACACAGTTATAATTTTTATTGCCTTTGTTGCCCTGTATTTTTCGGCAGCCATCGACATTAAAAAGCGGAATTTCACAAAAACCGGACTGGTATTTGCCTTTGCGACTCTGGTAGCGCTGCTTTTACTGTTCGGCCTGCGTGACAAGGAAATTGGTACCGATACCTTGATGTATTACTGGCAGTACAAAAATTACCGGCACTATGAGCAAGGCACCGATTTTTTGATGGGTTTTGTATTTACAGGACTGAATCAGTTCTCGAATGATCCGACACTTTACTTTTTTGTGATGGCCTTTCTTTATCTGGCTACATTTGGATTCGCATTTTTTTACTATGCCAGAAGCTTGGGAAGCAATGTTTATCTCGTGTTGTTTTCTTTTATCAGTCTGTTTTTTTTCGAGGCCATGGGAATTAACACCATCAGGCAGGGAGTGTCTCTGGGTTTTTTCGCACTGGCACTGTCTCAGTATTACAAGGAGCCGGTGACTTTTTTTAAAAAAAGTGTCATTATATTTGCGGTGCTGTCGGTTGGTTTCCACCTTACAGGATTAATCCCGGTCATTCTCTTTCTTCTTGTGATATCTCTTCGCAAAATACGGTTGGGCTATTATTATTTCCTTTATTTTTTCACTCTTGTGCTGTCGGTTTTCAGCGTCAGTATATTAACTTTTAAAGATTATATAGGTTTTTTATTGATTGATGAGAGAAGAAGCGGCTACTTAGAGGTTGCGAAGTTTTCCAAACTATACAGCATAGGGTTTAAGCCACAGTTTGTCGCCTTTAATACCCTGTTTTTGCTATTTTTTGTTTACATCAGGAAGTTTGTCTATGTTTCAGATGGCTCTACCCAACTTTTCAAGTATTATCTACTGAGCAGTTCGCTGTTTTTTATGGTGTTCCAGCTGCCGTATTCAGACCGGTGGGGAGTAATGTCTTGGGTAGTAATTCCTTTTTTACTGGTACCCCTTTTTAAGGTGGGCACGGGCAGAAGGCTTGCAACGGCTACCGTCCTGCTCCTTACTGCCATATTCCTGTTTTTCCTAAGCTATCAGAGCAAATAAAAATCAGGCGCAATGCGTTTATATTATTTTTCCTATATTAATTTTAATATTTTTGCATATGCGTACAACCGTTTTACTATTATCTCTTGGTTTACCGGCCATGTTCCTGCTATGGATTTTAGGTAAAAATTATGAATACAGGCTTCCTCCGCAAAGCCTGACCAGTAGTTATTTGAGCAATACTAATCTTGTTATGCCTGCAACGAGAAGCTATATCGCGGACGATCTGCCGAATGGATATGACCGGTCAGGTAAGACAGATTATACCGCATTGATCCAAAGAGCAGTTAATGAAAATAAAGTAACTGTATTTCCCTCTTTTCCTCTTCTCATTAATATGAATGGTCTTACCGTGCCTTCGGATAGGATTCTTATTTTCCAGAAAAATTCTATACTTCTGTTTTCCGGTCCTGCTACTGCGAAATATTCGGATATCATCAAAGTTTATAATGCAGAAAATGTACGGATTGTGAATGCAAAAATCCGTGGAAGCAGAAATGAAAAAGCAGAACAGAGAGGCGAATGGAGTGCGGGGATCTCCATCCTCAATTCGCGCAATATTGTCATAGAGAATCCCCGGATTTATGATACCTTTGGCGACGGTATTTTTATAGGCTCTGAAGATAACGGCTACAGCGAGAATATTTACATTTCGAATGGGTGGATTGATAATGTGCGTAGGAATGGAATATCAATCACATCTGCCAAAAACGTCTTCGTAAATCATATACTGATCTCAAATACCCACGGCACGCTCCCTGAATGTGGCGTTGATATCGAACCCAGTGTAGAGGATCACATCATGCAAAATGTAAATCTGAATGACGTGTATACTTTTAACAATAGTTCAGGCGGTATTTCAGTCAATATGAATGCACTAGGGGTTAAGGAACGTTCCCGAATCAAGACGGTGAATATAAACATCACCCGACACACCGATGACGGTTCAGCATATGCCTTTACTACTTCGCTGAATGATATCAAAGGTTTATATGATGCTCAGGGCTACATCAATATCACTGGAAGCCATTGGCAGAATAACCGAAGTGGCCTATACTGGAAATCGGATAATGAGCAGCGCATTAAGCTTAACTTTAAAAAACTGAAGACTGATAGCAACGGCAAAACCCAGGAATTGGTTAATTTCCTGAAAAAACAAAAAAATATTGCCGTAAGCAATTAACAGAACAATAAATATGGAAGTCAGTACCCCGTTGGTAAGCATAGGCATTCCGGTTTACAATGCCGGCAGATTCATAGCAGATACGCTGAAATCTGTGTTGGACCAAACGTACACAAATTTTGAACTCATTATTACAGATGATGGAAGTACTGATGATTCTGTTGCAATTGTGAAGACCTTTGATGACCAACGAATACAGCTGATTTCTGACGGTCTGAATAAGGGAATTTCGTTCAGGCTAAACCAACAGGTTGCGCAGGCAAAGGGAAAATATTTTGTAAGAATGGACGCGGATGATCTGATGTTCCCTTACCGCCTCGAAAGACAGGTTTCTTTTCTTGAGCAGCATCCGGAGCTGGATGCTGTAGGCTCTTCCGTTGTTGTTCTGGATGATGATAATCATATTCTGGCGTTCAGAAAAGCCAAGCTTTTAAGCAACTACAGAGAGCTGTTCAGTACAATATTGTTCAACCATCCCACCGTTACAGGGAAAACGGAATTTTTTAAAAAATATCCCTACTCCGAACATCTGACCGGCGTGGAAGATGCGGATGTTTGGCTCAGGAGTTTTCCACAGTCGCGTTTCAGTGTTATCAGTGAACCGCTTCTTTTTTACCGGGATCCACTTGCGTTCAAACTCAGCACATACCGTTTCCGGCTCCTCCAGAAAAACAGACTGCTGCGCCATCACCCTTATCTGAAATCCCGTTTTTTGCTGAAAACCAAACTCATGACGGAAAACTTTCTGAAAATTGCAGTCGCGACCTTTACACATCTGTCCGGGAATGACCGCTGGATGATTTCGCGCCGGAACCAAAACAGTGAACTTCCTCAACTTGAGGAATGGAGGAACGTGTTAAAAAAAATCACCAATGAGCAGTCCTAATAAGATTTTACATGTCATTTCCATATCGTTTGTCATCAATCATTTTTTTGGCAATCAATTTTCGTATTTCAACGGTAAGGGATATCGGTTTTATGTTGCCTGTACCGAAGACGAAAAACTTTTTTCAGAAGCTAAAGCTAAAGGTTTCACGGCTTTTCCCGTCCCTATTGTAAGAAGTATAAACCTCTGGCAGGACATGCAGTCCGTCTATAAACTCTACCGGTTTATCAGAAAAGAGCGGTTTTACGCTGTAATCGCCCATTCTCCGAAAGGTGGTCTCGTGGGAATGCTCGCCTCATTTCTGGCCGGAACTCCCAGGCGGGTTTTTTTCCGGCACGGACTGGTTTTTGAAACTGCTACCGGATTCAAAAGAACACTACTGGTGGCCATTGAAAAATTTACCGCATTGCTTGCTCATAAAGTGGTAAATGTGAGTTCATCCGTTATCGATGAATCCAATAGATTCAGGCTTAACCCTCCATCTAAGAACTTGCTTTTGGGCAGAGGAGCCTGTAACGGAATCGACCTCCATAAATTTAAACCGCGTACAAAGACCAATCCTAATTTTATTGTGGGTTTTGTAGGACGCCTCAGTATTGACAAGGGAATCGTTGAACTCATTGCTGCCTGGGAGAAATTTGCGGCTGACCATCCATATGCGGAACTTCATCTCGTAGGTCCGTTTGATGAAAGGGATCCGCTGCCTCAGGAGACAACCGATAAAATCATGCAGCTCAATTCCGTAAAAAATATGGGCCTTGTGGCAGACACTTCCCACTATTACAGCGAATTGGATGTTTTTATCCTGCCTTCATATCGTGAAGGTTTCGGGATGGTGATCCTGGAAGCCTCCGCGAGTGGCATTCCCGTGATTACGACGCGCAAAACCGGTTGTGTTGATGCGATCGTAGAAGACTTTACGGGGATTTATACCGAAATTACTCCGGAGGCCATTCAAATGAGTATGGAATATTATTTTCAGAATCCTGAAGTGCGCAAGCAGCACGGAATGAATGGTATCTCTTTTATAAAGGAATTTTTTACTGAGGAATTTTTGTTTGATGAGATTGAAAAAAAAGTATTTGCATGAAGGTAATTATCACCGGTATTTCCGGTTTCGTGGGCCAGAATCTTTCTGACTGCCTCATCAGAAAAAATATAGAGGTTGTGGGCTTGTCCCTTCGAATCCCCGGCTGGGAAGACCGTTTTTCTCAACATGCTGATGCCGTCATTCACCTTGCGGGCAAAGCCCATGATACTGCGAGTACAGCTGTGGAAGAGGAATATTATAAGGTAAATACCGACCTTACCAGAATACTTTTTGAAGCCTTTTTAAACTCTGATGTTCGCGATTTTTTTTATTTTTCGTCTGTTAAAGCTGCTGCAGATGAGGTGGAAGGAGTTTTGAATGAAGACCATCCTCCACATCCTGCCACTCCATACGGTAAATCAAAACTGCTGGCTGAACAGTACCTGTTATCGAAACAGCTGCCGGAAGGTAAACGGCTTTTTATCATCCGCCCGTGTATGATTCACGGTCCCGGCAATAAAGGCAATCTCAATCTGCTGTACAAAACCGTTAAGAAAGGAATTCCATGGCCTTTGGCGGCTTTTGGGAATATGCGTTCTTATCTCAGCATCGACAATCTTAATTTCCTTATCCACCAAATGCTCACCACGAATCTTCCGTCCGGTATTTACAATTTCGCTGATGATGAGACGCTCTCTACCAACGAGGTGGTTCGGCTCATGGCTCACGCCGCCGGAAAAAGAGCTGTCTTTTGGAATCTTCCGCAGGGTTTTGTCAGAAGTTTAGGCCGTATTGGCGACACGCTCAATCTTCCTTTCAATTCCGAACGCCTGCTAAAACTTACGGAGACCTACACCGTTTCGAATGAAAAAATCAAAAAGGCACTCGGAATCATTCAATTACCGGTGTCCGCATCTGAAGGGCTGGAGAAAACCTTCAAAAATTTCAATAACACTTTATAGCAGGATACTTTATAAGGTATATTTTAATATATTTGAGGTGTATTACAAGAATTAATAAAAAAGATGTTTGACCCTCAACTCATCAAAGGAAATGTTTTTACAGACCACCGGGGAAGCGTTCTGTATAATAATCACTTTGACGCTACACCTGTTAAGAGAATTTATCTCATCGAAAATGAAAGTACGGAGTTTGTCCGGGCATGGCAGGGGCATAAAATTGAACAGAAATGGATGGTTTCGGTTTCCGGAAGATTCCTGATTTCGTTGGTAAGAATCAATGACTGGGAAAATCCTGATCCAACCACTGAAGTGACGGAATTTATTGCCTGTTCAAATCAGTTAAATGTCATCCATATCCCTGCTGGATTTGCAAACAGTATTCAAGCTCTGGATGATCATTCCAGACTGCTCGTTATGGCAGATCATTTACTTGGTGAAGTGGAGGACGAATACCGTTTCGACCCGGGATATTTTATAAATCGCACCACGCCTCTTTAAACCTCACAATCATTGGAATACTTAATTTCGGCTTTCATCCTCTTTCTCGTGATGCTGCAGTATTTTAGAATTGCAGACCGGTACAATATTATTGACCGACCCAACAGCCGGAGTGCCCATTCGGAGATCACAATCCGGGGGGGTGGGATTGTTTTCCCTGTGGCTTTTCTGCTTTTATTTACGAATCTGTTTTTTAACGAAATACTGGTGGCTAACCTTTCGCTTGTAGTTTTTGGAGTGGGATTGTTCATTATCTGTTCTGTAAGTTTTGCTGATGACTTAGTTGACCTTTCCACCAGGATCAGACTCCTCTTTCAGTTTGCAGCAGTAAGTTTTTTACTCTATTTCCTGAGCGTATTTCAGCTTTTTCCAATGTGGCTCCTGCCCGGAGCTTATATTGTAACCATCGGGATCCTGAATGCCTATAATTTTATGGATGGGATTAACGGTATGACCGGACTATACAGTGTTGTAGTGCTTTTATCACTCTTTTATATCAACCGCAACCTGACTGAGTTTACCATTCCTGAATTCATTATTTATCCCATGATAGCCTGTGTTGTTTTTCTTTTTTTTAATTTCCGCAGCAAAGCTAAATGTTTTATGGGAGACGTAGGAAGCCTAGGTATTGCATTCTGGGTAACCGCGCTGATTGGGCTGCTGATGATCAAAACGGGGCAGTTGAAATGGATTCTGTTTTTAAGCATTTATGGAATTGAGGTCATAGCCACCATTGCAGAGCGTTTAAGACTTAGGGAGAATATTCTGAAAGCGCACCGCCGCCATCTTTACCAACTCATGGCCAACGAGAGAAAAGTTTCCCATTTGGTGGTAAGCGTATTTTATGCGATGGCGCAGGTCATTGTGAATATTTTGGTTATTTATCTGGAATTGCCGGAATGGCAGATATTTGCAGTAGTACTTATTCCTGCTGCTTCTACTTATTTATTCATTAAATATTCGCTGAAAAAAAAATTAAGAACCCGGTCAATCAATGAAAATTCAAGAAACTCCGATTAAAGACTGTTATATTATTCATCCCACCGTTTTTGAGGATGAACGCGGTTATTTTTATGAAAAATTTAATGAAAAGACCTTTGAAGTTTTGTCCGGCATGAACGGGCATTTTGTGCAGGACAATATTTCTAAATCAACGTATGGGGTCCTGCGCGGACTTCACCTTCAAAAAGGGAAACACGCACAGGCCAAACTCGTTTCATGTTTGGAGGGGAAGGTATTTGATGTGGCGGTAGACCTGCGACAAGATTCGCTTACGTTTGGAAAATGGTACGGTATCGAACTTTCAGGGGAAAATAAATTGCAGTTTTACGTTCCACGCGGTTTCGGTCACGGATTTTCAGTGCTTTCCGAAACCGCCGTATTCGCCTATAAATGCGATAATTATTATAATAAGGAGTCCGAAGGTGGGGTGTTATGGAATGATCAGGACCTCAATATTGACTGGAAACTTCCTGAAGGTGACATTCTTCTTTCCCAAAAAGACCAGGTGCTGCCAGCTTTATGGGAGAAGGATTATTAAAAGGCAAAAGCCAAGAAGAAAAGTAAAATCATATTGTGAAGGTTTTTCTTTGTGCTCTTTGGGTAAAATTTTGTGTTATTCGTGTCTAGTAAATAAAGAATAACTGCCAAAAATCAACGATTTAAGAACCTTTCTCAGGTTCTTTTTTTTATTAGTAAATTTGCAGCCTGTTATTCAGGGCATCTCCCTTTATCTTTAACCTTAATCTTAACCACAGTCCATGCGCACGAAATCCACCGGAAAGAAAAAAATTAACATCGTTACACTAGGGTGCTCTAAAAATGTCTACGATTCCGAAGTCCTTATGGGACAGCTTCATGCGAACGGAAAGGACGTAGTGCACGAAGGCCGCGGCGATATTGTGGTGATCAATACCTGCGGATTCATCGACAATGCAAAGGAAGAGTCCATCAATACCATTCTCGATTATGTGGAAGCCAAAAACAGGGGAGAAGTGGAGAAGGTTTTTGTTACCGGCTGCCTTTCGGAACGCTACAAACCCGATTTGATACGTGAAATCCCGGATGTGGACCAGTATTTCGGGACGCGCGATCTTCCGATTTTATTGAAGCAGTTAGGGGCAGACTATAAGCATGAGCTGATTGGTGAGCGAATGACGACTACACCTAAGCATTATGCCTATTTAAAAATTGCCGAGGGTTGCGACAGACCGTGTTCCTTCTGTGCAATTCCGCTCATGAGAGGGAAAAACGTTTCTACGCCAATCGAAAATCTGGTCATTGAAGCAGAAAAACTCGCCAAAAAAGGGGTAAAAGAGCTCATCCTCATCGCACAGGATCTTACCTATTACGGACTTGATATCTATAAACAGCGCGCTTTGGGTGATTTATTACTTCGGCTTGTAAAAGTGGAAGGAATTGAGTGGATCCGCCTTCATTATGCATTCCCGACCGGTTTTCCGGAAGACGTTCTTGAAATCATTAAAAACGAACCGAAAGTCTGTAACTATATTGATATTCCACTGCAGCACATCAATTCAGATATTCTGAAAGCCATGAAACGCGGTACTTCCCACGAAAAAACAAACGCCCTACTCGCTAAATTCAGGACTCAGGTTCCGGATATGGCCATCAGAACCACTCTGATTGTCGGTTTTCCGGGAGAAACGGAGGAGCGCTTTCAGGAAATGAAGGAATGGGTGCGAACGCAGCGTTTCGACCGTTTGGGTTGTTTTACCTATTCGCATGAAGAAAATACGACCGCCTTTGTTCTTGAAGATGATGTCCCTCAGGAAGTAAAAGAAGCCCGGGTCGAAGAAATTATGGAACTGCAGTCGCAGATTTCATGGGAAAAGAATCAGGAAAGGATCGGCAAAACCTACCGGTGTATCTTCGACCGCAAAGAAGGAAATTATTTTGTCGGAAGAACTGAATTTGATTCGCCAGATGTCGACAACACTGTTCTTGTTTCCGCCGAAAACACTTATCTGTCCATCGGAGATTTTGCCGAGATTAAAATTACGTCTGCAGAAGAGTTTGATTTATATGGTGAAGTGGTTCAGTAAGAACCTTAAAACACATAATGCTAAAATTAAGATCAGCATTTTCTAGCAAAAAACTTTCAGATTTCTGAAAGTTTTTATTTTATGGTAGTCTTTGATTATCAGAGAGTTTATCGGTGGTATCTGCCTGTTTTAATGCTAACTTAGTTAAAAATATTAACCTTTAGGGCTTGTTTTTAACACTTTTTAACAAAGCTTGTGAGTTCCCATGAATAGGTTGAAGACATGGGTTGTTAACGTAATTTTAACATTTCATTAAGAAGGTTTAACACCTTGAGTGTTGCAAGTAATCATTTCGGGATAAATTTGCAGAGTCAAAACCAATTAAAACCTTCAAAATGATGAAAAGACAAATTCTCGTAATCATAATGATGATTTCAACACTTGGTATTTATTCTTTCAACAAGTATAATGCCAATGATGCCAAAACAAGTTTTGCATCGTTTTACCACGATAAGTTTAATGGTAAGAAAACTGCAAGCGGAGAAATTTTCAGTAACTCGAAACTTACCGCAGCAAACAGAACGCTTCCTTTTGGGACCCAGTTAAAAGTCACCAACATCAGAACAGGAAAAAGCGTGATTGTGAGAGTGAACGACAGAGGTCCTTTCCATTCATCCAGAGCCTTGGATTTATCCAAAGCAGCGTTCGATTCAATTGGGAATCCTGATAGAGGAACCATGCCGATTGAATATGAAATTGTCGATTAACGTTTACGTTATAATCTAAAAAAGAAAGCCAATTCGAAAGAATTGGCTTTTCTGTTGATATCAATGAAGTCCTTAAATTTAATAAGGAACTTGTCTGGAATTTTTCGACCCGTTTTTTTGGTTGATTTGCCATTGTGTTTTTTGTCTTAATCTGTTTCAGAATTTGGTGCATCCACCGGTTTTGATTGCGTGGAGCCTTTCTGCCGTAAAAAAATCGATAAAATGATTATGGCGAATATCGACAGAAACTCACTCTGCCAGTTTTGGAAAGATTCAAACCACAGACGGGAATCGCAGATAAACTCACTCAGCATTTCGGGCGGTTTCCCTTCCAGAAGATTTTGGATATTGGCATCTTTGAAGCTTCCATACAGATGCAGCACAAATGATAAAATAAAGAGGATCAGCAAAGAGATGGTAAGGGAACTCTTGTACAGGTTCAGCCAAATTCCTCCTTTCCGAACCGGCCATGGCGCTCCTTTGCGGGATGCTGAGGGTTCACGGTCCACTTCATTGAATTCGTCGAATTTTTTAGATTCCGATGAGCCTTTCTGTTTTAAAAAGATGGTCAGCCATACAAACATGGCCATCTGCAGAAATTCACTTTCCCAGTTTTCAAACGTGGCCTCAATAAAGTGTCCGGACTGTAAGTAGGCGGGCCATTCAATTGGCTGTCCGCCCCATTCCAGCAGCGATTTGTTGTATTCCTGCAGCCCGAAAATAATCTGTCCGGCCAATCCAAAGAAAAATAACATCAGAAACACGATGGACAGACCATTATGATAGAAAAATTTTTTCATCGCTGCTGTATTAACAAACTTAAATCGTCTCTTTTTTAAGACCGATGTGAGTGTGGTTTTCTGCTTTACGTTTTAAATCTTCACGAAGGTATACTTCTTTACGCAGATTGGTACTCGAAAACCGGTGTAGCCGCTCATTGAAATAAAGGGTGATATTTTTTTCTTCGCAGAATTTTCGTCCTGTGAAATCCTTGTCTTTGTATTCCTTGCCAATAATACGAACATCTACCGGATACAGTTTCAAAAGATCCTCCAGATCCTTTTCAGTGGTATAGGGAATAATCTCATCCACAAATTTGCATCCCTGGAGCTGAATGTAGCGCTCCACTACGGTCTGGGTGGGTTTATTCTTTTCGGGTCGGTCTATGGTAGGGTCGGTTTGAAGTCCCGCAATCAGATAATCACACTGGGTTTTGGCTTCTGCAAGCATCCTGATATGTCCTGCATGCAGCAAGTCAAAGGAACTGAAGGTAATTCCGATTATTTTTTTTGAATCTTCCATCGTTTTAATGTTTTTAATGGTATTTTTAATAGGCTGAGCAAGTTGTGAGCCGTTTTTGTAATTTTTGTAAAGAGTGGATATAGGCAGTCTCCGGAATACGGTTTCCAAACATATCCAGATCGAATAATCCGCACTGGCTGTATGAAGAAAGATTGTCCCAGTCAGGTCTGTCGGTAACCGGATAGATGCAGATTCCGTGAAAATCAACGCCCAATTGCCGTGCTTTAAAACATTCGTTTGTGATTTCTTCCAGCCAATCAACACGGCCGTCGCCGAAATGTCCCGTTTCAGAAAGAAAAATCGGTTTTTTATAACGTTGATAAGCGCTTATCAGTAACTCGTGAAGCGCTGTTCTCTTATTTTCTGGATCCGGCCAGCATAAACTTTCCGCATCTCCTTTCCACTGGCAGTTCCAGTAATAATTGAAGCCCAGTAGTTCCAGAAAACTTTCATCACCGCCCAATTCAGGGCACATTCTTCCCGCAATCATGTCCATTGCTTCGAATTGATATTCATTTCGGATAAAAATTTCATCCGCACATCCGCCAGAGTTATGGATTTTTACCAGAGGTTCCACAAGCACAATTCTGCAGGCTGGGTCTTCTTCCTTTAATGCATGGATTCCCCGTATTGCTGCCTTGCAGAGGTGGTATTTAATATCCCAACCGTTGTTTACGGAGAATGGAACCGTTCCTCGGTTTTCTCCGGAAAGCCAGGAAAGAAAACTGATCTCATTAACGGGTACAATATATAGGGTGTCAGTGCTGTGTTCCTTAAAAAATCTTGCAAATGCGCGGCAAAGGTTTTCAAACCGTTCTGCAAAAAGAGGGTGCGTGGGAAAAAGTCCATCGGGATATCCGAAGTGGATCACGTCCCAGATCTGCTGAATCCCGAAATGCTGAGCAGCTTTTATGCGACGCAACACTTCCGAGAAATCATATATTCCCGGAGCTTTTTCCACAACACTCCAGCAGATTCCTTCACGAACCGTAAAAATTTCCAGATCCTGAAGCAATTGGTAGTCTTCCATGACCCGGGAATCGTGTTGTGTTTCCTGTAAAAGATTCACACGGATTCCGTGACGGTTGATGTGATCTGCACATTCGAAACCACCAATGAAAAAGCTTTTAAATGCTGGAGACTGATTCATGAGAGCTGAAGATTTCCGGCTTCTACCGTTTCAAATAAATCCAATGCATTTCTAAACGCCTGATCCATATTGAAATATTTATAGTTGGCTAGCCTTCCGACAAAATAGACATCTTCGAGTTGGTCAGCCTTCTTCTTATATTTTTCATAAATCAGTTGGTTTTTTTCGTTCGGAACCGGATAATACGGCTCACCCTCATCTACCGTGAATTCTTTTACAATACTTGTTTTCGCCGACTGTTGGTTCCCAAAATGCTTATATTCCACAATTCTTGTGAAATCCACGTCACGGCCGGGATAGTTGACCACCGAATTTTCCTGAAAATATTCCTGATCCAGATGCTCGGTGACGAAATTGATCGAACGGTACTCCAGTTTCTCCATCAATTCATCCTGAAACGCGAAGAAGCGGTCGACCGGGCCGGTGTAAAACAGTTTTTCATAGCCTTGATACTGGTCTTTAACCTCAAAATAATCCGTGTTCAGCAAAACAGTGATATTCGGATGATTCAGAATGTTTTCAAAAAGTTTGGTGTATCCTCCTTTAGGAAGCGCCTGATGCGCATCGGAAAAATACCGGTCGTCGTGGTTGTGACGCACAGGAATTCTTTCCAGAACCGACGCATGCAATTCCTCCGGAAATTTATCCCACTGCTTTTTCGTATAATGTTTAAACATTTTTTCGTAAAGTACGGTTCCTACTCGGTTAAGTACTGCTTCTTCGCCGTTTTCCGGCTGTTCAAATGCAACGCGGTTAGCCTCCAGCCAGTTCTGCATTTCTTCCTCTGTCTGAATATTTTCATTGAATAAGGTATTAACAGTCGTTATATTTACAGGAATTGGAACGGTTTTGTCATCAACACGTGCGACAACGCGGTGTTCCCACGGATACCAGTCAGCGAAACGGTTGACGTATTCCCAGACTTTTTCATCGTTCGTATGAAAAAGATGAGCCCCATATTTGGAGACCAGAACTCCCGTTTCGTCGTAATAGTCATAACAGTTTCCCGCGATATGGTTGCGTTTTTCTATAATCAGCACTTTTTTCCCGGCTGATGCATACCTTTCGGCTAGCGTTGCTCCGGAGATTCCAGCTCCGATAATTAAAATGTCGATATTTTTCATGCCAGTGTTTTTTCGATGATAAAAGCCATTTTATCTGCGGTCACGTCCCAGGAAGTTTTTTCCAGAATATTCCGATAGGTTTCTACAAAGTTGCCTTTGGGATTGATAACTGCCTGATGAAAATCCTCTTCGTTTTCCACGAGCATAATGCAGTTGCTGTAATCGCGCACCACATCTCTTATTTTAGTGGAAATAATCGGTTTTGATGCGGACATGTACTCGAGCGTTTTTGTAGGACTGATGAATTTGGTGGAGTCATTTAATGCAAAAGGCATCATGGCAATGTCGAAGTACTGCAGATACGCGGGTAATTCGTCGTATGATTTCATTCCCAGGTAATGAATGTTTTCAGCTTGGGGAAGGTCATCATCACTGATTTTACAAAGCGGTCCGATCATGACAAATGAAGCACCTGGAGTTTTTTCTGCCGTTTTTTTTAACAGATCCAAGTCAATCCTTTCATCGATAACGCCGTAATAGCCAACAATCGGGGAAGGAATATTTTTCATATCAGCAGGTATTTCCAGATTTTCCCCATTGTTATTTGAAAAATGCGCTACATCGACAGAGCTTGGAAAACAAAAAACATTGTGGTGTTTTTCCTTTTTGGATTCGTAAAGTGATTTCCCGCCAGTGTACACTACATCTGCATCAGCAAGAAGTTCATTTTCCTGTTCCACTAATTTTTTGGGAGCACCACGGAAAAGCGAAAGTTCATCCATGCAATCGTATACAACCGTTTCAAATTCCAGATAATCCAGAACAGAGATAAATGCTGGGGAATAAAACCAGCCCACTGAAAGATTCAGGTCAGCAAGATTTGCCCTTAAGTAAGGTCCGATTGATTCCATATCGCTCACAACAGGCTGGCAAATGTGCAGGTTTGGGGTTATTTCCCTGATTTTGAAAGGATCTTTCTGATCAGGATCTGCCGGAACCGGCTCTTCAACCACCAGAATTTTTTGATTTTCAGCCAGGCGGCTGATGAGATGCTGAGGCCGCTGGTAGACAAAATCCCAACGCAAATGACAGAAAACAATCATGTCGTAGACATCAGGATTTTTCTCTTTTAGTAATTCAGAGTTCATATTGTTTAGTTATTTAATAATGTTAATCTTGTAAAGATAATCATTTATGAGCATCAATTATTAAATAGAAAAATTATTATTTACTTCTACAATATTTCTGCAAAATATTTAATCTTGACAAGAGGTAACGGTTAATTAAAAGGTTTAAAGGGTGTTTGATTGAAGTATTTTTAAAAATATACCTCAAATGCTCAGAATTGATATTTTTTTTGAAATCAAATTAAATGCCAATTTCGCAAAGATATTTGAATTATGTAAATAAGTCTGTCATAGCTAAAATGTAGTCTTAAATAGTAAGGATCCTACCAAGCCATTATTGCATTTATTCCGTTATTTGGGAAAGGTACCCTTTAGATGTACTAATAAATTTCTACTAAAACAGGACAATGATCCGAATGAAAAACTTCTTTCAGAATCACCGCCCGTGTAAGTTTGTCTTTCATAGTATAGGAAACAAAATTGTAGTCCAGACGCCAGCCTTTGTTTCTTTCGCGGGAATTCTGGCGGTAGCTCCACCACGAATAATTGTCGGGCTGGTCATTAAAAAACCTGAAACTGTCGATAAGTTCACACTCATCAATGAATTTGGAGAGCCATTCCCTTTCCATGGGCAGAAATCCCGAAACATTTTTAAGTCCAGTTGGATTGTGAATATCGATAGGTTGGTGGCAGATATTGAAATCTCCTGAAATAACGAGATTGGGAATGGTTTTTCTTAAATTTTTGATATACTCGAGAAAATCATAACAGAACTGCATTTTATAGTCAAGGCGTTCAATGTTTGATGCCGACGGTACGTAAACCGAAATGACTGAAAATCCATCGAAATCTGCTCGCATAATTCTGCCTTCAGAATCGTAATGTTCAATTCCGCAGCCGTATTCAATATGATTGGGTTTTATTTTGGAGGCGATTCCGACGCCGGAATATCCTTTTCGCTGTGCCGAATGCCAGTAACTATGATAGCCCGCTCTTTCAAGACTTTCAATGTCAATCTGATCATTTCCGGCTTTGCTTTCCTGAATGCAGATGATATCGGGATCGGCCACTTTCAGCCAGCCCAGGAAATCTTTTGTAAAAGCAGCACGGATTCCGTTAACATTATAGGAAATGATTTTCATTTTTTAGTTTTTTTCAGAGCAGCAAAATTCAATCCCAATTGTGGAGGACAGTGTAATTTTTGTTAAAGAAATAAAAAAGGCGGAAAAAATCGAAGATTTTTTCCGCCCCATTAAACCCAAAGGAGTAAAACTATAAAAACTATTTGGGTTCTAAAATACTGATCGGTATAATGCACTCTTCCAGAGAAATTCCGCCGTGCTGATACGTTTCTTTATAGTAATTCACAAAATGATTGTAATTTTTCGGGTAAGCCAGAAAAATATTGTTTTTTGCGAAAATATATTTCGAACTTAGATTTCCTTTTGGTAAAAAAAGTTTTTCAGGATTGTTGATCGCCCACACATCATTCTTTTCGTAGGTAAGACTCCGTCCGGTTTTATAACGGATGTTCGTGGACGTTTCACGGTCACCCACCACCTTGCTCGGTTTTTTTACATAAATCGTTCCGTGGTCGGTCGTAATCACGAGTTTGAATCCGTTTTCTGCTGCCTGTTTCACGATTTTCAGTAAAGATGAATTTTCGAACCAATTATAGGTCAACGAACGGAAAGTCTTATCGTCGCGGATGAGCTGGTTCACGATGACATTGTCGGTTTTTGCATGCGACAGGATATCAATGAAATTGTAGACAATGACCAGAAGATCATTGTTTTTATGCTGGTTGAAATCCTCCAGAACTTTTTTCTCAAAGTCCGAATTCAGAATTTTAAGATATTTCATTGATTTCGAAGATAATCCCAGGCGTTTCATCTGGTCTTCCAAGAAATCACGCTCGAATTCGTTTTTATTCCCATCCTCATTATCGTTAAACCAGTTCTGAGGGAATCTTTTTTCAATTTCAGACGGCATAAGACCGGCGAAAAATGAATTTCTCGCATACTGCGTTGCCGTTGGCAAAATGCTGTAATAATAATCTTCTGAAGTTTTGTTGTAAAATTTGGTGAATAGCGGCTCAATCACTTTCCATTGGTCATAACGAAGATTATCTATCATCAGCAAGAGCACTTTGTCTTTTTCGACTTCCGGTTTTACCTTATCCTTGAAAAGAGTGTGGCTCATCATGGGCTTTTCGCTCGAATTAAGCCAGTCTTCGTAATTGTTTTCAATGAATTTTGCAAACTGAATATTGGCTTCCTCTTTCTGGGACTGCAGCAGATCTGCAAACTCGTTGTCGAAAACTTTATCGAACTTGATTTCCCAGTTCACGATTTTCTTGTAATATTCCGCCCATTCGGCGTAAGTCTTCAGATAGGAGAGTTCCATCGAAAGATTTCTGAATTCCTGCTGGTATTCGAGAATCGTTTTCTGCTCCACAAGATCTTCTTCCTGAAGATTTTTCTTTAGAGAAAGCAATACTTGATTGGGATTCACCGGTTTCAGGATGTAATCGGCGATTTGCGAACCGATGGCCTGTTCCATGATGTGTTCCTCTTCACTTTTGGTTACCATGACAATTTTCAGCGCACTGTCTTTGTTTTTGATCATCGGAATGGCTTCCAGACCCGATATTCCGGGCATGTTTTCATCCAGCAAAACAAGCTGGAACTTTTCGCTTTCAATCATTTCCAACGCTTCATTAACATTGTTGATCGGCGTTACGTGATATCCTTTATTTTCCAGAAAAACGATATGAGGTTTCAGTAATTCCACTTCATCGTCAATCCATATAATTTTACCTGACATATTTAATTTTTAAAAATTTAATTTATCCACATGATGTGAAAAGGGCTTCATAGATTGCGTTTGTGTAAGCCCGCTTAGAGGTTCCAAAAATACGGCCAAAAGCTCTTAAAATTTGCCCAAAAATTCCTGTATAAAGTTAAATATTAGTTAATTGATAAAACTTAAATTTGCAGAAGGTTTCACATTATTTGTATTCAGAAAAATATGACCAATAAATTCAAAATCATTAATGATCCGGTTCACGGATTTATCAAAATCCCTTACGAAATCCTTTTCGATGTGATTGAGCATCCGTATTTTCAGCGTTTGCGGCGCATTTCACAAACCGGCCTTCTCAGCTTGATTTTTCCTGGTGCCACACATACGAGGTTTCACCATGCTTTGGGCGCTATGCATCTGATGTTTACCGCTCTGGAAAACCTGAAACTGAAAGGAACTGAAATTTCGAAAGAAGAAGAAAAATCGGCGATGCTGGCGATTCTGCTTCACGATATCGGTCACGGGCCGTTTTCTCACGCATTGGAAAACATGCTCATGGATGACTGGCATCATGAAAAACTGTCGCTTTTGCTCATGCAGAAGATGAATGAAGAATTTAACGGGGAGTTAACCGTTGCTATGGAAATGTTTCAGGGAAAATACCACCGCAAGTTCTTCAACCAGCTGATTTCTTCGCAGCTTGATGTGGACCGGCTTGATTATCTGAAGCGCGACAGTTTTTACACCGGCGTTTCGGAAGGCAATGTGAATACGCAGCGAATTATTTCGATGATGAATGTTGCCGATGAGGAGCTGGTAATAGATGCAAAAGGAATTTATTCCGTTGAGAATTTCCTCACCGCCAGAATGTTCATGTACTGGCAGGTGTACTACCATAAAACCTCGGCGCTGGCCGAACATTTACTTGTAAAAATCCTGAGCCGTGCAAAAACTCTTGCTGCAGAAGGCAAGGATCTTCCCGCATCCGAAAATTTGAAATATTTTCTCAATAAAAACCAGTTTACTTGCGCCACAGAAGAAGATATCCAACGTTTTACGGAACTTGATGACAATGATGTGATCCAGGCCATGAAATTCTGGACCAAAAACGATGATTTTCTGCTTTCCTATCTGTGCAGATGTGTCATTCGGCGGGATTTCCCGAAAACCATCATTTCATCAAAACCTTTTGAAAAGGGATTTATACGTGAAAAAATCGAAAAAACAAATGTGGTTTTCGGAATTACGAACGGTGCAGATCTGGTTGATGAAATTTCCATGAGCCTGCTGCCTTATAACAGTAAACAACAACCCATTTTTTTACTGCAGAAAAACGGGAGTACCATTACGCTTGAAAACTCTGAGAACCAAATTCTTTCTTCGGCCATCAGCACGGCCAGCACGAAATACATCTTATCTTTCCCGAAGGAAGTGTAAATGATATTTTTCCGCTAAAAAATTTGACGTATTTGGGAATTTCTTATCTTTGCCCATATGGAATTTACTGCATCGCAACTGGCAAGTTTTATCAACGGTAA
Source organism: Chryseobacterium sp. (assembly GCF_008014695.1). Lineage (GTDB taxonomy): Bacteria > Bacteroidota > Bacteroidia > Flavobacteriales > Weeksellaceae > Kaistella. The sequence goes on from NZ_VOXE01000002.1 coordinate 440,703, forward strand.
AATTATAGGGGATGAAAATACTTTGATTACAGGTGTTTCCCCTATAGAGAAAGGGGAGAAAGGTCATCTCTCTTTCGTTGCGCAGGAGCGGTTTGCAGATTATATTGACTCTTCAGAATGTTCAGTTCTGATTGTTTCTGAAAAACTATTGACCGATAAAAATTATCCACAGACCATAATTGCTGTCGAAGATGCATACCTTTCTTTTCAGGTGCTCATGAATCTTTACCAGGAAATGAGATCCCCTCATATTTCCGGAATTGAGCAGCCATCCATGATCAGCGAAACTGCTGAAATCGGCGAAGAGGTATTCATTGGAGCATTTACATACATTTCTGCAAATGCAAAAGTGGGTGCGAACACCAAAATATTTCCTCAGGTGTATATCGGAAAGAATGTGAAAATAGGAAAAAACTGTAAAATCGACAGTGGTGCAAGGATCTATGATTACTGCATCATCGGCGATAACTGCATCATTCACTCGAATGCAGTAATAGGTGGCGACGGTTTCGGTTTTCAGGCCAGTGCTGACGGTTTCAAAAAAATTCCTCAACTTGGTAACGTGATTATTGAAGATGATGTTGAAATCGGTTCCAACTGTTCTATTGACAGGGCCACAATCGGCTCTACCGTGATTGGGAAAGGAACGAAAATCGACAATTTGATTCAGATCGCCCACAATGTGAAAATAGGCCGCAACAATGTAGTCGCTGCACAGGCAGGAATCGCAGGTTCGACGACCATTGGGGACTGGAATCAGATTGGTGGCCAGGTGGGAATTGTAGGACACATCACCATCGGAAATCAGGTGAAAATTCAGGCTCAGAGTGGCGTGAATTCCAGTACCAAAGACGGAGAGATTTTATACGGCTCACCGGCAATTCCGGCAGGTGACTACCGCAGAAATTATGTTCATTTCAGGAACTTTACCAATATCGTACAGCGAATTAATCAACTTGAGAAAAAATCACAAGAACCCAATAATGAGTGATAAACAAAAAACGTTAAAAGAGGAAGTTTCCCTTTCAGGAATCGGGCTTCATACAGGTAAGGAAGTAACTCTTACTCTAAAACCGGCAAAAGAAAATACAGGATTTGTATTTGTGAGAACCGATTTGGAAGGCCACCCGCAGGTTGAGGCCGACGTAAATTACGTCACCACAACCGAAAGAGGTACGACACTGGAAAAACTAGGGGTGCGCATTCATACCTGTGAACATATTTTGGCGGCTTTGGTCGGTTGTGATATAGACAATGTCTTTCTGGAAATGAACAGTGCAGAACCTCCTATTATGGACGGTTCTTCAAAGTTTTTTGTAGAGGCTATCGAAAAAGCTGGAATCGTTGAACAGAACGTGGCGCGGGAATATCTCGTCATTAAAGAAGTTTTCAGCTATTCTGATCCTGCAACCGGTTCAGAAATCACCATTATTCCTTCAGAAAACTACGAAATCACCACGATGGTGGATTTCGGAACCAAAGTGTTGGGAACCCAGAACGCGACTTTGAAGGATATTTCGGAATTTAAAGAAGAAATTTCCACTGCGCGGACTTTCAGTTTCCTTCACGAGCTCGAAATGTTGCTGGATGCAGGACTGATCAAAGGTGGTGATATTTCCAATGCGATTGTTTATGTGGACAAAGAATTGACCCAAGAAACTTCAGAAAAACTTAAAAAAGCATTCGGAAAAGATCATCTTTCTATTCAGCCGAATGGAATTTTAGATAACCTTACCCTAAATTATCCCAACGAAGCGGCACGTCATAAACTGCTCGATGTAATCGGAGATTTGGCGTTGACCGGTGTTAAAATTAAAGGAAAAGTCATCGCGACTAAACCCGGACATTTTGTGAATACCCAGTTTGCAAAAAAACTGAACCGCCAGTGGAAACTTCAGAAAAAGAAAAACGTTCCAGATTTCGATATCCATAAAGAACCGGTGTTTGACATCAACGGAATTATGCGCCTAATGCCGCACCGTTATCCGTTTTTACTCATCGATAAAGTTCTTGAACTTTCGGATACCCACGTTGTAGGTCTCAAAAATGTCACTTTTAACGAGCCATTTTTCGTTGGTCATTTCCCGAAGGAGCCCGTCATGCCGGGAGTTCTTCAGGTAGAAGCTTTGGCACAGACCGGCGGAATTCTGGTATTGGCCAGTGTTCCGGATCCGGAAAACTATTCCACTTATTTTATCAAGATCGATAAGGTAAAATTCAAGAAAAAGGTGGTTCCCGGAGATACAATGGTATTTAAAATTGAACTCATCACTCCAATCCGGCGCGGAATTGTTCACATGCAGGGGTATGGTTATGTAGGCGACAGTATTGTTGTGGAAGCCGAACTGATGGCTCAGGTAGCAAAAATTAAAACCGATTAAATGATCCATCAATTAGCAGCCGTTGATAAAAGGGCAAAAATCAAAAAAAATGTAATAGTTGAACCTTTTACAACAATTGCAGGCGATGTGGAGATCGGTGAAGGCACCTGGATCGGCCCGAATGTAACGATCATGGATGGTGCAAGAATCGGTAAAAACTGCAGAATATTTCCCGGAACGGTGATTTCTGCGATCCCTCAGGATCTGAAATTTGACGGCGAAGATACCCAGGTCATTATAGGAGACGGAACAACCATCAGAGAGTCCGTAACTGTTAACCGCGGCACAAAAGCGCTAGGATATACCAAAATCGGTAAAGAATGCCTGATTATGGCCACTTCACATATCGCACACGACTGCGTAATCGGCAACAATGTGATTATCGTTAATGGCTGCGGCATTGCCGGACATGTTGAAATCGGTGATTTTACCATAATGGGAGGGCTTTCGGCCGTCCATCAGTTCGGAAAAGTCGGAAAACATGTCATGATTTCCGGCGGAACTTTGGTCCGGAAAGATATTCCACCTTATGTTAAGGTAGCTCGTGAGCCAATGGCTTATGCAGGAATAAATTCTGTAGGCTTAAGAAGAAGAGGCTTCACCAACGAAAAGATTTTTGAAATCCAAAAGATTTACCGAGCCATTTTCCAGATGAAAATGAATGTTTCGCAGGCATCAATGTATATTGAAAAAGAAATGCTGCCCACCGCAGAAAGGGACGAAATCCTGGAATTCATTAAAAATTCGCCACGCGGAATCGTTAAAGGTTACGGTACAGTAAAAGAATAATTTTTAAAAAATAATTTACAACATAGAGTTCCAAAGCATTCTGGAACGCAATTAAACACATTTAAATGGCAACTAGCAACGATATTAAAAAAGGAATGTGCATTGAATTCAGCAATGATATATTCAAAGTCATTGAATTTATGCACGTGAAACCGGGTAAGGGCCCAGCATTCGTAAGAACTAAAATGAAATCGGTAACGAACGGCAAAGTGCTCGACAATACTTTTTCGGCAGGTCACAAAATTGATGAAGTAAAGGTGATGACCCGTAAATTCCAGTACCTTTATGATGACGAGAACGGATTCCATTTCATGAATAACGACGATTTTTCTCAGTTATATCTTGATAAAGATATGATTGAAAACGCTCAGTTTATGAAAGCAGGTGAAGAAGTGACGATCATCCTCAAAGAATCTGATGAGACGCCGCTTTCAGCCGAAATCCCGCCAACGGTTTATCTGGATGTAATTGAAGCAGATCCGGGTGTAAAAGGAAATACCGCTACGAATGCCCTGAAAAATGCCATCGTTGAAACCGGAGCAAGAGTTATGGTGCCACTTTTCATCGAAGCTGGAGATAAAATTAAAGTCAATACAGAAGACGGATCCTATCTGGAAAGAGTTAAATAATTGAGTTGCTGTTACGGGTTTCGAGCTGGTCTTGTAACGAGTAACCGCATCCCGCATCTACAAAATTATGACTTTCAACCAACCGCAGACCCTTAAAACGATTGCAGAAATCATCGGAGCCAGAATGGTTGGCGACGAAAATTTTCCTGTTTTCGGAACCAATGAAATCCACCGGGTGAAAAATGGCGAAATTGTTTTTGTCAATCATCCCAAATATTATGATAAAGCGCTGAATTCGGCTGCAACCGTCATCCTTATTGATAAAGAAGTGGACTGTCCTCCGGGAAAAGCACTGTTGGTTTCAGATGATCCTTTCAGGGATTTCAATAAAGTCAACACCCATTTCACAAGAATTTACAATTTCACCGAAGAACTTCATGATATCGAAGTCGGGGAGGGCACGAGAATTCATCCTTCTGCAGTAATCGGCAATGAAGTAAAAATCGGCACCAACTGCCTTATTTTTCCGAACGTGGTGATTGGCGACAGAACCGTAATCGGTGATAACGTGATTATTCAAGCCAATACGGTCTTAGGAGGCGACGCTTTTTATTATCGGAAACTCAACGGGAATTTTGACCGCATGATTTCAGTTGGAAATGTCATTATTGAAAACAATGTGGAAATAGGAAACAACTGCACCATCGACCGAGGTGTAACTGATTCCACGATTATTGGTGAAGGTTCGGTTTTGGACAATCAGATCCAGATCGGCCACGACACAGTGATTGGAAAAAGAGTGCTCATCGCGTCCCAAACCGGAATCGCAGGATGCTGTATTATCGAAGATGAAGTGACGATTTGGGGACAGGTCGGTATGGCTTCCGGAGTGCGTGTTGCAAGTGGAACCGTACTTCTCGCAAAAAGCGGTGTCAACAGAGATCTTCAAAAGGGAACCTATTTCGGGCCGTTGGCGGAAGAATTCAAACAGTATTTAAGGAAAGAAGTGAAGCTCAAAAATCTGAAATAGACGTTCAGATCCGCAAAAAATCAAATATTATTGAGTATTTTTGCAGCATTCCAATTTAAAATAAATTTAAAAAATAAAAGATGTCAGTATTAGTAAACAAAGATTCTAAAGTAATTGTACAGGGATTTACAGGTAACGAAGGAACCTTCCACGCAGGCCAGATGATTGAATACGGAACCAACGTTGTAGGTGGGGTAACTCCGGGAAAAGGTGGTTCTGAGCATTTGGGCAAGCCTGTTTTCAATACCGTTGCAGATGCTGTGGAAAAAGCGGGAGCAAATGTTTCCATTATTTTCGTACCTCCTGCATTTGCTGCCGATGCTATTATGGAAGCTGCAGAAGCGGGAATCAAAGTAATTGTTTGTATTACCGAAGGAATTCCGGTTGCTGACATGGTAAAAGTAAAATCTTATCTTGCCGACAGAGACTGCCGTTTGATCGGACCAAACTGTCCGGGAATCATTACTTCCGATGAAGCGAAAATCGGAATTATGCCCGGTTTTGTTTTCAAAAAAGGAAAAGTAGGCATCGTTTCAAAATCCGGAACTTTAACGTATGAAGCTGCTGATCAGGTAGTGAAAGCCGGTTACGGTGTTTCTACTGCTATCGGAATCGGTGGTGACCCAATTATTGGAACTACGACTAAAGAAGCTTTGGAACTTTTCATCAACGACCCAGAAACTGAGGCGGTTGTTATGATTGGCGAAATCGGTGGAAACCTGGAAGCTGAGGCAGCAAGATGGTATAAGGAAAGCGGTTCTACAAAACCGGTTATCGGATTTATTGCAGGACAAACGGCACCGAAAGGAAGAACAATGGGTCACGCAGGTGCAATTGTTGGCGGTGACGAAGATACAGCTCAGGCAAAAATGGCGATTATGCGCGAAAACGGAATCACTGTGGTAGATTCTCCAGCGGATATCGGTTCTACCGTTGCGTCGATTTTAAAATAATTTCATTTGAACTGCAGACTGTTGCAGTGAAGACATAAAAAAAAATACGGGAAATTTTTCCCGTATTTTTTTGTTTTTTAGTTCCGGATCCACTTCCAGAGTTCCTTCATGGTGGCTTTGTTGCCGTACATCAGGATTCCGACGCGGTAAACCTTGGCTGCGACATAAATCATCGCTAAAGTCGAAAGAATGAGTAGCGAAAGCGAGAGCAGGATCTGCCATATCGGTACGCCAAACGGAATCCGCGCGATCATGGCAATTGGCGATGTAAAAGGAATGATCGAGAGCCAGAAACCCAGCGGTCCTTCAGGATTGTTCATGATCGTAAAACTTCCGTACATTCCCAGCATGAGCGGAATCATTGCAAAAAGCGTGAACTGCTGCGTTTCGGTTTCATTGTCCACTGCAGAACCGATTGCGGCGTACATTGAACTGTAAAAAATATATCCGAGCAGAAAGAATACGATAAAAACTGCGATGATCAATGGGAAATTCATGTCCAGCAGTGTATGGGAAACTTCACCGGCAATTCCCTTGAAATCCATTTTGTCCATCATTTCCGCCGACTGTTCTCCGCCCGGCATTTTTTTCTGTATTGTCGAGAAACCGGTGTTCAGCAGCAGCGCCCCGATTACCGTCATGGAAATCCAAACGCCGAACTGGGTGAGTGCCACAAGCGTTACGCCGAGGATTTTCCCCATCATGAGTTCAAACGGTTTTACTGAAGAAATAATGATTTCGACCACACGGTTGTTTTTTTCTTCCAACACACTTCGCATGACTCTTACGCCGTAAATAATGATAAACATGAATGTGGCATACATTAAAACCATGCTCAGACCCGACTTCACGCCGAAAGACATATCGCTTTCCATCTTGTCGTTTTCGGCCACATTTTTTGTCTGAAGTTCAAAATCTTTGTCGAGATTGACGAGCTGGTCTTCGGTAATTCCCAAAGTCTTGATTTTTTCTTTCTTTAATACCTCCGAAATATCCGAAATAATCCGGTGTTTCGTATCCATCCCGATTTTGGTATTGATGAGGAGTCTGGTCTCCTTCGCCAGTTGGTCATAATCCTTGTTTTTAAGTTCAGGAAGGATCAGCAGACCCTGCGTTCCTTCTATGTCTTTCAGTGTTGAAGTAAGGGCTTTTTCGCTGTTCGGGTTCACAAAGATATACTTGACGCTTTCGTCGCTTTTCAGCTGATTCGCGAAAATTCCGCTTTTGTCCACTACGTTGAAAGTGTTGGAACTTTCATTGGCCTTGAACATAAACGCGATCAATGCCCCAAAACCAATCATAAGCAAAGGCGCTAGAAGGGTTAAAATAACAAAGGATTTTTTCTTGACCTGCGTGCTGTACTCGCGTCGGGTGATTAAAAATATGTTTTTCATTTTGGTTTTAGTTTTTGGTGCTTACGGCATTAATAAAGACCTCGTTCATGCTTGGGATTTTTTCGTCGAAAGAACGGATCTTCCCAACTTTCATGAGCTCATTCAGCAGCATGTTCTGATCGCTGTCGTTTTTCAGATCGAAAGAAACCAGATTGTTTTCGGTAACATAATTGTTCACCGGAAAGTGATTCTTAAACGTCTCGAAATGTTCGGCATTCACTTCAGAAAGCGTCACGCCGAAGATGTTTTTTTTGAATTTTTCCCGCACCTCGAATATTTTCCCGTCCAGAATTTTTTTCGCATTGTTGATGAGCGCTACGTAATCGCACATTTCTTCCACACTTTCCATCCGGTGGGTGGAAAGAATGATCGTAGTTCCCTGTTTCTTTAAATTGATGATCTGGTCTTTGATTAAATTGGCATTTACCGGATCAAAGCCGGAAAAAGGTTCATCCAGAATCAAAAGTTTCGGACGGTGAAGGACCGTTACCACAAACTGAATTTTCTGTGCCATTCCTTTTGAAAGTTCCGACAGTTTTTTCTTCCACCATTGGTCAATTTCCAGCTGTTCAAACCAGTATTTTGCCTGCTGCAGTGCTTCATTCCTCGTCATGCCTTTTAGTTCGCCAAAATACAGAAGCTGATCTCCAACGGTCATGTTTTTGTAGAGTCCGCGTTCTTCAGGCATATAACCGATGTCTTTGATGTGGTTTGGGTTGAGTTTTTCGCCGTTGATGAAAATTTCTCCGGAATCGGGCTGCGTAATCTGGTTGATGATCCGGATAAATGAGGTTTTTCCGGCTCCGTTTGGACCTAAAAGCCCATAAATACTTCCGGTGGGTACGTCGATACTGAAATCTTCGAGAGCCGTTTTTTTTCCGGCATTGTAGGTTTTGGTAATGTGTTCTGCCCTTAGCATCAGCTTATTTTAGTGGGATTAGTAGTGATTAGTTGTCTAAAGTTACGCATTTTAAACGATTTAATATCGCTTATTCCTCAATGGTACGGAAGGTCAGATTGATGCGCGGGGTGAAGATTTTTTTCGTCGGCGGAAGACGGTGCAGCCAGAACGACTGAGTTTCATCCTTCATCACAAGAAGGCTGCCGTGCTCGAGGATGAGTTCCACTTTTTCTTTGGTTTCTTTGTGCTTAAAACTGAATTTTCTTTCTGCCCCAAAACTCAGGGAAGCAATTGCGCCGTTTTTTGTCAGATCTTTTTCGCCGTCGCTGTGGTAAGCCATGCGTTCGTCGCCGCTGTGGTAAAGGTTCAGCAGGCATGAATTGAATATTTCTCCCGTTTTTTCTTCCACGAGCTTCTTCAGTTCCAGCAATTCATCAGTCCAGGGCAAGGCCTCTTTTGTGGAATTGGAGTAGGTGTATTTGAATTTTTCGCGGCCGTACCACGCCACTTTTCTTTTGGTGATGATTTTTTTGCCGAAAATCGTCGCTTCGTCATTTTTCCATTTAATATTTTTCAGAAGTATTTGATAGTAGAAATCAGATTTATCACGATCTAAAATCTTTCCGTAATAAATAACGGTCCCGTCTTTTGGAAGGAGATTTCTTGAAGCATCGAATTCGAGATCAAACAGACTTTGCATCGTTCAGATTTTAACTTTAAACATCAAAACTTTCCGGTATTTCAGAAAGTTTTGGTGATGAATTTTATTGTATAAGGATTAATTTTTACTTAAATGATAGTACGCCAGCATTTTATAATAAAGTTTCGCCGCCAGAAAAGCGGTTGGTTTCGGCATGGGCGAATCCATGAGTTCCACAATATCAAAAGCAACGACATTGCATTTTTCAAAAACTTTTTTCAGGAGTTCTAATGTCGGGTACCACTGCAAACCGCCCGGTTCCGGAGTTCCTGTCGACGGCGCGATTGAAGGATCAAAAGCATCCAGATCAATTGTGATATAGACATTTCCTGAAACTTTTTCCAGCACATCATCAATCCAGTCGGGGTTTTTCGCGATTTCATGTGCCCAGAAACACTGTCCTTCCGGAACATACTGCATCTCTTCCATGTCACATGACCGGATTCCTACCTGAACTAGATTCAGTTTCTGTGAGGCCTCAAAAACAGCACACGCATGATTGGAAGTGGAGCCATGGAAATCCGGACGTAAATCGGTATGCGCATCCAGCTGTAAAACAGTCAGGTTTTCAAATTTTTCTCCCGCAGCGCGGATCGAACCGATGGAAACAGAATGTTCGCCGCCAAAAAGCGTGAAGAGTTTACCGTCATTGGCCAAAAGTTCCTTTGTTTTCTCATATACCGCCGCCGTCATCGCTTCTGGGGAGGATTTTTCAGTAATTTCTCCGGCACGATAAACACCTTCAAGATAAGGTTCTGTTCCGGTTTCGATATCGTAAAGTTCCATGTTTTCGGAAGCGTCCAGAAAAAGTTCAGGGCCTTTGTCCGCCCCTTTTCCCCATGTTGACGTTCCGTCGTAAGGTACAGTCACCAGCATGACTTTTGAATTTTCGAGTGTGGCGTTTTCTTCCGGAATTCCTGCGTATGTTTTCATTTCTGTATTCATGATTTTTATTGAAAATTGGAGCTTCAAAGATAATAAAATGCCGCTATTTGTTGGACTTGTTTTACCCAAATCTGCTATATTTTACAGGAACATTTCCTAATTTAGCAAAAACTTAAGAAATGCCTTTAAAAGCCGTTTTGTTTGATATGGATGGAGTAATTGTGGATACAGAACCGCTTCACCGGAAGGCCTATTTTCAGATGTTCTCCGATTTTGGAATCGAGGTTTCTGATGACTTCTACGCCTCGTTCACCGGTTCATCAACAAAAAAGGTGGCAGAAAGGCTCATCGGTCATTTCGGAATGAGTCACTCGGTAGAAGAAATTTCTGAACACAAACGGCGGTATTTCAAACATTATTTTGACCATGATATCGATTTTGATCTGCTTCCCGGTGTGAAAGATCTCATCGAAAACTACTTTGAAAACGGTGTTAAACTCGTGTTGGCTTCATCAGCCCATATGAATACGATCAACTGGGTTTTTGAAAAATTTGATCTTGAAAAATATTTTACCGCAAAAATCAGCGGTGCAGACCTGCAGGAATCGAAACCGCATCCTGAAATCTTTATCCGCGCGGCAGAAATGGCCAGCGAACCGAAGGAAAACTGTATGGTCATTGAAGATTCCACAAACGGAATCGAAGCCTCCGTCTCTGCTGAGATTTTCTGTGTTGCCTATCAGAGCAGCAATTCCGAGAAGCAGCAATATGAAAAAGCCAACCTGAAAATTTCAGATTTTTCAGAGATTTATTTTCAGAAAATGAAGGAATTTTTTAATTGAGTTTTATCTGCAATTCCAAAAAAATTAAAATGAAAAGTGTTCTTATTACGATAGGCGACGAAATCCTCTCCGGCAACACGGTAGATACCAATTCAAATTTCATTGCAGCCCAACTCAAAAGTATCGGGATTCCGGTCGTTCAGATTTTTACCATTTCGGATGAGGTAGAGATCATTAAAAAAACTTTGGCAAGTGCATTTGAACTTGCAGATCTGGTCATCACAACCGGCGGTTTGGGACCGACAAGAGACGACAGAACCAAAACCGCATTCGCGGAATTTTTTGATGATAAACTGACGCTGGATGATGAAACTTTTGAACATCTAAAAAAACTGATGATCAAAAGAAAGCGGGAACATTTGCTTGAAATCAATAAAAATCAGGCCGTTACGCTTTTCTCAGCAACGGTTTTCCAGAACGAAAACGGTACCGCGCCTTGTCAGATGATTGAGAAAGAAGGAAAGACAGCCATTTGTCTTCCCGGTGTTCCGTATGAAGTGAAACCACTGATTAAAGATAAAATCATTCCGCATCTTAAAGAAAAACTGAACAGCAATTATATTGTTTCGAGATTTATTTCGGTGGTTGATTTTCCGGAAAGTCTTTTGGCAAAAACCATTGAAAACTGGGAACTCGGTTTGCCGGAAACAGTTTCCCTTTCGTATCTGCCCGTCGGAAACCGGGTAAAACTTCGCCTGACTGCATCCGGAAATGATCCGGAAGAAATTGAAAATCTTTTAAACGTTGAATCCGAAAAGCTCAGACCTTTGATCGGGGAAAAAGTGATTTCCTGGGACGGCAGCGACATTCAGGAAATTATGAAAGAAATTCTGAAGGATAAAAAAATGACCCTTTCTGTTGCTGAGAGTTGTACTGGCGGCGAGCTTTCAAGGCTCATCACTTCGGTTTCGGGGAGTTCCGCTTATTTTCTCGGCGGAGTTATTCCATATGACTATCACAAAAAAATTGAAATTCTGGGCGTTTCAGAAAAAACAGTCCGTGAAAAAACGGTGGTTTCTGAAGAAGTAGCTCAGGAAATGAGTTTGGGTTGTCAGAAACTTTTTGGAAGCGACATTTCGCTTTCCACGACCGGTGTTGCAGGGCCAAATTCGGATGAATTCAACACTGAAGTTGGGGTGGTTTTTTATTCAGTCAGGGTGAAAGATGCCGAGAAAACGGTCCGTCTTTTTCTTCCGCATCTGGAAAGAAACGATTTTGTAAACTTCGTTTCACAGCGAGTCTTGCAGGATCTCGTACAGATTTTAGTGAATGATTTTTAACTTTTAGACTTTGTCATTCGTCTTTTTTTGATCTAATATTCATAAAACGTAACAAAATGCCTGAAGGTTTCGACTAAACAGATATTAAAAATTATTTTTCAATGAAAAAAATCAACATCAGCATTCTTGCATTTGCAGGAGTTGTTGCCTTAAACTCTTGTGTTTCGAAAGTTTCTACGGCTACTGCAAATGCAGAAACCGCGGTTCAGCCGGTGGAAACTCCCAAAGTTGTCCCGGAAAACGGGCTTGATCTTACTGCAATGGACCAAACGGTTCGTCCACAGGATGATTTTTACAGTTTTGTAAGCGGGAGCTGGATGAAGACAGCCAAAATTCCTGCCGATAAATCTACATGGGGATCATTCAACAAATTAGCGGAAGATACCGACAATAATTCGATGACTATTTTGAATTCGCTCCTGAATGATCAGTATGCCACCGGAAGTGAGGGCAAAAAAATACAGGATCTGTATGCGACGTATATGGACATGGATAAAAGAAATGCCGACGGGATTGCACCAATTCAGGCTGATCTAACAAAAATTGATGCCATAAAATCGGTTTCTGATCTTCAGAATTATCTGGTGGAGGCTACAAAAAACGGAGAAAATCCTTTCTATTCATGGGGAATTGATGCCGACCTCAAGGACTCAAAAATGAATGCTGTTTATCTCGGCAGCGCCAATCTGGGTTTAGGACGGGATTATTACCAAAAGGTAAACCAGAAAAACACAGAAACTTTAGCGGAATATACGAAGTACGTAGCGACGATGCTGGATGTTTTGGGATATAAAAATGCCCCTGCTACGGCTCAGAATATTGTGAATTTTGAAAAAAGTATTGCCAATACTTACCTGACCAATGAGCAGATTCGCGATGCAACGCTTCAGTACAATCCAAAAACCATGGGCGAACTTTCGGGCTTGGTTAAGAATGTAAATCTCCCCAAATATTTAACTGCAGTCGGCGTAAATACCGACAAAGTGATTGTTGGTGAACTGAATTACTACAAAAATCTGGATAAGTTCATCAATGCGAAAAATCTTCCGTTGATCAAGGATTATATGAAGTTTCACCTGATTTCCGGCAGCGCGGGTTATCTGTCTAAAAATCTGGATGATACCAAATTCGCTTTTTATGGCAAATATTTAAGAGGACAGGATGTGCAGCGTGCGCAGAACAAAAGAGGTTTTGAACTCATCAACGGGGTTTTGGGCGAAGCTTTCGGTAAACTCTATGTGGAGAAGTATTTCCCTGCAGAAGCCAAGGCCCAGATGGTGGAGCTTATTGATTATCTGAAGAAAAGTTTCAACTCCCACATCAGTAATCTAGCATGGATGTCTCCGGTGACGAAGGAAAAAGCGCTGAACAAACTCAATAAATTCACGGTAAAGGTTGCGTATCCGGACAAATGGAAAGACTATTCAAAACTCACCATTAATTCAGAGGAAGAGGGTGGAACTTTATACAAAAATCTGCAGAATGTAACGGCGTGGCAGTACCAGAAGGATCTTGACAAAATAGGAAAACCGGTCGACAGAACCGAATGGGGAATGTCGCCACAGACGGTAAATGCCTATTACAATCCGCTGAACAACGAAATCGTTTTCCCGGCAGCGATCCTGCAGCCGCCTTTCTTCAATCCGAATGCTGATGCAGCTGTAAATTTTGGCGGAATCGGAGCGGTAATCGGTCACGAAATGACTCATGGTTTCGATGATTCAGGTGCACAGTTTGACGCAGACGGGAATCTGGTGGACTGGTGGACCGCAGAAGACAAAGCCAATTTTCAGAAAGCGACGAAAGCACTTGCTTCACAGTATGACAAATACGAACCGGTGAAAGGAACTTTTGTAAACGGTACCTTTACTAACGGTGAAAATATTGCCGATCTTGGCGGCGTGAATATCGCTTATGATGCGTTGCAGATGTATCTGAAAGACAAAGGAAATCCTGGAACGATCAGCGGTTACACGCAGGATCAGCGGTTTTTCCTGAGTTGGGCGACGGTTTGGAGAACACTTCAGAAAGAAGCCGCTTTGGTAAACCAAATCAAAACCGACGAACATTCTCCTGGCTTATACAGGGCGTTCGGACCGCTTGTAAATACTGATGCTTTCTATAAAGCGTTCGATGTAAAAGAAGGTGATAAACTGTATAAAAAACCGGAAGAAAGAATAAAAATCTGGTAAAAACTGAAATCAATATTTATTAAATCACTCAGCTTTGACTGAGTGATTTTTTTTATGGTATAAGTTTGCGATTGATGTCGTTTTCGGCATTAAAATAACCGTAATATGTGCATTCTGATAAAGATAAAATTCCGGAAAATATTTGGTATCTTTGGTTTATTCAACAAAATATCAAATTTCTCTTATGAAAAAAATAACAATAGGTCTGCTTGCATTCTCGGGAACCGTTTTCCTGAATTCGTGCGGAACCTCGCAAAATGCGCAAACAGCAGACACAAAAACAGAACAGGTGCAGGTAAAACCTGCTCCTGTGAAAGAAGAAGGGCTTAACCTTTCTTATATGGATACTTCTGTCCGTCCGCAGGAAGATTTCTTCAGTTATGTAAATGGAAACTGGATGAAAACCGCGGTAATCCCTTCCGATAAATCGAGTTGGGGCAGTTTTAATGCACTTCGCGAAGATGTGGATGTAGCTTCTCTTGACATACTGAATAAAATTCTTACCGATAAGTTTCCTGCGGGTTCAGAAGGTCAGAAAATTCAGGATCTATACGGAACATTTATGGATTGGAACAAAAGAAATGCCGACGGAATCAGCCCGATCAAAGCTGATCTGGCAAAAATCGACAATCTGAAATCCATTTCTGATCTTCAGAAATATCTCGTTACAGCGACCAAAACCGGAGATAATCCTTTCTACGGTTGGGGGGTAAGAGCCGACATGAAGAATTCTGTGATGAATGCGGTTTATCTCGGTGGCCCGAGTCTAGGTTTGGGAAGAGATTATTACCAAAAGGAGAACGAAGCCAACACCAAAACGCTGACAGAATATAAAAATTATGTTGCGCAGCTTTTCACCGTTTTGGGTGACAAAAATGCTGACCAAACTGCCCAAAGAGTGGTGGCCTTTGAAAAACAGCTGGCCAATTATCTTTTGACCAATGAGGAGAACCGCGACGCCAATCTCCGGTACAATCCGAAAACCATGGCCGAACTTCCTTCTTTGGTGAAAAATATTAACCTTCCGGATTATCTCCAGAAAGCCGGAGTCAACACCGATAAAGTAATCATTGGTGAACTGAAATACTATCAGAATATGGATTCCTGGATGAACGAAAGAACGCTTCCGCTCATCAAAGAATATATGAAAGCGAGACTGCTGTCGGGTAACGCAGGCAGTTTGGACCAGAAACTGGATGACATCAACTTTAACTTTTATTCCAAATACCTTCAGGGACAGAAGGAGCAGCGGTCAATGGACAAACGCGGACTTTCAATGGTGAACGGTGTTTTGGGAGAAGCCTTTGGAAAACTGTATGTGGAAAAATATTTCCCGGCAGAAGCCAAAAAGGAAATGGTGGTGCTTATCGATTATCTAAAAATGGCCTTTAAAGACCATATCAATGATCTGGAGTGGATGTCGCCTGCAACCAAACAAAAAGCACAGGAAAAACTCGCAAAATTTTCGGTAAAAGTGGCATATCCGGATACCTGGAAAGATTATTCAAAACTGAATTTATCTTCACCAGCAGAGGGAGCCAGCTTATATTCGAATCTTCAGAAAGTTTCAGAATGGCAGTACCAGAAAAGCCTCGAAAAAATCGGAAAACCGGTAGATAAAACCGAGTGGGGAATGTCTCCACAAACCGTTAATGCTTATTATAATGGATCTAACAACGAAATCGTATTTCCGGCTGCGATTTTACAGCCGCCTTTTTTCAATTTCAAAGCAGATCCGGCGGTAAATTTTGGCGGAATCGGTGCCGTAATCGGTCATGAAATTTCCCACGGATTCGATGATTCCGGCTCTCGTTTCGACGGTGATGGTAACCTCAATAACTGGTGGACTGATGCCGACCGTAAGAATTTTGACGAGAAAGTTGGACAATTGGCCGATCAGTACAGCAAGTATGAACCGGTAAAAGGAAGTTTTGTTAACGGAAAATTCACAAGCGGAGAAAATATCGGAGATCTTGGTGGTGTTGCCGTGGCATATTCTGCATTGCAGAAGTACCTGAAAGACAAAGGAAATCCAGGTCTGATCAGCGGCTTTACACAGGACCAGCGGTTTTTCATGAGTTGGGCGACAGTCTGGAGAACGAAATCCACCGATCAGTATATGGTTAATCAGGTAAAAACCGATTCGCACTCTCCGGGCTATTTCCGGGCTTTCGGACCGCTCATCAATCAGGATTCTTTCCAGGACGCGTTTGAAATCAAGCCAGGTGACAAGCTTTATAAAGCGCCGGAAGACAGAATTAAGATCTGGTAAATTTTTAAAATCACTCAAAATTATTTGGGTGATTTTTTTTGTGTATCTCTTTTTTAGCTTTGCCCACTGAATCCCAAAACGTGGGAATGCATTAAATAATTTGTGGTCATCGAAAGTTTTCCTTTTTACGAAATGCTTATATTTGGGAATGACCAGAGAAGAATCCATCAAAAACCTCATGCAGATTCCCGGTGTCGGAAAATCCATTGCGAACGATTTATACCAAATCGGGATTTTGAGGACCGATGACCTTAAAGGAAGAGATCCGGAAGAACTTTTTGCTGTTTCAAACGCAAAAGTTGGGGTGGTGCAGGACCGCTGTCTGCTGTATGTTTTCCGTGGTGCTGTGTATTATGCGGAAACTCCGAAAAAAAATCAGGAAGCCGAAAAACTGAAGTGGTGGAATTGGTCTGATAAAAACCTTAAAAAATGAAAATCAACATTGATAAAAACCTTAAAATCCAACCAGTGGGAGCGCGTAGTTTCCTTGCCGATGCTTTTTATCCTGAAAATTCCGTAAAACTGCCGCTCGTGATTTTTGCCCACGGATACAAAGGGTACAAGGACTGGGGCGCCTGGAATTTAATGGCCGAAAAATTTGCGGAAGCCGGATTTTTCTTTGTGAAATTCAACTTTTCACACAACGGAACAACTTTCGAAAACCCTTCTGATTTTGATGACTTGGATGCTTTCGGGAACAATAATTATTCGAAAGAAATGTTGGATTACGATGCAGTGCTGAACCATTTTTATACCCATCCACGAATTGATGTAGATAAGATTGCACTCATCGGGCACAGCCGCGGCGGTGGAATTTCCATTATCAAGGCTTTTGAGGATGAGCGGGTAAAACTTCTAGTCACTTTAGCAAGCGTCAGCAACTTCAAAAGCAGATTTCCCAGGGATGAAAGACTGGAAAAATGGAAAGATTCGGGTGTCATGTTTTCTGAAAACGGCAGGACCAAACAGCAGATGCCGCATTTTTATCAGTTTTATGAGGATTTTAAAGAAAATGAAGACCGTTTTAACATTCAGTACTGTGCACAGCATCTGGAAAAACCGGTGCTTATTATTCACGGGACTGATGATGATGCGGTAAAGGAAAAAGAAGCCTTGCTCCTTCAGAACTGGTGCAAAAACACTGAACTTTTCATGATGAATGATGCCAATCATACCTTCGGTGCAAAAGAACCCTGGGCTGAAGACCATCTTCCTCCGGATCTGGAAACCGCGGTGCAGAAAATTATTCATTTTATCCGGGAAAAATGGCAGGAAATTCAATCCAATGATTAATTTTGCATGAAATAAAAAAGTACAATGGATTTATTTTCAGCACTGGAGTGGCCGAATTTTGCAGATTATCAAATCTGGATCAGTCTTCTGACGCTTACCTTCCTTGAAATTGTCCTTGGGGTGGACAATATTATCTTCATTTCCATTATATCCAACAAACTTCCCGAAAAACAGCAGAAATTTGCGCGCAATTTAGGATTGGTTTTAGCCATGTTATTCAGGGTGATGCTTTTGCTCATGATCAACTGGATTATCGGTTTAAAGGAAGCAGTACTGACTCTTGGGTTTATTACGGAGCCGGGTTCCGAAATTCCTTTAGCATTAAGCTGGAAGGATATTATTCTTCTGGCGGGAGGGATATTCCTGATCCTGAAAAGCACTTTTGAAATTCATTCAAAAATGCAGATCGATGAGGAAATCCACACGCCAAAAGCGGTTACATCGGGCTTGATAACCACTGTTATCATTCAGATTATTCTGGTAGACATGGTTTTTTCGCTCGATTCCATTTTAACCGCAGTTGGATTGGTTGATAATGTGGTTCTTATGATTATTGCAGTAGTCATCTCCATCGGAACGATGCTTGCATTTGCAGGACCTATTTCCAGAATCATCAACAAACATCCGAGTCTCCAGATGCTGGCTTTATCTTTCCTGGTGGTGATTGGAGTAATGCTGGTTGCCGAAGGAATCCATCAGCATATCAGTAAAAATATCATTTACTCATGTCTGGCTTTCAGCTTGGCGGTTGAGATGCTCAACATCAGTTTAAGGAATAAGCAGAAAAAAGCGTTTAAAATAAATCCGGATTTAAAAAACAATCTGGATATTGAGGATAAGAACTAAACAAAAAGGAGTGAAAAATTTTCACTCCTTTTTTGTTCTTTTATGAGGCTAATATTTTCCAGGCCTCTTCAATTTTGTTTTGCAGAAGAAATTTCTGCGCTTCAGAATGGATTTTTTCGTCACTTGAAAAAATACCCACTGGTAATTCTTCTGTATTGGCGAGCATCCCCAGATCGTTGCCCGTAAAAACTTTGCTGTACTTAATTTTATCTGGCAGCAGATCGAAACCGATTCCTTTTGTTACCAAAGGTTTCGGAACTTCAAAGAGATTGTCTTCATTGTTCCGGGAGTACCAGTTTCCACCGAGTCTTGCAACCAGATCCAGTTTTTTTTGATCCAGATTTCCTTCAGTATTCAGATATTCTTCTCTAACGTGGA
This sequence comes from Chryseobacterium sp., assembly GCF_008014695.1. Classification (GTDB taxonomy): domain Bacteria; phylum Bacteroidota; class Bacteroidia; order Flavobacteriales; family Weeksellaceae; genus Kaistella. The sequence continues at coordinate 459,408 of NZ_VOXE01000002.1, forward strand.
TTTTAATGATTTCGCAGATGACCAGATTTCCGGCGCCGCCTTCTGTACCCAGATGTTTGACTTCCATAACCCTGCATTCCAGGTTGACCGGGCATTCTTCGATAAGTTTCGGCTGTATGAGATCCGCATCCTTCATCGTTAAACCAGATTTTACAAATTCATTCACTCCTTTCTCATATTCCGTAGATGCGAGGGAAATCTGCTGAACGATCTTATAATTTACAATACCAATCACGACTTCAGGAACTTCTAGAACATTCTGGAGCGTATGTTTCGTGGTATTGTCGCGAACCCTTCTTGCGGGCGAAAAAATCACAATAGGAGGATTTGAACTGAATAGATTAAAAAAACTGAAAGGGCTTAAATTAACCATCCCATTCTTGTCAACCGTCGAAGCCAGAGCAATCGGCCGCGGCGCGATAGCAGTCTGCAGAAGTGTCTGCAACTGAAGATTATTTAAATCTTTTGGAGAAATTGCTTTCATTAAATCTAGTTTGCCGGCAGAATTTTTCCTGAAACTTCTCCAAATCCAACTCTGAGTCCGTCTTTTTCCGCAAATCCGCGCATGATAACGGTATCGTTGTCATCAATAAATTTACGTTCCTCGCCGTTGCTCAGTTTTAAAGGATTCTGGCCGCGCCATGTCAGTTCCAGCATGGAGCCGAAAGAGTGTGGATTTTCGCCGGAAATGGTTCCGGATGCATACAGATCCCCAACTTCCACATTACACCCGTTTACGGTGTGGTGTGCAAGCTGCTGGGCCATATTCCAGTACATGAATTTATAATTGCTTTCAGAAATCAACGTCTCGTCACCGTTTTCCGGCTTCAGATACACTTCAAGTTGAATGTCATAGTTCTTATCACCGGTAAATTTCAGATAATCCAAAACTTCGGGTTCCTGTTTAGGAGAAGGAGTGCGGAATGGTTCCAAAGCCTCAAGTGTTACGACCCATGGTGAAACGGAACTTCCAAAATTTTTCCCTAAAAATGGCCCGAGCGGAACATATTCCCAGCTCTGGATATCTCTTGCCGACCAGTCGTTGAAAATTACCATTCCGAAGATTGCATCCTCTGCTTCTGCGGTGGAAATACTGTCGCCCATTTCGGTGTTTTTATTCACGATAAATGCCATTTCCAGTTCAAAATCAAGCTGTTTTGAAGGTCCGAAAATCGGTGAGTCTGCATCTGCAGGTTTGGTCTGGCCTTTCGGACGGATGATATCGGTGCCCGAAACAACAATGGAGGAAGCGCGTCCGTGATAGCCTACCGGAAGATGTTTCCAGTTCGGCAATAGTGCATTTGCAGGATCGCGGAACATTTTTCCCACGTTGGTTGCATGTTCAATACTGCTGTAGAAATCGGTGTAATTCGGGATGTGAACCGGCATCATCATTTTTACTAGATCCAGATCGAAAAAACACTCGGTAATGGTCTTTTCGTCATTTGCAAGCTTTGAATCCTCAAGCAAAAGTTCCTGAATTTTCAGCCGTACTGCATTTGTAACCGGTTTCCCGAGTTCAATGAACTCATTCAAAGTATATGCTTCAAAAACATTTTCGTTAATCCCTTCTGTTTCGTCAAAAAATCCGTAATCGTACAGTGTTGCCAGATCCAGGACAAGATCACCTATTCTTGTACAGCACGCAATGTATTCCTGGTTAAAAACGGCTACGCCAAACGGGATGTTATGAATAGAAAAATCTGAATTTTCGGGATAGTTTACAAATGATTTCATAGAATTTTTATTTTAAAGTGAAGGTCCAGAGTCTAAAGCTTTTTATCTTTAATCTCTGAACCTTTTTATGTTATAATTTTATTTTTTATTGACTGCGGATTCCTCGATCCATCTTTCCTTTGTGTTGAGATCAACGAGATAAAGGATTTTTTTCTGTTTGGTCATCAGCAGGTTTTTGGTTAACGGCAGCGGAATTTTTTTACCTTCGAGTTTGTCGGCTCTCAGCGAAATGATGTTATGCTGTGGCCTCATGATGTCTCCCGTAAAAATATTGGAAGTGCTTTTGCCGGTAGCTTTATCATCGAACATTTCCACATACGTTGCCTGATTTCCTTTGATGATGATAAAATTTCTCTCCGTATGATCCTTAAAATCTTTGATCATGACGAATTTGGTATCATCGATATTCACGTCTTTCAGATTTTGATTAACGCCTCTTCGCTCTTCCAAACGGTCGAGAATAGCATTCATCGTTCCGTACTGTGCTTTAAGACCTACTGCAGATCCCAACAGTAATGCGGTCAGAAATATTTTTTTCATCGCTTTTCCAATATTTTGAACCGCCGATTAGGTGGCATTAAAGATTTCCTCTTTTTTCCTGTTCTTTTTCGAGCGCTTCAAAAAGGGCTTTGAAATTTCCTGCACCAAAACTTTGCGCGCCGTGTCTTTCAATGATTTCAAAGAAAAGAGTAGGCCGGTCTTCAACAGGTTTGGTGAAAATCTGCAGCAGATATCCTTCCTCATCGCAATCGATCAGGATTCCCAAATCTGAAAGTTTTTTAATGTCCTCATCAATCGTTCCAACACGTTCAGGAACCATATCGTAATACGCATTTGGAGGCGCCGGAAGAAATTCAATTCCTCTCGCTTTCAGTTCTGTAACGGTTTTGATGATGTCTTTGGTCGCAACGGCGATGTGCTGCACACCTTCGCCTTCATAAAAATCCAGATATTCTTCCACCTGCGATTTTCTCTTTCCTTCTGCCGGTTCGTTAATGGGGAATTTGGCGAAACCGTTGCCATTGCTCATTACTTTCGACATCAATGCAGAATATTCGGTGTTGATCTGCTTGTCATCAAAACTCAGGATATTCACGAATCCCATTACTTTTTCGTACCATTCAACGGTCGGAATCATACGGTTCCAGTCTACATTTCCAACGCAGTGATCCACGTATAAAAGTCCGACATCTGATGGATTATAGTTGCTTTCCCACTTCTGAAAACCGGGCATGAACTCGCCTGAATAATTTTTACGTTCCACAAACATGTGAACCGTTTCGCCGTAGGTATATATTCCCGACATGCGAACTTCTCCGTGCTGGTCGGTCATCGTTTGGGGCTCCAGATATGGTTTTGCGCCACGTTTCGTGGTTTCTTCAAATGCTGAATAAGCATCATCTACCCAAAGAGCCAGAACTTTTACGCCGTCACCGTGTTTTTTCTGATGTTCACAGATCGGGGAGTCTGAATTTAAACCTGAAGTTAAAACAATCCGGATTTTTCCCTGCTGAACGACATAGGAAGCCCTATCGCGAAGTCCCGTTTCCGGACCTGCATAAGCAACTGATTGGAAGCCAAAAGCAGTTTTATAAAAGTGAGCAGCCTGTTTGGCATTTCCTACGTAAAATTCAATATAATCTGTTCCGTTAATCGGTAAGAAGTTCTCTGCCTGTGCTATTTTTTCGGCGAATGTAAGTGTAGACATCTGTTTGTTTTTATTAGATTGATCCCGCTAATTTACAAAATTTTTAAGACTGACTAAAATGTATCCTGAAAACAAAAAGCGCAGATTTTGCTCATGAAATTTTAAAAAACAATAGAAAGAAACAGAATTAAGGATCTCAGTTAAAAACTTTTAAACCGCTCAAAAGTTGCTATTTCCAACATTTCACGGTCATCGGGATGAGAAATATTGATGAGCGCTTTGGCTCTCTGTTTTAAACTTTTTCCGTAAAGATAGGCAGTCCCGAATTCGGTGACTACATAATGAATGTGGCCTCTTGTAGTTACCACTCCGGCGCCTTGTTTCAGAAAAGGCACGATTCTCGGTACCCCTTTTTTGGTGCGTGAAGAAACAGCAATAATGGGTTTTCCTCCTTCGGAAAGAGCTGCGCCACGCATGAAGTCCATTTGTCCGCCAATTCCGCTGAACTGAAAAGTTCCGATGGAATCTGCGCAAACCTGGCCTGTCAAATCAATTTCGATAGCGGAATTGATCGCGACCATTTTTTTGTTTTTCATGATATTGATGGGATAATTCACATGCTCCACATCCATGAACGAAAATGCCGGATTGTCATCAATATAATCATATAATTTGCGGGTACCGAACGCAAAACTGGTGATTGTTCTGTTCGAGTGGGTTCCTTTGAATTTATTATTGATGACATCACTCGCTACCAAATCTACAATGCCGTCACTGATCATTTCGGTGTGAACACCCAGATCTTTATGGTTACTAAGACATTTCAAAACCGCATCCGGAATGGTTCCGATACCCATCTGCAAAGTAGACCTGTCATCAATAAGTTCGGCCACGTTTTTCCCGATCAAGAGTTCTTCTTCGCCTACTTTTGACCCGTAATCTATTGTCAACAGTTCCTCATCATGCCAAACCATTTTGTGGATTTTTGAAAAATGAATCATCCCGTCACCGTGGGTTCGCGGCATTCTGGGATTCACCTGCGCAATAATGATTTTGGCAGTATCAACAGCACTTCTGGCGACATCTACAGAAGTTCCCAATGTGCAGTACCCGTGAATATCGGGAGGAGACACCGTTACCATCGCGACATCGATCGGTAGAATTCCTTTTTTAAAGAGGGTAGGGATTTCGCTTAAAAATACAGGCACAAAATCTCCGCGTTCCGAATTTACTGCGTCGCGCACCGGTGTGGAGACAAATAACGAATTGATATAAAAGCTTTCTTTATACTGCGATTTCGCAATTTCCACATTTCCCTGCTGTGTAATGGAAACGAATTCAACGCCGGTCAGTCGGGAAGACTGTCTGGCGAGTTCGTCGATGAGAAGATTTGGTGTACAGGCGCTTCCGTGAGAAAAAATACGGTCACCGCTTTTAATGAGCGATACTGCTTCTTCAGGACTTACATATAAACTCATTTTTATAATTTTAGTTTTGTTATGGTTAGAATCGAACTCAAATTTACTCCATTTTAACCGGAAAGGAAATGAGCAAAATCAGTTTACCCTAAATAATTACAGAAAAATTTTGGCTGAGAATAAAAAAAGTTTTTACTTTGTAATTCAAAGTTCTTTTAATTATTAAGTAACTTAAAAAATGAATACAATGACAACACAAGATCAAAGAAGCGTGGCAATTTTCTTGGCGGCAGCTGTTTTACTAAGCATTCCGTTAATCGCAATGCAGTTTACAGAAGAAGTCGATTGGACGGCTTCAGACTTTCTAATTGGTGCAGTACTGCTTTTCGGTACTGCAGGCGTAATTGATGTGGTTTTAAGAAAAGTAAAATCTGCCAGAAACAGGTTAATTCTAAGTGTTCTGATTTTAGGAATTCTGTTTTTGGTTTGGGCAGAACTGGCGGTAGGAATTTTCGGAACACCGTTTGCGGGAAATTAATACATCAAATTTGAAAACGAAAAAGCTAACCTTGGGTTAGCTTTTATTTTATGTCGCTTATTCCTGAGAGCGGTCTTCCAGATGATTATCTTCGGTGTCAAGCCAGGAAGTTTTGTAAGTAGGGTCTTCAACCTTCATCGCTTCCTCGGTTAATTTCAAGGGTCTGAAAGGATCAACCATCACGGCGTATTCTTCAGTGAATTTTTTGCCGATGCTCCTTTCCATTGCTCCCGGATGTGGTCCGTGAACCACGCCACCCGGATGGAGCGTAAAATCCATCAGATCGATATGGTTTCTGCTCATGAAATCACCCTCCGTATAAAATAAAACCTCGTCTGAATCAATATTGGAATGGTTATAAGGCGCCGGAATTGAGAGCGGATGATAATCGTACATTCTCGCTACAAAAGAGCAGACCACAAAATTGTGTGCCTCGAAAGTCTGATGAATAGGTGGCGGAAGATGAACGCGGCCCGTAATCGGTTCAAAATTCTTGATATTGAATTTAAATGGATAGAAAAATCCGTCCCAACCCACAACATCAAAAGGATGGGTCGCGTATACGAAATCCCAGATCTGATCTTCTTTTTTCACTTTAATGAGAAATTCCCCTTTTTCATTTTTCGGTTCCACAAAAACGGGCATCACAATATCGCGTTCGCAGAACGGCGAGTGTTCAAGCAGCTGTCCGAATTCGTTCCGATAGCGTTTCGGGGTGTAAATCGGGGAGTGGCTTTCAACCACCAGAAAAACATTGTTTTCGGTATGGAATTCCATCTGGTAAATCGTTCCTCGCGGAATGATGAGGTAATCCCCGACCGAAAATTCAAGATTTCCGACAAATGTTTTCAGCGTTCCGGTGCCTTCATGAACGAAAAGCATTTCGTCGCATTCGGCGTTTTTATAGAAATATTCTGTGGATTTGCGCGGTTTTGCGAGTCCCATTTTCAGGTCGTTGTTCAGCATAAGGATTTTCCGGCTGTCAAGAAAATCGTCTTCAGCGGTCACATTCATGCCTTTGAACATTCTTGGCGTTACATTTTTGCCCACTGCGATTTTGGGCGTTACATCTTTTGGCTCGCTGATGGATTTAATCTGAGTTGGCCGGTGAATATGATATAATAGCGAGGAAATTCCGTGGAAACCTTCGGTACCGAAAAGCTGTTCGTAATAAAACTTATCATCTTCGGATTTGAAAATGGTGTGCCTTTTCTGCGGAATCTTTCCGGATTGGTGGTATCTCATTTTTTACTTTTTGTTGTACGTAAATTTAATGAAATTTTCAGACTTAGAAAAAAGCTGATGAAAGGTTTAAAAAAATAAAGGAGTCTCTACGAAATTCATCACCGGTTCATAAAATTCCTCTTCCATCACCCCGAACTGCTGACAGAGAAGTTTGATGCCGTTGATGTTTTCAATTAAATTTTCATTGGCGGAAAGGAGTGGAAGGGCACCCAAATCCGTATTCAAAACAAAAGACTGACTGTTTTTTTGAAATTTGGCTCTGGAAAAGGGAAGCTTGCGGAAGAAATTTTCTGCATTTTCCACCTGATTTTCAGAAGTTTCAGGATAAATCAGCACACCACCAGGTATAATATTCTTTAAAAGCGGTGAAAGATCATGATCACCAAAATCTTCTGTCATCAAAACAATATTGGGCCGGAAATCCGCTGCTTTGAGAAGGTCGGAGGTTTCCAAAAGCACGAAATCATTTCCCAAGGTTTCGTTTATTCCATTCTGAAGAAAAAAATCGGTATTTTTTCCATGAAAATCCAGCACCTGAAGCACGAGTTGGGCAACTGCAGGATTGGAAGCGTAAATCAGGACTCGGGTTTTGTTTTGGGAGTAGTCAGCAATTTCCGAAATTAAGTTCATACTGAATATTTATTTTTCGGAAGAATCATTAATCTTATTGTCGATAAGACGGCAAAATACTCCTGTGATATTTTCCCATTTTTTTCTGTCTTTTTCAAGGATAAAAGAGGCATCGGTCTTGAGTCCGGAATTGTCCCCTTTTTTCACATTAATCGTGGTGGAAATATTGTCGTACACTTTTTTGTAATCCTCGCCAATTTTCCTGAAGCTGTTTGCTGAAAGCACGTTCTGGATCTCTTCCAGTTCTTCAGCCGAAATTTTGAAATCTTTTTTGATTTTTTTGTTCTGCCCTTCAAAGGAATAATGCGCATAGGTCCCTTTGATCAGAAGATTTTCATAAATAGGAGCAAAACCGCCACTGCGGGAGTAACTGATGTCGAAATCGGTATATTTTTTCTGGGAACTGCAACCGGTTAAGATGATGGCTGCAATAACAAAAAACAAATTCTTCACTTTTTATCGTTTTTAAATTTTCACTTCGTTTTTCTGGGCTTTTCTTTCCTCGTCATATTCATGTAAAACGTTAAAATCCTCGGTTTGTTCTATGGCAACCATTATTTTTGTTAAAATCGTCTGGGAATCGTCGTGATCATAATCAATATCCAGCGGTTTTTTGAATTCCATTGTGGGTTTAACGCCCGTAACTTTAACTCTCAGTCCTTTTTTGTCGAAAGCCCTACGGAAACCGTTAATTTTAATTGGAATTACGATGGGTCTCTGGTTTTTTATGAGTTTTGCGGTGCCTTTTCTGCCCTGTGCGAAGGCTGAAGTTGTTCCCTGCGGAAAAGTAATGACCCAGCCGTTGTCGAGTGCTTTCATGATATTTTCCACTTCTGAAAGATCTACCATTCTGTTCACATTTGAACCTTCTGCACGCCAGGTTCTTTTTACTGTAACTGCTCCCGCAAGTTTAAAGATTTTGGTCATAAATCCTTTATTCATGGTTTCTTCTGCCGCTACATAATAAAAATCAACTTTAGGATTCAGCAGGTAGACCGGATTTTTTATCGAATTCAGGTAACCGTTGTTCACTGCACAAAATGCGTGATACATCGCGGCTACATCCGCAAAATAGGTTTGGTGGTTGGAGACAAAAAGCACGTTGGAATCGGGCAGGTCAACAAGATTTTCCGTTCCTGAAATTTTCAGCTTGTTGAACCCGTTGAATCTTCGGTACGAAATCATTCCCAGCGTAAAAATAATCAGCCTTTTCAGGAAATAAAGGTTGCCGAATGCATCGGTAAAAATGTTTTTCTTCGCCATTTTTCAATTAAACATAATCTGCAAATTTACAAATTTTTAAGCAACTGGCTGAACTCGCTTAAAATCATGGAAGTGGCGCCCCAAATCAGATATCCGTTGAAGTTGATGACCGGCACTTCCACGCCGCGTGAGCTTGGCAAAACCATCATTTCGGGCTGTTCCGTAAGTTTCAGCAAAGAAGAAACCGGAAATTCAATGAGTTCCACGGCTTCGGTTTCCTGAAGGAAAAAATCGGGATTTTTTTTGGTGTAGGAAATGAAAGGGCGGACATAAAAATTACTCGGCGGGATATAAATGGGCGACATTTCGCGGATCATTCTGATATAAGGTTCCTCGATCCCCATTTCTTCCGAAGTTTCACGCTTTGCGGTGTCTGCAAAAGTGCTGTCGGATTCTTCTTTTTTTCCGCCCGGAAGTGAAATCTGTCCGCTGTGGCGGTCGCGTTCGTTGGTGCTTCTCACGATGAGCGGAAAATACCATTCGCTGTGCTTCAGATAAAGTACAATATTTACGGCCGCAAATTTCGGATCTCTGGTTAAAATCTCCTCGTAGGAATAAAGCGGGCGGTAAGGTGGCGAAAAAATGCAGTGTGCATCTTCGCCCTGAAGCTCGGCTTCCTGTATTTTTTTAAGTAAATCTTTTCCGAAAATTCCCATAGCACAAATTTAAGAAAAGGTTTATGGAAAGTGTTTTAAAGAAAGTTAAAATTTCAGATCTATACAGGGCCTGAAAATTTTGCACTGGCTTGAGAACGAAAAAAAACTCCCGAATATTTGGGAGCTTGTTATGGTTGTACTCAAATTAATATTACCTGATTTTCTTGATGCTTTTGAATATGGACTGCTCTTCGCATTTTTCGAAATTGATTTCCCATTTCGGATGATCTTTCGGATAGCTTAAAATATAGTCGGGGCAGGGTTTATTCTGCGCATGGCTTTTTTCGAAATTGATTTTGCCCAGAGTAATAATGCTGTCTTTTAAGAACTTTTCATTGATACGGTTGATCGCCATCTCCTTTTTGAAATTTTCAGAATACTGGAAATCTTTCGACAAAGTTTCCGCGATCACCCTTGAATTCGGTAAATAACCGCTGCAGCTCGCTCCTTTTTTGTTCAGAATAAAAAAAACAAGAAGCAAACCGGGAACAAGCCCGATGAGAAAAAACTTAAACTTTCTCATTTAAAATATTAAAAGGTTGATGTCGTGATAAGTAAGGTTGAATCGGTCGCAGATGAGTTTCTTGGTATGGCGGCCTTTATACATATAAAGCGTCTGTTTCATTTCGTTTTTACGGACCAGCATGTTGTCGAAACCGCCTTCTTCGTCGTAGTTTAACAGGTAACTTAGGAAGAAATTGGAAATCGCTTTGGTAGTCGTGCGCGGCATTTTTGAGGTTAAATTCGGCAGACCACAATGAATAACACCGTGTTTAATCACATAAGGATTTTCCATATCAGTGAGTTCGGAAGTCTCAATAACTTTTCCGTTATCAATGGTGACATCTATAATCACGCTGCCTTTTTTCATTTTCGATACCATTTCTTCCGTAACAATAGGAGTCAGGCTTATTTTTGAAAGTGCCCCAATCACGACATCGGCTCTTTTTAAACTTTTTGAAAGTTCTTTCGGATCAATAATCGAAGTAGGCACTCTGCCGTCCACCATCATGTGCAGCCTGCGCAGTTTTGAAAGTGAATTGTCGAAAACCTTTACACTTGCGCCTAAACCCAAGGCTGCTTTTGTCGCAAATTCACCTACAATTCCGGCTCCCAAAACCACTACTTCAGTTGGTCTTACTCCAGTTATTCCGCCCAGCATCAGTCCGTTGGAAAGCGCCAGAAGTTCTGCTGCATAAAGGATCGAGATGTTTCCGGCAATCTCGCCGATAAGTCTTACGAGCGAAAGCTGTTTGTATTCATCAACAATAAATTCGAAAGCAATGGCGTTGATCTTTTTTTCGGAAAGTTTTTTGAAATATTCCTGATCACGCAAATTGATCTGCAATGCTGAAATCAGATACGTACATGGTTTTAAAAATTCAATTTCGTCGGTAGTCGGTGGATTTACTTTTAAGACCAAATCCTGCTGAAATGCTTCTTTCGGGTCATCGGTAATTTTTGCTCCCGATTCCGAATACTGCAGATCGGTAAAAAACGATCCTTCTCCCGCGCCCGATTCCACAATAATCTGATGTCCGTTGGCGACCAGAACCTGTACCGCGTCGGGTGTAAGGCAGGTTCTTCTTTCGTTGAGGCAGGTTTCCTTAGGAACACCAATACTGAACTGTTTTCCTTTTCTGATCACTTCCAGTTTTTCTTCCTGCGGCATTAATTCCTGTTCCGAAAACGGTGTAAAAATATTTGTACTACTCATTATTCATAATGGATATCCCGATATTTACCGGCGGATAATTGTAAATCGATTTAAGGGTACAAAGATACAATCATTAAATTAAAAAATTAAAAATTTACCTGAAATTAACCAGTCTCACCTCGCCGTCGTTTTCGATTCTGATTTCGTGATGCGGCACCCCTTCCAACTCCTCTTCGTAAATTTCCGGCCATTCGATGATGCAGAGAAAAGCATTGTCTAGATATTCTTCCATGCCGATATCATACACTTCGCCAATATTTTTCATCCGGTACAGGTCAAAGTGGAAAATATTTCCCTTCGGAGTATGGTATTCGTTAACAATGGCGTAAGTAGGAGAGGAAACTTCATCTGTGCTTCCCATCGATCTAAGAAAAAACTGTGTAAAAGTGGTTTTTCCAGCTCCCAGATTGCCCTTCAGCAGAAGAATAGGGTGGTGAAGTTTTGGCATGATTTCATCAACCACATTCTGCCAGTCTTCTATTTTATTGAGCGTGAACTGCATAGTGTTTCAAATATCCGGCAAAAATAAAGAAATTTTGGGAGGCGCGAGCGAAGCGAGCGCCGAAAAGTAATTTTGTAAATCTGAATTTAAAAAAAACTTATTTCCTATTTTTACGCCATGATTTCTAAAGCCACCATCGATAAAATTTTTTCCACCATCCGTGTTGAGGAAATCATCGGTGAATATGTGCAACTGAAAAGAGCAGGTTCCAATTTTAAAGGCTTGAGTCCTTTTCATGAGGAAAAAACGGCAAGTTTTGTGGTCTCGCCGAGCAAACAGATCTGGAAAGATTTTTCTTCCGGAAAGGGTGGTACCGCCATTTCTTTCCTCATGGAAATTGAGAATTTCACTTATCCTGAAGCGCTTCGCCATGCCGCAAAAAAATACGGAATCGAGATCGAAGAAGACAAACGGGAACTCACAGAAGAGGAAAAACAGTCACAGACCGACAAAGAAATCCTTTTTAAAATCCACGAAATTGCCAACGATTTTTTCCAGCACCAGCTTTTTGAAACCGAAGAAGGAAGGGCAATCGGTTATTCGTATTTTAAGGAAAGGGAACTTCGCGACGATATCATCAAAAAATTCCACCTCGGTTATTCTCCCGAACACCGGAATGCTTTTACCGAATTCGCTTTGGAAAAGGGCTATTCAAAAGAAATTCTTGAAAAATCAGGACTCTCCATCTTTCCGGAAAATGCCCCAAACGGAATTGACCGTTTCCGCGAAAGGGTAATTTTTCCCATTCACAGTTTTTCCGGACGTGTTTTGGGCTTTGGCGCCAGAATTCTCAATAACAACATCAAGACCGCGAAATATCTCAACTCCCCGGAAACCGAGATTTATCACAAATCCAATGTTCTTTACGGATTAAACCAAAGCAAACAGGCGATTTCCAGAAACAATCTCTGCCTGCTGGTGGAAGGGTATATGGATGTGATCGCACTTCACCAGAACGGCATTGAAAATGTCGTTTCGAGTTCCGGAACGGCTTTAACAGTGGAGCAGATCAAGCTTATCAAAAGGCTGACGGAAAATGTAACGATTCTTTTTGATGGTGATGCTGCGGGTATTAAAGCCAGTTTCAGAAGCATTGATATGCTGCTTTCCGATTCGATGAACATCAGAGTTCTTCTTTTTCCTGATGGTGAAGATCCCGATTCCTTTTCCAGAAAACACCCGCAGGAATATGTGGAAAATTTCATCAAGAATGAGGCGAAGGATTTTATCGATTTCAAGTCTGAAATTCTACTGAAGGAAGCCGGAACCGACCCGATAAAAAAGGCGGAAGCCATCCGCGATATTGTGAAGTCGGTTGCCTTTGTACAGAATGCACTGAAGCAGGAAGTTTATTTAAAGGAAGTTTCAAACAAGTTTGGGCTTTCGGAACAGTCACTTTTTAATGAACTGAATCTTCAGAAGCAGCTTCAGAAACAGCAGGTTTCGCCTCAACAAAGGCAGGAAAAGCAGATTCAGCCTAAAATTGAGAAAGTAACCGAAGTTTTTGAAACCGTCAGCCCACTTTTTGTTTTGGAAGAGAAACTGGTGGAGCTTATGCTGAAATACGGAGACCAGATCCTGAACCGCACCGACGAAGATAACAACGAATACCAGATTACGGTTATTGAAGAAATCATCGGCCATCTTGAGGAGGATCAGTGTGAAATCCAGTCGCCACTAAACCAAAAAATTATTAATGAAATAAAGGAGGGAATTAATCAACAGGAACTCCGCGCAGGAAATTTTTTCCTGACTTTTATGGACGAGGAGATTTCACTTAAAGTTGCGGATTCTTTTGTTAACCCTTATGAAACCAGCAATTGGGAAAAGCATCAGATCTTTTTCAGCAAGGAGGAAGAACTGGTCCCGAAAATTGTAGAGGATGTGCTTTTCCGTCACAAAAGGGAATATGTCGTGAAACTCATCAACGACATGAAAGCGCAGCTTTCTGCAGAAGCCGATAACGATGATACCTACCGGAAAATCATTATGCTCATGCAGCTGAAAAATACAATCGACGAAAAATTATTCAGGATTTTGTGACAATTTGTCTAAATTTGAATTGGGAACGAATTTTGACTTTCCTGAACAATAAAAAATAAAAATACCTCATAATGGATATTAAAAAAGATTTCAGGGATTTCTCTGTAAAACACTTAGGAAACAGCGGATTGGCAACAGACCAGTATATGGGAATGTACGGTCCTACCAATTTAACTCCTTATATCATGGAAGAACGCCGCTTAAATGTGGCACAAATGGACGTTTTTTCGCGTCTGATGATGGACCGGATCATCTTCCTGGGAACAGGAATCGACGATCAGGTGGCGAATATTGTAACAGCGCAGCTGCTTTTTCTGGAAAGTTCAGATGCGTCGAAAGACATTCAGATCTACATCAATTCTCCGGGCGGAAGCGTTTACGCAGGTTTGGGAATTTATGATACCATGCAGATCATCAAACCGGATGTAGCGACAATATGTACAGGAATGGCCGCTTCAATGGGGGCAGTTTTACTTGTTGCGGGTGAAAAAGGAAAGCGTTCGGCACTTAAACATTCAAGAGTGATGATTCATCAGCCTTCAGGCGGTTCACAGGGTGTTGCTTCCGACATGGAAATCAACCTCAGAGAAATGCTGAAACTGAAAAAAGAACTTTACGATATTATTGCCAACCACTCCGGACAGACTTATGAATGGGTGGAAAAGGCATCAGACCGGGATTACTGGATGACATCTACCGAAGCGAAAGAATTCGGGATGGTGGATGAAGTTTTGGAAAGAAAAACCGACAAATAAAATTTTAGGTTAACTGAAGAACGCGCCAATTTTGGCGCGTTCTTTTTTTATGGATATACAGAATTTAATTCTGATCGAATCCTTCAATAATTTTTGCAAAATCATCGATTTTCAAGGCAGCGCCACCAATCAACCCACCGTCGATGTCCGGCTGAGAGAAGATTTCTTTTGCATTGTCGGGTTTTACAGAACCGCCGTATAAGATCGAAATTTCGTCAGCCACTTCTTTTCCGTATTTGTCTGCAATTAAGTTTCTGATGTGCGCATGAATTTCCTGAGCCTGTGCCGGAGAGGCCGTTTCACCGGTTCCAATCGCCCAAACCGGTTCATAAGCGATGACGACTTTTTTGATTTCTTCTGCCGAAAGCGTGAAAAGTGCCACTTCAGTCTGATTTTTTACCACTTCCAGATGTTGTCCGGATTTTCGCTGTTCCAGTGTCTCACCGTTGCAGTAGATTGGAATTAAGCCTTTGTCTAAAGCCAGTTTCACTTTTTTGTTGCAGTGCACATCGGTTTCACCGTGATACTGTCTTCTTTCTGAATGACCGATAATTGCGCCGGTTGCGTCGATGGATTCAAGCATATCTGCGGAAATTTCACCTGTATAGGCACCGCTTTCATATTCGCTCATGTCCTGTGCAAAAACACCGATTTCATCATGCTCATATAAATCTTTCGCCATCATCAGGTAAAGTGAAGGCGGGGCAATCCACACTTCGCAGTTCGCAGTATGACTTTTTTTATATTCAAGTAACTGAAACATCAGCTGCTGTGCTTCAATCACATTTTTGTTCATTTTCCAGTTCCCGGCGACAATGTTTTTTCTCATGTTGTACTCATTAATTTTTGGTTATGACTGCTTCGGCGAGTGATTGCTGTGGTTCCAAAGGTTTTTCAAAAGTTCGTAAAAGTGATGCTCACTTTCAGTTACTTCATTATCCGCTTTAATCAGTGATTTTGCAAACTTAATGAAGTCGGTTCTTTCCTGTTCGATGGAATCATCGAAGAAACATCTTGCATGAAACTCAAAATGGTCTTTCCACTGTTCCGGCTGTAAGGTTGCAATCACATCAAGCTCATTGTCGAGGTTGATTTTAAAAGGGAATTCTTCCGCAAGATATTCCTGGACTTTCAGCCCCTCTGCAGGGGCAAATTCGCCGTCAACAGACGACAGGATCATTAATAGATGATATCCTGCAATTGATTTATTTGATTTTTGCATATATATATTTTTGTAAAGTTTATTATAGTTTCAGATAATCTTCCGCTGATATTTTATCGGTAATTTTTCCGTTTTCCATCATCAGTACAAATGGATTGCTTCTGGCGATGGTTTTAATCGCAGTGCCGTCCATCGTGGCATTTCTGATGGTTTTGAAAGTATTTGGATTGGTTGAAATTCCCAAAACAAATGCTCCTTTCTGGGATCTTAGTTTGGCTTCTGTCCTTGCTATTATCCCACTGTCAGCATTAATCGGATCGTAACTGAAAAGCAGCAGCGCTTTTGGCGCTTTCAGGATTTCTTCAGTCAGATCAGTTCCGTCCGCACTTTCCGGTTTGAATTTGGCGATTTCTGACGCGTAGCCCTGCTTAACAATTTTTGATTCATTTTTATCACTCTCAATCTTCCACGGCGAGCCTTCTTCCCAGTATTTTTTTTCATTGACATAATCGTCCTGATTCACGACCAGTATTTCGCCGGTTTTTTCGTTTTTTAAGGAGTAATATGTCTTGTATTCCGAAGGATTTTGAGCGATTTTCACTTTTTCTGCATTCAGATCGGTGCCGATTTTATAATCCCGGAAATCAATCAAAGGCTCGTGCAGAATTCCGCGGAGTATAATCAGTCCCATTATCACCACAAATACTGTTAATGCAATATACTTCGACTGTTTTTTCTGCTGCAACAACTGGAATTTATCACGGTACAGAAACCACAGGACCAGCAAGCCGGCAAGAAGTATCATGTCTTTAGCGAAACTTTGCCAAGGCGTGAATTTTACGGCATCGCCGAAACACCCGCAGTCGGTAACAACGTTAAAATAAGCGGAGTAAAAGGTGAGAAAACCGAAGAATACGCATAAAGCAATAAGCGCTGTAAGTGCAAATTTTAACCGGATTTTCAGCAGCAGCATAAATCCGAGGAGCAGTTCCAGTGCTACCACAAAAATGGAAACCGGAAGTGCTGCTTTTTCAAGAAACGGCATATTGAAAACCGCAGGTGAAAAATATTCTTCGAGTTTGAATGAAAATCCAACCGCATCTACTGCTTTCACAAAACCAGATGCAATAAAAATAAGCGCGATGATGATCCGTAAGATAGATTTGAGCATAATTTTAGATATACTTGGGTTTAAAATCTGTGTTTTCCGAAAACTTAATAAGGCAGAATACCGCATAATTGAGCATGTCGAAATAATTGGCATCAATGCCTTCCGAGACGAGGGTTTCTCCGGCATTATCTTCAATCTGCTTTGTCCTCAGTACTTTCTGATAAATCAGATCGGTAATGGAAGAAATTCTCATCTCACGCCACGCTTCGCCGTAATCATGGTTCTTCCGGCTCATGAGTTCTTTGGCCTCAGCTGCAAACTTGTCGTACAGTGAAAGAATTTCTTCACTGTCCTGCTTAAAGTCATCTGCGAAACCTTTTTGAAGCTGAATCAGTCCGATGATGGAGTAGTTGACGATTGCCATAAAGTTTTCCTCTTCCGATTCCCCGACTTTTGAAATCCCGGTGGTCTGAAAATTCCTGAGGCTTTTCACTTTAATAAAGATCTGGTCGGTTAAAGAAGATGTTCTCAGCACTCGGAACGACGCCCCATAATCACTCAGCTTTTTACTGAACAAATCCCTGCATTTCCGGATAATTTCGTCGAACTGGTCTGATGTTTTCTGCATAAATCTTTAAACTTTTCAAATATACAAAATTAGGTTTTAGGTTGCAGGACTTGGGATTTAGTTTTTTAATTTTGCAGCATGAGTTATTTCACAACGGAGTGGCAACCCACAATCAACTGCCGTGGGAAACTGGTGGATTTATCGGTCCCGAAAATTATGGGAATCCTGAATCTGACGCCGGATTCATTTTCAGACGGCGGAAAATTCAACGAGGAAAAAAAAGCGCTTCTTCACGCAGAAAAAATGCTGAAAGACGGCGCAGAAATTATTGACATCGGCGCCCAGTCAACGCGTCCGGGTGCGGAACTGCTGTCAGCAAACGAAGAAATGAAAAGGATCGGCAGTGTGATTTCCTCCATCAAAAGAGAATTCCCCGAAAGTCTGGTTTCATTGGATACTTTTTATGCGGCAACCGTAAAATTCGGATTTAATGAAGGAATTGATCTCGTGAATGATATTTCGGGCGGAATGTTCGATGAAAAAATGTTTGAGACCGTTGGTGAAATCGGACTTCCGTATATTCTGATGCACATAAATCCGACTTATGATTCCATGCACGAAAAGCAGATTCAGGAGGATATTATTTTAAACATTAACCGGTATTTTTCAGAAAAAGTGCGGCAATTGAGGAGCTTCGGGGTGAAGGATATTATCCTCGATCCGGGTTTCGGATTCGGTAAATCCGTGGAGCAGCAGCACCAGATCATTGACGAGTTTGAATTCATCGGTTTTGGGAAATTCCCTGTTCTGGCGGGTATTTCACGAAAGTCGTTTATCTACAAACCTCTTGGAAAATCGCCCTTCGACATCAATGAAGAAACACAGAAACTTCACCTGAAACTCCTTAAGAAAGGTGCAAAAATTTTACGGGTTCATGATGTGCCTGAAACACAGAAACTGTTGGACGTTCTTTAAAAAGCTCCAACTAATTTACTCCCGCCAGTTTCTCCGCATATTCTGTGGAGAATTTTTCCTGGTCTTCCTTCAGCTTTTCAAGATTTTGCGGGAGGATGTAATTGAAAAGGATTTTATCCTCATCATCCAGAAAAATAATTTCCTTCTCCTCACCGTCAATCATCTGCGCGAATATTTCCCACATAGGGGTGTCTTTCAGTTTCAGCAGTTCAAAAAATTGAGCCGCGTTGATCTGTATGGTTTTCATCTAAAATCCTAATGCTTTTAATTTTAACTGAATGGCAAAATTCTGTTTGAAATTGGGCGTTGAATAATAACCCACTCTGTAAAAAAGTCCTAAATTGAACTGCGAACTCAGGAAATTGTTCCATTCCAGACCTACTTCCTGATACAGATGATCGAGTTTCTGGAAATCCATCTGGTGGTACTCCGGATTCTTCATGTCGCCGGTAATTCCTCTATAAATCACATCAAAACTTGAAGTGTTTTTACCGAAACTTTTAAAATACCACGGAATCCGGTGCGTGAAATAATATCCGAAAAACTTGTCGTTGTAATATTTTCCGCCCTCCATGGTCGCAAAACCAATGTAGGAAGCCAGATTGAAGTTCAGTCCATCTTTTCCGGAACTCAAACCGTTCATCGAAAATTTGTGCCAGATCGGCGCGTCGCCCACTGAAATTCCACCATAAAGTCGGACACCGGTAACGCCGATTTTGGTACGGAAACTGTGAAGGAAAAGTGCATCGATCCTGGAGAAGCTGAAATCACCACCCAACGTTTTTACACTCTGTTCGTAATTCAGATACACTTCCGGATAATTCTGTTCGTAAGTGTATTTCCCGGAAGGGGTCATGATGTTTTTGGAATTCGGGGAATATTTAAACGTAAGCAACGCGCTGGAATTCTGAAAATCATTGCCCAGATTCATGAAATTATAGTCAAAAACGGCACTTTCTTTCTGGTGTTTTGCCGAAATATTCATCGTGAGTGCATTCGTAAGGTCGTTTTCGTAGGAAACTTTAAACCCTTCGAAACTGTAGAACCGGTCGTTTTTAAGATCAATACCGGAATTCATAAGTTTCATCCGGAAATTCCAGAGATTTTCACTGAACCTACCGGCTGCTTTTACGTCGTGGAAAAACTCTGCACGGAAAAAAGAAGTTTTTTCGAGCGTTGTTTTTACATCCAGACCTGCACCGTATTTCCAGTCGCCGTCTTTGAAGCCGTAAGCAATGTATGCATCAGGCGAAATGTATCTGTTGAATTTTTCATTCAGTTTAGCGCCAATGCCAAGTCTCAAACCTTCATATTGGTTATAGCCAAGGATTCTGGAAGCATCGAAATCCACCATTCCGACTCTTATTTTTCCTTTGATGAGATTGGTGATCACGCCGGCGCGCTGGTCGATATTATATTTTTTTCCCAAACTGTCGATCTGGGTATAGGTATTTCTTTCTCTGACACTTAAAGTATCGGTTCTGTACTGATCCAGCAACGTTCCGTCGGTGTTCTGAACACTCATCGTATATCCTGAAAAATCTTTCGCCTTGACTTCAATCGGCGTTTTAAAATCGAAATAATCGGTACTCATGTACACGTAGTTCCCGAACCGCTTCTTTTTGGTTTTATCTTTTTTATCGTCCGTTTTCTTTTCATCGAAAACAGTGCTTCCCATTCGGAGTTTAAGATCTTCGCGCAGGAGGAACCATTTGTTATCAATGGGTTTCCAGATACTCGTGATGGTGCCTTCGCTTTTTATCTTGCTGTTGCTTTCGAGTTTTTTCAGAGCATAAGTTTCGGCATCCACATAGAGATAACCGTTGAATCTTCGGCGCTGAACCGGTTGCTTATAGTCGACCTGACGAAAACGGATCACAAAGTTCTGACGGCCTTCGATTTCAATTGTATCGGTAAGGAAAAAGCGGTAAAGATCACGGTTTTCTATCTGAATTTCTCGCGGCATCTTGGTACGGTTCGACCGTACGGTCATTAATTCGTAGATGGGGTCTTTAAGTCCTGAAACACGATTGTCAAGAACATTTATTTTTTCACCAAACTTTTGGGAATACAAATATTCCTGCGCGCGTTCCCAAAGAAAAAGCTTGCTCTGTTTCATGAGCTTGAGCATATTCAGTTCATCCAGCGAGTCTTTTTTCTCTTCTGTTTTCATCGCCTGTTCAGGGAGCCCTTTTAAGGAATCTATGCGGTTGCTGATATACCGGTTATAAGATTTTAAACTGTCTTCATCAAAGTCATAGGAGAATTTCTCGTAGGATTTAAAAGCGTACGAATCCAGACTTTTAGGGGAGTTGTCTTTATAATTGTCGTTCACTTTCTGAAGGATGGCCAGTGCGCGCGGATCGCTTTTGTCCTGCAGTACCACGCCCTCAATGGATTTCACGTCAGGATCGTTTTTAGCGAGTGTGATTTCCATGACTTTGTCTACAACTGCTTCGTCTTCCAGGTAACCCGGTGCTTTCACTTCTACTTTATTACAGTTAGAACGGAAAACGAGTACACCGGCTGTATTGGTCCGGCCCAGAATTTTTTTATTGCACGATACCACTGCATTTGAGAGCGGCAGATTGTCGCCACTGCTTTTCACCGTGATTTTCGACTGTGCAAAAAACAGGGAAGCAGAGCAAATCAGTATAAAAGTATAGAAATTTTTCATTCCTGCAAATTTAGTTGTTTTTTTGTTCAACTCTGCAAGAAAAATTGAGGTAACTGGTTTATATAAAGAATGAAACGCATTATAAATATGCATTATACCTCCAATATGAAATATGAAGTCGTTTATTCCGTCAACAATCAAAAGTCCCGGGATAAGCCGGGATTTATATAGAACAGAGTAAAATATTTCTGAAAATTACAGCGCCAAAGCTTTTTGGTAAGCATTATCCAAACCTTCGGGGTTTTTTCCGCCTGCAGTCGCGAAACCGGGGTTTCCGCCACCGCCGCCTTGGATTTCTTTCGCCAGTTCTTTTACGATGTTTCCGGCGTGATAACTGCCTTCCAGATTCTGGGAAACGCCGACCGTGATCATGGGCTTGCCGTCGGAATCCGAAAGAATGATGATCACTGCATTTTCTATTTCTTTTTTGAGTTGGAATACGATGTCTTTCACACTTCCGGCATCCAGCGAAACTTTTTTGACAAGAAGTTTTTTGTCGCCACTCTCTGTGAAATCATTGATCCAGTTTGCTGTTTCACCTTTGGATTTTTCTTTTTTAAAGGCTTCTATTTCTGATTTCAGTGAGGTGTTTTCCTCAATCAGTTTCTCTACCGATTTTGCCAGGTCTTTGGATTTAAGCAAAGCGGCAATCTCCTTCACCTGCGTTTCAAGATTACGGAAATATTCATCAGACTTGTCACCCGAGATCGCTTCGATTCTTCGGATTCCGGCGGCAGTTGAACTCTCGCTCTGAATTTTAAAATGGCCGATCTCGCCTGTATTCTTAACGTGCGTTCCGCCACAGAGTTCCCGGGAAGTCCCGAACTGGATCATCCTTACTTTGTCACCGTATTTTTCACCGAAAAGCGCCATTGCGCCTTTCTCCATCGCCTCTGCAATCGGGATTTCCCGGAATTCCTGAAGCGCGATATGTTCTTTTATTTTTGAGTTTACCTTGTCTTCGACCAGTTTAAGTTCCTCTTCGCTCATTTTTGAAAAATGCGAAAAGTCAAAACGCAGATATTCCGGTCCTACAAAGGAACCTTTCTGCTCTACATGTGTTCCGAGAACTTCCCGGAGTGCTTCGTGCAAAAGATGCGTCACGGAGTGGTTGGCCTGCGTGTTTTTTCTTTCAGAAGTATTCACTTTCGCATAAAAAACAGCACCTGCGTCTTTCGGTAATTCTTTGATTAGGGAAACAATCAGGTTGTTTTCTTTTCGTGTCTCAAGGACTTCAATCAGGTCGCTGCAGTTTTTAATTTCAGAAAGACTTGGGTTAGAAATATCAAAACCTTCGGTATAACTCGGAATCAGGATACCTTTGTCACCAATCTGACCGCCGCCTTCAGGATAAAAAGGAGATTTCGACAGAACGATCTGGTAAAACTCGCCGTCTTTATTTTCGATTTTCCGGTAGCGGGTGATATAGGTTTCGGTTTCTGTCTGGTCGTAACCGATAAATATTTCCTGTTTTTCTTCGAGGATTACCCAGTCGTGGACTTTCTGTGCCGATGATTTTTTGGAACGCTGCTTCTGCTTTTCCATTTCTTCATCAAAACCTTTTTCATCTACAGTCAGCTGTTTTTCTTCTGCAATAATTCTGGATAAATCGGCCGGAAATCCGTAAGTATCATACAGTTCGAAAACTTCGGCGCCCGGAAGCGTTTTTTCGTTTTTGGCAATGGTTTCACTGATGATTAAATCTATTCTTTTCAATCCGTGTTCGATGGTTTTCAGGAAAGAATTTTCTTCTTCTCTGATGACTTCTGTCACGAGCTTCTGCTGTCTGGTGAGTTCCGGAAAAAAATCACCCATTTCGCTTTTCAGAACAGCAACAAGTTCAAATAGGAAAGGTTCCTTCATTCCTAAGAAACGGTACGAATAGGAAATTGCTCTTCTCAGAATCCTGCGGATCACGTAACCGGCGCCACCGTTGGAAGGCAGCTGTCCGTCGGCAATCGCAAATGCAACTGCACGGATATGATCCACAACCACGCGGATTGCAATATCTTTTTCATCTTCTAAAATGCCCGTATATTTTTTACCTGAAAGCTGTTCTACTTTAGCAATAAGAGGCGTGAAGACATCGGTATCGTAATTTGATTTCTGATTCTGTAAAGCCATGCAAAGACGTTCGAAACCCATTCCGGTGTCAACGTGCTGTGCGGGCAATTTTTCTAAAGATCCGTCGGCTTTTCTGTTGAATTCCATGAACACGAGATTCCAGATTTCCACAACCTGCGGATGGTCGTTGTTTACAAGGTCCAGCGCAGAAATATCTGCTTTTTCCTCTTCACTCCTCAAATCAACGTGGATTTCTGAGCAGGGTCCGCAGGGTCCGCTTTCTCCCATTTCCCAGAAATTGTCTTTTTTATTCCCATTGATGATTCTGCTTTCGTCGATATGGGTTTTCCAGCAGTCGTAGGCATCCTGATCACGGCCCAGATTTTCGGAAGCGTCGCCTTCAAAGATGGTAACGTATAAATTTTCTTTCGGAATTTTATAAACTTCTGTCAAAAGTTCCCAGGCAAAATCAATGGCTTCTTTTTTAAAGTAATCTCCGAAAGACCAGTTTCCGAGCATTTCAAACATCGTGTGATGGTACGTATCCCGGCCTACATCATCCAGATCGTTGTGTTTTCCGGAAACGCGCAGACATTTCTGAGTGTCGGCAATTCGGGGTGCTTTCGGTTCCCTGTATCCGAGGAAATAATCCTTGAACTGCGTCATTCCGGAGTTCGAAAACATCAAAGTTGGATCATCTTTCAGGACAATTGGGGCAGAAGGAACAATGAGATGTCCTTTCTCTTTAAAATAATCTAAAAACTGCTGGCGTATCTGTTGTGAAGTCATGTTTTTTGGCTTTATGCAGAAAGTAAAAGGCTTTACGCATTTATAAGTCCGCAAATTTAAGGAAATTTAATCATTTTGATGAATGCTTTCTGCAGTTTTAGATGCAGCAACAGTTGCTTTTAAATGAAAGGAATGCTGCATTTTTCCATTTTATGTAGCTGATTGCACAATTTTTGGTGCCAATAGAACAGAAAAATCCTATATTTAATATTCACCATTAACCAACCACAATGAAACTCGCCGAACTCGCCAAAACCCTGAATGTCTCTACCGAATGTTTTATCAGATTTATTCAGGACTTTGACCTTGAACTTTCAGAATGTATTTCCACTAACTTCGAGGTGAAACCTGATTTCGAAAGATTTGCCAAAGAAAATGTGGGTTTTCTGAAACGCTATCAGGATGATTTGGATTTGAAAAAATCGGCAAAAGATATTGCGGAAACCATCAACCAGCCTCAGGAAAAAGTGGAAGCGCTCATTAAAAAGGATAAACCTAGACTTTTCGATAACGGATTTTTCAAATCCTCAGTTTCCAGTTTTGGAATCGATAATAAACTGGGCGGTAATTACCAGTTCGTTTATGATTATTTCGGAAAGAAAACCGGCCTGAAAGAGCGCGACTTTATCGGCTACCGTGACTTGTTTTTTTATATTTCGGTGACTCTTGAACCGTTTCTGGATATGGAGCAGACTAAAAACTGGGGGATTCATAAACCCGCAGGAATCATTCTTTACGGGCCACCGGGAAGCGGAAAGATTTTCTGGGCGAATAAAATTGCAGAAATCATCAGTTATCAGTTCCGCGAAGTGAAAAAACATTATTTGGGAACCTCTTTTATCGACGGTCAGAAAACGGATTTCAATGATTTTCTCGTGCAGATGATGAAAGAAGATTCAGTACTGCTTTTCATGGAGGATTTTGATAAGATCATGAGCCACCGAAGCGAAGAAAAGTCGGTGGATTCATGCGACGAAGAAACAAAGGAAATTATCCTCCATTATGTAAGCCGTTTCGAAAAAGAGGACCTTTTAATGGTGGGTTCAGCAAATTCTCTGGTGGATATTGATGAAGAAATCCTTGCGCCGGGACGTTTTGATGTGGTAATCCCGATTTTCCCGCCCAATTCCCGAGAACGGGCGGAAATGATCCTTTTCCATATGACAGATGACTTGTCGGCGGATGCACTGCTTTTGAAAATCCTGATGCAGAATGAAGCCGATCATCAGCCTTTCTGGCAGGAAATTTCTGCCCGCATGAAAGCTTTTTCGAACACCATGATTATTGATTTTACCCAAAGTCTGAAAAAACGCATTCGAAACATTTATCTGAAAGACAATAACGAAAATATTAAAATTGATAAGAAGCTTCTGGACGTGGCATTCAGGGATGCTTCTGTAAAACTAACGGAAGAATACCTCAATCAGGTGGCACAGTTTATCATCGATGTCTCTCATAACAATCATGATGATTTTGTACAGCGAACTAAGGAACTGCAGCAGGAACTGAACAGTTACAAAGTGGTTGAAAAACCTATAAAAAGTATCGGCTTTAAAAATCATGAACAGAAGAAAGATAAAAAGTAAGCCACTTTATTTCGTAAAAACCTCAGGGCTCAAACTAATGACAAATTATCACCGTGTAAATTTTCAAATTCTTATTTTTGCGAAATGATTAACAGCGACCAGATAAAAGACCTCCAACAAAGGATTGAGGATCTCTATAAGTACCTTCAGATCGAAAAAAAGAAAATTGAGATAACAAACGATGAGGAAAAAACCGTTTCTCCGGAATTCTGGGATAATCCGAAGGAGGCTGAAATTTTTATGAAGCAGCTGCGTTCCCGGAAAAAATGGGTGAACGATTACGAAGAGATTTTTTCACGGTTTGAAGACTTGCAGGTTCTCCTGGATTTTGCGAAAGAGGATCCGGATTCTGAAAAGGAACTTGATGTATCTTATCCCGTACTTCTGGAAAAAATTGAAGATCTTGAATTTAAAAATATGCTGTCGAATGAAGGCGATGAACTCTCAGCAGTTCTTCAGATCACCGCAGGAGCGGGCGGTACTGAAAGCTGCGACTGGGCTGCAATGTTGATGAGAATGTACACAATGTGGGCGGAAAAACAGGGATATAAACTCCGGGAACTGAATTATCAGGAAGGTGATGTGGCCGGAATAAAAACGGTGACACTGGAAATCGACGGTGAATTTGCTTTTGGATATTTACGTGGCGAAAACGGTGTTCACCGCCTCGTGAGGATTTCCCCTTTCGATTCGAACGCAAAACGCCACACAAGTTTTGTCTCGGTTTATGTGTATCCGTTAGTGGATGATACGATTGAAATCAACATCAATCCTGCAGATATTTCCTTTGAAACCATGCGTTCGAGCGGCGCAGGGGGGCAGAATGTAAATAAGGTGGAAACGGCGGTCCGTCTGCGTCACGCTCCTTCAGGGATAATCATTGAAAATTCCGAAAGCCGTTCCCAGCTTCAGAATAAAGAAAAAGCAATGCAGTTGCTCCGTTCCCGGCTTTATGAAATGGAACTTGAAGAAAGGATGAAAGCCAGAACAGAAATAGAAGCCGGAAAAATGAAAATAGAGTGGGGCAGCCAGATCCGGAATTATGTGATGCACCCGTATAAACTCGTAAAAGATGTGCGTTCAGGCTATGAAACATCAGATGTAGACGGTGTGATGAACGGCAATATTACCCCTTTTCTGAAAGCATTCCTGATGGCCGACGGAACCGCGGCGACGGACGATGACTTTGACCTCTAAAATTAAGGAATTTTAACAGATTTGAAATTATTTCGTTAGCTTCCTTTTCCTATCTTTGGAATATGGAAAATTTCGAGAGTTGGAAGGATTTGCTTAATCCTGAATTTTATATAAAAATGGGCGGTTTCTGGCTCATTTTGTTCATTATTTTTGCAGAAACCGGTCTATTCATCGGTTTTTTTCTACCCGGAGACAGTTTACTCTTTGTTTCCGGCATTTATGCTGTGGAAATCATGCGTGAAACTTTCGGAACTACAGGCAGCGAACTTCTGGATACAACTCTTTTGGCCACCGCTGTTGCCATTGCCGCAATTATTGGGAATGAAGTGGGATACTGGTTCGGTTACAAAGCCGGCCCTACGCTTTACAAAAGAAAAGATTCTTTTCTGTTTAAAAAGAAATACCTGAACCAGGCCCACGATTTTTTTGAAGATCATGGCGCTTTAGCCGTTATCATGGCGCGTTTTTTACCCATCATCAGGACTTTTACTCCTATCGTTGCAGGAATTGTACGCATGGATAAAAAGAAATTTCTTTTTGACAATATTATCGGGGCATTTTTGTGGTCCTTTTTACTGATTTTTGCCGGACACTATCTGGACAAATTATTTGTAGATCAGTTCGGAATCGATTTAAAGAAGCATCTTGAACTTATTATTCTCGTGATCGTATTGGTGACCACGCTCCCTTTGATCTTAAAAATCGTCTTCGGGAAAAAGAAAGAAGAAATATCTGAGTAATCTCGTATTTACTCTTTGATAAAATCCAGAATGGCCGGATAAATAATGTGGTCTCGTTTCTTGTGGTTGAAAAATCTCGGCGCATGACCGGTATTTTTCATGTACACAAATCGGTGCGGAATGTTTTTTACAGTCAATACTGAATCCAAAGCCAATCCCTGTCTTTTATTCACAAGAACATCCTGATCGCCCTGAAAATGCAGCGTTGGGACATTTGATACATTGGCAATCGGACTTGCAGCCTTAAATGCTTCGGAAATATTGGTTCTGTGGAATTTATCACCAACCATTTTTTGTATCGTTGAAACGGAATATTTCGAATAAAATGAATCGGTAAAATTTTTCGTGAAAAAATCCGTTGGCCCGCTCAGGGAAATGATTTTTCTGACCTGTTCCGGATTTTTATATCCATAAAGCAGGGCAAGATGCCCGCCGGAACTTTCTCCCAGTAAAATATACCGATTTGGCTGGAGCTTTGCTTTTTTTGAAAGACTGTTGAACTTTTCGATCGCCAGTTTAATATCCTCCAACTGTTGCTGATAAGTGATATTCCTGTTCACAAGGCGGTAATTGATGTTTATCGTGGGAATGCGGTTCTGAAACAGCAGTTTCTGAAGTTTGATCATGTGTTCCTTCCGGCCGTAAAACCAGGCGCCTCCGTGAATAATGATTACTGCAGGTTTTTCAGCATTATATTCTTCAGGAAGAAAAATATCCATTACCTGTCTTTTATCGTTGCCATAATTGAGGTTGAAAATTTTCTGCTCGCCTTTTTCACCCATCCAAATGCGGTGCTTGGTGTTGCACGAATTCAGGAAGAAACTTAATGCTCCCAAAAGCCAGAAATGGTAACTTAAAATCCTTTTTTTCATATTGTAAGGCTGCAAAAGAGATCAAATATACTGAAAATGAGAAATTTGCCCATAAAAAAGGAGATTTTTTAAATCTCCTTATATTTTAATTGAATAAATCTCTCACTTTATCAAAAAAAGTTTTTTCATTACCCGAAGGTTCGGCAATCATTTCGCCGTTGCTCATTTGTTTCTCGAAGAAGTCTCTTTGGTCTTTCGAAAGTTTTTGTGGAGTCCAAACATTGATGTGGACAAACATGTCGCCTTTTCCGTAACTGTCGATGCTTGGTAAACCTTTACCCGAAAGCCTCAGGATTTTACCCGATTGTGTTCCCGGGTCCACTTTAATTTTAACTTTCCCGCCAACCGTTGGGATTTCTTTTTGGGCTCCCAAAGCAGCTTCCGCGAAAGAAACATAAAGTTCCTGATGCAGATTGTCGCCTTCACGCTTAATGGCTGAATCCACTTCTTCTTCCACTACCACCAGCAAATCTCCGGCATTTCCGCCGAAAGGAGCATCGTTTCCTTTTCCGCGTACGTTCAGCTGAATGCCTTCACGTGCTCCTGCAGGAATGTTAATCGTTACTTCTTCATCCTCTTTGATTAAACCCTGTGCATTGGCGCCTGGCGGAATTTTGTCTCCAACTTTTCCGATTCCCTGACAGTTGGAACAGTGGGTCTGGCTCTGCATCTGTCCGAACATCGTGTTCATCACTTTTACCTGAACGCCGCTTCCGTTACACACTGGGCATGTTTTTGAAGTGGTTCCCGCCGCAAGTTTCATCTTCTTGACTTTGATGGTTTTCTGCGTTCCGTTCACCATTTCTTCCAGATTCAGTTTTATCCGCACACGAAGGTTGGTTCCCCGGAACTGCTGTCGCTGTGCTCCGCCGCCTCCGCCGAAATGTCCGCCAAAAATATCACCGAACTGGCTGAAGATATCTTCCATATTCATTCCGCCGCCGAAACCGCCGCCGCCAAAGCCACCTGCACCACCCACTCCGGCGTGGCCGTACTGGTCGTAACGTGCTTTCTTATTGTCGTCGCTCAACACTTCGTAGGCTTCTGCAGCTTCCTTGAAATTTTCTTCCGCAACTTTATCACCAGGATTTTTATCCGGGTGATGTTTGATGGCCATTTTTCGGTAAGCTTTCTTTATTTCTTCTGCGGTGGCATTTTTTGAAATACCCAGAATTTCGTAATAATCTCTTTTTGACATCTCTTTTTAGTATAGATAGTGAGTAATAAACTAGCATCATAAATCTGATCCTGTTATTACCGGCTTCCCGTGTTTTTAATTTCCTGTAACCACTTTGGTAAAACGGATCACTTTATCATTTAACTGATAACCAGTTTCCACAACATCCACAATTTTGCCCTTTAAATCTTCAGAAGGTGCAGGAATCTGAGTGATGGCTTCATGCAGATCTACACTGAAGTCATCACCGATCTTAACTTCTATCGGTTTCAGGCCTTTCTCTGTAAGTCTGTGTTTTAATTTCTGATAAATCAGTTCAACACCCTGTAAATCCGCGACATTTCCGTTTTTGGCAATTTCTTTCATGGCGCGCTCGAAGTCATCGAGAATGCCGAGCATTGCAATCATCATATCCTGATTGGCGTACTGAAAGTAATCCATTTTTTCTTTTGCAGTTCGCTTTTTATAGTTTTCGAATTCTGCAAAAAGCCGCATGTAGCGGTCTTTTTCTTCTGCCAAAAGTTCTTCAGTAGTTTTTTCCGGTGTCATATTTTCCGGATTAGTGTTCTCTGCAGCGGAGCCGTTTTCCTCTGGAGTTTGCACGTTATCTCTTTCTGTATCTTGATTTTCAGACATAGTATTTAATTTTACGAGTCATTGTTCACAAAGATTTTGCCAAAGAAAAATTCTGGACAATTCGGCAGACGGTTAACGGGTACTGAAACGGTAGGAAATTCCGCAGGAAAGGAAGTAGTCGGGAGATATTTTTGAAATGCCGAGGCCGGAAGACGCATCAATCTGAAGATTGTCATTCAGTAGATAGGTAAAACCGGCATCAAACCGGTGGTCTGCGCTTTGATACTTATTTAAAAATCCATAAAATTCCGCAAAAGCTCCCAATTTTTCTGTGAGGGAATAAGCAGCGGAAAGGGTATAAATACCAGTCGCGTCGGGTGATTCACCATTCCATTCTGCTCCTAAGTTATAACCAAGGCTCCATTTTTCTGAAAGGGTGTGCTGTAACAAAAACCGGAAAGCCGGCGCTGTATATGGCGTTTGAAAGGTTTGTGTGCCGGTTTTATTGAGTGTTAAACTCCCGATGAATGAAATAGCAGGCAAAAATTTTATCTCTTCGGCGAGTTTAGCTTTAAAACCCAAAGTCATAGGGGCGAGTCCTGATAAATTTTTATTTTCAGATCTTTCGGTATTGAATTCCGTGACCATCCTCAATTCAAAATTTTCATTGATACCATACTTCCAAAGCACTGTTGGATGGGAATAACTTTCTGAATTATCGCCGGTCTTTTCGTAAAGCAGCCCGCTTTCTATCTGAAGAAAGTTCTTTGGGGTGATGGCTACAGATTCCGTTTGGTCGGGACGGTCGGTTTGGATACTTTCCTGCGCCTCTAAAATGAAAGGCAGAAGGAAAAGAAGTATAAAACAGATATTTTTCATTTGCCAAAAAATGTTTCGTATAATAGATATAAATTCAGAACAATAATGATCACTGCGATTACCCACACCAAAATTTTGAGCCATGGTTTGTTTACAAATTCGCCCATTTTCAGTTTGGAACCGGTAAACATTACGAGCGGAACCACGGCAAAGCTCAACTGCATGGAAAGAATTACCTGACTTAAGACCAATAGATCTGTCGTTCCTTTTTCACCGTAAATAATGGTGACAATCAGAGCTGGGATAACAGCGATTAAACGGGTAATCAACCTGCGGAGCCAGGGTTTCAGGCGGATATTCAAAAATCCCTCCATTACAATCTGTCCCGCGAGCGTTCCCGTTAAAGTTGAATTCTGGCCAGATGCAAGGAGTGCCACTGCGAAGAAAATGCTGGCAAAAGTGGTTCCCAAAAGCGGCGTAAGCATTTTATGGGCATCGTAAATATCAGCAACTTCTGTATTTCCTGTGGTATGGAAGGTTGCCGCTGCTACAATTAAAATAGCAGCATTGATGAAAAATGCGAGTAATAAAGCCACCGTACTGTCGATCGTCGCAAATTTAATCGCCTCTTTTTTTCCTTCACGGTTTCGCTCATAATTCCGCGTCTGCACAATACTGCTGTGCAGATAGAGATTGTGAGGCATTACTGTAGCTCCCAAAATTCCGATCGCGATGTAGAGCATCGACGGATTACTGATCACTTCTTTCTGCGGAACCAGCCCGCTTAAAATCGGAAAAATATCGGGTCTGCTCAAAATGATTTCGTAAGCGAAGCATCCTAAGATGATAAAGATAAGTCCGCCGACAATACTTTCAATTAATCTGAACCCTTTTGCCTGCAGAAATAAAATAAGAAAAACATCCACAACGGTAATCACCACACCCCAGGTAAGAGGGATTCCGAAAAGTAAATTAAGCGCAATCGCTGAACCTAGAACCTCGGCAAGATCGCAGGCCGCAATCGCAATTTCACAGAAAATCCATAAAATAAAGTTGGTAGTCGGACTGAAATGATCGCGGCAGGCCTGTGCCAGATCTCTTTCTGCAACGATGCCAAGTTTGAGTGATAAATGCTGCAAAATCATGGCAAAAAGATTGGAAATCAGAATCACCGAGAGCAGGGTATAACCAAACTGTGCTCCTCCTGCTATATCAGTCGCCCAGTTTCCCGGATCCATATAACCTACGGCAATCATTAAACCCGGGCCGGCAAACGCCATCAATTTCTTCCAGAAACCGGCGTCTCTGGGAATGTTTATACTGGAAAAAACTTCGGGTAAGGATTTTGAAGTCCTTTCTTTTTTCCAGGCTTTTGAGGGTAATTTTTCTTCCAAAATTCAAAATGTTAGATTAATCTAACAAATTTAGATAAATATATCTAATATGCAAATACTACACAAAAAAAATCCCGGATTTCCGGGATTATTATTTATGATTTGAAATTTATTTTGCAAATCTTACTGCCATTTTTCTGTCTGTAGCTCTTTCAGAATCAGAAGCATTTGCTGCTACTGTTGCGAATTCACTGCCGTACCCCTCAGCACCTAAAATCTGAGCTCCAACTCCCATGTCAGAAAGTCTATTTTTGATATAATCGGCTCTTTCCTGAGATAATTTTTTGTTTGCAGCTGTATCGCCGGTGTTATCGGTATAGCCTCCAATTTTAATTTTTGCATCCGGATAGGCTTTAAGAATTGCAGCAAGATTTTGAAGCTGCGCTTCTGAACCTGCTTCTAATTCTTTTGCAGAATTCATTTTGAAGTTTACATTGTCGAAACTGTACCAATTGTCTTTCAACGCAGCATCGTCGTCAGCATTTTTGTAACCGTCATTTTTGAGGAAAGTGATCATGCTTGCTTCCATACCGTTTGCAAAACCTCTGATTGGTGTCCCGTTAAGGTCGATATCAGTCATTTCTCTGTTAGCAGTAACATTGGCTGAATCACCCATTGTTGCTGATGAGTCTGAAACTACCGCAGTTGAATCAGTAGTTGTAGTGGTAGTTTGGGTATTTTTTTTATCGCACTGTTTCACTAAAAACCAGGCAGCAAGTGCCAATAATATAACAGGAAGAAGCCATTTCCAGATGGAACCGCTGTTTTCATCAGTTTTGTCAACGTTTACGTGCGTATTTCCCCCTCTGCTTACCTCAACCTTAGGTTCGTCATAAGAGATTACGGTTACTTTTTCAGTTCCAAAAGGTTTTTCAGTTTCAGTTACGCCTCCTAATCCTAGAGAACCTAAAGAAAGACCTGCCGGTAAAAGGGAAGATACTACGCCCTTCTGATCTGCGAGTAAATTTGAAAGAGAGGATCTGTCTAAATTATTATCCGCGGCATATTTTCCCAAAGAACCGAGTGCAGCACCTGTGACCATTTTCAATAATGAATCTGCGGTGGAATGGCTTACTCCGCCAAAACCGGAAACTTCATTGATAAGTCCGTTTGTTTTACCTCCGAAAATTGTGGAAACCACAGAAGAAATAAGAGAGTCTCCTGAAGAATTCCCCAATAAATTTCCTAACATTCCGCTGGAATTGGCGCTCATAATGGAATCAACAACAACAGGTTCGTTGGAATTATTTGCCATTCCCCCTACCACAGCAGGTAGCAGGGCGCTAATCGCTTTTGAAATGCTGGATTCGCTTTCTCCATACTGCGCTGCAGCCTGTGATACTAAAGCCGGACCTAATTGTCCCTTAATAAGATCGATAACATTTAATGACATAATAGTTTAGTTTTAGAATTAATGTAATTTCAGCTATACAAAATTTAATCCAAAACCTTAATTTAATGCTGATATTATTGAAAATTAACTTAAATTAAGAATATGTTATATTTTTAATAAGCTTTTGCAAAGATTACACGTTGTTTTGAAATTTTACCCGAAATTAAAGAAATGCCTTCTTCCATTTCATTATCTAGCGGAATGCATCGGATTGTTGCTTTTGTTTCGTTTTTAATCTGTTCCTCTTCTTCAGCAGTTCCGTCCCAATGGGCAGAAATAAACCCGCCTTTTTCTTCAAGAACCTTTTTGAACTCCTCATACGATTCCACTTTTGTAATATGGGATTCCCGGTAATCAAGAGCTTTTTGATAAATATCTTTCTGGATTGTTTTCAGTAATTCTTCAATATGATTTTCAAGATTTTCCAATGAATGGGTTTCTTTTGTCAGGTTATCTCTGCGGGCAATCTCGACGGTTTTGTTTTCAAGATCTCGGGCACCCATCGCGATTCGGATCGGCACTCCTTTCAGTTCATATTCTGCGAATTTCCAACCGGGCTTGTATTCCGAACGGTTATCATATTTTACAGAAATGCCCTTTTCCTTCAGTTTTTTCTGGATTTCCAAAGCCACTTCATCGATCTGCTGCAACTGCTCTTCACCTTTAAAGATAGGAACGATCACAACCTGAATCGGCGCAAGTGTAGGAGGCAGAACCAATCCAAAATCATCAGAATGAGTCATAATGAGTGCGCCCATCAATCGGGTAGAGGTTCCCCATGAAGTTCCCCAGGCATGTTCAATCTTGCCTTCTCGGTTGGTGAATTTCACATCGAATGCTTTTCCGAAGTTCTGTCCCAAAAAGTGTGAAGTTCCTGCCTGTAGCGCTTTTCCGTCCTGCATAAGCGCTTCAATACAATACGTTTCATCAGCACCGGCAAATCTTTCAGACTCTGTTTTGATCCCACGAATCACGGGCATCGCCATGAAGTTTTCTGCGAAGTCAGCATACACGTCCAGCATTTTTTCGGTTTCTTCTACCGCTTCAATTTTAGTTGCATGTGCAGTATGACCTTCCTGCCACAGAAATTCTGCAGTCCTTAAAAACAGACGCGTTCTCATTTCCCAACGAACAACGTTTGCCCACTGATTGATCAAGATCGGTAAATCACGGTAAGACTGAATCCAGTTTTTATAAGTATTCCAGATGATGGCTTCTGAAGTTGGACGTACAATAAGTTCTTCCTCAAGTTTTGCTTCCGGGTCAACAATAAGTTTTTTCGGATTATCAGGATCAGTTTTTAAACGGTAATGCGTCACCACTGCGCATTCTTTAGCGAAACCTTCCGCATTTTTTTCTTCTGCTTCAAATAAACTTTTGGGAATAAAGATTGGGAAATAGGCATTCTCATGTCCTGTTTCCTTGAATTTTTTATCCATTTCATCACGCATCTTTTCCCAGATTGCATAACCGTAAGGTTTGATCACCATGCAGCCGCGAACACCTGAATTTTCTGCCAAATCAGCTTTAACAACCAATTCATTATACCATTTACTGTAGTCTTCGGCTCTTGAAGTAAGTTTTGCCATTTATTGTTTATCTTTGATTTAACTTTTTGTTGATCCTTTTATCTAAAGTAAAAGTGTATTTTTACCCAAATCATTACCTTGTTAAATGGTATAATTTTGGTAGGGAGTGCAAATATAAATCAAATTAAACTTTTCACCTATCATGAAAAAATTTACATATAAAAATTTAGTTGATATCCTTAAAACCAAGAGTGTTTTAATGGTTGCTGGTTCATTAATGCTAATGTCCTGCGGAACACAGATGGGCGGTTATACAGAAACCGACGGTGTTTATTACGATCCCAATAAAGATACAATTCCTGAAGGTGTCATTACAAATGAAATGAACCAAGTAGGAAATGACTATGTTTATGACGATTATCAAACTCAGAATGAATATAACGATGTATTAAATTCAGATTGGGGTTTGTATTCCGGTACAGAATTCAATTATTATAACGATAGCTGGAATTATCCATACGGATTTGGGTACTCACCTTGGGGTTGGAATTCAGGTTTCGGAATGGGATTTTCTTGGGGCTCACCTTGGGGTGGCTTCGGTTATAATCCATACTGGGATTTTGGATTTAGTTCTTATTACGGTTACGGATACAGTCCATATTGGGGCTACTACGGATATAGCCCGTATTACGGTTATAATCCATATTACGGATATGGATACGTTTCTCCATTCCGATATAAAAGAAGCGGTGCAGACGGAAGAATCGGCAACAGTTTCGGGCCGAGCGGTTTGAACAGACAGGGTTCCAATTCCGGATTCAGAAGTCAGGGAACTTTGAGAAATGCTAATTCAACAACGCCGGGATTCAGAAACTCACAGACTCCCGGATTTAGAACTCCACAAACATCTGGTTTCAGAAACCCACAAAATTCTTCTTCCCCACGTTTTAACACTCCGAGACCGGTTAATCCAAATAACACTCCGAGACAAAATACACCAAGATACAGATCGCCACAACAAACGCCACGTTACGATACCACGCCAAGATCCAATGATAGTGGAGGTTTCAGATCGGGCGGCGATCGGTCAGGCGGTTTTAACAATTCATCTTCAGGCGGAAGATCAAGTTCAAGTTCTTCAGGTACAAGATCAGGCGGATTCAGATAACTAATTATCCATATATCATATGTTAAAAAAATCATTTACCGTAATGAGCGTGGCTGCTGTTTTTTTCGCAAGCGCTCAAAATATGTCAACAGTTAAAAATTCAGTTGACATTTATTCAAACACCAATTTTTTCGGTTCAGCAAAATATAATGGAATGGCAGGTTCAACAGGAGCGTTGGGCGGGGACGGAAATTCTCTTCTCAATAATCCGGCCGGTTTAGGTGTTGCTATTTCAAGCGATTTTTCCGGAACACTTGCTGTTGAGAGCAATAAAAATGTGAGTTCTCTTAATGGATCATCAATTGATTATAAGATCAACACTGGCGAAATAGGAAATATAAATGGTGTCGCTGCTTTTCAGTTGATGACCGAAAGTCCCTGGAAATTTGTCAATATCGGGATTAGTTATTCCAATCAGACCATTGAAGATTACGTGGAAACTCCAGGAAACTCCAGCATCGTCATTCAAAAAGCTCTTGTGGATGCAGGTGGAAATGATGTTACCGGAAATCTTTCCTATTTAGGACATGCTTACAATCGTTACGGGAACCAATCAAAAATGAGTATCGGTGTAGGAGCGAATTATGCCAATTCCCTTTATCTGGGTGCCGGCCTTAATTTTCATTATGCTCAGATTGAGCAGTATGATTCAGCCCAGTTCGGACTTGATCTGGACAATTCGGTAAATACCTACGACAAGCAATACACCCCTTTCACGGAAGAGTCTGCTGGTTTTTCAGCAACTTTTGGAGTCATAGGCAAAGTCAACAATCAGTTCAGATTGGGTGCATCAGTGGAAACGCCAACCTGGTGGACTATTCAAAGACTTTATAATGAAAATTATGTTGATAACTCCGGTTATATTTCTTTTGAAACTTTAGAAGAGTCCAGAAATTTCAGTTCACCTTTGAAGGCCAATCTTAGTGCCTCCTTTGTTCCGAATAAGAATTTTTCACTGAATGTGGACTACAGTCTGGGTTTAACAAAACCACGGTACAGAGTACAGGGTGCTGCTGAAAGCGAACTGAATGATTTTTTCAACGACAACTATAAAAGTTTATCAGAAGTGAAGTTCGGAGCAGAATACAGACTTAAAGCATTACGATTAAGAGGAGGATATGCTTTCGCAACCAATCCGTTTGATGCGGTTTCAATAAGTTCTTATTCAAACACCGGTGTTGAAGGGAACACTTCTTACGATCAGCTCTTCATAGGTAAAAGAAACACTCTTGGACTGGGAATAGGATATGCCTTTACCTCTTTGTTTATTGATGCAGCTTTTCAGAATACCGTATCGGAATACAGCAATCCGTTTTTAAGAGGGTCAGAAGAGTTCGGAACAGGATATTATTCAGCAGATTTTGATGTCAATTCAAATTCGTCGGTTGTATCTCAGGTGAAGAATACCAGAAATAATTTCTTTCTTACTGTAGGCTGGAAATTTTAATTTCTCCTCAAATATAAATTTAAGACTCCGAAGAAATTCGGAGTCTTTTTTAATTAATGCTGGTGAAAAACATGACCGAACATGGCTAATAAAACGCCGGCTACAACAAGCGTAATTTTTTTCCAGTCGATATTGTGATTTTTATTGCTTTCGAAAATAATGACTGAGGAAATATGGAGAAAGATACCCCCCACGATGGCGAGGAAATAGATCTTCAAATCAGGATTGAAGTACCTGCCCAACAGCAGACCAAGCGGTGATGCCAATGCGAAAATCGATATAATCAGCCATGAAGAAGGCGAAAATTTTGAATCTTTGATTAAAAAAGCGCCCAGAACGAAAGAAATTGGGAGATTGTGAAATAAAATTCCCATTAAATAAGGACTCAGGATTTCAGTTTCATTCGCCAGAGGAATGCCTTCGAGAAAAGCATGAATAAACATCCCAACCATCAAAGCGACGGGGAGAATATTTTTTTCGTCCTGATGATGATGGAAATGCCCGTGCTCGAAACCCTTGGTAAGGTTTTCCAACAACATCTGAAGCAACACCCCGCCGATAACCCAAAGTCCGATATTGCTGTTTTCGCCGTTATAAACTTCCGGAAAAACTTCGTTCAGACAGATGGTGATGAGGAAACCGGCGCTTAAGATAAGCAGGTTTTTGGCGAACATATGCTTGTTGCCAAACAGTTTACCGAGATAAACTCCTGTTAAAACGCTTAAAATAAGTAGAAAAACAATCATAATTCTGTGTTTTACTTTTCTTCTTTTTTCCTGAAAACATTGATGCATCTGGGCGAGGTTTCCAGATCAAATTCCGAAAGTTGATAATCACCATAAATCTTTACCCTTTCGAAACCGAATTCTTCTGCATACTGACCGATTTCTTCAATCGTGTGCAGCTTAACCTTCTCAAAAAAATGAAAATCCTTGCCCTGGTCTTCAAAATAAATATCTTTAATGACGTACTGGTCTTCAATCCGTTTTTTAAGGTGAAAATCAATGCCTCCTTTCGTATTCATGAATTCAGATTTGAGCGTATTTTTCACCCATTTCTCATTTAAAAAATCGAGGACAAAATAACCGTTTTCTTTCAGCGCGTGATTTACAGAGTTGAAAACTTTTGCATCATCGCTTTTCTCTTCAAAATAGCCGAAACTGGTGAAGAGGTTGAAAACTGCATCCACCTTTTCGCTGGAGATTTCAGGATAAATCTCATCCCTCATGTCGTGAACTTCAAATTTCAAAGGGATTTCACTATCACCGGAAGTTTCAAACTGCTTATTATGACTGATGCTTTCTCTGGAAAGATCCAGACCCAGCACTTCATAACCCATTTGGTGAAGAAATACCGAGTGCCTTCCTTTTCCGCAGCCCAGGTCAATAATTTTTGATTTTTTCGGGAGTTGGAGGTCTTTAACCAGCAGCGAAATAAAATTTTCTGCTTCTGCAAAATCCCTGTCTTTGTAAAGAATATGATAATAAGGGGTATCAAACCACGTTTCAAACCATGCCATTGTGCAAAAATAACTAAATTTGCATTTGCTAAACCACAAAGTCACAAGATTTCTTCATCAACACGGGTCAGAAGCGTGAAAATTATGTTTTTCTGCTGTTCCCTTACTATTAATCAGTGTCTTTGATGTCTTTGCGGTTTAAAAATATTATGGATACAGAAAATTTACAGATACAGATCAAGACTTTTTTCGGTCTGGAAGAAGTTTTAGCCGAAGAAATCAGAAAACTTGGCGGAAAAAATGTGGAAATCAAAAACCGCGCGGTAAACTGCGAAGGCGACCTCGGTTTTCTTTATAAAATCAATTATTCAACGCGGACGGCACTTAAAATCATGATTCCTTTGCTCACGTTTAAGGCTTGGGACGAAAACCGTTTCTACGATAAACTTTTTGCCTTTCCGTGGGATGATTATATGCGCGTGGATCAGACTTTTGCCATCGACGCGACTGTGTATTCCGACCGTTTTACCCATTCGCAGTTCATGTCCCAGAAAATGAAGGATGCGATTGTGGATTATTTCAAATTCAAGTACAGAACACGTCCCGATGTTGATGCGCGCGATCCGGATATTAAATTCCACCTTCACATCGACCGTGAGCTCGTAACTATTTCGCTTGATTCCTGCGGCGATCCTCTTTTCAAAAGAGGTTACCGAAGGGAACAGGGAGATGCCCCCATCAACGAAGTTCTGGCAGCCGGAATGCTGCAGCTTGCAGGCTGGGACGGAAAAGGAAATTTCCTGGACCCGATGTGTGGTTCAGGAACACTATTGATCGAAGCTGCAATGGTGGCTTTGGATTTACCGGCGCAGATTTTCCGAAAAAAGTTCGCGTTCCAAAACTGGAAGAATTATGATGAAGAACTTTTCCTGAAAATAAAAGAAACCCGAATTGAGCGCGTAAAAGAATTTACGGGAAAAATAGTAGGCTATGATCTGGATCCGGATATGCTGAATGCGGCCCATCTCAATATTGAAGCCGCGGAAATGGAAGATGTGATTGAAGTAAGGCGTCAGGATTTCTTCGAATCGAAAAAAGAACTTTTCCCGCTCATGATGGTCTTCAATCCACCGTACGACGAAAGACTGGAAATTACCGATGATGACTTTTACAAAAAAATAGGGGATACGTTCAAGAAAAATTATCCGAATACTTTGGCCTGGCTCATTTCTTCGGATCTTGATGCTTCCAAAAAAGTAGGATTAAGACCTTCGCGAAGAATAAAACTCTTCAACGGAAAACTGGAATGCAGATTCTTGCAGTTCGAAATGTATGAAGGCACAAAGAAAATTCATAAACTGGAGAACAGGGATCCCGAATAAGGCGCATACCTCTCTTCAAATTATCTCATTAACACATTATCTCATTGAATTCGATTTCCATCATCATCGCCATCTACAACCGCAGAGACGAACTTTTCGAGCTGCTCAGTTCACTGTCCCGTCAAACCGATAAGGATTTTGAAGTGATTATTGTAGATGACGGTTCGATGATCGATTTGAGACCGACGATTGAACTCTTTTCTGAGAGTCTGAACATTGAGTTCTTTCGGAAAGACAATTCAGGGCCTGGTTTGTCCAGAAATTACGGCGCACGGAGAGCAAAAAATGACTGGCTGGTTTTTGTAGATTCCGACGTGATTGTGGAGAACGATTATATTCAGAACATCAAAAAAAATCTCGAAACTTCCAGTTGCGACGCCTTCGGTGGAGCCGACAAGGCCCACAAAGGATTTAACCTGATGCAGAAGGCGATTTCCTATTCCATGACCTCGGTTTTTACGACCGGTGGAATCCGCGGGAGTAAAAAAGCCGTGACCAGATTCCAGCCACGGAGTTTCAATATGGGTGTCCGCAAATCAGCATTCGAAAAAGTGGGTGGATTTTCAGAAATGCGCATCGGCGAAGATCCGGATCTTTCTATGACCCTTTGGGAAAACGGTTTTACAACGGAGTTTTTCGATAATATCGGGGTGTATCATAAACGCAGGGTTGATTTCGGTAAATTCTCGAAACAAGTCTATCAGTTTGGCTGCGCAAGACCGATCCTCAATCAGCGGCATCCGAATTATGTGAAGATTTCTTTCGCTTTTCCTTCGCTGTTTCTGATCGGTTATATTTTAGGATTTACGGAATATTTTGTCCTCGGCAACGGATTTATTCTTGCGCTTTACGGTCTTTATACTTTTTTGATATTTTTCCATGCACTGTATCAGACCAAAAACATCAGCATTGCTTCCATGGCGATTATTTCGACCTATATCCAGATGTTTTCCTACGG
The DNA here is from genome assembly GCF_008014695.1 of Chryseobacterium sp. Lineage (GTDB taxonomy): Bacteria > Bacteroidota > Bacteroidia > Flavobacteriales > Weeksellaceae > Kaistella. Next base: position 500,603 of record NZ_VOXE01000002.1, read on the forward strand.
ATACGGATTTCTTAAATCATGGTTTATGCTGAATATTCTGAGGATGAAACCTGATGAAGCTTTTCCGAAACACTTCCATAAAAATTAAAAAAAGCACTGATCTTCAGTGCTTTTTTATTTAATAATTGATTTTCTCAATTCTCATTTCCGGTGCACTTCCCTGCACTTCCTCATACAGCATCACATAGCCGGGTTTGGAAGGAAGCAGCCCCATAGGGTTTTTGCTCGTGAAGTTAATCTTGTCCCGACTCCATTCTCCGTTGATGTAGGCAATGGTTCCGTAAGCATATTTCCCTTTGCTGAACATTCCCATTTCTTTCTCAACATCCAGGTAATAAATGACGGTTCCTTTGTTGCGGTCAAGTTTGTTGTGGAACTGATAATCAAAATATCCTGCATTGTTGAGAAATTCACCGTATTTTCTGGAGGAACCGGTTTTGAAACTGTTCATCGAAAACGAGGTTAATTTTTTATCGAAGTTTTTTACGTTTTGAAGATCGAAATCTTTATTAAAATCAAGGATGACCAAATCTGAAATGTTCACACCGTTGAGAGTGCCTTTGAAAAATTCACCGGGCATTAGGATGTGTCCGCTCGCATCGTCGATGATGAAGGTGTGGGTATAAATATATCCGGTTTTTTCAACCCATCCTTTTTCATCGATGTCGAGTTTGCCTTTAAGGTCGGTCCACTGCAGATTCTTTTTCACAATATTGTTTCCGGTTCGGTCTGTAGTCACCATAAATATTCCGGTGTTCAGGCCGTTGAATTTTTTGCCTTCATTGTAGAGATCGCCGAAAACGTATACTTTGTCATTCTTCATGATCAGCTGGTTGCTTTGGTAACGGTAGCTGGCGTCATCCAACAAAACGCGGCTGAGTTCATTCCCGTTTTTCGAGTTGATAAACACCAGGCCGTACTGCGCTCTTTTCCCGTCTTCATTGTCAACATAGGTTGCCACAGCAAGATCATTATCCACATCCAGTTCATCAAAAAGAATGTCTTTTTTCTTTCCATTCACCGTATTGGTAAGCGTGGATGCCCAAAGCTGTTTGTTGGACTGATCTACTGCTACCAGATCGATCTGGTCACTTTTATTGTTTGAAATCACAAAAAGAAATCCGCTATCGTCCACCGGTTTAACGCGGTTGATATACTTTGTCCTGTCGAAGGCTTTTGGAAAGCTCATTCTTTCTGAAAGTTTGTTTGCAGTAAGATCATAAATATAATACTGGGCGTTTCCAGGCATCAGTCCGCCCATATAAGGCCAGCCAAGGATGAGAACAGACTTTTTATTGTAAACTACACTGTAATTATAAGTAGTCCGGGCGAACTTCATCACTACATCATTGATTTTATTCAGATTGATATCCTTCAGTTCCATCTGAACTGACATCTCTTTATTGGCTTCTTTACCTACCAAACTGAAACTGGAATAGCCAAATGTTTCGCCGCTGCTGTTGAAGACTGGATAAACACGCTGGCTGTAGGTCTGAATGCTGAAAAAAGCACACAGGAATAGAATGAAAAATTTTCTCATGGGAATTTAATGGTTTTTAGTTGTTTTTATAATGTTGGGCAAGCTTTTCCAGCTCCGAAGTGGAAAGATTCTCGAGTACGGCCAAAAATCGGGTATAGGAATCGGACTGTTTCTGGACATTTACATCGTCTACATAACGTTTGTAAGTGTGATTTTTACGGGCATCAGCGAGGTTTTCCAGAAAAAAGCCGCGCATTTTTCCGGCAAATTCATTTCCGGGATCCTTTTTCTGTACCTGAAGGGCAAAGTAAAGCCCGCGCCCGTATTCCTTCTGTACGAAATAGGAGAAAAGCGTTTCGTTCAGCATTTTATTTTTGAAAGCCTGAAATTCCGGAGTCACTCCCGAAACAGACTGCGTGTTAACAGCCCCGCTTTTTTTACTGAGCAGTGCAATTCTTTCGGTGATTTCAGGATGGGTGGAAATGGAATCGCTGTTGATTCCGAGCGAATTTACTTTGGATTTGGAATAATTATAGGTATTCTCGCCATAAATTTCAAGCCATTCTTCTTTAAATTTCTGTGAGGGTGTATCAAAAAATTTACGGTAGTCATCCTTCTGGAGATTTGCAATTTCAATCGGTGAAACCGAATCCAGTTTTGAGAGTGCAACGGCTGCGTTTGCGGGGTCTTTGGCCACATTTTTAAAGAGGATAAACGCCAGAGAATCTGCTTCTATTTCCTGTTTTCTGGAATTTTTTTTGTCGAAATACTGATAATCCTTCATCAGGGAGAGCCCTTTCTGGATACCGGTATTCCTGGTTTTTCTGATCTCTTTCACGCGGGCCTTGAAATCTGCCGAATTTTTAAGCTCGTCATTTTTCACCAGTGAACGCTGAAGGTGTTTCAGAATATAATGGCTCAGTTCGTGAGAAAGGATATAGGAAATTTCGTCCTCGCTTTCCATTTTATTAACAATGGAAGTATTAAAAATGTACAGTCCATCTCCGAGACTTAGCGCATTCGGACTCGTTTCACGGCTCAGCAGCACTTTCTGAGGAGCAATTTTCAGGCTGTTTTTCTGAACAATTCTGTCCATAAGTCCCTGAATGTATTTTTCCGTGGGCTCATCAAAGAAAAAGGTCTTTTCCTTGATCATTTCAGCAAACATTTTCTTTCTGCTCGAAGTGATATCGGAAACGGTGCTTTTATTCTTCAGGTTCAGTGCCTTCAGGTCCTTCCCTAAATTCTCATTGCTCGTCTCCAAAAAAACCTGAAAGGTTTTGAGTTTTACCGGGCTGTAAGTGGTGTCTGCTGGTTTGTAGTTCTGAGAAAATCCCGCAGTGAAAAGGGAAACTGCCAGAACAAAAAAATATTTTTTCATCAAATGCCTCTATATTTATGTCGGACATAAATATAGAATTAATTTGAAAACAGCGCAGAAATTTTTTGGGAAAGTTTTTCAGCGTTCGGGAGCATTTCTTTTTCCAGAACCAGATTAATCGGCACAGCAGGCAAATTTAAAGATCCTACAGCCTCAACAGCGGCATCCAGATACGCAAAACAGTTTTTGGAAATCCGGTGAGCAAATGCTTCTGCGAAAGAGTTCTGAAGCTGCTCTTCGGTAAGAACGATGCATTTTCCGTGGATTTTCACTCTTTCGAAAACGAGTTTTTCATCCAGGGGAATCAGCGTACGCAGATCGATGATCTCAATTCTTCCTTCAAAGTTTTTTGCCGCTTCTTTTGCCCAGAAAACGCCCATCCCGTAAGTAACAATGACCAAAGTCCTGCCTTTTTCGGTTTCCGTTTCGCTGGCTTTTAAGATGATATTTCCTTTTCCGAACGGCAGGATATAATCTTCATCCGGTTCTATGGTTTTGGCGTCTTCGGTTCCCGGAACCTTGCTCCAGTACAAACCCTTGTGTTCCAGCATCACCACCGGATTCGGATCGTAATAGGCCGCTTTCAGCAACCCTTTGAAGTCGGCTGCATTGCTCGGATACGCGATCTTGATTCCTTTGATATTGGCTAAAATACTCTCCACGCTTCCGCTGTGGTAAGGTCCGCCGCCGCCGTAAGCGCCGATTGGAACGCGGATGATATTGCTAACCGGGAATTTTCCCTGGGAAAGATAACATGATTTTGAAATTTCGGTAATCAACTGGTTGATTCCGGGATAAATATAGTCCGCAAATTGAACTTCAACGATCGGTTTCAGTCCGACGGCACTCATCCCAACGGTGGAGCCGATGATATAAGCTTCCTGAATCGGGGTGTTGAAGACCCTTTTCTTTCCGAATTTCTGGCCTAAAGTTACCGTCTCCCGGAATACACCACCAATTCTTTCTCCAACATCCTGACCGTAAAGTAAGGCTTCCGGGTGTTTCCACATGATTTCCTGAATCGCATGAATGGCAGCATCCACCATTACAATTTTTTCGGCACCTTCAGGTTCGCGTACCCCTTTTTCTTCGGTAACCGGAGTGGGAGCGAAGACATGGTTTTCTACCGTTTCCGGCTTTGGATCTTCAGCATTGACTGCTTTTTCAAAGGCTTCTTCTGCCTCAATTCTGGCTTTTTTGGTGATCTGTTTCAAAAGATCCTCATCAACACCACCTTCCAGTAAATAGTTTCTTAAAATAGTTCCGGGATCTTTTGCGCGGTGTTTTACGAGATCTTCATCGTCACGGTAAAATTCTCTGCGGACTCCGGAAGTATGATGGCCAATCAGAACGGTTTTGGCGCACACCAAAAGTGGTTTTCTTTCGGTTCTTACAAAGTCCACTGCTTTTTTCATGGCGTCATAACTTTCCACGAAATCGGTGCCGTCTACGCGCATTCTGTTCAGTCCGACAAATCCTGCGGCAAAATCATAAGCGTCGGAGGTTCTCGCTTCTTCTTTCGTTACCGAAATTCCCCATTCATTGTCCTGAATTAGGAAAATAATCGGCAGCTGATGAAGCGCTGCAAACTGAAAAGCTTCCGAAACTTCGCCTTCGGTCACCGAATTGTCGCCAAAACTGCACACGACCACGGGATTTTTCTCGTAAGTCTTTAAGTTGAATTCCTGAATATATTTGATTCCCTGTGCGACACCCGTAGTAGGGATGGCCTGCATTCCGGTTGCGGAACTCTGATGGATGATTTTCGGAAGGTTTGCTTCGAGACTCGAAGGATGAGAATAATACGAACGTCCGCCGGAAAAAGGATCGTCGGCTTTCGCCAGAAGCTGCAGCATCAACCGGTAAGGTTCAAAACCTATTCCCAGGAGCAGACTTTCGTCGCGGTAATATGGTGAAACCCAGTCTTCATTTGTCAGCTGATAGGCGGTGGCCAGCTGAATGGCTTCGTGACCGCGCGATGTGCTGTGCACATATTTGGTAATGCCACGGTTTTCCTCATAAATATCGGCCATCGCTTTTGCCAGCATCATGTGGTTGAAAGCCTTCAGTAAAACATCCTGTGAAACTTTTTCCTGTGTCGTAATTTCCATAGAGAGCAAAGATAATATTTTTTAAGAAAAGAGTGATAAAGCACCACTCATTTGGATCCCATGTTAGCTATTTTCAAAAATTCGTAACGAAGTTTTATTATTTGCATTTTTTTTTGGAATATTTTACAGATGGTCAGTTTTTTGCTAACAAAAATGGAATATAGTACACTTAACTTTAAAAATATCACATTATGAAATATCTTCTTATTTTCTCATCGATGATTCTTATGGCTTGCAGTAATTCGACCACAGATTGCGACTGTTCTAAGTTGCGGTGGGAGCGTACTGTTGAATATCAGGGAACAACTGATGTGGTAGTAGCAACTACTAGCTGGAACGGTACAGGATTGGCTCAGAAAATCAGCAGCAATGACTGTGCTATGAATGGTGCGGTAATAGATCCTGGAGTAGAAACTACAGAGATTCTTCCGAACGGCAACACCCGTAAGGAAGAATATGAATACCGTGTGACCTGCAATTAGGATGTAAAATACGGTGTCTGCTTAAGCAATATTGAACATTTACTCAATATTATCCCTTTATGTTATTTACATAAGGCTGTTTTTTTTTGCTGAAGATAAAATCAGGTAGAATGCAAATTTTTAGCAAATTTTCTACTAATTTTACCAAAATTCTTCCGCTCCATGTATTTGATTTTCGACACCGAAACCACAGGATTACCTAAAAATTTCAACGCTCCGCTCACCGATTCCGACAACTGGCCCCGTATGGTTCAGATTGCATGGCAGCTACATGACCGCGACGGTAACCTGCTCGAAAACCAGGATTACATCATTAAACCTGAAGGGTATGATATCCCTTTTAACGCGACGCGGATTCATGGAATTTCCACCAAAATGGCGAGGGAAGAAGGCCGTGACCTGACGGAAGTTCTGGAAGAATTTCAGCAGGTTTTAAGAAAAGCCGAAGTCGTTGCCGGTCACAATATCGATTTCGATTACAAGATTGCCGGCGCCGAATTTCACCGCAAATTTGTCGATAATACTTTACAGCAAATTCCGTCTGCCGATACCATGGAACTGGGAACCGAATACTGCCAGTTGGGGGGCGGAAAAAACGGCAGATATAAATCTCCGAAACTCGAGGAACTCTACGAAAAACTCTACGGCCAGAAATTCGATGAAGCCCACAACGCCGCAGCCGATGTGAATGCCACGGCGCAGGTCTTTTTCGAAATGGCGCGGATCGGGATTATTCCTGCCGAAAAACTCCGGATTACAGAACCCGAACTGCAGGAATTTATCAGTACCCACCCGAATCCTTTCGCGCCGTTTGGAATCATCATCCGCAGGCAGGTTGCCGCTTCGAAAAAGAAGAAAAAAATTGATTTTGGCGATTCCGATGAAATAGAAATTGGCGATTATTTCAATTTTCACAACCACAGCATTTATTCTTCACTGCAGGCATCAACCCACATCAACGAACTCATCAGCAAGGCACTGCAAAACAATTTTTCAGCCGTCGGACTTGTAGATCTCGGAAACATGATGGGCGCCTTTAAGTTTGTCTCTGAAGTGGAAAAAACCAACGGAAATATTATTAAAACCTATCAGGAATATTCAGAAAAAAAGAAAAAATTCGAAGAAGAAGGAACCGCTTTCAAGGAAATGGAACCCCGTAAAGAACCACTCATTCCTGTTATCGGCTGCGAATTCTATATTTCTGACCGCCCGGAACAGAAACAGTTTACGAAAGACGATCCGGACCGGCGGACGAATGTAGTTCTGCTTGCAAAAAATTTCAACGGGTATAAAAACCTCGCAAAACTATCGAGTCTTGGTTATGTAAACGGATTTTACTTCGGCGTACCGCGGATTTCCAAAAAAATGATCGCGGAATATAAAGAAGATCTGATTGCTCTGACGGCAGGAACTTACGGCGATATTCCGAATACAGTGCTGGAATTCGGGGAACAGAAAGGGGAGGAGGTCTTCAGATGGTGGAGTGAAACATTTGCCGATGATTTTTATGTGCAGATCCAGAACCATGCGGTAGATGAAGAAGAACATCTGAATCAGGTCCTGCTGGAGTTTGCTGAAAAATACGACGTGAAAATCCTGGCTCAGAACGAGACCTTTTATACTGAAAAATCCGATGCCAATATTCAGGATATCCTGTACTGCATCAAAGACGGGGAAAAACTTTCTTCGCCAGTAGGAAAAGGTTTCGGCAAAAGAAGAGGTCTGCCTTCGAATGAATTTTACATTAAAAATGCCGACGAACTGAAACAGGCATTCATCCAGTTTCCGGATGCGTTTGAAGCCTACACGGAATTTCTTCAGAAATTTGAAGCGTACACTTTAAAACGCGATGTTTTGCTTCCGGAATTCGGGATTCCAGAAGAGTTTTTAAGTGCCGAAGACAAAACCGATGGCGGAAAACGTGGAGAAAATGCCTATTTAAGACATCTGACCTACGAAGGCGCCAAGAAAAAATATGCTGAAATTACCGATGAGATCAGGGACCGGCTGGATTTTGAGCTCCAGGTTATCGCAAAGACAGGCTATCCCGGGTACTTTCTGATCGTTCAGGATTTCTGCAACGAAGCCAGAAAAATGGGCGTTTGGGTAGGGCCGGGAAGGGGTTCTGCGGCTGGTTCTGCTGTTGCGTTCTGTATCGGAATCACGAACGTGGATCCAATCGCATATGACCTGCTATTTGAGCGTTTTCTGAATCCTGAACGTATTTCCATGCCCGATATCGACATCGATTTTGATGATGAGGGCCGCGATAAAATCATTAAATGGGTAGTTGAGAAATACGGAAAAAACAATGTGGCGCAAATCATAACCTATTCAGTTTTGGGTGGAAAATCGGCGATCAAGGATGCCGGAAGAGTTCTGGATGTCTCCATTGCGGAAACCAACAATATCGCAAAACTGATTCCCTCAACGCCCGGAATGAATATCGCGAAAGCTTTTTCGAAATTCGACAAACTGAGTCCCGAAGATAAAGTTCTGGCGCAGGAGATGAAAGATATTTTGCAGAATCCAAAAGACGCACGATATGAAGTGCTTTCAGCCGCTCAAAGGATGGAAGGCTGCATCAGAAATACGGGAATCCATGCGTGCGGAGTTATCATCACCCCCGAAGATATTTCGAATTTGGTTCCGATTACAATTGCGTCGAAAGATGCTGATATTCTGGTTTCGCAGTTCGACAATTCCGTGGCAGAATATGCAGGTCTGCTGAAAATGGATTTTCTGGGACTCCGGACTTTAACAATCATCAAACACGCCATCAAACTTATTAAAGAAAGACACGGAATTGAAATCAATCCAGATAACATTCCGCTGGATGATGCCAAGACCTATCAGCTTTTTAAAGATGGAAAGACCGTTGGGATTTTCCAGTACGAGAGTGCGGGGATGCAGAAGTACATGCGGGAACTGAAACCCACCGTTTTTGCCGATCTGATTGCCATGAACGCGCTGTACCGTCCGGGACCGATCAAATACATTCCGAATTTCATCAACCGAAAGCATGGGCTCGAAGAAATTGTATATGACCTTCCTGAAACCGAGGAATACCTGAAGGAAACCTACGGAATCACCGTCTACCAGGAACAGGTAATGTTGCTGTCGCAGAAACTGGCCAATTTTACGAAAGGTGAAGCCGATACGCTGCGTAAAGCGATGGGGAAAAAAGACCGCCCGACTTTGGATAAAATGTACCCGAAATTTCTCGAAGGCGGTGAAAAAAATCGTCTCGATGTTGACAAACTCAATAAAATCTGGAAAGACTGGGAGGCGTTTGCCGAATATGCCTTTAACAAATCCCACTCGACGTGTTATGCGCTGATTGCGTATCATACCGCTTATCTTAAAGCAAATTATCCGGCAGAATATATGTCGAGTGTCATGACCAACAACCTCAACAATACCAAACAGATCACCATGTTTATGGAAGACTGCAAGAATATTGGAGTGGATGTGCTCGGACCCGATGTAAATGAGTCGCAGTACGAATTTGCGGTGAACAGCAAAGGGCAGATCCGTTTCGGGCTCGGCGCCATCAAAGGAATCGGTGAAGGTCCGAGTGAAGCCATTGTGAATGCCAGAAAAGCAGAACGGTACGCGAATATTTACGACTTTTTTGAAAAAATACCTTCGGGACAAATGAACAAAAGGGTAGCAGAGAGTCTTGTGATTGCCGGAGCTTTTGATGAGGTTGACCGTTATCACCGGGCCCAGTATTTTGAAATCGACAATGCCGGAAGAACCAATCTGGAAAGACTGCTGCGTTACGGCCAAAGCTTTCAAGACAGTAAAAACGAGATCGAGAATTCTCTTTTTGCGGATTTTGCTGATGAGGTGAAAATTGAACCGCCCAAAATCAATTCCGCGCCCGAATGGCCGAATATGTATAAACTCAACAAGGAGAAGGAAATCATTGGATTCTATCTTTCGGCGCATCCATTGGATGAATTTAAATACCAGTATCAGTTTATTCAGGGGGCCCTGAGCCGTAAAAACATTCTGGAAAGCCGGAAAGAAGAGGAAGTCCTTCCGCTGGAAAAAGTGGTGATCCCGGTAGAGGTGGATGCCGATGAGGATGCCGAAGAGGTCATTGATCTGATGGTGGATGAGGAAGGCGAAATTATGGAAGAACCGTCAAGAAATGTTGAAGCAAAAGGCAATTTTAATTTCCTGAACCTTGATGAGATTGATGCGTTCCGGGATAAAAATTTCGGGCCGGAACAGGTGAGACTTTTTGAGGAGATCAAAGACTATAAGGACAAGCAGAAATTCAACGCCAATTCCAAGGAATATATGGTGGCCGGACTCGTTTCAGAATACACTGTAAAAGACGGGCGGAACAGTGGTGAAAAAATTGCGTTCATCAGCCTTGAAGATTATTCCGGCAGCTACTCCTTCCGTTTGGGCGACCGCGATTACCTCCGGCTACGGGATAAGATTGATGTGCAGCGTTTTCTGATCTTCAAGCTCAAATTTTCGATTGCGAAAGACGGACGTGTTTTCGTAAATATTACTGATGTTATCGAACTTAAAGAGGCATTCGAACAATTTGCCAAAAGCATGACCGTGGTGGTGGATCTGCAGGATCTCAGAAAAGAAGATCTTGATTTCTTCAGGCAAAATCTCCTGGGCAAAGCCGGTGGTGACCAAAAACTGAATTTCTTCGTCAAAAACAGTGATGAGGAAAGCCACGTGGAACTCATGAGCATTCAGACTTCCATTGATGTGAATGGAAATTTACTTGAGGTTTTCAACGAAATGAACAAGTATGAGATATTTCTGAATTAATATATAATCATATTATTAATAATGGCAGCTTTTAAAGCTGCCTTTTTCATGCCTTTTCTATAAAATGTAAAAATTATTAATATCCAGAATGTTGATTTTATTTTGTTAAGTTATATAATTGTAAAAAATATTATTAATTTTACTTTATAATACTTAATTAAATTAATATGAAACGAACTCTATTATTTTTAGTTCTTCTGATAGGTATTATTCCTTATCAGTTCAGTTACGCGCAAAATTTTACTGTAGCAACGTGTTCCAGTAATGTGGACAACATGACGTATTCTGCAATGCGGAGCAGTACCACGGCAAATGACAAAAACCGCACGGCTTTTATCATTCCAGCATCACAATTAACAGCAATGGCCGGCGGAAATATTACCTCGACCTATTTCCGCCGGGCTACCGCTACCGGATCACTCAATGCAGATACTACTTTTAAAATTTATCTTAAAAACACTGCTGCGGTAGATTTTGGTGCAACTTCACCAGATTGGGCCACAGAAACCAGTACTGCTACCTTAGTGTACGATTCAAATCCCCAAACAGCTGTTGGAAGTAATGCAGGATATAAGCAGTTTGTGCATACGGTAAGTTTCAATTATACTGCAGGCAGTAATCTGGCTGTTTTTGTAGAATATACCCAGACAACAGCACAAGCTACCAATATTTACTGGCAATATGAATATGTAGGCCCCTGTGTAAATACGTCGAATAGTAATACTACAAAATACGAAAATACCACAGGTGCTTTCACGGGTGCACTGCCTTCATCCAATTACAGGAGGCCTTTTATCGCTTTTGATGTTGCTTCAACCACTGCGCCGGGGTGTACGACTATTACGTCTCCAACAGCAGGAGCCACCAATGTAGTGAACGGAAATGCACTTGCCTGGAATGCGGTGGCATTTGTAACAGGTTATAAAGTATTTATCGGCACAACTCCGGGAGGAAGTGATGTGGTTAACGGAACCAATGTCGGAAACGTAACCACTTATGCATTAGCAGGTCTTTCACCTTCAACTACTTATTATGCCAGAGTTGTCCCTACCAATGCAATTGGGGATGCAACAGGCTGTACTGAAATTTCTTTTGCTACACCTGCGATTCCGGCTAATGATGAATGTTCAAATGCAGTCGCTTTAACGGTAAATTCCAATGATGTATGTGCCACCGGAAGCTCAGCCGCTGGAAATACTTTGGGTGCTACAGAATCTTTAGCTGCAACACCTTGTACCGGAGTCTCAAATGATGATGTTTGGTACTCGTTTGTGGCAACATCACCTTCACATGTCATTACCTTATCCAATATTGTCTCTACGGGAGTTACTTCAACAACAGACATGTACTTCCAGGTACTGAGCGGATCATGTGGAGCTCTTACGAGTGTGCTCTGCTCTGATCCCAATGCGAATATGGTTACCGGTTTAACAGTTGGGCAAACCTATTATGTGAGGGTTTATACAGTAGCTGTGGCAGGAGCAAGTGCAAGTTTCACTATCTGTGTTACAACTCCGCCTCCGCCTCCCGCAAATGATAATTGTGTAAATGCTGTTACACTGGTTCCAAGCAATACTTCTCTGTGTGCTTCCCCTGTATCAGGAACCACTTTATCGGCTACCGATTCCGGTGTGGCAATAGCTCCTTGTACCGGTACTGCTGATGATGATGTGTGGTATTCATTCGTGGCGACTTCTACTGCCCATACTGTCCTTATATACAATGTCGTGTCTGTTGGCACAACAAGTTCTACGTCACTTTATCTGCAGGTAATGAGCGGCTCCTGCGGAACGCTTTCAAGTGTAACCTGCGATACAAGTTATACAACCCCAACAGTTCTGACTGGTCTAACAGTTGGCCAAACTTATTATGTACGGGTATATAACAGTGTTGCGGGATCTGCAGCTGCCAATACATTCAGTATCTGCATCATTACCCCTACCACACCTTTAAATGATGAATGTTCCACCGCGACCAGTCTGACAGTAAGCGGAACCAGCACCTGTACATCCGCTATTTCAGGAAGTACACTTAATGCTACAGATTCCGGTATAGCGGTCGCTCCTTGTACAGGAACACCTAACGATGATGTATGGTATTCCTTTGTGGCTGCTAATTCTTCCCATATCGTGACTTTATCCAATGTGGTTTCTGTTGGCACAACCAGTTCTACTGCGCTTTCTCTTCAGGTTTTCAGTGGGGCATGCGGAACTTTGGCAAGTATGCTTTGTGATACATCTTCTGTGTCTTCCGCATCATTAAATGGCCTTACTCCAGGGCAAACTTATTATATAAGAGTGTACAATGCCAACGGAGCAGGATATGCTAATAATTTCAATATCTGTATCACTACTCCGGCTGCACTCCCTGCAAATGACGCTTGTTCCGGCGCTATCAATGCGGTCACAACAGTGCTGACCCCTTATGTCAACACACAGGATGCCAGTGGAGCCACGAATAATGCAGGCTTTGTATCTTGTGGTACAGCAATTATGAATGATGGAGTTTGGTATACCTTAATAGGGGACGGTTCAACCATCACAGTTGATGTTACCAATGTAGGTGCATGGGATCCGGAGATCGGAATTTATTCCGGAAGCTGCGGATCGCTTTCGTGTATCATTAATAAAGATGCAGGTGCGGCCGGTGCTTCAGAAACCGCTTCGTTTGCGACAACTATTGGAGTGATTTACTATATTAACATAGGCCAGTACAATCCGACTGTGGATGAATTGGAAGGCAATTATACCATCACTGTCAGCACCAATGGTATCATATTGGGCACAGTAAACGCTGCGTCTAAAGATGAGGTAAAAATGTATCCGAACCCTTTCGGAGATGTTGTATACATTTCAGACATAAAGAATGTTAAGTATGTAATCATAACAGATGTGTCCGGCAGAAAAGTTAAAACGGTTAATAAGCCCGATAAGGAAATAAATCTTATCGACCTTAAAGCGGGCTTATATATATTAACACTGCATTATAATGACGGATCATTGAAATCATTTAAAGCCATTAAAAAATAAAAACAGCATAGTTAAGTAAATCTAAGGCAGCAGTATGCTGCCTTTTTTTTATTATTCCACTTTAAAAGACACCTAAAGAGAAAATAAAAAAAATAAATAGTATTTAAGTTTTTTATGCAGAATATCTATATTTTGAATGTAATCGCGATAAATAATATGTTAAAAAATAAAAATTGTTTAGTATAATAAAAATTTATACTTTTACACATAATTTTAATTTTAAATTTACATTTTTATGAAAAAAGTTTACACAAATCGATGGTGTTGGCGCCGTGGTTTACAAAATGTAGGAATTATAGTTCTTACATTGTTTGGAGCCGTGCAAAGCTTGGATGCCCAGGTAAGCGGCTATACGTTTTCGCAAAATGTTGGTACATTTACCAGTATTGCTTCTACCGGTACGGTTGTTACAGGGAGTGACGCCACTACAGCTACGACAAATGATACATCTGGATGGGCAGTCACCATACCATTTGGCTTTAATTTTAATGGTATTAATTACACATCAATTTATGTTAATTCTAACGGGGGGGCTACCTTTGGCACGACCACAAGTACGAGTAGTACGGTAATATCTGACACCACAGGATACGCAGGAGCGATTGGTGTTATGAACCGGGACTTATGGGGTGCATTTGTCACCTCCGGAGTTACTACCACAGGTTCAAATGTGATCACCAATGTAGGATCCTTTCAGGGGATTGAAGTTGGTAAACTGCTGAATAACGTTAATGGAATACCTGCCAGTACAACAGTTACTGCATTTGATCAGGTTGCCGGTACTATTACGATGTCGAATAATGCCACCTCGGGCTCTGCAACCGCGGTAATTCGCTACGGAACCGGTAAGATCTATACATCAACAGAAGGAACTGCTCCTAACAGAGTATTTGTTATAGAATGGAAAGGTTATAATGATTACGGTACAACAACTGCATTAAGCAACCATCTAAATTTCCAGTTAAGATTGGCTGAAACTACAAATGTTATCTCCGCAGTTTACGGACCAACTTATAATATCAGTACGACCTCACGAACCAATCAAGTTGGTTTGAGAGGAACAGTAAGTACGGATTTTAACAACAGAACAGGTGCGGCAGCCACTCCATGGAATGCTACCACAGCCGGAACTTCTAACAGTGCTACGGTTGCCAGAGATAATGTTAATTATCCGGCGTCAGGCCAGACATTTACATGGACTCCTCAGTCATGTTTGTGGGTGACCAGTGCTATTACGGTGAATACTCCGACAGCCACATCATTAAATGTGAGTTGGACGGCGTCGGCATCCGCTCCAGCAAATTATGAAGTTTATTACAGTACAGTAAATACTGCACCTACATCATCAACGGTTTTAAACAGCAGTAATTCAGTTACCACAAATACGAATTCCGGTACAATTACCGGGTTAACGCCAGGAACTAATTATTATGTGTGGGTTAGACCTCGCTGTTCAACAACAGATGTTGGAACATGGTCTGCATCGTCAGGAACTGCAGCTACACTTTGTGCACCTTTGACGTCGATGACGGAGAATTTTGACAGCTATGCTACCGGAAATGCGGTGCCACTTTGTTGGGGAAGAATTGTTCCGGCAACTACACCAGGTTCTCAAAGCATCTCATCAACTACTCCAGCATCGGGTACGAGAAATATTTTCCAGACTGCAACCGCAGCTCAGACCCCTGTAACAGTAGTGTTACCGGAGTTCAGTAATATTAATGCCGGTACGCATTGGTTGAAAATGAAGGCGAGAGTTGGAGTTGCACCAGGAACATTAAATGTGGGTTACGTAACAATCCCAACAGATGCTTCAACTTTTGTAAATATTCAAACCCTGAATATAACAAATACCACCTATACTACAGGAGCAGATTACTCTGTTGTTGTACCTTCTACGGTTCCAGCAGGTGCACGTCTTGCGATTATGAATCCGGCAGACGGAAAATCATATTATTATGATGATGTGATTTGGGAACAAATTCCAACATGTTTCCCTGTCACTTCACTTCTGGTGACAGGTCAAACGGCAAATTCAATAGATCTATCATGGACTGCACCAGCTACAGCGCCTGCGAATGGTTATGAGATCTATTACAGCACTTCTAATGTTGCACCTACTTCTACAACAGTTCTCAACAGTACCAATTCTGTTACCAGTACTACAACTACTGTTACAGTTCCAGGATTAACAGTAGGTACTCAATATTATTTTTGGGTGAGATCAAACTGTAGTACTGTTGATAAAAGCACCTGGACAGCTCAGCCTGCAGCAGGATATACAGGTTATTGTATCCCGACTGGTGGATCTAGTTCTACAACCTATTATTTAAAAACGATTACCACTACCGGAGGTACCACTAATCTAAACTATTCGGCAAGTGCATATGCAGCTTATGCAGATAATACGGCTACTTCATTCTCAAGTTACGCAGGGGCAACTTTAAACTATGCGATAACCAGTTCTACAACTGCGACCTGTTATTTCTATATATGGATTGACTGGAATAATGATCTGGACTTTTCTGATGTCGGAGAAACAATTTTAGCAACTACTACATATGCTGCAACTACTGCCGGATCATTTAACATTCCTGTTGGTCAGGCCCTGGGGTCGTATCGCGTAAGAATTGGCGAATCCGAGAATGGAGTAATTACGGCTTGTGGACCTGCTCCTTATGGAAATTATGTTGATTTTACATTCAATGTAGTAGCTCCTCCAGCTTGTTTGGAACCTTCAGCAGTTGCTGTGAACGGGCCTACGGTAAACTCAGTTGCTGTAGCCTGGACGGCACCAACTCCTGCTCCTGCATTAGGGTATGAAGTTTATTACAGTACAGTGAATACAGCACCTACTTCTACAACAGTTTTAGATGGTACAAATTCTGTAAGTTCTACTTCTACTAACGCAACAATTGCTGGTTTATCGGCTAATACCACCTATTATGTGTGGGTGAGATCTAAATGTTCAACCACTCAATTCAGTACTTGGGTCACCGCAGGTTCTGCAACGACTTTGTGTACGGCAACCAATATTCCATATGCGCAGGATTTTGAAAGTGTGACCACGCCAGCACTTCCGGCATGTACAACGATTCAGAATGCCGGTACTGGAAATGACTGGATTACATATTCTCCGGCAACAGGAAGTTTTAATACAAAGGTCCTAAATTATACTTATAATACAGCAAATCCGGCAAATGCCTGGTTCTATACTCAGGGACTTAATTTAACCGGCGGAACTTCATACCGTTTGAAATTTATTTATGGAAATGCGAGCGGTACTACTTATCCTGAAAAGCTGAAAGTTGCCTATGGTAACAGCGCAGTGAACACCGCTATGACAACTGTATTGGCAGATTACCCAAATGTAGTGAACGGAACAACCGCCAACAGTGTGATTGTTGACTTTACACCTTCTACTACTGGTGTTTATTATATCGGTTTCAACGCGTATTCCGCTGCCGATATGAACAGGCTGTATGTAGATAATATCTCGGTTGATGTAACGCCAACCTGTCAGGAACCAACCGGACTGAGCAGTTCAGGTGCCACGCTGAATTCTATTTCACTTGCGTGGACGGCTCCAGCTTCGGCTCCAGCAGGTGGTTATGATGTTTATTACAGTACTGTTAATACAGCACCGACTTCAACTACTGTTCTGGATGCCAGCAATTCTGTAACTTCAACTACTGCATCGGCAACAATCCCTGGTTTAACATCTAATACTACTTATTATGCTTGGGTTCGCTCTCATTGCAGCACAACAGATCAGAGCGTTTGGGTAGGACCTGCAACTGTAGTTACAGGATATTGTATTCCAACAGGTGGTGGCAGTTCAACCGCTTATTATTTAAATGATGTTTCTACTACAGGTGCAGTGAACAATATCAGCTATACTGTTTCTTCGTACACTGCTTATGTAGATAATACCGCTACTTCGGTAACAAGTTACCCTGGTGGAAGTTTTAATTATCAACTGAAATCATCAGGAGGAAGTACTTATTATTACTACATTTGGGTTGATCTGAACAATGATCTTGATTTTGCTGATACTGGCGAAACCATCGTTGCCACAACTGCATACGCTGCAACTAATACTGGAACAATCAATATCCCTTCTACATTGGCTATCGGAAATTACAGAATGCGAATTGCCTCGTCTTATTCAGGCGCAATTACTTCCTGTGGTCCGGCTCCTTATGGAAACTATATTGATTATACATTAAATATAGCCCCGGCTCCAACCTGTTTAGCGCCTACTAATTTTGCGCTTTCTGCATCAGGAACAACCACCGCAGGATTTACATGGACTGCCTCAACAACAGTACCGGCCAATGGCTACACGGTGTATTACAGTACAGTAAACACTGCACCAACGGCTACAACTGTATTAAACAGTTCCAACTCCGTAACGAGTGCAGTTTCACCTGCGTCTGTTACAGGTCTAAACCCTGCAACAACCTATTATGCATGGATCAGAAGTAACTGTTCTGCTTCAGATCAAAGTTCATGGTCCGGACCTCTTAACTTTACCACTAACTGTGTGGAAGTTGCCACTTTGTACGAGAATTTTGATACGACAAGTGCTACAGGTCAGGTTCTTCCAACTTGTTGGTCTAAAATTGTGGCCGGTTCTTCAAATACGTATGTTCAGGCAAGTACGGTAATGAGCAGTCCTAATAACCTTTATCTGTACGGTAACTCAGCCACTGAAATTGCTATCGTTAAATTACCTGCTTTAAGCAATTTAAGCACCGGAAACTATAGCCTAGCCTTTAAAGGACGAGCAAACTTTACGGCTGGTGGGATAGTGGAAGTGGGTTATATGACCAATCCTACAGATGCGGCGACTTTCGTTGTTTTAGGAACCTATACTGCCACCAGTGTAACAGCTGTTGACAATTACTTCTTAACTATTACCGGAGTTCCTGCAGGTGTAACCACACTTGCGCTGAGACATACTGGTTCTCCTGCTTACAGTGTATTAATTGATGATTTTAAATATGATCTGACCACTGTTCTTGGAACAGCAAATGTTTCAGTTAATACTAAAGAGGTTTCATTATATCCTAACCCATTCCAGGATGTATTGAATATTTCAGATGTTAAAGATGTAACTTCTGTAATCATCACTGATATTTCAGGAAGAACGGTTAAAACGATTGCAAAACCAACTGCTGAACTTCAACTGGGTGGTTTAACAGCCGGAATGTATTTGGTAACGCTCAAATACAAAGACGGCTCAGTTAAAACTATGAAAGCAATTAAGAAGTAATTTTTAATTAATTCATTAATATTTAAGGCGGCCCAATTGGGCCGCCTTTTTATGGAAGTCATAGTATGATAATAAAAGAATAAATGCAATATTTTAAACAATTGTTTATTTGTAAAGTGATATTATAACATTTTAATGTATTTAATAAAAAATATTTATAATAGTATGAAATTCTTTGTCAAGTCACATAAAAGTGTATTTTTGTTACATAATTTTAAACTTTTTTTTTATGAAAAAACTCAGACTAATTTATGTACTTCTGATAGGTCTTATGACTTGTCAGATGTATGTAGCCCAAAATTTTACTGTCAGTCAATGTTCCACAGGTATCGCAACCAATACCTATGGACCAATGAACAGTGTAACCACTGCGAATAGTAAGAACCGGACTGCCTTTATTATCCCAGCAAGTCAGCTGCAGGCAATTGCTGGTGGAAATATTACTTCTACCTATTTCAGAAGAATGGCAGCAGCAGGTACTTTGCCTGCCGGTACCACATTCAGTATTTATTTAAAGAATACAGCAGCCGTTAATTTTCCAACTGCCCCAACTTGGGCGACAGAAATAGCCTCTGCTACATTGGTTTACAATTCAGATCCTGCTGCTGCAGTGGGAAATACTGCTGGGTTTAAGCAATTTTTACATACTTCTGGCTTTGTTTACACTTCTGGAAGTAATCTTGCCGTGTATATGGAATACGTTCAAACCACCGGCCCTACAACTTCTATTACTTGGGACTATGAATACGGAAGTCCTTGTGTTAATACCGCAACGGGAACAAATACCACCAGATATCAGAATACCACTGGCGCTTTTACAGCTACTCTAGCTAGTGGAGAAGGTAGAAGACCTGTTATCGCATTTGATGTTACGATGCCGCCTGCGACTGTGGCGCCAGCATGTACTACTGTATCTGCACCAGCCAATGCCGCAACTGGAGTGTCTATAACTCCAACAATTTCATGGGCGGGTGTATATGGTGCAAACGGTGCTTCCAGTTATTTAATTAATTTAGGAACAACACCAGGAGGAACTAATGTATTAAATTCTTTTAACGCCGGTAATTCGGTTTCATATACGCTTCCTTCAACAAGTCCGCTGATGTACAATACTGCTTATTATTTGACAGTAATTCCTACTAATAATGTAGGAAATGCTACTGGCTGTACAGAAACATCTTTTACTACAATCAATATTCCGTGCCCTTCGGTTTCCTCTCCTGGAACTGCAGCTACTGGAACCTCTTTGATGCCAACAATAAACTGGGCTGCAGTAAATGGCGCTACCGGCTATAGATTATCTGTAGGAACAACAGCAGGAGGTACTAATATTCTAAATAATATAGATTTAGGGAACGTATTCACATATTCTTTTTCTTCCAACCTGAGTCCAAATACACAGTATTTTTATACCGTGTATTCATATGACGGCATCAATACGTCCACAGGTTGTACTGAAAGAAATTTCACAACCGGATCAGCAGTGCCGCCTGCTAATGATAACTGTGCTAATGCGATTGCTTTAACGGTTAATCCTTCTTTGACTTGTACAACAACAACGCCAGGAAATACTTTGGGTGCAACACAATCTCAAGCTGCTTCACCATGTTTTGGAAATCCCGATGATGATGTCTGGTATAGTTTTGTTGCTACCAACCCAAGTCATGTGATTACCTTAAGTAATGTAGTTGCTACGGGTACATCCACTTCCACGGATACCTATTTTCAGGTGTTGAGTGGCACTTGCGGAACCTTGACAAGTGTTCTATGTAGTGATCCACTATCAGCAACTGCTAACGGATTAACTCCTGGGCAAACTTATTATGTAAGGGTTTACAGTTATGCTGGTCCGGGAGCAAACCAAAGTTTTAATATTTGTATAAGTACGCCACCACCACCACCAGCAAACGACGATTGTGCAAATGCTGTTTCACTAACCGTTAATCCTGATATGAATTGCGGAAGTGTAACACCAGGAACTACTTTAGGTGGTACTAATTCCGGTGTACCGGTTGGTACTTGTTCAGGAACTCCCGATGATGATGTTTGGTATTCTTTCACTGCCACAGCCACATCTCATACTTTTTGGTTGAAAAATGTGGTTTCGGTTGGCACATCAACCTCAACATCTTTGTATGCTCAGATCTTCTCAGGTACCTGCGGAAGTTTAACCAGCACAACCTGTATCACTTCCAATACGAATTATTCGCTTTTAAATGGTTTAACAGTAGGCCAGACCTATTATGTAAGAGTTTATAATTCTGATACCAATTCAGGCGCGACTTTTTATGCCAGTACTTTTGATCTTTGTATCGGTACTTTACCAGCTGCTCCTGTAAATGATAACTGTGCAAATGCTGTAACCTTATCAGTTAATCCGGATTTGAATTGTGTAACACCTGTCGCAGGAACTACATTATCGGCTACAAACTCAGGCTTAGCAGTTACGCCTTGTGCCGGTACAGCGGATGATGACGTTTGGTATTCATTTATCGCAACCAGTACTGGACATATGGTCATGCTGTCAAACATCACAGCGGCAGGTACTTCGACCTCAGTCGCCCTGAATACACAGGTATTTAGCGGGGTTTGTGGCACACTAGTAAGTTTAGGCTGTGGTACCACTGCTAACACTCCAGTTTCAGGTTTAACCCCTGGGCAAACCTACTATGTTAGGGTTTATAATTCTAATACGAATGGTACTACACTTTATGCAAATAATTTTAACATCTGTATTGGTACAATACCACCCCCACCAGCCAATGATGATTGTGCAAATGCAGTGTCCCTTACTGTTGGCAGTTCCGGCGTATGCAGTAATCCTGTAAGCGGTTCTACAATCAGTGCAACAGCGAGTACTGGGACAGCACCAACCTGTGCTGCAACCGGCATTAATGATGATGTTTGGTATTCGTTCACTGCAACTTCAACCACTCATCTTGTAAATGTTGCATACAGCGATAACGCCACAGCAACACAGGTCTACTCAGGAACATGTGGAAGCCTTACTGCGATAGCATGTTTCTCCGGAGCTTATGGAAACTCCAACGTTCTTTTGTCAACCTTGAATATAGGGCAAACATATTATGTGAGAGTTTACTCTGTAAGCGCTACTGCTGCTACGACTTCTAATTTCCAGATTTGTATCACAACGCCCGTAGTACCTACCAACGATACGTGCGCTACTGCAATTGCAATCGCTCCTAATGGTTCGGTTACTGGAAATAATGCTCTCGCCACTGCTGACACTTTACCAGCATCAACATGTGGAAGCGCAACGCCAACCGCAACTTATAATGGGGTTTGGTATACTGTTACCTCACAAGTAAGTGGTCCTATTACGATCAGTGCATGTGGAACCGCGTTTGATGCTTATATGAGAGTCTATACGGGAGACTGTAGTACACTGACTTGTGTGGCCAATACCTCAGGTGTAGGTTATGCAGATTCCGGTTGTTCAGGTAATAATAATGCGCCAACCGTTACATTTACTGCAACCGCAGGTACTACTTATTACGTGTATTTGACCAGTTATTCAGCTGACCAAATTGGTTATTATACCATATCGACAACCGGTACATTAGGTACATCTGATGTGAGTGCAGAGACAAAAAAGGTATCTGTTTATCCGAACCCATTCCATGATGTATTAAATATTTCAGATGTTAAAGATGTTATATCTGTAACAATCACTGATATTTCAGGGAGAACGGTTAAAACAATTGCAAAACCAACTGCTGAACTTCAGTTAGGTAGTTTAACAGCCGGAATGTATTTGGTAACCCTTAAATACAAAGACGGATCTGTAAAAACAATGAAAGCGATTAAGAAATAATTTTTAAACCTTTTGTTATATTTAAGGCGGCCCAAATGGGCCGCCTTTTTTTGTGAATTTCTATTTCGCATAAATTTTTCGCAAGCTTAGCAATAGATTGTTATTGAATTGTGCAATATTTCTGTATTTTATTGCTCAATTAAATGTTTTTCTTACATTAGCATTTATTAATATTAATTAAAAAAAACACAAGGTTATGAAAAAACTTTTACTGATGTGTCTTATTTTATTTATTGGCACAGTTTACAATGCCCAAATTACTTTGGGAAGTGGTACGAATACCGGTGTTGCACCCATAAGCACTTATTACGGCTATTCGTATGTTCAGCAGATTTTCCCGAAATCTGAAATTAATGCAAATGCTGCAGGTAATATTACCGGACTCAAATTTTATCTTTCTTCATCCAGTACGCTAACCAATTCTGATGAATGGATCGTTTATCTGGGGCATACAACAAATTCCACATTCTCTAGTACTTCAGCATGGATTCCGTTAACAAATTTAACACAGGTATTTTCAGGAACGGTTACCAATAATGCTGGAGTTGTTGAAATTACTTTCACAACACCTTTTGCCTATAACAATATAGATAATCTTGTTATAGCAGCAGAGGAAAATAAAGCAGATTATGATAGTAATGGATTTTCTGAAGCGATGTATGTGTACAGTGGAGCTGCCAATGGTTCATTATATTACAGAGATGACAGCGTGAATCCTGATCCGGCAACTCCTCCTGCTGGTACCAGATCTGCTAATAAATCCGTTGTTACAATTGTAGGTCTCACTGCAAGCACAGTTCCTGCATGTCCTGTGGTTACCGCACCGGCAGCGAATGCTACGGGTGTTTCTGAGTTGCCCACTATTACTTGGAATGCAGTTTCAAATGCAACAGGTTACAGAATTAAGGTCGGTACAACTCCAGGAGGATCAGACGTCCTGAATTCAGTTGACGTTGGAAATGTTACTACATACACTTTTTCTACTCCATTGGCTTACAACAAGCAACACTACTACACTGTAACTTCATATAATGGCGCCAATCCTTCGGTGGGCTGCAGTGAAAATACGTTTACAACAAAAAACATTCCTTGTCCAACAGTTACGGCACCGACAGCTAACGCTGCGGGACTCTCCACAACGCCTACCATAACATGGGATGCTGTAAATGGTGCTACAGGCTACAGATTATCAGTGGGAACCACCCCCGGAGGTACAAATATTCTAAATAATATTGATTTAGGCAATGCGGCTTCCTATACTTTCACAGCACCTTTAGCAAATTCTACGAAATATTATTATACTGTAAATTCGTATAATACTTTGAATGTCTCTTCATCTTGTGTGCAAAGAGTTTTTGCCACAGCCTGTCTGCCCTTTACCTCACTGCCTTGGTCAGAAAACTTTGATGCTATGCCAAATATCGGTACCGAAGTTTTACCGGTCTGCTGGTTAACTTCAGGATCGCATACCACACAAAATGCGGCTTCCCAAACTTATAACAATCCGAGATCCGCCCCTAATTATGTAACAATTTACTACCCTACAACTGCTGCAGATTTATGGACTCCTGGTTTTACTTTAACTGCAGGTCAGTCTTATGACTTTTCATTCTATTGGGCGGGTGATGATACATCAGGATGGCAAGGTGATGTATATGTAAATTCAGCACAGTCATCTACGGGTGCAACCCAGCTGGGAAGTTCATTTGTAATTCCAGCCACGACTACAACTCCTGCTTACACCCAATATAAAGTTACGTACGTGCCTGCTACTACAGGAACCTATTATTTCGGGATAGAAACATTGGCAACATCATTTGCCCCTTATTACATGGGATTTGATGATTTTAAATTAGAATTGACGCCTTCATGTGCAGAACCGAGCAACCTTTCTGTTTCCGGTAACAACCTCAGCTGGGTGGCACCGGCAACAGCACCGGCAAACGGATATCAATATTATTATTCCACTACAAATACCCCGCCTACTACTGGTACACCTACAACTGCTACCACGGTATCAGTAGGAACCCTTTCGCCAGAAACGACCTATTATTTCTGGGTGAGATCGATGTGTGCAGCGGGCGAAAGTACGTGGGCATCTTATTCATTTACAACTCCTCCGACAACCCCGGCAAATGATGCCTGTACTTCAGCAATAAATGGATCTCCCACTGCAACAACTCCATATACCAATACTCAGAACGCTTTAGCAGCAACCAACAACAGTGGATTTGTATCTTGTGGAACATCAGGTATGAATGATGGCGTTTGGTATACCATTCTTGGAGATGGAACTACAATGACAGTGACCTTGAGTAACGTGACTGGTTGGGATCCGGAAATAGGTGTCTATACCGGTAGCTGCGGTAGCTTTAACTGTGTCGGTAGTGTGGATGATAATGGAGATGATACAGGAGAAACTATTTCTTTCGTTGCTGTTCAGGGAACCACTTATTATATAAATGTGGGACAATACTCCGGCTTTACAGATAATCCTGAAGGTCCATTCACAATCAGCATGTCTACGAACGGAATTTTAGGAACTTCAGATCTTATTTCTGATGTCAGAACAGTGAAGATTTATCCGAACCCATTCCATGATGTATTGTACATTACAGAGGTTAAAGATGTAACGTCTGTTATCATTACAGATATTTCCGGAAGAACGGTTAAAACAATTGCAAAACCAACTGCTGAACTTCAGTTAGGTGGTTTAACAGCCGGAATGTATTTGGTAACCCTTAAATACAAAGACGGATCTGTAAAAACAATGAAAGCGATTAAGAAATAATTTTAAAATTATTATCTAAAGGCAGCCAATCAGGCTGCCTTTTTTATTTATATAATTTTACTATATTATTATATAATTACAACTTATTTGCAGCCTAATTGTAGGATTTTTGTTTGAAAACCCTATTTTTAGCATAATATAAAAAGAATTTATGAAAAAATTAAACTATTTTTTGTTGATAGTGATCATGTTTGTCACTTTCAATTCTTACTCAGGTCAGAGTTACGTGGTTCCGGCCTGTTCTGATTTAGGGTCAACAACTTATGGCCCTATGAATAGCAATACCACGGCAAACAGCAAAAACCGCACTGCTTTTATACTTCCCGCGTCTCAGTTGGTTAGTATTGCAGGTGGGACCATAACATCAACCTATTTTAAGAGAAGTTCGGCTACGGGAACACTTAAACCCGGTTCAACCTTCAAAATTTATCTAAAAAATTATCCTTCAGTAGATTTCGGTACTACCTCAGTAGACTGGGCTGCTGAAACTGCATCGGCCACCTTGGTGTATGATTCGGATCCACAGACAGCAGTTGGAAGTACTGAAGGATATAAGCAGTTTGTACATTCGGCAAATTTTAATTATACCAACGGCAGTAATCTTGCTGTTTTTGTTGAATATACCCAGACCGCGGGACAAACAAGTACCATCTCCTGGAATTATGAGTATACTGCGCCGTGTTCAGATACTTCTAATAATAATACAACTAAGTATAATAATACAACAGGGGCATTAAATAATGCATTGAGCTCTAGCAATTACAGAAGACCGTTGGTTGCTTTCAATGTAACTATGCCGCCGCCAACAACTCTTCCAACGTGCGCAACCGTAACATTTCCTGCAAACGGCGCAATGAATGCAGTGAATCCTATCTCTATTACCTGGTTAGCTGCTGTTGGCGCACAGTCCTACAAGGTTAACCTTGGCACTACACCTAATGGAACCGATATTCTCAACAATTTAAATATAGGTAATACAACTTCTTACACCCTAGCTAATTTAACGCCTGGTACCTATTATTATAAAATCATTCCTACCAACATAATTGGTGATGCAGCAGGCTGTACAGAAATGACGTTTACCGTACCTCAGACTCCGGCAAATGATGAATGTACAACTGCTATTTCATTGACTCCACAGCTTGGACTTACCTGTTCGGGAAGCACTGGTGGAAATACACTTGCTGCTACTGCATCAACTGCTACTTTATCGCCATGTACAGGAAATGCTGATGATGATGTTTGGTACAGCTTTGTAGCAACTAAGACTTCACACCAGATTGAACTGAGTAATATTGTATCTGAAGGAACGTCTACTGCTACAGTTCTTTATACACAGGTATTTTCGGGAACTTGCGGAGCTTTAGTTAGTGAAGTTTGTGATACAACTGATGCTTCACCTACTGTTGTATCTACAGTCCCGGGGCAAACTTATTATGTAAGAATCTATACTTCACAACTGGGTGGTGATTATGCAGCCTCTTTTAAAATCTGCATCCTTACCCCTCCATCAGTACAGAATGATGAATGCTCTACTGCTATCCCACTTACTTCAAGTGCAGGGATTGCATGCGGTGGAGTTACATCGGGTTCAACTTTATATGCAACACCGTCAGGAGATACCTTGTCACCATGTACAGGAACCGCAGATGATGATGTATGGTATTCTTTTGTTGCTACCAGTACATCGCATCTGGTAACGCTTTCTAATATTGTTTCTGTAGGAACTTCAACGTCTACTACTTTATACACTCAGGTTTTAACAGGTTCTTGTGGGGCGCTTTCGAGTGTAGCCTGCGATACAACAGATGCATCCGCTACCTTGCTGGATAATCTTACCGTTGGGCAAACCTATTATGTGAGGGTGTACACTTCGGCTTCAGGAAGTAACTATGCAACTTCGTTTGATATTTGCATTAGTTCAGCAGTTCCTCCCGCAAACGATAATTGTATTGGTGCTGAAGTTCTGCCGGTGAGTTCAAACTTAACTTGTACATCTACCGCAGGAACCACAATGTTTGCTACAGATTCCGGTATTGGAATAGCCCCTTGTACAGGAACCGCAGATGATGATGTGTGGTATTCTTTTACAGCGACCGGGCCCACTCATATCGTAACAATATCAAATGTAGTATCCGTAGGAACAACAACATCAACAACATTATATCTTCAGGCATTCAGTGGTACTTGTGGAAGCCTTTCCAGCATCCTTTGTGATACATCCGATGCTACAGGAGCGACACTATACAATCTTACACCAGGCCAAACCTATTATGTAAGAATTTATACCTCTCAAAATGGTTCAGCCTACGCATCTTCATTTGATATTTGCGTAACAACTCCTCCTGCAGGGCCTGCGAATGATAATTGTGTAAATGCAGTTTCTCTGACTGTAAATCCGGATATGACTTGCACCGCTTCAGTTGCCGGCACTACACAATGGGCTACCGACTCCAATATTGGAGTAGCACCTTGTTCTGGAATTGCGGATGATGACGTTTGGTATTCGTTTGTGGCAACTAGCACTACCCATAATGTTGCATTATCTAATATTGTTTCTGTAGGAACAACGAATTCAGCTGTACTTTACCTCCAGGCCTTCAGTGGAAACTGCGGCGCTCTTAACAGCATCGTTTGTGATACAACTGATGCATCCGCTGCAACACTTTCGAACTTGGTACCGGGTCAAACTTATTATGTAAGGATTTACAACAGTAATGCAGGTGCGGCATATGCCACTTCTTTCGATATTTGCGTTACAACGCCACCTGCAGGTCCATCAAATGATGAATGTGCAAACGCTATCGTTTTGACACCGAGTGTAAATGACACCTGTAATTCAATATCAGGTACCACGCAGTGGGCTACAGATTCAGGAATTGCTGTTGCACCGTGCTCCGGAACTGCTGACGATGATGTTTGGTATTCATTTACCGCTACTGCTGCCACACATACCATTAATGTTAGTAATGTGGTTTCAGTGGGATCAACCTCTTCAACCACACTCTATATGCAAGTGTTCAGTGGAAGCTGTGGTTCATTATCCACAATAATCTGTGATACGAGTGCTGTATCACCTTCTACACTTGGTGGTTTAACGGTTGGGCAGACCTATTATGTCCGATTATTCAATTCTAATCAGGGCAATGTATATGCAGATACTTTTGATATCTGTATTACTTCCCCAACTGTTTCTGGAGCGCCTGCGAATGATAACTGTTCCAGTGCAATTGCTCTTACTCCAGGTGGAACTTTCGACCAGAATGATATTACCGGAAGCAATGCTGGAGCTACAACAGACGGACCCGTTCCTTCTTGTCTCACTACTTCAGTATTTAATGTTTGGTATACAGTTGTAGTTCCTGCAAGTGGAAATATTACAATTGAAACCCAGACCACAACCGGTACATCGCTTACAGATACGTCCGTAGGAGTATATTCTGGATCTTGTGGTTCCTTAACACAGGTAGGTTGTGATGATGATTCGGGTACCGGAAATTTTTCACTTTTGAGTTTAACAGGACAGACCCCCGGGTCAACACTCTATGTTAGTGTTTACGGATACGGTTCTGCGACTGTAACAAACGGAGAATTTCAGATTTCCGCTTATGACGGCTCGCTTGGTACTTCTGAAAATGAACCAACAAGCAATACTGTGAAAATTTATCCTAATCCATTCCATGATATCCTGTATGTTTCAGATGTTAAAGATGTTACGTCTGCAATCATCACTGATATTTCAGGAAGAACGGTTAGAACGATTTCAAAGCCAACTGCTGAACTTCAGTTAGGTGATTTAACGGCCGGAATGTATTTATTAACCCTTAAATACAAAGACGGATCTGTAAAAACAATGAAAGCGATTAAAAAATAATAATTATAATCATGAATATGAAGGCGCCCCGTTAGGGTCGCCTTTTTTTTGCATCCACATAAAGATTCACAAACAATCATGTGTTTATCGTTGTATTACATAATTGTAACGCCAAATGTCATATTTATTCACATTATTATCAAAAATAATTTGCGTTTTAGAAAAAAAGTGTAATTTTATTTATTAATAAAAAATATTATGTTATGAAAAAACTCTTTATTTTTTGGATTGCACTTTTGTCTTTTTGTGGTCTTAGGGCCCAGAATGATTGTGCAACCGCAATTCCGATTACCAGTATACCGTTTTCAAGTGGCGCACAGACAACTTGCGGTACAGGTAATGATTTTGCAGCTGGCACCTTCGATACCAACTATGGAGGAGGTGAAGATTATGTTTATTCCATCAACATTACCAACGCACCGATCAACTTGAAGTTAGATTTAGGTGGGGCTGCCATCTGGAAGATTGCTTCCGTACACTC
This sequence comes from Chryseobacterium sp., assembly GCF_008014695.1. Lineage (GTDB taxonomy): Bacteria > Bacteroidota > Bacteroidia > Flavobacteriales > Weeksellaceae > Kaistella. The sequence continues at coordinate 530,151 of NZ_VOXE01000002.1, forward strand.
TGCATGTCCACCTCTCACTGCCAATCTTGTGGGTGTGATTAAAACCAGTTCGGGAAATACCGCATCCGGTGTTGTTAATTTTCCTGCAAATGGTATCTACTATATTGTGATTGATACTTGGCCAACCCCAAATTGTGGAGCATTTACACTGGACATTACTGACGCTCCACCAACACCACAGTGTGCCGCATTAACTGCCCCTGCTAATGGTTCTACTGTAGCGACACTAACTCCAACTTTATCATGGAACGCCCCTATCACCGGGCCTGCACCTACCGCATACAAGGTGTATGTAGGCACGACGAATCCGCCGACAACATTAACTACAACGATCACGGCTCCAACTACAACTTATACCGCGAGCTTAACTGAATACAATACTCCTTACTACTGGTATGTGGTTCCTACAAATGGAGGAAGTGATGCCGTAGGGTGTACATCTGCAATACAGTCTTTCACCAGTCCTGCGGCTCCTGCACCACCAGCAAATGATGAGTGTAGTAATGCGGTACTTCTTACTGCAAATAGCAATCCGACTTGTGTAACTCCGGTTTCAGGGACTACACTGGGTGCAACACAGTCAATGGTAGCTGGAACCTGCTCAGGTACACCCAATGATGATGTTTGGTATTCATTTGTAGCAACCAGTACCACGCATATCGTGACCCTTTCTAATATTGTTTCGGTTGGTAATCCATCCTCAACCGATATGTATTTTCAGGTGATGAGTAATGCGTGTGGTGGGGCAGTTACCTCATTGCTTTGTTCGGATCCCAATAGCGGAACCGTGAGTGGTTTAACAGTCGGTGCAACTTACTATATCAGGGTCTATACATACAGCGCTACTGTTACCGCTGCCGCAAGTTTTAATATTTGTGTAACCGCACCACCGCCGCCACCCGCCAACGATGATTGTGCAAACGCAGTCGTACTAATACCAAGTGCCAATTCAAGTTGTATTTCATCTGTTGCAGGCAGTACCTGGTCCGCTACAAGTTCAGGTAATACCTTAACTCCTTGCACGGGTACGGCAGATGATGATGTGTGGTATTCTTTCGTTGCAACCTCAACAACGCACAACGTTATGCTTTCTAATATTGTATCAGTTGGTGCAACATCATCAACATCATTGTATCTTCAGGTTTTAAGTGGATCCTGCGCTGGTTTAACTAGTGTAATGTGTGATACAACAGGAACTACTCCTACAGCGCTAACAGGTCTTACAGTCGGAAACACTTATTATGTTCGGGTTTATAATTCCAATGCAGGAACAGCATATGCAAATACGTTTAACATCTGTATTGTCACCCCTGTAGCTCCGATTAATGATAATTGTGCAACTGCAATTCCATTGGTAGCCAGTACAACCACAACATGTGCTGCTCCCACGGCAGGAACCACTTTAGCAGCGACCAGCTCGGGGGTAGCAGTAGCACCTTGTACAGGTACTACAGATGATGATGTTTGGTATTCTTTTGTGGCAACAAATCCCTCACATATCATAACATTATCCAATATTATATCTGTAGGAACTGGAACAAATTCAACATCACTTTATCTTCAGGCGTTCAGTGGAGTTTGTGGAACTTTAGCCAGTATTCTGTGTGATACGAGTGCGGCGAGTGCTGCAGTACTGACAGGACTTACCATAGGCAATACTTATTACTTAAGAGTTTATAACTCAAATGGGACAGGGTATGCTAACTCGTTTGATATTTGTGTAACCTCTCCACCTCCTCCACCCGTTAATAATGGATGTGCAGGAGCTTTAGCTATTACTCCTGGTGCAACATTTTCGCAAAATGCAATTACAGCTTCTAATCTTGGGGCTACAACCGATGGTACCCCCCAATCATGTGTTACGGATTCTGATAATAATGTGTGGTTTACCGTACAGGTACCGGCCTCGGGTAATATTACAATTGAAACCGCCGCTGTAGCAGGCTCACCTTTTATTGATTCTGTTTTGAATATTTACAGCGGTGCATGCGGCTCGCTAGTTGAAGTGCCAAATGGCTGTAATGATGATATAGTGGCCGGAGTCGAGAGATTTTCAAGAGTTGCACTAACTGGCCTGACTCCGAATTCAACTCTTTATATCAGTGTTTTAAAATGGATAGGAACAGGCAGCGAAGACGGTCAGTTCAAAATTTCAGCATACGACAGTTCTTTATCAACCTCTGAAGTTGCGTCAGGAAAGAATGTAACCGTTTATCCAAACCCGTTCAATGAAGTCCTGTATATTTCAGATGTTAAAAATGTGGCTTCTGTTATCATTACCGACGTTTCTGGAAGAACGGTTAAAACAATTACAAAACCAACTGCTGAACTTCAGTTAGGTGATTTAACAGCCGGAATGTATTTGGTAACGCTGAAATACAAAGACGGATCTGTAAAAACAATGAAAGCGATTAAGAAATAATTACTAAACTTTTAATTTTTTAAGGCAGCCCGAAACGGCTGTCTTTTTATTTAAAGTAATTTTTCAATTCAACCGTCTACATTGGCAGGGAAAGTTGTACACATTAAAAAACGGGAAAACTTTTTTAGTTTTTTAGTTTTCTTTTGTATCTTTGCCCTTTAATTATGGAAAATAAAAACTTATTTCTCGAAAAGGTTTCTGATCTGTTCATACAGAACGGGGCGAAAACAGTGACGATGGATGATATAGCAAAGGAATTCTCAATGTCCAAGAAAACCCTTTACCAGCAATATACAAATAAGGAAGAGGTGCTGAAAGCAGTACTTTCCTATAAACTTTCAGACATCGTTTTTCATATGAAAGAAGTGGAAAAGCTCACTGCCAATCCGATTGAAAGAATGCTTCTGCGCGAAAAAAATCTTCAGACCATTACGCAGGCCAATAAAACGGTGTTTTTACGGCAGCTTCACAAATACTATCCCATCATTTTTAACGACCATGTTCTGGAAGTATACAGCAAAATTTCCGTAATCATTTTACACAATATTCAGATCGGTAGGGAAGAAGGTTATTACCGTAACAATTTCAATGAAGCGATCTATGTAAAATTCATGATGCAGCTTTTTCTTTCAATGGAAGGTTCTTCGCTATTTGAAGAAGAGGCTAAAAATCCGGCTCATCTCTGCCAGAACGCCACCGAGTTTTTCCTTTACTCAATCTTAACACCCAAAGGAACCGAAATCTTAACTCAACTAAAAACTAAATATGAAGAATTGGCTTAAACTTTTTGCCTTCTCGGCACTCTCTGTAAATGTTTACGCACAGCAGAGTTTCTCCATTGATGATTCCTGGCAATATGCGCTGGAACATAACATCAGTGTGCAGAAAGCAAAAATCGACCGTACCATTGCCTCACAAAAAGTGAAAGAAACCACGGGAATCGGTTTACCGCAGCTCAGCGCACAGGGGACTTATAATTATTTCCTCAACATTCCGGTCCAGCTCTTGCCTGCAGAAATCACGGGTGGCACCCCGGGAACTTATGTACCGGTAAAATTCGGGCAGAAACAAAGTGTAAGCGGTGGACTCACACTGAGTCAGCTGCTGTTCAACGGTTCTTATCTGGTGGGTTTGCAATCCGCAAAAGCATACAAGGAAACTGCTGCACTAGCCGAGGAAAAAACCCAAATCTCTGTCAAAGAAGGGATTTTAATGTCTTATGCAGCGGTTTTGGTGATGGACGAAAACATCAAAACCCTTGAAGATAACAGAAAAGTCGCTGAAAAATCACTGAATGATACTCGTGAAACCTATAAAGTAGGATTGGTAGAATATCAGAATGTTGAACAGCTTGAATTCAGTTATAAAAGCCTTCTCGCGAATCAGCAGAACCTTAAACGGTCGCGTGAAAAACTGCTGATGGCTTTAAAATATTTAATGGGTTATCCTTTGGAAAGTGAAATTACTTTGACTTCAACCCTCGATGAGATCGTAACCAAAAATGAGGGTTTGGTCGATTTGAATATGAATCAGGATGTTAAAAACCATATTGATTACCGGCTGAAGGAAAATGCCTTGAAATTGTCAGAACTCAAGCTCAAACTTCAGAAATCCAGATCGCTGCCCACTTTGGCGGCAGGCCTTTCTTCCAGTTACAACGGAAACGGCGATCAGTTCAAGTTTTTCAACAGCACTCAGGACTGGTTCAATACCTCTGTGATTGCAGTTCAGCTGGATATTCCTATTTTCAGCGGATTCCAGAGACACTGGCAGACTGAGCAGGCGAAACTCGATGTCTCCAAAGCCCGGCTCGACATCGTTGAAACTGAAAGAGATTTGCAGAACACCGTTTACGCAGCATCTGTAGATTATGACAATGCCTATAATTCCTACAAAAATGCGCAGGAGCTCATTGCATTATCCTCCAGCATCTACAACAAACAGCGGATAAAATTTAACGAAGGTATCGGTACAAGTTACGAACTGCAGCAAAGCGAAACCCAGCTCTACGATTCACAGTCACGTTACTATGAAGCCGCAATCGGACTTATTCAGGCAAAAACCAAGCTCGACGAAGCTGTGGGCAAACTTTAATCAAAAACTAATAATATAAATATTTCACGATGAAAAAATTCTTAATACCACTGATCATATTGGCCGGCTTGACTGCCTGCAAAAAAGAGACTGAATCCACAGACGTAAAACTCGAAACTTTAATTAAAAATAAAGATGTAAAAGGGCTTCAGGCCTATAAAGAGCGCCAAAAATATAAAGTTGACAGCCTTAATCAGGTAATGGCAGGAATTGACGCCAATCTTAATAAAATGGGCGTTTCGGCAGCAGCCAGCGGTGTGGTTTCAGTATTGAAAATGGCACCTACCAATTTTGTGCACAATGTGGAGATTCAGGGAAATGTAACGACGGATCAGGATGTAAAAGTTCAGCCGCAGTTTTCCGGAACCCTGAGTTTATTTGTAAAAAAAGGTCAGAATGTTAAAAGAGGACAAATCATTGGAAGGGTCTCAGACGGTGGTTTGAATGATCAGTACAAACAGGCACAGATTTCAGTAACCACCATGCAGGCACAGCTTCAGCAGGTGAGATCGTCCGCAGAACTGGCTAAAATTTCCTATCAGAAACAGAGTTCGCTTTGGGCAAAGAAAATCGGTTCCGAAATGCAGTATCTTCAGGCAAAAGCCAATTATGACGGTGCCATGAAACAGGTGGCTGCGGCTCAAAGTCAGGTTGCCGCGACTCAGAAAGCAGCAGATGCGGTGCGTACTAATCTGGCCAGAACAGCTATTACTGCCCCTTTCAGTGGCGTGATTGATGAAGTGATTACCCAAAACGGACAGGTGGTTTCACCGGGAACTGAAATCGTAAAATTGATTTCTCTCGGAACCATGCGTGTTGAAGCCGATGTTCCGGAAACCTATTTGGCAAAAGTTAGACCGGGAACTTCGGTGAAGATTTTCATTCCTACGCTTAACCAGACCATCAGTTCAAGCATCAGACTTGTTGGAAATTACATCAATCCTGAAAACAGAACCTTCAAAATCGAAATTCCGGTGTCGAGCAAAGGAGGTCTCATTAAGCCCAACCTGATGGCGCAGGTAAAAATTGAGGATTATGTGAACCCGAATGCGATGCAGATTCCTGCTCAGTATATTTACGAAGATGCAGCACACCGTACCTACGTTTTTATAGCGCAAAACATTAAAGGTGAAAATGCCGTTGCCAGAAAAGTGTTTGTCGGTCAGGGAGAGAAGTCTGAGAATGCTGTAGAAATTACCACTGGCCTGAAAGCCGGAGATGTTGTGATTACCGACGGTTCCAAAAACCTCGTGGAAGGTCAGAAAGTAAAAATCGCTCTATAACTCCTGCAATTTCTAAATTAAAAACAAAAATTATGAGTCAAAATAAACACCACCAAAAGGAATCTTTTTTCTCCAGTTGGGCGGTAGATAACCGTACCACGGTGTATGTACTCACCTTCATCATCGTGATCATGGGAATTTATTCCTTCTTTTCGATGCCGCGGGAGAGTTTCCCGGAGGTGGTTCAGAACAACATCTATATCTCTTCGGTATACCCGGGAAATTCGGCGGAAGACGTTGAAAAACTCATCACCAAAGAGCTCGAAGATAAATTCAAGAATGTTTCAGGCGTCAACAAGGTCAGTTCAAACTCTTTTCAGGATTACTGTCTGATCATTGTTGAATTCGATGAGAAAATTCCGCTGGCTGAAGCAAAACAGAGAATCAAGGATAAAGTGGATGAAGCCAAAGGCGATCAGGACTGGCCTTCGATGGATTCCGGTTCAAAAGTTGAACCGAGTGTTTTCGACCTGAACATTTCTGAAGAATTCCCCATTTTAAATATCAATCTTAAAGGAAATTACAACAAATTTACCCTGAAACAGTACGCTGAAGACATTAAGGATGATCTTGAAGATATTTCAGAGGTAAAGGAGGCCACCATTTTGGGGGTTGACGATAATGAAGTGGAAGTTGCGGTAGACCTTTATAAAATGAATGCAGCCGGAGTGAGTTTCGACGACATCATTATGGCCATCCGCAACGAGAATGTCACCATTTCCGGCGGAAATCTCATTTCTGAAGGGAACCGCGAAAACGTAAGGATCAAAGGACAGATCTCAAAACCTTCGGATCTTGATAATTTTGTGATCAAGCCAGGGGTACGTATTCGGGACATTGCAACGGTCGCTTTTAAAGAAAAGGAGAAAACGACTTATGCAAGAGAATCCGGACAGGACGTAGTCATGATCGACCTGAAAAAAAGGGCGGGAACCAACATGATCTCTGCGATTGATCAGGCTAAAGTAAAACTCGAAAAAGCTAAGACTACCTATCTGCCTCAGGATTTGCAGATCACGCTTACTTCCGACCAGTCCTCCGATGTTGAACATCAGGTGAACGAACTGGCGAACCATATTTTGATTGGTATTCTACTCGTTATGGCGGTATTGAGTTTTTCAATGGGACTCAAGAATGCCCTTTTCGTTGGAACTGCGATTCCGCTCTCAATGCTTATTGCATTTGCGGTGCTTCATATGTTCGGCATCACGCTGAATACAATGGTACTTTTTGCCATGGTAATGGGACTCGGAATGCTGGTGGATGACGGTATTGTGGTCGTGGATAACGTTTATGCCAATATGGAAAAAGGCTATAAAAGGCGCGAAGCTTCCAAATTCGGGATCGGCGAAATCTCTTTTCCCGTAATTACTTCCACTTTAACCACCGTTTTTGCATTTTTACCAATGCTGCTCTGGCCGGGAATTATGGGTGAATTCATGAAGTATTTCCCGATTACGATTTCGGTAACACTGATGGCCTCTCTTTTTGTGGCGATGATCATCAATGCTTCGATGACGGGCGGCGGAATGACACTGGACAACAAGAATATCACCCAGGGACAGGCTAAAAAATACACATTGATTTTTGGAATAATAGCTGTTGTTTTTGGTATTCTGAGATTGGCAACAGGGATCAAATATTTTCTCGCAGTTGTAATTCTGTCGCTATTGGCGATCCTTGCCATCTGGCTCTACAAAAACTTCTTCCACGATAAAATCGAACATTTCCAGTATACCTTCTTCCCGAATCTGGCGAAAAAGTACCAAAAATTTATTGAGAATTTGTTAAACGGAAAAAAACCGCGGAACGCATTTTTGGGAGTAGTAGGAGTGTTGTTGCTTTCCTTTGTTATTTTTGGTGCAATGATGGCCATTGGCCGTTCCAAAGTGCTATTTTTCCCGGAAAATATTCCTAAGCAAACCATTGTATACATGGAATATCCGCAGGGAACCGATATCGGCAAAACCAATCAGGCCACCAAACAGGTGGAAGCGAACATCCTGAATGTGTTGAACAAATACAAAGAAGGCAACGGGGTGAACTATCTCGTAGAATCGATGGTGACACAGGTGGGTAAAGGTGCGATCAATCCGCAGGTGGATGCAGGTTCTCAGGCCGATACGCCTTTCAAATCCAAGATTACGATTACTTACGTTGAATTCGGAAAAAGACGAGGTATCAACACTGCAGACGTGATGGAAGATATCCGTAAAGCGATTCCCGATATTCCGGGATTCAATTATACGGTCGAAAAAGATGCGAACGGTCCGCCGGTTGGTTATCCGGTTTCCATTGAACTGAAAGGGAATGATTATGACCAACTCTTGGTTGAAGCTCAGAAAATGATCACCTTCATCAACGGTCAGGGAATTCCGGGAATTGAAAAACTTCAATCCGACATTAACAAAGAGAGTCCGGAACTGCTGATCGACATCAACCGTGAAACTGCAGGAAATCTGGGCGTGAATACTGCACTTACCGGAATTACACTTCGTAGGGCTTTGTTCGGGCAGGACATTTCGACCTATAAAGATACCGAAGACGATTATGATATTTCGATAAGGCTTAAAGAAGATCAGCGGAGAAACACGAGTCTGCTTTTCAACCAACCCATTACGCTGAAAGGCCAGAACGGGCCGGTTCTGGTACCGATGTCCACTTTTGCAACCATGCAGGAAGCGAATACCTTCAACAAAATCAAAAGAAAGGACAATACCCGAACCATTATGGTGTATTCCGGAGTGCTGAAAGACTATAATTCCAATGAAATTGTACAGAAAATCCAGACTGTGCTTAAAAACTACAAAGCTGCAGACGGAGTAACCTACTCTTTCGGAGGGGAACAGGAAGAGCAGGGAAAAAATATGAATTTCCTTTTGTTCGCCTTATTCCTGGCAATGGCGATGGTAACATCAATTATTGTGTTCCAGTTCAACTCGCTTTCGAAAACGCTGATCATTATGACTACTATTTTGCTGAGTTTTTCAGGAGTTTTCCTCGGACTGAGTATTTTCGGGATGGATTTCGTGATCCTGATGACGATGATGGGAATTATTTCCCTGGCAGGAGTTGTGGTGAAGAACGGGATCGTCCTCATGGACTTCTTTGTTCTGAAACTCGATGAAAAAGTGGCAGAAAAAGGTGTCGAGACCCACGATGATCTGGAATTGGAAGAAGTAAAACAGATTATTGTAGAGTCAGGAAAAGAGCGTTTAAGACCTGTTCTTTTAACGGCAATCACCGCGATCTTAGGTTTGATTCCGCTCGCGATCGGGCTGAACTTTGATGTGGCATCCTTCCTTACCACGCTGAATCCGCATTTCTCTTTAGGAGGAGATAACGTAGCGTTCTGGGGACCGTTGGCATGGACGATCATTTTCGGTCTTTCGTTTGCGACTTTCCTTACGCTGATCATTGTACCGGTGATGTTCTACATCATTTCGAAAAGAAAAATCAGTGCACGCCGCAAATACATGCACCGACATGAAAACGATGCAGAAGAGCAGGCAAGGGAAGTTGAACGTTTAAAGAAAATGTATCCCGCAGAATTTGAAATGCATAAGAGAGACAAAGAATAATAATTAACAATTTAAATAAAAAAGCTGTTTCATTTTGAAACAGCTTTTTTATTTAAATGAATTTGTCGCCGCACTGTTTGCAGTAGCGCGCATCAGCATCGTTATCCTGGCTTCCGCAGCGGGAACAGTTTTTTTGAGCGACTGTTTTTTTACGGAATTCTGAAGTAACAATTCCTGTTGGTACAGCAATAATGCTGTAACCGCAAAGCATAACGATGACGGAGAGAAATTTTCCGAATGAGGTAACCGGAGAAATATCGCCGTAACCAACAGTTGTAATCGTAACCACCGCCCAGTAAATACTCTGCGGAATACTGTTGAAGCCGTTTTTGCCGTCTTCCACGACATACATCACCGCGCCGATAATTACAATGAAAATGCTTAAAAACAGCAGAAAAATATAGATTTTTCGGGAACTTTGCCGAAGTGCCGACATAATATACTGGCCGTCGTGCATATAATCTGCCAGATTGAAAATCCTGAAAATCCTCAGCATCCGTAACATTCTGATGATGATGAAAAAATGGGCTACCGGAAACAGGAGGCTGATATAGAAAGGAATAATCGCCAGAAGATCGATGATTCCGAAAAAACTGAAAATATATTCGTTCTTATCTTTTATGGTAAAAATTCTGAGTAAATATTCCACCGTAAAAAAAATGGTGATGATGAATTCCAGCAGATAAAAAAGATGGTGATTCTTCAGATCCAGTTGCGGAACGGTTTCGAGCATGAGCAGAACAGTGCTGAAGAGGATAAGTAAAAGCAACGAAATATCAAAAATTTTGCCCGCTTTGGTATCCGAAAAATAAATGACCCTGTAGATTTTCTTCAGCAGCAGATGGTCTTCGGGAATGAGGTCATATTCCGGTTTCATAACGTGTATTTTTTACAAATGTAATATCTTCGTTGAAATTACTCAATTTATATGAAAATTAAAGAATTTGTCTCTGAGTTTGAAAAGATCATCCCTGCAAAACAGGCGGAGGATTTTGATAATGTGGGTTTGCTCTGCGGAAACCCGGAAAGAGAAATTTCAGGAATTTTAATTGCACACGATGCGCTCGAAAATGTCATTGAAGAAGCCATTTCCGGCGGTTCAAATCTCATTCTCACTTTTCATCCCATTATTTTCTCAGGACTGAAATCCCTGACAGGAAAAAATTATGTTGAAAGAGCTGTCATGAAAGCGCTCGAAAATAAAATTGCGATTTACGCTGTGCATACTGCCTTCGACAATGATTTTTTCGGAGTCAATTTTGGGATCTGCGAAAAACTCGGTCTTAAAAATCAAAAGATCCTGATGCCCAAAACACAGAATCTTAAAAAACTGGAAGTGTATATACCGACAGATCATGCTGAACAATTGAAAAACGCACTTTTCGCAGCCGGAGCAGGAAACATCGGCTTTTATGATGAATGCAGCTTTTCGGTTGCAGGAACAGGAACTTTCAGACCGTTGGAGCATTCTAATCCGTATTCCGGCAGTCTGAATATCCGCGAAACGTCACAGGAAGAAGTGGTCTCGGTAATTTTTGAAAATTTTAAGCAGCATCAGATCATTTCGGCCATGAAAGCGGCACATCCTTATGAAGAAGTGGCGTATCAGATCATCAGTCTCGAAAACGAAAACCAGTATTCAGGACTGGGACGTTTTGGCGATCTCGAAACTGAACTTGAAGAAGAAGATTTTCTGCAGATCGTGAAAGAAAAATTCGATCTGAAAATCATCCGTCATTCGGCTTTCACTTCAAAAAAAATAAAAAGAGTAGGGGTTTTGGGCGGAAGCGGCTCCGGTGGCATAAAAGCGGCGATTTCCGCTGGTTGTGATGCTTATCTGACCGGTGACTTGAAATACCACGATTTTTTTCAGGCAGAAAATAAAATCCTGCTCTGCGATATCGGCCATTTTGAGTCAGAACAATTTGTAAGTCAACAATTATTTGAAATTTTGTCGGAAAAATTTCCTAAATTTGCAATCTCAAAATCTATTGGGAAAACCAATCCAGTAAATTATTTTTTATAAAATATGGCTAAGAAAAACGTAGAAATTTCTGTTGAAGAAAAATTAAGAGCACTTTATGATTTGCAGATTATTGATTCCAGACTGGATGAAATCCGCAATACAAGAGGCGAACTGCCGATAGAAGTGGAGGATTTGGAAATTGAAATTCAAGGTCTCGAGAAAAGAGCCGAAAAATTTCAGGCAGAAATCAAGGAACAGAATGACGAAATCAACACCAAGAAAGAGGTGATGAGCCATTCGGCTTCTTTGATCGAAAAATATAAATCTCAGCAGGACAACGTAAGAAATAACAAGGAATTTGAAGCTCTGGATAAGGAAATTGAATTCCAGGAACTGGAAATTCAGCTTGCTGACAAGAAGATCAAAGGATTCAGTGCCAATATCGAGATGAAAAATGTGACTTTCGAAGATCTGAATACCAAAATATCAGAACTTAAAAACCACCTCAAATTCAAAAAAGAAGAACTGGAAGATCTCGTTTCTGAAACCCAGAAAGAAGAAGATTACCTGATTGAAAAATCCAAGGAGTTTGCTGCGAAAATCGACGAAAGACTTCTGGCATCTTACAGCAGAATCCGAAACAACTCAACTACCGGTCTTGCCGTTGTAGGTCTGGAAAGAGGCGCGCCGAAAGGTTCGTTCTTCACCCTGCCTCCACAGAAGCAGATGGAAATTGCCCAGAGAAAGAAAATCATCATTGATGAGCATTCCGGGAAAATTCTGGTAGACGATGATTTGGTGAACGAAGAAAACGAAAGAATGAAGGATATCATTAAATTCTAATCATTTACCCATAAAAAAATCCCGCTGAATATTTTTCAGCGGGATTTTTTGTGGCAATCAGTTAAAGTTGCTCCAGCGTCGCTTTCATTTCTTCGTAGCCGCCGCCGTTGTAAACATCGGTCATACCCTCAGATTTGAAATAATCAACAGCTTTACCACTGCGGTTTCCGCTTCTGCAGAAGAAAATTTTTGTACCGCTCAGATTGGTGATTTCCTGTTTGCGGTCTTCCAGTTCGCCGAGCGGAATGTTCTGTGCTTCTTCAATATTTCCGTCCATTTCGAGTTCCATCGGCTCACGGACGTCGATCAAATGGTAATTTCCTGCTTTCAGGACTTCTATTAATGACATATTTTAATTTTTTAAATTTTATTCCCGCGAATTCCCGCCGGATAAGCAAAGTTATAAAATTATGTTAGTTTTGCAAGGCGATTTTTTATGAAACCACAAGTCGAAATCTATTCAAATCTGATCAAAACCAAAGCCGCAAAATTTGGTTTCAACGGGTGTGGCATTTCGCGAGCAGGTTTTCTGGAAGAAGAGGCAAGACCGCTCGAAAACTGGCTCAAAAATAATTTTAACGGCGAGATGGCTTATATGGAAAACCATTTCGATAAAAGGCTTAATCCTCAGATTCTGGTGGAAGGTTCAAAATCCGTCATTTCGCTTTCCTATAATTATTTCCCGGAAGAGGAACTGCCGGCTCTGGAGCATTTTAAGATCTCAAAATATGCTTACGGGCAGGATTATCATGAAATTCTGAAAGAAATTCTGGCGGAAATGGTGGCAGAACTGAAGGAAGAGATCGGTGATTTTGAATGCCGTGTTTTTGTGGATTCGGCACCGGTTCTGGAAAGAAGCTGGGCCCGGAAATCCGGAATTGGCTGGGTAGGGAAAAATGCTAATCTGATCACCCGACAGAATGGTTCTTTCTATTTTCTGGCTGAAATCATCTGCGATCTCGAGCTTCAGGAAGATTATCCGACGACCGATCATTGCGGGACCTGCAGAAAATGCATCGATGCGTGCCCGACCCAGGCCATTGTTTCGGACAAAATTATTGACGGCAGCAAATGCATTTCTTACGCAACGATTGAACTGAAAAGCGAAATCCCGGACGATTTCACCGATAAAATGGAAGACTGGATGTTCGGCTGCGATATCTGTCAGGATGTGTGTCCGTGGAACCGTTTTTCCGCTCCACATCAGCAGGAAAAATTCAAACCCAATTCCTATTTGTTAAATTATGGAAAAGAAGACTGGAAAGCTTTGACTCAGGAACTTTTTTCAGAAATTTTCAGAAAGTCGCCTGTAAAACGTACAAAGTTTGCAGGCCTGAAAAGAAATATAGAATTTTTGGGTAAGTAATGCTGTTCGGAAAACGGTTTTCCAAACTTAATAGAGAAATTTTACCGGGCCTTCAGATTTTTAAAAATCAAGGCTTACATAAAATCAAAGTGTTGAGCTAAACGCGATCTTCAGAAAATTCCGGAGAATTACCGTCTTTTCTGGTTCCTTTTCGGTGCAACTTTTACTCTGATCTTAAATCTTTTGGATGATTTGGATTTTTTTGGCATATATCCTTGCTGTTTCGCAAATAAATTTAAAAATATTATTTCAAATTAAACGATATCTTCATAAAAATTTAATGTTATTTTTTTAATACATTTGAAAATGAAGAAAATCTTTCTTGTGATCCTCAAAGCACTTGGCGCCATCGTTGCCGTAGTTGTGTTTTATTTAATCTGCGGATTTTTAATTCCTTACATAGAAGTACCTGAGAAAAAGGTTACCCAACCAGAAACTGTTACCGCTTATATCCTGACCAACGGTGTTCATACCGATTTGGTGGTGCCGGTAAAATCTGCAGAAATGGACTGGAGCAAAGAGATTCCTTTTGAGAACACGCTTTCCCAAAGAAATGATTTCAAATATCTCTCCATCGGGTGGGGCGACAAAGGTTTTTACCTCGATACGCCAACCTGGGCCGAGCTGAAAGTTTCCACGGCCTTCAATGCCGCTTTCTGGCTGAGTGAATCGGCGATGCACTGTACTTATTACGATAGAATGACCGAAGGGGAAGACTGCAAAAAGCTCACGCTCACGCATGAACAATATCTCGAACTCATACAGTTTATCCGCGATAAATTCGACCGGGACGCAAACGGCCGACCAATCCTCATTAAAACGGATGCAGTTTACGGAAAAAATGATGCTTTTTATGACGCAAAAGGCCGCTACAGCTTCCTGAACACGTGCAATACCTGGACGAATAACGGACTGAAAGCTGCAGGACAGAAAGCCGCCCTATGGACGCCTTCGGACATCGGAATTTTTCAGCATTATAAGCAGGGAGTTCTAATTCAAATGGTCCAGTAACAAATAGAACATGTCCCTAACGGTTATGAGAATAGTCAGGATTCTTTTCTTTTTGTCTTTCTTTTTGATTATAGGGATGAGTGATAGCACATATCCTATATTTTTGATAATGATTATAGTACTATTTCAATTTATGGGTTCAATTTTTACAAATGAAATCCTTTGGGAGGGTCTTTGTATAATTCCTATTATTTGGACTTTGTTAATTGCTGCAAATTGTAATCGTTTTAAAGAAAGATATCTTTTTTTATTTTGTATGATATCTCTTTGGATTACAGGAATATTATACATTTTAAAATTTGACACCAGTAATGAAAATCTAAAATATTCAATATGGTTTTTAACTCCGCTCATTGTATTTTTAACAAGTTCCATTGTTCTTTTATTTTGGCATTTTAAAAATCCTGTTAAAAATGAAGAGTCAACTTAAAAGAAATAATAAATAAAAATTTACTTTCATGAGATTTTTTTTCGTGTAATTGAAATTTTTAGCAATATGGCTCACCCCAAGCTACTCTTTTCCACAGCTTTCACATCTATTAATTTTGAGACTGATTACTGTTAAAACTCCCCATTCTACTAGTGGAAATGGTTCTGCAACCAACAGAAATTACCCTAAAAATGAAAAAAAAGTTTTTTTTCTAAAATTAATATGGGTTATTTCTTTTCTATGGATAAATATGCCCGGAGAACATGAGATACCACTTTTTCTTTGCTTATTACTTTTTTTGTATCAATTTATTTATGATATTATATCACTTTCTCATTTCCACGAAATTTTTTGGGAAGGATTATTAACGGTATTTATAATTGGTACTTTAATTGTGGGATTCAAATCTAAATTATACAGGGACCGTTATTTTTTTATTTTCTGTGAAATATCTTTACTATGTACTTTACTTTATTTTTTGGGATTTTCAAATGCTAGATTGTCAAATAGTATTTTCAATTTCGTTTCACTTTTAATTTTTTTTACCTCAAGTTTGTTATTAATTTTAAAACATTTTCATCTTCAGAAAGAAAATGATAATTAACAGTGCACCAGCAACGAGTAGAAATTGCCCATGATGAGATTATTGAAAAACATTGCTATTTTAACTTATCTTCTTGTAGGGAGAACACAAGAACAGATTTCAATATCTCATAATAATTTGGGGTTTTATTAGAATATTCAACATTCTTTTCTTTCTGTTTTTTTTGTAATAGCTTCCTGACCACTTGCAATACCTGGACAAATGACGGACTGAAAGCTGCAGGACAGAAAGCCGCCCTCTGGACGCCTTCTGACATCGGAATTTTTCAGCATTACAAATAAAAAACTCCCTTTTCAGGGAGTTCAACATCATTAAAAAAAATATGAAAAATTTAACCTCTGATGTTTAAAGTTTTAGAAGGTTAATCTTCCATTGCCAGGGTAAATACGAGATCCAGATCATCTTTGACATACACTGCACCACCCATTCTTTTTGGAGCTGTAATATTGAAATCCGAGAACTTCAGTCTTTTATATCCAACAAGGCTGCTGTTTTGGGAGGTGAATTCAACACTGTATTTTTTCGTTACAGCCATCATTTTGACCTCTACCACTGCGTCGTATTTATTGTAAAGCGCTTTGTTGAACTGAATAAATTTAATGCTGAGGTTCGGAAAACGGTCAGAATTTAAAGTTTTTTTGAAATCAGAAGTCATCATTCTATTACGGCAGTCGAAATCTTCCACTTTCAGAATGACATTGGGCAGGTGTGTTCCTCCTAAGGAATACTGGCTTCCGGAATTGGTGAAACTCTGGTTTGTGCATTTGAATGTATTGATATTCGTTCGGCCGTTAATCTCCACCCGGTTGGTCTGTGAGCGTAAAAGCGGACTTAAGCAGAAGAGAAGCAGGCCGGTGACTAGAGTTTTCATAATTGGAGTTTAAAAAAGGGGCCGGAGACAGCCCCCTTCTGATTGAAAAATTTACTGATATTTAGAAACCAATGGTTGCTTCAAGCATAAAGCCTTTGAAATTACCACCGTAAAGTGCGGTATTTGGATTCCAGGTGTTTGTTGATGCGGTATAAGTACCCCAACCTAAACTGTTGTCATATTTCTGGTTTACATATTCCGCTTTTGCCAGAATGTTTTTTGTTAAAAACCAACCGGCATCAATATTCCAGCGGTCTACTTTTCTTGTAGGCATTGCGTCGAAGTCTTTTCCGCTAACGGTGTTGTATTTTCCGCCGATATAGAACTGTTCTTTGCTGCCAAATCTGTAAAGCAGATCCCCTGCAAACTGGTTGTAAGCACCGTCAGAATCTCGTTTTGTAGGAACGCCTGCAACGGTCAGTACTTTATTTCCTGAAGCTCTTTCAATGGTTCCGAAAAATTCAAATCCGCGGTATTTGATGAATGGGTTGATCTGAAATGCGGTCATGTCTTTAAATCCTGGATTGAATCTGCCTGTTGAAGGATTGTCAGTACCGAATGAACTGTTTTTTGCAGCACTGGCAGCCTGGTCAGCACTAGTCAGCAATACGTAATAATACCGTGATCCTGTTCTGTCGTCACCGAATAACTGTCCGTTTGTGGTTAAACCGCTGGTTTTAATGACGGACCCGGTGAGTCTTAATCTAAGGTCAGAATCTATCTGTTTGTCGAAACCAATTTTTGCATAAATAGAAGGATTGATGTTCGACGTGGCGGTGTTTACAACCGTCTGGTTCATTTTCCCGTTGGAAGCTCCCACCATTCCAATGAAATTTTGGTAGAATCCGTAAAATTCAGCGTACGGTTGAGTGGTGAAGGAATCCATGATGTTATTCTCAACAAACGGATTATTGATTGTATATGCACCATCACTTCTTCTGAAATGGGCATCACCGTAATTAAGGTCATCCATTCCAACTCTGACCCTTGCATATTTCATGATGTTACTCATGAAGCCTTTGGAAATAAAATCAAGATTGTCTATCTGAATATAACCCCCTTTTACCCAGGCCTCATTGTGGTGACGTGCTGAAAGATATGTTCTGAGGTGCATTTTTACGCCTGTTGAAAGGTAGGCATTAAGATCCAGGTTGGCTTCGGGTAAATTAACGTCTTTTCCAAGCGGTATAAGGGTTACACCAGCCGGAAGGGTGCCTTCGGTGCTGTGTTTCAAACCCTGAAACTGCAGTGCGAAATCTCCGCCAACGGAGACCTTTACGCCGTCGTATTCCGGTGCATCCACTTTTGGATCTTCGAATATGCCACGGCTGTATTTTTCCGGTGCAAGATAGGCTCTCATTGAGTTTTCCTGAGCATTCGTAAAACTTATTCCTGAGAATAATACGGCAAGCATTGAAGCTTTCATTAACATTGTTTTCATATTTTTAAAATTTAATGGTTATTGTTTAGTTAGCGGTAATGGTCACGTGTACAGTAATGGCATCCCCAGTGTGCACACCCAAAAAACCCGGAGTTTCTATACCGAAATCTGACATTTTCATGTCTTCAGTTGCACTGATGTGGTAAGACTTACCGTTTCTAATGACACTCACCGGCAGTGATACTGTTTTGGTGACACCTGCAATACTTAGTTTACCAGATAATGTGCTTTTGCCAACGTTTAGTGTGGCAGCTGTAAAAGATATATTTGGATTTTTGTCGGCTTTCAGGGCATTGTAAGCTTTGTTATCCATAATTTTTCCTTTTGTGCTTTTCAGGTTTTTAGCGGCCATTGCAAATTTTACATTGGTAATGGAATTTCCGCTTACGGTTCCTGAGAAGTTCGCAGTATTGGAGGTCATCGTCCAGTCATGCATAGGGGAGGTGCCGCTTACGGAAACAGTTGCTGATTTTCCGGTAATGTTCTGTGCGGAAAACAGCCCGCTAAAGAGTCCGATGGTCATTACCAAAACTTTGAATGTTGAGAAATTTTTCATTTTTTTAATTTTGAGGTTAATTATTTGCTTTTAACAGAACAAAGGTATAATTGATTTTACTGAATCAGTAATAATTTGCATATTTTTTACATGATATATATCTCTTCGCAATAAAAGATGATAAATATTTATTAAAATAAACATATTAGTAAAGAATACTTAATTCGAAATCGATATAAGTGAAATGGTTTTGGGAAAAATAAAGAACTGTTAAAAGACTGTTAAAAATGGTAGTTTTTGAATAGTGACGAGGGTCACGCAAAAACACTTTCGATTTCCAGACTGAATAACTATCTTATGAAACTGAGGGACTTGGAAGTGGAATAGGATTTTTGAAACTCCGCTAGTGGGGCAGTGAAGCTTTCTGCATAGCGCATCGCCCGTAAATGGAATGGTTTAAACCTATTGAATTCAAGATAATCAAACCATTGAATGGGAAATTGATTATTTGTGCTGATTGGAACGATGGAAAACCCAAATTACCAACATCCTGGGAGAAGTATTATATGTTGATGTTGCCAGATGATGTCTGTCGGGATGGAAGAAAATACAGAAAAGAAGTTGTGTAGTGGCAATCTCCGCACCTTGAACATGGATAAAGCTTGATCAAAAAAAAAACAGGAAAAGCAATTATTGCTTTTCCTGTTTGGTACCCGGTGCCGGAATCGAACCGGCACATCTTGCGATACTAGAGTTTGAGTCTAGCGCGTCTACCAATTCCGCCAACCGGGCATTTTTTGGTGGTGCAAATATAGAATTTATTTTTACTTCCTAAAAATTTTTCTTTGTTTTCCGTAAATTAAAAGTCTATTTCGAGTCCGTCCCATGCCATATGCACATTTTCCGGAAGTTCTTTTTCAGTTTCTACATGCAGACCCATTTCATGGGAAATATGGGTCAGGTATAATTTCTTCGGTTTAAGTTCCTCAAAAAGCTGCAGCACATCAGGCAGAATGAAATGAGCCGGATGCGGTCTATCTTTTCGGAGGCAGTTTAAGACAAGATATTCCAGACCCCTCAGTTTCTCTTTTTCATTTTCAGGAATCGCACTTGCATCGGTGATATAACCGAAATTATTAAAGCGGAAACCCAGTACGGGAATCTGGTTATGCATCACTTCAACCGGAATAATCTCCGTATTCATTAAATTAAATTTTTCTGTGATTTCAACAAGTTCGAATCGCGGCGCTCCAGGATATTTTTCGTCTGCAAAAGCGTACGGAAAACGTTCCATCACTTCTCGACCGACTCTTTTATGACAGAAAAGCGGCATCTCTTTATTTTGTCTGAAGATCAGAGGACGCATATCATCGAGTCCTATAACATGATCATTATGTTCATGGGTAAGCAGTACCGCATCTACGTGCTCTTCATGGTTTTGAAGCATCTGCATACGGAAATCCGGCCCGCAGTCGATGAGGAATTTTGCACCTTCTTCCGTAGTAATCAATGCTGAAGAACGAAAACGTCTGTCCTTCGGATTTTCGGACTTACAAACTTTGCATTTGCAGCCGATAACGGGAACGCCCTGCGAAGTTCCGGTGCCTAAAAATTTCAACTTCATTTTTTTGACGTTGGGTTTAATTTTGGTAAATTTACAAAAAATTAGAATCGCCTGTGATCAATCAGAAATTAACACCCAAACAGAAAGCGTTAGCAATCAATTTGGATCAAAATATTTACGGGACTTTTGCCGAAATTGGTGCCGGTCAGGAAACTGTCCGTCATTTTTTCCGCGCAGGAGGGGCTTCGCAGACCATTGCAAAAGCCATGTCGGCTTACGATAAGGAATTTAGTAATGCCATTTACGGCAAAGAGTTCAAGAACCGCTACGTGAGCCAAAACCGACTTCGCAAAATGCTCCGCTATGAAGTTTCCCTGATTGAAGAGCGCCTCTCGAGAGAGGCCACTCCGGGAAGAAAGTTTTTTTCCTATGCCAATACCGTAACCACGATTAATTTCGATAAAACCATGCTGGGTCACGGCTGGGTGGGAATCAGATTCCAGTTGGATGAGCATGAAGATTACAACGAAATTGTCCTTCACGTTAAATTCAAGGAAAATGATGCGACGCTTCAGCAGGAAACTCTTGGAAGTCTTGGAGTAAACCTGATTTACGGCGCTTTTCATTATTCCGACAATCCGAGAAAACTTATCGAATCGCTTTATGATGATGTGGCCATCGATAATATCGAAATTGATATGATCGATTTCAACGGTCCTGCGTTCTGCTATGTTGATAACCGTCTGATGAGTTTGCAGCTCGTGAAAAACGGAATGACCGATGCGGTAATTTTTAATCCGCAGGGCAACAATATGCTTCCGGCAGATATTCTTTACAAAAAAAATATTTTTGCGGTACGAGGCAGTTTCCGTCCTGTAACGCTCGTAAATATTGATATGTTCGAAAACGGCCTTGAAATGTTCCTGAAAGATGCCGAATGTGAAGTTGAAAATACGGAAGTTCTTTTTGAGATCACCATTTCAAATCTTCGTGCATCTGGTGATATTGATGAAAGGGATTTCCTGGACAGGGTAGATGTTCTCGCAAAACTGGGTTACACCGTGATTATTTCCAATTTCTCTGAATATTACCGCCTTATTGATTATTTTGCACATTACACTTCCCAGAAAATCGGTGTGGCAATGGGCGTAAATAATCTGTTGATGGTTTTTGATGAGTCTTACTATAAAAATCTGTCAGGTGGAATCCTCGAAGCGTTCGGGAAATTCTTCCGTCAGGATATGAGGGTGTACCTTTATCCTTACAAGGATCCTGTCACGCACCAATTCCTTACTTCTGAAAACCTTAAGGTAAGCGACAATCTGAAGGAACTGTACAAATATTTCAAACTCAATAAACGGATTCTGGACATCAAAAACTACAATCCGAAACACGCTGAAATTTATTCCAGAGATATCCTGAACAAAATTGCAACCCATGAAAAAGGCTGGGAAAACCAGATTCCGAAAGGCGTTGCCGAAATGATCAAGGAACGCGGCATGTTCGGTTACAAAGAAGAAGTAAAACTCAAAGAATTTACCTAAAAAAAACAAAAAATGTCTGAAATAAAGAAAAGGCTTTCCTCGATACTTGATAGCCCTGCCCAGAATACGCAGGAAAAACTGGAAAAAATCTGTCATCTGTTGGATCAGGAAATTCCCTATTTCAACTGGACCGGCTTTTATTTTAAAAACGGCGATAAAGAGGAGCTGATTTTAGGCCCTTATGTGGGCGCTAAAACCGATCACACCATCATTCCTTTCGGAAAAGGGATTTGCGGACAGGTAGCGGTCTCCAACGAAACTTTTGTTGTTCCCGATGTCCACGAACAAGACAATTACCTGAGCTGTTCCATTGATACAAAAGCCGAGATCGTTGTTCCCATCATTAAAAACGGCGAAAATATCGGCCAGATCGATATTGATTCACATACCCTGAACCCGTTTACTGCCGAAGACCGCGAAATGCTGGAGTGGCTTTGTGAAAAAGTAGCCAAAATTCTATAGATTTTCCAACAAAGACTTGTAGTAAGGCCCCCATTTTAACAGCGGAGTGCCGTACCAGGAAAAAGCTTCACCTTCAACCAATATGATTTTTGCTGTAGGAATCTCGCTCTGCAGCTCAGCCATGTGTTTTTCCCGGAACGGGAAGGGCTCAGAGGAAAGCAGGAGGTATTCTGCGGACTGCATTTCTTCTATCGAAATAACGGGATACCTTTTCTGATTTTTGAAAATATTATCAAAACCGAGTTGTTCAAGAATGTGGTGAATGAACGTGTCATTTCCAACCGTCATATACGGCGCTTTCCAGATCAGATATGCCGTTTTTTTGGAAGGCTCTTTTGAGAGGTTTCCGAAAACCGTCCGTATTTTCTGAACATAATTTTGCGCGGTTTCCTCCTTATTTAAAAGGGTTCCCAATTTCTGCAGAAAGTTTTCGTTGTCGCGCAGATTTTTGATGTCGGTGACCCAGACTTTAAACTCCTTTTCGAGTTCTTCCACCTGCAGTTTTTCATTTTCTTCTTTGTTGGCAATAATGAGGTCAGGCTTTAAACTCCTTATTTTTTCAATATTCAGGTTTTTTGTACCACCAATTACAGTCACTTTTTTAACCGAATCTTCCGGATGAATGCAGAATTTTGTCCTTCCAACCACTTCCGAATCCGTTAAACCGAAATCAAAAAGCGTTTCTGTAATGCTTGGAACCAGCGAGATGATTTTCATGGAAATTTTAAAGAAGTTTGCCGCTCAGCAGTAATCCGGCGAGCGTGAAATAAATGACCAATCCGGTAACATCCACCAGTGTGGCTACAAACGGTGCTGAAGATGTTGCGGGATCCAGATTGAATCTTTTCAGAACAAAAGGAACCATGGAGCCGGAAAGTGTTCCCCACATCACGATCATGGTTAATGAAAAACCTACTGTCAGCCCAATAAATGCCCAGTATTCCCCGTAATCGAACCAACCGGCGTACTGCCAGAGCATGATCCTGAAAAATCCCAAAACTCCTAAAATCCCACCAAGAAAAAGACCCGTAATCACTTCTTTTTTAATGACGATCCACCAGTCTTTTACGGTGATTTCCTGAAGCGCCATTGCACGGATGATCAGCGTCGCCGCCTGGGAACCGGTGTTTCCACCACTGGAAATAATGAGGGGAACAAACAGGGTCAGGACCACCGCTTGCTGAATTTCATCTTCAAAATACCCCATTGCAGAAGCTGTTAATAACTGGAAAAAAAACAGAAGGATCAGCCAGAATCCACGCTTTTTGATCATTTCGAACCAGTTCGTTTGTCGGTACGGTTCATCAAGCGCATCCATCCCCCCGAATTTCTGGATGTCTTCCGTATTTTGCTGTTCGATCTGATCCAGAATGTCATCAATCGTTACAATCCCGACCAGAACGCCGCTTTCCGTAACGATCGGCAGTGCTGTTCTGTCGTATTTTTCGAAATAAGAAACGGCATCTTCTTTGGAAGTCACGGTAGGAATGGCAACGAAGTAGTTGTCGGTAATCTCAGAAACGAGCTGATCCTCGTCGGCCAACAGAAGGTTTCCGATGGCAAGGTCATCAATAAGACGGTTTCTTTCATCAACCACATACAGATGGTTCATGGTCTCCACTTTTTTTCCCACTTTTTTGATCTGTTCGAAACACCTTTTCACGGTCCATTCCTTCCGGATCTGGATATAATAAGGCGTCATGAGTCGAGCGATGGAGTCGGAGTGGTAGCCCAGAAGTTTGAGGGCGATCCGTCTTTCCTGTGGATTCAGTAAGTTGATGGAGGATTTGATGAGTTCGTCGGGAAAGTCTTCAAAAAGCGCCGTCCGGTCATCGGGGGTCATCGCATTCAGGATCTCCGCCACTTCTTCGCTGCCGATGCTTCTGATGGTTTCTTCCTGAAAATCGGGATCCAGATGGGCAAAAACCTCGGCTTTATATTCCTTCGGAACCTTCAGAAACTCCAGAAGTCTTTTATCGGCATGAAGTTTACTCAGCGATTCGGCGATATCTTCGGGATTAAAAAAAAGTTCGGTAGTTTCAGACATCTCTTTTGTTTGATGCTGCAAAAATACTTGAAATAATTAGAAATGAAGAGAAATGCGTTTTAATATGACTTGCGGGTTTAGGATTTTTCCTGCTCCGCTCTGTATATTCTGCGCATATTTTTGGTGATGTCCTTTAATGCACCGTTGGTGCCTATTTTGATGGAGTTTTCGGCAGAGCCCAGAATCCGTGCATTTTTTCTGAAGGTATTGTAGCTGGATTCCGTGATGAAATTTCCCTGCGCATCATACAGTTTCATGCTTACTTCTACCTGATTCGAAAAGACATAAGTACCGATGCCCACCTTGAAATACTTGACTTTCGGAATGACCGCAAAATCGGCGCTGTTGTTCAGGCAGAATTCCCTGATCGTTTCTTTGTCAGTATTGTCGAATGAGGTGGAGGTATTCAGAAAAAGAAGCCGGTTGTTTTTAAAAGTGTTCAGTTTATCTGAAACGGCCGAAAAAAAGGCGGTATTTGTCGGGGCTTTGATTTCTTCCAGATCCGGAAAAACTTCGGGGTTGAAGTAGGCGATTTTGATGACCTTCCTTGAGTCCGTTAAGTAAAGACCATTATTTTGCGCACTGCAGCCGGTAAAACCAAAGAAAAACAAGGCGTAAATAAAGGTAAAGGATAAAGGTTTTTTCATCTTCTGTTCTCCTTGCAAAATTACTGCCAATTAAAGGATATTGAATACAATTATTAAGAAAGTTTTAACATTTATTTAAAACTACTTCAATAATGATTACAGGATAATGTTTTGGAATTCAGAAAATTGTTGTAATTTTGCCCCCGTTACATAATAATCATTAAATAATATTTGAATGTACTTAACTACTGACAAGAAGAAAGAAATCTTCGCAAAACACGGAAAGTCTGATGCAGACACAGGAAGCGCAGAGGGACAAGTTGCCCTTTTCACTTTCAGAATCAACCATTTATCTCAACACCTTAAAGCCAACCGTCACGATTTCAACACGGAACGTTCATTGGTAGCTTTGGTAGGTAAAAGAAAAGCGCTTTTGGATTATCTTAAAAAGAAAGATATTACAAGATACAGAGCGATTATCGCTGAGCTTGGATTAAGAAAATAATCATTTTTCCGAAAAACTATAAAAGCAGCTCCCTGGAGCTGCTTTTTATTTTCACCTTCAGGTTTTTGAAGGTGATTTTTCTTTATCCTAAAATCCGTATCTTCGCAAACGAAAATTTAAAACGATTAAATACTAACCGCACTCAATACGGAGTGCCAAAGACGAACACATTTTATGAATGCTCCACAAGCAATTATTGAAACAATTCAATTAAAAGATGGGAGAGAGATCACCATCGAAACAGGGAAGCTGGCAAAACAGGCCAACGGTTCCGTTGTAGTAAGAATGGGCGGAACAATGCTTCTAGCAACTGTTGTCGCCAACAAAGACGCAAGTCCGGGCGTGGATTTTCTTCCACTTACGGTAGATTACAGAGAAAAATTCTATTCAGGCGGTAAAATTCCGGGAAACTTTTTCCGGAGAGAAGCAAGACCTTCTGACGAGGAAGTATTGACGATGAGATTGGTAGACCGCGTTTTGCGTCCGCTTTTCCCATCCGATTTCCATGCAGAAGTTCAGGTGATGATTGCCCTGATTTCCTATGATAAAGAAGTGATGCCGGAAGCTTTAGCTGGTCTGGCTGCCTCCGCTGCCATCGCCATTACCGATATCCCTTTCAACGGGCCGATGTCTGAAGTAAGAGTGGTAAGAATAAACGGAGAACTTTCCATTAACCCAAGTATGGAAAATCTTGCGAAAGCAGATTTGGACATTATGGTGGGTGCTACAAAAGATTCTATCGTAATGGTAGAAGGAATTATGGACGAAATTTCCGAGCAGGAAATGATCGAAGCCATTAAATTCGCTCACGAAGAAATTAAAGTTCAGGTTGAAGCTCAGGAAAGACTGGCTGAAAGAGTAGGCAAGTCTTTACCGAAAAGAGAATACACCCACGAAAACCACGACGAAGAGATCCGCGATAAGGTTTGGAAAGAAACTTTCGATAAAGTATATGAAGTGGCCAAAACGCCTTCTGCAAAAGAAGAAAGAGGCGATAACTTCAAAGCGGTTTTAGAAGAATTCCTTTCCCAGTATTCCGAAGAGGAAATGGAAACGGTAAAACCTTTCGCAAAAGTATATTTCCACGATGTGGAGAAAGAAGCGATGCGTCAGCTGATCCTGAACGAGAAAATCCGTCTTGATGGACGTACGCCTGAAACGATTCGTCCGATCTGGTCCGAAATCGATTATTTACCGGGCGCTCACGGTTCTGCCATTTTCACAAGAGGGGAAACGCAGTCGCTGACCGCGGTAACTTTAGGCTCCGTGAAAGATGCCAACATGGTAGATTCAGTCGCCATCAATTACGACGAAAAATTCTTTTTACATTATAATTTCCCGCCGTTCTCTACCGGTGAAGCAAGACCTTTAAGAGGAACTTCAAGAAGAGAAGTAGGACACGGAAACCTGGCTCAGAGAGCACTTTCGAGAATGATCCCTGCAGAGAATCCTTATACGATCCGTATCGTTTCCGATATTCTGGAATCCAACGGTTCATCTTCCATGGCGACGGTTTGTGCCGGAACTTTGGCGCTGATGGATGCGGGTGTACAGATTTCAAAACCGGTTTCCGGAATTGCAATGGGACTGATTACTGATGCGGAATCAGGAAAATTCACGGTGCTTTCCGATATCTTAGGAGACGAAGATCACCTGGGGGATATGGACTTTAAAGTAACCGGAACTGCAGACGGAATCACGGCCTGCCAAATGGACATTAAGATCCAGGGACTTTCTATGGACATCATGGAATCCGCTTTGGCTCAGGCAAGAGAAGGAAGACTTCACATTCTTGGAGAAATGATGAAAACCATCGACAAACCAAGAGTGGATGTGAAACCACACGCTCCGAAAATGGAAGTACTCGAAATTCCGAAAGAATTCATCGGTGGTGTAATCGGACCTGGCGGAAAAATCATTCAGCAGATGCAGAAAGATTTCCTAACCGTTATCGCGATTGAAGAGATTGGCGAGATCGGAAGAATTGAAATCTCCGGGATCAGCAGAGAAAATATCGATGCGACCATCGCGGCGATCAAAGAAATCTGTTTCGTACCTACGATAGGCGAAATCTACAACGGTAGAGTCGTGAAAGTAATGGACTTCGGTGCATTCGTAGCGATTGCGAAAGGAACCGAAGGTTTGCTTCACATCTCCGAAATCGAATGGGCGAGGCTGGACAAAGTTCCTTACAACGAAGGCGACATGGTGGAAGTGAAATTTATGGGCTTTGATGACCGTAAGAAAATGAAACTTTCCCGTAAAGTCCTTTTGCCAAGACCGGAAAGAACGGAGCGAAGAGAAGGAGAGGGAGATTCCCGTGAAAACCGCGACAGCCGTCCGCCAAGAAACGACAGAAGAGACGGTGGCGACAGAAGAGACAACAACCGCGGAAACGACAGACCGCAGCAAGGCAACAGCGGTACAGCTACTGAGCGGCCTGCAGGTGAAGATACCTTCAAGCCTTTGAACGAAAGCGAAAATCCAATCGACGAGAAGCCGGAAGGTTTCTAATCTGAGGACACTATATTATAATGAAACCACCGAATTTTCGGTGGTTTTTTTTGCGGTCTTCTCACGTCCGGGCGCTCGGCTCTTGAATCTTGGCTCTTGGCTCTTGATTCCTGGCTCTTGGTTCTCGCCTCTCGCCATTCGCCATCAGCCATCAGCTCTTCGTCATTGCTAGCACAGCGAAGCAACCCTCTACTTTTTCCTTGGCCCTTGACTCTTGCCTCTTGATTCTTGACTCTTGGTTCTTGACTCTTGATTCTCACCTCACGATAATTCCCAGTTTTTCCAGGGTCTGGTCGTTAGGGAACAGGACTTTGGCATACGCCGTAAGCTCGCTGTATTTGGGATACAGCAGATCCAGGGCTTCATCGCGGATTTCGGTGGCTTTCTGGGCTTCGCCGAGTTCTTTTTTCTGGGATTGTTTCAGCGTAGAAATTTCCTGCAGGGCGTTCTGCTGCGCGGTAATGTCGGCATTATTGATGTTCACCTCTGCAGCCTTCGCCTTGAAATCATCATTGGCGAGCAGCTGTGCATAGAAATTGCTGACCTGCTGGTACCAGGCGGAGAAGGCGCGTTTCCGGCCCTTATCAATCCCGAGGGTGGCATAGGCCTGGCGGTTGCCTTTCATCGCAATTTTGCACAGGTTGCGGTGTCGCGTATACAGCAGATCAATTTCCGCCAGCTTGTTATTGAACCGGTCGGTCTCCGCATATTGTTCGCCATAGGCCTGTCTTTGGGTGTTGCTCAGCTGCTCCAGCTGCTCAATTTCCTGCAGGTAAGACTCGAGTTTGGCTTTCGTGATGCCTACCGTTTCCAGCTGGCTCTGTATTTCCGGCTCCTGGGCATTGGAGAAAGCCACTTTCATCCGGTTAATCAGTTCATCTGCGGAAATATACTGGTTCCGTTTCGGGGTATTTCCGCTTTCTGGGGTGTTGTTTTGTAGATTTTCCATAATAAACGGTATTAATGTTAAAATTATCTACCAAAATTATAAAATAAATGAATAATTCACCAAAAAAATGGTCCGGCAATATTGCCGGACCATTTCTGTACGTTGCCGGACCATTTCTGTGAGTTGCCGGAGCATTTCTGTGGGTTGCCGGAGCGTTTCTGGAGGTTGCCGGAGCGTTTCTGTACGTTGCCGGAGCGTTTCTGTGGGTTGCCGAACCATTTCTGGAGGTTGCCGGAACATTTCTGTGGGTTGCCGGAAGGTTTCTTGAAGTTGCGGAAGGATTTTTAAGGTGTGCGGGAAGATTTCTGCTTCTTTTTTTATTCCACAGAAACTTCTGTTATTTATTTGAAAAGGAGGTTATGCAACAGTTACCAATGTTAGCTATAGTTTTTATTTTTTTTGTATTTTATTTATCACGGTAATTAAGCTTTTAATGAAACAATCCATTTTATTGAAGTCATATTC
Organism: Chryseobacterium sp.; assembly: GCF_008014695.1. Taxonomy (GTDB): domain Bacteria; phylum Bacteroidota; class Bacteroidia; order Flavobacteriales; family Weeksellaceae; genus Kaistella. The sequence goes on from NZ_VOXE01000002.1 coordinate 559,196, forward strand.
ATAAATTATAGATTTTTTGTTTTCATATAAATATCTCCATTCTTCAAAAGATTTATTATGAACAAGTAACATATTTTTTAAATTATCAGATTCACGAGTTTCAAGTGGTTCAATATTGTTAACTATGAATTTCGCTTTGTAGCTTGACAATTCATCTTTATTCGTTTCAAGGAAATTATTGTATAATTCCTCAATTTCAGATTTTATTTCAGGAGATAGATATTTGAATAATTTCCAAAGTTCATGTCCGTTTATAATTAGTTTCGTTGTAATAGTATGTAAACCTTTCAAATATAGTTCTGCTGAAAAATTAAAGTTAATAACCGCAGTTGGAAGTCTTTGAAATCCCTTTTCAGTTCCATCTATTTTATTCCTATAAGCAGCATTATAAGCAATGTCGTAAAAACCTTGGGCAAAATGAAAAATTGGATTCATCTAATTTTAAATTTGAAATGCATGTGGATTTAAAATTTCAGCTAATAAACGCCTGCAGTTGTAGTAGTTCCATAAGAATCCCTTTAGCCCCTGCGGAATGCGTTAACGTGCCGCGGCTACCTTAAGGGCAGGATTTTTACAGCTAAACTTCATTCTGAGAAGTGAACTTTCAGCTTACACAAATGTGTCTGCAAAAGCACGAAACACCACTTTTCGGGTAAGTACTGTTAGCAGCTGCTTTATTTGACATAATTCAGTATGTCCACTTTTAAATATTGTAATTCTTGAAATTGACAATTCTTTGCAAGTCTGTAAGCAAAACTATCAATTGTCATTTGGCTTATTGAAAAAAGCTTTTTTAGTTTAGTTTTTAGTATCCCAATTAAGTACTTTCCTGGAATATTAATTAACACTTTTAAAACACTATTAAAATGTGTTCGATGTTTTGCAAGTTGGGTATGATATTTTAATCTCGGATTTATTAACTTTAGTTTATTCTCAATTGAATTGAAATATGGAGTCGTTATGGTAGGCCTAAGACAACAAGGGTTTGAACGAAAATCACAATCGCGATGCGGTTCGATTTTTAAATATTTATTCCCGAGTTCAAATTTCTTAATCAATAAAAAATTTGTAGCCAAATCCCTAAGAATATCTTTACACTCTTTAAAAAAATCTGATAAGTCAAATCTTTTTAAATCAACTTTTTTTATTTTAGAATTCTCTTCTTTTAAAAATTCCGTGATTGCGTGTTTTTCAATTAGATAATTTTCTATGCTATATCTTTTTAGGTAAAAAACATTGTTAAGGGATTCCTTTTTATCAAGTATTTCGTCAAAGTCTAAGTCTAATATAAATACCTTCTTTTTGTTCCTAAGAGATTTTCTAGCTTCTTTGAGCACTGGTTCCTTCCCACCACGAGGAAAAATTCTATTAATTTTTATTTCAGGGAATAATTTTTTAAGAACAACTAAATAGAAGTTCTCTTGGTCTATGTCTTCTACATAAAAATTGACATCATTGAACTGAGTCCAAATAATATCTTGACCCATTAAATACTTGTCTCCTTTTTTAGGAATGCTATCTTCAACACTAATCATATTTTATGAATTATATGGAAGTAAAACTTGACAAAATTCCTTCTTATCGCCAATTATTTCTGGTGAATGTGTCGCAATTATCAGTTGTGAATCTTTTGGCATCAATTTTTCCACAGCATCTAGAAATTCACTTTGCCATTTGGGGTGAAGTGACAATTCAGGCTCATCAATTATGAACACATTAAGATTACTGTTATATTTAATATATGTCAAAAGAATGAGAATTTGTTTTTCCCCTGAAGATAGATTTTTTATATCTCTATTATCGTCTAATTTTTGGTCATTTTTATCCAGAATATTAAATTTCACTTCAGAACTTTCTTTGTCAAAATAAATTTGTTTTGATGAATCAATCAGAAATTTATTAATTGTGTCTAAAAAGTCTTTAAGTGGGAAATACAATTTTTGTGTATCAGTCTCAAAGTTTTTAAATTCTACAACTAAATCATTAATCTTTTTAAATTGGCTAATATTTGTTATATATAATAAATCTTGCGCTTCCTTACCACTTTTAGTTTGCTTTAGAATGGACTTTAGTGTGTCAAAGTAAGTGTTAACCTTTTTTATTGATACATTTATACTTGCTGTCTTTTTACTTGTTTTTATAGTTTGATTCTCTTTTAAAAAATTGACAACCTGCTCTTTTAATATATCTATTGCACTTACTGTTGGTTTAGGTTCTTTAAGAAGTGTAGCAATATTTGTTTTAGTAAAGATTTTATCAAATGCGGAAAGCATTATTTTCTCATTTAGCGAACTATATAATTGAAGTATTTTATTTCTATAGATATTGTGTTCTTGACTTAATAATTGTTTTACCTTGCTAAGAGGTGAATAATTATTAAGTCTTTCTCTACGAATTGCTCTTTTTTTATCATTAGATAAAATTTTTCAGTTTGAAACCGTATCTCTTCACCCTCCTCTGTATACAGGTTACGGTCTAGACCAATCACAATAGGCTTTGGTAATTCCCCAAATAAAAATGCCCAAGTTTCCTTTTCATGTTCTTCAGGTCCTAAGCCTTCATATATACCGGCAATTGCGTCCTTAAGCTGTTCGTTTTTTGTGAGCTTTTTTGGGTGTGTTTTAAAAGTTGCTTGTATTTGATTAAACTTTTTCTTTTTTGAAGCATTTTCAAGATTGAAAGTTATTTCAACTTTATTCTGAGCACAAACAAGTATGTAATCATCGGCTTTATAGTTGAAGTCAAGCGTTATACTCTCAAATTCTATTTGGCATAATTCACCAATATTAGGTTTCAATAACCAATTAATTAAATTTAAAACACTCGTCTTTCCAGAACCATTTATGCCAACAAGAATTGATATGTTGTTCTTAAATTCAATGTCTTTGTCCATGAAGCCATATAGCTTTCTGATTTTTATTTCTTTTATTTTCATTTCGTCAATATGTTTTACTTATTCAATCTTGTCGTTATTGCATGACTTAAAGTTGATCCTAACTGTATATATGTCTCCTATCATAATACCAAAACAACCGCATTATGTTATTAGCCTTATGAATATGATCTTCGTGAACAATCAAATATAAGCAAGTTTCGGGAATAATGAATTAACAGACGATCAATGCAAATGACCACCAAAATATCCGGGGTTTTATAAAGTTTGGGTGGGCCGGAATTTCGTTTGAAGGGGGAAGCTTTGTAAGCAGAAGTGAGAAGTTAGAAAATCCCCGGGAGGCTTTGGCTGCAATGAATCAGGGTTTGCTAAAATAATTCTTCGTTTTGTCCGCCAATGTTATGTTTTATTTTTTGTCCCATACTGCTTGTTACATAGCCAGCAACACCTTCTTCCTTTTGTTGTCCGTTGGATAAATATTTAAGGTCTATTGAACAGTCGCCAGTTATTTTAACCCAAACCGTTTCACTTTCTCCAATTTCGAGCTTGTCAATTTGTCCACCGCCACAACCAATTATGTTTATGTTAGTCAAGGTTGTCTGTGTAGAGTTTGTGAAAGTGATCCTCATCGTGTCGAGAAGTATAATTGCCACCCAACAGTAAACAACCATTACAGGAATATTCATTAACATTAGTCCGCAAGTCGTCAATAGTTTTTTTCTGTTTTCTTTGTCCTTATAGGCTTTTAACAGAATTGAGATTAATATTCCAATGTTTATTAAGCCCGTCAATGCGATAAATCCATAACCAACGAAAAGTAATTCAAACGAAGAAGTCAGGAAGTAAAGTCCGAAAATAACTGTCCCAAGCAAGAATGAAATTAGTGCTGTTTGTCGTCCCAGTTCTATGTGTCGTTCTGTCGTCATACGCTTGGTGCTTACTTGTATATGTCTCCTATCAGAATATCAATGACCGAATTATGTTGTATTGGTCTTAGATAGTGATCTTCGTGACCAATCAAATATAAGCAAGTTTCGATAATAATGAATTAACAGACGATCAATGTAAATGACCACCAAAATATCCGGGATTTTATGGAGTTCGGGTGGGAGGGAATTTCGTTTGAAGGGAAGCGCTAAATCTCCGCTAGAACTTAATACCAGCTTGTAGAAATACCTTATTGTCAGCAGTTTTCTTTATTTGATATTTTCATCTTTCCAAACATCTTCATAACCTTTATTATCGACGAGAAATCTGAAACCGATTTCTAAACCTAAATATTTTATAATCTCAGGTCTGATTTGCAATAAATGTTCGGCACAAATTGGTTTAAAAAAATCATTGTTTTCAGAATATTCTCCCGACCAAATAAACCATCCTGTAGTTCCTTTTTCTTGTGAATGCCGAAGTCCGTTAATTGGGCTGTCATTCAAATTGTCAGAAATTCCAATTTTAAGTTTTTTATTTATAGGTTTCCAAATTGAATTATATTTTTCACAGATTTTTTTTTGCGGTTCAATATGTACATTCCAAATGTTATGTTCCAAAAGTTCATTTTCATCAGTTTGAAGCCATTTTTTCCAAAGTTTAATATTCACTTCGTTAATTTCATAATTAATGATTTCATTATCCCATTCAAATATAATAGTTGCAACAATGTCATCTTCAAAATCGTCATCAATATAAATCATTTCAGAAGCAAAATTTTCAACATCAACTTTATCAATTTTATTTTCTAGAAAATCATCGCAAACTTTGATTAAATCACTTCGAGCTATTTTCATGAATTGTCTGTAAAATGCTGGTAACTTATATATATCTTATGTGATGATACCAATAAAACCGTATTATGTTATTGGTCTCACAAATGTGATCTTCGTGAGCAATCAAATATAAGCAAGTTTCGATAATAATGAATCAACAGACGATCAATGTAAATGACCACCAAATATCCGGGATTTTATGGAGTTTGGGTGGTACTGAATTTCGTTCGAAGGGGAAGCTTTGAAACCAGAAGGGAGAAGTTGAAAAATTCCCGTGATGCTTGGCTGCGATGAAGCAGGGTTTTTGCGCCAACGGTTTGCAGCTACCCAAAGGGCGGGACTCTTACCACAAAATTTAATTTGAAAAACTAATGTTTGATTAACCACAAAACTGTGTGTGGAGCAAGAATTGAAAATCAACGTAGCTAAAACCCGGCTATTGCAAATGTGTTTTTAGCGGTTTCTAATCTCAAGGTTCTCTAAAAATTTTCTTTCCAATGCGATTTTACATCTTTTTAAATAGAGCAATGGAGAAAATAAAAACGCTTCCACTGCTATAAAAATAAATATAGTTATAAAATTTAAGTTCACCTTTTGAAACGAAAACTCAGAAACATTAATTATAATAATTGTCAATAGAATTACATTTGTAATAATCGGATACATTTTCATCCAATAATAGCCGAATTTTAATGGTGAAATTTCATATTCAACATCTGTGAATTTTCCCACCTTTTTAAATTCACCACTAATTAAAAAGGGTGTAAGAAGAATATTCGCGTTTTTTGTAATATAAAATTCCTGTTTTTCTAGTCGTCCGTAAAAAATTTTATTCGAAAAATTAATTGACAATAGCGCTAATGGAGATCCTTTAAGAAATGGATTCCCATCGACAGTTAAATCCGTTAATCTATCTTTAAATTCGATGAAATTCAATTGTGACACCATATTTTACAATTACTGCTAACACGTATATAGGTCTCCGATCATAAGATCAATAACACTATTGTGTTGTATTTGACTCATGAATATGACCTTCGCGAGCAATCAAATATAAGCAAGTTTCAATAATAATGAATCAACAGACGATCAATGCAAATGACCATCAAAATATCCTGATTTCAGGGAATTGGGGTGGGTGGGAATTTCGTTTGAAGGGGAAGCTTTGAAAGCAGAAGTGAGCAGTTAGAAAATTCCCGGGATGCTTGGCTGCGATGAAGGATGGTTTGAGAGCCAAAGGTTCACAACTATACGAAGGAGGGGTTTTTCAGCAGTGAACTTCATTAAAAGCCCAAAACTTGGATGAAGCACTTCACTTTCACAGAAGCACTAAACCCCCACTTGCTTGAGGTGCAGTTATGTGCCGCATTTTGTCATTCGGTTTAAGTTTTTCTCTTGATAAAATGTTATTTCATATTCGTCAAATGCTGTCAGCTTTTCATCTCCATTAAAATCAAAAATGAATTTCTTTTCAGGGAATTCGTGTTTAAGTTTTGCTGAGTATATCTCACAAAGTTTTTTACCTAAAAACAAAATTTGCTCGTAAGTCACTTCATCTTTTTTTTCGTCTGTTCCAAATAAATCCAAAATATGAATATGATTTAAAACTGATTCAATTTGCGCATAATTTTTAATGTATTCAGTGTTTTTCCAATTTTCGAAGTTGGTCTTATCAAAATGATTTTTAAATATAATGCAATCATCATATTCTAAAAATTCAGGCCAAAAAAGAAAAGAATAGGCAATGGCAAAATTTACATTTCCTTCACCTACAATCCAATCTTCAATTGAAAATTCATTACCATTATATTTTCTCCAATTTGATAAATCGGGAATTAATTTTTCGTCATCCATTTTTTTGCTTCATAAAGTTTAAAAGGTCGATAATATGTTGCTGTGTATGACTGTAAAAAATCAATTCAAAAAACCAAAGTCCGTCCGCCAAACTATTATTTTCAATTCTCCATTTAATTTCTAGTAAGTCGGCAATAATGTCGGAAAGGTCGTCAATTGCGTCACCGATTGCGTTGTCATGTAAGTTGTCAATGTCGTTAATGTCAAGTATAGTTTTGTAAAATCCGAAGTCCTTAAAATTACTCTTTATATTTTGTCTAAGATTTGGCAGTTTTGAGTTGTCATAATCTGGAAATTCTGTTTCGTCAAACTTATATTCTATGTCAAAATATAGGTCGTAAATTTTCACGAGGTGTCTTTCTAACAATTTTTCTTTGTCAGTTACTGTCAAGTTTGGTTGAAGTCCATACTTAACAATTTCGTTTATTGTCGGAATAAGTTCTTTCATTGTAGTGTCGTTCTAATATGGAACACAACTATGTCGCATATAGTAAAACCAATACAACTATTGTTTTATGAATTTAATCTTCGTTAGCAATCAAATATAAGCAAGTTTTGATAATAATGAATCAAGAGACGAGCAATGTAAATGACCACCAAGATATCCGGAATTTTATAGCTTTGGGTGGGACGGGATTTCGTTTGAAGGGGAAGCTTTGAAAGCAGTAGGGAGAAGTTAGAAAATTCCCGGGTTGCTATGGCTGCGTCCAACAACTAGTGAAAATCTTTATGATGTGAACTTCAACCCACTAATAGAAATACTTTGTTACCTGCAGTCTCTATTTTTTAGCCTGCATTTAACAAGTTACAAGTTATAGCATAACACAGTAAGCTATCAAATTCTTTGTCTGTGTCATCTATTGAAAAATCAAGAGTTAGCAATAAATTTAGTCTCTTATTTACACCAATTCTGTTTTTCATTTTAACAACTCCTATTCTACTTTTTGAAAACTTAATTGTAGAATATTTTTTATTTATTAGATAGAAAGGATTATCATTAATCTCTATCTCTGCGTTATTACAATTAAATTTAGTTTTGAATAGATTATAGTTGCCAATTTCCTTAATTTGAAAATTATCATTTACCTGTATAATTTTTAATTTCCAAAAAATTGATTTTATTGACTCTGTTTTTAATATTAAGTTACCGTTCACAAAATATTCTGCTAAAACTTTACCGTAAAAATTGGTAGTTCGTTTTACTAATAAAACTTCCTTTTGGTTTTTTCGTATAAAAATATTCCCAAAATTTTCAAATTCAATTTCATACATTTTTAAACAGAATATTTGTCGTGAGATTGTAGGTAACTTGTTTATATGTCTCATATCATCATCCCAACACAAGCGTATTATGTTATTGGTCTCATGAGTGTGATCTTCGTGAGCAATCAAATATAAGCAAGTTTCGATAGTAATGAATCAACAGGCGAGAAATGTAAATAACCACCAAAAATATCCGGAATTTTATGGCTTTGGATGGGACAGAATTTCGTTTGAAAGGGAAGCTTTTGCAAGCAGAAGGGAACTTCAAATAATTCCAATGTCTTTCAAGTATTTTTCTTTTTCAATTACAAACCAGTCGTCCAATGCTTCTCCGTTCAAATCGGTTTCAAGTTCGTAGTATCCAATTCCTTCTAAATTTTCAGTCCAATCTTGATTTTCAACATACAAGCCTATTTTAGTTCTAATAATTGAAGCACCATTTCGTCTGTCAATGTGGTAAATAAATCCATCGAATTTTGTAATAATTTCTTCCTGCTTAAAACCACATAAAAAGTCGGCATTGACTGAGTTGTCAGCAAAAATTTTGTCAAGAGTGTCAAACGCAGTCTTTTTTAAGTCAAACGACTTAACTCTTTTTTTCAATAATAGTTCAAGTTCTTGGTCTGTCATAAAATTGTGGCTAACTTGGATATATGTCTCATATAATAATACTAACACAACCGTAGTATGTTATTGGTCTTATGAATGTGATCTTCGTGAGCAATCAAATATAAGCAAGTTTCGATAATAATAAATCAGCAGACGATAATGTAATTAACCACCAAAATATCCGGAATTTTATGGAGTTCGCGTGGGACGGAATTTCGTTTGAAGGGGCAGCTTTGAAGGCAGAAGTGAGAAGTTAGAAAATTCCCAGGATGCTTTGGCTGCGGTGAAGCAGGGTAGAAGCGCCAACGGTGCGGTATTGCCGATCGCAATGATTTTTAGCACAAAACTTATTTGAAAAACTAATATTGAAAAACCCCAAAACAGTCTTTTGAGGACGAAATGAAAATCAGCATAGCTAAACCCCGCCTATTGCAAATGTGCTCTTAGTGGTTGCCGCTCTTGTCTGCATTTACTTGTTGTCTATAAAATATTCTCCAAGCCCAACTACCTTTTTGTCAAGAGAGTCGGTTGCTTGGTTTTTAAATTCAGTTAATATTTTCCTTGTCTCATCTGTGTCGAAAGCTGTTAATGCTTCGTAAGCGTCTGCTCTAAATACGTCTATTTCACTTTTGTCAAGTAGAATTTTGATTAGCGTTGGAGTCGCTGGTTTGTATCCTATTTTTTCAAGTCCACCGATTGCATAACGTCTATATTTCATTTCCTTGTCAGCAATATTTTCTGTTACGATTGGTCCGATTTGATAACCTGCTTCAAGTATTGGTCTGTCGATATATTCTTCTGAAACAGACTGGTTATGAAAAACAGAATAATAATGAAAAGCACATTTTTTATCAACTACTTGTCCAACGAAGAAATAAAATGAAATTGTCAAAAGTGCACTAATAGCAGTCGTCTTATAGTGCTTACGCAATAATTGTCTAACAGTAAAAACTGTCACGTTTGCGATAACTAACCAAAAAAGTGTCTTGTAATAGAAAATTGAAATAAGAGCAATTTCAAGCATTAACAATTCTTTTCCAACTGGGTTCCAAGCATAATTGTCAGTCCACGTCAAAATCCACCAAAGCCCAACCGCAAAAATTGAGGTCAAAAAGTAGGGTAATATTTTCTTGATTGTAGTCGCCATACGGTTGTCACTAACTTTTATATATGTCTCATACAATAGTACCAAGACAACTGTATTATGTCGTATTGGTCTCATCAATGTGATCTTCGTGAGCAATCAAATATAAGCAAGTTTCGATAATAATGAACCAACAGACGAGCAATGTAAATCACCACCAAAACATCCGGAATTTTAAGGAGTTTGGGTGGGAGGGAATTTCGTTTGAAGGGAAGCTTTGTAAGCAGAAGGGAGCAGTTAGAAAGTTCCCAGGATGCTTTAGGCTGCGATGAAGGACGGTTTGAGCGCTAATGTTTTGCAGCTACAGGAAGTTGTCGATTTTGGAGACGAAAACTGTCTGCTGATACGAAGCTCAATGTTCAATTACCACTGAACCGTCAATTTCTTATTGGTGCTGTTAGCGGTTCGGCTTTTATTTGTCAAACAGTTTTTCAAGTCCATATACTTTGTTCTTAGTCAGCAAGTCAACTATTTCGTTTTGTAATCTAACTATTTCAGACTTGTCTAAATTTTCTAGTTCAATTGAATTGTCTAGGTTTAAAAATTTGTTTTTCAGAGTATCAATTAAGTTGTCACCTTCGGTTGCAGATAACAGTTTTCTTTTTGCTTCTTGGAAAATTTCACGTCCTTCTTTAAGTGTCATATGGTTTGGTCCGCTGTCATTGTTCACTTCAAAGTCATCTATTCCATCGTCTTCCCAAAAACATATAGCACAAATGTCAAACGAATCCCGCTCGTCCAAGGTCAAGTAACCACAAACTGGGCAAGAGTTCTTTAATATGTCTTCACTTTTAACATCAGTTCTTTGTTTACCGATTTTTATTGCAAAGTTTTTCTGAAAGAAGTCTCTTCTCTGATTAAAATTGTCGTTATAATGTTCTTGCTCTTTCATTTCTAGGTTGTCTCTTAAGCTGACCACTAACTTGTATATATGTCTCCTATCATAATACCAATAACTCTAATGTGTTGTATTGGTCTCATGAATTTGAGCTTAGTTAGCAATCAAATATAAGCAAGTTTCGATAATAATGAATCAACAGACGCTCCATGTAAATGGTCATCAAAATATCCGGAATTTTCTGGAGTTTGGGTGGGACGGAATTTCATTTGAAGGGAACCTTTGAAAGCAGAATTGAGCAGTTAGAAAATTCCCGGGATGCTTTGGGTGCGCGGAAGCGGGTAGCATGACAAAGGGAGGTTTTTTACTGCACAGAGATGCTTCGCCCGCCATAATGCAAAGGCGCTGTTAGGGGCTGTTTTTTTCTTGTGTCAATATTGATTTAATAGCTTTTTTGTGTTCACGGTCATAACTTCCATTGTCTGCTTGGTTGTCATAAATTACAATGTCAAAATCCTTAATGGTGTCGCCCGTTATTTTATAAAAACTTGTCCAAATTTGACCCGACATAACATAGTTGTCTATAAGATTGTATTGTGGTAAATAATTCGGGTTTTTGATTTCTTCAAAACCTTTAATTTTTTTGAATTTGTCCTGAACGGTATCAGCCAAATACAAATAATAAGTCCAGTTACTTCTTACGTCTGAATAGTTTTGCACTAAAATGTCTTTTACTTTGTCATTGTTGAAATCCTCAAAACGAACTTCTTGAACTCTGCTGAAAATTGAGTCCGAAAAAATTGGCAAATATTTTCCGTTTGTCAATTTGCTGATAGTGAACAAAGTGTTTGGAATTTTTTCGTCTTCATTCCTTGGGTCAAAAGCCATCAGGCTTATTTTGTAGACTTTGTTTGGATACACTGTGTCACAAACAATTTCTGTCGATTCAAATTTAGTTTCCGTTATACTGTCTATTTTAGTTAATGCTATGCTGTCGGTTGGGGACTTGCCGTCTTTTCGTTGTCCATTGTTACACGATATTGTTAATCCTAATATTGTCAATATGAAAAATGTCAGTTTTGTCATTCTGCGGTAGTATTAAATTGCTATCTGTTTCGATGCCATCTTAAAATAGCTACTAACTTGTATATATGTCTCCTACCATCATACCAATAACCGTATTACGTTGAATTGATCCATGAAATGGCATCTAAGGTAGCAATCAAATATAAACAAGTTTCAATAAAAATGAATCAACAGACTAGAAATGTAAATGACCATCAAAATATCCGGAATTTTATGGAGTTTGGGTGGGACGGAATTTCGTTCGAAGGGGAAGCTCTGAAAGCAGAAGTGAGAAGTCAGAAAATTCCCGGGATGGCTGGATTAGAAAGCACTTCACTGCCTACTACCACAAATATATATTAAAAGCTCCACAGGTTATGGCAAGCGCCAACAAAAAGTTTACACCGCTGAAAAAATGCGCTTGCAAATGCACGAACCCCAGCATATTGCAAGGGTGCTGTTATCGGCTGGTGTTCTGTCGTTAGTTCAGTTCTCCGTTTTTCCAATAGTCGTCTGCGACGTCGAGTTTTGTTAATACGTCCTTACAAACTTTTTTATAAATGTCGCCTAAACCAAACAAATTCTTTTTGTCGTAACGAAACCAGTCGTCCGTTGAACTGTCTGGTGTTTTCATATTTGCTTGTATTCTTTTTCTTGTATTAAAGTCGTGAGCTGTTAATTTGTTAGGTTCAATTGGTCTGTCCAGAGAGGTTTTATAACCTGTCGAGTTGCAATTTGCAATTTCAATTACAAATCCTCCACCGTGTCTGTCAAACTGAAAAGTCAAAAGGTTTATGCGGTCTGTTGTCAGTCGTCTAAAGTGCGGAAATGAACCCTTGAAATTTAATTGTCGTAATGCTGGAACAACAATTTCGTTCAGGTTTTTAATCATTTTGTCTTTGTCCGAATTATTCATATTTTCTTTCTGTTTTTGTAAGTCGTATGGTTGTTTCGTCGTCGATACACTTGCCGCTAAACTTGTATATATGCAATCAAATATAAGCAAGTTTCGATAATAGTTTATCAACAGCCGATAAATGTAATGACCCCAAAATACCCGGAATTTTATGAAATTTGCGTGGGACGGAATTTCGGTTGAAGGGGAAGCTTTAAAAGCAGAAGCGAGAACCTAGAAAATTTCCGGGATGCTTTGGCTGCGGGGAAGCTGGTGTGATCGCTAAAATCTTCAACTGAAAACTTAAACCCGGTTGTAGGAATATCCTGTTAGCGGTTGTTTTTATCTCATCCAACCTTCTACAATATAGTTTTTTACCGCAACTTTATAAGATTTTCCTGTGTTGGGTTCGTACCAAAGTTCAATTCTTGCTCCATATTTGTCACCCCAAGAACCTTCGTAAATTGTAAATTCGCCAGAATGTAAACCTCTGTTTAAACTGTCAACAATTATTTTAGAGCGGTCGGTCATTCTTTCTTCAGATAATCTATCATTGGAAGTTATTTCATAGGCTTTGATAAAAAATATCCCTAATTCTTTTGGTTGATAGTTTGTGTAATAATTATAAATTCCAGGTTGTGAAATTTCTGCTAATTTAAAATCATTTTCTTTTAAGTCACTTATGGTTATTTCTCGATTTAAGGGTTTGTCGAATCTAATATTTTCAGGAATTTTTTTATTAGCACCATAATAATCAGGTGGTGAAAAAGTGAAATAAACAGAAACGGAAAAGAACAAAAAACCTGAAATCAAAAATTGAGGTATTAACAGAAACCATTTTTTGAGATAAATTTGAACAATGCCCGAAACTATATTTCCAAGAATATTTAAGTAGAAGAAAATTAGCGCTATATCAATTACATCATCATTTTTAAATAATGTTCCTAAAACGTAGATTAAGTAGGGAATAATATATGCGATTATAGGAATCCACCAAATTATAAAATATCTCTTTAATTCTTTCATTTCGGTGACGGCTTGTTTTAAAATTACAGATAACTTGTATATATGTCTCATATAATCATTCCAACACAACCGTATTATGTTGTATTGGTCTCATGAGTGTGATCTTCGTTGGCAATCAAATATAAGCAAGTTCCGATAATAATGAAATAACTGACGATCAATGTAAATGACCCCAAAATATCCGGAATTTTATTGAGTTTGGGTGGGAGGCGATTTCGTTTGATGGGGAAGCTTTGAAAGCAGAAGTGAGAATTTAGAAAATTCCCGGGATGCTTTGGCTGCGCGCAACATTTAGCGAAAATCTTTATGATGTAAACTTCAACCCCGCTAATATAAATACCGTGTTGTGGGCAGTTTTCTATTATTAATTATTGTCGGTTATAATGTGGTAATTATTTTAAGTTCTTTTATTATTTCGTTTTTAAAAATATGTTTTTCAATCTTTCCTTCGATTTTTAAATCAGAATAGTTTTACCGTCCTCATTTTCGTTGTTTTGGTAAACTTTTTTAATAATTTGATCTGTCTCTTTTTTGTTTGGAAGCCACAACCATAAACCAATTATACCTGTAAACATAATCATCAGGAGATTGTCTTTATTTTTCTTTTGAGTGATTGGTATGTATTTTCGTTCGTATTTTATTACAATAAATGTAAATATCATTTTGAAAAATCCTAAAATAATCGCGCCTGCTAAAATTAAAAATATCCACAGGGAAATTATGCCCGAATCTGTTATTTTGTATTTCACTATTAACACAAAACTTCCTACTATTGTCAAGAGATATATCAGTTGAAATATAGTCAAAATGATTAATGAAATCCTAAATTTATTTATATCGGATTTTAATTTACTCGTATTTATTTTTACTTCATTCAAATCCTTATTCTTTTATAATATTTTTTATCTTAAAATTGCCCACAACTTGTATATATGTCTCATATCATAAAACCAATAACCGCATTATGTTGTATTGGTTTCCTGAATGTGATATTAGTTGGCAATCAAATATAAGCAAGTTTTGATAACAATGAATCAACAGACGATCAATGTAAATGACCAGCAAAATATCCGGAATTTTATGGAGTTCGGGTGGGACGGAATTTCGTTTGAAGGGGAAGCTTTGAAAGCAGAAGTGAGCAGTTAGAAAATTCCCGGGATGGTTTGGCTGCGATGAAGCAGGATTTGAGCGCCAAAGGTGCGGGTATTGCCGAAGGCCGGAAAAAAATACGAAAACTTTCTACTTGCTAAGAACTTTATTAACTGCTAAAATCTTCGAACAAACTTTACACGGTTGTAGAAATGCCGTGTTATAATCTGTTCTTTTTATTTTCGTAGTTACTATTTTTTTTCAACAAGTAAATAATTCCAGCAATAACTCCTAAAATTCCACCGATATAACTTCCAGTATTCATAAAAGCTGCTTCAAGATAATTTTGCGGATTTTGAGTTCCAAAATCAATGAAAACTCCACTATTTTCGTAATCAATTAAATATTTTGCAATCAAATATGCAATAAAACTTCCAAGAAATGCACAGCCAATATTTATTAAAATTGCATTAATGATATCTTTAAAATTATTTTCGGTTCTCATAAAGAGAAAAACTATTATGTAAATTATTCCGAGAATTAATCCAACCCAGTACGAACCAATTATTCCTACAATTGATGCTTCAAGTCTGTTATTTTTTAAATTCCATTCATGGGTGCCAAAATTTCCGAAAAGAAAATTTGTGAAGAATTCTGAAGAAACTGAATAAGATATTTGATTATGAATCGCTCCGAATAAACTTGCAATTATTACTGAATAAAAAATTATTTTAAATATTTGACTTCCTTTGGTTTCGGACTTTTTCATAGAATATTGCATGACTTGTATATATGTCTCTTATGAATGTGATCTTAGTTGGCAATCAAATATATGCAAGTTTCGATAAAAATGAATCAACAGACGATCAATGCAAATGACCACCAAAATATCCGGAATTTTATGAAATTGGAAGGAACCTAATCTTGATTGAAGAGGAGCTTTGGAAGGGATTCCAAGACTGAAAAGATATAAAATGAAAGAACCACCGATTATCCGGTGGTTTTTTTATTTCCTGAATTTTTTCTTCTTTTTCCAAGGTGCGTTTTTCTGAACATCACCCGCCATTATACATCCGAAAGGCAACACTTCGTCAATGATTTCACAAAGACCATATTCTTCAATTTGGGCTCTTACATTCTTTGCGCTTTTATAGGCGCTCGGAAGTTCCGAGATATCAACGTCGTTGGTGAAAAACCGGATGTCCAGACCTTTTGTTTCTTCTTCGAAGATTTCTTCAGTCGTTTTATGGGCCAGAGATTTCTTGTGCTGGGTTCTGCTGAAATTCCTTCCTGCGCCGTGCGGCGCAAAGCCAAGATTTCTGTCGTTGGTTTTCCCCTGAACAATTAACACTGGTTCTGCCATATTCAGTGGGATGAGTCGCGGACCAGTAACATCCGGCATAAATTTGTCATCAAGCGGTGTTGCACCTTTCGCGTGATAGAATAAATCTCCGTCTCTGAATACAAAATTATGCTCATTCCAATAACGATCCAGTTTTTCAATTTTCAGTTTTTCCAGTGTCGCGCTGTGGATGGATTCATGATTTTCCTTGGTCCATTTTCTGATGAGCTGCAAGGCATCCCAATATGACCGCCCTTCTTCAGTTTCAAAAGGAATCCATGCATTTTCCTTTAATGTATCAGGAGATAACTCTTCCCGAAAGCGGTTTGCTACTTTCATCCCCTTATCATACAACATCGCTCCCGGAGCGCGTGATCCGTGGTGGGTAACCATGATCGTATTTCCGGTATTTTTTGAAATACCGACGAAAAGAAAATGGTTCCCGTCTCCCTGTGTTCCCATGTGCGAACGTGCGATGCTGATTAAACGCTCATCATTCAGAAAGAAATTTCCCCTGAAGGCATCCATCAGTTCAGCCGACATGGGCATTTGTGAACCCCGGTCTCTACCGCCGTACCCGAAATGAGTGATGGAGTGGGCAGCATCTAAAACTTCTTTGGGATCTTTTTTCCCAAAATCGGTCAGCATTACCGAACAACAGATATCTGCACTGTGAAATCCAGGATGAATAGCATTTTTCGCAACCACGACACCGCCTACCGGAATGTTTCCTTCCGGACCTGTTGGGCAAGCATCGGGCATGATTGCACCCGCCATCAGCGTTGGTGTTTTCATTAATACTTTCATCGTCCTGATGACTTTTTCAACATTGTCAGTTTCATTTTCATTTTCCGCTTTGATGTTCACAATAAAATCAACCGGATCGGCATGCAGCGGTTTTGGATCAGGGGATTTAAACTGCTCCAGATATTCCGTCATCGCAGCGTGGTCAAGTTTGTTTTCATTGATGTGAACCAGTGCCTCGGTAAACCATTTTTTTGGTTTGAACCCTAAATCGATTAATTCGTTTCCTGTTATTTTCATAATGTTTAATTTGATGATACAAAGAAAAAAGTCATGTACGCAACCATTTTGCGCAGTTGAAATTATTTCCTACATTTATAAAAATTAATAACAATGATATTATCACAACTTAAAACCTCGCCGGAAACCTTACAGTTTAAAGAGGTGATTTCTTATATAGACCATCATTATATTTTTACACCATCCAAATTCACAAACGGTGGGGTTGTAAATGAAAGCGGTCAAAACAATGGCTCATGCAAGATTTTTAGCTTTGGCAAAATTCATCATCTTTCAGAATCGGAATTGCTGCATCTATTCGGAGAGATTTACAGGGGAGATGTTTTAAACAATCCAAACGGCCATGATCATCAGAATATCAGAAATTTCATAAAGTTTGGCTGGGACGGTATTTTATTTGAGTCTGAAGCGCTGAAAAAGAAAGAAAATGTCATCGAATAAGAACGCATTAATCCGATACAAAACTTTAGACCGGTGTCTTAAAAACAAATTCAGAAACTATACGCTCGAAGATTTAATAGACGAATGTTCTGAAGCTTTGTTTGAATTTGAAGGAAAAGAATCTTTTGTAAGCAAACGTACTGTGCAGTTAGACCTTCAGAACATGCGCAGCGAAAAATTCGGTTACGAAGCTCCGATTGAAGTGTATGACAGGAAATATTACCGTTACAGTGATCCAGAATACAGTATCCATCAGATTCAGGTAAACGAAAGGGACTTGAAAGCGATGAATAATGCGATTCAAATACTCAAACAATTTAAGGATTTTTCGATGTTTACAGAGATGAACGGTGTCATTCAAAAACTTGAAGATTCTGTAAAGTCAGTACAGGAAAAATCGATTATTCATTTGGACAAAAATGAACGGTTGAAGGGTCTGGAGCATATTGATGTGCTTTATCAGGCAGTGGTGAGTAAAAAGGTTTTAAGGATCCTGTATAAAAGTTTCAACGCCAGAGATGCCAGTTATATGACTGTTCACCCACAGTTGCTAAAGGAATACAATAATCGCTGGTTTTTAATCTGTTGGCACAAAAACAAACTGTATAACCTGGCGTTGGACCGGATGGAAGAAATCCAAACACAAGAGGGAACCCCGTACATTGAAAAAGATTTTGATGCTGACCGATATTTCGGTGAAGTGATTGGAGTTACGGTATCGGAGACGCAACGGCCCCAAAATGTTGTTTTCAGGATCGAAAGCCGCAATGCGCCTTATGTGATCACAAAACCTTTCCACCGCACTCAGGAAATTTTAGAAGAAGATGATTGTGGCGTCACTTTCCGGATTAGAGTGCAGCTTAATTTTGAATTGGAGCGTTTGATTTTAGGTATGGGTGAATCAATCACCATTCTTAAACCCAGTAAGTTAAAGGAAAGGATTGAAAAAAATCTGCAGTTGGCTTTGAACAATTACAAAATTGTTTGATGGTGTGAAGTCACAGAATCCTTAAATTTCTAAATCGGTTTCCTCCCGTTTTTGGCTTAATGCCTGAAGCTCCCTTGGAGAATTCCCGATGGAAACGACCGCCAAAATATCCGGAATGAAGTTTGCGTGGGACGGTATTTAGTTCGAAGGTCAAGCTTTTTGGGACGTGAATTCTAAGACTGAAAAGATATCAATAAAAAAACCACCGGATGAACGGTGGTTTTTTTATACAAAGTCGTAAATTCCGTTTTTCCAGCCTAAAATTTTGGAGGAATCGGCACCCAGCCAGTTTTTCAGAACTGTTGCGTACACTTTCCGGAAATCTTCGGTGTAGATTAAATCTCCGTCATTGAGCTTTTCCAGATCGGGCAACTGGTTCAGCATTCCTTTCTTTTTCAATCCACCGGAAACGAAAAACATCTGATTAGCGGTACCGTGGTCGGTTCCTCTGCTGGCATTCTGGGAAACGCGCCGACCGAATTCGGAGAACGTCATGATTAAAACATCCTCAAATCTTCGCTGGGATTTTAAATCTTTTACAAAGGCTTTCACGGCTTCATTGATTTCGGAAAAAAGCTGGGACTGTTTTTGATTCTGATTCACATGGGTATCGAAACTTCCGACGGAAAGATAATACACTTTCGTATTGATATCAGAATTAATGAGCGACGCAATGTTCTTGAAATCCTTTCCTAAAGCCGAATCGGGATAAAGTGCGGTGGTTGCTTTCGCCTTGCTTTTTTCAAAGATATATTGGGCGTTATTGATGGTAGCACCCATTGTCTGGTAAAGATATTCTACCGTTTCATCGTCGTGATGATGAGTGTCGTAAAGCGCTTTGAAATATTTTTCCTGCGAGGTCTGATATAATCTTCTTGGATCCTTGAAGGCAAAGGCTTTTTTCTCTTTTCCTTTCAGCGCCAAACTCAACATGTCGTCAATTTCGAGTGCCTGTGTCGGATGGTCGCAACGGTAACAGGCTTCATCAAGGTATCTACCGACCCAACCTGTTTCTAAAAATTCGTCACTTTTGCTGGCGGAATGCCAAATATCCATACTTCGGAAATGCGATTTGTCCGGATTTGGATAGCCTACATTATTCAAAACGGCAAGCTCGCCACCATCAAAAAGCTCTTTAAAATAACTGAGACTGGGATTGATTCCTGCTTCATCACTGAGACGCAGGGAATCTTTGATGGCAATGGTGGCTCTTTCCCGGAAATAAATATCGTTTTTCGTGGGGATAATGGTGTTTAAACCGTCATTTCCGCCGCTGAACTGGAGAACGACCAGTATCCTGTTTTCCTTATCCAAAACATCGGGCAAAGTCATCGCCTGCAGAAAATTGGGAATCATGAGTGAAGCCGCAGCCAAAGAAGATACTTTGAGAAAATCTCGTCTTTTGATTAACATATTTCGGATATTAGAGGTTGGTTATGTAAATATTCATTAACAAAGCTGAAATTCGGGGGTTGACATGAGGTTGATTATTTTCTGTTTTACCGAGTTATGGGAAAACTGTTCCGAAGTTTTTTCAGAAAGGGAGTTGCTTTTCTGAAGTAAGATATCGATGGGCTCTTTATCTTTAAAAACCTCCTCCACCGCAGGCCAGTCAATTGAAATATTGGGGTTTTTAAAATTTTTATAATAATTCTGCGTATTTTTCATCCCCATTTCTACATCATCGTCACTTTTGGGTTTAAATTCTAAGGGTCTTAAACCCGACCAAATCTGGGGAATCTGCAATCTTAACATTAAGGTGGAACTGTCGATCCAGGCTTTCCCGGAAGGCCAGCCCGCAACATTGGGCGGATAAAGCAGCATTTGTCCCAGCAATTTCTGATAGACAATTAAATTTTCGGGTTTTTCAATCTGCATGGGAAGAATGCGCATGATTCCTGCCATGAGTTCGATGGGTGATTTTATTTTTACTCCAATATTTTCCGGGCTGTAAAACCATTTTGCGGTGAATATTTCAGTCATCAGACCTTTAAGATCATACTTTGATGCATAGAACCGATCGCTTAAATGCTCAATAATATTGGCATCCGGTTTTTCGTTGACAAAAAATTGATAAATTTTGGTAACAATAAATCGGGCACATGCTTTTTGATCAAGAATAATGTTTAAAACATCGTTTCCATCAAAATTTCCTGTTTTGCCCAAGAACGTTTTTGTGCCAAAATCATGTTGTTTCGGTCTTTCGAAAAAACTTCCGTCGGGAAGAAAACTCCAGCCGGTAAAGGCACGCGCACCTTCCTGAATATCTTTTTCAGTATAATTACCGCGACCCAAAGTAAAAAGTTCCATGACTTCACGGGCAAAATTTTCGTTGGGATGGCCTTTTTTATTCTGCTGATTATTGAGAAACTGCAGCATGGCGGGAGTTTGGGAAACTGCCCGGAGCAAATCGCCAAAATTCCCGAGGGCTTTTTCGCGGATGGTATTTAAAAGCTGAAGATTGAACCTGGAGTTTACAATTCGGGTTGCAAAATGACCATGCCAGAAAAAGGCCATTTTTTCCCTCAGCTGGTCTTCGGAATATACCATCTGATCAAAAAAGGCGAGGTTAATTTCCTGATTGTTTTTTCGGTTTTTCTGAAGTAAGGTTTTTTTGGCTTCTTCATCGAGTTTTGCGACTTTTTGATAATCTACATTTTCGGGTCCGTCTTTTAATTCAAGAGGTTTGAAGGGATAATCTGCAGCTAAATTCTTCCAGATTTCGGTGAGGGGCCGGCCGGCTAAATTTTTTATCTGAGAAAGATTTGACCCAAAACCGGCGCGTAAAAGCAGATGTTTGTTTTTTTGAAGTTGGGAAACACTCATGCTATCAATTTGAGGGTTTGATGATAAGTTTTAAAAGAGGTTAAAATGGGAAAAGCAGATAAGGAAAATTTCCTGTCGGATGAGGTGAGGAGATAAATCCAGTGGCTTTTTATAAAATAGTTTGAAATGCCACATAAATTATCCATAATCCTCAATTGTTTTTTTATTTTTGTTCAAAACTAATTCATGAAGAAAATTACACTCTGTCTTATATTTACTTTGACTCATATTATTATGTTTTCACAGGAAAAATTAACTCCTCAAAATGATTACCTGTTTTATGAGAATAAAGGACAGATTGTAGATCAGGACGGCAAACAAAATGCTGAAGTAAAATACCTCTATCATTCGGCAGGGTTAAATGTTCAGCTTCGTAAAAATGGTTTTTCATATGACCTGTACGAAGTAAAAAAAATACAAAATCCAAAAAATAAAACCGTTCCGGAAACCAATATTCCTGAAGGGAAAATTTATCATTTTGATGATTTTCTTTACGAAAAAATGCTACACCGGGTTGATATAGAATTGATGGGCTCAAATACTGATCCTGTAATAATTCCGGAAGGAAAAACCGCTGAGTATGATAATTATTATAATTTAGAAAGCACACAGAAAGGTGTTACCAATGTACATCGTTTTAAAAGCTTGCTTTATAAAAATATTTACCCGAAAATTGATCTTAAATTTTTTAAACCTAAGGATAGCCTTAAACCTATAGAGTACAATTTTATTATACACCCGGGAGGAAAGATTTCAGATATTAAAATGAAAATCAACGGGGCCAGGGCACAAATAGCAAATGGTAAACTTACCATGAAGGTGCGGTTTGGAGATTTGGAAGAAAACATTCCGAACAGTTGGCTTTTAAATAATGATGGCCGCACTGAAAATATTGAAGTATCTTTTCAGGATTTAGGCGACCAGATATTCGGCTTTAAGACTCCTATGGAGGTATCGGACCAAATAGTAATTATTGACCCCGTTCCAACAAGAATATGGGGGAGTTATGCGGGGGGATATGGAGAGGATTATGGCCGCATAAAAACTGATTCTCAGAACAAAGGCTATCTTTACGGTAGCACAACAAGCGTTACCAATTTTGCTTCCTCAGGAACATATCAGCAGAATTTAGCCGGAAATAGTGATGCTTTTCTTATGAAAATCAGTAAAGACGGGCAAAAAATTTGGGGAACTTATTTTGGAACACCACAAAATGATGCATTTGGAGATATTGATTTTGATGAAAATTTCAATATTTATGCTGGGGGTGAAATTTACAGAGTGGGTAGTAATATTGATGTGGTTTTGGCGAAATTTAACACTAATGGAGGTCTGATTTTCCGGAGAGATTATATTGGAAATTCCCCCGACTATTTATACACAGTCTCCTATAATCAGAATAAAATCTATATAGGCGGGCAAACTTTTAGTCCTAATTTTCCGACTAATAATGCTGTACAGCAGAATAAGCTAAGTCCGAATGGATCGACGGATGGGTTTCTTGCAAGTGTTGATGCATCAGGAACTACATTGTGGTCCACTTATTTTGGTGCAACAGATTATTCAACATCAATTTTTAATATCTTCTCTTCCACGGGTGATTTAGAGATAATTGGTGCAACAAGATCTCAACTTATACCAATGATTAATCCTTTTCAGGCAACTAATTCGGGGGTAACTGATGGTTTGTATTTGAAATTTTCAAATTCGGGAGTGTTATTGCGGTCAAGCTATTTCGGAAATTCCATTCAGGATGTTGTTCGAGAAGCAAGAATTGTAAATGGGAACTTGATTTTGGCAGGAGAATTTCCTGATCTTAACGCACCTACTTACACAGTACCGGGAATATGGAGAATAAACCTCAACAACAATATCATAACAAAAGTTGGATTGCCATTTCAGTATCAAGTTCAGCTAACAGCATATATCGATAGTGCAGGAAATGTGTTTTTCAGTGGTCTCACACATCACATTAATCAAACCGATATAGCGACGCCAGGTGCTTATATGGAGCAAACTGGTCCCACACTTAAAACCTTTATGATAAAATACAACGCCAACAACATTAAACAATGGGGTACATTTTATGGAGGAAACGGGGGTACTCAATTAGGAGAGGTAACAAAAGATGATGAAGACTTTATTTACTTAACCGGCATGTCCAGCAATAATACCACTGGAATTGCCACACCCGGAACTTTTCAGCAAACTGGGGGACATCCTTCCAATGACATTTTTATTGCAAAATTCAAAGACTGCACCTCTTCTGCAATAATAACTTCCAATTCTCCGGTCTGCGTAAATTCTTTAATACAGTTACATGCGAGTGGTGGAACAACCTATAACTGGACCGGGCCAAACGGCTTCACTTCAATCAGTCAAAATCCAACGATCCCCAATGCTACAATTGCCAATTCCGGGATATATACCTGTGAAATTACCGGCTCGGGAGCTTGTGACGGTAGTTTTACCGTTAACGTAATGGTGGGAGACACGGTATCACCAATACCAAATGTTGCCAATTTACCGGATATCACAGGGGATTGCCAGACGGCAATTACTCTATTTCCCACTGCTTCCGATAACTGTTCGGGAACCATTACCGCTACAACTTCAGATCCGTTATCTTACTCCTCAGCGGGGAGTTATGTTATTCATTGGAGTTATGATGATGGTAACGGGAATACGGTAACCCAAAATCAGAATGTGATTATAACCGCTGTTCCACCGCCAGTCACCCAAAATGCCATTCAGACTTTCTGTGCCGCCAATTTTCCCAAGATCTCTGATATTCAAATCACCGGACAAAATATTAAGTGGTATGATGCTGGTGGAAATCTGTTAAATTCAACCACATTGCTGGTGAACGGACAGACTTACTATGCGACTCAAACCATTAACAACTGTGAAAGCATAAAAATTCCGCTTTTAATCCAGATTACCACTACAGCCCCTCCTGTTGCTGTTGCCACCCAGGATTTCTGTATTTCATCTAACCCCACTTTAGCGGATATAACTGTAACAGGAAATTCATTACAGTATTACGATTTGGCCGGCAATGTATTGCCATTAACAACGCCTCTTGTGAACAGTGAAACGTACTATATCTCCCAATCTGTGGCTGGCTGTGTTTCTGCTAAAACTCCGGTGTTAGTATCACTGTCACTTAATAACATTCCTGCGGCTAATTACACTCATCATTTGTGTAACAACAGTTTTGCTAGTGATGCGACAATAAATTTGCATCAGTTTGAGCAAAACCTCATCACTAATTCTAATAATTATATTTTTGAGTATTCAGATGGAGCAGGGAATATTATCAATAATCCTGCAGCATATCTTATTACCAGCGGCCAAAATACGATTAAAGTTAAGGTTAGTAATAACGAAGGCTGCTATAAAATAGTGGATCTGATAATCATACTTTATCTGAAACCGTTTATAGAAATTCCTGCCACGGTAAGGTTCTGTAAAGGCCAAAATTTGACACTGAACGCAGGTTCTGGATATTTTAAGTATTTATGGAGCACGGGAGAGACTACACCTTCTATCAGTATTTCGCTACCTGGCATTTACACTGTTGAGGTGACAACTGCAGAAGGGTGCAAAAGTACGGCAAGCATTACAGCGTCTTATTACGATTTTGGTGAAATTAGTGCTGTTACGATCAATAATAGTTCAGCAACAGTTACAATAACACCCGCGGGTAATTATGAATATTCACTGGACAATTCCATCTGGCAAAATTCTAATGTTTTCGAAAATTTACTTAATCAGGAGTATACAGTGTATGTCAGGACACCAAATGGATGTTTCGTAGACCAACAGAATTTCACAATTTTCAGCATACTGAATACGATTACTCCTAATGCCGACGGTTACAATGATAATTGGTATATTAAAGGAATAGAAAATTATCCGGGATCGAAGATAACAGTGGTTAACAGACAAGGTCAAACTGTTTTCTCTAAAACCATACAAACCGAAAAGTTTATTTGGGATGGCAAAATGAACGAAAACCCATTGCCTACCGGAAGCTATTGGTATGTCATTGAAATTTCCGACAAAAGAATCTTTACTGGTTGGCTGCTAATTAAAAACGTAAATTAACAGTTTTTAAACTCTTGGCTTAATTCTTGAAACTCACTTCTAAAAATAAATATTATGAATCCAGTATTATTAAGAAGAGTCCTGATGTGGGTGGCACCAATAGCCATCGGTTACGTAATGAAAAAATACGAAGAAAAGCGGGCCCGCAAACAGCAGGAGAAAGCAATGGCCAAAAACACGGCACTTTAAAAAATTATCCAACGCAGCAATGCAGTTGGATTTTTTTTTGACCGGTTCGTCCGTTAAAATTTAAATGGATATCCATTAAAATATACTTTTCTTCCTAAATTTGATGAGGCAACTGCTAAATATTTCGACATGGACCATCCTTTGGAAATACGGATCAAAAAAATTCAGAAGAACCTTCAGGTTCTCCAAACAGGTATTTTTGACGGCAAGACGTGTGATGAACTGATGAAATTGCTCGGGCTTCCGCTATCAGGAATCACTATTGAAGAAAAGAAAAAAAACATCCAGAAAAAACTAGGTTTTGCGGGAAAAGCGGTTGACGGAATCTTTGGCGTTGCAACCCTTACAAGAATTGAGTCTTTCCTCGACCTAAAACTTCCGGACCTTCCAAAAGGCGCTTCGCTGATCATCTCCCGGAAATCTGCGGAAATGATCCTGGAATTTGAGATCGGTTCGCACGCAAGATATCTGTCGCTTTACCAACATCCCATCTGGCCGGAAGGAGAAAGCGGCATTACCATAGGAATCGGCTATGATCTGGGCTATGCCACGCAGGCGAAATTTAAAAAAGACTGGGAATCTCTTTTATCACCTGCTGTTTATAACAGACTTAAAACCGTGGTTGGGCTTAAAGCCGCCCATGCAAAAAAGGCTTTGTCCACGGTAAAAAACCTCACCATACCGCTGGAAGCCGCTTTGGAAATATTCTACACCAGATCTTTGTCTGAATATGCCGCGCTGACTGCGAAAACTTATCCAGGAATCGCGCTTCTGCCGCCCGATGCACAGGGTGCGCTGCTCTCGTTGGTGTATAACAGAGGTTCAGGACTGGAAGGAGACAGCCGTGTTGAGATGAAAAATATTCGGAAATGGATCTTTTCAAAAAATCTTCAAAAAATCTCAGAAGAAATACGGAATATGAAGAGGTTATGGCCCAGGTCCAAAGGTCTGCGGCTGCGCAGGGATCGCGAAGCCGACCTGGTGAAAAATGCAACGTACTTTTTGCAGCCAAATGACTACATCTTCGTTTAACATTCAAAATTTAAAAGGATGAATGGGCAACAGTTAGCGGATATCATCAATTATATTTCAGATCCGAAAATAAAAACGGATACCAATACCGCTCTCCTTTTGGAAAGGCTCCACCTGTTGAAAAAGGAGAACAGGACCTTCTCGGATGTGTTTACCGAGGAAAATGGTGAAAAACAGCAGTACATACAGTTGGTGCAGGAAGGCGGTGGTACCTTGGGAATTTCCCTTGTGGGTTTCTGTTTCGTTCTGGAATATATCGGAATCCGGTTTACGAAACTTGCCGGAACTAGCGCAGGAGCCGTCAATACGTTGCTGATGGCGGCCTTGGGGAAAAACAAAAAAGAAGCGGTAACGCCGGAACTTTTCCGGATCATCAGGAATATGGATCTTTTTTCTTTTGTCGACGGAAATCCACTGGCAAAAAGAATCATTAAGAGCATCATTTCAAAAGACGGCTGGTTTAAAACGGTCCTGCTGGTTTATGCACTGCTTCTGTGTTTGCTTACGCTGATCTTTCCGGTTGTTTCTGCCTTTGCAGTCATTGGTAAAACGGTATATCTTATCTTGCTTTCTGTTTTTTTGCTGCTTACCGGGATGATTGTTTTCCTGCTTTTAAAATTTAAGAAAGCCCGTTTTGGCATCAATCCCGGAAATGTATTCCTCCGGTTTCTCGAAAAAATCCTGGCTTCGAAACACATTACGAACAAATTGGAACTGGACCGCATTGCAAAATTCTATATTGATGAAAACGGCCTTGTGGAAGGCAATACGAACTATCATTTCCAGCTTAGTGCCGCCGGAAAACAGGAAAATGACCGGATCATGCAGCAGATGAATGAGCAGTATCACAAAAACATTTATTACGAAAACACCCTCAAAGGTCTGGAAGCCGATTACACATTTATAACAGTAGATATTGCTTCTGAAAGAAAAATAGAACTTCCCGCACACGCCGGTCTTTACTGGAAAAATGCCAGTCTCAATGTCAACCCATCGGTTTTTGTGCGTGCGTCAATGGCCATCCCGCTTTTTTTTGAACCGGTCATGGTTAATATTGACCGGACCGACAAGAATATCATTAAAAACTGGGGAAATATTTTTGTGAGCAGAGACGATATTCCGGATAAAGGAATTTTTATAGACGGCGGTTCCATTTCCAATTTTCCCATCAGTATCTTTCATAACAGCAGTATGATCATTCCGAGGCTGCCGGTTTTCGGTGTGAGAATGAAAGAAACGAAAACCAACACGAAACCTGAGATCAAATCTTTCTGGGATTATGCAGGGAAAATTCTCAACACCATGAAAAGCAATTTCGACAAGGACTTTCTGTCGAAAAACAACTTTTACGAAAAATACAGCATTGCCGATATTCCGACTTTCGAAACGAAAGCCAACTGGCTCGATTTCAATATGGATGAGGAGACTAAAAAGGCACTCTTTTTAAAAGGAGTTGAATCCGCCTTAGATTTCCTGGAAAAATTTGACTGGCTGGAATACAAAAAGGGCAGGGCAAAAGTCTATTTTGAAAGTAATTTTTCATAGATAAAGTTAGGGTGATGAATTATTCTCAAAGACTGTAAATCGTTCCGGACAAAATGGTCAGAACCTGCGCCGGAATTCTGACAAAATCACCAATTCTGAGACAAATTACCTGGGAAAACTTAAATGCCTGTTTAATTTTTAACTTACTGTAAATGAGTGAATTGTAGAGCTTTATTCGTGTTTTGCTTGATTTTTCCGGTTATTTGGCATAATTTTTTCTTTTCTGAAATCGTTAAAACATTAAAATTAAAAATTATGAAAATGATGAAATCAGCCATTTTAGTGGCAGGGATTGTTGGAGCTTCTTTTATGAATGCTCAGGATTCAGACATGAACAATATGCTGAAAGTAGGAATTAATGCAGGTGTAGCAGTACCGTCTGAGAATGCTTCGGCAAATCTTGGTTTGGATGTTTCTTATCAGCATCTGGTAACACCAGGTTTTGGTTTGGGTCTTGCGACAGGTTACAATCAGTTTTTCGGGAAAGACAATACCATCAATGGGACTTCTGTTGAAAACAATGGTTTCGGAGTAGTACCAGTTGCTGCTTTAATCAGAGTGTATCCTAAACAGTTCGGATTTTATGCAGGTGCAGATTTGGGTTACGGATTTATTGTTGGAGACGACAAGGTAACCAATAACGCTGTTTACAATGCCGACATGCCTACCGGAGGTTTTTATTTAAGACCTGAAATCGGTTACCACAACAAAGACTGGAACTTCTATGCACATTATACCAAAGTGTTTACAGGAAGCAATGGAGAATTTGCAGGACAGAATTTCAATGCAGGTACCATAGGCGTAGGGGTAGGTTACAACATTCCTTTAGGAAGCGGGCCAATTACAGCACCAGCACAATAAGAAAAAATCATTTTAGCTTTAAAACCTTTTCAATTCGAAAAGGTTTTTTTTATTTCCTAAGTTGTCAAAACAATTATTATCTTTGATATTAAAGTCAAAACTATGAATTCGGAATCAGGATACCGTCTTTACTTACCAGGTATAGGAAGTGAACGGAATAAAAATATAGCAATTGTCGCTGCAGATGTGCGCGAAGATCATACCGTTTTTGGATATTTTAAATCTGCAAACGGCACAGTGGATTTGGTGGAAGAGTGTACTTATTCCACCAAAAGTTTTTCCTCTTTTTCTGAAATGGCAGGGAAATTTATTCAGGAATACCGCCTGAATGATATTGAAAGGCTTGCAGTTGCGGTTCCCGGACCGGTGATTAACGCCAAAAGCGCACCTGCCCGTCTGCCGTGGGACTTGAATGCGGAGGAAATAAAAAACACACTTCAGCTGAAAAAAGTCCATCTTCTGAATGATCTTGAAGGTTTTGCCTACGGCTTGGCCTGTATTTCTGATGAGGCACTTATTCCCATTTATAAAAGTGAAAACCAGCCGAAAGGAAACGTGGCAATTCTGGCTCCCGGAAACGGATTGGGCGAATCAGGACTGTTTTATGACGGCGAATATCTGAGGCCTTTTGCCAGCGAGGGCGGCCACTCTGAATTCTCCCCAAGAACCAACACCGAAGTAGAATTTTATCAGTTTCTGAACAACCTGTATGGGATTGTGAGCTGGGAAAGTGTCCTGTCAAAAAAAGGGCTCTTCAATATTTACCGCTTTCTGAGGGATGTCAAAAGGCATCCCGAACCGGAATGGCTTGGCGCAAGACTTTCGGGCGGCGATTTTATGACGGAGCTTTTTAAAGCTGCCGTTGAAGACGACGTGCAGATCTGTAAAATATCCATGAATACTTTTCTGGAGTTTCTGGCGCGTGAAGCCAACAATTTGGCATTAAAACTTAAAGCAACGGGCGGCCTTCTCATCACCGGAGAAATTCCGATGGCGTTAAAAGATTATATGGATAAGGACAAATTTTATCAGAAATTTAAAATCAGTGATAAAATGGAAAATCTTTTAAAGGAAATTCCTCTTTACCTGGCTGTAGACGAAAAGGCGGGGCTCAAAGGAGTCGCTATTTATGCAGCCTACTGCGAACTGTAAAATAACTCCGGTAACTCCGGAGTTTTTAGTACCCTACCTTGAGAAAATTCATTTTATTATCATAGATCAATTCAGCAGGAGGCAAAAATCAGATATCTTTGTGCCAATCAAATAAAAAAACATGAAAAAATTAGCATTATTTGCCGTTTTAATCGGTGGTTTAGCCTTTGGTCAAACCAAGAAAATTGTAGCATCCGACGTGCAGTGGTGGGGATATAAAGTCGCCAAAACCGAAGCGTCTTCACACAGCGGAAACGTCAAAGTGAAATCCGGAACCATGGTGATGAAAGGTCAGGAACTGGTAGGAGGTAATTTCGTTCTGGATATGAACTCCATAAATGCCACAGATCTTTCCGGTGAGTACCAGACCAAACTCAACAATCACCTCAAGAACGGAGATTTTTTCGAAACCGATAAATTTCCTTTGGCTTCTTTTAAAATCACTTCGGTGAAGAAAAATGCCAATAAAATTTACAACCGTCTCATCACCGGTAATTTAACGGTAAAGGGTAAAACCAATACCATCACTTTTCCTGCAAAAATTGCATACAGTAAGGGTGTTGTAAGCCTGGTTTCCGACAAATTTTCTTTCGACAGACAGAAATTTGATGTAGCCTACCAATCAGCCATGCAGGATGTTTTGGTAAAAGACGAAGTGGATATGCTTGTGAAGGTTACCGCCAAATAATTTCAAATAAATTTTCGAAATCATCCATTATTCTGTGTTTTTTGTTATTTTTGTTAAAATATAAATAAAAAGGAATGAAAAAAATATTGTTATTGGCAATGATGGTGATGAGTGTTACTTTCATTTTCGGGCAGAAGAGAAAGAGTAATACCAAAGTTTCAAAAGTGATCACGTCAGACATCAGATGGTGGGGTTACAAGCTCGTTAAAACAGATGCCACTACCCATTCAGGTTATGTAAAACTCAAAAGCGGTAAATTTAATTTTGAAAAAGGAGAGTTGGTTGACGGTGAATTTGTGATTGATATGAGGAGTCTTACAGACACCGATTTAACAGGAGAGGATCAGGCGACATTGACCAATGATCTGAAAAGCATCAATTTTTTTGAAGTGAAAAAATACCCTGTTGCCAAATTCCACTTAACGAAAATAATTCCGCTGAAAGATGAGGTTTACAACTACACAGTGATCGGGAATTTAACACTGAAAGGAGTTAGAAAAACGATTTCTTTCCCGGCAAAAGTTAAAGTTGATAATTATTCTGTAAGTATCGAATCGGATAAGTTTTCCATCAACAGGCAGGATTACGGCGTATTTTACCGTTCGTCCTTGAGGGATGTGATCATCAAGGATGATATGGATATTCAGATAAAAGTGGCGACAAAGTAATGGATTCTTAAATAATAAAGAAGAGCAGTTTTTCTGCTCTTTTTTTATGTAAAAACGAAAGAAAAAATACAGACTAAATCATGAAACTGTATGTAATCAGTGGCTTGGGTGCCGATTTCAGCGTATTGAAAAAAATAAAATTTCCGGAACATCTTGAAATCGTTCCTATTGAATGGCTTATTCCGGAAAGGAATGAACATTTCAGAGATTATGTTGCCCGAATGGCCGAGAAAATTGATGATTCTGAACCTTTCTGTCTTCTCGGATATTCCTTTGGCGGAATTATGGTTCAGGAGATCGATAAACTCAAACCGGCGGAGAAAATTGTTATTTTAGGAAGCATTAAGTCTGACAAAGAAAAATCAAGGTTCATGAAAGTGGGGGAGGTTACCAAAATCCCAAAATACCTGCCGGAAAATATATTCAACGAAAAATCTGCGCTTGTGTATGCATTTTTACGGAAACTTTTCGATCCTAAAAACCCCAAAATTTGGGAATATTTTACCGTCCGCAATCCTTACTACCTGAAATGGTGCATTGAAAAGATTTCTGCCTGGAAGTTTGAAGCAAATCCGAAGGTCATACAAATTTCTGCCGAGAACGATATTGTTTTTCCGCTGAAGTATTCAAAACCTGATTACGTCATTAAAAACGGCACCCATCTCTTTCCTGCTACAAAACACCGTGAAGTTTCGGAGATTTTAAAGCAAATTTTCACGTAAATTTGTAACGTTAAATCTTACAAAGTCAGCATGCAGTCTATTTCAGTTTTCGAAATCATCAAAGTAGGAATTGGCCCTTCAAGTTCTCATACCATGGGTCCTTGGAATGCCGCGGAAAATTTCTTAATCCAGATCCGGACCGATCATAATCTTCAAGACGTAAAAGAGGTTTTTGTTGAGTTTTTCGGCTCATTGGCAAAAACAGGAATCGGTCACGGAACCGATATTGCGGGGATGCTGGGCCTCTCGGGCCAGAATTTTAAGACGATAGACACTTCAACCATTAATGCGAAAATTGACATTATCAAAAGTTCAGGAAAGATCAATCTTGGAGGAGAAAAGGTGATCCCTTTTATCTACGGGGAGCATTTAATTCTGAATAAAAATAAAACCCTGGACTACCATCCGAATGGGATGATTTTCAGAGCGGTCTTCGAAGACGGCAGAGAGCTGATCCAGGACTATTACTCTGTTGGTGGCGGTTTTATTGCTACGCAGAATGAAAATTCTTACGAAAAACACTGCATAAGGACACTTTATCCTTGCCACCACGGCAGCGATGTCATGAAATATGTGGAGCAGATGGGTCTGAATAAATTCTCCGACCTTATTTTCATGAATGAGGAATCGTGGCGAACGAAAGAAGAGACGGAAAAACTTGCATTGTATATCTGGGATGAGATCAAAGAATGTATTTACAAAGGGGTAAACAAGGAAGGCATTCTTCCCGGTGGCCTGAATGTAACGCGACGTGCACCGGGTCTGAACCGAACGCTTCTCGGAAATCAGGTCTACACTAATAAAGAAGAATGGTTTCAACTCGTGAAAGATTCGGAAGAAACATTTATCCGGATCAACAAATGGGTTTCTTGTTTTGCGTTGGCCGTGAACGAGGAGAACGCGAGTTTCGGACGGATCATCACTGCGCCAACCAATGGAGCAAGCGGAGTGATTCCGGCGGTTTTAATGTATGCGCAGTGCTTTACAGAGTTCACGAGTGAAGACGATATCATCCGATTTCTTTTGGTAGCAGGAGAAATCGGGACTTTATTTAAGAAAAATGCCACCATTTCGGCAGCAATGGGCGGCTGTCAGGCGGAAGTCGGCGTATCCTCGGCCATGGCTGCAGCGGGACTGACCGAAATAATGGGCGGAACACCGGGACAGGTTTTAATGGCGGCTGAAATTGCCATGGAACATCATTTGGGAATGACTTGTGATCCGATTGCCGGCTTGGTCCAGATTCCGTGTATTGAAAGAAATTCGATGGGCGCGATCAAAGCCATTACCGCAGCCAATATCGCAATTGAATCTGACCCGAAAAAAGCAAAAGTTTCGCTCGATCAGGTCATCCAGTCGATGTGGGAAACTGCACAGAACATGAGCGACCGCTTCAAGGAAACCTCAGAAGGCGGACTTGCTATCGCGGTAAATGTAGCGGAATGCTGATATTTTTACCGGAGAAATTCTCGGATTTGATTCCACTTACTAAATTATAACAGCCTCAGTATGTTCACAATCTACTTGGAATCACCGTTTTCCCTGTTTTTGATATAGAGTTCTTGAACCAACACCATGACAATCAAAGTAAGTGGTGTAGCCAGAACAAGGCCCCAACCGCCGGTTAATGCACCCATAAACAACTGCGCAATTAAAACAAGAGCCGGGGGCATATTGATGAGTTTCTGCTGAATAAATGTGGTGATGAAATTACTTTCAATAAACTGAATCAGTACATACAGACCTACGACTAACAGTGCGGTTTGTGGACTCTGGGAAAATGCTACCATTACAGCAGGAATTAAGGCAAGCAAAGGGCCAAAATTCGGGATAAAACTGATGAGCCCGGCCAATAATGCCAGGACCAGCCAGAGTGGAATTCCTAAGATCGCAAGTCCAACAGCTGTTAAAATAAATACCACAAGCATTGAGAAGAGTTTCCCTTTCAGCCATTTTCTGAGTTCCTCACCCAGTTTATCCAAAACTTTTTTGGTTTTCGCCTGTCCTTTTACTGGGATCAGCTGTACAAAACCTTCAGTATAAGTTTTAGGCGAAATGGTAAAGAAAATGCCAATAAACAATACTACATACACATCTCCTAAAACGCCAAAAGTTGACTGGAAGAACTTTCCGGCGAAGACCTGGGCTTTATCAACTGCCTTATTTGAAGTTATACGGTCAACTATCTTCTCGCCGATGCTGCTGTCGTTTAATTTATCTTTTATATTGGTTATCGTCTTTGGTAAAGTATCAATTAACTCGACGGTTTGTGCCTGCACTTTCGCCCCAATCAGCCAGAACAACGCTGCAGCTGTCAAAAGGGTAAAGGTTATGGAAATTGCTACACAAACTCCTTCCTTCCATTTGGTCTTGCGTTGAATCATAGAACTGATTGCACGAAGGAAGATTGCAATAAGACTGCCCGCCAGAACCAGCAAAAGCACATTAAATGTAGAATTGATGAAAAGTAAAAATAAGATGGTAAAAGAAAATATGCCCGCGATTGTCCATATTTTTTTCTGAAAGTACGAATAGTTACCGTCATTCTCCTGCGGATCATTGCTTTGCTGCGTCATAAGATTTATTTTGGGACATTATATTTGGAGTTATTGGTCATTACTAAGGAACCGCGGGCAGATATAGTGCCTTGTTTCCTCCTTAAAAAGGGTTTTGTTTGATGATTCCGGACGTGTAATTTCAAGCTTCGGAAATAACCTCTTCAATCAAATATATAAAAAACTCCCGAGAATTCGGGAGTGATAGTTTTTTGAAGTTAAGCTTTCTTCACAAGCTTTTGCTGAAATTGGTTCTTTTTACTTTTACCTTGTCTCTTCTAATTAGAATGGCCCATCAGTTCAACTTTCTCGGAATTAACCAGTTTGTATTCCAGATATTTAAAGGAATCACGTGGAATAATGGTCACCCATTTTTTGTATTTCAGGTACCATTTCACTTGAATACTCATCAGACCTTTCGTCAGATATGCTTCTACAAAAGGATGAACGTGCAGAAACACTTTGCCTTTTTCAATCTGAATGATATTACGGATCACTTCCTCCATACGCTCCACCACTACAATCGGAGCAAGAATTTCACCGTCTACATTAGGGTTTTCCTCCTTCGTTTCGATGATATTTTCCGGACGTGTCCGCTGTCTCGTCATCTGGATCAGTCCGAATTTACTTGGGGGTAAAATTTTATGACGCGCTTTGTCACGCTGCATTTCCTCTTTCAGATGCTCATAAAGGTCGCGGCGGTGGTCTGCATTGATCATGTCGATAAAATCCACGACAATGATTCCGCCCATATCGCGCAGCCTGAGCTGACGGGCGATTTCGGTGGCGGCCATTTTATTGATGTTCAGCGCATGTTCTTTGCTCGCAGAATTGCCCGAAGAAATGTTGTTCCCGGAATTCACATCAATTACGTGAAGGGCTTCTGTGTGTTCAATAACGAGATAGGCACCTTTTGAACTTGGAATGTTGACGTGTTTCCCGAAACTCTGTTTCAGCTGTTTTTCAACATTATAATATTCCAGAAGCGGCAGCGGCTTGTCGTAAAACTGAACGATATTTTTTCTTTCTGGCGCAATGACTTCGATATAGGCTTTCATATCATTGACCATCTGTTCATCGTCGCAGATAATGGATACGAAATCGGCATTGAAATTATCGCGGAGAATGGAGGAAGCTTTGTCTTCTTCACTCAAAATCTTTCCGGGCGCTTTGTTTTTCTGGATGTTCTTGAAAGTAGTTTCCCATTTTTGAACCAGCTGGTTCATGTCGTTGTGCAGTTCTGCAACTTTTTTGCCTTCGGCAACGGTTCTGATGATGACGCCGAAACCTTCCGGCTTAATGCTTTCGATTAAAGTGCGTAAACGTTCTCTTTCTTCAGCGCTGCCTATTTTTTTGGAAATGGAGACGCTTTTGTCGAATGGAATGAGTACTAAAAATCTTCCTGTTAGGGAAATTTGGGTGGAAATTCGGGGACCTTTGGTGGAAATCGGTTCTTTCGTGATCTGCAGAATAACCAGGTCGTCCTTGGCCAGGACTTTGTCGATGATTCCGTTTTTATGAATTTCCGGCTGAACTTCAAAATTTTTCAGGGAAGAATTCTGCTGTTTTTTGGAAACGGTGTCTTTCAGGAATTTTTTATACGTTAGATACTGCGGTCCCAGATCCTGATAATGCAGAAATGCATCTTTATCATACCCAATGCTCACAAAGGCAGCATTGAGGTTGGGTGCCAGTTTTTTTACTTTACCGATAAATAGGTCACCTACTACAAAGTCGCTTTTGTCCTCCTGTTCGTGGAGTTCGAAAAGCCGGCCGTCTTCCAGCAGGGCAATTTTAGATTGCTCATCTTCATGTGATATAATCAGTTCTTTCTTCATTTTACAGGTTCTTGTATTTTTTAAGAAATAATGAATCAGTTTTCCCCAAACCTAAAAGGCCAACTGATCTTTTGGTGGAATTTAGAAATTTCCTCTGAAGAAATCAGGAAGATGTTTCTAAACCTGCATTAAAACAAAAATATAGTCGGTGAAGTTTTATACATATAAAAACACCAACTATATTGTTATATTGTAAATCTCTCGGAGATTATTTTTTCTTATGTCTGTTTGCTCTCCTCCTTTTCTTTCTCTTGTGTGTAGCAACTTTGTGTCTTTTTCTTTTCTTTCCGCTTGGCATAATTTAAAATTTTATATGTAAGTTATTGATTTGCAAATGATTATTTAATCGCTACTTTGGTTTTAACCTTTTCTACAAAAGTTTTTGAAGGTTTGAAAGCCGGAATATTGTGAGCAGGGATTTCGATGGCGGTGTTTTTCGAGATATTTCTTCCCGTTTTAGCTGCTCTGGTTTTAATAACAAACGAACCGAAGCCTCTTAAATAAACGTTATCCCCATTGTACATTGATGTTCTGATTTCCTGCATAAATGCTTCTACAACTTTCTGTGTTTCATTCTTTTCAGTTCCCAATTTGTTTGAGATCGTGTTTACCAATTCTGCCTTTGTCATTTCCTTTATTTATTTATATTTTTGGTGTGCAAATATAAAACTTATTTTTGAAAACTAAAAAACAAAATGCTGATTTTCTTCACGTTGGTGTAAAATTATTGGCCTGGTACAAAATCCACGGAAGAGATTTGCCCTTTCGCAATACGAAAGATCCTTATAAAATCTGGATCTGTGAAATCATTTTCCAGCAAACCCGTATTGAACAGGGTTTGAATCATTATAACTCCTTTATCAAAAGATTTCCCGACGTTGAAACTCTGGCCAATGCTGAAAATGATGAGGTTTTGCTGTACTGGAAGGGCCTGGGCTACTATTCCCGCGCGATTAACCTTCACATTGCCGCGAAACAGATTGTAGAAAATTTCGGTGGCAAATTCCCCGAAAATTACGACGACATCCTGAATCTGAAAGGCGTGGGGAAATATACGGCCGCGGCGATCTCCAGTATTTGCTTCGGAAAAGCCATTCCGGCTGTGGACGGAAATTTTTACCGCGTCCTGTCCCGGGTTTTTGCGGATGATTTTGATGTCTCTAGTCCTAAAGCTTTTGCTTATTTTTCTGAACTTGTCCTTAAAATGATGCCTGAAAATGAAGCAGGATATTTTAATGAGGCCATGATGGATCTGGGTTCAGCAATCTGCAAACCAAGGAATCCGGAGTGTGAAATCTGTCCTTTAAATAAAGACTGTCTTGCGTTTAATTTGGGACTTGTTCAAAACTTCCCAGTAAAAACCAAGAAAACGAAGCCCACAGATCTGGAACTGATTTATTATTTCGTGGAATTCAACGGTGATTTTCTAATACGGCAAAGAAAGGAAGACTTCATCTGGAAAAGACTTTTTGAATTTCCTACGGAGATTCCGGCAGCTTTCGAAGAATTTATCATCCATCACAAAACGGTACTCCACAAGCTCACGCACAAAAATCTTACGGTTCAGATGTACAGGGTGCAGCCTGATTCTGAAAGCGTTTTCAGGAGTTTCGCGGAACAGGGAGCCTTCAGCATTGTGAATGTGGAGGAATTTCACCGCAAATCATTTCCGAAACCGCTTGAAAATTATGTCAACAGCATCTTTTAAAACAATGAAACCGATTAAGCTTCATCTAAAATCAAATTCGTATTTTTACAAAATGTTTAAAAAACTTATTTTCGTTTTTGCAGGCACACTGCTCATTTCATGCAGTAAAGAAGCGGTTCCGAAACCTTCCGGTGAGCTTCGCCTGGAATATCCCACACCAAAATATAAGCCTTTTGTCAATTCATGTTCCTACACGTTCGAGTATTCGGATTTTGCTGAAATTACGAATGCAAAAAAGCCGTGCTGGTTCTATCTTACCTATCCAAAAATGAAAGCAAAGGTTTTTCTGACTTATTATCCTATCAATAACGACTTCGACCTTCATATAAAAGAGGCGGAAAAAATGGTCTATGAACATACCATAAAGGCCAGTTCCATTGAAACAAAATCCTTTGCCTATCCGGAAAGGAATGTTTTCGGGAATTTTTATGAACTGAAAGGTCAGAGCGCTTCGAATCTGCAGTTTTATGCAACCGATTCCACGAAGCATTTTGTAACAGGATATTTGTATTTCAACACCAGACCGAAACCGGATTCTCTGGCTCCCGCTGTTGACTATGTAAAAAAAGACCTGCTTCATCTGCTCGACACTTTTGAATGGAAGTGAGAAGAATTGAAGCAATACGCCGGGATCCGTCCGTGATCTTTAAATCAATCAAATAATAAAAAGAGATAAATGAAACTTTTAGTAGTAGGAAGTGTAGCCTTTGACGCGATAGAAACCCCATTCGGGAAAACAGATAAAATTTTAGGCGGTGCCGCAACGTATATCGGTTTGGCCGCTTCTGTAATGGATGTGAAATCTGGTATTGTTTCGGTGGTTGGCGGCGATTTCCCCCAAACTGATCTGGACATGCTTTCAGACCGGGGTGTAAACATCGAAGGAATTGAAATCGTGAAGGAAGGTAAAACTTTTTTCTGGAGCGGGAAATACCATAACGACCTGAACACAAGAGATACTTTAGTTACCGAAGTGAATGTGCTGGAAAACTTTGATCCAAAAATTCCGGCTTCGATGCAGGATGCTGAGATTTTACTTTTAGGCAACCTTCATCCGGGCGTTCAGTTGTCGGTTCTTGAAAAAATGGAAAAAAAGCCCAAACTCGTTATTTTGGACACGATGAATTTCTGGATGGATTCTGCACTGGATATCTTAATGGAAATGGTGAAAAAAACCGACGTGATTACCATCAATGATGAGGAGGCAAGACAGCTTTCCGGTGAGTATTCACTGGTTAAAGCCGCTAAAAAAATTCATGAAATGGGTCCGCAGTTTGTCATCATTAAAAAAGGTGAGCACGGCGCACTGCTTTTCCATGAAGGAAAAATATTTGCGATTCCTGCTTTGCCGCTTGAGGAAGTTTTTGATCCAACAGGAGCCGGAGATACCTTTGCAGGGGGTTTTGCCTCTTATTTGGCGAAGAAAGGTTCGATGACTTTTGAAACCATGAAAGCTGCACTAATTGTGGGTTCTGCAATGGCGTCCTTTACCGTGGAAAAATTCGGAACAGAAAGGCTTCAGGAAATTACTGCAGATGATATGGACCGAAGAATTAAAGAATTTAAAGAACTCACTACTTTCGAAGTAGGAGTTTGATTGTTACAATTTTAAGAAATAATTATCAAAAAAAATTGAGACTTATTCAATTAGAATTCTAAATTTGCAACTTACTAAAAATAAAACATGATTAACAGACTAAAAATCACTTTACTATTGGGGATTTTTTCACTTCTATTTTCTTCAAATTTTAACGCACAGATACAACCAGGTCAGCTTATTGACGGTATTGCCGCTGTGGTAGGGGATGAAATTGTTTTGGAATCGGATATTGAGGAACAGGCCAACTATGCAAAACAGCAGGGTGCAAACGTTTCCGATAAAT
This sequence comes from Chryseobacterium sp., assembly GCF_008014695.1. Lineage (GTDB taxonomy): Bacteria > Bacteroidota > Bacteroidia > Flavobacteriales > Weeksellaceae > Kaistella. The sequence continues at coordinate 599,227 of NZ_VOXE01000002.1, forward strand.
GCCAGTTTCTGGAAAGTATTGTGAATAATAAACTGCTTATTTACGAAGCGAAAAAAGATACGCTTATCGAAAACCGCTCTGCAGCAATAAAAGAACAGGCTAATGCAAAATATCAGCAGATTGTTGGTCAGTTTCCGGATGAAAAAACAATGCTTGCAACTTACAAGTTCCGGAACCAATATGAAATGAAAAATGCAATTGAGAAAATTGATACGGATAATTATTACGGACAGGCCAAATACCAGCGCATTACAGAAAAAGCCGATGTTACTCCGAATGAGGTGACCGATTTTTTCAATATGTTCAAAACGCAGCTTCCTGAAGTTAAGGATGAAGTTACATTGTCGCAGATCAGCATTTATCCAAAACTTACCGAGGCACACAAAGCAGAAATTATCGGAAGACTTAACAAAATCCGTCAGGACATCCTGAAGGGCGAAACTTTTGAAAGTCAGGCGCGTATTTATTCCGAAGATCCGGGTTCCGCTTCCAACGGAGGGCTTTATAAAAATATTTCCAAGGGAAAAATGGTAAAACCTTTTGAAGCAGCAGCACTGAACCTTCAGGAAGGCGAAATTTCTGACCCTATTGAATCGGAATTTGGTTACCATCTCATTCAGCTTGAAAAAAGATCAGGAAAAATGTATGACGCACGTCATATCCTGATTAAGGCGGAACCAAATGCAGAAGAAATTGCAAATGCCAAAAAAGAACTCGACAGTATTAAAACTCAGATTATAGCAGGGAAAATGACCTTCAAGGAAGCAGCATTTAAATATTCTGATGACAAAAGAACAAAATTCAACGGTGGAATGCTTGCAAACAGCGAAACTGGTTCAGACAGGCTGGAAAAACTCAACCTTCCGCCTACCGTTAGTTATCAGATTGCAGGTTTAAATGCGGGAGATTTCACAGAAGTTTTTGAAGACGAAATGAACCAGAAAAAAACCGTCACTCTCATTAAAATGAATGAAATTATTCCGGCGCACCAACTTGATACCGCAACTGATTATGACCGTATCAAACAGATGGCCCTCAACAAAAAGAAAAATGAAATGGTTGAAAAGTGGGTCAATGAAAAACTTCCGAATACTTTCATCTCCATTGATAACCGTTATAAGGACTGCACCTTTAAAACCGACTGGAACAAGAAAGCACTTACCAAATAATAATAATAATCCCTGAAACTTCAGGGATTTTTTTTGTCATCAAATTATTTTTAAATTTACGCAATGAGCAGTTATATCGATTTCGGGACCGCCGGAAAACTTTACAGCGAAAAAAGAAACAGAATCACCCAACTCTTTAATATTCAATATCCCATTGTTCAGGGCGGAATGATCTGGCATTCCGGCTGGCGGCTTGCTTCTGCCGTTTCCAACTGCGGAGGTTTGGGATTGATAGGAGCCGGAAGTATGTATCCGGATATTTTAAGGGAAAATATAAGAAAGTGCAAAGCAGCGACCGATAAACCTTTTGGCGTTAACGTTCCGATGCTGTACCCGAATCTCGAGGAAATTTTTAAAATTATCCTGGAAGAAGAGGTGAAAATCGTTTTTACTTCTGCCGGAAATCCCAAAACCTATACCGAAACCCTGAAAAAAGAAGGATTAAAGGTAGCACATGTGGTTTCCTCCACCAAATTTGCCTTAAAATGTCAGGACGCAGGCGTTGATGCCGTGGTTGCTGAAGGTTTTGAAGCAGGCGGACATAACGGGCGCGATGAAACCACCACATTCTGCCTGATTCCGAACGTCCGAAAAAATATTGAACTTCCGTTGATCGCAGCCGGTGGAATTGCACTGGGATCACAGATGAAAGCGGCGATGATTTTGGGAGCTGACGGCGTGCAGATCGGGTCGAGATTTGCAGCTACCACTGAAGCAAGTTCCCATCAAAACTGGAAAAATAAAATCACCGAACTTCAGGAAGGCGACACCCAGCTGACTTTAAAGGAACTGGCGCCTGTACGTTTGGTAAAAAACGATTTTTTTTACGGTCTTGAAAGGCTTTACGAGACAGGACGGGATGTGGAAGCATTGAAAGAAACCCTCGGACGCGCTCGTGCAAAACGCGGAATGTTTGAAGGAGACCTGAAAGAGGGCGAACTGGAAATAGGGCAGGTTTCAGCCTTAATTGATGAAATTCTGCCTGTGGAAGCCGTTTTTAAAAACCTGTTAAAAGAGTTTGAAGCCGCAGATTTTAAATTATAGAAAAGTAGATTGAAACTTCTCTTCAATCTTATATTTAAGTATAAAAAAAACACGGACAAAAGCCGTGTTTTTTCAATTTTTTAAGAAGTTTTTAGTAACCGTACATACTGTTGTACAGATCAATGTATCTTTCTTTCACCGCTTTTCGTTTAAGCTTTAAAGTCGGAGTCAGAAGCCCCAGGTCGATTGACCACACTTCAGGGGTGAGTTCAAACTTCTTAATCTGTTCCCAGCTGCCAAGTTTTGTATTCAGATAATCGATTTCTTTTCCGATCCGGTCTTTCAGTTCAGTGTTTTTTACCATCTCCGCCGGTGTGGTTCCGATGTTGAGATGGTGCCTTTCTGCCCAGTTTTTCACAAAATCGAAATTGGGCTGTATGAATGCCGTAGGCATTTTTTCACCGTCGCCCACGACCATGATCTGTTCGATGAATTTGGAAGATTTTGCAAGATTTTCAATGACCTGCGGCGCAATGTATTTTCCACCGGAAGTTTTGAACATCTCTTTTTTACGGTCGGTGATTTTCAGGAAACCTTCGCTGTCGATGTGGCCGATGTCGCCTGTTTTAAAGAACCCGTCTTCGGTAAAGACTTCTTTCGTCATGGTCTCGTTCTTGAAATATCCTTTAAAAACGGATGGACCTTTTACGGTAATTTCGCCGTCTTCCTGGATTTTTACCGTCAGGTTATCCAGAACATGGCCTACCGTTCCGATTTTCATTTTTTCGAAACTGTTAACGGAGATTACAGGAGAAGTTTCAGTTAAACCATAGCCTTCCAGAATAGGAATTCCTGCATTCTGAAACATTCTGTTCAGCCTTTCAGACAGTGCTGCAGATCCTGAAACGAGCGTGATGATATTTCCGCCTAAACCTTCTCTCCATTTCGAAAATACGAGTTTATCGGCAATGATTTCTTTGATACCCGAAGGTTTGCCGATGTTCTGTTTGGCTTTGTTTACACCAAGCGCCCAAAGGAATATTTTGGATTTAAGCCCGCCTGCATGGGTGCCTTTGTCGTATATTTTATCGTAAACTTTTTCTATAAGTCTCGGTACCACCGACATGATATGCGGTTTGACTTCTTTGATGTTTTCGCCCATTTTATCAATGCTTTCAGCAAAATAAACCGTAAAACCGTTGTATTGGTAAAGGTAAAAAAGCATTCTTTCGAAGATGTGGCAAATCGGCAGAAAGCTTAGAACGACCACATCTTTATTGTTCATTCCTTTTTTTCGCGGAATTCTGGGATCAGAAGCCATTACATTCGAAACAATATTGCGGTGCGTAAGCATAACCCCTTTGGGTCTTCCGGTGGTTCCGGAGGTATAAATAATCGTGGCTAAATCTTCAGAATTGATGCTGTTGGCAAGATCGTCCACTTCATTTTGGATCGAGTGGTCTTCACCGAGGTCCAGTATTTCGTTCCAGCTGGCTTCTCCCTCAACCGTGTCAAAGGTGAAAATACCCTGTAATGTCGGTACTTTTGATTTGATCAGCAATACTTTATCCAGAAGAACCCGGTCTGAAACAAAACAGTATTTTACCTCTGCATCATTGAAGATGAAATCGTAATCCTCCGCTGAAATAGTAGGATATACCGGTACCGAAACGGCACCGATCTGTGAAATTCCGAGATCCATCACCGCCCATTCTGTTCGGGTTGCAGAAGTGATGAGCGCAATTTTATCGCCCGGTTTTATACCGGATTTCAGAAGTCCACGGGAAATTTTGTTTCCTAAATTAATAAATTCCTGAGTGGAGGTTTTTTGCCATTCACCATGATATTTCGTCACAAACATATCATCTTTGGGAAATTTCTCCAAAGCCTGATGTGCAAAATCAAAGAGTCTTTTTATCGGCATGATACGTGTTTTTAATTTTTTGCTTATAGCTATTCGTAAAAGTATCATTTTAATTTCAGATTTCAAAAAAATATTTTTCTTTCAAGGGTTTGCGAAAAATTGTAAATTTACCCGCAAACAATTAATATTTTATGGACTTTAATTTATCAGAAGAGCAGTTGATGATTCAGCAGGCAGCCAGAGACTTTGCCCAAACTGAACTTTTGCCTGGAGTTATTGAAAGAGACAACGCACAGAAATTTCCTCATGAGCAGGTAAAGAAAATGGGAGAACTTGGTTTTCTCGGAATGATGGTGGATCCAAAATATGGCGGTGCAGGAATGGACAGTGTTTCGTACGTCCTTGCAATCGAAGAGATTGCCAAAGTAGATGCTTCAGCTGCAGTGGTGATGTCAGTAAACAACTCTTTGGTGTGTGCAGGCCTGGAAAAATTCTGTAATGAGGAGCAGAAAATGAAATATCTGAAACCTCTTGCCAGTGGCGAAGTGATCGGTGCATTCGCACTTTCTGAACCGGAAGCGGGATCAGATGCAACTTCGCAGAGAACGACTGCCATTGATATGGGAGATCATTATTTGCTAAACGGTACCAAAAACTGGATCACCAACGGTGGAACAGCATCATATTATGTGGTTATTGCCCAGACTGATGTTGAAAAAAAACATAAAGGAATCAATGCTTTCATCGTTGAAAAAGGATGGAAAGGTTTTGAAATAGGTCCAAAGGAAGACAAACTCGGGATCCGTGGAAGCGATACGCATTCGCTTTTGTTTACGGATGTTAAAGTTCCAAAGGAAAACAGAATTGGTGAAGACGGTTTCGGATTCGGTTTTGCAATGGCGGTATTAAACGGCGGCAGAATCGGGATTGCTTCTCAGGCTTTGGGAATTGCGTCCGGAGCGTATGAACTGGCGCTGAAATACGCCAAAACAAGAAAAGCCTTCGGTACAGAAATCATCAACCATCAGGCAATTGCTTTTAAACTTGCCGATATGGCCACGCAGATTACTGCAGCCAGAATGCTTTGTTATAAAGCCGCCACCGAAAAAGATGAAGGCAAGGATATTTCTGAAAGCGGGGCCATGGCGAAACTTTACGCTTCACAGGTAGCAATGGATACAAGTATTGAAGCGGTACAGATTCACGGCGGTTACGGTTATGTGAAGGAATACCATGTGGAAAGAATGATGCGTGACGCAAAAATCACCCAGATTTATGAAGGAACTTCAGAAATTCAGAGAATTGTGATCTCCAGAAGCATTGCGAAGAAATAACATTGTGTTGTAAACCATATTGAATTAAAATAAAAATGCCTTCCAATCCGGAAGGCATTTTTTGTTAGTTTTTAGGAAGATATTTGGAGTAATCCGTCTCGGGATCGTCCTTCGGTTTGGCTTCCTCGATTTCGGCCGTGGAGGTTTGGTTTTGAGAAGGATATTGTACTGTCTGCTGATTCAGGATCTGCTGTCTTTCAAACGCTTTCTGTTCCCGCATTTTCCTATTTCGGTGAACGAAATACCACACCAGCCCACCGATCACGAATATGGGCCAGAACGGCAACAGAAACAGTAGTCCGTCGCCCAGAACTTTGAAGCCTTTCATAAAAGCGGCGCTGAAAGTGTTTGTGTTTTGCTCATTCTGAGTGTCATTAATAGCCAGATCCGCCATGTTTTCGTGCTGAAGCAATGTGATTTCAACCTCGCAGATTTGGGAATCGATGTAATCTTTCCCTTCAGATTCAGTCGTTTTCAGTTTCACTTCACCCAGTTGACCCGAAAGATTCGCTACAAGACGGTCGAAGTTCTGAAGCGGCACCTTCACCGAGACAAATTCCCGCTGGATGCCTACATTCTGCGTGAAATTTTCACTGACCAAGTCTGCATTGTTTTCCCTGATTTTCTGTTTCAGGAGTGCCTTTGCGCTGTTTAAATCCTCCACCTGAATTTCCAGTTTGGCGGTTTTTATGAGCGGATCATTTTTTGATGAAGGCCGAATGACAACCGTATTGGGATCTTGGTTTCCAGTGTTGTCTTCAGTTTTGGTCTGTTTCAGAATCCGGTCGGCAGTTCTTGTTAAGACCTTTAGCGCGCTTTCTCCGTTTTTAATGGATTGGTTGGCCGAATCCAGCGTTTTCGCGACTTCAGTTCCGGCTTTTACATTTTTTGTAATTTTTTCGATTTCTTTATTAATAGAATCAATCCTGAAACCGCCCGATTTAATCGTGCTGTCAATGACTTTTTTCTGTTTTTCAATTTCAGGGATGATGACGGTTTTCGCAATTCCGTTTGAATCATTGATGGTCTTGGAAATAGAATCAAGTGTTTTCAGGCCGTCGTTTGCTTTCGTGAAAAGACTGTCGGCAGTTTTGATGGAATCCGTGGTCTGCTGAATGGAACTTTTGTCGCAGGAAATCAAAGCAACTGCTACAGAAAGGACAAGAACTATTTTCTTCATGGGTTGATTTATATTTTAAAACAGTGGAACAGAATCAAATAGTATTCCCCTAAACAGAAATATTTCTGACTGTTTTTATTAAAACTCTGAACGTTAGTTCTTTGCAAATCGTTTTACAGAATCATTACAAAAAAATGAGACACTATTCTTCTCCTTCCAATCGAAAACAAAAAAAATCTCCAGACGAACTGAAGATTTGTATTATTGAGTTTTTACAGATCATTTCGGAATTCACTGATGAAATGCAGTTTCACATTCGGGAATTTCTCCTGAGTCATGTGAATGGTAAAGGATGAATCTGCCAGAAAAACCGGCTGATTGTATTTGTCCCGGGCCAGAAAACGCTGTTTCAGCCGTGCAAATTCCTTGAACTCATCCGATTTTTCATCGGCTTCAATCCAGCAGGCTTTGTGAATGGAAAGCGGCTCATAGGTACATTTTGCACCGTATTCGTGCTCAAGCCGGTATTGAATGACTTCGTACTGAAGCGCACCTACAGTTCCGATGATCTTCCTGTTGTTCATTTCCATCGTGAAAAGCTGTGCCACACCTTCGTCCATCAGCTGGTCGATTCCTTTGTTGAGCTGTTTTGCCTTAAGCGGATCATCGTTGTTGATGTAACGGAAATGTTCTGGAGAGAAACTCGGTATTCCTTTGAAGAAGATCTTTTCACCAGCCGTTAAAGTATCACCAATCCTGAAATTTCCGGTATCGTGAAGGCCTACAATATCGCCCGGAAAACTTTCATCGACCACTTCTTTTTTATCGGCGAAGAATGCGTTTGGTGACGAGAACTTCATTTTTTTATTCTCTCGTACCAAAAGATAGTTTTCATTTCTCTTAAAAGTTCCGGAAACAATTTTTACGAAAGCCAACCGATCCCGGTGTTTCGGGTCCATATTCGCATGGATTTTAAAGACAAATCCGGTGAAATCTTTCTCCTCGGGTTTAACGATTCGTGTTTCACTTTCTTTCGGCTGCGGTTTCGGTGCAATGTCGATGAAGGCATCCAAAAGTTCACGGACTCCGAAATTATTAAGCGCAGAGCCAAAGAAAACCGGCTGCAAATCACCATTCATATAATCTTCGCGGTTAAATTCCGGATAAACAGACTGAATGAGTTCCAGTTCTTCCCTTAAAGTGGCGGCGGCTTTTTCACCGATGATCTCATCGATTTTGGAATCGGTAATGTCATCAAATTTAATGGCTTCACCAACTTTCTGTTTTTTTTCTTCCAGAAACAGCTGGATATTGTTTTCCCATATGTTGTAAATGCCCTGAAAATCTGCGCCCATGCCAATAGGCAGAGAGAGCGGACAGACCGTTAATCCCAGTTTCTGTTCCACTTCATCCAGCAAATCAAAGGCGTCTTTTCCTTCGCGGTCAAGTTTATTGATGAAAACCAGCATCGGGATGTTCCTCATGCGGCAGACCTGCACGAGTTTTTCGGTCTGCTCCTCAACTCCTTTTGCAACGTCAATGACCACGATTACAGAATCAACCGCGGTTAAAGTTCGATACGTGTCTTCCGCAAAGTCTTTGTGACCTGGCGTATCCAGGATGTTGATTTTGTGATTTTTATATTCGAAAGCCAGAACGGAAGTCGCCACGGAAATCCCTCTCTGTCTCTCGATTTCCATGAAATCGGAAGTGGCTCCTTTTTTAATTTTATTTGATTTTACGGCACCTGCCTCCTGAATCGCGCCTCCAAAAAGAAGCAGCTTTTCCGTTAAGGTGGTTTTTCCGGCATCGGGATGCGAGATAATCCCGAAGGTTTTTCTTCTTTCTATTTCTTTGATGAGTTCTGACATAATAATATTTGAATCTGCAAAAATCGTGTTTTTTTATGGAACATGAAAACGCAGTTTTGATCCCATCGAATTGGAGGTTTTTTATCTTTTTACTATATATTTGTTGAAATAAAATTAAATGGCTGAAAAACACCCGGAAAAAAAATATATTTTCGACTGGAAGGGCGCTGTCGCATTAATTGGAGGAATGGTGATTGGCTCTTCTCTTTTTTCGCTGATCAATGTTTTTTCTGTATTCGTTTTTAATGAAGACCTTCAGTACAGGGATTTTTATCTGCTGATCGTAAACGCCACAGGATTTCTGGGAGCTATCTTCGCTTTCGATTACTTTATTGTTCGTCCGCAAACGGGAAGAAAACTCAATTTCAATTTTTCACCTGTCAATTTTGAAACCTGGCTTTTAATATTCCCGATGATGTTCGGCATGATGCTTATTGCAGAATTCATTACGGGCCAGATTCCTATTACCGGTCCGTTCTTCGGTCCATTTTATGATTTTTTCTCCGGTCTTATGGAAAGGATGACGAAGGATGAAGCCACGCTCATCCTACTCGCAGTTGTGATGGCACCTATTTTTGAAGAGATTGTTTTCCGTGGGATTATTCTGAAAGGATTGATCAACAAAGGAATGAGACCTCTTTATGCGATCCTCATTTCTTCCGTAATTTTCGGGCTTGTTCACGCCAATCCTTGGCAGTTTGTGGGTGCGGTGCTGCTTGGCTGTGTTTTGGGACTGGTATATTATAAAGCCAAATCGCTTTTGCTGCCGATGCTTCTTCATGCTTTTAACAATCTCTGTTCTTCACTTCTGATTTTTTACGGTAACACCGAAAGTTTTGCGGATGCCTTCAAAGTGTCTGAATTGCTTATTTTAGGAGTCGGAGTTGTGCTTTTTTCAGTGTTTTTCTTTTTATTTATGAAAAAGTACAAGGTTCTTTACGCTGAAAATGATGATTAAGTTTTTCAATACAATTTCAATCTTATTTTTAGTTCTCGGACTGACAGCTTTGTGTTTTTCTCCTGTTTTTATAAACGACCCTGAAGTTTTGGAAGCTGATGTGAAGAGTGAAATGGTTATAAAACTTGGAAAGGGCCGATTTAAACTGTATTTGAATGAAGATTGCATTAAAAATTTTGATGACAAAAAAAAATTATTTGAGCTTAGAAATCTTACCAGCAATACAGTTTCTGAAACGGTTGATTTTTCTTATTCATCAGAAATAGTAAAATATAAGACAAAAAGTTATCAATGCTCTGGATACTTTTACAATCAGGAACAGGGAATATATAGAATGGTTTCCTTTTCTACAAGCTGTGATAAAATATTATTAATTCCTTTTAGTCCAGATGTTAATATAATGCCAATATTTTCTGTTATTATAGGCCTTGTATTTTTAGTATTATCGCTGCTGTTTTTTTTATTAAAAGTTCTATACAAAAACGAATAATATGACCAAAGAAATCCTCATCGCCACCCACAACGAGCACAAAAAGGAAGAAATTCAGCAGATTTTGGGCGAACGGTATACAGTTACTTCGCTAACCGATTATCATATTCACGATGAAATTGTGGAAGACGGAAAAACCTTCCACGAAAATGCTTTGATCAAGGCCAAATACTGTTTCGAAAGTACGGGAAAACCAAGTCTTGGAGATGATTCCGGGCTCGTGGTAGAAGCATTGGACGGCCGACCAGGCATTTTTTCCGCACGTTACGCCGGCAATCACGATTTTGCTAAAAATATGGCCCGCGTTTTAGAGGAAATGAAAGATTCCGAAAACCGGAAAGCCTATTTTATTACCGTCATGTGTTTGGTCGACGAAACCGGCGAGCATTATTTTGAAGGACGTATTTATGGCAATTTAACAAGGGAAATCAGCGGTGCAAAAGGCTTTGGCTATGATCCGATATTTATTCCGGAAAATCTTGGTTTGACTTTTGCAGAAATGCTTCCGGAGGAAAAAAACAAGATCAGCCACCGCCGGAAAGCCCTCGATCAGTTTCTGGATTATCTGAATAACTGATTATTTACCTTAAATTTGCATTTATAACTAAATTTTGAGTACTTACCTTACCATTCTCGGTTACAATTCGGCGATTCCTACAGTGAATGCTTCACCTACCGCACAGTTTCTGGAGATGGAGGAACGTGCTTTCCTTATCGACTGCGGCGAGGGAACTCAGGTTCAGCTGCGCAAAGCCAAAGCCAGATTTTCTAAAATCAACCATATTTTTATATCGCATCTCCATGGTGACCACTGTTTCGGTCTTCCGGGACTCATCGCGAGTTTCAGATTGTTGGGGCGTGATAATCCGCTTCATGTTTACGGTCCGAAGGGCATCAAGAAAATGATGGAAACGATTTTCACCATTACTGAAACGCACCGCGGCTTTGAAGTGATTTATCATGAACTGGAGAATAAGGGTTCAGAAAAAATTTATGAAGACAGCAGGGTAGAAGTGTATACAATTCCGCTTGATCACCGCATTTACTGCAATGGTTATCTTTTCCGGGAAAAAACGAAGGAAAGGCATCTGAACATGCAGGAAATTTCAAGATATCCCGAAATCGAGACCTGTGATTACCACAACCTCAAAATCGGCAAAGATTTCAAACTGAGCGACGGTTATGTACTGAAAAACGAGATCCTAACCACCGAACCTTCCAAATCGGTTTCTTATGCCTTCTGCAGTGACACGCGTTACCGCGAAGAAATCATTCCGATCATTGAAAATGTAGATGTGCTGTACCACGAGGCAACTTTTTTACACGATCTAAAGGAAATGGCCGATTACACTGGTCATACCACCGCTCTGGAAGCCGCAAGAATTGCCAGAAAGGCCAATGTCGGAAAACTCATTCTCGGACATTTTTCGAACCGTTACGGCGACCTTACCGTGTTTACCGACGAAGCCCGTGAAGTTTTTCCTAATACTTTCCTTCCCAAAGCTTTAGAAGCCGTAAAAATTTAAGGGGAATTTTACTGTATTCCAAACCTAAAACCTGCCACCGTCATGAATTTTTCTGATTTAAAAGATTTCCTGGACGAGAAGGCGGATCTCTACAACAACATCGATTTTATAGCGAATGATCCGATTTCAATTCCGCACCGGTTTGATCTGAAGCAGGATGTTGAAATTGCCGGCTTTCTGACCGCCACCATTTCGTGGGGAAACCGCAAATCGATCATCAATGATGCCGAAAAGATGCTGGAAATAATGGAAAACGCACCCTATGATTTCATCCGGAATGTTTCTGAAAAAGAGTTGGCTTTTCTGGAAGATAAAAGCATTCACCGGACCTTTACAGGTGAAGATTTCAGGGCATTTATCCTGCATTTAAAGAGAATATATGCAGAGAAGGAGAGTCTTGAAAGCCATTTCGCTCTAAAAGAGGGTGAAGAAAATTTCTATCATGCACTTGAGCGTTTCCGACAGTTTTTTATTGGCGAAAATCCCCACCGAAGCCGGAAACACGTGAGTTCAACTTATAAAAATTCTTCCGCTAAAAGACTGATGATGTTTCTACGGTGGATGATCCGCCAGGACAGCAGGGGAGTGGATTTCGGCATCTGGACGAATATTGACCAGAAATACCTGTCGGTTCCGCTTGATGTGCATACCGGAAATATTTCCCGTAAACTCAGTATTATCCAACGGAAACAAAACGACTGGAAAACGGTGGAGGAAATGGACACTGTGCTTAGAAAATGGGATTCGAAAGATCCTGCAAAATACGATTTTGCGCTTTTCGGGTTGGGCGTTTCCGGAGATTTTTAATTATATTTATCGAAATATTCTGAAGATGGAAATAAGGGAACAAAACCAGGAAAAACTGCTGTTTTTAGATAAAATTGCGAACGGTATCATCGGATGGATTGGCTCCATCTCCTCTTTGGTTGTGCATACCATTCTTTTTATTTCGTCTTTCTTGCTTTCCATTTTTAAAATTGTGCCTTTTGAGCAAATGCTTCTGGTGCTTACGACCATTGTATCACTCGAGGCCATTTATCTTGCGATATTCATTCAGATGTCGGTGAACAAAAGTTCACAGCATATCGAGGACATTAAGGATGACGTTCTTGAAATCCAGGAAGATCTGGAAGAAATCCAGGAAGATATTGAAGAAATCAGCGAAGATATCGAAGAAATTAATGAAGACATCGATGAAATCCAGGAAGATATCGAGGATATTGCGGAAGATGAAGATGATGAAGACCATAATGAAAGGGCAAAAACCGTTATGCTGAAAAGCAGTGTCTCCCTGAATAAAACCGAAATCAAGAGCCTCAAAGATAAAATCCAGGAACTGGAAAATATGGTTGAATATCTAAAGAAAGATCTTAACTGATATTTACCGCATACCAATTTGTTTTATGGTACTAATTTCTGTTAAAAGCTGTTATTCATATTAAAAAACAGTAGAATTATACCCTGTTATTTAAAAAAAATATTAAATTTGGTAAAAAGTATATAAAATGTTAGAATATCGACTAAAAAATTATTTTAAATGTATTTCAGTAGTAATGATGTTTTTGTTTGCTGCTGCTTTATCCGGTCAAAGCAGACCGCCAGCTGCTAAAATTATTCCTCCAAATGCCAAAGCAGGGGATTATATTGATGTGAATGTTCCGACTTATCCCGAGTCTGCTTTTACCCCAACACAGTTGGTTACTGATGTCCTAGTAGGAAGTTCTCCGCAGTGTGGCACTCCTAATATTTCAAATGTGAGTATTACACCCAATCAGGTTGCGAGTAATAATAACCGGTTTTGGGGTTATTTTAACAAATCAACTTCTCAGTTTCCTTTTGCGGAAGGAATCATACTGTCTACAGGATATGCACGGAGGGGCGGTAATGCCGCCGAAAGTGGAGTATTGGGTGACCAAACCGGAACAAACAGTGATCCTGATCTTGTGCAGGCAATTAATACAACTGCGACACTTAATGATGCAGTGGTACTAGAGTTTGATTTTGTTCCTTCGAGCACGCAAATGAAGTTTAAGTACATCTTTGCATCGGAAGAATATACCGGCGGATTTCCATGCTTGGGTTACGATGATGCCTTTGCATTGCTTTTGAAACCTGTTGGTGGAACGTATACCAATCTAGCGGTGCTTCCTGCAGGAGCGGGTCCTGTTACCGCCACAAATATTGTTCCTGCGAGTTTTACCTGCGGTCCCATAAATGCACAATATTTTGGCTCTATAGCACCTAATCAGACTAATTATTACGGACGTACTATTCCATTAGTGGCAGAGGCTACAGTAGTTCCGGGGCAGACTTACCACATCAAAATGGTTTTGGCTGACGCCCGAGATAACGGTTACGATTCTGCGGTTTTTCTGGAAGCAGGATCCTTTGATATCGGTGTACAGATTTTAAGTCCTGCCGGAGTGGCTTTGCCGCCTTCTATTAATATGTGCGACAATACGCCACAGTCCCTTACAGCTTCAGTACAAACGCCAGGTGCCACTTATCAGTGGTTTAACGGAACCGCTGCCATTCCGGGTGCTACTGCGGCGACGTATGTTGCAACACAGCCGGGTGTTTATACCGTTGAGGTTACGGTTCCAGGCAATCAATGTCCGGGATCTGCTTCAGTAACTATCATAGGTGGAACTTCCCCGACAGTTCAGAATGCCACTTTAACAGCGTGTTATGCACCGGGAAATGCTACCTTTAATTTAACCAATGCACAACCAGCTATTACTTCAACAAACGGGGTGAGTTTTTCTTACTACGTAAACCAGGCTGATGCCATTGCCGGTAATTCAAATACTATAGCAACTCCTACTGCTTTTTCAAGCGCTGGAAATCAAATAATATATGTGGTGGTAAAATCCGGTTTCTGTTCTAAAATTGCCCAGCTTCAATTGGTGAAAGCTGCTCAGATGACGGCCACTATTGCTCCTCCGACTCCGATCACCTGTACCAATCCTCAAATTGTCCTCAATGCACAAAGCTCGGTTTATCCTGCCGGCTCAACGTTTTTATGGACTGCTTCTGCAGGAGGATACGTGGTTTCTGGAGGAAATACATTAACCCCGACAGTTAACTCAGCGGGAACTTATACTTTAACCATCGTTAAAACGTACCAACCGGGAAATATCGCCTGTACTGTGACAGCGGCTGTAAATGTAACAACCGATTTGGTAAAACCGAATACTTCCGTTACTGCACCTAAGATGACCATCTGTAACGGCGAATCCGTCATGCTTATTGCAGCCGGCGGCCCCAATTATATTTGGCAGAACATTGCCGGAACAGGAAATACACAAACGGTTTCTCCGACGGTTACTACAACTTATACGGTAACTGCGGTGGGTGCAAATGGATGCGCTGATGATACTCCAGCAACGATCACCATTAATGTTATTCCTGCGATTACTTCTACCCTAACAGGAGGGCAGATTTGTCCAGGTGATGAAATTATTTTGGATGCCGGAACGGGAACCAATTACACTTACCTCTGGAGTACGGGTGATACCACTCAAACCATTGTAGCTGATACCCCTGGAACCTACACGGTGACCATCAACAATGGAGTGTGTACTAAATCATTCTCTACCAATGTGGTTCAGGCGATTGTTCCTGAAGTGATCAATGTTATTTTCGAAAACAATACACTCACCCTTACCGCAAGCAACCCAAGCAGTGGTGTTCTGGAATATTCAATAGACGGAGGCGTTACATGGCAGTCTTCAAATGTTTTCACGAACGTGATGAACAATGTAAATATTGTTATTAAAGTTAAAGTAAAAAACACCAGTTGTGTAGGAAGTTTAGAGTATTTCACATTCAATATGACAAATGTTATTACTCCGAACGGCGATGGGATAAATGACGAGATTGATGTTTCCGGAGTGAGCCGCTACAAAAATTTCGGTGGAAATATCTTCGACCGTTACGGTAAGATTATCCAGAAACTGGATAAAACCAAAACGAACTGGGACGGAAGATTCCAGGGGAGATCACTTCCTACTGCAACCTATTGGTATCAGTTGAACTGGGAAGATCCGGCCAATAAATCCACAGTGGTTAAAACAGGTTGGATTATGCTGAAAAACAGAGAATAGTTATTTTTCAAATTAAAGAAGAAGAGTCCGGTATTGTACCGGACTCTTTTTTTATAATCACTCTAATAATTGATTTTCAGCTGTGTTCTTTCCAGAGTTTTGTAAAAGTAATAAAATCAGCAACCGAAAGTTCTTCGGCTCTCTTATCCATAAATTCATGGTTTTGTAAAGCTTCTGGAATGTTGAGGATCTTCAGCGCATTCGACAGTTTCTTGCGCCTTTGGTTGAAACCGGTCTTTACAATCTGCTTGAATAAAACTTCATTACCCGCCAAACCTTCCTTTGGATTCCGGGTCAGTCTGATAACACCTGATTTCACCTTTGGAGGCGGATTAAACACGTTTTCGTGGACGGTAAAGAGATACGTAACATCATAATATGCCTGCACCAAAACTGAAAGAATGCCGTATTCCTTCGTTCGCGGAACTGCTGCAGTTCTCTCGGCAACTTCCTTCTGAAACATGCCTACCATTTCCGGAACCTGTTTATAATAGTCAATGATTTTAAAAAGAATTTGCGAAGAAATATTGTAAGGGAAATTTCCGATGACCGCTACCTGGTCCTCAAAGTTTTCATAAAGGTCGATTTTAAGGAAATCACCGCTGAAATGCTTCTCTTCGAGTTTTGAGAAATGCTTTTTCAGATACTCGATAGATTCCTGATCGATTTCGGCAACATAAAGTTCCACTTCTTTTTCCAGAAGATACTTCGTGAGTACACCCATTCCGGGTCCAATTTCCAGCACTTTATCATAATTCCCGAAGCTCAGTCCGTCTACAATATCTCTGGCAATATTCTCGTCTTTTAAGAAATGCTGGCCCAGATGTTTTTTTGCTCTTACACTCATGAAGTCCTGATCAGGAGATTCTAATTATATTTTTTTAACATGCATTTTCCCTGATTCACGGCAAATTTCGGAAGATTTTTTCTAATTTAGCAGAAAATTTTTATTTGATGGCAAAAACTGTGGATGATTTTAACCAAAGGCGACTCAGATCCAGCAATATTACTGTGGTAATCTCGATTGCTCTGGTGTTGTTTCTGTTAGGTTTAATGGGGCTTATCCTCATCAATGCCCAGAAATATTCCGATTACATCAAGGAACAGCTTGTGGTAAACGCTTATTTTGATGAGAATTACGATGCGAAGGATTCTTTGAAGATTCTAAAACAGGAACAGGAAGCCTTTAAAAAAATTGAAACATTGAAGTCGGTTAAAAAAGCCACCTATATTTCCCGTGAAATGGCTTCAAAAGAGGCCAAAGCAAGCATGGGAATCGACAGTGACGCACTCTTTGAAGAGAATATCTTTCCTGCTTCTGTAGAAGTGGCCCTTAAACCGGAATATGTAGATCCGGAAAAAATTGATCTTGCGATTGCCGAACTCAAATCCGTTCCCGGGATCGTAGATGTAAAAAACAACAGCACCTTAATGGTGGAAGTGTACAACAACCTGAACAGGATCCTGAAGTGGATTTTAGGCTTCTCGCTGCTGTTCCTCATTTTGGCGGTCGTGCTCATCAACAATTCCATCAGGCTGAAAATATTTTCTAAACGTTTCATCATCAAAACCATGCAGCTGGTGGGAGCAAAACGCCGGTTCATCCTCATGCCTTTCATTAAGGAAGCCATGATTCTCGGGGTGATTGGCGCGGTTTTAGGCCTTCTTGTACTGTTTGGCGCGTGGTATTATTTTATTACCGAAATCGGAACACCTTTTGCGCAGGACAATAACAAACTTATTCTGCTGATTGTCGGAATTTTCCTGCTGGGCGTTTTAATTACCGTGATCAGCACAATTTTTGCCACGTGGCGTTTTCTTCGTTCTAATGTTGATGATTTATATTATTCTTAAAAATGGCAAAAAAAACAGCTCAATTTTCTGCAGACCGTTTCGGCGCTGCAAAAGAAGTTCCTCAGGAAAAAAGTTTTTATTTTGGGAAGGATAATTACAGATTCATGCTCATCGGTCTGGCGCTGATAGTTGTCGGATTTTTACTGATGATGGGCCCTGATGCCAATACGGTTGACGGAAAGTACGATCCCAATTCCTGGAACGAAGGCATTTTCTCTGTCAGAAGGATACGGATAGCACCTTTTCTGGTGATTGCCGGTTTCGCAGTAGAAGTATATGCCATTCTTAAAAGAAATAAGTAGCTCACCCAGACGTATCGTCTTTAACCCTACCACTATAAAATAAATGGATTTATTCAGAGCAATTTTTATTGCCATTATCGAGGGGCTAACGGAATATTTACCGGTTTCTTCCACAGCACATATGATTTTTATGAGTTCGATTTTCGGCATTCAGGAAGATGAATTTGTAAAAATGTTCCAGGTTTCCATCCA
The DNA here is from genome assembly GCF_008014695.1 of Chryseobacterium sp. Taxonomy (GTDB): domain Bacteria; phylum Bacteroidota; class Bacteroidia; order Flavobacteriales; family Weeksellaceae; genus Kaistella. The sequence goes on from NZ_VOXE01000002.1 coordinate 616,997, forward strand.
GTTTGGGGCTATTTTGGCGGTGGTTTTTCTGTATTGGAAAAAATTCTTCGATTTTAAAAATATAAATTTTTATCTCAAACTTGCTGTTGCAGTAGTTCCGGCCTTGGTTTTGGGGAAACTCTTCGATGATAAAATTGAATCCGTTCTCGGCGATCCGGTTCCGATTGCAATTGTTTTGATTTTGGGAGGAGTGGTTTTACTGTTTATCGATAAACTTTTCAAAATCCATAATGTGGATGATGAAAAAGACATTACTTATAAAAGTGCAATTATTATTGGTTTTTGGCAGTGTCTGGCGATGATGCCGGGAACAAGCCGTAGTGCAGCTTCCATCATCGGTGGAATGCAGCAGAAACTCACCCGGAAAGCTGCCGCCGAATTTTCATTTTTTCTGGCGGTACCTACCATGTTGGCAGTGACTGTTTATTCCATTTTTTTAAAGGACTGGAATCATAAAGGAGTAGACCAGAAAGGCTACGAAATGCTTATGCAGGGCGACAATCTCATGTATTTTTTGATTGGAAATCTAGTCGCATTTGTGGTGGCGGTCCTCGCGATTAAATTCTTTATCGGCGTTTTAATGAAGTATGGTTTTAAGCCGTGGGGTTGGTACAGAATTATTGTCGGGATTATTTTGCTGATTTACTTTACGCAGTTTGCAAAATAAGAAAAATGACAGCTGAAGATCTTCTTTCCGGGCAGGTTATTTTACTCGACAAACCTTTGGACTGGACCAGTTTTCAGGCAGTGAACAAACTCAAGTATAAACTGAAAAGCGAATTCGGGCTTCCAAAGAAATTCAAGATTGGCCATGCCGGAACATTGGACCCGAGGGCAACAGGTTTACTCATCATCTGCACCGGAAAATTTACAAAGAAAATTTCTGAAATTCAGGATGCGCCGAAAGAGTATTTAACGGAAATTAAAATCGGGGTGCAGACCGAATCTTACGATACCGAAAAACCGGAAATGCTTCATCGGGATTTTTCCCATATTTCTGAAGAAAACATCAGCGAAGCTTTAAAAAATTTTTTAGGAGTAATCGACCAGAAACCGCCCGTTTTTTCTGCCATCAGGATTGATGGACAGCGCGCTTACGATCTGGCAAGGAAAGGCCAGGAAGTGGAAATGAAATTCCGGAAAACAACGGTTCATTATATTACAGATGTTGAAATCGATTTGCCCTTCGTCCGTTTTACCGTTGGCTGTTCAAAAGGAACCTACATCCGGAGTCTTGCGCACGATATCGGTCAGGAGCTGGGAGTGGGTGCTTATCTTACCAATTTAAGAAGGACCAAAATCGGAGAATATTCGGTTGAAAATGCTTCAGCTGAACTGCTGGAAAATGAATTCCGGTTTTCCGAAAATCAATAAATAATTAAGTCAATACCGGCTTTTATCAAATGGAAAAAACCCGCATCAATAAATACCTTTCCGAAATCGGTTTCTGCTCCCGCAGGGAAGCCGACAGGCTTCTGGAGCAGGGCAGGATCACCGTAAACGGGACGGTGCCTGAAATGGGCACGAAAGTTTCCGAAGAAGATGAAATCCTTGTCGATGGCGTCTCCATTAAAAAAAATGAAGAAGAACACGTGTACATTGCCTTCAACAAGCCGGTTGGAATTGTATGCACGACCGATACCAAGAGAGAAAGAGACAATATCATCGACTTCATCAATCACCCGAAAAGGATTTTTCCGGTTGGAAGGCTTGACAAACCGAGTGAAGGGCTGATTTTACTTACTTCAGACGGAGATATCGTCAATAAAATCCTGCGCGCCAGAAATAATCACGAAAAGGAATACATTGTTCGTATCGACAGGCCTATTACACCACAGTTTCTGCATAAAATGCGCAACGGAGTTCCCATTCTCGATACTGTTACCAAAAAATGTGAAGTGGACCAGATCGACGCGCTTTCTTTCCGCATCGTCTTGACCCAGGGTTTAAACCGACAGATCCGCAGAATGTGCGAATATTTGGGCTACGAAGTTAAAAAACTGAAACGCATCAGGATCATGAACATCAAACTGGATCTGCCGGTCGGAAAGTGGCGCGACCTGACCACAGAAGAAATGAAGGAACTGGATCAGCTTTTGGAAGATTCTGCCAAAACGGTTGATTAGTTTTTCAGGTAAAGCCGCATCCTGGCTTCATATTCAGGTTTCAGTTTTAAAAATTTCCAGATTTTTTTCTCATCGGGATTTGAGGTTCGGTAATAAATGATTTTATCGGCCGAATATTTAAAGTAAGGATGGTTCTGAAGCCATTCCGCCGGCGCATCCACCAAAGTGTATTTCTGAACTTTTGAATCATCCAAAAAAGCAGTAGAAATTAATTTCTGCGCCAAATCCTTGTCGATATCATAGGTTTCTACGATTTGCTTCGTGTTTACAAACCCGCCCAGTTTTTTGCGGAAACCGATCATCATTCCCGCGCTTTTTTCATCGAAGCCAAATTCAATCAGCTGTCGGTAAGTGATCTGGTTCAAATCAACTTTAGAAAAATCGGTTTTAACGGCGTTTTCCGCCAGTTTTGATGAACTTTCTGGGGTCGTTTTCTTCATCGTTTCCACATTCAGCCGGATAAACGGTTTCAGTTCCTCAAATTTTTCCTCTGAGATCACAAAACAGTTTTTAATGTCTTCCAGAGATTTAAAACTCCCTTTTAAATTCCGTTCGCGGTAATTGAGAATCACCTGTGTCTGCTTTTCTGAAAACCCAAGCGCTTTCCAGTCTTCGGCCCCGATTACATTTGGGTCGAAAACCTGATACGTGATCTTTTCTTTTTCAGGATAACTGTATTTCGTAAAAGCCGGTCTCGCCTGAACCGGTGCTTTTTCAGGAAGGAGTAAATACGGCGCCATCTGACGGAAATTTTCTTCGCTGATGACAAAACATTCACTGAATTTTTCTTTGCTAAGAAAACTTCCGCCGAGATAATTTTTATACTTGATAATTGCTGCTGCCTGCTTTTCTGAAAAGCCCATCTTTTCAAAATCAACTGCAGAAAAATGGTCGGGATTAAATTTTCCCGGAATTTGCAGACGGGTTTTCCGTTCTTTTTGATAATTTCCAAAAGAGGAAGAGTAGTAAGCCTTATTTCCAGTTGAAGTTTCCGGCAGTAAAAGATAAGGCTCCATTTCCGAAAATTTTTCTTCGGAAATCACATAGCATTTCTTCAGTTCTGCTTTTGAGGAGAAATTTCCGCCCAGAAGATCTTTGTATTTCAGAATCGTGGCGGCCTGCTTTTCCGAGAAACCCATTTCCATCCACTGGGTCTGTTCCAGATCGTTCGGATTGAATTTCGTGAAGGCTTTTTGATTTTTTTCTACAAAATGAAGTGCAGTAGGGGGAGTGTTTTGGGCGGTCGAATCATTTCTGTAATAAAAAAGGGCTGCTACAATAATGATTCCCGCGGCTGAGAAAGCAAGAAAGTACTTTTTGCTGTCTGTAAACTTAAGTTTTGATTTCATCTCTTTAGTCTTACAGGTGAATTGATGCAAGCTAAATTCAGGAAAAGATAAAAATCATCCTCTTGAGGAAAAAACTCAGGTTTCGTTTTTTTCGACCAGAGAATCTTTTAATTTCAATAATTCAGCTTTTACAAATTGAAGTCGGTCAATCATGCTGATGGTTTCAGAAATTTTGGAGTTGGTGGTGAGTGCCACTCGGGCTCCATCCAGGGTATACCCTTTTTCCTTGACCAGGTGATAAATCATTTTCAGATTTTTAATGTCTTCCGGAGTAAAATACCGGTTTCCTTTTTTGTTCTTTTTGGGTCTGATGATGGGAAATTCCTGCTCCCAATAACGTATCAATGAGGCGTTTACGTCGAAAGCTTTCGCTACTTCGCCGATGGAGTAATAGAGTTTGTCTGGTAAATTAAGATTCATTTTGAAAATAGTGCAGAAACAAAATTACATAAAAATTGGATGTAAAAACACAAATGTTTGTGTTAAAAATTAATAGGCAATTTCGATTTTCAGTTTTTTGTTTTTGAGTCTCTCGTTCTCGAGTTTTTTTAGCAGCGGAACTACTTTCTGACGGTTCACCGCGACATAAGAGGTGGTGTCTTTAACTTCAATCAGGCCGATATCGTCTTTGTCCAGACCTCCTTTTTTAATGAGAAATCCAACAATATCCACTTTGTTCACCTTGTCTTTTTTTCCGGCGCTGATGTAGACCGTTAGGTTCGGTGTTTTTTCAGGAATTTTGTATTTGCCCGTGAGGCTTTCTTCCGGCGTGTTGTTTTTTATGAAAGGGAATTTTTCATCCTCAGTCATGATGAGATAAACAAAACCTTTTGCATTCATTCGTGCAGTTCGGCCGTTCCGGTGGATGAAGGCATCTTCTTTCGGCGGCAGCTGGTAATGCACAATGGATTCCACTTCAGCAATGTCGAGACCGCGCGATGCCAAATCGGTCGTGATGAGAATTTTTGAAGAATCATTTCTGAATTTGAGCAGTGCGCGTTCGCGTTCGTCCTGTTCCATTCCGCCGTGAAACGTTTCACGGGAAATCCCTTTTTCGCGCAAAAGTTCAGAAATACGGTCCACCGCATCGCGGTGATTGCAGAAAATCAGGCATCTTTTGTTGCCGATTTTGCAGAGCAGATTAAAAAGTGTGTCGAGTTTTTCTTCAGAAGTCGTCATGACTTTCCGGAGCTGCAGATCCGGTTTGGATTCATGAACTCTCAGAAAATCTACGGTTTCAGGGCTTTTCATGCCGGTAAATTTTGGAATTTCCGGCATTGCTGTTGCTGAAGTCAGAATTCTTTGGGAAAGATTCTCCATGGAACTGATGATGAAATCCATATCATCGTGGAAGCCGAATTCCAGGGCCTTATCGAATTCGTCCAAAACCATTGTTTCAATGGAATCCGGATCGAAATTGTCATTTTTTAAATGATAGGCAATTCTTCCGGGCGTTCCGATAAGCACGGCAGGAGCCTGCGTGAGGTTATTCACTTCAATTTTTTTGTCATGACCGCCGTAGCAGACCGTTACTTTGAAGTCGGTACCCATCGATTTGAAAACCTGCTCGATCTGTAAAGCCAGTTCGCGCGACGGCGCCAGAACGATGGCCTGAATCCCGGAAACATCCCGCCGCAAATTCCGCAGCACAGGAAATAAAAAACCCAAGGTTTTTCCCGACCCTGTCGGAGACAAAAGGATGAGGTCTTTGCCTGTTGATGTGGCTTTGTACGCGGATTTCTGCATCTGATTCATATCCTGAATCTGCAGATTTTCATAAACTGACTGTAATTCCATGTTGCAAAGTTAAGCCAAAGGCGGTAAAAATGAATTTATTTCTGTATAAATCCTGACATATAGTTCAGTATTTGAAAATAAATCAGTATTTTTGCACCACTTTTTGTGGGAGCATTTGGCGAGGTTAAAATCTTAACAATTAACATCTTCCGTATTTTTCAACAGCCACATTCAGCCAAAATTTGAAAAAGAAGGAATACAAATTATTTTTATTATGTCAGAAACGACAACAAAAGAAGAGGTTCTTATGAACCAGAACGTAGCACCTGAACAGTTTGACTGGGATTCTTTCGAATCAGGTCTTGATGCAGATGCAAGAAAAGAAAAAAGCGATTTAGAAGAAATCTACAACGGTTCACTGAACAACCTTCAGGACAATGATGTTCTTGTTGGTAGAGTAGTGAGATTAACCGATAAAGAAGCGATCGTTGACATCAACTTCAAATCTGAAGGGGTAATTTCTCTTAACGAATTCCGTTACAACCAGGGTCTTGCTGTAGGCGATGAAGTTGAAGTAATGGTAGACAGAAGAGAAGACAAATCAGGTCAGCTTCAGTTGTCTCACAAAAAAGCAAGAACGCTTAAAGCTTGGGACAGAGTAAACGAACTTCATGAAACTGGAGAAATCGTTAACGGTTTTGTTAAATCAAGAACCAAAGGTGGTATGATTGTAGACGTTCACGGTATTGAAGCATTTTTACCGGGATCACAAATCGATGTGAAGCCAATTAAAGATTACGATCAGTTTGTTGGAAAAACAATGGAATTCAAAGTTGTGAAAATCAACCCGGAATTCAAAAACGTTGTTGTTTCGCACAAAGCGTTGATCGAAGCAGATCTTGAAGGTCAGAAAAGAGAAATCATCGGTCAGTTAGAAAAAGGACAGGTTCTTGAAGGAACTGTTAAAAATATTACTTCTTACGGGGTATTCGTAGATTTAGGTGGTGTTGATGGATTAATCCACATTACAGACCTTTCTTGGAGCCGTGTGAACCATCCTTCAGAAATTCTGGAAGACGGACAGACTGTAAAAGTGGTAATCCTTGATTTCGATGACGAGAAAACAAGAATCCAGTTAGGTATGAAACAATTGGAAGCTCATCCTTGGGATGCACTTTCAGCAGACCTTAAAATTGGTGATAAAGTAAAAGGAAAAGTAGTTGTTCTTGCTGACTATGGTGCATTCGTTGAGGTTGCTCCTGGTGTTGAAGGACTGATCCACGTTTCTGAAATGTCTTGGTCAACTCATTTAAGAAGTGCAGGTGATTTCGTGAAAGTTGGTGATGAAGTGGAAGCAGAAGTATTGACTTTGGACAGAGAAGACAGAAAAATCTCTTTGGGAATCAAGCAACTGAGCAAAGATCCATGGGAAAATATCGAAACCAAATATCCAATCGGTTCTACGCACACAGGAACGGTAAGAAACTTTACCAACTTCGGTGTATTTGTTGAATTGGAAGAAGGAATTGACGGTCTTGTTTATATTTCAGACCTTTCTTGGACGAAGAAAATCAAACACCCATCAGAATTCTGTGCAGTTGGAGACAAACTTGAGGTAATTGTTCTTGAATTGGATACCAATGCAAGAAGACTTTCCTTAGGTCACAAACAGTTGCAGGAAAATCCTTGGGATAAATTTGAAACCAAATATGCTGAAGGAACGGTACACGCCGGAACTGCAACAGAAGTATTCGACAAAGGAGCTCAGGTTCAGTTCGAGGATGCTGAAGTAGAAGCATTCTGCCCTTCAAGATTATTGGAGAAAGAAGACGGATCCAAAATTAAAAAAGGTGAAGCTGCTGATTTCAAAGTAATCGAATTCAACAAAGAATTCAAAAGAGTAGTGGTTTCCCATACAGGAATCTTCAGAGATGAAGAGAAGAAAAATATGAGAGAATCATCAGGATCTAACAAACCGGCAGGAAGCAGTTCAGGCAACGAAGAGAAATCTACGCTTGGAGACCTTGACGTTTTGGCAGAACTGAAAAAGAAAATGGAAGGAGGCGGAAACTAATCCCTAACATTTCTTTTATAAATAACGCATCACTTCGGTGATGCGTTTTTTTATTCTCTAAAATTAAATGATATTTGCACCAAATAGTTTAAAAATTTAATGAAAAATATAAAATTACCTGTTCTTGCGGTGGTATTTGCTCTTTTCACTTCAGCCAGTCTATTTTCTCAGGAGAACGAGAGATTAATTAAAGATTATATCTCAGCTGGCAAAGCTTTAAAACTTCAAAAATCTGATCTCACTGATTTTACTGTTATCAATGTTGATGCATCAAAATCGTTAAACGCGGATGTTGTTAAAATTCAGCAGAGTTTCAACGGTTTGCCCATTTACGGTGCGGTAGCAACAGTGGTGATCAAGGACCGTAAAGTATCGTATTTTAAGGATAACTTCCAGAACAGTTATGTAAACGCTTCTGCCAGAATTGCAGGCTTGGATAAGAAATCGGCGTTCAGCAAATTGCTGCAAAACCTTTCGCTATACAGTCTTAAAAATTATCCTGTTTTAGAATTTAACGACGCTGATCCTGAAAATGCTTTGGCTGCCAAACAAAGGCTTGTTTATGCCAAAATCAATGGGAATTTGGTTCTCAGTTACGAATTTCTGGTTCCGGAAGAAAAAACAAATCATTACTGGAATGTTTTGGTAGACGCCAATAGCGGTGCTGTTCTCAGTAAAATAGATTTAAATCTGTCCTGTAATTTTAATCATAATGCGTACACGCAGGTATATCCTGAGGGTCACAAAATCGTTGATCACAATGAACCTCTGCTGAATATTCCGGAAGATAATAAAGCCGCCCAATCCTTACTGGTTCCGGACAATGCCTCTTACAATGTTTTCCAGCTTCCAATCGAGGCACCGAGTTTTGGTTCCCGGACCATGGTTTCAAATCCATGGATTGTTGCTTCATCTCCTGAAGGATGGCATTTTAACGGCACTACGCATTACACCATTACCCGCGGAAATAATGTATTTGCTTACGAAGACAGAGATGCCAATAATATTGCCGGATCGGGCTCTTCGCCTGATGGCGGTGCAGCCAGGAATTTTAATTTTCCTTACAATTCTGCATCAACACCGTTTAACAGCTTATCTGCCGCTACAACCAACTTGTTTTATATTAACAACAAGGTACACGATATCTTTTATAAATTCGGCTTTAATGAATCGGCCAGAAATTTCCAACAGACCAATTTTGGTTTTGGAGGTTTAGGGAATGATTATGTGAATGCCGAGTCGCAGGACAGAGGCGGTTATAACAACGCAAATTTTGCAACTCCGGCGGATGGCAGCCGGCCAAGGATGCAAATGTATCTGTGGCAAGCTTCGTCACGGCGTTTCTGGTATAATGCTCCTTCTGCTGCGGTTTCCAGGGTTCCTACAGCCGGAACTTCAGATTTCGGAGATGAACTCGATGATATAGGAGTAACTGGAGATGTTGCCTTATCTCCGGTTTTGTTGGGCTGTTCGGCTTTGCCTGCGGGATCCTTAACGGGAAAAATTGGTCTTATTGAAAGAGGAACATGTACTTTCACAGAAAAAGTAAAAAATGCACAGAATGCGGGTGCAATTGCCGCCATTATTTATAATAATACTGGTGGAGCTGCACTTACATCAATGAACGGTACTGATAACACCATAACCATCCCTTCTGTTATTATTAATAATGCTGAAGGGGAATATATTAAGACCCAATTGAGCGGCACAGTGAATGTCACATTGAAACGGGATATCAGATATGACGGAAGCTTCGACAACGGAATAGTTGCTCACGAATATGGTCATGGAATATCGAACAGGAATACCGGCGACGGATATACCTGTCTTTCCTCTTCAAGTTCAAAAGAACAGATGGGCGAAGGCTGGTCAGATTTCTTCGCTTTAATGTTAACCAATAAACCGGGGGATAATGCTTCTGTAGCCAGAGGTATTGGTACCTATGCTATTGGACAGGCCAACTCGGGTTCAGGAATCAGACCTGCAAAATATTCGCCGCTTTTTACGGTGAATGATTATACGTATAACGATACCAATGGAATGGAATACGACGATGGATCCGGAACAATGGTGCCGGATGTTCATTCCATAGGATTTGTCTGGGCCACTATATTATGGGATCTGCATTGGAATTTTGTTCAAAAATACGGATACACTGCTGACGTCAGTACAAACACTACAAGCGGAAGCAGCAGGGTTTTACAGCTCGTTACCGATGCTTTAAAACTTCAGCCCTGCAACCCTGATTTTGTGACTGGAAGAGATGCTGTTTTAGCAGCCGAATTACTGGCAACAGGCGGAGCAGACCGCTGTATGATTTGGAGGACTTTTGCAAAAAGAGGCGTGGGTTTAAATGCTTCTGCAGGTTCCGCAACTGATATTAATGATCAGTTGGCTGATTTTACCGTACCTGCAGAATGTTTCTTGGCTACGGAGGAAGGTACTGCAAATGCTGGAATTTCAATTTATCCGAATCCGGCTAAAAATGAATTCTCTATAAAATTACCTTCCAAAACATTGGGCAAAGTGAAAGTGGATATTTATGATGCATCCGGAAAACTGGTTGCTTACCAAACCATGAGCGGTAAAGAATCAATATCTACCCAAAATTTACCGAATGGGGTTTATGTGGTAAAAATCAAAGGAATAAATGTTGATTATTCAAGCAAACTGATGATCCGGAAGTAATTTCCTGTAACATACAAAAAAAACTCCGTCTTCATTGAAGACGGAGTTTTTGTTTATCAGCTCAGGCTTTTTGTTTGATTTAAATGTATTTGACCGACATTAATATCCCAAAAGTTTCAGGACTTCCTCAGGCTGCTGCTCTTCTCGGAAAACTTCATAAGTGAAATTCCCCTCTTCATCTTTGTCGATGAGGATATGCTTTGGTTGTGGCATCAGACAGTGATGAACGCCGCCGTAACCTCCGATTGTTTCCTGATACGCACCGGTGTGGAAAAATCCGATATAAAGCGGCTTTGTGTCGCTGAAAACAGGCAGATAGATTGCATTAGTGTGCTGTTCAGAATTGTAATAATCATCGGAATCGCAAGTTAAACCTCCCAAAAAGACTCTTTCATAAGTATCTTCCCAACGGTTCAGCGGAAGCATGATGAAATGGCGTGAAATCGCCCATGTATCAGGTAATGTGGTCATGAAAGATGAATCGATCATATTCCATTTTTCCCGGTCGTTCTGACGTTTTTGGGAAATGATTTTATAAAGATGGCCGCCGCTTTCGCCAACGGTAAAACTCCCGAATTCGGTGTAGATATTTGGTTCTTCAACGCCTTCTTCTTCACAGAATTTCTTGATCTGCGACACGATCTCGTTTACCATATACTGGTAATCGTAGTCGAAATTCAAAGATGTCTTGATCGGAAAACCGCCGCCGATATTCAGGGAATCCACTTCTGGGGCAATTTTTTTCAGTCGTGCGTAAACACGCAGACATTTATACAGTTCATTCCAGTAATACGCGGTATCCTTGATTCCGGTGTTGATGAAAAAGTGGAGCATTTTCAGCCTCGCATTCGGATGTTCCGCAATTTTTTGGCTGTAATACGGGATAATGTCTTTATAGCCGATCCCCAATCTGGACGTATAAAATTCAAATTTCGGTTCCTCTTCAGAGGCGATCCGGATTCCGATGTTGAAGGTGGAATCAATGCTTTCTGTAAGTTTATCGAGTTCCCGGTAATTATCAAGGATTGGCGTGATGTTTTCGAATCCGCTGTTGATCAGGTCTGAAATTTTTGCCAGATAATCATCGGTCTTAAAACCGTTGCAGATGACTTCCACCGTTTTGTCGAATTTCCCTTTGTCATAAAGCGATTTCACAATGTCCATATCATAAGCCGAAGATGTTTCCAGAGAGATGTCATTTTTCAGGGCTTCTTCAAGAACGAAAGCAAAATGGCTCGATTTGGTACAGTAGCAGTAACGGTACCCTTTTTTATAGTCGTTTTTTTCGATTGCTTCCTTGAACCATGCTTTTGCACGCTGAATGTTCGTGGAGATTTTCGGCAGATAATTAAATTTCAAAGGCGTTCCAAACTGTTCCACCACCTCCATTAAAGGGATATCGTGAAATTGTAATGTATTTTCCGCGACGTTGAATTCTTCGGTCGGGAAATACAGAGTCTGGTCAATAAGTTCTGAATATTTAATTTTCATGTTTTCGTGCTCGTGTTACGGTTCGGAATGCAAATTTGGTAAAAAAAGTTGGTTTTAAAGGTAAAAATTTTTGTTAATGGCAGTTACGGCGCTTCATTAATACTCAATTCAAAATGCATTGCATAATGAGTGAAATTCCGCATTTCTTGAAGAAGTTTCCGAGAATTTTTCAACGTCCGGCTTTTTTCATTGATGCGAGATAAAAACAACGAGATCGCCACTTTCATAACCGATCACCACCGTTTCTTCCGCAGCAAAATTCCGGGTTCCGATTTTTTGGGTAAGTTGAAGGTTTTCACTGTTCAGCGGCCATTTTAAACCTGAAGTAGTAATGTTTCCGGCTGTGGGAAAAGGAAAAAGTGAAATGATTTTACCTTTTGCCTGTTCCAGGACCAAATGTTTCGGCGCAAAATAATAGGTGAAAAATTCATCAACGAAGGTGATGTCCATGTCACCTTTAAATAGAAAAGCAACCGTCAGATTTCCGAGAAAATGATCCATTTCGCCGCCGCTACCGCCATATACATCCACTTTTTTAAAGCCTTTTTCTTTAATGATTTCCAAAGATTTCTGGAAATCGGTTTTATCCTGATCTGGGGTGTAAATAAATTTTTCTTTGTAAATATTTTCGTCGGCACCTGAATGAGAATCAAAGTCACCAGAGATAAAATCGAGCCGCTCAAAAGGAAAATTTTTCTCTTTCAGATAATGAAAAGCCCCGTCAGAACACGCGATAAGGTCATAATCTTCTGTTTCCGGAAGATTTTGGGGCGGAATTCCGTTGATGAAAAGAAGGGCTTTCAATTTTGTTCTTTCGGTTTAGTTCTTATTGTCGTATCGCCGAATTCCTTCTTTAAATTTCTTTCCAATAATTTAATTTGACTGAAATTTATATGGAGTACCTTCTTGCTTTTGATGTTTACATTTTGTAAGAGCCAAACATTCTCATTATTTTTTCCATCAAAAATAATATCAACTCGTACAACTAAACCTGTCGGCAGCTTAGGAGGATCAATAATGCCATATACTTTATTAAGAAACGAAGTATTATTTATTTTTGAATTTTCGTCCACAAAAATTAACATCTTATACTCGGGTAAATCTATAATATATTTTCTCGCCTTATATCTGCCAACCTCAAAAAAATCTTTAGTAGAATGGATTTTTATATATCTTGCACCGGGACGACTGTACAAAAATGATTCAGAATAATCTATTTTATTAGATTTAATAATAATATTATAGCTGTCATTTTCTACAAAAATTCTATTGGAATCTCTTTCAGAAATTAGATATAAATCTTTATGATCATTTGATATAGATAAACTAATTATTTCTGGTTTTTCATAGGAATTGCGATAATATTGATATTTTATTTCAAAAGGAAACCTTACTTCACTTTGTGAATAACAATTGATTACGAGTAAACAAAAAAATAAAAGTGTTAGCCCCTTTTTCATAATTTGTTACTTCTGTAGCTTATTTGTCCTATCGTTCGGATTCCAGTATTCTTCCTTTTCACCGTTTATTTTTGAAATATACCGGGCCAAAACAAAAAGGTAATCGGATAGTCTGTTGAGATATTTGATGAGTTCGGGTCGTACTTCTTCGGTTTCATTCAGAAAAACCATGCTTCGTTCTGCTCTTCTGCATACGGTCCGACAGATATGGAGTGATGTGGCGGCTTTGCCGCCACCCGGAAGAATGAAAAACTGCAAAGGTTCCAGATCCTTTTCAAAATCATCCATCCAGTTCTCAAGCTCTTCGATTTCGGTTTCAGAAATCATCAGCGTTAACCGCGATTTTCCGTTGGCCAAAGTAAGTTTGTCTGCGGGAGTGGCAGATTCTGAACCAACGGTAAACAGATCAAACTGAATTTTTTTCAGTTGGCTGAGAACTTTTTCATCGGTGATTTCACATTTTGCAGAACCGATGAAAGAATTCAGTTCGTCGATATTTCCATAGGATTCAACCCGTGCAGAGGCTTTGGAAACCCGTGTTCCGCCGTAAAGAGCGGTCTCGCCTTTGTCGCCGGTCTTGGTATAGATTTTCATGAATAATATTAAAAATTAAAAGAAGAGAACGATGAGCAAATTTCTTTACTCAGTCCATTTTTTTGTTTTTTTCATATACCGTACGCTGACATAATAAATTGCAAAGACCACAACTGACATGATCGCGAGCATATTTCTTAAATTATGATCGTCGTGAGTGAAATGCGGATATTTGAAAAGCAGAATAAGGGCGATTCCGCAAAGCCAAATAAACTGCGTGTTGTATTCTTTGATCAGCCATCTTCTCCATTTGAAATCCATGGTAGAAAATGTTTTACCGATTCCGGAAAGGTTCGGAAACCAGCGGTGAACATTTTTAGTGTATTCATTAAATCCGTCGCCAAATTTCTGTCTGAGAAAATTTTCTTCCGCCAAAACAATGCACTGATAAATAAATAGGAAAATGGGCATTACAATGCCGACAAAATACAGTGAATTGGCCAAAATCCCCACTCCCAACAGCATCAGGATATTCCCAACGTAAAGCGGATTCCGGACGTGGCTGAAAATCCCTTCTGTCACGAGACCGTCTGCGTAGACTTTTTTGTCTTTTCCGCCTCTCACGATATAGGCCAAACCGATGGTTCCTCCGCGGATGATCTGTCCGGTAACCGTTATCAAAAGTCCCAAAACAATCGGAATCCAGTAATAATGGCGGCCAAATGTGTCTTCACCGAAAAGTGGAGGAGAAGGAAGAAAAAGCAGCAGATAAAGCAGAATAAAAAGCTGATTTCTGTATTTAAAGAAAAAATTACCGATCTGTATCATTATATTTTTTTTGCGATGATTCCTGTAAAATTGTACCATTTAAAGAATACTTCAGTCTCTTCGAAACCGGCTTCTTTCAGCATGTTTAAATTTTCGCTTAACTTATAAGGGATTAAAACATTTTCCAGCGCTTCTCTTTTCTGAGAAATTTCGAGCTCACTGTAATTGTTCCTTCTTTTGAATTCGTAGTAATAATCAATAAAACTGCGGTTGAAGGATTTTTCTTCCGTCAGAATTTTTTCAATTAAAATGAAAACGCCGCCTTTGTTCATTCCTTCGTAGATTTTTCTTACGATCTCAAGACGGTGAATGGGGCGGATGAACTGAAGAACCAGCACCATCATAACGACAGAGGCATTTTCAACAGGTACTTCTTCCGTTAAATCTGCCACTTTCAAATCGATTTCTCGGTGCAGTTTAAAGCGGTCGAGTTTTTCGCGGCATTTAATGATCATTTCTTCCGAATCATCAATTCCTACGAATTTGATTTCGGGATCAACAGTTTTGTCCATTAAAATCATCGTGGTCCCGGTGGAGCATCCCAAATCATATACAAGCGAGTCTTTTTTGGCAAAATCCTTCACCAGTTCACTCGTCATTCGCTGCATTTCGTCGTAATACGGAACCGACCGGCTTACCATATCATCAAAAACGCCTGCAACCTTATCGTTGAATTCAAAATCATTCAGGTGGCTGAGTTTTTCGCGGAAAACCTCGTCATTTTTATCTGTTTTGGGCATGATTTATTTTTTTATCAAATATAAACATTTGATCAGCATTTCATTGGAAATTATTTCTGAATTTCGACAAATTGGTAGACCATGCCGTTTTTCGGACTTACGATTATGGTGCTTTTGTTGGGGAATCTCCTGAGCTGGTAATATTCCATGGTTTTATCATTTTTAAGGTCCTGCAGAAAACCTGAACTTACGACGCTTTCAGGCAGGAATTTTTCTACAAAACTTATTTTTTCGATGATGTTTTCGCCACTGATTTTCTGTGCGTTCTGATCAGATTTTCCCTCATTTGTTGTGGTCTGTTTTTCAAGAAAGGAAATGAGTACCGCGGGATCGGCTTTGTATTTAAAGAAATAAGCCGGACTGCCGTTCGGGAACTGCAGCTTTTTCCCGCTGAATTCTTCAATCTTGACGGCATCAGCGCCGGGAAAAACCGCACTGAACTCAGCGTTTTCTGTTTTTGTAATGGAATTGATGGAATTGCTGATGGTTTCGTTCACCGTTTCCTGAGCTTTCTGTTTGGCCGTTTCAGTGGTTTTTGTCACTACTTCGTTTATTTTTTCTTCCACTTTGGTGCAGGAAACCAAAAGTGCTGTTGCGCTGAATATCAGGATGTATTTTTTCATTTTTATTTAATTAATTTTCCCGGTACGAACTCATAAGTTTGTCAAGATTCAGGCTTCTGGCTGAAGCATCGAAGATTTCGCGGTACATTCCCTGCATCTGCATCAGTTCATCGTGCGTTCCGTTTTCCACGACTTCGCCTTTTTTCATGACATAGATCGCGTCACTGTCGAGAATCTGGGATAATGAATGCGAAATAATGATAACGGTTCTGCCTTCTTTTATTGCGTCAAGCGAATTCTTGATCTGTTCGGTGGCAATGGCATCAAGACTTGCAGTAGGTTCATCAAGGAAAATAATGGGCGGATTTTTGAGAAATAACCGTGCAATGGCAATCCGCTGCTGCTGTCCGCCGGAAAGCTGTGTGGCATCGTGCAGATACTTTTCCGGAAGATCCAGAATCTGGTCGTGCAGGTACGCTTTTTTTGCCGCGGTTTCAATTTCTTCGAAAGTGGCGTTCATGTTTCCGTAGCGGATGTTGTCCTCAATACTCCCCTGGAAAATATGGTTTTTTTGCAGTACCAAACCGATGTCATTCCGGAGGAAAGAATTTTCATACTCGTTAAGACTGATCCCATCCAAAAGAATTTCACCGGAATCGGGGAGATAGAATTTACAGAGCAGATTGATGACCGTTGATTTTCCGGCGCCGCTCAAACCGACTAAAGCCGTTGTTTTGCCGTTTTCGATGAGCATTGAAACATTGTTGAGCGCTTTTGTGCCGTTTGGATACGAAAAATCAACATTTTTAAGTTCAAACGTACCGTTGATGTTTTTTTCAATAAGATTTCCGTTCGGTTCCGTTTCTTCATCCGCATTTAAAATGTCAAAATAGCCTTCCGCATAAATAAAGGCGTCATTCATATCGTCATAAATGCGGTGAAGCTGTCGGATGGGAGACGAAACATTGTTGAAAAGCATGATGTGAAGCATGATCGCGCCAATCGTCATCTGCTGGTCCAGAACAAGATAAACCGTGAGCAATATAATCAGTACCACGCCGAACTGTTCGATGAATGTTTTAAGCCCGTCATAAATAAAATTCGTTCTGCGCGTAAAAAGCTGACTTTCCATGAGCTGCATCTGCAGGTCATACTGTTTTTTGCCTTCAAACTTTTCGCGAACGAAACTTTTGATGACCATGATTGAATTGATGAGGTTCAGCAGCCCCGAAGTCTTCTGTTCCCGCTGATTTCTTAAAGTCCGTCGCACTCCGGAAAGTTTTCTGGCCTGCAAAGAACTCACATAAAAATAAACCGGAACCACAACAGTGGAAACCAAACCAACATACACATTCTGCATGTACATGATGACCAGTGCGATGATGGCATTCGAAAAAAGCGGTAAAATATCGATGAAAAAATTCTGGACGAGTTTCGTCAGGCTTTCAATTCCACGGTCGATGCGGATCTGAAGTTTACCGGTTTCGTGGTTTTCGTCATTGAAATAGGCAATCCGGTAGCGCAGGATTTTATCGATCGCCGATTGGGCCAGAACCGAACTCACGCTGATCCTGATTTTTTCGCCGTAAAATTTCTGCCCGAACTGAATGAAGATATTGGCAAGTTCCTTTCCCAGTAAAATGGCGGTGATGATAACGAGAACATGAATTCCTTCCGACATCGGATCGGGAAGTTGGGTGAGTTCCGTTACTTCATCCACCGTATATTTCAGAACAAGCGGATTGACCTGCGCCGCGAGTGCCCCAAGAAATGTGAGGAAAAGCGTGCCGTAAATCATGCGCCGGTAAGGCGTAATGAAGGGCCGCAACTGTTTGTAAATACTTATTAAATTGGTAGTTCGCGTAAAGGCTTTCGGCATTTTTTCGGAGAATTGAAAAGGGATTTAGTTTTCAATGCTGTAATTTAACAAAAATTCGACCAAAAAACTTTATGCTTCGTAATGATACGTTGTTAAATAATGCAGTTCAGGCTTCGCAGCAACTTTCGAATCCGATTCTGCGAGTTCCGATGGGTAGGTTGAAGTGATCTCTTTCTTCTGAAAAAGGAAAGAATTGTTCGCGTTTTTATCCACAACATCATTAAAAATATGTTCGATTTCAGAATTTGCCAGAGAGGCAAAACTGATGTCTTCGAAACCGTACATAAGCCTTAAATTATCGAGTTTGTTGAAATGCTCATCCACAAAATGCTGAAACTGGTTTTTGGAATCGAAATTTCCTGCCCAAATGTTGTACACATAGGATTTCTTTTTCGGTTTGCTTAAAATATCCTGATAAACAAAGTTTTCTCCAAGATATGCTTCGCGCACCTGCGGATCGTTGGCGAGCTCGTGCGGAAGCCCTTCCTTAAGGATTTTTCCTTCGAACATGATATAGGTTTTATGTGTAATCGCCAAGGTCTGCTGCACGTTGTGATCAGTAATCAGAATCCCGATATTTTTATCCACAAGACTTCTTACGATTTTCTGAATGTCTTCCACGGCAATCGGGTCAACGCCGGCAAAAGGCTCATCCAGTAAAATAAAGTTCGGGCTTGTCGCCAGACACCTTGCGATTTCTGTCCTCCTTCTTTCTCCGCCCGAAAGCAGGTCGCCACGGTTTTTGCGGACGTGCTGAAGTGAAAATTCTTCAATCAGTTCATCGCATTTAATCTGCTGTTCGCGTTTCGAAAGGTTTGTAAGCTGCAAAACGCCTAAAATATTGTCTTCAACCGAAAGTTTGCGGAACACGGAAGCTTCCTGCGCCAGATAACCGATTCCTTTCTGGGCACGGCGGTACATGGCATCGGTGGTAATTTCCTTGTTGTCGAGAAAAATTTTCCCTGAAGTGGGCTTTACCAGTCCGACAATCATATAAAAAGAAGTGGTTTTTCCGGCACCGTTCGGACCGAGAAGTCCGACAATTTCGCCCTGTGCAACTTCCACAGAAACCCCTTTTACCACTTTTTTCGGGCCGTACTCCTTAATCAAATTTTCTCCGCGTAAAATCATGGAGCAAATATAATAAATTTGGATAAAGGCCGGCCAAAGAATACCGAAAGCACGATGTAACAAAAATTTACAGATTAAGACTCATTGGGCAAACTATCAATCATTTAAATTTTAAAAAAAATGGAAACTTACGGCTACAACAATCCCGAAAATCAGGGGCAATATCAGCAGAATTCTGAGAACAGAAATTACCGCTCCGAAAAAAAACTCGCAGCAGGCATTTTCGCTATTCTGCTTGGTTCTTTGGGAATCCACAAGTTTTATATGGGATATATAAATGAAGGGGTTATTTTACTTCTATCTACTATAATGATCATTCCAATTTTGACTTTAGTGACCTGCGGTTTTGCATCTGTAATCTATCCGGTCGTTTTTATAATCCCAGTTATCGAAGGGATCATTTATTTAACGATGAGCGATGAAAAATTCGACAGAACATATATTCAGAACAGAAAAACCTGGTTCTGATTTGTAATTTTGAGTGTTAAGAAGTCTGTCGGATTTTTATTAATTTTAATAAAAAATTGTCATGGCAACCAACAAAGAACTTACCGAACTGCTGTCTTCAGAACTGGGCGTCAACATCCAGAACAGAAGGCCTCACGCCAATGAAATCTTTAAATGGCAGGATCTGGATCTGCTTCCGCATTCTTCTACCGATACTTTGCTCTGCGAAATTTTTGAATGGAATGGCAGAAACTGGCGAAGCACCGGCAATAACCTGATTGGGTTTTTATTCTCCGGAGATGCACTCGAAAGAATTAAGAAGCAGCTCATCAGCATTCCAAAAAACAATGCTTTAATTCCTGATTTTGAATTCACGAAGACCAATCTGCTTGAATTCGGACTCGGAATTCCGTCTTTGTTCAATATTGGAATTAAAGGCAACATTAGCAATGCGAAGGATTTCTCGATAAAGGTAAACGGCGTTACAAAATCAAGAATTACCAATATTGATGCGCCCGGAATTGAAATCCTGAGGAATTTTTCAGCTTTTACGCTTTCAAAAACAAAGACGTACCGTAAAAATGTGAAGTTCAATTATCTTAGTACGGCGCTTTTTTATGCCGAAAGTGTTGAAATTCTTCTTGAAAAAGAGGCAGCTACGGATCTGGAAATCAGTTTCGGGACAGCAGGAGTCAGCGTGGAAGCCATCGAAAATTCTGCAACCAAAAAGAATTTTAAACTTACCTATTCAGGAAATCAGGCACCTTTTGCCGCAAAATTCACGAAAGGAAAGGATTTCGATATTTCTTAAAACCAAAAAAGTCTGCCGGAAAAGCAGACTTTTTTTAGTAAAATTTTTAATAAATTATCTTTCATTCAGCAAAATTGCTGCTTCTTTTGCGGCATAGGTGAAAATAAGGTCGGCACCGGCTCTTTTGATGCATGTTAAACTTTCGATGATGGCTTTGTCATTGTCGAGCCAGCCGTTTTGGGCAGCGGCTTTCAGCATGGCGTATTCTCCGCTCACGTTATACACGGCAATCGGCAAATCAATGGCATCGCGGACTTTCGCCACAATGTCAAGATAGGGCATTCCGGGTTTTATCATGATGATGTCGGCGCCTTCAGCCACATCTTTCAGCACTTCATCAATTGCTTCGCGTGAATTGTGAAAATCCATCTGGTAGGTCTTTTTATCTTTCGGAATTTCCGCCGAGTCCACAGGCGCCGAATCCAACGCACTTCTGAAAGGACCGTAAAAAGAACTGGCATATTTTGCAGCATAGCTCAAAATTCCAACATCGGTAAAACCGCTTTCTTCCAGACCGGTTCTTATGGCGGCCACTCTTCCGTCCATCATATCGCTTGGCGCGACGATATCGGCACCGGCTTCGGCAAGGGAAACCGACATTTTTACGAGCGCATCATTGGTAGCGTCGTTATCGATTTTTCCGTTGTTGATGATGCCATCATGTCCATAGATTGAATAAGGGTCCAAAGCCACGTCGGGCATAATCACCATTCCCGGAACGGCATCTTTAATCGCTTTGATCGTCTTCTGCATCAGACCGTTTTTATTCCACGCCTCTTTTCCGGTGTTGTCCTTAAGATTTTCCGAAACCTTCATGTAGAGGTTAACGGCTTTCACGCCGAGCGAATAGAGTTCCTGACATTCTTTTACGGTTAAATCTAAAGTCCTGCGGTAAATTCCGGGCATGGAAGAAATAGGTTCCTGGGTGTTTTCCCCTTCCATGACGAAAATCGGCATGACAAAATCGTTGGTGGTGAGAACAGTTTCCTGCACCAGACTGCGGAGCGAATCGTTGGTTCGTAATCTTCGGTTTCTTGAATATATAATCATTTGGAATGGTATTTGAAATAACCCTGCAAATTTAAATATAGTTTTATATAAAAACTATTGCATATTAATTTGAATTTTCTATTTTTGTAAGTAGAAAACCAAATATAAAGGTATTATAAGTGAAAAAATTACTATTTTCTTTACTGTTTATCGGAAGTTTAACCGTTTTTTCGGAAAAACTTTCCGCGCAGACTATTTATAGAGAGCCTGCCACAGCCTCGCAGAAATCTGATGATGGTGTTTTGGTTGCGTATCCAAATCCGGCAAGGGACTTTATTATCGTTAAAGCCAAAGATTCTTCTGTAAAAATAAAATCGGTGACTTTTTATTCCATATTGGGAATGCAGATGCTGCAGGTTAATGTCAATATGAATTCCGGGGAAATCAATCTCGAAAAACTGAGACCAGGCAAGTATCTTATGCGCTATATCATGACCGACAATACCCAGCGAATCACACAAATCATCAAACAATAATCCTGAATTTCTTCAGGATTTTTTTTATACTTAAAGTGATTAATTTCCATTAATTTTAAGAAAAATTTATCATATTTTTAGGAAAAACGCCTGATATTATCAGTAAATTTGGGTATTATTATCAACATTAAATCATCCAACTATGAAAAAAACATTTGCAATGGCTGCACTGACAATTGCAGTCGCTTTCGGATCTATCGCCTGTAAAAAGAAAGTTACTGATGCTGAGCTGCAGACCCAGGCCACAACTGTAGTGACCTCAAATCCAAATGCTTCCGTTGAAGTAAAAGACGGTACGGCTCATTTAAGCGGAACCTTCGCTGACCAGGCGTCAAGAGACAACATGATTGCTTCACTCAAAGCCATTCCCGGAATTAAGGAAGTGATGGATATGACCACGATTGCAGAACCTGCACCTGTTGTAACCACTTCGGCAGTTGATCCTGCGAATGTGCAGAAAGTTCAGGATGCACTCAAAGATTTCCCTTCTGTAAAAGCTGAAGTCATCAATGATGAATTGACTTTAACCGGAAACGTTTCTGCTGCGCAGGCCCGACAGATTAAGATGTCAGTTGATGCGCTCCAGGTAGGAAAAGTAAACTATAATTACACTGTAAAATAATTAAAAATGAGTACGTTACAAAATAAATACGCGGCTGTAATTTCTGCCGCGCAGTCCGCAGGAGTTTCGAACCTTCAGGTTTCTGAACAGGACGGAATTCTGTATATTTCAGGAAATGCATCTTCAACAGGAATTAAAGATTCGGTCTGGAATGCATTGGGAACCATAGATTCCACCTATTCCGCTTCGGATATCAATCTTGATGTACAGGTGGCTGGTTTGGCTTCCGGAGCTTCACTGAAAGTGGCGACAGAAGATTCGAACCTCAATATCAGACAGGAACCTTCTACAGATGCAGCTATTGTAGGGAAAGCGGCAAAAGGAGAGTCGGTGACTCTGGTTGAACAAACTTCAGACGACTGGTGGAAAGTAAGAACCGCCGACGGCGAAGAGGGTTATGCTTACGCAAGATACCTTCAGGCATAATTTTTTTTAAAATATTTTCAAAACCTCCGTATTTTCCGGAGGTTTTTTTATGGACAGTGTTTTCTTTGGTTGCGGCGGCGAAGCCGCCGCAACCAAAGAAAACACCTTCAACAATGGCGAAGCTACTTTCATTAGGGTTTTTCAAGAAAAAACATATATTTGTAATTCTTAGGAAAGTCAATTACACCTGGTTTTTCCTTAAAACTTAAATAACTTATTCATGAAAGGTCAAAACAAGCTGTTCATCGCCATTATTATTGCACTTATTTTAGGCGTTATAATGGGCGGAATCGTTCACACCCAATATCCTGAAAATTCAGACGGGTTTGCCAGTAACATTAAACTTCTGGGTACCATTTTCATCCGCCTGGTCCAGATGATTATTGCGCCGCTTGTTTTTACTACGCTGGTAGTAGGTATTGCAAAAATGAGTGACATCAAAATGATAGGAAGGGTAGGATCGAAAGCCATGCTTTGGTTTATTACCGCTTCACTCGTTTCTCTTTTTATAGGCTTGATTTTTGTTAACTGGCTGGAGCCGGGACATGTAACGCAATTGCCGATTCAGGATGCCAGTTCTGCCGAAGAACTGCTGAAGACGAGCAAAGGTTTTTCGTTGGAGGATTTTGTAAAACACATTATTCCGAAAAGTATTTTTGAAGCTTTTGCTACGAATGAAGTTCTGCAGATTGTAGTTTTTTCAATCATGTTCGGCGTTGCACTGGCCAATATGGGTGAAGAATATGTAAAACCAATCATCAAAGCCTTCGATATTTGTGCGCATGCGATTCTGAAAATGGTGGGTTATATCATGTGGTTTGCACCGCTCGGTGTTTTGGGAGCAATTGCCGCAGTGGTTGCGACAAACGGTTTCGAAATATTTAAAGTGTACGCAATCTATCTCCGCGATTTCTTCTTTGCACTGGCTGTTTTGTGGCTCGTGTTGTGTATCGTAGGGTATATCATTTTAGGGAACAGGCTTTTTGAACTCATCAGAAGGATCAAGGCCCCTTTGCTTATAGCATTTTCCACAACAAGTTCCGAAGCTGTTTTTCCGAAACTGGTGGAAGAACTCGAACGTTTTGGATGCAACAACAGAATTGTTTCATTTATCTTGCCATTAGGATATTCCTTCAACCTTGATGGAAGCATGATGTACATGACTTTCGCGTCAATTTTTATTGCCCAGATTTATGGGATCGAGATGTCCCTTGGTCAGCAGATTACAATGCTTTTGGTGCTGATGCTGACCTCAAAAGGAATTGCAGGTGTTCCAAGAGCCAGCTTGGTGATTATCGTAGCTACGTGTACGATGTTCGGAATTCCGCCCGAAGGAATTGCCCTTATTCTTCCGATTGATCACTTTTGCGATATGGGAAGAAGTATGACCAATGTTTTAGGAAATGCGTTGGCAACTTCCTCTGTTTCAAAATGGGAAGGACAGCTGGACAATCACGGCGGAGATCTTTAAGATATAAACCAATAATATCAAAACTTCGGGAGTAGTCCCGAAGTTTTTTTTGCTTATTTCACTTCAATTTCATCCACAAAAATAAATGCTTCACCGCCAAAACCCTGATGCCATTCCGGAAGTTTTCCGAAATTTTTGGCCACAATTTTAAGATATCTGGCTTCTGTAGGAACAATCTGCGCCCTGAATTTGCGGATGGTGTTTTCGGTGACTTTCGGATCCAACGTATTTTCCACCGTGGCCATTCTGAAAAAATCTTTATTGTTGGAGGACAGATAATATTCCACTTCAGAGGGCATCAGAATCCAGCTGCGGCTGTCCTGCAAATATCTGGATGAAATTTCAGTGATCTTTCTCTGCATTTTTAGATCAACTATGGCCACAAAATCCTGGCCCTGAAATCCCTGCCAGTTGCCTTTTCTCCAGTTTTCGTCGCCCAAAACGCCATCAATCAGACCGGTTTTTCCACCTGCATCATATTGCGGATTGTATACGGATTGGGTTTCAATAGACCAGTTGTTCGGTTTCCGGTAGAATACTGCATTTACTACAGAACTTTTGACCCCTGTGTTTTCAGAATAGGCAGAAACAGTTGTTGTTTTTGCAATAAGGAAAGGTTTTTTATAGGGAATAAACCGTTTTCTGACATTCGCATCATCTTCATTTATCGTCAGATAGAATATTCGGTCTTTTGGATGAAGTGGTTTCAATTCCACCTTCATCGGTTGTTCAAAAACAGGACTTTGTGCGGTTACAAGCGGTGCCGTTACGACCTGTGCAGTGTTTTTTTCGGTTCTTGTTTTCAGATTTTCAAAACCGAGGGTTTGCAGCTGACCTTTTGGAGTCTCCGGAGTGATGACTTTGGATGTTCCGTCGTCAAAATTAATTTTTATTTTTTCAAAATAAGGTTTTGTCGTTTCCCAGCCTGCCCTGCCCGGTGTAACGGGATAAATTCCCATGGCACTCAGGACAAACCAAGCACTCATCTGTCCGCAGTCTTCATTGCCAATCAGTCCGTCGGGGGTGTTTTTGTAAAAATTATCGAGAATGAATTTAACTTTTTCGTCTGTTTTAGCCGGCTGATCCACAAAATTATAAAGATAGGCGATATGGTGACTGGGCTCATTTCCCTGAGCATACTGTCCGATTAAACCGGTCAGATCTGCCTGTTCGCGGCCGGTAGTTTTTTCTGAAGCCGAAAACATACGGTCCAGAAATTTTTCAAAATTTGCTTTTCCGCCATGAGCGCTGATGAGCCCTTCAACATCCTGAGGGACAAAAAAGGAATAGTGCCACGAATTTCCCTCTGTGAAATTGTTGTTCACTTCGCGCGGTTCGAAAGGCTGTACCCAGTTTCCGTTTTTTCTTGCCTGCATGAAACCCGTTTCAGGATTGTACAGGTTTTTCCAGCCCTGGGAACGTTTCATGAAATAGTGGTAATCATCGTTTCTGCCAAGAACCAAAGCCATTTGGGCAATGCACCAGTCATCGTAGGCATATTCCAGAGTCTTTGAAACGTTTTCATGCTCATCTTCCACAGAGATATATCCGTTCTGTTTATAGGCATTCAGCCCAAAGTGGTCTTCCATCGCTGATTTTTTTGCAGTTTCAAAAGCTTTTTCATAATCGAAGCCCTTAATTCCTTTAACCATCGCATCAGCGATTACAGAGACTGAGTGGTAACCGATCATACAGAAGGTTTCATTGCCTGCAAGCTCCCAAACCGGCAGCCTGCCTCCCTCCTCATATTGTCTGATGAAGGTATTGATGAAATCAGAAGTTCTTTTTTTGTCGATTAAAGTCATCAAAGGATGGTAGGCGCGGAAGGTATCCCACAGGGAGAATACGGTATAATAGCCAAAGTTTTCTGCGGTATGGATTTTACGGTCGCGGCCGCGGTATTTGCCGTCGACATCCATTGCGATGTTCGGCTGCATCATGGTGTGGTAAAGTGCCGTATAAAAGACGGCGAGTTTATCGCGGTCAGCGGAGGTGACTTCAATTTTTGAAAGTTCTTTGTTCCAATCGGTTTGGGCCTGTTTTTTAATGGATTCAAAATCATTTGAATTTCCTTCGGCACGCATGTTTTTTTCGGCACCTTCATACCCTGTCGGGGAAATGGAAACTTTCACGAGAATTTTCTCGCCTTTTTTTACTGATGAAGATAATGCTAAAGCTAATTCATTTCCATTAAAAATTGATTGAACTCCATCTGTACTTTTTCCAGCTTTTTTTGTTTTCGAAAGATTCATCGGCTTTGAAAACTCGATTCGGGCGTAAACATGCTGGTCTGTAGCCCACGCTTCGCTTCTTCGGAAGACTTCAACCGTTTTATCGTCAATGATTTTTACTTCGCCTTCCAGAAGTTTATCGCGGTGATTTAAATCCAAAATAATATTTGCGGTTCCGGTTTTGTTGAACGTGTATTCATGGTAACCGACCCGTTTGGTAGCCGTGAGTTGTACATCAATATCATATTTATTGAGTTTAACGGAATAAAAACCGGCCTCTGCCTTCTCATTTTTGTGCGAAAATCCTGAAGCGTAACTTTTAGGATCAAGACTTGGAGTGCCCATCGTAGGCATAAGCATCATATCTCCAAAATCGGATACGCCTGTTCCGTTAAGGTGCGTATGAGAAAATCCGTAGATGATGCTGTCAGAATAATGATATCCGCTGCAGCCGTCCCAGCTGCCGTCAATTCTCGTGTCGGGAGAGAGCTGAACCATGCCGAAAGGTACTGTGGCACCGGGAAAAGTATGACCATGGCCGCCGGTTCCAATAAAAGGATTGACATATTGGGCGAAATCCTGCGCATTAAGGCTTAGAAATGAAAGAAAAAAGATAAAAAAAACGGTTTTTTTCATAATAGAAAGTAAACAGTGAAGGTATCAAAAAAAATAAGGAAAGGCAAAACATGAACTTTATCTATTGCTTTTATTGATTCTAAATAAGAAAATAATCCGTAAATTTGTCCCTCAATTTAGCGTAAAATTATGTTGACGAAAGTTAAAGTTCAGGAGTTTCTGAAAGAGATAGAAGTAGATGATCTGGTGAATAATTTCCAGGTCGTGGGGAATGATGTTTATATTGATATGACCGCCCATTCACCCGCCATGCACGAAAAGAAAAAACTCGAAGCGGCCATGAAGCAGGCTTTTGCTTCGGAATTTGGAGAAGAAGTTGTTCTGAAACTCAAAATCGCTTCGCCGGAACCTTCCCAGGTTCAGCAGAACCAGATCAAAGGAAAACAGATTCCCGGAATCCAGAACATCATTGCCATCGCCTCCGGAAAAGGTGGAGTAGGGAAATCTACCGTTGCTGCTAACCTGGCAGTGACCTTGGCAAAAATGGGTTTCAAAGTCGGGATTCTCGATGCTGATATTTACGGACCTTCGGTTCCAACGATGTTCGATACAGAGGGTGCTAAACCTATTTCTGTGGAGAAAGACGGTAAAAACCTGATGAAACCGATCGAAAATTACGGCGTGAAAATGCTGTCAATCGGATATTTTTCCGGAGCAAATCAGGCAGTAGTATGGCGCGGACCAATGGCGAGCAAAGCTTTGAACCAAATGATTCGCGACGCAGACTGGGGTGAACTCGATTTTCTCTTAATCGATCTGCCGCCGGGAACAGGTGATATCCATCTTTCCATTATCCAGGAAGTTCCGGTAACAGGAGCTGTTATTGTGAGTACGCCGCAGCATATTGCGCTGGCCGATGTAAGAAAAGGAATCGCGATGTTCCAGATGGAAAGCATCAACATCCCTGTCTTAGGTCTGATTGAAAATATGTCGTACTTTACACCGGAAGAATTGCCGGAAAACAAATATTATATTTTCGGTAATCAGGGTGCACAATATATGGCGGAAGATTTGGGGATACCGGTTCTGGGAGAAATTCCGTTGATTCAGAGCATCCGTGAAGCCGGTGATGTGGGAAGACCTGCAGCACTTCAGGAAGGTTCTAAAATTGAAGAAATATACAAAACCACGGCTCAGAATATGATTGAAAGTCTCGTGGAAAGAAATAAAAGCCTTCCCGCAACCGAAGCCGTTAAAATTACGACGATGGCCGGCTGTTCTCCCAAAAAATAAGGATTCGTCCGGAAGACCATTTGGTTCATATCAAAAAAACAAAAAATGACTACAGAAATAAATCACGAAGCCACCGTCACTAAAGTAATGTTTGCACTCGAAAGCATTCGTCCGTTTCTGAATAAAGACGGCGGCGATATAGAACTCATCGATGTCAAGGATCAGAAAGTGTACGTAAGACTTCAGGGCAACTGTAACGGCTGCCCGATGAGTTTTTCCACCATGAAACTCGGCGTTGAAAATACCATCAAACAGCACGCCCCGGAAATTCTGGAGGTTCTGAGTGTAGAGTAGATGCGATTAATAATGATAAAAAAAGACGGGCTTTAAAGTCCGTCTTTTTATTTTTATTAAAACAATCCAACCAGGTTAAACCGGTTTTTTCTGTAAATGATCATAAATGCTGTGAATCAGGCCGTCGGCAACAGAGATTTTGGGAACAAAAATTTTGGTGATTTCAGACCAGCTCATCACATTATTGAATATTTCCAGCGCCGGGACCAGAACGTCGGCCCGGTCTTCCCGCAGCCCGAATTTGCTCATTCGTTCCTCAAGCGTAAGCTCATTCATTTCTTTATAATATTTTTTCAGATACGCCGTCGACATGGGTTTGCCGTCTTTGGTTTTGCTCATGGAGAAAATTTTGTTGATATTTCCCCCTGAACCGATGGCCAGAATCGGTTTTTTGCTGTTGATGTTTTTCCGGATTTCTTCTTTGAGTTCTTTCCAGTGGTCTTCTGTCACGAGATTATTCAGCAATCTTATGGTGCCGATGTTGAAGGAATGCTCATATTCCATTTTTCCGTTTTCGTAGAAGGTGAGTTCCGTAGACCCGCCGCCAACATCGATGTACAGATAGGCAAAATCTTTGTCAAGACCTTCTGCAACATGGTTTTCATAAATTAAGGTCGCCTCTTCGTCACCTGAAATAATCTCAATGTTAATTCCTGAGGATTCTTTGACTTTGCGGATGATTTCCGGGCCGTTTTCAGCATCGCGCATCGCACTGGTTGCACACGCGCGGTAATGTTCCACTTTATAGATTTTCATCAGATCCGAGAAAACACGCATGGAATCAAGGACCATCTGTTCCCGTTCTTCCCCGATCTTCCCTTTCGCAAAAACATCCATTCCCAGTCGCAGCGGGATGCGCAGCAGATTAAGTTTCGTAAATTCGGTCTTTCCTTTTTGGGGTTCCGAAACTTCATTGATCAAAAGCCTCGCCGCGTTGCTTCCGATGTCTATGGCCGCTATTCTCATTATTTGGTTTTAATTCTGGACAAAAATACTCATTCTCAGCGACGTTTTATTCCGATTTCTTTTTCAGGTATTTATAGGTTTCAATCTGTGAACGGATTTCTGTTTTATCGTTTTTTACGTATTCATTCCGCATATTTTTGTCAAGGATTCTGGCTTTTACATTGTCACTCAGCTGAATGTCGAGCAAATCCTTCATTTCCTTTTTGAGATTTTTCTGCGTGATTTTTACGGCAGCCTCGATCCGGTAGTCGAGGTTCCTCGTCATCCAGTCGGCAGACGAAATGTAGATATCTTCATTCCCTTTATTGTAAAAATACATGACCCTCGCGTGTTCCAGATATTCATCAACAATACTGATGGCCTGAATTTTCGTCGCAAATTCCTTTTGGTTCACCGCGCAGTAAATTCCTCTTACAATGAGTTTTATGGTAACGCCTGCCGATGCTCCTTCGTAGAGTTTCTGGATTAAAGTTCTGTCGCTTAGTGAATTTACTTTGATGATAATCTCCGATCTCCGTCCTGCTTTGGCTTCTTCAATTTCCCTGTCGATATGATGGAGGATTTTTTCGCGCATAAACTGTGGACATATCATGAGTTTTTTGCAGGATTTAAGGACGGGAAGAATATTTTCTGTCGGTTTTTTAAGTACGGTAAACACTTTGTTGATGTCGGCCATAATTCCGCGGTCTGAAGTCATGAGCAAATGGTCGCCGTAAATTTTTGCCGTTTTCTCATTGAAATTTCCGGTACTCACGAATCCGTACTGAACCGTTCGGTTATGCGCTCTTTTTTTGATGACGCAGAGTTTTGCGTGCACTTTTTTATTCGGAATTCCGAGGAGTACTTTTACACCCTCCTGCTCCAGGATTTCTTTCCATCCCAGATTGCTTTCTTCGTCGAATCTTGCGCGCAGTTCCAGCATAACGGTGACCTCTTTACCGTTTCTTACGGCATTGATCAGTGTATTGATTATTTTTGAATGACTCGCCAATCGGTAAGCGGTGATCTGGATCGATTTCACATCAGGATCCATCGCTGCTTCGCGCAGCAGATCGATTACTGGCGTATAATTGTGGTACGGGAATGTGAGCAGAACATCGGTTTTCTGAATCACATCCGTTACTCTTTTGTTGATGAATGCAGGATGGTCGAAAGAGGTTCTTTCCTCCGGCTTCTGATAGGCTTTAAAAACATCCGGAAACTCCATAAAATGCCGGAAATTGTGAATTTTTCCGCCCGGAATAATGCTGTCTTTTTTGCTTAAATTCAGTTTTCTGATCAGGAATTCAAGCAATGCCTTATTTATTTCTTTATCGAAAACAAAACGCGTTGGTTTGCCTTTCCGGCGGGACTTTATTCCCTTTTCAATTTTTTCGGCCAGCGTGGTCTTGATGTCGTTATCGAGATCAAATTCCGCGTCTTTTGTTACTTTAAAACAGTGTGCAGTAAAATCATCATATCCGAAATAGGAGAAAATGTGCGGAAGATTAAACGTGATGACGTCCTCCAGCAGCATGACATTTTTTTCTTCCTCATCTTCGGCAGGCAGCAGAAGAAAGCGGCCAATGACGCGCGAAGGAATTTCGATGATCGCGAATTTGCTTTCGCCGGGTTTCTCATTTTTCCTCATTGCAATGCCCAGATACAGCGATTTGTCTCTTAAATAAGGCATTGGCGAATTTTCGTGCAGCAGAATCGGGATCACGTTGCTTTCCACCGTTTCATCGAAATATCCGCGGACAAACTGTTCCTGTTTTTCCGTCAGATTTTTGGCGGTTTTGATATAGACTTTTTGTTCGGCCATCTCCGCCTGGATTTTTTTCCAGGTCTTGTCGAAGTTCTGCTGTTGGCTGATTACGATTTCATTGATCTGCTGCAGAATTTTGGTAGGGGGCTGATAAAAGGATTCAGTGATGTATTTATCCTTGAAATCCATGGCGCGTTTCAGACCCGCCACGCGCACCCGGAAGAATTCATCCAGATTGTTCGAGAAAATACCCATAAAACGGATGCGGAGATGAAGCGGCACATTAACATCCATCGCTTCCTGTAAAACTCTTTCGTTAAAGGCAAGCCACGTAACATCCCGTGGATTGAACTGATTCGGCATTTTCTGTATAATATTTTCTCAAAAATAAGGATATTAAGTAAGAGCAGATTCAGGGCAGTGTTAATTTTTTATTAATATACCATTCACAAATTCTTTTTACAGAACATCCTGTGTCAATTTGTCACAATTTATTGCTTGGTATAAAATTGGAGATTGTGTGACTGAAAATAAATTTTAAATAATAAAAATAGATACTATGAGTAAAATAATTGGAATCGATTTAGGAACAACAAACTCTTGCGTTGCAGTAATGGAAGGTAAAGACGCTGTTGTAATTCCTAATGCGGAAGGTAAAAGAACAACTCCTTCCATAGTTGCTTTCACCGAAGACGGTGAAAGAAAAGTAGGTGACCCTGCAAAAAGACAGGCGGTTACCAATCCCACTAAAACGGTTTTTTCAATCAAAAGATTTATCGGAACGCATTTTAAAGATGATGCGAACGAAGTTTCCAGAGTTCCTTACAAAGTGGTAAGCGGACCAAACGACACCGTAAAAGTAAAAATCGACGACAGAGAATATACGCCGCAGGAAATTTCGGCCATGATTCTTCAGAAAATGAAGAAAACGGCAGAAGATTATCTGGGCCAGGAAGTGACAAGAGCGGTAATTACCGTTCCTGCATACTTCAACGATGCCCAGAGACAGGCCACAAAAGAAGCCGGAGAAATCGCAGGTTTAACGGTGGAAAGAATCATCAACGAGCCTACTGCTGCCGCTTTGGCGTATGGAATGGATAAAGCACACAAAGACCAGAAAATCGCAGTGTACGATTTAGGGGGTGGAACGTTCGACGTTTCGATCCTTGATTTGGGCGACGGTGTTTTCGAAGTTTTGTCAACAAATGGTGACACGCACTTAGGCGGTGATGATTTTGATGATGTGATCATCAACTGGATGGCCGACGAATTTAAAGCGGAAGAAGGTGTTGATCTGAAATCCGATGCAATTGCGCTTCAAAGACTTAAAGAAGCCGCAGAAAAAGCTAAAATCGAATTGTCTTCTGCAACCCAGACGGAAATTAACCTTCCTTATATTACCGCTACTGCCACTGGACCAAAACACATGGTGAAAACGCTTACAAAAGCGAAATTCGAGCAATTGTCTGCCGATTTGGTGAGACGTTCAATGGAACCTTGTAAAAAAGCTTTGGCGGATGCTGGTCTTACCATTTCAGATATTGATGAAGTAATTTTGGTAGGTGGTTCTACAAGAATCCCGATCATTCAGGAAGAAGTGGAGAAATTCTTCGGTAAAAAACCTTCAAAAGGAGTGAATCCGGATGAGGTAGTGGCAATTGGAGCTGCAATTCAGGGTGGTGTTCTAACTGGAGATGTAAAAGACGTTCTTTTGTTGGACGTTACGCCGCTTTCATTGGGAATTGAAACAATGGGTTCTGTTTTCACAAAACTGATTGAGTCAAATACCACGATTCCAACCAAAAAATCGGAGACATTCTCTACCGCAAGCGATAACCAGCCTGCAGTTTCAATCAGAGTAGGACAGGGTGAAAGACCGATGTTCAACGATAACAAAGAAATCGGAAGATTTGATCTGGCTGACATTCCACCAGCACCAAGAGGCGTTCCTCAGATTGAAGTGACGTTCGATATCGATGCAAACGGAATCTTACATGTTTCTGCAAAAGATAAAGGAACCGGAAAAGAACAGTCGATCAAAATTCAGGCAAGTTCAGGCCTTTCCGAGGAAGAAATTGCAAGAATGAAGCGTGAAGCAGAAGAAAATGCTTCTGCTGATGCGAAGAAAAAAGAAGAAGTGGAAGTATTCAACAAAGCCGACGGACTGATTTTCCAGACTGAAAAACAGCTGAAAGAATTTGGTGATAAACTTTCTGCCGACAAAAAAGCCGCTGTAGAAGCTGCTCATGCGGAACTGAAAACTGCTTTCGAAGCGAAAGACATGGAAAGCGTAAAAACCAAAACAGAAGCTTTGGATGCAGCCTGGATGGCCGCTTCCGAAGAAATGTACGCAGCTGGTCAGCAAGGCCAGCCTCAGGACGGCGCTCAGTCTGCAAATAACGCAGGAACTGAAGATGTTCAGGATGCTGACTTCGAAGAAGTAAAATAAGACGGAAACCGGAATTGCGAGCGAAGCAAGCAATCCCGTTTATTCAATAGTAAATCCCCGCGTTTTAAACGCGGGGATTTTTTGGTATCGATCTTTCACATTTATTTTTTAATCATCCTGTGCTTTCCCGTTTTTATACTGCACTACTTCTTCAAGATCCCCGTCTGCATCATAATACTTCCATTCTCCGTGCTGCTTTCCGTTTTTATGCGTTCCCGCTGCCATTAAAACACCGTTTTCATAATAGGATTTTGAATTCCCTTCCGTTTCACCGTTTCGGTATTCCGTCACAGACATCAGTTTTCCGCTTTCGTAATAAATCTTCCATTCACCATGGGCCCTGCCGTTATACGTGTCACCCGTGGCTTTCAGGGTGCCGCTGTCGTAATATTCTTTCTGGATCTGTGCCGGGGCCATCAAACTGATAGCGAAAAGGCAAACTGTAAATAGCTTTTTCATTGTTGGGCTGATTTAATTTAGAGTTATTAACTGTATTTTCTTTTAAAAATTATTGGTTTTTTCGGTAGGTATAACCGCTGGCTCTGAAAGACTTTTTATCATCGCTCATAATAAAAACCGCTTCACCGTCTTCGATCCGCGCATTTGTTTCGACCCGGTGACGGTAGTTAACACCTTTCCAGGTATTGCCACCCGCATGTTTAATTTTTCTGTATTTAAAGGCATAGTGTTCTGTACTTGATGGCCATCCGCTTTTTCCGACAGCCATTACCAAAGCGTTACCGCCTTCTTCAAAGTTTGCAGTTCCTAAAATGCTGATTTTCATACCGTCGTCTCTCGTCCAGTTTCCCTCAATATCTCTTGCGCTGAAATCCTGTGCGTACACAGCACTGATACTGAACATTAGTAACAGGATCGAAAGACAGATTCTTAATTTGGTTTTTAAATGGGTTTTCATGGTTGTAATGTATTTGTATTTGAATTTAATTTTCCTTTGGGACTTTCTGCAGCGTTTCACTTACGGTTTTTCAAAGATTTTAGGATCCACAGGAGCATTCACTTCATACTTTATCAGTTTTATAGAATATCCTGAAGGCGAATGGTCGCATACGGTTGCATACACATATCCGTCCGGGGTTTTTGCGTAATTGCTGTATCGTTCTGTAACTGTTGTTACTTTACCGTCTATGGTTTTGTCAATAACCCTTTTTAGAAGCAGAAAACTGGTGGCATCCAGAAAAAGAAGGACTGTTGTACCACTTTTACGGGTTACTTTCAGTTTATATGCTTCATTCCCCTCCACATCTTCTGACCCTAACAGTTCAACGGTATTACCTTTGTTGCGGTAGTCGAGAAGGTCTCCTGTCATATCCAACTCTTCGGCACCTTCTCTGGCAGTTGCCAGATCCGAGTCTACAGCCCTTTTTTGTCGTTGCGCCGGAAAAAGAGTCCAGGCGCCATACGGTGTTACGACAGTTGTATTTGTCCGACCCTGAATCTGCATATCCAGGCGCAGTCCCTCATTATGGACCATCCACGTTTTAATGGGAACATTAGCCTGCTGAGTGTAAATGACCCCTGATGCCATGGCGCTTTTCGCTTCGCGCAGTTTCTCTGCGCCGCCAAGCGCTTCAATGTTTTTCTTAATAATAGATTCTAACGAGAGGGTAGCGGAAGAAGCACCCTGAGTTGCATTGCGCTGTGCAGCGGATACCTCCGGTACGGTCTTCTTGTTCTTTTTTGTTTGCGCCGACGTCACGGCACAGAGGGCAGCCAAACCAATGATAAACAGCTTTTTCATGATTTTATTTTAAGACTGCACCGTTCAGGGTGGCCATCAGTTTAAGTTTTTCCACCAGAATCTTCGTGTCCAGATACATATTGGCTATGTTGATGAAGACGGCTTCTCCTTTGTACTGGTTTTTAAATTTGATATAGGTAAGGCCGGCCTGATAACCGATGTTATCGTAGGAAACTTCCGTTACGTCTTTCCATTTTTCCTGAGCAGATGCGCCACTGTTAAATACTTTAATGCTTTCGGTGGTCATTTCCAGTTGGTTTTCCCGCGAGGCTTCCACCACATTGGATTCGGGATACCGGATATTTCCGTTGGAATAATTCTCCTGAAGCCAGCGAAGCGTTTCGTCCTTTGTCTGTGCATTTGCGCTGAACATTGCTGCCATCAAAAGGCAGATGGTGATCAAAGTTTTCATAGCTTGTTTTCTTAAGGGTTAAGATCATTAGTCAACAAAGCTACCGAATGCACAGACCAGAAAAAATACGCCGAAAGGAGTATTTTTTCAGGAACACGAACTAAATAATTCCCTGCAGGATGCAGTTTTTAATCAGCTGGGCAGTATTTTTTGCTTCGGTTTTTTCGAGAATATTGTTGCGGTGCTTTTTCACGGTTAACGGGCTGATAAAAAGTTTCTCGGCAATTTCAGTAGTGTTTAGGCCATTCCCCAGTTGCCTGATGATGTCAATCTCCCGTTTCGAGAACTGCTTCGAATCGCCATTCGGTTCATCCAGACTTAAATTCATAAAAGACGGTTCACCGTTCAGTCCGATGAGGGATATTTTATAGGTATTGAAATTACTGAGGTGATCGATGCGCGTATGGATGTTTAAAGATTTGCCGTAGCCGCCGTTTTCGTCCATCGTGAGCATCAGCGCCTGATGGTTGAAAAGCACATATTCTCCGTTTTTCAGCCGGCCGCGGTGGCAGTAGCTGATTTTATAGCTCAGGAGTTTTTCTCTGGGAATGTTTTCAGAAAAGAATTTTGTAAGAAATGCTTCAGCCTTGATTACGAAATCAATGTCTTCGGGATGAATGGCGTTCAGCACTTCGTTAAACTGCAGGGTATCCGGATCAAAACCATGGATTTCATACACCGACGGACTGATGTGCGATAGCGACATATCAAAAAAATCGATGATATAGAAAGAAAAAGGCCCCGTGCTGATAATGGAATTGGTAAGATCATCAAATGAAATCTGATGAGGTGGTGTATTGCTAACGGTCCGGTTGGAAAGCCAGACCTCATGCAGATTCTGAATCTCTGGAAGCATACTGAACTGTTTGTGATACAAATAAAGAAAAAATACGGGAATTTCAGGCACCAAAGACATGATTTGATATTATGTTAATCCGGAATTTAAACCGTTGCTGCGCAGGTGCTCCAGAAAACGACTACGCCCGGGTCTCCTTCGAAGCGGTTCGGAAAAAGAGGCTATTTTGCGAAGGACTTCCAAAGGAGAGTGGGAGGAGAGCAAAGCGGTGGAACGGTTAAATTACTCCGCCCTGAAGTAGTAAGTCTTGGGTGTCATAGCTGGACAGGACCACGAGCAAAGGCGTCTGTAATACGACTTGGTAACGTCTGAAGGTTTTTTACAGCGGAAAAGAAATTATTCTGTTAATAAAATTGTTTATTTCCAAAAACAAATGTTTAATCTTATCGCTTTATTTTTAATATATTTGATTTTATTACATTCTTTACATTAAAAGTTAGTAAATACGGTAAGTTAAATAAAATGATGGAAGATATAAACTCACTGATAACGCAAATCGTAAATTTTCGGGACGAAAGAGATTGGAAACAGTTTCATAATTCTAAAGATTTGGCCCTTGCACTTTCTGTGGAAGCCTCTGAGCTTCTTGAATTATTTCTCTGGAAAGAAAATGAAGACTTCAATTTGGATAAACTTAAAGATGAATTAGCCGACGTATTGATGTATGCACTGTTATTAGCGGATAAAAATAATTTAGATGTCGGTCAAATTGTGCTGGATAAAATTAAAAAAAACGCAGATAAGTATCCTGTCGATAAAGCTAAGGGTAAAGCTACCAAATACAACGAACTGTAGATCGCAATAAATCAATAATGAGCTTTACCATTAAACAATACCCTTTCGATACTCAATTAGAATCTACAATACTTGAAAATCACCGTGAATTTCTCAGCTGGCCACTTGTTTACTTTTTAGAAGAAGAAAAAAGTAAGGAAGCTTATGTCGGGGAAACGACTGACGTTCTCACCAGATTAAAGGCTCATTCTAAATCAGAGAAAAAACAGAGTTTAAGTGCAGTCAATTTAATCCTGAGCGAAAGATTTAATAAATCAGCAACCCTGGATGTTGAATCCAATCTTATCAGATATATAGCGGCTGACGGGATCTACGCGCTGCAAAATGGGAATCTCGGCATTTCAAATCATCAATATTACCAGCAAAAAGAAGTGTATTGGGAACTGTTCAAAGATATTTGGGGGGAGCTGAGGAGCATGGGCATTGCCAGACATTCCCTTGACTATATTGACAATTCTGATCTATTTAAATATTCTCCTTACAAATCACTTTCTAAGGAACAGATCAACGGACTGAAAACAATTTTGATCTGTCTTTTAGATGAGCAGGCGAAAGTCAGTTTAATTGAGGGCGGAGCAGGAACTGGTAAATCTATTCTTGCCATTTTCCTTTTTAAACTGTTGAAAACAGATTTGAACGATTTCAATTATTCCGATTTTGATGAAGAGGATGAAGAGCTGTTCCGGCTTTTAGAAAATGTGAAAGCTAAATACGGCGATCTGAATATGGCGCTGGTCATCCCAATGGCATCTTTTCGGAAAACCATATCCAATGTTTTCAAAAACATTAAAGGATTATCTCAGAAGATGGTCATCGGACCTTCCGAAATAACCAGGCAGAAGTATGATCTGCTTATTGTTGATGAGGGCCACCGCTTGAGAAGAAGGGTGAATCTGGGTTCATATTTTGGGACTTTCGACAAAAACAGCGAGCTCTTAGGTTTGGATAAAATGACTTCCTCTGAATTGGATTGGATTCAGATGCAAAGTGAAAAAGCCATTATTTTTTATGACCAGTTTCAGTCCATTAAACCGTCTGATGCCACTCCCGAGAGTTTCTACGCTTTAAAAAATTTGTCAAGTACCCGTAACGAAAAGCTCAGTACGCAATTCAGGGTAAAAGGTGGAAATCAATATGTAAAATTGGTTCATCAAATATTTGATAAAGCGGACTTGACCGAACAAGATCAACAAAATAAGGGATTTTATGATCTGAAACTGTTTGATGATTTAAATGAAATGGTTGAACAGATTCATTTAAAGGAAAAGCAGAGAGGATTATCAAGAATGGTTGCAGGGTTTGCATGGGAATGGATCTCAAAAAATGACCGGTTAAAATTTGATATTGTAATTAATGATACCTCATTACAATGGAACAGTACTGTAACAGATTGGGTAAATTCTCCCAATGCCATCAATGAAGTCGGCTGTATCCATACGACGCAGGGTTACGATCTCAATTACACGGGAGTCATTATCGGACCTGAACTGGACTACGATTTCACCACCAATGAATTAGTGGTGTATAAAGAAAATTATAAAGATAAAAA
The DNA here is from genome assembly GCF_008014695.1 of Chryseobacterium sp. Taxonomy (GTDB): domain Bacteria; phylum Bacteroidota; class Bacteroidia; order Flavobacteriales; family Weeksellaceae; genus Kaistella. The sequence goes on from NZ_VOXE01000002.1 coordinate 655,827, forward strand.
TGGCAAAAATTCCATAAAAGATCCTAAGGTTTTATTGGATTATGTCATTAATATTTACAAAACCATCCTGCTGAGAGGAATTGAAGGCACCTATATTTATGTCTGCAATCCAAATCTTAGGAAATACCTTGCACGGGTGATTCCATCATTTAAGAATTCTAACGATGAGGTGACGGCTTACACTATCGTTGATGCTCCAAATGAATTTACGGTTCCTTATTATGATCTTGAAATAGCAGCCGGACAATTTTCCGATTTGCAGACGGTAACAGAAGTAAAGTATATCGAATTAAAAAACATGACCAATCATGCAGAATATTTTGTATGCAAAGTAGTAGGTGAATCGATGAACAAAGTCATTCCGAATGGAAGCCTGTGTCTGTTCAAAAAATATTCAGCGGGCAGTCGGAACGGATTGATCACCTTGGTTGAGGGTAATGATATTTTTGACAGCGAAACAGGAGCAAACTACACGATCAAAGAGTACTCAAGTAAGAAAACCATTGATGAAGAGGGGTGGCACCATGAAGAAATCTCTTTAAAGCCTGTTTCTACTCAGTCTTTTGAATCTATTGTATTAAGGGACGAGGAGACGATGAGTTTTAAAGTGATTGGGATTTTTGAGAAAGTATTATAAACTAAACTCCGTAAAACCTATTCACCCAGCAGGGTATTCCGTGATTCAGCTTCTTCCAGCATCACTTTATAGAGTTTTAGGTCAGTCTTCTTTAGGCTGTCCAGAAACATAACGGTAAACCGCCTTCTGCCGTCATTTTGAATCACGTTGTAGATTTCCATTGAATCTTTTCGGGTCAGGTTTTTAAGTTCTTTGAGTTCTTCATTTTCCTTTTTCAGCTGATCCACTTCGTTCTCCTTACAGGAATGCAGCGCCAGGGCGCTGAAAAGACCTAACAGAAGCATGCTAAATGTATTCTTCATCTTTTTAGGATTAATCGTTTAACAGGACAGCCCATGCAAATATTTTACCATATTAAAAAAGGGCGGTATGTCCTTTACTGAAGTATATAATTCCACAAACTCCTTTTTTTGCGAATAATATTTGCACCGCCATATTTCTCAAACACTGAAGTATCGGGTGGCTGAAATTACCGGAGCCGTCGAAATCAGACCGAAACCAATACAAACCGCCATGGCATGTTCTTCCATACCTCACCCGCATAATCTACCCCTATCCGCGGCCCCGCGCTGATCTCGCCTTCCGATATAGCGTCCTCAATCCAGAGCCGTTCCGAACTGCCCAGATCTTCGCCATAAAAACTCCTGTCAAGTTGCAGGAGATTTCCGATCCGTCCCGGTCCGTTTACTGTGCTCAGTCCCCGGATAAGCACCGCTTCGGGCTGCTCTGCTTTTCCTGTTACGATGTTGAGCAGCCAGTAGCGCCCGTAAATCAGGTAAACATACACCACACCGCCGTCACGAAACATCAGTTCCGTGCGTGGCGTGCGGCCTTTGCTGGCATGACTCGCCAAATCATCGCTGCCGAAATAGGCTTCAGTTTCAGTGATCTGCGCACGAAGTTCCCGCCCGTCCGGGAATTTGCGGACGAGGGTTTTGCCCAGTAACGACTGTGCCAGGTGCACAGCATCATGTTTTTGAAAATAGGAGATAGGGATGCGGTCAGCCATTTGCAGGATATAAAGAAGGTGAAAACAGATGGATAAAATCTACCTGAACCCTTCAAATTGCGTACCCTTCAAATTTGAAGACGAAAATCTTCGGGCAAGATTTTAAGTTTTAGAAACCAAAAAACCGCTTCATCACGGGATGAAACGGTTTTTTAGAACTGGTGCACTTCTTCCAAACCTTCAGAAAAGAAGTGGAATAGTTGGGAGTCGCATATTAGTTATGATCCGGTAAGAAACTGTACTCTTTCGCGTACCGAAGCATCTGTTCCGAAAAGGTTTGAGGATATTTCAAAACATAATCGGTGACCTGTCCGCTTGTGTTTTTTACCGGGGTAATGTACGGATTCACGAAACCACGGTAAGGTGCTTCTTTATACTGTGCATTACGTGCAAGCACTTCTTTGTGAATCGCCTGATCTACTTTTACGCCGTAATTCTCCACGAGGTTTTTGGCGGCATTGTAATCGCCTTCTGATTTAATGCGCTGCGTTTCGCGCAAAAGCTGACCAAACAGATCATGAAGCTTTTCATAATCGGTAATATTGAAATAGGTTTTGCCGTTGCGTACTAATTTCTCAATGACATTGTCCTTTTTGCCTTTTTCAAAAACCCAGGCGCTCACCCACTGTCGGTTTCGCATATGGGCTTCTTCAATATCGGCACCGGGATCCAGACGCACGAGCTGCATCATCAGTCCGTTCCGGATATAGTTGTCGTAAGCGGCTTTACCTACAGCTTTCCAGTCATCTACCAAGCCTAGTTCCTGCAGTTTGGGATCATAAAGGAAATAAAGACCGACGAGATCGGCTCTTCCTTCTTCCATCGTAGAGGCATAACTTTTTAGGGTTTCTTTCGGCGTTCCTACTCCGGGATTAATCTGTCCGGACGCATGACCCACCACTTCATGGAGTGCCGTATGCAGTTTGCTCGACAGTTCACCGTACTTTTCTGCCAGACGGAGCTCTTCGTCATCGTTCACAAATTCCTTCAGACGGCTTGTTCCGCCCGCCGCGTTATAGGCATCGATAATATTTCCGAGGGAGATGGATTTGGATCCGTGTTCCGCCCTGATCCAGTCTGCATTCGGAAGGTTGACTCCAATCGGCGTGCTCGGGGAAGAGTCACCGGCTTCTGACGCCACGACAACCGTTTTATAACTGACGCCTACCACATTTTTCTTCTTGTGTTGAGCCATTAATGGGGTATGGTCTTCAAACCACTGCGCTTCATTGGAGAGCACTTCCATTTTTCGGGACATGTCGAAATCTTTGATCTGAACCACACTTTCATAGGAGCCTCTGTGCCCCAAAGGATCATTGTACACTTCAATAAAGCCGTTAATATAATCGATATTGCCCTCTGTGGCTTCTACCCACGCGGTATTATAGTCGTCCCAGACTTTCAGATCTCCGGTTTTATAATATTGGATCAGCAGCGCTAAAGCATTGGCCTGTTTTTGATTTTCGGTTACAGTTTTGGCTTTCTCTAGCCAGGAGATGACCTGGTCAATCGCTGCACCATACATGCCGCCGCTTTTCCAGACTTTTTCTGTCAGTTTTCCGTTTTCTTTAACGAGTTTGGAATTCAGACCGGTCGATAAAGGGCGTTGCGGATCCGGACTTTTCATTTTTGCATAAAACTCTTCTGCTTCTTCCGGAGTGATGCCCTCGCCGTAAAAGTTCACAGCAGAACCCTGAAGTAAGCCTTTGCTCAGATCCAGATTGACTTTTTTACTGTCCACATTATTGAAAAGAATATCGGCAACTTTTGCGTCCAGTTTGGTGTTGGTAACCTGTATAAGCTGGTCAAAGTAGGCTTTTGAAAAAGCTGGTTTGATTTTTTCGTTGGAGTAATGGTGATGGATGCCGTTCGAAAACCAGACCCGTTTCAGGTAGATTTCGAAATTACGCCAGTCTTCGGTGTCTTTATTCCCGCTGTAATTCTGATAAATATGTTCCAGCGCGCGGCGGATCTTCAGGTTGTGTTTATAATGCTGATCCCAGATGATGTCCCGGCCTGCATAGCCGGCCTGACTGAGGTAATAAACATATTCTTTCTCCTTTAAACTTAAGTCATTCCACCCCGGAACCTGGTATTTAAGCACTTCGATGTCGGCAAAACGGTCGATGCTGTTTCCGCTGTTTTGAGGAATTTGTTCCTGTGGAGTCGGTTGTGATGCCACGTTTTGCTGCACGGTACAGGATAATAAGAGTACAGAAGCGAGCGCAAGGAGGGTAATTTTGGTTCTTTTCATAATCAATATTTACACAAATATAAATATTTCATCATCAATAGAAGACCCCGGATTCTCAATTCAAGCGCACTGTTTAAACTTCATGACCTTAGGAATCACAGAACCGTCCCGGAATGACCTGTACAGTCTCATAACCGGAATGGGTGAGGGCGAACCTCCCTTTTTCGTCCGTAACGACTCGGCAACTCATGAACTCAATCACTCAACAACTTTCGATTAACAGCCTACTTGATACGCCTGGAAATACTCCAAAAGGGGTATTTATTTTTTCAGGATTTCGGTTTACATTTGCAAATGAAGCCTGTATTTGTTGATGGAAAATATTTTGTCAAAAAAGGGTTTCAATTAACAGTATTTGGCTGGTTTTGATTTTTTATTAAATTTATAACGACTAAATCATGAAAGCTTTCTTTTAAAGGCTGCTTTCTCTTCATTTGTTTTGACCGCTATCTTAAAGAAAAATATCATATAGCCTCTATATTTTAATAACCTTTAAAACTTAAAACAATGAGAACATTTATTATTATTTCTGCAATGAGCGTATGCTCATTAGCACTATCTGCGCAGATCCCGGAATTTAATACACAAATAAAAAGTGAGCCAACCGCGAAAGGTGTGGTTAAATCAGATTCTTCAGGATCTTTAACATACGATAGAGCTCGAACCACTGTTCCAATTCCTGCTGACCTAAAGGAGGATATGAGAGAACTGATGAATTTATATGGAGATGAACTCGATGCCTATGCAGCGGATTCATTAAGAGCGTTCACAAATAAAAAACTTACTGAGTTATATAAAAAACAGAAAAACACAAAGATAACCTTAAATGCAGAAGGTCTTCCTGCAAAAAGTTATTATACAACAATGGACAATTACAGTTCTTTAATTGAACGATATAAAATTCTCAGATCCTTCTTTAGGACTGCCAATTCATTAGGTGGGAATCCCACATTTATTGCCAGAATATTCCCGGTTAAAAACCTAATGAATGCCAAGTACTTTTTTCTTTATAATAACGACGAAGAAAGTGTTATGTTTATTGACAAGTTAGGTTTGCAATCTAATTTTAGCAGTACATACAGTGCAAATGCCAACTTAGTAAGCGGTGTGCTAGCGCCATTTTTTAAATTTACAATGGCCACAAATATTTCACAACAGACCTCAGAAGATGATCAAGAGGCAGTTAATAAACTGCCGAATGGAGGATTATTCAATGTCAGTTTGCTGGCACCGCTTTTCTTCTCAAAATCATACATTGGAAATGGTAAAAAAGTTATTTTTTATTTGCCGGTGGAATACAGGTTTAACGTTGATGACGTAAAAGATAAAATAGCCTTTAATGAAACGTACAATTACCATCAATTTTCATCGTACTTTATGGGAACATTTGACTTACTACAGAAAGATGCTGACACTGATTTAGCTACTTTATTCGGCGCCTTTAAGATGTCTTATTATAATGGAGGCAACCAATTTAGTTCCAGGCTTTCTGCGAATAAATTCTGGACAGCATATGCCACTTTGGGAATTCAGATCAAGAATAAATATACGGTGTCCGCAAATATTCCCTTGTGGTCAGATAATGACCTTATTAAACAGCAGCAGGTGGCTACTTTAGGACTTACCTTCCAGCCTGCTAAAAAGGAATGATTCAAAGTGCTGTAATAACGGTCAGCTGACCGTCTCAGTTTGGAAATGAAAATCTAACGTGACCCACCCGGAAGACCGGTAATCTGCTGTATTTTAAAAATTTCATAATGGCAAAGTGTAAAATATTCTTGGGGATAACGATGCTTCTTGTGCTGATCAACTGCAGGATGCAGAGGCAGGTCTGGTTCTCGGATATTCAAAGGGAGAACAGGCATAAAACAGACGGAATCACCAGAATATATATCGACAAATATGGATCCATATACCCGCCGGACGAACTGGTGCCACGGGACGCATTTTTCGACCCCCATGGTTTGGGCACTGAATGGAAGGAAATTCAGGGAAACGGCAATTTACTGGATTATTACAGAACACATCCGCTGGCATATAACGCACTTGCTTTAAAATACGGGGTCCACAATACTACTGCCGACAGTACGGGCTTTAATGCGGTTCAGAAGGGAATAATAAAAGCGTATTCCGACGGACTTAATCAGAAGCTGGCGGCGTCAGAAAGCAATACGCTCGTTATCCTCGTACATGGATTCAATGAGCCCAACGCGACTGCGGATTTTGCCTTGCTGAGAGAAAAAATAAGGGAAGTAAATAACCGTGATTTCGTTTATCTGGAGGTGTATTGGGACGGACTTACCGCGAACGGGAAACCTCCTTTTTTAGTGGGGATCTGGGGAAGGGCCCAGTTGAATTCCGGCTATGCTGCACTCGCCCTCAGGCAGGTTCTCGCTGACATCAGTCCCGATGCTAAAATTCGCCTCATCGCACACAGTTTAGGGAGCAGCGTAGGCACAGGGGTGCTGTTTAATACCTATGAAAAATTCAGGGATCCTCCGCAGGATCTGATAAAAAAAACGCTTAGCGGTCCGGTCAGTCCCTCCCGCGACATCCGCCTCGGAATGATCGCGCCCGCAATACCCGGCACGAATACGTTCCGGCATTTCTTCAAGCGGGGCAGCGGATCCGTCACAAAGGACCAAAACAATATCCAAAGGGTTGTTTTAGGCATCAATACAAGGGATTTCGCCGTCAGCAAAGTGGTGGGGCTGTCGGAAAAAGGAGGCTCCACAAGTCTTGGCGGTTCACCTAAAGAATTTGATAAAACGAAAGAAATGTTAACCGATTCACTGGGATATACCCCTGAAGAAGCAGCCCTGCTGTTCCAAAAAGTGGACTTTTACAATGATTCCGAATACAAATCAGAGCACGGTTTGCGGTTTTACCTGATGCAGGAACAGGCCAAGAATGAATTTTTACAGAAGATGCTGGAATAAATGTAATCGTAACGTATCAGACGCTGTCCCGGTACGGTTTTTTTGCCTTGTAATGGCCCGCAGGCATTATTGGTCTTTTTATTGCTGCTCCATACCTTTGATAAAAACCGAAAGATGAAAATTGCGACCTATAATGTCAACGGCGTGAACGGCCGCCTGCCAGTACTGCTGAGATGGCTCAAAGAAATGCAGCCCGATATTGTCTGCCTCCAGGAACTGAAGGCACCACAGGACAAATTCCCGGAAGCCGAAATTCTTGAAGCGGGGTATCATGCCGTCTGGCTCGGACAGAAAAGCTGGAACGGCGTCGCGGTGCTCGCGAAAAACGAAAAACCGGTCATTTCCCGGACTTCCCTTCCCGGCGAGGACGAAGATGAAGCCAGCCGTTACCTCGAAGTGAAGATAAAAGGGCTCGTCATTGCCTGCCTCTACCTGCCGAACGGCAATCCGGTGCCGGGACCGAAATTCGACTACAAGATGCGATGGTTCGAGCGGCTCGACGCCCATGCAGAAATGCTCATCACTTCCGAGAAACCGGTCATCCTCGTCGGCGATTTCAATGTCATGCCAACGGAGAAGGATGTCTATAAACCTGAAAAATATAAGGAGGACGCGCTCTTTCTTCCCGAAGTGCGCGAAGCCTTTAAAAACCTCGTGGGGCAGGGCTGGACCGACGCGATCCGCCATCTCTATCCCGATGAGGTCATCTACACCTTCTGGGATTATTTCCGCAACGCCTACGGGCGCAACGCCGGAATGCGCATCGACCATTTCCTCCTGTCTTCCGAAGTCCTGCCTTTGCTGAAAGACGCCGGAGTGGACAGGGAGGTCCGCGGCTGGGAGAAATCCAGCGACCATGCACCGGTCTGGATCACACTGAAGGATTCCAAAAAATAGAAATCTTCCGTTCACTTATAAAGCGCACGGTTACCGCCTGCGTTTTGCCTTCCCGTGCAATTTTCTTAAATTTACTTGATTAAATATTAAAATATGACCACTTCAGAAAAAATAGCCGCGCTCCGCCTCAGCATGCAGGAGCATCAGATCGACGCCTTTATCGTCTATTCCGCAGATCCGCACATGAGCGAATACCTGCCCGGAGAATGGCAGGAACGAAGCTGGCTTTCCGGATTTACAGGCTCGGCCGGTTTTGTGGTCGTGACCAAAGACAAGGCAGGTCTCTGGACCGACGGGCGGTATTTTGTGCAGGCGCCGGCCGAACTCGAAGGTTCCGGGATCGATCTCATGAAAGACGGCGTGGAAGGCACCCCCAACTATATCGACTGGCTTCTGTCCGAAGTTCCCGACGGCGGAAAAGTCGCGGTGAATGCCCTTGCGACTTCCAACACGAACTGGGAAGCCCTCGGACAGCAGCTGGCCGCGAAAAATATTGACGTCGTGGATCTTCCTTTGCTCAAGGAAATCTGGAAGGACAGAAATTCCGGCGGGCCAAAAAACCCGGTCTTTGTACACCCCGTGGAAAGGGCCGGAAAATCCGTTGTCCAAAAACTCCTGGACATCCGCCAGAAAATGGAGGAGCAGCAGGCTTCCGTACACATCATTTCGAGTCTGGACGATGTAGCCTGGACCCTGAACCTCAGGGGCAGCGATGTAGAGGCGAATCCGGTCTTTCTTGGCTACATCGTACTCACCAAAAATGAAACGGTGCTCTTCGTGGACCTTGAAAAACTGGATTTGGACGCCCGCAGACAGATGGATGAGGCGTGGGTGAAAATGAGGCCGTACGAAGAATTCTTCCCTTACCTGCAGCAGATCAGAAACGAAAAAATACTCATCTCGCCGAACACCAACCAGTCGGTGTTTGACGCTTTGAAAAACGACAATACCTTCATCAAAGGACCGGTTCCCGGAAACCTCATGAAGGCAACAAAAAATGAGACCGAACTGCAGGGCTTCAGAACCGTCATGCAGCGCGACGGCGTATCGATGGTGAAATTCCTCTACTGGCTGACCCAAAATGCGGGCAAAGAAGCCATGACGGAATATTCCATTGGACAGAAACTCCTCGAATTTCGGAAAGCCGGGAAGAACTTTGTAGGCGAAAGCTTCGGCAGCATCGTTGGTTACGGCGGAAACGGGGCGATTGTGCATTATTCAGCGAAAAACGAAGGCAGCAAAGCCGTCACGAATGAAGGCAGCATCCTCGTGGATTCGGGCGGACAGTACCTGGAAGGAACGACCGATATCACGCGGACGCTTGCTTTGGGAGCCGTTTCCGATGAATTCAGAAGAAACTGTACCCTCGTCCTGAAAGGCATGATTCAGCTTTCGATGGTCAAATTCCCGCGCGGCACAAGAGGCGTACAGCTCGATGCCGTCGCCAGGATGGCCCTCTGGAAAGAAGGCAAGGACTACGCACACGGGACGGGACATGGCGTCGGAAGTTTTATGAACGTACACGAAGGGCCGCAGAACATCCGCAAAGACATGAATGCCCAGGAACTCCTGCCGGGAATGGTGGTCTCCAACGAGCCGGGATTCTATGCAGAGAACACGTACGGCATCCGCCACGAGAATCTCGTCGCCGTAAAAGAAGCCGAAACCACGGCTTTCGGAACCTTCTATGAGTTCGAAACCCTCACGGTCTGTCCCTTTGACCGCAATGCGTTGGATATTTCTTTATTGACCGGTGAAGAAAAAAACTGGCTGAATACCTATCACCAGTGGTGCCGCGAAAAACTGGAAAACGACCTGGAAGGGGAGGTGAAGGAGTGGTTTCTGGACCAGGTAAAGCCGATTTAAATAAAAATTAACAACATTAAAAGTGCAGCCTGAAGAAGCTGCACTTTTTATTTTATTGATCAACTTTGATGATCGGGTTTCACCTTGATGAACGGTCTGATCCCCGTTTGGAAAGTTTTTTTAATCATCATTTAGCTCGAAAGCCGGGTGATAAAATCCAGGGCGTTCCGGCTGCTTATTTTTTTCATCTGTTCCCTTCCGAATTCCCTTTCCAGAACCGTATTGAGTTCCGGATAACAGCCCGCATTTTCATGCGCCGGAAAATAAAACGGAATGCGGGATTTGTCGGGCATCTCTTTCGTATAAAAATAGTCGGCACCATAACAGATGGCATTTTCGCCGCCCAGCTGCAGGCTGTGCGCAACATGTTCCTGCAGCGCTTCTTCTTTGTCGGGATTGACAAAGGCACGTACAAAATTCAGTCCGATCAGCCCTTGCTGGTGCATGATTTCCTGCGCCACATCGTCGGGTAGATTACGGGCGTGGCCGTACACGGAGCGGTAGTTGGAATGGCTCGCCAGAATGGGAACACGGATGTTTTCTTTCGAAATATAATTCAGGATGTCGTACGCCAGGGCATCGCTCGTATGGGAAAAATCGATGGCGGTATTCTTCTCGTGCAGATAATCGATCAGGGCTTTTCCGTCATTTTTAAGTCCGGCGGTAGAGAAATTACCGCCGCCGAACCGGTTTTCAGCGTGATGCGTAAAACCGATATACAGAAGCGATCCCACATTTTCAATAATGCGTTCCAGATTGCTGAAACCTTCTTTTAAGGAGAGGTGTTCATCACAGAAAGCCGACCCGCTCTCGATGGAGGCCACCATGCCGATATGTTCATTCCCCGCCAGAGTCCCTAGATGCTGTTTTTCAAACCGGTACAGTTCAGTCGCCTCTTCATTCAGCTTTCTGAAAATCCCGCTTTGTAAAAGTCCATAATCATGGCTCTTCGCTTCCGTCGGCGAAAAAATCGCCATCACCTGCAGTTTCACATTTCCTTCTTTCAGAAAGGGAATGGCGCAGCCTACGTCGTCCGTGTTATAGGCAGAAGAATTGGGGCGGAGATAGCTGAGGAGGTCACAGTGAAGATCGATGACAGGTTCTTTGATCATATTTTCGGTGGATTGGGAAATGTTTTTCATCGTATTAAATAAAGCAATAAGCAGAATTTGAACGCACAAAAATACGACTTTAAGCACAGGGGTATTCCTTTTCAATCTGCCTGATGAATATAATCGTATCTTCCTTAAAAATAAACTGTGATACGATTCATCCTCATTCTCGTCCTCTTCATCCTTTCCCTCGTTAATTTTTTTCCGGTTCCGAGCCAGAGCACCTGGTATGTCGGTATTGCCGTCCCTGAATTTCCGTGGATTTTTATGCTGGCTGCGCTGGCATTATTCGTCTGGTCCTGGTATTCTGAAAAATGGAGAATGGTCTCTTTAATCATCAGTGGGATCACATTTCTGATCTTAGGCTCGCCGATTATTCGCGCCTACAATATTGGAAGTCATCTACCCGGAGATCTGGAAAAATCATTTGGCGTGAAAGATTCCGACTTGACGGGCTTTCATCAGGAAAAACCCTTCAGTTTTATTCAGATGTTTACGGGAAATGGCGCGGAAGATATTCCGTTCAGAACCTATCAGTACGCAAAAAATGGGGGCGAAGCGCTGACTTTGAATTTCACCCCTTCCGCAGTTCCCGGAGTCCGGCCGTGTTTGATCGTGGTGCATGGCGGTTCCTGGAAACAGGGTGATAACAGCGAAATTGCGGCAGCCAATAATTATTTCGCCAATGCAGGGTATCAGGTGGCGACCATCAATTACCGTTTGGCGCCGAAATTTCCGAGTCCGGCGCAGCAGGAAGATCTGCATTCCGCTTTCAGATGGCTGCGTCGGCATTCCACTGAGTTAAAAATTGACACGGCGAATTTTGTCATGATGGGCAGGTCGGCGGGAGCTTCCATTATCTTAACGATGGGCTATACGGGACATGAAAATGGGGTAAAGGGAATTGCGGCTTTTTATGGCGCCGTAACGATGCCGTGGAGTTACAGAAATCCCGACAATCCCTGGATCATGGATTCCCGACAGGTCCAGCGCGATTTTCTGGGCGGTACACCGGAAGAGGTTCCGGAAAGGTACCATGCAGAATCGCCATTGTTTCATGTGACAGAAGATGCGCCGCCTACATTTCTGGCCCATGCCACGAATGATGCGCACGTCTGGCATATTCAGAGCGAAGCGATGAGAGACGAACTGCAGAAGCACCACGTGAAAAATTATTTACTGACGATTCCGTGGGGAACGCATGGCTTTGAGTATAATTTAAACGGTCCGGCCGGCCAGTTATCGATGTATGCCGTGGAACGGTTTTTTAAGTCGGTGACGCAATGAATATCTTTGGAATGAAACATCGGCTAGATGTATTTTTGAACGTCTTTCGCTATCACGCTACAATTGACGCTGGCGGCTGTAACTTTGATCAAAACATGGTTTTTCTCAGGGGTTGGCTTTGAGATTTCCTGAATTTGTAAAACTTCCGTCCGCCGGATTTGGTGATGTGGACTGCGCGCATTTTTTTAAGTTTTAGCTGTTAAGCCAATCTGTTGGTAATTCAAAAATGGCACCTAGATTTTGGCAGTCGTTATTTATAACTTCATTTTCGTTAACGTAACAAAAAGGTAACCCAATTTTTTTAAAATCTAAAGGATTCTCAGAAAAAGGATTCTCAAAAATCCAATATTTACTATCAGGAACATTGCTAGGAAATATTCTATTAACTAGAATACCACTAACATTTTGAATTTTTTTAGATCCATTGTTAAAAAATATTCCATCGACATTTCTGATAAGTTTTTCATTTCTATTTTGTGGATCAGTTGAAAAAGTTACCGCAAGAGAACCCCATATCGCACTTTCAATATCATGAAAAGAAGCAGATTTTATGCTTAAAGCATTTAGACAAATTAGATAAGGTTTATCAAGTTGTCCATATCTTTTGGCCTTTTTTGTTATTGAATCTCTAATTGCTTGTTCAGATCCACCAATAAAAGTTTTTATTGGTGTCATTCCAACACTTCTTCTTGACTTTCCTATCGCACTTACCTTTACAGGAAAAAAAGTCATTGAAATATTTATTTCATTATTATTATAAGTTAATTTTTCAAGATTATCAAAATTTTTTGTTTCCATTTTTGATAATTCAATACGATGATTCAATAGAGCTAATTTCTCTAATATTTTAGAGGTTAGTTCCTTCGTTGATGGTTGCTTTGTTGTCTTAATATTTAATTCATCTATACCAAAAATAAAATGATCTGATTTTATTTTACTTATTTTTTCATAAAATCTACTTGTTAAATTTTCAAAAGATTTTTGTGCATCAGATTTATCTTCGGATATTTTGGCTTCTACATATATTTCTAGGTCATTTTTTTTTATTAAAAAATCCGGTCTTTTATCTGTATTTTTTATAATTGGATGAATTGTAATTTCAAAACCTAGTTTTAGAAAGAAATTAAAAAGAAACAATTCATAAAATACGGCATCAAAACTTTTCTTAAACCTTTCTTTTGTTTCGTGCTTTTCATCGTCAGGTAAATTATTAAACCAATTTTCTAAAAGATCTCTTATATTCCCTATATCTTTTCTAGCACTGCGGTCATAATAATCATAAGTTTTTTCGTTCTCATCAGCAGGACCTAAAAATGTTCGTTGCTTATTTGTAAAAATTTTCATTTTTTTTTAAATTATTTATTTCACGTAAAGAAATATTATTCATACATATTTAAAAAATATTCTTTGCCTTAAACTCCAACATTAAATCTCTATATTTTTCAGCTATTTCACTTTGAAATCTTATTTGCAAAATTCCTTGAAAATCGCTGAAAATATCTGTTCCTTCTTTTAGTATCAGAATTACATTTTTTCTGGTCAATTTTGCGCAAAACCACCCTAACTCATAAATTACGTTTGGTCTTGCTTGTAAATATTGCTTCCCATCTTTTTCAATTACGTCATCTGGTGTGAATAGAGCAATAGCCATTGAGCATTGGTCGGCATAAAATTCAAATTTTTCTATTATTGTGGGAGACCCAATATTTGGTAATTTTTTTAAAATATAAGGGTTTAACTTAAAGTCATCTTTAAGCAATCTTTCTAATTCTAACAGACTTCGTTCGTCGTGTCCGTGTATTATAAAAATGTTTTTATTAAAAGGTTTATCTATATCAACTGTTTCTGCTGTCATTTTTAAAGTTGGTAGTAAATCTGTTTTTGCAAATAATTGTTTCAAATTAGCAACTTTAGCTTCAATATTTCTTTTTGTGTCCATCAATTGATAATTTGGATCATTTGGACTGTAGTTTCCTCTTGTATATTCCATCAAGCCAATCATATTTGTACAATTGTCATAACGGTATCTATACTCGTTTTTTGGTTTATTAAAAGAGCTTTTTAGTAATTCAGAATTGTAGTCATTCCAATCATGATAATCCGTCTTCAACTGGTTAAGTTCTGCATCATTTAAAATTTCTTTATTTATCATCTCTTGTCCAGATTCCATTCTTTTACTGAGCTCTTCTTTAAATTGATCAGGGTTCTTTGTAAGAAGCGTAATTTCACTATTTTCCTTTGGAATTATTTTTTTTGACATATATATATTTTTTTGATGATTAAATGTACATAATACTACTTTAAGTATTTGTTAAAAGATACTTTAAAATTCTCGAGAAGAAAAACCACCCTTCAACCTAGCCCCGATGGAAACGACATCCTTTTTAGCACAAGCAAAGCGAGCGACGAAAAAGATACAGTGGACAGCGGGTGGAGTCTTATGAAAATGCGAAAATCGGTGCTCCTAAAAAATAGGATTATTTCCGTAATTTTGCCCCATGAAGCACGACACGATCTGCGCACTGGCTACGGCAAACGGCATCGGCGCCCTCGGAATCATCCGGCTTTCGGGTGAGGAGGCTGTGACCATTGCCCACAAAGCGTTTAAAGGAAAGAACCTCACAAAACAGAAGTCCCATACGGTGCACTACGGCTATATCGTGGACGGTGAGGAGGTCATTGATGAGGTCATGGTCTCGGTATTCCTTGCGCCAAAAACCTTTACAACGGAAAATGTCGTCGAGATCTCCTTTCACGGCTCTCCGCATATCGGCAAAAAGATCCTCGAAGTACTCATGAAGCACGGCGCGAGGATGGCCAAAGCCGGAGAGTTCACGATGCGCGCGTTTATGAACGGACGGATCGACCTGAGTCAGGCCGAAGCAATTGCCGACATGATCGCCAGTGAAAATGAAGCCTCGCGGAAAGTGGCCATGAACCAGCTGAAAGGCGGCATTACGAACGAAATATCCATCCTCCGGACCGATCTCCTGAATTTTGTTTCTTTGATAGAACTTGAGTTGGATTTCGCGGAAGAGGATGTGGAGTTTGCCGACAGAACTGCGCTGATCGCTTTGCTCCGGAAAATAGAAGCCAAGCTCCGGTCCCTGATCGAAAGTTTCCGCTACGGAAACGCCGTAAAGAACGGGGTAGAGGTGGCCATCATCGGCAAGCCGAATGCCGGAAAATCCACGCTGCTGAATGCGCTTCTTAAGGAAGAAAGGGCAATCGTGAGCGATATTGCCGGAACCACCCGCGATACGATCGAGGAAGTCCTGCACATCAAAGGGAATGCCTTCCGCTTTATCGATACGGCCGGCCTTCGCGAAACCGAGGATGCCGTCGAAAAGATCGGGGTCGAAAAGGCCATGGAAAAGATCTCCTCCGCGAAGATCATGCTCTACCTGTATGAGGAAACAGCTTCTACACCCGACGAGATCATCAGCTTTGTGAAAGAATTTCACCGTCCCGACCTGAAGATCATCCTGCTCCACAACAAGATCGACCTTGCTGCAGATGTGTCGGAAAACCTTTTCGACAGGGAAATTACCGAATCTCTCGCTGTGTCCGGCCTGACTCCTGTGATGATGGGCATTTCAGCAAGGGAAAAAACGGGCATCGACGCGCTGAAAGAAGAACTTTCGGCCTATGTGGAAAGCCTCAAAGACGAAGAAAGCAATGTCGTCATCACAAACCAGCGCCACTTCCAGGCCCTCCAGAAATCGCTGGATGCCGTTTACCGCGTGGAAGAGGCGGTCAAGACCAGAATCTCTACCGAACTGCTCGCCTATGAACTCCGCAACGCGTTGGAATACCTCGGGGAAATCTCCGGCGAGTTCACCAATGATGAGGTGCTGGGGAATATTTTCTCGAAGTTCTGTATCGGGAAGTGACTGTAGTTTTATCATGTATATAAATTACATAGTGTTGGCTGCTAAAAGTTCTAAAAATACCACTAATAAAAGTTTTTGGAATATTTATGTTATTTTTAAAAAGGGGATTTTATGCAGCATGATGACAGTAAATTCAAATACTTACAATTAAATATAGCATTTAGGGCCAAGCAGTTATAAAAATAAGATTATTTTATTTTGGTATAGTTTATTGGGTATATTTGAGAGTTATCTGCAAGCAAATACAAAATTCCGCATAAATGAAAACGATTCCATTTTTTTTAATTTTAATGATTTTATTTTCTTGTAATAATTCTGAAAATACTTCAAATTCCAACGAATATTTTTATGGATATTTTGGAAATTCTAAAAATAACCAGAATATCCATTTAACAATAAAAACTCGCTTTGATGAATGTGGAGAATGGGGAGGTCATACTGAAAAAATAACAGTTTTTAATAAAAATGACAGTAAAAAACTTTTTGCAAAATATGAAGAAACTGACTACGATTGTAGTAATGGAAATCAAAATCCCAAAATTGTAAAAAGTAAAGAAAATGAAATCAAAGAAAATGAAAAAAATGAAATTAGAATTTATTTAAAAAAACTTGTAGAATTTAAATCTAATTCTTTTGTTTCTGGAAACTCTGGAATGTCTTATTCTGCTGTTGCTCAAGATTCAACATTTATTATCTATTCATACAACAATGATGACGATTGTAAAATAGCCTTTAAAAAATTAAAATCTAATCTGAATTTCTAAAAATTGCCTGCAGATAACAAGGGTTTGGCAATAGCAGGCGGAACGTCAAAATCTCGCGTTTTGTGCCTCGGTTGAAATTTGTATTTTAGTTGAAGGTTTCGGCTTCGATTTGCCAGCCATCGCCAAGCCCCGAAACGTTAGAAGAAATTTTAAATAACTATTATCTCAAATTGGTTCGAATCAAATCCAACAAAAAGTATAATCAGTTACACTATATTAATAATTGGTGTAGTTTGGGTATTTTATAAATTTACATTTGAGGAAAGTAAGATTGACAATTACAAAAGTCAAATTGAAACAAAGCAGCCAATAATAAGTCAGTATCAAGCAAGAATTGATTATCTTGAGGAAGAAAATCAAAAATATAAATCTGAATTGAAAGATTTTGAAGATTGGAATTCTAAATCTGAAAATCCAACTCTGTTTTATAAATCACAATATGAAAAGACAATCCTGACCAGAAGTGATTCGGCAAAAACTAATATTTCAGTAAATTCCAATTTAGAAAACATATTAATTAATAAATCAGAAAGTTACATCAACAAAGATTTGGATTTAATAATCGCTTTAAAAGATGTTTCTGTAAATTATGGTTGCTTTTTAAATATAAGTTTTGGAAACAGTTTAAATGTAAATTTTGACAATAAAAATGTTGGAGAAACAATAGTTTTGAAATCTGATAAAGGAAAAATTAAAGTTACTATTAATAAAGTTAATTATGTTTAATCAAATATTGAAATATCAATTCACAAATAAAAACATCTGCTAACATCGTATTGGCAATAGTGCGGAGGAATCGCAAGTTTAACTATTTTATATGTTCCGAAGTTTAGTTTATAGCAAGAAAGTTTCCGCATTTAAGCCGCACCGTCGCCAATAAGCGGAACGTTAGCCGTAATTTTACAAACGTACAGAAATGAAATTTTTTCAAAGATTAGTTAAACCAAAAGAAAATATTGAAACAAAGATCTCAGATTTTGAATCTGTAGCCAGTTTTTGGAAATTCATAACCCAAAAAGACAAATGGTATCTCGAATATTTACCACAACAATTTGACGATTTAAAATCAAAACTACAAGAATTAGCACCTTTAATAATTGAAACAACAAACGACTTAAGATATAATCTTAATTTTAAAAATGATGATTATT
This sequence comes from Chryseobacterium sp., assembly GCF_008014695.1. GTDB lineage: Bacteria > Bacteroidota > Bacteroidia > Flavobacteriales > Weeksellaceae > Kaistella. The sequence continues at coordinate 673,636 of NZ_VOXE01000002.1, forward strand.
GGAGAATAATTCAGTGGGATAATTTAATATTCGATTTAAAATTAGAAGATAAACTGAAACAATATTGCTCAAATTGTAAAAATGAAATAAGGTTATTGCAAAGACATCCAAAATTAATCTGTAAAGATTGCAAAAATAATCTAACGAGTTCTGACGGACGAAAAGTTGAATTTTTCAATTCGGAAGCTTTAGGATATGGTTGTCAAGGTTACTACTCCGAAACTAATCAAATCGAAAGATATGACTATGATGAATGTTATATTGACAGTAAAATTTTCGTTGCAAAGGAAGGAAGATTTGGTGGAATCATAATCGAACTGAAAGAATAAAAACTACGGCTAACAGGGGTTTAACAATTGCGGGCGGAAAGTTTTCAGTTCATGTTTTGTCCTTCGGTTGAAATTTGTAATCAACCACCCAGGCCTGCTGATGAAATCGGAAAACTGAATGAATGTAATCATGATTGTAATTAAATTCACTAATCATGCTACTATTTTATTCTAAACCTGCATCAATACAGGAGAATCTACTTTTTGTATCGGGAAGTAATTGATCTCCAGCAAATTGCTCATTATAAATGTTAGTTTATCGTCCGACAGAATTAACTTAACGATTACAATATGGAAAAAGAAGTCGAAATCGAAAAATTAAAAAGGTTTATTGAGGATCAGTTACAGTTCGAAAAGATGAGTGTATTGTCTGCAGCCGGATACCGTAAATTTGTATGGGAATTTTTTACAATTTTAGACGCATATAAAAACCAAGGTACTGAGAAGGAGGACATTGTAGATACTGTGAATACACTACACACTGCTCAATCAATTTTTTTTACTGGAGATCCTCAAAGTGAAGATAGGTTTGGTTTTATCACCGAAGAATTGATCAATTTCTGTCCCTCACCTTTTTTTTGGGAGGTGCCGTTAGATGAATATATGAAGAAATGGGAGAGACTTTATTTTCCTTTATTTTAAAGAATAAATATTGGGTTTCCTAATTATATCGTTAGACTACCGAATATTCTCGGGAAAATTCGAAAGCAATACAGTTACCTTAACGCACTAACTTGGGGATATGATAAACAAAACGCACACACTCGGGTACTTGATCTATTGGACCGTAATTTTCATCCTCTCCGCTTCCATGCTCCTCTATGGCCTGGGGAAACCCTTACAGTTCAGCGGACAGGAAATTTCAAAACCCGCCGGTCAGTTAACGGGTCATCAACTGATGTGGCTGTTTTATGGGCATTCTAAACTCTACCCAATCATCATTGGAGCGTTCGAGGTGATCGGTGGACTGAGCCTGCTCCACACCAGGACCAGAATGTTTGGCTGTCTTTTGCTCTCCTCCATATTGCTGAACATCATCATTCAGGACTATGTCTATGAAATTGTTGCCTTTTCAACCGCCATTTACTACCAGCTGCTGGTGATCGTAATTCTCATCTTCGATTTTGATCAGTTGAAAAAGATCCTGACGGTGTTGTTTTCACCCGGTAAACCCAGGATTAAAACGTCAGTAATGATGGCAGCATTGATAATCGCGGTCCTGCTGAAACTGTATGAAACGAGGCTGATGAATTTGCTGTAAAGGAACGATGGCAGATGCTGCAGAGAATTATTTCTTGATGAATTGAATATAATGTACCTGCGAATCTGCACTGATCATTTTCAGAAAATACACGCCGGCCGGGAGTGCTGCGACGCTGACTTGATGGTCCTGTATGATTTTTCTTCCGACCAGTTTTCCTGAGGCATCCAGGATTTCGCAGCGTAAAAATCTGATTTCGGAATCGATCTGCAGGATTTCCTGAACGGGATTCGGAAAAACTTTTACGGAGATGACTTTCTGCTGAACTTCCGTGGTGGCCAGCAGACACGCCGGCGGATTGGTAACGGGGCCGGCGCTGTAATCGTAAAACACGGTGGCATCTGTAAAGATCGCCGGGGTGTGCTGGCTGAACTGATAAATGGGATTACAGTCGTTGAAGGAAACGGTTCCGGACACGAACACCGACTGTGATTTGTACCACCCGTCACACGCCGCATTCATCTGGATTCCCGGCCAGAAATAGTCCACTGCAATGACCGGTTCATTGGACACCGGGTATCCGCACGCCGTGGTAAATGCAGCAGGAGGCTTGAAATAGATCGGATAGGTGGGAAGGCTGCCGATATAATAGGTTCTGCTGTAAATCGTGGAAGAGGAATTGAGTTTTGCCTTGATGAGGGTGGTCTGGGTCACCGTGAGGGATACTGCATTCACACCCGAGGGGGAGGAAGCAGTTGGATCGGAGCCGTCGGTGGTATAGTAAATCGTGCCGTTTCCGGATAGGGTCACAGCAATGGGATTTGGGGTGCCGAAATAGTTCGCCTGCGGCTGAAAAGTCACCTGGCCCAGACAAATGGCGTAAACAAAAAGCACGAGCAAAGAGAGATGTTTTGTCATGATAAAGCTTTTTTTCTGAATTTAAAAGTACTGCTTTTTTATTATACGGGCCTGTCCTGAAAGACTGAAAAATCCCTTTTCGAACGAAAAGGGATTTTTATTTGGCAAAATTTCTGCCGGTATGCGCCAATCGGTTTCAGAAACTGCAGTCCACCTCGATAACTTATAGGCTTTGCTGCATCCCTTCAGTCATTGATAGCAGCCCTGCTCGCACTCCTGCTGAAAGGTATGAAACGCGGCTGATGCAATTGCTGTGAAGGATTTCTTAAGTTGAAGACTCATCTTTCAAACCCTTTTTTAATAACCTCCCATTCCTTCGCCATTAAATACTGGGACTCATAGGTTTCCGGGTCTTTCAGCGTCCCGTTTTCATAAGCCTCAGTGAATGTTTCTATCGGTGGATTGCCGTCAAGAGCCGGAAAGAAATAATACCGTACTCCTCCCTTGAAGCCTTTTTCTGCATTCATTTCGGTACCGAAGGAACTGTGGTTCACGGTCTGTACCGTCACCAGATAAATGATGGGTACCATCAGTGGCGATAGGTATTTCAGTGGAAATTCAGCTTTTTCCAGTCCGTGGGCAATGATGGTCAGCATGAACAAATAAGGCACCAGATGGAACACATAGGAATCGGATACGTCGTGTTTCAGAATAAAAAAAAGGTAGGGCAGAACTGCCACCACAAAATATCTTTTATACGGGAAGCGCTTGAAGCCTTTGAAGAAAAACCATAGGAAGAACAGGAAATTATAGAGTAAAAAAATCAGATTTCTGCCCAGGCTTTTCAGGAAGGTGGTGAAATGGAATTCAAAAAAAGAACTTCCCCACGCATTGTCTGTGAAAATGGACATGAAACTTTGTCTGCCCTGCACAACGGGGATCACGAGGATCGAAAAGACAATTGCCGGGAGGAGCAGCCCTTTCAGTATCATCGTTTTTTCGTTCCGGTGGTTTTCATATAAAAACAGGAGATAAAATGGCACGAGCAGGATCGTCTGGATATGGATCAGGAACAGGACCCCGAAGAGTACTGCAGAAAAATAGAAATTGAGCGTTCGCCGCTCCTTTATAAACAAAAAAGCCTGGTATAAAAATAGGGCCACGAACAGGAGGTAAAAACTGTACACTTCGGTGAACACAGAAATCCTCCAGAACGTGAAGGAAAGCCCGAAAAACACCATGGCCGTATCTGCTGTGATTTTTGCAAGGCCGAACAGCAGGAGCAGTTTCCTTAAGAAGAAAAGGGTGAGGATGGAACAAACGATGCTGAAACCGGCGAACAGGTAATGGGGATTGAGGAATGGGAGAACTTTATGGAGAACAGCCAGCGTATTCATATATAAAAAATGATTCGTGGCATTGCTTCCCGGATCGAAGCCCTTGGCTGCGGTTACCGTAAATCCCAGACTGTCACCCAATATCGGGTCTGCGCCTAGTGAAAAAATGTACACGACCAGCAGGAAAATAAGGAGTAAAATGGATCGGGGCATGGTTTATTTTCTGGAAAGATAAAAATAAACTGAATACAAGTGAAATATGAACTTAGGATGATTTTATTATCCTACTAAATTATATATAGCGCACTTGAGTACCTGCACTCACGCTGCGTTAATGAATGAATAAAAAAAACAAGTTTATTTTAGAAAACCCTCTCTTAAAATCAGTAAGAGGCAGCATCTGCAAAGAGCTGTTGCGGGAAAAGAAATTTTATGTAAAAGAGCAGATAAATTTTTGAAAAATCCTCCAATTGTAAAAATCTCATAAGAAATTGGAATTTCTACCTTTTACGGAAACCCGTAATAATTTATTAGCAAAAAAAAATAAATTTGGATCTTAAATCAACATCAGAATCTTAATTTTAAACTAAAGTATTTGAATTTAACTGAATTTATGATATAATTTTAACTAAAAAATATGAAAATCACTACTCCTAAAATACTGATTTGCAAATATTTAATCAATAAAAAGGCCTACATAAGCGCGCTGCTGTTCGGTACAGCCTTTTCTATTCATTCGCAGGAAGTCCAGTGGCAGAAGGATATCAAGTCCAATACTCAGGATTTTTTAAGCCCGATTTGCATCACCCTCGACGGGCAGTACCTTATTTCGGGAAGCAGCATCCAAAAATCCCAACCCACTACCGTAAGTTCAGACGGTGCAGCAATGCAGAACAACGGTTACGACTTTCATCTCGTGAAGCTGAACCAGCAGGGAGAGCAGGTCTGGGAAAAATACTTCGCCGGAAACAATCACGATTTTTTATCCGCCACTGTGGCAACACAGGAAGGCGGATTTTTAGTGGCAGGCACTTCGAATTCCGCCAAATCATTGGACAAGAAAGGCGAAGGAAAAGGCGGATCTGATATCTGGCTGCTGAAACTCGCCGAGAATGGGAATGAAGAATGGCAGCAGACGTTGGGAACCGCGAATGACGATGAAGCGAGGGCAGTGATCCAAACCACGGACCTCGGTTATTTTGTAGCAGGCACAACCACAAACCTGAAAAAAGGGTTTGGGTCAAAAGATTCATGGGTCATCAGGCTCGACAAAACCGGAAAGAAGACTTTTGAAAGCGTTTTAGGTGGCAGGGGCCTGGACGAAGTCGAGAAAATGATCCCGACAGTTGACGGGGGCGCTTTGCTCGGAATCTATTCCAGAAGCACTGCTACTACCGGAAACAAAACAGAAACAAATACAGACGACAAAAAGAATCCTATACCAGTAATATATACTGCCAAAACCTCCGACAATTACGGGGAAGGCGACTACTGGGTCGTGAAACTCAGCAAAGAAGGAAAGGTGGAGTGGCAGAAGAACTTTGGCGGAAAAGGAGACGACCATCTGAGGACTTTGAACATGACCGGCAGCGGATTCATCGTTGGTGGCGAAAGCCGGTCGGAACGCTCCGGCAACAAATCGGTGGGTGCAGAAGAGGGCACCGATGTATGGCTCGTGGCTTTGAACGAAAGAGGAGAAGAACAGTGGCAGAAATCCTACACCTTCGGCAACAGGGATGTGATGATGAGCCTCAATGTGATCAATCATGCAAAGGACAATGTGACAAAGGGTTTTTTACTAGGCGGCTATACCCAGGCCGAAGGCAGGATGGAGAAAGACGATGAAACCTTCTGGATGCTCTACCTGAACGGCGACGGCAATGAAGTCTGGAGAAAACATGTAAAGGGGGAATCCCGTAAAAAAGAGGAACGTCTTGTTGACCTGAAAATGAACAAAGACGGTTCGATCATCCTGGCCGGAACAAGCGCTGAGGAACTGGGCAAGGAAAACTGGAAGATTGTGAAGTTAGGAGACAAGCTGATAGATGATATCGTCGAAAAACAGGACATCAAAATTTATCCGAACCCGGTGGAGGACTACTGTTATGTGGAGATCGGATTCGAATTTAAAGACGCCACGATCGAACTCTACGACATGGGCGGTAGGCTGGTAAACACACTCAAGACCAAAAACAGGGTTACGAAGATCAGTACCCAGGGCTTGCCGCAGGGCGCGTACTTGGTAATCGCGAAGACTGAAACTGAAACGGCTAATGCCAAAATCATTAAAAAATAGAAATGAAAAAAATAGTTTTAGTGTCAATTCTATTGATTATGGCTTCAATGAAATCACAATCTACTGATGGTCAATCAATAATAGATATATTGCCACCTGCTCCATCAACGTATGCATTTGCAACATATGGATTTCAGGAATCTAATTTGTTTGAGGGGAAGATAAGGGCTGATATTCCTATTTTAAATTACAATACAAAAAATTTAACCATTCCTATCTCTTTTGGTTACAGTACCTCAGGAGTTAAGGTGGATGATATTGATAATACCTTGGGACAAACATGGAGTTTTAATGTTGGGGGCGTCATCTCACGGGTGGTTAATGGGCCTGAAGATACAACGGGGACTAATAATGTCACCCCGAATCAAATGACGAGCAATAACATGCTCGAAGCAAGCTATTATGATTTTATAAAGACTCATAAATATTCAATTTCGCTACAAAATTTAGAATACGATATATATAATTTTAATTTCTTGGGCAACACCGGAAAATTTATTCTGGATAAAAACAATCAATTTATACTCTTAACCCCATCAGATTTGAAGATTGCTCAAATTCAGGGAGGATTTAAGATTACTGATAATAAAGGAATCGAATTTTACTTCGAAGCCAAGGAATATACAAAAAACTTTAGCAGTTCCTGTGCAGGCAGTAGAAAACCATCATCTACTAATATTATAATGTCGTGGTATTTAACTAAGGTAGTTAATCCAACCGGTGAGGAGATATATTTTGAGTACGCTGATTCTTCCTATTCATTTGATAGCAGTATAGAGCAGAATGTAAAATCTGTTGCAAGTCAGAACTTGTTCAGTTACAATAGCTCTCCCTGTAATTGGGGCCTCGCAGGGAACCAAATGTTTATTTCTGCAACCCAAAAAATAGTCAATAACTGTTACAATCATCAGATTAATTATGTCAAGAATTTAATAAAAATCAGTTCTAATAATGTAGTTGATGGTTGGGTTTCACTAATTTATAAAAATAGCGGAACCACTCCGAATGTTAAGCTGCTGGATAAAATAATAGAGTATAAAAATGATAATCAGGTCAAAGAAGAAATAAACCTGAGTTATCAGCTCATAGCAGGCAACTCACGAAACTTTCTGACTAATATTACTTACTCAAAGAGTAATCAGAAATATGATTTCGCTTATATTTCACCCGAATTACTGCCGTCACGTTTGGTTCTAGCTCAAGATCTATGGGGCTATTATAACCATGCAACAAACGACTATTATTTTATTCCTAAAAATGTACTTCTCCCCGAAGGGGCTAACAGAGACCCAAACCCCCAGGTTTCCAAGTACGGGATGCTTAAAAGAATTACCTATCCTACAAGAGGATTTACTGATTTTGAGTATGAACAGAATTCCTATTACGGCGGAAAAAAAATCATTGACAACTACCAAAGTTTTCAGGAAACTGCTACCTACCTTAATTCCTCATTAGTTGGCAGTATATATAACCATAGCAAAATATTTAATTCGGGATCCCTTGATCCGGATGAGGATGTAACACTTTACGCGGAGATAACAAACAATGGTCTTACCTGTTCACCTTCCAGCCATATTCAGGAAGATCCTCACGCAACCCTAACTTTACAAAATTTAGACGACGGAACAATTGTGAATATTTCAGGAGGAGAAGTTTATTTAACTAACACTGCATCATTAGCACTACAGGAACTGGGAGTCCAAAGTAAACTTGTTTATTTTAAACTGCTTCCGAACACAAATTATGAGTTGAAAGTTAGTGCTTTTAAATGTTTGGATGTAAGCTATGAATATCTTTCCAAAAAGAGTATCAAATTCAATGATAACATTGATTATGGGGGCGTTCGTATTAAAAGTCTGATAAGCAGCGATGGTAATGGTCTTGAAAAGAAAAGATATTATTATAATAAATATCAGATTAAGAATGTTTCCAGTGGTGATATAGGAGCGACCCCACAATTTCTATCGAATTATGAATTAAGAACTTACTGCCCTGATAACATTGCAGGGGAAAATGGTAACCCTTTCCCAACCACAGATTGTCAATTTCAATTTCAAAGATATAATATACTTAAATCCAGTTCTTTGCAATCTCTTTTTAATTCTGGAGGAAACAATATTTATTATAGAGTTGTTAGCGAAAGTCTGGGAGGTGACAATTTTGAAAACGGGAATATTGAACATGAGTTTATAATTAACAGAGACGATTATGTCGCCAAGATCCATGGTAATAATGAGTATTTAACAGATTTCGGTGCGAATAAATGGTCTAATACAGGATGGAATCATGGGAATGAAACAAAAATAAAATTTTTTGAAAAGAATAATGCGAGAAAAATAAAGGAGATTGAGAAAAAATATATTAAAAAGGGTCATGACAACCGGAGATTTCACAATATTATTATTGCAGATTTATATGATGAAAAAGAAACATGCCCTGAGCCATTTGCGACACTTTTAAACAAAAGCATAGGATATTATTTTTTGGAAGCTAAGACCAGCCAGATTGATGAAGAAGTTGAAAAAGAATATGTGGCCAACGGGGACTCTTTGACAACAATAAAAAAATACTATTACGCCAGCCCATTTCACTATTCGCCAACGAAGGAAACTGTCACATTTCCGGACGGTAATATAGAGGAGAACAATTATAGCTATGCATATGAAAAGAATAATCAGGTATTAATTAATAAGAACATGACTGGATATCCATTGGAGACCTCGACGATTAGGAACACCGATGGAATAACCAAAATAATTTCGAAAACTGAAACGGTATATCCTGATCAAAATAACTTTCCAACTCCACAGGCGGGAAATCTCATATTGCCGTTAAGCATAAAAATTTTTGATATACAAAACCCAACAATTTCCTATACTGGTGTGACCTATGATTTTTATGATTCGAAAGGGAATCATCTTCAATACACTACAAAAAAGGGAGTGCCTGTAACAATAATTTGGGGATATAACCAAAGGTTTCCCATTATAAAGATGGTAGGGGCTAAATATGACGAAATCATGGAAATTCCCTACATCAAAAATATCGTCTCCGCATCAGATACAGATGCTCTCTCAGGGACACCGAATGATGAATCATTATTTCTAACTCTGCTGGACAATTTCAGGAAACAGCAAATATTCAAAGATTACCAGATCACCACCTATACCTATGATCCATTGATTGGCGTTAGGAGCATCACTCCGCCTTCCGGTATCCGTGAAGTGTATATCTATGACACTGCAAACAGGCTGAAAGAAATCAGGGAAGGAACCCAGACCGGCAATATCCTGAAAGAATTCAAATACAACTATAAACCATAACCACCATAAAAGAATTATGTTTTTTAGGTTTGCTTTTGGTATTATAATTTGTTTTACAGGTGCTATAGACACTTAAACCAAGGTCTTACGATTGAGCGCACATTTCGTAGTGGCAAAACTGAATTTAAACTGCCTAAATGATTAATATATAACCCCAAAATTAAAATGAAGAATTTATATTTAGTAATGACTTTGTTTTTACTTCCAGGAGCTCCTTATAAAGCTCAAAGCACGAACGCTTCTTATGAACCAAAAGTTTATCCCGTATCTCCTGCAGTTGCTGATATAGGAAAATATGGTACGTACCCTGTTAATTTGTCAACCGGCTTACCCGCAATTGAGATTCCATTATATACCGTAAAATCAGGAGACCTGGAATTACCAATTAAACTGATGTATCATGCTTCAGGGATTAAAGTGGGACAAGAAGCCGGGTGGGTTGGTTTAGGCTGGTCCTTAAGCTCAGGAGGACAGGTAAACGTAGATGTAAGAGACACTCCTGATGAGAATGAACCTGGGGTTTATGATGTACCCACTGTTAATGATATATTGAACCATACCCATTCAATAATCAGAAATGATTATGTAAACAACAGATCTTGGGTAAAAGATGGCTATCAAATTCAGTTACCTACCGTAAGCGGAGAATTTTATAGGGGAGGGAGTAATGACAATGATCTGAAATTTCCCAAAGATGATTATAGAATAAAGTGGAAAACAGGTGGGCCTCCAATTGATGGCCCGCTTGAGATCACCGATTCAAAAGGAATACAATACTTTTTTCAGGAAGAAGAGAAGGCAGTACGAGCTACAAATCCCGGACAGGAAACCTATACATCTTCCTATCTTCTGACCAAAATATTGCGCAGCGGGAATATGATCACCATTGATTACCAGAACCAGTTTCAGACACTGCCTTTTTATAACTATTCCCAAACCCAGTCGTATACAGTTACCGAACACGAGTCTCCTCCCTCTCCTACAACAGCAGTCCTGGAAATTATCCAGAACACCATGTTCACCAATCTGCCGCAATTATCCAAGAAAGTGAGTGAGATCAATTTTGATGGCGGGAGAATTAGATTTGTATTGGGTCAGAATTTAGGAAGCTACGCTGGTAAATATTTGGATCATATTATTGTTGAGAAAAATACAGCAAGCGCATATCAGACCCTTAAAATAATCAGGTTCCATTACTCAACCTTTACTGGGTCAGGAAGACTGAAACTCGTAAAAGTAGTCGAGGAGAGTGCGGGAGATGATAAACTTCTTTGTGAACTGAAATACAATGAAAACCCATTACCCGCCTTAAATAGTTTTAGCCAAGATTATTTTGGGTATTTCAACGGTAAAAGCAATGCTGACTTGATTCCCAAAACTTATATTAAACCCAATACTTTTTTTGGTTCTGCCGATAGACAGGTCAATACCACAACCAACCAGAATGGGATTCTTACTGAGATCATATATCCTACTAAAGGTAAAACTGTATTTGAATATGAAACCAACAGTTTTTTTGGTCAAAAGATTCATTATGGAGAACCGATCAATATAGGGTCATTACATTTAGATAATATAGGTAATGGCAGTACAGCTCCTGGCATCGGAGAGGTAAACTTCAATATCAGCCCTCCTGCTAATGTTTGCTCAGGCACTTGTTCATTTAATTATTGTTGTGAGGGCACCAAATCACTGACATATGATTTACAGGATTATCAATCAGGAAAAATATTAATTAATTATAATATTACGACTTCCAGTACTGGTACGATACCTTTAAAATATGCCTATGCTAAAATCTATGTACGCAATAATGGCAATACCTACTATAAAAACATTAAGTATGGCCAAGGAACAGAAGAATTCAGTGTAACAGAAGGAAACATACAGTGCGAGTTGGTCATTTGGGGTCATACCCTTAATGCAAATGTAGACTTCCAGCTGGTACCAAGTGGCCCGAAAGATTTAAATACATTGGCCGGTGGCTTGAGGGTGAAGAGCATCACCAATTATGACTCAAATAATGCGTTTATTGACAAAAAGGGGTTTGAGTACAATATTCCGGGAACTTCTATCAGCAGTGGTAAACTCAATAATCCTAACCTTAATCTATACTGGGATAATAATTCTTATTATCTGTATACGAATAATGGGTGCTGTGCTTCGCCGGAATTTGAATTAATCTGCCCTACTTTAATTATTACAAAATACAATTTTAGGAGGTATGGATCCAACTCTAACGGCGGACAGTTGAAAAACAATATGAGCTATGAATATGTTACTGAAAAGAATCTGGATCAGAACGGGATCAGCAAAGGACGGAAAATAACAAAGTTTAGTATTGGGCCAGATGTTGTGATCGACGGGAAATATTCAGTGATCATGCAGAATAATGATTACAAAAGAGGAAACATGTTAGAAGAGTTGATTTACGATTCCAATAATAATCTGCTTAGCAAAGCTAAAAATACCTATACGGAAGATCCTTCCAGATCATCCGTGCGGAAAGATTTAAAAGTGTTTATGCATAAAGACCAAAGTGTAGACAATTCCGAATGTGTACCTCTGTTCAGTCCTGCAGACGCTTTTGAGGTGGTGAGTGCAACGATCATCGTTCCTAGACAGTTTTTGAAAAATCATGAAGAGACGCACTATTTTGGGAATAAGAGTGTAACTGTAACCAAAGAATTTATGAATGAAAACCTGAATACAGTTAATCTGACCAAAGAAATTATCACATATTCGGACAGCACAAATAAGACAATATCATATCGCTACGCACACGAAAATGGCAACCAGTATCTGATTGATAAAAATATGATAGGAGTTCCGGTTGAAACAACTATAATCAAAAGGAAGGATAGTTTGGATGCAGGGAAGACTACTTCGCAGGTGTTGATCCAATATCCAGCATCACAGGCCGAAGCAGATCTGAAGACTTCTGGTTTGCCTCTGCCGTACGAAATATTGAGCAAAAGTTTGCAGAATACTAATATGGGCACTGAAGTAACCTATGATCGCTATGATACCAGAGGCAATCTGCTGCAGTACACCTCCAGGTCAGGAATCCCTACAACCATCATTTGGGGCTACGGCAGTACGCAACCGGTTGCCAAAATTGAAGGGGCAACTTATGACCAGATTCAAAACGACGCATTGGTGACCGCCGTTGTAGTGGCTGCAGAAAATGACCAACTGCAGGGAACAGTGGCCAGCGAACAGGCTTTGATTGCTGCGCTGGACAGTTTAAGGAAGGGAGCGAGTTTCGGTAATTATCAAATCACCACTTATACCTACGATCCGCTCATCGGCGTGCGAAGCTTCACTGCGCCTTCCGGTATCCGTGAAGTGTATATCTATGACACTTCAAACAGGCTGAAGGAAATCAGGGAAGGAAGCCAGACCGGCAATATCCTGAAAGAATTCAAATACAACTACAAACCATAAACCATGAAAATAATAGTATCATTATTTAGTTTGCTGTTTTTACCAGGAATTACCTTAGCGCAAAGCAATACAGAGAACTACGTTGAAAGCAGAACTTACTTGGAACCGGTGACTACTTCTTCCGCCTCTTATAAACAAGTTCGTACGGTCCAGTATTTTGATGGTCTGGGCCGGCCAAAACAGGTGGTGAATGTAAAGGCATCACCTTTGGGAAAAGATGTGGTAATTAAAATAGAATACGACTCATTTGGGAGACAGGTTAAAGATTATCTGCCGGTGCCACAGCAAAGTACCCTGAACGGGGACATTTACTCCGATCCCCATGCTAATGCCACATCGGTCTATGGGGCAGAAAAGATCTATGCTGAGAAAATCCTGGAGAGCTCTCCTCTGGATAGGATTCTTCAGCAGAAACAGGTAGGCAATGACTGGAATACCCATCCGGTACAGTTTGGCTATGATGCCAATACACATACGGAAGTTAAAAAATACGCGGCAAGCTTTAATTATACCACTTTTGAAGCAACCATCAACCTGTCCGGAACTTACGGCGAGAACCAGCTTTATAAAAACTCGGTAACCGATGAAGACGGCAATGTTACCATCGAATTCAAAAACGGAGCAGGACAAACCGTTTTGGTAAGGAAAAATGACGGTACACAGAATGTAGACACCTATTATGTGTACAATGATTATGATCAGTTGGCTTTCGTTATTCCCCCTTTGGCGAGCGTTGCTCCAGCTTTAGACCAAACCACGTTGGATAATTTATGTTACCAGTACAAATATGACGGCCGCAACCGCCTCGTGGAAAAGAAACTCCCGGGTAAAGGTTGGGAATGGATGGTGTATGATCAACAGGACCGGCTGGTTGCTACCAAAGATGTTCAGAATGACTGGCTCTTTACGAAATATGATATGTTCGGAAGGGTGGTGTATACGGGTTTGGCTGATTTAGGAACCAGCAGACAAACGGTACAGCAGTCACTTGATAATTTACAGGGAGCAGCAGCTTCAAATAATGAAGCACGGCACAGCACAGGTTTCTATAGTGGCAACATGCTGGTTTATTACGGTAATGTTTCCTACCCAACCGGTTTTACAAAGGTAATGTCTGTAAACTATTATGATACCTATCCTGCCGGTACACCAACAATTCCGGCCACAATTCTTACTCAGGCGGTCTTGCCTCAGGACGCGCAGAACAGCAGCATCAGCACGAAATCTTTGCCTACCGCCTCTTATGTGAAAAACATTGAGGACGACAACTGGACCAAAAGCTATACCTGGTATGATACCAAAGGAAGAGCTATCGGTTCACACACCATCAATCATTTGGGAGGTTTTACGAAGACCGAATCGGAACTGGATTTTGGGGGAGCGGTTCAGCAGAATAAAACCTACCACAAAAGAACAGCGGCGGATGTGGAGCGGACTATTTCGGAAAGCTTTACATACGACCCCCAAAACAGACTGCTTTCACAGAGCCATCAGGTAGACAGCAATCCCATAGAGATGCTGGTGCTGAACACCTACAATGAGCTCTCGCAGCTAAAGGAAAAATCTGTGGGTGGCGGTTTGCAGACCGTAAATTACACCTATAACATCCGGGGATGGATAACCCAGATCAATGATCCGTCAGCCTTAGGTAACGATCTATTCGGGTATAAGATCAGGTACAATCAGGTCGAGGGTCTGGAGACCCCGAATACAGACTATATGAATCTGCAGGTAAAACCGAAATACAACGGCAACATCGCTGAAGTGGACTGGAAAACATCGACAGATCCGAATAATTATTACAGGAGGTATGGTTATGTATATGATGCTCTAAACAGACTGGGAGCAGGATTTTATCAGTCAGATGCTAACCCGTCTGCCAAGGAATATTTTGAGAAATTGGATTATGATGCAAACGGCAATATTTTGGCCTTAAAGAGATCTGCTGAATTATCTTTATCTGGTTTCGCCAATAATATAGACGAACTCACTTATACATATTCAGGGAATAAACTTACTTCAGTTACTGATGGCTCATTCGATTACAGGGGTTATCCTGATTCTGCGGGAAATACCATTTCCTACGACAACAATGGAAATATGAAAAACCATGTTGATAAAGGGATTTTACAGATTGACTACAACTTTTTGAACCTCCCAAACTATATAAAATTCAGCAGCTATGTGGTACGGAATAGCGAAAACATTCATGTCAACACCGCTTACCTTTACAGGTCAGACGGCGTGAAACTTAGGAAAAAATACAATTTCTTTTCAGGTCGCTCACAAAATAATGCATCACAGACAATGGAATATCTCGACGGGTTTCAGTACAGCTCTTATAACGGCGTTAATGGGGTGCCTTTGAGTGCAAATGGATTGCAGTTTATTCCTACTTCAGAAGGTTATTTCGACTTCGTGCAAAATAAGTATATTTACCAGTACAAAGATCATCTGGGTAACATAAGGCTCTCATTTTATAATGACGGCACAGGAAATCCCGCGGTAGACAGAACCACAGATTTCTACCCGTTTGGGTTGGAGTTCAATGCAAGCATCAGTTCAGGTACGGCAAATGAAAATTATAAATATGGTTTCCAAAATCAGGAACTGCAGACTGAAACAGGATGGAATTCTTTTAAATGGAGGAATTATGACCCCACATTAGGAAGATTCTTTAATGTGGATCCGATGAGTGAAAAGTTTCAATATAATTCCACTTATGCGTTTCAGGAAAATAAGATGGGATTAGGCAGAGAGTTAGAAGGTTTGGAATTACTTCAGGAAAGAGGATTGATTACTGCAACCGGAATGATTGCAAACGATATATATCCTAAAGGCCCGCTCCCAAGTTATGTAATATCCTATCTAAATTATAAATCAGGCAATTCTGCACTACAAGGAATGGATGTAGCAGATTTACCATCGGGTGCTAGAGGTATGGGTAAATGGAATAATGCGGACGGTCATTTTACTTCTTTTGCAGGCGAAGCAAAAGCTACAAAAGCGCTGGGTGTTTTTGAATTAATAAAACAAATTAATACAGCGATAGATGCTCCTGGAGAAATAAAGGCAATGGGAGAAAATACAGAGGCAGTCAAATATATAGATAAACTGGACTTTCAATTTGGACAAATGCAAACTGCACAATATTTAGTTAATAAAGCAGATTTGAAAATGGATAATAAAACGAAAACAGAAATTACCAATTATGTGTTTGATGGTTCACTTCCAAAAGATGTTAATAGCAGGAGTAATTCAATCATTAATTTAAGTTCAAAATCGAATATTGTAAATACTGCAAATTCTATTATGCGGCAAAATGATATAAGGGTTCGAAATAGTCCGGAGGTTCAGAAAAGACAGGAACTGGAGCAACAAAGAATGGAACACGAAAATAAACTTCAAAATGTAGGAAGATGAGAACGATAATTTTAATAGTATGGTTTAGTGTTTCGTTGCTATCATGCAACACACAGACTTCAAAAGACAGAAAAATTAAACGAACTGTCACAGAGTTTTTAAATGCCGTAGAAAAAAATGATGCTAATAAATATAAATCATTAATATATGAAAGTGACCTTTATCCAGGAGTTATATCCATGGAAAAGAAATTTTTCAATAAAAACTATAATAAGATTAATTCTATAGTGGATTTAAAAAAGAATATACAAGTAAAGGACACTATATTTAATACGGTGAAGCGTCAATATGTTCAATATCGGATTAAGAATAGCAATCCTGATTATTTGCATAAACCACTAATTATTACTTTTATGTTTTATGAGCAAGTAGGATATGACAAAATATATAATCCGGGAGTTTTGAAAAACTTTTTAGAGTGGGAATAATATTTCACAACAAATTAAGTAATTAAAACCCGCTTTCAGATTATGCAGGTACATAAAGCAGGGGTTGTGGCTACGAATTTTTGGGATGATTTAATAAGAAATCATGAAGAAGGAGACTTATTTTGGAACGGGCAGTTATACAAATTACAAGTTTCAGGAACAAGAGCTTCAAGAGACTGGTTTTATGCACTTAAATATATGCCTCCATTTCAAGTTACCTAGTGAGTTAAACACTGGTGTAAACGGTACAGAGTAATAATCGAATAAGAATTTACTTGAATACTGCTGGAGTTCTCTACACCCAATTACACATGTTCACTAAACTATTACTATTTTGGAGATAAAAACACCAAGTTTCCGCAATATCTCAAAACTTCTCCTAACTTTGTTCTACAAAAACATCTGCCATGCATGCAAAATCTACTTTCGTTCTGCTGCTCTGCACCCTGTTTTCAGGAACTGTTTTCTCCCAGACCACTGTCCAGGAAAACGGATATACGGTGACCTATAATCATAAAAATATCGCCTTAACTTTCGACAGGAGTGTCGATTTTCGTGCGTTCAACGCCAAATCCCTGGCTGAAAAGCAGGTCGCCATCGACAGCACCAACCGCTACACCTATACAATCACCGACGCTGAACCGGCGGAATTTATCAGATATGAGTATACTCTAAGGGACGGCGCGAATAAAACATATAATTCGTCCATGCTGGCGGCACAGTCACTTTCCACGGGAGTGATGAATGTATATTTTAATCATCCTGTAATCACTTCCGCAGCGCAATACCAGCCCGCTCTGGATCTTGGAAGCACGTTGGATGATATGCTGATCACCTACATCAATGCCTGCCAAAGTACCCTGGACATTGCCATTTACAACAGTTATTCTCCGAGCAGTACCACTGGTATTGCAGGTGCCATCAATAACGCATATGGCAGGGGAGTGAGAGTCCGTGTAGTGTATGACGGCAGCACCGGCAGCGTCATGATCCCGCTGCTGAATCCGGCAATCCCGACATTGGCCAGTCCCACTTCGTCTTCGTACGGTATTATGCACAATAAATTTGTGGTGTTCGATGCCGACAGTTCCAACCCTAATGTTCCGTGGGTGTGGACAGGCTCCACGAATTGGACGGCAGTGCAGATCGACGGTCCCGATAAGAACAATGCCATCGCCATTCAGGATCAAGCATTGGCACAAGCCTACAAAATGGAGTTCGAAGAAATGTGGGGATCATCAGTCCTGCTGCCGAATACCACGGTCTCCAAATTCGGGCCTTATAAACTCAACAATACGCCGCATACCTTTGTCATCAACGGAAAAGCAGTCGGCAGTTATTTCAGCCCTTCCGACGGTGCAAATGCACAGATCATCAATGTCATCAATTCCGCCAATACGGATATTGAAATCGCCACGATGCTCATCACCCGCGACGATGTGCGCGACGCAATCGTCAACAGATACAATTCAGGGGTCAACACCGTTCAGGCGGTCTTCGATACCCAAAACCCTTCCGGCAATGATATCCCGTCCCTGCAGGCAGCTATTGGCCCAACCAAAATGGTACAGTATGCCGGCGCCGGAGTCATGCACCATAAGTTTATCCTTGTGGATAATTTCAATGCAGCCTCGGATCCTACGCTCTTAACAGGTTCGCACAACTGGAGTGCTTCAGCTGAAACGAAGAACGATGAAAACATTCTCGTCATCCACGACAAAAATGTCGCTGACCAGTATTATCAGGCATTTCTCTACCTTTATGGACAGGCGGGCGGTACCCTGGCCACCGCAGAACTTGCTTCCGATAAAAAGGACCTGATACTTTACCCCAATCCAACGAACGGGACGGTTTATTTGAAAACAGACAATAGTCTCTTGGGTTCAAAAGGAAGTATTACGGTGTACAATGTCGTAGGAAGCAGGATTATGGAGCGTAATTTTGCCAATATGCAGAATGCATCTGTAGATCTTAGCAATGCTCCGAAAGGGCTGTACTTTGTAACCGTTCAGATGGGAGAGTTTTCTTATCAGGCTAAAATTATTAGAAAATAAACAAACGCCTTTTATTCAGAACCTTTTACTGTAAAAATCTAAATGGAAGATACCGCGATCAAACTGTCTAAATTATTAATTTTATGATTAAAGGTTCTATTTGTGTGATTGTGGGAGCATTGCTACTATATTTATTGATAACCAACAAATTGCTTTTTAAGAATCTGTATAGTGATGATTCACCAACTACCTTTGCAAGAAAGATTAATCTTATTTTATGTTTGGTTATGTTGATAGTCGCTGGAATATTTTTTATTTTTAAAACGAGCTAATGGCTACCAGACTTATCTTATAATTAAAGTTCAAAAAACCTCCTTTCCTTTTTTCTTTACTCTTTTAAACTCAACAACTCAACAACTCAACAGCTTCACAACTCAACAACCCCTCAGTCCGTAATCATCTCCTTCACGCTTTCATACGGCAGCCCGATATAGGTGCAGAATTCTTCCACCGATACCATTTGGTGCTCCTGCTTGTTCAGCGCCTTTTTTATTTTGCTGAGCATTTCCCGGCTGTACCGTTCGCTTCTTCCGGTAACGCGCTGGATGTCTTTCGGGTAAATGCAGAGGCGGGTGATCCTGGGTTTCATAGCAGTGCTTTTCTTTCACCAAAGTTTGGAAAACCGCACGGATATTTTTCGGTAGGCCTTCGGTACTACCGTGTTTTTCTTTCGCAGAAGGCTTTAATTGGGCATTTGTTGAAAGATGGTGAATAACTTTAACCCTCACGACACGCCGTTATTGCGGGGAGGCGTAAGTCGATGAAGCAACCAACAACTCTGCAACTTAACCACTCCACAACTCAACCCTTTTTATCTGGTGCTTCTTCATATCAGGCAGCGGTCAAGTCCCGCTACTTCATTGCAATAATGTTACAATTTATACCATGATATTTTTTGTCAGTACTACGGAATGTAACAACTTTGCAGAATGAAAATGGTAGCAATAATTGTGGAGCATGTGGATCCCAAAGATAATTTTATAATTGTTGAGTTTAAAAAAGATCCCACGAAGCAGCACTTCATTGTGTATATTAATGAGCCGTGGCAGAAAAGGATGCGGAAATATGACTCGTACATCTTAACGGTTAAATGGCGCAGCATTGTGATGGATGACGTCAGCGGAAATAAGACATACGACACGCAGCTTTTTACGGACGCACATCCGGTTCCTGGCGAAGAACTTTTCGACAAGAGAAGAATTCGCAATTAAGCCCCGGTCCCCGAGCCCAAATGCAGGCTTATTAATATCTTCAGTGAATCAATCCACAATAAGGATATTTTTCTGGAGCAGATTTGATAAAAGTTAAATCAATATTTCATTATTGTCAACAACGAAAATACAGCTGATAACAGTTCCGTCTGTGAGTGGGGTCGGTACGCCGGAATTTATGGGTATTCCGTTTGCATCAACCAACGTGCACCAGCTGCCGGTCCGGTCCACAATGCCTTTCACAAGGAATCGGTCCGTGGATTTTACGATGATGGCATCGCATACGGTGGATGTTTCGGAAGAAGTTTCGTTTATTTTAAATGTGATCGGATATCCGTCAAAAGTAGTCGATGACCCTATCGTCAGTTCGACATTTACAGTAAGGAAATTTCTGGATGAACTGAGGCTGCTTTTTAAATGGCCGTTTCCAACGGACACACCTCCCGGGTCCATATTGGTATACGGATAAGTAAAATCACCCGAAATAACAGCCCTCTCATTGTTGTCTGAAAAAATTGAACTGATGTTGCTGACAACAAGGCTGAGGATTTTTCCACCCATTTCTGGTTCCCCGTATAATTTTATATCAAAGGCAGAACTGTTCTTGTAAGTAAAGGAATTGTTTAGTACTTCAATGTGCCCGTAATCGATATCCGATCCCCAGAAAAAAAGGCATCCGTTGTCTAGATTGGTCCCGGAATTATTATTGATGAAGATGTGGTGGAGGCCGCTGACCTGACCTTCGTTATGGACCGCTGAAGCGAAACTGCATTCTTTATCCTGGGACTCACTGATGAGGGTGTTGTTTTCGATAAATACATTTGAAGCTGCCTTTTTCGAATTGAGTCTTACAAATTGCTTCGTAAAATCCGGAACAGTGTCATTGGTGATAGTTCCTACATTGGACCTGATAACCACATTCTCGATTTCAATAGGATAAAACGGCGGTTGTTCCAGATTGAAATTATAAAAGTCCACAAATAAGCCGCTGACTCTGAAGGTATTGTCATAGATGTAGATGTGCTCTATTTTAGGTTGGGCGACGTTGTTAGCGACCCATAATCCCTGGAAGTAGTTTACTATATTATTCGAAAAAAAATTCTGATTGCTTCCGTGCACTTCATAAGCCACCTGTCCACCGGTCGGGTCATCCAAGTCCTTCATTGTGTCATTGAAGAAAGTATTGTTGTAACAGTTTACACCGTTCGCCAGCGCATAGATGGAGGAGTGGTCAATGGAATCCAGCCCGTTGTTTTTAAATAGATTATTTCGGATGACCCAGTTGGTTCCCAGTACAACATCTTCTGTATTCGATTGCCCCATCCCGATGCAGGTCACCCCGGCGGTATTGATAAAGCTGCAGTTTTCGATAAGCACATTGTTCGCTCCTGCTGCAACTCCGTCCGGAGTCCCGGAAAAACCGAAGTGGAACTGTGTTTCTCTGCTGTATCTAAATGGAACGGCTGCCGGATTGGTGATCAGATTGTTCAGTCCGTTCATATCCAGAACAAGTCCCGATATACTGATGTCGTTTAGGAATTGATTGGAGAAAAACATTCTTATTGCCACATTTTCAGACGCAGTAGATACGTTGTCTTTTAATCTCAGTACAGCTCCGTCAGAAAATAGATGCATATTGCTTTGGATAAGCATTCCGACATGTACGGTAGGCTGCATTAGTGTTGATTCGTCTCCTTCCAGTAATTCGGGGTCGATCAGGTAAAACGCTTCAGTTTTAGGGATGAACAGCCTCATTTTCAGCCGCGCAGTGGTTTCAATTGCATGATTGATGATGGGGGCATCATTTTCTGTGCCGTTGCCCTTTGCCCCAAACTGCTTCACGTTCACGTACTCTCCGGAAAAATAGTTGCTCAGGATATAAAATATGCTGTCCTTAGTACGGAATACCACGCCGTCATCTATCCAAGCAGTACTGTCCGACTTAATGTAATTGACGTTTTCATTGGTAAAACTGTCTACCAGTTGTACAAAATCATCAGCAGGATACATACTGCTTGGTGCAAAAAAATCAGCGGTGTAAATCATGATATTTCAATTTTTGTTGAACAAACTTACTTTAAAAATACGGTATAATTTTCAGTATGAATGAAAATTTATCTTCCTGTATTTGTTAATGGGAATGCAGGTATTGTGCTGTTATCCATTGAGTTCCGAAATCAGTGCCGGTAATCGTAGGGACGCACAGCGCCCTCGAAGCAACCTCACCGCGTCACAGCGGGGAGGCGCAAGCCAACGAAGTTCCGCTTTTTCCTTTTGCCTTGGCTCTTGTCATCGCGAGGAGGCAGAATGCCGACGAAGCGATCCCATCTTCATCGACTCCACAACTTAACAACTCCTCAACTCAACTGCTAATCCGCTCAATAATCTTGTTCACCTCCTCCTCCGTGGCTTTCAGCCGTGCATTGCAGATCTCCAGAAGTTCCGCCGCGCGCTTCACTTTTTTCGCAAGGTCGTCCACCGAGACTTCTTCAGACTCGATCGCTTTCGTGATTTCCTGAAGTTCCTCAAAGGCTTTCTGGTAGGTCAAAGTCGTTTCCATGGTATTCGGTATTGGTGTTTACGGTGGCCCTGATGCTTTTCGAGCGCAGGATGATTTCTATTTCAGATTCCGGCACAAACTGCCCGGGATCGCTGGTAATTTCATTGTTTTTTTTCACGATCGCAAATCCTTTTTTCAGGATGTTCTCCGGCGAGATCACCCTGATCAACGCCACGGCATTCTTCAGGGCCGACCGTTCCGCAGAAAGCAGGCGCGCCGAAGAAACCGCAAGGTCTTCCGAGACTTCAGCCAGGTTCCTCCTTTCATTACTGAAAAGCACCTGCGGCCTCGACTCCAGGCTATACCGGCTCTGGTCCAGCTGGCGTTTCGCGAGGTGAAGTTCTTTTTTCGTGGAGGAGGTAAACCGGTGCTCCAGGTTTGAAAGCGTACCTTTCTTCCTTTCCAGCAGGGTGCGCGACTGGTTCAGCACCCGCGCATGCAAGTGGCTGAACAGGCCTTTCTCCTTCGTCAGGAAAGCTTGAGACCGGATGATGATTTGCTTCTGAAGGTGCATAAGGCGGTCCTCAAAGGCTTTGTTATGGGTAATGATGAACTCCGCGGCTTTCGTTGGGGTCTTCGTGCTCGTATGCGCCATAAGGTCGGCAATGGTCTCGTTCTTCTGGTGTCCGATGCCCGTGATCACTGGGATGGGGAATTTCGCAATGGCCAGCCCGATCTTGAAGTCGTCGAAGATCAGGAAATCGGTCTGCGACCCGCCCCCGCGGTTAATCACTACCGCATCGTACGGGATGCCAGAATGGTACACTTCAAGCAGCTTGGCCAGGAACAGGTGCGCATTGGCCTCGTTCTGCACCGAAGTATAATAGTCATCCACCTGAAACCGGTAGCCGTACGGGTTGTGGAGCAGGGTATGCCTGAAATCCTCGTTCCCTGCCGACGTCTCCGAAGAGATCACGGCCACCCGCGAAATAACGGGCGGGAGTTCCAGCCTCCCGTTCCTCGTGTAGTAAGTGTTGCCGGTCAGTTCTACAGCTTCCGGGTACCCGCTCACAAGCCTGCGCAGCGTTTCCTGCCGCTTCGCCTCGATCACCCCGAGCGTAAAATGGGGGTCGACCTCCTCCAGCTCTACCGAAAGCCCAAAGACCTTATGGTAGTTCACGCGCACCTTTGCCAGCACATGCATATGGTTCGTGAATTTCCGGCCGGTCACGGTTTCAAAAGCCCTGATTCTCTGTGAGGCATTTCCCCACGCGCTGCCTCTTATTTTGGCCACGATCCGGTTCGTGCTCGGGTCTTTCTCCACGAATTCAAAATAGTGGTAACCGTTGGCTTCTTTATAGCTGTGCTCCGTCACATCCGCCACAATCCAGAACGACCGGTTTCCCAGCGCACTGTTGAGTGCCGCCTGTATAAGGCCGTTCAGTTCTGAGAGGGTGAGGTGCGAAGTTGGTTTGGACATCTTATTTTTAGAAAACGGCAAAAAACGAATGTACAAATTTTTGCGGTGGCTCACACATGGAATTTCATTTCTCTAAATTTTGATATTTTAGTCATAACAGCGGGAACGTAATTGGCGTTCAGGTAATTCTCATTATTTTTAATCAATAAAATAATCACAAAATGGGAACAAAGATTGACTACTCTAATATAACACAACAACCCAAAGAGGAATTAAAAAGTGTTCGCAAAGCACTTCGAAGCAAAGATTATCACAATGTGGAATCAGAGAAAGATTTGAAAAAGGCATTGCGGGACCCATTAAATCATTATATGCAAATTACCAATAATGGAGTTTTTGCTATTAACAAATTGAAATATAAAAGGAATAATTTTCTGCTTTTGGAAGGAAACCCGGTTACGTACTACTTTTCGGTGGCATATGATGTATTACCACAAATTGCTGAAGCCAGAATATTTCTTCTGGATAGTTTTAAAAGAGAACAGAGCGAATTTAAGTGGAAAAGTTCGACCGCCTTCAGTTATATTTTTAAGGTAGGTTCAATGGGGACTCTTTTTTCTTTTTTAGCCTTAGAATCTTTTATGAACCAATGTCTTCCTGATTTTGCCAAAGTTCTGTACAAAGGTAAGCTCGTAGATAAAATGGTAATTCAGCGACGCCTGACTTTCGAGGACAAATTCAAAATTATTATACCTACAGTCACCGGAAAAGATTTTGTTGCTGATCATCCACGAAAGGCCGAAATTATTGTTAATATTAAAAAGCTGAGAGACGATCTCACTCACCTGAAGGAAGACAGAAAGAATGGCTTTTCTGCGTATGAAGAAATAAATAACAAGATTTTAAACCTTGATTTAAAAAAAGTAGTGAATACTGTGAAATTTTATATCAACTACCATAAACCTAAAACTATTCAAAATTACCGTGAAAAACATGCCAAGAGGAAGCTAAAAATTATAAAGCAGACATGGGGTGAAGATGAAGGAGGCAGATTTGTAAAGCAATATTATAAAGAGGAATTTAAGGATATCATTTGTACCCGATTTTAGCGATTCGTTGAGCGCTATATTGAAAGATACCAGCCGATTATATCATATACAGTATAGGTGATGAAGTAAATACCGTTTTGGATTTCTTTTTTTGATTAATTGTCTTAGTAATAAATGCCAAAATATTGGGTTAGGTTTCTTCTTCCTTTTGGTTTTTAGGCACTTTTTGATGCCAAATTTTACCAACTAGTCGGTTCTGTATTCCGAAATACGTGGTGTCATTGCATTCAAAAGTTTTCTTGAACACATAAAGAGCAAGTCCAATGATGGACATTGCCACGATAAAGATAAAAATGATGCTCATGGTAATTATGGTGTTTGAGTTAAAATCTAAATAGTGCATACTGTATATTTCTTATTGTATTGCTTGGTTCATCTTTCACCAATTCTTTGAAACAAAGTACAGCAAAGGGTTCTACTTGTGAAAGGACAACATTTTGCAAGATTCGTAAAAGCTTTTGGATAAAAGTGTGACGCATTAATACTCTATGTTTTTCACAAATATATAATCAGGTATTTACGAAATCGTTTTTGCTTAAATTATTTATTTGGCGTGGGTCTCGTCACCAGTGTAATCCTGCATTAAAAGTTGAAAAACTCCCAGTTTCGATTTAACCCCTTATAATCATCTGATACACCATTCGGAAACTTTCTACATCCAATGATCATTTTTTTGTCTAAATTTAAGACCCTCTTTTATTAGGCAGAAATATCCATGAAAAAAAACCAGCTTCAACCTCAGAAGGCGCTAAATCCAGCTTATAAAAAATTCAATCCTCTACAGAATAATGTTGATGAATTTGTTACCAAACTTGAAGATTGTATAAAAGCAATTCAATTGGTCGATGATAAAAAAGAGAGTGAAGAGCACCTTAAATCTCCTATAAGAAAATTTCTCTCTTCAACTTTTTATTCGGAAAACGAAATCAATACACGAGAAAGAATTGATCTAGCTGTTTATTTAGGAAAAGACGCAAGCTCTGATGTGGGAATAATTATTGAGGCAAAAAAACCCAGCAATAAATCCGAATTTCCTACGGTTAACAAACTGAACAGTAAAGCTTTTCAGGAAATTCTGCTGTATTACCTCAGAGAAAGGGTTGATTACAAGAACAACAACATCAAGCACCTCATTATCACCAATGGTTTCGAATGGTTTTTCTTCAAAGCAGAAGATTTTTACGCTTTGTTTTACAAAAATAAAGAATTACTGAAGGAATACGGTCGGTTCAGGGACGGACTCAAAGATACATCCTTGAATGAACTGTTTTATAAAGAAATTGCTCATAAGCACATCGTGGCAGTAGAGGACAGCATGCCCTTTGTACATCTGGATTTCCGGAAGGAGAAGGCAGCCGAATTGAAATCGAAAGACCTTGTTAATATTTATAAGCTGTTTTCCGATGTCCACCTTCTGGGCAAAAGTTTTGGTAACGACAGCAACCAACTAAACAAAGCATTCTATAATGAACTTCTTCATATCATAGGGCTCGAAGAAGTTAAAGAAAATGGTAAGAAGCTTATTCAGCGAAAAAAAGATGCAGCCCGAGATTATGGCTCTCTTCTAGAAAATACAATTTTCACCTTGGAGGATAAAGATTATCTGCTGAAAGTAAAGCACATTTTCAATGATGACAACAAGGCATTTACGGTGGGCTTGGAGCTATGTTTAACATGGGTAAACAGGATCCTATTCCTGAAACTATTGGAATCTCAGCTTCTCAGTTATAATGGCAAGTCCTCCGCATATAAATTCCTGCATTTCGATTTCCTCAATGGTTTCGATGAGCTCAACGAGTTATTTTTTTCAGCATTGGCTAAGCCGATGTCCGAACGGCATCCGCGGTATGCAGAAAAGTATAAAAATATACCGTATCTCAACAGCAGCCTTTTCGAAAAAAATGAATTGGAAGATCTTACGTTTGATATTACCGCTCTGATGGACGAGAAGATGGAGGTGTATTCGTCCAGCATTCTGAAAGATTCCAACGGCAGGAAGGAGAGTGGTAAACTTAATACCCTTGACTATCTTTTCAGGTTCTTAGATGCCTATGATTTTTCAGCAGAATCAGGGGTGGAGACCGGTGAGCGTCAGGAGAACAAAACACTTATCAACGCATCGGTGTTAGGTCTGATCTTCGAGAAAATAAACGGGTACAAAGATGGCTCCTTCTTTACACCTGGGATGATTACGATGTTCATGTGCAGGGAGACTTTAAGAAAGGCGGTGATCCAAAAATTAAAAGAGAAAATCGACAGCAGTATCGAAACTTTTGATGATGCCAAAGCGTACTGCAACCGGTTTTACAAAAAAGGTGATATCCAAAGGTTGAATGAAGTCATTAACACCATCAGAATCTGTGATCCCGCCGTGGGATCGGGGCACTTCTTGGTCTCGGCACTTAATGAAATGATCGCCATAAAAAGCGAACTGAAAATTCTTGCTGACGAAAATGATGCTCCTATTCCGTGCGAAGTGGAAATTGACAATGATGAACTGTATATATCAGATGCTATGGGCGAACTATTTACCTATCATCGAAGAGATCCAAACAGCTTAAGAATACAGAAAGCTATTTTTCATGAGAAGGAAACATTGATCGAAAACTGTCTTTTCGGCGTAGATCTCAACCCAAATTCTGTGAACATCTGCAGGCTAAGATTATGGATTGAACTTCTAAAAAATGCGTACTATACCGATGCCGGCGAATTACAGACTTTGCCGAATATTGACATCAATATCAAATGCGGCAACTCTCTGGTAAGTCGTTTTGCTTTATCAGACAGCTTAAAATCCGCTTTCAAAAACAAAGAGGTTGATTATTCGATTGATGATTACAAGCAGGCCGTAAAAGAGTATAAAACAACCAATTCCAAAGTCAAGAAAAGGGAAGTAGAGGGAATCATTAATACCGTAAAGAATAACTTTAAAACAAGCTATGATAATAGCCAGAAGGAAAAGGTTTCCAAAGCATTAGGACTCTTTCAGAATGAGGACCAACGGCAGCAAAACCTTATTGCTTTTGGGGAAACCATAACAAAAACAGAAAAAGAGCTTCTTAAAAAACTGAAGATAAAGGCAGATCAGGCGCAGAAACAAAAGGAAGAAATCCTGAATAATATGATTTACCGGAATGCTTTTGAATGGCGTTTTGAATTTCCGGAAGTGCTGGATGATAATGGCAACTTTATGGGTTTCGATGTCATTCTTGGCAACCCTCCATACATACAGCTACAAAAAATGGGAGCTATTAGTGATGAGTTGCAAAAGATGGGGTATGAAACGTTTGCTAAAACTGGAGATATTTACAGCCTCTTTTACGAGTTAGGAAATAATGTTCTGAAAGAAAATGGGCTGTTGACATTTATAACCTCCAATAAATGGATGCGAGCAGCGTACGGCGAGAGTCTGCGAAAATATTTTAATGAGAAAACCAACCCTTTAATCCTTATCGATTTTGCGGGCAATCAGATTTTTGATTCTGCTACCGTAGACACCAATATTCTGATGTTTGCAAAGCAGAAAAATGAGCTAAAAACCCGAGCCTGTGTCGTCAAAGAAAAGCTGTTAAATAATTTGAGCGTTTTTGTTAGACAAAACGCTGTGATCGCAAAATTTGAAAATTCAGATTCATGGGTAATTCTTTCTAATATCGAAAAGCAGATTAAGGAGAAAATAGAGAGAATAGGCACACCATTAAAGGATTGGGACATCACAATAAATTATGGCATTAAAACGGGTTATAACGATGCTTTTATAATAAGTGGCGAAAGACGAAAAGAATTAATAGGGCAGGATCCTAAAAGTGTAGAAATTATACGACCGATTTTACGCGGCAGGGATATAAAAAAGTTTGGTTTTGACTTCGCAGATTTATGGTTAATTAATACGCACAATGGCCTAAAGGAAAAAGGTATTAAACCTATAAATGTCAACGACTATCCAGCGATTAAAAAACACTTGGATAGTTACTTTCCAGGTTTGCAGAAGAGGGGTGATAAAGGTGATACACCCTACAATTTGAGGAACTGCGCTTATATGGACGATTTAAATAGCCAGAAAATCATTTGGGGCGAAATCTCAGATAAAACAAAATTTAGTATTGATTTAGATGGTACTTATGCTAATGAAGCTACAACCTTTTTAATGACAGGGAAATCACTAATATACTTATTGGGTTATTTAAATTCTAAATTGTCAGAATATTTATTCTCTAAACTCGGTACGACTACCGGCGTAGGGACTGTTCGCTGGAAAAAATTTACAATCGAACAATTACTGGTGCCTAAGCTAGATTTGGAAGAACAATTATCTCTTGAAAATGTTGCTCTGGAAATAATTAAAGCTGCAAAACATACTAGGGAAACAGGGCTTTTAGAGAAAAAATTCGACAATATTTTGTACAAATGTTTGGAGTTTACCGATGAGGAGATAAGCTTTATTGAACTTCAATAAAGCCAATTGCCTCTCTCTCATCATCATTTAAATCATATATTTCAAAGAGCATGTTGTCAATTTCTAATTCATATTCTTTTTTCTTTTTTTGATCTCCTTGCAAATCTTGACATTTTAAAACTAGTCTCATGAATTCCACGTTGATTTCTTCCGAGACATATTTTACCTTTACTTGTTCAAGAAATACTTTTCGTAATTCTCTAGTGCCTCCCAATAATTCTGGAAAATCATCCTTGAATGCAAATTTGAAAAGACTTGAATTCAAAAAAGCAATTAGATAATATATTTTTTCACCGCTGAGGATAAAACATTTATTATTTACAAGAAAATTTTTATTATCAAAGTAGAAGTTTAGAAATTTTGTTAATTCTGGATATATAATTTTATGCTTATAAAAATCGTCCCAATAACTTATAGAATCTTGCGTTTCAAACCATTGATTATTAGTCTTTTTCCTTGCTCCTATGTCTCCTGTTTGTTTTAAACGATCATATCCGAATCCGCTCAAATGCTGCTTGACAGCGGGGTATCGCTCAATATCTATTTTTAAACTCGGAAAGGTGGTGATGATATATAAATCTGCAAAATCACACGAATAACGCTTAATATCGCGCCCTCTTAGAATCGGTCGTATAATTTCGCCTGATTTTGGATCTGCTGCAATTAATTCGTCTTTCTTTTTCCCGTCAATAATGAATGCCTCATTATAACCGGTTAAAATGCCACGATAGATATTAATGTCCCAAGCTTTCAAAGGTGTTCCAGCCGCTTCAATTTTGCTTTTAATACTTTGTTCAATTGAATTGAGAACGACCCAACTTTCTGCAGAACTAAATTGACATACCTGTACATTCTGCCTAACAAAAACGCTCCTTTTCTATGATGAAAAAATAACTATGTTTTATTCTATCTTTTTTTGGTTTATTTTATACACTATTAATTATTAAAATAAACAGCTATGATTTACGGTTACATCCGCGTAAGCACAGACAAACAAACAGTAGAAAACCAACGTTACGAGATCAATCAATTTTGTGATAGAAACGTAGTAGTGGTAGACAAATGGTTGGAAGAAACCATTTCGGGATCAAAAAAATTAGAGGAACGTAAACTGGGTAAATTACTAAAGAGGATGAAAAAAGATGATATTTTAATTTGTTCCGAACTCTCACGCTTAGGCCGTAATATGTTGATGATTATGGGAATTCTCAACGAATGCATGAACCGTGATATACAGGTGTGGACAATTAAGGACAATTACCGTCTCGGAAGTGATATCAGTTCAAAAGTCCTCGCATTTGCTTTCGGCCTTTCTGCGGAAATAGAACGTAATCTAATCTCCCAACGAACCAAGGAAGCATTGGCGAGAAAGAAGGCAGAAGGGGTGATTCTTGGGCGGCCGAAGGGCCGG
Source organism: Chryseobacterium sp. (assembly GCF_008014695.1). GTDB lineage: Bacteria > Bacteroidota > Bacteroidia > Flavobacteriales > Weeksellaceae > Kaistella. The sequence continues at coordinate 704,439 of NZ_VOXE01000002.1, forward strand.
AAGTCGGCGAAAACAAAACTCACAGGACGCGAAAAAAAAATAAAGGAACTGCTGGACAGAAAAGTTTCCTATTCCGCTATTGGTAGAATTTTAGGGGTTCACCGATTAACGGTAAGCAGTTTTGTGAAGAATCAAAGTGGCATGATAAAACCGCTGTGACTATAGTTACAGAAAGCGTTTATATATTAAATCATTTATTTGTTGATGGATGAAAATTTATGCCTTTGGGCATTTCGTCGTAATACAATTAATTTAGTATAAGACGTATGACATAGCAAATTATAGCATCAATGCATAAAACTATTAGGGTTAATCTTTATTAATATAAAGCAAGAAAGTTCACCTAAATTCTTGGACTTGGCGACCCCACTACACTACTATTAAATCTCATACATGCCCTTGCTTTAGTTCTTTTTCTAAAGAGCATTTTCAGCTGTCCATAGTTCTATTAAAAAATAATATGTGTCAAATAAGACTCTAATCGTAGTCAGAGGTTTCTGAAAAAAAGCTCCAAAGACAGAGACTTCGGAGAACTGCATGCAGGAGATAGAAAATGATTTATGGATGTTTATGACTAATGTGCTACCAATTTATTAATTTTTTTTTCTCTTACCTGTACTATTCTTTCTAACCGCTACAACGTTTTTGCTTTTACCAGATCTATCAAGTAGTGTATTTGCTTTTTTTATTTCCTGACTGCCAGTGGATATTGATTGAGAGGTGTCAGAATAAATAGGAACTGCCTTGTCACCTTCGATTTTAAATCCTCTGATAACAGATACAGATCCCGTTTTTTTTGTGGTTGATCTTTTTGCATTTGCAAATTTTCCTGCGAGTCTTTTTATGTCTTCACTTTCTCTTTCGTAGATGTAAGAATATATAATAGGGTACTCTACAGATTTATTTGTTTCATCTTTATTATTCATGTTAATATAAATTTGCTGGATTTAACTCATTATTTGACAATATTTTAATATATGGTTTATTTAATTCCACATCTGTACTTATAATTCCGAAACTCTCAAGTTTTTCAGAATTCAAAGTTATTAGTTTGTAGAATGAGATGGTTGGACTATTACCATATGTGTCAAAAATAAGGCTCAAAGGAACATATCTTTTTGTAGATTCAAATCTTCTAAGAGCTCTTTTCGTTGCCTTGATTCTATCCAATTCAACTAGTGTTAAGTGGACTTTATAGCCGTTCTTTGCTAATAAATTGATTAGTGCTAATAAGCTTTCATAATTGCTTCCGATTTTAGGTAGTACAATGTTAGAGTGTAGCTCTATACAATAATCGAAAAGTGCTTTGAATTTAGCAGGCTTATTCTCTCCAAAGATAATATAATCAGACTCTTCATGAACTAATGTAGCACCAAATGGAAGTTTTGAAAATTCGGGTAACTTCCTTTTAGCATAGTCACAATCGAGTAGTAAACAACCGTATTGATCCGCAATTAAATTAGAAATACCTGATTTGCCGGATGCTGGTAAACCAATGACAATGTATGCATCTAGACTATTTTGCAATTCAGAATTTGGAAAAGCCCCACCCGTACCAAGTGAAATTTCCTCATCTGAATCTAGTCTTTTATTAGCCAATAATTCTAGAACAATCTTTTTTTGTAATGATGTTCTTAGATTATCTTTTCTATACTCTCGGATTCTGTAGCATTTACTGTATTTACTGATTAGAGACTCATCAAAGTTTTCAATATTTAGTTCTGTAGAAACAATTGCAGGTACAATTTCATAATTGTCTTCGCCTTCGACGTCATATTCCAGAGCGTTCTGTAAAAAATGCTCAACTAATTCGAAATTATTTAGTTGTCTGCTTACGTTTTTTGCCATGTAGTTTGATTTTCAACGCCTAATTCTCAAATATACAAACTTATTTTTAAAAGTATAAAGTTTGCTATAAATCTATATTGGAAGATTTTAAACCAAATATAATGTAATTTTCTTCCATTTAATAGTATTATAAATAAACGAGTTTTGTATATTTGTTTACTTTTGTAATTATAATAACATAAATATCTTCCATTTAATAACATGAATTTAATTAACGATTTAACACTAGATTTTGTTCAACTAGCTCGGATAGGTCTCGCAGGTAGACAGCAGGATATTCAGCTACTTTTGCAAAGATTTTCCAAAAAATATAATAATGATTATCCTGAAATGGCATTTTCGTTAAGTGAGTTGTTAAGAGAGTCTCCCTCAAAAAGCACTCCATTGAGAAAAAGTAACAGTTTGCCTTTGCCAGTTGATATTGATTCTCGATTGCAATTGATTAAGATTGATGGAGCCGTACTTGATAATGAAATAATACTAAGTAAAAATATTGAAGAAAGTTTAAATCAGGTAATTTTAGAAAGAGATAAAATACCCTCTTTAGCGATGAAAGGATTGCATCCCACAAAATCGATATTATTCACAGGACCTCCAGGTGTGGGAAAGACAATGGCTGCAAAGTGGATTGCATCTAAAATGGAACGACCTCTACTTGTGTTGGACCTAGCAGCAGTTATGAGTAGTTATTTAGGTAAAACAGGAAACAATATACGATATGTGTTAGAATATGCTAAGAACATGGATTGTGTATTGTTGTTAGATGAATTGGACTCCATAGCAAAAAGACGTGATGATTCATCCGAAATTGGAGAGTTAAAAAGATTAGTTACTGTTCTTTTGCAAGAGATTGACGATTGGCCATCGTCAGGTATGCTGATAGCTGCAACTAATCATCCGGATCTTTTAGATCCCGCAGTATGGAGAAGATTTGAAATGGTATTGGAATTTGAGAATCCCTCAATTGATAAAATAAAAGAACAGATCAATAATTTATTATTTCAAGATTTAGGCACCGAATCAATTACGTGGTCAGAAATTCTTAGCTTTAATTTTTTAGGAAAATCATTTAGTGAAATTGAAAGACAAATAAATTTATATAGAAAGTCAGCAATAATTGAAAATGTGAATCTTGTTTCTAAGTTAGAGATGGCAATATCTACGAAAAATATGACCAAAGACGACAAGGCTGACTTTGCTTGTGCATTGTATAAAAGCGGTGTGGTTTCGCAGCGGAAAGCACATGAGATTACAGGTGTTGCCAGAGAAACAATTAGAAAACGAGCAACAGCAAATAAAAAAAACTAAACTAATATGGCAAAGAAGATTAATTATCTCTTAGGGAAAGGTGAAAGATTGACTGAACAAATTAAGTATGTGAGTTCCGGAGGCCCAAAGGAATTTCCCTATACTTTTACAGAGTCTAAAAATAGGCTTATACCAATGTTAAATGAGGCCGTTGTTAAAATGAACGAATTGCCTGCTGAAGCATGTCCTAACGATTATGCTGTTGCGATGATTACTTTAAATCCGGAATTCATCGCGAAATCTTATTTCCCCACTGATTTACTGCGGAGTATCGGACTGGAGTCAATCGGTAGTAGAACTAAACAAATTGTACCAAGTAAAAAGAGCAAAGGTAGAAAACCTGAAAAAGCAGGTACGACCGAGTTGTTCGTATGTGGCACCAGAGGTTCGTTCAATAAATGGCTTAATGAGTTTCCAAATTGGAAAGAGGGTAACAATGCATTAGATCAAATTGTTGAAATTGAAGAAATAAGCTTTCCTGAAGCTAAGGCCAAAATCAAAGGAAATCTTTCGAAAGAAGGTAAAACTGTTTTTGAAGTCGTGCTACACATGAACGAGTCTCTTGCAGAAGCTGTTCATTTACGGAATTTTAAAAATTATCTGCTTGCGCTCGGTGTTGATGTGAATTTTGACCGTAGATTTTACGCAGGTGGTCTTTGTTTTTTACAGGTTACTGCTTCACCTGATATGGCTGAGAATATTTCAAGATTTACACTAATACGAACAATTAGAAAAATGCCTGAACTTCGTCTTTTGAAGCCTATTATTAGGTCTGTTGTAAAAAAAGATGTTAAGATTGAAATTCCAGATATTATGTCTCTAGATTCAAGTATAAAAACAGCAATTTTTGATGGCGGAATACCCGATGATCATCCTATTGGTAAATGGGTTGATTCTTATGAATTTGAAGGTATGGGAGAGGCGGATGACGATTTATTATTTCATGGTGTTGGAGTTACTTCAGCGTTTCTTTTTGGTCATATTGATCCATCAAAAGGACTTTCAAGGCCATTTTCAGATGTAGATCATTATAGAATTTTAGAAGATGTTCCAGGTTCAGACCCATACGAACTCTTTGAAGTGTTAGATCGAATAACAAGTGTACTAAATTCAAATGATTACGATTTCATCAATATTAGCTTAGGACCTCGATTACCAATTGAGGACAATGATATTCACGCATGGACTGCAGTTTTAGATGACTATCTGTCGAATGGTAAAACACTAATGACTGTAGCAGTAGGGAATGATGGTGAAGGTGATATTGAACTTGGTCTTAATAGAATTCAAGTTCCGTCTGACTGTGTAAATGCCTTGTCTATAGGGGCTTGTGACAATAATGGTGTAGGATGGAATCGAGCTTTATATAGTTCAGTTGGGCCGGGAAGAAGCCCTGGCTTAATAAAACCGGATTTAGTTGATTTTGGAGGAACGACCGAAAAACCGTTTAATATCCTTGCTTCGAATAGTAGTTTGCAGCTAGCGCAAGTTGCTGGTACGAGTTTTTCGGCACCGGCTGTTTTAAGATTAGGTGCAGGTATAAAAGCTCATTTTGGCACTTCATTAAATTCGTTGGCGATAAAAACTCTTCTAATTCACTGTTCAGAGAGTTCTGATCATTCTATAATTGAGACAGGATGGGGCAGGGTAGCAAGAAATATTGAAGATATTGTTGTTTGTGATGACAGTATTGTGAGAGTGGTTTTTCAGGGTAAAATATCTGCTTCTAAATTTATGCGATCGCCAATACCTTTACCGTTGAATACTTTGGAAGGTAAGGTTAATATAAAAGCAACGTTATGTTATGCAACGGCTGTTGATCCCCATCATCCAGATAATTATACTAGGAGTGGTCTAGAGGTCGTCTTTAGACCGCATGCAGATAAAAGGAATAAGCCAGCTGCTGGTAAACCATTATCGCTTCATGCTAAATCAAAGAGCTTTTTTGGTAAAACTAAAAAGAATTATCAGTCAGAAGACGAATTGAGAAGAGATGCGTTTAAGTGGGAAAATTGCGTTCACTCCTCTAATAAATTCTTAGGCTCATCACTTAAAGATCCTGTATTCGATATTCACTACAATGCCAGAATGGAGGGAAGGAACAACAAAAGTAACATAGAGCTAAGTTATGCATTAGTTATCACCGTAGAGGCTCCAAAAGTTCCTGACTTATATGATCAAGTTGTTAGAAGATACGCAACAAAATTAGAACAGTTTAAACCAGTGATTGAAATTCCATTAAAAATTAAATAATTTAACAATTTTTAAAACATACTGCTTACCTATAATAGTTGTGTGGTCTGCTTTTTCGACAGTTTGTAAATATATGCCAGAGATGCGACCAATCTTTTTTCATTTGATATTTGCACCTATCACCGAAACGGAATCATGCTCTGCTGAGGAGCAATCTCGGAGAGATACTTGGGCCGGCATAATATAATTTTCAGGAGCACTGCTTTCTGTGCTGCTTTTTTCTGAATAATATTTCAGAAGCCAATGCCTTAAAAAACTGCTGTGTTTAAGCCATGCGAAATTCTTAAAACTTTTAACGGCAAAAAAAACCTCCTTTTATATCGCTTTAAAAGAGGTTGCTTTTTATAAGATTCGTAAACCTAACACGGAAAAATTAGGTTGTTTTAAAGGTTACCCTTGTTAGATGTTGTAATATTTTTCGTGAAGTTCAATTGCTAATTTTAATTCTGCTTCTAAATCGTAAATTATTGTATTTTGTTCAAAATCGAAATTACTAGTCGTTATAATCATTGGCGATACTTTAACCAGGTCTTCTGTCAAAACATTACTGGTGTCATAGTGCGTTTCTACAATATCATAAACAGTAATTTTGTTTAACTGCAATTTATCAAATACATAATCATTAAATATGGCTAAATTTGTCAAACCATACTCCATTCTTACACTTGGGTAACAAACTGCATCTATTTTAAAGCCATTATTGTCAGGTTTTTGCTGTATAAGTCTTGACGAATAATTCGCAGAAAATAGATAGTTCTGTTTTTCATCGTCAGAAACCTTTTTCATATACTGCTCTGTTAAGAATAATATTAACTCATCAAATACGTCAACAAGTTCAGGGTTTATTTCCTTTTTAGATTGAAGCCAAGCATTATAAGCACCTACACTTTCCTGATTTGTTGTAGCAAGTGTCGGATGAAAAATATAGTGCGTATTAAGTTTTTCTCCTGGTTTTATTTCCCATTCACTAACGGTTATTAAATCGCCAGCTTCAGGCCTTGTTTCCCAAATAGCAGTTTTGAAATCTAAAGCGGAATAGAAAACGCTTTCTCCATTTAAATTACATCTTCCGTGATTAGATTTACCAACAGGTGGTCCAACCAAATCTGTAACTTTTTGAAGTTTTACTTTTTGTCCTCCATAGAGATATTTATTATTTGTTACTCTAAAAAGTTTAGTTGGATATGTGTCTGCAAAAAGTGTAAAAATGACATTCTGAAATTTAATAAATTCGGCTTTTAAGTTGTCAAATTCTTGTTCAGTCAGTTTATGAAGTCCATTGTCACTTAACTTCCTAAAATAGTCAAGTTTTTCCTTGACATCTTTTGCTGAATTGTATTTATGGATTTTGTAGTCAATGACAATTTGTTCTATCATAAAGTCTATTTAATTACGCATAACATTATAAATATACGTATTGCGCTAATACAACTTATATTGTGTTGCTGATAACTGAATAAATATTTTTCAATACAATGATTATCAGATCAAAAATTCTGCTGGAGAAAAATAACGAGAAAGATCCTTTCGCCAGAAGACCAATAATGAATGAATTGAGTTTTAAATTACTTGCCCAGAATATTACGTGTGCTGAAACAAATCTATATTACAAACTGATAAAATCTTATATTTATTCAAATTATTTTCAATGAAAACCCTAAAAATCTACAACATCATTGCAATAATTTTATTGTTTATTTTAGCAGTATGGGTAAGAGAACTCCGAAGAGAATTGCATGAGACAAATGTCTTATTGGAGCAATGTTCTGGAAGATATTATAAGGAGATAAACAAATAAGTCTGTTCCGTGATGCAGAAGAAATTGCCTTTCTATGAATTTACATTGCTGCCAGATAGCGAGCAGTTTGCTTTGGTATTTTTAGAAGGAGAGTTTAAAAGCTGCAAAGAATTAGGTAGTCGTATATATTGCTTGTATAAGCTCTACAGTTTTTTTGTAGAAATCGAATATGATATTAGTTCCAATAAAATTGTAGGGAAGATAGCTTTTCAAAAAAGTAATAGCTAAGAAGGTTTATAATGAATTCTCATTTTGATCTATATCAAAATTAACCAAATCCCTCGGTTTTTTACCTAACCCCTTTGCTAAATCTATTAACGTAGTGAAAGATAAGTTTCTCTTTCCGTTCTCAATATCACTTACTGTGCCTTTAGTTATATAGTCACTATTATTAACTACATCGTCCTGGCTGAGGTTTGCCCTAACTCTCAAATTTCTTACGTGCTCCCCGAATTGTTTTAAAAGTTTATTTTTAGACGTGTCCATATGTGTTGCTTTATACAAAGGGCGCTATTCTTAGAAAAAATATTGTTACAAGTACTTGTAACAATAAAATATTTTTTTTATATTTGTAATAAGATTATATTCAAAGATGTAATTTTGCGACACTTCAATTAATAATAGAAGCATTCGCTTAGAATCTCGCTATTGAAAACTGGTAATTTTTAGCACACGAGAGGATAAGTTGAAGGCTCACGACCTAGGCGTGGGCTCTCTTATCTGTGTGCACGGTATACCAGTACCTCAATAGCAGATATTGTAGAGTTCCACGCCGTTTTATATCCGGCATTCTCAACTCCCTAAGCCCCGCTTTTATCAAAAGTATTTGATGACACTTACAGTGGGGTGCACAGCCACTGCGGCCTTCCGGCTTTCACGGGACTTATTTTTCATTCATATTAATTTTTTTGTAGCAGGTCAGGGGAGTCCCGTTTTACCGTGCCTTCCCCCCTGTGCAAAAAAATCCCATGAATGCAGAAAAGGAGCATTCAGTCACCGCCCCACGGTGCACTGCACACGCTCTGTATCGATAACCCATCACGAACCGCCATTGCGAGGAGGCGCACGCCGACGAAGCAATCCTGAAACGAACCGCGAACCCCGAATCCCGAACCTCGAATCTCGGATCCCGGATCTCGAACCTCGGCTCGTGTCTAACCAAAAAAACTATGAAACTAAATCAACATTTAACCATTCCAATCATTCTGCTCCTCTGCTCGCAGGCCCACGCCCAAACCCGCACGGTCTCCGGCACGGTGACCGCAGACGGCAGGCCTCTTGCCGGCGTCACGGTCTCCGAAGAGGGCAGGGACGAGGCCGCCGTTACCGGCGTCTCAGGAACTTATCAGCTCACCGTCCAGAACGACAATCCCGTCCTTCTGTTTCGCCACCCAAACTTCGGCGAAAGGCGCGAAGAGATCGGCGACCAAATCGTCTTTGACCTTTCCCTCGAGGAGAAGGTAAGCGAGATCAAGGAGGTGGTCCTCAACGCCGGCTACTATGAAGTAAAAGCCAAAGAAAGCACGGGCAGCATCTCAAAGGTCACCGCAAAGGACATTGAGAACCAGCCCGTCACCAATGTCCTCTCCGCCGTGCAGGGCAGGATGGCGGGGGTGAACATCACCCAGAACTCCGGTACCGCAGGTTCCGGGTACGACATCCAGATCCGCGGCCGCAACAGCCTGCGCACCCTCACCAATTCCGGCATGGACGGCAACACGCCGCTCTATGTCATCGACGGGGTCGTGCTCGGCGCGGAAATGACCTCCCTCTTTTCCGGCACGGTGCTCCCTTTGCGCAGCATCAGCCCGCTCAATGCCGTGAACCCGAACGATATCGAGAGCATCGAGATCCTGAAGGATGCCGATGCCACGGCTATCTACGGTTCCCGCGGGGCAAACGGCGTGGTGCTCATCACGACAAAGAAAAGCCGGAAAGCAGGGCTGGAGGTCACGCTCAATACGTCCTACGCGCTGAGCACAGTAGCTTCCAAGATGAAGCTCCTCTCCACGGAGGAATACCTCGGCATGCGACGCCAGGCCTATGCCAATGACGGCGTTACCGCCTATCCGGCAACCGCCTACGATGTGAACGGTGCCTGGGACCAAAACCGGTATACCGACTGGCAGAAGGTGCTGATCGGAAATACGGCCGCTGCCTCAGACATTCAGCTCTCCCTGAAAGGCGGCAGCGCCGGTACGCGCTTCCTGATCAGCCTTGCCCACAAAGAGCAGGGCACGGTGCTCGGGCAGGACTACAGGTATACGGTGAACACAATGGCCGCGAACCTGACCCACCGTTCGGAGGATAGGAAGTTCACCCTGAACTTCACGAACATGCTCTCGGGCACCAAAAACAATGTGGTCACCGAGGACGTCACCGCCAAAGCCCTGCTCCTCTCCCCGAATGCCCCCGCGCTGTATAAAGAGGACAGCAGCCTGAACTGGGACCGCTTCGCCAATCCCGTGGCCATCTACAACACGAATTACCTCAATGAGAACCTTCAGACCGTCAACAGCCTGAACATTTCCTGGGAATTCCTCCAAGGTCTGCGGCTTAAACTCAGCGGCGGGGTGAACTATCAGGACTTCGAGGAATGGTCCCTGCGGCCCAACACGATCTACAACCCGGCCTTTGTTACCGGCCAGTCCAGCGCCTATTCCTCTTCCTCCTTAAACACCCAGCGCCGCTTTTCCCTTATGGCCGAACCGCAGCTGCAGTGGAATTACACGCGCGCCATCCACAGACTGGAGATCCTGCTCGGCGGTACCTTCCAGAGCGATGCCGGAAAGCAGTCTTCCATGAAAGGCACCGGCTTTGAGACCAATGCCTTCATTCAGAACATCGGTGCCGCCAAGACGAAGACGGTCTCCGACGAGATCCGGTCCGAATACCGCTATGCAGCTGCTTTTGCACGCGTCAACTGGCAGTATGCCCACAAGTACATCCTGAACCTTAGCGGCAGGCGCGACGGCTCCAGCCGCTTCGGCCCCGACAATCGCTTCGCGGACTTCGGTGCCGTGGGCGCAGCCTGGCTATTCTCCAAAGAACCCATGCTGGCAGAAAACCGATGGCTGAGCTTCGGGAAGCTCCGGGCCAGTTACGGCTCTGCGGGCAGCGACAATATCGGCGATTACCAGTACCTCGACACCTATTCAGTGGCCAACCTGATCTACAACGGCGTTACGGGCATCATCCCCTCGCGGCTCTATAATCCTGCTTTCAGCTGGGAAAAGACCGTGAAGCTCGAAGCCGCCCTTGAGCTGGGCTTCCTCAAGGACCGCCTGAACCTGACGGCGGCCTGGTACCGCAACCGCTCCTCGAACCAGCTCGTGGGCTACCAGCTGCCGGGCATGACCGGCTTCACGTCGGTCCTGGCAAACCTTGATGCCACGGTGGAAAATACCGGAATTGAGATAGAACTCTCCGGCACTCCGGTAAGCACCGGCAGCCTTAAATGGAACACCGCCTTTAATCTCACCGTACCCAGAAGCAAACTACTGGCTTTCCCGGGTCTGGAAGGCTCCACTTATGCGAACTACTTCGTCGTGGGGGAACCCACGAACCTGATCAAGCTCTACCGGCTGGAGGGCATCGATCCGGCCACAGGCCTTTACCGCTTCACCGATTTCAACGGCGACGGGAAGATCACCGCGCCGGAGGACACGAAGGTCTCGGAGCACCTTGGCCCCCGTTTCTTCGGCGGCTGGAGCAACACCCTGGAATACCGGCAGTGGAACCTCGCGGTGCTGCTTCAGGGCGTCAGCCAGAAAAGCCTGAACTACAACTATACGATGCCGGTTCCGGGCGGCATGTTCAACCAGCCCGTGGAAGTACTCGACGTATGGTCCGCAGCAAACCCGGGCGGCACTTATATGCCTTACACAGCTGGTGGCAACGCCGCAGCCAATACGGCCCACAACAACTTCAGGAACAGTACCGCGGCGGTCTCCGACGGCTCATACCTGCGCCTGAAGAACATCCAGCTCACCTACCGCCTGCCGGTGCAGCACCGCTATCTTTCCCAGGTCAGCATCTATGTGCAGGGCCAGAACCTCTTGACGTGGACGAAATACTACGGTCCCGATCCTGAATTCTCGGTGAGCGGCTACCTGCCGCCCCTGAAAACCGTTGCCTTCGGAACAGAGTTTAACTTTTAAAAAAAATAGTGATGAAAACAGATATATTATTACAGACAGGTCCTTTGATGAAAACAGATCCCGCAAGCAAGGCAGGAACTTTATGCAAATTGAAAACCGCTGCAGTGCGGCCTTTGCGCAGCAGGGTGAGGAGGACTGCACTGCTGCTGATGCTGGCCCTGGCCGTATTCACCTCCTGTGAAAAAATGCTGGAAGTCGACATGCCCGGCAACCAGATCGACGGCAACATCGTCTTCAGCGATGTACAGACCGCGAATGCCGCATTGGCAGGCCTCTATGCAGGCCTCTGGGAAAGCTCGCCCCTTTCCGGCGACACGCCCGGGGCGCTGCTCGGATATTATACCGATGACCTCGACTATTTTTATACCTCCACCAACGGGAATGCCGTGGCCGACATCTACCTGAACCAGCAGGTCGCGAACAACAGCACTGTCGAAAACTACTGGAACAGTGCCTACCAGAAGATCTATACGGCGAATGCCATCCTTGAAGGCGTAAGCAGGTCTGCCGCACTTCCCGCCAAGGACCGCGACCGCCTCACCGGCGAGGCCCTGCTCATGCGCTCCCTGCTTTACTATTACCTTGAAGAACTCTTCGGCAGCATCCCGTATGTGACCACGACGGATTACAAGATCAACCGGTCGCTGGGCAAAACCACTCAGTCGCAGGTGCTGGTAAGGCTGGAGCAGGACGTTGCAGCAGCAAGCATGCTGCTGACGGATACCTACCCGAACACCGAACGCATCTTCCCGAACCGTAAGGTGGCGGAGCTCCTGCTGGCAAAGGTCCACTGCCTGCAGCACCAGTGGGGCGGGGCAGAGCTGCTGCTGAAAAACATTCTTCAGAGCCCGCTCTATACTTTCCAGAATGACCTCACAAAGGTCTTTGACAAATCCGGCCAGCACATCCTCTGGCAGCTGAAACCCAAGAATCCGAACGATCCTACAAAAGAGGTGCAGCACTATTACTTTTCCGGTGCAGCACCTGCGCTCAATGCCCTGTCTTCGAACTTGATGGGCAGCTTTGACAGCGGCGACCTCCGGAAAACGAACTGGACGGCAGCCGTGACGGTAGGAGCCAACACCTGGTACCGCGCCAACAAGTACAAGAACCGAACAACGAATCCAAACGAATATTCCGTCGTTTTCCGGCTGGAGGAAGTCTACCTGCTTTTGGCAGAAGTGCTGGCACAGCAGGACAAAGTGGTCGAGGCACTGCCCTATGTGAACAAGACCCGGCAAAGGGCAGGCCTTGCGCCCCTGCCGGCCACCATCAGCAAGGCCCAGCTGCTGGACGAGATCCTGAAGGAAAACCGGAAGGAATTCTTCACCGAAATGGGCCACCGTTTCTTTGACCTCAAGCGCATGAACCGCCTGGACCTGCTTACCGCGATAAAACCCAACTGGAAAAGCCACCATGCCTTGTGGCCCATCCCCCAGAAGGAACTGCTCCTGAATCCCAACCTGAACCCGCAGAACCCGGGCTATTAAAACGAATCGCTCCATCAGTCCTTACTTCTTCCTTTTGCCTTGGCTCTTGGCTCTTTGTCCTTGCGAGGAGGCGAAACGCCGACGAAGCAATCCCTTCTGCAAGTCTTGATTCTTGGCTCTTGGCTCTTGAATCTTCTAAAACAACAAAACCTAATAATGAACCCAACCAACCATATAAAACTCTTACTCCTGTGCGTGTCCCTTCTGACAGTGCACCTTCCCGCGCAGCAGGCAGTACCTGCAACTCCGCAGGACACCTTACAGAAATGGCGCTCCCGTTTCTTTACCGTAAGCCTGACGGCACTTTCCCCGGACGGAAGATGGGCGGCGGTAAGCAAATGGCTCAATTCGGTGTGTGATACCGTCATGCTCGTGGACACGCAGAATCCCGGCCTTCCACCCCTGGAAATCGTAAAGATGATGGACCTCCGTTTTGCTCCCGGCAACCGCCTGCTGTCCGCAGGCGCCGGCGGCGCTGCCTGGTGGGACCTGTCAAAACGCACGTATATTTCCTATCCAAGCAGCCGGCAGGCAGTACTGCTGGAAGAGACAGGCCGCTATGCCGTTTTGGGAAAAGACCGGACGCTGAAAGTCATGTCCGCGGACGGGAAAATAGTAGGTGAGGAAACCGGGGTGGAGAAAATTCTTGCCGACGGAAAAAGCAACCTGTATTTCCTGAAACAGGCAGAAGACCGGACTGAACTGTATCTGTGGAATGAAAAGGGTCACCGCAAACTGTATACGACACCGGATACCGTTGAAAGGGCAGAACTGACCCCTTCGGGAAAATACCTCACCGTACAGCTGAAGAATCCCGGAACGGGCAGACAGAACGCAGTCCTGATCACTGCACTGGACGGCAGCCTCCACCGTTCTTTTCCTGAAGATCTTCCGTCTGGCAGTTCCTTCTCTGTCAGTGAGGCGGGCACTGACGGCACGCTTTTTATCCGCACCTGGCGGATGGAGGAGAAGGAAAAGAAAGTGGTCGAGCTCTGGTACGGAAACGACGGCGACCTGAAAAGCATCCTCGCACCGAAAAAGAGCACCTATGAATATGCAGTCTACCATCCGCTTACTTCAACCCTCACACCCATTCCTTCAGACGTTTATCCCACGGTGGCCAATATCGGCAGCAGCCGTTATTTCCTCGCTTTCAAAAGGGCAGCGGGATACAACTATGTCCGGTATTACCCCGATGTGGAGGCTTATGTCTATGATGCCGAAAAGGAAACCTTTCAGCGGATGGGACCAGCGCGCGAAGAGATCGTGGTTCCCAAAGATGGAAGCTGCCTCCTTTACCGCAGTACCGGCGAGGAATGGGCGCTTTATGATCCGCTCACGCACCAGAATGCCGTTTTGGGGAAGCTATCCTTGGGCCGGCCCGTTTTCAGTGCCGACAGCCGGAGCATCTGGTTTGAAGGGAAGGACGGCCTCCGGAAATACAGTATCGCCAAAGCGCGGATGGAAATGCCGGATATTGCCGCAGGCCATACCTCCAGGATCATCAGCAGCAAGGACGATTACCTGATCCCCGAAATCAATCTGCACTGCACACAGACCGGATCAGCGGATACGCTGGTGCTGAAACTGGTGAATACAAAGGGCGGCAAAACGTCTTACGGCATCTGGAGCGGGAACCGCTTTAAGCAGGTATTAGGCCCTACGGAAAATTCGGTCCAGGATATCCGGTACGACGCCAAGATGCGCACCTTCGTGCACCGGGAAGAAAATTACAACAGGGTCCCGCAGGTCATTGCGGTACATCCGAAAACGCAGAAAACCCGGGTGGTCTATCAGAACCCGAACCAGGATGTAACAGCCGGAACCGTCAGACAGGAAGTCATAACGTACAGCAATGCGCACGGTGTTCCGCTGAAAGGGCTCCTCTATTATCCGGCGGGTTTTGATTCCCGGAAAACGTATCCGATGGTGGTTCACATCTACCAGATCCAGAGCGGCAGCCAGAACCGCTATACGGTACCCGGCGAAATGAGGTCGGAAGGCTTCGACCTGAAAGCACTCCTGGCAAAGGGCTATTTCGTTTATCTGCCGGACATCAGGACCGGCGGCACGGAAGGGCCCGGCCTCTCAGCACTGAACTGCGTGAACAGCGCGTTGGATGCCATAGCGAACCGCGCTTATATCGACCGGAAAAGGGTAGGATTGGTGGGCCACTCCCACGGTGGCTACGAGACTTCTTTCATTGCAACCCATTCAACCCGCTTTGCCGCTTATATCGCCGGATCCGGGCCCAGTGACATCATCCGTTCTTATTATACGTTCAGTTATAATTATTTCAGGCCCTATTACTGGCAGTATGAGAACGGGCAGATGGACGTAAAGATGCCGTTTGCAGACAACAAAGCGCTGTACTACGCCAACAGCCCTGTTCAACATGCCGAAAAAGCATCTGCACCCATTCTGCTCTGGGCCGGCAAGAAAGACAGGAACGTAGACTGGGACCAGGTCATGGAGTTCTATATCGCCCTGAGGCGGTATCAAAAAGAGGTGATTGCGCTTTTTTATCCGGAAAAAGGACATGATGTTGGAGACAGCACGCCGGAGATGAAAGACCTGAACATAAGGGTATTGGACTGGTGGGACTATTTCCTCAAGGGCCGGAAAGACATTCCGTGGATACAGCAGCAAATGAAAAAGGATGCCGGTTAGGCATCCTCTTTTTTTACGGTTTGAATAATTCAGCCCCGCATTCGGTAGGGCTGATGGGTTCGTCGTGCAGGACGGTCACGCCGTCTGCTGCCCATTTGCAGACAGGACCGCCTAGTGTGCTGCACTGCTGGTTGGCTTCCACACACAGTCCGGATTCAGGATCCATCCGGTAAGCCGGTACGATGGCATCGTCCTTCGCATTGCTGGCTTTTGTTGCAAATGCGCTTCCTGCTCCTATTACCACAAGGGCAACAGGGAAAATTAATTTTTTCATAATAAAAAATTTTAGAAATGATTGCCTACTCTTGGTAAAGGTTTTCGGCTTCCCCTTGTTGAATCATTTTTTTAAATTTCCCGGTATACCGGTACTGTCTTAAGGTGCTTCCCTGCAGCACGTATAGGTATTTGCCCGTGATCAGGAAATCATGCAGTGCTTCCCCTGCGTTTTTTTTAATCCGGAAACTTCCGAGGTACCGCTGCGTATCCGTACGGTACACATCGATTACTGCGCTTGTTTTCCATTGACGGACACTTTCGTTTTTTCCGCGTATATTAGATTGGTTGAAAATCAGTGATCCGTACAATGTGAAATTTTCATTCACTTTCACAGGTGGTGCATTCATCCGCCTTACGCCGCCGGTCATGTTCTTCACGGAGATATTGGCGGTGCTCGTCGTGTCAATCGTATTCAGTTTCCTCAGCAGTCTCATGTCCCGGTCCATCACAAGGAATTGGTTCCGGTAATGGTAGGTGTAAACGACATGGGAACCATTGGTTTTTAGAATCCCGTCCACATCAAATACCCCGTCGATCTGCTTTTCGAGTAGTCCCTCTTGTAAGGTTACTTTGGGGTTGGGCTGCAGTTCCAGCAGCGCTAAAACATAACGGTGGGTGCGGCTGCTTTGGGTCCTTACTGCAAACCTTGCTGAATCTAGCACCGCCAGCTGCGTAAAATACGCATCGCCTTTGCTGATAATTTTGGCAATGGGCTGTCCAAGTTTTCCCCTGTAGATTACTGGTACGGTACCGTCAGACAGGTAGAAATAGTTTTCGTGCACCCTGATCTGAAGATTCCTGAACGTGTTTTCAGACATTTTTTCCGGCTCAATCTTCAGTGTTTTCAGATCGCTCATTTCTTTCGAGATACTCGTCAGCAGGAGAGGCTTTCGGCTGTTTCCTAGGTAGATCCTGTCTCTGTAAACTCCCGCGAAATAATAGCCTTCCTCGGGTAAGATGAGTGCGGATTTATCGGAAACCGGGTTTTGAAGAAACCGTCTCGTGAAATTGTTCTCCCTCTTGATGATATGTTCCGAAGAAAGGAACAGGACCACCATGCCGCCTGATCCTATAAGGAACATCATCACCATTTTCAGTACTGGTCTGCGCAGTCCGGCAGCCTGGTCTTTTTCCATGACCAGTGCTCCGGCTGCGGCCAGAACCACGCACCCCACATTAAAGATCAGATGCTCCGTCCACCCCATTTTCTCCAGGATGCCGCCGCACGAACACGGTACAAAATCACTGTAATTCAGGATCAGGTAAATATAGACGGTGAACGCCACCATTAGGGTGAACGATGCGTACAGCCCGACAAGCCGTGTCCTTTCGTAAAGCAGCAGGCCTGCAATGACGAGTTCTGCCGCGATCACAGCATAGGACACAAAGCCTGCATAGGCACTGAGCAGCGGCGACTGCCCGATCTGCACCTGAAAATTCTCGAAATCCAGCATCTTGCTTACTGCCGCATAGCAGAAAAGCAGAACGAAAAAATAACTGATGATTTGTACTGCCAGTACCTTTCTGTTTTTCATAACTTGATTTTTAATCTTAGCCCTCGCACTCACCGAATTCGAAGTGTCAGCCCTGCCTGACCAGTTTCCAGTATACTTTTTTGCCGCAGTATTCCGGCATGACCTGATTTCTGGAAAGTACAATGGAGGTAGTTCTTTCTCCGATGATTTCCCATTCTCCGGATGCGGGGCAGAGCGATCCGCTCGCCCGGATGACCTCCCGATCGGGGTCACCGGATTTTTTGGCTTCCCTTTTCATGATGGGTTTTAAAAGGGGCTGTTAAGGCACAGCCCGTTCTCTGTTGGTTATTCTTTTTTCCGCCAGTGCTGTCGGTCTTTTTTAGGTTCTTCCTTCGGCTCACCTGTATCTTCGGTTTCCGAAAATGCTGAGGTGTAGACGGAATCGCCAGCTTTTGCGGTTTCATTGGTCATTTTTTTCTTCAAAACAATCGCATCGGTTGTTTCGTTTGGGTTTTGGAAGGCATCCATGTTCTCAGATCTGCATGACCCGGTAAGGAACAGAACACCAAACCCTAAAATTGAGATAGACTTTTTCATTTTTGTAGTTTTAAAAAGTTATCCCGGCCGGGGTGGGTTAGTAGAATTCTGACCCGAAATTACCCCGTCGTAAAGCTGAAAAAAAGGGAACTGGGGCTCTGTGTAGCCATGGGGACGTCCTGATGTATCCATTCGTACAATGGTAAATAAATGGTTGTCAGCGATTTATCATGAAATTCAGCGATTTCGTAGGATTGCTGCAAAGACGCAGTGGATTTTGCTCTTTTTTAAGTAATTTTGATCATCCCACCACCAATTTTACCGTCCCCAACAATGTCTAAAATAATGCTCATCATCTGTTTTGCAATAGGGTGCGTTTCAAATCCGGCCCAGGATCGTACAGGGGTCTCCTTTAAACAGTTCGAGAACATCTACGAAACGTACAAGGAAAATGACGGCCGCGCCCTGCCTTTTGTAAGAATGCATATTGAGGAAGCCAGAAGAAAGAACCATATTAAAGAGCTCCTGAACGCCTACGAGAACGGGGTGTTTTTCTCACCGAAAGGGCAGGATAAACTTTTGTATGCCGACAGTGCCGTTGCTGCTGCACGCACTACTAAAGATGCTGATCTGATCAGCCGCGCTTATCTGGGAAAAGGTATTGTATATTATTTCACTTTCAAGAAGTATCAGCCGGCGCTCAACGAATACCTAAAGGCTAATGAATATTCAGGATCTATCAAAGATCCTTACCTGCAGTACAAGATCCTGTATCATCTGGGCACCGTCAAAAGTTATTTGGGTTATTATGAAGAAGCGCTCGAGCATTTCCGGCCGTGTCTGACCTTCTTCGAAGCGAACCTGACCCAAAAAGAACATCCGAATGATATTTATAACAATACCCGGGGATACTTGAACACACTGCACCAGATGGTGGTCTGTTACCAGCACTTGGAACAGTGGGTCGCCGCTGATTCACTGACGGCCAGAGGCGAAGCACTGTTGAACCGCCGGCAGGGCTTTGATGAGGAAAAAGGATATTTGTACAAATGCCGGGGACTGTCCGAATTCAGGAAAGAAAACTACAGTTCCGCGGTTGAATTGCTGACCCTGTCCAACAGGCTCCTGTCTACGAGCGATGATTTTGCATGGATGGCCCTGAACGATTTTTATATCGGGAAATCTTATTTTCAGCTGAATAAAAAAGACATGGCATTGGAGTATTTCAGGAAAGTCGATTCCTCTTTCATAAGACACCGGTTTATCCTCCCTGAACTGCGGGAGAATTATGAGGTCCTCATCAGTTTCTATAAGGAAAAACGGAAACCTGTGGAGGAACTGTATTATACGCGGCAGCTCCTGAAGGCTGACGAGTTTCTGGCCAGCGATTTTTCCTATCTGGCTGCCCGTGTTTATAAAGAATATGACACGAAAACGCTGAGGGAAGAAAAGTTCCGGCTCGAAAATGCCGGCCGTTCTAAATCCAGGTTCATTTTGCTGATTTCGGTTACAGGTGGGCTGATCATTATTTTTCTCCTCTACCGCTACCAAAAGGCCAGGAAGATCACTGAAAAATACCGGCTGCTTCTGAAGAGAAGGGAGACGGCTTCAGGTGAGATCATGGTCATTCCTCCAAAGGAAAGGGTCGCGGCCCGAAAATACGGTTACAGTGAAGAGGTCACAAATGAAATTCTGGAGAAGCTCCGGAAATTTGAGGAAAAGAAAGAGTTTACTGCCAAAGGCTTGACCCTTCGGAAACTGGCCGACAAGCTGGGCACGAACACGCCCTACCTGTCATTTGTCATTAATGATTTTAAAGGGATGCACTTCAACACCTACCTGAAGGAACTCCGCATCACGTACATCACAAACCTTCTGTGTACCGAAAAGAAATACCTGAATTATACGATTGAAGGGCTCGCGGAAGAATGCGGGATCGCATCGCGACAGAACTTCTCCGACCATTTTTATGAAATCAACGGACTGCGGCCGAAGGATTTTATTGACCGGCGTAAAAAGGAGCTCCGTACCGGAGACTGAATTGAAGACCTGTAATTTAATAATACCATTGATTATGGAATCCAGAATACTTTTTGAAAAATGCGATGACCTGTGGAAAGCGCTGAACGATCGAACAGAGCTGCTGCGGCGTGAACAGGATGATTTTTTTTCTTTTGCAGAATGCGTTCTGATGGAAACAGATGAGGCCGTCAGGCAGCTGAAGTCCTGGACCAGCAGCCATGAATTCTGCAGTTGGGAGGAGGAGGTCAGATTCTTCAGGGAGGTCAAACCGAAATTCGTTTCCCGCTTCATCTACTATTCCCGGATTCTTTCACTGGAGGCTTCGGTGCCCTACGCGGGCGCGAAAGAGCTTAAGAAATTCTATGAAAAGGAGTTGAATGCACTGGAATATTTTTCTGCGGAGAACAGGGATTTTATCAACTATTACCGCCGGAAAGCCACCTACCTCGACATGAAATATTTCCTCCGCTTCAGATATGATCTGAAGGTCAAGCTGGCGCCCGATCTCCACAGTTACGACGAGAAATTTTCCACCTCCCATGATATTCTGGTAGCCCATATCCTGGCAAACGACGCGCTGGAGGTCTTTTTTAAAAACAAGATCAAAAACCTTGAAAAACACGAGGTCGAGGAAATCGGCAACCGCCGTTATCTGGAATGGACTGCTTCCAAAGCTGCTCTGGTAGAATTGATAATAGCACTGCACCACACCAAATGCCTCAATGGCGGCAATATTGAATTGGCGGAAGTCATAAGGTGGGCGGAGTCATCCCTGAATATTGATCTTGGGAACTACCATAAAACGATAGGCGAGATCCGAAGCAGGAAAACGGAACGCACCAAATTCCTGAAGATGCTGGACGGGAGCCTCAATCAGCTGTTTACGGAACTGGATGAGTAGCACCGTCTACCAATCATTGCTGGTTGGCCACCGAGCGTAGCCAACGCTCATTGCGAGGAGGCGGTACGCCGCCGTCTGCCTTGTGAAACGTCATAATTCTGCAATGCATTGATTCAATCGTTATTCACGCATTTCCACTGATAATAGGGAAGCGGAAGTTTGTACAGATGCAGACAGTTGATCCACACATGCTCACATTTTCTTGGTTGATGGGTGCTGCAGAAGAAAAGTTAGGTACTGCCGAAAACCTTCCCAAATTTATTCTTCCTTTTCCCAAAAAATTGTAAAACAATTCAGCTCACAGCGAGCTCACAAGGCGTCCAGAAGTGTCAACCTAAACTGATAAGAAACAGTAAAGCAGAAACACGTCAGGTCTATCTTCTATGTTTCCGCTCTGCTTTAGCCCTAATATTGGGGCTTATTATTTGGTGAAAGCTGTTTCCATTACCAGGAAGAGTTCTGTCATCCGGTCGCTTAAATCATTAAGGCTTTACGACCGCCCATCCTTCATACTGCCGCAAAATGATTTCTCCACTTCCACTTGGGGTGTAACGTACGAAATCATACAGGTCCGCTTTCGGGATGTTTTTTTCCTTCAAAGTATTCTCGCACTGTACAAAAATAACGCCCCATTCTGTCAGGGGAATCAGCAGTTTGTCGTATCCGTTCTTTTTTCTGTACAGTTCAACTCCGGGACCGAAAACCAGCAGTTCCACATACAGTTTCCCTTTCAGGCGGGGGTCATCCATTGCATTACTGATGTTCCTGATGACTCCCTTTATTTTGGTTTCGTCGCTCTCATTCAGTACATATAAAGCTTTGTATTCGGTTAATCCCGCTTTCGCCGGCTCAAAAAGGTGATTTTTATTCTGAGCAGCCATTTGCAGGCCGGCTAACGTAAGAATGAAGAACAGTATTTTAATTAGATTCAGCATGATTATTCTTTTAAAAGTGCATTTATTTCTTCGTAGAATGAAGCCTTGCTGTAATCAGCCATTCCCGCATGATGCATTCGTACGGCGCCGGTCTTATCCAGCACCACTGTAGTGGGTAGTGATCCGCTGAAGTATACTTCCGGGAGATTGCCTTCCGGAACCAAAAGCGGCAGTGTGTATTTTTCCTTTTGAAGATAGGCTTTGCCTAAAGCCACCTCATCATCCAAATTCACGGTTAAAAATACAACATCAGGGTTGAACCGGTATTGATCATAAAATTTTTGGATCGACGGAAATTCCGCACGGCATGGCGGACACCAGGATGCCCAGAAATTGATGAATACCACTTTCCCCTTCAGGTCTGAAGTGCTGATTATTTTACCGGTTTCGTCCCGAACACTCATGGTTTCCGTAGCTGCAGGGATTTCTGCGGCCGGATTTTCTTTTTTATCTTTCATCTCGCCATTCATGATCCCTGTTGAGATCATTTGCCGCATCAGCCACGATTTCGCATCCGGGCTTACAAGTAAAACGATAAACACCCCTGCAAACAGTGCGGTGCTCCAGTTTTTTTTAAGCCATACTTTTATTTTTTCCATTTTTTTGTTTTTTAATTAATTTTTAGTCAGTTCGTTTAATACTTTGTAGATTTCGGGGTTGGCGAAATTCCTGGCGCCCTGAATATTGGCTTCCAAATCCCCGTTTTTATTGAAAATAAGGGTAGTGGGGATTGCGCCCTGAAAAAGGTCAGACGGAATTGTGCCGCCTGAGAGATACACGGGCAGATCCAGCTTTCTGTCTGCCATAAATTTTTTCGATTTACCAAGGTCGGCTTCCACATTGAGGAGGATGAAAACAATCTTGTCATTTCCTTTAAATTGATTTTTCAGTACAGCAATCGTGGGCATTTCCTCAACACAGGGTCTGCACCAGGTCGCCCAGAAATTGATGAAGACCACCTTTCCTTTCATTTCAGACAAAGAAATGTTCCTGCCATTCTCATCTACAAAAGTAAGATCGCTCTTCTTTCTGTCT
>NZ_VOXE01000003.1:0-460216 GCF_008014695.1 Chryseobacterium sp.
ATGACCAAATGTTTCCGGAGAAAAATCTGAAACTTTTTTTAAGCCCCTAACTCCCTTCACATCCCATCTTTTCAATCTTCTACTTCGCTCCCCGCTTCTCTCGATTTGGGTTTGCAAAGATAGGATGTTTTACCCTCTTTCCAAATTTAATCCACATCATTTTCTCAAGAAACATTTAACTTGCTGAAAATTAAAGGGAAAAAATTCCAGACAGCATCAGCCCAAACAGCAGAAACTACTTCTGTTCTTCATATACAGTGATGAGGAAGTTGGCAAAAGATTTCTCCAGAACGATTATATCACCGGACTTTATGTTCAAACCACCAGAAGTTCCAGAATCATCTGCCTTAATATTAAAGGAATCTACAGAGAAATAAAGTGCAGGCTGTCCTGCCTTTGCCGCCAATTTAATTCTTGAGCCCAATAACTTCCCCGCCGAAAGTTCATTTTCTTCGCCCAAAACTAAATTCCGTTTAATATAGGACCTGGAATTAAGCGTGATGCTTTTATCATTCAGCTTAATTTTTTGTGGCTCATCGTTTCCTGAGATAATATATAAGGTATTTTCCTCTTTCGGAAATTCAGTTGAAGGCAAATAATATAACTTCAGTTTATAGTGGAACGGATCAAACTTCGCAGTTTTGCCATCAAGTGTTTCGGGCAGAGCATAAGAAAAGGCATTAGCCCCTGTCTGTTTCGCTTTTTTGTAGATTTTCGAAAAAACCTCTACATCATTATTTGAATAACCCTGGACTTCAATTTCTCCCAGGTATTCAGCATTTTTTTCTGAACCGGTGATTTTATAGAAAAACTTATCGGTGTTTGCATTCGTTTTTACCACCTTGTTCAGATAGATGTTCTGCGCGAACAGCAAATGGGTAAAAAACAGTAAAGAGATGGTCAGTATTTTATTCATGATTCTGAATTATTGTTTTAATGGAATCTTCAAGACTGTTTTCCCAATAGTTTGGTTGTATATGATAGATCCGTTCGATCTTGTCTAAAGACATCGTACTTCTTGCCGGCCGTTTTGCAGCGGTAGGAAACTGATCCGTACTTACCGGCTTCAGTTCTATCTTCGAGCCGGATAATTCTGCAATCTTAGCGGCAAAATCAAACCAGGTAGTTTCAGGATAATTTGAGAAATGGAAAATTCCGTATTGTTTACGCTCATATTCGATAATTGTCATGATCGCTTCCGCTAAATCGTTGGCATTCGTCGGCTGCCCGTATTGATCCGCCACAATATTGAGTTCAACCTTCGTCTTAAAAAGGCTGAGCATTGTTTTAACGAAATTTTTATTGAATTCCGAGTAAAGCCACGAAGTCCTTAAAATAATTGTTCTCGGATTTGCTTCCAGCGCTGCTTCTTCACCTTCCTTTTTCGAAAGTCCGTAAACTCCTGTCGGATTCGTGAAGTTGTCTTCGTCATAAGAAATATTGGTATCTCCATCGAAAACATAATCCGTCGAAACATGAATTAGGGTCACGCCATAATTTTTACAGGCTTCCGCCAGATTGGCAACGCCATCTCTGTTAATTGCAAAGGCCCTTTCTGAATCGGTTTCGGCTGCATCAACGTCGGTATATGCCGCAGCGTTTATGCAGTAATCAGGTTTCAAATCACGAAAATACTCTTCCACCTGCGATGCATCGGTAATGTCGAGCGAAGCGGAATCTGTAAAATCAAAAATATACTTTTCTGAAAAATCGTCTGAAATCTTTCGCAGACAATTTCCAAGCTGCCCGCTGGATCCGGTCACCAGTATTTTCTTCATACCGTTAAGCATTTTTATTGTGTTTTCTTAAAGTTAATACTCTGGACTGGAAGTCTTTTTCCGGGATTTCCATTAAGAACTGTTTGAAAATATCCAAATATTTTGCGGGGATATTTTCTGAAGCCCTGGTTTTCAAATTGAAATAGATGACAGTGCACCAAAGTACTGCCCGTATTTTTTGATCATCCTCCATAATGATTTCAATTTTCGCAGTCCTGCCCTGGATTTCTATAATTTTGCTTGAAACCGTCAACACTTCATTATATAGCACTTCTTTTAAATAGGCAATTTCATTCTGAATGGCGATTAAAGTACATCCAGTTTCCTTCACCAGTTCTGCATAATTGATTTCATAGTGTTCATCCACATGATCTTCTCGGGCATTGAGCATATAATCCAGATATTTTGAATTATTAAGGTGACCGAGAGGGTCGCAGTCGATGAACCGGATTTTTACTTTTGATGATGTAATCATTAAATTAGTTTATGGTGCAAAAATAAAAAACCACCCCGAATAAGGATGGTTTTGGACTTATAAATCTTTCTTAAATTAAAGACCCAATTCTTTTTTGATTAAAGGGGTAGCATCTACGCCATTTTTGTAAATCAAAGCACTGCTGTCGATAATAAAATCCCAACCGTTTGCCTTCGCTACTTTTTCGATCGCATTATTTAATCTGTCAATAACCGGCTTTAACATTGTATCTCTTTTTTTAAGAAGATCATTTTGTGCGGTTGTTGCGATTTGCTGAAGATTCTGCTGTGTTTTCTGAAGTTCTGCTTCTTTCGCTGATCTTTGGGCTTCAGTCAACTTCGCTCCTTCAGCCTGATATTTTTGAACTTCAGCCTGAAAAGCTTCTCCCATTTTCTTGATTTCGGCTTCCTTTGTTTTGCTGAATGTATCTAAATCTGTGGAAACTTTTTTAGCATCCGGCATCATGGAAAGCATTTCCTGATAATCTAATGACGCTAACTTTTGAGCTTTTGCAACTCCTACAGCTGAAAACATCATCACTGCTGCAAATAATACACTTAATTTTTTCATAATTGAGGTTAAATAAATTTTAAAATTGTTCTTTTGATTTATAGTTTTTATAAAGGTTAAATATTACAGTTCTGTTTATTTCTTTTTATCTTTTTTTCCACTTGTACCTTTAAGAAGAATATCCAGAACTTTATCGGTATAATCATACCTTTTTTGCAGAAAAATAACATTTACATTGTTACTTTTATCAAGAACTATGCCCAAGCCATTTTTTTCAGACATGGTCTGAATCGCGTTCCAAATCTGATCCTGAAAAGGTTGTGTTAGGTTAGCCCTCAACTTACTGATCTCTCCGTTGGTGCCAAATCTTAAACTGGTGGTTGTTCTGATGTTTTTGTCCAAATCTGCCACTTCCTTTTCTCTTTGGCGCAGCTGATCGCCTACCAAAAGCACTTTTTCATTCTCGAACGCAGTTCTTTTTCTTTCAAATTCCGACTGCAGGTTCTGAATTTCCGTCTGCCATGTTGCAACCTGAGCATTCAGGCGGCTT
Organism: Chryseobacterium sp.; assembly: GCF_008014695.1. Lineage (GTDB taxonomy): Bacteria > Bacteroidota > Bacteroidia > Flavobacteriales > Weeksellaceae > Kaistella. The sequence continues at coordinate 3,314 of NZ_VOXE01000003.1, forward strand.
TCAGCATCTTTATACTGCGGTAATTTATTCAGAATATAGTCGGTATCTACAACGCCGATTTTCTGGGCGTTTGCAAACAGAGTACCCAAACAAAAAAATAAGGTAAAAACCAATTTGAAATTTTTCATCATGTTTTTAATTAAAGTGACTGATTCATCAGGAAGTGTGTTTTCCAGCCGGCTGGCTCACTTCCCATGATTGTTTTATCAAATCCATAAGCAAAATCAAATCCAATCAGACCAAAGGCACCCATATATACTCTGATGCCGACTCCTGCAGATCTTTTCAGCTGAAATGGATTATATGTTCCCCAGGAATTCCATACATTACCTCCTTCAAGAAAGCTAAGCACATAGATTTTGGCGGTTTGGTTCATTGAAACAGGATATCTTAATTCAAGTGCAAACCTGTTATAGATGGTTCCTCCTCCATATTGTGTAATATCATCAAGTGTTCCACCAGAAGTGGAAGCGTTTTCATAACCTCTCAAAGGAACAAGTTCACGGCCATCATACCTTCCGCCGAAAAGTCCTGTTCCACCTACATAAAATCTCTCAAAAGGCGGTGCTCCTAACTGGGAGTTGTAGCCATCCATAAAGCCCATTTCTCCGGTGGTTCTTAAAACAAGCTTCCCAATAACTTCATTATAGATGTCTCCTTTCAACTTCACTTTATAAAATTCCATCCACTTATACTTTTCTACGTTTGATAATGAAGAATAATCCCTGTCTCTAAAGGCAGAATATGGCGGTGTAAATTTAACGGAAGCTTCTATATTTGATCCTGTAGTCGGGAAGATAGGATCAATCCCAGCAGAATTTCTGCTTAAACCTACATTAAAACTGAAATTTTTTGCAGATCCGTTGTATTCGGTCTCATTTCCAAACTGGAAAGGGTAATTGCTAAAATTATAACTCTGAAACTGGACTCCAGTATAAAGAGAGAAATAATCATCAGGCCATCTTAAGCGACTGTTTAAACCTGCACTTGCTGAGAAAATATTCAGTTTTTGAGAACTTCCGAGTCCATCTGAATAATTGACTCTTGAATCGTTCAAACTAACAGAAAGTGCGGTAGGTTTTGTACCGAACAACCAAGGCTCAGTAAAAGAGATCCCATAATTCTGAAAATTCTGACCGGCCTGCGCCTGAATGGATAGCGTTTGCCCGTCGCCCTGAGGAACGGGTTTAAAATCTTTCAATTTCAGGAAATTTCTCAGGGAGAAATTATTAAAGGTCAGTCCGAGAGTCCCGATGAAAGAGTTTCCACCATAACCTGCCTGAAGCTGCACCTGCGAAGAACCTTTTTCAACAAGAGTCCAGTGAACATCTACCGTATTGTCCTGCGGATTTGGCTTAATATCCTGTCCGATCTGTTGCGGATCGAAAAATGACATTGAGGCCAGATCGAAATAAGTTCTTTTGATATTGCTTTTAGAGAAAAGGTCGCCCGGCTTTGTTAGCAAAGACCTGAGAACTACATGATCATGCGTGGTTGTGTTTCCGCTCCACGTTACTTTGTTCCAGGTGGCTTTTTCGCCTTCCGAAATTCTGATTTCAAGATTGATGGAGTCTCCGGATACTGACTTTTCTATGGGTGTTACCGAAGAAAAAAGATACCCGTTGTTCATATACATGGATTTGATATCGGAATCATCTTCTTTTCCGCCATCTTCTCCTACTTTTTTGTTGAATCCTACTGCATCATAAATATCTCCTTTGTTGTATCCGAGGATTTTTGAAAGATAATCTGATGAGAAGGCTGCGTTTCCGATAAAAGAAATATCGCCAATATAGTATTTTTTACCTTCTGCCAGTTTTACATTTATTTCATAATTGTTGTTCTTGTTTCTCCAAACAGAATCAGATTCAATTACCGCATCACGGTATCCAAGCGAGTTATAGTAATCAATAAGGCTTTCTTTGTCATCTTCATACTTTTCTTTTAGAAATTTAGACGGTTTCAGAATTCCGCCGATTCCAAATCTTTTCTGTTTGGTCTCTTTGAATGCTTTTTTTCTGAGTTTGCTATCGGTAACATTTTGGTTGCCTTCAAATTCAATATGGTCAATCTTGATGCGTTTGCCTTTTTCTACATTAATGGTCCAGTCGATTAGATTTGGATCATTGGCATTTACTTTATCCTGAATAGTGATTTTAGCATCTGCAAAACCCTTTTTAACGTAATCCTGCGGAATATTGGTTTTAAGGGTAGAGACAAGGTTTTCAGTAATCTTGGTACCTGGTTTCAGATTATTGTCTTTAGCCAATTTTTCGGCTTTGGATTTTCCGATTCCCTTGCCTTTAAAATTAACTTCTCCCAGTTCTTTAAGATCTTGAAGCAGAAACTTTAGTACAACATTATCGCCGTCAATACTCTGAACATACACCTCAACTTCGGAAAAAGACTGAGTTTCCCAAAGTTTTTTAATTGCATTGCTGATCTTCTGTCCGGGAATGTCAACACTTTCACCCTTGTTAAGTCCCGTGAATCTCAGAACCTGGGCCGGAGTATATTTTTTAACACCATCCACCACGATGTCTTTCAGAACATAGGTTCCGGTTTGGCTTTGTGCATACACCGGATTGGTATCCTGCTCGGGTACAACCTGGCCGTAAAAATGTGCCGAAGCAACAAACATGATGATGGGAATAAATCTAAACTTCATTGTATACTTGTTCTAACTTTCTTAAATTTTATTATTTTCAAGCTGTTCGCTTGTTTTGCCGTATCTTCTTTCTTTATTCTGATAATCTACGATGCACTGGAAAAAAGTGTCTTTTGTAAAATCAGGCCAAAGGATATCTAAAAACTGCAGTTCTGCATAGGCGATTTGCCAAAGAAGGAAATTGCTGATCCTCACCTCGCCGCTTGTTCTCAAAAGTAAATCTACGGGAGGGAAATCTTTTGTGTACAGATGATTTTCGAACACAGAAGCGTTGATGTCATCAATATTTAACTGTCCGTTCTTTACTTCTGTACTTATCTCTTTAACTGCTTTCAGGATCTCGTCTTGGGAACTGTAACTCAAAGCCAATATTAAATTTCCATTGGTATGGTGCTGAGTTGCATCGATCATGTGAAGCAGCTGGTCCTTTACAAGTTCTGGTAATTTTTCTAAATCACCAATGACGTGTAGCCGCAGACCTTTACTGAAAATTTCTTCCTCTTCCAGAATTAAAGTTTCTGCCAGCAGATTCATCAGGCTAATCACCTCATCAACGGGCCGGCTCCAGTTTTCTGAAGAAAAGGTATAAAGAGTAAGATAGGGAATGTGAATTTCGTTGCAAGCATTAATGGCGTTTCTAACTGCATTAATGGCATTTTTATGACCAAAGGTTCGTTCTTCTCCCCGGGATTTTGCCCATCTGCCGTTTCCATCCATGATGATGGCGACGTGTTTAGGCAAATTATCAGTGTTTATTTTTTCTTTTATCAACGACATATTAATCACAATAACACGGAGGTCTTCCGAACGAGTAGGTTAACCCTAAAGTAACACTGTTCATCCAGTCTTTGGTTTTATAATCACCTACATTTCTGGTATATCTTAATTCTTCTTCTCGATCCTGTGATACCAGATAATACACTCCGGTCTGCAGGAGCGAAGTATTTGATCCCGGCTGCAGAATATCCTGATTGTAAGTCGATTTTACGTCTTTTCTATAAAGAATACTATGATCCAACTGATCGGTAAATGTAGGTCTGAACATCACCTCGCCACTGATCGCCCAGTTATGGTTGAATTTATATTTCAAACCAGCACCGAAAGGAATACTCATTGATACTTTTTTCCCGGTTTCATATTGAGTAGTACTTACAAAATCCAATTCATTCAAGGGAGCCTGTGCAACACCGCTGGCATCTCTTCTGAAATCATGATTGAGCGTAGCCTGCGTTACGTCGTGCAACAGAGCACCTACACCTCCAAAAATATACGGGCTCAGCATTCCGTTCTGCTCATTGTTAACAGGATAGAAGTTGTACTCAAAAATGGCGTCAGCTTCGTAAACATTATTGGTTCCAAAAAGTTTTCTGTTTCTTCTGTACTCTTCCTTAGCCCCCGCATCTGCAAACTGTATATGGTTGTACCCTAAATCAAAACGCACCGTTTGATGCGGGTTGAAGTTCATACGGTACTGAAGTCCTGCATACACCGGCAAACCAAAGTTCTTTGTGTCACCAAACGGCTTTTGTAAAATATAATTAGTTCTGCCTATATCTCCTACCAAATTGCTCGTTCCAAAACGAACGCCCACCTCATGTCTTTGTGCTTTTAAACCTGCCATGGTAACTAGAACGGCAAACAAGCTAAGTAATAATTTTTTATTCATAGGAGAATATAGATTATGGTTATTTTTAGTATTTAATTTTTGCAAATATAAAACAAATTTACATTACTGAAATTCATAATGTTTAGTTAAATATAAACAAAAAAATATAAATTTTTAAAAGTAAACGCTAAAAGAATGAAATTATTCTCAAATTTTTCACTTCAAAGAATAATCTCTATTTGAATTTTCTGATAAATAAGCAAAGAAAAATTGAAATTTTCTTAATTTTTAAGAAATCTCCTGTTCAGATTACCTCTTTTTGCCTCTTCATAATCCGAAACAGAGCATGGGATCAGTTTGTCGGGGTTTTCATCCTCCCCGAAATACCACATATTGCGGAATACATCACGTTTAAAGGCATATTTATCCTGATCAATCAGGACCCAAAACGTTTCGAAATTTCTTTCCCCGGGATGGGATTTCTGAATATTGATTCCCTCAATCAGATACCAGATCATTTGTGCAAGCAGCTGGTGGTTCAAAAAATCTTCCGACAGCGCATTAAAATTGAAAATTCCTACCGATTTCAGGTTTTCACTTAAACCGGCTTCTTTCATAAATGCACAGATTTCACGCCTGTTCAGTCCATTAACCTGCGGATTGGACGAAAAACCATCGCCGCGGCTCTCCACCGCATCGCAGTTAAGGGTGAACAGATCTGCTTTCCGAAAAAAAGGTTCTGTTTTCTCTGTCGAATTCATCATTTCTGCCAGTCTCACGACTTCAAACTCCACCTCTTTCATGAGTTTTACCGAATCCAGCTCGTTCAGATGCTTCTGATAGCCTAAATGATGATAGTTTTTCAAACTCATGGTCTTAGATCCCAAAATTTTCGACAGAAAATTTCTCTCGGTGATCTCATCACCCTCATTCGACAAAGAAATAATATCTGATATCTGCGTGTAGCTGATGTTTGTATGGTGAAAGTTAAGCGCAGAAAAAAGGGAAAAAGCCAGATCGTTGCTGCCGCCGATAATTACAGGAATGGCGTTTTTATAATGACACATCGAAAGCACTTCCTGCAGAATGTAATGGGTGTCTTCATGTGACTTTCCCGAAATCAGATCGCCCAAATCGCAGACCGGAATTTCGAAATCCAGTTTCGAGAGATGATAGAGTTCTTTCCGAACCTTCCGGAAATCAAGGATTTCTGCTTCACCGTTGCTCAGCCCGCGGTAATCTGAACAGAAAACCAATACAATTCCGTTTTCCTGAATCTGAGAGGAAACAAGGCTTCCAAGCTGCCATTTTTCTGTTTTTATTGATCGGGGCGGAATAAGGATATCTTCTATGTTCATGATTGCTGTGGGAATTTCAACAAAAATAACAAAAAGGCCTCAATAAAAAAACGCTTTCCGGATTTGATTCAGGAAAGCGTTTTCTTACTATTTTTTTAGTCTTTATTTCTTTTTACGGGCGCTTTTTTCGCGGCAGGTTTTTTTACTGCGGGTTTCTTCGCGGCAGGTTTTTTTGCCGGTGCTTTTTTTGCTTTTTCCTTGAAGGCATTTTTATCCTGCGCGGTAATCCAGGCTTTTACTTCATCAAGGGTGACTTCTGCCAAATCTTCGGCGGTGTATTTTTCATCATTTTTAGTCTTCGGGATTTTGAACATCGCTTTCCCGAATTTTATAAATGGTCCCCATCTGCCGTTCTCAAGGGAAATTTTTTCCTTTTCCCACTGCTGAATGTAACGGTTGGCTTCTTTTTCAAGTTTCGCATCAATAAGATCATTGATGTCGTTTTGCGAAAGATTGTCGAAATCATACCGCTTTGGCACATTGATGAAAATCGATTGATATTTGATGAAAGGTCCGAATCTTCCGGTTCCTTTTGTCACCGGTTCGCCTTTGTAAGTGGCAATCGGCGCATCAGCAATTTTTTTCTCCCCTATGATTTCTTCTGCTCTTTCCTGGGTTACAGAAAGCGGCTCTTCCCCTCGCGGAATGCTGATGAATTCCTCTCCCCATTTTACATAAGGGCCGAATCTTCCCACCCCAATCATCACGGTTTTTCCTTCAAAATCTTTCAGATCGAAAGGAACTTTAAAGAGTTCCAACGCTTCCTCAAGCGTAATCGTGGCGATATTCTGTGATGGCATCAGGCTCGCAAAAACCGGCTTTTCTTCATCATCCTGCTCTCCTATCTGCACCATCGGGCCGAATCTTCCTATTCTCGTAATCACATTTTTGCCGCTTTTCGGATCAACTCCAAGGATTCTTTCGCCATTGGCCCGGTCAGCATTTTCTTCCACATCCTCTATTTTAGGATGGAAATCTTTATAAAAACCCTGTAAAACGTCTTTCCATTTTTCCGAACCGTTGGCGATTTCATCAAAATCCCGCTCCACTTTTGCCGTAAATCCATAATCGAGGATCTCTGCAAAATTCTGGGTGAGGAAATCATTAACTACTTCTCCGATATCGGTTGGAAGAAATTTATTTTTATCGCCGCCGAATTTCTCGGTTAAAATTTCTTTTTTGAGGTCGGTTTTCCCCAGTGTCATCTTCATGATCTCTCTTTCCTGCGGCAGAAGTTCGCGCTTGTCAACATATTCGCGGTTCTGTATAGTCTGAATGGTCGGCGCATACGTGGAAGGTCTCCCGATTCCGAGTTCTTCGAGCTTTTTCACCAGACCGGCTTCTGTATAGCGGGCTGAAGGTCTCGTAAACTTCTCAGTCGCTTCTATTTTTTTATAATCGAGGATTTCTCCTGCAGAAACTTTCGGTAACAGTTTTTCGTTGTTTTCTTCCTCGTCATCTTCCGTTTTTGTAATGCCGTACACTTTCAGGAAACCGTCAAAAACAATGACTTCGCCCTGTGCTTCAAAATGTTGGGAAAGCTTAGGGCTGCCAATCTCAATGACGGTTTTCTCTATTTTGGCATTCGTCATCTGACTGGCTAAAGTCCTTTTATAAATAAGCTGATATAATTTATTCAACTGATCGTCTCCAATTCTTTTCACTGAAAAATCTGTCGGACGGATGGCTTCGTGGGCTTCCTGTGCTGAGGCTGATTTAGTCGTATAATTTCTCGGGTTCGAATATTGCTCGCCAAATTCAGAAATAATCTGTGCTTTTGCTCCGTTGATGGCTTCCTGGGAAAGGTTCACGGAATCAGTTCTCATATAAGTGATATACCCTTCTTCATAAAGTCTTTGCGCAACCCGCATGGTTCCGGTAACGCCATAGCCCAAACGGTTACTGGCTTCCTGCTGCAAAGTAGACGTTGTGAAAGGTGCAGAAGCGGAACGGGTTCCGGGTTTCTTTTCAACATTCAACACCTTGAATTCCGTGTTTTGGCAGAGTTTCAGAAAATCTTCGGCTTCACCTTCTTTAGCAAAATCTTTTTTAAGTTTAGCTGCTATTTCCTGTTTATCGCTGTTTAGGAAGATGCCTTCCACTTTAAAGGCCGATTTCGGTTGAAAATTCCTGATCTCAAGTTCCCTTTCCACCACCAAACGTACTGCAACCGACTGAACCCTCCCTGCAGAAAGTCCTGTTTTTACTTTTTTCCAGAGAACAGGCGACATTTCGAAACCCACAATCCGGTCCAAAATTCGTCGTGCCTGCTGCGCATTTACTAGATTCTGGTCTATTTTTCTTGGATTTTCAATTGCTTTCAGAATGGCATTCTTGGTAATTTCATGAAAAACAATTCTTTTTGTGTTGTCATCATTCAGTTTCAGTTCCTGAGCCAGGTGCCACGCGATAGCTTCCCCTTCCCGGTCCTCATCGGAAGCGAGCCATACCATGTCAGCTTTCTTCACCGCGGCCTTCAGGTCGGTTACGAGTTTCTTTTTATCTGCAGAAACTTCATAATCGGGTGTGAAGGTAGCCAGATCGATTCCCATCCCTTTTTTGGGTAAATCCCGGATGTGGCCGAAACTGGATTTCACTTCGAAATCTTTCCCCAGATACTTCTGAATGGTTTTTGCTTTCGCCGGTGATTCTACTATTACTAAATTTTTTGACATCAAGAAAATTTTTGCAAAAGTAGAAGTTTTTTTTAAATACCAAGATATTTAAAGGTTTTTGAGAATTCAGCATTAATTTTGATATAGAAAAATCAATATTTTTATTTACCTGTAATCCGTAACATTTGCTCACCAAAATAGCTGCATCAATATCAGTATATTTTTTAAAAAACTTACATTTATAAAAAAATGATATTTTTGCATAAATCTCCAAAGAAATAATGCCTAAAAACATACTTTTTATTTACTATTCCCAAACCGGTCAGCTGGAAGAAATTCTGAAAAACATTTCAAAACCGTTCGAGGAAAAAAAAGAGGAATATGCTGTTACCTTTTATGAAATAAAAATGAAAAAAGAATTCGCTTTCCCTTGGAAGAGCGAAGTATTTTTCAATACGTTCCCTGAAACCTTCCGCCAGATCCCTTCAGAAATCCTGTCACCGCCGGAAGAAGTGCTGAACACCAAATATGACCTTATCATTTTCGGTTATCAGGTGTGGTACCTGTCACCATCAATACCGATCAACTCCTTTCTGAAAAGCATTTATGCGAAACAGATTCTTCAGAACACACCGTTGGTTACCGTTTCCGGATCGCGGAATATGTGGGCGATGGCACAGGAAAAATTAAAAATCCTTTTCAAGGAAAACGGAGCAAAACTGGTCGGGAATATCGCATTGACTGACCGACACGACAATTACACCAGCGTCATCACCATTTTAAGATGGCTGATGACCGGTGACAAAGAAAAAACGGCGCTGCTTCCAAAAGCGGGCATTGCCGATGAAGAAATCGCAGGGGCATCAAAATTCGGAGTGATTATAAGAGATCATTTAGAAACCGGAAATTTTGACCAGCTGCAACCTGATCTTGTAAAAAACGGTGCTGTAGAAGTCCGCAGTTTCCTTATAAAAATGGACAGAATCGCGAACAAGATGTTCCGCATCTGGTCAGGAAAGATCATTACGAAACACGGCGAAAGCCGGGAAAAATGGGTGAAAGCCTTCAGCTATTATCTGTTTTTTGCCATTTGGGTAATTTCACCCATTGCATTGGTGCTGCATCATTTAATAACGCCTGTATTCTGGAATAAAAGAATCAAACAAAAAAAATATTTTCAGGGAATATCAAACCCTTAACATCAATTTATCATACAATGAACGACGTATTTATAACAAAATCATCAATTTACCTTCCAAATGGGCCAGTTGAAAATGACGAAATGGAAGATTACTTAGGACTTGTTAACAACAAAAGTTCAAAGGCAAGATCGCTGATCCTCAGAAACAACGGAATCAAAACCCGATATTACGCGCTGGACAAAAACCAGAAGCCTACCCATACCAACGCTGAAATCACTGCAAAAGCAATTAATGGCCTTTTTGATGAAAATTTCAAAAAAGAAGACCTTCAGCTGCTTTCCTGCGGAACCACTTCTGCAGATCAGATCCAGCCGTCGCACGCGTCCATGGTTCACGGACTCCTGAATAATGGAAAATCTATTGAGATCAACACCTCGATGGGACTTTGCAATGCCGGAATGAATGCTTTCAACTACGGGTTTTTATCCGTAAAAGCGGGTGCTTCGGAAAATGCAGTCTGTACCGGTTCTGAAAGATTCTCAGCGTGGATGACCGCAGATAAATTCGACCATGAAGTGGAGAATCTGAAGCAGCTGGAAGAAAAACCAATTGTTGCCTTCAAAAGAGAATTTCTCCGATGGATGCTTTCCGACGGAGCAGGTGCTTTCCGTCTGGAAAACAAACCGCGTGAGGGAGACGTTAACCTCAAGATCGAATTCATTGATTTCTATTCTTACGCTCACGAAATTGAAGCCTGTATGTATGCAGGCGCGGAAAAACAGGAAGACGGAAGCCTGAAATCATGGGCCGATTATCCGTCTGACGAATGGTTGAAACAGTCCATATTTTCTTTGAAACAGGATACCAGACTTCTGGATGAATATATCCTTAAAAAAGGAGCGCAGGCTTTACGTGCCTCTTTCGACAGGCACAACCTCAATCCGGATGATATGGATTATGTACTTGCGCACATTTCTTCCTATTATTTTAAAGACGGACTGAAAGATGCTTTTGCAGATAAAGGAATGGATTTTCCAGCGGAAAAGTGGTATTACAACCTCGCTGAAGTCGGAAACATCGGTGCAGGTTCCATCTTTATAGCAACAGCAGAACTGATGAACTCAGGAAAACTGAAGAAGGGGGAGAAAATTCTCCTTTGTATCCCCGAAAGCGGGCGGTTTGCCTATTCATGCGCATTACTCACGGTGTGTTAATCAGAAGAGAAATGATTTCTTCGGATGCTGAATTTGTAGAGAGTCTCATCCCACAAAAGAAACCTTTTGTGATGGTGGATGAACTGCTGTCTTTTTCCGAAGCTCATTTAACCTCAGCGTTAATGGTGAATGAAGAAAATCTTCTCGTTGAAAACGGTTATTTTCAGGCCTCGGGAATCCTCGAACATCAGGCGCAGAGTGTTGCACTGCATTCGGGATACGCTGGATTTTTAATGAAACAGGCGCCCGTTGAAGGCTATATCGGTTCGGTGAAACATTTTGAAGTCATTTTTTTACCTATAGTCGGTGAAAAACTGATTTCCGACGTGGAAATACTGAGCAGTGTCTCCGGAATTTCAATGGTGAAGGTCACCACAAAAACAAACGGGGAAATCATGGCTACCGGCGAAATCATGACCGTGCTGAAATCATAGGGATCAAAAAAATGTGACCGGAAATCTCCGGTCTTTCAATAAACAGATATGAAAAAACAGGATCTTCCGCAGGACGAAAGTACGCTGAAAAAAGCCAATATGACGGAAGTGGTGTATGTAACTGACGAAAACGATCAATATACCACAGCGAACAGCACCGGCTGGGAAGCCAAGAAACTCGCGCTGGAAGAATCCCTGGAACTCATTCAGGAAAAGGTTGATCAGGCGAAGAAAGATGTTGCGGCGGGAACGGCAAGCCCTATTCTTTACTTTATGGAAAAAAACAAGATGGATGTCGGCGTGCTTTCCGCGTACGTCGGAATCTGGAGCTTTTTTGTAAAAAGACATCTGAAACCCACGGGTTTTAAGAAACTGAGCGCCAAAACGCTCGAAAAATACGCAAAGGCATTTGAGATCGATGCAGAGGAATTAAAAAATTTTGACGGAAACTCATGAAAGTAGATTTTGAACATCATCAAACCGCCCACTGCGAAAACGGCGTTGCCTCCAATCTCCTCCGGAATAAAGGCCTCCACCTCAGCGAACCGATGGTTTTCGGGATCGGCTCCGGACTTTTTTTTGTGTACCTGCCATTCCTGAAGATCAATTTTGCGCCCGGTTTCAGTTACCGTCCGATGCCTGGAACCATTTTTACAAAAGCAGCAAAACGCCTCGGCATCAAAATAAAGAGAGAGAAATTCTCGAACCCAAAGGAAGCACAGCTCGCGCTGGAAAGAAATCTCGCAAACAACATCCCCACCGGACTTCAGGTTGGGGTTTTTAACCTGACTTATTTTCCGGAAGAATATAAATTCCACTTCAATGCGCATAATCTCGTGGTGTACGGAAAACACGAAGGCCGTTTTCTGATCAGCGATCCGGTCATGGATTTCACGACCACGCTTTCTGAGGCGGAGCTGGAAAAAGTCCGTTATGCTAAAGGCGCGCTCGCCCCGAAAGGCCATATGTACTACCCAGTGTTCGTTCCTGAAAAACTTGAACTCGAGGACGCCATTAAAAAAGGAATCCGCGAAACCTGCAGCAAAATGCTCGCACCTGTTCCGCTGATTGGCGTAAATGCCATCCGTTGGGTAGCCAGAAGCATTCCAAAGTGGGCCACGAAAAAAGGAACGAAGACCACGAACCATTACCTTGGTCAGCTCATCAGGATGCAGGAAGAGATCGGGACCGGCGGCGGCGGTTTCCGCTTTATTTACGGTGCTTTCCTTCAGGAAGCTGCTGATGTTCTTCAGAATGAAAAACTGCGGGAACTCTCGAAAGAAATCACGATGATCGGTGACCTGTGGCGGGATTTTGCGGTAGATATTGCGCGCGTTTATAAAAACCGCAGCACGAAAACCAATGTGTATGATGACCTCTCCAAATCAATGCTACATATTGCAGATCTGGAGGAAGCCTTTTACAAAAAACTTAAAAAAGCGATTTAATGGAGAAGCCTGTTATTGAAATCAGCCAGCTCTATAAGAAATACAAAACCGCAGATGATTTCTCAGTGAACAATATTTCTCTGGAGATCGCCGAAAACGAGATCTTCGGCATCCTTGGACCCAACGGCGCCGGAAAAACCACGCTGATCTCCATGCTTTGCGGTCTCATCAAGCCCACCTCCGGAACGTATAAGATCAGCGGACTCTCACCGAAAATCGACCGAGTCGCCATTCAGAAACAGATCGGAATTGTGCCACAGGAGTATGCGCTTTATCCGACACTGACGGCAAAAGAAAACCTCATGTTCCTCGGCAGTTTATACGGCCTGAAGCACAACGATCTCCGAAAGAAAATTGCCGATGCGCTTGAAAAAGTGGGACTTACGAACTTTGCCGGTAAAGAAATTGGTCATTTTTCCGGCGGAATGAAGAGAAGATGCAACCTCATCTCCGGAATCCTGCACAACCCGAAAGTCCTTTTCCTGGATGAACCTACGGTTGGCGTTGATGTGCAGTCAAGAAACGTCATCATAGAATACCTGCAGGAACTCAACAGAAAAGGTACAACTATCATCTATACGTCGCACCATCTATCCGAAGCCGAAGATTTCTGCACACGGATCGCAATCATTGACCAGGGAAGGATTTTCGCCATCGGCAGCCCGAAAGAACTCATTGCGCAAACCGAAAACGCCAAAAACCTGGAGGATGTTTTCATTGCTTTAACCGGAAAAGAACTTCGTGATGCTGTATAAACTCTGGCGCGCTATCTGGAAGGAAATGCTCCTGCTGAAGCGGGACATCGGCGGCATCGTCATCATTTTTCTCATGCCCCTGATTCTGATCGTAACCATCACGCTTATTCAGGATTCATCCTTCAAAACACTGGAAGGCACGAAACTGCCCATGGTTTTGGTGGATAATGACAAAGGCGAAGTTTCCAAAACCATCATTGAAGAACTCCAGCACGGCAACACCTTCGAAATCATTACCGGAAAACATGACGAAGCTGCGGCCCGGGAAGCGGTTTTCAACGGCGAATATCAGCTGGCTGTAGTCATTCCAAAAGACCTGTCGAAGGATCTGAATACCGGAATTTCCCAAAAAGTGCAGACGATTGTAAGTTCCCTTGGTGCTGGAACTGATGACAGCACTTCCGTTACCGCACCTGCCACTGCGGCAAAGGAAATCCATCTCTATTTTGATCCGGCCACCAATCCCGGATTCAAAAGCGGCATCATCAATACCGTAGACAAGATGGTTTTCAAGATCGAAAACAAAAAGATTTACAAAGCATTTCAGGAAGAACTGGGCACCGGCGAAGAACTCGACAATACCAAAAACTTCATCACGTTCAAGGAAATGGTTCCGAAAAAGGCAGACAAAGAAATTTTACCAAACTCGGTGCAGCACAATGTTCCGGCATGGGCGCTTTTTGCCATTTTCTTTATTGTCGTTCCGCTCTCCATCAATCTCGTGAAAGAAAAGAATCAGGGAACGATCATCCGCTTAAATACCAGTCCGACACCGTATTTCATTCACGTATTCGGCAAAACGGTGACGTATCTGATGATCTGCCTTGTGCAGTTCCTGCTCATGGTGGCAGTCGGGATTTATCTGTTTCCGTTCTTTCATTTACCTGTTTTCGAAATCGACGGAAAACTGCTTCCGATGCTCTTCGTAACCTTCTTTGCCGGACTTGCCGCCATCGGTTTCGGGGTATTGCTCGGAACTTTAGCCGACACGCAGGAACAGTCGGCGCCGTTTGGAGCCACGTCGGTGGTTATTCTTGCAGCGATCGGCGGCATCTGGGTTCCAGTATTTATGATGCCCGAATTCATGCAGACGATCTCGAAATTCTCCCCGATGAACTGGGGACTGAACGCCTATTACGATATTATCCTGAGAAACGCTTCCATTTCCGGAGTGCTGGAATGGTGTGTGTATCTTTTCCTGTTTTATCTGGCCACGGTATTGATCGCTTTAGTTTATGAAAACCGAAAACATGCTTCCTGATAAAGATTTAAAGATTAAAGAAACCTTAAGGGTGCGTTTCAACGAAACGGATCCGTTGGGAATTGTGTGGCACGGCCATTATATCACCTATTTTGAAGAAGGTCGTGAGGCTTTCGGCCGCAAATGGGGACTTTCTTACCTTGATGTTCAGAAACAGGGCTTTGCCACTCCGATTGTGAAAAGCATGTGCGAACATTTCCTGCCGCTGAAATACGGCGATACCTTTACGATTGAAACGACCTTTATCCCATCCGACTCCGCAAAACTCATTTTCAGATACCGCCTTTTTAACGAGGCGGAGCAGCTCGTGTGCAGTGGCGAGACCGTGCAGGTATTTCTGGATTCCGACGGCAATCTTTCTTTCTATAATCCGCCTTTCTTTCAGGAATGGAAAAACACGATGGGCTTATGAAGCCCGCTTCTGCCTATATCACCGAATACAATATCATGACGCCTTTGGGTTTCGAGGTGGAATCGAATTTCAATGCTTTATTGAAAGGCGAATCTGGTATTAAATCCCATTCTTTTTTCGGCGGGCGGGAGAATTTCTTCGCTTCGGTCATCGATGACCGTTTGCTGAATGAAAAATTTGAAGCAGGATTCGGAGAGAAAGATTTTACACGGTTGGAGAAAATGCTGCTTCTCGCACTGAAGCCTTTGATGGAGAAACAGCAGGTCTCCGAAGATACTTTACTCATCCTGTCGACAACGAAAGGAAATATCACGGCTTTAAAAGATCAGAAAACGCCGCCTGAAAGTGCTTATCTGGCACAGCTGGCACAGAAAATCGCAGATTTTTACGGCTTCAGAACGAAACCCATTGTGGTTTCCAATGCCTGTGTCTCCGGAGTGCTGGCGGTTTCAGTCGCCAAAAACCTCCTGAAATCCGGCTTGGCCAAAGACGCTTTCGTGATTGCAGGAGATGAGGTCTCGGAATTCGTGATTTCCGGCTTCAACTCGTTCCAGGCCATGAGCGGTGAACCCTGCAGACCTTACGACGCCAACCGCACCGGAATTTCCCTTGGCGAAGCCGCAGCTGCGGTGTATATCACCACTGACCTTTCCGGAAAAGAAGAGTTTAAGTTTGAAATCGCCGGCGACGCGGCGATGAATGACGCGAATCATATTTCTGGCCCTTCGCGGACCGGGGAAGGGCTTTTCAAAAGTGTACAGAAAGCCATGGCAGAAGCGGAAGTGAATCCGGAAAATCTCAGTTTTATTTCCGCGCACGGTACCGCGACGCCATACAATGATGAAATGGAAGCCATCGCATTTTCAAGAATGAATCTGCAGGAAGTTCCGCTCAACAGTATGAAAGGGTATTACGGACACTGCCTCGGTGCGTCGGGACTGCTCGAAACGGTGATCTCCATGGAATGTGCAAGGCAGGGAATTTTGCTGCCTTCCAAAAACTTCGAAACATCAGGCATTTCGAAGGACATCAACATTATCAGAGAAAACACACCTGCAGAGATCACCACGATTTTGAAAACTGCGTCCGGATTCGGAGGCTGCAACGCCGCTTTGGTTTTAAAAAAAGGAAATCTATGAAGAAGACGAATACCTGCATCATCGAAAATTCGCGCATCACGAAAGACGGTATTCTTCTTTTTGAATCACCTTCAGCAGATTTCCAGGCTTTTGCAAAGGCTGCCTATCAGCATTTTGACCTTAACTATCCGAAATTCCATAAAATGGATGCGCTGAGCAAACTGGCGCTCCTGGCCTCGGAAGTAATACTTAAAGATGAAACCTCGAAAGACATCGCCCTCGTTTTTGCGAACCGCTCCTCGAGTCTGGATACCGACCTGAAATATGAGGAAAGCATCAGTTCGCCCGACAATTTCTTCCCGAGCCCTGCGGTTTTTGTCTATACTTTGCCGAATATCTGCATGGGTGAGGTTGCGATCCGTCACGGCCTGCAGACTGAAAACGCTTTTTTTGTCCTCGATGAATTCAGTGAAGATTTCCTGAACCGTTACAGCGAACAGCTTATTCTTTCCGGTAAAGCCGAAAAAGTGCTCTGCGGCTGGACGGAGCTTTTAGGGGAGGAATATAAGGCGGAATTGTGGACGATTGAGAGTGATTAATATATCCCGCTTAACTTACCTGTAAAGCGTGAGTTCGAGAAAATTATTCGTTTTCTTGAGTTTTTCCCGAAGCATCTGCTCCCTGCCTCTGATGATCTCGGCCTGAGAAAGCTGCTTTCCGCTGGCATCGGTAACGCTCAATAGTACAGCATCGGAACCGGAAAACATCTGACGGAGTTTCTTCGCAGGATCTCGGAGATATTCATTCCAAAGCTGGCGGAACTTCTCTTCGGTAATCGGAATTCCCTTTTCCTGATCTTCGTTTTCGGATGCTGCGGCCGTACTGCGTTTACTGCTTCCCGCAAAGCGAAATACATGGTCACCTTTCTCATCCCCTACCTCCAAAATCAGACCCGGAAGACTAGAAAATTTGTAAGGCCCGTCCTGGATCTGAATTTCATCGGTAAACCAGCCGGTCCATTTTCTGCCGCCAAACTCCGTAGTGGCCTTTTGAGCTTTGAATCCTCCAATATTTTTGGTTTCAGGCAGGATATTCCACTGCATCTTACGCTGTTCGGCGATCGTGAACGGCTCACCTCCCACCGAAGTGTGCAGTATTGTTTCGAAACCGGGATATTTCTTGGTAACCCTGGATCCGATTTTGGAAGTGTTCCTCATTTTGGAAAGGTCGATATGCGTAGACATCGTAGCGGCAGACTTTTTGAGTTCGGCTGCAACCAGTGAATCGTACACGAATTTCTGGTAACTGTAGAAATGGGAGCCGTCTTTACCGATATCAAGCACCATCATTTCCTTTTCAGCATTGCCGCGGTCGGTGGAATCGAGCTTAAAGGTATATTCGTACAGGATCCTTTGGCTCTGGGAATAGGACATCACCGAAAATAGCGTGAGCACGAGTATAAGAGGTATTTTTTTCATAGCCAGATTTTTATTATTCAGATGAATTATCACGAATTAAAGATGCCACACAGTATTTTTTAAGGTTTTACATTTGAACAAATCTTCACACCCCCAATGCCTCCATCGTGAATGGTTATTGTCTCACCTGAGGAAAAATCCGGAGCCAGTGCCGACAAAGTTTGCTGAGCGCAGGATTGTGTATAGCATTTATTTGACAGTGTTTGACCTGCTGGACACTTCCAGTGATCAAACCATCCCTCTGAAGAAACCAAGCCATATTTTGAGCGTTCAGCAGTCGCAATTTCTCTGAAATTTTGAAAATTTAAATAGGTTCCGTCATGATACACCTCAAATATAATCATCCCAATTTCAGGGTTACTCTTTATTTTTTTCTGTACATCCTCTAACAATTTCAGGAGGATAGATGAAATCTCTGCCCCCTTCGTGCTTTTATTTGCCGAGGTAATGGGCACGGAAAAATTACTGTCTAATTTAAGTTGTGAAGCAAATGAATCAAATGTTTCTTTGTTCAGTCTGATGTCACCTTCGTCCGCGGGTTTATCCTGAGTACAGGAAATGAAAAACATTCCCAGAAGAATCAAAATTAATTTTTTCATTGGTCAGTATTTAGCGTTTAGGTACATTGTAATTTTTCTAAGCTAAAGTTAGCAAATAATTTAATGGTTTGGAATAGTAGGATTCATGTGCAAAGTAGTGGAAGCAGTGGAGTATTCAAAGTCAAGAGAAGGCTAAATGTTGGCTGAACTGAAGGATCAAGTCGGAAGGAATGAGGAGTTCGCAAAGGCTACCAAGTTGTTTTATTCCACATCAGGTAAAAGTCCTGTTGTATAACCACTTAATTTCCCATATTCTTCTATCGATTTCATCTTCTTCTTTTCAGTAAATTTTCCAGTCCGTGGATTAAAAAATGTAAACGTCAAATTTATAAATTACGTCTTGTCTTTCCTCCAGCTACCGCGCGAATCTTTTGCATGGTCTGTAATTTTGAATGTGCTTAATTTCCTTTGCATCTTTTATAATCTGTAATTAATTCTTTCTTATCATACCATACTTTGTATTTGTCAGGAACCAAAGAATTTATTAGACCAATTATTTTTCCAACATCCTCCTGATAAAAATTGCTCAGGTGAACCGTTTTCCCTGTTCCATTCTTCTTAAAAGTAACTGTCACTTGAGAACCATCCGCTATGCAGTCGTTGGAATAATATTCTTTTAGAGAATCAAGATTGATGATGCTAATTTGTTGCAATATATCTGATGGTTGTAATGGGCGTGAAAAAAGAACTGAATCTTTCCCACCAACTAGGTCACTTTTGAAAACTATTTTCAATTCCTTATTCGTTAGAATTGTCAGAACTGAATATGCCCTCGAATAATCACTGTCTAAAATGGTTACCTCAAAAGGTTTAATAGTAACGCTTTCAGTCTTGTTGACATCCTGTCCACTGGCCTTATTGCCAATGCAAGACAACAGGACAAACATTATTATACGAGATAAATTAATTCTTTTCATATCGCTTGGAAGTAAATTAACTAAGTAATTGCTGTGGCTATTTGAAGCCCGCGGGGACTTGAGAAGTGGATTCATTTAAGTGAAATCACCTCTGAACTAAATCTTCGGTACATAAATATTCTATCAAACTTAGTTTGAATCTCACTTGTAATATTTACTGCACTTATATAACTGTAAAAGTCTAACCCTTCTGCTATTAGTAACCAATACTTATCACACTTTGTGTAATTTTCCAAGGCTTTATTCTTTTTAGTTAGAATGGCACCTAAGTCTTCATCTGTGAACTCGGGAACTACTCCAAAGTTTGATTCAAAATGAGCGGACTTATTAAGATCATGGTACCTTGTGATATTAATAGTTGAAATCCCCTTAGGCAAATTGCGATATCCATTTGCAAGAATAGATTCTTGAACTTCAATACTTAGATCGTTCAAATCAAAATCCAAGTTTTCAATGCTTTTAGACTCATATGGTGCTAGAGTACTAAACTCTTTAGTACAAATTTCTAACAATTTATTAATCGTCGATTTCCTTTGACTTTTTCTTAAAGAATATTCTTTATCTAACTCAATATCCAACAGAAATTTAAAAGCTATTTTATCATTAAGATGTTGTATTACTTCATTATTAAAGTTGATCATGAACTCGCTATATTGCTTTAAATTTTGATTGTAAATGCATTCAGTAATTTCGATCCCTATGATTTGGCCATTTGAAGATGTGAAAATAACATCTGGTTTGTCACTAAATTTAGCGATTCCGGTAGGCATGTTTATATATTTTTCCTGAAATTTCTTGAAAATATATTGTTCATAACATCTTGTCATAAATATCACCGAATAGTTAAATTGAGCAAAACAAATTGCACATACCCTTGTGGTACATTGCACATACCTTCAAATATAGCAAATATAATAACTTAACTAACAAAGGTTATTTTATGAACATTGGAACTTATATAAAACCGAAATTTTATTCTGCCATAATATCCTGACCTTCAGGTTCTCAACCTTTGCTCAAAAGCACGGTTTGCATATAGGATCCATATAGGATCTCCGGATCTGTAATACATTTTATTTTACGTCAAAATGTCATAAACCCGTGCTTCAACCCGATCTTTCAAACGGAGGCGAAACAGCAACGGAATGGAAGACTCCAAAACCCAAACCCCGGATCATCCTGTCAGCGATTGGCAAAGCTTTTGTATATTTGCTTTGTCTTAAACGATAAAAAACACACACGATAATGGACAGTCTGAAAGAAGAATTGAAGCATAAAATCATCGAAGTACTGAACCTGGAAGACGTTTCCCCGGAAAGCGTCAACACTTCAGATCCCCTTTTTGGAGGCGGTCTCGGCCTCGACTCCATCGATGCGCTCGAACTCATCGTCCTCCTCGACAAGGAATACGGCATCAAGCTGGCCGATCCTAAAAAAGGCAAGGAAATCTTCGAATCCATCGATACCATGGCAGCCTTCATCGAAGCTAACCGAACAAAATAATTCATGAATCAGAAAGTGGCCGTCACTGGAATGGGCGTGATTTCTTCCATAGGACTCAATACGGAGGAGAATTACCGGTCCCTGCTTTCGGGCAGGCACGGAATTTCCGACATTGACCTGCTGGAAACCCGCCACAAAGGGGAAATCAAAGTCGGTGAGATCAAAGTCACCAACGAAGCGTTTATTCAAAGGCTTGGTCTTCCCGCTGATAACAATTACACCCGCACCACTTTCCTGGCGATTACCGCTGTGAAGGAGGCTTTGGCCAGTGCCGGTATTACAGACCTCAACGAAATCCCTACCGGGCTTATTTCCTCGACAAGTGTAGGAGGAATGGATATGACTGAAAAGTATTTCTTCGATTATGAAAATCATCCGGAGAAACAGAAATACATTTCTTCGCACGACGCTGGTTATTCCACCATGTGCATTGCAGATTATTTCGGGCTGAAAGGCTTGGTTTCCACAATTAGTACGGCCTGTTCCTCGGCCGCAAACGCGATTATGATGGGCGCAAAACTCATCCAGAGCGGAACGCTGGACCGCGTGATCGTCGGAGGTGCCGATTCGCTATCGAAGTTTACGCTGAACGGTTTCAAAACCCTTATGATCCTCACCGATTCCTACAATACACCCTTTGATCACAACCGAAAAGGCCTGAACCTGGGTGAAGCGGCCGGTTTCCTCGTATTGGAATCCGAAGCATCGGTGCAGAAAAGCGGAAAAAAAGTACTCGGTTACCTCTCAGGTTTCGGAAATGCCAACGATGCGCACCATCAGACGGCTTCTTCGGAAAACGGAGAAGGCGCCTATCTCGCGATGGAGAAGGCGCTTAAAAAGTCAGGACTCAATAAAACAGACATCGATTATATCAACGTTCACGGCACTGCCACTCCGAACAATGACCTTTCAGAAGGAAAGGCCATGATCAGGATCTTCGGGGAAGACGGTGTCCCGGATTTCAGTTCCACGAAAGCATTCACGGGTCACACGCTCGCTGCGGCAGCCGGCATTGAAGCGGTCTATTCGCTTCTCGCGCTTCAGCACAATATTATTTTCCCGAACCTGAACTTTACGACTAAGATGGAGGAATTTAACCTGATTCCCACGACTGCTCTCCTTAAGAAGGACATCAACCACGTCCTGTCGAACTCGTTTGGGTTCGGCGGCAACTGTTCCACCTTAATATTTTCGAAATCATGAGACCCGTTTACATCAACAGTGCTTCATGCATCTCGTCCCAAAACACACTGAATGATTCCTTTTTCGTAGAACTGAAAGCCAATGGTGAAGAGGATTTCATTCCTGCAGAAGAACCAGCCTATAAGGAATACATTCCTGCAGGTCAGCTCAGAAGAATGTCGACGGTCGTGAAAATGAGTTCAGTGGCTGCGCAGAAAGCCCTAACCGAAGCACATATTGAAGATCCTGATGCCATTATTGTCGGAACGGGAATGGGCTGCACGGAGGATTCGGAGAAATTCCTGAAGAATGTGGTACAGAACCATGAAGAATTCCTGACACCGACGCATTTTATCCAGAGCACGCACAACACCGTTGCGGGACAGATCGCCTTGGCGATACAGTGTCACGCCTATAACTTTACTTACGTGAACACTTCTTCTTCACTGGAATTTTCTCTGCTTGATGCGAAACTGCAGCTGGAGCATGAAGACGCGGAGAATATCCTCGTTGGCGTGGCCGATGAAGCTGCTGAAAGAACACTGGAACTCTACCGGATGAACGGCGTCATTAAAAAAGAAGAAGACCTGCCCACTGATTATCTGCATTCCGGATCCGCCGGTGTGATTTGGGGTGAGGGCGCTTCATTCTTTGTTGTAAGCACAGAACAGACCGGGAATTCCTATTCGCGACTGAGAGACATCAAAATTCAGAACACCGTTGAAATAGATGAAATACAGAGTTTTATCGGCAGTTTTATCCAAAAGAACGGACTTCAGCATACCAATATCGATGCCGTAATTCTCGGATTCAGCGGAGACCTGGATTCGGACCGTTATTATCACGAAATGCTCCCACAGTTTGCCGAATCAGCACAACTGTACTTCAAACATCTGAGCGGGGAATTCAATACCTCGAGCGGATTTTCCTTTTTTATGGCGAATCATATCCTCAAAAATCAGCAGATTCCGGAGGTCATGAAAATCAATACTGTTGAAAAGAAAGAAATCAATAATATTCTTATTTACAATCAAATGTCAGGGAAAGACCACAGCCTGGTTCTGCTCCAGAAGGTGTAAAAATTAGCAACATTCCACATAAAAAAGCGTCGGTAATTTATACCGACGCTTTTTGTATTATTTCTTCTGAATGAAAGTTTAGAATTCCATGCTTACTTCCAGTTTTTCAGCCAGAATACCGGATATTTTCGCCTTTAAAGGTTCGATATCAATATTCTGCATCGCGTCATTCGCAAAAGCATAAAGCAGCAAAGCCTGTGCTTCTTTTTTGGAAATTCCTCGTGCACGGAGGTAAAAGAGTGCATCGTCATTCAACTGACCCACTGTACAGCCGTGAGAACATTTTACATCATCTGCAAAGATCTCGAGCTGAGGTTTGGTATCGATCGTAGCGCCTTCATTGAGCAGGATGTTGTTGTTCTGCTGATAGGCATTGGTCTTCTGAGCGATTTTATCCACAAAAATCTTCCCGTTGAAGATTCCGTGGGATTTGTCTTTATAAACGCCTTTGTAGTTCTGGTACGATTCGCAGTTCGGGGTTTTATGATGAACGGCCGTGTGATGATCTACGGTCTGTTCCTTTCCGATAATCGTAATCCCATTCATATAAGAATTGATATTCTCGCCGTTGTGGATGAAATCAAGGTTGTTACGAACCAGTTTCCCACCGAAAGAGAATGTATTGACCGTTGTAAGGCTGTCGCGTTCCTGCTTGGCGAAAGTATGATCCATGAGATAAGACGTGTCGCTGTCGTTCTGCAGCTTATGCCAGTCGGCTTTTGCATTTCGGGCGGTGAAGATTTCCGTCACCGAGTTTGTGAAGACGTACGATTCATCGAAATTGTGGTGGCTTTCAATGATTTCCACTTTCGACCCTTCTTCTGCAATTAAGAGATTACGGGTGTTGTAGAATGTATTCTCTTCCTGATTCTGGGAGATGTAAAAAACGTGGATCGGCTTTTCGATCACGATGTTCTTCGGAACTTTCAGGAAAAACCCGTGTCTGCAGTAGGCGGTATTCAGGTTCGTGAAGGCCAGATCTGCAGAAATGGTATTGAAATACGTATCAAAAACCTCTTTGTGATTGGGATCGTTCAGCGCGTAGTTAAAGGAAAGGAATTCAACGTTCTCGATCGAAATCTTTGAAAGTTCCTTGTGCAGGCGTCCGTTGATAAAAACAATCCAGTCGAAATTCTCTTCACCCAGATGAAGGGTATCAATCTGCTCTTTTGTAATGTTGTGGTGCTCTGTCGGGAAAAAATTATAATCCTTTTCGGTAATTTCCTTCAGATTGGTGTATTTGTATTCTTCGTCTTTTTTAGTCGGGATTCCCTGTTCAAAGAACTTCTGAAGCGATGAAATCCGTTTCTGATCCAGAAAGCGGTGATGCAGGGTCTCCAAAAAAGCGGAGTGGTGATGCTGTATATTTTCTAGTAATGCCATATTTTAATGTTTGGTGCGGTTTGAGCAGACCTGAAGTGCTTCTGATGTATATAACGTTCAGAATACTGCGTCTTCAGGCGTTTCAAACTAGTTCAAAAGCCAGTCGTACCCTTTTTCTTCGAGTTCCAGCGCAAGACTTTTGTCTCCGGTACGGATGATTTTTCCGTCGGCCAAAACGTGAACGAAATCAGGCTCAATATAATCGAGAAGTCTTTGGTAATGCGTGATAAGTAAAACGGCATTTCCTTCGTTTCGGAAAGAGTTCACGCCGTCGGCTACAATTCTGAGGGCATCGATATCCAAACCGGAATCGGTTTCATCAAGGATGGCCAGTTTCGGATTCAGCATCATCATCTGAAAGATTTCATTTCTCTTTTTTTCACCTCCGGAAAAACCTTCGTTGAGGGAGCGGGAAAGAAAATCTTTTTTGATTCCGAGTTTTTCTGAATTTTCGCGGATGAGCGCCATCATTTCACGCGCAGGCATGTCTTCCAGACCGTTGGCCTGTCTTGTAGCATTCAGAGCAGCTTTGATGAAGTTTGTTACGGAGACTCCCGGAATTTCTACCGGATACTGAAACGAAAGAAAAATCCCTTTGTGGGCTCTTTCTTCCGGAGCATCTTCCTGAATGTCCTGACCCTGGTAAAGAATTTCACCAGCGGTAACCACATATTCTTCTTTTCCGGCAATGACGGATGAAAGCGTGGATTTTCCGGCACCGTTCGGTCCCATGATCGCGTGAACCTCGCCCGGATTGATCTGTAAGTTGATTCCCTTTAGAATTTCTGCACCGTCTTCAATTCCGGCGTGTAAGTTATTTATTTTCAGCATGCTGTTGTGAATAAGGTAATTAGCTCGTCAGATGACCGTAATTACGAATTGCTTTTAATGTTTATTATTTATGAATTATCCTACTGAACCTTCAAGCGAAATTTCAAGCAGTTTCTGTGCTTCGATCGCGAATTCCATCGGTAATTTGTTCAGGACTTCTTTGCTGAAACCGTTTACGATCAGTGCAATTGCCCTTTCGGTATCAATTCCTCTCTGGTTGCAGTAGAAGATTTGGTCTTCACCGATTTTTGAGGTTGTCGCTTCGTGCTCAAGCTGTGCCGTCGGATCCTTGATTTCGATATACGGAAAAGTATGGGCACCGCATTCATTCCCCATTAAAAGGGAATCGCACTGAGAAAAGTTCCGCGCTCCCTTTGCTGAAGGCATCACTTTCACCAGACCACGGTAAGAGTTGTTCGATTTTCCGGCAGAAATTCCTTTGGAAATTATTGTTGAACGGGTGTTTTTCCCGATATGAATCATTTTTGTCCCTGTATCAGCATACTGATGATTGTTCGTAACGGCTATCGAATAAAATTCGCCAATAGAATTATCGCCTTTCAGAATACAGCTCGGATATTTCCAGGTAACGGCAGAGCCTGTTTCTACCTGAGTCCAGGAGATTTTCGCGTTTTTTTCACAAATCCCTCTTTTGGTCACGAAATTGAAAACCCCTCCTTTACCGCTTTCATCACCGGGAAACCAGTTCTGAACGGTTGAATATTTGATTTCGGCATTGTCCAGCGCGAAAAGTTCCACAACAGCTGCGTGAAGCTGATTTTCATCTCTTGCGGGTGCAGTACATCCTTCGAGATAGGAAACATAACTTCCTTCATCGGCAATCAGCAGTGTTCTTTCGAACTGTCCGCTTCCTGACTGGTTGATCCGGAAATAAGTGGACAACTCCATTGGACATTTCACGCCTTTTGGAATGTAGCAGAAACTTCCGTCTGAAAAAACAGCGGAATTTAAGGCGGCATAAAAATTATCGCCTCTCGGAACTATTTTTCCAAGATATTTGCGCACGAGATCCGGATGATCCTGGATCGCTTCGGAGATGGCACAGAAAATAATTCCTTTTTCTTTCAGCGTTTTCTGGAAAGTCGTTTTTACGGAAACAGAATCGATCACAATATCAACAGCAACTCCGGAAAGTCTTTTCTGCTCATCGATGTTGATTCCGAGTTTTGCGAAGGTCTTCAGAAGTTCAGGATCCACTTCGTCAAGACTGGCGAGTTCGGGCTTTTTTTTCGGGGCAGCATAATATTTAATGCCCTGAAAATCGGGTTTCTGGTAAGAAACATTGGCCCAGTCGGGTTCTTCCATTTTCTGCCAGATGCGGTAGGATTCCAGACGCCATTCTGTCATCCATTCCGGCTCATTTTTTTTGGCAGAAATGGCGCGAACGACATCTTCGTTCAGTCCGGTCGGAAAATCTTCATATTCAATTTCTGTTTCCCAGCCGAATTCGTATTTTTTATTTTCGAGATCGACTCTTAAATCGTCTTCGGTATATTTTGACATAATTTATAAACTAAAGGATTCTCCGCAGCCACAGGTTCTGTTGGCGTTCGGATTGTTGAATACAAACCCTTTCCCGTTCAGACCGCCTGAAAATTCAAGCACGGTACCGGCAAGATAAAGGATTGATTTTTTATCAATAATAATTTTAATTCCGTTATCTTCAAAAACCTGATCGGTCTCTGTTTTATCCTTATCGAATTTAAGAACATACTCAAGCCCTGAGCAACCGCCGCTTTTAACGCCGACTCTGATATAATCCTCAAAAGGCCTGAAACCCTCTTCAGTCATTAACTGAATGGCTTTTGCTTTTGCTTCATCACTGACTTTTATCATTGTTTTTATTTAGACTTATTTTAGATTGCAAAATTACTAATAATAAAACGAAAATCAAATTTGTGGCGGTATATTTGTCTATGATGTAAATAGATGCAGCGGTTTAACTTTGCGCGGCTTCGGTCATCAAAAAGGCACCAAAATTTATCCCATGAAAAAAATTCTTTTGTTCTCAGTCGCCCTTTGTTCACAAATATTTTTTGCTCAGGCAAACCGCTTCATTTATCAGGTCACCATGAGAACAGATTCCATTCATCCCGAAGCATCTAAAAGCGAAATGGCCTATCTGGACATCGATTCTCAGAAATCTCTTTTTTATGGAGAAAAACAGCTGAAAAGGGATTCCATTATGGGCAAAATGATGCAAACCGGAAGTTTCAATTTTGACCGCAGCCAAATGGAAAACCTTCGTTCGAACATCGATTTTACTGTTGAAAAAGATTTAAAAACCGGCACCAAAACCTACAAATCCAGAATCGCAAGAGACCAGTACGCATACGAAGAAGACCGCCCGATGGAATGGAAAATCCTTCCGGAAACCGCTAAAATAGGCGACTACAAAACACAGAAAGCAGAAACGAACTTTGCCGGACGAACCTGGTTTGCCTGGTTTACATCTGACATTCCGTTTCAGGACGGACCGTATAAATTTTCCGGACTACCGGGATTAATTGTGAAGGCAGAGGATTCGAAAGGAGATTATTCTTTCGACTTAAAGGAATCAAAAAAAATCACAGAATTACCGTCGCTCGTGCAACGCGGAACCACTATTAAAGTGAAAAGAGATGCTTTCACCAAGCAAATGGAAAAATACAAGAAAGACCCGATGTCCTTCATGAGCCAGGGAGCTTCGGGCGGAGGAAGAGTAATGATAGGAGGAGGAAATTCGTCAGGACGTGCTATGAATCCCAATGATCCTGAAATTAGAAAAAGAATAGAGGAAAGAGTGAAGGAGGAGCAGAAAAAGAATAACAATCCGATTGAACTGAAATAGAAAAAATCCTGAACCTGGTTTCAGGATTTTTTATGTAATTCTTTCTCGGAAATCAGATTCCACTTTCCGTTAAAATGTTTGTATAAGCCTATTTTCTCGACCAGAAAAGATTCATCGAAGGGTTTGGTCTCATATTCCTTCCAGGCTTTTTCAAAATTTGCAGTGCTCAGATCCCGATAAGCGACGGTAAGATGAGGATTGAAATTACTGATATAGTTAAACGGCATCGCAGGATTTATCTGTCTGTAAACTTCCTTCAGTTCTGCTGAATTTTCCGGTTTGATAAATATTACCGGATGATTTTTATTCGGAAAACAGGAGAAGCCGCAAAGCTTTATATGAAAGGGAGAAGCATTCAGGTTCATTTTCAGAAATTTACCCACCACTTCGCTTTCTTTATCGCCATCATACTGAAAAGGCGGTATCACCGTAATATGCGGAAAGTTTTTATATGCCTTCGAGGATTCAAACCGTTCCAAAAAATCCCGGCTGATCGTCCGGATTTTATCACTCAGTTCCGAATCTGGCGCAATGGCAACAAAATATAAACTCATAGCTGAATTTTCAATTAAAGTTAAAAAAAACACACGATAAAAAATCCATTTCTTTCCAGAAATGGATTTAGATTTTTAAAAAATTTGATTTATTTTAACAGTGCATTGAAGGTGTCGCCCTGTTTGATGTCACCGGTATTGTAGCCTTTCATAAACCATTCTCTTCTCTGGGCCGAACTTCCGTGGGTGAAACCTTCCTGGTTTACATATCCCTGAGAGCGTTTCTGGATATTATCATCACCAACCGCTTCTGCGGCAGAAATAGCAGATTCGATATCGCCCGGTTCCAGAATATTCTCGCGGTTATCAGTCTGTTTTGCCCATAATCCGGCATAAAAGTCAGCCTGAAGCTCCGTAGCCACTGAAACTTTGTTCATTTCAGATTCAGAATACTGACCGTTGTTTCTTAACTGATCCACTTTTTGCGTAGTTCCCAGAAGCGTCTGAACGTGATGTCCGATTTCGTGGGCCATGACGTAAGCAATTGAAAATTCTGTTACCTGTGCGCCGAATCTCTGTTCCAGTTCTTTAAAGAAGCTCATATCCATATAAACCGTTTGGTCTGCCGGACAGTAAAAAGGTCCCATTGCAGCCTGCGCAGTTCCGCAGCCGGACTGGGTTACACTTTCGAACATCACGACTTTTGCAGGTGTGTATTCCATTCCGTTTTCAGCAAAAATTTTGTTCCAGGTCTGGTCGTTTTCTGCAGTAACCATGGAAACAAACTCTTTCACCTTCATTTCTTCAGGCGTTAAATCACGTTGTTCGGTCTGCGCACCGCCACTGTTTCCGGACGAAAGAATCGCTGAAGGATCACCGCCCAGAAAAAACACAATGGCTGCAATAATGAGGCTTCCGAGACCGCCTCCCACCAACATTCCGCCACCACCCCCGCTTCCGCGCCGGTCATCCACATTACCACTCCTGTCATTTGTCCATTTCATATGCTCTTCTTTAATTTTTAATGTCTTTTAATTATCTAAGAATGATTTATTTAATTGCTGAATTTTATTCAAGCATTATTCGGGCAAAGTTAAATATTTTGGCAAATAAATAAACAATTTTCTTAATTTTGATGCCTATTCAAAAAACCCATGATACAAAAAATAAGCCGATTCGGTTCCGTTGTGTTTGCTTTGGTATTTTTAATTTCGTGTAACGAAGAAAATGACAAAGAAGATGCCGTAGCCTCCGTTTCAAAAAACGGTTCCATAGAAACTGTGGTTTCTGTGGAACATGCTGATTCTGCCGATATTCTGGTTACCCGGCATAAGGTGTGGGTCAAAAACAGCCTCGCAAGAGAGATCATCAAGCGGGATACCATTCCTGTTCTGGGCGATACAGTTGTGTCCGTTTCAAATAATGGCAACGATGTGAAGCAAACCGTAAAAAAGGACTATGAATTCTATATCACTGTTCAATAATTTTTGAGATGAAAAGAAGCAAAAAGATCACGCTCGTTTTCGTTACCGGAATTTTAGCCAGCTGCAGCACAAAGCCGGAAGAAAAAACCTGGGAAGGAGAGAAAAAAGTATATATGAGATCTGATTCCACGGCGCAATATACCAGGTCTCACGGTTTTATAACCGGACTTTTGCTGTTTCATGCGTTCCGGCCTTACGGTTACTACGGCACGAAAGGTTTTCAGAGAGGCTACTACAGCGATGCCGTTTCTGCAAAATCTAATGTCGGCAAAAATGCCTACAAAGGCAATGTAGTTAGAGGTGGAATGGGAAAATCAGGCTTCAGGGCTTCTTCATAAAATGAAAAGAATTCCAATTACGCCGCGTGATAACTGGCAGGAAAAACTGGAGAATTTAGGTTTCGGATATCATTCCATCGATGACCAGTATTGGGACGAAACGGCATATTACGAATTTGAACTTCAGGAAATCAACCATATCGAAAAAGCGACTGCAGAACTGTGGCAGATGTATCTGGAAGCGGTGGAGCATGTGATTTCAAAAAATCTTTTTTTTAAATTCAGCATTCCGGAATGGTTCCGGAATTCCATAGTCCAAAGCTGGGAACAGGATTTCCCTTCTCTTTACGGCAGATTCGATCTGGGATTCGACGGACAGAATCTCAAACTTCTCGAATTCAACGCAGACACACCAACTTCCCTTTTTGAAGGATCTGTGGTGCAGTGGTACTGGCTCAAGGATCAGTTTCCGCAGAAGGACCAATTCAATTCCATTCATGAAAAACTCATTGACTACTGGAAATACCTGAAACCTTTTCTAAAAAGTGATTTTGTCCATTTCGCATCGCTAACGAATATTGAAGACGTTACGAATGTGGAGTATATGCGCGACTGTGCTTCGCAGGCCGGCCTGGAAACGGCTTTTATCGCTGTTCAGGATATCGGATGGGCCGAAGAGATCAAGGAATTTATCGATGAAAACCGCGGCCTCATGAAGGTAATTTTCAAACTGTATCCCTATGAATGGATTCTGGAGGAAGATTTCGGTAAAAAAATCGCGGAGAATATCGACAAGACACAATGGATCGAACCGCCTTGGAAAATTCTGGCTTCTTCCAAAGCCATGCTTCCGGTTTTATGGGAACTTTTTCCGCACCATCCTTATCTGCTGGAAAGTTATACGGAACCCAGACATTTATTGAATTACGCAAAAAAACCGGTTTATTCGCGTGAAGGCGCCAATATTTCTTTGTTTAAAAACCACATTCCGGTTGAACAGAACAGTGGCATTTACGGCAAAGAAGGATTTATTTACCAGCAGTTTTTCGACCTGCCGAATTTCAGCGATAATTATCCGGTCATCGGCAGCTGGATCGTTGGACAGGAACCTGCAGGAATCGGAGTGCGGGAAAGCGTAAATTTAATCACAAACAACCAGAGCCGGTTTGTGCCGCATCTTATTTCTTAAATTACTTGTTCAGCAATTTGTTTTTCAGCCAGAAACTCGTTGACTGATAGACCGAAATACAGTCGTCCACCAAAGATTTTTTGGGAACTTTCACCGCATTTTCATCGTAATAGAGTTTGAAATTTGCCGGCAGGTCTGATTTCTGCAGATTTAACGCATACTGTTTTACTTTTTTGGTAGGTGAAATCAATGTCAGATAATTATCTTTTATTAAACCCAAATCCTGATAAGTTGCAATATAAGCCTTTGGTACAAACTGCTTCGCGAAAACATCCTGACCTAAGAATTTAGACTGATAACTGAAGTGAAGCAAGCCGAATAAGGTAGGCATCACATCGATCTGCGACATCAGTGCGTCAAATTTTTGGGGCTTGATGAAACCTTCCGAAAAAATAAGCGCCGGAATCCTGTACTTTTCCAACGGAAGTTCCGTTTTTCCCGCACTGGAGGCACAGTGATCGGCAATAATTACAAAAACCGTGTTTTTATACCAATCTTCTTTTTTGGCCATCTCAAAAAACTTCCGCAGTGAATAATCGGTGTATTTTACGCCTCCTTCGCGTGATTTTGCTGTGCCGGGAATGTCGATCCTGCCTTCAGGATACGTAAAAGGGCGGTGATTGGACACCGTCATCCAGTGATGAAAGAACAATTTACCTGCTTTGGCTTCCTGATTCATCTCAGAAATTGCCTTTTTCGCCATGTCTTCATCTGCTACACCCCAAACATTGGCGAACGAGACCTCTTCGGGCTTAAAATTATTGCGGTCAACAATTTCATAACCGTTTCCTTGGTAAAAATCGGCCATATTATCGAAATAGCTGTATCCGCCGTAGAGGAATTTTACATCATATCCTTTTGATTTAAAAACACTTCCAGTCGTAAATTTGTTTTTGTTATCGATCCTTTTAATGATGCTTTCCCCCGCAGTCGGCGGAATACAGAGTGTTAAAGCTTCCAGACCGCGAACAGTTCTGTTTCCGGTGGCATAAAGATTCGTGAACATTAAAGAGCGGTCGGCGAGGCTGTCCATAAAAGGCATGATTTTCTGGTTATTCCCATAATGCTCGAGGAAATCTGCAGAAAGACTTTCAATAGAAATGAGCACCACGTTTTTTTTAAGTTCCGGGGTTTCAGAAGTCACCGGTCTTGATAAAAGCTGGGGCTCGAACTGTTGCAGGAAATTCTGTTCAGCCAGTTTCTGGTTTAATACAGGATAAAACTGAAAATAATCGAGTTCGTTATGTGTAAATGCATGAAAGAATTTAGGAAAACCATTGGCCTGAATTTCCGATCCAAAAGTATTCTCAGATTTAATTTCTCCCATTTTCGGAAGCAGCATCAAACTCAGTCCACAAAGGAAAACAAATGAGGCCAGAAGCCACAGTTTCTGTGTAAAATTTGGAAGAGTCAGCAGTCCGGCCTTTGTCTTTTTATAAATAAACCATGTCACGCCAAGGCTCAATGAAAAGATTGCAAGGAATAAAGGAACCACCGGATAACTTTCCAGAATATTTCCGATGACTTCGTTCGTGTAGATTAAATAATCGACCGCGATGAAATTATACCGGACGCCAAATTCATTCCAGAAAAAATATTCGCTTACCGCATTGAAAATAATGAGAACAGTATAAAGAAAAATGGTGATGAAATATAAAACATTCCTGATTTTCACCCGCTTTTCCGGCAGAAAAAGCATCAGTCCGAAAAGCAGCGCTTTAAGCCCTAGAAAAATCATCGCGATTATGGCTACTGAACCTCCGTACTGTTTAAATATATTTCCGGGGACAAAAGCGGTATAGATGAAGGCTAATATCAACAGTCCGAAAATCAGATAGCCAGAAGGTCTCCTGAACTTTGAATCTGAAAGAAAAAGGAAATACAGTGCCAGAACACTGCTTGCCAAAATGAACACCAAAATATCATTCAACAGGCCGACAGTAAGGATTTTTAAAACTTCCATAAAACCAAACGTAGCCGCTGTAATCGGATGGAAAATAAAAACGACTCTTAACATCAGGGAAATCATCACATAGAAAATTCCGAGGTGCAGAAAAGGTTTAAGTTTGGAGAGGAGCATTTTAAAGGTTTAAATTTGAGCTAATATTTCAGACTTAAAGAGTGCCGAAACCGATATTGCCTTTCTTCTCGGAAAGATTTTTCTTAAAATCAATCATCTGAAGGGCGGTAACTGCAGCTTCTACCCCTTTGTTACCCCAATTTCCGCCACTTCTGGCGATGGAGTGCTCTTTTGTATTATCGGTTAAAACACAGAAAACAGTGGGCGTATCACTTAGGATATTGCAGTCTTTAATTCCCTGCGCTACGGCGGAACACACGAATTCAAAATGCGGAGTTTCTCCGCGGATCACACAACCGATGGCAATCACCGCATCGTATTTTCTTTCTTTGCAGAGCTGCATCGACGCATAACTGAGTTCGAATGCGCCCGGGACTTTAAAAACTCTGATGTTTTCCTCTTTTACGCCTTCGGCGGTTAAAATGTCCAAGGCCGCATCGCGCAGGTTATGGGTTACAAAATCGTTCCATTCTGAAACAACAATGCCGACTCTAAAAGAATCAGCATGTTGTATTTGTAATGGTTTGTAATCTGAAAGATTTACAGTTGCCATGTTTTTAATAATATTTGGTCATTTCGATATAAGCATCAGACATGCCGTTGTCATAATCCTGGTATTTCTCATCAATTGTCGCGAAATATTTCTTTGCTTCCGCTTTCTTTTTCAAAGCCAGAGCCAACATGCCCGCTTTTCTTGTAAAATAATAAGAAGTATAAGGATCATCAGATGCAGATGCAGCTTTATCCAACAGTGAAAATGCTTCACCATCTTTGTTGAGGTTAGACTGGCAATCGGCCATTGCGCCGTACTTCAACGCCATCAGCACTTTATTGTCTGATGAAAATTTATCCAGCAAATCAAAAGCTTCCTGATATTTGCCTTCTTTGAATTTCAGAAGACCTGCATTATACGCAGAAAGTTTCCCCACTTTCGTGTTCGTGAATTCGTTATAGGTTCCTAAAAAGCCTGGGTTTGCAGCAGATTTTCCGCCGAGCGCTTCTGCATCTTTGCCTTCGGCAAGTTTGCTCTGGGCAGCAAGATAACCCATCATTGCTTCTGTATTTCTAGGGGCAACGATAAAATTCTGATAAAGAAAATACACCAAAACGCCTAAGACAAGGGCTACAAAAACCCCGATGAGGGTTTTAGCATGTTTTTCAATAAATCGTTCCGTATCCAGTGCACTTCTGTCCAGGTCTCTGAAAACTTCTACTGTTTCCTTACCTTCCATGTCATGCTTGTTCGTATGCTGCTGTTTTGCCATAATATTTTAAAAATTGAAGTGCAAATTTAACTGTTTTTGAGCGATTTACAAAATAGTATTTTTACTTTAATGATGATTTTAAAGAAGAATCGTCATCAGGCGGCTTAATATTCCAGAATTTTATGAATTTCAGCCTGAAATTTTGACAGTTTTTTTTCTCCGGAAAGGTCTTTCAATGCAATTAAAAAACTGAACTGGGTTACTTTTGCGCCCTGTTTTTCAACGAGTTTTGCCGCTGCTTCGGTGGTGCCGCCGGTTGCAAGGAGATCGTCATGTACCAAAACCCTTTGTCCGGGCTTCAGTTGCCCTTCGCGCATCTCAATTTCTGCAGTTCCGTACTCAAGATCATATTTTTCGCTGATAAATGGCGGCGGAAGTTTTCCTTTTTT
This sequence comes from Chryseobacterium sp., assembly GCF_008014695.1. Lineage (GTDB taxonomy): Bacteria > Bacteroidota > Bacteroidia > Flavobacteriales > Weeksellaceae > Kaistella. The sequence goes on from NZ_VOXE01000003.1 coordinate 38,308, forward strand.
TCTGATGAGTATGAATGGTACCTCAAGCGCAACAGCCACTGCGATTCCGAAAAGATAGCCGCGGCTTTCAATCCCGCAGACGGCATCCACTTTCCCGCGGCTGAAATCAGCCAGATCGGCAATCACTTCCTCGTAGAGTTTCGGGTCGAGAAAGATGGGTGTAATGTCTTTAAACTCAATTCCGGGAATGGGGAAATCGGAAATGTTCTCGATCGTACTTTCTAATTTTCTGATAAGGGTGGTTGAACTCATTTAATTGATTTTATAACTAGAAATTTTCCATTCTCCGTTCACATTTTTCAGGCCGAAAGTTACCTGTAATGCGGTCGTTTTCCCATTTTTATCGGTTACGTCGTACGTTGCGTTCACATTTGATGTGGTTCCTGCGGCAGAACCACCCGAAATATTTTTCACCGTAACATTTTTAACCGCCCCAAAACCGGAAGTAGGATTTGCAAAATTCTCGTAGGAGCCCCAGTTCGGATTATCGGAAGTTTCGTAAGCACCGCGAAGATTCTGGGTGCTTAAATTATTCAGGAATTTCGTCACCGTGGTTTTCGGATCTCCTGCTGCGGGAATTGTGGAGGAAGGGTCGGTAACCACGGCGCCATTTTCACCGATTGTTGCAGGGTCTACCATTTCTTCCGGGTTTTTAGGAGTTCCTTCCGGCATCAGCAGCGCTTTCGGATTGACTAACACTCCGATTTTCGACATTTTGAAAGTCTTTGCGGATGTTTTTACGGTTACCGTGATATCGATTTTATTGTTATTGATTTTTTCTGCCGGCAAGGAGGCAAATTTCAGATTGAACCCTTTGAAATTATTGTCCTGCATCAGGTTTTTAGAGGTCATGATGCGGTTACCGTTACTGAAAACTTCCATTACTGCTTCCAATCCAGCGCCTGAGAATGACACGGGCTTCCCGGAACCATCCAATAACCGTGGAATTACCTGAAGCGATTTGGGGCCTAAAATACTGTCCATAGCAACCGGATTGGTCACGATGCTCAAACTGTTCGCTGAGATATCGTTTGGGTCAGATTCTTTAGCAGCATCATTTCCGAAAATGTTCATTTCACCCAAAGAAGGTGGACCGGTACTTGACCAATCAATTCCGTTCTCCTGAGCAGTTTTGTCCGCCAAAGCGAAAATTTCCGGCACTTTCTTCCCGTTGATGAGCTTTCCGAGTGCTTTCAGCTCGTTCATATCCCCTTCCGCTTCCACCCCGAAAGTTTTCAGGATATAAAGCGCCTCGTTAAATTTTACCTGCTGCAGTGTGGAAAGGCTCGAAGCCATATCGTTTATACTCGACTGCAGCGACTGTGTTGTGGTAGCATCCACTGAATCTTTTTTACAGCCGGTGAAGAAAAAGAGTATTGAAATCAGGAAAAGGGTAAAACGTTTCATCTTAAATGGTTTTATACAAATTTAGAAAAAATCCCGACAAAAGCCGGGACAGATGTTTGCCATTTATTTTGAGCCGTTATTCTGCACTTCTTTCAGGTCATTTTTAAAAAAATTGGCGAATACAGTCTGCATATTCGGGAAACCTGGCTCATTCCAATAAGCATTTTTATAGGAACTCCTGTCTTCGTTGAGCTTTACGGAAGGAACGTCATCACTGTCGGTGTAACTCAGGTCAGAAGGGTAAAAATTCTGGTATTCCGTTACTTTGTTATAAGCAGGCTCAGATTTATGTTTCAGCTTAAAAGTGTTCATTTTTTTGTATTCCAGGAGATCACGCAGCGCTTTTTTGCTGTCCTTTTCGAATGAAACATCCACTCCCGTTCTCACATCATAAATCCTGTAACCGAAAAGAGAGAGTTCTTTGTCCTGAAGGGCTTCAGCACTAACTTCTACCGCATCCTTGGTAGACGTTGAGACTTCTCTGAAGGTGAGTCTCTTATTTTTTCTAAAATCATCAATCTGAGACAAACTTTTGAGGTCGGGGGCCCGAAGACCGCTTTTATAATTCCAGTCGGCCACTACTTTACGGTTATTGCCGGAATTAATCAGTTCAAAAATCCGGTACTGTTCAATCCTGATGTCTTTCAGTTTTTTTGTTTTGTTGTTGAAGATATAGGTAACAATTCCGTCAGCATAACTGTTGAGTTTATTGTTCAGGAAAATATAGGTGTTGAAATTTCCCTTCAGTAAAATATATTTTGCGTCGGCTTTATTGTTAGTGACTACAACGGGTTCTATGTCGATAACGTTATCTCTCAGTTTAATTGTAGCCTTATTGAGGTCCTGAAGTTGCAGGGTTCCCAACGATTCGTTTTCATACACCATGGCGTATTCATTCTGAAACGGTTTCAAAGAGTCTTTCTCGAAACTCCCATCGATATTGGAAGTTGTGACCAGTTCACCGGAATTGCTGAAGATCATCACTTTCGGCAGCGGTTTCCCGGTTTTCTCCGAGACAAAAGTTATTCTCTGAGCCTGAAACGCAAATGCCGTAAAAACGGCAAAAAATAGAATTAGTTTTTTCATAGTTATGGTTTTTAAATAAAAAAATTCCGACTAAAAAAGTTAGTCGGAATTTTAATTATTTTGTTACCTGTTAGAACGGATATTCATAAATCTCTGATTCTTTGAGGAATGGATTTCCGGTTGGGATCAGTTTGAGTTTTGATAAAGCCGTCATCACCACAAAGGTAAACAGACCCACAATAAACAGAACTGAGCCTAAAACCAGCAGCAATACTTCCGGTGTCTTCCAGTAGGGTCCAACCGTTCCCGGCATTACCATATTGAAATAGTCCAAGATATGTCCGCAAATTACCACAACCGCCATCACAGTTACTACAGTGTAGTTTCTTTTGATGCTTGAACTTACCAACACCAATAAAGGTAAAAGGAAATTAATAACAAGCATCGGAAGGAAAGTCGGTGCATAATATTCGAATCTTCCGAAGAAATAATTCACCTCTTCCGGAACGTTGGCATACCAGTAAAGCATGAACTGTGCAAACCAGGTATAAGTCCAAAGCATACTTGTTGCAAAAAGGAAAACTCCTAAATCATGCAGGTGATTGTCATTAAACTGAGGAAGGAATCCTTTTTTCTTTAAATACACACTCACAAGGATGATCATTGCTACAGCACTTGCCAAACAGCTTACCATAGAGTACCAGATATACATGGTTGAATACCAGTGAGGGTCAATAGACATCAACCAGTCCCAAGCCCAGGCTGCAGAACAGAAACCGAAAAACACGATATAACCAACTGCCCACTTATACAGATTCTGATAATCGACTCTGGATTTTGTTTCATCTACTTTTTTGGACATTCTTTTAAGTTTCCAAACGAAGAACGAAGCTCCGATTACATACAAGAATGTTCTGAAAGCATAAAAAGGAATATTTAAGAATGTACTCTTTTCATAAAGAATGGAATCGAAATGAGGAGAAGTGGGATCAGTAAGATCCGGATCCATCCAATGGAACAGATGACCATTGTGCGTGATATTGATCAGCATCATGATGATCAGGATTGCGCCACCCCAGGGAATGTAAGAAGCAATACCTTCCATCACCCTCGTTACGATAATTGACCATCCGGCATGAGCAACATGCTGAATACAGTAAAAGAACAGGACCGCGCAGCTTAATCCAAAGAAAAAGACCGCAACCAAATGAATGGCAGCCAAAGGCTGATTGTGAACCTGCATTGTAGCGTGTTCCAAATGTGCAGCATGATCCTGAGGCCCCACCATTTCACTGGAATGGGTAGGACGGATTTCATGCCCGCTCGAATGAATAGACTCCATCATCTGTTCTATTCTGGTTTCATCAATTCCGTGGTTCATAAAATAACCGATGCCAAAAAGAACCAATCCGGAAATGAGAAGTATAATAGAAATTAATCTTAATTTGGGTGAAAAACTATACATTTTTTTTCTTTTTATTTTTTAGTTGCGGTTGAATCGGTTGTTGCAGCCGTCGCAGAAGCAGTGGCGGCAACTGGTGCAGCCGCTCCGCCTTTAAAGGCACTCATGACATACATGGCAACTCTCCACCGGTCACCTGCTGATAACATTCCGGCATAGGAACCCATTGCATTTCTACCATTGGTGAGCACATAATGTACGGAACCAACTGTAATTTGACGGTCAGCATATTTAGGAACTCCGGAATAGGCACCGCTTAATACAATCGGACCCTGACCGTCTCCGGCAACACCGTGACAGGCAGAACAGGTATGATCAAACAGAATTTTACCTCTTGCAATATCTTTTGCCTGATTGGCCGGGTTTAAAGGGGAAGCCGTCATTGCTTTGGAAGCGTCATATCCAGCATTATATTCATCCGGTGTTTTCGGAAGCAATCGTTCTTCGAAAACGCCGTCTTTATTTTGGGCCACAGTTCCTTCAACCGGACCTAAACCTGTTGCTCCACCGTTTTTAACGAAAGCCGGGATTTCATTTTCATGATCAGAATAAGCATCTTCTGCTTTCATCAAAGGATCATACGCTACCGGATAATACATATCAGGAAAATATACCAGCGGCGGAGTGTCTTTGGGACCGCAAGAGTTAAGCAAAACTGTGGTCAAACCTAAAAGCGCCGTAATTTTTAATAAATTCTTTTTCATTCTAAGCATCTTTTACCGTTATTTCTTCAACACCTGTATCAATTAAAGTCTGCTTGATTGCATTGAACTCATCATCACTCTGCGGTGCAAACTCCATCATAAATTTATCATCCGTAGTTCTTGGATCAGGATTCTGCGGGGCCGCGCCAGGATACATTTTGTTTCTGATGAGGAATGTAAGCGACATCATGTGTGCTGCACAGAAAACCATGAGTTCAAACATCGGTACCACAAACGCGGGCATGTTGTGCGCCCAGTCGAATGCAGGTTTACCACCGATATTCTGCGGCCAGTCGTGGTTCATGGTGTACCATGTAACGAGCGACCCAATGGTTACTCCATACACGGCATAAATGAAAGCGGCATCGGATATTCTGGTTTTTTTGAAACCCAAAAGTTTATCGAGCCCGTGAACCGGGAAAGGCGTATAAACCTCATTAATTTTAATTCCTTTATCGTTGAATGCTTTAACACCCTGTATTAAATCATCGTCGTCGGCATAAAGACCGTAAATTATTTTAGTGGTGCTCATCTCCTTCTTTTGCTTTATAGGTTTCACCTGAAATTTTCAGAATACTTTTTAATTCGGCCTGTGCAATCACAGGGAATGTTCTTGCATACAGCAGGAATAGTACCGAGAAGAAACCAATGGTTCCGAGGTAAACTCCTACGTCAATAATTGTCGGTTTAAACATCGTCCATGATCCCGGCAAATAATCTCTTGAAAGGTTGATTACGATAATGTCGAATCTTTCGAACCACATCCCGATATTGATGATCAATGCCACGATGAAAGTCCAGATGATGTTTGTTCTCAGTTTCTTGAACCAGAATGATGCTGGAATGATGAGGTTACATGTAATCAGTGCCCAGAAAGCCCACCAGTAAGGACCGGTTGCTGCTCCCGGAGAGAGATACGTAAAATCTTCAAATCTTGATCCGGAATACCATCCGATGAAATATTCGGTTGCATACGCTACCGTTACCATCCCACCTGTTACAATGATTACGATATTCATGATCTCAATATGATACATGGTGATGTAATCTTCAAGGTGACATACTTTTCTCGCAACAAGCAAAAGCGTCTGTACCATTGCAAATCCGGAGAAAATCGCACCCGCAACGAAATACGGTGGATAAATGGTGGAGTGCCATCCTTTAATTACTGAAGTAGCAAAGTCAAAGGATACCGTGGTGTGAACCGAGAATACCAATGGGGTTGCCAAACCTGCCAGAACCAAAGAAAGTTCTTCGAAACGCTGCCAGTGTTTTGCTTTACCGCCCCAACCGAAGGCCAGGAAGGTGTATATTTTTTTTGTCCAAGGTGTTTTGGCCCTGTCTCTGATCATTGCAAAGTCAGGAATCAGACCCATGAACCAGAATACGGTTGACACAGAGAAATAAGTGGAGATTGCAAATACATCCCAAAGCAAAGGTGAGTTGAAATTCCCCCACAGAGAACCGAACTGGTTTGGCAAAGGGAACACCCAATAGCCTACCCAAACTCTACCCATGTGAATTACAGGGAAAATAGCAGCCTGTACAACGGCAAAAATCGTCATCGCCTCTGCGGAACGGTTTACGGACATTCTCCAGCGCTGTCTGAAGAGTAACAGTACGGCAGAGATCAGCGTTCCCGCGTGACCGATACCTACCCACCAAACGAAATTGGTAATATCCCAACCCCAGTTAATGGTTCTGTTAAGTCCCCAAGCTCCGATACCTGTACCGATGGTATAAGCAATACAGCCGAAACCATATAAAAAAAGAGCTAAGGCTACAAATAAAGAAATCCACCATAGTTTTCCGGCTCTTTCTTCGATAGGTCTTGCGATATCTTCAGAAATATCGTGATAAGTCTTGTGACCAATAATTAAAGGTTCCCTTATCGGTGCTTCGTAATGTGACATTTTTTACCTTATTATTATTTAAACTATGTTTTCTTTTCTGTTTCTCACCTTCGTGTGATAGAAGACGTTTGGTTTTGTACCGATTTCTTCGAGCAGTGTATATCTTCTGTTGTCGTTATACAGCGCTCTTACTTTCGAAGATTTATCGTTCATATCTCCAAATTTCATTGCTCCTGTCGGACAAGCGTTCACACAAGCTGTAGAGAATTCGCCGTCTTTTATGACTCTTCCTTCTTTTTTGGCTTCAAGAATGGTGTTCTGAGTCATTTGGATACACATTGAACATTTTTCCATCACCCCTCTTGTTCTAACAACAACGTCAGGATTCAGCACCATTCTTCCCAGATCGTTGTTCTGGTGGAAATCGAATTTATCATTCAGGTTATATGTAAACCAGTTGAATCTTCTTACTTTGTACGGACAGTTGTTTGCACAGTATCTTGTACCGATACATCTGTTGTATGCCATTTGATTCTGACCCTGCTTACCGTGTGAAGTGGCCGCTACCGGACAAACTGTTTCACATGGAGCGTGGTTACAGTGCTGACACATTACCGGCTGGAAGATTACGTCCGGGTTATCTGCAGGATGATTCAGGATTCCTTCGGTGAAAGGTCCACCGTAAAGTTCTGCGGCATTCAAGCCTCTGTCCACCACTTCACGGGTTTCCAGTTTTTCAATTGCTGAATAGTAACGGTCGATTCTTAACCAGTACATATCACGAGACATTCTGATTTCAGCTTTACCAACAACAGGAACGTTGTTTTCAGCCTGACAAGCGATGATACATGCTCCGCAGCCTGTACATGAATTCAGATCCACAGAAAGGTTAAAGTGAGGCCCATCAGTATCATCAAAAGCATCCCAAAGGTCAATTTTACCTGCCGGTAAAGCACCTCCGATGGTGTGGTATTCCAATGGCTTGTTCCATCCTAATTCTTCATCATTGAAATCTACATTCAGATAAGATTCCAAAGGAACTTCTCTTGCGATTTCATAACGTCCCATCAAGGTATTCTGAAGCTGCATTCCTGCAAATTCATGGTCTTCGCCTGTTTTATCGAGTTTTATATTGGAAACAATTAAGTTTGATCCGTCAAACAGCGGATAAGCGTTTACTCCGTTATCTGCAACTGCACCTGAATCCTTTTTACCGTAACCCAGTGCCAGTCCAACAGAACCTTCAGCCTGTCCTGGCTGAATGAATACAGGAACATCTTTCAGCGTTACTCCGTTTGCGGTAAGGTTTACCACAGAACCGTCGAGCTGCATTCTTGCATTCAGGTCATTCTCCAGACCCAGTCTTTCGGCATCTTTTGGAGAAATGGTCAGGTAATTGTCCCAGGAAAGTCTGGAAATTGGATCCGGAAGTTCCTGCAACCAAGGATTGTTTGCCTGGGTTCCGTCTCCCATGGAAGTTTTGGTGTAAAGCACCAACTCCATCTCAGAAGCTTTGAAATTCCCCAATTCAGCAACCGCCTGAGCAGCGTTTCCGCCGGCGTACGACAGGGATGCAGTGTTTCCACCTGCAATAATTCCGCCGTAAAGGGCTTTATTGAAAGTTGTTCCGCCAATCAATCCGGCAGCATTCGCTTTTAAATAATCGTAATAATTGTTGGCTGCGTTGTTTTTACCGTTCATCCAAACCAATAGGGATTCTTCAATCTGTCTTGATTTGTAAATTTTCTGAATGGTAGGCTGCATCAAAGTGTACACTCCGGTCTGCGGAGACATATCACCCCATGATTCAAGCCAGTTTGCAACAGGAATCACTGCTTTTGCAGCTTTGTACATTTCATTTTTCTTATCGGCAACTGCAACCACATACGGTACTTTTGCCAAAGCTTTTCTGAAATCTTCTCCTTTATTGCTGGAATAAATCGGGTTTACATTATTCGTGATCAACACGCCAACCTGGCCTGCATTCATCCACCCTAAAAATTCCTGATATCTTGCTCCGTCGAATTCTTTCAGGAAGTTTGCTTTTCCTGTGAAAGCAGTTGACGCTAATTTCTGATTGATTAAGTGTGCTAAAACCTGCGCTCCTTTGGAACCGTCAGCAAAAACAACAGCGTTGCTGCCTTTTTCCTGAAGTTCTTTTACAATTCCTGCAGCGATTTTATCAGAAGTACCTCCGTTCAGTCCGTTGTATACTTCAACCAAAGTCTTATTTACTAAGCTTGGTTTTAATTTAATTCTTGTATCGGCGTTGGCTCCGGCTAAAGACATGTTCGACTCTACCTGAATATGACGCATCATTTGCGGACCTGGTTTTCTTGCAATTGCGTAAGAACTCTCCAAAGATCCTCCGTTAAAATCGGAAAGGAAATCTGCCTGGAAAGAAACCACCAACTGTGTTTTAGCAAGGTCGTAAACCGGTAAAGCGCGCTGTCCGAATACTTCCTGTGCAGCATCTAACGCCGCAGCATGTGGAAGCGCATCGTAAGTAACAAGTTCAGCGGTTGGATATTTGGTTTTGAAATCTGCGAACAGTTTCTTGAAAGTTGGAGAAGCGAAAGAGTGTGATAAAACCACGATTCTTTTTCCGCCAGCCTGTGCTTCTGTAAGACCTTTCAGCACAAAATCATCCACTTTATCAAAGGTTTCATCCTTTCCGTCGAGTTTTGGCTGTTTTACTTTATCGTTATCATAAAGTGAAAGGACTGCAGCCTGCGTTCTTGCATTGGTTCTACCCAATTCGTTGGCAGCAGGATTCGGCTCTATTTTAATCGGTCTTCCTTCGCGGGTTTTTACCAGCACACTGGCAAAATCGTACCCGTCGAAATAGGTGGAAGCATAGTAATTAGGGATTCCGGGAATAATGTCGTGAGGTTTCACTACATAAGGAATTGTTTTAATTACAGGTGCCTCACATGCTGCCAAAGTAACGGCCGCCGTAGAAAATCCGAGAAGTTTAAGAAAATCTCTTCTGGACGTACCCGAGTCTTTTTCGGAATCACCCGAGAATTCATCTACAGGAATTTCATTTTGAAATTCTTTCTGAGCCAGCTTGGTGTTCAAAGCCGGATCTTTCAGTTCATGAATACTTCTGAATTGTATTTTGTTTGAAGCCATTGATACTTCTAATTTTTAGTTATTAATAATGACATTTACCACACTCAAGACCTCCAATTGCTGCTACGGTGACCTTGGTTCCTGAACCGTACTGTTTTTTTAGTTTGTCATGCAGATTTTTGAAGTATTCTTTATTATAACCATTGGTCATATCCACTTCTGTTGTCCGGTGACATTCGATACACCATCCCATCGTGAAGTCATTGGCCATCTGTACCACATTCATGGTATCAATTTTTCCGTGACAGGCTTTACAAACCACATCAATCTTGCTTTCCGGATTCTTTTTGTTGAATGAAGTAATAATTGCCTGTTCTCCTGCAACAACGTGCTGCGAGTGGTTGAAGTAAACGAAATCCGGCATGTTGTGAATCCGCGTCCATTCTACAGGCTGCGTTTTTCCGGTGTACTGCTGTTTTGCAGGATCCCAACCGGTAGCGGCATAAATTTTCTGAATCTCTCCTGTGTAGAAATCCCTGTCTTTCCCTGGTTCGATATATTTTCCTTTATACTCAGAAATCATACGGTGACAGTTCATACATACATTCATGGAAGGTATTTCTGAAACCTTTCCGTATTTGGCGGAGGAGTGACATAACTGACAGTCGATTTTATTCTCACCAGCGTGAATCTTGTGGGAGAAATAGATCGGCTGCTCCGGCTTGTAGCCTTTGTAAACCCCAATCCACATCATCCAGTTCCAGATTCCGTAAGCGGCAAAAATAGCGAGAAGACCAAGAATCCCTTTCCCGATATAACTATATTTTCTGTATAAATCTGCGAAAGAATAAGCTCTTGAAGAATTCAGTCCTGTTAATTCGTCTGATTGCTGAAGTTTAACGAGCTGTCTGAGTTTGAACAACATCCAAAGTAAAAGTCCGCCAATGGCCAACAGTGAAATAAGGATGATCTTCGAATTCACAGAGTCTTTTTTAGCGGCTTCAATCGCTGCAATAGAATTTGCGTCGGTTCCGGTTGCGGTTGCATCTGCTGCGGCAGGCTCCGGTGCAGGTGGGTTTGTCGTGTATTCTAAAATGTCGTTAATGTCCTGATCGGTAAGATTAGGAAACTGCAGCATTTCAGTTTTGTTGAATTTTTCAAAGACTTCATTGGCATATTTGTCGCCGGAAGCCCGGAATGCCTTGTTGTCTTTAATCCATTTGTGAAGCCAATCTGTGTCCAGATTCTGTTCCTTCTTAAGTCTGTCTACTACGCCTCCTAAAGCAGGACCCACCACTTGTTTGTCTAATGCGTGACAAGCAGTACAGTTTGCTTTGAAAAGTTTTTCACCGTTTTTGGCATCTCCCTGAGCGTAAATAGAAGCACTGGTCGACAGCAACAGACCTATTGCGATAAGACCTCTTTTGTAATGCTTTCTCCAACTAATCATTTATAAAATCTTGGGTTAGTAAATTGTATTGAATGCTTTTTCAATTTGGCAAAAATAGCACATTTAACAGAAAATTAACAGCAGATAAATAAAGCAAATGCCGATTTGACGGTAATTTGTATTGGTTCTAAATAACAAAGTGTGGTATAATTTTTATTTGTTTAAATTTGCCTGAAATACTACGGAATGAAAAATTTTATCAAAATAAACCTGGTTTTTTTTACAGCTTTATTTTATCATATTGATGCTCAACAGGTTGTTAAAAAAGACACCTTGTCTGGCACAGAACTCAGCATGGCAATGGATACGCGGATTAATGATGCTTTAACGAAAATTGAAGATAACTGTGAACGGCTGGCCATGAATTCAAACGATAATGACCATCCCAAACCCGGAAGATCAACCGTTGTTGTGCCGAGCAGAGCGTTAACCAATGCAGAAATATGCCGGCAAAACCCAAGAATTTTAGGATATAAAATTCAGATCAATACTGTAAGAAGCAACGAAGAAGCCAACGAAGTAAAAGCCTATTTCCGCAGAAGGTTCCCGAACCTGAAAGTGGAAACCGATGCTTCTTTAAGGCCAAACTATAAGATCTTGGCCGGAAGTTACTTTACCAAACAGAGCGCGGCTTCAGATCTTGCCAGAATCAGAGAATATTTTAAATCCGCGATTGCCGTTCAGTACAGGGTTTTCTGTGTTGAGGCAAAATAAATTTTCATACAAAAATGAGAAAGCCGGAATTAAGTTCCGGCTTTTTTAGCGGTAATAAGTATCCAGAAAAGTGAAAAACTCCTCCATCCTGATGATGTTGTTCATTGCAGTGTACACAAAAATAACGGTAAGAATCGCCATCATTGAAGAAAGCACTTTCGGGGAATCACGGTATGAGAAAAACAGCCAGCCAATCATCAGCGGATACACAAAAACAAAATGCCCACCATAAATGTAAGAGGTATGAAGCCCAAATTTCAGAACACAGTGAATGATCACATCGAAAAGAAAAGAAATCATCAGAATCTGTACAAACTTATTCCTGAAGTTCCTTGCATAGCTCCAAATGACAAGTGAAAGAACCATTCCAATCAAGATGTAAGAAATTTCGCTCGAATAAACATCCATAAAAAGCGCCTTGTACTCAAAACCTTTTTTATTGTGATAATCCCTCATGACGAATGATGGAAACAGAATGTTCCCGCCAAAAAACCACGAAGAAATCATATCCCACAGTGGCGTGACCTTCGGTTTCGAGAATTTCTCATACTGTTCGCCCGTCTTTTCAAAGATTTTAAGATAATTGAAATCAATGCGGTAAAGATAAAGCAGCACAAAGCAGCCTGCCGAAATCAGAACTCTGAGCGCCATATTTCCGAATTTCTTCAGGTCACGGAACACATTTTTCTCAAAAAGCAGCGGAATATAAGCTTTCACGATATTGGTGATGGTCAGTCCGCCCAAAGTAACAGCCGAAAGCGCAAGCGCAGCAGCGGGGATTTTTTGTTCATTCCTCAGTTTCAGCGCTGCATAATAATTGAAAAGAACGAGCAGAAAAAGCGTATACGTATACGTTTCCGGAGTGAAAGAGAGCAGGATATTGGTCGAAAAAACGCCGAAAAAAGACAGAATCAATAGTGAAACCACCAGCGGAAGCCGAATGATATTCTTCAGATATTTAAAGATCTGCACAATGTTAAGGCTCACCGTAAAAGCGCTGGCAAGGGCAAGAACCAAACGGAAATTCACATCTCTTTTGCCGTCAGAAAAAAAGAATGCAATATTCCTGAGCACCTCAAAAAAATAATTGGAAAGCGGATGCCTCTCGAAACCACCGCCGGTAAGCACAACCGAACGGTTATCGAAACTGAAATACGCATCCCATGGAATCCGGTTATCGAAAACGATGCGGTAATTCAGGGCGATTGTTCCCGCCAAAAGGCCATAAACCGCAAGAAAAAATAAGAAAACCAGCCATTCCGCGACAGTTGAGGGGAAAATGAGGCTGACGAAATGCTTTAATTTGGTTTGAAGTTTCAAGGGATTGGTTTTCTGCAAAAGTAAACAAAATCAGGAACTGCACGAAAGCATGCTGCAGCCGGACCGGTCATCATACACGGAAGGTCTTTTCTGCGAAAATTCCGGATAAATTTCCTCATATGGATTCCGGAGGGCGCTTAAAATTTTGTTGAACATCTCCTTTTTCCCGTTTTCGAGTTCTTCAATGCATTCGAAAAGAATAAAATTCCTCAGGATGAATTTCGGATTGTTTGCCTTCATCATTGCTAGAGAAACGTCCATTGAAATGGCATTTTCAGTTCTTCTTTTTCTATAAAGATCAATAAAATCAGTCAGTTCCTTTAGCTGAACCTCAGTGATTCCATCATAAAACGTATTTTCAAAAAGAATTTTCAGATCGTTGTTTTCATCCAGTTTTTCCAGCTGACTGAAAAATAAGGTATGGTCGATCTTTAAATCTTCCATCAGTTTCTGCCAGTTCGTGAAGAATTCGCTGTCACCTTCAATAAGATTTTCAAATCCAAACTTACGCGCGAGCATTTCATCATGTTTTTTCCAGAAGGTGGGGCTGAAATCATTAAGCACTTTTTCCAGAAAAGCTTCATCATTAATTAAAGGAAAAAGGGCGTTGGCGAGCTGCCAAAGATTCCACTGTGCTATCTGCGCCTGTTTGCCGAACGCATATCTGCGTCCCGGTAAATCGGTGGTGTTGGGTGTAAAATTCAGGTCGTATTCATCCAGAAAAGAAAAAGGCCCGTAATCAATGGTCAGCCCCAGAACCGACATGTTATCGGTATTCATGACGCCGTGCACAAAACCGACGCGGTACCATTCGACCATCAGATCGGCAGTTCTAAGGGCGATATTTTCAAAAAAATCCCGGTATTTGTTCTCGCTCTCCGCATTTATTTCCGGAAAATAGTTGATAATGGCGAAATCGGTGAGTTTTTTAAGAAGAGCCGTTTCCTTCTGGGCAGAAATCAATTCAAAATGACCGAAACGCAGGAAACTTTCTGCGGTTCTGATCATTACTGCACCCTTTTCCGGAGCAGGATTTCCGTCGTACATCATATCGCGCATCACTTTTTCGCCCGTCAGACAAAGACTCAACGATCTCGTGGTCGGAATATTGAGGAAAAACATGGCTTCGCTCATCAGATATTCCCTTACGGAAGACCTAAGCACTGCCCTGCCATCGGCATGACGCGAATACGGAGTTGCTCCGGCTCCTTTCCATTGTATTTCTGTTGTTTTTCCTTCATCATTTTGGATTTCTCCGGCATAAATGGCTCTTCCGTCCCCCAACTGTCCGGCCCAGTTTCCGAATTGGTGTCCCGCATAAGCAGTAGCATAAGTCACCCAGTTTTCAGGGAGGCTATTGCCCACGAGAAAATCCAGATCATTTTTCTCCAATTTTCCCAAACCAATTTCTTCAGCAAGGTTTTCATTGAAATCAAGAAGTTCAGGATGCGGAAATCCGGCTGGTTTTACAGCAGCAAACAGGATTTTGGGGGTCTGCCGCTGCATATTGTTTCCCGAAAAATCTCCTGGGAATAATTTGGTAAAGTTCTGCGTAATATTGTTCAGCTTCATGGTTCAAAATTACTGAATATATTCCGGGTAAAGAAAAGGCCCTTCCGTAAACGGAAGGGCCTTATAAATCTTGTTGAATAATTACTATTTGTTGAAATCAATGTCTTCGCCGCTGTTAATGACTTCATTTACATTTTCTTCTTTTTTCGCATTCTGTTTTGGCTGCTCGGGTTCGGGCTCAGGATTCTTGAGCTCATCGATTGTCTGCAGACCACCATCGTCGCCATAACCGCCAAGACCACGAAGATCTGAACAGTCCCCTTTCCATTCGGAAGGTTTTACAAACTTATCATCAGGCGCCACCCCAAGGGTTTTATCGGCCCAGACTTTTTTCATAAATATGGCCCAAATCGGAAGTGCCATTTTCGCTCCCTGACCTTCGCCGGTTCCGCGGAAGTGAGTGGCACGGTCTTCCCAGCCTACCCAAACCCCGGTTGCGAGATTAGGAGTGATTCCCATAAACCAACCGTCAGAATTATTCTGGGTCGTTCCGGTTTTTCCGGCAATTTCTACTTCTGCAGGAATTCCTTTTCTACGGAGTTCTCCTGAAGCGGTGCCATAAGATGCAACGCCTTTCATCAGGTCAATCATCGTGTAAGCATACAGCTCATTCATGACTTCTTTCATTTCCGGCTTCACTTCTTTTATCACTCTGCCGTTTGCATCTTCAATACGCCAGATCATCTCCGGTTTAATATAATTCCCGTAATTGGCAAACGTGCTGTATGCACCCAACATTTCAAAAATGGTAATATCCGACGAACCTAAAGCTACTGCGTATTCGTTCGGAATTTCTTCTGTAACTCCCAAATCTCTGGCGGTCTGGATGACACTTTTTGGAGTAGCCATCTCAATCAGCCGCACTGCGACGGGGTTTTTAGAATGAGCAAGAGCGTCTCTCAAAGTCAAACTTCCTCCTGACCCTTCAACAGTCCAGGTTCCCTTTCTGTAAGTGGCGTTGGAAATTGTTGAACATGGTGTTAAACCCAATTTCATAATCGCCGTTGCGTATACAAAAGGTTTAAAGGTAGATCCAACCTGTCTTTTTCCCTGTTTGATGTGGTCGTACTGGAAATGCTGCCAGTTGATTCCGCCCACCCAGGCTTTTATTTCTCCGGTTCCGGGCACCATCGACATTAAACCTGCCTGTGCAATCTGCTTGTGATAACGGATGGAATCCCATGGAGTCATCTCCACTTCCTCTTCGCCGCCCCACGTAAACCTGGACATTTTGGTCGGAGTTCTAAAATCCATCATAATGGAGTCTTCTGAAACACCCGCTGCCTTCTGTTGTTTATAGCGGCCAGTTCGTTTTACGGCCTGCATCATTATCGAATTGATCTGAGTATCATCCAGAAAATAAAAAGGAGCTTCCTTCCTGCCGCGCTGTTCCGAATCAAATCTGCTCTGAAGTTCGGTCAAATGTTCCCTGATAGATTCTTCGGCGTAATTCTGCATTTTAGAATCAAGGGTAACATAAATTTTTAGTCCGTCGCGAAAAAGGTTCAGGCTTTTTCCGGTTTGTTTTTCATAATCTTTCAGATAGCGGTCTATTTCTTTCCGTAAGTAAAATTTATAATACGCTGAATAGCCTTCGTCTACACTTTTTACCGGCTGATAATCAATTTTTACTGGAGTGTTGACTGCCTTTTCATAATTTTCCTGATCCAGATATCCGGTCTTAAGCATTTGTTCGAGCACTACATCTCTTCTTTGTTTTGCTCTTTCGGGATATCTTTTGGGATTGTTTTTTACAGGATTCTCAAGCATTGCAACAAAAGTTGCCGCTTCGGGAAGCGTAAGCTGCGGTGTGGATTTATTAAAATAAATACGCGAGGCCATCTCTATCCCATTAGCATTGTTTACGAAATCGAATTTATTGAAGTATTTCTCAATGATTTCTTCCTTGGTATATCTTTTTTCCAGACTTACCGCTACGACCCATTCCTTCAGTTTCTGAAAGGCGCGACCAATCTTGTTATGAGATACCTGCTCTGTAAAAAGCAGTTTGGCGAGCTGTTGAGAAATCGTCGACCCTCCACCGCGTTGCCCTCCGTATGCAACAGCCCTTGCTACGGACCAAATATCGATACCGGAGTGTTCCTTGAAACGTTCATCTTCCTTCGCCTGCAAAGCATACACCAAATAAGGCGGCAGCTCTTTATAGGTAACCGGCATTGTTTTTTCTTTCTCAAAAGTTCCCAGTTTCACACCATCGGAAGAATATATTTCTGAAGCGACAAAAATATCAGGATTCTCCAGCTGTTGAACATCGGGCATTTCACCCACAAATCCCTGGGAAACTGCAAAAAAGAGCGCTGCAATTCCTACAACCAAAGCAATAAGACCAATCCAGATCATTCTGACCCATTTGCGCCAGCCGGTTCTTTTGGTTTTATTATTTTTTGGAGGAAGCGGAAAATTCGGTCTGCTCCCACTGTTCTGTTTGTTTTCCATCAATAATTATGGTTTTGCCGGTTCTATTTTTACTCCGATGTCCTCAATTCCCGGAAGTACATCCCTGCGCATTGCCTGTGTAATCCCAATGTTATACGGGGCGTTTTCAGGAAATTTGTAGTTAAGCCTGTACTGGAAAAGGATTTCTTTTGTTTCACCGAAACCTTTACCAATCCATTCTCCGTTCGGATTTGCGAGTACACAGTTCAGTGTATCCGTTATTTTTTTCTTCGTTTTTAAATTGGTAAGATTAACAATCATCCGCAGGTTGCTGTACGGATAGGTGTTATTGTTTCTTACCACAAATATAATATTTTTAGGATTTTGCGCGTCTTTAATTTCAAAACGGAACTGCTGTTCTGTTTTTTTATTCCATTTACCGTTTACTGCGTTCATTTGGGTGTGATCACCTGCATCTGAACAGCTTACAAACAAAACCAAAATGGCAAAAACTGCTGAAATCTTATACATTATTGTCTTTTTTTGGAGGAAATTTCTTTTTAAATTTCTTTTTCGGCGGGTTTTGTCCCGTTGGGTTTGCAGTTTGATTTTCAGGCGCTGTTCTCGCTTTCGGAGGATTGTTTTTCTGGCCCTGCGGAGCTTTGGCCTGATCAGGTCTGGTTGATCTTTTATCCTGTTTCTGATTGCGGTTTCTGTTCTGATTGGGTTTGCGGTCCTTCTCAAAACGGTCCAGACTGCTTTCCTGAATCAGGTCATTTGTTTTATAGGCGTGTTCAGTCACCTTTAAATCTTCCAGAGGAATTATTTTCTCTCCGTTCTTGTTTTTCGCAATCATTTTTTTGACGTCTTCAATGTCGAAGTCATACCACGCCATAGAATTGTCGGCATACGCGAACCACATTTTTCTTTTGAAAACATCGATTTTAATACAGAATGCCCTTCCTCTTTCGGTATCGAGATTGGTTGATGAGGGCGGAAATGCGCTTAAAGTATCCAGATAACTGTCGAGTTCATAATTTAGACAGCATTTGAGTTTCCCGCACTGGCCGGCCAGTTTTTGAGGATTGATGCTCAACTGCTGGTAACGGGCGGCATTGGTGTTGACGGATCTGAAATCGGTAAGCCAGCTGGAGCAGCAGAGTTCACGTCCGCATGAGCCTATTCCACCGATTTTCGCGGCTTCCTGGCGGAAACCGATCTGTTTCATGTCAATTTTTGTACGGAATGTAGCCGCAAATTCTTTAATCAGCAGACGGAAATCGACACGGTTATCAGCTGTATAGTAAAAAGTAACTTTCGAATTGTCTCCCTGAAATTCCACATCGGTGATTTTCATCTGAAGATTCAGTGCATGCGAGATTTTTCGGGCATCCACTTTTACGGTTTCTTCCTTTTTACGAACCTCCTGCCATGTTTCAATATCTTTTTGATTGGCTAAACGGTAAATTTTCAGTGGCGTTTCATCAGGAAAATGTTTCTTCTTCATCTGAATTTTCACCAGTTCACCGGTGAGACTTACCACACCAACATCATGTCCGGGACTAGATTCTACTGTTACAATGCTTCCTATGTGAAGCGGTAAACGGTGTATATTTTTATAGAAACACTTTCTGTCATTTTTAAATCTCACTTCCACAAAATCACATTGGTTGGAAACGGGGTTATTGATGTCAGAAAGCCAGTCGAATACACTTAATTTATAGCTATTACCGCAGGTATTTACACTTTCGCAGCCATTCGCAGATTTGGTTCCGCATGAATGGGAAGAATCGCCGGATGTTTTGCATCCACAACTCATAATTTTTTTATTTAATGTGCAAATTTAGTATAAATTTTATTTAATATTTAAAATTGATTTTTTTTGACTGTATTTAAAAAATAAAACCAACCTGAGTTTGCTTTTAATATTTAAAGGAGTGTTTGAAATAAACAGTCCGCTGTACCTTCATTATTAATGACATTATTTCAGTGCTAATTATTTGAAAATCAGTATATTAAATTTTAGATACTATTTTAAACATAGCAACAAATAGACGTTTAGTTTAAAATGTTAAAATTAATTAACATTTGTGATGAAAATAATTTTATATTTGAACAATAATAATCATTTTTTTATGAAAAAGATCTTAATTTCCTCATCCCTATTGGCAGGCAGTATGCTGTTTGCTGGGGGATTCAGGGTATCGCTTCAGGGTATTAAGCAGTTGGCGATGGCTCACACGAGTGCTCACGCGGAAGACGCGAGTGTTACATTTTTCAATCCTGCGGGAATGTCATTTATTCCTTCGAAACTGAGTGTTGTTGCAGGCGGATTTGGTGCCAAATCAGAAGTAACATACCAAAATCTGAATACCCTTGAATCCTATACAACCGACAGCCCGATCGGGACCCCACTTTATGCAGCTATTGCCTATAAAGTAATGCCGAATTTATCAGTTGGGTTTAACTTTTCCACGCCATTTGGAAGTACAATTGAATGGCCAGAAGATTGGGCAGGAAGAGAAATTGTTCAGAGACTGGAATTGAAATCGTTTTATTTCCAGCCGATGGTTTCAGTAAAACTTGCACCATGGGCATCTTTGGGAGCCAGTTACATTTACGCTAAAGGCTCTGTAAACTGGGACAAGGCGGTAACCCAATTAGATGGAACGCTTAACCTGAAAGACGAAAAAGCTACGGGACAAGGATTTGGTTTTGGATTTTATTTTCAGCCGGATGCCAAATGGGACATCAGTGTAGCATACCGCTCACCGGTTGACATGGAAGCTGAAGAAGGTAAGGCAACATTCGCTATTTCTCCCGCATTATATTCATCTCTCGGATTGGATGCGAACGGCCAGGATAACTTTAAGGCTACACTTCCTTTGGTGGAAGAATATACTGTTGGTTTGACCTATAAAGTAACCCCTAAATGGTTACTTTCTGCAGATTTCAACTATCACGGATGGGAACGTTACAGCAAACTCACCCTCGATTTTGAAAAAGCCCCGATCGGTAATCAAGCATCAGATCCAACGATTTTGGTTTCACCAAAGAATTTCCATAACACTAAAACTTTTAGATTGGGAACTCAGTATCAGTTAACGGATATGATTGCCGGAAGATTAGGTTGGTATTATGATGAATCTCCTTACGAAGATGAGAATTTTATTCCGGAAACACCATCATTTGACACCAATGTGATTACCGGAGGTTTAGGATTTAAATTTGCAAAAGGTTTCGGACTTGACGTTGCAGGAGCCTGGGCGATGCCGCAAAGCAGAAAAGTGGAGAATTCTAACAGTAATTTCTTTGGACAGGCGAAAGCGAAGGCATTTTACTTCGGTTTAGGTCTTTCTTATAATGCATTTTAGATTTAATTAAAATTATGAAAAAAATATTAATATCAACAGTCGCTGTTTCAGCTTTATTATTTACGACTGGCTGTAAAACAGATTTCGATCAGGACGTAAGCAGTATTTCAGTAACGAACGGAGATGCCAATTTCACAAAATATGTAGCTTTAGGCAATTCTTTGACTTCCGGCTATCGGGATAACGCATTATACAGTGATGGGCAAAACGAATCTTACCCGTCTATGATTGCTAAACAAATGATGCTTGCAGGAGGAGGTGCCTTCAAACAACCATTAATGCCAAACAATGTAGGTGGATTTACAAACCTTCCTGGTTTTTCTGGCAAGCTTACTTTACAGGTAGTGAATGGTGCTTTAACACCTGTTGCTTCGCCTGCCGCTGCAGCATTAGATAATGTAGTGTCTTCGGGACCTTACCAAAATTTAGGTGTTCCTGGAGCAAAATCATTCCATTTGGGAGCTGCTGGTTATGGGAATGCAGCGGGACTTAGCGCGGGATTAGCAAATCCATATTATGTAAGATTCGCAACAAGTGCTACGAGTTCGATAATTGCTGATGCTGTGAGTCAGTCGCCAACATTTTTCTCACTTTGGATTGGAAATAATGATGTTTTGTCTTATTCCACAAGTGGAGGGATAGGAACTGATCAGACAGGCAACTTAAATCCTACAACGTACGGCGCAAATGATATTACAGATCCAACTGTATTCGCATCTGTTATTAACAGTTATGTAACCGCATTAACTGCAAACGGCGCTAAAGGAGTTTTGGCAAATATTCCGAATGTTACCTCGATACCATACTTCACAAGAGTTCCCGCAATGCCAATCGCAGGATTGACTGATTTGCAAGTTACCCAACTTAACGGAGGCTATGCTCAATACAATGGCGGTTTAGCGCAGGCTAAAGCTTTAGGTGCCATTACCGACGCAGAATATCAAAAGAGACTGATAAAATTCACTGCTGGAACAGCAAACGGTGCTGTTATCACAGACAAAGATCTAAGTACCGTTCCTGGACTTCCTAAATACAGACAAACGACCTCTAAAGACCTTATTTTGCTGACCGCCTCAGCGGTTTTAAATCCAACTATTGGGGGTGGTACTGTAATGGCATTAGAGGACAAGTATGTTCTTACCGAAAAAGAAACCGCAAAGGTTCTTACCGCTACCATGGCTTATAATACAGCACTTAAATCAATCGCAGATGCAAAAGGTCTTGCTTTCGTTGATGCCAATACAAAAATGGTTGAACTATCAGGAGCATCTGGGATCCAGTATGACGGCGTTAAATATTCAGCAACATTTGTTACAGGCGGAACGTTCTCACTTGACGGGGTTCACCTTACCGGAAGAGGCTATGCGCTGATTGCAAACGAATTCATTAAAGCCATCAATGCAAAATACAACTCAACTTTACCGCAGGTTAACGTTAACAGTTATTCCGGTGTTAAGTTTCCGTAATTGTTCTAAAAAAGGAAATTAATAACCATTCTTTTGCCAAAGCAAATTCGTTTGCTTTGGTTTTTTTTATGCTATTTTTGCGCGTTTATATATTATTATGACTTCATTATTTGCTGAAAAACCCAAACATATCTTCTTTGATCTCGACAATACCCTTTGGGATCACCGTAAAAACGCTTACCTAACCCTCAAGGAAATTTATAAAAGAGAAAAAGTCGAAAAAAAATACTCAATTGATTTTGAAGATTTCCACAGAGAATATTTCACGATCAACGAAAGACTTTGGGCACAGATCAGAGATGGCGATATTGATAAGGAATACCTGCGTAAACACCGTTTTTATGATGCATTTCTGTTTTTTGGGATTGATGATTTTGAGCTTGCCCAGATTTTTGAGCACAATTTTCTGGATGAAATCCTTAATTACAATGACCTTGTAGCAGGGGCGATGGAACTTCTGGAATATCTTACCGAAAGAAAATATAGACTGCACATCCTTTCCAACGGATTTCAGGAAGTCACTGACCGGAAATGCGAACTTTCAGGCATCAGCAGCTTTTTTGAAACCATTACAAGTGCCGATGAGATCAACATCAGGAAACCGAAGCCGGAAATTTATGAATACGCTTTAAAAAAAGCCGGTGCAAACAGAGAAGAATCCATGATGATTGGCGACGACTGGATTGCTGATGTGGAAGGCGCAAAAGCATTTGGCCTTCAGGTGGTGTTCTTCGATGTTTTCAACGATAATTTTGAGGCTGAAGAAGTAAAAGTCATTAAAAAACTCAAGGAAATTACCACATTTCTTTAGTGGGAAATTATCGGTAAAGGTGCTGAAAAAAGTGTTTTTGGGAATCAAAAGCCAGGTCATCCGGATTTATCTCTTTTAAAGGAATCCATAAGATTTCAGAAATCTCAGAGATTTCCAGGCTAACTGCAAATTTTTCTGAGACGTTGTATTCGTAAAAAAGATCGAGCGTGCGATAATCAATCTCTTTGTAAAGATAAGTATTGGGAAAACTTCCAAGATATTTAAGGTCAGAAGGCTGAAGGTGAAGCTGCAGTTCTTCAAAAAGCTCACGGACACAGGCTTCCTCAGCACTTTCCTCAGGATCTACAAAACCGCCTGCCAAATCCAGTTTTCCCTTTTTGGGCATCTGGTTTCTCTTCGTGAATAAAATCTCATCACCACACCTGATCACCACAGCCACTGCAGCTGCAATATTATTATACAGCACAAAATCGCATGCACCGCAGGTCCACTTCCTTTCGCCATCCCAAATCAATGTTTTTTCTCCGCATTTAGGACAGTATTTTAAGTCATCCATCGATTAGGAGACCGCTTTGTTTCGTGGATGATAGTTTAAAATAACATTCCGGAGCTCATCAGTTTTAAGATGAGTATAAATTTCAGTTGTGGTAATGCTCGAATGACCCAACATCTCCTGAATATACCGAAGATCTGCACCGTTCTGAAGCAAATGAGTGGCAAATGAGTGGCGGAACGTATGTGGAGAAATCTTTTTGCTGATTCCAGCTTTTTCGGTAAGCTCCTTGATGATGATGAAGACAATAACGCGTGACATAGAAGAACCCCTGCTGTTCAAAAACAGAATATCCTCGTGCTTTTTATTGATTTTATAATGGCTCCGCACATTCTGAATATATTCTTTGATGAGGTGAGACGTAATGTCTGCAAGCGGAACCAGACGCGATTTATCGCCTTTTCCAATAACCTTAAGATAGTTCTCTTTAAAATTGATGTCGGAAATTCTCAGGTCGATGAGTTCAGAAACCCGGAGTCCACAACCGTAAAGCACTTCTATCATGCATCGGTTTCTCTGTCCGAGATCTGTAGTAACATTGATGGCTTTAATGATTCTTTCCACATCTTCAAAACTGAGTGTATCGGGCAGATAAAGTCCCAGTTTGGGTCCTTCTAGAAGGGTTGAAGGATTGTCTTCGCGCATTTCGTCCTGCTGCAGAAATTTAAAAAATGCTTTGATAGACGAAATCCATCTTGCCTGCGATCTTTCACTGAATTTCTGTTTGGAAACCTGATAGAGATATTCCTGAAGCTGTTCATAAGTGATATGTTCCGGTAGAACATTATCAAGGAAATCTTCTGCAAAAGTCTTGAGTTTTCTGATGTCCCGAAGGTAAGCATCCAGCGTGTTGTCTGAAAAATTCCGTTCAAACTTAAGGTAATTTTCAAACTCCTTAATTTTTTCATCCCATTTCATAATTCCTCTTTTTTGTTTTGGTTATTGGTTTACATTGACAAGAGTTCATTTTCATGGATCTGAACGGTTTCAATGTTGTGGTTTTTTAAAAAACTTATTCCCTCTTCGTCAGAATACTCGTGAATATAAACGATTTTCGAGATTCCTGACTGTAAAACCAGTTTACTGCATTCTTTACAGGGCGAAAGTGTTAAATATAGCGTTGCCCCTTTTGCAGACTGTGTTGAACTGGCAAGTTTTAAGATTGCATTGGCTTCTGCATGCAAAACATACCAGTGTGTGCTTCCACTCTCATCTTCGCAGCAATTATCAAAGCCCGAAGGTGTACCGTTATAACCATCAGAAATGATCATCCGGTCTTTTACAATAAGGGCTCCTACTTTCTTACGCTCACAATACGAAAGTTTTGCCCATTCCTGCGCCATTTTTAAATAGGCGATATCAAATTTGTTCGGTTCCAAAACTAAAATGTGGGTTTTCTCTTTTCCAGAAACGCTGAAACCCCTTCTTTCTTATCGGGCATATCGAAAAGTTCTCCAAAAAACTGTATTTCGGCATCATAACCTTTATCAGTGTCAGATAGATTAATGGCTTTAATGGCTTTTTCAATGGCCATGGGAGAATTATATGAAATAGTGGTAGCCAGTTCTTTCGCTTTCGATAAAAGATCTTCCAAAGGGAAAACTTCATTTACAAGACCGATTTCTTTCGCTTTTTTAGCGTCAATCATTTTTGCTGAAAAGATCATCTCATTTGCAAGACCTTTTCCAACGATTTTTGCAAGCCTCTGCGTGCCGCCGTAACCGGGAATCAAGCCTAAAGTAACTTCCGGAAGTCCAAGTCTGGCATTTTCTGAAGCATAGCGGATGTGGCAGGCTAAAGCCAGTTCCAGACCACCACCCAAAGCGAAACCGTTTACAGCAGCGATCACGGGTTTCTTTAAATTTTCAATTTTATTGAAAAGGAAGCTTTGCCCGTTACGTGCAAGTTCTTCTGCTTTTTCCTGCCCGAAATCTGAAAATTCTTTTATATCGGCACCAGCTACAAAAGATTTTGGACCGTCGCCGATTAAAATAATGACTCTTACTTCCTGATCTTCATTAAGGATTTCAAATGCGGTACTCAACTCCTTTATAGTAGCTGAGTTCAGTGCGTTCAAACTTTGCGGCCTTCTGATGGTGAGGACTGCGGTTCTGTTTTCCTTCTCTACAACAATATTGTCAAAATTCATGTGTTATCAATGTCTTTAAAAAATGCAAATTACTAAAAATCTATGTAGAAAAATGAAAAATATCTATAAAAATTCATTTTTTAACATTTTAAATTTAATTATGTCTTCATATGGCTCATCATATTCGCGTCAATGTTGATTTGCAGACCCATGGCAATCTTCATCCCTAATTCAATATTCGCACGGAAAAAATGACAGAGCTGACGGCCGATAATTTCTTCTCTTTTCGGACCGGAAATTCCCTGCATGTGCTTAACAATATTCTTTATAAGGTGTTGCCGGTCATTTTCATTCAGGGCCTTGGTGTAAAAAAGACCAGGTTGGGTATAATGGTCGTCATCGAATTCATTTCTGTTAAAGTTCGCAACGTGCATGCTGGTGATCTCGTACTCAAAGTTTTTATAATCCGGATCTGGTTTTACTCTGTCGAAACTGTTCGGGAAATAATTGGGAGCGTCACCCGCTTCATTGAATGCCATAGCCCCATCCCGCTGATAATTGTTGAAACCAAACGGACAGGCATTTACAGGGAGCTGGTGCGCATTTACACCAATTCGGTAACGCTGTGCGTCGGGATAGGAAAAGAGCCGACCCTGCAGCATTTTATCCGGAGAAAAACTGATTCCGTTGATGAGATTACTCGGCGAAAAAGCCGCCTGTTCTACATGGGTAAAATAATTCACAGGAATTTCGTTAAGTTCCATTTCCCCGACTTCCATCAGAGGAAATTCTTCCTGAAACCACACTTTGGTAACGTCAAAAGGGTTCCAGCGAAAATCTTTCGCCTGCTCTTCGGTCATGGTCTGGATGTACATCTTCCATTTCGGAAAATCTCCTCTTTCAATGGCCTTTACCATATCTTCCTGAGCAAAATCCGGGTTTTCACCTTTCATTCTCTCGGCTTCCTCATCCGTAAAATTTTTAATCTCCTGCTGTGTTTTAAAATGAAATTTCACCCAGGTTCTTTCGTTGTTCTCATTGATCATCGAAAAAGTATGAGATCCAAAGCCATGCATATGCCTGAAACCATAAGGTGTTCCGCGATCCGACATCAGAATCATGACCTGATGCAGACTTTCGGGATTCAGGCTCCAGAAATCCCACATCATGGTTTTGTCCCTTAAATTCGTTTTGGGCACGCGTTTCTGTGAATGGATAAAATCAGGAAATTTTTTCGCATCTTTTATAAAAAATACAGGCGTATTATTGCCAACCAGATCCCAGTTTCCTTCCTCTGTGTAAAACTTCAGTGCAAAACCGCGCGGGTCGCGTTCGGTATCCGCGCTGCCTCTTTCGCCGGCTACAGTTGAAAACCTTGCAAAAATTTTGCAGGTGTTGCCGGCTTTTGAAAAAAGTTTGGCTTTTGTATATTTCGAAAGGTCATGAGTCACGGTAAATTTACCGTACACTCCTGTTCCTTTTGCGTGCACAATCCTTTCGGGAATCCTTTCCCGTACAAAATGGGCCAGATTTTCCTGCAGAATAAAATCCTGAAGCAAAACAGGGCCTCGCGCACCTACCGTCTGAGAATCCTGATGCTCAAAATACGGGGCTCCGGAGCTGTTGGTGAGTTTATTGTGATCCATTTTTCAGTCTATTTTAAGGGTAAACAAATTTACATAAAGTTGCATAAATTGCCATAAGGTATATAACGTAAAACAAAAAGAACTAATTTTGTTGAAGATAAATTTTAAATAAATGAACATTCAGCAATTGGAATACCTCATCGCGGTTGACAAATATAAACATTTCGGGAAAGCGGCCCTTTCCTGCTTTATTACACAGCCAACCCTCAGTGCGATGATTCAGAAATTTGAGGATGAACTGGATGTTAAAATTTTCGACAGAACAACCCACCCAATCCGTACGACGGATGTGGGAATACAGATTATTGATGAAGCCCGCAAAGTGGTGGATTCGGTAAACGAACTGCGCAATAAGGCCAGTCTGCTGAACAATGTTCTTGCCGGAAAGGTAAATCTGGGAATCATTCCGACCGTTTCGGGTTTTATATTGCCCACTGAGATTTTTGATTTTCTGGAAAAAAACCCGAAAATCGAACTCAATGTAAAAGAAATGACCACCGACGGAATCATCAAAGCCCTGAAAGCCGGCGAACTGGATGCGGGAATCATTTCAACGCCATACGAAGCTGCCGAGGAATTTTATCAGGATTTCCTCTTTAATGAAGAACTGATGCTCTATTCGCCCGACTTCCTCGAAAAAAAGGACTGTTTTGTAGCTCCCGAAGAAATTGACACTTCAAAAGCCTGGCTTCTTGAAGAAGGAAACTGTCTGCGAAACCAATTTCAGAACATCTGCCATCTCAAGGAAAATTCGGTAAAGCCAAAAAACCTTGATTTCAGCTCATCCAGCATCAATACTTTAATACAGATGGTGGATAAAATCGGCGGCATTACCATTTTGCCGGAACTGGCCACCGCTCAACTTTCCGATGTACAGAAAACAAAAGTTGCACGCTTCCTGAAACCTTTCCCATACCGGGAAATCAGCCTTATTTATTACAAACCCACCTATAAGCAGAAAATTCTGGATGAAATGACTGCATTCATTAAAAACTCGCTGAAGGAAAAACTAAATTTTACAAAGAATCCCGAAAATTACGTGGGAGTAAAACCGGAATAATTAAAACCTTCAAAAATTTTTGAGATCCATTTAAACTGACTAAATTTGCAACCGGAAAATATCCGAGGAAAAATTTGAACTGATTGCAACCTCTTTAAAAAAATGCTAAAACAGAACTTCTATTTTAGTTTCTTTTGTAATCAGCCGTTTTTTCATCAACAAAATTAAAAAACAAAAGAAGTATGTCATACCTATTTACGTCCGAATCTGTTTCAGAAGGACACCCAGATAAAATTGCCGACCAGATCTCAGATGCATTAATCGATCATTTTTTAGCCTATGATCCCAGTTCAAAAGTAGCTTGTGAAACGCTTGTGACCACCGGTCAGGTTGTGTTGGCAGGAGAAGTGAAATCGGAAGCATATCTTGATGTGCAGACGATTGCGCGGGATGTCATCAATGAAATCGGTTATACGAAAGGCGAATACATGTTCAACGGAGATTCATGTGGCGTGATTTCTGCGATCCATGAACAGTCATCAGATATCAACCAAGGCGTTGACCGGGTTACCGGAGATGAAGATTTTGAAACAAAAGCCAATTCACAGGGAGCAGGAGATCAGGGAATGATGTTCGGTTACGCGACCAATGAAACCGAAAATTATATGCCGCTGGCTTTGGATCTTGCGCACTCGATCCTGAAAGAACTGTCGGTTCTTAGACGGGAAAATAATGCCATTCAATATCTTCGTCCGGATGCCAAATCACAGGTAACCATTGAATATTCTGATGATCACAAACCAATCAGAATCGATTCTATCGTGGTTTCCACCCAGCATGATGATTTCGGAAGCGAAGAAGCGATGCTGGCAAAAATCAAAAAAGACATTATTGAAATGCTGATCCCAAAAGTGAAGGCGGCCCAGAAAAGAGAAATCCAGGAACTTTTCAATGATCAGATCAAATACCACATCAACCCAACCGGTAAATTTGTAATCGGCGGCCCACACGGAGATACCGGTTTAACCGGAAGAAAAATCATTGTAGATACTTACGGCGGAAAAGGCGCGCACGGAGGCGGTGCATTTTCAGGAAAAGATCCTTCTAAAGTCGATCGCAGTGCGGCTTACGCCACGAGACACATTGCCAAGAACCTCGTGGCTGCAGGTGTTGCAGATGAAGTTCTGGTACAGGTATCTTACGCAATTGGCGTTGCTGAACCTTGCGGTCTGTACATCAATACCTACGGGACCGGAAAAGTAAATCTTCACGACGGAGAAATTTCTGAAAGGATTCAAAAGATATTTGATTTGAGGCCTTATGCCATTGAGCAGAATTTAAAACTCAGAAACCCGATTTATCAGATCACCGCATCTTACGGCCACATGGGAAGAGAATATTTTGTTGCTGATAAAACCTTTAACAAAGGAAAAAAGAATGAAAAAACAATTGAAAACCTCGAGTTCTTTACCTGGGAAAAGCTTGATAAGATCGAAGAAATTAAAAAGGAATTTAATATTTAAATTTCCAGAAAACAATAAAACTGCTTTATCTGAACGGATAAGGCAGTTTTTTTTAACTTTACCTCCAGAAACAGATCTCAACTATGAAAAAGACGTTTATTTTTTCCTTTTTTTTACTGCTCATTACCCATTTTGCTACGGCACAGCTGACCATGCATAAAACGGTTCATGCCGGTTACGTTTATCAGAATCAAAGTTTCGGGGAAATTGGCGGGAGACTTCTTTTTCTGAAAACAGATGATGTGATTTACAGAATCGGAGCTTCAGCATTAATGGGCGCCGCAAATGGTAAGTTTGCCGTTTTACCGAAGGTTCAGGGAGATGTTTTGATCAATTTCGAGAGAAATGTAGACATCTACCATTCCTATTATTTTCTGGCGGGTGCGGAAGCTACCACCAAATATATCGCCCCAAAAATTGGCGTTTCTCTTTTTGGGCTGGTTGATTTGACGGGTGGTTATGCTTTTCCGATCGGTGAAAGCGGTATCAACGGGAAGCAGCTGAAGGGCCTGAACATCAATTTTACGCTGAACATTCCTATTGTTGTGATCAGCGATTTAACGGATTAATTGAATCAATATTGCATTATTTTGATTTTTTTATAATAAAAATAACAAAGTATTAACTTTTTTATTATTTTTACACGATATAAACAACACCTATAGATTTTAAACTTTACTTTTTAAACAGATAACAATCATGCTCACCCTTCGGGTGCTGCTGGATGTGATTTATAAATAAAAAGTAATGAAAACAAAATCAGACAGCCTGTTGATAACCGACTACCGCGGTGGAAGTGAACAGGCATTAGCCTGCCTCATAGAACGACACCAAAAAGACCTCTTTTCTTTTATATTCTATAAACTCATGGATGAAGATCTTGCGAATGATATTTTCCAGGATACTTTCATGAAAATTATCGTGACTCTTAAAGAGGGCCGTTATAACGAAGAAGGAAAATTCATTCTCTGGGCAAAACGCATCGCACACAATTTAATCATTGACCATTACCGGCTTAAATCGAAACACATCAAGGTTTCGGAAACTTCCTACGATAATGAGGAATTTTCGATTTTCGACCTCATCCGCGAGCAGGAAGAGAATATTGAGGACCGCTTGGTTTCCCAGCAAATCCACAGCGATCTCTTTAAAATGCTTGAGCTTTTGCCCGAAAACCAGCGCGAAGTAATAAAACTGCGTTTTTTCGACAACCTGAGTTTTAAGGAAATAGCTGAACAAACCGACTCAAGCATCAACACCACATTAGGGAGAGTACGTTATGCGCTCATTAATCTTCGCAAAATAATGGGGGAAAATAAAATAATATTAACGCGGTAACAATAAATCGATAAGATGGCACGTTTTGAGTGAAATGCTTCAGCCTATGAAAAAAAATGACACTCTAAACGAAAAACTTTTGAAACCGAAAAAAGCCACTGTCGATTTTCTTTTAAATTATTCGCGTAACCTCAAGGTCCTGAATGGCCGTTCAAAAAATTATCTGGTTTCAAAAAACTGATTTTTTCTTTATTAATGCTGTATTTTGTACAGCATTTTTTTTCGCCTACCCTCACTTACAGATAACCGTTAAAATTTTTTTAGGGATCATTGCAAAGAATCCCTTTTGTAGTTAGCTCTTTCTTCCCGTTTTCAAAAATAATTCTATATTTGAAAAAAATTGCATGAAGACATTACTACTTAGCTCCTTTTTAATTCTTGTGTTCGCTCATGTTTCTGCCCAGGAAACGGAAGTTCCTACGCGACAGAATGATATTATTCTTGATCCCATAACCACTATTGCCGGAATGGGAAGTTTATCTTATGAAAGGTTACTTAATCAGGACAGCGGAGTGGGTATTCACGGCTTCTTTTATCTGGGAAACGAAGATGATTATGACAATTACCGTTTTATGCAGATTTCACCTTTTTACCGTATGTATTTCGGTAAGAAATATGCTTCCGGATTTTTTATAGAAGCCTTCTTGCCAATTACTACCATTAAAGACAGTTATTATTACTATGAGCCTGTAAACCCGAACTATTATTCGGAAACAGAAGACACTGAAACTACCCTGGGTTTGGGATTTGGAGCAGGCGGAAAGTGGGTGACAAAGAGGAATATTATCTTTGAAGCAAGTGCCGGAATTGCCCGGAGATTTGCGGGAAATAGTGATATGTTCTCCTCCATCACAG
Organism: Chryseobacterium sp.; assembly: GCF_008014695.1. GTDB lineage: Bacteria > Bacteroidota > Bacteroidia > Flavobacteriales > Weeksellaceae > Kaistella. The sequence goes on from NZ_VOXE01000003.1 coordinate 69,904, forward strand.
CTAAATGGATGCTCGGTATCGGTTACCGATTCTAAGGAATAAAAATTCTGAAGAAGTTTTGCCATTCCGCTAAACCTTTTTCTTAAAAACTACCTAATGTTTTCTGACGAATATTTTATGAAGATGGCACTTCAGGAAGCTGAAACCGCTTTGGAAAAGGACGAAGTTCCCATTGGCTGCGTGATTGTTTCGCATAACCGCGTCATTGCAAAAGCCCACAATCTAACCGAAACACTGAATGATGTTACGGCTCATGCAGAAATGCAGGCCATTACTGCTGCTGCCAATTTCTTGGGCGGAAAATACCTGCAAAACTGCACACTTTATGTGACGCTGGAACCTTGTGTAATGTGTTGCGGTGCCCTGAACTGGGCTCAGATTTCGAAAGTAGTGATTGGCGCACGGGACGAACAGCGCGGTTTCATTAATAAAAACCTCACGCTTCATCCCAAAACAGAAATGATCACCGGCATCATGGAGCATGACTGCTCCGCAATCGTGAAGGAGTTTTTTAAAAGCAAAAGGTAGAAATTTAAGAAACCTGAGTCGGAAAATTTTGAGTAACAAACTACAGGTCTTTCCCCAAATAATATAAACCCTTAAGGGTATGAAGTCGGTCTGCAACATTAATTTTCTCCGTTAAAGGTTTGTACACGTGCGAAACGCCCCCGGTTGCTATGACAAAGCAATTGTCTGCCACCTCAGCATTGATGCGGTCAATAAATCCTTCCACCATTCCCAAATATCCGTAAACCATTCCGCTCTGCATGCAGGAAACCGTATCCAATCCCAGAACCATTTTGGGTTTCACGAGTTCAATTTCGGGAAGCTGGGCCGTATCGTGAATTAAAGAATTCAGGGAAGTGATGATTCCCGGAGCGATGATCACACCCAAGGTTTCGCCGTTTTCATCAATACAGCTCGCCGTTAAAGCCGTTCCGAAATCAAAGATTATTTTTTTTCCTTCTGGGTAAAGATGATGTGCCGCAACCAGGTTCGCGTAAATATCGGTTCCCATCTGTTTAGATTTGGGTTGAACTGCCGAAGGCGTATTCCGATCAACCGTTACCGGTTTCTGACCGTGAATTTTTTCAATTGCTCTTGTAATGTCATACGTCAGCTGCGGCACCACCGAACCGATGATGACTTTGTCAATCTTCGCAGCATCAACCTGATGGGTTTGGTACATCATCATAAACTGCATCTGCAGTTCGTCGCTCGTGCGGTAAGGTTTGGTATTCAGAATCCAGGAAACCTCGCATTTTTCCCCATTAAAAAGTCCGAACCGGATGTTCGTATTCCCGATGTTAATTACAATTGAATTCATTAAATCTGATTTAATTGAAGGAAATCATGCCCCCTTTTTTACTGGCTCTTTCTACTTGATTCTTGACTCTTATTTAACTTCAACCATATTGTCTTCCGGATTCACATCCGCCAGCCGTTGAGAGAAGTCAATTCCCAAAGCAGAAATCTGGGACTTATTATAGGGAATGGTGAAGGTATATTCCTTTTGTGTCCACGGCCAGTAATTTAAGGTTTTGAAATCACCGTAAATATCCTTTTCCTTCCATTCATGAGTCATATTAAGCGGGATCTGGTAATTCACCACTTTTTTATCGGTCGTTAATATGGAAAAATCAATTGGCATTGGGACCTGACCATTGTTTTCCAGCGTAATGGTAGTGGAATTTTTATCATATTTCACCTCTTTAACCGCGTAATCGATGGTTTTAGTTGTGTTGATCCAGTAATTGTGGAACCATTTCAGATCCATGCCTGAAACTTTCTGTGCAATATGCATCAGATCACGGTCGGTGGGATGTTTAAGTTTCCACTGGTTGTAAAATTCTTTCATGGTTAAGGAAAGATTCTGTTCACCCATAATGTAACCGAGCTGAACCAGGAAAAGTTCCCCTTTAACATAAGAAGCGAACGAATAGGCAGTTCCGTTATCGTGGTGATCGCCGAACCATACTGCAGGTTCTTCGATTCCTCTTTTTACAAAATTGCGGTAACCGTTCAGACTTCCCACAAACGGATTTGCAGCGGGTTCCTTTGGAGGAAAAAGCTGATGCATCACGATGCTTTCGTAATAACTTGTAAAGCCCTCATCCATCCACGGCCTCATGCTTTCGTTGTAAGCCATGATCTGCTGGTTCCAGGAATGGCCGCCTTCATGAACCATCAGTCCCATCAAACCTTCCAGGGAAGTGGATTCGCCCAGAATCATCGTACACATGCCGTATTCCATACCGCCGTCCCCTCCCTGAATAAAGGAGTAAGAAGGATAAACATACCTGCCGTAGGAGGCATTCATCAGCTGAAAAAATTTCGTGATATAAGGTTTTGATTCGTTCCAGAACTTTGTTTTCTCAGATTTTTGGTAAACCAAAAAAACTCTCGGTCCGTCTAGCACCGTGAACGACTCTACCGAGTAATCTCTGTCGGCTGCCCAAGCAAAATCCAGCATGTTTTTGGCGCTCCATTTCCAGGTCGTTTTATTTTTACTGTCCGTTTTAGGGTTTGCATTTGAGTCGTAACCTTTAACTTCTGATGGATTTTCCAGAATTCCTCCGGCGCCGATCACATAATCTTTATCTATTTTAATACTGACATCAAAATCAGCGAAAGGCGCATGAAATTCTCTTCCGATATAATCGAAAGTCGCCCATCCGTCATAATCGTACTCTGCAATTTTCGGGTACCACTGAGTCATGGTCATGTCGATACCTTCTCTGTTATTTCGTCCGGACCGGCGGATCTGCTGCGGAATCACCGCATCCCACTTCATGGTAAAGGTGGTGGAAGAATTGGGCTTAATCGGAGTTGCCAGTTCCACTTTCATTATTGTTTCCTGGATTTCAAATTTCAGGTCTTTTCCGTTCTGTTTTATCCAGTGAATATTCTGAGCGCCTTCTTCATTTTTTGGAATGGAAGCCAGATGCGAAACTCCGTTACTCTGAAGTCGGGAATCGCCATTCTTTCCCTGATTCTGTACACGCTGATCCATCATTGAACCCGGTTTGAAAGCATTCCAGTACAAATGAAAATATACCACATTCAGCTCATCCGGTGAATTATTGGTGTAAGTGAGTGTTTGATTTCCCGCGTATGTGAAATTCTTCGCATCCACATCAATATCCATCTGATATTTCGCCGCTTGCTGGTAATAAGCTTTTTGCTGGGCAGATAAAGTTCCGAAAATAAAAATGAGTGCAATAAGAAATCCTTTGTTCATAGTTGAATTTTTTGAAACCGAAAGATAGGAATTTTAGTTTTTATGGCTGATTTAATTTGTGTTTAAAAAACTAAAAACGTTCCCTTAAATCAATGAAATGAATAGGTTTCCGGCTTTTAAGGTCATGGATCATCGTTAGAAGTTCCTGATGCTCATATACCCGGACTTCCGGTGTCACCCGCAGTTTTGCCCGGAAATGATCCTTCAGTTCTTTGATGAACTTTTCCGATTCCTCTACACAACTGATTTTGACTAAAATTTCATCAGTGCCGATTTCATTCGTTCTGATAATAATCTGGTAGGCAGAAATCCCTTCATACGTATTCAGAAGATCATCGAATGCGGTGGGATAAAGGGTGGTACCCTTATATTTGATCATCTGCTGTTTTCTGCCGATCACTGGTCCAAGTCTCAGAGTTGTTCTGCCACATTCGCATGGTTCAAGGTGCGCTTTTACAATATCGCCGGTCCGGAAACGCAGCAGTGGCAATGCTTCCACGCCCAGTGTTGTAATCACCAATTCCCCGCTTTCGCCTTCCTTTACAGGTTTGAGATTTTCATCTAAAATTTCGGTGATGATGAGTTCCGGATGCTGATGACCACCTTTCTGATGTTCACATTCCGTAAAAGCGGTGCTCATTTCTGTGGACGCGTATGTGGAATAAAGCTTGATGTCCCATTTTTCAGTGATTTTTTTTGCCAGAAGACTCGGACTGAAATCCTGATTTCGCAGGCTTTCGCCGATACAAACCGCGCCGAAAACTGAAGAATTCCGATAATCAATTCCATGATTTTCAGCATATTCGATAAGTTTCAGTAAAAAAGAAGGAACTGTAATTAAGAATTTCGGTTCATAACGGAGAATAGAATCCCACTGGAGTTCCGGAATTCCGGGACCCATCCGGATGATTCCCGCGCCAAGTTTTCTAAGTCCTAAAAAATACGCCAACCCAGCCATAAAACGTTTGTCGATGGTGGTCATGGTCTGTACGAGATCTCCTTTTTTTATTCCGGCACAGGCAAAAGAGATCGCTTCGTTATAGGCCAACCGGTCAAGGTCAGCATCCGACAGGCCGAAACTCACAGGATCACCCAAAGTGCCCGAAGTCGTGCTGAAATCGGCAATTTTATCTTTGGAAACACAGAAAAAATCCTGATTGAACTGCTGCAGATCTTCCTTGCTGGTCGTAGGAATTATGCCCAGATCTTCCAAAGTCCTGATCTCCTCAATTTGAATATTTTCTCTGGCAAAAAGAGTCTGATAGAATTTAGAATTTGTGCTTAAATAAATCAGCAGTTCCTGTAATTTTTTTTCCTGAAAAGCTTTGATCTCTTCGGGCGAGGCATATTCTATTGTGGGGTAAATCTGCAATCTGTTTTTATTTACAAATGTATCAATCAAAGTGGTTCGTACAAAATTTTCATGAAAACATTTGCCAATACCCGATTCATATGCAGGAGCGGTTCTTTTTTTGCACAAAATTCCTTATATTCGCAAACTTAATTTATAAGGATAATTCTTTTTGAACTGACTGAAAATGAAGAAGTTTAACGAATATAAAAACCTCGACCTTACCGCTGTTGCTGAAAATGTTTCCGGTTTCTGGAATGAGCATCAGACCTTTAAAAAATCCGTGGAAATCCGCCAGGGGAAACCTGAATATGTTTTTTATGAAGGTCCGCCTTCTGCGAACGGAATGCCGGGAATTCACCATGTGATGGCGAGAGCCCTGAAGGACATTTTCTGCCGTTATCAGACGCAGAACGGGAAACAGGTTTTCCGGAAAGCCGGTTGGGACACGCACGGTTTGCCTATCGAACTCGGTGTTGAAAAAGAACTCGGAATCACCAAGGAAGATATCGGAAAGAAAATCTCTGTTGAAGAATACAATCAGGCCTGTAGAAATGCAGTGATGCGTTATACCGATGTATGGAATGATTTGACTGAAAAAATCGGCTACTGGGTAGATTTGGATGATCCGTACATCACTTACGAACCCAAATACATGGAAACCGTTTGGTGGCTTCTGAAGCAGCTTTACGATAAAAAATTGCTGTACAAAGGATACACGATTCAGCCATATTCTCCGGCTGCAGGAACCGGCCTGAGTTCGCATGAACTGAACCAGCCCGGAACATACCGTGATGTGTCGGACACCACGGTTGTTGCACAGTTTAAGGTAAAAAAAGAGTCATCAAAATTATTTGATGAAATTTCCGGAGATGTTCACATCTTAGCCTGGACGACCACACCGTGGACTTTACCTTCCAATACCGCACTGGCTGTAGGAAAAGATATTGAATATGTTTTGGTAAAAACCTTTAACCAATATACTTTTGAGCCTGTAAATGTTATTTTGGCAAGTGTTCTTCTTCAGAAAAACTTCGGCAAAAAATATGCTGAAGGAACTGATAAAGATTTCCAGAATTATACTCCCGAAAGCAAAGTAATTCCTTATCAGATTCTAAAGGAATTCACCGGTGCCGATCTGGCCGGAACAGATTACGAGCAATTAATTCCGTGGTTTTTACCTGCGGAAAATCCTGAATCAAGCGAAGCGTATCTTGACCGGAGGGAAAAAAATGCTTTTAAAGTCATTCTCGGAGATTTTGTGACGACAGAAGACGGAACCGGAATCGTACACATTGCACCCACTTTTGGTGCCGATGATGCGCGTGTTGCAAAAGAAAGCGGCATTTCGCCGATGCTGATCAAGGATGAAAACGATAATCTCGTTCCTTTGGTTGATCTGCAGGGAAAATTTATCACCGGTGGAAACACGCCGGAAATTTTTGCCGGAAAATATATCAAAAACGAATATTACGAGGAAGGAACCGCTCCCGAAAAATCCTGGGATGTTGAACTTGCCATCCTTCTAAAAACGGAGAACAAAGCCTTTAAAGTTGAAAAATACGTCCACAGCTATCCGCATTGCTGGAGAACCGATAAACCGGTCCTCTATTATCCTTTGGATTCCTGGTTTGTGAAGATGACGGCCGTAAAAGACCGTCTTGTAGAACTCAACGAAACCATCAACTGGAAGCCGAAATCTACTGGTGAAGGCCGTTTTGCAAACTGGCTCGAAAATGTAAACGACTGGAATCTTTCCCGTTCAAGATACTGGGGAATTCCGTTGCCGATCTGGAGAACGGAAGATTTAAAGGAAGAAATCATCATTGGTTCGGTTGAAGAACTGATGGCTGAAATTGAAAAATCTGTTTCTGCAGGATTCATGTCGGCAAATCCTTTTGAAGGTTTTGAAACCGGAAACATGTCCATAGAAAATTACGCACAGATTGATCTGCATAAAAATATTGTGGATGAAATCATCCTCGTTTCAGATTCGGGAAAACCAATGAAACGCGAATCTGATCTGATCGATGTTTGGTTTGATTCCGGCTCTATGCCTTATGCCCAACTTCATTACCCTTTCGAAAATAAAGAACTGATCGACGAAAGAAAAGCGTTTCCTGCAGATTTTATCGCAGAAGGAGTTGACCAGACAAGAGGTTGGTTTTACACGCTTCATGCCATCGGAACCGCAGTTTTTGATTCGGTTGCGTACAAAAATGTGATGTCGAACGGCTTGGTTTTGGACAAAAACGGCCAGAAAATGTCCAAACGCCTTGGAAATGCTGTAGACCCATTCGAAACGTTGAAAAAATACGGTCCCGACGCGACGCGCTGGTACATGATCGCGAACGCGAATCCGTGGGAAAATCTGAAATTCGATCTGGAAGGAATTGATGAAGTACGAAGAAAATTCTTCGGGACTTTATACAATACCTACTCGTTTTTTGCGCTTTACGCGAATGTGGACAATTTCAACTATTCAGAAAAAGATGTTGAAAACCGTCCGGAAATCGACCGCTGGATTCTTTCTGAACTTAATCTATTAGTGAAAGATGTTACAGAATTTTACAACGATTACGAACCTACGAAAGTGGCAAGAGCCATCAATAATTTCGTGAATGATAATTTAAGTAACTGGTATGTACGGCTTTGCAGAAGACGTTTCTGGAAAGGCGATTATTCTGAAGATAAAATTTCAGCTTATCAGACTTTGTATACCTGTCTTGAAACGGTGGCGAAAATTTCCGCGCCGGTTGCCCCGTTCTTTATGGATCAGCTTTTCCAGGATCTGAACAGTATTACAGGTAAAAATGCCGCAGAATCAGTCCATTTAACAGATTTCCCGGTTGCTGATGAAAGCCTTATCGATCAGGATTTGGTGGAAAAAACCCATTTGGCTCAGCAAATCACTTCGATGGTTTTCTCCTTAAGAAAAAAAGAAAACATCAAGGTCCGCCAGCCACTTCAGAAAGTGATGATTCCTGTTCTGGACGCGAAAAGCGAAGCACAGATTCTCGCGGTTTCTGAACTCATCAAACAGGAAGTGAACGTGAAAGAACTTCAGCTCATCAATGCCGATGAGGCCTCACATCTCATTGTAAAACAGATCAAACCGAATTTTAAAACCTTAGGTTCAAGACTCGGCAAGGATATGAAAACTGTGGGTGCAGAAATTGCAAACTTCACAGCAGAACAGATTTCCACGCTTGAAAAAGAAGGAAAAATGATGATTTCAGGTTATGAAATTTCAACTGCCGATGTGGAAATCTTCACAAAAGACATTCCGGGCTGGACGGTGGCCAGCGAAGGCAAAATGACGGTGGCACTGGATTTGACTCTTACCGATGAACTGAAAGCTGAAGGAATCGCCAGAGAATTCATCAACCGGGTACAGAATTTAAGAAAAGAGAAGGATTTTGACCTGATTGACCGGATTTCGATCCAGATTGAAAACAATTCTCCGTTCGAAAAAGAACTCCAGAACAATAATCAATATATTTCTGCAGAAGTATTGTCGGATAAAATAGAAATTGTAAATTCACTCTCAGTTTTCGATACCATTGAGATCGATGAAGTGAAGTTCAAAATAAAAGTGGAAAAAATATGACATGACGGATCAGGCATTAATTCCCAAAGAACTAATACTAAATCTCTCATTATTAAGTTATCATAATTAAATTATTACGAAATGTCGGAAGAAAGACAACGATACAGTGATGCTGATTTGAAGGAGTTCAAGGAACTTATTCAGGCAAAAATAGAGAAAGCGGAAAGAGACCTGATGCTCATTCGTGAAAGCTTCATCAACGACCAGAACAACGGGACCGATGATACTTCGCCAACCTTCAAGGCATTTGAAGAAGGCGCTGAAACTCTGAGCAAAGAACAGAACGCGATCTTAGCCGGAAGGCAGGAGAAATTCGTGCGCGACCTTAAAAATGCGCTCATCCGGATCGAAAACAAAACCTACGGAATCTGCAGAGTTACCGGAAAACTCATCGGGAAAGACCGCTTGAGAGCTGTTCCGCATGCTACTTTAAGTATCGAGGCAAAAAATTTACAGCGGTAAAAGCTGTTCATTACAACATATTATTTAGGTTTATAATGTTTCCGGCAAACGGTGCATTGTAAACCTATTTGAATTTTAAAAATTTCAGTGATTTGGAAGTGTTATTTGCTGTTTTGGGAATCGGTTTGATCCTGTATTTTTTCAGGGACAGGTTGCGTAAGAAAATCCTTCCGCCGCCGGAAAAATACCAATCCATCGATGACAGGTTCAATGCCGAAAGGAAAAACCGGGAAATAGAAATTGATAGCCTGCTTAGTAAAATGGGCAGAAACGGACTCGATGACCTCAGCGAAAAAGACAGAAAACGCCTCAATGAACTCTCCAAAAAATAATCTTTCTTTTAAAACCAGTTAAAAAAATGGAATCCTTAATCGTTCACCCGAAAAACCAGATGGAACTCAACGCGCTGAAAGGCGTTATGAAAGATATGGGCATCAGATATGAAAAGTTTCACACCAGAAATACCCTGAATCCTCAAAAATTCGAACCGAGAGATGCGGCGAAAAAAACAACCAAACCTGCAAGAAACTTTAAAGACAAACCCAAGCGCGACGAGTAATGAAGAAAATAGCTTTAATCACTTTCATCATCCTTTTAATTGATCAGGTTTCTAAATTTTACATCAAAACCCACTTTAATCTGGGCGAGAGTGTAGATGTTCTCCCCGGTTTCAAACTGACTTTTGTCGAAAACCCAGGAATGGCCTACGGATTTCACTTTGGTGGTCTTATTGGTAAATATTTCCTTGTTCTGGTAAGGATTTTCCTGATCGGGGGAATGGTGTACCTGTTCAGAAAATGGCTGAAAGAAGGGGCTTCCAATTATCTGCTTATTCCGATGTCGATGATTTTTGCCGGCGCCATTGGGAATTTAATCGACGGAATGTTTTACGGACTCATTTTCGACAGCGGAACCGTGTTTGATGCAAGTATTGAACGTTGGATTGATTATGGCGGAATTTCAAAAGTGGTGGAATTCGGGAACGGTTACTCAACTTTTATGAAGGGTTGCGTAGTCGACATGCTCCATTTCCCGCTTGTAGACTGGAATGTTCCTGAAAGCTGGCCTTTAATCGGCGGCAAACATCTTGAATTTTTTAAATATATCTTTAATGTAGCCGATTCTGCGATTACCCTAGGTGCAGTTTTGCTGATTATTTTCAGAAAAAAAGCTTTCCCGAACGGTCTGGATTTTTAAAGAAATTTCATTTTGCTGCAGATTTTCCTGTATAAAATAATTTTTTAAAGTGAAAATGCCAACAACCAAAGAACTTCTGGACGGAATTAAATCCGGTGACAAACGTCTCCTCGGGAAGGCCATCACTTTGATTGAAAGCAAAAAGTCTGAACACCGCGAACAGGCTGAAGAACTGCTGAAAGAAATCCTTCCGTTTACCGGAAAATCCATACGCATCGGTATTACTGGCGTGCCGGGCGCGGGAAAATCCACTTTTATTGAAAATTTTGGAAAAGTGGCTCTTGAAAAAGGCAAAAGAGTGGCTGTTCTCGCCATAGATCCCAGTTCAACAATCAACAAAGGCTCTATTTTGGGTGACAAAACCAGGATGGAGGATCTTTCGAAGGAAGTCAATGCATTTATCCGTCCAAGCCCGAGTTCCGGATTTCTGGGCGGCGTCGCAAATACGACTTTCGAAACGATGTTGCTGTGTGAAGCGGCAGGTTACGATTATATTCTGATCGAAACCGTCGGCGTCGGACAGAGCGAAACCCTCGTTGCAGATATCACTGATGTTTTTCTGTTTTTAAAAATCATCGGAGGTGGCGATGAACTTCAGGGAATCAAACGCGGAATTATGGAGATGGTAGACCTCATCTTCATCAACAAAGTGGAAGCTGAAAACCGCAGTAAAGCCAAAAACACGAGATTGGAACTGATTCGCGCACTACAGTTTTTAACGCCAAAAGAAAAGGGCTGGAAAATTCCCGTACTCATGGGATCAGCTTTGAATAACGAAGGGCTGCATGAGGTTTACTCCGCAATTAACGAATTTATTGAGGTTAAAATCAAAAGCGGCCGCTTTCTGAAAGTGAGACAGGAGCAGGCTGAAAAACGTTTCCAGTATTGGGTTCAGGAATATATCTTAAAGGCTTCTACTCAGAATAAGGACCTGGAAACATTATTTGAAGAACACAAAAAAAATGCTTCCGGTCTGAAATCGAATCCCAGTTCGGAAGCAAAAAATTTCGTTCAGAAACTTCTCGGCCCATCTATTTAACCGCTTCGTTTTTCATGATATATCCGTCATAGGATATTGGCTGCCGGTCACTGGAATTGACCGATACAAAAGCTTTTCCGTTCTTATACACTTCAATGATGATCGTTTTGGCAGGCTGCTGATCGTTGGTTTCAATCTGAACTACAGTTTTTCCTTTTTTACCGGTGTTCTTTTTAACCGCAAAATCTTTGGAGGTGAAGGTATATCCGTTTTTGGAGAGATCCCTACTTGCACTGAAGCTTCTGCCGAAATAAGGAAGATTTACTTCCAAAACAGATTTTTTTAAAATTACAGCATTTCCGTAACTTAAATTCAGGATTCTTGATGAGGTTGAATTGGGAATAGAATTCATGACATTGATGACATCGTAATTCGTGGGAATTGCTTTTTGTGCCATAAAGGTGAATTCATCATTATTAATTGCTGTTTCCAGAGATTTTGGATCCATATAAGTCTGTGAAGTACAGCCCTGAATAAAAAAAAGGACTCCACAAATTATCATTATTATTTTTTTCATAGCATCATGTATTTCTTTTTTAACAATACAAATTTAGTGCTAATGAGATCTTAAAAAATCTTTGGAATAAAAATTGTTTAAAATGATTCATTAAATAAGAAACTATTATGAAAATTACACAACTACTTGGAATGACAGCTTTAACCCTTACGGTAGCTGCCTGCACAACCAATCCAATTACCGGTAGAAAATCCCTGCAGATTGCAAACAATTCCGAAATTGAAGCAATGGCATTGCAGCAGTACAAACAAACACTCTCCACTTCTAAGGTGATCAAAGGAACGACAGCGGCCAAAAGCGTGCAGAATGTTGGTCTGAGAATAAAAAATGCAGCCAATAATTATTATAAAGGAATCGGAAGAGAGGCCGATTTGGCTGGATATAAGTGGGAATTCAATCTGATTCAAGACAAACAGGTAAATGCCTGGTGTATGCCTGGCGGTAAAGTTGCGGTGTATACAGGCCTTTTACCGATTTCCCAGAACGATACCGGTCTGGCAGTAGTAATGGGCCATGAAATTTCCCATGCTCTTGCAGGTCACGGAAATGAAAGAATTTCACAGGCAATGGTTGCTCAATATGGTGGTGCAATTTTAGGCAGCAGCATTTCAAACGGACAGATCGCGGCAATCTTTCAGCAGGTATATCCTATTGGCGCACAGGTTGGCTTGCTCGCATACGGCAGAAAACAGGAACTTGAAGCAGATCAGATGGGTTTATATCTAATGGGAATGGCGGGATATGATCCTAGACAGTCACTCCCTTTCTGGAACAGAATGGAAGCTGCATCTCAAGGTTCGTCAAGACCACCGGAGTTTTTATCAACTCACCCGGGACCTGAAAACAGAATGGCCGCTTTGAACGAAAATATGGATAAGGCGATGACGTATTACCGCGCAGCAGGCGGAAAATAATAAATCTTCAATTAATATCAAACCTTCCTGAATTTTCATTAAATTTGGGAAGGTTTTTAATTTTAAGATTATGAAAAGTTTAACAACTGTAGGATTTGTACTGCTGGCAATTGCTTCCATTTTATTTTATCTGACTACAGATTTTCTCATCGATAAATTCACCCTTTCCCATGTCATGGGCATTTTAGGAGGCATTGGAATCGGTCTGATCATTGGCGGAATGGTAGGTTATATGAGTAAAGGCTCGGCGATGAAAGAAGATCAGCGAAGAAAAGAACTCCTACAACTGAAAAAAGAAAAAGCAGAACTGGAAAAACAGACTGCCGATTTAGAAAGACAGCAATCGGAAATCCCTCCAGATTCCGGCAGATTTTATTGATAAATAAGAAAAGACTCAGCAATTGTGGGTCTTTCTTATTTATTTAGGTAAACCGCGACTTTCAATCAATCAGAGAAGCCAGGTTTTTGATTAAATTTTTATGTCTGGTCACAAAGGGATTATTCTGATCCCAGACATATCCCGCCAATACTGCACAGATTTTCTGCTTAATGTCTTTATTTTCTTCGGAGTGAAAGAAAAGTTTCTGAAGATTCCCGGTATACCACTCCCGCACATAAGTTGAAAAAACATCCACACCGGAGAGGATGTACTCTGCATAATCTTTTTGCCAGTCTACTTTTTCTCCCCTAATCTGCCGTATCGCCAGTTTTGCCGCGAGCATCCCTGACTCAGTAGCGAATGCCATTCCTGACGAAAAAACTGGATCCAAAAATTCCGCAGCATTTCCGGTTAAAGCAAACCCGTCGCCATAAAGTTTTTTTACAGAACAGGAATAATTGGACATTTTCCAGGGTTCAAAAAGAAATTCAGCATTTTTAAACCTTTCCGCGTAATAATTGGACGAATCAATGGCATTCTGCAATGCTTCCGTGGTGTTTCCCGAAGCAGAAAGGTTTTCAATATACGCTGTAGGTCCTACAATTCCGATGCTTGTATTTCCGTTGGAGAACGGAATGACCCAAAGCCATACCTCAGTATCGATGATATCGAAGGAAATCTGCGTTCCTTCAGTATTTCCCTGTCTTTGTAAGTCTTTAACATGAGAAAATATGGCGGAATGGGGATCCAGTTTTGAAGGGTTTTCCAAATCAAGCAACCGTGCCAATACCCTGCCGTAGCCACTGGAATCGAGGATAAATTTTGCATGGATTTCCTTAGTTTCCCCATTTTTAGTTCTGACGATGGAAACCGAATCTGTTCCGTTGAACTCAATAGCGATCAATTCAGTTTCAAATTCCAGATCAACCCCCTGTTTTAAAATTTCTTTGGCCAAAGCATCATCAAAATCAGCTCTCGGCACCTGCCACGTCCAGTCCCATCCTTCGCCGAATTTATCGTTGAAATCAAACTGACAAACATCGTTACCTTTCAAGAATCTGGCGCTGTGTTTTTTTTCAAAACCCATCGCGTTGAGTGCAGGAAAAAGACCGGCCTCTTCAAAATGATCCATCACTCTTGGGATCAGGCTTTCGCCTACCACCAAACGGGGGAATTTTGATTTTTCCACGACCTTCACTTTCATGCCGTTACGGTGAAGAAAAGCAGAGGAGACACAGCCGGAGGGTCCGGCTCCGATGACCAACACATCTACAGATTCTTTCGTCATATTTTTTTATATTTGTAAACCAAATTAAATATACAAATATTTGATTTATAATAAGTTTTCTTTTAAAGAATGATCAATGAGATTAAATAGAGATTTGAAAATCGAAGATTTCCAGGAAGTTGTTTTCAGAAAAGTTCCGGTTGATCTGGATGAGGCTTTGGTAAAAAGGGTGGATGAAAGTTTTCAGTTTCTTAAAGACTTTTCAAAAAATAAAGTTATTTACGGGGTAAATACCGGTTTCGGGCCCATGGCGCAGTACCGCATTTCGGAAGAAGACCGCTTACAGCTCCAGTATAATCTGATCAGAAGCCATTCTTCAGGTATCGGAAACCCACTTTCTCCTACGGTAGTAAAGGCGGTGATGTTGGCAAGGCTCAATACCCTTTCTTTGGGAAATTCCGGAATTCATACTTCAGTAGTTTTTTTACTGCGCGAGCTCATTAACCGAGACATCACTCCGCTGATTTTTGAACACGGAGGTGTTGGCGCAAGCGGCGATCTGGTGCAGCTGGCTCATTTGGCGCTCGTACTGATCGGCGAAGGCGAAGTTTTTTACAAAGGGGAACGAAAATCTACCCAGGAAGTTTTCGCAATCGAAAATCTAAAGCCTATTAAGGTCGAAATCCGTGAAGGACTCGGACTGATGAACGGTACTTCAGCAATGTCAGGAATTGGCATCATCAACACTTACCATGCCCGAAAACTTCTGAAAATTTCTATAAAACTCTCATGCGCCATCAATGAACTCGTTCAGGCGTATGATGATCATTTCTCGGAAGCTTTAAATGCCACCAAGAAACACGCAGGACAGCACAAAATTGCAGAAAAGATGCGGGATTACCTTTCCGACAGCCAATTGATCCGCAAAAGAGAAGACCACCTTTACCAAAACGAGACGCAGGAAGATATTTTTAAAGACAAAGTTCAGGAATATTATTCGTTGCGCTGCGTTCCCCAGATTCTGGGCCCAGTCCTCGAAACCCTTGAAAATGCAGAAAATGTGTTGGAAAGAGAAATTAATTCGGCAAACGACAACCCGATTATCATTTCAGAAGACAACCATGTGTATCACGGTGGAAACTTTCATGGTGATTATATTTCCCTGGAAATGGACAAACTTAAACTTGTAGTCACCAAACTCACCATGCTGGCCGAAAGGCAGCTGAATTACCTATTAAATTCGAAAATAAACGAAATTTTTCCACCCTTTATGAATCTGGGGAAACTGGGATTCAATTTTGGAATGCAGGGCGTGCAGTTCACGGCCACTTCTACAACAGCAGAGAACCAAATGCTCTCGAACTCCATGTACGTTCACAGCATCCCAAATAATAACGACAACCAGGATATTGTAAGCATGGGAACCAATGCGGCCCTCATCTGCAGCAAAACCATCGTCAATGCATTCGAAGTGTTGGCTATTGAAGCAGTAACGATCGTTCAGGCAGTCGAATTTATGGGTTCTCAGGACAAAATTTCTGCTTCCACGAGAAAAATCTATGAAGAAATCAGGGAAATTATTCCGGCTTTTTCAGAGGATATGATCATGTATCCGTATATCGAAAAAGTGAAAAATTATTTAATGGAAAACGAATTCTAGAATTATGCGGAAATGTGCCATTGTTACAGGAGGATCCAGAGGAATCGGAAGAGCAGTATGTCTTAAGCTTGCGGAAGAAAAGAACTATCACCTTCTCATCAATTATCAGTCGAATGAAGCGGCTGCCCTTGAAACTTTGGAAGCCGTTGAAAAACTTGGTTCCACCGGAGAAATTCTCAGATTTGATGTCGGAAACGCAGAAGAAACGCAGAAAACACTTGAAAATTGGGAAGAAAAAAATCCGGATTCAATTGTAGAAGTCATCATTAATAATGCCGGAATCACGCGCGACGGTCTTTTTATGTGGATGAGTCCTGATGACTGGAATTCGGTTATGAATACTAGTGTGAACGGCTTCTTCAATGTCACGCGTTTTTTTATCCAGAAAATGCTGAGAAACAAATACGGAAGAATCATCAACATGGTTTCCGTTTCCGGATTGAAGGGAACTGCAGGACAAACCAATTATTCTGCCGCGAAAAGTGCTGTAATCGGCGCCACAAAAGCCCTGGCTCAGGAAGTCGCAAAAAGAAATATTACGGTAAACGCAGTAGCTCCGGGTTTTATTAAAACAGAAATGACTGCAGATTTTAACGAAAATGAACTCAAAGCCATGATTCCGGCGAACCGTTTCGGAGAAGCTGAAGAAGTTGCGGATCTGGTTGCTTTTCTGGCAGGCAGAAAATCCTCCTACATTACAGGTGAAATTATCAACATCAACGGCGGAATTTACTCGTAATTATTTTAAAGAAGCTTTTTCGGCAGCAGTAAGACCTTTCGAAGATTTTAAATATTCCCTCATATAATTTTTCAGTCCCGAATTCTGTCTTGAATAATTTTTAAGGATGAAATTTTTATCTTCTGTGATTTTGGATCTGTAATTCACGATTTTCGGCAGGTTTTCCTGAATACTAAAACGGATAAAGCGAAGTTCCGCCTGCGCAGGATTCGCAGCGATAGTGCTTTCCAGTAATTTTATTCCCGCTGTCAGTGCCGTTTTGCGCTCACTGCCTTTCATAAATTTTGCTGAGATAATCTCCGATGCCGCCCTATAGCCCCTAAAAACAGGATCGGACGAGGAAGTTTTTGCCACCATGGTTTTGAAAGAATCTGCATTTGCTTTTGAAAGATTTGCAGCCGGATAATTATTTCTGACCGTCTGAAGATCATGGGTCTGAAAAAAGAGAAGGAAAGAAGTCAGGAGAAGAAAAAGGGTTTTCATTATTGTATTTTATATTTTACCGACATCTTTAATGCAATAGTCTGACCAAAAGAGGCCGTACTTTTTACTTTGATCTCTTCGTCTTCCGAGATATCCAGCGTCAGCACCAATCCCGGCGTTAATTCCGGGTTGATGAACGAGATGAATTTTACGTTGGATGCGGAAGTGAAAAACAGTTTTTTCTGCAGAATCTCTTCTGTTAACTCCTTCACCATCTGCAGCATGCAGACACCAGGAACCACCGGATTTTCGGGAAAATGCCCTTTGTAGATTTCGTGATTTTTGTTCAGGAACACATGAACCAGAAAAATCCCGGTTTCCGTTTTTTCCGTAGACTTTACGGTATAAAAATCCTTTAAAGCAGCCATTGGTTTATATTCAGGAATTTTTACAGGATTTTTACATTCCCAGACTTGTACGGACTCTTTTCAACGTCTCTGTAGCTATTTCGCGTGTTTTTCCGGCTCCGGACTGAAGTTTTTCTTCCAATTCGGGAAGGTTGTTCATGTAATACGTAAAAAGTTCGCGGTCTTTTGAAAATCTAACCAAGATCAGATCAAGTAATTCCTTTTTTGCATGGCCATACCCAAAATTTCCGGCGAGGTATTTCTGTCTTAAAACTTCCGTTTCTTCACTGGAAGCAATGAGTTCGTACAGCGCAAAAACTTTGTCGGAGGCCGGATCTTTCGGCTCTTCCAGGGATTTGGAATCGGTTTCAATACCCATTACCTGCTTTTTCAGTTCTTTTTCCGGAAGAAAAATATTAATGATATTTCCTCTGGATTTCGACATTTTCTGGCCGTCGGTTCCGGGAACATATTTCGTGTCTTCCTGAAGTTCAGCCTGCGGAAGCACAAAAACCTCTCCCATCTGGTGGTTGAATCTTGCACCCATATCACGTGCCATTTCCAGATGCTGAAGCTGGTCTTTCCCAACAGGAACAATTTCGGCATCATACAGCAGAATATCTGCAGCCATTAGAACCGGATAGGTAAAAAGTCCTGCGTTAACATCATCCAGACGGTCGGCTTTATCTTTAAAAGAATGCGCCAAAGTAAGCCTTTGGTACGGATAGAAACACGAAAGATACCAGGAAAGTTCACAGACCTCGGGAATGTCGCTCTGGCGGTAAAAAAAAGTTTTACCGGTATCCAAACCACACGCGAGCCATGCTGCCGCGATTTCGTAAGTATTCTGTTTAAGTGCTGCTGCATCTTTAATCTGCGTTAAGGAATGCATGTTTGCGATAAAAAGAAATGATTCGTTTTCAGGTTTTTTCGAAAGTTCTATTGCGGGAATAATCGCTCCCAAAAGATTTCCGAGATGCGGGGTTCCTGTTGCCTGTATTCCGGTTAGGATTCTTGCCATAAGATTCGATTGAATTAGAATTTAAATATTTGGGCAATTTGCGATCACTCAAAATTCAGTGCAGCAAAAATAACAATTATTACGGACTTTTTTTAGATGAGCAAGTTACCGTCCTTCACCTTCATCTGAAAAATTTCAGCGCAGTTAAAAAGTATAAACATTTTTTAGTTATTTTTGATTTCTAACAGAAGTGGTTTCATTCCTAGAAAGAAACGCGCCTAAATAATTTAAAATAATGATAAAGAATGTGATGGCCGCCACCTGCGGAATAACCCTGTTTTTAATTTCATGCACCCCGAAAGTGACGACGGTTACGACTGTGAACACCAATACTTCAGACAAACTGGCTCAGGGGAAAACCATTTTCGATAATTCCTGCAAACGTTGTCATGATCTGCCGAATCCAGCAGACCATTCTGCACAGGACTGGGTGGGAATTTTGAACAGAATGGCCCCAAAGGCAAAACTGAGTGACGAGCAGCATCAGCTGGTCTATGATTTTGTGGCAGCAGGAGCTAAAAAGTGATGGTATCGAATTCTGATGAATTTAAAAGTGTGCCGAACGCTTAAAAATTAAACACTCTTTCTTTTTATGATTCTCCTTTTTGGTTTCAGGAGTTAATATTTGTGATGCGATCCTATATGGATCCTATAAGGATTCTATATGCAACCTATATCCTCCTCGGATGGATTTTCCAAGGCTTAAATGGACGGTAAGAAAGTTAAACAGCAGTTGGATTTTTTGGAAAAATTTGTTTTCTAGTTGGATTTTCACGGAAAAAAAATCCGGAATCAGACCGCTCATACATTCCAGAATTCCCGGTCCAGACTTCGGTATTGGATGGCTTCTGAAATATGTTCGGAATTGATTTTTTCTGAATCTTCCAGATCGGCAATGGTTCTGGAAACTTTCAGGATCCTGTCGTACGCTCTGGCTGAAAGGTTGAGTTTTTCCATCGCTGTTTTGATGAGATTTTTCGAAGTTTCATCGAGCTCGCAGAATTTTTCGATTTCTTTCGGACCCATCTGAGCGTTATAACTCATTTCCAAATCCTGATACCTTTCTGTCTGCTTTTCACGCGCCTTCAGAACCCGCTGTCTGATGGCCTCACTCTGCTCTCCTTTCCTCCGGTCAGAAAGCTGCTCAAATTCCACTTTCTGGACTTCAATATGGATATCGATCCTGTCCAGAAGCGGTCCCGAAAGCTTGTTCATATAGCGCTGCATCTCCAAGGCGGAAGAAGTATTGTTCGGATCATCGGGAAAATATCCGCTCGGACTAGGATTCATACTCGCAATCAGCATAAAACTTGCCGGGTAGTTCACCGAGAATTTTGCACGGGAAATGGTAACTTCACGGTCTTCGAGCGGCTGCCGCATCACTTCGAGCACCGTTCTTTTAAATTCCGGCATCTCATCCAGAAACAGAACCCCGTTGTGCGCCAGAGAAATTTCTCCGGGCTGCGGATAACTTCCGCCACCAACCAGAGCCACATCTGAAATCGTATGATGTGGACTTCGGAAAGGACGAATGGTCATAAGCGAGGTTTCCGTTCCGATTTTTCCGGCTACAGAATGAATTTTTGTTGTTTCCAGCGCTTCTTTAAGGGTTAGGGGCGGCAAAATACTCGGAACTCTTTTGGCGAGCATGGTTTTCCCGCTTCCTGGCGGGCCGATGAGAATAATGTTGTGTCCGCCAGCTGCTGCGACTTCCATGGCACGTTTTGCAGTTTCCTGACCTTTGACTTCAGAAAAATCAAAAGGGAAATAGTTGATTCTATCCTGAAATTCTTTTCTCGTATCAATTTCCGTTCTTTCCAGTGGAATTCCTTCATTAAAAAAATCAATGACTTCCTTAATATTTTCAACACCATACACTTCAAGGCTATTCACGATGGCGGCTTCCCGCGTATTCTGTTTTGGCAGAATGATGCCTTTGAAACCGTCTTCCCGCGCTTTTATAGCAATGGGAAGCACCCCCTTTATCGGCTGAAGGCTGCCGTCTAGCGACAATTCGCCCATAATGATATAGTCTCCGATATTTTCTGCAACAATCTGATCAGAAGCCACCAAAATTCCGAGCGCAATGCTTAAATCATAAGCGGATCCCTCTTTTCTGAGGTCGGCAGGAGCCATATTGATCGTGATTTTTTTTCCGGGAATTTTAAAACCGCCATTTTTGAGTGCAGCAGAAATCCGGTAACTGCTTTCCTTAATGGCATTATCAGGCAGACCAACCAAATGATAGCCTACTCCTGCAGTATCAACATTCACCTCTATGGTGATGATCTGAGCAGAAACTCCGTGAATGGCACTTCCGTAGATTTTGACCAACATTCCGGGTTATTTTGATGAGTAAATTTAAAAAATTTCTTTTATTTGAATGACATTTTTACTTTTACACCTGCTAAACATTAATTTTGTCTGAAATATGAATCTGGAATATATAAAATCACATCTTGAAGCGTACCGGGCGAATGACCAGATTCTGGATGCGGCAGCGTTTCTCATCAGAAATTTCGGACTTGATCACGAGAATTTCGGTGGTTTTGGATTTCGCGAAGAACTTTCATCAAAATCATTACTGCTGACCGCAGAAGGCAGGCTCGGCGAACAACAGAAAGTCATGATTCCCAAAAACCTTTTTGATTTCGATTTGGTTCTAGTAGCGAATATGATGGCGCACGAAATGCTGCATGTGCGCCAGAAAGCTCCCGGAAATGTGGTGGAGGATAAAAATGAAAGGGAATTTCAGGCGTACTATGAAATGATGTTCCATGAAATCTTTCCGCAGATTCCTGAGGCTTCCGACTTCCATAAAAAACAGTTCGGCGAAAAAGCGCTTGAATATTACCGCAGGATGGGTGAAAATTCTGTCCTTCAGAAAAAATATGCTGAAAGCAAACTCAAAACAGAAAATTTAATCAATTCTTTACCAAAATGACAAAACCTGAAATATCCTGGAGCGATTTTGAAAAAATAGATCTCAGAAGCGGAACCATCATTTCCGCTAAAGATTTCCTGGAAGCCCGAAACCCATCTTACAAACTGGAAATTGATTTTGGGGACCTCGGAATTAAAAAATCTTCCGCGCAAATCACCGAACTTTATTCAAAAGAAGCTTTGACCGGGATGCAGATTCTGGCTGTCGTGAACTTTCCGAAAAAACAGATCGCCAATTTTTTCAGCGAATGTCTGGTTCTGGGTGTTTATGGGGAAAACAAAGAGGTGACGCTTTTAACCACTTCTTTACCGGTGAAAAATGGGCTTGAAGTTGGATAATTTATTAACTTCGTTTTACAAATCCTTAATTTCCGTTTAAGATGATCCAGCAAATCCCTTTAGAAAAAGTCCTCTTCCTCGACATTGAAACGGTACCGCAATCGGGGAAGTGGGAAGATTTGAATGAAACCGACCAGTATCTCTGGGACAAGAAAACCAGAATGCAGCGCAAAGAAGATTTTACGGCCGAAGAATTTTACGGTGAAAGAGGCGGAATTATGGCGGAATTCGGTAAGATCATCTGTATTTCGGTTGGAATACTCGAGAAGAGTGAAAAACTGATGATCAGAAGTTTTTTTGGAGACGATGAAAAAATGCTTCTGCAGGAATTCGGAGAAATCTTCAACCGCCCGAAACTCCGCGATGTTATTCTCTGCGCGCACAACGGAAAGGAATTTGACTTCCCTTGGATTGCCAGACGTTTTCTCATTAACGGAATGCAGCCACCGAAACCGTTTCAGATGTTCGGTAAAAAACCTTGGGAAATCCCGCATCTCGACACGATGGAACTCTGGAAATTCGGGGATTACAAATCATTCATTTCACTGGAACTTTTGGCGCATGTTTTCGGAATTCCTACGCCGAAAGATGACATCGACGGCTCTATGGTTTCGTCGATCTATCATATAGAAAAAGACTTATTTAGAATAGTTCAATATTGTGAAAAAGATGTCTTAACTTTGGCAAACGTTTTCAGGCGTCTCCGTCAGGAAGAATTACTGGAACGAAAATCTGATTAATTTAAAGAAAAGAACCTGTTCACTAAAGTGAATTTGGTATGAAAAAACAAAAAAAATGGCTTTTACCGACGACCAAATTGCCGACATCGGCGAAAATATCATCAAAAACTTAAAAACGGTCTACGATCCCGAGATCCCGGTTGACATTTATGAACTCGGACTTATTTATGATGTGCAGATTTCTGAGGAAGGCGAAGTGAAAGTAATCATGACTCTAACCACACCAAACTGTCCGGTTGCTGAAAGTTTACCTGCTGAAGTCCGGGAAAGAATCGCTGAAGTGGAAGGCGTAAAAAATGTAGATCTGGAACTTACTTTCGAACCATCATGGAACAAGGACATGATGAGCGAAGAGGCCCGTTTTGAGTTGGGAATGGTTTAATTATCCTATTTATAATTAAAACTGACGGTTTTTTTCACATCAGGATGTAGAGAAAGCGCAACCGGACAGTTCAGTGCCGTTTCCTTTATAAATTCTTTTTCATCCTCTGAAAAATTTCCTTTAAAATAAAGGTCACAGACAATTTCCCCGATTTTTCTCGGCTTTGGATTCATGATTTTCTGAAGCTCCGCATACGATCCGTCAATAACAATTCCTTTATCTTTTCCCAGGATCGCGACTGTTGTCAGCATACACTGCGCCAGCGAAGTTGCACAGAGATCTGTGGGTGAAAAAGCGGCTCCTTTCCCGTGATTATCGGTAGGTGCGTCGGTTAAAATGACGTTTCCTGACTGTACATGTTCAGATTCGCAGCGCAGATCGCCGAGGTAGGTTATTTTTGAAGTCATGATGGATGTTTAAAAATGAAAAATATCTTTCGCCTGGTTGTAAGCACTTTCAAAGTTAAGCAGATTCAGCGAATGGTTAATCTTTTCTGTCGCCATAAAGTTGATCACCTGTTCCGTCGGCATATTTCCTACCAGATCATCCTTCGCCATCGGGCAGCCGCCAATTCCTTTAATGGCCGAATCAAATCTTCTGCAGCCTTTGTCGTATGCTGATTTGAGTTTTCGGTAAGAATCTTCGTACCGGTTGTGAAAATGCGCTCCGAAGTCGATCTCAGGATATTTTGCCGGAATTTTTTCAAAAAGAACTTCAATACTCGCGGTATCAGCAACACCGGTTGTGTCTGAAAGCAAGATGTTTTTTATCCCGATTTCACTGAAACGGTTCGTCCAGAAATCCACTTCCTGCCAGTCCCATTTCTCTCCGTAAGGATTGCCGAAAGCCATTGAAAAATATATATTCAGTTGCTTATTCTGACTTCCTGTAAGTTCAAATATCCTCAGGATATCCTGAAAAGCCTCCTCCTGATTTTTATTCGTGTTGCGGTACTGAAAAGTTTCGGAAATCGAAAAAGGAAAACCCAGAATATCGACATTCTGATGTTCAAGCGCTTTTTCGGCGCCACGGAAATTGGCCACAATCACAGAAAGTTTCGTGTCTGAAAGCGTTTTGTCAATTTCATCAATCACCTGCCCGGAATCTGCCATTTGCGGAATGGCTTTTGGGGAGACAAAACTTCCGCAATCCAGCACATCGAAACCCACTTCCATCAAGGCATTGATATAGTCGATTTTCTGTTGGGTCGGAATCATTTCATTCCAGCCTTGCATGGCATCTCGCGGACATTCGGTTAAAAACATTTTGGTTTTTGATTTTCTCAAAGATAGCAAAACTTTAAAAAATAATATAGAAAGGCACAGCTGAAATAATTATTTGAGTATTAATCAGTTGACCTCTTCCCTGATGTACAGCTAAAAATAAGCTTCTCCTTTTATCCTTACCTCCACCGAAAATTTTAACTTTGTTAAAATTTTATTTTATGCAGACAATTGAATTCAGCCAGGAATGGAAAACAAAACTGTTGAACCGTTTCCTTTCTTACGTTAAAATTTATTCAACCAGCGATCCCGAAAGCGAAGCCACTCCGTCTACAGAAAGACAGTGGGATATTGCCAAATATATTTTTGAAGAGCTGAAAGCATTGGGTTTAAGCGATGTAAAACTCGACGGTAACGGTTATATTTATGCCTACGTTCCTTCAAATACAGAAAATGACAGTGAACCGGTTGTAGGATTTATTTCCCATTATGACACTTCGCCGGATTTCAGCGGCGAGAATGTAAATCCTCAGATTTGGAAAGAGTATAACGGCGAAGATCTTGTTTTGAACAAAGAAACAGGATTCACGCTTTCTTCTTCAAAATTCAAAAGCCTTAAAGATTATATCGGAAAAACGCTGATTACGACCGACGGAACCACACTTCTCGGTGCCGATGACAAAGCCGGTTTGGCGGAAATCGTTACCGCCGCAGAATATCTTCTCGCACATCCGGAAATCAAACATGGGAAAATTGCCATAGGTTTTACTCCTGACGAAGAAATCGGCCGCGGTGCACATAAATTTGATGTGAAAAACTTCGGTGCCGACTGGGCGTATACGATGGATGGTGGTGTAGTGGGCGAACTCGAATACGAAAATTTCAACGCTGCAGGTGCAGTTGTAAAAATCCACGGATTGAGTGTTCACCCTGGTTATGCATTCGGACAGATGGTGAATGCAAGTCTTCTGGCGGCTGAATTTATAAAAATGCTTCCGGAAAACGAAACGCCTTCCACCACAAAAGGCTTTGACGGGTTTTATCACCTGACCGATTTAAAATCAGATGTTTCTGAAGGGAAAATTCAATATATCATCCGGGACCACGATGAAGAAAAATTTGAAGCCAGAAAAAAATTCATGATCGATAAAGTAGCGGAATTCAACGAAAAATTTGGAGAAGGTACCGCTGAAATTGAGATCAAGGAGCAGTACCGCAACATGAAACAGCAGTTTGAAGGCAAAATGCACATTGTGGATCTTGCTGAACAGGCGATGAAAGAGGCGAATATTGAACCGAAAATAAAAGCCATCCGCGGTGGTACCGACGGTGCACAGCTTTCTTATATGGGATTGCCTTGCCCGAATATTTTTGCCGGCGGCCTGAATTTTCACGGACCTTACGAATATGTAGCGCTCGAAAGCATGGAAAAGGCAGTTGAAGTGATCATCAATATTGCAAAAGCGAAAAAAAGCTGATAAAATTCACTGATAATCACTCAAATTATAAATTTCAACGAAGTGGAGCATCTTTTTTTCTGAGGTCTTCACTTCTTTGTTTTCAGAATTAAACTTCCGTTAACGGACTTTTGAAAAATTAAATTTAAATTCATCTGCATTTCAATACGAACAATTAACTTTGAAAAAACTTTAATGGAAAAACGCAATGTAGAAATCGTTGTTCTTTCAGATATCCATTTGGCGACGTACGGCTGTCACGCCTCGGAACTGGTGGCTTATCTGAAAAGCATCAATCCGAAGCTGCTGATTCTGAACGGCGACATCATCGATGGCTGGGCTTTTTCCAAAAAGTACTTCCCCAATTCGCATATGGCGGTTCTGAGTGAATTCTTCAGGATGATGAAAAGCGAAACCCAGATCATTTACATTACCGGAAACCACGACGAATTTCTGAGAAAATATTCAGACCTCACGATGGGAAACCTCTTCCTGACCGATAAATACCTGCTGGAAATCAACGGTAAAAAACACTGGCTGTTTCATGGCGATATTTTCGATAATACGACCAAAGGCGGCGCAAAATTCATCGCGAAAATCGGCGGGATTGGTTACGACTGGCTCATCCTGGTGAACAGGGCAATCAACTTCCTGCTCGAAAGTATGGGTCAGAAAAAAGTTTCCCTTTCCAAAAAAATCAAGAATTCTGTTAAAAATGCAGTGAAATTTATCGGTGATTTCGAAGAAAAAGCAATTGAACTCGCCATCGAAAACAAATACGATTTCGTGATCTGCGGGCACATTCATCAGCCTGCAGACCGGACGGTTACAACAGAAAAAGGTTCTGTGCGCTACCTGAATTCGGGTGACTGGATCGAAAATCTAAGTTATCTGGAATATGATAACGGCGAATGGAAACTCCTGTATTTTGATGAAACCAAATTTGAGAAACCTACAATCGAGGAAAATGACATCTCTGTAAATGTGGATGAACTCATTCATCCGAATGTTTTTGCCGCTTTTGTTGGGCAGAAAGTATAAAATTTAAATTATTTCTTCAGAAAAGCATCCCAACCCTGTGCGTTCAGGGCAATCAGTTCACCGCTGCCTCTGGCCACGAGAAAATTACCCTGTTCCAAATCCACCGCGTGGCCAATAATGCTGAAATCGGGGTGGTTTTTAATTTTTTCGAAATCCTCCGGAGAAATCGTGAAGAGCAACTCAAAATCCTCACCGCCATTCATGGCGCACATCACAGGATTCAGGTTGAGTTCATCCGCAGTGGATATCGTCAGTGAATCCATTGGTATTTTTTCTTCATAAAGTCTGAAACCTACTTTACTCTGATCAGAAAGATGCAGAATTTCAGAAGAAAGTCCGTCTGAAACATCAATCATTGAAGTCGGCATCACGTCGAGTTCTTTCAGTGTTTTTTTAATGTCGGTTCTCGCTTCCGGTTTCAGCTGTTTTTCAAGAATATAATCATAGCCTTCCATTTCAGGCTGCATATTCGGATTGGCGAGAAATACAGAATGTTCGCGTTCCAGAATCTGGAGTCCCAAATAAGCGCCCCCCAAATCTCCGGTTACTACCAATAAATCATTCGGTTTTGCTCCGTTTCTTCTCACGATATTTTCTGAATTTTCAAGACCGATAGCGGTAATGCTCATGACCAACCCTGAAGTGGAGCTTGTTGTATCTCCGCCCACCAGATCAACTTTGTAGCGTTTACAGGCCAAAGCAATTCCTGCATAAATTTCTTCAAGCGCTTCTACCGGAAAGCGGTTGGAAATGGCCAATGAGACCAGAATCTGCGTCGGAACTGCATTCATGGCCGCAATATCGCTCAGATTCACGACCACTGCTTTGTAACCCAAATGTTTCAAAGGAACATAGCCGAGATTAAAATGAACACCTTCCGCCAAAACATCAGTCGTTACGACCACTTTTTGTCCTTTTGGATTGATGACGGCTGCATCATCCCCGATGGAAACTTCAGTAGATTCATTCTCAAAACTAAAATTTTCGGTTAAATGTTTGATCAGTCCGAATTCGCCAAAAGCGGAAATGGGAGTGAGTTGTGGAGCTTTATCTTCGAGCATGGTGATGGGTGTTTAAACGGTGTTAATGGCGAGGGTAAAAAATTAAAGAAATTGTGAGGGGTCCGTGTTTTCCGGTCGGAAGGGAAGGTTTTTCAGGTCTTCTCTGGTCAGAACTTTGGTGTTTTCGGTGCTGAATTCCTTCATGACTTCCAGGATATCATCCGGTGGTGTGGTGGTTTTTCGCAGCATCATATCAATCCAGACTCCTGTTGCTTCAGAAGTAGCACAATGGGTACCGTCTTCATGATAAAATTTATGCACAAACTGGTAAATGCTTGCATCTTCAGACATTCCGGAGATCTCAAGGCTTACATAAATGGTTTGGTCCGGAAGAATTTCCTTAAAAAACGAATACCTTTCATGCAGCATCACTGGTCCTATTCCCCATCTGTTGAGTTCCTTAAGCCCCATTTTGTGGGTATTCATGAAAGCCATCCGGGTTTGGGCACAATATTCAACATAAGTGGAATTGGCGAGATGGCGGTTTGCATCAATATCGCTCCAGCGCACTTCAAATTTATAATGATATACAGACATTTAATGTTTTTTTGGAAGGCCAAATTTACGGATTAAAGGTGGTTTAGAAAAATCGTATTTTTGCCGGATTAATATGGAGAAAAAATCAGTTATAATAATTGGGGGCGGCGCAGCAGGTTTTTTTTGTGCAGCAAATCTGGACGAGAACAAATTCAGTGTAACGATACTGGAACAGAATACCGACGTACTGCAGAAAGTAGAAATTTCCGGCGGCGGAAGGTGCAATGTGACTCATGCCTGCTTCGATCCGAAAGAACTGGCGCGTTTTTATCCGCGTGGAAATAAGGAACTTTTGAGTGTTTTTCACAAATTTCAGCCGGGCGACACGATGGAATGGTTCGACCAACGAAACGTTCCGCTAAAGATTGAAGATGACAACCGCGTTTTTCCCGAAAGCAATTCCTCTCAATCCATCATCGATGCGATGGTAAACGAGGTTTTAAACAGGAATTTCGCGGTTAAAACCCAGTCAGTTGTGGTAGAGATCGAAAAAAAAGAGCACCAGTATATCATCAGAACAAATTCAGGAGTGTATTACGCTGATTTCGTGGTGTACGCGACCGGCAGCTCACCAAAATCTTTGAAACTGATTCAAAATCTTGGACATAAAATTGTGGAACCCGTTCCTTCGCTTTTTACTTTCAATATTAAAAACGAAGCCTTGAAAGACCTGATGGGAACCAGTTTTCCTTATGCTGAAGTCTCAATTCCACAGCTGAAAATGGAGGAAAGCGGACCGATGCTGATTACGCATTGGGGACTTTCGGGACCGGCAATTCTTAAAATTTCCGCCTGGAAAGCGCGCGAACTTGCCGATTTGAAATACCGTTTCGATATTCTGGTGAATTTCATCGGAATGGATACCCAAACAGCGGAAGAAATTTTCAGAAATTTCAGAGAAGAAAATCCTAAGAAATCAATTGGGACTTCAAAAATATTCGATATTACCACAAGATTCTGGCACCGTATTCTATGGCTCTCGAAGGTAGACCTTGACAAGAACATTTCCAATATTTCTGCTAAAGAACTTCAGCTGATTCTACAGAACCTCTGTAAAAATCTGATGACGGTTTCCGGAAAATCTACCTATAAAGATGAGTTTGTAACTGCCGGCGGTGTGGATTTAAAGGAAATCAATTTCAAAAACATGAGGTCGAAAATCCTCGATAACTTCTATCTCGCCGGAGAAGTGCTGAATATAGATGCTGTGACAGGAGGTTTTAATTTTCAGGCGTGCTGGAGTGAAGCCTGGCTCATCGCGGAAGATCTCAACGATGCCTAAATTAACTTTAATTATTCTTCTATTTCTTCCATTCAAACCATGTATTTTGAAGCGGATAAAAATCTGACAGAATATCTTAAATTTGCAGAAAATTAGGCGGATTTTATCCGTCTTCATTATTACCAAAAAATATGAAAGTTGTTGTCGGTCTGTCGGGAGGTGTAGATTCAAGTGTTGCAGCGTATTTGCTTCAGCAGCAGGGTCATGAAGTGGTTGCTCTTTTTATGCGCAACTGGAATGATGCTTCCGTAACGCTGGAAGATGAATGTCCGTGGATCGAAGACAGCAATGATGCGCTTCTTGTTGCCAAAAAACTGGGAATTCCTTTTCAGGTGATTGATATGAGCGATCTTTACAAAGAAAGAATCGTTGATTACATGTTTGCAGAATATAAAAGCGGCCGGACTCCGAATCCGGATGTGCTCTGCAACCGCGAGGTAAAATTCGATGTTTTTATGAAAACTGCACTTTCGCTCGGTGCCGATAAAGTCGCAACTGGTCATTACGCTAGGGTGGATTCTACTGTTGATGAAAACGGAAAGGAAACATTTCACCTCTTAGCCGGAAAAGATAACAATAAAGATCAGTCGTATTTCCTTTGTCAGCTGAATCAGGATCAGCTTTCAAAATCACTGTTTCCGATTGGTGAACTCACCAAACCGGAAGTCAGGGAAATCGCAAAAGAAATAGGCTTGGTCACTGCCGACAAAAAGGATTCCCAAGGTCTCTGTTTTATCGGGAAAGTAAGTTTGCCGATATTCCTTCAGCAGCAACTCGAACCAAAAGAAGGAGAAATTGTTGAAATTTTCAACGATTTTGAAGGATTTCAGCAAAATTTGCCTGAGTTTTCTTCAAAATTGGAAGAGCTCCAATTCCTGTCAAAAAAAACAGTCTATAAGAAATCCGATGGAAAAGTCATCGGAAAACACCAGGGCGCCCATTATTTTACGATCGGCCAAAGCAAAGGTCTCGGCATTGGCGGCCATAAGGAGTCATGCTTCATCATCTCCAGAAATATGGAGGACAACATTATTTTTGTTGGCGAAGGGAAAAATTTTCCGGGACTTTTCCGGAAAGCTTTAAAAATTGAAAATAGTGATGTACATTGGGTCCGCGACGATTTAAGACTGAAAAACGGAGAACAGTTGGCTGTAAAAGCCAGAATCCGTTACCGTCAGGCACTCGAAAACGCGGTGCTGTATCAGTTTGAGGAAGGTTTTTATATCGAGTTTGAAAACCCGCAGTCTGCCATTGCCGAAGGACAGTTTGCAGCGTGGTATCTGGACGACGAATTGTTGGGAAGCGGCGTAATTTCTTAATTCTTCATCAGTTCCCTGGCCTGGGAAACCGCAGCATCCGTGATTTTACTTCCCGAAAGCAGCTGCGCTATTTCCTGCAGTTTCTCTTCTGAATTCAGAGAAATAATATTCGTCTGCGTTTTATTCGAAATTTCTTCTTTTACCACTTTATAATTATCATTTCCTTTCGCAGCGACCTGCGCAAGGTGAGTGATGACGATGAGCTGCATGTTTTCGGACATTTCACGCATCACATTGCCCATTTCTTCGGCAACTTTTCCGGAAACTCCGGTGTCGATTTCATCCAGGATCAGCGTGGGAAGTTCAGCATTTTCCGCCATAAGCTTTTTAACGGAAAGCATTACCCTGGAACGTTCACCGCCCGAAATTGCTGACTGTATCGGTTTCAAAGGGAAACCGGCATTCGCCTGAAACAGCAACTGAATATTTTCCTTCCCGAAAGACGTGAAATTTTTATTTTCCGTGAGCTGTACTTCCACTTTTGCCTTTTCGAGTCCGAGTTGCTTCAGAAGACTTTCAATTTTGCTGATGAATACAGGTGCCGATTTTCTGCGGTTTTTTGAAAGCTGATCGGTCAGTTGTGTCAGACTCTTTTCCAGCATCAAAATTTTCTTTTCGGTTTCAGAAATAAAAACTTCCACTTCCGAGAATCCCTGCTGTTCACCGGAAAGTTTTTCGCGGATTTCAATGAGTTCATCCACCGAATTTACATGATGTTTCAGGAACAGCGCATTGATTTGATTAATTTTGGCATTCAGTTCTTCGACAAGGGTTGGATTGGTGATCAGATCCTCGGCTTCATCGGAAAGTTCGAGAATAATATCCTTGAATTCGAGAAAATTCTCTTCCAACCGTTGGTGAAACGCGGTGAACTGGTGTGAAAGTTCCGCAATTTTTGAAAGCCTGGAACGCACATCAACCAAAGAATCGATGATTCCCACCTCATCCGAATCGGTTCTGGTGAAAATCTGGGCCAGGTTTTCAGAAATCGTTCCGAGATTTTCCTGGGTATTCAGTTGATTCTGCAGTTCTTCCAGATCAATGTCTTCGAGATGGTTTTCTTCGAGTTCATTCAAAAGAAAATTGCGGTAATCTGCTTCCTTATTTCCTTCAAGGAGTTGTGATTTAAGATGTTCCAGTTCTTTTTTAAGTTTCTGGAAGTCAGAGAATTCAGATTGATATTGGAGAATTAATGTTTTGTTTTCGGATAGTGCATCCAGAATCCTGAACTGGTATTCTTCATCAAAAAGATTGGATGTCTCGAACTGGGAATGGATATCGACGAGCCTTTCAGAAAGGGTTTTCAGGATTTCCAAAGTCACGGGAACATCGTTGATAAAAGCCCTGGATTTCCCGGTTGGCAGGATTTCGCGGCGGATAACCGTCTGGTTTTCAAAATCGAGATCATTCTGCTCAAAAAAATCTTTAAAATGGTCATTCAAAGAAAATTCGGCTTCCACAATGCTCTTTTTATCGCTGTTCTGTAACGATTTTGCATCGGCTCTTTCCCCTAAAATAAGGCGTAAAGCTCCCAAAATAATGGATTTTCCGGCCCCGGTTTCTCCTGTAATCACCTGTAAACCTTTGTTCAAAGTAATTTCGAGGGAATCGATGAGCGCAAAATTCTGAATAAATATTCTTGAAAGCATGGGTTGGAGGACGGATTACAAATTAGAAACGTTTAATGAATCGCGAATTTAGGGATAAATTGGAGAATTGCCTCCCGAAGATGGAGATAAAAATAACAGTCGAATTCAGACTATTGCCATTCAGTTATTTCCATTTGTTCCATTTAGTGTCGGTATATTTCGGCACCAAAGTAATCATCAGCTGCTTCAGATCTGCCATGTTGGCTGCCCCGTTATTCCCTTCGGCGAAGATGTTGTAAATTTCATCATTCTTCGTATCCACGAAAAGATTGATGGGATAATTCATCTGAAAATTATTTTCATAGTATTTAAGCTGAAGAAGCGCATCGGCAATAATTTTTTTCGCCTGAGTCTGATCCTGATTACCTAAATTATCCAGACCGGCTCTGTGATAGGTGTAATAAACATTGCGAAGCGTGTTTGAATTGGGGTTTAAAAGACCGTTAACTAGGGAAGCCCTGGTTCTGGGACCTTCAACTTCGGCCCAGCCTTCATAACCTCTGTTCTGGGAGTTTTGGGAAATCAGCTGCGATTTTGTGAACCACTGCTGGCCACCGTTTACCTGAAAACCGTCAGCATCATAGCCAAGCACTAAATAAACGTAAAAACTGATTACATCGATGAGATTTTTCCCTGAAAACTGTCTTTCGTTGAAGATCAGATTTTCATTTTCCACATATTCGAAAGAAAATTTGGTGTCGTTTAAATTCAGAAGCGGCGATTCATAACTGGAATTGAAAACCGGTCTTACTGCCTGAACAACAATACTCCCTTTAAAGACATTTCCGTTACGTTCTGTAATGACGAGGGCAAAATTGGATTTTATTTTCTCGAAATTCTGAAGTTTTTTCCCTGTCCAGCTCGTGTTGTTGATGAAATCACGGAGGTTCTTCTCCAGAGATTTATACACCTGCTGGTTACTTCCGCCCATCACCTGTGAGTTAACCTGAACGGTTGCAAATATTTCCTGCGAAAAAGCAAGATTTGCACTAAGCAGGAGGATGAATATTGTAAAAAATTTCTTCATAATGGTTTTATAATTTGAAAACGGGAATTCGCGCCGTTTATTTTAAAATTTTGATTTCCACAAAATTGAGGATATCTTTTGCGACCTCATCTTTTGATTTTAAAGAAAACTCCTGCTTTTCCGTTGATGTGAGAATTTTTATTTTATTGGTGTCGCCCCTAAAACCGGCGCCTTGGTCGCGGAGCGAATTCAGCACAATCATATCCAGATTTTTCTTCTGAAGTTTTCCAGCGGCATTTTCCTCTTCATTTTGGGTTTCCAGGGCAAACCCTACTAGGAACTGATGGGTTTTTCTTTCGCCCATCGTCGCTAAAATATCAGGGTTCTTCACCAATTCAATGGTCAGAGAGTTTCCACTTTTCTTGATCTTTTCAGTCGCGGTTTCTTTTGGAGCATAATCTGCTACAGCAGCACTTGCTATTGCGATATCCGAGTTTTCATAATGTCTGAAAACTTCATCAAACATTTCCTTTGCCGTATTGATGCGGAAGAGTTCAATATTTTCATGAACTACCTTCTCTGCGCTGGGCCCGGAAATTAAAATCACGGATGCCCCGCGTTTTGCCGCTTCTTCAGCCAATGCAAACCCCATTTTTCCGGAAGAATGATTTCCGATAAAACGAACAGGATCAATGGCTTCATACGTTGGACCCGCGGTTATAAGAACCGTTTTTCCAACTAAATTTTTACTGCTACTTGTAGTGAAGAAATCTTCAATAGTTCGGGCAATTGTTTCGGGTTCTGCCATCCTTCCCTGTCCGACAAGACCGCTTGCCAATTCACCGCTTTCGGCAGGAATAATAAAATGTCCGAAATCTTCAGCAATTTCAAGATTCTGTTTGGTGGACGGATGCTGGTACATTTCAAGATCCATTGCCGGCACAATGAATACTGGACATCTCGCCGACATATACGTTGCGATGACCAGGTTGTCACAAATCCCATGAACCATCTTTCCCAGGGTGTTTGCGGTGCAGGGAGCCATTATTATGACATCTGCCCAAAGTGCAAATTCCACATGATTGTTCCAAGTCCCGTTTTGATCATAAAAATCAGAGTATACCGGATTTTTTGAAAGCACAGAAAGGGTGAGTTTCGACACAAACTGCTCTGCTGAAGGAGTCATCAGGATCTGAACTTCTGCACCTTTTTTAACAAGATCGCGGATCAGGAGATTAATCTTATAGGCAGCGATTCCGCCCGAAACGGCAATCAGTATCTTTTTCCCGGAAAGATTCATTTTAGAATTTTATGTTACGAATTTACTTATTTTATTTAAAACCTCTGAGGTCATAAAAAACAAAAGTCACAAAAGAGAAAACCCGTTTGTGACTTTTGCAGATATTTAATAGTATTAAATTTTTTCCTCTGTTTTTCTGAAATAAATTTCATCATTCAGAAATTCATCAATAGCAATGGAAGTAGGTTTCGGAAGCTTTTCATAATGCTTGGAGATTTCAATCTGCTCTCTGTTTTCAAAAACTTCTTCCAGAGTTGAATTGTGTACCGCAAATTCGTCGAGTTTTCCGTGCAGTTCGCTGCGGATTTCCGCATTGATCTGTTCTGCTCTTTTACCCATTATTACGATGGCTTCATAGATAGAATCCACTTTTTCCTCAATCTTATCTTTGTCGTAAGTGATCGTGCTTAACTCTGCCTTACTTTCTTTTATGTTCATCTTCAGTATTTTACTTAATTTAATCTGCAAAAATACAAATTATTTTTTGATATCGAAAACGGCAGCAGGTGGCGGCGTTGCAAGGGCAGCACTGTCTCTCTGGATTTGTTCTGCGGCTTTCTGATCATCTTCCTGTTTGTTTAGCTGTTGCTGAGTCATATTTTTCTCTGCTAACCGCTCTTCCTCACGTTTCTGTTTTGCTGTAAACGCAGTTCTTCTAGCTTCTATATCCTGTTGAAGTTTTGCAAAATTTGCCTGTTCTTTAACCAGTTTGTCTCTTAAGTCCAAAGCTGTTTTCGAATATTCACTATCCGGCAATTCTTTTTCAACCGTTTTTGTAAAGGCCACGGCATTCTCCAGTCTTTCTTTTTTTAGTTCATACACTGAATTTACGGCAAGTTCATACCGCGACTTCATTATATAATCATAAATCTTCGGACGAAGTTTCGTGCTTGGAAAATCGTTCAGCACATTCTCCAAAGCAACATTTGCCGCTTTATAAGATCCCATTTTATAATACTGACTGGCGTTTTGGTATGCTTTAAATTCAAGTTTATACGTCAATTCGTCAATTAACTGACCAATGTTCTTAGACCTTTCGGAATCGGGATAATTATTCAGAAAATCCTGGAGCTCATTAATAGCCAGTTCTGTACTCGTCTGATCCAGGTTATAATCCATGGAACCTTCGTAATAGCAGAGTGCAGACATGTATGCAGCTTCTTCTTTTCGGGGTTCTTTAGGAAAACTCACCGCAAAATTTTTGAACTGATGCCCCGCCAATTTATAATTTTTGTCGTAATAATTCGCGTACGCTGAGTTAAATATAACATTTGCCAAATCATCAGTACCAGCAACCAGATTGGTAACGCGCTCATAAAGAGCTAGGGCGTCGGCCCATTTCTTGTTCGCAAATTTTTCGTTGGCAACTTTCAGAATAAAATTCTTGTCGGCACTTTTCATAGCCATATCCTGTTGCGATCTGCAGGCTGAAACTACTATAACAGCAACAAGAATCAATATATACTTTTTCATAGACTTC
Source organism: Chryseobacterium sp. (assembly GCF_008014695.1). GTDB lineage: Bacteria > Bacteroidota > Bacteroidia > Flavobacteriales > Weeksellaceae > Kaistella. The sequence goes on from NZ_VOXE01000003.1 coordinate 105,812, forward strand.
ACTGTAAAGAGACCTTTTAAAAAATTTTAAGTTCTCCGCCTGCAAAAATATAACTTTTTTGCCAATTGCTTTTGTTTTATGAATATTTAACTCTTTTTATTCCTGTGTGAACCCCAAATTCATAAAAACGGATATCAGAATATTGGCTTTCACTTTTTTTTCTGCCTCTTTTAGATAATTAGAATCTTTAGAATTGGGAAGATAAATTTCGTAGAACTTCGGATTCCGGATAACAAAAAGTGTGGCTCCCATTACATTTGTCAGGACATCTTCAGGCTTAACGGCAAATGTGAAAACGCCCGATGCCACTCCTTTTTTAATGACTTCATCAATTTTCATGACTGCAAGCTGATAAAAATCCAGGAGTTCATCTTTCAGATGATCTGTATGCCGGAATTCCTGCGTGACAAAACCGTGAAAATAATTATACTTAAAAAGCTGAGAAACAATGTATTTCAGAATTTCTTTCATTTGCATTTCTGGTTTCCCGTCTTTGATGGTTTCGGTAAACTCTGAAAAATTCGCGCGCGTTTTCTGAACCCTGTACTGATACAGATACACCATCATTTTTTCCTTGGAACCGAAATAATAGGAAATCATCGCCACATTAATGCCCGCTTTCGCCGAAATATCCCGTACCGATGTGCCTTCAAAACTTTTTTGGGCAATCAGTTCTTCCGCTACCTCTAGTATATGTATCTGTTTATCTGTAAATTTCTTACCCATATTGTTTCCGTTGAAGTAAAATTAACGTTTTTTTAACAGATAAACAAGCGTTTAAAGCATTAAAGCCAAATTTTCTTAAATTTGGGAATGCTTTTATTTGATTTCCATCATCACTATTTCAATAGCGTTTCAGGCATTTATAATCTGGGCTGTGGCGAAGAATTACCCCCCGCTCTTTTTTCGGCAGGAATTCATCCCAGTGAAACTGCAGAAAATATGGAGGAAAAATTTAGGTGGTTAAAAGAAGTTTCAAAAAATGATAAATGTGTCGCCATCGGTGAATGCGGGCTTGACGGAATAATAAAACCTGACCGTCAAATTCAGGAAGAGGTTTTTGTAAAACAGATCGAATGGGCCAATGAAATCAAGAAACCGCTCATCATTCACTGTGTGAAAATGTTTTCAGATCTTATTCGTTTGAAAAAAAAAGCTAATGTACCCATGATCGTACACGGTTTCAACAAAAGAAAAACGATTGGTCTGGAACTGCTGAAAAATGATTTTTTTTTGAGTTTCGGAAAATCTGCTTTGTATAATGTAAATTTGCAGGATTTTTTAAGCGAAGTCCCAACTGAAAAATTATTCCTGGAAACCGATACCGCTGACTTCGACCTCAGGGAATTATATGAACTCACCGCCCGTTTGAAAAACACAACTCCGGAAGAACTGAGTAAAAAAATAAAAGACAACCTTGAGTTTTTAAAAATTACCATATAAAATGCAAAACATCTGGCTCGAACGAACCGAACTCCTCATTAAAGAAAAAGGTCTTGAGAAACTTCAGAATGCTAACCTGCTTGTCATCGGTTTAGGCGGAGTTGGGTCTTTCGCGGCAGAATTTCTGGCAAGAGCGGGAGTCGGATTTATGACGATTGTGGATGGAGATACCGTCGATATTACGAATATTAACCGTCAGCTTCCCGCTCTTCATTCAACGGTTGGAAAGGCAAAAGTTGAAATTGTTGCCGAAAGGATTCTTGACATCAATCCCCGGTTAAGTTTAACAAAAATCAATGAATTCCTGAATCCGGAACGCATGGAAGAAATCATTGATTCCCAGAAATTCGATTATATATTAGACTGTATCGACAGTGTGACGCCGAAAATCACACTCATCAAGACCGCAAAGCGTAAAAAAATCAAAATCGTAAGCTGTATGGGAGCGGGTGGGAAAATGGATCCGGCAAAGGTCATGGTTCGTGACATCAGCAAAACATACAATTGTTATCTGGCAAAAAATGTCCGGAAACGATTGAAAAAAGACAATATCAATAAGGGAATACGCTGCGTTTTTTCAAATGAAATTCAGGATGAGGAAAGCCTGAAAATGACCGACGGAACCAATTATAAACGTTCTTTTTACGGTACCGTGAGCTTTATGCCTGCCATTTTCGGACTTTATGCAGCTGCGGAAGTCATTAATCATCTAATTAAAAAGCATGACTGATTTTAAATTTCCCAAAGCAGAAAAACTGAAACAAAAAAGGGAAATCGATTTGCTTTTTGCGAAAGGAAAGTGGCTTTCCCTTGAAAATCTGAGGATCATTTCGATTGATCTGGACAAAAATCCGCAGGAAGATTTTGAAATTGCCAATCAAAAATTTGGAGTATCGGTTTCAAAAAAATATTTCAAAAGAGCCACTGACCGGAACCGCATCAAAAGACTGTTGCGCGAAGTTTACCGCCATAACAAAGATCTGTTTCTGGAACATTTTGGTCTTCATTCTGTTTCCATGCTTTTCTGGGTTTCCGGCGAAAAGCCATCCGATCTAAAATCTCTTGAAGATAATTTTGTAAACCTCTGTAAATCAAAAAAATAATTTCCAGAGACTCACCTGCTTTTTGTAAATTTGGTTAGACTTAACCATTAAATTTACGCAAATGCTGGAAAATATTCCCTATTTACCTTACGCAATCAGCGCTTTCATCGGCATTGGTTTGGCCGCAGCAACCGGCTTCAGGGTTTTTCTTCCCATGTTCGCCGTGAGTCTGGCTTCATTTATGGGCTGGATCCCGATGCATGAAAATTTTGACTGGTTGGCAGGACTTCCTATACTGATCACGACAGGAATTGCGACGGTCGTGGAAATTCTGGCATATTACATTCCATTTGTAGATCATCTTTTAGATACGATGTCGGTTCCGTTGGCGACCATTGCAGGTTCGGTGATGTTTGCGAGTCAGTTTGCGGATATCGGAACTTTTCCGCAATGGGCTTTGGCTTTGATTGCTGGTGGTGGTACCGCAGCGGTCATCAGTTCGGGGTTCGCAGGAACGCGCGCTGCGTCGACCGCTACCACAGGAGGTTTGGGGAATTCGGTGGTGGCGACAACAGAGACCGCGGGAGCCGGAATCATGTCGTTTTTAGCATTGGCAGCACCGGTGATCGCATTTGTTGCAACGTTACTTCTGCTGATTACTGTATTTGTTTTAGGCAAAAAAATTTGGCGACGTCTGCGCCGTACTGGTAAGGATAATGCTCCGAATCCAACATAGTAGATAAAAAAAACGCCCATTGCTGAGCGTTTTTTTATTGATTTTTTCTCAATTCTTTGATTTCCTGAATCCGGGTATCGAAAATCACTTTCTTTTCCGGATGTTTTTCAGATAAGATTCCGTATGCTTTGATGGCTTTCGAAAAGAGTTTCTGGTCTGTATAAATTTTCGCCAGCGTTTCAGTCATGAGATGGGAAATATCATCTCCTTTTTCCTTAACCACAAAAGTAGATTCTTCTTTCAGCTGAGAGATTCTCGGTTCTTTCTCAATAAAGTTTTCGATCACTTTAGTTTTGATCTCTTCTCTTGAAACCTCCCCCTTTTCTTCATTTTTTGAAGAATTCCTGTCGATTTTCAGCCAGTTTTGCCAGGTATTGATGAAAGTGGGAACATTGCTATCAGGAAGTGCAGCAGGTTCTGAAACTGCTTTTGCTTCCTTCTTATCCTCGTTATCTTCTTTTTTTGAATCAATTGCCGAGACGTTCTGCGTGAAAAAAGATACATTGAAAACAGGTCTTTCATCGGATTTGGCTTCCGCTGGAGGAGCGATTTGTGGCTCCGATTTAGTGTTAATTGGTGCGGAAATGACCGGTTTTTCGACAGGTTTGTCTTCTGAAACCTGAGCTTTACTGATTAATGAATCCGGAATGTTATTGGAAAATTGCATCGGTTTCCAGACTGGTTTTTCAGAATCAACAGTATTAATATTGGTTTCAGCAGGTTTTTCTGTTTTAATGAGGTTATTTTCATCAGAATTTTCCGGTTTTTCAGGAACTTTTAGGCTGTCTTTCCCTTCACTTTCAGATACCGCCGCCTTTGGAGTCGTAATTTCGAAACTTTGGATGTCGGAGAAATTCACATCGGTATTCTGAACAGGTTCTTCTTCTTTCTTAGCCGGTTCTTTTTTAGTGCGCTGGACTTTTGCTTCCACCTCTGCAATCAGGCGCTTCATTTCCTCATCATTTTTATCCGTTTGAGGTTTCGGAATTTTATACGTCTCCGAATTTGAACCGGCAGAAATTTTAATTTCCGGCAGAAATTCGTCGAGACCATGAAAACTCAGTTCAGCAGCATTCTCAACCGTTCCTACGACAGCAGAAATTGTACCCGGATGAATAACCGTTTCAGTTGAAAAAGTTTCAGGCTTTACCACTTCTGAACTCTGATCAGGCTGCACCTGAAGAGGTTCGCTTTTGATTTCCTGCGAGACTTCTTCAACAAAAGGTTTTTCCGCTTCCGGAATCTTCGCTGCAGTTGGATTTTGTGTAACAATCTGTCCGGATTCTTTTGTGGATTCGATATCAATTACTTCATTCTCCCTTTCCATAAAATCTTCTTCCCCTTCAAATAAAATCCGGTTCAGGGCGCCTTTAACAAATACAGGTTCCGGCGCAATAACGGGTACAGCTTTAATCTCTTCGTAAACTGTTTTCGGCTGCTCTTCGCTTTGCTCTTCTATAATTCCCGATGTCTTTGCTTCGGATTTTTGAATAACGCTTTCTTCCGGAATGTTTTTCTCCTGGAAGTTTTTCGTGATGAACTGATACAGTATTTTTTTATCGGTGGTGTAAGCCGCTGTCCTGGAAAGTTCTGCCTGATAATTTTCAGGACTGAATTTCCGGGTTGCGAATAAATGCAGGGCCCTGATATTCTGGATATATGGAAACTTACCGATTTCCTGTTCGAAGGTGTTTATATCTTCGGAACGGAGGTTTTCGGGATTTCTGATTACTTCTAAAATTCTGGTATTTATCATGTTACCAATTGGCTACAATATCGTTAAAAATTTTGTTGATGATTCTTTCATTCACTAATTTAACCTGTGAAACTTCTATCTGATTGATGTCGAGATCGCTGCTGAACACCGCTTCATCAGAATAAGTCCGGTCGAAACTTTTTTCCGGCTCAATTTTATTTTCGTAATGCACTTTCACGGTTATGGTAAGTTTGTTCTGGGCCGCCTGAATATTCCCGCCCGGAGAATCTACGGGACTTGAAATAGTAGTCGGCGAAATGATATAATCGGAAATTTCCCCTTCAATTAAGATATCCGGATTTTCCTTGGTTCCCTTTAAGGTGGTTCGTTGCAGAAAACGGTTTTGGATATCGGTTGAAAACTGCTGCGCCAGACTCGGGTTTACCAGAGCTGCATTATTGGGAAAATCGCTGATCTGAATGGTTTTGGTTTCCGGACTGAGTGATGAACCCGTGAAACTGTAACACGACTGGAAAAGAATGGTAAAAAGGAATAAGAATCCCGTGAAAGCTGTAAATTTTCTGATGTTAAAATTCATATTAATCGTCAAGATTATACTGTTTGATTTTTCGGTAAAGGGTCCGCTGTGAAATTCCGAGTTCGTCGGCTGCTTTGTTTCTGCGTCCTTTATGTTTTTCGAGTGCCTTCACAATAAGTTCCCTTTCATTATTCTGAAGCGAAAGTGAGTCGGGCTTTGCCTCCTCCATTTCAATGTCTTCCACATCATCATATTCCTCATTGGTATCGGAAAAAATAGCCGGATTGTGCACCTGAGGTTTGTTGTTTTCAAAATACAGCAGCGAATTCGGATTCTGGGACTGCGTTTCGGGCGTGAAGACCCTGTTGATAAGGTTTTTTTCCTGATTGCTCAAGTCCCCGTTGCCGCGGTTTTTAATAAGTTCGGAAGTTAGGGATTTTAAATCATTAAGGTCATTGCGCATGTCGAAAAGGATCTTGTACATGATTTCCCTTTCCGAATGAAATTCATTTGAAGAGACTGCATTTCCCCTTTGAATAACAGCAGGAAGCTGAGCCTGCATCGGAATATATTCACTAAGTTTTACAGAATTTACGGTTCTGTTTTGTTCAACCACCGTCATCTGTTCCACGAGGTTTCGCAACTGACGGATATTTCCGGGAAATGGGTAATTTTCAAGATATGTTACAGCATCTTCAGTTAAAACCAGTTCCGGCATCCTGTATTTTTCGGCAAAATCAATGGCAAATTTCCGGAAAAGCAAGTGAATATCTCCTTTTCTTTCGCGCAAAGGCGGCATATCAATCTGTACCGTATTCAACCGGTAATATAAATCCTCACGGAAGCGGCTGTCATCAATCGCCTTCAGCATATTCACGTTGGTGGCCGCGACAATTCTCACATTGGTTTTCTGAATCTGGGAAGATCCCACTTTCATAAATTCGCCGCTTTCCAGAACGCGGAGCAGTCTGACCTGAGTCTGCAAAGGCAGTTCGCCCACCTCATCCAGAAAAATGGTTCCGCCATCTGCCACTTCAAAATATCCTTTTCTGGTAGAAGTTGCCCCTGTAAATGCTCCTTTTTCGTGTCCGAAAAGTTCAGAATCAATGGTTCCTTCAGGAATTGCACCACAGTTTACGACAATATACGGCTGGTGTTTTCTGCGCGATTCGGAATGGATGATTTTCGGAATAAATTCTTTTCCAACACCCGATTCCCCCATTACTAAAACAGAAATATCGGTTGGAGCCACCTGATTGGCTTTTTCAAGGGCGCGGTTAAGTGCCGGGAAATTTCCGATGATGCCGAAACGGGTTTTAATGGATTGTAAATCTGTCATTTTTCTAAATTTTCTATGATTCCGAAGACGTTTAAGAGGTTCAATTTCCTTTAAAGCAGAATATTTAAACCACGGCTGAAGTAGCTTGCGTCCCCAAAAGTGTGCCCTGGGTATTTCCGTACACAAAAACTGACACCATGTCGCCTAATTTCTGGCCTACCTGTTTATCAAAAACACAGACGGCGTTCTGGGAATTCCTGCCTTTCCACTGGTTTTCATTTTTTCTGGAAGTGCCTTCAATAAGGATTTCGTGGCTTCTGCCTACATAACCCTCCATTCTTTTCCGGGAAAGTTCGCCCTGCAGCGCGATTACTTCGGCTAATCTTCTCTGTTTCACATCGGCCGGAATATCATCTTCCATTTTTTTATGGGCCGGAGTTCCGGGTCTTTCAGAATAGGCAAACATATAACCGTAATCATATTCCACTTCTCTCATTAAAGATAAGGTGAGCTGATGATCTTCTTCGGTTTCGCCACAAAATCCGATGATCATATCCTGGGAAAATGAAATATCAGGAACCAGTTCTTTGGCTTTACTGATCAAACTGAGGTATTCCTCGCGCGTATGTTGTCTGTTCATTTTTTCGAGCATCGTATTGCTTCCGCTTTGCACAGGAAGGTGAATGTATTTGCAGATATTGGCGTGTTCTGCCATTACTTTAAACACCTCTGTCGTCATATCATGCGGATTCGATGTTGAAAAACGGATGCGCATCTCTGGAACCGCAACAGCAACCATTTCAAGGAGTTTTGCAAAACTCACTGCGGTAAGTTTCTGCATTTCCGTGGCGTTTTTAAAATCTTTTTTCGCACCGCCACCGTACCATAGATACGAATCTACGTTCTGTCCGAGAAGTGTAATTTCTTTGTAACCACTGTTCCACAATCCTTTACATTCTTCAATAATCGAATGTGGATCGCGGCTTCGCTCCCGGCCGCGCGTAAAAGGAACCACGCAGAATGTGCACATATTGTCGCAGCCACGCGTGATCGTTACAAAAGCAGTAACGCCGTTTCCGCCCAAACGGACAGGATTGATGTCAGCATAAGTTTCTTCCTTCGAAAGAATAACGTTGATGGCATCTCTTCCGTCGTCGGTTTCTTTTAATAAATTCGGCAAATCTCTGTACGCATCTGGACCAACCACGAGATCCACAAGCTGTTCTTCTTCAAGAAATTTTGTTTTGAGTCGTTCGGCCATGCATCCGAGTACTCCAACAGTAAGGTTGGGTCTTTCTTTTTTCAGATTTTTAAATTGGGAAAGCCTCATCCTTACAGTCTGTTCTGCTTTTTCGCGGATTGAGCAGGTATTTAAAAGAATAAGATCTGCTTCTTCCGGCTTTAACGTCGTGTTGTAGCCCTGTTCGTTAAGGATGGACGCCACGATTTCGGAATCGGAGAAATTCATCTGGCAGCCGTAGCTTTCCAGAAAAAGTTTTTTGGAATTGGCGGGTTTCTCTGCGATGGCAAAGGCTTCACCCTGTTTGGTCTCGTCTATATATTTGTCCTGCACGCTGTAAGTTTTTATGGGTGATTAAGCGAAATAATTTAATAAAATCACCGCAATTTTTAAAGTGCAAAGATAAGAATTTTTATGACAGAATGGCAGGCAACGGAAGAGAGTCTTAGGGTATTGGTATGGCAATTGGAAATCTAAATTTTGCCCTGATAGGATAGTCGTGAATTCTGGCAGGTTCCACCTTAGTTTTTTTGATTGTCCGTTTTATTGCACCTAAAATCATTTCATCAAATTCTTTCAGTCCCGAACTCTCCACCATTTCCAGATTTTCCAATTCCCCTAACTGGTTAATATAAAACGTCGTCTGAATTTTTAATGTGCCTTTGCCTTTAAATCCAAAATCAGAAAAATCAATCTTTTTTACAACTTCCTTACGAAAATTTTCAATATCAAATGTAGAAGGTTTCATGTAATCTGTAAGCACATAATCCTTTTTGTAATTTTCAAATAGGTCATCGGGATAAAGTAATATTCGTGCAATGGAGGCGGTTGGTTTTCCATCAATTTTCGCAGGAATCCATTTATCCATATCTTTTATCACTTCTTTTGTCATCTCGTAAGAACATTTGTTATCCTGTGAAGAAAAGTTCTCTATCATTTCAGCTGAATTATCGGGTTTTATCAATACGAAAGCAACATAAAATTCCTTTTTGTCCTCACATGGTTTAATTTTTTTTTCGAGAAGAATTTTATGAAAGTCTTTGTAAAATTCCGGAAAGCCACCAATATAGCAGTGCTGATCCCTCGGGAAAAAAGGTTCACCATATGCTTTTTGTGCATTGAAAAACGCAGAAATCAAACAAAATAACAGCAGGTATTTTTTCATCTCTCTTTTAGAATAGACTTATTTTGGACTTGAGGGTGTTAAATATCAAAATTATCGGTACGGAAATTTATTTTCTGGCGGATTTTAGAATCTACAGGAACGCCACTGCAGCTCGCCGGAATCCAGGTCGGATAAATTTTCTTCATCACCAGTTCCAGATCACGGTAAAGCAAGTTGCTGTTCGGAACCTCTGGTTTGAGAATAAAATTCTGAAGCTTTCCTTCCTTGTCAACGAACATAATCAGTTCAAAAATTCCGTTAACCGAATACACGCCGCTGTCAAGATAACTCTTCATGTTTTTGAAAAGGGATTCTTTGAAGACATTTTCGCCACCCGAAAACTGGGCATAAATGGGATTTTCACATTTCAGCCGGTAAAACTCAGCGGCATTGTTTAAATCAAAAGACACCGAAATCCTGCCGAACTCTTTAACATTTTCTGAAATTTCACTGTCCTCAATAAGGTTTTGGGCGGAAGTAAAACCAAAAGCAAAAATCAGAAGTAGAAATATATTTTTCATGTTTTGAATTTTGATTAAAATTAGCATTTTTTTTGATTACCAAATAACAGAGGAAGCGTTTAATCACCGTGATCAAAATGATCCGAAGTAAAAGTAACGTTCAACACATATTTTGATTCAACCGGTTGCCCGTTTCTTGAGGCGGGCTTCCACTTCTTTTTTATTCTTTTCACGGCAAACATCATGTCCTCAATAAACATTTCACTGTTCTGTACTTTGGGCAAAATCTGCAGGTTTTTGATTTTTCCGTTCACGTCAATGTCGAAAATAAAATGAAAAAGGCCGTTCGCCGCATACTGCTTCATGTCAATATACCCATTCACCATCTTATGAAATTCGGCTTTGAAGGCTTCATCCCCACCGGGAAATTCTGCCTTTTCCGTGTAGCCAGTTCCGGACTGTTTGCCGGCCGACGCAGTCTGACCAAACGCCAGAGCAGCGGAAAAAAACAGCAAAATAAAAAGTTTTTTCATTATCGGTTATTTTAAATGACTTCAATCTGGTTTCGAAGAAGATCCTCGAATTCATCGCGCTTCCGGATCAGATGTGCTTTTCCGTCCAGAAAAAGAACTTCAGCCGGTTTCAGGCGTGAATTAAAGTTGGAACTCATCTCGAATCCGTACGCTCCGGCATTTCTGAAGACTAAAACATCGCCTTCACGAACTTCATTTAGCTTTCTGTCCCACGCAAAAGTATCCGTTTCGCAGATATTTCCGACCACCGTATAGATTCTTTCAGCACCTTTCGGATTCGAAAGGTTTTCGATGGTGTGGTAAGAATCATAAAACATAGGACGGATCAGATGGTTAAAACCGGAGTTGATGCCCACAAAAACCGTAGCCGTCGTCTGTTTGATGACATTTGATTTTACGAGGAAATGCCCGCTTTTGCCAACCAGAAATTTCCCGGGTTCGAACCAGAGCTGAAACTTTTTTCCGGTTTCTTTCTGATATTCGGAAAGCGCTTTTTCCACTTTTTTTCCTAAAGTTTTCACATCGGTTTCGATGTCGCCGTCCTGATACGGTATTTTAAATCCGCTTCCCATATCCAGATATTTCAGATCCGGGAAATGTTCCGCCAGTTCAAACATAATTTCCATACCCTGCAAAAAAACATCCGGATCTTTAATTTCGCTTCCCGTGTGCATGTGAAGTCCTTCCACCAGAAGACCTGTTGATTTCATCACGCGTTCGATATGACGGAGCTGATGAATTGAAATCCCGAATTTTGAATCGATATGACCCGTCGAAATTTTATGGTTGCCGCCTGCATAAATGTGCGGATTAATTCTTACAAAAATCGGATAAGAACCACTGTATTTGTTACCGAACTGCTCCAGGATGGAAATATTGTCTATATTGATGTGAACTTTAAGCGCCATCGCCTCCTCAATTTCAGCCAGATCAACACAGTTTGGTGTAAAAAGAATTTTATCATGCGTAAAACCTGCTTTCAGCCCGAGTTTCACTTCATTGATGGAAACACAGTCGAGACTTGCGCCCAAACCCTTCACATATTTAAGAATGTTGATGTTTGTAAGCGCTTTTGCAGCATAAAAAAACCGCGTATGTTTTGCAAAGGAAGAAGTGAGTTTCTCGTACTGAAGTTTAATAGATTCAGCATCATAAATATAGACGGGTGTCCCGAACTGGTCGGCAATTTTTAGTAAATCTTTATTGGTCATGTTGAAGGCAATTTAAAGGTTAAATGGAACAGAAATGAGAGAAGTGAACAGGGGAATTGACCACATTTCAGGTTCGGGTTATACTGTCGTATCAATAAAACAGCATGCAAAAGTATAAATTTTCCCGAAACCCTATTCTGGAATGCTCTGGATTTCAAAATCTCCGCGCAAAAGGCCGAGTTTCAGATCATTCTCAATGTCCGGAGTCGGATTTTTGAGATCGATTTTCAGTTTTATTATTTTTTTCCAGGTCTGAATTTGAGTGTGCAGCTCATAAAATCCATACGCGGTGAGTTTTCCTTTTTTAATGATCAGAAAAGATTTTTCACCAAGTGTACGTCCTTCTGACAGCCACATTTCATTGCGATTTTCAAGGCTGATCTGCTGTATAAGATTTCCCAGATCAGCAAAGTGCTGCTGAGTTCCGATGAAGTTTACTGCTTTTAAACCCTGAGTAAAAGATTTAAACCTCAACAAAGGTTTTTCGTCTTTGTTATTCACGACTTTATCAACCAGATATTTCTCTTTGTTATGATAAAGACCGAACTGAAGGTTTTCCCTTTTGTGGTAACCTTTGGTTTTCATGATCAACTTGGCGAGAGTATCGTTGCCGGCCAGCTCATAATTGATCTGTTCCACTTCCTCCTGAATCTGCCTGTTTTTTTTTGATTTTGAATTGAATACCGTTTTAGAAAACCTGTTTAAATCATCAACAAAATCTGAAAAAATAATTTTTCCTTCTGCATTCTGGAAATAGATAATTCCACGCTCCACCGGTAAATCCTGGGTTAAATCGCGGACTTTGTTCAGGTAGGTTTTGGCGTTAATTTCTTCGTGGTGCTGCTGAAGGATTTCGGAGTCTTTGTCTTTAATCATCAGCAGTTTAAAAAGGTCCAAAGTAGCGCGTGCATCTCCCGACGCGCGGTGTGCGTCTACCAAAGGAATTCCCAAAGATTTCACCAGTTTTCCCAAAGAATAGCTTTCTGCTTCCGGAATGAGTTTCTGAGCCAGCGGAATGGTATCGACCGTATTAATTTTGAAATCATAGCCAAGTCTTTTAAATTCCTGGCGGAGCATGCGGTAGTCAAACTCAATATTATGGCCAACTAAAGTGGTATTTTGAGTGATTTCGATGACTCTTTTTGCAATTTCATGGAATCTTGGGGCTGTTCTCACCATTTTGGGCGAAATTTTGGTGAGTCTCTGTACGAAAGGCGTGATGTCGCTTTCCGGATTTACCAACGAAATAAACTGGTCAACAATTTGATGGCCGTCATATTTATACACTGCAATTTCAATGATGCTTTCCTTCCTGAAACCTGCTCCGTTACTTTCTATATCGATTACTGAATACATTTCTTATCATTATGGCAATTGCCCAAAAGCCAACCGCATTTTATTTTCTTCTTCCACCCAATCCCAACATTCCCAGAACAAATTTAGCACTTTCTCTGGCCAAAGTGGTCGCAAAAGTTCTTCCCGCTCTGGATTGCATGACTGTTTCAAACATTCCGGGTTCTTCTTTTACAGGTTTTGAGTTTTTGTTGGCGGGCAAATCCTGTGCCGCCTGTTCCATTCTTGAAGTTAGCATTTCATACGCAGAATCCTTATTCATCATCTTTTGATATTTTTCTACCAAAGCAGAGCGTCCGGTTAATTCCCCCACTTCCGTTTCACTCAGAACATCCATTCTTGATTCAGGTGATTTCAGATAAGTATGGACCAAAGGGGTAGGAATTCCTTTTTCATCCAACGCTGTGATAAATGCTTCACCGATACCGAGATTCTGAATGAGTTCATCGGCGTTATAATATTCTGTGATCGGATAATTTTCCACGGCTTTCGTAATTTCTTTCCGGTCATTTGCCGTAAATCCGCGGAGTGCATGCTGAATTTTCAGTCCTAACTGTGACAGCACATTTTCCGGAATATCGCCCGGAACCTGAGTAATAAAATAAATCCCGACACCTTTTGACCGGATCAGTTTTACCATCGTTTCAATCTGGTTCAGCAATGCTTTTGAAGCTTCATTGAAAATCAGATGTGCTTCATCAATAAAAAGCACCAGTTTGGGCTTCCCTGAATCACCTTCCTCGGGGAAAGTCATGTAAATTTCAGCAAACAGCGAAAGCATGAAAGTGGAAAAAAGCTGTGGCTTACTTTGAATGTTCCCAACCCTTAGAATATTCACCACTCCTTTACCGTCACGCTGATGAAGCAGATCTCCGACATCAAAACTCGGTTCTCCAAAAAACTGCGCCGCTCCCTGCTGTTCTAAAGCTACGATAGACCGGAGAATGGCTCCCAGCGAAGCCGGCGAAATGGAGCCGTAATTATTTGACAAATCCGCTTTTCCCTGAGAATTATCGGTTACATATTTCAGGACTTTTTTGAGATCTTCCAGATCAATAAGCGGCAAACCTTTGTCATCGCAATATTTAAAAATAATGGAAATGATGCTTTGCTGGATATCATTAAGTTCGAGAATTTTTGAAAGGAGAACCGGGCCGAATTCAGTAACCGTTGCTCTTAATTGTACACCTTTTTCTCCAGAAATCGTGAGAAGTTCAACCGGGAAAGCCTGGGGCACATACGGAAATTTGGTTTTCGCATACCTTTCAGAAATCACCGGATTTTCACCGCCTGGTTCGGCAATTCCGGAAAAATCTCCTTTAACATCCAAAACCAAAGACGGAATTCCTGCATGCGAAAGCTGTTCTGCAAAAACCTGCAGCGTTTTGGTCTTTCCGGTTCCGGTTGCACCGGCAATGAGGCCGTGTCGGTTAATGGTTTTGAGCGGAATCGTGATGTCAACCTCAGTAATCACCTCGCCGTCTAACATTGCTTTACCCAAAGTAATAAACTCTCCTTTTGGGATGTATTTTGAGGAAGTTTCCTGAATAAATTTCGCTTTATCTGCCATTGTGAAGGGTGATTTGAAAGGTAAAGATAAAAAATATTGCATGATTTGTGTTTTTTTTGAGTGATATACGGCATCCGAACAATACTATCTCAATTCATACTTAAATTTTTAATTTGTGGCGACTCAAAAGTATTATCTCTCGTCATATGATACTTTTCTTTAATTCATCTTTAAATGCGGTGGTTCACTGCCAATTTTTTAGTAAATTTGTTCATAATGAAAAGCACAAAAATGGACAGAAAAGAAATCTTCGAAAGAATTATTGAAGAACAGAAAAAAATAATTAACAGCCTTCAGGAGTCGGTAAACCGTTATAAATCAGCATCGGATCTTGATGAGGATGACACCTCGGATCCTGACGATTATGCACGTCAAACCGAAGCCAAGGACATGCAGCTCCGCTTTGAAAAAATGCTGAGTGAAGCCACGAAGAATTTAAACTTTCTGGACAGTGAAAAAGAAATGTCGCACACCGAAATTGAAAACGGAAGCTTGGTGGAAACCGATAAAAACTACCTTTATATCGGCATCTCGGTTCCCGCCTTTAAAGTACAGGATAAGGAAGTGATTTCCTTTTCAGAAGACGCTCCGGTATTTAAAGAAATCAAAGGAAAAAAAGCCGGAGATCAGGTAAAAATCGGTGAGAACTCTTTCAAAATAATAAATATTCAGTAATATGAAAATAATCAGCGGTCACTTTTTAATGGGTGTTCTACTCATGTGTTCGGTGTTTTACCGTGCGCAGGAAAAGTTCGAAGCTGTAGAAATTAAGTCCAACGCCGATTATATCCACTCGAAAACTAAAGTCATTTTCCCCAAAATCCTGCATGGATTTAAGAGAAGCCGTATAGTTGGATATGACCAGAAGCACACCAATATAGGCAGTACTTATAAATTGAAAATTGATAAAAAGCTCACCACAGTAAGTCTTTACATTTATCCTGCAGAAATTTCAAATGATAATTTACGGGACCAGTTCTTGGCGTTTAACACTGTTGTAAACAGAAACGCTACAAATGAGGAGGCGCTGAAACCAGAGTTTGTTAAAATAAAATCCGAAACCGTTTTTTAAATGGCATTAAAGCAGTATTCGATTATAATCTGATCGTTCCAGATTTTATGAAAGGCCAGAAAGAACAGTTTAACAAGTCGCTTTTTTCTCTTTACGACTGTGGCAAATGGAATATTAAAATCAGAATTACAAGTGAGAATCAGGATGAAGCACGTCTTCTTCAACTTGAAAAATTATTTTTAGCTTCCTTCAATCCTGTTAAAATTGCAGAAGATCATAAGATAACCGGTGAAACAGGGCCAAACATCATTATTTCTAAAACTGCCCAAAGTGACAGTCTGATGCTGAAAGCCACAATCGCAGAAGCGTACGCAAAAATAGAATGGCTAAACAAGAATAAACCGGTACCTGAACTTTCAACAGGGTTAAGCGATTTCGAGATGGCATCTCATGAGTTTTCCGTTGCTGAGAAAATAAAGTTTTATAAAGAAAATAAAGATAAACTCGCTGGAAGTCCGGAAACGACAACATATTTCGAAAATCTTTTAAAAATAATCGACAATGGATATTTAAAAGATTTTATCTGGTCTCAAACTGGTGGAGTAGTTGATTTTCCGGAAGATATAGTAAGAAGGCAACAGTATGACGGGTTTTTAAAACAAAATAATATTCCCAAGGAGATAGATGAAGTGATGTATCGTATATATTTTTAAGATCAGTAAAAAGAAATTTCCGTGAACAAAAGAACAAAAGATAAAACTGATATAAAACATTCGTAAAATCAATTGTTTTTAACGCTTCCGGTGAAAATTTGAACTTTTAATTGTCGAAATTTGCAGGGTTAATCTAAATTTTTTGAAATGAAAATAGAACAAATATATACCGGTTGCCTTGCTCAGGGCGCTTATTACATCGTGTCGGAAGATGAAGCGGCCATTATCGATCCCCTGCGTGAGACAAAGCCTTATATCTCACGCCTTGAAAAAGACCATGTAAAACTCAAATATATTTTCGAGACCCATTTTCATGCAGATTTTGTATCCGGTCATCTGGACCTTTCTAAAAACACCGATGCTGCAATTGTTTACGGACCTACTGCAGAACCGGATTTTGAAGCGGTTATTGCAGAAGACGGCCAGATTTTTGAAATAGGAAAAATAAAGATTAAAGTTCTTCACACCCCAGGTCACACGATGGAAAGTTCCACTTTTCTTCTGATTGATGAAGACGGCAAAGAAACCGCGATTTTTTCTGGTGACACCTTATTCCTCGGCGATGTCGGCAGGCCCGATCTGGCTCAGAAATCAGCACACATGACCCAAGAGGAACTCGCCGGAATTTTATATGAAAGTTTACAGAGCAAAATTATGCCGCTCGCCGATGACATTATTGTATATCCAGCACACGGCGCCGGCTCTGCGTGTGGAAAAAACATGCAGAAAGAAACCGTGGATACGCTCGGAAATCAGAAAAGAACAAATTATGCGCTAAATCAACCCGATAAAGCATCTTTTGTAAGGGAAGTTTTAGACGGTCTTTCCCAACCACCGAAGTATTTTGGGATGAATGTTGCACTCAACAAAAGCGGTTACGAAAATTTTGAAAATGTGCTTGAAAAAGGCAATAAACCTGTTTCTGTTGAAGATTTCGAAGTTCTAGCCGAAGAAACCGGTGCGCTGATTTTAGATACCAGAAGCGCAGCTGATTTTCACAAAGGTTTTATCCCGAATTCCATCAATATAGGTTTAAAAGGCGATTTTGCGCCGTGGGTAGGTGCCATGATTGTGGACGTGAAACAGCCGATTCTGCTCGTTTCCGATCCGGGAACAGAGGAAGAAGTCATTACCCGCCTTTCAAGAGTGGGTTTCGACCATGTTTTGGGATATCTCGAAGGAAGTTTTGATTCCTGGAAAGATTCCGGCAAAGAAATCGACCGCATTGAAAGAATTTCAGCCGAAGAATTCGCACAAAAATTTAAGGAAAACACAAAAGTAGTTGATGTAAGAAAAGAGAGTGAATATGCGTCGGAACATGTAAATGAAGCTTATCAGCGACCGCTTGCAGACATTAACGAATGGGTAAATTCCCTGGATAATGAAGAACATTTCTTTATTCACTGTGCTGGAGGCTACCGAAGCATGATTGCCGCAAGTATTCTGAATTCCCGCGGCATCAGAAACTTTACCGAAATTGAAGGTGGTTTCAACAAAATAAAAGAAACCGGAGTTCCCAGAAGTAATTTTCTGTGTCAAAGCAAGACCTTAAAATCATGAAAATAAACAGTTCCATCATGCTTCTTGTTTTTTCAGTCGCGGTTTCCTGTACAGCGTCGGCTCCGGCTGTAGAAGACAGCCGTGCTGAAATAAAAGAAATGGTCAAAAATAACAGCGCCACCTTGATTGATGTGCGTATTCCGGAACAGTTTAATGAAAACAGCATTCCGAATGCCGTCAATATTCCGTTGGCTGATCTGGCCTCACATCTGGATTTTTTAAAGAGCCAAAAGGAAGTAGTGGTTTTCTGCAACAAAGGAATTCAGGCGAAACAGGCCGTTGAATTTCTCAGAAAAAACGGAGTGGAAAATGTTCACGACGGAAAAACACTCGACAATATTAAAGCCATTAAAAACGAAAAATAATGAACATTCTTGATCATCTCGAGTTCTCTACCCATAAAGCGAATGTGATTGCTGTTAAAAAAAGTGACAGGATCAACTCTTTTGCAGTTGCCCTCGGCATCGGCGCGGTCCTGAAAAAGCATGTCACTCCCGTACCTACGACGTTGATTGTTCTGAAAGGTGAAATCAATTTTGTATTTGCGGACCGCGAAATGGTTTTGCGGGAATTGGATGTTTTCCAAATTCCGGTTGGCGAAGTTCATGAAGTATTTGGAGTTCTGGAACAGAACCTTTTTCTGATAACGCAGGAGTTATAAATAAACATACTGATGAAAAACCTGCTTAACAATTGGATGTATAATGCGGTCATCAACCTCACGGTCGGGATTTTATTTATTTTTATTGCGGACAAACAAGTTTGGTGGATGTACTTTTTTGGGTTGTTTTTTATTTTCAGAGCCATATTTAACATTGTAGGTTCTTCACAAAACGATGCGATTCCACTAAATAAAGACAAATCTCAGAATTAAAATTTTAAAAATATGTCACAGAAATTTCAGGAATTGATCCAGTCTGAACGGCCGGTTTTGGTGGATTTTTTTGCAACTTGGTGCGGCCCGTGCAAAGTGCAGTCGTCTGTACTTACAACGGTGAAGGAAAACATAGGAGATTTGGCAAGAATTGTCAAGATTGATGTAGATCAGTTTCCCGCAATCGCTTCGGAATACGGTGTCCGCGGTGTTCCCACTTTGGCGGTTTTCAAAAACGGTGAACTGCTCTGGAAAGAAACCGGCGTTCACGATGTACACACGCTGACCGGCCTGCTTAAAAGTTTTGCTTAAGTTTTTTCACTCCATAATTAAATGAAACTTATCCCGGTCATCCAAAAAACGGAATTTTTCGCGGAAGTTCGTCAGTCTCTGGACGTTGAATTCTGCCGTGATAATATTATTCTCTTTTTCTGAGACTTTAGTCCCGTCAGCAAAAAAACAACAGGAACTTTCCGCATAACGGAGTCCGTTTCCATCGGTTCCAATCCTGTTTAATCCAAAAACATAACACTGGTTTTCAATAGCGCGCGCCTTCAGAAGCGAAGTCCACGCGTCAACACGCGTTTCGGGCCAGTTGGCTACATAAATAATGGCGTCATAATCATCTTCACTTCTGGAAAAAACAGGGAATCTGAGATCATAACATACCTGAAGCAGAATTCTCCAGCCCTCAAATTCAACAATTACCCTTTCATTTCCTTTAGAATAAATCCTGTCTTCACCGGAATAGGAAAAAAGATGTCTTTTGTCGTATTGATGATATTTCCCATCAGGTTCAACAAAATAAAAACGGTTGAAAAATTTTCCGTTTTCAGAGACTGAAACACTTCCGCAAACAGCTGTGTTCCTTTTTTTTGAAAAATCCTTCATCCACAAAAGGGTTTCTTTATTCCGGTCCGCAATTTCCTCAGCATCCATGCAGAAACCGGTCGAAAACATTTCGGGGAGGATGAATAAATCGGTTTCAACAACTGCAAACTCAGAACTGATTTTTTCGAAATTCTTTTCTCTGTTTTTCCAGCTAATGTCAAGATTAAGTCCTGAAACTCGTAAATTTTTCATAAAAATTGAAGATTGGTGGGCTTTGATCATACGAAATTACGGAAAATGTACGTTACTAAGTTTGTTACACATCTATTGATTATTAAAAATTAAAAAAATGAAGAAACTATTTTTCGCTTTCTCTATTTTATTTGCCGGCAGCATGCTTTCAGCACAGGCTTGGACCGGAAAAGGCGACCAGAAAGTTCAGGCAGGTTTAAATGCGTGGGGTTACGGAACCGGGCTTACCGGCACTTATGATTACGGACTCTCGAATCTGGTATCAGTCGGTGCAGGTCTTAACATTTATTTCGACGGGTACCGCAATAATGATATCGACAATAATATTTTTGCCTTTGGAAGGGTTAATTTTCACCTTCAGGATGCACTGCAGCTCCCGGAAAAGTGGGATGTTTATCCCGGAGTTGATCTGGGCGTTCTCGGCAGGGATTTCGGAATCGGCGTGCACATCGGAGCCCGGTACTTTTTTACCGAAAAATGGGGTGCTTTTGCAGAAGTCGGCAACAACGGCAGTTTAGGCGTTTCTTTTAATTTTTAAAGGATTTAAAATCAGACAGAAGGTTCTCGAATTGAGGACCTTTTTTATTTGGCATGCTTTTGATAATTCGTATCTTCGCAAATCTTTAATTTTAAACAGAATAAATGACATTCATTCAATTATTTCAATTCATCCTCAGCATATCAATTTTGGTGGTTCTGCATGAATTAGGACATTTTATACCGGCCAAATATTTCAAGACCAGGGTTGAAAAATTCTATCTCTTTTTCGATCCGTGGTTTTCGATCGCTAAGAAGAAAATCGGTGGTACCGAATACGGAATCGGCTGGCTTCCTTTTGGCGGCTATGTAAAAATCGCCGGAATGGTGGACGAAAGCATGGACACCGAACAGCTTAAAAAACCGGCAGAGCCTTGGGAATTCCGCAGCAAACCGGCGTGGCAGCGACTCATCATCATGATGGGCGGTGTTACTGTAAACTTTTTTCTGGCGTGGATCATCTATTCCTCTTTAAGTTATTTTAAAGGCGAAACTTTCCACGATAATACAAAATTCACAGACGGAATTTCAGTAAGTGATGCCGGACGGAAAATGGGTCTCCAAACGGGCGATAAAATCCTCCGTATTGACGGAAAACCGGCCGAAAGAATGGAAACTTCCACCATCAACATGCTTTTTGCCGATGAGGTAACTGTTGAAAGAAACGGAAAAGAAGTCACCTTCCCGATCAACGAAAACGGTGTTGCCGATGTATTGGCAGAGAACGAGGCGAAACTGTATTTCTCTCACCGTTACCCAACAGTTATCGACAGCCTTGTTCCGACAGGTACAGCAAAGGCTGCCGGAATTTTAAGAGGCGATAAAATTGTTGGAATCAACGGCAAACCTATCCGCTACTTTGATGAACTTACTGCACAACTGCCTCAATACAAAAATAAGAATATCACACTTGACATCTTGCGAAATAATGTTCCCCGGCAAATAGTCTTGAAAGCTGACGCTGCGGGAAAAATCGGTTTCTCACCGGACCAAAAGGTAGCGCTAAATGAATTCGACAAATCAGAGGTTACAAAAAATTATACCGTATTAGAAGCAATTCCAAGAGGTTTGACCAGAACCGTTGATGTGTTGACGATGCAGATTAAACAGTTTAAAATCGTCTTCAACACTACGACGAAAGGTTATAAAAAAGTGGGGGGCCCGATCGCCATCATCAAACAAATGCCGACAACCATTGATTGGGAGCGTTTCTGGAGCTTCACGGCCATGTTTTCGGTATGGCTGGCTTTCCTTAACCTGATTCCGATTCCGGGATTAGATGGCGGACATGTCGTGTTTACATTATGGGAAATGATTACCGGCAAGCCGGTTCCACAGAAAGTCCTGGAAAACGCTCAGATGATTGGCGTTGTTTTCCTGCTTGGACTGATGGTTCTGATCTTCGGAAATGATATTTTAAAATGGGTAACAGGAAAATTTTAAAAATTTTCAGAAAATACTTTGGCGGGAGTAAAAAAGTTTTTATATTTGCAGACGCTTAAAGCGAAAGACAACACTCCTCTTTAGCTCAGTTGGTTAGAGCATCTGACTGTTAATCAGAGGGTCCTTGGTTCGAGCCCAAGAAGAGGAGCAATGTTAATCAAGCACTTACAGTAAATGTAGGTGCTTTTTTCTTTTACGCATTAATACAAAAATTAACACAAATATTGTTATCGAACATGTAATCGATTGAGGAACAGCTAATTGTGTAATTAATTGGTTTTCAATGCTTTAGAGTTGATATATGTTTTTGTTTTTTTTTAATCTTTTTTAAAATGTCACCATTTTCACCACTTTCACCACTATTATTAACAAAAGACTTCTATAAAGGATGTAATCTTTGATTGTCAGCGCGTTACCCTTCGTAAAAAAATCTACCTATTAGGTTTAAATGTTTTCTTACTTCATCCTTTTTGGAAAGTTGATGGTGTATGATTGTACTCATTTTTAAGTAAACTTTTTAGATTAGTGTTCTTCGATACCATAAAAGCGGAAATTTCCGCTTTTATAATATCACCATTGGTGATATTTAGAATTAGCTCAGGTTGAAATACCGCTGTACAATTTGTGCAACCCTCACCCTAAGTGTGAACGGCAAACGAATGGCTTACCATTCCTTAATCAGACCCGCGATATAATGAGATATTATTGTGTCTTGATTGAACTTCGATAATTCCACTTAGCTTTATTTCAATAAATATCAATATGTTTGTAAAAACTAGTAAACCAATGGGTAAAGTAGCAACTACAATTGAGGATCAAATTAAACGCCTGGAGGAAAGGGGAATGAACTTAGATATGCCAAATGAAAAAATAAAGGAAGTTTTATTAGATATTGGATACTACAGATTAGGCTTTTATTGGCATCCCTTCGAAGTTGACACCTCAGCCAAAGAAAGAATCCATAATTTCCGAGATGGGACAAAATTCTCAACAATACTCGAGTTATACTATTTGGATGTAGATCTTAGACATCTGCTCATAAGGTTTATAAATAGAATTGAGGTGAACTTTAGGACGAAATTAGTTTATTATGTCTCAAATAAATTTCGAAGTAGCCCCACATGGTTTGTAGATCCAAAAGTTATGTCAAGGGATTTTATTGCAAATTTCGACAGTTACTACAGTGATGACTTTAAAAAAACAAAAGTTTTAAAATTGCACCACAAACGGAACATAAATGATAAATACGCACCAGCTTGGAAAACCTTAGAATATTTTACATTCGGCACTAATTTAAAAATTTACAAATGTCTTTTAGATAAAGAAATTCAGGAAAGAATTTCAAAATTATACAATGTTAATGATACTACGAAATTTATCAAGATTTTGGAAACTATAGTATTTGTACGAAACTATTGTGCCCACAGCGGAGTAATGTTCGACCTTAGAAATACATATGGGATACCTATTTTACCGGACTATAATTTCAATAATAATGACCGACATTGCCTTGATTCTTGCATGAAGGTTATCATCTTTATTCTTAGTCAAATATCTCCTAATAGATCATCAGAACTTATTGATTCTTTGGAAAATTTATTATTACTTTATAGTAAAAAAGACTCAACAATAAATGACATCATAGAAAAGAAAATAAATTTTATTTATAGTAAAACTTAAAAAAAAGTTTTTTCGTGTAGAAATAATTTCTACCTTTGCAGAACAAAAGTGTCCCACTATTCATTTATGCTTTAGTGCTGCACTATAAAAAAATGATTTTAACCTCAGTTTTTCTGAGGTTTTTTATTTGTGCATGCCTAAATATTTGTAGTGATCATTTTATTGTTCAAAAAGGTAAAATCCACATTTATGCTGCTGCTCCTTTATAGCCACACCGCACTCGACTAATACATCTACTGAAAGATTGATAATATTTCGGTCCGCCGGGAATTTGGCCATAAGCTCGGAATAATCCAACAAAATTTCTTTGGAAGGTGTAGACCTATTATTATATAAATACATTAATAAAGGATCTTCCTCGATTGATGTAAAAAATTCTTCGTGATTCATTTCTATATTATTTTATTTCGTTAATCTCTAATATAATGAAATCAAATCATTTTTGCAATTTTTCATTGCCTTTTTGTAATTGACAATGCTACCGCTTGCGTTGTGCTGGACGTTACGAGCGTCGGATAAGACTAATTTTTAAATAGCAAGAGAAAAATAAACATCTTGGTAATACTACTATTTTCCCAAAAAATGACCCACATACCCCAAAATTGGTGTATGAAAATTGTCCGTTTTTCAAAAAGATATGAAATACTCTCGGCTTAATCTGAATTCCGATATTATAAAAGTGCAAATCTGCAGGTTTACGAAATTGCAAGCTGTTTTAAACCACATATAGATCAGGGGAAAACTTTCTACAATTGGTATAATAGACTTTTTGATATGATTGTCAAAAACTTGCTAAGTTTCGGTAAATGCGAGAATTGTCGTTTTTATGTGACCGTCCTTATTTCATCTACTCATTTTTGAGTAAAACTTGACTCGGATAACGACTCTTTTTAGAAGTGGGATTTTACCACTACTGAAAATAAGTAGGAAAAATCTTATCGCAGTGCGATCTTCCGTGCCAGGACTCCTAATGCGTCTTTCTTCGCCTTTCGGCGGGCAGCGGAGACTCCCACATCTTCACCGCCCTTTTGCTCTTTGGAAGCGTTCTTTTCGTGCAGATACCGGTAGATGTGTTCAATCGGGATCGCATCCAATATTTTAAAAGAAGAAGTTTTCATAAATTATTTGGTTTTGATATAAGCGATGGCCTGCCGGATCTTTTCTTTTTTTGACAGTTTCTTTTCTTCCACGCCTGCAAGCGTTGTTTTACATAATTTAACTTTAAGATGATCCGGCAGCCTCGCTAAAAATTCCTTTGCTATGATGTAATCAGGATTCATGGCTAATATATTGATTAATGTAAAGTTAATAAAAAAAACCGCTCTCATTTAGCGGCTTAATTATTTCCAAGAACCTTGATTTACAATCCCAGTTTATTGATATGCAAAAACTCGTTTATCTCTCTGAATACATAGCTGAGGTTATCGTACTGCATAAAAACTTTATTTTGTTGCTGATCATTTAATTTTCTGAAGTCCTTACTCTTCACGTAAACGCGGAACCAATTAAAATAACTGAGATCAATCGAACTACCTTCCAGGTCTTGAAAGTTAGAACTGAAATCAGATAATGTCTTTATTAAATTTTCTAATTTGCTGCGGTCCATCGCCTCTATTATTTCATGATCAGATATAAATTCTGTATTTTCCATTTTAAATATTTTTGTGGTGGTATTTTGTTGACTTGATTTCTTTATTCAGCAGTTGAATGAAGGAGTTTTCCCTTTTGAAGTTCTCTGATTTCACCTTCTACATTAAAGAATGGCTGCAGGTTAGTTACAGTGAGTTCTGCAAGATTGTTTATTTCAAAACTAATTAGCCTAATTTCTTCCATAGCTGCCTTGTGATACTCTAGTTCGCGGCTGTCATCCGTGAGACTTTGATCTTCCAAATTATCAACGTTTGTTACTATTGTTTTGCTCAGTCTGTCTATCGTTTTTAACAGCAGTTCAATTTGATTTACTTTGGATTCGGAAAACTGCTGTGTTAAATTTTCTGTATTTGCGTTTGTGGTAGGGTATTGCATAATATTACATATTAAAGATTATTTTACTACTGCAATGAAGTTTTCGACCTTGAAAGATCGGAAGGCGGCCGCCTCCAGGTCCCAATAATTGAAGACTTTTGGAGTTTGTACTCCATTACCCTTCACAAACTGTGCGACGTTCTTTAAGGTACCGTAGGCCTTTCGTAAGGTGCCATCTTTCTTTTCATAGGTGAAACAAACCTCTTCTTTGGTTGCCATTTCTTTAGACAGCCGATATAATTGCCAAGCTTTGGATAAACATACTGCGAACGCTTTACCGGTGCCGCTCATGATTTCGTATGCTCTTAAAAATACTTGTGATCTGAAAGTTTTCATAATATTGGGGTTTATTGATTATACTAAATTGAAATATTTTGCTTTTGGCTCGTTGCACAGACTTTTAATCATGCTTTTGTCATCTTCGTTTAGGGCTGCAAGAATCTTTTTAAGTTTGGAATTAAGATTGCACCAAAATCGGTAAGTTCTTGAGTCATCACAATACTGATAATTAAGATCCATTGCGTTAATGTTGCGGGCGATCTTTTCTGCTCTTTTAATGCTAATTGTTTCCATAATTAATATTTGTTTGTTGTAATTAGATATGCAAATATATACTTCTAATTACATGTTATGCAAATAAAATGTAATAATTTTTACATGTTTTAGCGCAAGTCATTGATTTTTAGAGGAAAAACTTTTAAATTTGTTTCATATAATCTTAATTATATATATTTGCATATATGATTAACTACAATTACATAAAACAAAGGTTAAAGGCCAAAGGCTTTAAACTTTCAGAAGTTGCTAAACTGCTAGGGGTACAGTATCAGACGTTAAATAAAAACTTGCATGCTGGATCTCTCGAAACCGTGAAGAAAATTTCCGACGCTACGGGTCTTCATTTTATGGAACTACTCACGCCGCCGGAAGGCTACATGCATTCTGATGATCCAATGACGAATGAATGGTCAGGAGTAATAAAAAAATGAATTAATATGGAGTACTTTAAATTGCTGTTCAAAAATTTTCACTCAAAAACATTTGTGGAAAAACACTTTAGTTCCGAGGAGCAGAAAATAATAAGAGACATTAAAAAAACTGCTAACAATGGACCTTTCATAGATAGTGACATTTCCACATTACTCCATCTTCAGCTTAAGAACGTACCTACGAGTGACGAGGAGTTAGATAAATATGTTTTTATTGCTATAAAAGGAATTGGCAAAGGAAACAGAGAAAATATTGTGGAGCTACTCAAAAAGAAGAGGTCCAGCGATTAAGTAGGTACTAAAAAAGGCTGCTGGAATCTTCCGGCAGCCCAAATAAACCAGCGTAATATGATCAAACGCTAATTGTAATTCCTCTTCCAATATCATTCATTATGTTCTGAAGTCGGATTGTAGATAAACTGATATTACCCTGCATATCTACTTTAAATAGATTGGGGATAAACAATTCATCAAACTTGTTGTAATGCCGCAGTAACTGCGCATCCTTCATTTCTCTAAAGGAATCCATCATCTGATTGACCATCGCAAAAAATTTCTTTTTTTCCGGCGTATCTGCGTAAACGTAGCATGCATCAATTTGTATCTGTTCTTTACTCGCAATAAACTTTCCATCAGTAAATTCAAATTTGAAAGGTTGCCACTTTACCGCTGAACTCATGTGCATCGCATACAACGGCTCCGGATTGATTCCGAGTGCATTGAGATTAAAATGATCATCTGCATTAGGAAACGGATATTTAACTTTTAATTCGTCCTGAATAACACAGATGGCATTGCTTTGAAGTTCTTTGATCTTTTCTTCCGGTAGCTTTCCAATCACCGAAATAACATTCGATACAAACTCATTTAGTGCCTTTTCTGCTTCGCGAATCTGATCCTCTGTCTGGCGCAATTGAAATTCATTTACATACATGAGTTCAGACTGTCTGTTTAACTCTTTTTTAATACTGTACTTTTCCATCATTTTTTAATTTAATTTATATTCATTTTTTAATTTATTGATAAGCGTTTCGAAATCTTGTTCAGACATTTCATCCAGGATATTTCCAAACTCTACGGCCTTAAGACTTGGTAGGAAAAACTTCGTCATTTCGAATAGATATTTAAACCGATCCTTTGCGTCTAGCGAATCAAAGTCTTCTTGCAGCCGGTCTAGGTTCTTTTCTACAAAGTCTATAAATGTTTCCCGGATCGATTCCGTTTTTTTGTTTTTACTCCCTTTAGGCCTGCCATTGGGATTGCCGGAAATACCTTTGGTATAAGTGCCATCATTATTTCTCATTTCGTGTTGTTTTCGTGTTGTTTTCAGGTTGTAATTCCTTTTTGGTAGCATCAGAAAGCCTGTCAAAAATTACTTCACCAATCAATGACATTTCGAAAATCTCATTTTTCGCATCTTCAGATAATGACTGCAGAAATAATTCATTTTCAATATCCATATCTAACAATTTCTGTTTCTTCATAATATCTATAATCTGTTTCTCTCTAACTGTTTGCATCTTTAAAAGTTTTTAGGTTAAATTTTTTCTTAACATCGGCATCATAAAATAGTGGCATTTCCTTTTTTGATCCTGATCGATCCGCCATCAGAAATTCGGCTTCAGAAATTTGTTGTTCGTTTCTGAAGTACATCATACCGCCTTCGGAATACATGGAATAATATTTCACTTCAAGCTTGATCAGCTTTTCGATTTTCGATTTTCTTGTTTCCATTGTGTTTATGTTATTTATTGGATTTAATAATTTGCATATTGTATCTTGGATCATCTTGTTTCTTTATGGTTGGAAGTCGTTGTTTTGGTCGTATGGGTCAAATGGTCCAGGGCCGACCGGCGTAATATTTTCAATTATTCGGTATTGAATTTCATCAGTCGTTTCGGTGCCGTTTGAGACTTTTATCAAATGTTGGCCATATAATAAATCAACGTTTGCCTCGTACTCGAATGTGATTTGGCTTCCGGTAATAATGAACGGCCACGAAACATCATCAATAAATAATTCGAAGGTCTGTCCGGTTGGATCAGTATTAATGATGAGAATGTTTTCAGTAATCAAGTCTCCCTGATTTGTTCCGATTATTTTCCTTTTTGATAAATTACTCTGGAAAACAATAGACATTTCGATCGGACCTGGCGGCGTTATCGTTTCAGGTGATATATTTGCTTCGATAAGTTCCGCTGTCATCAATTCCCCGGACTTAAAAACGATCCGGTTAATTATAAAGTAGCCCTCCAGTTGAGATACATATATCCTCCTTTTAAAATCAAAGTTTGCAAATTCGATAAGAGGAATTTTAAAGACAGCTTCTATTATCTTGGCATTACGTAAGATCTTAGAAAACTCCTTGTACCTGTTATTGACAACCGTTTGGAAATTATAAGCCTCATTATTCGCTAGGATCGCCTTATTTGTACTTACAGTATTGGAGCCTCCCATGATGTCAAAATTCGAAGCTGTTGTTTCCTGGGTTCCAGTAATTAAAAACATCCGCCCGGACTGAGCTTGGTATCGTTCCACAAAAACACCGTCTTTTTGCTCCACCGTCCGTTTCCACAGATGATACTGTTGTGATAGTAGGTCCGTTCCGCCTAATATGAAGCCTATGGAGTTCACGGGGGTGTTGTAGAGCGTGCTTTTGATGATATCCTTGTTGGTGTCAAGGTTCACATTTTGAACTGGAATAAGGCCGTCTTTATTAAAGTCCTCGGGTTCTGCATATTTATACCGAAGCCAATTATTTTGCCCGTACTTTCCAATAATTAAAGTAGTTCGCCCACTTCTGTCGAAAAATCGGGACCAGTCAGTCGCTTCGTTTTCGATGATTTCAGTCAGCGTAATGAAATCGTATGTATTTCCAGTCTTGATCGGAATGGATGCAGACTGATAAATTATTTCCTTTAAAAAATCGGTGATCTTATAGTTCTGGAATGATTTGTTTCCGGAAACATCTATGGCTTTTCGGGTGATTTTTAACGTCGCAATCAAAGCATCCTGATCATTTGAGCCAATTATTTTAAGAATATCATGCGATCTTAAATAAATTTCGGGTGAGGTATGATTTATAGTAGAAAACCCAGAACCAGGTTGAAAATATGAATAATTACCTATCGAAATAGTAATACCGCTTACCGTGCCAAATGAACCAAAAACACCATTAACTTCAATAACGTATGTTCCATCCTCCTCAATGGTATAAGTTATCTCACTTACTTTTTTCGGAATGCTATAATTTTGCTCAAAAACAATTTTGTCGTTAGTTTCTTCAATTTCGTTAGCGTCAGAAAAAGTGATAAATGTGTCATCCAAAAATGAAGGAAGCACCACATTAACATCATACTTCGTATTAATTTTATCTACCAAGTATGAAAGGCGGTAACTCGGAACCAGATAATCAGCAAACACAGTGTTTGCACTCGGAATTTTCCCACCATAATCCGCCAGTAAATAAAGGAACTTGGCTGAAGGTGTTAATCCTAATTCCCATTGTTCTTTTATGAGCAGCGCAGATTTAGGATAAGCTGTATCTTCAAGATCCAGATCGGCAAGCGTGTTATTTTCCACAACCTTCCAAATCTCTTTGCTCTCAGAAATTAAACTTACCGAATAATATTGGTCTTCAAACTCTTTTACCTGAACGAAAGCATCCTTCATTATTAAAATACCACTTACATAAACATCGGCATAGGACCTTTTATAAGGGAATTGAGAATCAGTGAATCCCAACCCCTCAAATATCTCTTTGTTATTTGCTGTCATTGGCATTTTAAAAGTCTTTGAATAGTCAACTGCTCTAATTGAGATGTCGAAAATGTCCATTACTTGCCGGATCATTTCCATAGTACCATCGACATCAGATTTTCTCTTGTTTTGGGGCGCTGCCCCTATGTATATTTCAACCATGGTTAAATAATTTTTTGTTGGTTAATAATTCGTTTGCCATATCCCATCCGGAATAGAGCCTGCGCAGTCTGTCGTGGATCTCCGCCAAATTTTTTATAAGACAATGCATGAAATGGTGTAATCAGTTTTTCGGCTGGATAGCGCGTCCCGGTGCTAAATAAATAAACATTTCCGCTATTATGATAGATGTATCCGGAATAAGGAGAAGTTGCGCCATTCCTTCTTATTAGGGTGTATTTAGTCTTTACGCCGCCATGCGGAATATGAAAGTCATCACTAATAATATCCCATATATTCGTTCTTTGATTGTAGTCATCCCAAACTGGAATATCGAATCCGTTGCTTTTACTTGATGAAATTGCCTTTTTAGGCCTTGATATGTATTCCTCTTTATGATCATACATTTGGGAAATTTGGATTATTATATCCCGTTCCTCATTCGTGATATAAGTAATATTAAAATAAGATCGCACCGATAATTGATTCTCTTTATAAACCATTATGTAATTTCCGGTTCCGCGGGTTTCAATTACAGCGCCTTTGTAACCTTTCAACTTCGCAAGCTTTTTTCCCGAGCCTACATTCTTCGCTCTGTAAAGAAGGTGAAAACCCCCGCTCATTGTTTTGTATAGTGCAATCTTTTTATCGAAGTCTTCAATATGGTCACGCAGAGTTTGGAAGTACTCATTCTCAAAATTTTTGCATTCCGTTTTCTGCTGCTTCACAGTTTTGTACTGCTGCTGCTCATCTTTAAAAAACACCTTAGTATCTACATCGATACATTCCAAATCTCCGAATCCCGTTATCACACCAAGTGCACAATTATTCTGAATATAGGCCGCGAGCATTAAAGGATCCATCTTGGATGTGCGATAGGGAATCACTTCTTTTATCGCCGGCATTTTGTTGTCTCTTAAAGGAATCACAGAATGATGCTGCAGTAATTCCAAACCAAATTTGATTGAATCTTCCATTATTTCTTAGTTATTTGAATGCTTTGTCCATAATTCTTCTCACTAATAGTAAATCCGGCATCTTCGAGGCGCTTTTTGAAGTTTTTACGCGCTACCGGCCGATAGTTTCCATCGTTGCAAAAAATACAGTAGAGTTTATACAAGTCCATTACTGGCATATGATCATCGAGTGTTTTCTGATATCCCTCTTCCGATAAGAATAATAGCACCGAATCGCTTTCAAGCTTGTACCGGTCAATCATTGCCTTGACTTTTGGAGATTCTGTAAATCCTTTATTTGCCAGTAGCCGGTATAGTCCGTCAATAACCCAATTTAGCACTCCAGGCAGTTCACTGACAATAATGTCGTTATGTAGATTTTTATTCTGCTTATCCTCTGGAATAGTAACGTCAAAGTGAAGCACGATCCACCTTCTAAAATATCCATTCGTTAATTCTGCAATAGGTAGATCATTGCAATTGAACATCAATTTTGCATAATCAGTGATATCAAATTTGTCTTTGTAGAGAAATTTTGCTTCCACTGGTTCCCCGGATGCAAGCCCTTTGAAAATCACCGGGTCAAACCGAGTGCTGATTTCGCTGGCATAATTGAGTAACTTATATTGTATTTGGGCGCGTGAATTACCGACGCTATCGGTTAAGCTTTCCAAACTATATGAAGTAACATTTGATCTGCCAAATAGTGCCATAATAACCTCATGAATCACACTCTTGCCGTTGGCACCGGTTCCATATAGAATCATTGCTTTTTCCGGTTTAAAAAAACTATTTCCGTTCTTCAAGAAGGCACTCGCAATAAATTCCGCCAAAACCATTTGACTTTCTTTTTCTGCTAAAACCTCCTTCAGTAGCTTCGTTTTCCATATAGGACAATCAGCTCCGGGATCGTAAGGAAAATCAAGCTGATACATTTGCATATCATCCGCACTGAAAGGAAGTAATTTTGCACCGTTTTTTGTAATCTCCAAAGTCCCATTCAGTAGATTTATTAAAACGCGATCTTTATTTTGTTCAGGTAATTTAGTGAACGTATTCACGTAGAATTGCTTTAAAAGCGTCTCCTGAAACTGGTAGTATTCAGCTGTATATTTATCCACCCCCATTTTCGCGGCCGCATTCCCCAGGAATGATTGCATTTCTTTCTCTGTAACCGGTTTCCAGTAACTACCATTGTAAATGTAAATTCGGCCATCGTCCAGGGAACAGATATTCCATCCCTTATCTTTGGCGACCTCCATTATTACCGCATTAACCTCGATTAAATAATGATTTTTCTTAGGGACCATTCTCTCAAGCTTTGCGGTGATCTTTTTCAATTTATCGCGCTGTGGCTTAAACTCGTCAGAAGTATTGAAAGAGCCATCTTCATTTAAGAGTAATGCTTCAAGTTCCTTTTTTTTGGTTTGCAGGTCCGGCTCCTCTTTAAAAGAACGTTTACGAAAGTTAATTTTGGGTATATCCTTAAGCATATCCGGCAGTACAAATGAATGCGAACGGGTTGCGCCCACCTCTGTGCCGATATTGGATAGGCCGTTTAGGATTTGTTTAGATTGTGTATGCATAATTTGTAATAATTATGCAGATAGTAGTTTGATTATAAAGGAATTATAACTATATTTGTCGTAACATCGGACAATACATATTATAGCCTTCGCAAACTTTTCTCTGCGAAGGTTATTTTTTTATAGAAGGTCTCCAGATTCCCTTTACGAACTCTTCTAACTCATTTTTAAAGAAATAAAGCTTGCCCCGTTTATGGTAAGGTACTGTGCCGGCAGAAACGCGGCCATATAGTGTTTGTTCTGCAATGCCGAGATAAGCGCAAGCTTCTTCCACAGACATTGGTTTTTGAATGTAACTTCCCTGCTCCAGTAATAGGGTCGGAAGGATTTGCGCAAGTTCGTCGCGCAGAATTTCTCTCAGTTCTTGAGTGTGCTCCATTTTAGGTATATTATTATGTTATATAATGTTATATATAACCACCATTTGGAGAGTTAGAGAAATTTGTATATTTGTAGTGATTTTGTATTGCTAAAATCTTAATCACTTGAAGGAATTGGCGTTCCTTTATTTTTACAAATTCCATCGGGATCTCCTTCCGGTGGTTTTTTTATTTTATGACTCTATTGTCAGTTTTATGCTTTTGCTTTTATATTTCAAAGATAATTGATAGGTATCAAAAGTTCGGGTTGTTTTTTGTACCCTTTTTTTTATTAAAAATTATCAATACAAAAGTAAGGTCTCTTCTTAAAAAAATATCCCTCGTTTTTTGTAGGGAACTAACTACCGCTTTTCATATTTCAAAGATATTAGGTAAGTAAATAAAAATCACGTCGTTTTTTGTGCGGAATTTTTATCGATATTTTCTGTATTCTTTCAATACTTTTCTTTTTTAAATAATATCGTTAATAACTGTTTATCAATCGGTTAGATTTCTTTTATTCATTAATTTTTATCGAAAAATAATCCTTGCCATTTATTCAAAAATACGAAATGATAATCTTAAATGAAAGTCTCTGGTTTTTTTTGATATTAAATAGTGGTGAAAGTGGTGAAAATGGTGACATTTTAAAAAAGATTAAAAAAACTAAGGTTTAAAAATTAAAGAGAGATTCTGCATTTTTCTTTTTCTCTTTACTTTCAAAACTTGAAAGGTAATTTTGAGTGGTGGTTATTTTTTGATGTCCTAAACTCTGACGTATAAATTCAATTGATACATTGTCATTCATCAATTTGGTTGCAAATGAATGGCGCGCCCAATTTGATGATATATCTGCAGTGATACCTGCTTTATGTGCAATCTTTTTTATATGCTGATTAATAAATCTGGTAAATGATTGGATATGTCTGCGCTGGTCTTCCGGGGATAGCCTTCCTGAAATGATAGGAAATACATATCCGGTTTTAGCTTTATTGCCATACTTCTTAATAATTTCCCGATGCAGATCCAGGATGACTACTTCAATTACCTGTGCCTTTTCCTTGGTTGTATTTTCCGTTTTCGATCGGATAAATTTAAAAGTATCCTCCGAGAGATTCTTATATTTCAGCTTTGCAACATCCTTGATATTCATTCCATTACTGGCATATGAGAAAAACCAAAATGCCTTCGCTTTTTCCTGATCTTCATTTTCCGGGATTACTTCCATTAATTTTTTCAGATCGGCATTATCTAGTGATTTATTGGTTTTTTCACTTCCAGGAATCTTATATCCGTTTTTATTATATTTTGAATGGAAGGGATAAGAGATAGCGCTATCTGCATTATCATTAAAAATGCTTCGCAGGGGCCTTAAATAAATTCCTATCGTAGTTCCGGACTTATCGTTAGATTTCATCCACCTTTCATATTGGTTCAAAAATTCAGCATCGATTTGGTGCAATCTTATTTTTCCTTTAATCCTTTTGAAGTCAATAAACTGTTGAATTGATTTTATGCTGGAATCGTAATTTGAAGCGGTTCCTTCCTTGCCGTCTCTTTTAAGCTTTGCTATTTTAAAATCATAAAGATTTTGAAGGGAATCGCCGACTGCAAATTTTGGCCTTTTCATCAGTTCCCTGAATTCGGAGAAATTGAAAATAGAAAGAGATCGCGCCTTAGTTTCCGCATCTCTCAAATAGGCCTCCATCTTATCTTTGATGGGTTTAATTTCAACTTCATGTATCCAATCCGCCTTACTTTTGTTTTTCTTAACTTCCTGCCACTGTTCTGTTCTATTAAATTCCTCCTTATTAGAGAAATAGAATGGAGCAAGGATATATGCGCGTTTTTGCGTGTTTTTGTCATATGCTGCCAATTGCGCAGGATATGTGCCATCTGCCCTCCTTAGGTGGTCCGTCTCTCTGAAATAATACTTAATTGTAAACTGATCAAACATTGCTTCGTGTTTTAATTAATAATACTTAATTGCAAGCTATATAAATATGATTACTTTATTACTTAACAACAAAATTAATACAAATATTTGATAAACAATAATAAAATTTGAAAACTATATATTATTAATCTCTTTAAAAATAAGGTTTTACACAATTTTAGAAAACTATATAAAACTATCAAAAACATAAATATTCTGACTGTTAATCAGAGGGTCCTTGGTTCGAGCCCAAGAAGAGGAGCAAATCCCAGACAGCAATGTTTGGGATTTTTTTATGCCTCAATTTCTCCTAAAAACATATAATGAGCACAGTTTTTGATTAAACAGACTGGTCTACAAAAAATATAACGTGCAGCTTAAACCCTTTTTCAGGATTTTATTTTTCCTGTTTCCCCTCATTATTTCAGCACAACATACGTTGAACGGAAAAATCACGGACGCAAAAAGCAGCAAACCCATTACAGGCGTTGAAATTTATGTGAATGAATCAACAACTCCCTTCCTTAAAACAACCGATGGAAATTTCAAAATTGTTTTAGACTCTTTGATAAAAAAGCTGAAATTTGTAAAGACAGGCTATTCAGAAGAGGTGTTGAGCGTAGACAGCACAGCGGTAAACTTCGCGGTGTCGATGACTCCTATAACCGAAAAAGTGGGTAACATTGAAGCCGTAGTCATCAGCCAGATCAGAAAAAAATACAAAAACCGGAAAGAAAATCCCGCTTACGCCATTATGCAGAAAGTATGGGCGAAAAAACGCAACAATGGACTTGCAAAATTCGACACCTATCAGTTCAAGGAATATGAGAAAATCGAATTTGATCTGAGCAATATCGACAGTACTTTCATGAAGAAGAAACTCTTCAAAAACATGGATTTTATTTTCAATTATGCTGATTCTGCAGCGAATGGAAATTTAGCCCTTCCGGTTTTCCTGAATGAGGCACTCTATGACAATTACGGAAAAAACACGCCGGAGAAAAAAGAGAAAAGACTTCTGACTGCGCAGAAAACTTCAGGTTTCCAGGACAATCAGATTGTTACCTTGACTGCAAAAAACCTTTACCGTAATTTCGATATTTACGATCCTATTGTGAATTTCTTCGACATTGGGTTCCCGAATCCGGTTGCCAAAGACGGTTTCAGCACGTATGACTATGCACTGACCGACTCACTGTTTATTCGGGGGGAAGAGGTGTATAAAATCCAATACGAGCCCAGAAGAACCGATGTTCTGGCTTTCCAGGGCTTCCTGTATATTTCAAAAGAAAAATATGCGGTCGTAAAGGCGACTTTAAGATCCACCAAGAAAATCAATGTCAATTATGTGAACGGTCTTTTCACGGAACTCGAATACGACAATCCTGACGAGAACACTTACCTGCCGAAAAAAATTAAAACCGAAATCGAACTTTCAACCTTCAGCAAAAGCAAAAAATCCAAAGGCCTGATTGCCAAAAGAAGTGTTGATTATTCCGATTATATCTTCAATAAACCCATTGATGAAGCCGTCTTTAAATTGCCGGAACCGGAACCTGAAACCCTCGTGAAAAGTGATGATTTCTGGCAAAATTCGCGCACCGATTCCTTAAGTACGACCGAGAAGGGCATTTATGAAATGCTTGGTAAGCTGGAAGACACTCCGAAATTCAACAATATTGTAAAATTATACGAAACACTGGCATCTGGTTATTATAATGTTGGAAAGGCCATCGATATCGGAAGTTTATATTCTATTTACGGGTACAATGAAGTGGAAGGACACCGGATTCGTCTGGGAGCGCGAACGTATTTTTCACAAAATGATATCTGGAGAATCCAGGGTTACGGCGCTTACGGTTTCCGCGACAACCAGTTTAAATATGGTGTTGAAGCAAAATACATGTTCAATAAAATCAACCGTTTTACTTTAGGCGTCGGAACCAGAAGAGATATTATGCAGTTGGGCGTGCAACTCACAAATGACGACGGGATTATGTCGCGTTCATTTGCTTCGTCCTCTATTTTTGGGCGCGGAGAAAATGCGTCGCTGAGTTCGGTGAGTCAGACCAACATTTTTGCGTCGATTGATCCGTGGAAAAATTTCCAGATCCGGATGGACGGTACTTTACAGAGCTTAAAATCGGCCAATCCAGACAATTTCAGCCTTTTGTACCATTATAACGATGAAATACGGAAGACTGTGAATGATTCGCATCTTACCTTAAGCCTGATTGCAAGACCTGGGGCGAAATTTTCGCAGACCGGCGTTGACCGTTACGAGCATTCTACCCTTGCGCCGACTTTTGTCCTGAAATATACGAAAGGAATCGAAGGCCTCTTCAACGCAGATTTCGGATATAACAAGGTTCAGTTTATGTATTACCAACCGGTAATCGTAGGAAGCTGGGGAAAATCGCTGATTAATTTTGAAGTCGGTAAAAACTTCAACACCGTTCCACTGGCTCTGCAGAACATCATTCCGGGAAACCAGTCTTACAGTTTGGCTCAGAATACTTTTGCACAGCTTAACTATTATGAATTTGTTGCCGATGCCTATTCCACTCTGCATTACGAACACCACTTCAATGGAAAAATCCTGTCGTTTATTCCTTTGATCAAAAAACTGAAATTCCGTGAACTCGCTTTCTTCCGCGGTGCATACGGAACATTAAGTGACGCGTCGAAACAGATCAACATCGGAGCCCAACAATATACGGCACCAAGCGATCATATATATTATGAATACGGTTTCGGTATCGAAAATATCGGTTTTGGTAATCTCCGGATCTTACGGGTCGATTTCAACTGGCGCGGAAATTATCTCGACCGCCCTGATGTGAAGAAATTCGGCATCAAAGCAGGTTTGCAGTGGGCGTTTTAGATCCTCATCGATAACATCAACACAATATAAAAATCCCCGACTCAAAAAGAATCGGGGATTTAATCTGTATAAACGCTTTTATTATGCGTTCGGTTCAATAGATACGAATGATCTGTTGTTTTGTTTCTTTCTGAAAACTACTTTTCCAGCAACAAGTGCGTGCAAAGTGTGGTCTTTACCCATTCCCACGTTTTCACCTGGGTGGTGCGTTGTACCTCTCTGTCTCACGATGATGTTTCCTGCAATAGCTTCCTGACCTCCGAAAATCTTTACACCCAGTCTTTTGGAATGTGATTCTCTACCGTTTTTGGAACTACCAACTCCTTTTTTGTGTGCCATTTTATTTTAAGGTTTTTTGGTTAAAATTATTCAGCGGTTTCGCTGTCAGATTTAGTTGTTGTTTTAGCGACAGGAGCTTCTTCAGCAGCTGCAGTTTCTTTTTTGGCTTTCGGTGCTGCCTTTTTCTCTTCTTTTTTGTTATCAAATCCGGTGATACCAGTGATTTGAATTTGAGTTAAAGACTGACGGTGACCGTTTTTCTTTTCGTAACCTTTTCTTCTTTTCTTTTTGAAGATAATTACTTTATCAGCTTTCAGGTGATTGATGATTTCAGCATCAACAGTGATACCGCTTACAGCTGGGGCGCCGATTGTTGTAGAACCGTTTACAGTAAGAAGAATTTTATCGAACGAAATTTTCGCCCCTATATCTCCTTTCAAACGGTTTACAAACAACTTCTGGTCTTGCTCAACTTTGTATTGAAGCCCTGCTATTTCTACAATTGCAAACATTGTTTATAAATTTTGTTAGTTAATTCGAGGTGCAAAAATAAGAAATAATTCTGAGTTATCCACAATGATGTAAAAAAATTTAAGTATTATGGTTTATTTTGAACTTTTAAGAACTAGATAACTCATTAATCTTCCTCGCCTTTTTATTCTATATTTGAAAAAAAATAATTCTATGAAGTATTTCGTATATATGCTAATGTGTATGGCTTTGGTTTCATGTACAGTATATGGTTTTTCCAATGATTACGGCAAATTGTCAGAATCCGAAAAACTGAGGATTTCCTCTCTCAAAGATTTTAAACAAACCGACACCTTACATGTTTACAAGATTAACGGATTGCAGCTCAAAGAGGAACTGAAAAAACATCCTAAAAGTCTTGTTTATATTTTTTCCAATGGCTGCACATCCAGCTATTGCCTTCCCATGTCCAATTACGAAACTTTCGCGCGAGAAAACGGTTACAAACTTTATTTGGTCATGAGTGGCTACGGCAAGCTTCAGCAAACCATCGGTCAGCGTTCAGAGGTTTTTACCACTACTCTTTTTGCGATCGATAATGAATTTTACAACTCAAATTATGAAGTGAGATATTCTCGCATGTTTGAAAATGATCTTCGTGGGATTGCAAGAAAAGAAAAACCAAAATGGGAAGGAAATCTATTCTTCTTCACTAATGGTGAGCTTACCAAAGTGTCCCAGGAATTAAAAAATTAACCATGCAAAGAGATTTATATATTGATTTTGCAAAGGGTTTCGCCACCCTTGCCATTATTTTCATCCATACCGTATTCTGGTCCGGACAGTTTTATGTTCCTTCAGAAATGCGGGTGCTGTCTCTGCTCATCGACGTGCCTTTGTTTTACGCATTAAGCGGCATCACATCCGGCGGAAATATCGAAAAAACGCTTTACCGCCTGCTGAAACTGCAGATCACCTTCATGATTTTCGTGACTTTTCTTTTCTTTCTTGATTATTTTTTCAAGGTTTTCGGTCTGAACATGTTCGGATTAGACTGGATGAAGGATTTCTATTCCACTTTCGGGACGAAATATGTGCCGCAAAGCATTTCTGATGTTCCGCAGTGGCAGAATCTCGGGAACTGGTATCTTCATCAATATACCAATGCCGACACTTTCCCTGTGGTGATGGGAAGCTTCTGGTATTTGAAGGTTTATTTTATCCTGACCGTTTTCGGCGTGCTGATCCTAAGGTTTTTCCCGAAACACATCAACTGGTTTATCGCGCTCTGTTTTGGTCTTACGCTGATTTTCAATTTACTTCCTCACTATTATCCGAGTGGACAGGTCGGTTACGTGGCCTTTTACCTCGGTCTTTTTCTTGCCGCCCATCAGTTGAAAGGTAAAAAAATTCCTACAAAATGGATTCCCATTTTATATGGAGCATTAACGGTCATTTTCATGCTTCTTTTCTGGAATTACGGCAAAGAATTTTTCATGACGATGAACAAAGCTAAATTCCCGCCGAAACTGCTCTACATTTTCTGGTCTTCTTTTTCCCTGCTGACTCTTTTTGTGCTCTATAACCGTTTGAAAATTACAAAAGAAAGCATCATTACTTACATTGGGAAAAATGCTATTTTCTTTTATTTTGCACAGGGAATGAGTTCTTCACTCGTTTACTTTCTGGTTGTTGAAATCAAAGATACAATGCCTTGGTGGATCTTAATGATTCTCATCTATTTTATTAATATTTTGATGGCCTTTGTGCTGGCTAAGGGGCTGAAATTTATCGATTCTGTCGGCTGGAAAATCCTTGAGTTTCTGCGAAAAAAAACTGCTTCGGTATAACCGAAGCAGT
The DNA here is from genome assembly GCF_008014695.1 of Chryseobacterium sp. Lineage (GTDB taxonomy): Bacteria > Bacteroidota > Bacteroidia > Flavobacteriales > Weeksellaceae > Kaistella. The sequence continues at coordinate 146,245 of NZ_VOXE01000003.1, forward strand.
TTAAATATAGGTGAAGAAAGATTAGTCAGTTCTTTTGTTTCCTCTTGCAACTACAGCAATCAGGATGATTAAGAGTAATGCTCCGATTACCCAGTAAATTGGATTTGCGAACCATTCTTCGGTAGAGGTTGTGGTGGAAGTTGTAGTAATATCCACATCAGGTGTTGTTGTTTCCTGGGCAAAAGCGATAAAGCTGAAGAACAGTGTAAACACTAATACTGCAAAGTTTTCCAGTTTTCTTGAAAGTACATTTTTCGTTTCCATAATTGATTAATTTTTAATGTTAGTTTAAAATTTGTTAATTTGGATTTCCAATAGACGTGCCAAAATCTTCAATGTATATTTTTGCATGTGAATTATATAAATTCAAAATATAATTCTGTAAATAATCAATCCAATAATATAAATTTATAAAAATAATTCTATAGAACAATGTTTAAACTGAAACTTCTTACCGACCCGCGTTGGGCTAATATTGCGGAAGGGAACCTGGAAGAAATTCTTACCGATCATGCCTGGTGCGAACAGAAAGCCACCACAAACGCAATAAGCCTCATTACGATGCTTCCGGAATATCCGGAAATTATTACAGAATTGATTAATATAGCTCAGGAAGAACTCGAACATTTTCATTTGGTACATGAAATCATCAAAAAACGCGGCTACGAATTCGGAAGAGAGCGAAAAGATGATTACGTTGGGCTGCTTTTTAAATTCCTCGTTCAGGGAACCCGAAATGAATATATTGTAGACCGAATGCTTCTTGCTGCGATGATTGAAGCCAGAAGCTGTGAACGCTTCAAAGTGCTGACTGAGAATATTCAGGACGAAGAATTGAAAATTTTCTACAAGGAACTGATGATTTCCGAAGCCAATCACTACACCACTTTCATTGGGTTTGCAAGGCAGCTTGGCGATCCGGAAAAAGTAAATCATCGCTGGGAAGAATGGCTGGAATATGAAGCGGAAATCATTAAATCTTTCGGAAAAAAAGAATCCATACATGGTTGATGACTTTATAATGAAGAATATTTAAAAATTGAGTAATTTTACGACTTCATCTGAACCAGATATGAACAAGCCCCGTGTTGACAACATCCTTAATACTTTGGCAAAATCCTTTTTCCAGGGCTTGCTGATTATCGGTCCCTTTGCCTTAACAGTTTGGATCATCTGGTATATTGTTTCAAGTATTGATAATATTCTTCCCTCTGTTTCAGAAAATCTTTATCCCGGAATCACTTTCCTGATTGTGGTGTTCAGCACAACTTTGATCGGTTTCTTAGGCAACAAATTCATTATCGGAAGAGTGATTGTTGACAGTTTCGACTATATTCTTGAACATACACCCGGAATCAAATTCATTTACACCTCTCTTAAAGATGTCATGACCTCGTTTGTGGGCGATAAAAAGAAATTCAACAAACCAGTTCTCATCAAAACTGCCGAAAATCCGGAAGTCTGGCGAATCGGATTCCTCACACAGAATGATCTTTCTTCTGTTGGATTTCCGGACTATGTTTCGGTATATCTGCCGCATTCTTATGCGGTTTCCGGCTGGGTGGTTTTTGTTTTGGCGACCAATATTGTAGTCCTTGAAAATATCGGAGCTGCACAGGCCATGAAATTTGCCGTGAGCGGCGGAGTTGCAGGCTTCCACAGCGATGATAATGTCTTTAAGGCACCTGAATAAGGATAATGATTGATGAATCTAGATTCATCCGTTTTTACTTTCCTTATTTATTAATTTTTAATTACTTGCAATGAAATTACCTTACGCAGAACCGTTCAGAATAAAAATGGTAGAACCTATTTACCAGTCGAATGCAGAAGAAAGAGCCGAGTGGCTGAAAAATGCCGATTACAATTTGTTCAATTTAAAATCATCTCAGGTTTTTATTGATCTTTTAACCGATTCCGGAACCGGCGCCATGAGCGACCGTCAATGGGGTGCTTTAATGACCGGTGACGAAAGTTACGCAGGATCCAGAAGTTTCGATGCACTTCATACGAATGTTCAGAAAATCACCGGTTATAAATATCTCCTTCCAACCCATCAGGGAAGAGCCGCAGAAAACGTGCTTTTTTCAGTTTTGGTAAAAGAAGGCGACGTAATTCCGGGGAATTCGCATTTTGACACCACAAAAGGACATATCGAAATCAGAAAAGCACACGCGCTGGACTGTACGGTAGATGAAGCCTTTGATATTGAAAATCTTTATCCTTTCAAGGGAAATATCGATCTAGAAAAACTCGAAAATGTTTATAAAACCCATCCGAAAGAAAAAATCCCATTCTGCTTAATCACCATTACGTGTAACTCTTCTGGCGGACAGCCTGTTTCTCTCGAAAATATGAGAGCTGTGAAAGAACTTTCAGACCGGTACGGAATCCCAATTTATTTTGATTCTGCCCGTTTTGCCGAAAATGCTTACTTCATCAAAAAAAGAGAAGCCGGCCAGGAAAACAGGAGCATCAAGGAGATCTGTAAAGAAGTATTTTCCTATGGAGTTGGGATGACCATGAGTTCTAAAAAAGACGGACTCGTAAATATCGGAGGTTTCATTGCTTTGAATGATGAAAATATTTTCAGAGCAGCATCCAATTTCACCATTATTTTTGAAGGTTTTATCACCTACGGCGGAATGGCAGGAAGAGATATGGCAGCTCTGGCTGTCGGTCTGGATGAAGCGACTGAATTTGAATACCTCGAAAGCCGGATTTCTCAGGTGGAATATCTTGGAAATAAGCTTATTGAATTCGGCATTCCGGTTCAGAAACCAATCGGCGGACACGCTGTTTTTATTGATTCCTTAAAGTTCTTGCCGAATATTCCGCGCGAAGAGTATCCTGCACAGACTTTGGCGAACGAAATTTATAAAGAAGCCGGAATCCGTACCGTTGAAATCGGTACATTGCTCGCCGACAGAGACCCTGAAACCCGCGAAAACCGGTATCCGAAGTTAGAACTGGTGCGTTTGGCGATTCCACGCAGAACGTATACCAACAACCACATGGATTATATTGCAGCTGCGGTTAAAAATGTTTTCGACCGTCGAGACGAGATTGAAAAAGGCTACAAAATCACCTGGGAATCGGAAATTTTAAGACACTTTACCGTGAAACTGGAGGAAGCTTAGATTATCAAACTTTTGGTAAACAAAAGAGCCATCGCATTTAATCGATGGCTCTTTGTTTATTTTTAAAGTCTATTTTTTGCTGATGTCAAAAGAAGCCCCAATGGTGACATTAAACTGGTTGTTTAAAAAATCATAATCCGCAGCATCTTTATTATATCTCGCCAATGGAAACTGCGTTTCAGCAAATATTCCGAGCCCTTTATTAAAGAAAAGCCGCGCTCCGATATGGCCGCCAAAGTTTTTCAGCCCCAAATCTAGTCCCGGATAAATATCAAAATTTTGCGGCAGACCTATCACATCGCCCAAATGAGCGTTAGCTCGTACTTTTACATCAAAACGGTCTCCTATTTTCGGTTTATCAAGATAATCGAATTCTTTAAAACCCATCACATAACCTGCCTGCACTCCGAAGGAAAAACTCTCTCCCAAACCGCGATCTAAAGACGCCTGAATTCCTGTTCCCCATTTCTGGAAGTTGGCACCGATCTGGACTTTGCCATCTCCTCTTCCGATAAAAGCGTCCGTCTGCGCTTGTACAGCGCCGAAAAACGTCATCACGGCAAGTATTACTGTCTTTTTCATCATTTGTTTCTTAATTAGTATCTGTGATTATTCGAAGGACGGACTCATTTAAGTACGAAATTCACCGGTTGAAAATACTCTTTCCCATCTTTAACAAAGATTATTCCGTTTTCCAGATCCGATCTTTCTGCACGAAATCCGGCAATATTACTGGATTCTGAAATTATATTCAACTGATAGCTCCTTTCTGCTCCGTCATACTTGGTGATGTCTCTACGTAAATTATTGAGAACGACAGCTTTTGGGGCCGCATCGTTTCCAGAAGTTTCAAAATAAACCTTGTAACCTTTTTCTCCGGCCACATTGTAGGTTTCATAATATGCATTCTTTACATTTCCATTATGATCTTTGGGATGCAGGCAGGAACAGAATGTCAGAAATGTAATAAATAACAGTATTCGTTTTAAATAGTTTTTCATAATTTTGAATATCATATCAAATATAAAGAAAATGAAAATAATTTATAAAATAATTTTAACTGCAGGAATTTTCCTGGGTCTTGCTTCCTGCTCAAACCGTGAAGACGGTATGGCTACCGAAAACGAGGTGAATGATTTTGTATGGAGTGGCCTGAATTCCTGGTATTATTGGCAGCCGAACGTGCCCAATCTTGCAGATGGTTTTAAAACCTCGGCCCAATACAGCAGTTTCATCAGCAATAAAAATCCTGATTCTTTTTTCTACAGTATTTTGTATAACTATCCCATAACTGACCGTTTCTCGTGGATCGTGAGTGATGTGGATGAACTATTACAAAGTTTCAGCGGAATTTCTAAAAGTTCCGGAATGGATAGCGATCTGTTTTATAAAGATGCTGCAAAATTTGGTATTGTAGGAATCGTAAATTATGTAGTACCGAACTCACCGGCTGCTTTGGCGGGAATTAAAAGGGGTGATGTAATTTCCGGCGTGAACGGATCTGACCTCAATGTAAACAATTACACCGCTCTGTTCAGTGATCAGTTTACGCCGATCATTGCCTCAACCGTGAATGTTGCCGCAGATGGAACCGTTACGACTTCCGGTGTGGCGAAAAATCCCAATATTATGAGTACCGTTTTAGAGGAAAATCCTGTTGCATACTACCAGAACTACAGCCTTGCCGGTAAAAAAATCGGATATTTGGTGTATAACGGTTTTAAATCTAACTTCAATGATGAACTGAATGGTGCTTTTGCACAAATGAAAACCGACGGTGTAACCGATCTGGTTCTGGATCTCCGTTACAATGGTGGTGGTTCTGTAGAAACAGCGACGGCATTGGGCCAAATGATCACAGGTCAGTTTACGGGGAACCCGTATGTATCTTTGGAATTTAACGGAAAACATGCGCAGTATAATTCTACGGAAAACCTGAAAACTACTTTCAGCACCTATGCTTACACCAACGGTAACCTTGTAAGTACAGGAACCCAAACAGCAAACAGCCTGAATTTAAATAAGGTGTATATCCTCACCTCTTCGGGTACAGCCTCTGCAAGTGAACTGACCATTGGCGGTTTAAAATCTTACATCACCGTAGTGACCGTCGGAAGTGAAACATACGGAAAATTCGTAGGATCCGTCACGCTTTACGATTCTCCTGCTCAGGATTTTATTTCTTATGAAAACCGGAATAAATCTCACAAATGGGCGATGCAGCCTATTACCTTTGCCTATTTTAACGGAAATCATTCTCCACATCCTAGTGGCGGTTTTGTTCCCGACTACGGCGTTTCTCCCAAAACCGATTTTGGAAATTTAAAAGAATTTGGAGATTATGCGCATGATTCCTCCCTGAAAAAAGCCCTCGAACTAATCAGCGGTCAAACCCTGAAAGGGATCTGGTCGCCGGGTATCGCGCAAAATCCGGATGAATTTGTAGGAAACAGAAGAACCCTGAAACAGTTCGGTACCGAAATGTATATTCAGGAAGTTGAAAAACTGAAGCGATAGTTTATTTTATCATAAAGAAAGCCGGCTTCTTGAGCCGGCTTCGTTGTTTTAATGCCTGAATTTTATTTTTTAGAAATTTTATAGAGTTTTCCGCTGTCGGAAATGGCGTAAAGACTTCCGTCCAGCCCACTGAGTACGTCCCTAATACGGTCTTTTTTATCGGCAAGGAGCCATTCTTCACCAACAACCTTATTATTCTCAATCACCAGACGGATAATTTTTTCTCCACTCAGGCAGCCAATCATCATATTGTTCTTCCACTCCTCAATATTTCCGGTATAAAAATCAATTCCACTCATAGAAATGGAAGGATCCCAATAATAAACAGGCTGTTCAGTCCCGGTTTTCTGCTGAATCCCTGCGCCCACTTTTTTGCCGCTGTATTCCAGTCCATAAGTTACATCGCCCCAACCGTAATTTTTGCCGGGCTTGATGAGATTAATTTCATCACCACCTTTCGGACCCATTTCGGCTTCCCAAAGCTGGCCTTTTGAATCCATTGCCATTCCCTGAGGATTTCTGTGTCCTATGGAATAAATTTCCGGTTTCCAGCTGCTGATTTTCGGATTGTCCGGAGCCGGTTTTCCGTCTTTTGTGATTTTCAGTACTTTTCCCAAGTATGCATCCGACTTTTGGGCGTAAGGTCGGGTTTCGAGATCTGAACGCTCGCCGGTACTCACGAAAAGATTCCCGTCTTTAGCGAAAATCAGGCGGCTGCCGAAATGTTTATCTCCATCGTAAGTTGGTGTTGCCCTGAAAATTACCATATGATTCTCGATTCTATTTTCGTCTTCTGACAGTCTTCCTTTTGCGACCGCAGTATGATTACCTCCCGTAACCGGTTCAGAAAAACTCCAGAAAACCATTCTGTTCGTCGCGAATTCAGGATCCAAAGCTACATCAAGCAAACCTCCCTGACCTTTGTCGTCCACTTCCGGCAGCCCTTCTACTTTGGAAACTGTTTTTCCATCTGCTGAAATAATATTCATAAAGCCTGACTTATCAGTCACTAAAAATCTTCCGTCAGGCAAATTGATGATCGCCCAGGGTTTTTTCAGATCGGAATTTATTACCTCCACATTATAGGGAGTTGAAGTTTTAACCCCTTCAACTCTGGTTTGGCCAGCAAAAGCCGGTTGATAATCCGGAGAATTCTTTTCTGCAGTCTCCGGATTCTTTAATCTTCCGTCTGCAGTAACTTCCTGCTGGGTGCTTTTTGAATTGCCCCCGCAGGAAATCAGGAGGAATAATCCCAAAAGCGGAAGGCTTTTAGTGAAATAAGTATTCATAATCTTTAATTTTTGTGATTTGATTAACTGGGAGTAACAAAAATTACGCCGCCAATTTTGTATTTTTGCAGAACCAAGCACAAAATTTTGTGATTTTGGCTAAAATATATGCAGTTTAAACTTCAATCAGATTATAAACCCACCGGAGATCAGCCTCAAGCCATTGAAAAATTAACCAAAGGTCTTGAAATCGGAGAAAAATACCAGACGCTTCTCGGAGTTACCGGTTCAGGGAAAACTTTCACCGTTGCCAATGTAGTTCAGAATATCCAGAAACCTACCATTGTTCTGGCGCACAACAAGACGTTGGCTGCACAGCTTTTCATGGAATTTAAAGAATTCTTTCCTGAAAATGCCGTCGAATATTTCGTCAGTTACTACGATTATTACCAACCGGAAGCCTTTATTGCTTCCACCAATACGTATATCGAGAAAGATCTTTCCATCAATGAAGAAGTGGAAAAGCTGAGGCTTTCTGCCTCTGCAAGTCTGCTGTCCGGGAGACGTGACGTTCTGATTGTAGCGTCGGTTTCCTGTATTTACGGGATCGGAAACCCAACTGAATTCAACAAATCCCTGATTGAAGTCGAAAAAAATTCTAAAATTTCCAGAACTGCTTTTCTTCATAAATTGGTAAATGCACTCTACTCCAGAACATTGAATGAATTTACAAGAGGAACTTTTCGCGTTAAAGGCGACGTGATTGATGTATATCCCGCTTATGCCGACAATGCAGTGCGGATTCAGTTTTTTGGCGACCAGATCGAGAGAATACAGAGTTTCAACCCTCTTTCGGGGAACGTGATGGAAGAATTTGAGGAGATCAATATTTATCCGGCGAATTTATTCGTGACTTCCAAGGAAACGCAGCAGAGCGCAATCCGGGAAATCCAGGATGACATGGTGAAACAGGTCGATTTTTTCAATTCCATTGAAAAACCATACGAAGCAAAACGCCTTCAGGAAAGAACAGAACTCGATCTGGAAATGATGAAGGAACTCGGATACTGCAGCGGAATTGAGAATTATTCGCGCTATTTTGACCACCGTTTGCCGGGAACCCGTCCGTTCTGTCTTTTGGATTATTTTCCAAAAGACTACCTGATGGTGATTGATGAAAGCCATGCAACGATTCCTCAGGTTCATGCGATGTATGGTGGAGACAGGAGCCGAAAAGAAGTTTTGGTCGAACACGGTTTCCGCCTTCCGGCTGCGATGGATAACCGACCGCTTAAATTTGAGGAATTTGAGGGAATGCAGAATCAGGTTCTCTACGTTTCCGCAACACCGGCCGATTATGAACTTGAAAAAACCGGCGGCGAATATATTGAACAGATCATCCGTCCAACCGGGCTTTTGGATCCGGTTATTGAAATCCGTCCGTCTCTGAACCAAATTGATGATCTCATTGAGGAGATTCACAAAAGGACCGAAGCAGATGAAAGAGTTCTCGTGACCACTTTAACGAAGAAAATGGCTGAAGAACTTACCAAATATTTCACAAAATTCGCGATCAGAACCCGCTATATTCACTCCGATGTGGAGACTTTGGAAAGAATTCAGATCATGCAGGATTTACGGGTCGGACTTTTTGATGTATTGGTAGGGGTAAATTTACTGAGAGAAGGACTCGATTTGCCGGAAGTTTCTCTGGTTGCGATCCTTGATGCTGATAAAGAAGGAATGCTGCGTTCCCGACGTTCACTTGTTCAAACAATAGGCAGAGCTGCAAGAAATGTAAATGGGAAAGCAATCCTGTACGCCGATAAAATGACCGGATCGATGCAGAAGGCTATCGACGAAACCAATTACCGCCGCGAAAAACAAATCGAATATAACGAGAAACACGGTTTGGTTCCTACCGCACTGAACAAGAAAATTTCAGAAATTCTGGTTGGGAGATCAAAAGATTTCCCGGATCCGAAATACACCCAAAAAGAAATTCTGCAGCAGGTAGCGGAAGAAAAGGGAAATTACGGCAAAGATGCTGAAGTGCTGATCGCTGAAAAACAGAAAGCCATGGAAGCAGCCGCCAAAAACCTTGATTTTATTAAGGCTGCCAAACTAAGAGATGAAATTGCGGCACTGAAGGCTTAAAATTTATACACCTTCTTCTTTGGTTTTTCGTGACTCACTTTACCGCGAAGTGGTGTAAGCAGATCCATTAAGCCATTCAGCTTGATTTCATAAATCGTGGAAAGCTGCATGCCCAGTTTTCCTTTCGGCATGCCTTGCCGGTGAAACCATTCAAGATAGTTGATGGGCAGATCTGCAATGACCGTGTCTTTGTACTTGCCGAAAGGCATTTTTGACGTGCAGATCTCCTGCAATATTTCCGGATTCAGAAGTTCCATCAGATGCTCAGATCAATTTTTTTCTCGATTTCTTTTGGTTCCGGCATGATGAGCTCATTATCATCATCAGAAAACTCATCCCGGTACACCTGAATCAGTAAAACCGTAATGGAAATAAGGATCGGTCCAAAGATTAGGCCCATAAATCCAAAAAGATTCAGGCCGACAATAATCCCGAAGACGGTATTTAAAGGGTGAATATCTTCTAGCCTTTTCAACAAAGTAAATCTCAAAAGATTATCGGTTAATCCCACAGCGATCAAACTGTAAGCCCCCAACCCAAGGGCAGGTCCCACCTGCCCTTCTGCAATCATAAAAATACAGATCGGCACATAAACAATTGCCGCGCCTACAATCGGAATCATTGAAGCAACTGCTGTTAGAGCAAAAAGAAGAATAGGACTCGGTGCTCCAAAAATAAAATAACCAATAACAGCTACAATTCCCTGCCCTAGGGCTACAACCGGGATTCCAATCGCGTTGGCTACTACCATTTTGCGAATTTTTTCACCCAACAAATTAACATTGGATTTTTTAAGCGGGGCCGAACTACGCACAAGTCTTTCAAAAAGACGGGGTTTTTCCAACATAAAATAGAGGATGAAATACATGGATGCCACTACTGTTAGTGTATTAAAAGTACCGCTTAAAGCGCTGGTTGAGAGTTTCCCTGCACTGGCTTTAATTTTATCCATGTTCTCTTTGCTCAGGATGTCAATTTGCACCTTCTGATAAACAAAATCATGAATTTTATCGATAAAAACATTGAATTTTGACATGTAAACATCAGCATTTCCCAATTTTTGCACCAAAAGATCGACGATAAAATAGATGGGAAGGACGAGCACAACCAAGGTACCCAAAATAATCACCATCGAAGCAACCCACGGTTTCCACTCTTTCTCTTCCTGCAGATAAAGATTGTATTTCCGGGTAATGATGTACAGCGTTATGGCTCCCAAAACCGAAGGAATGAAGAGCGACAGATTGAAGCAGACCAGTCCGGCAAGAATTAGGATGACGGCGAGCAAAAAAATCTGTTTTATTTTCGTTTCGCTGATTTGGTTTATTTTGGACATATAATATTTTTAAAAAGCAACGGAATTCCGCTGCTTTCAAATTTACAAATAAATTAAACTGAATATTCAAAAAATCTTTATGATTTAAACTCGAGTTGTTTTGGTTTTCCGCAGTACGCACAGTAAAGGGAATACATTGCTACACGCATGAACATTACAGTAAATACGATGCCTATGAAACAGAGGAAAATACCTGAAAGGCTGATCAAAAGCGCCAGAATCGAAGTGCCTAAAAACGTACCGTAATTTTCTTTCGCAATATTAAAGGATTTACTGATCGCTTCTGTTGCTGTGGCATTTTCAAAAAGCAAAATCGGATATCCCAACATAAAGAACGGGAGAACGAAAAAACCAGGAAGCAAGCACAAAGAAAATGAAATTCCCACAATAATACTCGACAGCAGCGCATAAATCACAATATTCAGAAAATTCTGGCGGTAACCAATGAATAGGTCAGAAAATTCTATTTTCTGCTGAAAATGATATTTATTGGTAACGTATATGAATCCTACATACAAAGGAGCAAGCAACATTCCGAGTAATCCAGAAAGCCCGTAATAAAGTCTCAATCCCGGTATCGCCCAAAAGTCGATGTCGCTGTCGCCTGATCTTACATCCTCAACCAAAGCCCAGGAATCGAAACCGGAAAAAGTCTGAAGCACAAAACTCCCGGCCAAATACACCAATGTTGCAAGCAAGGCATAAAGAAAAACTCCTTTATAAAGGTCAAATGCGTGTGAAATAATTTCCCCGGTACTTTTTTGAGGAACATTATTATTCTCAAATTCGCTGAAATTTTCCATCGTTTTTAATTTTATCAAATATAATTTTTTTTGAAATTAAAATGATGAAAAAGAACGGGTTTCTAATCGACCTCTTTAAAATATTTTTGGTAAAGCGTGTAAATAATGGCATTCATAAAAGGAAATGTGAGTAAAAACCCGACTCCGCAAAGCAGAATTCCTGAGTATTTAAACAAGAAACCAACCAAAACACAAACCAGAATTTCCAGCAGATTGCTTTTCAGTACTTTAAAATTCAGTTCCATGGTTTCAAAGAACCTTTTATCCATAAAAAACATAAGCGGAGCAGAAAATAAAGTGATCAGTACCCAGATAATTCCCAAAATAACAGTTGGGGCGGTATAGGTATAAATGACGAACCAAAATAAATAGAAACTGATGTATTTGAAAAAATTGATACCTCGGTAGCCAATGAAAAGATCTGAAAGTTCCAATGGCTCTTTAAGATCCAACTTCCTGAAAATTAGGAAAACCCCGATATTCAGTGGAAAAAGAAAAACCAAGGTGCCTATTATAATTAAAGTCATATGATACCATTCCTGACTCTTGGAGATTTTCATGAGCTCCGCATTATAGGCACTGAAATCTGAAATTAATTCTGAAGCTTCCTCAAGCTGAGAAATAATGCCGTATTTTGATGCGAAAAAGTAATAAACCATAAAAAGAATGGAAAGATAAAGGAGGCTGAAGATCACCTGAAATTTTAGAGTACTGCTCCAGTAACCAAAAGCCGTTTTCAAAACCGTATCAATTCCCGTTTTCTGAGGATATTTATTTTCCATGCGCAAAAATAGCCATTTTGGTTTTTTAAACCGTCTATTTTCGTGTTTTACTTGGCTTTTTACCTAATTTTGCAAAAATGACGAAGAAAGCAGAGGAGAATTTTAGTAAAATGGATGAACTTTCTTTGCAAGAAGTTCCCTTCTTTTTCATGATTAATTTTCAAATGGAAGAAGTCAGAATATTTAAAAAAAATGAAATCACCAATTCAGGCTTATTAATTGATTTTAAATCATTTACAAACACGAGTAAAGGTTACGCGACCGACAAACAAATTCATCTTAAATCCTTTCCTCAATCTGTTGAATCTTACAAAGAGGGATTTGATTTAGTTCAGAAAAACCTGAAACTCGGCAATTCTTATCTTGCCAACTATACCTGCAAAACGGAAATCGAAAGCAATCTTACTTTAAAAGAGATTTTCCATCTTTCGCAGGCAAAATTCAAAGTATTGTATAAAGATGAATTTGTATGTTTTTCTCCCGAAACTTTCATTGAAGTTACTAATAATAAGGTTTTTACCCATCCAATGAAAGGAACAATTGACGCTGCTGAAAACCAGGCGGCAGAAACCCTTAAAAATGATGTGAAAGAAAAAGCAGAACATTATACTGTGGTCGATCTGCTCAGGAATGACCTCAGTATGGTCGCCGATAATGTTAAAGTCGATGAATTTCAGCGAATCGATTTAATAAGAACGCAGCAGAAAGATCTTTACGCCATGAGTTCCGAAATTTCGGGCGATCTAAAGCCGGAATTTCGCGGAAAAATCGGCAGCATGATGAAAGAACTGCTTCCGGCTGGCTCCATTTTGGGAGCTCCGAAACGTAAAACGTTAGAAATAATTCTTAAAGCAGAAAATTATCAGAGAGGATTTTATACAGGAATCAGCGGTTGGTTCGACGGCAAAAATCTGGATTCCTGCGTCATGATCAGATTTATTGAAAAAGAAAACGGCAAATTATACTTTAAAAGCGGCGGCGGAATCACGCATTTGAGTAAATTAGCCGACGAATACCAAGAAATGAAAAACAAAATTTATGTCCCAATTTATTGAAAGCATTAAAGTAGAAGACCGGGAAATTTTTCTTGCAGACCTCCATCAAAAAAGAATAAATGAGACTTTTGCCCATTTCGGGAAAGAAGGGTCAATTGATTTGGAAAAGATCTTTAAAGACCTGGAACTGGATGATGATGGACTTTATAAACTGAAAATTTCTTACGGTTTAAATAAAATCTTCAGAACACAGCTGATCCCCTACGCGATTTCCGAAATTGATGATTTTCAACTGGTTGAAAATAATTCATTCGATTATTCCTTTAAGTTCGAAGACCGGAAAGAATTCGACATAATGAAGGCGAAAGCAAAAGCAGAAGAAATCATTATTGTTAAAAATAACCACATTACCGATACATCTTATTCCAACATCCTTTTCCTGAAAAAGAAAGATTGGTTTACGCCTTCTACCTTTCTGCTGAACGGCGTTCAGAGACAGCATCTGCTTAAAACCAGGAAAATTAAAGAAGCGGAAATCACTTTACAAAATATGAGCGATTATTCTCATTTTCAGCTTATCAATGCCATGAACGATTTCGACGACATGTTTATTTATCCGATTTCAAAAATCAGCAATTTGCCGGAAAATTCGGATTATATGGAATTATAGTCGGCCTTTATTACTTCATAAACTCAAAATATCCTTTCAGAATCTCCGCATTTTCAATTTCGGCCGTATCCACCTCCAGGATTTTTGGCTGCGCATCCGGACTGAAGAAATTGTCAAGCACCCGAACCAAAGTGTCTTCATCTTCCACCCTTGTGTAAGAAAACCCGAAATTTTTGGCTAAAAGTTCAGCGTTTTTATGATGTTTGGTCAGAATAAACTCATCCAAAGCGTTTGCTGTTCCGGGTCCGGGAATAATTTTAAAGATGTCGCCACCGCCGTTGTTGAAAATGATGATGCGGGTGTATGGAGGAATATACTGGTTCCAAAGCCCATTGATGTCGTAAAAAAAGCTTACTTCTCCGGTTACAAGCAGCGTAGGCTGGGTATTTCTCATTGCATAACCCATCGCGGTGGAAGTGCACCCATCGATGCCACTTGTTCCGCGGTTGCTGTGAATTCTGTATTGCTGATAACTGAACAGTTGCGCATACCGTATTGCCGAGCTGTTGCTGATATGGACATGGTAATTATTCGGTATTTTTTCCGAAAGGATTTCAAAAAACTTGAAATCCGAGAATACCACATTCTGACAATATTCCAGATGCTTTAAATCTTTTTTATCCCTCAAAACATCCCAAAGATTGAAATAAGACTGCGGTTCCAGTTTAATGAAATTCAGTAATTTACCGAAGAAAATTTCCGGCTGAGTCTCTATTTTTTCAGTTAATGAAAAGTAGGTGTCGGGTTGCCAAACCTCATCAATATGCCAGTGATTTTTCGGATGTGCTTTTCTTAAAAACTGTTTCACTTTTTTAGAAACGACGTTTTGGCCGACCGTAATCAGCAGGTCCGGCGCATAATTTTTGCAGTCTTCATCCGAAAAATTGAAAATATAGCGGTCGATATGACTGAAGAATTTATCGTTCTTCAGATTGGAATTCACTTCTGTCAGAATCACCGCACTGTGGTTTTTAACCAGCTGAAAAAGCTGCATTTCAAGTTTCTCACTGTAATCTCTTGTGCCCACTAAAATCAGGATTCTTTTCGCCAAATTCCACTCCGCTATTAACTGCGAGGGAAGCTCATATTTTTTATGATGAAAGGTTTTTTCCACCTTCGGATAATGCGGAACTTCGGAAACAAGTTCGTAAAGCGGTTCAGCAAGCGGAATATTGATATGCACCGGTCCCTGTTTCTCAAAACATAGTTCAATCGCTTTTTTAATTAAATCAAAATTTTCCTCATCAGCGTTTTCTTTTTCATCTTCCAGAAGCTGGAAATCTCCGTATGAATGTTGCTGAAAAAGATCTTTCTGGCGTATCGTCTGTCCATCGAAAATATCGGTATAATCGCTAGGCCGGTCTGCTGTTAAAACCAAAAGCGGCACATTCTGGTAAAAAGCTTCTGTAATAGACGGATAATAATTGGCCGCAGCAGATCCGCTTGTACAGGTGATTGCGACGGGCATTTTCTCACTTTTTGCCATGCCTATCCCTACAAAACCCGCACTCCTTTCATCAACAATGCTGTAACAGTTGAATTCATCCGTTTCGGAAAAATGAATCGCTAGAGGGGCATTTCTGGAACCTGGCGAGATGACGATATTGAAAATTCCGTATTCTTTTAAAAGGTGTGCTAAGATCTGGATGCTGCGTTTGGATGAAAACTGTTTCATTGAAAATTTTTGAAGTGTTCGGTTTAAATAGAAGATATGGATGACCGGACTCCTGCAAATTTACTGATAATTAAAATTTTAATTATTTAAAATCCCTTAAATTTGCAGGGAATTTTTAATCCAAATAAATGAAACAGGTTCCAAGTGTGGATTTGCGTGATTTCCTTTCGGGTGACCCGGAACGCAAACAAAAATTTGTAAATGAAATCGGAAAAGCATACGAAGAAATCGGCTTTGTTGCCCTGAAAGGTCACTTTCTGGATGACAGTCTCGTCAAAGATCTTTACAGCGAAGTGAAGAATTTCTTTGACCTGCCGGTAGAAACCAAGCAGAAATATGAGATCCCGGGAATCGGAGGCCAGCGCGGTTACGTAGGTTTCGGAAAAGAAACTGCAAAAGGTTTCAAAAAAGGCGACCTGAAAGAATTCTGGCATTTCGGACAGTATCTGGAAGAAGGTTCGGAATATTCAGAGGTTTATCCGGACAATGTTGAAGTTTCCGAAAACCCGAAATTCAATGAAATTGGGAAAGAAGCATATAAAATGCTGGAAAAAACCGGTGTCTATGTGCTGCGCGCTTTGGCAATTCACTTAGGTCTTGATGAGTTTTACTTCGACAAATTTGTAGCCGAAGGAAACTCAATCTTAAGACCTATTCATTATCCCCCAATCACAGAAGAACCGGACAATGCAGTTCGCGCTGCTGCTCATGGTGACATTAATTTAATCACCCTTTTAATGGGCGCTCAGGGAAAAGGCCTGCAGGTGATGAATCACAACGGCGAATGGATTGATGCGATTGCAGAACCCGATGAACTGATGATCAACGTGGGTGATATGCTCTCGCGACACACGAACAACAAACTGAAATCTACCATTCATCAGGTGGTTAATCCACCACGGGAGTTGTGGGGAACTTCGAGGTATTCGATTCCGTTTTTTATGCATCCGGTTAGCGAAATGCCGCTGAATGCGCTTGAAAACACGGTGGACGAAAACAATCCCAAACTTTATGAAGATACGACTGCCGGAGAATTTCTTCACGAAAGACTGGTAGAACTGGGACTGATCAAAAAATAATTTTTTTTATAAATGTCGAAAGGCGAACCTGTTGGTTCGCCTTTTTTGCTTGGTTCTTTTGGCGGCGGCTTCGCCGCCGCCAAAAGAACCAAGCATTTAAAACAGCCTTAACTGCTGCTCTTTCGTTCCGGTAAAATTCTCTGCTGAAAGCCGTGGCATTTCCCTGTCAGAAAAAAACTTTCTCTTTCCGAGCGCAAAGGTGTTGTGAATCATTTCGGCAATATTTCCTTCGCCTTTATATCTTTCGTGGTACCTTTTATCTCCCAGATTTCCGCCACGCATGGAACGGATAAGGTTCAGGACTTTCTGTGCACGGTCCGGAAAATGCGCATTGATCCAGTTCACAAAAACCGGTTCAACACAATCATTCAGCCGCACCAAAACGTAGCCGAAACTCTTCGCACCGGCATCAGAAACCGTTTTTAAAATATTCAGACTTTCATCGCTTGTCAGTCCCGGAATTACAGGCGCAACCATCACGCCTACCGGAATTTTATTTTCCGAAAGAATTTCAATCGCTTTTATCTTATTTCTGGCCGAGGAAGTCCGCGGCTCCATTTTTCTTCGGATTTCTTCGCTGATGGTGGGAATACTGAATGAAACTGACACAAGATTTTGCTTTGCCATCGGTATCAGAAGATCCAAATCCCTTAAAACCAGCGCGTTTTTAGTTAGAATAGAAACGGGATGCCGGTAATCAAGGCAAACCTTCAGGATTTTTCTCGTGATTTCAAATTCCCTTTCGGCGGGTTGGTAGCAGTCGGTATTTCCGGAAAGCATAATGGTTTTTGGAATGTAATTCCGTTTCTGGAAGAATTTTTCCAATAATTCCGGAGCGTTCTTCTTCACCATTATTTTGCGTTCAAAATCGGTCCCGGCAGAGAAACCCCAGTATTCGTGCGTTGGTCTTGCGAAACAGTAGGAACAGCCGTGTTCGCAGCCCTGATATGGATTCATCGAATATTCCATCCTCAGATCGGGACTTTTTACTGCATTGACAATCGTTTTGGGAAAAACTTCGGTGAAAGATGTTTTTTCTTTTACAAAATCTTCTTCCTCTGGTTCAAAAGTATAGCGGTCGAAACGATTGATCTCGTTTCGCTGTGCGCCCTGACCTTTGATGAAGTTTTCGTTTGACATTAGAAAATAAATGATTTTGTAAGTGCTAAATTAAATTTTAGTGAGAAGAAATAATCAGTTTTAAGACGGGAGTTTTCCACAAAAAAAACCTGCTTTCGGAGAAAACAGGATTGATAAAATTTATATAAAAATTTACAGCATGGCTAAAAACTCCACTCCATGATGATCATCTTTTTTATGAGTCTTATCAAAATGGCGGTGAAAATCAGCGTAATAATCCTGATACTGTTTATTTCTTTCAGATAAAAACCTCTTAATGCCAAAAAGCCCCAAGCCAATGAGAACCCCGATACTACCTGCCAATAAAATTTTTGTATCTCTTTCCATATTTTGAAATTTAAAACTAAAAACAAGCAAATCCTGTTCCTTTTTAAGCAAACATAATTTTAAAGTTTGTTAATATCGATGTGTCGTCCGCAAAATCATTTAATTTTTCTAATTTTGGTAAAATCGTGATTAAAAATGAAAATCAAAATTATTACCCTATCCATAACTGCTCTTGCAATGAACATGGTGAGTTCCCAAAAAATGAATTACCCCGAAACGAAAAAAATTCAGCAATCCGATACCTATTTCGGAACGTCGGTCGCTGATCCCTACCGATGGCTGGAAGATGACCGCGCTGAAGAGACAAAAGACTGGGTTCAGAGGGAAGTAGCCTTAACCAATGATTACTTGTCGAAAATTCCGTTCCGGGAAGAAATCCGGGCGCAGCTGAAAGACATCTGGAATTACGAAAAAATTGGAGCTCCTTTCAAAGAAGGAGATTTTACTTATTTTTATAAAAACGACGGACTTCAGGCACAGTCTGTTCTTTACAGAACCGGTAAAACCGGCGAAACAGAAGTTTTTTTGGATCCAAATAAATTTTCAGACAAAGGAACTACCTCATTAGCAGGAGTTTCATTCAACAAGAAAGGAAATCTGGTGGCCTACTCCATTTCAGAAGGCGGCAGCGACTGGAACAAGATCATAGTTATGGATGCCGTTACAAAGAAAATCATTGATGAAACGATTGTGGATGTGAAATTTTCCGGAGCTTCATGGTCGGGCGATAAAGGTTTCTTCTATTCAAGCTACGACAAGCCGAAAGGCAGTGAACTTTCTGCGAAAACAGACACCCATAAAGTGTATTTTCATCAACTTGGAACAAAACAGTCTGAAGATCAGCTGGTAATTGGCGGCGAAAAATTCAAACGCAGATATATGGGAATAGGCGTTTCGGAAGATGAGAGGTTTGAAGTTTTGAGCGCTTCCGAGGCAACTTCTGGAAATGAGCTTTATATCAAAGATCTGAAAAATAAAACCGAATTTATTGGGGTGCAGAAAGGCTATGATTTCAATACAGATTTCGTCGATTCTAAAGATGATTTCATTTACGCACTGACTGATAAAAATGCGCCGAATATGCGCCTGGTAAAATTCAATATCAATAAACCTGATGTTTGGATAGATGTTATTCCTGAAACGGAAAACGTTCTGAGCATTTCCACAGGCGGTGGTTATTTGTTCGCAAAATACATGAAAGATGCCGTTACTTCGGTAAAACAGTTTGATTATGACGGAAAACTCATCAGAATCATCGATTTACCGGGAATTGGAACAGCTTCCGGATTTGGTGGCAAAGAAGAGGAAAAGGATCTGTATTTTTCTTTTACCAATTATATCACGCCAGGAACCATTTATAAATACAATGCAGAGACGGGGAAATCAGAAATTTACCAAAAGCCGAAAGTAAAGTTCAATCCCGAAAACTATGTTTCGGAACAGGTATTCTATACTTCCAAAGACGGAACTAAAATTCCGATGATGATCAATTATAAAAAAGGCACAAAACTTAACGGCAAAAATCCTACAATTCTTTATTCATACGGAGGCTTCAACATCAGCCTGCAGCCTGCTTTTTCAGTAGTAAATGCGATCTGGATGGAAAACGGCGGAATTTATGCGGTTCCCAACATTCGTGGCGGTGGAGAATACGGTAAAAAATGGCATGATGCGGGAACGAAAATGCAGAAAAAGAATGTATTTGATGATTTCATCGCGGCAGGCGAATATCTGCAGAAAAACGGATATACTTCCAAAGAATTTATGGCGCTTTCCGGAAGATCAAACGGCGGGCTTCTTGTGGGTGCGACAATGACGAAGCGTCCGGATTTGGCGAAAGTGGCGTTCCCCGGAGTGGGCGTTCTGGATATGTTACGGTATAATAAATTCACCGCCGGAGCCGGCTGGAGCTATGATTACGGAACTGCGGAAGACAGCCGGGAAATGTTCGAGTATCTGAAATCCTATTCACCGGTGCATAACGTGAAAAAAGGAGTCTGTTATCCTTCAACAATGATTATAACAAGCGACCATGACGATCGTGTAGTTCCTGCCCATTCTTTCAAATTCGGCGCAGAGCTTCAGGAAAAACAGTCCTGCAACAATCCCGTTTTGGTAAGAATCGAAGTGAATGCAGGTCATGGCGCAGGCAGAAGTACCGATCAGGTTATCGGGGAAAATGCAGATATCATCAGTTTTGCCCTTTATGAAATGGGAGCGAGAAAACTGAACAAATAAGCTTCAAATTCGTAATTCTTCCTCGTCTTATCATTAAAATTTAGACATCTATTGCTATAAGCTCTGATGTTGCACGGTTTTTGAAGGAAATATAATTATTAAAAATTAAAATTATGGAAAAACCAAAGCCAATGCTTACGCTTAGTCAGGTAATGGCAAGACTGGCAAAAAAGGGAATCACCCAGGAATTCAGAATGAACGAAAACAGCGAAATGAAACTTTCCGGTGAAGACAGAATTTTTACTGCAGATGAAATGAAGATTAAAAAATCTTACCGCTTTGAAGGAGACAGCAACCCGGATGACAATGCCGTGCTTTATGTGGCACAGTCAGCAGACGGTAAAAAAGGAATGATCATCGATTCCTACGGGGCTGACAGTAATTATCCAGGTGAAGCGTTTGACAATTTTATCCGAAACATCCCGATAGAGGAAGACGACGAATACAATTTTGATTAAAAAAAAGCAGAAATTAATTTTCTGCTTTTTCTTTTTTCTTGAAAACCTTACGGAAAATACCTTTCTTTTCCTGAACCTTTTCTGTAATATTCTCTTTCTTGGCTCCTACGTTTTCTTTTACTTTTTCAATCTTGTCTTTGGCTGCCGTTTTCGTATCCTTAACGGTACTCTTTCCCTGCTGAAGGGCTCCTTTCGTGTCACTTACCGTATTCTTAATCGATTTTTCAGTATTCTCTATATTTTTCCCGATCAATGTTTTTTTAAGACCTTCTTCAATACCTTTCCAGAAAAGATTGAAGAATGATTTGGTCTTATCGCGCTGTACATTATCCACCACAACTGACTCAGGATAATTCCCTGAATCGGTTCTTACAAAGATATTTGCAACCGCTGAGAGGAGTTTGTTCTTTTCACCGGTGGTCTTTAAAATTTCTACGCGCAAATCTTTATGTTTCATATTCACGGTTCCGTTAAGACCCAGATAATTTCCCTTAAAATTAAAAATCAGATCCGAAATCTCTCCTGTCGCTCTGATCTTCAGATATGGCTCAATAAACGGATTAATCCGCGATGCTGGTAAATCAGAAATATTTCCCGCGATCGAAAACGCATCGTTCATCTGCGCTGTATCAAAACTCCATTTTACATTCATCGGCGATGCATCCATAAAACGGCAGGATATCGTGATCGGAACCAAAGTCGGAGCGCCTTTCATTTTTCCGGAATTCAGATTTTTTACATTCATATTGAAATTTCCGAAAGTCAGTTTTCCGGGTCCTTCACTCTGCTTCGTATCTTCTTCATATACGAGTACAGAATTTTTAATGTCGAGATTCTGGATAAGGAAAGGAAACTTAATACTCCTCAACAGTTTCGAATACAGCGGTTTTTCGGTTAAGTCATCTTTTGGCAGTTTGCTGCGGAAAATATTGGCGTTCATGCCGTTCAAAGTCGCCTGAGAAACTTTGACAGATTTTTCTGTACTGAGGAAATCCCAAGTGCCCTGCATATTGATCTGGCTGATTTTCAAATCATACAAATCTTTTTCTGTGGGGATCATCCTGAGGAATTGGCTCCGCGAAACCAAAGGTTTTACCGCAAAGTTAGACATCTGCAGTGTTTTGTTGCTCACTTTTAAAAGACTGCTGCTCAGACTGTAATACGGATTGATGCGGTAACTGAAATTTTTAGTGGAAAGCTGATAATTCCCGATTTTAAACGGAAATCCGCTTTTTACCGTTTCCGCATTCATCTCAATATTCTGGATATTCAGATTGAGCTGATTTAAAGACAATGGCTTATTCTGACTCTCGTAAACAAGGTTGCTGTTTCTCACCACCACATTTTTCACCGTAAGCGGATAATGAATGCCTTCGAAACCAGGTTTTTTCTTCGCCTGACCGCTGCCTGACTTTATTTTGCCGTTCAGATTGGTGACCAGAACGTTTTCGATATCGAGTTTCAGTTTTTTATCGATAAATTTCCATTCATTGATCTTCAAATTTAGCTGACTTGCGGTAAGATCGAGCAATGTTTTATCGGAGCCTGCAACCGCGGGTTTTGCGGAGATATTTCTGATGTCAGCAGAATGAGGATTCATCGCAAAAGCGCCTGCTGTAATTTTTTGGGAAGATGAAGCAAACAGAATCTGGCGGCCGTCAATTTTATAATCTTCAAATGAAAACGGTAAATTTCCTTTTGCCGTTTCCTCATCCATCTTCAGCTTACTTACGTTTACATTCAAATTTCCGGCATTGAATTTCGGGGTTCCGTCCGGTTTAAGAATACTCACCACCGCATTTTTAAACACTACATTTTCCAGTTCCACTTCGTAAGTGAAGGGTTTGTCTTTTTTTGCAGTTTTTACATCGGTTGTAAATAGTTTGAGGTTCGGATTTTCAAAATAGACATTGCTCAGGGTAATTTCTTTGCTTTTTAAAGCCATGTCCTTAAAGTTCATTTGCGAAGCCTTAAAATCAAAGAGCTGCTGTTTTTTTGGAAAAAATTTCCGGAAATTCTGAAAGGAAAGCAAAGGAATCATCGCAAAATTTCTGATGCTCATTTCTCCGTTTTCAGTAGTGATGAAAGAGGCGGTGAAAGCATACACATTATCAGGACGGTAATAAAAATTCCGTCCCTTAAGGTCGTACTGATCAAAAACTACAGGAAGTTTGCTTTCCACAGATTCTTCAGTCATTTCCAGATTCTCAACATTCAGCACGAGATCCTTTACTGAAAAAAGTTTCTGTTTTGTATGACGGAAAATCTGAATATTTCCGTTTTTTATTGAAATATTGTCGAAGGCAAGAGGATTTTGCTTTTTTTCTGTCGATTTATCCTTCGGCTTGGCCAAAGTAATATTGATGTTTGGATTTTTCAGAATCAGGTTGCTGGAACTGATTCTTTTGTTGAAAACCGCATCATAAATACCGAGCCTGCTTATCGAAAGCGTATCAACCGTTCCCTGAAGCCCTATAACCTCCTGATTCTGCGGATTCTTGCTGTTTATCGTAATTCCGGTTGCGAAAATATTTCCGTTACCCAGATTAACGTCCAGAGATTGGTAAGAAACGGTGTAATGGGAGTTATTTTTTATGTAACGCGGAAGATTTTTCTGGATCCAGAAATTCAGACCAAAATTCGCAATAAGGAATAGCACAAGCAATACTCCCAATATAATTGCTGAAACTTTCTGCCATTTTTTCATATTCTAAATAATAAACGAAATTGTGTATAAACTTACAACTTATAAAAAGAATAAGGCCTGAATTATGTTTGCGAAGTTATAATTAATGTCTATAATCGAGATGTGATTAAACAGTAAGTTCAACAACATATCCTTCGTGCGCTCTAACATTCAGAAAACTACCGCCCTCAAAACTAAGATACTGTCCTTTTATCCCATTTAAAACGCCTTCAAACTCGGGCATTTTATCGAGCGTAAACGAAGTGATTTTTTCCGGAGCTTCATACGGGTAATCAAGCCTGACCATGGTGTGGTCTTTAGTATAGAAATTTTTAAAATTTTCCGGGAAATAATTTTTTATTTTCTCACGAAAATCTGCGAGATCCAAATCATCTTCAAAATCATCTTCCAGCATTTTTTTCCAGTTGGTTTTATCAGCAAGATGCTCCTTCATCGCCACCTCAATCATTCCGGCTTCGTAGCGGTTCTCGGTTATTGCAATCGGAAGCGCGAAAGTGGCACCCTGGTCAATCCAGCGGGTCGGAATCTGCGTATCCCTCGTCACTCCTACCTTCACATCTCCGGTGTACGCCAGATAAACAATGTGTGGCTGTAGCTGTATGGATTTTTCAATTTCCAGATCCCGTTCGCCAATTCCCAGATGTGCGGTAGAAAGTTCTGGCCGAATAATAGTATCGCTCGCATAAGGGCTTTCAAAAAAACATTTTTTGCAGAACCCCATTCTGTAGACCTTTTCATCTTTACCGCAGTTCACACATTCATATCCGGTATGTTTGATCCTGATATTTTTACCGATGAGCTGGTTCATGTTGATTAAATCATCCGAAAGATTCAGAAAATATTGAATGGGTTTTGCGTTTTGCGTGGCCATTTTCAGGATTTGTCCGGAGAACTGCATAATTAAATATTTTCAGTAAAAATAATGATTTGATTTTAATTAAATTTGTTGGGTAAATAACGAAAATGAATTATCTTGTTACCGGCGGCAGCGGATTTATCGGTTCTCATTTGGTGGAACATCTGCTGAAAAATGGACATTCTGTCATTAACATTGACAATTTTGATGATTTTTATGATTATAAAATAAAAATTAAAAATACTTTGGAATCCGTTGGAAAAATTTCTGAATTTACTTTCCGGACCAGGGAACATGATGTTCAGAAACTGATTTTTGAAACTTCTTCTTCTAATTATCAGCTGTATTATCAGGACATTCGCGATAAAAACGGACTGGAAAAAATATTTTCAAAGCACCGGATAAATGCCGTTATCCATTTGGCAGCACTGGCCGGAGTCCGTCCTTCCATTGAAAAACCTCTGGAGTATGAAGAGGTGAACATCAAAGGAACCATGAATATTTGGGAACTTTGTCGGGAGTTCAGGATCAATAAATTCGTTGGAGCCTCCAGCTCAAGTGTTTACGGCAACAACGAAAAGATTCCGTTCTCAGAAACAGATCATGTAGACCAACCCATTTCACCGTATGCTGCCACCAAAAGATGCGGAGAAATTCTTGGTCACGTGTATCATCATCTTTACAGAATCGACATGATTCATTTAAGGTTTTTTACGGTTTACGGGCCGCGTCAAAGACCTGATCTCGCCGTTCATAAATTCACACAGCTGATGGCGGAGAATAAAGAAATTCCTTTCTATGGCGATGGCACCACTGCCCGTGATTACACCTATATCTCAGATATTGTTGCCGGCATTCAGAAATCAATTTCCTATATTGAAAGCCGGGACGGGGTTTACGAGATCATTAACCTTGGAGAAAGCGAGGTCATTACCCTAAATGAGATGGTTGAAAGTATTGAAGCAAGTCTGGAAAAAAGACCTCTGAAAAACATGCTGCCCATGCAGCCCGGCGATGTCTTAAAAACCAATGCCGACATTTCGAAAGCCAGAGCACTAATCGGCTATCAGCCAACCACGTCTTTCCAAAATGGCATAAAAAAATTTATGGAATGGTTTTTGAGAAAATGAGACCGAAACAGGGTTACAACCCTCTCGCTGAATGTTTTTTAATCAAATGAAGAACCGTCAGATTTTAAGCACTGTTAATTAATTTGACAGAAATTTAATTTGAATTCTTTTTCGACACAAAAAATTGAAAATCAGCGGGAAAAAAGTTTGTAATCTCTTCTAATTTTATACTTTTGCAAAAAATTTAATTATATGTATTGGACATTAGAATTGGCTTCTTATTTAAGTGATGCTCCCTGGCCGATGACAAAGGCTGAACTTATTGATTATGCGATAAGAACAGGAGCGCCAATGGAAGTGGTTGAAAATCTTCAGGCTATTGAAGACGAAGGGGAAATTTACGAATCCATTGAAGAGGTTTGGAGCGACTACCCGACAGACGATGACTTTCTCTGGAACGAAGACGAATACTAAAAGTTACAGGCTTTAGGCAATATGCTTTAAGCCTATTTTATTAACATAAGCACGGTGTGCAAAATTGCTTGGTGCCTTGCATTAAGCCTAAAGCTAAAAACATATGGGTTTTATAGACAAAGTTCTTAAAGGATTTCTGGGAGATAAAAATGCTTCTGACCTGAAGGAGGTAAAAAAAGTGGTGAACAAGATCAAGGCTGTTGAACCTGCCATTCAGGAACTTTCTGATGACGGTTTGAGAGAAAAAACGGCCGAGTTCAAAGAAAAACTGAAAACGGCAACCGCCAGTATTACCGTGCAGATCGAAGAAACCAAAGAACAGATCAAAGACGCCACGAATATTGACGAGAAGGAAGCGCTTTTTGCCAAGATAGAAACTTTGAAGAAAGAGTCTTACCAGATTGAAGAAAAAGTCCTGAACGAAATTCTTCCCGAAGCTTTTTCTCTGATTAAAGAAACCTCCAGAAGACTGGCCCAGAACGGAGAAATCCGCGTTACAGCCACCGAAATGGACAGAGAACTGGCATCAACTAAAGATTTCGTGGTACTTGAAGGAGATACCGCCATCTGGAAAAATGAATGGAACGCTGCCGGAACTCCCGTAAAATGGGATATGGTTCATTACGACGTACAGTTTATTGGTGGGGTCGTGCTTCACAGCGGAAAAATTGCCGAAATGGCGACAGGTGAAGGAAAAACTTTAGTAGGAACCCTCCCTATTTATCTCAATGCTCTTCCCGGACGTGGCGTTCACGTGGTGACGGTAAATGATTACCTGGCGAAACGTGACTCGGCCTGGATGGGTCCGCTTTATCAGTTCCACGGTTTATCGATTGACTGTATCGACAATCACCAGCCAAATTCCGATTCCAGAAGAAAAGCCTATCAGTCCAGCATTACCTACGGAACCAATAACGAATTCGGTTTCGATTATCTGAGAGACAATATGGTAACTTCCCCATCCGAACTGGTCCAGGGAGAGTTGAATTTCGCCATCGTTGATGAGGTGGATTCGGTTTTAGTGGATGATGCAAGAACGCCACTGATTATTTCAGGACCGGTGCCGCAGGGAGACCGCCAGGAATATGATGTCCTGAAACCTTCTGTTGACAGGATTGTTGATATCCAGAAAAAAACTGTTTCAGCGATCTTTAATGAAGCCAAAAAATTGATTGCAAACGGAAATACAAAAGAAGGCGGATTCAAACTTTTACAGGCGTACAGAGGTTTGCCGAAAAGCCGCCAGCTGATTAAATTCCTTTCCGAAAGCGGCCACAAAGCGCTTCTTCAGAAAGTTGAAGGTCAGTATATGCAGGACAACAACCGCGATATGCCGATTGCTGATAAAGATCTTTACTTCGTTATTGACGAAAAAAATAACCAGATCGACCTTACTGACAAGGGGGTTGAATATATGTCTGCCGGAAATGAAGACAAGGATTTCTTCGTATTGAATGACATCGGAACTGAAATTGCCGAACTGGAAGCCAAAAATTTATCTAAAGAGGAAGAATTTGAAGCGAAAGAAAAACTTTTCAGCGAGTTTGCCGTAAAATCCGAAAGGGTTCATACGTTGAGCCAGTTATTGAAAGCATACACCTTGTTTGAAAAAGATGATGAATATGTAGTGATTGATGGTGAGGTGAAAATCGTGGATGAGCAAACCGGCCGTATCATGGAAGGAAGACGTTATTCAGACGGACTTCACCAGGCAATTGAAGCGAAAGAAAATGTAAAAATTGAAGCGGCAACGCAAACTTTTGCGACCATTACCCTTCAGAATTATTTCCGGATGTATAACAAGCTTGCTGGGATGACCGGTACTGCAGAAACAGAAGCCGGAGAACTTTGGGAAATTTATAAACTGGATGTAGTCGTAATCCCTACAAACAGACCCATCTCAAGAGACGACCGTCAGGATTTGGTATACAAAACCAACCGCGAAAAATACAACGCCGTAATTGAAGAAATTGAGCGTCTAACAGCACAGGGAAGACCCGTTCTGGTTGGAACCACCTCTGTGGAAATTTCACAGTTGTTATCAAAAGCACTACAGCTGAGAAAGATCCAGCACAACGTACTGAATGCAAAACTCCACGCAAGAGAAGCGGAAATTGTAGCTTCTGCAGGTGGACCGGGTGTTGTAACCATTGCCACCAACATGGCGGGAAGAGGAACCGACATCAAGCTTTTGGGCGATGTGAAACAGAACGGAGGTTTAGCCATTATCGGTACCGAAAGACATGATTCCAGAAGGGTCGACCGTCAGTTGAGAGGTCGTGCCGGAAGACAGGGTGATCCGGGAAGTTCCCAGTTCTATGTGTCTTTGGAAGACAACCTGATGCGACTTTTCGGTTCCGAAAGAATTGCGAAAATGATGGACAGAATGGGTCATAAGGAAGGTGAAGTGATTCAGCACGGCATGATTTCAAAATCCATCGAAAGAGCGCAGAAAAAAGTAGAGGAAAACAACTTCGGAATCCGAAAAAGACTGTTGGAATATGATGATGTAATGAACAAACAGCGTGATGTCATCTACAAAAGAAGAAAGAACGCCTTGTTCGGTGATCACCTGAAGTATGATATCTCAAACATGATCTTCGATGTTTCCCAGTCAATCGTTTCAAAAACGAAGGCTCAGGGCGACTACAAAGAGTTTGAATACGAAATCATCAAGCATTTCACGATGGAAGCTCCGGTTTCCGAAAGCGAGTTTAAAACAAAACCCGTTACGGAACTCACCAATCTTCTTTTCAACGCGGCCACTGAAGATTACCGCATGAGACTGAATCTATTGAAGGAAAAATCGTTCCCGATCATTGAAAACGTTTACCAGAACCAGGGTTCAATGTTCAAAATGATTCAGGTTCCTTTTACCGACGGAATAAAAACAATGACCATTGTTACTGACCTGAAAGAAGCTTATGAAACCAAATGCGAATCGCTCATCAACGATTTCGAGAAAAATATTTCCCTCGCCATTATTGATGAAAACTGGAAACTTCATTTGAGAGAGATGGATGATTTACGGAAATCTTCTCAAGGCGCAGTTTATGAGCAGAAAGATCCGTTGGTGATTTACAAACAGGAATCCTTCTACCTCTTCACCGAAATGGTGGAAAAAGTAAACAGAGACATTGTTTCCTTCCTTTACAAAGGCGAAATTCCTGCGTAATCTAAAAAAACAACTTAAATATTCAATAAAAAAACTTCTTCAGATTTCCTGAAGAAGTTTTTTGTGAACCCAATATGAATTTTTTGTATTTTTAAAGACTAAATCCTCATTAAATGTCATTAATAGATTTGTCTAAACAGGTTGCTCTCGGTATCGATATTGGCGGAACCAACACGAAATACGGACTCGTTAACCACCGCGGCGAAATTCTTGAGAAAGGGAGCATCAGAACTGATGAGTATGATAGGGTGGAGGATTTTATCGATGCGCTGTATCTGACCATCGAGCCTTTATTAAAGAATCACAGCGGTACCCAAAGGCAATTCGACGGAATTGGGGTTGGAGCGCCGAACGCGAACTATTTTACCGGCACCATTGAACAGGCTCCGAATCTTCCTTGGAAAGGCGTAATTCACTTTACCGATCTGATGACAAAAAAATTCGGCGTTCGCTGCAAAATAACCAACGATGCCAATGCTGCTGCACTCGGCGAAATGATGTTCGGTGCAGCGCGGGGGATGAAGGATTTCATCATGATCACCCTCGGAACAGGCGTCGGAAGCGGGATCATCTCCAACGGGAGTTTAATTTACGGCCACGACGGTTTTGCCGGTGAACTCGGACATACCATTGTAAAACCTGGGGGCAGAAAACACTGGAGCACCGGTTCCGAAGGTTCTCTGGAAGCGTATGCATCAGCCACCGGAATTGCCATTACGGCGAAAAAAATGCGCGCTGAATTTCCCGACTCAATGTTAAATTCTTATCCCGAGGACCAGATCAATTCAAAAGTGGTTCATGAATGCGCCAAAAAAGGGGATCCTACCGCCATTGAAGTTTTCCGCTATACCGGCCAGAAACTGGGCGAGGCTTTGGCAAATTTCGTTATGTTTTCTTCTCCTGAAGCCATTCTGCTTTTCGGTGGAGTCATCAAAGCAGGTGATTTCATCCTGAAACCCACGAAACTTCATATGGAACGCAACCTTCTTCCTATTTTCCGCAATAAAGTAAAGCTCGTGTTCAGCGAACTCGACGAAGCCGATGCGGCCATTCTCGGCGCCAGTGCATTGGTTTGGGAAAAGTGACTGACCTGGTTCTAAAATGTAGATTAATTTAATTACAGCAATTGGGTATATTTGGAGTTAACTGTTTACGAAATGAAGGCAATAATTTTATTTTTTTTTCTTTTCTTTTTATATAGTTGTTCAAAAGTAATACCTGCAAGGTTTTGGCAAAATTTTGAAAAAGAAAAAATTGGGACACAATTTTCTGACCAGGGACCTTTTGGTGGAACTGCAGGAATTGTGTGGCAATCTTCAACCACAAAATTTGGCGAAAAAAAAATTCTTGAGTTTGCTAAGAACAATAAATGGATTTTAACTCAAACCATCAATGCAAAAAATGGAGTAATAGACAAAGTCCAAAACAACTATACTTTTGATTTAATCATCGACGAAAAATTGGTTGATGCGGACTTTAAAAATTCCAAAATCTATATTTTTAAAAGTGGAATGATTGCTGTAAAGCCTGGAAATTCGTCTGAAACTGAAGAGAATGGCTTTCTACTTTTGAATGATGAACGAAATAAATTAAAAATGTTTAACAGATGGGGTGAATAAAAAATTCTCCAATCGCTCTGCTTTTAATCTATCTACACAAATTCCCGGTCTCCAACCCCGTCATTCCGGTTCCGAAATGCTCTGTACCATTAATTTAATCCATTGATGGGATAATTTAACCCATTGCTGCCCTGAAAAAGCGAAAATTTCAGGTTGTCTGACCGGAATTTCAAGCGCTTTAATCTAAAATTTACTGAATTGAACCGCAACAGAGAATTAATTTAATGGTCTGACGGGTTAAAACACCTCATCGGAACCGTAAAATAATCCTCCAATGGATGACCTCAGAGAATCTGACCCGCAAAAAAGCATATTATTTAATCATTTCTTAAAATTTTTACGATAGAAAACCGTTATCAGATTATGAATAAGATTTTATTATTTTTGCTGAGTGTTCTGATGATCTCCTGCAACGGGCAGGAAAGCAAGAAGACCTTAACAAAAAATCAAAAAATGGACAGACAGAATTTAGAATATGTCACCTTCGGTGGCGGTTGTTTTTGGTGTGTAGAAAGCTGTTTCAACATGCTTAAAGGCGTAGACGCTGCAGTCTCCGGATATTCCGGCGGTCACAAAGACCATCCCACTTACGAAGAAGTATCTACCGGCGAAACCGGTCATGCAGAAGTGGTGCAGATTGCCTACGACCCGAAAATTATCTCGTATGAACAGCTGATGGATGTGTTCTTCTTCCTTCACGATCCTACACAGCTGAACCGTCAGGGAAATGACGTAGGAACCCAGTACCGGTCTGTGATCTTTTACAAAGACGACGCGGAAAAAGCTAAAGCGGAAGCGGCCCTTAAAAAATCAGAAGCATCCGGAAAATGGAGCGGGAAATATGTAACGGAACTGGTGCCGTTCAAGAAATTCTGGCCGGCAGAGCAGTACCATCAGGGATATTATGAAGCGAATCCCACTCAGCCTTACTGCAGCGCAGTGGTAGGTCCCAAGATCGCGAAATTCAAGAAACATTACGGCGAGCTCGGCATGCTGGAGCCCGAAACGGAATAAAATAAAAGCGGAGATTTTTTCTCCGCTTTTTTATTTTCTGAACATTTCCGTGTGCGGAATGTCATCTTCCAGATATTTTTTGTCCGTTGCTTCAAACCCTAATCCCGAATAAAATTGCAAAAGGTAATCCTGCGCCGATATTCTTACTGCAGTTGTTCTGAATTGGGCTTCTATGGTGTTTAAGGCAAATCTCATGAGGATTTTTCCCAGTTTGAGCCGTCTGAATTTCTGATTGGTCAGTACCCTTCCGATTGAGGCTTCAGGATATTTGATTCCTGGAGCAAAAATCCGACAGTAAGCCGTGACTTCGCTGTCCTGTTCTGCCCATAGATGAAGTGCTTTTTCATCGTATCCGTCGAGATCAGGATAAGGACAGTTCTGTTCCACTACGAAAACATCGATCCTTGCCTTTACAATATCATGAAATTCTTTCGTGGAGAGTTCCGCGAATGATTTGATGTTCCAGACGAGGTCTTTCATTCAAAAACAATTTTATTTTCAACAAAAAACTGATTGGTTTTCGAAATAAATTTCAGGATTTCGTCGCCGCCTATCTTTTTCTCCGCCGAGGTCACATAAATCTCTGGAAGGTCTTCCCAGGTTTTCAGCAGTTCCGTTTTGTAGTGTTCAATATTTGCAATTACGGTGTTTGGTTTCAGTTTATCTGTTTTTGTGAAGACGATGGAAAAAGGGATTCCGTTTTCGCCGCACCATTCAATAAATTCAACATCAATTAACTGCGGAGTATGGCGGGAATCGATCAGCACAAAAAGATTGGCCAGGTTTTTCCGGTTCAGCATATAGTTCGTGTTGATCTTTTCGAAATCCCGTCTCATGCTTTTTGAAACCCTTGCATAACCGTAGCCCGGCAAATCGGTCAGATACCACTTTTCATTGATGATGAAATGGTTAATGAGTTGGGTTTTTCCCGGAGTCTGTGACGTTTTTGCCAGATCCTTAAAATTCAGCATGGCATTGATGAGGGAAGATTTTCCGACATTCGACCGCCCGATGAAGGCATATTCCGGGAATATCGGTTCCGGACAGTCCTGCCATCTCGAACTGCTTTTTACAAATTCCGCTGTTTTGATTACCATTTCTGAATATTTTTTCAAATTTAAGGAAATAAAAAATGGAAGATTAAACTTCCATTTTCTTATTGTCTCTTTTTTGGAGCCAGCTGTACAGAATTTCGTTGAATTCGTCGGGCTTTTCCATCATCGCCGCATGTCCGCAACGGTCAATCCAGTATAAATCGGAATCGGGAAGAAATTTATTCATATCCACCGCAACTTCCGGCGGTGTAACATTATCCTGTTTTCCCCAGATCAGACACACAGGCGTCTGAATTCTCGGCAGATCTTTGAGCATATTGTGTTTGATAGCGCTTCGTGCAAGCATAACGGTTTTGATGCCTTTCATTCGGTCGTTGACTACCGAAAACACTTCATCTACGAGCTCCTCTGTAGCTACAATAGGGTCGTAAAAAACTTCTTCAGTCTTCTTTTTGATGTATTCTTTATCGCTTTTTCTTGGGAAACTGTCGCCGAAAGTTCTTTCGTAAAGACCGGAACTCCCAGTAAGCACAAGATGTTTGATAAGATCAGGTCTGGCAAGAGTCAATATGAGGCCGACATGTCCACCCATGGAATTTCCTACAATCGTAACCGGTTCCGTGGTTTTTTCTTCGATGAATTTCCCAACGAATTTTGCAATGGTAGTGAGATTTGTATTTAACACCGTGAGATCATAAATGGGCAGCACGGGAACAAAAACCTTGTATCCTCTTTCAGAAAAAAAACTGATGGTTTTATCGAAATTGCTTAAACCGCCCATTAAACCGTGCAGTAAAATTAATGGATGCCCTTCACCCGCCTCAATAAAAGTGAATTTCTTTTCTTTTTTTGTTATGAATCTCATATAAACGCTTATCAGCCTTGCAAAAATACAAATTTAACACCAACTTCATTTACCTTAAATGAATTTTCAATAAATGTATGAATTTTAAGAACATCCTCGTAATTAATTTTTATCCATTCACGCTATTATTCCCGTTCTCATAACCGCTTTTATATCAAACATTTAATGATCAAAACCAAAACTTATTAACATTAAGTCAAAAAGTGGGAAAAAGTGGGAGGATTTAAAAATTATTATATAAATTTGTCCCAAATGAAGAATTTCATCGGAACATACGAGTGTAAAATTGACGACAAAGGCCGCCTCAAACTGCCTTCTTCGCTGGTAAAACAGATGGAGGATTTTGGGGGCGACGCATTTGTCGTGAAGCGTTCTGTGTTTCAGCCCTGTCTGGAAGTTTATCCAATGAAAGGCTGGGAAAAACTGATGGAAAAACTGAATAAGCTCAACCGTTTCATCAAAAAAAACGCTGACTTTATCAGGATATTTACGGCGGGTGTTAAAACCGTGGAACCCGATAATGTAGGCAGACTGCAGATTTCAAGAGATCTGGTACAGTTTGCAGGTCTTAAAAAGGAAATCGTGATTACGAGTGCCGGAGAACTGTTTGAAATCTGGGACAAAGAAGCGTACGAAAATGTCATCGCCACTTCCGAAGAAGATTTTGCAAAACAGGCCGAAGAAGTAATGGGCGACATCAGTTTTGATGACGAAAATTAAGCCGATCACTTTTAACAGTCCTTATTTCTAATCAAGTCCTATTCAAAAAATAAAAAATGTATCATAATCCAGTCCTTTTAAAGCAAAGTGTAGATGATTTGGTGACGAATCCGGACGGAATTTATGTAGATGTCACCTTCGGCGGCGGCGGCCATTCAAAAGAAATTTTGAAAAGACTGTCTGAAAAAGGAAAACTTTTCGCTTTCGATCAGGATCTGGATGCATTAAAAAATAATATTGATGACAGCCGTTTTACTCTAATCAACCAGAATTTCAGGTTTTTAGAAAATTCCCTTATGGTGTACGGACTTAAGCAGGTTGACGGAGTTTTAGCGGATCTGGGCGTTTCATCCCATCAGTTTGATGAAGCCGCACGGGGATTTTCAACGCGGAGCGATGCGCCTTTGGACATGAGAATGAATGTTCAACAACTTTTGGATGCCAAAAAAGTCATCAATGACTATGAAGAAGAACAGCTTGCCGACATTTTTTATTATTACGGCGAACTGAGAGAAGCCCGGAAACTGGCCCGCGAAATTGTTCACCACCGTAAACTGAAACCGATTGAAACCACGGAAGACCTGAAAAAACTCTTCAATTACATCCCTCAGTTTAAGCAGAATAAATTTTTCGCTCAGGTTTTTCAGGCCATCCGGATTGAAGTGAATCAGGAGCTTGAAGCGCTTAAGGAAATGCTGGTTCAGGCTTACCGGATCTTAAAACCCGGCGGTAGACTTGTCGTGATCTCTTATCATTCACTAGAAGACCGCCTTGTAAAAAGATTTCTCAAAAACGGAATGTTTGAAGGTGAACCGGAAAGGGACATTTACGGTAATTATTCCAAAACCTTTGAACTGCTCAAAAACAAAGCGGTAATTCCGGAAAAAGAAGAGATTGATGAAAATTCCAGAGCACGAAGCGCAAAGATGAGGACAGGAATTAAAATCTAATATTTTAAATGGCGAAAAGAACTGCATATAAACCCCAGAAGAAACTCACTTTTATAGATATTGTAAAAGGAAATTTCCTGAACCGGGATGAGATCAAAAATCATTACCAGTTTTTTTTGCTGCTGTTTGTATTGATGATGATCATGATTTACAGCAATCACCTCGTGAACCAGAAAATTGAAACCGTAAATCAGCTCAAAGAAGAAACAGAAGAATATAAATCGCGGAATGCGTATGCGCAAAGCCGCCTGATAAAAGTAAAAATGGAGTCCGAACTCGGCAAAGAAATGCTGCAGGACTCCCTGATGACCTTAGAAAATCATCCTCACAAACTATTGATAAAATTAGACAGTACAGATGGCGGTTCAAAATGAATACGACGTAAAGCGTAAAAAAACATTAAGATGGGGCTACCTTTTTGCAGGGTGTGCCTTCCTTCTGTTTGTGGTGTTTTTGGCCAGAATCGTTGTGCTTCAGAATACCAATGTCAAAGAAATCAAGGAAGATTATATCAGCAAAAATTACCGCGAGGCCACTCTGAAAGCAGCCCGCGGAAACCTGTATGCTGCCGATGGGTCTATCTTGGCCACTACCGTCATGAGATATGACATTTTCATCGATTTCAAGGTTATAAAAGACACCGTATACAACCAGAATATCGGCGATTTGACCGATTCCCTGAGCAAAATGTTCGGGAAACCGCGAAGTTATTTCCGCGCCAAGTTCGACAGCAACCGCAAAGCCAAAAACCAGTATTTCTCCTTGATTAAAGGGCTGGATTTTGATGATTACGACCGGATCCGGAAGTTTCCCCTTTTCAACAAAGGAAAAAACAAAGGCGGCTTCATCGTAGACCGTAATTACAAACGGGAACTCGCCACCACCGAAATCGGTTCCGGAACCATAGGGATGGATAACGAGCAATACAAGTCAGGCCTCGAAGGCGCCTTTTCGAAATATTTAACAGGAACAGACGGGAAAAGACTTGAACAGCGCATCAACTCAAGTCAGTGGAAACCCATAGATTTCTGGAAAGTAAAGGAACCGGTTGATGGTCAGGATGTTTATACCACCATTGATCTCAGAATCCAGGATATTGCTCATTCCGCCCTCGAAAAACAATTGGTGAATTTTGATGCTGATCACGGCTGTGTTGTGGTGATGGAAGTGGCTACGGGAAAAGTGAAAGCGATGGTAAATCTCCGACGCACCGAACCGGGCGTTTACGTTGATGCGTACAATTATGCATTGAAAGATGCTACTGAACCGGGCTCCACATTCAAAACAGTTTCTCTTCTGGCCGCGATGGATGATGGTTTCATTGATGAAAATACCACCGTGGATGTTGGAAACGGCGTCTGGACCTATGCAAAACAGAGGATTTCAGACGGTCACGGCGGCGGAACATACGAAATCTCTGATGTTCTGGCAAAATCCAGCAACGTGGGCTCCGCAAAGCTGATTACAAAGTACTATGCCGATAAACCGCAGGTTTTCCTGGATCATCTGAGAAGGTGGAAAATGTTCGAGAAACTGGATATTGAATTGCCGGGAGCTTCTAAACCATATATTGTTACACCCGAGGAAACCAGATGGAACGCAGCTACTCTGGCCTCACTTGCGTATGGTTATTCCTCAAGATTCAATTTGCTGCAGCTCACTACTTTCTACAACGGAGTTGCCAATAAAGGAAAAATGCTGAAACCGCTTTTCATTGATAAAATAATGAAAGACGGTCAAACTTTATATGAAGCGAAACCGGAAGTGATGGTGAGCAAAATGGCTTCTGAAAAGGCGATCAATATGATGACCAGTGCATTAACGAAGGCTGTTGAAAAGGGAACCGCAAAAAGCATCTTCACCCCGAACCTCAAAATGGCAGGTAAAACAGGTACCGCAAGATTTGAATACTGGAAACCCGGCCCCGCAAAATATCAGGCTTCCTTTGCCGGATTTTATCCTGCAGATAATCCGAAATATACCTGTATCGTGATGATCAATCAGCCCGATACTTCCAAAGGTTTTTACGGCGCTGCCGTTTCAGCTCCGGTTTTCAAGGAAATCGCAGGAAAAACGTTCCTGAAGACCCCGCAGAATATCGAAAAGGAACTGCTGGTCGACAGAAAAGTTGATCTGAGCAAAATGGTGAAACCACGCGTAAAAATCGTCGTGAACGGAAACCAAATGCCAAGTGTGGTTGGTCTGATCGGAAAAAACATTATTCCGCAGCTGGAAAACTTAGGTTACCGCGTCGATTTCAAAGGAGTCGGGAAAATTCGCGAACAGTTTCCGCTTGAAGGCACAATTATTAAAAAAAATCAAAGAATATATCTGTCTCTGCAGAATTAATTCTTAAAAACAGATGAATTTAGAAGCATTATTAAACCGCATCTCCGTTCTGGAAATTATTGGAAACACGAGCCAAAACATTTCAGAAATCGTTTTCGACAGCCGAAAAGCCGTGGAAGATTCGATGTACGTTGCCCTGAAAGGATCTGTTTCAGACGGTCATTCATTTATTGCGGCAGCTATTGAAAAAGGGGCAAAAGCAATTGTATGCGAAGATTTTCCGGCAAATCTGGAAGCGAAAATCATCTACATCAAAGTAAAGGATGCGTCGGTAACGCTAGGAAATCTTGCCGCAAATTTTTACGGAAATCCTTCTGAAAAACTAAACCTCATCGGAGTAACGGGAACGAACGGGAAAACCACGACAACAACTCTTCTCTTCGACATTTTCACTCAGCTTGGGTTTAAATGCGCACTCGTTTCAACAGTAGAATACCGGATTGCAGACGAAATCATTCCCTCCACCCATACAACTCCAGATGTGATCCGGCTGAACCAGATGCTTGCAAAAGCAGTGGAAAAAGGCTGTGAATATGCTTTTATGGAAGTTTCTTCACACGGGATCCATCAGAAGCGAACCGAAGGTCTGCATTTTAAGATCGCCGGTTTTACGAATCTCACCCACGATCATCTGGATTATCATCAGACTTTTGGAGAATATCTGAAAACCAAAAAAAGGTTTTTTGATGAACTGAATGCCGATGCGGTAGCCATTGTAAACATCGATGACAAAAACGGCAGTGTCATGCTGCAGAACACGAAAGCGGTCCAAAAAACCTATGCTTTGAAGACAATGGCCGATTATCACGGAAAAATTCTGGAAGCGGATTTCAACGGAATGCTTCTGAACTTCGGCGGAAAAGAATTCTGGACGACATTAACCGGAAAATTCAATGTGTACAATCTCCTTCTGGCGTTTGCCATCACTGTGGAGAGCGGATTTGCAGAGGATGAAGTACTGCAGGCCATTTCGAAATTAAAAAGAGTGAAGGGAAGGTTTGAAACTCTGAGATCAGACGGCGGAATCTTCATTGTAGTGGATTATGCCCACACTCCCGACGCGCTGGAAAATATTCTGGATTCCATCAACGAGATCCGCACAAAAAATGAAAGGCTGATCACCGTTTTCGGTTGTGGCGGCGACAGAGATAACGCAAAAAGGCCGGAAATGGGGAAAATCGCCACGAGAAAATCGACGCTTGCGATTATCACTTCGGACAACCCCAGGAGTGAAAATCCGGAAGCCATCATCAAAGAAATTGAAGCGGGTGTTGAGCCACAGAACTTCAGCAAGTACACTTCAATTCCGGACCGTAAAGAAGCCATAAAAATGGCTCTGAAATTTGCAGAACCAAGGGATATCATTCTTCTTGCCGGCAAAGGCCACGAGAACTATCAGGAAATCAATGGCGAGAAAAATCATTTCGATGACAAAGAAATGATTCTGGATCTGGCGAGAAAAATGTCAAAATAATTTAAAACAGGAAAGAAATGCTGTATTACCTCTACGAATATTTTACCGCCCACGGAATCCACATTCCGGGGATGAATCTTTTGCGTTACATTTCTTTTCGTGCAGCAATGGCTGTTTTGCTTTCTCTCATCATTGCCCTTGCTTACGGTAAAAGAATCATCAATTATCTGAGGTCGAAGCAGATGGGCGAACTGGTGCGCGATTTAGGGCTCGAAGGGCAGAAACAAAAAGAAGGCACGCCAACCATGGGTGGACTCATCATTATTATGGCCACTTTAATTCCGGTCTTGCTTTTTACACGGGTGTACAATGTTTATATCATGCTGCTTATCATTTCGGTGGTTTGGATGGGACTGATTGGTTTTATTGATGATTATCTGAAGAAAATTAAGAAAAACAAGGATGGGCTGAGCGGAAAATTCAAGGTAATCGGTCAGGTCGGGTTGGGCCTTATTGTTGGGATTACGATGTATTTTCATCCCGACATTACGATCAAAAGAAAATATTCTGACGCACCGGTAGTGAACAGAAACAATGTGGAAACCAACTTTATGCCGACCGAAAAGGCCACTATTTCCACGGTACCTTTTATTAAAAATAACGAATTCGACTACAGCGGTCTTTTATTTTGGATGACTCCCGAAGAAGCACACGAATGGGCTTGGATTGTCTTTATTCCGATTGTGATTTTCATCGTTACGGCAGTATCAAATGGTGCAAATATCACCGACGGAATTGACGGTCTTGCGGCCGGAACAAGCGTCGTCATACTTCTGGCGCTGGCATTTTTCGCCTACATTTCAGGAAACATCATTTTTGCAGATTACCTCAACATCATGTTTCTCCCAAACATGGGCGAGACGACCATTTTTGCTCTCGCACTGGTGGGAGCCGTCATCGGGTTTTTCTGGTACAATACCTATCCGGCGCAGGTGTTCATGGGCGATACAGGAAGTCTGATGCTGGGCGGCGTAATTGCCGTTTTGGCGGTGATTTTAAGAAAAGAACTGATGATTCCGGTGCTCTGCGGAATATTTCTGATCGAAAATATTTCAGTGATGCTTCAGGTGGCCGTTTTTAAATACAGAAAAAGAAAATTCGGGCTCGAATACGCACAGAATAACAGACTTTTCAAGATGTCTCCGCTTCACCATCATTATCAGAAAGAAGGATATCACGAAAGTAAGATTGTGAACCGTATGGTCATTATCGGAGTCATGTTTGCGATTATCTGTCTAATCACTCTTAAAGTAAGATAGAGATTTGCCTGAATTGGAGAAATTTAATAATGGTTTTCCATTAAAATAAAAAAGTTAGAATGAAAATAGTTGTTTTGGGAGGAGGAGAAAGCGGTTTTGGGGCAGCTTATTTAGCGCAAAAAAAAGGTCTGGAAGTTTTTCTCTCAGACAAGGGGATCATTAACGATGAATATAAAAATCTTCTGAACGAAGCCGGAATTGAATATGAAGAAGAAAATCACGATGAAGAAAGGATTTTAGCCGCCGACTGGATCATTAAGTCTCCCGGGATTCCCAAAAAAGCCGATATTATTTATAAAATCAATCAGAAAGGAATCAGGCTCTCATCAGAAATTGAATTCGCCTCAGAATTTACCACTGCCAAGATCATTGCCATTACAGGAAGCAATGGGAAAACAACCACCACCTCGCTCATCTATCATTTACTCAAAAACGATGATCTGAAAGTAGGTCTGGGCGGAAACATCGGGAAAAGTTTCGCAAAGCAGGTAGCTGATGAAAATTTCGATTACTATGTACTCGAAGTAAGCTCTTTTCAGCTGGATGATATTCAGAATTTCAGACCGCATATTTCTCTGCTGTTAAATTTGAGTCAGGATCATTTGGATCAGTACAACTACAATTACGAGGAATATTCCATGGCAAAATTCAGAATCGCCGAAAATCAGGAGAATGACAATTTCTTT
This sequence comes from Chryseobacterium sp., assembly GCF_008014695.1. Taxonomy (GTDB): domain Bacteria; phylum Bacteroidota; class Bacteroidia; order Flavobacteriales; family Weeksellaceae; genus Kaistella. The sequence continues at coordinate 187,064 of NZ_VOXE01000003.1, forward strand.
ATTTACAATAAAGATGACATCATGAGCATGAACCTTCTGGAGAAACTTGAGATCAAGGCCCAAATGATTCCTTTTTCAACCAAAGAAAAACTAAAGGAAGGTGGTTTTGTGAACAACGATAAAATTGTGGTAAAGCTTGCAGATGAATTCTCAATGAAGATTGAGGAGCTTTCGCTTGTCGGAAATCACAATGTGGCAAACAGTTTAGCAGCCTCAATTGCCGGAAAAATTCTGCAGATCAGCAATGAAAGCATCCGAAATTCCCTGATGACCTTTCAGGCCGTAGAACACCGGCTGGAAGACGTGGCAGAAATTGACGGTGTAAAATTCATCAACGACAGTAAGGCAACGAATGTAAATGCAGCCTATTATGCACTCGAAAGCATGAAAAATCCAACAATATGGATCGTCGGCGGAGTGGATAAAGGAAACGATTATACCGAAATTGAAGAACTGGTTAAAAGAAAAGTAAAAGCAATCGTGTGCCTTGGTCTTGATAATGATAAAATCATCGATTTCTTTCAGGGCAAAAAAGATCTGATTTACAGCACTTCAAGTATGGAAGAAGCGGTAAAAGTTTCAAAATCCATCGCCGAAAAAGGTGATACGGTCTTGCTTTCGCCGTGTTGCGCAAGCTTTGATTTATTCGACAATTACGAAGACCGCGGAAACCAGTTTAAAGCAGAAGTTCTAAAAAAATAAAAAACTTCACAAAAAACAATGAACGAACAGTATACAGAAGACAAATTTGAATACCTGAAAGGCGACAAAGTCCTTTGGGCGGTCATCATTTTGATTTCCGTTTTCTCCATATTTCCGGTATATTCTGCAAGTTCGAATCTGGAGTATATCGTTAACAACGGAACCACAACGGGCCATGTCATGAAACACATGTTTTTTGTGGTCATCGGTTTGGGCGTGATGCGCGGGGTTGGTTTTGTAAAATATGAGCACATCGGGAAACTGAGCACCATTTTACTCGGAATTTCTGTCCTTCTGTTGATTGTAACGATGTTTTCCGGACAAACCATCGACGGAGCAAGTGCGTCGCGGTGGCTGAAGATTCCGGGAACACCTTTCTCCTTTCAGCCTTCATCTTTCGCCTATTTAACGCTCATTATTTATCTCTGCAGGTATCTGACTAAAAAAATCAACCGGGAAAGGCTCCCAATTGAGAACATTTTATACATTTTCGGACCCATCTTATTAGTTTTCGTTTTAGTGGCGAAAGACAACGGTTCTACTGCGCTCATGATTCTGATGGTTTCCGTAGCAGTATTGATTGTCGGACAGCTGAACTGGAAGTATGTCGCAGGATTTATTTCGACCTCGGTTGTAGCGATTGTCCTGTTCATTATGGTTGCCTTAAACACCAGTCTCATTGGCGGAAACCGGGTACATACCTGGATGAGCCGTGTGGAAACATTCACAAGTGCCAAAGCAAAAACCGCTGATTTAGAAGATGAAAGCGTAAAAGCAAAAAACTATCAGGTCATGCAGGCAAAGGCAGCCATCGTTCATGGTGGCATCACCGGAATGGGGCCTGGAAAAAGCGCTTTGAAACAGATGCTCCCACAGTCGGCCTCAGATTTTATATTTGCAATTATTGTTGAAGAATACGGCCTTTTCGGAGCTTTCTTTCTCATTACCCTTTACCTCATCATGATCATCAGGATTGTGATGATTGCAAGCAAAATGCCCGCTTTTTTCGGGTCCCTGCTCGTGCTTTCAATGGGAATCATGATTTTTATACAGCTTTCTGTAAATATTGCCGTAGCTATCAATCTCATACCGGTAACGGGGCAGCCTTTACCGCTGATCAGTTATGGAGGAACTTCGATGCTTGTCACCTATTTCCAGCTCGGAATTATTTTAAATGTAAGTTCCAGAATTCAGGTTTATGACGAAGAAGGAATGGGAAAAAAACAAAATTACGAAGAGATAAATGATATTGCATAAATATCAGTTTCAAAAATAAAAAAATGAACAGAAAATTAAGAATTTTACTCAGTGGAGGCGGTACAGGAGGACATATTTTCCCTGCAATTGCTCTTGCCGATGAAATCAGAAAAAGATTTCCGGAGGCTGAATTTCTGTTCATTGGTGCCAAAGGAAAAATGGAAATGGAAAAAATTCCGCAGGCCGGTTACAAAATCGAAGGAATTGACATCGCCGGAATCGACAGGGGAAACCCTTTATCGAATTTCGGTTTGCCCATTAAAATTTTAAAAAGTGTATCGAGATCAAAAAAAATAGTGAAAGATTTCAAACCCGATTTCGCCATCGGAACCGGCGGTTTCGCGAGCGGACCCGCTTTGTATGCCGCATCTTCACTTGGAATTCCTATTTTTATTCAGGAGCAGAATTCCCACGCCGGAATTACGAACAAAATTCTGAGCAAAAAAGCGAAAAAGATTTTCACCGCATATCCTGATGTGGAAGGTTTTGCTAAAAGCAAAACTGCCTTTCTTGGAAATCCTGTCCGCCAGAATATCATTGCCGGACTGATGGACACTGATGAGGCCAAAGAAAAACTTGGACTGGATAAAAATAAATTAACCATTCTTTCCGTCGGCGGATCTTTAGGGTCAAAAACGTTAAACGATGCCTGGAAAGAAAATATAGAAAAATTGACAGATAAAGGCTACCAACTCATCTGGCAGACGGGAAAGCTTCAGTACAAAGAACTGAGCGAAAATGCAGCATTCAATAATTCAGAATTGGTTCAGTTGAAGGAATTTATTGCCGATATGGCGCTTGCCTATTCTGCTGCAGATGTAATTGTTTCCCGTGCCGGAGCGATTGCGATATCGGAATTGGCGATTGCGCAGAAGCCCGTTTTACTGGTTCCCTTTCCTTTCGCAGCCGAAGATCATCAGACCAAAAACGCGATGAATCTGGTCGATAAAAAAGCGGCAAAAATGGTAAAGGATTCCGAAATGCAGGAGAAATTCTGGAATACGCTGCTTGAAATCTGCGAAAATGAAAACCTGAGACACGAAATGTCTTCAAACCTGAAGTTTTTTGCAAAACCAAATGCGACGGAAGAAATTGTGGATGGGATTTTAGCCCAATTAAATTTAGAAAATTAAGATGAAATCTTTAGAAACATATCAGAACTTCTACTTTGTAGGGATCGGCGGCATCGGGATGAGCGCTTTGGCGCGCTATTTCAATGCTTCCGGGAAAAAAGTTCTGGGGTACGACAAAACCGTGACAAAACTCACTTCTGCTTTGGTATCGGAAGGGATTGACATTGTTTTTGAAGATACCGTTGATGCTAAAATTTCAGATTTAAACAAAGACAATACGCTTGTTATTTTTACTCCTGCCATTAAAAAGCTGGAGATTCTCAAGCATTTCCATGACGAAGGCTTTACCGTTCTGAAAAGAGCAAAAGTTCTCGGAATGATTACCGAAAATACCAACTGTATTGCGATTGCTGGAACCCACGGAAAAACAACGACCTCATCTCTCGTGGCGCATCTTTGTAAAGAAGCCAACCTTCCTTTCTCCTGTTTTTTAGGCGGGATTGCGGAGAATTTCAAGTCCAATTTTCATTATAATGGAAATGAATATTCAGTCGTTGAAGCTGATGAATACGACAGGAGCTTTCTCTCCCTTTCTCCGGACTGGGCGGTCATTACTTCAATTGATGCAGATCACTTGGATATTTATGGCGATGCTGCAACCATTGAACAGGGTTTCCGGGATTTTGCAGGCTTGGTTCCGGAAAATGACCGGCTTTTTGTGAGAAAAGGAATCAACATCGGCAGAGCCTCAAAAACCTATGCCGTAAACGAGGAAGCCGACTATTATTCCGATAACATCCGCGAAGAAGGTGATAAAATCTATTTCGATTTTCACACCCCGGATGAAGAAATTGATGATTTTGTCTGGGAAATCCCGGGAATTCACAATGTTGAAAATGCAACTGCAGCCATCGCCATCCTTCACCGTTTGGGGGTTGATTTCGAAGTGATCAAACGCGGAATTGCCGGTTTCAAAGGCATTAAAAGAAGATACACGAAACACCGTTTCGAAAACGGGAAGATTTATATTGATGATTATGCACACCATCCGACTGAACTGAACGCCGTAATCGGATCGATAAAAACTTTTTATCCGAAAAAGAAGCTTTTGGTGGTTTTTCAGCCGCATCTGTTCAGCCGGACGCGCGATTTTGCGGACGGTTTTGCCGACAGTCTGAACAAAGCCGATGAACTGATCCTCCTGGACATTTACCCTGCGCGCGAAATTCAGGAAAATTTCGAAGGAATTACTTCAAAATGGCTGTCAGATAAAATCAAACTTGAAAAAAAGGAAGTTTCAACGCTTGATGAAACTTTCGGACGAATAAAAGAGAAGGATTTCGATATTTTACTCACGGTGGGAGCCGGGAATATCGATACTTTATACGATGGAATTACAGAATGGCTTCAAAATAAAATTTAAGAAACAGGAGCTTTAAAAAATGAAAAACAAATACAGAATACTGAAAATAGCCGTAACGGTAATCATCCTCGGGTTTTTATTGAGCTTTTCCCTGAAAAGATTCAATGATAAATCCCTGGAAAATGTTTCTGTAAACCTGACGAAAACCAAAAACCCCGTTTATTTTATTGATGAAAAAGACATCAGGGAAATTGTAAAAAAATCGAGCCCGACAAAAAGACTTGGCGACCTCGACATTCCGGCTCTTGAAAAAAGGCTCAATCAGCTTCCGGCGGTGGACAGCGCGAATGTATTCCTTAACCTGAACGGCAAACTGAATCTGGACATCAAACAGCGCGTTCCGTCTTTCAGGCTGAATAACAACGGCAAAGATTTCTATGTTGATGAAAAAGGAAACGAGTTCCCGCTTTCCGACAACTATTCTTATCCGTGCATGTTGGTAATGGGCGATGTAAAAAAATCTGAATATAAAAAACTCGCGGAACTCATTGATAAAATTGACCGCGATGAATTCAGCAGGAAATATTTTATCGGCATTGCAAAAGAAAAGGAAAGCTACCATCTTTTCACAAGCGAAGGAAATTACAAAGTAGAAATCGGTGATCTCGACAATATTGAAATTAAAGTGAAAGGATTTAAAACATTTGTCGAAAAATATCTAGTAGAACAGTCGCCGGAAAAATATACCAAAATATCTGTAAAGTTTGATAACCAGATCGTTACGACTTTAAATCCGAATTTTGAAGAAAATGACAGCATTCTGGAAGTCGGGAACAAGGAAATGGCTAAACTCCCGCTGACTGCTGCAAAAAAAGAACACGCGGAAGCCAGGACTCAAAAACCTTCACAAAAAATCGCCTCAAAACCTGCCGCAAGAAAAGGGCAGACCAAAGAAAAGTCAAAAATCACCGCTGCGAAACCTGTAACTACAGAAAAAAAGAAAAAAACCGCTTCTTCAACTGCCAAACCTGCAGCGAAAAAGAAAGCAACCGTTAAAATAGAATAAAAAATCAAATCATATCAAATGGAAACAAACGAATATTCAGTAGGTCTCGATATCGGAACTACTAAAATCGTAGCCATTGTCGGCAGAAGAAATGCGCACGGAAAAATTGAAATTCTGGGCGTTGGGAAAGCGAAGAGCCTTGGCGTTCACAAAGGGATCGTGAATAACATTTCGCAGACCATCAATTCGATAAAAATGGCCGTCGCAGAAGCGCAGACCAGCGCAGGCGTTCCCATCAGGAACGTTACGGTGGGAATTGCCGGAAAACACATCAGAAGTCTCCAGCATTCCGACTATATTATGCGGGAACACCCCGACCAATATATTACCGAAGACGATATTGAAAAACTCAAAGATCAGGTGAAAAAACTGGTCATGCTTCCGGGTGAAGAAATTATCCATGTTCTTCCACAGGAATATAAAGTAGATTCCGAAGGGGAAATCCAGGAACCGGTCGGCATGCACGGAAAACGTCTTGAAGCCAATTTCCATGTGGTAGTGGGTCAGATGGGGAGTATCCGCAACATCGCCCGTTGCGTTCGCGAAGCCGGCCTTGAAATGGAAGCGCTGACTCTGGAACCGCTCGCCTCTTCCGAAGCCGTTCTGACCAAAGAAGAAAAAGAGGCCGGAGTCGCCATTGTTGATATCGGCGGCGGAACGACAGATATCGCGATTTTCAAAGACAATATTATCCGTCACACCTGTGTCATTCCTTACGGCGGCGGAATCATTACCGATGACATCAAAGAAGGATGTTCCATTATTGAAAAACACGCTGAACAATTGAAGACAAAATTTGGGTCTGCCGTTCCTGAACTGGAAAAAGACAGCACTTTTGTCACAATTCCCGGACTTCACGGAAGACCGGACAAAGAAATTTCCTTAAAAACACTGGCTCAGATCGTAAATGCGAGGGTTGAAGAGATTCTGGAAATGGTAAACACCGAACTGAAAGCGTACGGCGCCTTCGAACAGAAGAAAAAACTCATAGCTGGAATCGTTCTGACGGGTGGTGGTTCCAATCTGCGTCATCTTCGCCAATTGGCCAATTACACCACCGGGTTCGACAGCAGAATCGGTTTTGCGAATGAATATGTCGCCAACGATAAAAACCAATATCTGAAAGGTCCCGAATTTGCAACATCCATCGGACTTTTGATGGAGAGTTTAAAGATCCGCGACAAAAAAATCCTTCCGGAAATTGAAGAAAAACCTGAAAAAACGAAAGCTCAGGAGCCTGAAAATGCCGTAAGTACAGAAATCGCAACAGAATTCAGGGCGGAAGAAACGGCAATCAGAGAAATGATTGAAACCAGGAAAGCAAAACCCACTTTCGGCCAGTCGTTAATGGAAAAAGTTAAAAAATTCTTTGAAGAAGTAGAATAAATCTAAAAAAACACAGCACTATGGAAAATATGAACACACACGGATTTTCATTTGATTTGCCCAAAGGAAATTCATCAATTATAAAAGTGATCGGAGTTGGAGGCGGCGGTAACAACGCTTTGAAACACATGTACGAGAGAGGAATTCACGGCGTAGATTTCGTCATCTGCAATACCGATGCACAGACTTTGGACAACAATCCGGTTTCCAATAAAGTTCAGCTCGGGGTTACAATTACCGAAGGGCTTGGCGCAGGTGCAGATCCTGAAGTTGGGGAAAAAGCGGCCATCGAAAGCATCGAAGACATTAAAGCAGCAATGGGCCAGAACACCAAAATGGTCTTCATTACAGCCGGAATGGGGGGCGGCACAGGAACCGGCGCGGCTCCAGTGATTGCAAAAGTGGCAAAAGACATGGGAATTCTGACCGTTGGAATTGTAACTATCCCTTTTAATTTCGAAGGAAAAAGAAGACTGGAACAGGCTGATCTGGGTCTTGAAAAATTAAGAAATAATGTCGATTCTTTAATCGTCATCAATAATGATAAATTAAGACAGCAGTACGGAAATCTCGGTTTCAAATCAGGTTTTTCAAAAGCTGATGAAGTGTTGACGAACGCTGCAAAAGGAATGGCAGAGGTAATTACCGGATATTTTGATGTCAATATTGATTTCCGGGATGCAAAATCTGTCCTGGCCAACTCCGGAACGGCGCTGATGTCGAACGGAATTGCTTCCGGCGAAAACAAAGCTGAAGAAGCGGTGAAAAAAGCCCTCGATTCTCCATTGCTGAACGATAACAAAATCACAGGCGCGAAAAACGTCCTACTCCTGATCAGAAGCGGTTCCGAAGAGGTGACCATGGATGAAATCGGGGTGATTATGGATCATATTCAGAAAGAAGCTGGAAACACTGCTGATATTATTTTTGGAGTGGGAACTGACGAAGAATTGGGCGATGCAGTGAGCGTACTCGTTATAGCGACAGGTTTTGCAAAAGACAACCAGAAACACTCGGGACCGACAGAAAAGATCAAATTTACTTTAAATGACCACCGCGAGGCGGCTGTGCCGAAAGAATCTCCGTTCAAACAGAGAATGGAAACCGAGGAAAACAAAAATGATGATTTTGCAGGCAAAAGCCTTTTCCGGCTGGATGATGAAGATGATGCAATAACGCCACAGTTTAATGTAAAAACTGTAGAAAAAAAAATGACTGTTGAAGAAGAAATTTCAACCGAGATCCGTTTTTTTGACAGAAATGAGGAAATAAACGAAACGCCTCTTCAGAATTACTCCGGAATAGAGGACGAAGTGGTGGAAACAGACCTTTTTTCATACGATGACCGTGCGGACGACAGAATGGAATCACAGTCTTTCAGTTTCGGTTTCGAAGAAAAACCTGACCTTTCCCAGAATGTGAATTCCTTATTTTCCGAAGAAAAGCCAATGGAATTCAGTTTCTTCATTGACGAACCTGTTGAAGAGAAAACGCCACAGGCTGAGCCTGAGATGAAAATTCAGGAAACTCCGGTTCAGAAGACAGAAGTTTTTACCGAACCGAAATCAGAGCCAAAAACACCTGAAATTAAAGAGGAAAGTAACAAATTTGAAAGAGAAGATGACTTCACCTTCATCACCAAGACTTCTTCAAACGATAAAATCTTTGAAAGAAGAAACAAACTGAAGGAATTCAATTCCCGATACCACAATCTGGATGCTGAAAACGATTTCGAAATGGTTCCTGCTTTCAAAAGAAAAAACATTGCTTTAGACGGTGGAAATGCTTCAGAACAGAACATCAGCACGTTTCTTTCGGAAAACAACGGGACCATGCAGATCAGAGAAAATAAATTTCTCAATAAAGATGTAGATTAATTAAAATCAAGACCATGAGTTTAGAAATAACCATCACCGAAGCGATTAAAACCGCGATGAGAGAGAAGGATAAAGTTGCTCTCGATTCCCTGCGTGCCGTAAAAGCACAGATATTACTGCTGAAAACCGAATCCAGAGGTGCAGAAGTTTCTCCGGATCAGGAAATTGCGATTGTGCAACGCATGATCAAACAGCGTAAGGATTCTTACGACCAGTTTGTTGCGCAGAACAGACATGATCTGGCGGATGTAGAAGCTGCACAGATGAAAATCATCGAAAAGTTCCTTCCAAAGCAGTTTTCCACAGAAGAACTCGAAACTGAAATGAAGAAAATCATTCAGGAAACTGGTGCTGAAAGTATTAAAGATTTAGGAAAAGTAATGGGCATCGCCAATAAAAGTTTTGCCGGAAAAAGCGACGGAAAAAGCATATCTGAAATGGCTAAAAAACTGCTTTCCTGATTGGAATGAAAGGGAATCCGGATATTTCTGATTTCCATATTTAACACAGATATTCAACCTTTGCATATCGATTTGATTGGAATTCCGGAATCAGCAGATTCCGGAATTTTTTGCCATTTTGTCCGTCATAGGGATTTGGAATGATTTTGATAATTAAATTGAATGAATTTAGTTTATAAAATGCACTAAATTTGTAAACTATTTCAAGGAATTATTCCTTTACATCATTAACAAATAACTTTAAACAAATATATTATGTATCCAGAAGAATTAGTAATGCCCATGAAGGCAGAACTTACCGATAAAGGTTTCAAAGATTTAACGACACCGGATCAGGTAGTTGATGCGATCAATGAGCCGGGAACTACCCTGCTGATGATCAATTCAGTTTGCGGCTGTGCTGCAGGAGCTGCAAGACCGGGAGCTGTATTTTCTTTGACAGGAGATAAAAAGCCTGATCATTTAACGACTGTTTTTGCAGGATTTGACGGCGATGCTGTTTCAGAAGCCAGAAAATTTTTAGCACCTTTTCCACCGAGTTCACCATGTATCGCACTTTTCAAAGACGGCGAACTTGTTCACATGCTCGAAAGACATCATATTGAAGGAAATCCGGCCGGTGCAATCGCGGCGAACCTTCAAGCTGCATATGACGAATACTGCTAACACCAGATTTAAATTTTAAAAAATTCCGTTCTGACCTGAACGGAATTTTTTGTTTTCGACAGGTCGGCAAATGTCTCCATAGTTTTTATTATATTTGTCCCAATGGCAACTAAAGCGCTTTTCAATACCGTGGTGAACTGGTTTATCCGTCAACGGATCGATCAGATTCAGAACTTCATGAAACACCCGATTGAAACGCAGAACGGTGTGCTTTTTTCCCAATTGTATCATGCTGAAAATACGGAGTACGGGAAAATCCACGGCTTCAGTTCCATTTCCAGTTATAACGATTTCAAAGAGCGCATTCCGATTGTCACTTATGAGGATTTTGAACCTTATATCGAGAAAGCCAGACAGGGAAATCCGGACATCATCTGGCCCGGTTACATCCGGAAATTTGCAAAATCTTCTGGTACAACGAATGCGAAAAGCAAATTCATCCCGATTACTGATGAAAGTCTGGAAGACTGCCATTTCAAGGCTGGTAAAGATCTTCTGTCAATTTATGCCAACAATCATCCTGAAAACACGCTTTTCCTGAATAAAAATTTAAGACTAGGAGGCAGTTCTGAACTGTATGAAGATTTCAATACCAAATTCGGCGATTTATCGGCGATTATGATTGAAAACCTTCCCTTCTGGATCGAAATCACCACTACCCCAAGCAAGAAAATCTCCCTGATGTCGGAGTGGGAAAGCAAGCTGAAAGCCATTGTATCTGAAGTAAAAAATGAGGAAGTCGGAAGTCTGACCGGTGTTCCGAGCTGGATGCTCGTTTTACTGCAGCGCATCCTGGCCGATACCGGAAACAAAAACATTGCTGAACTCTGGCCAAACCTTGAAGTTTTTTTCCACGGCGGCATCAGCTTTAAACCGTATAAAGAACAGTACCGGAATATTATCGGGAAGGACATCAACTACTATGAAATTTACAATGCATCCGAAGGTTTTTTCGGCATCCAGGACCAGTCCGGAAGCGACGAAATGCTGCTGATGCTCGATTACGGGATTTTTTATGAATTCATTCCGATGGATAAATTCGACCGTAGTAATCTGCAGGCCATTCCGCTGGAAGAAGTGGAGATTGGTAAAAACTATGCGATCGTCATCACCACAAACGGCGGACTTTGGCGCTATCTGATCGGAGATACCGTAAAATTCACCTCGCTGACTCCTTTCCGTATCAAAATATCAGGACGAACGAAACACTACATCAACGCTTTTGGGGAAGAACTGATGATCGATAATGTGGAAGCTGCACTTGTAAAAGCCTGCGAAGGAACTCAGGCTTCCGTTTCTGATTTTACAGGAGCGCCGGTTTTTATGAAAGACGGAGAAGGCGGGGCTCACGAATGGATTTTTGAGTTCAGCACCCCTCCTGAAAACCTTGATCTTTTCACGGATCTGTTTGACAGCCATCTAAAATCCATTAACTCGGATTACGAAGCAAAACGGTATAACAACATGACCCTGAAAAAACCCATCGTTCACGTAGCGAAACCACATTTATTCTACAGCTGGATGGCGGAACGCGGAAAACTCGGCGGACAGAATAAGGTTCCGCGCTTAAGCAATGACCGCGAATACATCGACCCGCTTCTCAGAATGAACAGGTAGTTAGAATAAATTCTTATTTTTTCTTCAGATCTTCCTTCACTTTTTCAGCGCCTTTTTCTACTTTCTCTGCACCTTTCGCGGCGGCTTCTTTTACATCTTCACCGGCTTCTTTCAGTTTTTCTCCGGCTTTGTCGGCAGCGTCATCAATTTTTTCGCCGGCGGTGTTGAGTTTATCTTTGGCCTTATCAACAGTATTATTGATTTTAGCAGAGTCCAGTCCTGAAGATTTTTCAGTCTCGATGGTTGTAGTCGTCACACTTCCGTCCGGATTTTCGGTGGTTTCGATTTTGGTTTCGGATTTTTTACAGGAAAGAAGGGTTAAAAACACAATTCCTGCAGCTAAAAATAATTTCATTGTTTTAAATTTAAGACATAAAATTACGGATTTTTCCTGGCTTCCGTTGTTTTTGCTTCTGTCGTTACAGAATTTCTTTTTGCTTTGGTTTCTGCAGCAATCTGCTTTTGTTGTTACTTTTTAATAATTTTATGGGAATAATTATTTCCGAATTGATCTTTCAAATAAAGTATGTAAATCCCTGATTTCAGACGGCTTATCGACATTGATTTTTCATCAAGCTTAGTCTGTAAAACCATTTTACCGCTCATATCATATATTTTTGCTTCCACAGGAATAAAATCGCTTTTTGTATTGAAATTGATTATATCATCGGCAGGATTTGGGTAAACCGTAAACAATCCTTTGTTATTCTGAATTTCATTGACTTTCAGGAATGAGCCTTCCAGTACGAATAATGTTGAATTGGGAGTGACATTGTTAATAACGTCTACTGTTCCTGAAGGCCATTTCACTACTACTTTTGTAATGGTTGTGGCCTGTCCGATTCCGAAATGGGTATTCAGGGTATTCATATTTTGAAATCCTACTCCGCTCTGTACATCGCGAATCTGTTTTCCCCAACTTCCATAGATTTCTATTCTTGCTCCGATTCCATTTCGGTTACTTTGTACTCCCTGTAGCGTAACTTTTAACCATTTATTTGTATTTCCATTATTCATCAAAACATTGCTGCCATTCTGAATATCCAGAAATCCGTCATTATTCAGATCTCCGATTGGCCGGTCATACAATGAAAGGTTGTAGGAATTGGCATTTGGGGTAAATTTAAAGGTTCCGTCTCCAAACATAATGTTATTGTTCGCTCCCAAAACATCTAAAAACCCATCATTATCAAAATCGTATGCTACATATTCTCTGCTGGTTGCTGATGTTATATCATATCCCGAACCCGTAGAAAGATCAGTGAAAGTTCCGTCGCCGTTATTCTTCATCACTTTACTCAGTCCGTTTGAAGTAGAATTAATTCCTATAACGGCATCCATCCATCCGTCATTATTAAAATCTCCCCACGCAGAAGACCAGGTTTGTGTCGGGTTTGCCATATTTGCCGTTGCCGCTACATTGGTGAAAGTTCCGTTTCCGTTATTTTTGTGAAGTTCATCAATGTTTCCCCCCGGACCTGATCCTCCCCCACTGCATTTTGCAATGTATAAATCTAAATCTCCGTCATTATCATAATCGATCCAGATCGAACCATAATTTCCGCCTGAAGGGAAGTCACCCAATCCTCCCTGGTTATGATTCAAATTGGAGCCGTCATTGAGATAAAATCTGTTTGGTGAATTGTCATCACAAACAAATGCGTCTAATTTACCATCATTATTAATGTCTATAAAATTGGTGCGCTGTACTAAAAAAGACTGAGGCTTTTTCTCAGAAGTATAACCAGTTCCTGCAGAATTTGCTTTCACAAAAGCAATTCCGCTTCCTGAACCGTACATCAAATCATTAAAACCATTATTGTCAATATCTCCCGCAGAAATGCTCCAGCTTGGTGTAACAACAGTGCTTGGAATGGTGTAAGAAACATTGTTAAATCCACCTCCGGGCTGTTGGTATGAAATCACAATTTGCGTAGCGCTTACAACTGAAACGATATCATCACGGTAATCGCCATTCATATCTACAATACAATTATTTAAGATTCCGGCAACGGTTACGGGAGTATTGGTAAATGAAAGCCTGTCTGCAGGAACTACTACCTGACTTAATGTAAAGTTAAATCCTAAACTCGACCACCTATTGTCAAAAGCGATGTAATAGGTAGTACCGGCTGTTACACCAAAGGTTGCCTGCGCAGAATAACCTGAAAAGTCATCATTGGATGCAACACAGGTAAGAGATCCGCAAGTCCCCGAATAAACGATTACTCTGGTATCGACATTCTGCCCTGAGATTACTGTGGAAACTGTAATATTTCCAGTTTGTGTTGCGGTGTATTTATACCACAACCCTGCTGTACCTGCGGGATTGCTTAATCCACAAACAGATGTAGGAGGTGTTCCTGTAACTGCGGGTGCTGTATGAGTACCCAATGAAAGAGTTACTGCTGTACTGCATGTCAGCTGAGCCATCGCCCAGGTTACGTTCAGCAGTACAAGAAGAAAAAAGATTTTTTTATTCATCGTTTAGTCTTTAAATTAATTTAATTGCAGGGCTGGGTCATAGAATCGATCCATTGCTGTATGAGGAAAACTCCGTCGTCATGCACAACTGTTCTTCCCAGTAGAGGCATTCTGTTACTTTCATCAACGGAAGAAAGCCTGAAATTCATGACTGATTTACTATGATTTCCAGGACTAATGATCTTTTGTATAGATGAATTTACGGGTTCATCTGCCGTTACACAAACGCCCAGATTTGTCAGGTTTGCAGTCTGGCTGAAGCTTAAACGAATTGCGCGATAATCACAACGGGCATTATCCTGATGACAATGCGCACAATTTACATCTAAATAAGAACGCACCCTTAAGTCCAAAGGTTTGCTGGTGTCTCTATAATCTACTGTAGAAACGATGTTAGAAGGATAACTCACTAAATATCCTTCATCAACCAGTTTCTGGAGCTGATTTTTAACACCTTCCGGATAGATGTGGGATTTGTTTAAGTTTTGTGGTTTTACGCCAATAGGAACGGGTTTATTATCTAATTTGTGACAGGCATAACACTCCGATTCAGAAGGAATTCTGTAATCTGTTGTGATAATGTCATTATTTTCTTTTTTAAATGTGATGGTTTTGGAGCTTCCGCTTGTAAAATCACTTCCAGTAACCAATGTGGCTTCTGTCTGTGAATCGTTCCAAAGATATTCTGCAAAGGTCCAGCCACTTGACTTCTTTATCATTAATCTTGTTTCGATAATTTTTGTCGTATTGTTTGGCTGAATGGTAGTATAGTAAAAATTCTTAATAAGAACAGTTCCTACCGGAAAATTAAGTGTTTTATTATCTCCGTCGAAAGTAGATTTTGTTCCTTCCGGCATCCAGATAAATCGCTTTTTCAATGCATAATCTGTAAATAATGAACTTGAAGGCTCATATGGAATCACTTTGTGGGTAGGTATTAAATTTTTTAAATCCCCAGTAAAGAATGCATAAGTAGATAATTTGTTATACGGAACCTCGTTGATATTGAAATTGACAAACGATGATTGTGTTATTTCGGACATTCCTTCGTCATTTTTACAGGCGGTAAACAAGAGAATACACATGATGCACAACAAATAGTTTTTTTTCATGAAAATAATATTTCGTCAAACGAATTTAAAATAATATCGTCAAACTCAAAAAGATATTTTCTAAAAAAAACAAAGAATCACATAAATAATTACAATAGAAATTTGTAAATATTATGAAAGCATTAGTATCACAGCATATTTATGAGATAATTCACAATCACATCTGTTAAAAAATTTATCCAAAGTTATTTGTTCAGCTCCACTGGCATCTTGTTACGGATTTCCGCCAGAGAATCCTGATATTTTTGGGTTGAAACCCTTATTTCTTGCGCAACATCTGCAGAAATGGCACCCTCAGAAAAAGAATCTACTGCCATAGTATCATATTGAATAACGGCTTGCTCCTGATTAAAACTGGAAGATTCAGTCTTTTTATTTTTCCCGCAGGAGAAAATAAGTATGCAGCCAAATAGGAATATGTATTTCATTTTTACTCAATTTTAAATTCCGCAATAACCGGATAATGATCGGAAATCTTAACGTTCCTGTCAACACTGTAACTCACCGGCTTGAGTTCCTTTGAACAGAAAACATAATCGATCCTGATCGGGAACTTATAGTCGTGAAAACTCGTTGCGCTCCCATTGCCTGTTTCCACAAAAACATCCTTCAGATTTTTTCCGATCTGATAATATTCATAAGAATTGGGAACCGAATTGAAATCTCCCGCTACAATCACCGGATACGGCGAATCTGCAATGGCTTTCTGAATGACCAGAACTTCTTCCTGATGGATTTTAAAACCCGGAATCAGCCTTTTCAGAATGTATTTGACGGTGGTTTTGTTCTGATCAAAATCCTCCGTGGGTTTCACTTTACCTTTATCGAAGGAAAACGGTGTTAAGTACACATTAATCAGGCGGATGATCCTGCCGTTACATCTAATATCAGCAAAGAAAGCATTTCCTACCCCCTCTGATTCCAAATGTTCCTGTTTAAGAATTTCGGTTTTGGAATTGAGGCAAACCAAAGGGAAATCTGTGGTGTGATATTGATAGCCTGGAATTTTCATTTGCTGCGACACCTCCTGATTCAGAATAATGTCGGCACCTGAATTTTTTAAATAGTCTTGGATCTTATCAATTCCAAGGGTGCCCCCCTTGATGTTGACGGTTACAATTTTCAGATTTGGCGTTTCCGCACTTTCTCCGCTGTAATTGATCCATCGCCTTACTGGCATTATTAAAAGCAATGAAACTGCAAGGAAGATTAAGGCTCTTTTTTTTCTGAGCAGCATCCAAAATAAAATGAGCGCAACATTCAGCATCATCAGAACAGGAAAAGCCAGCGAAAGGAGATTGAACAAAGGAAATACTTTCGGTGTCACATAGGCATTTGCGATCGTTCCCAAAAGCAAGGCAATCAGAACAAAATGCGCGACTGTTATGAGGAGACGGAAAATTTTCACTTAGTTAATTCTGAATTGATTGTTTTTCCAGTATCTCGCCATTAAAAATCCGGCAACTGCACCACCAATATGCGCAAAATGGGCGATTCCCCCCATTGAGCCACTGAAACCAAGATAAAGGGAAATAACGATAATTCCCGGTAAAAGATATTTTGCTTTTATGGGGAACGGAATAAACATAAAAAAAAGTTTTGAATCAGGAAAAAGAGTCGAAAACGCTGCTACAACTCCGAAAATAGCTCCGGAAGCGCCCATCATAGGAATGCCGTAAATATCTTCCGGATTTGCGCCCTGCATGATTTCAAAATAATTCCAGGCACAGTTCAGAAAGTACGCGGCAATTCCGCTCGCAAAATAGAGCAGCATATATTTTTTCTGCCCCAGGACTTGCTCCAGCACGGGACCGAAACTGAACAGTGTGAGCATATTGAAAAGGATATGCGTAATTCCGATTCCCTGTCCGAAAGGTGCGTGCATAAACATATGCGTAATGACCTGCCAAATTCTGAAATAGGGAGATCCAACATAAAATGCAGAAAAAATTTCGTACAGTTTGGGAAACATGACAAAATTGGAAATCAGATAAAGCAGGACATTCAGGACAATGATATTTCTGGTAATGGGCGTAAGTCTTGGAAACATAATTTAAAATTTATTTTTTAATTCATCGAGGGGCATCTCAATGAAACATCTTTTCCCTGACGGCAAATATTCGGGGAAGCCAAGTAAGGTAAAGTCTCTAATCACCTGTTCCGCATCTATTTTATAAATGAAATCGAAACGCGATTTGCTCTGGATCTTGCTCCATTTATTGTTGTAAAAGTTCATGAACTCTTCTTCACTTCTGTACTCCAGGATTTCGAAAAGTTCTTCGAGAAATTTCATGACCTGGGTTTCCTTTAAGCCTTCCGGAACAGCATCAATTCTCAGAACATGATCGTTGGCAATAACCATTTCAAAACCCAGTTCAGGCAGAAATTTTTTAATGGAGCGGAACTTGTTTTTCTCCGTCTCATTCATGTGATATTCAAGAGAAAAAAGCAGTGAATGGCTGTTTCCGGAAGGTTTTTTATTCGCATTCCTTTTGCTCACGACCAAACGGTGCATCCTTCCCAGATCCAACATGAGTGTTTTTCCGTTTTTGTTGAAAAGCCAGTAGCCGTTCGGCAGGCGCATAAGGTCCTCATCAAAATCCTCTTCTTCAAAAAGGTTGATTTTAGACGGTTCCGGCGAAAGATTCTGGTGATAGATTTCCGTCATCGCCATTTTTTCTCCGGCGGAATTTCTTTCTTCAATAAACGGATTATAGTCTCTGTCAACCGTAATTTCCGGAGCCTTGAAATTGCCGCCGCTGTTTTTCTGATGAACAAAAGCATCGATGCTCGTATCTCTGTCGAAGTTCAGGCTTGGCGCCACATTGTAAATCCCCAGAGCTCTTTTGATCGTTGAACGGACCAATGCGAAAATCAGATTTTCATCTTCAAATTTCACTTCGGTTTTCTGCGGATGAATATTGACATCTACTTTTTCGGGATCAAGCTCCAGAAAAAGAAAAAAGGTGGGGATATAACCCGGCAAAAGCAGTCCTTCAAAGGCGTCCTGAACCGATTTGTTAAAATAAGCGCTGCGGAAATACCTCCCGTTCACGAAAAAGAACTGTTCGCCGCGCACTTTTTTCGCGCCTTCCGGCTTTGCGACAAAACCGTTGAGTTTTACCCACCCCATATCTTCCCTAATCGGAACCAGAAGGGGCTGGAGTTTTCTTCCGAAAACCTCAATAATGCGCTGCAGCAAAGTAGATTTGCGAAGTCTGAAGACAATATCATCATTATGGAAAAGTTCAAAATCAAGATTCTCGTGAGCCAGGGCTACCCTCTGAAACTCATCGATGATATGACGGAACTCTACATTATTGTTTTTAAGGAATTTCCTCCGCGCCGGAACGTTATAGAACAGGTTTTTCACCAAAAAATTGGAACCTTCGGCAGTCTGTACTGGTTCCTGAAACTGGAAACTCCCGCCTTCAATATAAATATTCGTACCGTTTTTGGCGTCTTTGGTCTTTGTTTTCAGTTCGACCTGAGCAACGGCAGCAATAGAAGCAAGCGCTTCGCCGCGGAATCCTTTTGTAGAAATCCTGAAAATATCTTCGGTCGTGCTTATTTTTGAGGTCGCATGTCGTTCGAAAGCCATTCGGGCATCGGTAGCGCTCATTCCACTGCCGTTATCCACTACCTGAATCAGGTTTTTCCCCGCATCACGGATGATGAGTTCAATTTTTGTGGCGTGCGCATCGATGGCATTTTCCATCAGTTCCTTTACGATGGATGCAGGTCGCTGCACCACTTCACCGGCGGCGATCTGGTTGGCTACATGGTCCGGCAAAAGTTTTATGATATCTGACATCTTTCTCTAATCCCACAAAAATAACGATAAGATTCGGGGTTGTGAAATAATTTAGATTCTATTTTGTCCTGCCTTTTTTATCTGTAGATTTAAGGTAGAGCTATTATTTCTTACAGAGGGCGTGTTAAAACAAAAAAAGCATTGCAATCAAATGATTAACAATGCTTTTTTAAGTACCCCGGACGGGACTTGAACCCGTACGTCCTTGCGGACACAGGATTTTAAGTCCTGCGTGTCTACCAGTTCCACCACCAGGGCGAGTAGAAGTGAGCGAAAAACGGGATTCGAACCCGCGACCCCGACCTTGGCAAGGTCGTGCTCTACCAGCTGAGCTATTTTCGCAAAAAATTTTAGTAGTGCGGATGAAGGGACTCGAACCCCCACGCCTCACGGCACCAGATCCTAAGTCTGGCATGGCTACCAATTACATCACATCCGCAAAAAACTTCTTCTCTTTTTTAAGTGAGTGCAAATATAAAAACTTTTCCTTTTGCTACCAACTAAATTTGCAACTTTTATTTTTTTGCTAAAAAGATTTGCCGCTGCTTTTCTTTATGCTTCTAATTTATTACTTTTACACCTCATTAATCTACAAACTATGGAATTACAAGGAACAATAAAGAAAATATCTGATATTCAGACTTTTGCCAGCGGCTTTCAGAAACGGGAAATGGTGATTCTTACGGAAGAGCAGTATCCGCAGCCCATCAATATCGAATTTCTACAGGAGAAAGGCGACCTTCTGAATACTTTTAAAGAAGGCGAAAAAGTGAAGGTTCAAATCAATATCCGCGGCAGAGAATGGACTTCCCCCCAGGGAGAAGTGAAATATTTCAATTCCATCACCGGCTGGAGAATCGAAAAAGCAGATGCTTCAAATGATTTCAACGAACCTACAGAAGCAAAACAGTCCGAAGCAAAACCTTCATCTACAGCAACCGATGTTTTTGCTGAAGAAGATGACGATTTGCCTTTCTAAACCTTCCTATATAAAAAACATAAAAATCCTGCTTTTCCGAGAGCAGGATTTCATTTTTAAAAAATGATTTTCCTGAATCCCAATGAAATTTCTTTTCCGGACCCTGAATCTACAGTGTCCGAAAGCGGCTTGATGGCCATTGGTGGTGATTTATCTCCTGAAAGACTCCTTTTCGCTTATCAGATCGGTCTTTTCCCGTGGTTTAATGAGGGCGAGGAAATTCTCTGGTGGTGTCCGGATCCGCGTTTCGTGATTTTTCCGGAAGAATTGAAAGTCTCAAAATCGATGAAGAAAATCCTGAGGGATCAGATTTTTACTTTTACGGAGAACAAATGTTTCCGGGAGGTAATGGAAAACTGCAGGAATGCTTACCGCCAAGATCAGGACGGCACATGGATTTCCGAAGAACTCGTGGAATCCTATACGAAACTGCACAAAGCCGGCTTTGCAAAAAGTATTGAAGTTTGGCAGGGCAGTGAACTGGTGGGCGGATTTTACGGCGTGCAGCTCGGCAGAGTTTTCTGCGGCGAAAGCATGTTTGCAAAAGTCAGTAACGCGTCTAAAGCCGGATTCATTCAATACATTCTGAAAGAAAAAGAACATATTGACCTTATCGACTGTCAGATCCATTCGGAACATCTGGAGAGTTTAGGCGCCAAAATGATTTCCAAAAAAGAATATTTACAAGTTTTAAAAAGAAACAATGAATCCTGAAAAAGAAAAGTGGCTATTGCTGGGATTGCTTTCCGTCATCTGGGGCTCTTCCTTCATCCTGATCAAAAAATCGCTGGAGCATTTCAATCCGTATGAAGTGGGCGCTTTGCGCGTACTCATCGCAGGAATACTGTTGCTTCCTTTCGCCATCATCAACATTAAAAAATTTCCGAAGAAAAATATCAAATGGCTGATTCTTGCGGCAATCACAGGAAATTTCGTCCCAATGTTCCTCTTTCCGATTGCGGAAACGGAGGTGAGCAGCAGCATTGCGGGAATCATCAATTCGATGATGCCTATTTTCGTGATTATTGTAGGGGCTATGCTCTGGAAATTCAAGACGACAAAAAGACAGATGACCGGAGTCGCCATCAGCTTCGCAGGAACCTGTATTCTGGCTTTTTCAGGCGGCGTTGGCGGTGAGTTTAAGTTAATTCCGATGCTGCTTTTGCTGCTCGCCACACTTTGCTATGCCATCAGTACAACGACGGTAAAATCCAAACTTGGGGATATTCCGGCTAAAATTTTATCGGCATATGTATTTTCCTTTGTTTTGATTCTTCCTTCGATCATTGCGTTGATACTGGCAGGATTTTTCAAGGATCTGGAACCGGGCCGGGATCTTTATATCGGATTGGGATTTGTGAGCCTGCTCTCGGTTTTCGGAACCGGTCTGGCGATGATGATGAATTACAGGCTTCTGAACATCTCAACTCCCCTTTTTGCATCCACCGTTACTTTGCTGATGCCTGTTGTAGCAGTGATTTGGGGAATTCTGGACGGAGAAAAACTCACACTTTTGCAGGGCTTCGGAGGATTTGTTATTTTGGCAGGATTGATTTTTCTGCGGGCTAAACCTTTGGTTAAAATCTAAAAAATGCGCTCAAGGCGCATTTCAAATTATTTCTTTCTTGATTTTTTCTTACCAGCCTCTTCTTTAATAAAAGGATATTTCTGCTGCATGTCTTCGAGCAGATTCGGATCAAGTTCCAGGGCCGTTGCCAATGCCTTGTTGCCGTCTTTCTTGTTATTCATGTGGAAATAACAGTTGCTCAGCTGATAAAAAAGTTCCGCCCTGTGGTGAATTTTAGTGGCTTCTTGAAGAACCGTAATGGCTTCTTCGAATTCACCAATCAGCATTAGGACTTCAGAATAAGCATACCAGTTATAAAACCTGCCGGTTTCGAAATCCACGAGCTTTTTCAGACACGTCAAACTTTCCTCGAATTTGCCGGAATCGATGTAAAGAAAAGCGAGTCTTTTCTGGTATTCCAGATTGTTTTCGTTCAGAGAAACCGCTTCCATGGCAAAATGCAGGGCTTCCTTCATGCCGCCCATTTCTTCATAGATGTTGCTCTGCTCCATCATTGAAAGATAAAACTGCGGATCTTCTTTCACCGACTTCTGAAAAGCATTCAGCGCCGGAATAAGCTGTTTGTTCTCTTTGTAGCAAAGCCCGATCTTATAAAAAGTAAATGCTTTGGTATATTCAAGTTCCAGCATTTCTTCGTACACCTCAATTGCTTTTTGCCATTCTTTCATAGCTTCGTAACATGCCGCTTTATTGGCAAAGACTCCAACCGACTGCGAATTGATCGCCAAAAGATAATCAAACCCTTTAATCGCCTGTTCGTAGTTTTTTTTGTTGAAATAAAACTGCCCGTATTCATACCACGCAGTTTCTGAAAACGGATAGCGGTCGAGATAACCATTCAGAAAGTCCATGGCTTCTTCCCCCCTTTTCAGCTGGTTGTAGCATACCATGACATTTTCCAGAGAATATTCGTCCTGCGCATCGAAATTAAGAGCAAGTTTATAATGTTTAAGCGCGTTAAACGGATCTTCAAGATTGATGTACTCATCTGCAATGAAGTTATGCAGGAAATTTTCTTCCTCTTCAAGTTCCAGGGCTTTTTCACAGTATTCGATTGATTTCCTCGGGTTTCCCAGATTGGAGTAATACTTTGCGCAGCACACCAGAAAATCTGTAATTTCCATAGAGGATTCTTTCAACTCATTGATGAGTTCTTTGGCCTGAGGATAATTCTCTAGCTCCAGTAAAACCTCCAGCTTTTTGTTTTTAAGTTCCAGGGAATTTGGATGCAGTTTAAGCGCATAATTAGTGGCCATTTCTGCAAAATTGATATCCCCAAGCTCTAGATAATAGATGATAATGTCCTCATACTCTTCGGTTTCGAAGTAGAGTTCCACATTATTTTCCACCATTTCCTCAAACTTTTTTACGAGTTCGTTGTCAAAAAATTCTTCCAATTTATTATCTCGGTGTCTTTGCAATGTCTGAAATTACTTTACAGACCTTGAAAAAACGTTTTATTAAACAATACTAAAATTAATAAAAAATTTAAATTAAACCAAACTTTTTATTTTATCGATCATCCGGTCTCCCAAATCATCAGCTTCTTCCTGAGAGAAGGCTTCGGTATAAATCCTGATAATGGGTTCCGTATTCGACTTTCTTAAATGTACCCAGGTGTTTTCAAAATCTATCTTTACGCCGTCAATTGTGGAGACGTCTTCGTTTTGATACTCTTTTTCCATTTTGGTTAAAAGGGAATCCACATCAATATCAGGTGTGAGTTCAATTTTCTTTTTACCCATGAAATAGCTCGGATACGTTGCCCGAAGTTGCGATACGGTCTTATTTTCTTTCGCCAAGTGCGTTAAAAACAATGCGACTCCAACCAAAGAATCCCTTCCGTAATGAAGGTCCGGATAAATAATTCCGCCGTTTCCTTCACCACCAATGATGGCATTTTTCTCCTTCATTAAAGTCACTACGTTTACTTCTCCAACAGCGCTCGCGAAATATTCAGAATCATGTTTTAAGGCAACATCCCGTAAAGCGCGGCTTGATGATAAATTGGATATTGCTGCGCCCTTGCAGTTTTTAAGCAAATAATCAGCCACGGCAACCAACGTATACTCTTCTCCGAAAAGGTCACCGTTTTCATCCACTAAAGCGAGCCGGTCAACATCCGGATCAACAACGATTCCCAAATCTGCCTGTTCTTTTTTTACGAGTCCGCAGATATCACCTAAATGTTCTTTCAGAGGCTCCGGATTGTGCGGAAACTGACCGTTTGGTTCGCAGTAAAGCTTGATCACTTCACAGCCAAATTTTTCAAGCAGCTGCGGAATGGCAATTCCTCCGGTTGAATTAACAGCATCAACGACAATTTTAAATTTTTTAGCTTTAATCGCCTCCGCATCTACCATCGGCAGATCCAGGATTTTCTGAATATGAATGTCGAAGGCATCATCTCTTGTTTCGTAACGTCCCAAATCATCCACCTCAGCATAACTGAAATCCTCATTTTCGGCTAAAGCCAAAACTTCCGCGCCATTTTCACCGTTTATGAATTCGCCTTTTTCATTCAGCAGTTTCAGGGCGTTCCACTGTTTTGGATTATGAGATGCTGTCAGGATAATTCCACCGTCTGCATTGAGCTCAGGAACCATCACTTCAACAGTTGGGGTTGTGGAGAGTCCAAGATCAATCACATGAATCCCCAAACCCTGTAAAGTTGCGGTCACGAGTGAATTCACCATTTTTCCGGAAATTCTTGCGTCACGACCCACAACAAGTGTTAAATCTTTCCTGTTTTTAATATTCTGAAGCCAGGTTCCGAATGCGGAAGCAAATTTTACCACATCAAGCGGAGTCAGATTTTCATTGACTTTACCACCAATGGTACCGCGGATTCCTGAAATACTTTTAATCAAAGACATAGCCTTACTTCTTTAAATTTTTGCAAAAATACGAATAAAAAAGGAGAGGAAATAAATGCGTCAGGAACACCCGCAATCCGAATCGCAGCCGGGTTTTCCTTTTTTGAATTTTTTTGGGGAGAAATTCTTCCGGATGATTTTGAAAAGAGCATATCCCGCGAAAATAACAATTGCCGCAACTAGTAGATACTGTAAAATAATTGAAGTTTCCATCGCACTATTTTAGGATCTGATAAACAATGAGTGAAGCCAAATATGCAATTCCCGACATTCCGAGGAGCTGTGCCACTGTCCATTTCCAGGATTTGGTTTCCCTGTATACTACAGCCAAAGTTGAAACACACTGCATGGCAAAAGCGTAAAAGAAAAGAATTGAAACTCCAGTTGCAAAGTTAAAGACTTTTTCGCCGTTCGGTTTCACATCGTGACGCATTTTATCGATCACTTTTCCTTCTGGCGCGTCGTCATCGAGGCTGTAAAGCGTCGACATTGTGCCCACAAATACTTCCCTTGCCACAAAACTGGTCAGAATTCCAACTCCCATTTTCCAGTCATAACCTAGCGGTGCAATAGCAGGTTCTATCGATTTTCCCATTTTTGCCAGATAGGAATTTTCGAGTTTAACATCAGATGCCAGCCATTGACCAGATTTATGATTGGGCCCGAAATAACTGAAAAACCAGATTAATATACTCACAATAAAAATGATTTTTCCGGCGCCGGTTATAAATTCCCAGACTTTTTCAAGCATCAGTCTGAAATCATATCCGAAAAGAGGCATTTTATACGTCGGCAAATCCATCACAAGGAATGATTTGCCTTTATTTTTAATGAATTTCTTTAAAACAATCGCCGCCAGTAAAGACATAAAAAATCCTAAAAAATACATCGCCATCAACGCCAGTGCTTTGTAACTGATTCCGCCGAAATATTCATCGGGAATGATGAGCCCAATAATGATACTGTACACTGGAAGCCTTGCGGAGCAGGTCATAAAAGGTGTTACCAAAATGGTAATTAGTCTTTCTTTTACATTTTCGATGTTTCTAGTCGACATGATCGCCGGTATAGCACAAGCAGTTCCGGAAACGAGCGGTACAATGCTTTTTCCGTTCAATCCGAACGGTCTTAAAAACCGGTCCATGAGGAAAATAACCCGCGCCATATATCCCGAATCCTCTAAAAGATAAAGGAAATAAAGCAAAATCCCGATCTGCGGCGCGAAAATGATGATTCCGCCCAGCCCGGGAATAATTCCGTTTGAAATAAGCGAATTGATAGGTCCTTCTGGAAGCGCATCCTTTGCAGTGTTCGAAAGCCAGAGAAAAGTACTGTCAATCCAGTTCATCGGGTATTCCGCTAAAAAGAAAACACTCTGGAAAATCAGCAACAGAATAGCTGCGAAAATAAAATAGCCCCAAAACCTGTGAACGAGAACTTTATCCAGTTTTTCGGTGAGGAGTTCTTTAAACTGTGGCTTTTTTGATAAAACTTTTGAGATGATCCGGTCGATATTCTGATACCTTCTGATGGTTTCCTGAGTCTGAAGTCTTTTCGGAACCAGACATTTGGCATCTTCATAGTTCATCTGATCCCGTACAGATTCCAGCTTACCGAGATAAGTATCTGAGGAAAGCAGGGTCCAGACTTTATAATGATTGCTCTCTGCAGTATTGGAAAGTATCTTGAAAATCAAGCCCTTCTGTTCTACCGGAATTTCGAAGGAAATTTTATCGGATTTTAAGAATCCGGAACGGAATATTTCTTCCCGGAGTTCATCAATTCCCAGATTCTGTTTGGCATTGGTCTGCAGCACTTTAACACCCAATTCTTTGGACAGTTCCTCAAGATTGATGTTGATGCCGCGTCTTTCTGCCTGATCAATCTGGTTCACCACCAATAGAATGGGAATTCCTAAATCCTGAATCTGTTGAAAAAGTAACAAACCTCTTTTGATGCTCAGTGCTTCAAGAATATACACCACACCGGCGTAATGATGCTGTTCTTCAATTAAAAATTTAGAAAAAATGGCTTCATCTTCGGAGGTCGGATAAACACTGTAGGAGCCCGGCAAATCAATTATTTCAACATTTTCATCTTTATAATCGTAGTTCCCGGAATGGCTGGCTACGGTTACTCCGGCATAATTGCCGGTTTTCTGCTTTTTATTACAGAGCAGGTTGAAAACGGTAGATTTTCCGACATTTGGATTTCCGACAAGAAGTATTTGTTTTTTTTTAGAAGTTTCCTGCATGTTCATCACCTTAATCCATTAAAAATTGAAAATCAGCTTAAGGCCTCAACAATGATGAAGCGTGCTTCTTCCTCGCGAAGTGCAATTCTGCTTTTTTCATCACCGAACTCTATATAAAGTGGCCCTTTAAACGGTGCCTGATAAAGAATCCTGAAAGCGGTTTCCGGTAAAAGTCCCATTTCAATGATTTTGTTCGGCATTCTGAGGTCTTCATTTTCGTAGCCCACTATTTTCCCGAGTTTGTCTTTCGGGAAACAGCATAATTTATCTGAAATGTCTCTTTTCAATAGGAAGAATTTGTGGAACAAAGATAGTTATTTAAATTTAATCTAAATAAGCACTTTCTGGATACATGACTAATTTCATATAAAAAATCCGGAAACATTTCTGTTCCCGGATTCACAATATAATTTAGCTGATATGAATTTAGTTTTTCTTTTTTCCTGAGGTCGGCTCCGCATCAATTTCTATAGGATTGGTGTTCGCATCATAAAAATCACGCATCATTTTTTCCTGCTGTTTCACCATTTCGCCGATAGTCGTATCGCTTCCGGGCATTTTCTGGGATAAAACTTCAGGTTTTAAATAAGGTCTAGCTGAAGCCATTGGATCTTTTTTGAAATCTCCAAAGGTTTTATTGAATTTTTCTCTGGAAACTTCTACGGGTTTTCCACCATCACCTCCGGGCGAAATACTTTCAGCATAAGAGACTTCTTTAAAGTTTTCAATTTTTTTATTTCCTCTCAGTTCCCACGAATAGTTTTTGGCATCATCTTCAATTTTCACGATCAAACCGGGAAGCCCGTAAAATTTATAGGGTCCGTCCTGAAATGGAAGATCTGCAGAAAACCATGCGGTCCATTTTCTTCCACCGAACTCTGTGGTGGCTTTCTGAGTATTGTAAGTGCCTACTTTCTCTTTTTCATTCTGAATATTCCATTTGAACTTCACCTCATCATTGTAGGCAATGTTCATCGGTGTGAAGCCATTGGCGATCCTTTCGATATAAAGAATTTTCATATCAGGATACATTTTATAGATTTTTTCGGAAAACTTCGGCATTTTAATCGTCTTTGAAATATCCTTAAACGTTCCCGATTTCTGCATTGCCTCTATCTGAACTTTAAGAATGGAATCCTGAGCAATTAAAGTGTAGTCGCGGTATATTGATTTTTCTTTCGTAATGTCCAAAATCATGATTACCTTTTCAGTAGCCTCTACGCCTTTTTTAGGTTTGAACGTGAGTTCATAAAAAAACCGGTTTGCTGTTTCCTGTGCATTCACAGCGAAGAAGGCAGTAAGCAAAAACAAAGTAACTATTCTTTTCATTTTTTAATTATTTACTGTATTAGTTCAGAAAGGCACCAGATTGTTACAGAAATTTTATGAAAATTTTAATAAATAATTTATTTAAAAGTGGCGCCGGAATTTTTAACTTTATAAAAAAATTATGGATTCTTTACCACATCTAAGAAAAGAACTGCAGCAGGAGTATGAAACCACTAAAAAGTTCTTTGACCTTTTTCCGGAGGGAAAAAACGATTATGCTCCACATGAAAAAAGCATGAAACTGATGCCCCTTGCCACGCATGTTGCCGAAATTTTCGGGTGGCCTGATTTTATGCTGAAAACGGATAAACTTGATTTTGCAGCAGGTGATTATCAACCTACTTTTTTAACCACAAAAAAGGAACTTCAGCAAAAATTTGAAGAAGATTATGCGAACAGCAAAAAAGCGCTTGAAAACATCACCGAAGAGGACTTGAACGGTCGCTGGACGATGCATGTTGGTGAAAAACAGCTTGCAGATTATAACAAATACGAAGCGATAAGGGTGGCGCTGGATCAGATCACGCATCACCGCGCCCAACTTGGTGTTTATTACCGTTTGCTCGACATTCCGCTTCCCGGAAGTTACGGCCCGACTGCAGATGATGAAGTTTTTAAAAATACGTTACAAAGAAGCCCCATAATTTGAGGCTTCTTTTTTTATGGTTTCAGTTCTATTTTGTTGTTGTTGGCCGCCATTTCTTCGCGGGCCGCTTTCTCCATTTCTCTTAAAACATCTTTTGGTTCCGAAATCTCCTTCCCGTTGATGTTGATTTTTACTTTGGAATTGGGGCGGTTAAGCATTTCGCGCATTCCCTGCACCGGATCATTTTCGTGCTGTTTAAGCAGCTTTACGTACTGTTGACGGTTCACTTCAAGGGGTTTTTTCCTGAGCAGAGGGATGTCTTTCCCTTTGGTGTCCAGTTCTTCCTGTTTGGTTTCCGGAATTTTTTTAATTCCT
Source organism: Chryseobacterium sp. (assembly GCF_008014695.1). Classification (GTDB taxonomy): domain Bacteria; phylum Bacteroidota; class Bacteroidia; order Flavobacteriales; family Weeksellaceae; genus Kaistella. Next base: position 215,929 of record NZ_VOXE01000003.1, read on the forward strand.
TTCAGTTCCATATTATGACTTCCTGTCTCGTCTGATATTTCAACGATCAGCCCGGGAAGTCCAGAGAATTTATACGGTCCGTCCTGAACAGGAACATCGGTTGTAAACCAGGCGGTCCAGTTTCTTCCGGTAAAAGTGGTTGCCGCTTTCTGGACGTTAAATTCACCCAACTGCTTTTTCTCGGGCGAAATTTTCCAGACCGGTTTCCTGTCTTCCAGCACTTTATAGGAGTCGTTGCCGATGGAGGTCACTAAAAATGTTTTATAATCGGGATAGGTTTTTTCCACCTCATAATCCACCTCCCCTCCATTTCTTTGTCTGGATACCGAAATGCTTTTCATTCCGGATGCCATCTGTTTTTTGATGCTCTCATTGATTATGGAATCGCTTTCAAAAGCACTTTTGCTGTAATATTTTGAGCCGTTTTTATGAATATCGAGATACATCCATTCTTTTTTCAGACTGTCGGTTTTTGTAGAATCCGGCCTAAATCTGTATTCATAGATCACTCTGCTGTTCTGCGCTGAAAAAAACAATGAGAACAACACAAAAAGAAGTGCAATTTTTTTCATGAATTTTTTATTTAAAATTGAATTTTACTGTAAACATGACCTGACTTGGGCGCAGCTGCATTCTTGTAAAACTTTCTGAAGTCGCGTTTACCGAATATCTTTCGAAAACTTTCCTGTTCGCAATATTCATCCATTTCACTTCAAAATCCACTTTTTTTGCTGCCCATGTGTACTGGTAAGACAGATCGTAAAATGCATTTTTGTAGCTCGTCAGATTGGATCCGGAATTGATTTGGTCCCAGTTAAATCCAATCGTATGGTTCTCCACCGGATAAAAATAAGTACTTAAATTATGGTTAAAGCCATTGTTTTTAGAATTATTGAGGAAACTTTCCTGCTCGTTCCACGAATAAGTGAGGTTATAATCTAAACTCATCCATGAGAAATAAGTATTATTGAGTTTAAAACCTACTCTGTTGGAAGTGTTTTTGACTTCGTAAAATTCTTCACCAAACTCCGGAAAAGTGTTGAGAGCATCAGATTGTGATACCGTATTATTGAAGTTTAAGGAAGCGTTGCTCTTAAATTTTGGAAAATATTTCCCGATCTCAACTCCTGCTGTTCTGGAAGTGGTTTGATTGTCGCGTTCTTCAAATTGGGTTTTCGTAAATCCGGAACCGTCGAGAAAAGAATTACCGATAATATTCCGGTCTGAATTGCTGTAGCGGTAACTTACATTGAAGAAAAGGTTGTTCAGTGGATTCCGGTACTCAATCCTTGATCCTGCAGATTTCGAAAATGTTTCGGGAAGCGGATTGGCTGCGCTCATTGCAGACGGCGAAGTGGGACTGGAAAATATGAATCCTGCATAACTGTCGTTTGTACTTCCGAAGTTATAGTTCATGTTCGCGCTTACACTGGCTTTCCAAAAAGAGGCGAATGAATACTGCGCGAAAAGTGAAGGCTCGAAAGTCAGTTTATTTACCGTTTTTGAAACGTTCCTCGCCGGGTCGTCTGCTTTAATATTGTTGAAATTAATGGGAAACTGGGAATAAAGCATCCAGGCATCGCTTTTAAAGTTAATTCCTAAAGAAGCATACGGAACTGCATTCGTAAAAGTAAGGTCGTTCGTGTAATCAGTTCCGTACGGAGAAATAACGCCGTTGGTCACAGTAGAAAACTCGGTATTGAGCTGATCTCTGGAAAAATTTAACCCGACTTCGGGTGTAAACGTCCATTTTTTTGCAGAAAAACCAACACTTGCGGAATGATTGATTTCTAAAGTTTTAATGCGGAGATCCTGGATTACAGAATCTGTGTTTTCAAAAAGAAAATCATCTTCGTCAGTTTTAGTGTTTTCAAATCTCAAATAAGAAGACGGCAGAATTTCCAGCGCCTGTCTGTCGTCCTGATAACTGATGTAAGACATGAAATTCACCAGTTTTTCTTTCCACGGAATAATCGTGCTTAAAGAGTTTTGAAATGAAGAAGTTGGCGACTCTACTGATTGCTGCCCGGTAATGGACGAACTTCTTTCCACATTGGCCCGGTCGGCGTTCCAGAACTGTGAAAAAGTAGTTACGTTCTTAAAAAATCCTTTTTTGGCATTTTTGGTGAAAATCAATTCCCCTTTGGCCTTGTCGGTGTAGAACTTATTTGAAATATTAGTAATCACAGAATTCTGCGCAGCGAAATAGTAATCCTCATTATACGAATCCCGGGTAACTGCATTATTGGTATAGCTGGCGTTGGCTTTTAGTTCCCATTCCTTATTTTTGAAAGGATTGGTGAGGAGGTTTGCGGATAGATAGTGCACATTGTTCATGAGGTATCTTTTTTCCGGCAGGTTTGGTGTTGAGGCGTTTTCAACATTCAGCCAGTCGTTTTGGGAGACATTTCCTCTCCTTCCTTCATATCGGTTTCCGAAAGAAAGGATATTTCCTTCACTTTCCACCTGTTCGCCGTTGTTATTGGTTTTATAGTTGATAACCCACTGGTTTTTCTGCCCGAAAAACATCGGCGTCAGTTTCAGATTCCAAAGCCAGGGATCTCCGAAGCCGGTTCCGGCTTCACCCCTACCGGTCATTGTGACTGATTTTTTAAGCTGAACATTCAGTGCTGCATTTTCTGAAGGCACTTTGTCCTGAAGAATTTTCACCGGCTGGTGGTTTTCCATCACCTCCACTTTCTGCACGGCATCTTTCGGCAATGAGTTGTTGATGGTTCCGTAACCGCCTTCCATTAAATCTTTTCCGTTTACATAGAATTTATTAATCGGTTCGCCCTGATAAAGAACGGTTCCATCCCCATTTACTTCAATTCCCGGGATTTTTCTGAGAACATCGGCAAGGGTGCGGTCGGCTTTGCTTTCAAAAGCTTTTAAATCATAAGAAATCGTGTCGCCTTTTTTGGTGATGAGTTTGGTTTTCAGTTTCACCTCCTTAATTTCAGTGGCTTCAGAATCCATCGAAAAATTAAGGTTCTGGTTCTCATTTTTCACCGATTTGGTCTGAGGTTTCTGATTAAAGGCTTTAACTTTCATCTCCACAGTAGGCTCCGCAGTGGTAAAAGTAACTTTATATTCCCCTTTAGCATTCGAAATTCCATAAGCAATAATGGCATCTTTGCCGGGTTCTTCAACCGTCACACTTGCGCTCGGAACTGCTTCCCCGTCAGAATCCACTACTTTTCCGGTAATGGTCTTCTGTGCAAATGCGCTGGTGGTGAAAAATAAAATCAGAAAAAAAGTAAGCGATTGTTTCATAGTTTTAATTTAAGGTCATGATATTAGTTAAAAAACCTTTTGAATTGTTACAAAACTTTTGAGCTGAAGGACTTGAGAAAATTATTTCATTGATCTGCGTTTTTTTTTCTGAAAGGGAGATTTTAGGATTAATTATTGATAAGGATGATAGCCTGCCTTCTGAACAACGCAAAATTTACGACGGTGGTAAAAAATTTAATACTTTTGACAATTAATATTTTCAGAATATGGGACTTCACTTAAAACCGATCGATGTTGTAGACGATATTTCGCAAGAAGAATTCCTTGAAAAATACCTCAAACCCCGAAAACCTGTCGTGATCCGTAACATGGCAAAGAAATGGCCGGCTTACCAAAAATGGACCCTCGCATATATGAAGGAAATAGTGGGAGACACGCAAGTTCCGCTTTACGATTCTTCAAAAGCTGATCCTGCCGCTCCTATTAACACGCCAACAACCAAAATGAAATTTGGCGATTATATAGATTTGATTCAAAAAGAACCAACAGACCTCAGAATTTTCTTTTTTGATCCCATAAAGCAGGCGAAAAAACTACTTGATGATTATCTTCCTCCGAAAGATTTGATGGGTGGATTCCTGGACAAATATCCAAGCATGTTTTTTGGCGGAAAAGGTTCTGTAACCTTCCTGCATTATGATATTGATCTGGCGCATATTTTCCACACCCATTTCAACGGCCGGAAACACATTCTTCTTTTTGATTATAAATGGAAAGACCGGCTCTATAAACTTCCGTATGCAACATATGCGTTGGAGGATTATAATATAGAAAACCCCGATTTTGAAAAATACCCTGCCTTAGAGGGCGTGGAAGGTTTGGAATGCTTCCTGGAACATGGCGACACCCTTTTTATGCCGACCGGTTACTGGCACTGGATGAAATATCTGGACGGAAGTTTTTCGATTTCCCAGCGCGCATGGGATAAGTCCCTGACGGTAAAAGCCCGTTCACTCTGGAACCTCACCGTGCAGAGAAATGCAGACAATTTCATGAAGAAACTATTGAAGCAGCGGTATATGGACTGGAAAGAAAAAACGGCTATAGCCAATGCAAACTATGCCCTAAAAAAAAATCTGCCGAAAAAATAATTATAGAATCCTGAAAATTGGGTAAAGATTTACACTCCCTTCATAATACTCGGAGTTTTTGTAGATCCACTCCAACTGCGCATTTGCGTCCTGCGCAAAATCGGGTTCTGCAATTTTTTTAAATTCGAAAGCAGTCCTTAAAACCTGGCTTTTTTTCAGCAATTCTGCGGCGGTATCTTCAAAAACATAATCAGAGAAATATTCCTTTTGACCCAGAATCGCATCAAAGAAATTCCAGTTGAAAAAGGAGTCTGTAGCTTCGGGCTCCAGAGTTTCGAGCAGATATTTTACTCCTTCCTGCTTCGTAGAAATCAGAAAATCCCCTTTTCTGAAACTTCTGTGCTGTAATTCGGATATCGTTTTGGTCTCATAATGAAGGTAATGTCCTTCGTAAGGGTTTTTCACTGTTTTAAAATCCGCCATGCGGTACATCTCAATATTCATCGCAGAATCCTGGCCAATTTTCTTCATTTTAATGTTGTTCCGCTTCAGAAATTCAATCACTTTGTATTCGGATTTCGGAATCACATAGTAACGCGGAATTGTAATTTCCTTTGTAGAAACATACTCATCAAAAAACTTCACTTTTCTGTTAAAAGGCTTTGTTCTGTCATAAAACAATCTTGGTTTACCGGAAACTTCACTCGTCTTTTTACCGGCCTCATAGCCTTTAAAATCAATGAGCTGAAACTTTGTGTCATCCAGTTTCCACTGTAAGGTGTATTGATTTCCGGGTTGCAACTGAGTTGAACTTTCCGTCATTTTTTTCTGAATTTCTGACACATTTTTTCCGACAAAATTCATCGATTCCAACATATATTCATACGTCACTCGAACACGGTCTTTGTATGGCTTAAGCATATGGGTTTCCACAACCGTTCCCAATGTATTGAATAGCGTGGTATAGCCCGTCGCATAACGCGGTGAATCCATAAACGCAGGAAAACCTTCCTCAGGAGAATCCCCGTGAATATTCACATAAGGCGTTGTAAGGATTCCCTTTTTTTCTAAATTTTCCAGAATTTCAGGCTGCATTTTCTCGTTGAAATAATCGCCTAATGTTTTCCCCAGTCTTTCTTTATTGGTGGAAATATAGGTAAAAAGATACTGATAATCTGCTCCGTTACTTACATGATTATCAATAAAATAAATCGGTTTATAATAATGAAAGATTTGCTGAAAGCTTTTGGAATTTTCGCTGTCGTTTTTAATGAAGTCGCGGTTAAGGTCATAGTTTCTTGCATTTCCGCGGAAGCCGTATTCTTCCGGCCCATTTTGGTTCGCCCGGCTGTATTTTCCGCGTCGCAGCATTCCGGAAATATTGTAAGACTGCACCGCAGCAATTTTCAGATTGTTTGAGGAGATTTTTCCGGTTGCCAGATCGCGCATGAGCATCATTGTCGCATCAATTCCGTCGGGTTCGCCCGGATGAATTCCGTTGTTAATCAAGATTACAGGGCTTTTTTCATTTTTTAAAGGCGTAAAAACCACCACTTTTATCGGTTCGCCATTGTCATCTGTGCCGAAATTTTTAACAGTAATTGCTTCAAAATTATGGTCTAAATTGTCGTAGTATTTGACCATTTCTTCATAAGTAACCGACTGGTTGCCGTTTCCTTTTTCGAAGGGTGTTTTGAAATTCTGAGCGTAAAGAAATATATTTTGAAGAATAAAAAATAATAGAAGTTTTTTCATAAGAATAAATTTAAAAGAATTCCAAAACCAATAAGGTAAAGGAAACGATGTTAATAATTATTGCATAAAGAATAGGAGAATAGAATCGAAACTCACCTTTTTTCCAAAGGAAGGGTAATATGAATAATTGTGCTGTTGTTAAAATTAGTAAGGGAATTACGGAAAATTCCATCAGAGTGCCAATAACAATTCCCACATTTAGAAATAATCCTACGACTATTTTATAGAAAATGATATATAAAAGTATTGCTGAGTTAAAAATTACCTTTCCATTCATTATACTACATCTTAAAAATCCGCAGAAAATTTTCTACGGATTTGTTTATTTTCGAAACGCATACAAGCGAGTACTTAAGATTAATCATTCAGCTTCAGAACCGCCATAAATGCCGATTGCGGAACCTCAACCCTACCGATTTGCTTCATTTTTTTCTTTCCTTCTTTCTGTTTTTCAAGAAGCTTACGTTTTCTCGAAATATCCCCTCCGTAACATTTTGCGGTAACATCTTTTCTCAAAGCCTTGATGGTTTCCCTTGCGATTACTTTCGCACCCAAAGCGGCCTGAACGGCAATGTCAAACTGCTGTCTCGGGATCAGTTCGCGCAGTTTTTCGCACATTCTTTTTCCGATATAATATGCGTTGCTGTCGTGAATAAGGGATGAAAGTGCATCTACCATATCGCCATTGATCAGAATATCCATCTTCACCAGTTTTGAGGCGCGGAAACCGATCGGGTGATAATCGAAAGATGCGTAACCTTTGGAAATAGATTTTAAACGGTCGTAAAAATCGAAAACCACTTCTGCCAGAGGCATATTGAAAACCATCTCTACACGGTCTGAGGTTAAATAATTCTGGGTAACAATTTCGCCTCTTTTTTCGATACATAAAGTCATTACAGCGCCTACAAAATCTGATTTTGTAATGATGGATGCTTTAATAAAAGGTTCCTCTACCCGATCCATCGTCATGGGATCAGTCATTTCTGAAGGATTGTTAATCAAGATCATCTTTTCCGGATCTTTTTTGGTGTAACCGTGGTAAGAAACGTTGGGAACGGTCGTGATGACATCCATATTAAATTCCCGGTCGAGTCTCTCCTGAACGATTTCCATGTGAAGCATTCCAAGGAATCCGCAACGGAATCCAAAACCCAATGCTGCTGAACTTTCCGGCTCAAAAACCAGAGAAGCATCATTCAGCCTGAGTTTTTCAAGCGAAAATCTCAGTTCTTCAAAATCTTCGGCTTCAATCGGATAAATTCCGGCGAAAACCATCGGTTTTACTTCTTCGAAACCTTCAATCGCTTTTTCTGCGCCATTTTCGTAAGTGGTGATCGTGTCTCCAACCTTTACTTCCCGCGCATCTTTAATCCCGGAAATAATATAGCCTACGTCTCCGGTTTTAATTTCAGTTTTTGGAGCCTGTTTCAGTTTTAAAGTCCCTACTTCATCAGCTTCATACATTTTACCGGTAGCCATGAATTTAATGCGCTGCCCTTTTTTGATGCTTCCGTTTACCACTTTAAAGTAAGCCTCAATTCCGCGGAACGGATTGTAAACCGAATCGAAAACCAGAGCCTGTAAAGGCCCATTTTCATCTCCGACGGGAGCAGGAATCCTGTTTACGATATGCTCTAAGAGTTCGTGTACCCCTTCGCCCGTTTTTCCGGAAACTCGCAGAACATCTTCGTATTCGCAGCCGATCAGATTCATGATTTCATCAGTCACTTCTTCCGGATTTGCAGACGGTAAATCGATTTTATTCAGAATCGGGATGATCGTTAAGTCATTTTCAAGAGCCAGATAAAGATTGCTGATGGTCTGTGCCTGAATGCTTTGTGCTGCGTCTACAATAAGAAGCGCACCTTCGCAGGCAGCGATGGAACGTGAAACTTCGTAGGAGAAATCTACGTGCCCCGGTGTGTCGATCAGATTCAGAATATATTTTTCACCATTCAGCTCATAATCCATCTGTATGGCGTGTGACTTTATGGTAATTCCGCGTTCTTTTTCAATATCCATATCATCCAGGGTCTGCGACTGCAGTTCCCTTTGGGTCACGGTATGGGTATATTCTAGAAGGCGGTCTGCCAGTGTGGATTTTCCGTGATCGATATGTGCAATGATGCAGAAATTTCTTATGTTTTTCATTAAATTACAAGATAGGTTGCAAATTTAGTGTTTTCATTTGATTTTATGAATGATTACATGCAGAACGCCCTCCGCAAAATTTGCAAAGGGCGTTCAAACATTAAAAAATAAACTATTATGGGCGTTTTGTACTCCGGAAGCCCCCCGGTGCAGACCTGCTTCTGAAAGATGAACTTTCATTTGGGGTCCGTATATTGTTTTGTCTTTCATTTACCCGTTCCCGCATTTTACCTTCGGTCTGGAAAAGTTCCAGAACCTGTTGCGGCTTGATTAGCCTTTGAAACTTCTGGGAATATTTCTTCCGGTTGTCTAAAAGCTGCTGGCCAATTTCAAAACTGCGTTCGAGTTCTGCTTTTGCTTCCTCTTCACTTAGTTTGTCGTAAGTTTCCTTCGGCGTGAACTTGTTTTTGATCTGTTTCTGGCTTTCCTGATATTCAGTATACAAATCTCTGAATTCCTCTTCATTCTCTTTTGTCACTTCCAGTTCAGAAATCATCATTTTTTCCCTGAATTCTTTCAAAAGTTCCTTCCTTTCTTCCGGGGTCATTTTTTTAATCAGTTCCTTTCTTTCATTCTCACTCATTCTCTTCCAGTTATCGGAGGTAAGTTTCTGTGAAAACATGAGTGAACCCATGGAGAGAAACAGTAAAAAAACGGTTTTCATTATCTTCATTTTTAAGTCTTTAGGTTATTCAAATTTAATTATATAAATCCAAATACACATCCTGATCTGAATTCTTGCTTATTTCTGAAAGTTCAACTTCAGTAAAAACTGCTAAAAGCTGGTCGATCTGTTCGGCTTCTGTAACCGTTTCTGATTTTGTTTTATTTTTTTGTGTCCCTACAGGTTGTTTAACTGCAACCGCATTATTCTCTGCAAACCCCTCTTCTTCTTTCTGATTCAATTTCTCGACAGAGGTTAAATCATTTTTTACCGTTTCATACGCGATCATTTCCTCACTCTTGGTTTGTTCACCCGCTAATGGTGTTGTTTTTTGTACTTCAGTGTCTGCAATAGTTGTACTCGCCGGGTCCTGTTTATCCGTAAAGAAGAAAGCGGTGAGTCCTGCAATCAAAATAACTGCGGCCGCGGCCGCCCATTTAAAGTCCAGTTTAAAAACTTTTGTTCTGTTTTCCTTAAAAACGGTTTGCGACAATACCTTGTTCTGAACTTCAGGAAAAAAACTTTCCGGAGTTTTAAAGGCGTTGATGCGTTCCATTTTTTCTATATCAAAATTTTTCATTTTAAAAAATTTGTTCTTCGTAATTCTCTTTAATATAATCTTCAATCTTCTGTTTGGCGTAGTGGTAGTTGGTCTTGAGTGTTCCTACCGACATGTCCAGAATTTTACTCATCTCTTCGTAAGGCAGGTCATCATAGTACCGCATATTGAACACCAGTTTCTGTTTATCGGGCAGCGTATGGATGGCCTTCTGAAGAAGAACCTGAATCTCCCCTGCATCACTCTGCACATTGTCTGCGACTAAATTCTGCATGTGATATTCAGCATCTTCATCTGTTTTCTGCATCTTTTTCATTTTGTTAAGCTGCTGGAGCGCTTCGTTGGTAGCGATCCGGTATAGCCAGGTGTACAACTGACTGTCCTGCTTGAACTGATGAAAGTTTGTGTAGGCTTTAATGAACGTATCCTGTAAAATATCCTGAGACAGCGCATGATCTACAATAAATCTTCGGATATGCCAATAAAGCCGGCTTTGATAAGCATCCATCATCAGGCGAACTCCCTTTTCACGGGATCTTTCGCTGGACATCAACTCAATAATTTCGGCTTCCTTAATCTTCATGGAGATGCATTCGTGGTTTTGATGGCAAATTTAATTAAAAGTTAAATAGACATTCCAATTTTCAGTCCAAACCAAAATATTATCTTTGTTCATATATATTTACATGAAAATTGTAATTCTCGGTTCAGGCAATATTGCTTTTCATCTTGCCAAAGCTTTTTACGATAAAAAAATTGAAATTTCCCAGATTTTTGGCAGGAATGAAGAGGCGTTGAAAGAAATTTCCGAAAAATTTTCCGTCCCCTTTTCTTCCGAAAACCTAGCTGATGCCGATTTCTATCTGATTGCCGTGAATGATGATGCCGTTCAGGAAGTTTCCAAAAAAATTAAAAAAGAAAACTGTCTCGTAGCACACACTTCAGGGTCGCTGCCAAAAGATATTCTGGAAGGAAATTACCGGAAAGCCAGTTTTTATCCTTTGCAGACATTTTCAAAGTCTAAAGAACTGAATTATCACGAAATCCCATTTTTCATTGAAGGCGAAAATGAGAAAGATGTGGAATTGATGAGAAAGATTGCTTTAAAAATCTCACCGAACGTGGCTACTTCCGATTACGAAAAGAGAAAATATGTTCATCTGACCGCTGTTTTCGCCTGCAACTTTGTAAATCATCTGTTTGCGAGAGCTAAAGAAATTTCCGACTCCCAAAACATTCCGTTTTCCTGGTTTTTTCCTTTAATTGAGGAAACGACTTCGAAAATCTTAAAAATAGAGCCCAAACAGGCTCAAACGGGACCCGCCGTCAGAAACGACGAACGGGTTTTAAAACTTCATGAATCTTTACTGACAGAGGAAGAGCATCTCAAAATCTACAGAACCATGAATGAATCTATAAAAAAAATGTATGAGTTATAAATCGAAACTTGCAAACATAAAAGCCTTTGTATTTGATGTTGATGGTGTTTTTACCGATGGAAGCGTTTATCTGATGCCCGATAACAGCATGTGCCGCGTGATGAATGTTCTGGACGGTTACGCAGTGGTAAAAGCAGTAAAAAATAATTATAAAATCGCGGTAATAACAGGCGGCGATGATCCTGCCGTGCGACATCGCATCAATTATTTGGGAATTACAGACTATTATGCGAAAGTTTCTGATAAATTTCAAAAATTCGAAGAGTTTAAATCGAAATACAATTTGCAGAACGAAGAAATTCTGACCATGGGCGACGATATGCCCGATATGAAAATCATGCGGATTTCCGGAATTTCCTCCTGCCCAATTAATGCCGTTCCCGAAGTGAAGGAAATTTCCGAATACATTTCCCCTGTCCATGGCGGAAAAGGCGCAGTGCGCGATGTAATAGAACAGGTTATGAAAATTCAGGGCAACTGGATTGAAGATAATACCCAATCCGTGTAAATTTTAAAAAATGAAGATCCTTCTTGCCTCACAGTCTCCCCGGAGAAAAGAACTCCTGCTGGGTTTAGGTTATGATTTTGAAACCGTTCCTGTTGTCTGTGATGAAATTTATCCGGAAACGCTGGATGTGAAAGAAATTGCACAATATCTTTCAGAACTAAAGGCCAATGCTTTTCGGCAACTGGAAAAAGATGAAATATTAATTACTGCCGATACGATTGTAGCTGTTGGAAATGAAGTCCTGGGGAAACCTCGGGATGCAGACCATGCAAAGGAAATGATCAGGAAACTCTCCGGGCAAACCCACGAAGTCTACACCGGAATTACCCTCAGAACTTCTGAAAAAACAGTTTCCAGGACCGATGTCGCGCTTGTAGAAATTGAAGAAGTGGGTGATGAAGAAATCGACTTTTATATTGAACGGTGCAGACCTTTCGACAAAGCAGGAAGTTATGGTGTGCAGGAATGGTTCGGAATGGCGAAAATCAAAAAAATTGAGGGCAGTTTCTACACGGTTATGGGCCTTCCAACCCACCTCATCTACCAGCTGCTGCGCGATTGGCAATAATTGAGCGATAAAATGGTTCCAAATAATTTTTTCATTATTTTTACAGATAAATAATCGGTCTTTATTATACTAAAATGATATTTAGACAGTTATATTTGAATAATGAAAAAAAACATCTTTTACTTCCTCATACTTATTGCCATCGTTTCCTGTGCTACAAAGAAACCTGAGAAACGTTCTGCTTTCCTGAAAGGCTTTTCAACCAATTATAACACGCTTTTTAATGCGAAGGACGCTCTCAATTTCGAGTTTGAAAGCAGAGACAAAGCATATAAGGATAATTTTTACGCGCCGTATATTCCGTTGCTTACTTATGAGGAGCAGCCGGTCGGAAGTGAACTGGGGCAAAGTCAGTTCCTGACAGACAAAACCACCGTAAATGCGCCTTCAATTCCCGGACAACCCTCAACCACTTCCGCCTCCGTATTGGAAATTGCTGAGGCAAAAGCTTTAAAAGCGATTGACAAATATTCAGTGATCAGAGACGGTGAAGAAAAAAACAAGGCCATTTTTGATGCTTATATCGTATTGGCTCAGTCAAGAATTTATCAAAATAAGCCTCTTCCTGCACTTGATGCGCTCAATTATCTTTTCACCAGCATGAAAGATGACAAACGGATTCCACTCGCTAAAATTTATCAGGGTCTGGCATACGCGAAGATGAAGGATTATCACAAAGCGGAAGATGTTTTTACCCAACTAAGAAGTCAGAAACTGGATAAAGATTATGAAAAACTCCTGAGCATTTACTTTTCCGAATCTCTTTTGAATTCAGGAAAAAAAGACATGGCGATTCAGGAACTCGAAAATGCATTTTCCGTAAACGGAAACCGCAAAATAAAAAGCCGTATCGCTTTTCTGAGAGGGCAGATTCTGGCCAGCCAAGGCAAAAATGAACAGGCCCGCGAAAGTTTTCTTTCGGCCTACCAGCTTGCGAATGATTTTGAATTTGAAGTAAAATCCCAGATTGAGATTGCAAAAACCTACAATGGTAAAGGCGATTACAACGGCGCTAAGGAATATCTTGAAAAAATAAGCAAAAAAGGAACTTATGGTTCCAGAAAGAATGAATTTTACTACGCGCTGGGATTAATGGCCGCGAAAGCCGGAAAAAAAGAGGAAGCTTCTGCTTTTTTCAGGAAATCACTGAACGAAAAAGTTTCCGATCCACAGATCAGGGGTTTGAATTATTATGAAATCGGGAAAAGCTATCTGGAGGATAACGAATACATCTCAGCCGGAGCTTTTTACGATTCAGCATTGGCTTCGATGACCTACGAACCTTCTAAAATTCTCCTGAAGGAACAGTCGGAATACATTAAGAAAATCGCAAAAAACTATTACCTCATCAAAAAGAATGACAGTATTTTGGCTTTGACCCGAATGAATGAAAACCAGCGGAACGATTACTTTGCTGCATACATCACCAAAATAAAAGCAAAGGAAGAGCAGGAAGAACTGGCCCGGAAACGCGATGAAAGAGCCAAAGATTTTGCCGGTGGCGATTACAGTGCGAATTCAATTTTTGCCAACAACAGTAACGGTTTTCAGGATTTTTCCTCTTCTAAGGGTTTCTATTTCGCCAACCAGAACAATATTGCCAAAGGAACAGCTACCTTTAAACAGGTCTGGGGAAACCGAGCCTTATCGGATAACTGGAGATATTCAGCAAGAATGTCTTCCATTGATGATTTGAAAAATGACGCGCTGGGCATTACTTCAGTCCAGAACCCCCGAAGGTTTGAACCTTCTTTTTACACCGAAAAAATACCGACTGATCAGAATGTTTTGATGAGCCTAAAAAAAGACCGCGATACCGCCTCCTTAGGCCTCGGAATCATGTATGAGAATTTCTTCTCCAACACTCCGCTTGCCACCAAAACACTTTATGATCTGGTAGATCAGAGACCGGAAGAAAAAGTGATGCTGCAGACGCTTTACGAGATTTTCGCTATGAATTATGAAAAAAATCCTGCCGCAGGCGAAAGAGCAAAACAGATTCTTTTGGCTGAGTACCCATATACTTCTTACGCAGAATTTGCAAGAAATCCTCGCAACAGTTCTTTTGTAAAATCGAATATAGAAGCCGAAAATTCTTACAAAACCGCTTTTGCACTGTATGAAAATGAACGATTTGAAGAAAGCAGAAGCACCATCGAAAAAGCGTTGGCCGCTTATCCCAAAGATGCGCTGGTTCCGAAACTATCACTGCTGAACGCCTTTAATGCTGGCAAGACCAGTGGTAAAGAGATTATGATCCTACAGCTTGAACAGATTGCCCTGAATTATGCAAAAACGCCTGAAGGCGAAAAGGCCAAAGAAATGCTGCTTTACCTAAAAAGTGACTTGGGAGTACAGATGACTGACAGTCAGGGAAAAATCATTGCAAATCCAACCCCAAAAACGCCCGAAAAGGAGAATGCCCCAGTTATGCAGGAAGAACTGAAAGAAATGCAGAGAAAACTCGAACAGGAGGCCACTCAGCAAAAAATAAAACAGGAAAAGGTGCAAAATTTAAAGGTCACGCCTCAGGAAATTCAGATTAAAAAATAGAAAAAAAGCGGAGATTATTCTCCGCTTTTCTTTTTCTTCACTCCCTGAAATTCTTTCAGGTAAAATGGCTCGAAATACGCCACATCCTCAAAATCATTTTGCAGGAATTTCTCAACTGATTTTTTGATCAGAAATTTAGCAGAAGGAAAAACACTTCCGTTGAATTCCGCATTTGGAAGTTCGATAATTTCTTTTGTTTTAGGCGCGCCGTCTCCAATAAAAAGCACTTTTTTATCTTTAAAATTCTCAAAAGAATGCTCATCAAGAATTTTTGCTTCGGTTGGCATGAGCATTTCACCTGAATTTCCGTCAAAAACGGCGGTATAGACCTCCATCCTTCTCGCATCGATCAATGGAATGATCAATTCATACTTCTGCCCTAAAAAAGGTGCGATCATGGTTTCCATGGAATTTACAGCAATAAGCGGAATCTTTAACCCATAACAGAACCCTTTCGCAGAAGAAGCGCCGATCCGTAATCCTGTGTAGGAGCCCGGGCCCATTCCCAAGGAAACAGCATCAAGATCCTTCAGGGTGATTTCTGCCCCTTCCAGAGCCCATTGTACAAAAGTGTGGAGGCTTTCGGACTGTTTATAGTTTTCGGAGATTTCTTCACATAAACACAGCAATTCTTCACCATCAGAAATGGCGACCGAACAGTTTTTAGAAGAAGTTTCGAGGTGGAGAATTTTCATTTTTAAGAAAGCATATTTATTATTTGAGGAATCCGTTTTTTCTGATTTCCCTGTATATTTCGGCAATATTTTCCGGAACATTTCCGAGGGTAAGCCAGTTTACATCTAAACCATGGTGTTTGGCGGTTGCCATCAGGTGTTGACTATTTCCGATAAGGGTTCCAAGTTCCTTTAATTCATCTGAAAATTCGGAAAAAAAATCTTCGTGGAGCTTATTAATAATGAGCAATACTTTAAAAACCCTTGCAATTACTGCTATACTGAACTTTTCCTGTCTGCGCTGTCCTGATAGATTTCCTTTATTCAGTTTTAAAATCTGGTTCAGCATCCACAGATTGAGCCAGGCTTCCCCAAATTTATCTTTGGTGATGAATACATGTTCGCTGATGATGCCGCTCATAGAACGGATTTCCACATTTAAATAATCGGCCGATCTGAAATTTTTGGTCGCTCTTTTTATTCCCTCCTCCAGCTTTTGCTTCACTTCATCCCTTCTCTGATCTGCGGTTTGCTCACTTACCAGCTCAAAAAGCAGGCGTTCCGTTAAAAGCCGGTCCTTCTTTAAAAGCCTTAAAATAAGTTTGTCTTTTTCTGATGAAGGGAGATGGCTTATCGCTTCTTTCAGTTCTTTTGGAAAGGTCATTTATTTATATTTCTTGAAACCAAAATTGGTTTTCCTATTCTATTTTTTATAAACCGTTCTCGGTTCACTTTGCGCACTTGGATAAATCGTAAGGTCCGAAATGGCCACATGCTTTGGTGCATTGATGCAGTAGTAAATCGTGTCAGCAATATCTTCCGGTTCCAGCGCTTTATAGCCTTCATAAACCATTTTTGCCCTTTCCTCATCACCTTTGAAACGGACACTGGAGAAATCAGTTTCCACGAGTCCGGGTTGGATGTTGGTCACTTTAATCCCGAATTCCGTGAGCTCAAGCCGCATTCCATCAGAAATAACGTCAACAGCTCTTTTTGAAGCGCAGTACACCACTCCGTTCGCGTAAGTCTGACGGGCTGCAACAGAAGATATATTCACGATATGTCCGGAATTTTTCTCCTTCATCCCCGGAATAATGAGTTTGGAAACGTAAAGGATCCCTTTCACGTTTCCGTCGATCATTGCGTCCCAGTCTTCAATTCTTCCGTCTGCAAGGGAATCAAGACCATGCGCATTTCCGGCATTGTTGATAAGGACATCAATATTTTTCCAGTTTTCCGGCAACGTTTTAAAGGCGTTTTCGGTCTCTTCAAAATACCGCTGGTCAAAATTCAGACTAAAGATTTCGGTGAAAGCGGAAAGTTCTGCTTTTGTGTGCTCCAGAGCTTCAGTTCTCCTTCCGCAGATGATGAGCCTGAAACCGTTCTTGGCCAATAGTGTGGCAGTGGCTTTGCCTATTCCCGACGTGGCGCCGGTGATGAATGCTGTTCTCATTTAATTTTTTATTGTCGTTGATTAATTGGCATCAAAACTCTGAAAAGCCTCTTCAATATGATTAATCTGAAGAATGCCTTTTTCATCTGGAAGCACGGTAATGATGTCAAAACGAACTTCCTGATTGATATTTCTTTCTTTCATGAAGAAATCTGCGCACATCACAATTGATTTTATTTTCTTTTTTGTAACCGCTTCTTGGGGCTCTATGACGGTATTATAACTTCTGGCCTTTACTTCCACCACAACAATTTGGTCTTCAAATTCAGCCACAATATCAATTTCGGCTTTTTGGTAACGGAAATTTCTGGCTAAAATTTTATAATTTCTTTTAATTAAAAAATCAGCTGCCAAATCTTCTGCAAGATGCCCAAAATCGTTGTGTTCAGCCATTCTGTGTAAATTTAAAAGCCCACCAGATCAGAAGGATCTGCAATGGCAGACGTAAAACGGTAAGCCAAAGTCCTTGGTAATAAAATGCATAATTCCTGTGGTAATCAAAAACGCAGAAAAAATGTACCTTGAAAACTCCATAACATCCGTCAGAATTCTATTTTGCAGATGTCACCTGATTTCATTTTGATGTTGGCACCAATAATTAATGGCCTGTTGTCAAAAATATGCCCGTTTGGAAAACCGAAAACCGCCGGAAAATCATATCTCGCTATGCGTTCGGAGATTATTTTACAGGCAAATTCATCAAAACTTTCGTTATAGTTTTTATTCTCTTTTTCATCCTCCATGAGCGTCATTCCGCCTACAATCAATCCTTTAATTTTTCGGAAAACACCAGCCAGTTCCAGTGACATCAGCATACGGTCGAGCGCATAGAATTTCTCACCGATGTCTTCAATAAAAAGGATTTTATCCTTAAAATCGAATGAGTAGGGAGTTCCCAAAAGCGCATAAATCAGCGCCAGATTTCCGCCAACAATTATTCCTTCTGCTTTTCCAGGCTTATTGTATTGATTTTTTTCAACGGAATAATGCGGCATTTTTCCATTCAGAATGTCAAAGGTTTGCTCATAGCTTTTTGAACTCACCCCGAAACCCGATGTTTTCACAGTCTGTGCATGAATGGAAGCGAAGCCTTTTTTCAGCAGATAACTCTGAATTACGGTATTATCGGAATATCCGATAAACCACTTCGGATTTTTGCTGAATTCTGTCAACTTTATGCCTTCTAAGAGATGCTGGCATCCATAACCCCCTCTAGAGGCCCAAACCGCTGAAATTTCGTTATCATTGAGCGCCCAGTTTAGAGCGTCGGTTCTCTCCGCTTCCGTTCCGGCGTATAAATAGCCGTTTGAAAATTTAGTATAGACATTTTTCCCTAAAACCGGTTCGAAACCGTTTGCCTGAATAAGTTTCAATCCTTTTTCCAGCTGGGATTCCTCCACAGCTCCTGCGGGTGAAATAACTGCGATTCGGTCTCCTTTTTTTAAAGATTTTGGAAAGATCATAGCCTTCATTCGCTTTGTTTTTGCTGAGTCTGTTCAGCCTGTTCAAGCTTTTTATCGAACTGATTGAATTTTTTGAAACTCTGTAAAAAGATAAAGATGCTGAAACCCACGAGGATAAATCCTACTCCTTTCCGGATCTGATTGGCCAGTTTTTCCGTCAGTCTGTAGTGAAACTGCTTTGCCAGCGATATTTTAAAGAAATCAATAACGAGATAGGTTCCAATCACTGCCGTCATGTATAAAAGGAATTCATCCAGTTTTGGATAGGCATTCCGGACCGAAATTACGGTTACAAGCCAGAAAAGCACCACTCCGATATTCAAAATATTAAAGAAAAAACCATTGAGAAAGGTCTTGAGATAATTTTGCTCTATCAGTTTTTCTTCGCCCGGCAAATGCATTTTTGTTTTGGAAACAATCATGTATACCGCATAAATGAGGATTATAAAAGAGGTAATCCTATAAAATCCCGGATGCTTATCGATAATTTCGACCAGATCCCCGCTGGCAAAAAATGCAGCAGCAATGCACAGGATATCGGCAAATATTACCCCTAAATCCAAGGCGAGGGCGTGTTTTGGTCCACGGGAAAAACTGGTCTCAATCAGCAGGAAAAAAATAGGTCCTATGAAAACCAGACTTAGCATAATTCCCAGACCCATTGCGGAAAACAGAAGTTCTATCATGTAGTTAGCTTCAGTACAAATTACTTTTTTTACTCGGAAATAATTTTGAAATCCAGCTGTTTCTGAATTAAATTGGCTTTCGTCACCTGAATGTTCACTTTATCGCCCAACTGGTATTTATTGCCGGTTCTTGCGCCCTGAACCAAATGGTTTTTGGCATCATAGCTGTAAGAATCATCCATCAGATCACGCAATTTGATCAAACCTTCTGCCCCATTTTCGGGAATCTGAACCCAGAAACCGAAATCGGCAACGCCCGAAATAACGCCGGTAAAGGTCTCCCCCAAATGTTTCTGCATGAATTTTACCTGCATGAATTTAATGGAATCGCGCTCCGCATCGGCGGCAAGCCTTTCCATCGCACTGCAGTGTTTCGATTTCTCTTCGTATTCCGGTTTGTATGGTGAACGTCCTCCATCAAGATAATGCTGCAAAAGACGGTGCGCAATAAGGTCGGGATATCTTCGGATTGGCGAGGTAAAATGCGAATAATATTCAAATCCCAATCCGTAATGCCCGATCGGTTCTGTTGAATAAACGGCTTTACTCATGGAACGCATGGCTAAAGTTTCAATCATACCTTCTTCGCCTTTTCCTTTAACATCAAGAAGAAGTTTGTTTAAAGATTCTGCGACTTTTTTGGTGTTTGCCAAATCCATCTGGTAACCGAAAGTGGATACAAAATCCCGTAACGCCTCTAATTTTGCAGGATCCGGATCATCATGGATTCTGTAGATGAAAGTATTTCCTGTTGGATCACCACTGCGCTTCAGGGAAACGAATTCCGAAACTTTCCGGTTGGCCAGCAGCATAAATTCTTCAATCAAATGATTGGAGTCTTTACTGATTTTGAAATATACACCGATCGGTTCGTTGTTTTCGTCAAGATTAAAGCGTACTTCGCTGCGGTCAAAAGTGATCGCCCCGTTTTTTATTCTTGTTTTTCTTAAAATTTTTGCGAGACGGTCCAGAACCAGAATCTCTTCTGCAAGATCTCCTTCTTTGGTTTCAATTCTTTCCTGGGCTTCCTCGTAGCTGAATCTTCGGTCTGAGTGAATCACGGTTCTCCCAAACCACTCTTTTACGACATCTGCATTTTCATCCAGCTCAAAAACTGCAGAAAAGGTATATTTATCTTCATTCGGGCGGAGTGAACACACATCGTTACTCAGAACTTCAGGTAGCATCGGTACTACCCTGTCGACAAGATACACGGAAGTTGCGCGTTCATAAGCTTCATCATCCAGCAAAGTTCCCGGGGTCACATAATGGGAAACATCCGCGATATGAACGCCGATTTCCCAGTTTCCGTTTTCAAGCTTCTGAATGGAAAGGGCATCATCAAAATCCTTTGCATCTTTCGGGTCAATCGTGAACGTGCAGATTTTACGCATGTCGCGACGCTTTGCCACTTCACTTTCATGGATCTGGCGGTCGATGGCTTCTGCCTCTCTGTCAACTTCTTCAGGAAAAGTATAAGGCAAGCCGTATTCGGCAAGAATGGAATGAATCTCGGTTTCATGTTCGCCAGGAGCTCCCAGAACTTTAATGATTTCCCCTTCAGGGTTTTTTTCGCCCGGTCTCCACTGGATCATTTTAACCACTACTTTATCACCGTCTTCAGCGCCGCCTATCCTTCCTTTTGGTACAAATATATCGGTGTTGATGGTTTTTTTATCACACACCACGAAACCGAAATCTTTATGCTGGATCAGCTGAAAAGTTCCGACGAACTGATCTCTTTTTCTCTCAATAACTTCGAGAACAGAGCCTTCCATTTTTTTTCCTTTATAATGGTAGGTTACGATGAGCACTTTATCGCCCTGGAGCGCATCTTTCACATTTTTGGAATGGATAAAGACGTCATCGTCCATCCCTTCTACGCGCACGTAGGCATTTCCGGCCTGGTTAAAATCGATTACGCCGGTCAGTGTTCCTGCAATTTTCAGATTGAGGATGAACTTTCCTTTTTCCACTTCAATAATCCGGTCATCTGCCAAAAGTTTGTGGAGGGTCTGGATCACCAGTTCCCGCTGGCGAGGGTTTTTATAGTCGATTCCGTCTGAAATCTGTTTGTAGTTGTAGATTTTAGTAGAGTTCCCATTCATGAAACTTAAAATCAAACGTCCGATTTCCTGGAGTTTTGTATTGTTTTTGGGCGATATAAATTTGCTTTTTTTAGCCATAATTTTTTTGTTGTTTGAAAAAGTTAACAGAAGGAGATCTTCTCGACTCTGTTTTGGTGCCTTCCGCCTTCAAATTCCGTAGAAAGGAAAGCATCGACCATGTTTAAAGCCAGCTCTTCTGTAACAAATCTAGCGGGAACTGCCAACATATTGGCATTGTTATGCTTTCTGGCCAGTTCTGCCAATTCCACCTCCCAACAAAGGGCACAGCGGATTCCCTGATGCTTGTTGGCCGTGATCTGAACACCGTTTCCGCTTCCACAGATCAGGATACCGAATTCATTTTCACCGTTTTCAACCGAAGTGGCCGCTGGGTGAACAAAATCGGGATAATCCACAGAATCCCTGGAAAATGTTCCGAAATCTTTTATTTCAAATTTTCCTTCAAGATGCTTTTTTATCAGTTCTTTATAATCGAAACCGGCATGATCACACGCAATTGCTAACTTTTTCATTGCTTTTAATATAGAATTTTCAATTCTTACAAATTTAATACTATTAAAATAAATAGGGTAGGATTGCTGAGGAAATGTTGTAAATCATTCACCACAAGTGTAATTTGGTATACAATTGGCTGAAAGATCAGAATTTGAAAAACTTGTGAAGATGACCTCTAAAACCTGTTGATAAGTTTACAAAAGAATTGCTTTTTTAATTCATATTTAATTCATATTGGAAATTGTTTTTGGATTTTCTTAGATTTATTTTCAGAAAGTTTCGGAACGAATAAGGACAGATTTTCCATAGTTAAGTTCCCAATACTGCGATCTTCAGGACTTACTGACAAATGTTGGTAAAGGAATTATACAGCTGAATTACAAACATTTGCAATGTTAATTAAATATGAACTCACCAGCTACTCGCTGTGGCTAAATAAAGAAGAATTATTTCTCAACAAAACCACACACTACAACAACAGTATTCATATTCTTTTATATAAAAAAAAGATAATGTAGATAAGATGAGGCTTTGTGGATTGTGGATTTTAAAGTGAAATTAAATTTCAAACAAAGTGAATTAATCTTAAATTTGTGCAACTAAAAAGACGACGAATAATGAAAACAATCGAAGATTTTAATTTTAAGGACAAAAAGGCTTTAGTGCGTGTAGATTTTAATGTACCGCAAAGTGCAGACCTGAAGGTAACGGATAATTCCCGGATTCAGGCTGTAAAACCTACCATTGAAAAAATCTTGAAAGACGGCGGTTCTGTGATTCTGATGACCCACCTCGGGAGACCGCAAGGGAAACATTTAGATGAATTTTCATTAAAAAATATAGTTCCTGAAATTGAGCAGGTTTTAGGAGCACCAGTAAAATTTTGTCCTGATTGTATGGGTGAAGATGCCACGAAAATGACTGGAAATCTGAAACCCGGAGAAATCCTTCTTCTGGAAAACCTTAGATTTTACGAAGAAGAAGAGAAGGGAGACAGCCAATTTGCAGAAAAACTTGCAAAATATGCAGATGCTTATGTAAATGACGCATTCGGAACTGCCCACCGTGAACATGCATCTACAGCAGTAATTGCCAAATATTTTCCATCAACTAAATTTTTCGGTTTACTGATGGCCAAGGAGCTTGAAGCCATCAATAAAGTTTTGGGAAGCGGAGAAAAACCAGTTACTGCGATTTTAGGAGGTTCTAAAGTTTCCACCAAAATTACCATTATTGAAAATATTTTACCGGCCGTTGACAACCTGATCATAGGCGGTGGGATGGCTTTTACGTTTATTAAAGCGCTTGGAGGAAAGATTGGTAAATCGCTTCTGGAAGAAGATAAAATGGGTCTTGCTCTTGAAATTATTGAAAAAGCGAAAGCCCAGAATGTTAAATTATATCTGCCGGTTGATGCCATTATCGCTGATGAATTCAGTAATGATGCAGAAAGAAAAGAAGAGGAGATATACGATATTCCAGACGGATGGATGGGTATGGATGTAGGGAAGAAAACTCAGGAGCTTTTTAATGATGTAATTATGAATTCCAGAACAATCCTGTGGAACGGACCGGTAGGTGTTTTTGAAATGCCTAATTTCTCTGCCGGAACGATTGCATTGGGAGACAGTATTGCGGAAGCTACCAAATTAGGTGCATTTTCGCTTGTTGGGGGAGGAGACAGCGTGGCATTTGTGAAACATTTTGGTTATGAAAACAAAGTAAGCTATGTTTCAACAGGAGGTGGTGCGATGCTAGAAAGTCTGGAAGGAAAAGAACTGCCTGGAATTGCAGCCATCAACAGCTAGAAAAATCTTAAAATTTAGAATTAAAAATAAAAGTTGCCCAAATTGGGGCAACTTTTTTATTTGTTGTTTGGAGGAAAAATTTTCTTGAAAAATAAAAATGACTCAGTAAACTGAGCGTAATTTTCCTGAATATGATGAAAATTGACTCTCAGAAACGGTTCGAAAATCGAAAAACTATTTTTTTTCGATAACATATATCAAACTGGAAAATTGACCGTTTTTTGATGCTTTAAAATTAGAAATGGCTCCGTAAATGAATCCTTTTAACCAAAATAATGGTGATTTTCTGTATTTTTCACTCAGCATCGAAATATAAAAAGAGTCGAGCAGGAGGGGTTTGATTTTTTTAATTTTCCAGTTTTGATTGTTCATCAGATTTTCCATTCCTGTTCTGGAAAAGTGGAAGACATGCCTCGGAACATCATATGCTGCCCAGTACTCCCGGTATCTTTTTGCATCATCAGATGTGTGATTGGGAACCGCAATAATAAGCAAACCATTGGATTTCAGTTTATTATAAAATAAACTTAAGATATCCTGCTGATTTTCAATATGTTCGAAAACATGCCAGAGCGTTATCGCATCTAAACTTCCATCCTGTACTGTTTCAAGACTGCTTAATAATTGGGTTTTTATTAATTTTTTGGAAGCGAACACACGTGCTGACTCATTGGGTTCATATCCGTAAGTTTGGAAATCCTGTTCTACGAACTTCAGAAATTCTCCTGCCCCGCATCCATAATCCAAAACCTTTGCGCCTATAGGCAGTTCTTTTGCAAGAATATTCCTCTTGTAATTGAGGTTAAAGCTTTGAAGAAATTTATACAGTTTTTCTTTGAAACTCCCTGAATCCTGATGATGGGAAATATAGTCTTTGCTTTCGTAATAAGCTGCCATATTTTCAGGCAGGGGAGAGGTTTTCAATACGTCATTGGTTTCCGTTTCTCTTATCTCAAATATTTCTCCGGTTAGGAAATGATCCTTAATTTTCATAATGATTAATTTTCGTATGTTTCACGTGAAACATTAACGCCCTAAATAGATTAAAAGAACATTGATATCTGCTGGTGAAACACCGCTGATTCGGCCGGCCTGAGCAATGGTTTTGGGTTTAACTTTATTCAGCTTCTGTTTGGCTTCGGAGGATAGGGAATTGATGACCATATAATCAAACTCTTCCGGAATCTTTATGGTTTCCAGGCGGTTGAGTTTGGCCACATTTTCTTTCTCTTTTTCAATGTATCCCTTATACTTGATATTGATTTCTGCCTGCTCTTTTACTTCTTCTTCAAAAGTTGCAGAGATATCTTTAATAAAATCAATATTTTCCAGCACCTGAAGGGTCATATTGGGTCTTGTAAGGATTTGTGCTGCACGGAAAGCCTGATCAACAGGAGAAGAATCAATAGTTTCAAGGATTGGATTGATAATACCAGGTTTTAAAGAAGTATCCCGTAAGAAAGCCTCCAGTTCATTGCTCTTTTTGATTTTTTCCTGCACATTGATCAGACGTTTTTCGTCTGCTAAGCCTAATTGATAGGCTTTTTCTGTCAAACGGATATCTGCATTGTCCTGCCTTAAAAGGAGTCTGTATTCAGCCCTTGAAGTAAACATACGGTACGGTTCTTCGGTTCCTTTTGTGATCAGATCATCAATCAGAACGCCGATATATGCTTCGTCTCGGTTCAGGATAAATTCTTCTTTTCCATGAACTTTATTGTGGGCGTTTATTCCGGCCATTAATCCCTGACCAGCAGCTTCCTCGTAGCCTGTTGTACCGTTGATCTGTCCGGCGAAATAAAGATTCTCAATCAGTTTTGTTTCAAGTGTATGGTTGAGTTGAGTAGGAGGGAAGTAATCATATTCAATCGCATATCCCGGGCGGAAGACCTTTACGTTTTCGAAACCTGGGATGTATTTCATCGCTTTTAGCTGAATATCCTCGGGTAAAGAGGAACTGAATCCGTTTACGTAGATTTCTACAGTTCTCCAACCTTCCGGTTCTACAAATAACTGGTGACGGGTCCTTTCCGCGAAACGGTTGATTTTATCTTCAATACTCGGGCAGTATCTCGGTCCAATACTCTGAATGGTACCATTGAACATCGGACTTCTGTCAAATCCTTCGCGAAGAATATCATGTACCTGCTCATTGGTGTAAACGATATGGCAGCTTAGCTGTTTTGTAAGTTTCGGGGTATCGGTGTAAGAGAATTTTTGAGGATTTTCGTCCCCTTTCTGTTCTTCCATTTTGGAATAATCAAGAGACCTTCCGTCTACACGTGGTGGAGTACCGGTTTTCATCCGGCCTGCTTCGAAACCCAATGACACAAGCTGTTCGGTAATCCCAAAAGCTCGGGGTTCACCCATTCTACCGCCTCCAATCTGTTTGTCCCCAACGTGGATCAGCCCATTTAGAAATGTACCGTTAGTTAGTACAACCGATTTCGCTTTGATTTGAATGCCCAAAGAAGTGGTAACACCGCACGCCTGATTGTTTTCGATGATTAGACTTTTTACCATGTCTTGAAAAAAATCAAGATTTGGAGTGTTTTCAAGAGCAATTCTCCATTCTTCAGAAAACATCATCCTGTCATTCTGTGTACGTGGGGACCACATTGCGGGTCCTTTAGAAAGATTCAGCATTTTAAACTGAATCGCAGATTTATCTGCAATAATACCGGAATAACCGCCCATTGCATCAATTTCACGCACAATCTGTCCTTTTGCAATACCACCCATTGCAGGATTACAGGACATTTGTCCTATCGTCTGCATATTCATTGTTATCAGGAGTGTTTTTGATCCTAAATTGGCCGCAGCAGCTGCAGCTTCGCATCCTGCATGGCCTGCACCAACAACAATGACATCATATACTTCGTTTATCATCTCTTGAAATTAAATATGTTTCACGTGAAACATTAATGTAAGTGTAAAACATGGACCGAATCCTAAAGCCTCACACTTAAATAAAAATCTTCTTTTTTGCGCATTTCTGCTACCTCCAATTCTGATTTATCTTTATATCCGCACAAATGCAAAAGCCCGTGAGCAAGTACTCTGTGAAGTTCTGAATCAAAATTTTTCTGATGGAGATCTGCATTTTCAGAAATGCGGGGCAAAGATACAAAAATATCACCTGAAATTATTTTACCCTTTACATAGTCGAATGTAATGATGTCTGTGTAATAGTCGTGCTGAAGATAATCACGGTTTACCTGCAGGAGATATTCGTCATCGCAGAAGATGTAGGTGATTTCACCGACTTTGCGATTTTCAGAAATGATCAGATTTTCCAGCCAATTAACGGTGGCGGAAGGGATCTTGACTTCGTTTATATTTTCAAAGAAAAAATGTATCATATTAAAACCAATGTCCTAAAATTACACTGAAAACCCCATTATTTCTGTTTAATGAATGGCTGTAGTTAAGTTTGATCTGCCCGAATGGTGATTTGTAGCCTGCTGTTAAACCAGCAGAGGATTCAGAAATATGGAAAATATCATCTACCTGTATGTCATTGAAAAGATTGGCCAAACTTACGGTGGCATCAAGGTAATAATTTTTATAAATTTTAAACTGGGCAGTATTAGAAGCAGTTAAGAGGTTCGATGAATCCAGTTGCCCAAACTCATAGCCTTCAAATTTAGTAAAATTGCCTAAATTTTGGTCGAAAATTCCGCCGATCCGATATTGGTAAAATTTATTGATGTCATTTCCAATGGTTAATCCGGCGAAAAGCCCAATCCTGTAAGTCAGCCATCCGGAAAGTGGAAAGTTGATCTGGGATGTAATTTTTGTCTGGAAAGTGCGGCCTTGCTGTTCGTCGCTAAGCAGATCGAGGATTTTTCCTTCTGCATTCAGAACAAATCCTCTTGTCGGAAAGCTTTTGTCATCCTGCGTATCACTTTTAATGAATACAAAAGGATTCAGAAAGTTTCTGGACCCGGAGAAGTCTGCATTGCCGCTTATTTTGGACTCAAAATAATCGTGATTGATTCCGCCGCCGATCGCAAATTTATCGCGCCATATGGACTGTATAAAGGCTTCGTTGTGCAGCCAGTTCCAACTGTCATATACATTCGAATCAATATCCTTCAAATCAAGGGACATTCCGGAAGCATAGATTCCAAACCCGGGAATATAACCATTGTCAATAAAGTAATTGAAATAATACCGCGGCTTGTCACCCACAACAATGTCCAGTGAGACGGTAGAGTTTTTAAACAGCAGGCGTTTCGCAGTGGCATTCACCAGCAAACCTGTCTTGAATACTTCATCGTAATGAAGGCCGAATTTGACGAAAATTCGGGTGTCATCTTCAGTTACGTTTATTTTAAGGTAATTTTTATCGTTTTTCTGAATGATATCATAATTGATCAGTTTGTAATTATTCGTCGCATAAAGTTTATCAATCATTTTATTGATTCCTCCGTAAGTAAGGAGTGCGGGAAGTTTGAGGTTCATTTTTCCCGCGACATAGTTCTGTCCAAAAATTTCGTTGTTTTCCAGTACTAAACTGTCGATTTTATAAACATTCGAGTAAATGGAATTAATAGGAGCGCGAAGCAGATTTTCATCTTTTTTCGGAAGAAGCGAAAGTACCCGGGTGTACTTTTGTGCTTCTGCATAGCCGGAATCCAGAATGGCCTGCTTTGCATCATAACTTGTAGCGCTCATGCCCGTAAGATCAGGATGGATATTGATATCAGTGTATGCATACTGATTTTTGGTTTCTTTCTGAATTCCAAAATCAATGACCTGATTCAGTATATCAATGGCACTCTGTAAATTTGCGCGGTTTGCCAGACCCTGGCTTAAATCCACACCGATTACAATGTCTATTCCTTTATCTTTGAGTGGTTTGGAAGGGTAGTTGATGGTCATCGCCCCGTCTATATATAAGGAATCTCCAATTTTAACCGGATCCATCAATGAAGGGAATGCTGAACTGGCCATTATGGAACTTACCAAATCACCATTTTCGAAAACTTCCATTTTGCCGCTTTCCAGGTTGGTTGCAATGCACATAAACGGAATCGGTAATTTTGAGAAATCCTCTATTACGGAAACGTTTTTAAAGAGTTCCTTCAATAGATAAATGTTTTTCTGACCGGTTGAGATCGCTTTCGGCAAAAGATTGAACTTACCGTTCTTTACCGGAATGGTAAGAATATATTTATTAACAGATTTATTGAAAAAAGAGGTTTCCTGACGCGTTTTTTCATTCGCAATAATGGTATAAAAGTCAGTGTCGATGACTATTTTTTCGATTTCTTTTCCGGTGTACCCGGAAGCATAAAGGCCGCCAACAATAGCTCCCATACTGGTTCCCGAAATATAATCCACCTTTACTCCCAATGAGTCAAGTACTTTCAAAACACCAATATGCGCAAAACCTTTGGCACCGCCACCGGAGAGTGATAATCCGATTTTAGGATTTTTAGGGATTACAAAGCCTTCTTTAATCTGAGCTTTTATCGAAAAACTCAGGAGAACAAGAAAGGTAAAGATGTAAAGTTTTTTCATTAGTCTTTTATATAAATTCTTTTAACCCGGGATGAAATGGAAGTCAGGACTTCATAAGGAATGGTACCGCAATATCCGGAAAATTCCTCCAGGGTAGGGTTCGAATTGAAAATAATGACTTCGTCTCCCTCTCTGGCAGGATGGGTTCCAATATTAATCATCATCATATCCATACACACATTTCCGACAATAGGGAAAAGGGTTTTATTGATGCCCACTTTACCCAATTCATTACCGATCAGCCGCGGGATTCCATCAGCATAACCAACGGGAATCGTTGCAATACAGGTGTCATTTTCAGCACGGTATTTTCTGCTGTATCCTATAGAATCACCTTTTTTCACGGCTGAAATCTGCGAAATAACGGTTTTAAAACTTACCGCATTTTTCAGTTGCTTTTTGATTTTGGGATTAGCCGATATTCCTACCATTCCGATCCCGATTCTGACCATATCAAACTGACATTCGGGATAATTGACAATTCCCGAAGTATTCAGAATATGTCTTAAAGGATTGTAATTTAACCCTTTGCTTAATAATTCTGCACTTTTGCAAAAAATTTCAATCTGTTCAAAGGTATACTCTTTTTCTTCAGGTACATCAGAAGAAGAAAGATGACTGAAAACGGATTCCACTTTTACTTCCATCTTATTCAACTTTTGGATGAGTTCATCTAGGTCTTCTTCCTTAAAACCAAGCCTGTGCATTCCGGTTTCCAGCTTGATGTGGATGGGATATTTCTTTTGGATTCCCTTCTGCCTCAGTTGATGATAAAACAGCTCCAGAACCCTGAAGCTGTATATTTCGGGCTCCAGATCGTAATCAATAATTGTATCGTAACTGTGCTGCTCCGGATTCATGACCATGATGGGGACCGTAATGCCTTTTTTTCGCAGATCAGCACCTTCATCCGCAAATGCGACACCAAGATAATCAATATGGTGGTGCTGTAGAAACTCAGCCATTTCATAACCTCCCAAGCCGTAGCTATTGGCTTTTACCATCGCCATCATCTTTGTTTCAGGCTTCAGAAGCGATTTATGCACATTGATGTTATGCAGAACCGCATTTAGATTCACTTCCAGAATGGTGTCGTGTTTCTGTAGTTCGAGATAATTTTTCACTTTTTCAATCTCAAACTTTCTTGCACCTTTCAGTAAAATAAGTTCGTTCTCTATTTGATCAAGTTGATGACTGTCAATAAGTTCAGAAGTGCTATTAAAAGTAAAGGTTTCAGCTTCAAAAAGGGATTCATATTGAACTATTTCTTCGCCAACCAGAAAAACTTTGCTGAAATGCTGCGCATTGGTGAGTTGAGCGACTCTAAGATAAAGGCTTTCGGAATCTTTTCCCTCAACAAAATCGGTAAGGACCAGAGACTGCCTCTTTTTCTTATATTCTTTAATAAACTGGAAAGCGATCTTTAACGAATCGAGATCCAGGTTGAAGGAATCGTTGATGAGGACATTGTTTCTCAATCCTGTGACGCTTTCAAGCCGCATTTCCACTGGCCTTAGTGAACTTATTTTTTCTCTGATCTTCTCATTGTTTAACCCTAACTCTTTTAAAACAGCAATGATACAGAGCGCATTCGAAAGAGTCGCTTCATCCCGCTGGTAGATGGGAAGTATAATTTCTTCACCAAAATATTTGAAAGAGATCTCTGACTTTTTATTTTTCAAGTCTGTGTTGAGATGAAGATCATTACGGCTTTTGAAACCGTAGGATATTAATCTTTTGCTTGAAAACTCAACATTTATTCGATTAAAAACCAAGTCATTATCTCCATTAAAAATGATGGTGGTGCTGTTTCTGAAAAGGAGTATTTTATCCTCAATGAGTTCCTCTTCGGAACTAAAATTGGAAGCGTGTGCAGAACCGATATGCGTCAGGATTCCTATGTTGGGGGAAAATACTTCTTCCTGAAGTTTCATTTCGCCGGGTTTTGAAATTCCAACTTCAAAAATTCCAAGTTCGTGTTTTTCGTTGATTTCAAGTAATGACAGGGGAAGCCCGATCTGTGAATTGAAACTCTTCGGACTTTTAACCGTAGCAAACTCCCCAAAAAGACTCTGATACAGCCATTCTTTAACAATGGTTTTTCCGTTGCTTCCCGTTATGCCGATGGTTTGCAGGTTAAAACGGGTAAGATGGTATTTTGCAAGCTGTTTTAGGAATTGAATGGCGTCTCTAACAATAATCCATGTAATATCAGGTGTATCATGCAATTGATGTCGGGAAATGATGATTTTGATCCCTTTTTCAATGGCTGAATAAATGTATTTTTCACCTGAGTTTTTGGAAGTATTGAGGGCCAGAAACGCAGTATCTGCGGATGAATAGATCGTACGGCTATCAAACGCAATGTTTTTTACGCAGATATTGCCGTCTCCAATTAATTGTGAATCCGTAATTTCAGCAATTTCTCTGGTGGTATAGTTCATGGATGCTTCTTCAACATTTCATCATTAAAGACTTTTCTGCTCACCGCTTCATAACTTTCTGTTTCGCCCAATTGCACGAGATCGCGGCTTGCCGAAATCCGCATGGAATAATTGGCCAGATTTCCTGTTCTTTTGCAGATGGCATGAACTTTTGTTACATATTCTGCAGTGGCCATAAGGTTGGGAATAGGACCGAAAGGACGCCCCAGGAAATCCATATCCAGTCCCGCGATTACTACACGCACACCGTTGTTGGCCAGTTGGTTGGCTACTTCTACCACACTTTCATCGAAAAACTGGGCTTCATCAATCCCTACAACATCGCAATTGGATCCCAAAAGCAGGATTTCGCTGGGGCTTTCAACGGGAGTGCTCCGGATTTTGTTCTGATTATGGGAAACCACCTCAGCTTCGGCATATCGGGTATCGAGTTTAGGCTTGAAGATTTCCACGTTCTGTCCGGCCATTTCAGCGCGGCGCAAACGGCGGATCAGTTCCTCGGTTTTCCCCGAAAACATTGAGCCGCAGATCACTTCCATCCACCCGCTTTGTTTTGCGTGATTTATTGTATTTTCTAAAAACATTTGTTAAATTAGCCGTAATATTTAAGAATCAAAAATAAGGAATATAATAAGACTTATTATGCAAAACCTTCAGGATATACAGGAAAAGATTTTTTTTGAATCGAAAAGCATCCTCGAATCGCTTTCGAAAATCGCTTCCAGAGACGAGTTGCTGGCCAGACAGGATCTGTTTGCGGAGTTAAGTGACAGAATTGCATTTTTAAGGATTCTTGAAAAAAACAAAGAAGCTTTTGTTGCGGAGATTCCTGTGCAAAATGCAGTTATTAATATCACAAATCAACAGAATGAAGATTACCGCGATGAGCAGTACTTTGAAGATTTGCCGCACGAAGATGATGTGATTGAAGAAGAAGTGATGTTCACCAATGAACTGAATGATATCGGCAACAGAGAAACTTTTGTAGAACGTGAACAAGAGGAAAATGGAATAACTGAACATCAAGAACAGGAAAGTCTGACTTTCGATGATTTGGCTCCTGAAAATGTTTTCGGGACAGAAAATGAGGAAGCGATGGATTTAACTTCAGGTTTCTCAGATGAGAAAGAAATTACCGAGCAGGATATGCAGCAGGAAGATGAAGAAAAAGTCCGCAATGAAAAGGAATTTCTGGAAATGGAGGAAAACCGCAGAAAAATTATAGAGTTTGAGAGGGAAGAAACCGGAAACCCTCAAAAACCGCATCTTTTCGAGGATGAAAATGAAGCCGCACGTCATCATGCGGAAAAAAAATTCAAACTCGCCCACATAAAAGGACTTAAAGCAGTCCAGAATCTTTTCGATGAAGATCCGCTGGAGAATATCCGGGAAGAGGAACTGCGTAAACCAGAACAGAAAAGCGATTCGGGAAGCATTCTCAAAACCAATATTTCAACCGACTTTATGGAAGCGGAAAAGCGGAAACCCGATTTCCGACTGGATCTGAATGATAAAGTATCTTTCACCAAAATACTCTTTAACGGGAATGAAGAAGATCTGAAGTCCACTATAGCCAAACTGAATACCTTTGATAATCTGGAAGAAGCAAAACAATATTTAAGCGATACGTATTATCAGAAAAACTGGAGTAAGAATGATGAATTGGCGCAGCGGCTTTGGAGCCTCGTAGAAGGAAAATTTTTGTAGGATGAGTGAACTAAAGACCGGATCCGTTTCCGATTTTCAGCGTGTTTTCTTCATCGGCGTGGCCGGAGTCGGCATGAGTGCAATTGCCCAGTATTTAAAAGGAATTGGAAAGGAGGTGGCCGGGAGCGACCGCTATTTTCACCCCGATGAATATAATAAAACCAAGGACCAGCTCGAAGCCGAAGGAATTGAATGTTTTCTGCAGGACGGAAGCGGAATTTCTGAAAAAACAGATTTAGTGGTGGTATCAACTGCGATTGAAGACACGGTTTTCGAAGTACAGAAAGCAAAAGAACTCGGAATACCGATTATGAAGAGAAGCGAACTGCTTTCGGTGATCGCCAAAAGCAAAAAAACCATTGCCGTTGCCGGAACTTCCGGTAAATCAACGACCTCCGCGATGCTTTACCAGATTCTTCTGGATGCCGGTCTTGAACCGAGCATCATTTCGGGGGCCGGTCTCACGAGCATTATTAAACAGGGTAA
This sequence comes from Chryseobacterium sp., assembly GCF_008014695.1. GTDB lineage: Bacteria > Bacteroidota > Bacteroidia > Flavobacteriales > Weeksellaceae > Kaistella. The sequence goes on from NZ_VOXE01000003.1 coordinate 249,331, forward strand.
AATCGGAAACGCTGCTGTTGGAAAAGGAGATTGGCTGATTATTGAAGCCGACGAAAGCGACGGTTCTGTGGTTCAGTACGAACCGGAAATCGGACTTCTTTTAAACGTTGATAAAGACCATCAGGAAATTGATGAACTGATGGAACTTTTCACGATATTTAAAAGCAACACGAAGAGCTTATTCATTGTAAATCAATCAAATACACTGGCCAAAAAACTCTCTGCCAATGCTGCAAATGATTTTGGTTTTGAAGATAAAAATGCGGGATTTTCCGCAGAAAAATTTAAGCAGGAAGGTCTGTCATTAACCTTTGAAATCCTGAACCAGAAATTTCATATGACTTCACTCGGGAGGCATTCCGTAGAAAATGCCGCCGCAGCGGTTGCGGTCGCAAACCAAATAGGAGTTGATCTGAAAACCTGCGCTGAAAGTCTGGCGAATTACGAGGGAATTTACCGCCGTCACCAGATTCTCGGGCAAAAAGAAGGAGTCTGGGTCATTGATGATTACGCACACAACCCCGCAAAATGCGCCGCCTCCATCAGAGCCTGTCAGCCTTTGGCTGAAAAAGTTATTGCGTGGTTTCAGCCGCACGGTTACGGTCCTACAAAATTTCTGAGAAAGGATTTTGTCGAGGAAATTGCCTTGGCACTCCGACCACAGGATGAAATTTGGATGAGTGAAATTTTCTACGCCGGCGGAACTGCCGTGAAGGATATTTCGGCAAATGATCTAATTGAAGACCTTAAAGCGAAAGGAAAAAGCGCTCATTTTGTCGAGAACCGCGATGATCTGCTGGAGGCATTGCGGCCTGAACTTAAAGAAGGAGCAGTATTGCTTCTAATGGGAGCGCGTGATCCGGGCCTTGAAGAATTCTGTAAAAACCTTTTTGAAAAACTATAAATGTCCGGAATTTTATACTTTGTTCCAACACCGATTGGAAATCTGGAAGACATGACTTTCAGGGCTGTAAGAATCCTGAAAGAGGTGGATTATATCCTGTGCGAAGACACGCGGACTTCCGGTGTTCTTCTGAAACATTATGAAATAGCTAAACCGCTGAAATCATATCATTTACACAACGAACATCAGACGACGCAGAAGGTCATTGATGATTTGAAAAACGGACAGGACATTGCCATCATCACCGATGCAGGAACCCCCGGAATTTCGGATCCGGGATATCTGTTGGCAAAAGCGGTTTCTGACGAAAATATGGAAATGCAGTGCCTTCCCGGAGCCACCGCTTTTGTACCGGCTTTGGTCGTTTCAGGCCTGCCGAACAACGAATTTCTGTTCGCGGGATTTCTGCCCCAGAAAAAAGGAAGACAAACCAAGCTCAAACAGCTTGCAGAAGAGAAAAAAACCATAATTTTGTACGAAAGCCCGCACAAAATCAATACGACTTTGGAACAGATCCTGGAATTTTTCGGCGACGGAACCAAGGTCAGCCTGAGCCGTGAGATTTCCAAAAAGTTCGAGGAAACCAGGCGCGGCACCATCACCGAACTCATTGAGTTCTCAAAAAGCAAAACATTAAAAGGAGAAATTGTTCTTATCATCAACAATTCGGTTTAAATTAAAAAATATGGGATTATTAGAAGGAAAAGTAGCGCTCATCACCGGCGGCTCAAGAGGAATAGGAAAGGGAATAGTGGAAACTTTTGCCAAAGAGGGCGCACAGGTGGCCTTTACTTATGCCGGATCAGTGGAAAAAGCGGCTGAACTTGAAAAATCATTGAGTTCAACAACAAAGATAAAAGGGTACCAGAGCGATGCATCTGATTTTGATGCCGCACAGAAACTTGTGGACGATGTAATCGCAGAATTCGGGAAAGTGGATATTCTGATCAATAATGCCGGAATAACACGTGATAACCTGCTTTTGAGAATGAACAAGGACGACTGGGACATCATTATGAAAACCAACCTTGATTCGGTTTTCAATCTTACAAAAGCAGTGATCAAACCAATGATGAAAGCCAGAAACGGATCTATCATCAACATGTCATCGGTTGTAGGTATTCAGGGAAATGCAGGTCAGGCGAATTATGCGGCCTCAAAAGCCGGCGTAATCGGATTTACAAAATCGGTGGCCCTGGAACTGGGTTCCCGAAACATTCGCTGCAACGCGATTGCGCCCGGATTTATTGAAACCGAAATGACCGCAGCGCTGGACGAAAAAGTAATCGAAGGATGGCGAAACGACGTTCCGATGAAACGTGGCGGAAAACCTGAAGATGTAGCCAACGCATGTGTATTCCTCGGAAGCGACCTTTCGGGCTATATTACGGGACAGGTCCTGAACGTTTGCGGCGGACTCCTCACCTGATCATTGATTTAAAATATAAAAAGGCTTTTTCAAGGCCTTTTTTTGATTTGACTATTTAAAATATGTAACATAGTGCCGGCTTCGGGTACTTATCTGAAAAACAAATACGATGGAGGAACTCATTAATATCAGGATTTCTGAATTTCAGTTTTCAAAACGGCATGAGAAAATCTTTGAGGATACCGGCTTTACCCTGAACAAAGGTGAGATCGTCGGCGTAACAGGAGTGAACGGTACCGGAAAATCTACTTTGCTGAATCTGATTCTAGGCTTTATCAAGTCAGGAAATGTAAACTGCAGACTTAATGCGGAATTCTCTTATCTCGGCGACAGTGTAGGCTTCCATCCCAACCTCGATTATATTACCCATAAAGAATTTTTCAGAAATCTGGTGGGCGAACATTACACCCCTTTTGAATTCTTCGACCTGAAGCAGGAATACCGCGAAAAGCAGTACCGCCATTTATCTTTAGGAAATAAAAGCAAGGCGCGCATCAACCTCTCCCTTTATCAGCCGTATGCGGTGATGGACGAGCCTACAGAAGGGCTGGATGCGGATTCCCGACTGCTTTTCATGGAAAAAATTAAAAAAAATGTCACAAGCGGACTTCTGGTTTCGCATGATGCCGATTTCATCAATGAAGTCTGTACCCATAAAGTCGTGCTCGAAAATCATAAAATCTCCGAAAAAATAAAACTCTAACCATGGATTTGAATATTTTTAAAAGCGTTTGGGCATCTACATTCAAAGGCCGTTATTTCTGGGTGAGTTACCTTGTCATCACCTTTCTCCTCATCCTTTCCATTGGTGGTATTTCCTACGCACAGCACGAAAGCGGCGGCGGAAAAGGAGAATGGAAAAGCCTCTGGCTGAACGGCGGCTGGAACATGCTCTTTATTTTTGTGGTGGGTTTCGCACAGGTGCAGCTCATCAAGAATAAATTCGGGAATCTGGTCTGGAAGAATTCCTCGGAATTTCTGAAATTTTTCTCCTATTTCTTCATTCAGATCCTGCTCTATTCCCTTTTGTATCTTGTGACGATAGGTATCATTCAGCAGGTTTTTGCGCTGATCTTTTACCAGTCTCCGATTGCGTATAATATTGAAATCCTTAAAGCTTTTCTCGGCATTTTATCCACCGGGCTGATCACAGGCGCTTTTGTGTGGCTGATTCCCTCCATCTGGACGATTATTGTGCTCTATCTGCTTTTTCAGTTCAATGGAGTGGTGGTCATGCTTATCGATAATTTCTTTCCGAAATTCGACTGGGTCATTGCATTGCTGCCGAGCAATTATGTGGATAAACTGGGAAGCATTCAGGCGTGGGAATGGTACGAATATGTAGTGTTTTTCGCATATCTTGTGCTTTCGCAGCTGGTATTGGTATACCGTTACAATAAAATCTGGAAATTCAATTAAAATGAAAAATTATCTCACCATATTTATCACGTCCGCTTTTATCTTAGGGTTGGTATTTTTTGTCAATCAGTATACAAAGCCGGATCTGAAGTCCTATCCGACGCGCGGATTGGTGTACATCAACGTTTGGGAAGAATGGTGCAAGCCGTGCATCGCCGAACTTCCGGAACTCCAGAAACTTCAGGACCGTTATGTAACGGTGAAGTTTATTCTGCTGAGTGATTCTAAAGACACTGAACAAGCAAAAAACCTTTTGAAGAAACTGAAAATTGATGGTTTTAAGGAAATCTACGATACAGAAAAACAGACCGAAATCGCCGGGATATTTAGCGGTTCTGACGTTGGAGTTGTGCCGAAACACATCATCATCAACGACGGAAAAGTGGTCTACAAATCAGTAGGTTCGGGTCCTGAAGTGATTAAAGAAATCGAAAAGGTTTTTAGAGAAAACCATGCAGTGATGGTAGAATCTTCCGGAAAGGACTCTGTCTCCGTGAAAAAAGAGGTTTTTTAGTTAACTCCTTTTATTTCAACTCTTTTTCAAAGCATAACGAATTCTCAACACCGGCGTAAGGTCCGTAATTTTCAGTACGGCGGTAAGTTTTTTCGTACAGTCTGATGGCTTCGGTCTGACCAATTCCGGTTTCCAGAATTACCCGCCCAAATCCGAGTTCTGCAGCCCATTTTTCGAGCTCCGAAAGAAGGGCAGAAGCGAACCCTTTTCCGCGGAATTCCGGAATGACAAACATGCGCTTTACTTCTACAGATTTTTCGCTATAAGGTTTAATGGCACCACAACCTACAGCATTTTCTTCATCATATAAAAGAACGCAGTGCTTCAGCATATCAATCCCGTTAAACTGGTCGTAGAAGGCATGGTCTTCACCATCCATAAACGCTAGATATTCATCCAACATTTTAACGAGCTGAATAAAATCCCGGTTTTCTGAAGTGGTACGGATAAGCTTCATATTGAGTGCAGAATTGATGATTCTTTGTAAGTTTTATAACTTATTTCCGTGTATGGGACAGTACACATAGTTTCCCGGCAATAATTTTTGGTCTACGGGACAGGTCTTTTCTGTCATCATAGAGATCAAAGGAAGGTCCCACCGAAAAACCTCATTTTTGACCTCCAGACGAAAACTGCCTGGTTTTCTGGGGTCTATAATCATCTTTCCGTCCGTCTTATTATTATAGACAAAAAATGTAAGTCCGGAACCCATTTTACCCAGCATTTGAGTAAACAGGGGTTTCAGAATGTCATTGATAATTGTGAGAACTTTTTCATCAATTTGCGATTCGTTTAAGGGTTGAACTCGCTGTCCCTGAAGACCGTAAAGCACAACACCCTTGCTCAGGCTGTTCACTTTAAAATCTACTGTATCTTCCGGAGAATCTAAGGTATAATCTCCAGCCACGATTATGGTGTAATCATCCAGCAGGGTTGTAATCACAGCAATCTGTTCCTCTGTTGCGCGTCCGGTTTCTCTAATAGCTACCTGCCAGTAATCGGATGGAATCCACCACACTATTTTCATATTGTTCTGAATCTGCGTGATCTTCTGAATCTCGTCAAGCATTTTGTCTGCCTGAGTTTTTTCCTGAGAAAACAGTTGGAGTGCCGCGAAGAGACTGAACAGAAATACAATTTTTTTCATATATTTTACTGATTTGTTAATTCCCGAAAACTTCATTATGCTGTTCCGCGACACGGATAAAAGTGGTGCGCTTTGACAGTTCTTTCAGCTGGGAAGCACCAACATACGTGCACGTCGAACGCACGCCGCCCAAAATGTCTTTCACCGTCTCAGCAACTGCGCCTTTGTACGGCACTTTCACGGTTTTTCCTTCTGAAGCGCGGTATTCAGCCACGCCGCCGGAATGTTTGTCCATCGCGGTCTGTGAACTCATGCCGTAAAAAAGCCTGAATTTTTTGCCGTTTTCCTCTACCAGATCTCCGCCGCTTTCTTCGTGGCCGGCAAACATTCCGCCCAGCATCACAAAATCGGCACCGCCGCCGAAAGCTTTCGCAACATCGCCCGGAATCTTGCATCCGCCGTCTGAAATAATATGTCCGCCAAGTCCGTGCGCTGCATCGGCACATTCAATAATTGCGGAAAGTTGTGGATAACCGACGCCGGTCTTGATCCGTGTTGTACACACCGAACCCGGCCCGATTCCCACTTTAATGATGTCGGCACCGGCGAGGATGAGTTCTTCCACCATTTCTCCGGTCACCACATTGCCGGCAATAATGGTTTTGGTCGGGAAAGTTTTCCTGATTTTCTTTACAAATTCCACGAAATGCTCGGAATAACCGTTCGCCACATCGATGCAGAGAAATCCGATTTTTGGATGCTGCTCCACGATCTGACTGATCTTCTCTTCGTCATTTCTTCCCGTACCTGTGCTCAGCGCAATGTAGTCGTAGATGGAATCCGGCTGACTGTTCAGGAAATTATTCCATTCTTCCGGCGTATAATGTTTGTGGATCGCAGTAATGATTTTATCTTTTGCGAGGGCTTCGGCCATTTCAAAAGTCCCCACCGTATCCATATTCGCGGCGATAATCGGCACGCCGGTCCATTTTTTACCCGAATTCACGAATGTAAAAGTCCGTTCGAGACTCACCTGCGACCGCGATTTCAGGGTAGAACGTTTCGGGCGGATCATGACATCCTTGAAACCCAGTTTTATTTCGTATTCAATGCGCATATCTGATAATTTATAGGGATAAATGTATAAAAATTAAAGCGGAACCAAGTAACACTGCAAAACGACGGACATCTGCCCGCCGTTAAGGAATGTGGAGGACTTGTAAATCCTGTTCTGAAAGTATTCGTTAAGACTGTAGATGCCTTATTTCTCTTTGCTTTCTTCCCGCAACGGGGCGTCAACAGGTTCCCAGAGCTCAATCTTGTTCCCTTCAGCATCCATAATGTGGATGAATTTGCCGTAATCATAGGTTTCCATTTCGTCAAGGATGGTCACGCCGTTTTCTTTCAGCTTTTTCACAAGGCCTTCAAGATTCTGCACTCGGTAGTTGATCATAAATTCCTTTTTCGAGGGCGAAAAATATTCGCTGCCTTTTTTAAAGGGGCTCCACTGCAGGATGTTGATTTCGTCCGGCTTTGTCATGTTTCTGGATTCAAAGCTGGCACCGTAATCGTTCGTATCGATCCCGAGGTTCTTCTGGTACCATTCACGCGTTACTTTCGGGTCTTCAGAAAAAAAGAAAATCCCGCCGATTCCGGTCACTTTAGGAGTATCGTCCGGAGAAACATGATTGGTGGTGTGGTTGTTTTGTTCTTCCATGGCTTGTTGTTTTTGTTTGAGTCGAACTACTTTTTCAAAATTAGAAAAAATATTATAGGTCTTCTAATTCTATTCCCACAGTACTGAAAATTTTCTCCACAGCGTCATAAAAAGTCAGATGATATTGTTTGATGAATCCACTGGTTGCGAATTTTCTTATCGTGTTGTTTTCAGATATGCTGATGGAATTACTTCCACCATCCGGTATTCCCATTACAAATTCATTTGGTTCTCCCTTATTTACGATTCTTGGCATCTCCAAATCCTCTTGTTTTATCCGATGAATGTGGGCTTTTATGGCATTGTATTCTGCGGCAGTAATTCTTATTCTGTCAAGCTGCTCACTTTTGTAAACTATTCTAACGGACACATTTTTCTCTCTGGCCGCTGTGGTAGGGATTAATTTAATGTTGATTCTGTCATCCTTAATCACCGTATAATTTTTATGATTGAATTCGATAAAATCTACATCTGCCCTTTTTACAGCACAGGAGGTTATTAAAAGAAAGAAAACGGAGTAAGGTAATAGAGTTTTCATAAATTTTGGACTAAATCTATTAGAGGATTATTGGAAAGAGTACGTTAAAGGAGGTTTCCTAGTGGCGGACTGCATTATCTGCAGTCCTACATTTCAACCCTAGAACGATGGTTGCTGTTAAATTGTAGGGAAATATAAAAAATACAAAACTGAAAATGGCTTTTAAAGGCCAACCGATTCCCATTTGACTTTCCCTGATTTCTTTTGCTTTTTGAAGCAGATGAGGTGGTACATGTTCAAAATATTCAAATTCATTCATTCCATTTTCATTGTAACCCATTTTCTTGAGCAGAATATTATCTGAAAGTTCAGCAAACCAATAAACCGCAACGAAAGTAAGTATTGCCGAGATGAGTAAACATAGAATTAAGGAAAATGATATGCTGATCAGTTTGCTGTAATTCCGATATTGAAGTTTTTTATGGATGAAGAATGGAAACAATAGTATCGCCGCGAATAAAATTAAAGAGGTAAAGTGTATTAATATTTCTAAAATTTTAATGCTCATATCATAATGATTAATTGATTTCTATCCTTTTAGTTCTTCATATTCTTTCAACATTTTCTTTGTCGCCAATCCTTTCCAGCTGTGTTCCAGGACTTCCGTCAGCAACTTCTTGTCGTAGTGATGGATCCACATGCAGATATACGGGTACGCTTTAAAATGGTCGGGCAGATGAAAGATTTCCGGATGGCTGTCCAGATACCGGTCCCGTATTTCAAAGTCGAGACGTATCGGGATAAATGCGCCGCTGTCATGAAGCCGGCACATCAATTTGCCGCGGACTTTTACCGAAGGGGTTCCTTCATGAGAAACGCTCTCTTCGGTATCCGGAAAAGTCAAAGCAATATTCTTTACGGCCTCAAAATCAGCGGGGTTAAAGTTGACGGTTTTGCTTTTCATGGTAAATCTGTTTGAACTACACCTATAATCCAGATTAAAGAAAATTTAATGAATGGAGTTGCCTTTACTTACGGTCTACGGCCGGACTACGGCCGGACTACGGCCGGACTAGGGCCGGACTAAGGCCAGACTAAGGCCAGACCAACATCAACTAAAAAGTTCCTTTTCCCGCCGAATACGCAACATCTACTGTTAAAAAACAAGCATTATTGCCTGCCAAAATATCCAGAAATGTTGCCCAGACTCAGCGGTTTAAAACGACAGTTGGACGAAGGCGAAACGAATACGAGACGAAGCGATAACTTACTCCAAACACTGCCAAAAAGACAACTCTTTCACTTTTACAAAAATTCACCTTCAGCAATTCACTCCAGAGGAAATTCACTCCAAAAGATTCATTTGAAAGATTTCACGCGAAGCATTTACTCCATTACCGCTTTCAGCTTTTCCATATACTCGTACGCCGTCAGGTCAAACTTTACCGGCACTACTGAGATATATCCTTCCGAAAGTGCAACCTCATCGGCATCTTCGCTCATGTCCATATTGTTGAAATAGCCGGAAAGCCAGAAATAGGTTTTCCCGTGCGGATTCACGCGCTCATCGAAGCTTTCTTCCCATTTCGCATCGGCCTGTTTGCACACGCGAATGCCTTTGATTTCTTCCGCTTTCAGTTTCGGAATGTTTACGTTGAGCACAATTCCTTTCGGCATCGGATTTTCGAGGACTTTCCTGACGATTTCCTGAATGTGGGTCTTCGCCTGAGTAAAATCGGCATCCCAGCTGAAATCGAGCAGGGAGAATCCGATGGCCTGAAGCCCTTCAACACCGGCTTCCACCGCAGCACTCATCGTGCCGGAATAAATAACGTTGATGGAGGAGTTTGCACCGTGGTTGATGCCCGAAACCACAAGGTCAGGACGGCGCGTCAGGATTTTGTCGAGGGCGAATTTCACACAGTCAACAGGCGTTCCGCTCAGCGAATAATCCTTCTGCGGACCTTCCAGGCTGATTTCTTCAAAAGTAAGGGTAGAGTTGATGGTGATCGCGTGTCCTTTCCCGCTCTGAGGCGAGTTGGGCGCCACCACCACCACTTCACCGATTTCGTTCATGAATTTTACAAGGTTCCGCACGCCCGGCGCGGTAATGCCGTCGTCGTTAGTGACTAATATCAAAGGTTTCTGCATTAATTTCTGGGTTTTAAACAAAAATAAGTAAAAAAAGAGGGTAAAATATAAATAAGGTATTAATTTTGATGCTTCAGAATTCCGTGTAACAAAAACAAGGAATTGTTTACTTATTTATCCTATACCATAATATATGTTCAAGAAACTTAAAATCAATACTTTACTTTTATTCGTTCCCCTCACATTTCTGATGTTCTGTTTCAACTCACCGAAAGACGATGATGAAAAAATGTCGACGATTATGATGAGTGTGCAGAAGACGCTTTCTTACCTGCATTACAGCCCGAAACCCATCAACGATGCCTATTCGCAGGATGTGTATGCAAAATATTTCGAGATGACGGATCCGGCAAAACGCTATTTCCTGCAGTCGGATATGGATGAATTCAGCAAGCACAAAACGAAACTCGACGATTACCTTACGCGTGGTGATCTTGTTTTCTATAAACTGACCATTGACCGTCTGTATCAAAGAGTTGATGAGATCGATAAGATGACCCAAGACATCCTCGCAAAACCGATTAACCTGAACGAAGACGAAACCCTGATCCTGGAACCCAAGATCAAGAAAAATCCTGTAAACTCTAAGGAACAGTACAACGAGTGGAAGAAATACATCAAATACAACATCCTTCAGGAAATCGAAACCCTCAATTCCAAGGAAGAATCCCAAAAGAAGAAAAAGGATTCTGTCATCAAATACAAACTGCAGGATACGATTAAGCTGAACATAAAAACTCAGGATGAGAAAATCAAATTCGCAACTGATGAGGTGCGAGATCTGCTTACAGATTCTTTCAGAAGATCGAAAAAGGTGAAGAAAATGGACTGGTTTACACGCTATATGAATGCTTATACCGAAGTTTTTGATCCGCATACGAATTATTACTCCCCGAAAGACAAAGAAGATTTCGACACCAATTTCACCGGAAAAGTCATCGGAATCGGCGCGATCATTCAGGAGAAGAAAGGTTTTCTTCAATTGGGTCAGCTCACGATTGGAGCACCTGCCTGGAAATCGAAACAGCTTTCCGAAGGCGATAAGATCCTGAAAGTAAAATCAAAACCCAGCGAAGAGCCTGTGAATGTGGTGGGCATGCTTTCCGATGAAGCGGTAAGACTCATCCGCGGCGAAAAAGGAGTTCCTGTAACCCTGACAGTTGAGAAAAAAGACAAAACGATTAAGGACGTGACAATGATCCGCGAAGAGGTGGTGATTGAAGATACATTTGCACGAAGTATTATTGTAAACGCTTCAGACGGTAAAAAATACGGATTCATCAGCCTTCCGGGGTTCAATGCTGATTTCGAAGATGCAAAAGGAAGAAATGCTTCGGATGATATTAAAAACGAGCTTATCAAGCTTAAAGAACAGAAAGTTCAGGGTGTAATCCTGGATTTGCGGAACAACGGCGGCGGAAGTTTAACCGAAGTGGGCGATATTATGGGATTGTTCATGAATGCCGGTCCTTACGTTCAGGTAAAAGACGGCAACGGAAAGATACAGACCCTGAAAAACAAGACAAATGCACCGCTTTGGACAGGACCACTCGTAATTATGCAGAATGAACTTTCGGCATCAGCCTCCGAGATTCTTGCGGGCGCGATGCAGGATTACGGTAGAGCTTTGGTCATCGGTTCCCCACAGTCTTTCGGAAAAGGAACAGTGCAGACTTTTGTAGACCTGAACAGATTCCTGAACACGAATGATGATTTCGGTTCGCTGAAACTCACCATACAGAAATTCTACCGAATCACCGGAGAATCTACCCAGCGAAAAGGGATTGTATCTGATATACAGACCAACGATTACTTTACCTATGCTGAAATAGGAGAGCGGTACGATGATTATGCACTGGCCTGGGATAAGATTCCAGCATACAGTTTTACAAAAGGAAATTACTTTAACGCAGCAGCCCTCGAAAAATCGAGCGCAGCAAGAATGGCGAAAAACAAATATTATCAGCTTCTGCTCGAATCTGCAAAATGGAAAGAAAATCTGGATAAAGAGGAAACCATTCCACTCAACATTACCAAATTTAATGACCTTATGACGCAGAGAAAGGCTCAGATAGAAAAGTTCAAATCTCTGGATAAGTTCGAAAACGGACTCAAGTTTGCCCTTTACCAAAGCGAAATCGACCGTGAAAAGAGCGACGAGGTCTTTAAAAAGAAATCCGAAAACTGGGTGAAGAATCTAACGAGAGACCTTTACCTTCAGGAAGCCGTGAACATTGTTTCTGAAATGAAATAATTTACCCAACATATTAAATTAAAAAAGCCCTTCGACTGAAGGGCTTTTTGCATGCGTAAAATGAATATTATTTGATCTCTACACAGCCAACTCTTCCGCCCGCATTACCGGTTGGCTGGGTCATAAAGTCGTCTTTGCCTGCGTGAATGACAATGGCTTTATTCATGATGTTTTTAGATTCATCCGCACAGTTAAGGCACCATTTGTCGGTTTTGAATACCAGTCGTGCAGTACCTTCCTTATTCGCCGTCAGGTTTCCGATGTCTCCCATATGGAAATGTTCAGCGCCCCATTTTCCGTGATCGTTCTTGGAGGGGTTCCAGTGTCCGCCTGCAGAGCTCGCATCAGCAGCAGAGCAGTCGCCTTTTTCATGGATATGAACTGCATGAATTCCGGGAGTGAGTTTATACACATTCAGGTCCATTTCTACATTTTTCCCGGTTTGGGAAAACTTCGCTGTGCCCTGAGTATCGGTGCCGCTTTTTGAGTTGATGGTGTAGGTCTTGGTGGTAGAGCAGGAAACCGCAAATGCAGCGCCGCAAACCAGTAAAGAAATTTTGGTAATTTTCATATCGGTTGTTTTAGTATTAAAATGATCCCATAAAGTTAAGGAAAATATATTTTAGGGTCTGGGAACCGTTCAGAGAGCATTTTAAACCCTTCAGAACAAATTATTTTTAACAGATGCTGTTTTGTAAATATCTTTGAGCCATAAAACGCAACAATGAAAACCAAATTTAAAATTCTTCTTCCGGTATTCCTGTTTCTGCATCTTTTTTCAAGTGCGCAGGTGACGATTTCCGGAAATGTAAGCTTTAAAAACAAAGGGGTGAAGGACATTTCCGTTACCCTTAAGGACACGTATGACGGTGCAACGACCGATGAAAAAGGGGATTACACCTTTGAAACAACAGAAAAAGGAGGTCATACTTTAGTGTTCACGAATCCTAAATTCCAGTCTGTAGAGAAAACGGTACTACTTGAAAACAGCCCGCTGACGGTAAATGCGGATCTTAAGGAAGAGATTTCTGAGATTGATGCCATTGTGATTTCTGCCGGCTCCATCGAAGCCAGCGATAAGAAAAGAGCGACAGCGCTGCTCACTCCAATCGATATTTATACCACCGCGGGAGCCGACGGACAGATTTCCTCCGCATTGAATTATCTTCCAGGTGTGCAGAAAGTGGGCGAAAACGAAGGGCTGTTCGTGCGCGGCGGAACGGGTGCTGAAACCAAGATCTTTATGGATGGGAGCCTCATCAACAATTATTTTACAAGTTCAGTTCCAGGAATTCCGGGAAGAGACCGCTTCAACACCTCGCTTTTCAAAGGAAATATCTTTTCCAGCGGTGGTTATTCGGCACTTTACGGTCAGGCGCTTTCCGGAGTGCTGCTTCTCGAGAGTGTGGATCTACCCGATACGAGTTCCTATGATTTCGGCATTTCCCCGATTTTCGTAAGCGGTTCCATGCAGAGACTGAGCGAAGACAAAACGTTTTCTTACGGCGCAAGTCTGTCTTACTTCAATCTTGAACTGATGCAGAAACTCTTCAATTACAACACCGATTTTTCGCAACCGCCGCACGGTTTCGGGGGCGATGCCAATTTCAGGATAAAAACCAGATCCGGCGGAATGTTGAAATACTACGGCAGTTTCGATACGAATAAAATGGCTGTGAATTCACCAAGTCTGGAACCGGAGTATGATGAAAGCAAGGTGAAACTGAATTCTTCGAACACCTATCATAATCTTTCGTACAAACAGAAATTCGGGAAATACCTGCTGAATGCGGCAACTTCTTACTCGTTTAATGATGCGGATCTGAAGTTCTCCACGATCTCAAATGGAACGGAAACTCCCCAGAATGATTTCAGTTCAAAGGGAAACTATCTCAATTTCAAAACGGTTCTCGACCGAAAAATCGGCAAAATCAGTACGGTTAGAGGAGGAGTGGAATTCAACAATGCTCATGAAACGAATAATTTCGGAAAGGATTTCAACGATCTGATTTCTGCTGTTTTTGCAGAGACCGATCTGGGGTTCAGCAACAGTTTTTCTGCCAAAATCGGAATGAGGGCAGAGAATTCATCATGGCTGAATAAAACCAATCTCGCGCCAAGGCTGGCTTTGGCGTACCGACTCTCAAAAAACTGGACGACTTCTCTAGCCTACGGAATTTTCTATCAGAATCCTGAAAATAAATACCTGAATGCAGATGCGCCCCTCACTTTTCAGAAGGCGGAACACTATATCCTGCAGGTTCAGCGGTCTTCAGAAGGCAGAAGCTTCCGCCTCGAAGGTTTTTATAAAAATTATGACCGCCTGATCAAGACTTTCGGAGATCAATATGTACAGACGGCCGTCAGCAATAGCGGAAACGGATTCGCAAAAGGCGTTGAGGTATTCTGGAGGGATAAAAAATCCCTGAAGGATATCGATTACTGGATTTCCTACTCGTTTCTGGATTCCAAGCGGGATTTTATGAATTACCCTGTAAGTCTGGTTCCGGGTTTTGCTGCACAGCATACTTTGTCGGCTGTGGCTAAAAAATTTGTCGTTAAGTGGAAAACAGGATTTAATATGTCCTACACCTATGCCTCCGGACGGCCATATTATGACATTATTTCAGCAAACGGTGCCAATATAATCCGACACGAAGGAAGACTGAAAGATTACAACGGGCTTAATTTCAGCGTGAACTATCTCCCGAATTTAGGAAAAAAGGATTCGAAAGCCTTCACGGTGCTGGTTCTGAGCGTTTCCAATATTTTGGGAAACAAAAACGTTTTCGGATATAATTTTTCACAGGACGGGAACCGAAGTGCAGCAGTGGTGCCACCCGTGAACACTTTTGTTTTCGTCGGAGCCTTCATCAGTTTTGGTGTCGACAAAACGAATGATGCCATCAACAACAACCTTTAGAACGGTTCAGTTACCGAAATACGCCTTTCGAAAGAAAATATTAAAGAACAAAACAAAATTCAAATATCTTTGAACTCATAAAACATTAAAAATTCATACAATGAAAAATTTATTATTAGCGCTTATGGTCTTCTGCGGTTATACTGCTTTTGCACAGACCAATTACGAAAAAGTAATGGCCGAAAAAATTGCTAAGATAGAACAGTGCAAAACCCCGGAAGATTTTACGGCCCTGGCCAATGATTTCTTAAGAATCGGAGAGAAAGAGACGACACAATGGCTTCCTTATTACTATGCTGCTTTCTCTCATATCCAAAAAGGAAGAACGATGATGCGGGACGGCAAAGTTTCGGAACTGGATCCTATTGCAGAAGAGGCTCAGAGAGCACTGGATAAAGCGGAGGCTTTAAGTAAAGAAAATGCGGAAATCCTTATTCTGCAGAAAATGATACACAGTTTAAAAATGATGGTGAATCCACAGGAGCGGTTTATGAGCGAGGGAATGATGGCGTCGGAAATGTTGAGTAAGGCGGAAAAAGTGGATCCCGAAAACCCGAGAATTACCCTGCTGAAAGCGGAGGATATTTATTTCACCCCTCAACAGTTTGGTGGAAGCAAAGAAAAAGGACTTGAGTTTTTTCAGAAATCATTGGAACAGTTTAAAAACTATAAGACCAAATCGGCAATTGATCCGAACTGGGGGCAGGGCGAGGCAGAATATTTCTTGGCGAATAAGCCTTAGGTATATATTAAAAAATTAAGGTGCACTAAAGCTCATCATCCCATATAATTTACTAAAAATGATGAAAAAAGTAATATTCCTATTCGGCGTTCTGTTTTTCAGTATTTGTGTTGGCCAGGAAACTTTTAAACCTGAAATTTCGGTAAAGTCTCAACAAGCTGAGTTTAGAAATGGCGGTACTGAGAATTTCAGAAAGTTGATTGCTGAGAATTTCAGAATTAGGAAGGTGCAGGGCAGTGGAAAATTATCGTGCAACATCACGTTTGTTGTGGAAAGAGCTGGGACTCTTTCTCAAATACAAGCGTCGGGAACAAGCGATAGTTTCAATAAGGAGGCGATAAGAGCAGTTCAGAAAATTAAAGAAAAATGGATACCTGCAATGTTTAATAATGAAAAAGTAAGAACCAGATACCGGATACCGCTGAATTTAGATTTTGGATAAAATTTATTTCCCGATCATTTTTTTTATCGAATTCAGCTTCATCAAGGCCTCAATCGGCGTCAAAGTATTGATGTCGATTTTTGTGAGCTCTTCGCGGATGTTTTCCAGGACAGGATCATCGAGCTGGAAAAAGGAAAGCTGCATGTTTTCTTCAGTAAGAGCTTTTGTCTTGTCTTTGGAACCGCTTTGGGTACGGCTTTTTTCAAGGGTTTTCAGTACTTCGTTCGCGCGGTTCACGACTTTTGCAGGCATTCCGGCCAGTTTGGCGACATGAATCCCGAAGCTGTGTTCGCTGCCGCCCGGAAGCAGTTTCCGCATGAAGATAATATTGCCTTTGTTTTCCTGAATGGAAACGTGAAAGTTCTTGATCCTTTCAAAATTCACCGTCATCTCATTCAGTTCATGATAATGCGTGGCAAAAAGCGTTTTGGCCTGCGTCGGATGCTGATGCAGGTATTCTGCAATCGCCCATGCAATCGAAACTCCGTCGTAGGTGGAGGTTCCGCGCCCGATTTCGTCCAGCAGAATTAAACTTCGGTCCGAGATATTGTTGAGGATATTCGCGGCTTCATTCATTTCCACCATAAAAGTGGATTCTCCTGCCGAAATATTGTCGGTAGCGCCGACTCTTGTGAATATTTTATCTAACACCCCAATTTCCGCATGTTTTGCAGGCACAAAACTCCCGATCTGCGCCATCAGACAGATGATCGCGGTCTGACGGAGAATCGCTGATTTACCGGCCATATTGGGTCCTGTCACCATAATGATCTGCTGTGCATCTTTATCCAGAAACAGGTCATTCGGGATGTATTTTTCTCCGAGCGGCAATGCATTTTCAATGATGGGGTGGCGCGCTTCCTTCAGACTGATTTCGAAACTGTCATTAAGGATCGGTCTCGTATAACTTTCTGATACCGCCAGTTCCGATAAACCAACGCCACAGTCCAGTTCAGAAATAATCCTGGAATTATCCTGAATCCTATCCATGTAGATCATCACATTTCCGCAGACTTTCCGGTAAAGTTCCTGCTCAATTTTGGAGATTTTTTCTTCTGCACCGAGAATTTGGTCTTCGTATTCCTTGAGTTCTTCGGTAATATACCTTTCAGCGTTTACCAGCGTCTGTTTACGGATCCAGTCGCCTGGGACCTTGTCTTTATGCGTATTACGGACTTCAATAAAATACCCGAAAACGTTGTTGAAACTGATTTTCAGGCTGGTGATTCCGGTTCTTTCGATTTCGCGCTCGCACATTTCGTCGAGAAAGTTCTTTCCTTTGCTCTGAAGTCCGCGAAGATGATCGAGGTCTTCGGAAATTGCTGCTTTTATGACGTTTCCCTTTGCAATATTAACGGGAAGTTCATCGTTCAGGTAATTCTGAAGATACTGGATGAGTTCATGCAAATCGTTCAGCGGTTCCACCCACGCCAAAAAATCTGCAAAAGGATGAAGTAAAGCTTTGATCTGGTGAATGTTGATTAAACTCTGCCGCAGATAACCGACTTCTTTCGGGCAGATTTTTTCCGAGGCCAATTTGCCCATGAGACGGTCCAGATCGGAAATGGATTTCAGCAGCTGCTGGATTTCGTATTTTAAAGAATCTTCTTTGTTGAAAAACTCAATCAGATTCAGTCTTCTGTTGATTTCATCGACGGATTTAAGGGGCAGAATAAGCCGTCTTCTCAGCAGTCTTCCACCCATCGGAGTTGCGGTTTTGTCAATGATGTCCAGAAGAGATTTTCCCTGCGGATTGCTCGGATAAACAATTTCCAGATTTCTCAGCGTAAAATTATCCATCATCAGATAATCATCCTGCGGAATGATTTTTATTTTCGTAATGTGTTGCAAAAGAGCGTGGTGCGTGTCTTCAACCAAATAGGCGAAAATCGCTCCTGCAGCAGTGACGCCAAGTCTGAGATCATCGACTCCAAAACCTTTCAAGGAATTGGTTTTGAAGTGATTCGTAAGCTTTTCGTACGCGTAATTGTACTGGAAAGCCCAGTCTTCGAGTTTGAAGGAATTTTTATTTTTAAGCTGAGCGGGAAGTTCTGTGGACCGCTGATAAATGATCTCACTGGGATCGAAAGTGTGAACAATATGCAGCAGTTTCTCAATATTTCCTTCAGAAACCAGAAATTCACCTGTAGATACGTCTACTAAAGCTATTCCGTATTTTTCTTTCTCTTTGTGAACAGAAAGGAGGAAATTGTTTTTCTTTGAGGTCAAAACCTGCTCATTGAAGGTCACTCCCGGTGTTACAAGTTCGGTAACGCCACGTTTTACGATGCCTTTTGCGACGGTTTTGGGGTCTTCCAGCTGGTCACAGATCGCTACGCGAAGTCCGGCCCGTACCAGTTTTGGCAAATAGGAATCGATGGAATGGTGTGGAAAACCGGCCAGTTCAATATGGCCTTCACCGTTCGCTCTTTTGGTAAGAACAATGCCTAAAATCTGGGCCGTTCTCACGGCATCGCTGCCGAAAGTTTCATAGAAATCTCCCACGCGGAACAGCAGAAGAGCATCAGGATATTTCGCCTTGATGGTGTTGTACTGCGTCATTAAAGGAGTTTCTTTCTTTGCCATGTGATGCTTTTAACCTTAAGTCTGATGCTTCAGGGTATATTTTAGTTAATTTTGCCAAAAATACGAAAATGTCATCCACAAAGAAACTGAAACTCGAAGAATTAGGGCGAATTGATGTAGAAACATTTAAGAAAACCGGGAAAATTCCTTTGGTCGTGGTTCTGGATAATGTCAGAAGTATGCACAATGTTGGCGCCGTTTTCAGAACTGCCGATGCTTTTCTGGTGAAGAAAATAATTCTCTGCGGAATCACACCGCAGCCTCCGCACCGTGAAATTCACAAAGCCGCGCTCGGTGCCACCGAAAGTGTGGACTGGATGTATGAGAAAAATATTTCCGACGCAATTCAAAATTTAAAAAAAGAGAATTATCAAATTATAGGGATTGAACAGACTTCGGATTCAGTCATAATTAGTGACCATCAGATCAATAAACAGGAAAAATATGCGCTGGTTCTGGGAAATGAGGTTGATGGTTTAACTGATGAGGCGCTGCCGCTTTATGATACTTTTCTTGAAATCCCGCAACTGGGAACAAAGCATTCATTGAATGTTTCCGTGTGTGGCGGAATTGTGATGTGGGAATTCTTTAAAAACCTGAAATAAAAAACTGCAAAATCCTGATGGATGATGCAGTTTGAAATAAATCTAATAAAAAGTAAAAATGAAAGGCTACAAAGATATATTTTAGAAATGATATGATGCAAATTTATTTTGCAGAATTTTAAATTTATTTTGAAAGGTCTGGTTTTTTAAATTTATCGTAAATTAGCATGATGTTTATTAAAGATTATATTTCGAAAGATTATCCCGCCTTTAATTTTTCCGATTCCATAGAATATGCCTCAGAATTTGCGAAAGATTTCGGCTATTCCCATATTTTCGTGAAGAACAAAGGGGTATTTGCAGGCGCATTAAGCCAGTCTTTTCTGGAAGAAAGCCCGGAAGGAACTTTACAGTCTTTGGAAATTCATTTTGAAAAATTTGCGATCCGTGAAGATGGAAATATTCTGGATACGGTCAAGCTTTTTCATATTTTCGACGCGAATATCGTCCCGGTAATCGGCAAGACCGAAAAATATCTCGGCTATATTTCGTGCGACGACATTTTCAGCGAATTTTCCAAATATCCGCTTTTTTCCGAAAACGGCGCCATCCTTACCATACAGACCACGAGCAAGCATTATTCGTTTACTGAAATTGCAAAAATAATCGAAACGAATAACGCCAAAATCTATGGGTGCTATGTAAGTGCCATTAATGAAGATAATTTTCAGCTGACGATGAAGATTAGCAGCGATAACCTCAGTTCTATTGATGAGACTTTCGAGCGTTACGGATACAACGTGGTTCACAAACATTATAACGACGAAAAAGAAGACCTTTTGAAGGACAGATTTGGGTTTTTACAGAAATTTATAGAAATTTAATCGATGAAAGCGGCAATTTACACCCAGAAAAAAGATGCAGATACTTTTATCTACCTCAGTAAAATTATATCGGAACTGGAGCAAAGGGGTGTTAAATCTGTTCTTTATTCGGAGATGGCCACCGCCATGCAGTTTTCAAATGATTTCGAGACTTTTTCTGGAAAAGAGGACCTTTCGGAGAAGAAGGTCGACTGGTTTTTTACCTTCGGCGGCGACGGAACCATTGTAACTTCCCTGCTCTTTGTTCAGGATCTTGACATTCCGATTGTCGGAGTAAATACCGGCAGGTTGGGATTTCTTTCCAGCTTTACGAAAGACGGTGTTTTCCAGGAACTCGATGACATCATCCGCGGACATGTAAAAATCAGCAAAAGATCCGTCATTGAAATTATTTCGCCTACAAAAGGGGATTTTTTCCCGTTTGCGCTGAATGATATTACCATTTCCCGGAAAGAAACCACCGCCATGATAACAGTAGATTCCTACATCAACGGCGAATTTCTGAATGTTTTTTGGGGGGACGGGGTGATCATTTCCACGCCAACCGGTTCCACAGCTTACTCGCTGAGCTGCGGCGGACCGATCATCACCCCAAATAACCACAATTTCTCCATTACCCCAATTGCCCCGCACAATCTGAATGTGAGGCCTTTAATCGTGAATGATGATGTGGAAATACATCTTAGAGTGGAGAGCCGCGTTCCGCAATATTCCCTTTCTCTGGATTCCAGATTGGTCAATATGGACACTGATGTAGAGATTATACTGAAAAAAGCAAAATTCCAGATATCGCTCATCCACCCCCATAATCTGAGTTTTTACGAGACGATCAGGCAGAAATTACTTTGGGGAAAAGACAAAAGGAACTGATGTTTTCTGCATAAAAATAGTAACTTTACACTTCAAAATTTATATCAAACTCTTTAAATACAATATTATGAGCAGACTTTTTCCGGCAGGAGTTGCCACAGGTCAAATGGTTACCGACATTTTTCAGCACGCCAAAGAAAATAAATATGCACTGCCTGCAGTGAATGTGATTGGCTCCAGCAACGTGAATGCAACAATGGAAACGGCGGCTAAACTCAATTCGCCTGTGATTATTCAGTTTTCCAATGGTGGTGCAGCGTTTAATGCAGGAAAAGGAATGAGCAATGATGCTCAGAAAGCGGCTATTTTAGGAGGTATTGCAGGAGCAAAACATATTCACACATTGGCGGAAGCTTACGGCGCTACCGTAATCCTTCATACCGACCATTGTGCAAAAAAACTTTTGCCATGGATTGACGGATTGATGGAAGGAAACGAAGAATTTTTCGCACAGACCGGAAAATCTCTTTATTCTTCGCACATGCTCGATCTTTCTGAAGAGCCGATTGAGGAAAACATGGATATTTCATGTAAATACTTCGAGAGAATGGCTAAAATCGGAATTACGCTCGAGATTGAACTGGGTGTGACCGGTGGTGAAGAAGACGGCGTTGACAATTCCGGTGTTGATTCTTCAAAACTGTACACACAGCCCGATGAAGTGGCCTATGCTTATGAAAGACTGAAAGCCATCTCGCCGAACTTTACCATTGCTGCTGCTTTCGGAAATGTTCACGGCGTTTACAAGCCGGGAAATGTAAAACTGACCCCAAAAATCCTCGATAATTCTCAAAAATACGTTCAGGAAAAATTCGGGACCGGGGAAAAACCTGTAAACTTCGTTTTCCATGGCGGCTCAGGATCGAGTGTTGAAGAAATACGAGAAGCCATCAGTTACGGCGCCATTAAAATGAATATCGATACTGATCTTCAGTTTGCCTATACCGAAGGAATCAGGGATTATATGGTGAACAATCTGGAATATCTTAAATCCCAGATCGGAAATCCGGACGGAGACGACAAGCCGAACAAGAAATTCTATGACCCGAGAGCCTGGATAAGAAAAGGTGAAGAAACCTTCAGCACAAGATTGGTGCAGGCATTTGAGGATCTCAACAATGTAAATACACTGAAGTAATCAATTTTTTCGGTTTAAAGAAAGACATCTTTTTCCTGAATTGAATTAATAAGCTAAATTTGCACGGTTAAAAATTCAGAATTTTTAATTTAAAATTTCAACAATGGCATTCGACTGGTTTAAAAGAAAAACAAAAAATATCACCACTTCCACGGAAGACAAAAAAGATGTTCCGAAAGGACTTTGGCATCAGACTCCAACAGGAAAAGTAATTGAGCACGAAGAATTGAAGGCGAACAATTATGTGTCGCCTGAAGATGGTTTCCACGTAAGAATCGGAAGCAGCGAATTCTTTTCGATCCTTTTTGATGGGAATAATTTTCAGGAACTCGACGCCAATGTGGAAAGTGTGGACATGCTGAATTTTAAGGATACAAAACCGTATGTTGACCGTCTTAAGGAAGTTTCTGCAAAAACGAAGCTTAAAGACTCTATCAGAAATGCAGTCGGGACCGTAAACGGAACCAAAATGGTGGTTTCCTGTATGGATTTTGCCTTTATCGGCGGATCTTTAGGATCGGTGATGGGCGAAAAAATCAGACGTGCGGTTGATTACTGTATTGAAAACAGACTTCCGTACATGATCATCTGTCAGTCCGGTGGAGCCAGAATGCAGGAAGCAACCTATTCACTGATGCAATTAGCAAAAGTACAGTCGAAATTAGCACAGCTTTCAGAAGCCGGGCTTCTTTACATTGCATATCTGTGCGATCCTACTTTCGGCGGAATTACCGCTTCTTTTGCCATGACAGCAGATATTATTATGGCGGAACCCGGAGCTTTGATTGGTTTTGCAGGACCTAGGGTCATCCGAGAAACGATCGGAAAGGATTTACCTGAAGGTTTCCAGACTTCGGAATTTCTTCAGGAAAAAGGTTTTGTAGATTTCATCGTCAAGAGGACAGAAATTAAAGAAAAAGTATCAAAAACGATCAACCTTTTGGTTCAATCTTAAGGGATTTGTAACAAAATGATAAAAATCTCTCCTAATCAGGGGAGATTTCTTTTATGAGACAGACTGCGAAAATTTTTTTCAATACTTTAAAGACCTTAAGCTTCAAAAAAATCATAAGGCTTTTGAAGCTGGTTATCCCGCATCCTTTATTTTTTATATTGAGTTCCATCGGAACCGTTAAAAGTTTCGTGATTGCGAAAAAGTATTTTCCGAAAACCAATTCTTCCGACGGTATTGGGAATGCATACCGTCATGCACTTTGGTGCTGCCTGATGATGATGTACTGCTGCAAGATATCTTCGCCCCAGAAAGCATTGAAATTCTGTAAAAAAATGACCGACCTGCACGAAGAACTTTTCCCCAATGAACCGCTGCAGAAAATGATGGACTTGCATAACAACAAGGTTGGAATGGATTACTTCATGGCACTTTTGCCAACTGTTCACCGGCAGTTTTTTGAAACTTCATTCTTTGTGGATGGCCTTTTTGAAAAGACAAAAACCGCCAAAATTCTGAAGAACTTGGAAGATAATTTTCCAGGTGATCTGGTGTACCTAACGAAGTAACGTTACAGAACAACTTTCTGACAGATTTCTACTACTAAACTTTTCGGCGCTCGCTTCGCTCGCGCCCCCCTTCCGACAAATCAAGCTTCCTGTAATCCGGCATGGCTTTTCACCAGTTCATTCTGTACATTCGGCGGAACCAGTTGGTAATCCGAAAACTTCATCGAGAATTTGGCCCTGCCTCCTGTTATGGAACGGAGGGAAGAACCATAATCATGCATTTCAGCCAGCGGAACTTCGGCGATAATTTTCTGATAGTGTCCTTCTGAATCCATACCCGAAATCATGGCACGTCTCGTCTGCAGGTCGCCCATCACATCACCGGTATCTTCATCAGGACAGAGAATTTCTACATGATAAACCGGTTCCAGAAGCTGGGGTTTTGAATTCTGGAAGGCTTCTCGGAACGCCCCGGAAGCAGCCAGCTGAAAAGATATGTCGTTTGAGTCCACGCTGTGCATTTTCCCGTCATAAACGCAGACCCTTACATTTTGGCAGTGTGAACCGGTTAAAGGGCCTTCTTTCATCTGCTGCATAATCCCTTTTTTTATGGCGCCGATGTAGCGGTTGTCGATCGTTCCGCCAACGATGCACCAGTAAAAAGCGAGTTTCCCGCCCCACGGCAAATCTTCAATATCTTTCTGGCGGATGTTCATTCCGGTGGGTTCGTCCATGCCGTCGTAGAAATTTTCGACGCGCATATGAATTTCGCCGAACTGACCTGCGCCGCCCGACTGTTTTTTATGCCGGTAATCGGCGTCGGCTCTTCCGGTAATGGTTTCGCGGTATGGAATTTTCGGGTTGCTGAAGTTCATTTTCACTCCAAATTCTTTCAGCAGTCTTTGTTTTACCAAATCCAGATGCAGCTGTCCCTGACCATGCAGGATCGTCTGTTTCAGTTCTGCAGACTGTTCTACTTTCAGGGTAGGATCTTCCTCCTCTATTTTATGTAAAGCGGTGACCAGTTTTTCCATATCTGCCGAAGAATCGGCGGAAACTGCTTTCCGGATCCGGCTTTCCGGAAATTCCATCGGCCGTATCTTTCGCTCCAGGCCTTTTGAATTGAGGGTATTATTCGAATGCCCGTATTTTAATTTAACGGTAACACCCAAATCTCCAGCAACAAGTTCACTAACAGGAGTCCGGTCTTTTCCTTCGGCAACAAAAAGCTGGGAAATCCTTTCCACTTCACCGTTATTGGCATTGACAAGTTCATCACCAGGTTTGAGGATTCCGCTTAAGACTTTGAAATAGGAAACCATACCGACCTGCGGTTCAGAGAGGGTTTTATAAATGAAAATCGTGGTTTTATCATTTGGATCGCAAGGGATTTCCATCTCATTTTCAAGTTTTCTTGCCGGCCTTTCCGCGGGTGAAGGTGCAATATCATCAATAAATCCCATTAATCTCCCGCTTCCCATGTCCTTCAGGCCGCTGGTGACAAAGACCGGAAAAAACTGCTGTTTCGCCAGGGCAACGGTAATTCCTTTTGCCAGTTCATCTTCCGAAAGATTGCCTTCCTCAAAATATTTTTCCATCAGTCCTTCCTCATTTTCCGCAGCGACTTCCACTAAAGCGTTATGCATGGCGTTGGCCCTTTCCATTTCACTTTCCGGAATGGGTTTTTTCTCCGGTTTTCCGCCTTCAGCCGGGAATTTGTACATCACCATTCTCAGGACATCGATAATGGCATTAAAACTAACCCCGGAATTGTAAGGATACTGTAGAGGTAGGAGTTTATTGCCGAAACGTTCTTTTGCCTGTTCCAGTGTTTTTTCAAAATCGGCTTTGGGATGATCCATCTGATTGATGACAAAAATCGCAGGAGTCTGATATTTCTCCACATATTCCCAAACGATTTCTGTTCCTACCTCCACACCGTTTGCAGCGTTCAGAACAATCACTGCGGTATCGGCAACTTTCAGTGAAGAAACGGTTTCACCAACGAAATCGTCGAATCCGGGCGTGTCGATAATGTTTATTTTGTTGTATTTCCAGTTTACGAACATCTGGTGGGAGAAAATAGTGTTTCCGCGGTCGTGTTCAATGTCGGTATAATCGCTTACCGTGTTGCGGGTTTCCACAGTGCCACGGCGCTTTATCGCCCCTCCTTCGTAGAGCATGGTTTCTATAAGCGTAGTTTTACCGGAACCGGAATGGCCGAGCAAAACCACATTTCGTAAATTTTGGGTGTTTGTACTCATCATATTTAAGTTTAGAATTTTAAAAATGAGTAAAAAGGAAATGCAGGTGCATTTGATTTTTAGGAACTTAAAGTTACAAAAGTTTTAAAATGATATTGAAAAAAAGACAGATGAATTTTGAAAACAAACAATGATTTTTAACATTTTTACGGCAAAAACACTATTTTTATGAAAATTTTTGAAGAATGGTCTTAAGCAGAATCTGGAGCGCATTTATTATTGTGGCAATTTTGGTGGCGAGTGTAAAATATATGTTTTCAGACCATTATAAAGCCATTTATAACGATATGGTGGTAGGGAAAAGCGGCGATACGGTTCAGATTGCTTCCCAAAACATGAATTCACTTGCCCCATTGGTAAAGGACAGCTTATTTGTGAAGCCCGATTTTGCCCAGAACAGGATTCATTACAAAACAGATTCTGCAAAATCTACAGTGAATGTTTATCGCGTTCAGGAAACTGACGGTGTGATCGGAACTTCAGAAACAGCCGTTAAAATATGTCTGGGTCTGATTGGAATCATGACGCTGTTCATGGGTTTTATGAGCATCGCAGAAAAGGCAGGTGGCATCAATTTATTATCCCGGCTGATTCAGCCTTTTTTCTCCAAACTTTTCCCCGAAATTCCCAAAAATCATCCTTCATTCGGGCATATGCTTCTGAATTTCTCAGCAAATTTATTAGGATTGGACAATGCAGCGACTCCGTTTGGGCTGAAAGCCATGGAAAGTCTTCAAACTTTAAATGTTGATAAAGACCGCGCCAGCAATTCACAGATCATGTTTCTGTGCCTTCACGCGGGAGGTTTAACGCTGATTCCGGTTTCCATCATTGCTATTCGCGCGTCGATGGGTTCGGTAACCCCAACGGATATTTTTCTGCCGTGTATGATCGCGACTTTTGCAGCAACAATGGCGGCGATGATCGTGGTTTCCCTGTACCAGAAAATCAATCTGCTGCAGCCTGCCGTTATCGCATATGTTGGCGGGATCTCAATAATTGTAGGTCTGCTCGTGGTCTATCTGGTCAGTTTATCGAAAGGTGAACTTGATGATTTCAGCAAACTGCTGAGCAACGGAATCATCCTTCTGATTTTCTTCGCGATTATTCTGGGTGGCGTTTATAAAAAAATCAATGTGTTTGAGGCTTTTATTGAAGGGGCAAAAGAAGGTTTCTGGACGTGTGTGAAGATCATCCCGTATTTGGTGGGAATGCTCATCGCAATTTCGCTGTTAAGAACTTCCGGCGTCTTTGATGTCATCATCGACGGAATGAAATGGGTCGCCAGTGTTGCCGGCTTTGATACGAGATTTGTAGACGGGCTGCCGACTGCACTGATCAAACCGCTATCAGGTTCCGGAGCAAGGGGAATGATGGTGGATACGATGCAGACATTCGGAGCCGACAGTTTTCAGGGAAGGCTTGCTGCTGTTTTGCAGGGAAGTTCAGATACCACTTTTTATGTGATTGCGGTTTATTTTGGCGCGGTCGGAATCAAAAACACCCGGTATGCAGTTCCCGCAATGCTTTTGGCTGACCTGGTCGGAATCATCACCTCAGTCATTTTAGCCTACATATTCTTTGCTTAAAACATCATCATGGAAAACGACGAAAAACAGACTGCTTTTGAGAAAACAACAGAAACAATCGGCTGGCTCAGGATTTTTTTATCTCCTTTTTTGATTGGCCTCATCATTTCAGCAGTGATTTATTTTTCCTATCCCAATATCTGGACGATGATCGCTTCTTGTGCAGTTTTGGCGTTAAGTGTTGTGCTGGGCGCAAAGATGGCTTCGAATGCCGCGAAAGAACATGGCACTATGAATTATATTTCAAGAACGGCTGCAACGCCGGAACTTGATGAAAATTTAAAAAAAGATCAAAATGATACACGATAAAGATTACATCATCCGGATTGTTAAGCAGTTTTCAGAAGCGCTTTCAAAACTTCTCCTGGAAAAAAACGAAGGTACGTTGCCGGAAGATCAGCGGATTTTTGATACCAATATGAATGATACTTTCAAAATGGATTTTGAAGCACTGTCAGCGCTTTCTGCGGATGAAATGATCAGCATGATTAATGCGAAAGACAGCGCTCATCACATCCCTTATTTTGAATTGCTGGGACATTTGTTTTATCTGAAAAACCGCGAGACCGGCAGAAAGGATTTTGCGGAAAAAGCCCAGACTTTTTATCAGCTGTATCTTCAGAAAAGCGGAATATTTTCCCTCCCCATTGTCAACAGGATTACTGAACTTAAAAGTTCTTAAATTTAGAAGGAAATGCGGTAAGTTCCGCTGGAGAAAGTAGGGGCGTTTTCGGCTTTCACATATTTTTTGACCCAGCCGATGGAGGTTGAAACCACGCATGGATCAGAAATCCCGCCAGAGCGTCTTGCGGAGACCACATTTCCGTTTTTATCCACGGTATAAGAAATCGTAATGCTTCCGCTTGCTGAACAGCTGTGCGAAGGCTGTGAACCGCCTCTTCCCATCGTTCCGGGAATATAGCCGGTTAATTTTCTGTCGATTCCAATAGTACTGTCTCCGTTTCCATCGCCGCCGAGCGGATCGCCTTGATTGCCGATGGTACCGTTCGTGCCCTGAGTTCCGGCTTTCGTACCTCTTCCTTTAATCAGATTTCCGATGGCGGCAGTTCCTTTTCCGTCGCCTGAACCGGTTTTGGAATTTGCAGTAGTTGCTTTTGATCCGGATTTTTTGGTATTGCTTGCCGAAGAAGGTTTAGTGGTGGTTTTTGTGTTTTTTTCAGAAATTTTCACCGAAGTTTTCGATTGTGTTCCTGTAAGTATTTTTTCGTTTGGAATGACCTTTTTGTCGGGAGACAGAAGTTTGTTTTCTTCCGATTTTGAGAGAACTGCAGCTGAGGTTTCCGGATCCAGAGTCGCTTCAGCAGCGAGGCTTCCGTCCTGATTTGCGGGCTCTTCGAGGCCGTTTCCGTTTCTGTTATCGCCGAAATTAACCAATATTCTGGTCACCACCTCTTTTTCTTCCGGTATTCTTTCGGTTACCTTGTAAAGAAAAACAAAAAGCAGGACGGCAGACCAAACCAAAGCAGTGATCACACCACTTTTAAGTCTGTCTCTGTTTTCTTCCTGATTATTGATGCTGTAATCGTTCATTTTCGATTATTCTTCCTGAATTGTTGCGATGGCAATATTAAATTTATGTTTTTCTGCAATTTCCATAACGTACACCACATCTTTATGCAGAGAATTTCGGTCTGCTCTGATCGTAAACGATGCGTTTTGGGAATTTTTCAGCTGGTTTACAAGTACTGATTCCAGCTCCTCTTTTTTTACAGCGGTATCTCCTAAAAAATAGGAGCCATCCTGTTTAATGCTCACCGAAACTTCGTTAGGAATGTTCGGATTCTCGATCTCTCCCTTCGGAAGTTTCACATCAATCGCACTTTGGCTTGCAGCAGAAGAAGTCACCATAAAAAAGATCAGGAGAAGCAGAATTACATCCACCATTGCAGCCAGACTGAAATCGGGATTGGCCTTATTTCTTCGTTTGAGGTTCATTTTTTATGAAGGTTTATTGATGATGTCGAGAAAATCTGTAGAAAGATGCTGCACCTTTAATACAAATTTGTCAATTCTCGTCAGAAGTAAGTTGTAGAAAAAATTAGAAGGAATAGCGACGGCTAGACCGGTCGCGGTTTGTCCAAGAGCAGTATAAATTCCTTCTGAAAGTGTTTTTGGAGAAAAAGATCCTTCTGCATTCGACATGCTGAAAAATGCCATAATCAGTCCGATAACAGTTCCCAAAAGCCCGAGCATTGGCGCTAAACTGGGAACAGAAGCCAAAAGGTTGAGGTTTTTTTCGAGTTTTGCCACTTCAATCTGGCCCTGGCTTTCCATAGCGCTGACAATATCTGAAATTGGTCTCCCAATTCGGGTAATTCCTTTTTCCAGAATTCTAGCTTCCGGAGTGTTCTGGCGTACACAGTAATCCACGGCGGCATCAACACGCCCGTCACGCAGCAGATCAGCGATATTGTTCATCAGGTTGGTATCGTTGATTTTCAGCATCCGGTTGATGTAGAACAACCTTTCCAGAAAAATGTATAGCGCAAAAACTCCCAATGCTAAAACGGTGATCATCACGATATTGGCGAAAATGTTGCCGTGGAACATAATTTTCCAGAAAGAAAAAACGTGCTCCTGAGTTTCCGGGGTTACTGCTTGAACTGCTGCCTGTAAGAACATTTATTATGGTTTTAGATATTAAAAAGTAACGGTAAAAATAGGGATATATTGTTAAAAAGCCCCAGTTCAGATGAATTTTTTCATGCGTCCAGAGACTTTAAAAAGAATGAAAACTCCAGCACATCCTACGATAAAGAATAGTTCAGCACTGAAGAAAATTTCAGGATTTGTGTGGAGAACTCAGAATTAATTTTATAAATGGCCGTGAAATCAGTCTTCCTCCACCACAATTTCATCTGGTTTGAAGTGGCATTTGAGCTTAAAAGTGATGGGTTCATCGGAACCGGTGTAGAAATCATCGATATTTCCTTTCCAGCACAATTGAAGTTCCTCCTCCGAATTACGGTCAAAAGACAGTTCGTTATCATATAGATAAGCTTCCTCATCATCAAAAAGATCAACTTCCGTGTAAGATTCATCGGTGTCGTTGATTTCAAAAGATTTCCCATCAATTTCTGCATCCTCTATCGGAAAATCAATCACATTCAGGGAGAGTTGGGGGAAATTATACTGCAGCGAATCGTCATCCACATGATCCAACGATTCATCGGTAATGATTTCAACCTCCAGAAAATGTTGCTTGTTGCTGTAAACCGCTTTGCAATAAGTGCTTTTGATGTGGTATTTAAGGGTTTCGTCAGGATGGTAGATTTTTAAAATCCCTTTCATTTTCAAAGAAAAAAGTGTTAAATAATTGATTTTTAAACTGATTGAACAAAGATAAAAAATAGATTGAATGTGGAAAGTATTTTAAAGTTTTTTTAGCATGAAGCATCAAACAGCGGGTTTTAGTATAAAACATTAGCCAAAAAAAAGTAATTTAGCCTATCAAAATTTGTGTTATGAATAAAAGCTTGTATCTGGGAATTTTTTTTGTGGGATTAATGTCCGCCTTAATGTGCTGTAAAAAGAAAGATTATCCGCTTACAAAGGTTACTCCGCTTGAAATGGATTCAATAGCCGCTAATTATTACGAACAATATCTAAAACTCTATCCGCTTGAAGCTACGGCTCAGGGCGATTCGCGATACAACGATCAGTTGCCGATCAATATCGACAAGGATTTCATTTCAGGTGAAATATCTTTTTATAATTCGGTGCAAAACCAACTGAAAAAAGTGGATTATAAGAGCCTGAATGATGAAGACAAAACAGTTTACGACGTTCTGGATTATATGTTGAAGGACAAAGTTGAGCGATATGCCTATCATCCCGAGTATATTCCATTTACGCAGTTCAATGGTCTGCCGCTCGATTTTCCGCTATTGGGCAGCGGACAGGGAAGTCAGCCGTTTAAAACGGAAAAAGATTATAATGACTGGCTGAAAAGAATGGAGAAATTCCCGCAGTGGATGGATGCTGCAATCGAAAATTTCCGCGAAGGAATGGCCAATAATCAGGTGTTGCCAAAAACGCTTGTTGTGAAAATGATTCCCCAAATGAAAGCGGAAGAAATTGTTTCCGGTGATCTGGAGAAAAACATTTTCTACGGGCCTCTTCGCAGTTTTCCGAAGGATTTCAGTTCGGAACAGAAAGAAAAATTCACTGTACAGTACCGGGAGACGGTTTCAAAGAAAATAATTCCGACTTACCTGAAAATGGCAGAATTTTTAGAAAAAGAATATCTGCCGAAATCTAGGGCTACCTCCGGAATTGATGCTTTACCGAAAGGAAATGAAATTTACGCGTATTATGCAAAAAGCTGGACCACCACCAATTTAACGCCGGCACAAATCAGAAAAACCGGCTTGGATCAGGTCGCAATGCTCCGAGCAGAAATGGAAAAAGTAAAAAAACAGGTCGGGTTCACCGGAACACTGGAGGAATTCATTACCTCGGTTAAATCTGATCCAAAGGCAATGCCTTATAAAACAGATAAGGAAGTTCTGGACGCATTTAACGGGATTCTGAAAAAAATAACACCGAAACTGAAAACCATGTTCAGTGTAACCCCGAAAACGCCTTTTGAAATCCGGCAAACCGAGAAATTTCGTGAAGCCAGCGCCAGTGCTGAATATATTCCCGGAACTCCGGACGGGAAAAGAGCTGGGATATTTTATATTCCGCTACCCGATCCTACGAAATTCAATGTCACTTCAGCGATGGAATCTCTGTTTTTACATGAAGCAATTCCCGGCCATCATTATCAGGTTTCGTTGCAGCAGGAAAATACAAAACTTCCGAAATTTATGCGTTTTGGCTGGTTCGGAGCGTACGGTGAAGGCTGGGCACACTACTGTGAAACGCTAGGTCCTGAACTGGGACTTTATACGGACCCATATCAAAAAATGGGGTATTTAAGTGACCAGATGTTGCGCGCAGTGCGTCTTGTGGTAGACACCGGTTTACATACCGGAACCATGACGAGGGAGGAAGCAATCAAATATTTCCTGAACAATATCGCTTATGATGAAGCCGGTGCGACCGCTGAAGTAGAGCGCTATATGGCAATGCCCGGACAGGCACTTGGCTACAAGATCGGATCACTGAAGATTCGCGAACTCCGGAATAAATATCAAAAACAGTTGGGCAGTAAATTCAGTCTGGCAAAATTTCATGACGAAATCCTAAACCAAGGCGGTCTTCCGCTTGATGTGTTAGATAGGAAAATGAAACTCTGGGCTAAAAAACAGTAAATACTTAAGAAAATTTTGTAAAAAGATTTAGTTAAAAGTTGCCAATCATAATGATATAAGCTGTTTAAAATTTTAATCAATTTTATTTATGTTTGTTGATTTGCAGATATTTAACTGGGCTTACTGTGAATGAATTAAAAAATATTGCTATTTTTACATCCTCAAAAAATAAAGTTCATGGAAGCTGATTTTCCAACTCCATCAATTTCTCTTAAGGAGGGGTTTATGGAGAATGTTTTAGATAAGGCACCTTTTGGGTTTTCGCTCATGAGCGGAGATTATGTTGTAGAATTTGCCAACGATGTGTGGCTGGAAATAGCCCACAAAACCAGAGAGGAAGTCACCGGGAAAAATCTGTTCGATCTTTTTCCTGAAGCCAAAGACCAGCTTATTACGTTATGTGAAAATGTGAGAGAATCCAGGAAGCCTTTTCATGCTCCAGAGTTCTGCATCAAATTGGAGCGCAACGGAGTTTTTGAAGAAATTTTTTTCAACTTTATATATCATCCTGTATATAATGACGACGGTGAGTTTCTGCATTTCGTTACCGTGGCAATGGAAGTTACCGAGATGGTTGGAATAAAATCTAAAATCAGGGAAGATGAGGAAAGACTGAGGCTTGCCACTGAAAGTTCCCAAACGGCGACGTGGGATTTGGATATGGAAACGCATGAAATTATACATTCACCATATCTTTCGCAAATTTTTGGATACAGCCACGGAGAGAAGCTTACCCAGGAACAGCTTAGAAGTCATATCCCCGAAACCGAAATTATAGATGTTGTTGATAAAGCTTTTAAAAAGGCTTTGGAGACCGGAATCTATCAGTATGAAGCAAAACTGAAAGATAAAAAGGGGCAGGAAAAATGGATTTTCACCAATGGGAAAGTGTTTTTCGATGACGAAGGTAAACCCAAGAGAATGTTAGGAGTGCTTCAGGATGTAACCGAAAGAAAAAAGAGTGAGATTCTTCTGCAGCAAAGTCACCATCAGTTAAATACTGCATTGGATGCTACCAAACTGGGCTTATTTGAAATGAATCCTATTACTCAGGAAAAATATAATTTTTCGCCACGCTTTTTAGAAATTTTCGGATACGATCCCGAAACCGAAATAATAGATTCCCATATTTTTGAAAAACATATTCACAAAAACTTCGCTGAAACGCGAGTAGTGGCTCTACAGAGAGCAAAGGAAACAGGTGATCTTCATTATCAGACCAAAATAGTGCTGCGGGACGGCAGTACGAAATGGATTGAATTATACGGAAGACTTCTGGAAGCCACAGACATCCGGAAAGCTTATATTTCCGGGACGATACGCGATATAACCGAACTCAAGAATTTTGAGAAAAAAATCAGTGAAAGCGAAAGAAAATACCGTTTCCTTGCTGATTCAATGCCGCAGATTGTATGGATTGCCGAACCTAATGGTGAACTTACTTATTTCAATAAATCGACCACTGATTATTCCGGCAAAAGCTATGACGAATTTATTGAGGAAAATGCCTGGCTGGAAATGATGCATCCCGAAGAGCGCAAGGAAAACATCAGGCTTTGGGCAAAAAGTGTCCGCACGAAAAAGCCGTTCTTTTTTGAACACCGTTTCCGTAACGCGAACAATGAATACCGCTGGTTTATGACCCGCGCTTTTCCGGAACTGGACGAAAGCGGAAACGTAAAAAAATGGGTGGGAACCAGTACCGACATCAACGATATGAAAAAGATGGAACAGCAGAAGAATGATTTCATCAAAATGGCCAACCATGAACTCAAAACTCCTGTCACCACTATAAAAGGGTATGTTCAACTCCTGAAAAAGATGCGGAAAGATTCTGAAGACCAGTTTTTGGTTAATTCGCTCAACACCATTGAAAATCAGGTAAATAAACTGAATATTCTCATCGGTGATCTTCTGGATATTTCCAGAATTGAATCCGGAACGCTGCCATTGAATAAAAAAACCTTTTCGCTCGTGGAACTGGTGACTGAAACGATTGAAGACATTAAAGCCTCCGAGCAAAGCCATCAGATCAATTTTGAACTCATGCACGCCTCCGATATCGAGGTGTTTGCAGATAAAGACCGCATCACACAGGTATTGAACAATCTTTTGACCAATGCCATCAAATATTCTCCCCACGTTAAAACAGTTAATGTAAAACTTTCCGCTGACCACGAATGTGCCATTGTGTCGGTAGAAGACTTTGGAATCGGAATGGATCCTGAGGAACTCAATAAAATTTTTGAGCGCTTTTACAGGGTTTCCGGCGATGATGAAGAAACTTTTCCGGGATTCGGAATCGGACTTTTCATCGTAAAAGATATTCTGGAAAAACACAAAGGAAAAATT
This sequence comes from Chryseobacterium sp., assembly GCF_008014695.1. Classification (GTDB taxonomy): domain Bacteria; phylum Bacteroidota; class Bacteroidia; order Flavobacteriales; family Weeksellaceae; genus Kaistella. The sequence goes on from NZ_VOXE01000003.1 coordinate 284,359, forward strand.
TGGGTAGAAAGCGAGAAAGAAAAAGGAAGCCAGTTCTTCTTTTCGATTCCGCTGAGTAAAAATTAAAAAACTAAAAAAACTATGGAAATTCTGGTTGTTGACGATAACAAGGACATTTGTCAGCTCATTGAAAACATTCTTCTTTCTGAAGGTTATGATGTGGAATCCTGCTGTAACCCTTTGGAATTCGGTAAAATCATCGAAAAAAAGAAACCCAAACTCATTATTACCGATTTGCTGATGTCCGGTTACGACGGACGTATTTTAACGAAAGAAATCAAAGAGAATCCCGAAACAAAAGAAATCAAGATCATGATGATGTCTGCGCATCCCGATGCCTCAAAAATCGGCGAAAAGGCCGGTGTGGATGACTTTCTCACCAAACCTTTTGAGATTGATGAACTCGTACAGAAAGTAGAGCAGCTGCTTCAACAAACGACCTGATTACTCAGCAAAAAGCATTTTAGTAAGAAAATCTTTTTCTTTATTTCCCCGTGCCGGCGAATATTCCCTTCCGTAAAAAATAATCTGAAGGTGTACTTTGTTCCAGGTTTTTTCGGGGAAAAGTCTTTTTGCATCCTTTTCAGTTTCCACGACATTTTTTCCTGAGGTTAATTTCCACTGCGTCATTAACCGGTGAATGTGTGTGTCTACAGGAAAAGCCGGGAATCCAAAAGCCTGGCTCATGACTACTGAAGCGGTTTTGTGACCCACGCCAGGAAGTTCTTCCAATTCCTCAAACGTTTGCGGAACAGTTCCATTGTGTTTTTCAACAAGAATTTCGGCCATTCTCTTGAGATTTTTTGCTTTCTGGTTCGCCAAACCGATTTCTCTGATGAGGTCTTTGATTTCAGAGACTTCCAGATCCTTCATTTTAAATGGGGTTCCCGCGATTTCAAAAAGTTTCGGAGTGATCTGATTCACTTTTTTATCGGTGGTTTGAGCCGACAGCGCAACAGCGACCAAAAGCGTGAAGGCATCGGTATGATCCAAAGGAATAGGCACTTCGGGATATAATTTTTCGAGTTCCGCCAAAACCGTTTGTGCTCTTTGCTTTTTAGTCATTTTAAGTTTAAATTTGAGCAAAAATAATCATTATGCTGAAAGTTGGCGATGCCTTACCGAAATTTGAATCCATGAATCAGGAGGGTGAAATTCTCAAATCATCAGATTTTTCAGGCAAAAAACTTGTGATTTTCTTCTATCCGCAGGCCAATACGCCAACCTGCACGGTTGAAGCCTGCAATCTAAGCGATAACTTTCCGGATTTGACTAAAGAGGGGTTTCAGGTGATCGGCATTTCAGGCGATTCTGTAAAAAAACAGAAAAATTTCCATGCAAAATTTAACCTCAAATACGACTTGCTGGCTGATGAAAACCATCATATCATCGACCAATTCGGAGTCTGGCAGGAGAAGAGTACTTTTGGAAAAAAGTATATGGGAATTGTGCGCACCACTTTCATCTTCGATGAAAACGGAATCTGCACCCGTGTTATTTCAAAAGTAAGATCGAAGGAAGCGGCACAACAGATTCTTGAAAATTAAACATTTTCCGTTTCATAATACATCAGTTCCTCCGGATCGTTTGGAAGGAAAACCAGTTTTTGAAATCTCAAACCAAGTTTTTCAATCAGTTTCTGGGAAGCAAAGTTATCTTTGGAGGTGACGGCAGAAACTTTCTTTAAGCCGAAATGTGCAAAAGCCTGTTTCATCAGTTCAGATGCAGCTTCAAAACCGTATCCTTTTCCCTCAAATTCGCCCAGAAATGAGAATCCAATGTCGTGAATTTCCATTCCTTCTCTTTCGAAAATTCCGACGCTGCCAATTTTAAGCTTGTCTTCCTTTCTCGTGATGAGGTAATTTCCGTAACCAAGTTTTTCGATCTGCGGGCGGAATCGGGTTTTGATGTATTCTTCAGCCTCTTCAACAGTTCTGATGTTCTTATCACCGATATATTTTAAAAAATTGGGCTGGTTATAAAGTTCCAGAATAAATGCAGAATCTTCTGCAGACATCGGTCTCAGGGAAAGCCTTTCCGTTTCAAATGTTTGAGGGATCATCTTCTTTTCTTTTTCGAACGTGCTTTCTTTGGCGGAACATAAGGTTCAAGTTCCTTTTTGTAATTCTGCATACGTGGATTGTTGGCGCAGGTTTTACTGTACACTTCAAAATATTCTCCGTTGTCCTTTACATTGGTGACAGTGCCGGATTTTTTATTGACGGTAAGCATGAAATGGGTCTTTTCGAAAGGGCATTCCTTTGAAGTAATTTTCCCAAGTTCCACATAAAAATTATTCTGATCAGCATAGTAGTTGCCAGCTAAGTCTTCGAACTCTTCATCTACGAAATAACCGTCTAAAATTCCGATAACTGCGGCTTCTTCCCCATTATCAACACTTCCGATAAATTTTCTGAGCTGTTCAGTATCGGTGATATAAGAAGTTTTACCTCCCACTGATTTGGCAATGTAATAGAAACCTTCCTCATCATTAGAAATTTTAAATCCCGAAAACTGTGGCAGATAATCTTTTTCCTTTCCTGTGGTCTTTATGACCTCATCGCGGGAATAGATATTATAAACTAAAGTCCAGGAATCCAATTTTTCGTTTGGCCGTAAGGCTTTTAAAATATTCTGGATATTCGTAAAGTTTTTTTTCTCCTGCGAAGAGATTAAAATGCTGAAGGTTAAAAATATAAATAAAAGAATGTTCTTCATGAAGTAATTTATTTGAACTGGGCAAAATGTTTGACATTTGCTCAATTACATGAATTTTTCACCTTTTTTAAGGTTTTTAAGGTCAGATACGTACTCTTTTATGAGCTGGTCATTTTCACGCGGACAAATCAGTAATGCCTTTTCGGTATCCACGATGATGTAGTTGTTCAGTCCGTCAACAACCAGCGCCTTATTGCTGTTTTTGATCCGGATGATGTTGCCGTTCGAATTGTATGCCAAAATATGTTTTGATTTGAAGGCATTTTTTTCTTCATCTTTTTCCGCATTTTCGTAAACGGAAGTCCAGGTTCCCAAGTCACTCCACCCCAAGTCTGCCGGAATCACGTAAACATTCTGGGCTTTTTCCAGAATTGCAGTGTCAATGGAAACTTTTGCTACTTTCGGATAAATGCTTTCAATGCAGTTGTCTTCCTGACTTGAATTGTATTCGCAATTGGTGAAATGCTGGGTCATTTCCGGGAGAAATTCTTCAAATGCCCTGTAAATACTTTTGACATTCCAGACGAAAATTCCTGCATTCCAGAGAAAATCTCCGCTTTCCAAAAAGGTTTTAGCGATTTCGAGGTCGGGTTTTTCCGTAAAAGTCTTTACTTTGAAATACGTTGCATTTTTCTTCTCTACAAACTGAATATATCCGTAACCGGTATCAGGCCGGGTAGGAGTGATGCCAAGTGTTATTAAAAAATCGTTTTTTTCTGCGAGGCTGAAAGCCAGTTCCACCTTTTTCAGAAAAGTATTTTCCTTCAGAATCAGGTGGTCTGCAGGCAGCACAATCATGTTGGCATCGGGGTTTTTCGCTGCAATTTTATTGATCATGTAGATATTGCAGGCCGCCGTATTTTTCATCATCGGTTCTCCCACAATATTTTCTGAAGGTATTTCGGGCAACTGTTGCTGAGAAAGCTGAATATACTCCTTATTTGTAATGACGTAGATGTTTTCTTTGGAAATGATCTGACTTATTCTGTCGTAAGTCTGCTGAATCATGGTTCTGCCGGTGCCCAGAATATCCTGAAACTGTTTTGGGAATTTCTGCGTGCTCATCGGCCAGAAACGGCTTCCGATTCCTCCTGCCATAATTACGCAGTAATTATTTGATTGTGACATATTTAGCTTATTTTTTCGACCCGTGCAAGCGGTTTAAACATGTATTTTTTACCGTTGTCGAGGTTCATACAAAGATAGTTTTTTTTAAGTTTTGTCTCAATCACGTACCGGTGTTTTTTGTAAACGAAGTGACTTCCTATCTCCAAATCATCAACGAAATTAGTTTCATCTTCGTATTTTTCAATATGAAAATATTTAACGAGTTCCGGACTCGCCATAAAATTGGCTTTTGGTGATTTTGAGAATTTTAAAATAATGGGTTTTAATTCAATACTGTATATGGTAATGCTTTCCAGAAGCATTTCCCTGAAAGTTTGCTTCCATTCCTGTCCGTGTGCTGAAATTCGCATTCCATACTTTTCAAACGCGATAAGATGTGCGAGCTCATGGGTCAGTACAAAGAAAAAAAGTTCCGGCTGAAGGGTTGAATTGATGGTGATCTGGTGGCTTTTATCCGGCATTTTCCGGTAATCACCCAGTTTTGAATCCCTTTTTCTGGTGATTTTAATGTGGATGTAATAATCTGCAAACCATTTTTTTAAGAATGGAAGGGTATTTGGCGGTAAATATTTTTCCAGATTGGCTACCGACATTTTTAAAGGCTCAACGGAATCCCAGCATAGAAATTAAGAAGTTTCATGCTGAAGAGGTAATTGTATTTGGCCTGCGCTACAGAACCCTGTGCATTGGCATAATTGTTTCTTGCGACATTCAGGTCATAGATCGTGCTTCGTCCCGCATCGTAACTTTTTTGGGCAAAATCCAGCGCGAGTTCAGAGCTTTTTTCAGTTTCCAAGGCTGCAATAAAGGCTTCGTAATTCGATTCCGCATCAAACTGTGCCTTCTGCACATTCTGTAACACCTGCTGCTTCTGCTGAGCGAAACTGTTTTTGGCAAGTTCCTCATTCAGTTTCGACTGTTCTACCTGTAGCCTTGTAATTCCTTTATTAAAAATAGGGATGTTTGCTGAAACTCCGATTTGCTGCCCAAAATTATCGGTATACTGTTTAAAAAAGCCGCTTTCGGTTATGGATTGTCCTGTTTCCGGATCGACGCCTACATTTCCGCGGACTAAAGTATTGAAATAAGAAGTTCCCAATCCTGCATTGGCCGTTATGGTAGGCCAGAAAGCAGTTCTGGTAATCTGTGTCTGTGCTTCAGCAGCTCTGATCCGGGCTTCGGCAGCCTTGATCTGTGGCTGGTTTCCGTACGCTGTACTGATGATGTTTTCTGCAGAATATAATGGGGCTTCCGGATTGCCCATGACCGGTACATCTTCGACGTCAAAGTTTTGATAATCGGTTAACTGTAAAAGCTGCGCCAGGTCAAAAAGACTTCTTCGGGTATTGATTTCCGCCGTTTTTAGATTCTGTCTTTCGCGTGCAAGTGCTGCTTCTGCCTCTGCCAGAATGGTTTTGGCCGTAGTTCCGACATCAGTCGTGATTTTGGCTCTGTTATACTGTCTTTCTGCATTCTGCAGAGCACTTTCTGAAATTTTCGTGATTTCTTTATTCAGCAAAATAGTAAGATACTGTTGTGCAATCTGCAGTGAAATATTGTTGGTAATGGTTTCGGTATCGTATTGTGCGGCCTCAACTTCAAATTCGGTTTTTCTGACTGTTTTTTCGAGCCTGCCGTTGTTAAACAGCAAAATGTCTGCTCCAACGTTGGCGGAATTGGTAAAATTGTCATTCCGCTGCGTTACATTGATATATCTTTGCTGGCCGAAGCTGCCGTTATTGCTGAGACTGGCTGAAACACCCGGCAGATATTGATTTTTGGCTATCTTGAGATTCAGATCCTGAATCTGTTTGTTGTAATTATTCTGAATGATCTGCAGGTTGTGTTCAACAGCGTAATCCACACATTCCTGCAGCGACCATTTTTTTTGGGCATTCAGCCCCAGAAAAGAGATACCGAAAAACAGAATCCAGAACTTTTTCATGATAGTTTTTAGGAATATTAGACGTAATTTTTCATACAATGTTACACTTTTTTCACGGTTTTAATTTTTAACAGCTTAATTTTTATGATTTTTGCACCATGACAAACAAAGACTATCAGGAAGCAGTTGAATGGCTGTTCGTTCAGGCTCCCAATTACCAGATCGACGGAAAAAAAGCCTACAAGCCGGGTTTGCAGAACATCACGGAACTTTGCGCGTTTTTTGGCAATCCGCAGGATAAAATTAAAACAATACACATTGGCGGCACCAATGGGAAAGGTTCCGTGAGCAATATGCTGTCATCCGTGCTGCAGGAAGCGGGTTATGTCGTCGGGATTTACAACTCGCCCCACCTCATCGATTTCACGGAAAGGATTAAGGTGAACGGTAAAAACTGTGATAAGGCGTTTGTTTATGAATTCATTCAGAAACTCAAAAAATTGCCGACTGGAATCCGGCCTTCTTTTTTTGAATTCACCACAATCATGGCTTTTGAATATTTTTATCAAAGAAAAGTTGATTTTGCGATTATTGAAGTCGGCTTAGGCGGCAGACTGGACTCCACGAACATTATTCATCCGATCGTGACGGCCATTACCAATGTTGCACTCGACCATCAGAATATTCTCGGAGACACTGTTGAAAAGATTGCTATCGAAAAATCAGGTATTATCAAAGAAGACACACCGGTAATTTCAGGAGACGAAAATGAAACGGTTAAAAATATCATCAGGCATAAGGCAGAGGAAAAAAATTCATCTTTTATTGATGTTACAGGATGGAAAACAGATTTAGCATCTGATCTGAAAGGGAATTACCAGAAAAAAAACATCAAAGTGGTTCTCGGTTTAACTAAAGAATTGCATAAACAGGGAGTTCAGATTGCTGAAAACCATATTGAAACGGGACTTCTGAATGTTCAGAAAAACACCGGCTTCCTCGGCAGGTGGTATGAGTTTTCAAAAAATCCTTTAACCATCTGTGATACCGCACACAATCAGGCCGGCCTTTCCGAAGTTTTTGCCCAACTGAATTCCATTCCTGATTACAAACATGTCATCCTGGGATTCGTGAAAGATAAAGATATTGATGAAGTTCTGAGGATATTGCCGCAAAACGCACAATTCTATTTTGTGAAACCATACGTGAATCGTGGCCGAGACCCGCATGATTATGAGGATTTATTAAAAAAATCAAAAATTAATTACACTATTTTTGACCATCTTGATGATGCATATCTTTCTGCAAAACAGAATGTTAAAAGTGCTGAAATGATTTTTATCGGCGGAAGTAACTTTGTTGTGGGCGAATTTTTAGAAAAAAATTTGGAAAAATAAAAAAACATTGTATATTTGCCAAACCAAAATTTGATATATCAAATGACGGTAAATAGGGCTCTTAGCTCAGTTGGTTCAGAGCATCTGGTTTACACCCAGAGGGTCGGGGGTTCGAATCCCTCAGGGCCCACAAACTCCTCAAGAAATTGAGGAGTTTTTTTATTTTCTGTCGGAGAATTTATATTTTATCTATAATCTTCTGGATGTTGAGCTCGTGAAGACAGGCATAATCGCCGCGGTAACATTCCCGGTCACCAAATACCGAGCATGGTCTGCAGGTAAGTTCTTTTACCTGAACCACATCATCTACACTTTGTCCGTATCCCAAAAAACCGGCAAAAGGATGCGTTGAACCCCAGACAGAGATACATCTGGTCCCAACAAGGCTTGCCAAATGCATGTTGGCGGAATCCATGGAAATCATCAGACGGAGCTGTGAAATTTTCTGCAGTTCTTCCTTCAAAGAAAGTTTACCCGCAAGGTTGGCGGAATTCTGTATTTTTTTTTCCCATTCATTCAAGATGTTAATTTCATTATTTCCGCCGCCGAAAAAGTAAATTTTATGGTTTTTGGAAAGAATTTTCGCTACCTCAAAGGATTTTTCAAGCGGAAGCATTTTGCCGAAATGCTGTGCAAAAGGAGCGAAACCAATGCCGGATTTCTCTGCGGAAGTTTCTCTGTACTGATGAGACAGTTGTACCGATAAACCTATTTCGCGAAAAACATCAGCGTAGCGTTCGGTGGTATGTTTAAGGGGTGATTTCTCAATATTCCAAATATCGGTGAGAACATCTTTCTCCTCTTTTCCTTTATCCACCTTAAACACCGGAAATCTTTTGCGTCTGAAAATGCGGTTGAGGATTTTGGTGCGGATCACATCGTGGAGATCAGCGATATAATCGGGTTTGAATTCATCAGTCAGCTCTCCGGCCAGTTTTCCCATTCCAAAAAAACCTTTATACTCATCAATATTAATCCCTTTGCAGTAAAGATTCGGAATGCCGGCAAAAAGATCGCTGAAACTGTTCCGGGTGACCAGAATAATTTCAACCTCAGGATTTTGTTCCAAAATTTCACGGAAAACAGGCACCGTCATTGCAACATCGCCAAAAGCTGAGAACCGGTATGCTAAAATCCTTGTCACTTTTTCAGTTGAAATGCTACTGCGTAAAATTTAATCTGCTTGGTCATGGCCATCAACCCGTTGGCTCTTGAGGGTGACAGAAACTCCTGCAGTCCGATATCTTCAATGAATTTAAAATCGGAATCGAGAATTTCCTGAGTGGTATGACCGCTATAAATGGAAACCAGCAATGAAACGATGCCTTTTGGCAGAATACCGTCGGAATCTGCATTAAAAAAAAGCTTACCGTCTCTGTATTCGGCATCAATCCAGACTTTGGACTGACATCCTTTGATCAGATTGTCGTCAGTTTTTGAACTTTCAGAAAGTCCCTTCAGCTCTTTTCCGAGGTCAATAATGTATTCGTATTTCTGTTCCCAGTCGTCAAGAAAGGCAAATTCTTCTACAATTTCCTGTTGTTTTTCTTTGAGGGTCATGTGTGATGATTGATTTGTGCAAAGATAAGAATTCGGTTTTAGATGTCCGCCGAACCTGCTTTTTTGAAAAGAGCAATGAGTTTTGGTGCTTCTTTTTCCCAGCACATCGCATCAGATGCGGTATTAAGGGCATTTTTATAAAATTGTTTCCCGTTGTTCAGCACTGTGTTTATTTTGTCCGGAAGCTCGCTGTAACTGCCTATTTTTTCCCCGGCCGAAAAAACATCCACGGCTTTTTTCATCTCCGGAAAATCCGAAACGACGATCGGAACACGTGCCTGAATATAATCAGCTATTTTGTTGGGCATGGAATAAAAATAACTGAGCCCGTTGTTCTCCTCAATGCTTAAGCCAACATCGGCTCTACAGGTAATCTCGCGTAATTTTTCCGGCGAAAGTTTCCCCAGAAACTTTACTCTGTCCGTCAAGCCTAAATTTTTAGTTAAAGAAAGGTATTCATCTTTCCTGGGACCGTCACCGGCGATCCACAGTTCGGCATTTTTGATATTTAGCATTTCCGGGATTATTTTGTCTAGTCCACGGGACGGATTAATTGCTCCCTGATACAGAATGATTTTTGGGAAGTTGATAAGGGTATAATCTTGCGAATTTTCAGTTCTCAATGGAAAATTCTGAACTACAAAAGGTCTTTGGATGTTGTAGGTTTTTTGGAACCAGTCGGCATAGCTTTCGCTGGCTGTCATCATAAATTTAAGCTTCGGAATGATGCTGTCTTGGAGCAGATACCAGATTTTCTGTACAAACCGCCCATTAACAGAGGGCATTTCCGGGAAAATTTCATGACTGTCGAAAACGAGTGGGATTTTCAGTTTTTTTGAAATCAAATAATTCGGAAGCAGCGTGTCAAGATCATTCGAAAGCAGGATTGTGTCTTTATCAGCACCTGAAAGCAGTTTTTTATAAAGCTTCCACTGAAACTCGATATAAGCAAACCGCAGGGTTTTTGATTGTAAATTAATCCTTGAAAAGAGATAATTTCTCTCCATTTCGGGCAGACCGCCCCAACTGTTCCCGATGAGTTCGACTTTGTAACCGTTCTCTGATAAAGTTGTGCAGACCTTTTCAACCCGTTGGTCTGTTGCTAAATTATTGAAAACGCTTACTAAAACTTTCACGGCGAGAAATTTTAATCTTTTTTAGCCAAATGGTACACCTGCACAAAACACAGGATGACATTTGGGATAATTACCGGCCAATACATGCTTTTCAGATTTCCTTCGCCTTTCATCACCCCATAAACAACAAATAAAATGCATCCGAGAAGGTTGATAATCCTGATTTTTTTCAGATCCTTCAGCAGGAAACTCAAAACGACGAAAAAAGATGCGCCGTAGCCCATGAAATCTGCAAAAGATGTACCCATAATTTTATTTTAAAAAGGAAACAAACCTAAACAATTTCAGTGAGATAAGGAAATTTTTTCTGCCATAAAGTCATTAATCGGTTTTGGTAAAGTATTTGTAACTTTGATTGTCAAGTAAAGAACAATTCAGTCTTTATTAATAATTTGAGAAGATACTATGGATTATAAATTTTCAGAAGGTTTGAGCCAGGTGTTCAAACACAGTAAAAATGAGGCACGCAGACTGAAGAGTGAATTTCTCAACACAGAACATTTGCTTTTAGGGATTTTAAAAACAGAGAATTCTGCAAAAGAAATTCTTCAGAATCTGAATGCCGATTTATCACAGATAAAAAGAAAGATAGAAACCCTGAATGTTGCCGGATTAAATCCTTTTACTGACGATATTGCCAATATTTCATTTACAAAAATGGCTGATCAGGCAGTGAAGAGATCTGAACTCGAGTGCAGACAGTACCAAAGCTCCGAAATTAATACCGTTCATCTTCTGTTGGGGATTTTATACAAAACAGAAGATCCAACATCAAGTATTTTAGATGCTTACGACGTTGATTATGAAATGGTTTCCAAAGAGTACCATACCATGCTCAAGAATTCCGGACAGAATCCGAAAATGAGCGCGTACGACGACGATGAGGAAAGAGAGGAGTTCGGACAGATGCGTAAACCTACCGGAAATATAGGTACCGGAAAAAGCAAAACCCCAACACTGGATAATTTCGGGAGAGATTTAACTTCCCTCGCAAGAGACGGAAAACTGGATCCTGTGATTGGAAGAGAAAAGGAAATCGAAAGAGTTTCCCAGATCCTGTCAAGAAGGAAGAAAAACAATCCGCTTCTGATCGGTGAACCCGGAGTTGGTAAATCAGCGATTGCCGAAGGCCTTGCGTTGAGGATTCAGCAGAAAAAAGTTTCACGTGTTCTTTTTGGAAAGCGGGTCATTACCCTTGATCTTGCAAGTTTGGTTGCCGGAACAAAATACCGCGGCCAGTTCGAAGAAAGGATGAAAGCCATCATGACCGAACTGGAAAAAAACAGGGATGTCATTCTGTTTATCGATGAATTGCACACTATTGTTGGAGCGGGAAGTTCCACAGGAAGTCTGGATGCATCAAATATGTTCAAACCGGCACTCGCAAGAGGCGAAATTCAATGTATCGGTGCCACCACTTTAGATGAATACCGACAGTATATTGAAAAAGACGGCGCTTTGGAAAGACGTTTCCAGAAAGTAATGGTGGAACCTACAACCATCGAGGAAACTGTGTTGATCCTTAACCAGATTAAAGACAAATATGAAGACCACCATAATGTGACCTACACCGACGAAGCGATTCAGGCGTGTGTAAACCTTACGGCGAGATATATTACTGACCGGTTCTTGCCGGATAAAGCCATCGATGCGATGGATGAGGCAGGGTCAAGAGTCTACATCAAAAACATGAAGGTTCCTACGGAAATCATCGAGCATGAAAAGAAAATCGAGGAAATTAAGGAACAGAAACAGAAAGCGGTGAAAGCGCAGGATTATCTTGAAGCCCGTAAACTGAAAGATGAAGAAGAAAGGCTGCAGATTGAACTCAATCTCGCGCAGGAAACCTGGGATAAAAATGTGAAGGAGAAAAAGGAAACCGTTTCCGAAGAAAATGTAGCTGAAGTCGTTTCCATGATGAGTGGCGTTCCGGTAACCAAAGTAGGTAAAAACGAACTCGACAAACTGGCTCAGATGGATGCCAAACTCAACGGAAAAGTGATTGGTCAGGAAGATGCGGTAAAAAAGGTGGTGAAAGCCATCCAGAGAAACCGTGCCGGACTTAAGGATCCAAACCGCCCGATCGGAACATTTATTTTCCTCGGGACAACCGGTGTTGGTAAAACTGAACTTGCAAAAGTGATGGCACGCGAACTTTTTGATTCTGATGAGGCACTGATTAGAATAGACATGAGTGAATACATGGAGAAATTTGCCGTTTCAAGACTGATAGGTGCTCCTCCGGGATACGTGGGTTACGAAGAAGGAGGTCAGCTGACTGAAGCGGTACGCAGAAAACCGTACGCTGTAATTTTGCTCGATGAAATTGAAAAAGCACATCCCGATGTCTTCAATATTTTATTGCAGATTTTAGATGAAGGTCATGTTACCGACAGTTTAGGTAGGAAAATTGATTTCAGAAATACAATCATTATCCTGACTTCCAATATCGGGACAAGAGATCTGAAGGATTTCGGAGACGGAGTAGGTTTCGGCACTACTGCCAAAAAAACCACTACCGATGCTAGAGCAAGAAGTACAATTGAAAATGCGCTGAAAAAAGCCTTCGCACCGGAGTTTCTGAACAGGATTGATGATATTGTGATCTTCAACTCGCTTCAGAAGGAAGACATCAGAAAAATCATTGACCTTGAACTTTCAAAACTTTATTCAAGACTTGAAAAATTAGGCTATAAGTTAGAATTGACCGCTGAAGCCAAAGACTTCATTTCAGAGAAAGGATGGGACAAGGATTTCGGCGCGCGTCCGCTGAAACGGGCTATTCAGAAATACATCGAAGATTTGCTGGCCGAAATGCTTGTAAACAAACAGTTTTCTGCAGGCGAAACCGTATTGCTCAAAGTAAATGAGGCGAAAGACGGTTTGGAAGGAGAAACCAAGAAAGAAAAAGCGAAAGCTAAATAATATTTTAGATATTAAACAGAAACCACTGATTTTTCAGTGGTTTTTTTTATTGCCTTTCAGTGATGAAAATAAACCCTTCAGTAGTTTTTAATTTCATTCTTTCATCAAAGCTGATATATTTGCTTCATAATTCCTTGAATAATGAAAAGAAAAAGTCTCATAACGGTTTTCTGGCTCTCCTTTTTTGTGGGGATCTCTACTTTCGTATTTTTTACTGAAGAAAAAACCGCTGAAGCTCTTTTTCTGAACATTGGTGTTGCGGCACTGTACTGCATAACCTTATCGATGGGGAATTCATGGATCAACGCGCAGCTATCCAAAAAGTTTTCGTGGGTAGAGCAGACCCGGACCAGAACAATTCTCGGAATTATCGCTACAATTCTTTTGAATACATTTTTAGTTCTGCTGTGTAACTACATCAACTTGATTTTGATCCAAAAACAGGATTTCCGCGGGTTTTTCTCGGGAAATATGGGATTTATCAACTGGTTTGGGATCAATATCGCGCTCATCATATCGCTCTTCCTTCATGCTAAAAATTTCATGGAAGAGTGGAAGAAATCTACCCGGAAAGAAGTTGTGGAACAGAAACTCATTGCTACATCTGCAAATGCACAGTTCGAGAGCCTGAAAAACCAACTTGATCCACATTTTCTTTTCAATTCACTGAATGTACTCAGCTCTTTAATTGATGAAAACCCTGCTCAGGCACAGCATTTCACCGCTTCAATGTCGAAGATTTACCGGTATATCCTGGAACAGAAAGACAAGGAACTGGTTACGGTTGAAGAAGAAATCGATTTTGCAAAAACTTATTGTGAACTGTTAAAAACCAGGTTTGAAGACAGCGTGAACTTTGAGTTTAAAGTAAATGATGAGGATCTAAAATTTTTTGTCGTTCCGCTTTCCCTTCAACTGCTGCTCGAAAACTGCATTAAACACAATTATGCCACCTCGCAGAAACCTTTGAATATCATCATTTATTCAGAAAATGGTTTCCTCTTTGTCGAGAATAACCTTCAGGCACGGGAACAGGTAAAAGAAAGTGCCGGCATCGGACTGTCGAATATCGTGCAGCGTTATGCCTTACTGACCAAACAGAATGTTTTCATCGAAAAATCAGCCGTTTTTTTCAGAGTAAAAATCCCCATGTTAACCCAAAAACACCCCGCAATGATTACAAAAAACACCCCCGAAAGTCTGGCATATGAAAATGCCACAAAAAGAGTGAAAGAACTGAAAAGTTTCTATGGGAACCTAACTTCCTACTGTTTGGTTATTCCTTTTCTGGTTTTTGTAAACCTCTGGACTTCGCCGCAAAACCAGTGGTTTTGGTGGCCGATGCTGGGTTGGGGTATAGGCTTGGCTTCCCATGCATTACGGGTCTTCGGCATTGGTAAAAACTGGGAGGAAAAACAGATTCAGAGAATTTTGGACCGCGAAAACAATAAAAAATAAAAATCATGGAAAATTATACCGAAATACAGTACCAGAATGCCCGGAACAGGGTTGTGGACTTAAAAAGATTTTACAGAAAGGTCTTCGTATTTATCATTGTCATAGTGGCAGTTTCTCTTTTCAGACTCTACAGAAACGATGATTTCTCGCACAGGTCAGGTATCTCTTTTATCTTTATCATCTGGGGGATCCTCCTGGCCATAAAAGCAGTGAAACTTTTCTTCCTCAACACCGAATGGGAGAATGATATGATTAAAAAAGAACTTAAAAATCAATAGAGATGGAAACTCAAAACGAAAACAATATCAGGTATTTTGCCGCCAAAAGAAGAGTGAAGAAAATGAAAGGATTTTACATTCATGCATTGGTGTATGTTCTTGTCAATACTTTTATTATCGTCAATAATATTCGCGATGGCCATGACATGACGGACATTAATAATTACTGGACCTTAATTTTCTGGGGATTGGGACTTCTTGTGCACGGAATGAGTGTTTTTATGAGCGATTTTATTCTCGGTCACGATTGGGAAGAGCGAAAAATCCGCGAAATCATGAACAGGAAGAGATAATTTTGACGATGCCATGATACAAACAGTCATTATTGAAGACGAAAAACCGGCCGCGCGGAAACTTCAACGTTTATTGAGTCTATTTTCTGATTTACAGGTTATTGCAACGCTGCATTCGGTGGAAGAAAGCGTTGCGTGGTTTCAGAATAATCAGCATCCGGATCTTATTTTTTCCGATATTGTTTTAGGAGACGGTCTTTCTTTTGATATTTTCGAAAAAGTGCCGACAAAAAGCTTCATGATTTATACTACGGCTTTTGATCAGTACACGCTGAAAGCATTTAAACTCAACTCCATTGATTATTTACTTAAGCCAATCATGGAAAACGATCTGCAGCAGGCGATAGATAAATACCGAAGTTTTTTGCCGGCTGAAGTTCCTCCCAAACCTGGCGAAATCAAATCTTTAATTAAAGATGAAAAGCAGCGGCTGTCCCGAATTCTTGTAAAAATCGGCTACAACCTGAAGATTGTTCATGCCGATGAGGTTTCGTGTTTCTTCAGTGAAAACAAAATCGTTTATCTTCAGACGAAGGACAGAACGTATCCAACCGATTTTACTCTGGATGAACTTCAGGAAGTTCTGGATGATAAAAAATTCTTCCGGGTCAACCGCCAGTTCATCATCCATTCAGATTTTATCGAAAATATCCATACATCACCGTACTATAAAGTCAGTCTCCTTTTTCAGCCCGATGCGGAAATTTCTGTCAGCCGCGACCGTGTTAAATGTTTTAAAGACTGGCTTACCTAAATTATAAGTTAAATTCGGGATTCAGGAATAATTGAGTTTGTGGTGTAACAAATTTTAAGTTTATTTAACTAATATTTAAACAGAAAAAATGTATTCCAAACTCCTGAAATTAGAACTTAAAAGTTTTCTCAGAAATCCGCAGTTCGGAGCCAATCTGGCGATGAAAATCTTAATGGGATTTTCTTATTTCGGAATGTGTATTGTTTTTATCGCAATGTCATTCGGCCTGTATTTTTTTGCGGCTGAAGAGTTGAAGACCAATCCTGTTGAGGTTTTTTCCCGGTATTTTCTTTATTATGCCGTTTTTGATCTTGTCCTTCGGTATTTCATTCAACAGATGCCGACCCAGAATATCAAGCCTTTTCTGACGCAGAATCTTACCAAAAAGAAACTCGTTAACTATACCTTACTGAAAATCATTTTCAATTTTTTCAACTGGGGTTATCTGCTTTTCATGCTTCCGTTCTCCGGTTTACTTATTTTCCATGGACATTATTCGGTTTCCGGGGTCTTGATGTTCCTCACCGGCATCATGTTCGTCTTTTATTTCAACAACTTCCTGAACATTCTACTGAATAAACAGAATGCCGTCCTGTACAGCGTTGGGGTAGTTATCGGCGTTTTTGCATTTTTAGAATATTACGGTTACCTCCATCTTTCTTTTTTTTCAGAAAAGATCTTTTCTGCTTTTTATACTATTCCGGGCGTATTTTTGATTCCGGTTCTGCTGACGGTGGCAACAGGTTATCTGGCACATCGGAATATCCGGAAAAATTTCTATCTGGACCGCGGACTTGAACTGGAGAAAGCGGAAGGAAAAACCGAAAATATTGATTTCCTGAACAGGTTCGGAACGCTTGGATCCTTCATCAACAATGATATCCGACTTTTAAAAAGAAGCAAGGCGGCAAGATCTGCCGTCATTGCGGGAGTCATGTTTCTGTTTTACGGGTTGTTGTATTTCAGCGGAAGTGCTTACAGCACTGATTTCATGCGGGTTTTTCTTGGGATTTTCGTTACCGGTGGTTTTTTGCTGATGTTCGGACAGAGAGTTCCCGCTTGGGACAGTTCTTATTATCCGTTGATGATGACGCAGAAAGTGCCCTACAAAGATTATCTCGAGGCAAAATGGTATGTGGTGGTTCTGGCTACGGCAGTTTCAATGATTTTAGCACTAGGTTACCTGTTCATTAGCTGGGAATTTTATCTGACGATCTTTGCAGCGGGGCTGTACAATCTTGGTGTAAATTCTTACCTTACCCTTTTAGCCGGAGCTTTCAATAAGAAACCGATTGACCTGAACTCCAGCACGAAGTCCTTTAGCGGCGGCTCCAATAATTTCAATATGAAGGTATTGCTGATTATGATACCTCAAATGCTGGTTCCAATGGCGGTTTTTGCACTGGTTAAATGGGTGGCCGGCATTGAACTCTCTGTTGCAAGCTTGGGCATCCTCGGACTCACAGGATTTTTACTGAGGCACAAAATTTTCGATCAAATTGTAAAAACATACAAATCAGAAAAATATTCCACCATAGAAGCATTTAAAAAAAGTGCTTAACCCACAAAAAAAAGCGTCAAATAAATTAGAACATAAAACGATGATCAATATTCAGAATATTTCAAAAGTGTACAGCGGTAAAAAAGTGCTTGATATTGCCGGTCTTCAGATTCCAAAAGGCGAAAGTTTCGGTTTGGTCGGGAACAACGGTGCCGGAAAAACCACACTCTTCTCCCTTTTGCTGGATTTAATAGAACCCAGTTCCGGCTTCATTCAGATTGACGGTGATCAGGTGAACGAAAATGAAAACTGGAAAAATAAGGTCTCTGCATTTATTGATGAATCCTTCCTTATCGGCTATCTGACCCCGGAAGAATATTTCTATTTCATCGGGGAACTTCGTGGGCAGTCAAGACCGATGGTGAATGAATTCCTGAAACAGTTTGAAGATTTCTTCAATGGAGAAATCTTAAACGCCAAAAAGTATGTCCGTGACCTTTCCAAGGGAAACCAGAAAAAAGTAGGAATTGTTGGTGCGCTGATCGGAACGCCGGAAATTATTATTCTGGATGAACCTTTTGCAAACCTCGACCCTTCCACACAAATCAAGCTGAAAAAACTGATCAGAGTATGGTCTCAGAACGAACAGGTGACTTTCCTCATCTCAAGCCACGATCTGGCGCATACCACCGAAGTCAGCAACAGGATTGTCGTATTGAATAAAGGCGAAATCGTGAAAGATATCCAAACCAGTCCCGAAACGTTAAAAGAACTCGAAGCGTTTTTCGCCGGAGCGGCAGAAGCTTACGAGCAGTAAAGTTTTTCAAATCCAAAAAAATGAAGTTTATTCCTGTGGATAAACTTCATTTTTGTTTTGAATCTGTTCTGAAATCCCCTGATTCTTAAACCATATCTTCCGGTTTTACCCATTCATCAAACTGCTCAGCAGTTACCAGTCCAAGATTGATGGCCTCCTCTTTTAAAGTGGTCCCGTTTTTATGGGCAGTTTTGGCAATTTTCGCTGCATTTTCATAACCGATATGCGTGTTTAAAGCCGTTACTAGCATCAGTGATTTGTCAACCAGTTCTTTAATTCGCGGCATATTCGGTTCAATTCCAACTGCACAGTGATCGTTAAAGGAAATACATGCATCGCCCAAAAGCTGCGCCGACTGTAAGAAATTGTACGCCATGACCGGTTTAAAAACATTCAGTTCATAATTTCCCTGCGTTCCGGCAAAGGAGATGGTTGTGTCGTTTCCCAAAACCTGCGCGCAAACCATCGTCATCGCTTCATTTTGAGTCGGATTTACCTTTCCGGGCATAATGGAGGAGCCGGGCTCGTTTTCAGGAATCATGATTTCCCCGATTCCGCTTCGGGGTCCTGAAGCCAGCAAACGGATATCCTGAGCAATTTTGTACAGTGAAACGGCAAGCTGCTTCAGTGCGCCGTGAGATTCCACAATCGCATCGTGAGCAGCAAGGGCTTCAAATTTATTCGGAGCTGTAATGAACGGAAGTCCTGTAAATTCGGAAATATATTTCGCGACCAAAACGTCGTAGCCTTCCGGTGTGTTAAGTCCTGTTCCGACTGCGGTTCCTCCAAGGGCGATTTCCTGAAGATGTTCAAACGTGTTGGTGATGGCCTTCATCGCATAATCGAGTTGGGCAACATATCCTGAAAATTCCTGTCCTAAAGTCAATGGCGTGGCATCCATGAGGTGCGTTCGTCCAATTTTTACAATTTCTTTAAAATTCTGTGCTTTTTCGTGAAGGGTGTTTCTGAGCTGTTCCACGGCAGGTAAAGTGTGTTCCACGACTTTTTTGTAAGCGGCAATGTGCATCGCGGTTGGGTAAGTGTCGTTCGAACTCTGCGATTTGTTCACATCATCATTCGGATGAATTGCTGATTTTTCGCCTAAAATTCCGCCATTATTTATATGCGCTTTGTTTGAAATCACCTCGTTTACATTCATGTTGCTCTGCGTCCCTGAGCCGGTTTGCCAGATCACCAGCGGAAATTGGTCATTGAGTTTTCCTTCTAAAATTTCATCGCAAACTGTGGCGATCAGATCTCTTTTTTCGGCAGAGAGCACTCCCAGTTCAGCATTCGTGTAGGCTGCCGCTTTTTTAAGGTAGGCAAAAGCCTCAATAATTTCGTGAGGCATCGAAGCTTCAGGTCCGATCTTGAAGTTATTTCTGGATCGTTCAGTCTGTGCGCCCCAGAATTTATCTGCTGGAACCTGCACTTCGCCCATTGTATCGTGTTCTGTTCGGTAATTCATATGTGGTATTTAAAGATTTAAATTTACAAAAGTTATTTTTAAGTTTTCTTAAACTCTTCTTTTCCGTATTTTTGCCCCTGAAAAAATCAACTATGGAATTTCAGTACCAGGAACCTTTTCCCATTCTCAAAGACGATACCCAATACAAAAAACTTACTTCAGATTTTGTAAGAATTGAAAAATTCGGTGACCGTGAAATCCTGTCCGTGGACCCTAAAGGTTTGGAACTTCTTGCCGAAAACGCTTTGGCTGATGTTTCTTTCATGCTGCGTTCTTCCCATCTTCAGAAACTGAAAAACATCATCGATGATCCTGAAGCTACCGACAACGACCGTTTTGTAGCCTACAATCTGCTGCAGAATGCAGCTGTGGCGGTAGAAGGAGCTTTACCTTCGTGTCAGGACACCGGAACAGCGATCTGCGTGGCAAAAAAGGGGGAAAATGTATACACTGGCGCCGATGATGCCGAATGGATTTCCAAAGGAATTTACAATACTTATCAGGAAAGGAATTTAAGATATTCCCAGGTCGTGCCTTTAACAATGTTTGATGAGAAGAATTCAGGCTCCAACCTTCCGGCACAGATCGATATTTATGCAACGAAAGGAAATTACTACAAGTTCCTGTTTCTTGCAAAAGGCGGCGGTTCTGCAAACAAAACTTTTCTTTATCAGAAAACAAAATCCTTACTCAACGAAAAAGGGCTGGAAACTTTTGTGCAGGAAAGAATTATGGATCTGGGAACTGCAGCCTGTCCGCCTTACCATTTGGCGCTCGTCATTGGTGGAACTTCCGCGGAAGCGAATTTAGCGGCTGTAAAAAAAGCCAGTGCAGGTTATTACGACCACCTTCCGACCGAAGGTAATATGGGAGGGCAGGCCTTCCGCGATCTGGAATGGGAAAAACGCGTTCAGAAAATCTGTCAGGAAAGCAAAATTGGAGCACAGTTCGGCGGAAAATACCTGACTCACGATGTGCGGGTCATCCGTTTGCCGCGTCATGCGGCGAGTTGTCCGGTTGGGATGGGCGTTTCCTGTTCTGCAGACCGCAATATCAAAGGGTTTATCAGCAGCGAAGGTATTTTTCTGGAGCAACTCGAAACCAATCCGAAGCAGTTTCTGCCGGAAACCGCACCGCATCTTGAAGCCCCTGTTTCCATTGACCTGAACAAACCAATGCCTGAAATCCTCGCGGAGCTTTCAAAATATCCAATTAAAACACGTTTGAACCTGAACGGAACTTTAATCGTCGCGCGCGATATCGCGCATGCAAAAATCAAGGAACTCATCGACAGCGGAAAACCGATGCCAGAGTATTTTAAAAACCATCCAATTTATTACGCGGGACCTGCTAAAACCCCGGAAGGAATGGCTTCCGGAAGTTTCGGGCCTACAACGGCGGGAAGAATGGATGTTTATGTAGATGAATTCCAGTCTTTGGGTGGAAGCATGATTATGCTGGCAAAAGGAAACCGGAGCAAAGAAGTGACGAATGCCTGCGCAAAATACGGCGGCTTTTATTTGGGTTCAATCGGCGGACCAGCTGCAATACTGGCAAAAGAGAACATTGTTTCTGTGGAAATTGTTGATTTTGAAGAACTCGGTATGGAAGCCGTCCGCAAAATCGAGATCAGAAACTTTCCTGCTTTCATTATATCAGATGACAAGGGAAATGATTTCTTTGAAAGTATTGCACATTAAACTTGTTCACTTTTGATGATTCTTGCAAACAGTTATTTAAACTCAGTTTAAACAGCAAAATCCGGAAAATTCTTTTGCCAGCAACCAAAATTTATCCTATTTTTGCCTAAAATCTATTACAATGATGATGTTATCAGCATTTTGGCCTTTTTATCAGTTCCTTTGGACGGTGTATTTTATCTGTATGTTCCTTGTGGGGTTCTGGTGTATCTTTATGTTTTTCGGATTCGTGATTCCTTTGTGGTTAACAGAAGGTCTTGCGGAATATTTCGGGAAAACAAAACCTTTTGATCCTGAAGACGTTAGAAGAAAGCTCATGACAGAGCAGGAAGGTGTTGAACTTGTTTTCAGCAATCCTAAAGGCGACGGACCATTCCTTCACGGTCCCGACACTCACGGTCATCACTAGTTGATGTCATCGCTTTCCCACATGAATTCCGGGAAAAGCGATCACAAAGCAAAACCATATATACAAGGTCAGCTCCTAAATTTAGGAGCTGACCTTTTTAGTTGCATATTAACAGATTATTAATAATTTCCTTTTTAGGAAAATTTAATTAATATTAAAAAAAAATTCGGCATGTGTGTTATTTTAGTATTTTTGATGAAGAATCAACACTAAAACACCATGAAAAAACTTTTATTCTCTTTTCTTGTTTTCTGTTCTTTAACTTCATTTGCGCAAACGTATCAGCTACTAGGAAACCCGGTGAATATTACAGGCTGGACTTTGGTTCCTGCGGCCATTGTAAACACTGACTTTATTCAACTCACAGCTGATCAGACCAGCCAGTTCGGGGTTATTAAACTGAATGATATTATTAACCTGAAATACTGTGATAAATGGAAGGTTGAGTTCGACTTCCGCATTGACGGTAATGGTACAACAACTTACGGAAAAGGCGATGGCTTCGCCTTTTGGTATTTAGCCAACCCGCCAACTTCATTCACGCTGGGAGGTGGATTGGGAATTCCTGCTAACTCAACAGGATTTATGGTGGGTTTCGACATCTTTAATAATACCACTGAAGGTCAGATGAGTAAGGTGCATGTACTCTATGGTGTAAACAATACCGCAGGAAATAATATTGAATATAACAATATCGCCGGAAGCACTTTTCACAGTGCGGATCTTTTTCCAACTATTCCATTTCAAAACGCGTCCTATAGACATGTTGAAGTAAACGGACAAACTGATCCTGCTAATCCTGCCAACTGGATTGTTACGGTAAAAATTGACAATACTGTCGTCGTAAATCAGTCTTTCGCTCCTTCCGGAGCAGCGGCAACTATGCCTGGTGGTTATTTTGGTTTTTCAGCATCTACTGGAGCGGCAAGCGCAAGACATTCTATAAAAAACGTAAAAGTATATGTTGATAAAGTGCCTCTTCTTCAGACAAACATTACTCCGAATGCACCATGCCCGGATCCTGTTACAGGTATTTCTACCGTAAACCTCACTACTTTCAACCCTCAATTAACAAGTAATCCGGCTAATTACAATTTCACTTATTATATTCAGGGAAATCCTACCCCAATCACCACTCCCACAAACTTTCAGTACACGGGAACTGCGGTTATTTCTGTACTGATTGAAGACCCCACCAACGCCTTTTGTGACAATCCGGATGCTACGATCAATCTGATACCGGGAAATATTCCTAAAACGGATGTGACGCTTTCTGGATGTAATGTAAATGGTACCGGTACTTTTAATCTCACAACTGCAAATGTAACTACAGTTACAACTGCGACAAAAAAATATTTTCCTACCCTTGCCGATCTTGCGGCTGGTACAAATGAAATCACCAATCCAGCTGCTTATCAGTCTGCGGGCGGTATCGTGTATGTAAAAATTACAAGCCAGAACTGTTCAGCTATTGCAAAAATCACCCTTGCTTTTTTCCCGATACCGGTAGTGAATGATGCAGGTTTAAGTGCATGTTTTATTATGGGTAGTGAGACTTCGGCTATTTTTGATCTTACGTCAGCAAATGTAACGGCGCAGTCTCCGGTTACAAAAAAATATTATCCTTCACTTACAGATGCACAAAACGGCACCAATCAAATTAACAGTCCAGCTACGTTTACTTCTCCAACCGGTGTTGTGTACGTTAGGGTAATTAATTCAAGTGGGTGTTACGCGATTGCAAAAATCACTTTAACGGTTATACCTCCAAAAAAATCAAATGTTCTAACAGATAAAATTATTTGTATTGATGAACTTACTGTTTTAGATGCAGGTCCCGGATTTACATCTTATCAATGGAGTACTGGTGCCACAACACCGTCTATTCAAAACGTAAGTGTTGGAAGCTATTGGGTGGATTTAAAAACAAACAACTGCATTACACGACAGTTCGTCAATGTGATGAAAGCGGGAGACATCGTAATTACGGGAGTAACAATTAATAACAGTTCGGCAACGGTCAATGTTTCCGGCGGTAAGGCTCCTTATCAGTATTCGGTCGACGGGGTTACATGGCAATCATCAAGTTTTTTCACAGGACTTTCGAGGGGAGAACACACCTTCTATGTTAAAGATTTTTACAACTGTGAGCCGGTAGAGGTTACTGTTACAGTTCCGAACCTGATTAATGTTATTACACCTGACGGTAACGGAATGAATGACGCATTAAACTACAGTGCACTTTCTTATAAAAAGAACCTTAAAATGGAAATATTTGACCGCTACGGTAATAAAGTGATGAGTTCAGATGCCAAAAGCGGTTACGGCTGGGATGGAACAATGCAGGGAAAAAAAGTATACACCGGAACATACTGGTACCACATTTTTTGGAATGAACCGGCCTCCCCTAATGTCCTTGTAGAATATACCGGCTGGGTACTTGTAAAAAACAGAGAATAAAGATAATCCCGTTCATCATAATGAACGGGATTTTTATTGAGTTCTCTAAAAAAAATCCTATAGTAAGCAATATCTATAAATCCATTCAGGAATTGACAGATATTTAACATCAGACTTTTTCCGTATCTTTGCCCCCACAAAATTCTTTCAATGTCAAAGTCACTTATTCCTAAACTCGAAGCCATAAAACAGCGCTACAACGAAGTTGCAGACCTTATTATTCAGCCTGATATCATCAATGATCAGAAAAAATATTCCTCTCTGAATAAAGAATACAGCGACCTCGGGAAAATTGTTACCGTTTTTGATAAATACAAACAGGCTTTGAATACCATCGAAGAATCCGACGAAATTATCGCCGACGGTTCCGATAAAGATTTTGTGGAACTCGCGAAGATTGAAAAGAACGAAGCCATCGAGAAGATTCCGGGACTGGAAGATGAACTGAAAGTTCTGCTGATTCCCAAAGATCCCACCGATGACAAAAACGTTATTGTAGAACTCAGGGCTGGAACAGGTGGCGATGAAGCCGCGATTTTTGTAGAGGACGTTTACCGTGCTTATGCGATGTATTTTAAATCAAAAGGCTGGAAACATGAAATTACCGATTCCAGCGAAGCTTCAAAAGGATATAAGGAACTGATCCTGAAAGTGGAAGGCGGCGATGGGGTGTATGGGATTATGAAATTTGAATCGGGCGTTCACCGTGTTCAGCGTGTGCCCGAAACCGAATCGCAGGGACGCGTGCATACTTCCGCCATTACGGTAGCAGTACTTCCGGAAGCGGAGGAAGTGGATTTTGAACTCAATCCTGCAGATATCGAAATGCAGACTTCCCGTTCTGGCGGTGCAGGTGGACAGAATGTAAATAAAGTGGAAACAAAAGTACAGTTAACCCACAAGCCTTCCGGAATGGTAGTGGTGTGTCAGCAGGCACGTTCCCAGTTAGCCAACCGCGAACTCGCCATGGAAATGCTTCGGACAAAATTATACGACATCGAATTACAAAAGGCAGTGGGTGACGTAGCCGCCCAAAGAAAATCAATGGTTTCGACTGGTGACCGTTCTGCAAAGATTAAAACGTATAATTATTCTCAGGGAAGAGTTACCGACCACCGGATAAATAAATCCATGTATAATCTGGATGCCTATATGAATGGAGATCTTCAGGAAATGATTGATGCCGTAATTATGGCCGAAAACGCAGAAAAAATGAAAGGCGAGGAAGAAAATTACTGATTATTGCCAAACATATCTTATATTTGCAAACATTTAAATAATATATTATGAAAAAATCAATCTTTTTAGCTGCAGCGTTTGCAGTTTTAACATTAGCTTCTTGTAAGAAGAAAGAAACAGTAGAGAATACCAATGCAGATACAGCAGTTGTTGTAACTGATTCCAGCGCTATGATGATGGATTCTACTGCAATGAGTACACCAGCTGATTCTGTTTCTACAGTAATGCCTGCTGATTCAGTAAAATAATCGCAGCACTGAAAAATTCATAAACGGGTATATGCCCGTTTTTTTATGTCAATACGGCAGAAATGTTTGGTTTGTGGAAGTCATAATGGGAAACGTTTGCTCACAGCACTTGTAATTTAAAACAAACAATGCTCAGCAAAGGATCATTATAACTCAAGAACGAAGTCGTTCCTGTCAATGTTAAAATACTATATTTGTACCCATTTAAAATATTATCATATGAAAAAATCAATTTTTATCGCAGCTGCATTTGCAGCCGTAACGCTTATCTCATGTAAGAAAACAGAAACTACAGCAACTGACGTTAATGCAGATTCTACTGCATCTGTAGTGGTAGTTGACAATGACTCTCTTCCTATCGTATCAGACTCCAGCACAGTTGGTAAGGCGATGAATGCAACAGGAGAAGCCGTTGAAGACGGAGCTGCTGCTGTTAAAGACGGAGCAAAAGATGCTACAGACGGTGATGGAGATATTACAAAATAATCATCCTGTTTCGCAAATGATTTTAAAGTCTTCCTCCGGGGAGACTTTTTTTATTCGTCGGCCAGCCTATCCCGATCATTCCTTTGCCGTAGGAGGTTCTGCTGTCCTATTACAAGAATCTTTTGATTTCCACTAAATTTTTCCCGAAAAAATAACGTTGGATGCCGCACATTTTCATCCTGCCAAAAGACGCCCTGTTTCTCAAATTTTCATAACTTTACCCTCCTATAAGCAAAGCTCAATGCGCCATAAAATTCTCAACCTAAACCCTGATTTCTCCCTGCAATACGAAGAAATGCTCCCTTATTTTTTTGAAAAAGACGGGCTGGAAATGAAATCTTCCTATACCGACAAAGACTCAAAAAAGCTCACCGATAAACAGTATTCTGCCGGAGTTGCTCCCTTTTTAAGAGGGCCGTATTCCACCATGTATGTTCAGAAACCCTGGACCATACGCCAGTATGCCGGTTTTTCTACAGCCGAAGAGTCCAATGCCTTCTATAGGAGAAATTTAGCCGCCGGACAGAAAGGTTTGTCAGTAGCTTTCGATTTGGCAACGCATCGCGGCTACGATTCGGATCATCCGAGAGTGGTTGGCGATGTCGGAAAAGCCGGAGTTGCCATTGATTCCATTGAGGATATGAAGATCCTTTTCGACCAGATTCCGTTGGATGAGATATCGGTTTCTATGACGATGAATGGTGCGGTGTTGCCGGTGCTGGCATTTTACATTGTGGCTGCCGAAGAGCAGGGCGTTTCTCAGGACAAACTTTCCGGAACCATACAGAACGATATCCTGAAGGAATTCATGGTGCGGAACACCTATATCTATCCGCCAACCCCTTCCATGAAGATCATTGCCGATATCTTTGAGTACACGGCCAACCATATTCCCAAATTCAACTCCATCTCCATCTCCGGCTACCACATGCAGGAAGCCGGTGCCACACCCGTTCTGGAGATGGCTTACACCCTTGCCGACGGCCTGGAGTATGTGCGCACAGGCATGAAAGCCGGAATGAAAGTGGATGATTTTGCACCGCGACTGTCCTTTTTTTGGGCAGTGGGGATGAATCATTTCATGGAAATTGCGAAGATGAGGGCCGCGCGCTACATCTGGGCCGATCTGTTGGCACAATTCAGTCCGCAAAATCAGAAATCTTTGGCGCTGAGGACGCACTCTCAAACTTCAGGCTGGAGTTTGACGGAGCAGGAGCCCTTTAATAACATCACAAGAACGGCAATTGAAGCGCTGTCGGCAGCACTTGGCGGAACGCAGTCACTGCATACAAACGCACTTGACGAGGCGATTGCGTTGCCAACCGATTATTCGGCCAAAATTGCAAGAAATACACAGATCATCCTTCAGCAGGAAAGCGGCATCTGCGACGTGGTAGATCCCATGGGCGGCAGCCATCTTGTGGAAAGCCTGACCCAACTGATGATTGATGAAGCCATGAAATTCATCGATGAGGTGGAGAAGGAAGGCGGCATGACCAAAGCCATTGAAGCCGGCATCCCGAAGATGAGGATCGAGGAGGCCGCCGCGAAAAAGCAGGCGAAGATCGACAGTGGCGAAGAATTCATCATTGGCGTGAATTCATTTAAGTCCACACAGAAGCAAATGGAACTCGAAATTTTGGATATCGACAATTCCGAAGTACGCAGAAAGCAGATTGAAAGACTCAACCAGATAAAAGCCAGCAGAAATGCAGAACAAGTATCGGAGATTTTAGAGAGACTGAAGACAGCCGCCAAAACAGGCGAGGGCAACCTTCTCGAAATCTGCATTGAAGCAGCACGCAGACGGGTGACTTTAGGGGAAATGAGCGATGCGATGGAGGAAAGCTACGGACGTTACAAAGCAAACATCAGAACAATACAGGGAGTTTACGCTATGAATGCAGGTAAAAATGAATTTTTTGAAAAGGCCATTGCACTGACCCAGAAGTTTGAGGATCAGGAAGGAAGAAGGCCGAGAATAATGGTGGTAAAGATGGGGCAGGACGGTCATGACCGTGGCGCCAAGGTGGTGGCAACGGCTTTTGCCGACATGGGGTTTGATGTAGATGTGGCTCCGCTTTTTCAGACCCCCGAAGAAGTGGCCAAACAGGCCGTGGAAAACGACATTCATATTCTGGGCGTTTCGTCTTTGGCGGCAGGTCACAAAACGCTCGTTCCGCAGGTAGTGGCGGAGCTGAAGAAACTCGGAGCAGATGATATCAGGATTGTAGTTGGTGGCGTAATCCCGCAGCAGGATTATGATTATCTGTATCAAAACGGTGCAGACTTCATTTTCGGACCGGGTACCAATCTGCCGAAATCGGCATGTGAAATATTGGTGAAATATTTACATATAGAAGAAAAATAGAAATCCATTTAATTATTAGTATATGAAATACTTTATAGTGGTTTTAATAATATTTTTTCTTTGTTCTTGTGAATCAAGAAATAAAAATGACGAAAAGATGAAAATGGTTGTAAAAAACTATTTTTCAAATATCAAAAAGGATAGTATTGAGGAGATTCCAAAGTTATTCTGGGAAAGTGAAAATTTTTCAGGTGCAATAAGATCCGAGGCTTTTTTTATTAATAAACATTATGATGAATTAGAGATTGATGATTTGGTACAACAAATGAAGATTAAAGACACCACCTCTATTATTCCCAGTCAAAAACAAAAATACATTCAATTCACGATTAAAAAGAATGAAGATAACCTTCCGATAATTATTACTTTTATTTTCGATAAAATGTATGGATTCGACAAAATAACAAGTCCAAACGTTTTACAGAATCAAATGTATTGGAATAAAAGTCTTGATTCGCTTCGCAAAAAAGGAATATTCCCCAGACCGAGATATTAGAAAAATATGACTGTGCAGCCCATGCAGCTGAGAAGTGATTAAGGACCGGAAGAAATTCTAGAATGACTTCAAAAAAGCGTAAAAAGAAGATGGAAACCAACTAGGTGTCCTTTTTTTGTACTGGTAAAGGAATCTGCTTTAAGAATTTCGTCCGACTAAATCGAAATTAGAGTTTTGGGTAAAACACGGATAACAGAAGATCATTTGCAAATAAAAAGCCGCGGAAAATTTTCCGCGGCTTTTAAAATGTTCTGAAAACAGTTGTTATTTTCTTTTTGCTTTCGTGTCTTGCGGCGTGTTTTCGTCGGTTACCAAAGTCATTTCTTTAACAAGTCTTGATGCACCCGCAAATTTATCAATGGTCCACAGCACGTATCTGATATCTACATTGATGGTTTTCTGCCAGTCTTTTTCAAAAACAATATCACCACTTAACGCCTCACTGTTTCCGTCGAAGGCGATTCCGATAAGGTTCCCGTCGCCGTCAATTACCGGAGAACCGGAATTTCCACCGGTAATATCGTTGTTTGTAAGGAAATTTACAGGCATGTAACCCGCCGCATCAGCATACTGTCCGTAATCTTTCATGTTATGAAGATCCATCAATCGTTGTGGCAGGTCAAATTCTTCATCACCCTGTTTATATTTTGCCACCATTCCGGCCATATCCGTATAATAGTTTTCGGTAACTCCGTGGTAATCGCGGTCGGTTCTGATCGGTAAAGTATCTACGGTTCCATAAGTAAGTCTCATGGTGCTGTTGGCATCCGGATAAAAACTTTTGTTAGGCTGGGATTTCATTAATCCCTGCAGATACAGACGGTTGTTTTTAGCAAAACTTTCGTCAACTTTTGCAAATCTTTCGTTTGAAAGCCTTTGGTCGGTCATTAAGCCTTTGGCTATTTTTAAAAGCGGATCAGCGTCAAGTTTCAGACGGTCCGGATTTAAGATAAATGATGCTACAGAGGCTCTGTTGGCAAAAATAGAGGAAAATGCAATGTTGGAAAGATTGTTGGCGTCAAGGTTCATAACCGTTGGTGCTGCAACATCTCTGTCGACTCTTGTCTGATAAAGATTCACGAGAGAATTCAGCATTTCGCCTTCCACTTCGGTATGGAAGTCTTCATAAATTTCGTCAACCGCTTTTTCAACCTTCGGTTTCATGGCGATTCTTCCTGCCATATCCTGCTCAGCATATGTGTTCAGTAAAGATCCTAAGCTGTAAGCGACGCCAATATATTTGGCATTTCTCTGCAGTTGACTCATGTAGTTTCTCTCTACATTTCTTTTAGAAATCTGCTTGTAGTAAGCACCAATATTTTCCAGTAAACCGTCGTACATTGTATTCCCCGGTAATAAAGCCCACTTTCTGAACTCGTTTTCTTCATTCTGTTTATTGGTGATGGTGTTGTTTTTTTCTACTGCATCAATTGTTCCCTGTCTGTTTTTCCAGTAATTGGCAACAGAGGCATATTGGGAAGCATAATCAAGCTTAGTTGCCATGTTTTTATCCATGTACTTTTTCATGATGTCCATCGACAGTTTTGAAGCGTCTACCCAAGCCGGATAATCCTTCATCACCATTTGCTGCAGTCCGTATGAAGTAAGGTAACGGTTTGTTCTTCCAGGGTAACCCAGGATCATTGCGAAGTCACCGGGTTTTATGCCTTTCAGTGATACCGGAAGAAAATGTTTGGGTTTCAGCGGTACATTTTTATCGGAAAATTCCGCAGGATTACCGGCAGCATCAGCATAAACTCTGAATACGGTAAAATCATCTGTATGTCTTGGCCACTCCCAGTTATCGGTATCGCCACCGAATTTCCCCAATGAAGCGGGTGGTGCACCAACCAGTCTTACATCTTTATAATCCTGATAAACGAAATAATAGAATTCATTGCCGTTAAAAAAATCCTTAACAACAACAGTGTACTTACCGTTTTCGGAATTTTCAGCCTGAATGGCTTTTGTTTCTGCATCGATCACCACTTTTCTGTCGGCGGCGCTCATATCGTTATTCAGTTTTGCGTTGATACGGGACGAAACATCATCCATTCTAACCAGAAATCTTACGTAAAGATCTTTTGCATTGAATTCGTCATTCTGTTTCATCGCCCAAAACCCATCGTTCAGATAGTTTTTTTGTGGAGTAGATGCAGCCGCAACTGCGTCATAACCACAGTGGTGATTAGTTAAGATCAGTCCTTTGTCCGAAACAATTTCACCGGTACAGAAACCGCCGAAACTTACAATTGCATCTTTCAGACTGGAATTGTTTACAGAATAAATTTCTTCAGGAGTTAAATGTAACCCCTGTTTCTGCATATCTACACCGTTTAATCTTTTAACAAGCATCAGAAGCCACATTCCTTCATCTGCCCTCATTTGTACAAAACTCAGCAGGAACGTGAGTAGTAAAAATATTCTTTTCATTTTTAAAATTATTTTATTGTCGCTAAATTAAGAAATTTATTCAATACCGCCGACGTTATGGTACGGAAATGGCTCGTTTGTCACAGATTTTATAGATGAAGAATTACTTTAAAAAATTCAGATGGATGTAAACCCAGAAATTATAGGTTTTGTAGCAGGCGGTTTGTCATCTGCGCTTTTTATTCCCCAAATTATCAAAATCCTTAAAGAGAAATCTGCAGAGGAAATTTCTTTGGTCACCTGTATCATTGGGCTTGTGAGTTCCGGTTTGTGGCTGTGGTACGGGATCAAGCAGGGTCATATCTCCATGATGGTCACCAACAGTATTTCTGTTGTCGCTACAGCAGTTTTGATTGTGCTGAAACTCATTTATAATAAAGAAAAAAACTAATTTTGTAGAAAACACATCAGTAAAAGACCAATTATGCTCGACAATAAAGAACATTTATACGAAAAAGCCGTTTTAGTCGGCGTTATTACTCAAAATCAGGACGAAGATAAACTCATCGAATATATGGATGAACTGGAGTTCCTTGCATTAACTGCAGGGGCTACGGTTGTAAAGCGTTTTACTCAAAAACTCACCCAGCCCGATTCCAAAACATTCATCGGAAGTGGTAAGGCCCAGGAAATCAGGGACTATGTTAAAGAAAATGAAATCGGAACCATTATTTTTGATGATGAACTTTCGCCTTCTCAGCTGAAAAACCTTGAAAGAGAAATAGAAGTCAAAATTCTGGACCGAACCAATCTTATTCTTGATATTTTTGCCCAGCGCGCGCAGACCTCTTACGCACGAACGCAGGTAGAGCTCGCACAGTATCAGTATCTTCTGCCTAGACTGACCAGGATGTGGACTCACCTCGAAAGACAGAAAGGGGGAATCGGGATGAGAGGACCGGGTGAAACGGAAATTGAAACCGACAGAAGGATTATCCGCGACCGGATCTCATTGCTGAAGGAAAAACTTAAAACCATCGACCGTCAAATGGCGACTCAACGAAATAACCGCGGAAAAGTGGTGAGAGCGGCGCTTGTTGGGTACACCAATGTTGGAAAGTCGACATTGATGAATGCGATTTCTAAATCGGAGGTTTTTGCTGAAAACAAACTCTTTGCAACCCTCGATACTACGGTAAGAAAAGTCGTAATCGGTAACCTTCCGTTTTTGCTGACCGATACCGTTGGTTTTATCCGAAAACTTCCGACGCAGCTCGTGGAAAGTTTCAAATCAACACTAGATGAGGTTCGGGAAGCAGATCTGCTCATTCACGTCGTGGATATTTCCCACGAAAGTTTCGAGGATCATATAGATTCTGTGAACCAGATTTTAATGGAAATCAACGCGCATCAGAAACCCATGATCATGGTCTTCAATAAAATTGATGATTTCAGTTACGAGAAAAAGGAAGAAGACGATTTAACCCCCGAATCCCGCAAGAATATTTCCCTTGCAGAATGGGAAAAAACCTGGATGTCGAAATCCAAATATCCTACGGTTTTCATTTCCGCTTTAACAAAGGAAAATTTCGAGGAAATGAAGAAAATGATTTATGATGAGGTGCTGAAAATCCACATTTCGAGGTTTCCGTACAATGATTTTCTTTTTGAATATTTTGAGGAAGAGGAGGAAAAATCATAAACAATTCGATGATCACCGAGATTAAATCTGCACTCCAGGATCTTTCTGTCCCGGAAAAAGCAGCCATTTTTCCAAGGTTTTTCAAAGCCGGAAAAGGCGAATATGCTGAAGGTGACAAATTTATCGGCGTCACCGTTCCCGACCAAAGGAAAATAGCGAAAGAATACTGGAATAAAATTTCTTTGGATGAACTCGGCATACTTTTATCCTCAAAAATACACGAACACCGCCACTGCGCATTGCTGATGCTTGTGGCGAAGTTCGAAAAAACCAAAATTCCGGACGAAAAAGAGGAAATTGTCAAATTTTACCTTCAGAATAAACAACACATCAACAACTGGGACCTGGTAGACAATTCCTGCTACAAGATTCTCGGAAGGCATTGCTTTGAAAATCAGGATGGCCGCATTTTGAAAAAACTGGCAGTTGAAGATAACCTCTGGAGTAGAAGAATGGCAGTGGTTTCTACGATGTATTATGTGAAAAAGGGAGAATTTAAATTGATGAAAGAGCTTGTGCTGAAAAACCTTCACCACGAGCATGATCTTATGCACAAAGCAAACGGCTGGCTGCTCCGCGAAATGGGAGAAAAAAATGAACAGGAATTGTTTCAGTTTCTGAAAGCCCATTACCAGAAAATGCCGCGAACGACTCTTCGGTATGCCATCGAAAAAATGGATGAGAATCTGCGTCAGGATTTCCTGAAAGGAAGAATATGATACAAGATGCTTTTTACATTCGGGAGATTGTACATTATTTCCTGCATTTAATTTTTCCTGCTGTGATTGCTAAAATCTTTTTCAAAGATAACTGGCGAATAGCCTATTTCCTGCTGCTGGCAACGATGCTGGTAGATTTGGATCATATTTTTTCTACGCCTGTGTTCGACCCTAACCGGAGCAGTATCGGCTTCCATCCGTTGCACACGTATCCAATGATTGCAGTCTATTTTCTCGGAGTTATTTTTTTGAAGGGTAAGTATAAAATTATTTCCGCAGGCCTACTTCTACATATGTTTACCGACTTTCAGGATTTTTATCTCTGGAAATTGCTGGGAGGCCTCGTTGATTAGCTTTACAGGATACATTTTGATTTTTTACAGAATTTCAGTATACTTGTTAAATTGAGATTTTATGAAACCAAAAAACTTCCTTCACTGGTCTGTTCTCCTCCCGATTATTTCTGCGGTATTTTATCTGGGTGGATTTCTTAACAATACGATTTTTGCAAATATAACAGGGGCTGGTTTATTGTTCGGCTCCGTTCTGGCGGCCGTTCATCATGCTGAAGTGGTAGCCCACAAAGTGGGAGAGCCTTTCGGAACCATTATTCTCGCAATCTGTATCACTGTGTTAGAGGTGGGCTTAATTGTCTCATTCATGCTTTCCGGCGGAGAGGGTGCCATGACTTACGCACGAGACACCATTTTTGCTGCAGTAATGATCATACTCAACGGTATTCTGGGCATCTGTATATGGATTGGCAGTAGGAAATACAAGGAACAGTTTTTCATAACGAGTTCTGCCACAACTTACCTGGTGAGTTTGGTGGCTATTCTGGTACTCACCCTTATACTTCCGAATTATACGAGCAGCGTTCGGGGACCATTTTATACCGAACCACAGTTGATTTTCGTTTCTTTGGCCTGTTTGGTCATTTACGGCACTTTTTTGATGTTACAAACAGTGCGTCACCGTAACTACTTCATTGTAGCTGAAGAACATAACGTGGCCCACGAAGCTGATCCGCCCAGCAATGCGAAGATGTTCATCAGTCTGTTACTGCTGATCATCTGTCTGGCAGTTGTAATTTTCATGGCGAAAGGACTCTCTCCTGTAATTGAAGGATTTGTTGAAAACATTGGGGCACCCCGTGCTTTGGTGGGAGTAATCATCGCATCGGTAGTGCTTCTTCCTGAAGGATTGGCGGCCATCCGTGCGGCGCAGAACAATCAGATTCAGTCTTCCATTAATCTGGGACTCGGGTCTGCTTTGGCAAGTGTTGGATTAACCATTCCGGCTGTTTCGGTGGTCTGCATTATTTATGATATTCCGTTCGTTCTAGGATTGGATATGAAATCGATCATCCTTCTGGCTTTGTCGGTTTTCATCGTGATGCTTTCTTTAAGCAGAGGAAAAACCAACCATCTTTACGGGACTGTACTTCTCGTGAATCTGGCAGCCTATATTTTTACGGTAATTGTGCCTTAATATTATCATTAAACCCTTCTGGCAATATCCATTTTATGGGCCATTAAATTGGCGATGTTTGTGGCTTTGTAAATGGCCAGATCTGCTATTTCGCCGCTGAAATTTTCCTCTACTGTTTCTGTCCAGAGTGTAAGCCAATGTTCAAAATGAAATTTTTCCATGGGAATTTTTTCATTAACCGGAAAATGTACCGCCATTGGATTTCCTTTGTAAGAAACCTGTCCGAACAGTAAAGTTTCCCAAAAGGCATACATTTTCGGTAAATGTTTGTTCCAATTGACCTTCGCCACATCGGTAAAGAAAAACCCGATGGTGGGATCGCTGCCGACTTTATCGTAAAATTTATTTACCAGAAGCTCAATGTCTTCTCTTGTTTCCAGTTTTTTCATCTATCAAAATTAGTCAAATATAAATTGCGGCAGGTATGATTGAAGTCATCATTTATTTGGGCGGACAATTCGCGCTATCCGCTCATACTCCTCGTTCGGCGGCTCCACTGCGTTCCGCCGCCTCGCTGCGGGGTAACCGCTCCTATCGCGGCCGCAGTTCAGTCATCAAAACAAACGGATTTATCGGAAATATCGCTTATTTTTGCATCATGAATCTGGAATTCTATAAAAACCAGGCCGTTCTGAAGCAGAAAGAGCATCAGAAGATCCTGGAAACTCTCAAGAAAAGACCGCCGAAAAATCTCGATTATATTGTTCAGGAAACCCATGAGGAAGTTTTTGAAAAAATCGATTGTCTGCAGTGCGCGAACTGCTGCAAAACCACCGGCCCACTTTTCACTGAAAAGGATATCGAAAGAATTTCCAAACATCTGCGTGTTAAACCTGCCGATTTCGAGGCTAAATATTTAAGGACGGATGAAGACCGTGATAAAGTATTGAAAAATCTGCCCTGTTGGTTTTTGAATGTTGATAATACCTGCTCCATTTACGAAGTCCGGCCCAAAGCCTGCCGTGAATTTCCGCATACCGACCGGAAAAAAATTTACCAGATCAATCATCTCACCATAAAAAACACATTGATCTGCCCTGCAGCATTTGAATTTGTAGAGCGAATTCAGAAAAATTTGGAGAAAAAGTAAAGGAATTCCAAACAAATCACAAACTCCTGTAATTTGAGTTAAAGTTAATTTAAAGAAGAAGTCCTGAAAATTTTCAGGACTTCTTTTTTGGCAAAATAAAAAGCATTGAATTTCAATGCTTTTTATCCTTTCACTTTACTTTTTTCCCATTTTCCCGGGACAGGATATTATGAAAAAAGCCGGAGACAATCCGGCTTTATAATTTTATACTACTCCCTGCGCGAGCATGGCTTCAGCCACTTTCACGAAGCCGGCAATGTTGGCTCCTTTCACGTAGTTCACATATCCGTCTTCTTCTTTTCCGTAGTCCCTGCACGCTTTGTGAATCCCGATCATGATTTCCTTCAGCCTTGCATCCACTTCTTCTGATGACCAGTTTAAACGGATGGAGTTTTGCGTCATTTCAAGTCCTGAAGTGGCAACACCACCCGCATTGGAGGCTTTCCCCGGAGAGAAAAGCACTTTGTGATCCAGGAAATAATTAATGGCCTCTAAAGTTGATGGCATATTGGCAGCTTCTGTTACACAGACCACGCCGTTTTCCACTAATTTTTTAGCATCATCAAGATCCAGTTCATTTTGTGTAGCAGAAGGGATCGCAACATCACATTTCACTTCCCAAGGGCGTTTTCCAGCATGGAATTCAGCACCCGGATACTTTTTTACATAATCTTCAGCTCTGTTGTTCCCTGAAGAACGAAGTTCCAGCAAATAGTCAATTTTCTCACCTGTAATGCCGTCTTTGTCATAAACATAACCGTCAGGACCGGAAATGGTAACGGCTTTACCGCCCAGTTCTTCCACTTTTTTAACCACTCCCCAAGCTACGTTTCCGAAACCTGAAACAGACACCGTTTTTCCTTTGAAATCCTCGCCGATGGTTTTAAGCATCTGTTCAGCGAAATATACTACACCGTAGCCGGTTGCTTCAGGACGGATTAATGATCCGCCGTAAGCTAAACCTTTTCCGGTAAGAACTCCTGTAAACTCGTTTCTGATTTTTTTATACTGACCGAATAAATATCCAATTTCTCTGGCTCCAACACCGATGTCTCCTGCAGGAACGTCTGTTTCCGGTCCAATGTGTTTACACATTTCTGTCATGAATGCCTGGCAAAAACGCATCACCTCCATATCCGATTTTCCCTGTGGGTCAAAATCAGAACCTCCTTTTCCTCCACCCATGGGCAAAGTAGTTAAAGAGTTTTTAAAAGTCTGCTCGAATGCCAGAAACTTAAGAACCGAAAGATTCACCGTTGGGTGAAACCTGATTCCTCCTTTATATGGTCCGATCGCAGAATTCATCTGAATCCTGAATCCTCTGTTTACCTGAATTTCACCTTTGTCATCAACCCATGGAACACGGAAAATAATGGTTCTTTCCGGTTCTGCCATTCTTTCCAGAAGTTTCTTTCCTGTATATTCGCTTTTTGTTGCGATAAAGGGAATCACCGTTACGGCAACTTCCTTTACAGCCTGAAGAAATTCCGGCTCATTTGGGTTTTTTGCTTCAACTTTTGCAATAAATTCTTGAATTTTTTGCTCTACATTATATTGTTCCATAAAGGTTTGATAATTATAGTAACAAATTTAATTTTTTTTTCAAAACCCACAAGCAGTAAATTTCTTTTGCTGATAACCTAAAAAACAGGAGATAAACATCTATTATATTTGGAATTTACAATTGACTATTACCGAAAATTGAACAGTTTGATAAATACAATAGGATATTAAAAAACTCAAAATTTTTACTTTGCCAGATACTGTCTCCCGGAAAGTGATTTAATTAAACCCAAAAGTTCCAACTCGAGCAAAACCGGCAGTATTTTATGCGATGATAGGTTGATATTTTCAGACAGATCATCCAGTGAAGTGTACGGTTTTTCTCGAATATATTCTAAAATCAATCTTTGGTTTTCAGGAAGTTGCAATTTTATTTCAGATTTTGGAAAAAGGGAACCTGTTGTTTCGGCGATCGTGGAATATCCGAGGTTTTCAATCAAGTCCTCAACGGTTGAAATGGCAGATGCTTTGTTAAGCACAATGAGCTGGTTGCAACCCTGACTGTATTTATCCGTAATTTTCCCCGGAAGAGCGAAAACCTCACGGTTGTAGCTGTTCGCGAAAGTTGCAGTGCTCACTGAACCGCCTCCGAAAGCCGTTTCAACAACGACTGTTGCCGCAGAAAGGCCTGCAATAATCCTGTTCCTCTGGATGAAATTTTCCCGGTCGGGTTTTTGGGATGAATTGAATTCAGAAAGTAAAGCGCCGTTATTCTCCAGAATTCTTTCGGAGAGTTTTTTATTTCTGAAAGGATAAAGCGTGTGAAAACCATGCGCAAGTACTGCAACCGTCTGAATATTATTCTGGAGTGATTTTTCGTGAACCTCAGCATCTGCGCCAATAGCTAAACCGCTTACCGTTAAAATTTTGAAAGATTTAAGAGCTTCCAGTAAATTTCCGATAAAATCTTTGCCATAAACCGATAAATTGCGGGTGCCTACAATGCTCAAAGGTTTCAAAGTTTCATCAAAATTTCCTTTTTCATAAAGGATGGCGGGAGCATCCTCGCATTCATCCAGAAGATAGGGAAGTTCATTCAGGTGACGGAGCCGGATTCTGATGTTGTTTTTTTCGCAGAAAATAAGTTCCTTTTCGGCGAAGGTCAGGTTTTCATCATCTCCAATCTGTTCAGCGATTTTTTTTCCGATGCCGGTGATATGTTTCAGTCCTTTTTTTGAAAGTTCCCAGACTTCCTTTGCTGAGCCTGCAGCACGTACCAGTTTTCTGAAGTTCACATCTCCAATAAGCGGACTGCGCCGCAACGCGATTGAATACAGGTGCTCTTCTGAAAACATGGCAGAAAGATTTACATCAAATTTCGAATTTTTTTTTCAGATAGAAAAATGCTTCAGTATCCGTATGATTTTAATCGAATCCTACTGTTTCCTGCGAATCTCGTCGAGATATTCCCAGATATCGTCTTTTTTCTTCTGGGGCATTTCCATGAAATCCTCTGGATGATTTTCTTTGTATTGCTGCCATAACAGGTCATCTTTTTCGTTGTAGTAATTCGGGAATTGCCATATAAATTTCTTTTTTTTCTCACCGGTCTTTCGGAAAAGAAAAGCCATGATGCTGCCGACTACTGCTCCAGCCAAATGCGACTGCCACGAAATCCGGCTCGGTTCATTCAGTTTCGAGAACAGCTCTTCCGGCAGCATTCCCCAAACCAAACTTCCGTAATACAAAACGACGATCAAGGAGATCGTTAAAAATTTTACGTTCCACCGGAAAACACCGCTGAAAAAGAGAAAAAAAGCAAGAACATACACAATTCCGCTGGCTCCGATGATGCATAAATACATTGAATCCCCGGTCATAATGTCGATAGGAGGAAGCAGCCAGACCAGGAGCCCGCTCAGGATCCAGCCCATGAAAAATATCTTTTTTGAGATTTCCGGATAGAACTGGAATAAAAGAAACATGAGCACCGCGATCGGAATAGAGTTACCCAAAAGATGTTCAAAATTACCGTGCAGCAAGGGGGAAAAAAAGATTCCCTTCATTCCTTCCGGAACCAGGGGAATGATTGCGCCGCTACAGCTTTCGAAAAAACCATGAAGCTGAAGGAAATATCCTCCCCACATAGCTGAAAGCATGAGAAAAGGATAAAGTAAAGCGTTTTTTGAAATGGTTTTTTTCAACATCATCTGTATTTCACAAAAGAAAAGCCAAAAAACAATAATGGTAAAATTGGCTAATAATTATTAATTTCTGTTAAAAATTGAGCCAAAAAAGCGAAATCTTAGAATCCACCTCATGATTATTTTTAATAATGATATTTTTGCACCAACCATGATGATATTGTTTATGAAAAGGCTCTTTACTTTTTTACTGATTGTTTCAGTAATCCAAATTTTTTCGCAGGAAACAAAAACTCCGCAGCAGATTATTGATTCTGTTAACCAAGAACAATGGAATGCTGTTGCTCTGGATCTGGACAGCTTGGCTGATCCGGAGTTTTTTGATTTTGAAACGCATTTCAAAGACACGATTGTAATCCGGGATAAAGTGGTCATTCCGGTGATTACACAGGATTTTCCTTTGACTCCGTTTAATTTGATGAATCAAAAAGAGGAACAGAAATGGTATTTTTACGGACTGAATAATCTGGTCATCAACCAGGCATCCTATTCCAACTGGAATGCAGGCGGGAATGATAATTTCGGGATAAACGGCAAAATCAACTATAATTTAAGCTATAAAAACGGAAAACATTTTTTGGAAAATATTCTGCAGAGCGGTTATGGACTGATCGCTACAACAGGCCAGTCTAACAGGAAAACGGAAGATAACATCAGCCTGATGTCAAATTACGGATATGATCTGGGGAAAGATTATTATCTGTCAACCGGTTTTCAGTTCACTACGCAATATACCGCCGGATACAATTATGCGCTTACTCCTGATCCGGTTTTTGCGGACAGAATTTCCAAATTTATGGCACCGGGTTATCTGAATGCCGGTTTAGGAGTTTCTTACAATCCTGAAGAAAATTTTCAGTTGATTTTTAGGCCTTTGAACGGTAAATTTACTTTTGTGACCGATCCGTTGCTTCAGAAAGCCGGAAGATACGGTTTGGAAAGGGATGGACAAAGTGTCAGAAGTGAACTTGGAGCGATGGTGAATGTGATTTACCGGCTTAAAATCTATAAAGGAATCACTTTCGACAACCAGCTGAATTTTTTCAGCAACTATCTCTTTCACACTGAAAGGGTAGATGTGGCTTACAGCGGAACCCTGAACATTCGCTTTAACAGATTTATTTCAACCGTGGTGAGTCTGGATATGATGTATGACCATGACCAACTGCAGAAACTGCAGCGGAAACAAACGCTTGGCATTGGCTTTTCCTACAGTTTAGGACAACAGAAAGTTGAAAAAGACAGCCGCAAAAAGGTCATCAAACCATTTATCGTTCAGTAAAATTTATTCCTTCCAGTCTACAACCGCTCTGATGAACGCTTCTGCATTTTCCAGCGGAATGTTGGGCAGAATTCCGTGACCGAGATTTACGATATAACGGTCTTTCCCGAATCGGCTGATCATTTCGTGCACCATTTTTCTGATGGTTTCCGGGGTGGAATGAAGTCTGGTAGGATCGAAATTTCCCTGAAGCGTCATGGTGTGATTGGTTAAAACCCGCGCAAATTCCGGACGGATGGTCCAGTCAACGCCCAATGCAGAAGCTTTTGAAAGCGTCATTTCTTCGAGCGCAAACCAACAGCCTTTTCCGAAAACCACAACATGGGTAAGCGGACTTAAAGCCTCAACAATTTCATTGATGTATTTCCAGGAGAATTCCCGGTAATCGTCCGGAGACAACATGCCACCCCACGAATCGAATACCTGAACCGCAGAAACTCCTTTTTCCACTTTCCTTTTCAAATAGGCAATCGTGGTATCGGTAATTTTTTGAAGCAGGAGATGAGCCGCTTCAGGATGCTGGAAACAGAACGTTTTTGCAACCTCAAAAGTCTTGGAGCCCTTACCTTCAATACAGTAACACAAAATAGTCCACGGCGAGCCGGCAAAACCGATAAGCGGAATAGCATTGTCGAGTTTCTGCAGGGTGAGTTCAATCGCATCAAAAACATATCCTAAAGTATCATTCACATCCGGAACTTCAATATTCTGAATCTGTTCCAGCGTGCGGATCGGTTCGTCAAGCCATGGTCCCACATTCTCCTTCATTTTAAAATCGATTCCCATCGCCTGCGGAACTACCAGAATGTCGGAAAAAAGGATTGCCGCATCCAAAGGATATCTTCTGATCGGCATCATCGTGATTTCAGAAGCGAGTTCAGGAGTCTGACATCTGGTAAAGAAATCGTACTGATCGCGCAGTGCCCGGAATTCCGGCAGAAATCTTCCTGCCTGTCTCATCATCCAAACCGGCGGCCGTTCTACAGTTTCTCCTCTTAACGCTTTTAGGTACAGGTCGTTTTTAATCATAAAAAAGTTTTGCGCATTAGGCTTCAGGCTGCATGCTTTTTATTAAATCCAGCAGGTCATCGAGATGGTTGGCTTTGCTGGTAGATATTGTATTTTGTGTGAATTTTTTCAGTTCTTTTTCGGTGGTTTCGCCGATCGAAAACAGCTGCACATCTTCTAAAGAATTGAATTTTGCAAAGCTACGAACTCCGCTCGGACTAAAAAATACTATTGCATCATATTTTCTTGAAAGTTCGGGATATATAAGATGGGTGGTGTAAAGGATAACCTTTTTATAGTCAACAGATTCCGGTAGAAATTTATTGTGAAAAGTATCGAGTGAGATGTTTCCGGCAAAATGAATAAATTTTTCGTCTGCCGAATGTTCGGCGATGAAATCTGCGAGATTCACCGCGTTTTTTTCGGTTCTGAAAACCTGAAAACCCTTTTGAGCTAGGGATTTTTCTGTGGTTTTACCGACGCAGTAAATTTTATTTTCCCGAATTTCAAAACCGTTTTCAAAAAATGATTTTACACCGTTAACACTTGTAAAAATCAGTGAGTTGTCTTCAAGATCAAACGGTTTTACGGAAATATTTTCGGTAGAGATAACTTCCACAAAATCAAAAGAAAAATGATCTCCTAATTTTCTGGAAATCATTTGGGCGTCTGATTTTTTTGTGAAAAGAATTTTCATTGGACCAATTTCTTCCCGAAAGCATTTATGGATGGAGCTGTATTTTGATCTCCTCCATCAGTTCCTTGCCGCCATTTTCAATGATTTTTAAAGCCATTTTTTCGCCGAAATTTTCATATTCGTTCCATTCGAAAATCTCATCGGTTTCTATACAGTTTTTACCGTCCAGTGAACAGAGTCTGCCCTGAAAACGGATTTCATTTTTATCATTGATCTCTGCAAAAGCCCCGATTGGTGCGGTACAGCCCCCTTCCAAGGTCCTGAGGAAATTTCTTTCGATCTCAATGCAGATCTGGGTTTCACGGTCGTTGATGTCTTTGAAGATTTCTTTCAAGTTTTCATCATTGCTTCTTCCGCAGATCGCCACCACTCCTTGAGCCGGCGCCGGAATCATCATCGGAAGCAATTCAAAATGAACGTCAAGGCCCATTCTTTCAATAGCTGCCATCGAAAAAAGGGTGGCGTCGAAACTGTTTTCCTCGAGTTTTCTTAAGCGGGTCTGTACGTTTCCGCGAATGTCGGAAAATTCCGCATATGGAAATTCCTTCAGCCAGAACGCGCGTCGTCTCAAACTGCTTGTCGCGATTTTTAAATCTTTGAGGTCCAGACTTGCTGCATCTTCTTTTCTCACGAGCACGTCCTGAGGAAAATCTCTTTTCAGAACTGCGATAATTTCTATGTTTTCCGGAAGTTGGGTCGGAATGTCTTTTAAGGAATGAACAGCAATATCCACTTCGTTATTGAGCAGAGCCGTGTCGAGATCTTTTGTGAAAATACCGGTAATTCCCATTGCATAGAGCGGTTGGGTAAGATCTTTGTCTCCCGATGAAATTACAGGGGTCAGATCCGTAAGGAAATTTCTGTTCTGGAGATGTCTTGCCACTTCGCGCGCCTGCCAGAGAGCGAGCGGAGAATTGCGGGTTCCTATTTTAATGCTTTTCATTGAATTCATTATTGGGCTGTTCCACTAAAATCTCGTGCATCAGTTTGCTGATTTCATCTGCTTTCCACGGATTATCGATGATGTATTTTGCAAAACGGTTTGTAATTTTCTGAATAAGCTTGTTGGAAAGTTCCATGTCTTCAATGCCAACATACCGGTGTTTGCGGTGAAAGTTATGAAGTTCATGGTTCTCGATATGTTTTAAAGAAGCTTTGAAATGATGGATATTTGGTGCCAATTTGCGCTTTTTTTCCCATTCCAGAAAATCTTTCGTC
Organism: Chryseobacterium sp.; assembly: GCF_008014695.1. GTDB lineage: Bacteria > Bacteroidota > Bacteroidia > Flavobacteriales > Weeksellaceae > Kaistella. The sequence goes on from NZ_VOXE01000003.1 coordinate 328,373, forward strand.
ATTTCCCTGATGATTTTTTCGGCTTTTGGAATCTCTTTTTTTCGCTGCTCTATGGTTTCGCTGATGTGTTTTGAAAGTTCATCGACATCAACCAGACTCACATTTTCGTTATCGGTAATGTTTTTTTCAACATTATTTGGAATAGAGAGGTCAATGACCAGCGTTTCCTTGCCGTTCGGGAAATGGCTTTTGTTGATGAGCGGATGCTGTGCGCCGGTTGCAACAATAAGAATATCGGTGTTTCTAAGTTCTTCGCTGAAATTTTCAAACTCGATATATGGAATTTTATATTTTTCGGCAATTTTTTCGGCTTTGTCAGAACTTCTGTTCGCGATTTTCACCTTTGGCTTATATACGTGCTTTACCAGATTTTCCACGGTATTCTGACCGATTTCACCTACACCTAAAAGCAGGATATTCTTTTCGGAAAGCTGTTTCTGATGATTTAAAATATAATGAACCGCAGCGTAGGAAACCGATGCAGCACCGGTTGAAATTCCGGTTTCGTTTTTAATCCTTTTCGAAATCTGAATGGCCGAATTGATGGCCCTTTCCATAAAAGGGTTGGAATTCTTCTTTTCTTTCCTGAAACGGTGATAGGCATTTTTGATCTGTCCGATGATCTCAAAATCACCTAAAATCTGACTCTCAAGACCTGCAGAAACACGGAAAAGGTGTTGAAGTGCATCTTCGTGGCGTAAAACAGTCGCGAATTTCATGAAATCCGTAAGGCTTACCCCAACGGTTTTGCAGAAACTTTCTGCAATAAGCAGGTAGTTCTGCGTGGTGGAATAAATTTCAGTCCGGTTACACGTAGATACTACGAAGGCGTCACCGAGATTTTCATCATGCAGGGTTTTTACAAAATCCTTAACATGATCATCAAAGAATGCAAATTTTCCGCGGATCTCAGCATCGGCTTTTTCGTAACTTACTGAAAGTACGGCAAAATTGGCGGTTTGATGAAGGTGTGAATTCGGGTTCATAAAATCAACTGCAAATTTAAGGTTTTAAAATGAATTCGGATTAAAGAAATAAAAAACAAAATATAAGATGAAAATATTGCCGCAAAGAAATATTTCGGCAATTAAAAAGTTATTAATCTGAACCAGTAAATTTTAATATAATTTTAACCTTATATATAAGGTTTGGATTTTTAGAATGGTTCTAAATTTATATCTTTGTACACATTAAAAAAACAGGAGACAACATGGGGTTATTTGATATGTTCACGCAGGATATTGCGATCGACTTGGGAACAGCGAACACACTTATCATACACAATAATAAGATCGTAATTGACCAGCCATCTATAGTGGCAATTGAGCGGTCAACGGGAAAACCGATTGCTGTTGGAGAGAAAGCAAAACATATGCAGGGAAAAACCCATGAAGACATCAAAACCATCCGTCCTTTGAAAGACGGCGTGATTGCAGATTTTCATGCTTCTGAACATATGATTAAGGAATTCATTAAACAGATTCCGGGTATCAAAGGCAAGTTTTTTCAGCCAACGCTGAAGATTGTGATCTGTATTCCTTCAGGGATTACAGAAGTTGAAAAAAGAGCGGTAAGAGATTCTGCACAAAAGGTAAACGCAAAAGAAGTGCGTCTTATTTACGAACCAATGGCTGCTGCAATAGGAGTCGGAATTGATGTTCAGAAACCGGAAGGGAATATGATCATTGACATCGGAGGCGGAACTACAGAAATCGCTGTTGTGGCTTTGGGCGGAATTGTCTGCGACAAATCTGTTAAAATTGCCGGCGACGTTTTCACCAACGATATTGCCTATTACTTAAGAACTCATCATAATTTATACATCGGAGAAAGAACTGCTGAAAGAGTGAAAATTGAAGTTGGTTCTGCCGTTGAAGAACTCGACGTGGAAATTGAAGATATTCCAGTACAGGGACGTGACCTCATTACAGGGAAACCGAAAGAAATTATGGTTAATTATAAGGAAATCGCAAGAGCTCTGGATAAATCCATCATCAGAATTGAAGATGCGGTTATGGAAACCCTTTCCCTTACGCCTCCCGAACTGGCTGCAGACATCTACAAAACAGGAATTTACCTTGCAGGTGGAGGAGCGTTACTCAGAGGACTTGCCGACAGACTGCACAAGAAAACCGGTCTTCCGGTATTTGTAGCTGAAGATCCCTTGAGAGCGGTGGTTCGAGGAACCGGAATTGCCCTTAAAAACATGGACAAATTCAACTTCCTGATTAAATAAATTTTTTTTAACGTTTTACGACACACTTACTGATGGGATTTTTGCTGAGACTATTTTCGAAGAACGGTCTGTTCGTCTTCTTTATATTCCTGCAGCTCGTGAGTTTGGTATTGATTTTCAGCCGAAATTCAATGCAGCAGTCGTGGCTCGCAGCGCAGACGGCGGCTTTCAATTCGCAGGTTTCGGGTTATATTGATGAAGGAACCTCCTATCTGAAACTCAAACAGATCAATGAAGACCTGATTGCCCAGAACAAGTTCCTGATGGAGGAGGTTTATGGTAAAGACGCCAAAAAAATTCCGCAGTTCCGCAGGGTTCACGACACCATCGGCGGCGGACAGATTTATACTTTTGTTGACGGCGAAATCGTTTTCAACAGCATCAACAGAAAAGACAATTATTTTACGATCAACCGCGGCAAACGGGACGGCGTGATGCCAAAAATGGGCGTTATGGCGCCATCGGGAATTGCAGGAATTGTCATCAATACCACCAATTCCTATGCGCTGGTTCAGTCGGTTTTGAGTGTGAATAAGATCAGGATCAATGCTTCTCTGAAAAAGTCAGGATATTTCGGAACCTTAACCTGGAACGGCGATAATTCCCGGATTATGCATCTTTCTGACATTCCGAAATATGTACCGTTACAGGTTGGCGACACCGTGGTTACCGACGGAAAATCGGCCATTTTCCCGCAGGGAATCATGGTGGGCAAAGTTGCCGGCTACGAAGTCGACAGTAAGTCTGGCTTCTGGGACATTTCGGTGGAACTCAGCGAAAAAATGGGGAAGCTGAATAAGGTATATGTCGTAAAAAATCTGAAGAAAGCCGAAGTTCAGCAAATTCAGGATACTTTGCAGACCACAATAAAAAGAGAAAATGATTAGCAGGACCCTGATTACCGACATTTTAATGATTGTTGTGCTTATTGCACTGCAGGTTTTCGTGCTGAACAGAATCACCATTTTCGGAAAATTTACGCCTGTAATTTACCCGGTGTTTGTTATGTTCTATCCGTTTTTCAGGAACAGGTTTCAGTTTCTTTTTTTAAGTTTTGCTTTAGGACTTGGTATCGACGCTTTTTTGGGAACCTGGGGAATTAACGCTTTTGCGACTACCGCTATTGCCTATTTCCGGACTCTTATTTTCCGTACTTCAACGGATACTTCCACCGATTTTTTTTCTTTCCATTCCTTACAGTGGTCCCAGTTTATATTTTTTATCGTAACCAGCATTTTTCTTCATCAGTTTATTGTTCAGTATCTGGAGTTTTTCAAACTGAGCCGGGTACTTGAAATATTTTTGAATGTTTTGGCAACCACTGCGATTTCCTTTATATTTATACTGATTTATACCATTGCATTTAAAATCAAACAACGGATTTGAAACCTCAATTCCTCAAAATAACACTCATTTTATGCCTGATTGCTGTAATATTTATAGCAAGGCTTGCCTATCTACAGCTTTTTACCGACCGTTACGCGCTGAATGCCGCCAATACTTCCATTAAAATTGAATATGTTATTCCGCAGAGGGGTGTCATCTTCGACCGTAACGGAAAAATCATTGTCGGAAACCAGCCGGCTTATGAAATTTCCCTTACTCATGCGCTCCTGAAGCCGGATTTCGACACGCTTGGATTCTGCAGTTTGATGAAAATCTCAAAATCCGACTTCATTAAGACGGTAAATGCGATCAAGCAGCAGAAATATTATTCAAGACTTACCCCGATGACTTTTATGAAGGGTTTAAGCCGGGAAGATATCGCCCGTATTCAGGAAATCATCTTTAAATATCCGGCTTTCAGCATTGTATCCAGGCCGCAGCGACAGTATGAAGTTTCCACGTCGGGAAATCTTTTGGGTTATACCAACGAGGTGAATGACCGGGACATTAAGAAAGATTCTCTTTATTACCTTCCCGGAGATTTTATCGGAAAATCCGGAATCGAGAAGGCCTATGAAAATGAATTACGGGGTATAAAAGGGATGAATTACATCCAGAAAGACATTAAACTCAGGAGCATTGGGGCGTACAAAAACGGAACACTCGACAAAGAAGTGGTGACCGGCAAAGATCTTACACTTACTATTGATTATGACCTCCAGAGAATGGCAGAAGAAATGCTCGTTAATAAAAGAGGTGCAATTGTGGCGCTCGATCCAAATACCGGTGAAATTCTTGTGTTGGCAACAGGTCCGGATATCGATCCCAATATTTTCACAGGCCCCGACAAATCCAAAGAAATTTATAAACTTCAGAAAGACACTTTCAATATGCCGACTTTCGACCGGTCGGTTCAGGCTGCGTATCCGCCAGGTTCAACATTCAAGCTTTTGACGGCTGCCGCAGCCATGCAAATGGGCGTGATGGATGAAAATACCGTTTTTCCTTGCGGCGGAGGTTTTAATTATAAAGGACTGAGAATTAAAGGTCATGGCGGTGCGGACCCTTTGGTTCCGGCGATTCAGGTGTCCAGTAACTGTTATTTTTCCTATGCATACCTTGCAATTTTGAATAAGTATCCCGGAGATCCAAGCAGAGGAGTGGATGAATGGAAAAAAATTATGAGCAGTTTCGGGGTTGGAGAATTTCTGAACAACGACTTGGCAGTAGGTTCCAAAGGACAGATTCCAAGCGGGGCATTTTACGAGAAAAGAATGGGCATCATCAACAAGGCAATAGGCAAAAAACCCACAAAAAACTGGGACCCGCTTTCGACCGGAGCAGTTTTCAATGGTATGGGTCAGGGCGATGTTCTTTTGACCCCAATTCAAATGGCGAATGCAACCGCAGCCATTGTCAACAAAGGCTGGTTTTATACGCCGCATATCGTGAAATCCATTGACGGTAAACCTAATCCCGATCCAAGATTTAAAGTGAAACATAAGACTTTGGTAAACCCAAAACATTTTGTTCCCATCATGAAAGGAATGGAAGCAGTTGTACTTCAGGGAACAGCAAGAGGTCTGAAATCAAATGATTTTACCCAGCTTGCAAAAACGGGTACGGCCCAGGTGCCACAGGGAAAAGACAACTCGATTTTCGTTTTGGCTGCTCCTGCCGAAAATCCAAAAATTGTAGTCGTAGCCGTAATGGAACATGCAGGTTTCGGTGCAACTTGGGCCGGTCCGGCCTGTACCGTGATTGCTGAGAAATACCTAACCGGCGATCTGAAACGCGAACATCTTTACCAAAAACTGGTTACTGCCAGTTTTATGGGAGAATACCGCCGTCAGGAAATTGAAAGGCTGAAGCGCAAAGGCTGGTACAAAGAACCGAATTCAGATTCTTTAAAAATCATGGGTATTGAAGACAGCCTTAAATTTGTGAAAGATCCTGCTGTTAAAGCCGGGCTGATCCGGAAAAGAGACTCATTAAAATTAAAAATGCTCACAAGATGAAATGGACAGAAGGTTTAGATAAACTGAGTATTTTTCTCTATCTCGCCATTTCACTTTTTGCAGTGGCCAATATTTACAGTGTTGATGAAGGGTTGGGAAAAAAACAGTTCGTTTTTTTCTGTATTTCGCTTGCGGTGGGGTTGATGATCTTCCTCACGCGTACTAAATTTTTTGAAAATTTTGCCGGTATTATTTATGTTTTCGGAGTCCTGCTGCTGATCGGGCTTTTCCCTTTTGGCACGGAGATTTTAGGACAGAAAAACTGGTACCGGATCGGGGGATTTACCATGCAGCCGGTGGAATTTGCCAAGATTGGGGTTGCCTTACTGCTTTCCAACTATGTTTCGGGACCTGAATTTGATCTGAAGATCCGGAAATCTTTGCTCAATACGCTTGCCATTATCATCGTTCCGGCAATTGTGGTTTTGGCGATTCCAGATGTAGGCTCACTGCTTGTTTTTACCGCTTTTTTCATTGCCCTCTTCCGCGAAGGCCTGAACGGCTGGGTTTTTGGCGTCGGCGGGATTTTGGCTGCGGTGTTCCTCATTTCGCTGGCAGTGGATCCACTTTATGTCATGATCGGTATAGCTCTTGTGATTGCGCTCGTTGTTTTGTTTAATTTTCAGAGAATTCACTGGAATATTATGTCGGTGTTGAGTTTTGTCGGAGTGTTTCTTTTTTTATCCGGAATTGCTTTTGCCGGTCCCAAAATTCTTGAAAAAATGCCGAAGCACCAGCGTGAGCGGATCGAAGTGCTTTATAAAGGTGAAAAAGCATTCCGGGATACGTCCGGTTACAATCTCCTGTATTCCAAGACCGCTATCGGTTCCGGCGGGTTTTTCGGCAAAGGTTATCAGGAGGGGTCAGTAACGCAGGGGAAATTCGTACCTGAACAGGAAACCGACTACATTTTCTGTACAGTTGGTGAAGAATGGGGTTTTTTCGGTGCCGCAATGCTGGTAATTTTCTATGCGCTGTTCATCGGCAGGATTTATTATTTATCTGAACAGCAGAAATCGGCATTTAACCGCGTTTTCGGTTATTGCTTTGCTTCCATTCTGCTTATGCACTTTTCAATTAATTTAGGGATGGTGATGGGTCTTTTCCCTACGGTAGGGATTCCGCTTCCTTATTTCAGTTATGGCGGGAGCTCACTGCTTGCCTTTTCAATCATGACGTTCATTTTCTTTAAACTGAATTATACCGACAAAAACAGTCTTGTGTAATAGTTTTTTCTTCAGCGTTTACAGGTGTCCCTAGTACATAAAAAAACCATCAGATTTTGATGGTTTTTTTATTGGAATCAATTATTTATTTCAGTTTATTAGCTGTCGGTGTTTTCAGAAATAATTCTTTTCGCAAACTGGAATTTAGGTCCCCAGTAAGAATCAGCAAGTGAAGAAATCATCACTCCTTTCGAAGTTGCAGCGTGAATGAATTTAATATCTCCTTCAGGTGTAACTTCTTCTACAATTCCTACGTGAGAAATTTTACCTCTGCCATGAGAGAAAAATACCAAATCTCCTTTCTGAAGATTTTCTTTTTCTACGCGGTCGCCTTCCTGAGCCTGTGCCGCAGCAACTCTCGGTAAATTTTTACCTGCAGCTACACCGAAAACAGAAAGCACAAATGCAGAACAGTCAATTCCTTTTCTGGTCATCCCGCCATAACGGTAAGGAGTTCCTAAATAAGTTACCGCTTCATTTAATAAGTCATCTATTGTTTTGGTGTGTTTAAGCGCTTTAGCGATTTCACTGTTTTTCAGTGAGTTGTTGATGCTTGCAATCTTGGCAGTTTTCTCAGCTAAAAATGTACTGATAAGTTCTTTCTTATTTTCGGCCAGTTTTTTATTTTCTAATGAAATAAGTTTGGCATCTGATTTGTATTGATGATTGTAAGCAGTTGGCTCGGAAACGCTGTAGTTTGTAACACATGACTGCAAAGACAAAGTTGAAACAACAGCAACAATATAAACTAAAACTCTTTTCTTCATATATATTTGATTTCTGTGTTAAAAAAATAAAATTTCTTTTTCAAACGCATGACAAAAGTAGAGAATACCTGTTAAGATGCCTTTCAAAAGCCTTTTCAGAATTTTCTTTTTAACACATTTTAACATATTTTTTCGGTATGTTAAAGAAAAAGTTACCGCAAACCCTTTATTTAGGTGTTTGCGGTTTTTTTTTCATTAAGACTTTTTAACATTTAATTTAAATAATCTATAACTATTATGCCGATTTGCCATCGCCATCTCTAATTTACCGGATTTTCATCCTTTGAAATACAAAAAATTCCCACATGAAGCGTGGGAATTTTTATTGAGTATAAGTTTTAAGAATTATCTGGTGAAGAGCAACTCGCGGTATTTTGTCATCGGCCAGAGTTCATCATCTACCATCATTTCCAGTGCGTCGGATGAATCTCTGATCTTATCAAATAACGGCTTCACATCGTTACAAAATGACTCCGCCATGGTTTGGGAGTCTTTCGCCGACTTGGCAGTCTGAATCGCTGAAAGCAGGCCGTCAACTTCTACCTTAATAATGGAAACGTGTGAGGAAATCTCTGTAATCATGTTCATTTGCTCTTTGGCAAGAGTCCTGAATTCTTTTTCTTCGAAAATTTCTTTTAGTCCTCTTACATTTTCAATAAGCCTGTTCTGATAATTCAATGCACAAGGTATAATGTGATTTCTTGCAATGTCAGCCAGAACCGTAGCCTCTATTGTAATAACAGTTGAATACTTTTCGAGTTTTATTTCGTTTCTGGCTTCAATTTCTCTGTGGGTGTAAATTCCCAGATCTTCATAGAGGTCAACGAATTTCTGGTCCAGTTCCTTCTTCAGTGCTTCCGGAGTGGTTTTCAGATTGTTCAAACCGCGTTTTTTGGCCTCTACCTCCCATTCATCTGAATAGCCGTCGCCTTCAAACATGATGTTTTTGGAAACTTTGATGTATTCTCTAAGGACATTAAAAATGGCTTCGTCCTTTTTCAGACCTTTTTCAATGAGTATATCCACTTCTTTTTTGAAAGTCTGTAATTGTTTGGCGACAATTGCATTCATTACCGTCATCACCTCAGCGCAGTTGGCAGATGAGCCTACCGCTCTGATCTCAAATTTATTTCCTGTGAAAGCGAAAGGAGAAGTTCTGTTTCTGTCGGTATTATCCAGTAAAATTTCCGGAATTTTACCAACAACATTCAGTTTCAGGTCTGTTTTTTCTTCCGGTGAAAGTTTTCCGTCTTTCACTTTTTCCAGTTCCTCCAACACCCCGAAGAGTTGGGTTCCGATAAAGGCCGAAATAATTGCAGGCGGCGCTTCATTCGCCCCTAAACGGTGATCGTTACTGGCTGAAGCAATGCTGGCTCTCAGCAAATCTGCATATTCATGTACTGCTTTCAGCGTATTCACAAAAAAGGTTAAAAACTGCAGGTTTTTTTTAGGATTCTTTCCAGGACTCAGAAGGTTTTCTCCGGTATCGGTAGCCAGTGACCAGTTATTGTGTTTTCCACTTCCGTTTACACCGGCAAATGGTTTTTCATGGAAAAGGATGTGGAAATGATGTTTGTGCGCAACTCTTGCCATGATATCCATTAAGAGAGAGTTGTGGTCAACTGCAACGTTCGCTTCTTCGAACATTGGTGCCAACTCAAACTGATTCGGTGCCACTTCGTTGTGACGGGTAGTTACCGGAATTCCCAGTTTCATACATTCGATTTCAAGTTCTTTCATGAAATTCATGACTCTTGTCGGGATTGAACCGAAATAATGATCATCCAGCTGCTGTCCTTTGGCCGGCGAATGGCCCAACAATGTTTTTCCGGTAATGACCAAGTCGGGTCTGGACTGATAAAGAGCAGAATCTACAAGGAAGTATTCCTGTTCCCATCCTAAAGTAGGAACAACCTTGTTTACGTTTTTATCGAAATAAGATCTGCACACCTCTGTCGCAGCTTGGTCAACAGCGTGGAGAGCTCTTAATAAAGGCGCTTTATAATCTAAGGTTTCGCCTGTATATGAAATAAAAATGGAAGGAATGCAAAGTGTTGTTCCCATGATAAACGCAGGAGAAGTAGGATCCCACGCAGTATAACCTCTTGCTTCAAAAGTATTTCTGATTCCGCCGTTCGGGAAAGAGGAAGCATCCGGTTCCTGCTGGATCAGCATGCTGCCGCTGAACCTTTCGAGAGCTCTTCCGCCGCCGCCTTCGATAGGCGTAAAAAAGGAATCGTGCTTTTCTGCTGTTGAACCGGTTAAAGGCTGAAACCAGTGTGTATAATGAGTAGCGCCTTTTGATATAGCCCAGTCTTTCATGGCGACCGCAACCTGGTCGGCAATATGTCTCTGGATTTTGGAACCTTTTTTCATTGCGTCCAGAATTGAACTGAAGGCATCTTTCGTTAAATACTCTCTCATGGTTTCCTCAGAGAAAACATTCTGACAAAAAAGTTCGGAAAGTTTTGCAGGAATTTCTACTGCGTTATCCTGTCTGAAATTTTTAAAGGAAAGCGTTTCCAGTGCTTTAAATCGTAGTGAGGCCATAATTTGTAATGTTTTATATGGCAAAAATACAAAAAAATTATAAACCAAATTAATTGCCCCTAAAAAATTAGGGGGTCATATAAAAAAATTCATTTTGTTTATTTAGGATCCGAAGCCAAAAAAAACCGCTCATTGCTGAACGGTTTCTGTTTTTATTTGATTTAAATCTATTTATTCATTGACATTAAGAACTCATCGTTATTCAGAGTTCGTTTAATATTTTTTTCAACAAATTCCATGGCTTCCATCGGATTCATATCAGAAAGGTATTTTCTCAGGATCCACATCCGCTGTTGTGTTAAATCATCAAGAAGAAGATCATCTCGTCTTGTACTGGAAGAAACCAGATCAATAGCAGGATAAATTCTTTTGTTGGCAATTTTTCTGTCGAGCTGAAGTTCCATATTTCCGGTTCCTTTGAATTCTTCAAAAATAACCTCGTCCATTTTGGAGCCGGTATCAATCAGCGCCGTTGCTATGATGGTTAAAGAACCACCACCCTCTATATTTCTGGCCGCACCGAAAAATCTTTTAGGTTTGTGAAGCGCATTTGCATCCACACCACCTGAAAGAATTTTCCCTGAAGCAGGGGTTACCGTATTGTAAGCTCTTGCAAGACGCGTGATGGAATCGAGTAGAATGACAACATCATGTCCGCATTCCACCATTCTCTGGGCTTTAGAAAGGACAAGATTTGCCACTTTTACATGTTTATCGGCAGGTTCATCGAATGTGGAAGCAATTACTTCTGCATTCACACTTCTTTCCATGTCAGTCACTTCTTCCGGACGTTCATCGATCAGAAGAATCATCATATATGCTTCAGGATGATTGGCTGAAATCGAATTGGCAATATCCTTTAGAAGCATCGTTTTACCGGTTTTGGGCTGTGCAACGATCATCGCACGCTGTCCTTTACCGATTGGTGTGAACAAATCCACAATTCTCGTAGAAAGGGTAGCATTTTTGCCGGCTAAATTGAACTTTTCTTCCGGAAACAAAGGCGTAAGGAACTCAAAAGCAACCCTGTCTTTAATGAATTCCAGATCTCTGCCGTTTACTTCAGTGGGTTTAAGCAAAGAGAAATATTTTTCGCCTTCTTTCGGCAAACGGACAATTCCTCTTACGGTATCGCCAGTTTTCAGACCGAAATTCCGGATCTGATTTGTAGATACATAAACATCATCTGGCGATGAGATGTAGGAAAAGTCTGAGGAACGAAGGAAGCCGTAGTTATCCGGTAAAATTTCCAGTACTCCTTCAATCGTCACCAAGCCGTCGAAATTAAACTCTTTGCGGGAGTTTTCTTCCTGATTTTCGGCGCCCTGCTGATTTCTCTGCTGATTCGGATTCTGGTTTTTATTCTGATTTTTATTCTGGTGATGAGGTTGCCTGTTCTGATTACCGTTTTGTGCGGGATTTTGAGGAGTATTTTGATTTTTCGGCTGTTCAGATTTCGGCTCCGTTTCTTTTACTTCGGCCTCAACAGCGGGAACAGGAGAGGGCTCATCCGTAGTTTCTTTCGGCTTTGCAGCCGGCATGCGCTCTCTTCTTTTTTTATTCTGTTGATTCTGGTTGGAAGGTTTTGCTTCTGTTTCCGATGAACTTTCAGAAGGAGTTTCCTGCACCGTTTCAACCGGAGCTGCCGCTTTTTCAAATGGAATTTCAGCAGAAGCTTCTGCAGTTTTTTCGATTTTCTTTTTTGGAGCAGGTTTTTTTGCCGCCGGCTTTTTAGGAGCTGGAGCTGAATTTTCTTCTGTATTCATAATGGGTTCTGTGGCGCTGAAATAATCTTTTGCAACTTGCGAATTGGAGGCCTGGAAATCCAGGATAGCAAAGATTTTATCATTCTCTGAGCTGTCTCTCGCAAGTTTAACGCCTAAATCTTTGGTGATTTTAGTCAATTCCGTATCGGATTTTGACCGTAACGTTTCAATGTTGAACATAAATTTTTATGTAAAAAAGTATTTTATAAGTAAGTGTAAGTAAGAAAGTTAAGTCGGGCGACTTTTCTATATAGGTCTATTGTATTGCAAATCTACACTTATTTCTGAATATTGCAAAAAATTATTGTTATTTTTGCACCTTACACACTTCATATGTTACAAAGAATACAGACCATCTGGATATTTTTAGCGATTGTAGGAGCAATTTCCCTTTTTGTTACAGGCCAGGATTTTTCTCTTTTCGGGCCGGTTCCTTTTATATCCGTGGTTTGTGTGGTCCTCGCATTTCTCGGTTTCATCAGTATACTGAGTTATTCGAACAGAAAAAGACAAATTTTGCTGAACAGAATCAGCATATATATAAACGTTTTGTTGCTCGGTTTATTGGCGTATTGGTTACTAACATTATCTGGAGGAATACAATTTCCTGAGAAAGGTATTGAGCCGCTTTTCCCGTTTATTTCGGTGTTATGTCTGCTTATCGCAAACATCTTCATCAGAAAAGACGACAGGCTCGTAAAATCTGTAGACAGACTCCGCTAAACATCAACGATTTTTTTTGAGTGAAACAGCCCTTTGTTGGGGCTGTTTTTATTTGAAGTTCGGCCTTCTTGATCCAAACCCGATCAGTATATCAAGTAATTCCCTCCGTTTTACATAAATCCAAGTGAAATCCGTAATTTTGACCCGAAATTTCCCTAGATGAAACCATTACAACGAATCCTTTTTTTCGCGAAACCGCATCAGAAATACCTTTTTGGAAGCATGTTCTTTAACATTCTGTATTCTCTGCTGAATATTTTTTCGGTAGCCACAATGCTTCCTATCTTAGGTTTGATGTTTGGAACGGTTGAAAAAGTCAACACCTCAACACCTCCTGTAAACACAGGAAAACTGGTGGATTTTTTTGGATATGCCAAAGACCTTGCCTATTATTCCATCCAAAAAAACATCGATGAACACGGTGCGGTAAAAGTTCTCGCCGTGCTCTGTGCGGTAACTGCTGCGGCATTCTTACTCAGAAACATTTTCCGGTATCTCGGAGGATATCTTTTGGTAAATTATCGCGTTGGAATTACCAAGGATCTGCGCACCGCTATGTACGACAAGTTCCTGAAGCTGCCGGTCGCATTTTTTACCGAAAAAAGAAAAGGAGACATGATGAGCCGGATTTCCAATGACATCGGCGGAGTAGAAGGCGGAATTATGGGAAGTCTGGTGGATGTGATCAATGCTCCGTTTATGATTATTTCATCGCTTATCACCTTATTTATCCTTTCGCCAAAACTTACTTTGTTTTCACTTCTGGTGTTCCCAATCATGGGTTGGTTGATTTCGTGGGTCGGGAAAAGTCTGAAAAGACAGGCAACCTCAGCGCAGGAAGAACTTGCAAATCTTTTTTCTCTGGTTGATGAGACACTGAAATCTTCTAAAGTCATCAAGATTTTCAATGCCGATAAAATCCTGAAAAACAGATTCAGCACAACCACTGATAACTGGCAGAAATATGCCATCGGCATGAGCCGAAGGCGTGAAATGGCATCGCCGATGAGTGAGTTTTTGGGGTCAGTAACGATTTTGATCATTACATGGTTTGCAGGAGTCCAGATTCTGGAGGAACAATCGATGGAACCGGAAACATTTCTTGTATTTATCGCCATGTTTTTCCAGATTTTAGATCCGGCAAAAAAACTTTCAAACGCGGTATCGAGTATTCAGGGGGGAATGGCAAGTCTGGAGCGGGTTTCGGAGGTTCTGGATTATGATCTTAAAGTGGAAGAAATCGAAAATCCGGTTGAAATAACCGATTTAAAAGATAAGATAGAATTTAAGGATATCGGCTTTTATTACGATAAAGACCACACCATTCTGAAAAATTTCAGCATCACCATTCCAAAGGGAAAAACTGTAGCACTGGTAGGGCAGTCGGGTTCAGGAAAAACGACCATTGCCAATCTTCTCGCGAGGTTTTATGATGTATCGGAAGGTGAAATCCTGATTGACGGTGAAAACATCAAAAATTTAAAACTCAAAGATTACCGCCATCTTTTGGGAATGGTCACCCAAGAATCCGTTTTGTTCAACGATTCCGTTTTCAATAATATTTTAATGGGTAAACCCGACGCGACCGAAGCAGAAGTAATTGCCGCCGCGAAAATCGCCAACGCGCATCAGTTTATCGAAAGATTGCCCGAAAAATACTTCAGCAACATCGGAGATGACGGAAACAAGCTCTCTGGCGGACAAAAACAGCGTATTTCCATTGCGCGCGCAGTACTGAAAAATCCACCGGTAATGATTCTGGACGAAGCTACTTCCGCTCTGGACACCGAGTCTGAGAGATTTGTACAGGACGCTCTGGAAAAAATGATGGAGAACCGCACTTCACTGGTTATTGCGCACCGTCTCTCAACCATTCAGAAAGCCGACTGGATTGTGGTGATGGAACGCGGTCTAATCGTAGAACAGGGCACCCATCAGGAACTTTTTGAGAAGAACGGTACCTACCGAAAACTTGTTGATCTGCAGAATTTTGATTAAACGCTGATTATTATTTAAAGATTTTCTGAATGATGTTTCCGATTTCGGTGAAATCTTCCGGGTTATTCACGTTACGGTCGGCTAAAATGGGTTCAGCTTCCTGCGCAAACGGGTAAATAAGCAGATAGTTTCTCGTATTGAAATGGGTATTCAGGAAAGTAGGAACTTCGTTCATGGAGAAATGATAGGAGATCATGCCGCGTTTCGCCATCATCAGAATCAGTGCATCATTGTCTTTCATAGATTTTTCAATCGCGGCCAGATTTTCCCAGTTGTTGAAAATGATGAATTCAGCTTCAATATTTACTTTTTTCTTTATTTTTTCGATAATCGCAATCGTATCTTCATGTCCGTGAAAAACCACAACAGCGCCTGTATTTCTGCCGATATTCCAGATCTTCAGCAGGGAATGGAAAAAGCCCGGTTCGCGGTGTGCGTTTTCGGCGAAAACCACCAGATAACGCTGTACTGTTGAAACAGGTTGAACAGCGTGATATACCAATACATTGGTACTGAAATTCTCCAGATAATTGTTATAAAGATTGTACACAAAACTTGGTGTAAAGCCTCTTTCGGGACTGATTCCCACCAAAAGATCTGTAATTTTATGCTCCTTTAATTCATTGGAGATGCCGTTGTGTACGTTGTTGTCGAATCTGGTAAGCGGTTTTATTTTCACATCGGCGGCGGCGCCAATTTTAAGGGCGTTTTCCAGTAACTTTCCAGCTTTTTTTTCTGAAGACTCATTCCCTTCCTTACTGATGATGTTCAAAGCATAGATGTTATCCGTGTTTTTTTTGGATTTAAGAGCCAAAATGAGGTTTGTCATCGGTGAAACAGTCTCTTCATAATTCAAAGCCATCAGGAGCCTTTCTTCATTCGGATTCGAGTCTGTAATCGTGTTTTCATTATCAATATCGTGGATGGCCTGCGCATTTTTCTGGCTGACTAAAGATGAAATCGTACAGGAAATCAGAATAAGAAGAATGCTTCCGTTCAGAACACTTTCGTTCAGGAGACGGATCGGTTCCCCCGCATCATTTTCACCTAAAATAATATTGTATCCTACCATGACGGTGGCCAGAGTTGCAGCAGCTGATGCAGAACTCAATCCAAAAATTATCAGACCTTCCTCTTTCGTGTATTTAAACGTTTTCCGGGTGGCAACAGAAGCAAGGTATTTTCCGCCGATTGAGATGCCGATCATCAGCAAGGCCACTTTAATGGTGTCGAAATCATTAAAAAACACTTTGAAATCGACCAGCATTCCAACGCTGATCAGGAAAAAGGGGATGAAGATCGCATTGCCCACAAATTCCACCCTGTTCATCAGTGCCGAAGTGTGCGGAATGAGACGGTTTAGCGCAAGACCGGCTAAAAACGCACCGATAATCGCTTCAACGCCCGCAAGTTCAGCCAACAAAGAAGCCAGATAAATCATGACCAGTACAAAAATGTATTGGGAAATTTTGTCATCTACTTTTTTAAAGAACCATCGTCCGATAACGGGAAATCCAAAAAGAACGACGGCGCCGAAAACCAGGATCGAAACCGAAAGTTTGGTCCAGAACGCGGCATTTACGTCTCCGGTCGTCATTCCCACCACAACTGCGAGTACAAGTAATGCAAGAATATCAGTAATCAGGGTTCCGCCCACTGTTATATTTACCGCGCGGTTTTTTGCAATGCCGAATTTGCTGATGATTGGATATGAAATGAGGGTGTGTGAAGAAAATAAACTCGCAAAAAGAAAAGAGGTGAGCCAGTTGTAGTCCAGTAAATAATGGGCGACAGTAATTCCTAATACAAATGGTATGACAAAAGTATAGGCTCCAAAACCCAAACTCTTCCATTTGTTTTTCTTGAATTCTGCGATATCGATTTCGAGTCCTGCCAGGAACATAATGTACAGAAGACCTGTAGTTCCTGTAACCACAATATTGCTGTCTCGGGTAAGTATATTGAATCCGTTTGGCCCAATCACGGCTCCTGCAATAATAAGTCCTAAAAGATGCGGGATTTTGATTTTATTTAAAAGAAGCGGCGCAAACAGGATGATGATTAAAACCACCAGAAATTTAAGAATGGGATCTTCTAACGGAAGAGTGGTGTGAGTCAGGCTTAGTAGAGTAATAATCATCAATTAACTATTTGGATCGGACAAGTTCTACAGTAAATTTCGCAACACAGTCCTCTTTTCCGGTGGTTTCGCGGATGCCGGAAATACGTTCAGATTCCAGATCTTTGAAGATAAAAACCGTTTTGGTTGGGTTTACCGCTGTAGAGTCTGACTGATAAGTAAGTTTGATTGATTCACCATCATAAGAACCTGTATAAATCCTTGATGAGCCTGTTTTGTTGCTGATTTTTGCACTTAACTGACTGTTGTTTTTAAAAATTTCGAAATCATCGGTCCTTTGATCACCAATTACATGTTCCTTACAGTCGGATTCAGTGCAGACCATTTTGCTGACCCATTTACCAAGCAAATTTTCGGGAAGTACAGGTGCGATTTCCGGAGTATTTTGGATTTCCTGAAGACTGTCGCGCATTTTTTTCAGCGCTTCGTAATCGGCGGTTTTAAGTTCAAATGCCTTTTCTTTTTCAGAAAGGATTTTTTCCCTTGCCTTAATTTCTTCTGTTTTTTTTGGATTACAGGAAATTGAAATCCCTAAAACAATGATAATCAGCAGAAAACTTCTCATTTTTAGATTTTTATTTTTTAAATATAATGATAAAAATCTAAAAAGCAAATTGGAAGCTTATGGACTCTGGGAATTTACTCCTTCATTTTGGCAATTACATCAATCCCTCCTTGAGTTCGGTCGCCGATCTTGCAGATGATTTCTGTGTCTAAAGGAAGAAAAATATCCATTCGGGAGCCGAATTTTATGAAACCGAATTCATGACCTGCTTTTGCGTCGTCACCCTCTTTACAGTAGAATACAATTCTGCGGGCAACATAACCGGCAATCTGGCGGAACACCACTTTATGATGGGTTAAACTTTCTACCGCAATAGTTGTTCTTTCGTTTTCAGTGGAGGATTTTTCGTGCCAAGCCACCAAATATTTCCCGGGATGGTATTTTTTGTAAATCACTTTTCCGGATACAGGATAACGGCAGATATGAACATTCAGCGGCGACATGAAAATGGAAATCTGGATCGCTTTTTCCTTCATAAATTCGGTTTCATCCACTTCTTTAATCATCACAACCTTTCCGTCCACTGGGGCAATTACATTTTCTTTATGATCCTGAATGTCGCGGTTCGGAACCCTGAAAAACCAGAAAACAAGCCCGTAAATCAACAGAATGGGAACAATGATCAAAAGCGACCACATGTGCAGATAATAAACGGAAACAAGTGCAACAAGTGCAAATACAATACTTGCAACCAGAATGGTTCCTGTGGATTCTTTGTGGAGTTTCATGAATTATATAAATTTTTCTAAAATAAAGTACAAATATACAACAGGAACGCAGATAATAAAACTGTCGAGTCGGTCTAAAATTCCGCCGTGTCCCGGAATGATGTTTCCGGAATCCTTTACCCCGAAAGTCCTTTTCAGCTGGCTTTCTACCAGATCGCCGAAAGGCGCGAATACTGCAACCAAAAGTCCGACAATGATCCAGTTTCCGCGAAGATCCGGGTGTAATCTTTCAATGAAAAAAGAGAGGATTAAAGTAAGCACAACGCCACCGGCAAAACCTTCCCAGGTTTTATTGGGTGAAATTTTAGGAGCCATTTTATGTTTTCCGAACATTCTTCCGGTGAAATAGGCAAAAGTGTCGCTGCTCCAAAGCAAAATGAAGAGGAAGAAAACCTCAAGACTGAACGTATTTTCTATCGACGAAAACTTCGGCAAACCCAGTGCAAAACTGAAAGGCAATGCCGTGTAGATCACCGTAAAGATCAGTTTTCCGTTATCGTAATAGAGTTCTTTCGAAAATCTGAAGAGGGTGATGACTGCAATCCCAATTAAGCAGAGGGCAAGAAATTCTGACACATTGAAATCGAAAATAAAACCGTGATTGAAGTACCTCTTGGAATATCGATAAAAAACAAACATCACAACAGGAAATATGGCCCATTTTTCCCAGCTTTTTGGGTCGAATTTCATCATCTTCATGCATTCCCAAACGCCCATAAAAAGGAAAAAAGTGATGAGTCCATAATATAGGTAATGCTGCTGTATCAAATCAGGAGAGATGCTGTTGATGAGTTCAGAACCCAGAGGTGTGGTACAGAAAATAATGAGCAGGCCGTAAATTGCTCCTCCGAAAAGGCGTTGAACTAGATTTTTATCCAAAAGTTTAGATTTACATTTGAGATGCTTCGACGGAAGTTAATCTTCAAGCAAAAGTAAGAAAAGTTTTGTATTGTCTTTGCTTGGAGTGTCAAGCTTTGAATTACTGCCACTGATCGACGTGAGGTTTTTGATATTGCCTGTACGTTTGATCTTCATCATGGCATCACCCAGATTGCTTACAATCTGTGAAACATTCCCCATAATGACAATTTTTTCGGGAAGTCTTGAAGAGTGATAGTGCAAAATATTATTGTGCGACAGCATAATCCTGCCGTCAAAAGCAATCAGGTATTCACAGGTAATAAAGGCGCAGTCGTTGAAAAGTTCAAGGTCTTTGGTAGAGGGGATTTTTATAACATCCAGAAAATTTCTTAAATCGTGGTCCCAACAGAAAACCGATTTCACATCTTCGATTTTTAAAATCTGGTTTAGCGTCTGAAGCGCTTCAGCTTCGTCGGCACAATAGTTGAAAAATCCTCCGGAATGGGTAAAAAGTTGAGCAAATTTATAGTCAAGATCAGCATTTTTAAGCTGGTCTCCTAATTTAATGAAATCCTGAGGCTCTTCAGTATCAGGCTGATTCAATATTTTTCCTACAATTTTTTTAAATAAACTCAATTTTCCGGGCTATGATGATTGATACAAAAATATAAAATTATTATGAATAGGCTTAATATAATAAAAAAACCTGACAGTTTTATTTGTATTTTCTGTCAGGTTTCAATTTTATTAAATCTGTGTGTTGCTTTCCGGTGCCTGCACCGTCGTCTCCGGAATCGGAGTTTCCTGTGCGTGGGTATTGGAAACCGGATGTTCCGTAAGTTCCGGATCCCAGGCTCTTTTTCCGAAAATTTCTTCGAGATCTTCCCGGAAGATAACTTCTTTTTCCAGAAGTTTTGCCGCTAAAGCATCCAGTTTGTCTTTATTGGTAGCCAGGATTTCAAGCGCTCTTTGGTACTGTGTCTCAATGATTTTTGAAATTTCTTCATCAATCATTTTAGCAGTATCCTCGGAGTAAGGTTTTCCGAAACTGTATTCACCCTGTCCTGAGCTATCATAGTAGGAAATGTTTCCTATTTTTTCGTTAAGACCATAGATGGTCACCATTGCCTGGGCCTGCTTGGTCACTCTTTCAAGATCCGACAATGCGCCGGTGGAAATGTTTCCGAAAATAGTCTGTTCTGCAGCTCTTCCGCCTAAAGTGGCACAAAGTTCATCGTACATCTGTTCGGTAGTTGTTAACTGTCTTTCTTCCGGAAGATACCAGGCTGCTCCTAAAGAACGCCCTCTTGGGACAATAGTCACTTTCAGAAGTGGTGCAGCATGTTCTACGAGCCATGAAATTGTAGCATGACCTGCTTCGTGATACGCAACTCTTCTTTTTTCCGAAGGTTTGATGGCTTTGTTTTTCTTTTCCAAACCACCGATGATACGGTCAACAGCATCCAAGAAATCCTGTTTTGTTACGGTTTCGTGGTCATTTCTAGCTGCAATCAATGCTGCTTCGTTGCAGACATTTGCAATATCAGCTCCGCTGAAACCAGGAGTCTGTTTCGCTAAAAACTCACGGTCGATATTTGGATCCAGTTTAATTTTTGATAAATGGACGTCGAAAATTTCTCTTCTTTCATGCAGTTCCGGCAAGTCCACATAAATCGAACGGTCGAAACGGCCGGCTCTCATCAATGCTTTATCCAGGATGTCTGCCCGGTTGGTGGCTCCCATTACGATTACATTCGTATCGGTTCCGAAACCATCCATTTCAGTAAGCAACTGGTTAAGGGTATTTTCTCTTTCGTCGTTTCCGCCGGTAAAGTTTTTTCCGCCTCTGGCTCTACCAATCGCATCAATCTCATCGATGAAAATGATTGCAGGGGATTTTGCTTTTGCCTGTGCAAATAAATCGCGAACTCTTGAAGCTCCAACACCCACGAACATTTCCACAAAATCTGATCCTGAAAGGGAGAAAAACGGAACTTTCGCTTCACCTGCAACAGCTTTGGCCAAAAGAGTTTTACCTGTTCCCGGAGGACCTACCAAAAGAACTCCTTTCGGAATTTTACCGCCCAGTTTTGTATATTTTTCGGAGTTTTTAAGGAAATCCACGACTTCCTGAACCTCTTCTTTTGCGCCTTCCAACCCGGCAACATCTTTAAACGTAATCTGAATTTTTTCTTTTTCGTCAAACAGTTTGGCGCGCGACTTCCCAATGGAGAAAATCTGTCCGCCAGGTCCACCGGGACCACCCATTTTCCTGAAAAATATGAAATACAGGGCAAACATAATGGCAAACCACATGAGGGCCTGAAGCAGGATGCTCTGCAATGCAGATCCTTTCTCATCCAGATTCATCTGTGTTTCGATCTGTGGATTCTCTTTTTTAAGTGCCTCAAATTTTTCCTGAAAATATTTCAGATCAGCAAATTTAAAAGTATAATCAGGTGCAGGTTCTGAAGTCATTCCCGGAAAAAGGGAGGGCTTCGCAGTTTTATCTACACTTGCGCTTTTGGCTTCTTTTGAAAGAAAAACATCAGCATCTTTGGTATCGGTATATACGATTACTTTCTGAACAGTACCTTTATTCATAAGGCTGAAAAAGCCTTCTTCATTGAGGGTTGCCGGTGCTGAATTGCTCATCAGTCCGTTTCCGAAGACCAAAAAAAGCAAGCCGACAATAGCTATTGGAAAGAACCAGTTAAATCCTTTATTATTCATTTAGACTTTTTAAAAAAAAATTATAAGTTTGCGATTTTGGTGATTTTTGCGTCTCCCCAAAGTTCTTCGATATCGTAATATTCGCGAATCTCTTTCTGAAAGACGTGTACTACCACTGAAACGTAATCAAGAAGAATCCACATGGCGTTTTCGTTTCCTTCAACATGCCACGGACGGTCTTGTAGATCGTTTCTTACCTTTTTTTCGATGTTTCCTGAAATTGCAGAAACCTGCGTATTGGAATTACCGCTGCAGATCACAAATGTTTCTGCCACGGAATTTTCTATATTTGAAAGGTCGAAAATCATTATATCTTCACCTTTTGTATCTTGTATTGACTCAACTATTTTGTGGATAAGCTGTTCTTTTTCTGTCGATTTATTCATTAAAATTTATATAATCTGCAAATTTATTGTTTTTTATTTACTTTACCCTTATTTTTAACCCTTTAAACTCTTAAAGTTTTCTTAATGGATTCCCTTTATTACTTAAAAAAATCGAGTTCCACCAATGAAGAAATCGTGAATTTCCTTCAGGAGAATACTTTGCCTTTTCTGGGGGTTTATACGTTTAACCAAACTCGTGGTAAAGGTCAGTATGGTAATTCATGGGAAGCTCCGGAAAACTTAAATATCTCGTACTCGTTGGCTGTAAAAAAAGAAGACTCGCAACGTTCCCACCAACTGTTCAATTTCCGTACCGCATTGATTTTGCGGGATTTTATTGCCAAATTGACAAAAACAGACGTTGCGGTGAAATGGCCGAATGATCTCATCATCAAAGATAAAAAAGTTAGCGGAATCCTGATTGAAGCGAAAAAAGTGAAAGAAGAAAATTACCTGATCGTTGGCATCGGCATCAATGTATTGCAGAAAAGTTTTCCTGATTTCCCGAGGGCAGGATCTCTTTTTTCACAGACCGGACGAAGGTTTGACCTTGAAGAAACCAGCCAAAAACTTCATGAATATTTCGTGGAAAGATTGAAAGAAACGGTTCCTGATGACCAAATACTTGAAGAGTTTAACACGCACCTGTTTAGAAAAGGTAAAATATCTGTTTTTGAAATTAAAGAAGTGCGACAGAATGGCATCAATCGGTTTGCTGACGAAGAAGGCTTTCTGCATGTGGAACTTGAAAACGACGGTTTGAAAAAGTTCTTTCACAAAGAAATTGAATTGCTTTACTGATTGGCTCGTTTGAGATATAAAACCAAAGCAATAATGCCGAAAAATACATTTGGCAGCCACATGGCTACGGCAGGACTCAGCGTGTTATTTTCTGAAACCACCTTCAGCATTTCAAAAGAAAAAACAAAAATAAAGGCGAGTGCGATTCCGAGCGCCAGATTCAAGCCCAAACCGCCACGTTTTTTTTGAGAGGATAGGGAAAGCGCCAAAAAAGTCAAAATAATGATCGAAAGCGGCATCGAGGTTCTTTGATGCAGCTCATTCAGGTAGGTATTCAGATTGCCGTTCCCTTTTTCGCGTTCGCTTTTAATGAATTTTATCAGATTGGGAGTGGTTTTGTTCTGACCCAGAAGCTCGTCGGGGAAGAGTTCCTCCGGCGGTAACCCGAAGCTTTTGCTTCTTTCTGGTCCGTTTGCAAGTATTTCGGTATCATCCTTTTTTACGGTTTTCTCCATAAAATTATTCAGCACGAAAGTTTTTTTGGTTTTATCCCAGTTTACCTCATTCGAAGAGAGTTGGTACACCAGCCGCCCGTTTTTATCGAATTTCTGATAAGCGAAACCGGAACCTCTTTTTTCTTTCTTGTTATAACTGCTGATGAAAATATACTCGCTGCTGCTCAGTTGCGTTGAGACGGAAGCACTTCCGAGAATCTTCTCTCGGTTTACATCATTATAGGTGTACGCTTCCAGCGCATTTTTTTTAATATTGGCCCACGGCAGAATAAAATGGTTGATGCCGAGCGAAAGAACGGCGATGAATAAAGACGCGAGAAGATAGGGTTTCGCAAACCGGTGAAAACTTGCTCCACTGCTGATGATGGCAACAATTTCCGTATTGTTCGCCATTCTGGAAGTAAAAAAAATAACCGAGATAAAAACCAGGATCGAAAGGAAAGTAACTACGAGATAAATGATCCAGAACGGATAATAATGTATGAGAAAATAAGAGACCGTAAAGCCGTTCTGCTCAATCCGCGGAACTTTTTGCTGAACATCAATCACCAAAACAACAATCGACAGCAATGCCAGCATGAACACGAAGGTCCCGAGGTATTTTTTGATGATATAGGCGTCGATTATTTTCATAATTCTTTTGTCTAAAGTCGCTGTCTCAGATTAGGAAGTACCTGCTGTTTCCATTCATAAAAATCGCCCGCCACAATATGCTCGCGTGCAACTTTCACCAGATCCATATAAAAAGCAAGATTGTGAATGGAGGCAATCTGTTTGGACAGGTATTCTTTTGAAACAAACAAATGGCGCACGTATGCTTTTGAATATTCACGGTCCACAAAACTTGTTCCGAATTCATCCAAAGCCGAAAAATCGTTTTTCCACTTTTCGTTTTTCATATTCATAACTCCGTTCCATGTAAAAAGCATTGCATTACGGGCATTTCTGGTGGGCATTACGCAGTCCATCATATCGATTCCGAGGCCGATGGCTTCAATAATGTTCCAGGGAGTTCCAACGCCCATTAAATATCTGGGTTTTTCTTTCGGCAAAACATCGGTAACAATATCGGTGATGCGGTACATTTCTTCCTCAGGTTCACCAACCGAAAGTCCGCCAATTGCATTTCCTTCAGCATTGGCCTCGGAAATCACTTCTGCAGAAATTTTTCTTAAATCAGCATACGTAGAGCCCTGAACAATTGGGAAAAGTCTTTGTTTATGTCCGTATAATTCAGGGTTTTCATTGGTCCAGTCGATGCATCTTTTCAGCCAGCGGTGGGTGAGTTCCATCGAAGTTTTGGCCTGATTGTATTCGCACGGATAGGGAGTACATTCATCAAAAGCCATGAAAATATCGGCACCGATCTGGCGCTGGATTTCCATCGACTTTTCCGGAGAAATGAAATGCATGCTGCCGTCGATATGCGATTTGAATTTTACGCCTTCTTCACTCATTTTTCTGCTTGCAGAAAGCGAAAATACCTGATAACCACCAGAATCGGTGAGAATCGGCAGCTCCCAGTTCATGAACTTGTGCAAGCCACCGGCTCCCTGCATAATTTCCATTTTCGGACGGAGATAAAGGTGGTAAGTGTTGCCTAAAATGATCTGGGCTTTAATATCGTCTTTCAGTTCCCGCTGATGCACGGTTTTTACAGAAGCTACAGTTCCTACCGGCATAAATATAGGTGTCTGTATCTGTCCGTGATCGGTATTCAGGACTCCAGCTCTCGCTTTTCCGGGGGAATTTTTTTCTATTTCAAAGAATTTCTGCATGATCTATCGTTCCAATGGTGGCAAATTTGTGCCTGTTTTCAGTTTTTTCTCAATGTATGCCTCTGCGGCAGGATCTTTATCTTTAATGATTTGCATGGATTCATCAAGAATTCCGGTCATTTTTTTGGTGATGGAATAATATTTATAGCTTTCGCTGAAATCCTGAGCCTTTATAGAATGCTTTTTCAGGATAAACCGGGTTCCGCTCTCCACATTCCCTTTTGGATTGGCGATAAATGCCTGTTCGTTCAGAGCCATTTCAGCCAAAATCTCAGCCATTTCGTCTTTTGGAATCAGGTTTTTCGGCCTGTCGATGACGCTGGAATCTGAACAGGATAAAAGAAAGAAAAAAATGCAGCAGCTAAGGAACCATTTCATAACCGGTTGATTATAGATTTCCATTTTAATTTTAATACGCCGAAGACAGCTTCGTGAATGATCCCGCCGTTCATTTTGCTCACTCCGAGTTCCCGGTTGGTAAAGATAATGGGAACCTCCACGATTTTAAACCCTTTTTTATAAGCCCGGAATTTCATTTCGATCTGAAAACCGTACCCTTTAAGTTCAACATCATCAAGTCCGATTTCCTGAAGTGCTTTTTTTGAAAAACAGACAAACCCTGCTGTTGTATCATGAATGGGCAGTCCTAAAACCGTTCTTACATAGCGTGAGGCGAAATAAGAAAGTAAAACTCTTCCCATTGGCCAGTTCACCACATTTACTCCTGTTGAATAACGGGAACCGATGCTGATGTCGGCCGTTTCACAGGCTGCATAAAGTTTGTTCAGATCGTTTGGATTGTGCGAAAAATCGGCATCCATCTCAAAAATAAAGTCGTATTCGTTCTGCAAAGCCCATTTAAATCCGTGGATGTAGGCTTTTCCGAGGCCGTCCTTAATTTTTCTTACACTCAGATGAAGATTGTGAGTGAATTGTTTCTGAAGATTCCTTACAATTTCTGCTGTTCCGTCAGGCGAAGAATCATCAACCACTAATACATGAAAATCATTTTCCAGAGCGAAAACCGCGGAAATGATTTTTTCTATATTTTCCTTTTCGTTATAGGTTGGGATGATGACGAGTTTCTTCATTCAGGAATTTGAGGTGCAAAGATAAACTTTTCGGGATTATATTGTTACGGCTTTGTTTCCCTTTAAAAATATTTGATTTTAGAAGATTAATATTGTTATTTTTGCAAAAAAATTTTGCTAAGATTTGCGCCTCAAAACGATTGGGTGATCATCATTGTTATCGCCTGTATTTTGCTTTACCTGGCCATGCTTTTTTTTCTGCAGCGGGACTCCAGCATCACAGAATTTCTGGTAAAAGATTTTGCCGATTCTTCCAACAGTTTTTTAACTTGGGGCATCACTTCGGTTATTTACTGCGCACTTGTGTCGGTGCTTTTTTCGCAGTTCATCCCTTTTATTCCTCCTAAAATTGCTGAGGTTCAGGTATTTGGATATGGACTGAATAAATTTGGATTTACATTTTTTGGCGTGGCAGTTTTTTACCTTCTCAAAGCACTCCTCGGATATATCTATTATGCGAGTGTGGGCAACATCAGGAAATGGAATGTCTTTTATTTTACGGCTACCAAGTTTTATTTCTGTGTTTCAATGCTGCTCATTTTTCTGTGTTTGGGTCATTATTACTTTATGCCTAACCCTATGGAATTATTAAACAATTATGTATTATTATTCATTATAATTCTCATTTTTAAGATAATTTATTATTTCTTCCATAAAAACCATATTCTGCCATACCAATGGTATTATAAAATTTTGTATATTTGCACGCTCCAAATTTTACCAGTGCTGGTACTTTGGAAATTATTATTTCTCTAATAAAAACAGTGATGAAAATAAAATCTATTCTGGTATCTCAACCGCCTCCCAACGAGTCATCTCCTTACATGGAAATTGCAAAAAAGGAAAAAATCAAAATAGATTTCAAACCTTTTATTCATGTTGAAGGGGTGGAGGCCAAGGAACTCAGAACGCAGAAAATCGATCTTGGTCAGTACACCGGAATTATTTTTACCAGTAAAAATGCGGTGGATCATTATTTCCGTCTGGCGGAAGAAATGCGATTCACTGTGCCGGATTCCATGCGTTACATCTGTCAGTCTGAAGCAATTGCAAACTACCTGCAGAAACATATTGTTTACAGAAAAAGGAAAATATCATTCGGGGAGAAGACCTTTGCAGATCTACTGCCACTTTTTAAAAAATTCCCTACTGAGAAATATCTGCTTCCATCTTCTGACATGCTGAGCCCCGATATTCTTAAAATTCTGGAAACTGCAAACATTGAATGGACGAGAGCGACCATGTACCGTACTGTAAGCAGCGATTTGAGCGGAGTGAATATTAAGGATTATGACATGCTTGTTTTCTTCAGTCCTCAGGGAATCAGGTCTTTGGGAAAAAACTTCGAAGATTTTGTGCAAAATGACACCAAAATTGCCGTTTTCGGAGCAACTACTGAACAGGCGGCGACAGATGCGGGTTTACGTGTCGATGTAATGGCGCCGAGTAAAGAAACTCCTTCAATGACGATGGCTATTGAAAAATACATCAGAAATCTGGCGAAATAATTCGTAAAAACACATACATTAAACCGTCTTTTCATCTCAGGAAAGCCGGTTTTTTATTTTCTTAAATTTGAAATCTCTTATTATACCGATGAATATCCCGAAAGCAAAAAAAACCGAAAAAATATTGGAAACCCATGGCGATAAACGGATCGACCATTATTTCTGGATGAACGAAAGAGAAAATCCTGAAGTGATCCAGTATCTTGAAGCCGAAAATGCTTACTGTGACGCGGTCATGAAAGATACCGAAGAACTGCAGGAAAAACTTTTCCATGAAATGAAAGCCAGATACAAGGAAGACGATGAAAGCCTGCCCTATTTCTTTAATGGATACTGGTATATTGTGAGGTTCGAGATCGGCAAAGAATATCCCGTTTTCAGCAGAAAATTTCAGAGTCTTGAAAACATCGAGGAAATCCTTCTGGATGTGAATATTCTGGCTGAAGGCAAAAGTTTTTTCGAAGTCGGCAGTGTGGCCGTGTCACCGGACAATAAAATGATGAGTTTCTCTACAGACGAAATCGGAAGAAGAATTTATTCCATTCAGTTTAAAAACCTCGTAACCGGCGAAATTTATCAGGATCATATTCCCAATACAACTGGTAAAGCAGTCTGGGCAAATGACAACGAGCATGTTTTCTACATCCGTAAAGACGACAGTCTCCGCGCTTTTCAGGTATATATGCATCAGCTCGGAACCGATTCTTCTCAGGATCTGTTGGTTTTTCACGAAAAAGATGAAACCTTTGATGTGAACGTTTTTAAAACCAAGTCCCTGGAATATATTTTTATCGCAAGTTCGAGCACGATTTCAGATGAGCACCAGTTCATTCCGGCAAATAATGTAATGGCTCCCTGGAGAATGGTTCAGCCCCGCATCGACGACCTGGAATATGCAGTAGAACACTACCAAGATGAATTTTATATCATTACCAATGCCGATGATGCCACGAATTTCAAAATTGTAAAAACGAAAGTAGAAAATCCGGGAATGGAGAACTGGGTTGATGTGATTTCGCACCGCGAAGAAACTTTATTGGAAGGCTTTGAAATTTTCAACAACTATTTTGTCATTGAGGAAAGAACCGAAGGGCTGCTTTATATCAAGATTATTGATAACCATACGGGAGTGTCGCATTATCTTGATTTTTCAGACCCTACATACACCGCGTATATCGGGTTGAATCTGGAATTCGATACTCAAAAACTGCGTTTTGGTTACACCTCGCTTACAAAACCCAATTCCACGCTGGAATATGACATGAAAGAAAAAACCACTACAGTTCTGAAACAACAGGAGGTCTTGGGTGGCGGTTTTGTTCAGGAGGATTATGTTTCGGAACGGATCTGGGCTCCGTCACGTGACGGAAAAAACAGAATCCCCATTTCTCTGGTTTACCATAAAAACACCAATAAGTCTGCTGAAACCCCACTACTGTTGTACGGTTACGGAAGCTATGGACACACGGTTGATGCGAGTTTCTCGAATGTGCGTCTTTCCATCTTGGATCGCGGATTCATTTATGCAATCGCACACATCCGCGGCGGCGAATATTTGGGAAGGGAATGGTATGAAGACGGCAAAATGCTGAATAAGAAAAATACTTTTTATGATTTTATTGATGCCGGAAAATATTTAATTTCTGAAAATTATACTTCCGAAAAGCATCTTTATGCGATGGGCGGTTCCGCAGGCGGACTTTTACTCGGCGCGGTCATCAATGAAGAGCCGGGACTTTTCAACGGAATTGTGGCGCAGGTTCCTTTTGTAGATGTGGTCACAACGATGCTTGACGAAACCATTCCTCTAACAACAGGAGAATTCGACGAGTGGGGAAACCCGAAAAACAAAAAATACTATGATTATATGAAATCATACTCTCCGTACGACAATATAACCGCTAAGAATTATCCGCATATGCTGATTACAACAGGTTTGCACGATTCTCAGGTACAGTATTGGGAACCTGCAAAATGGACGGCAAAACTCCGCGAACTGAAAACCGACTCCAATATCCTCGTTTTTAAAACCGATATGAGTTCAGGGCATGGCGGTGCTTCGGGAAGATTCGAAAGTCTGAAAGAAGACGCGTTGGAATATGCCTTTTTATTAAAACTAGAAGAAAAAATTTAATGGAAAATATTACAGAAGGGGAACTTTGGGGCAAAGTGGAAGAGTTTTTTGTCAAAAACTTTGATACTGAGAAAAATCCACAGATGGACACGATTTTATTCCTGATCGGCGTACAGGAGCTGGGCAGCGGTCAGCAGAAATATACGAAAGATGACAAGCTCAATATTCTGCACATTGCGGTCTGCAGGCTTTTGGAACCTTTCGGTTATTACAAGTTTTCACATTATGATGATGACGGGTATCCGCATTTCGACGAAGTGGAAAAACTGCCCGATCTAAAGCCGAATGAGCAGCAGATCCTGATGAAAAAGGCCATCATTCAGTATTTTTTGGATGAAGAATTATTCGCTTAAATAAAGAAGACTGATTTCAAATCAGTCTTTTTTGCTTAAAATATCTTCCAGTTGGTTCAGCGCCGCGGTGAAACCTTCTTCAAAGCCCATTTCCATAAGTTGATTCAGGTCTTCGGCGGAGTTAAAATGAATGTTGACGGTGAGTTTTGTGCCTTCTTCAACACCGGTAAAACCGAAAAGCCATTTTACGCTAGGCAGTTCGCTGTTCATTTGCCCGTTTTCATCGGTAAAAAAGTCAGTCCAGTCAAAACTTCTGTGGAATGTAATTTCGTGGTAGTTGGCACCGGCAAAATGTTTCTCGTTTTGAGGACCAATCATGGCATAATTCCAGCTACCGCCTTCACGGAAATCCATGTTTAGGGTTTCGCATTTCCAGGGTTCTGGAGCCCACCATTGGTCAAGCAATTCTGCTTTTGTAAAATGTTCCCAGACATCAGAAACATCTACAGAAAAAACCTTCATCACAAAAACACTGTACGCATCGAAATCTTTATTAAAGACAATCCTTGTATTCATAACCGCTATTTTAAACAAATTTAATGGAATTATTTTGATGGAAGAAAGGTAGTGGAAAAATATATAATCTGTTAAAACGAGTTTTTTTAACAAATAGGAGATAACAATTTCATTTTTTTATTGTTATAATAGTCTTAAAATGATTAATTTTAACATTTCAAAACGAAAACTCAGATAATGAATAATAAATTTATTCCGATAATATCAGTATTGATGACGATTTCCATGATGGTTTTCGTCACGTTACAGTTGTATTGGATTAAAGAACTTTACAGTGCACTCGATCAGGATTTTTCAAACAAGGTGTATGCTGCTTTGGAAACTTCCACAAAAAAGGTTGGAGATTTGGAGATCGATAAATATTATGCGAAATACAATAATATTGACAAAACCATAAAAGAAAACAGCAGCCAGCCGTCATTAACCGTTATTTCTCAGGTCGAGGATTCCGCTTCTAAAAGACAGATTACTTATTCCAAAAGCATTATCGAGAAAAAAGACATCCCTATTTCCAAAACAGGCGACAGTTTGAAGCTGACCAATATGTATACGGATGAAGCTCTGATTAAAATTAAAAAAAACGCAAACACTCCGGAAGCTTTAACCTCTGAACTGAGCCAGTCTATTGATAACGGCGAATTTAATTCGCGGTCTTTTGTACAGCTCGTAGGCGAAAATATTCCCATTGCAAAAAGAGTTGACCGTAGAATTTTGGATTCTGTTCTAACAAAGGAGCTGAAAATGAAAGGCTTGAGCACGAAATTCGGTTTTGCGGTGCTCGACAGAAACAATAAGCCTACAAAAATTGTCAACGGAGTTTATCTAGACCAGAAAGACAAATCGAATTACACCTATCCACTTTTTACCGACAGAGATGACCGCACTCTGTATTCGCTTGCACTCGTTTTCCCGAGAAAGGATTCACTGCTGGCGAAAAACAACCTTCCGATGCTTTTGGGAACATTCATGTCTTTGCTCACCATTTTAGGAATTTATATTATCTCCATCAATTATATGATGCGGCAGAAAAAAATTGCCGAAGTGAAGACGGATTTCATCAACAACATGTCGCATGAATTCAAGACTCCGCTTGCCACCATTTCTGTAGCCACCGATTCTCTAGCGAACGATAAAATTGCGACCAATCCCGAGAAAGTGAAGTATTATTCGCACCTCATCAAACAGGAGAATCAGCGCATGAAAAAACAGGTCGAGAACGTCCTGAACATGTCTAAACTAGAAAGGAATGAAGTGAAATTATTCCTGAAAGAAACCAATGTCCGTGAACTGATCAAAGGAATAACTGAATCTTTTATTCTCATTGTCGCACAGCGGAACGGAAAACTGATCCAGAATTTTACGGCTGAAGAATATATTTTTAAGATTGATGAATTCCATATCGCTAATGCACTCGTGAATCTGCTGGATAATGCCAATAAATACTCGCCAGATGCGCCTGAAATTACAATTACCACCAGAAACGAAGGCAATTTTTACGTGCTGGAAATTGCGGATAAAGGAATGGGAATGGAAACAGACAACAAACTGAAGATTTTTGAAAAATTCTTCCGCGAAGAAACCGGAAATATCCACAATGTCAAAGGGCAGGGCCTCGGTCTGTCTTATGTGAAAAAGATCATCGAACTTCACAAAGGCCAGGTCATCGTTGAATCCCATAAAGGAAAGGGAAGCACTTTCACGCTGAAAATCCCGATGATTCATTAAAATTATTTATAAAATAGAAGATCTGAAGATCTTTTTAGTCCAATAAAATCTACAAAAACCAATATTATGAGCAACAGAATCTTATTAGTAGAAGATGACCAAAGTTTCGGCGCAGTGCTTAAAGATTATTTATCCATCAATAATTTTGAAGTGACTTTGGCAACAGACGGAGAACAGGGTCTGAAAGAATTCACGGAAAATGAATTCGACATCTGTATTTTTGATGTGATGATGCCAAAAAAAGACGGATTTTCCCTTGCGGAAGATGTGAAGAAAATCGACAAAAACACACCGATTATATTTCTGACCGCACGGAATATGAGAGAAGATATCCTTAAAGGCTATCAGCTGGGTGCAGATGATTATATCACCAAGCCTTTTGATACTGAACTTTTGCTCTACAAAATAAAGGCAATCCTCCAGAGAAGCACTTCGGTGGAAGATGAGGATCAGGAGCAGTTCAAGATCAGCAATATTTTCTTTGATTCGATGTTGAGACAGCTCAGAGTCAATGATAATGAATACAAGCTTTCGCCAAAAGAAAATGAACTGCTGAAATTGCTTTGTCAGCACCGCAATGATTTTATGCCGAGGGACCTGGCTTTGAGAAAAATCTGGAAAAAAGAAAATTATTTCACCGCTAGAAGTATGGACGTGTATATCGCAAAACTCCGTAAGCTGTTGAGAGAAGATGACGGCCTTGAAATCATCAATGTTCATGGTGAAGGATTCAGACTGTTGGTGAAAAACTAAAAAAGTCTACACCCTGACGAGTCAAACCAAAGTCAAAAGTTTTTACTAATTTTGACTTTAAAGAATAAAAATGAAAAATATATTTCCAGTAATCGCTTTAAGTTTTTTGGCTTTTTCCTGCTCAAAAGAACAGAAAGCAGACAAAATAGCTGAAAGCAAAACCGCAACCACTGTTAACAATGGTTCAACAAATGCCGGAACAGACGCAGCAACTGTGGCCTTGAATCCTGAACACGGAAAACCCGGTCATCGCTGCGATATTGCTGTAGGGGCTCCGCTGAATTCTGCGCCAGCGGAGAAGGTTTCAGCAACCAACCAAAGTGCATTTTCAGGTTTCGACACCAATCCGATTAAAAATTCGGCACCGGTTCAGTCCTCCTCACCGGTTTCAGGTCAGGCGGTTAAAATAGCACCCCAATCTCAGCCCGTAAAAGCTGATCCTGCAGCTTATGCAGTAAAACCACAACAGAAAACTGCACCGGGAATGAATCCCCCACACGGCGAACCTAACCACCGCTGCGATATTGCAGTTGGAGCTCCATTGAGTTCCCCGAAAGCGCAAACTCCTGTAGCAGCTCCGCAACCAGTGCCGACAGCAGTTCCGGATCAAAACGCGCTTGCTAGCGGCGAAAAACCGGCAACAAATCCAGCTCATGGTGCACCTTATCACCGTTGCGATCTGCAGGTAGGGGCTCCGCTTCCATAGTATTTATATTTTTGTAAATTTGCAGCGTAAATGGCAAAGAGATTTCAGATACTGTTATTGATTTTGTGTTTGGGAATATTTATTATTCCCAAACAGAATTTCTCTGCGCAGTCTCCGGATACTTCCTGCTGCAAAAAAGAATCTGCCACCAAAGACTGCTGTAAGACTGAAAAGCACAGTAAAGAACCGTGTCATAAAAGCGAAAAGTCATCATGTGAGGGGAATTGCACAAAATGCCATATGTGTTCCACCTCATTCGTATTCTTTGGGGTCAGTCCTTCAGACAAAAAATCTGATGTGATGAAATTAATTTCATCCACAAAAGAAAAATTCACTTACCTGACTCCCGAGTTTTCCGCTGCCAATACTAAAATCTGGCAGCCTCCCAAAATAGGTTAATTGATTGATGTACAGCTGAAAGAATGTTCTTTCAGCCCAATATTTAATTTAATTAACTTACTCTAATGAAAACTTTATTTAAAAGTCTTTTAATATTTCTCTTTTTTATTGTTCAAAACATTTCTGCTCAAAACATCACCAAATCCACTTTCAAAGTAAAGGGGGAATGCGGAATGTGTAAGGATAGGATTGAGACCACTGCAAAAGAAGCAGGTGCAACGTATGCCAACTGGAACGAAGAAACACAGCAGCTTTCTGTAGCATACAACGAATCAAAACTTTCGGCAACTCAACTGTTAAAAAAAATTGCAGACGTAGGCCACGACAATGAACAGTTTACCGCTTTAGATTCGGTTTACGAAAACCTTCCGGCCTGCTGCCATTACGAGCGCACTCCATCTTTTTTGAAAGCAGAACCTAAAACCGAATCTTTAAACCCGGCAAATACAGGAAACCGTTTTTTTGTAATGGGAAACTGCGGTTCGTGCAAAGCAAGAATTGAAAAAGCAGCAAAAGAGGCAGGTGCTGCTTCTGCAGATTGGGATGCAGAAACCCAAACGGTTATTCTCGATTTCGACCCGAAAAAAACATCAGCGGATGCCGTTCTGAAAAAAATTGCTGAAGTAGGCCACGATAACGAAAAATACAGAGCACCGGATGAGGTGTATAAAAATCTGCCCGATTGCTGTTTGTATGACCGCGAACTTCCTTTGGGCGTGAAAAGCGCTTTGGTTCATCAGGACGGTGAAGAGCAACACAATGATGATAACGCAAATACCATTGAGGTGGTAAATCTTACAAAACTTGAAGAAGCAACGGCTTTAAGCAAAAAGAATGCAGCTTTAACCTTTAATATAGGTTCGAAAGAACTGCTGAAAGCAGCCTGCTGTAATTTGTCTGAAAGTTTCGAAACCAACGCCACGGTTGATGTTTCTTTTAGCAATGCGGTGACCGGAACCAAACAGCTCAAGATGCTGGGTTTGGATCAGAAGTACACCAGTCTCACCAAAGAGCTTTTGCCTGAAATTCGCGGTCTGGCTTCGGCTTACGGCCTGAATTTCATCCCCGGCAGATGGATTGGCGGAATTCAGTTGACCAAAGGCGGAAGCACGGTCACAAACGGTTACGAAAGCATCACCGGACAGATCAATACAGAACTTCTGAAATTTGATAAAACACCGGAAACAAATCTGAATGTTTTTGCAGATGCCAATTCCAGAGTGGAAATGAATATTACAAGCACTTCTGCACTTTCAGAAAAATGGAACCAGTCTCTGTTGCTCCACGGAAATGCCACTTTAACTGAAATGGATACGAATGATGACGGTTTTATGGATCAGCCAACCGGAAACCAACTGAATGTTGCCTATTTACTGAACTACAATGATCTTGACAAATCCGGGTTGGGTTCGCATTTCGGGATTAATTTTCTGAAAGATTCGAGGAATGCCGGTCAGATGGGTTATGATAAAAAACTGGATCAGTCTGAGCAGAATCTTTATGGCGTCGGAATCGACATTTCAAGATTCCAGGTCTGGAACAAAACCGGTTATATTTTTAAAGGAAAACCTTATCAAAGTATTGGTTTGATGAATCAGTTTACCTATCATCAACAGGACAGTTTTTTTGGTTTGAGGAATTATTTTGGAAAACAGAATACCTTTTATTCCAATCTGATCTTCGAAAGCATCATCGGCAATACCAACCATAAATACAAAACCGGTGCGAGCTTTCTGTATGATCGGTTTAATGAAGATTACCTGACCGATAATTTCAAAAGAACCGAAACGGTTCCCGGCCTCTTTTTCGAATACACGCAAACGGGAGCGAAATACACCTTAGTTGCAGGAGCGAGAGCGGATTTTCACAATCTCGCCGGAACACAGTTTACACCACGGCTGAATTTCAAATATGATTTCACACCGAAAACAATTGTTAGACTTTCTGCCGGAAGAGGATTCAGAACAGCGAATGTATTTGCCGAAAACCAGCAGTATTTCGCCTCAAACCGGAAAATTGAAATTCTTGGAAATGGTGGTGAAATCTATAACCTAAAACCTGAAATTGCCTGGAACTATGGAATCAGTCTACAGCAGGAATTCAAACTTTTCAGCCAAAAAGCCACTTTAGTTGCCGATTTTTTCAGAACCGATTTTCAGGATCAAGTTTTAGCTGATTTAGATGCTTCGCCGCAAAAAATTGTTTTTTATAACCTTGCAGGGAATTCCTTTGCCAACAGTTTTCAGACCCAGCTGGACTTTTCAGTTATCAAAAACCTTGATTTCAGAATGGCTTACAAGTATTATGATGTACAGGCTGATTTTATGGATGGCAGAAGAGAAATTCCTTTCATGGCCAAAAACCGCGGCTTTTTTAACGCTTCTTACGCAACTGTGAAAGATAAAAAAGACGGATTCTGGTCTTTCGACACCACTTTACAGTATGTTGGCAGACAGAAACTCCCAAATTTAAATGGAAATCCTACAGAATTCCAGCTCCCGGAATATTCGGATTCTTATGTAACCCTGAATGCACAGGTTTCAAAAGATTTTAACAAAAACATCCGCATGTATGCCGGTGGCGAGAATCTGACCGGTTATACCCAGAACAATGTCATTATTGATGCTCAGAATCCTTTCAGCAACTATTTTGACGGCGGAATGGTTTATGGGCCTATTATGCCTGCAAACTTTTACGTTGGTGTTGATCTTAAATTTTAAAATTCAAAAACATCAGAAAAGGATTTCAAATTATTTTGAAATCCTTTTCTTTTAAAATGTATCAATTATTTTATGCTTTAAGCCACTGCGAACTGGTCAGGTAATCCTGATCGGGAAAATAAATAAAAAGACAGTTTTTACCTTTGATGGTATTGATGATGGGTTGAGCAAGTTCACGGGGAACCGCGGGGCAGCCCCAACTTCTGCCGATCCTGTGCTGGGATTTAATAAAATCCTCGCTCACATAATCGGCGCCGTGCATCACTACGGCTCTTTTATAGGCATTGTCGTTAAATCCAGGATCCATTCCTATAAGTTTCAGGGAATAGCCGTTTTCTCCGGTGTAGGTGCTTTCTGTTATATAGAATCCCATGCTCGACTGCAGAGAACTTTCGGTGTTCGAGAAGTTTTTTGCAAATTCATCGCCTGTGTTCTTGCCGTGTGCTACAAGAGAATTATAAAGTACCTTTTTCGTGTTCAGATCAATTACCCAAAGTCTTTTTTGAGTTGAAGAAAGAGAAAAATCGACAACTGTCAATAGATTAGCCGATTCGTCAAGTTTTGCAGCTTTTTTAAGATTGCTGAAGCCAACGAAAGCTTTTTCAAAAACCTCAGCGTTTAATATATTTCCGGAACTGAAATCAATGGAATTATAAATCTCCGCCACGGAGTTGCCACTAGATTTCAGATCAGAAGTACGGGAAACAGGACTCTTATTCTCAGGAATATTGGTTATTTTGTTGGGGTGCGTTTCGGGACTTTTGTAGAACGAAGTCGACAATACAAAGGTGGCAGAAAGCGCAAGAAGAAATCTCTTCATATTATTATGTTAAATAAATTTGGTTCAGCAAATTTACAAAACAATATAAATCAACCAGTTAAATTCGAAAAGTTTAACTTTATTTAAGAAAGTTTAACACCAATCTGTAAATTGATAATTTTATTTCTTCTCCGAATCACCAACAAATTCCAAACTAACTGAATTCATGCAGTACCGCATTCCCGTAGGTTCAGGCCCGTCATTGAAAACGTGGCCAAGGTGAGAATCGCAGCGTTTGCAGACCACTTCTGTTCTTTCCATTCCCAGTGTTGAATCGCGGTGATAGGCAACTCCTTCTTTGTCGGCCTCAAAAAAACTGGGCCATCCGCAGGTTGATGAGAATTTGGAATCAGACCGGAAAAGATGATTTCCACAGACCGCGCAGTAGTATTCGCCCAGTTCATCGAACTGATTGTATTTTCCGGTGAAAGGTCTTTCAGTATCGGCTTCTCTGGCAATGGCATATAAGTCAGCAGGGAGGATTTTTTTCCATTCTGCGTTTGTAACCGTAAGTTTTGTACGGTCGGTTCGGGAGTAATAGGGATTGGTTTTTGCTGCTGAATTTTCCATATTTTTAACTTTTTCAGGGTGTTTCACCTGCGAGCACATTTGCAACGACATGAAAACGGACAGGTAAATTAAGATTTTCATTTCTTTTAAATTGATTCAGTCAAAATTAAACATAATGACTTAAAAAACAGGTGGGAAATCTCTTACTTTTGATGTTTGTTTTAAATCAGGATGATTAAGTTTGACTATGGTATATTTGCACGCGGTAAACTAGGGTAACTGAAACGTTCCTTACTGAATTTTCACCACTGAACATGAAGAAACTCTTTCTCTTTTTTTTGCTTATCAAAGCTCTTCAAATGCAGGCACAAACTCCAAAATCTATCCTTCTTTTTTCAGAAAAAAAGACTGATTATGTGATTTCCATATCAGCTTCCGGGTCCCCGTATGAAAAAACGGCAATGGAAATCATTCAACATTATTTCAACAGCGTCAGCGGAATTTCTTTACAGGACGGTGGTGGAAAATTCACTATTCAATTAAAAGAGGTGGGCGACCGGCTTTCACCAGAATCTTTTACTATCAAAAACAAAGGAAATAACATTCTCATGGAAGGGAATAAAAAAGGACTTGTTTACGGGGCATATTCTCTTGTCGAAGAAATTTTTGGATGCAGAAATTTTGCTCCCGGTGAGAAACCGTATTGTCCTGCGCTTCTGCGGCTCGAAATTCCTTTGCCTCTTAAAATCGGTGAAAAACCTGCCTTCCGTTTTCGGGAAGTCTATTCGATGGCTGAAACCGATCGGGAATACATGGATTGGCACAAACTTCATAATCTGGAAGATCTTTGGGGAATTTGGGGACACAGTTTCGGCCGCCTTGTTCCCGAAAGTCTGTTTAAAACGCATCCTGAATATTTTGCTTTTTATAACGGTGAAAGACATTCAACACAGCTCTGCCTGAGTAATGAGGATGTTTTTGAAATCTCCGTCAAAAACCTTGACGAAGCTTTTAAAGAAAATCCGGACGCCAAATACTGGTCGGTGAGTCCAAATGACAACAGCGGTTTTTGCGAATGTCCCCTGTGCAGCAGTTCTAATTTAAAAGACGGCGGAAATCAGGGTTCTCTCCTGAAATTTGTGAACAGAATTGCAAAACATTTTCCGGACAGAACCTTTACAACACTTGCCTACAATGCTACAGCGAGACCGCCATTGGTGACAAGACCTGAGAAAAATGTCATTATATTTTTAAGCAATGTTGAAATTGCCCGAACTTTTCCTGTGGATAAGGAGGCTTCTGCAAAGGCGTTCCGCCGAAACCTCGAGGGTTGGTCTGCGAAAACACACCGGATTTTTATCTGGGATTATTATACCCAGTTCACGAATTTTTTAGCGCCCTTTCCCAATTATTTCACTTTTCAGCCAAATTTCAAATATTATCAGCACAAAAAAGCCGCAGGCGTTTTTGCCCAGCTTAATGGTCCTGAATATGGTGATTTCGCTGAACTGAAAACCTATCTCCTGTCCAAACTGCTTTGGAATCCCACTCTTGATTCGGATCAGTTGACTGAAGATTTTTTAATAGGCTATTATGGAGACGCAGCACCATTTGTTAAATCTTATATGAATAAATTATACGGTTTTGCAGTTGCTGCGGGAACAAATCTTGATATTTACGGAAATCCGGTGAACAATTACAGGGATTTTCTGACGCCGGAAAATCTGGATGAATTAAGCATCATCATGGACAGAGCTCATGAAGCAGTTGAAACACAGGCGGTTTTTTCAAAAAGAATAGAAAAACTCAGGCTGTCGATGGATTATACCTATCTGCAGCAGGCGAAATTCTATGGAACCCGAAAACACGGGATCTTTACAAAAAATGGTGGAAATTGGGAGATCAGGGATGGATTTGCAGACCGCGTCAACCGGTTTGTTCAGCAGGCAGAACTTTTCGGCATTAAAGAACTTTCCGAAGGGGGTATTTCTCCAAAAGAGTATGGTGAACAATGGCAGATGATCTTTACCACAGGGGTGCGGGACAACCTCGCTTTAAATAGTGAAGTTCAGTTTGAATTTCCTTTTGCCCCGGAATTTCCTGCAAACGGTGTCAAAACGTTAACCGACGGCACACCCGGATACAGCGATTTCAGTTTTAACTGGCTGTGTTTTTACGGAAAACCCATGATTGCGACAATTGATCTGGGAAAAATGACGGAAATAAAGGAAGTGGAAATAAACTTTCTGGAAGACATCCGACACCGGATCTTAAGACCGCAGAACGTTAAACTGGAATACAGCCTCGACGGTGAAAAGTATACAGCGGCCGGTTTGGATCAACTTTCGCCACCGGAAGAGGAGTATACGGTAAAGAAAATCAAAAAGCTTTTCAAAAATTTAAATTTTGAGGCCCGTTATCTTCGGGTTACTGCAGAAAACCAACCCGCTCTTCCCGAATTTATCTTCAGTAAAAATAGAGAACCCATGCTGGCCTGCGATGAAATATGGGTGAATTAAATGAAGTAAACAGTTGAATATACCTGCTTTTCTCCTTATATTAGATTTCCTAAATTAGAAAGAATGAACGACGAAGAAAAAAAAATACAGCTCCGGAAATATAAAATGTTTGCCACAGGACTTTTTGTGCTGATGGCGGTTGTTTTTGTCCTGATGACAATTCTCGAAAAGAGAAATCCTGCTCATTGGATCGGTTATATCCGGGCATTTTCCGAGGCCGCAATGGTGGGTGCATTGGCCGACTGGTTTGCCGTTACTGCACTCTTCAATTATCCGCTTGGCATCAAGATTCCGCACACCAATCTTATCGAAAACAGCAAGGAAAGAATCGGTGACAATCTGGGCAATTTTGTGGTTTCCAATTTTCTGTCGCCGCAGAACATCCGTCCCTATATTCAGAAAATAAAAATTTCGAATTTCGTGGGAGACTGGCTTTGCAAGAAACGCAATCAGGAAGTGTTGGTACAGGAACTGTCGGGTATGGTTCTCAATATTCTGCATAAACTGGATGATGCTGCCGTGGTGAATTTCATCAGCAATAAAGCAAGAGAAATGACAGATGACCTGAAGATTAACCAGATCGTTGGCAACGGAATTGAATATGTTCTGGATAAAAATGACCATCAGAAACTTATCACCAACCTTTCTAAACAGATCAAGGATTATGTCGTCAACAATCAGGAAATCGTGAAAGAGCGCGTGAAAAAGGAAAGTTTTTTCCTGATCCCGAAATTTGTGGATAATTCCATTGCTGAAAAAATCACTGGCGGTCTTTCAAAATTCTTTGAAGAAGTGGAAAACGACCCCAACCATTCGTTAAGGGTGGAGATTACGCAGAAACTGTACGCGTTTTCCGCTGAAATTCAGACCGAGGAAAGATGGGCAGAAGCATTCCGTACCATTAAAAATGACTTTCTGAAGGAGGAAAAGCTCACCCAGTATTCGCATGACATCTGGAATTCGATTAAAAAATCTTTGACAAAAGAACTGGAGGAGGAAAATTCGGCTTTAAAAAACTATCTGGGGAAAAATCTTACCGAACTTTCGGAAAACCTGAAGACCGATGAAAAACTTCAGCACAAAATTGACCATTGGGTGCGAGTAACGGCGTACAAATACATCCTGAAAAACACCCATCAGGCGGGAAACCTCATCAGTTCCACCGTCGGAAACTGGAAAGGAAAAGAACTCAGTGAAAAACTGGAACTTGAGGTCGGAAAAGACCTGCAATTCATCCGCGTAAACGGAACTATAGTCGGTGGTTTGGTAGGCTTGATAATTTACACCGTGACAAATTTTTTCTTTTAGAACCGGTTAACTGTAATAAGTTAACAATTTTATTAAAAAAAATAACTGGTAAAGAATTGGAGCCTTTTTATATCCCGTGATTTTATAGGAATTGCATTTTATTCAGATTTTTAATTTATTTTCGTAAAAATTAATCAATGAAAAAATTCTTTACTCTAACGGGATTATTATGGGTTTGTCTATCCTTTTCACAGGAAATTACACTCAGTAAAGGCGGCAGAAAATTTGAAAAGGACGGGATAGAATACCGAATTACAGATTATAAAACCCAGTTCACCAACCCAATTGCTAAAAATTACATCAGGGAAGGAAGGAGTTATACTACCGTGTCCAGTGTTCTTGGTTTTTGCGGTGGTTTATTAATCGGCGGCGGGCTTCCAAACGCACTTTCAAAGCAAAAGTACACGTTTAATTTAGTAAATGGAAATTTTAACGTAGTTAAAGAACCAAAACCAGGCTGGACGTTGGTT
The DNA here is from genome assembly GCF_008014695.1 of Chryseobacterium sp. Classification (GTDB taxonomy): domain Bacteria; phylum Bacteroidota; class Bacteroidia; order Flavobacteriales; family Weeksellaceae; genus Kaistella. Next base: position 371,022 of record NZ_VOXE01000003.1, read on the forward strand.
GCAGTAGGCGGGGCGGTTGTTGCCGTTGCAATTCCGTTGGCAATAATCGGCAAAAATAAAATCCAGAAAGGTGTTAAATTGGAAAATCAGTTTTCAACTTCCTCTCAGTCCTATTATCAGTTCGATTTCACCGGAAATGGAATGGCACTGACTTATCATTTTTAAAAACAACGCAACTAAATCTGTCGGGTTAAAATCCTTTTATTAATCTCACGGATCAGTTCCGGCCCCTCATAAATAAATCCGGTGTATAGCTGGACCAGACTGGCTCCGGCTTCCAGTTTTTCCAAGGCATCGTCTGCAGAATGAATTCCGCCGACTCCAATGATGGGGAAGGCTTTTCCGCTTTTTTCGGAAAGGAATCTGATCACTTCTGTCGATCTTTTGGTTAACGGTTTCCCTGAAAGTCCGCCCGTTTCCCTTTTGTTTTCAGAAATAATGCCTTCGCGGGAAAGCGTTGTATTCGTCGCGATCACGCCAGCAATTTGAGTCTCTTTTACGATGTCAATGATGTCCAGAAGCTGTTCATCCGTTAAGTCCGGTGCGATTTTCAGAAGAATCGGTTTGGATTTTTCCTTTTCCGAATTGAGTTGTTGCAAGGTTCCCAGCAATTGGGTCAAAGGTTCTTTTTCCTGCAAAGCCCGTAAATTGGGAGTGTTCGGCGAACTGACGTTCACCACAAAATAATCGACGTACGGGAAAAGTTTTTCGAAGCAGATGATATAGTCATTAACCGCCTCTTCGTTCGGCGTCACCTTATTTTTACCGATATTTCCGCCGATGAGAACGTTTTTGTTTTTTTTCAGTCTTTCCACTGCCGCATCCACACCGCCATTATTGAACCCCATCCGGTTGATGATGGCAGAATCTTCTTTTAAGCGGAAAAGCCTTTTTTTCGGATTTCCTTCCTGTGCTTTCGGGGTTAAAGTCCCGATTTCAACAAACCCGAAACCCAGATCCGAAAGTTCACTGAACATTTTGGCGTCTTTATCAAAACCCGCTGCCAAACCTACCGGATTTTTGAATTTGAGGCCGAAAACTTCCCTTTCCAGCCGCTTGTCTTCTATGGGTTTCGGAAGAAAGACCTTAGTTAGGAACGGAAATTTTTTTAGCATTGAAAAAGTAAAATGATGAACTTCTTCAGGATCGAATTTGAAAAGAATCGGACGGATAATGCTTTTGTACATGGAAAAAAGTTTAGCAAATTTAAGGAATTTTACATCTCCTGAAAAAAACAATTTGCGTGGTTTGAAAATTTGCTTAGTTTTAGAAAAAAAATAATCATGAAGAAAATTTTATTGTTTACGGTACTTTTTGGGGTACAGAGTGTTTTTTCGCAGGTCACCATGGAGAAGAACAGATTGGTGAAAGATGGTCAGACTTATAAAATGTCACAGTACAATGACGTCTTTAAAAATCCTGAGGCGGCAACCCTTTTTAAAAAAGCCCGAACCAATGCCACTGTTGGGCAGATTTTTGCCTACACCGGTGGTTTTGCCATCGGATTTGGAATTATTCCTGCACTTAGCGGAAAGAAACAGGAAGTAAGAAACGGAATTGTTTATGAAAATCAGCCTTCGAAAGGCTGGACTGTAGTAGGCATTGGAGCAGGATTGGTAGGAATCGGCATTCCTTTTGCCATTGCCGCAAACAAAAATGCAGAAAAAGCGATGGCTCTGGAGAACGGTGAAGCAACAGCGTTCCAACCTTATTTTAAACTGGAAACTGCCGGAAACGGATTGGCTTTAAGCTATAATTTTTAAGAAAGCACATCAAACAGACGGGACGCGGTTCCTGTCTTTTTTATATAAACCGGAAAGCATATAAAAAGAAGGAATTTCCAAAACTGCCGGAACCCCTGCTGCCACAGCTTAAATTTCACTTCAACGATCTTGCGGAGTTCTTCTGCGCGAAATTCGGCTCAAATTTTCAAACAAAATATCACTTCATCTATAAGAAAGAATAAGGGCTTGTATTACCAAGCCCTTTATTTTATACTCCAGAACTTCCGGTTCCACAATGTTCTTCAACGCTAGTATTCACAATCCAAGCTAAATCCCTGTTAAACCCAACAGTTCCTTCATCATAGGTTGTACCATACCATTCAGTTACGGTTCCGCCACATGGCAATGTAAAGGTTACGCTGTAAATGCCAGGTTTAAATACAACAAATTTTTCACTTTCTTGCGTTACTGCTTTTTCATCCATTCTAACATCAGATGATTTTGCATACACTAATGAGCCTACGATTGTAGCGCTAACAAAAAAAAGTTTTTTCATGATAATTAAATTTAAAATTAGTAAATATTTTAAAATAATGTCTTTTAATCTAAAAAAACATTCCAATTATTAATACGTTTTGTTATTCTGTTTTTAATTTCTCGGTTAAGAGTATTGTTTTGAAAGGGATCAGTAATATATTGTTCTCTAATCTTTAAAAATTGGTCTTTATTATTCAGTTTAATTACAGCAACATCGTTGATAGGATCGATCGGTTTATCTGTTTTTGAAATTGAAATAGCTGAAAATTCAATGGTTTTATTACGATTGTAAACTTCAACTATTAATCCGGGCAATCCTTTGAAACGGAATGGACCATCAGGAATAGGAATAACCGGAGCATACCATGCATAATAAACATCACTCTCTGTTTTTACTTTTGCTAAATTACATTCCAACCCTAAAATTTCTTTCTTTCCTTCAACAAGCTCCCAATTGAGTTTACTTTCTTTAAAAATGTAGTGATATCTACCCAAAGGTATGGTTGAAATTATATTTTCCTTCTCCCGTAAAACATTGTGTCTTATTTTGGGGATAGATGGAAGATTTGTAACATTTAGATTTTTAGAATTTATAGAAAGAGCCTGTTCATCCAGATATTTATAATAATCAACCATTTGAGGATTAAAGTATATTGATGTCTCGTTATTTGCTAAAAGAATCATATCCCCTTCTATAATACTAGATTTATTAAGAGAATCTCCTACATATTTCATTCTGTAGATTACTTCTAATTCTGCAATGTGTTTATTTTGTGCTTCTATGTTAACTAGATAAAAAACAAACATGAAGCTTAATATTACTTTTATATTCATATAGATAGTATTATATCAAAGATAAAATTATACATATAAAAAGATATTAGAGTTTGTTGTTAAGCTAAAAATAGCAAGTTACAAAATGAAGATGATTTAGTTAGGGTTTTAAATCACCATTAATTTCCCTATTTTTGCACAAATTCAAAATTAAGATGGCTAAACAGGAAGATGTTTTCAAAAAACTCATTTCACATGCGAAAGAATATGGCTTTATTTTTCCCTCAAGTGAAATTTACGACGGACTTTCGGCAATTTACGATTACGGACAGAACGGGGTAGAACTGAAAAACAACATCAAACAGTACTGGTGGAAAGCAATGGTGCAGCTTAACGAGAATATTGTGGGCATCGATACTGCAATTTTTATGCACCCGACCATCTGGAAAGCTTCCGGCCATGTTGATGCCTTCAACGATCCTTTGATCGATAATAAGGATTCGAAAAAACGTTTCAGAGCCGATGTTCTGATCGAAGATTACTGCGCTAAACTGGAAGAAAAAGCCCAGAAAGAAATTGATAAAGCCGCCAAAAGATTCGGCGAGGCTTTCGATAAAAATGAATTTGAGACGACCAACGGCCGTGTTGTAGAATACCGTGAAAAACAGAAAACCATTCTTACCAGAATGGCGAAATCTCTGGAAGCTGAAGATCTTGACGATGTAAAAGCTTTGATTGAAGAACTGGAAATCGCCGATCCCGATACCGGTTCTAAAAACTGGACGGATGTCCGTCAGTTCAACCTCATGTTCGGAACAAAATTGGGTGCATCGGCCGATACTGCGACTGATTTATACCTGCGTCCGGAAACCGCTCAGGGAATTTTTGTAAACTTTTTAAATGTTCAGAAAACCTCGCGTCATAAACTGCCCTTCGGGATTGCCCAGATTGGTAAGGCCTTCAGGAATGAAATCGTTGCAAGACAGTTTATCTTCAGGATGCGCGAATTCGAACAGATGGAAATGCAGTTTTTTGTTCCGCCAGGAACTGAACTCGGTTTTTATGAAGAATGGAAACAGAAACGCCTGAACTGGCATTTGGCTTTAGGTTTGGGTGACGACAACTATAAATTCCACGACCACGAAAAACTTGCGCATTACGCCAATGCTGCCGCAGATATTGAATTTAAGTTCCCTTTCGGGTTTAAGGAACTGGAAGGAATTCACTCCAGAACCGATTTCGACTTGAGTGCTCATGAGAAATTCTCCGGTCGTAAACTGCAGTATTTCGATGCGGAAAGAAATGAAAATTATGTTCCGTATGTGGTGGAAACTTCGGTTGGTTTAGACCGATTATTCCTCGCGATTTTTGCAAATTCCCTGAAAGATGAGGTGCTGGATGACGGTTCCGAAAGAACGGTTCTTTCCCTTCCGCCGGCTTTGGCACCTGTAAAAGCCGCTATTTTGCCGTTAATGAAAAAAGACGGACTTGGCGAATACGGCGAAAAGATCTTCAACGAGCTGAAATATGATTTCAACATGATTTACGAAGATAAAGACAGCATCGGGAAACGTTACCGTCGTCAGGATGCGATCGGAACGCCTTTCTGTATCACGATAGATCATGATTCCTTAGCCGATGATACGGTCACTTTAAGAGACCGCGACACGATGAAGCAGGAAAGAGTTGCTGTTTCAGATTTACGCAGGATTATCGATGAGAAAACGAATTTCAGAAATCTGCTTTCAAAAATCTAATTTTTTAAATAGTATATAAAAAGTTTCGGAGCAGTCCGGAACTTTTTTATTTTTGCATGAACGCAGTTCTCCTTCAAATTTAAAAATATGGCAGCAACAGACTCAAGAATCGACACTTATATTGAAAATTCGCAGGATTTTGTGAAACCGGTCTTAACTTATCTTCGTGAAATCATCCATGAAGCCTGCCCGGAAGTGGAAGAGGGTTGGAAGTGGAGCTTTCCGCATTTTATGTACAAAGGGAAGATCCTGTGTTCTCTTGCCGCTTTCAAACAGTACTGCAGCATGGGATTCTGGCTTCATTCGGAAATGAAAACCATAAAGGAATTTGAAACGAATGTGGAAACAAGCGGAATGTTCAGTTTGGGGAAAATAACGTCAGTTGAAGATCTGCCATCAAAACCTCAGCTGAAGGCGGCTATTAAAGAAGCCATGGAATTAACGGATATGGGTGTTAAAATGAAGAAGGCTCCGGTTTCAAAAACCGAAATTGAAATTCCGGCAGATTTTACCGAAGCGCTTGAAAAGAATACTAAGGCGCAGCAATTCTTTACTAAAGCATCTGCGTCATTCCGGAAGGAGTATATTCTCTGGATTACCGGTGCCAAAACCGAAGCAACAAGAATCAAACGCATGGAACAGGCGCTGGAATGGATTGCCGAAGGAAAAGGACGCAACTGGAAATATGAAAAAAATAAGTGAAAACGTCTTACTTCATCAATTCGGTTTGATTGAACTGTTGTCTTTTATACACTGTAAAACAGTTTTCGTTTTCCCGATTAAAAATTAAAGCAGCATTTTCTGCGCTTTTTTTACGCCGTTCACCAGAATGTCGATCTCTTCCATCGTATTGTACACCGCAAAACTCGCACGCACGGTTCCTGCAATATTAAAGAAATCCATGATGGGCTGCGTGCAGTGATGACCGGTTCTTACTGCGATTCCGAGTTTATCCAGAATCATTCCTACATCTGAAGCAATCCCGATGCTCGCGATGTTAAAGGAAACTACACCGGTTCTGTGCGCCTTTTCACCGTAAATTTTAAGGTTTTCTATTTCGAGTAGCTGTTTCTGAGCGTACTCAAGCAGTGCGTTTTCGTGGTTCTGAATGTTTTCGTGACCAATTCCTTCGATGAAGTCTATTGCGGCTCCCAAAGCGATGTTTCCACCAACATTGGGCGTACCCGCTTCGAATTTGAAAGGCAGATCTGCGTAAGTGGTTTTGTCGAAAGAACAGGTGGCGATCATCTCACCACCGCCGTGGAAAGGCTGTATTTTTCTGAGGATTTCTTCTTTTCCGTACAGAACGCCGGTTCCCATTGGTGCGTACATTTTGTGGCCGGAAAAAATGAAAAAATCACAGTCCATTTTCTGTACATCGATTTTGAAATGCGGAATTGACTGTGCACCGTCGATAACAATGATGGCGTCTGAATTTTTTCTCGTTTTCGAAATAATCTCTTCCACAGGATTTACAACGCCCAGGGCATTCGAAACCTGATTAACGGACACGATTCTGGTTTTTTCAGATAAATTTCCATCCAGAAAATCGAGCTGAAGAATGCCGTTCTCATCCATAGGGATCACTTTGAGTTTTGCGCCGGTTCTTTCGCACAGCATTTGCCACGGAACGATGTTGGAATGGTGCTCCAGATAGGAAATAATGATTTCGTCTCCTGATTTGATGCCGGAAGTGAGTGCATACGCCAGAAGATTGATGCCTTCGGTTGTTCCTTTTGTAAAAATAACTTCGAAATCATTTTCGGCATTGATGAATTTCTGGATTTTTTTCCTTGAAAGTTCCATTTCCTCGGTTGCAAGTTGGCTTAGCGTATGGATGCCGCGGTGAACATTCGCATTGATTTCGGTATAATATTTCTGCCATGATTCCATAACCGAAACGGGTTTTTGGGAAGTCGCGGCATTATCAAGATAAACCAGAGGTTTGCCGTTGATTTGTCTGTTAAGGATGGGAAACTGACTGCGGATATTTTGAAGGTCGAACATTGCAATTATTTAGAATGGTTCAAATTTACGGAAATTATAAGGAAAAGTTAGAAAGTCAGCTGTCGCTTTTATCAATAAGTATAAACCGATACGGCTATAATGAAAATTTCCCGCCAACTCAGTTGACGGGAAATTATATAGAATGTTTTCTTTAAAATTATTCTGCAGATGCTGCTTCAGCTGCTGGAGCTTCACCTTCAGCCGGAGCTGGAGTTTCTTCATCATCTTCAATCGCTGCACCGCCCTTCATTGCAGTTCTGGACATCTTAACAGCTACTACAACTGCGTTGTCCGGATGCATGAAAGTAAAGTCTTTGGTTTCGATATCGCCAACATACAGTTTGCTTCCGATTTTCAGTGGAGTTACATCTACCACGATTTCATCCGGTAAATTAGCCGGAAGTGCCTTCAGTTTAAGTTTTCTGAAAGACTGTCTCAGTGCACCACCTGCAACAACCCCTTTAGATCGGCCTGTAAGTCTTACCGGAACTTCCATTACCACAGGTTTGTCTTCTGCCAGTTGGAAGAAGTCTGCGTGAAGGATTTTGTCCGTTAGTGGGTGGAACTGGATGTCCTGAAGAACGGCAGGAATGGTTTGTCCGTCAACCTCAATAGATACCGTGTGTGCTTCAGGAGTATATACCAAACCTTTGAAAGATTTTTCTTCAGCAGAAAAATTTAGGGTTTCAGTACCTCCGTAAACAACACAAGGAACTAATTCAGCATCACGTAAAGCTTTAGTAGACTTTTTGCCCACGCTTTCTCTTTTTGTACCTTGAATTGTAATTGATTTCATTATAGTTATATAAAAATTTTAAGGGTGCAAATATATAAAATATTTTCTAGATAATAAATTTGTCGCTGATGGATTTGTGCTCGTGTACCATTTTCATCACATCGGCAAAGAGTGAAGCGCACGAAAGAACTTTTATTTTCGGGGTGAGTTCGGTTTTCACCGGAATGGTATCCGTAACAATTACTTCTGAAAGTTTTGAATTCTGGATGTTATCGTAGGCTTTACCGGAAAGTACCCCATGGGTGGCCATCGCGCGGACACTTTTTGCGCCGTTTGCCATCAAAATGTCGGCTGCTTTACACAATGTTCCGGCCGTATCGATCATATCATCGATCAGGATGACATTTTTCCCTTCCACATCACCAATAAGGAACATTTCCTCAATCACATTGGCTTTTTTTCTTTCTTTATAACAAATCACTACCTCTGCACCCAAATGTCCGGCGTAATTCTTCGCACGTTTCGCGCCGCCCATATCCGGAGAGGCAATGGTAAGATTGTCTAAATTTAAAGACTGAATGTATTCAATAAAAATGGTGGATGCATAAAGATGATCAACAGGAATTTCGAAAAACCCCTGAATCTGGTCTGCGTGAAGATCCATCGTCATAATTCTTGTTGCACCGGCTGCGGTAAGAAGGTTGGCAACCAATTTGGCTCCGATCGGTGCTCTTGGCTGGTCTTTTCTGTCCTGTCTTGCCAAACCGTAATAAGGAAGTACAACTGTAATGCTTTTTGCTGAAGCTCTTTTTGAGGCATCAATCATCAGCAGTAATTCCAGTAAATTGTCTGCAGGAGGAAATGTAGAGGCAATTAAAAAAACCCTGCCACCTCTCACCGACTGGTCCAGAACGGGCTCGAATTCGCCGTCGCTGAATTCCTGGAAATTGATTTTCCCCATTTCCTGCCCGTAATGAAGGGCGATTTTTTCCGCTAAAACCTTGCTTGTTCGCGTGGAAAACAGATAACTTGCTTGCTCAGACATTTTTACTTTTTTAGATGTGCAAATTTAAAAAAATAAAACCACGTGCAGAATCAGGAAGGCCATTATTTTAAAAGAGAGGAATGAACTTTTTTATTTGGTGGAAGCATGGTGCTCCAACTGCTGTTGGAAATAAACCGCGAGTGTTTTCCGCTCGGCAGCAGACAAATTTGCTTTCGGATGATACGCAATATAGCCCGGGAGAGGCATCTCTTTTTCCTGAATGGTCTTTACCGCATTTTCCAGCATGTCTTTTTTAAGATCAGCATTATAGTTGCCCCATTCAGAAAAATTCAGGTGTTCCCGGCCTTCTTTAATATGATGGTTAACCGACCAAGAAATCGGCGCTATATACGCATAATCCGGATAAACGGTCTCATTGGAATGACAGTCGTAACAGGAAGTTTTAAGGATTCGGGTAATATTTTGTGGAGTTTGGTTCACCTCCACGAAATTGAGTTTATTGTCAATTGGTTTCAGGGTTCTGTCCAACGGAATAAACTGAATAAGTGCAAACAGGATTAAAAGCCCGAAAACAATTTTTATAAAAGTCTTCATGATTTATTTTTTCTCGGGAGTAAGAATTGAATTCCCCCCTTTAACTTCTCCCAATTCTCGTGGAGCAGTCTTTTGCGGAATTGTTTGTGAAGGTTGAGAGGCAGTGTCGAGTGTTCTTTTATCGGTAAGATCCCAGTCTTCTTTTATTTCCCAAAGTGCCTTAATGTTTATTTTTTTGTAGAAAATATAAGCGTCTTCGGCGAAAATACGGTTTTTGAAATCGGCTTCATCCCAATAACCGTTTCCGTTATTATCCACCAGAATTCTGACAAAATAATCGCCGGGTTTCAGAATGTTGAACTTCACTTCAGCAGCATCGGTAAATTTGCTGTACATGATTTTTTCGTCTGGACTCAGGAGTTGGAGCCAGAATTTTTGGGCCGGCTTATTGATAAGGTTAAGGGAGAGGCTGCCAAAATTTTCCACTTTATCCAACTCAAAATCGAAGCGGTAAGGTCTGGCCGTGCTCTCATAAAATGAAGAAACACTGCCTTTCGGTACGGTCAGCTGGTATTTTTTTCCGGCTTTGAAATCTGCATTCACCCAAATCTGATACGGATTTTCCGCAGAAATCCTGGCTGTAAAAGATTCGGTGGTTAAACTGTCGCTTTTCAGGATCCATTTCTCAGGTTCAATCTTATTAATGATGTAGTTGGAAACGAAACGGAAATCTTTAAAAGGCTCCAGCAAATTGCCGTCCTGATTGCTGATGGACATTTCGTTCTTCGTGTTGTAGCGGTAAAAAAGGGAAACGGTATCTTTTTTTCCGTCTGCATCGTAGCTGAATTTCAGGTTCTCATTGTTTTCCAGACCTACTTTCTGGTCTTTTGCATCAAACCAGATCCGTACAGAATCCGATTTCGGAGCATGGGTCACTTTATAGTCTTTCAGCTGATCATTGATCGAAAGCACCTTCAGATCCTGCGGATTCCCTTCAAAAGTCATGAGAATTCCGCCCGGAATTTCTTTCATTTCATTGTATTTCAGGGCTTTTTTGGAAGGATAGGTTTTAATATTGAGTCCGGAAATGGATTTTTCGAGCACAACGGTTTCTTTCTGGAAACCTATATTTTCTTTTCCGGGATCATACACCGAATTTTCGTTATCATCCACAAAGGCCAGAATGGTATAGCTTCCGGGAGAAAGATAATTGAGTTCATAATACCCGTCATCATCTACTTTGGTAATATAATACGGCTTTTGGCGGTAATCTGCCGAATCGCTTTGTTTATATAGTCCTACCACCATATTTTTTTTAGTGGTGTTTTCTTTTATTTTCAGGGCGTCCTTCACTTCGCCGCTGATGTAGAGGTCGTCGATCTTATCTCCTGTAGAAAATGCAAAATTAAAGTAAGGAACCGTATTTCCTTCATTCTGGTCTGCAATGGCGTTTCCGAAATTGAAATTATAAGTGGTATTGGCCTGAAGCGTATCTTCCCACTCGATCAGCACATATTTATTGGCCAGTCCTGCAGGTAAAATTTTTGTGATTTTTTTGATCGGAGGTGAAATGATGAGGTTCTTGGATACCTCTTTCAGCGTTACATATTCATTAAAATCGAGTCGTAATTGCCTGATGTTCTGCGGCACATTAATCCGCGTAGTATCGATATTTGAACCTAAGAGTTTTGGAGCCAGCGTATCTTTGTCGCCGCCGATTGGCGAGCCCACCCGCGCACAGGAAAGCAACAGAAGGTTGAGGACAAGGAGAAAAAAAAGCTTCTTCATGGCTGGATTTTGCACAAATTTAAATAATTATTCACCAAAAGCGCTATCCTCTTTCAAAGTACCGTTTGCAGGTCCGTCTTTGCCTTTGTCCATGACTTTATTGAATTTATCCGCTTCCGGCGGGAAGTTTTCGAAAACCCCGGAAAGGGAAAGTGCCGTATATACCCGCTGCGAATATTTATTTCCGATGGCAATGATGGTAACATTGGATTTCAGCAGATGCGCAAACACCGAATTTGTCCCGTGCCACCAACCGTTGTGATATGTAAGTTTTTCGCCGTTATCAAAAATTTTCATGCGGAAACCAAGCCCATAGTTGTTCACTCCCGGTCTCTCATTGCTGTGTGGACTGAAAACCATCTCCATCAATTCCGGTTTCAGGAAATGCTTGGCATAAAGCGCTTTCGAGAAATTCAGCAGGTCTCTTGGGGTCGTATACACGTTTTTGTCCCCATAAATAAGATCGAGTCGGTCCAGCGGATATTCCCGCGGTCCGCGCTGGTAAAAAGATTTCGCAGCGGTGAGGGTATCTTTTTCCTGAAAAATGTAGGTATTCTTCATTTTTAAAGGTCGGAAAACCATCTGCTGCATTGCTTCCGGAAATGGGGTTTTCGTCACTTTTTCAATGATTAAAGCCAGAAGTGCAAAGTTTGTATTACAGTACATAAAGCCGGTATCGGTATTGCGGGAGAGTTCCGGTTTGTAGCGGATGAGCATATTCATCACATCCTGGTTGCTCAGGAATTTTTTGCTAAGTTCCGAAGGCTTCGGATTAATCTTCTCGATAAAATATTCGTATTTCGGAAGACCGCTGCGCTGACTTAAAAGGGTGAAAACCGTTACATCGGGATATGGAAACTGCGGAAAAAATTTGGTAAGCGGGTCATCCAACTTCAGTTTGCCTGCTTCCACAAGTTTCATGGCGGCCATTGCGGTAAGGGTCTTGCTTACAGAAGCAACATGCAGCGGAGTGTTTTCAGTAATGGGGTTTTGATCGCCTTCCTGCGCAAAACCGCGGTAACTTTCATACAGAATTTCGTCGCCTTTGGCTACCAGAAAGCCCCCCCAAAGATCACCCTTTTCCCAGACGTTGGTATAATATCGGTCGAGAACCGCAACTACAGAGTCTTTATTTTCTAATTGGTTGTCTTTTCTTTTAAAAATATCATCCAGTTCAATATTGCCAAAATTCGGGAGGCCGGTTTTCTGTTCTTCGGTTTGGTTTTCCTCTTTTTTGCAGGAAAACAAACCTAAACAAACCACTAAGAGTACTAAAATCTGCTGCTTCATCTATCTTTTTGAAATTCAGACGGCAATTTATGAATTAATACAAAGTGAAATGGACAGCGATTATGATTTAAGAGAATTTTAACAAATTCAGACTGAATCCATATCGTGCAATTATGAAAAAGATGCTGCTATTTTATCCACAATGATCTGCGCGAGTTTTTCTTTGCTTTGGTGGGTCCAGCCCGCGATATGGGGAGTCACAATTGTTTTTTCGGAATTCAGGAGGTATTGGAGGTCTTCATTTTTTGTCTCCAGCTTTTCAAAAGAAGCTTTTTCATATTCGAGGACATCCAGGGCGGCACCTCTTATTTTGCCGGCTTTGATGGCTTCAACTAAAGCCTTCGTGTTTACGTTTTTTCCGCGGGCGGTATTGATGAAGTAAAAGTCTTTTTTCATTTCTGAAATAAAGGTTTCATCAACAATATAATGGGTTTCCGCCGTAAGCGGAATGTGAAGGCTCAGGATATCGGCTTCGGCTTTCAGATCTTCAAGAGTAACCTGCGTGGCAAATTCATCGGAAAGATTGGATTTGATGTCATGAAAGATAACTTTTACTCCAAACCCGCAAAGGCGTTTTGCAACAGCTTTTCCCATATTTCCGTAACCAATAATGCCAAATGTTTTTCCAAAAAGTTCGTCGCCGCGGTTTTCTTCACGCTTCCAGATGCCGTTTTTCACTTCGTTGGAGGCGATGAAAAGCCGATTCATTAAAATAAGCAGCATTCCGATAACATGTTCTGCCACAGAATCACGGTTGCCTTCGGGCGAATTGATCAGGGTGATACTTAACTCAGCAGCAGTTTCCACATCAATATTTTCCATTCCCGCGCCAACCCGCCCAATAAAGCGGAGGTTTTTCGCATGTTCCAGAAAGTTCCGGTCGAGCGGGATCCGGCTGCGGATGATGATGCCGTCGTAATTTCTGATTTTATTCAGGATCTCCTCATATGTTGAGATGAAATCTTCTTCCAGATGAAACCCTTTTGCAGAAAGCTGTTCTGTAATGAGGGGATGGTTTTTATCGAGCTGGAGAATTTTCATTTTTTTACGACTCCTGAAAAAGTTTTTTCAGTTCCACCGAATCGGCGGCCTTCATTCGTCCGGAAAGGATCAGGGAAAGTTCTTTTCTTCTTAAAGCCGCATCGAACCTTGATTTTTCTTCTTCGGTTTCCGGTTCCATCTTGGGAATCGGGATGGGGCGGTTGAATTCATCCACCGCTACAAAAGTGTAAATTCCTTCATTCGTGTGGATTTTTTTCTGGTTAATCGGGTCATCGAGCCATACATCCACATAAATTTCCATGGAGGTCGAAAAAGCGCGCGAAACCTTGGATTCCAGCACTACAATTCCGCCTTCCGGAATAGGATAATTGAAGGAAACATGGTTTACGGATGCCGTTACTACACGTCTTTCGCAATGTCTTGCAGCAGAGATTGAGGCACAGCGGTCCATTTTCGCGAGAAGTTCACCACCGAAGAGATTCCTTAGTGAATTGGTTTCGTTCGGAAGAACGATATTCGTCATTATTGTGAGCGATTCACTCGCTTTTTTGCTTTGCGCCATTTGCTTTTTGGGTATTTTCTGGTGGACTTTTTCGGAGTCCATTTTTTGAGAGGAACAACTGCTGCGGCAGTTTTAATTGAATCTGCCTTTAAAGAATCCGCCAAGGTTGGTTTTACTTTTGTCTGCGCAGAATCTTTTTTAATAATTTTCTTTTCCTTTGGAACTGCGGGGAAAGATTTTTTACCGAACAGCATTTCAGGCTGATAAATCCCTACATATACCATTCCCGAAACCGGGATTGCCAGAAGTAAGATCCATAACAACGCGCTGCTGAAGCGGTATTTTTTAGCAGGATTTTCCTCAGTTTTCACTTGTTGGATGCCCGGTTTTTTCCTTAAATCGTTCAGGTTGATTTCTTCCAGTCCGTAAAAATCAGAGTTTTCTGCTGCGATCCGGTTGCCGATAAACTGAACGGATTCTCCTGAAATTTTAAATTCTCCAAAATTTTCGATGGTGAAATTTTCTCCCTCATTGATTTTGTTTTTCCAGAAATCGGTCTGCTGTTTAAGCTCTGCAAGAGCAGATTCCACCGAAATGTTTTTTTGAACCGCCAAAAATCGGGCAAACTCATCATTCTGAATCTCATAATCGGCAAGAAAAGTAATTTTTTTGCCTGGCGGAAGCAGTGTTCTGCTTTCCTGGTTCAGCACGGCAGCAGCATTTTCAGCAGCAAAACTGCCGAAGCCTGAAAGCGTGGCTTTTCCGTTTTTGGTCAGATATTCAAGAAGGTAATTGGAAATGATCATTTGCCGCAAATTTATAATTTTTTACTGACTTTTATAAAGCCAGCGGTTTTTTAAAAAAATCAGCTCTAATTCTCCTTAATTTCCGGATTATTTGAACAGCACACTTACTCCAAACAGGAAATTAAAGCCTGCCTGCGAAAAATAATAGGGAGACTCATCATAAACATACCCGTTATTCACATATTTTTTATCGAAAACATTATTCACGAGAAGTTTAAAATCAACAACAGTTCTTTTTAGGTTTAAAGTGTATTTTGCATTGAAATCGGTCAGGAAATATTCCGGCAATTTTAAATTTTCATTCTTCGTATTATCCAGATATTGGCTTCCGACAAACTGATTCTGCAGACCGATACTGAAATTCTTCGCCGGAGCAAAACTGATGAGCGCATTCGCAATGATTTCCGGGGAGAAGGAAATTGGCGTGTTGCCGAGATTCTGCAGCCCCTGATTTTCGGTTCTGAAATCGGTATTTTCATTTTTACTTAAGGTCAGATTCCCCGAAAGATTCCATTTTTCCGAAAGTTTCGCCAATGCGCCCAATTCAAGTCCAAGACGGTAACTCTTCCCGGAATTCTCCCGGATAAATTCTCCGATATTGTTAATTTTTCCGTTTAAAACCAGCTGGTTGACATAATTCATGTAGTAACCGTTGGCGGTGAAAGAGAAATTTCCGAGTGTTTTTTCAATTCCGGCTTCGAAATCGTGCAGTTTTTCGGCCTGAGTTTCGGGGTTCGCAAAAAGATCATCGCGGTTCGGTTCGCGGTGAGCGTGCGCATAGGAGAGGAAAAGTTTCCCTGAATTTATTTTGTAGTTAAAACCCACTTTCGGATTGAAGAAAAGCCAGTTTTTATCGAGGTTCGCTCCTTCGCCGTCGCCCTGCATGAGGATTTCGGTATTATAACTGATGTTTCGGAGCTGCAAATCGCCAAAAAATTCAAATTTATTCACGGTGAAAATTGCTTTTGCAAAACCTGCGGTTTCATTTTTTACGGATTGGTTTCGGTAATATTCATGTTCCGAAATCTGCGGATAAAAAACGCCGGAAACATTTCCGAAATGTCTGCCGAAATAACGGTTGGCTACCAATCCGAAATTGAGATCCAGATTGTTTAATTTTCCGTAAAGTGTGGTCAAACCGCCGTAAAAATCATTGTTGAGCCATTTTTTCCGGATAAAGTCTGCATATTCATCAGTACCTTGATTCGGCAAGTTGTACTGCAAAAATTCGGCACCCTGCTTATAATTTTCGTAGTAACCTTTTCCTTTGGTATAGTGGAAAGTGGTTTCAAGATTCCAGTTGGCGCTTAAGTTCTGCTCCCACAATAGCTGATAGTGATTTTGCCGGTAATTATCGGTTTCGTTATCATAGAAATCAACAATATTTTCCCAGTTTTCATCATAAATAGCGCCGGAATAATTGAATTTCGGGTTGGTTTCCCAAGTGGCTTTGTCGATGCCGTTCCATGCCTGGTACGTTTTTTCCTTTCCGCCAAAAGCGATAATGCGGATTTTGGTTTTATTTTCCTCAAAAAGAGCAGTAAAATTATAGGAATCAAGATCTGCCGAAGCCCGGTCGATATATCCGTCAGAATGAATTTTCGTGTAACGGCCCATCACACTAAGGCGGTTGTTCCAGAATTTTCCGCTTCCTACTTCCGCAGAATATTTGTAGGTGTTGAAGGAACCCAGTGAATTATCAGATTTCAGATAAAATTTTTCATCGGGGTTTTTGGAAATCACGTTGACGCTGGCTCCAAAAGCGGAAACGCCGTTCGATGAAGTTCCGACGCCTCGCTGAATGACGATCTGTGAGGCAGAACTCGTTAAATCGGGAACATCTACAAAAAAAGTTCCCTGCGATTCAGCATCATTATGAGGAACACCGTTCATCATGACATTAATTCCATTCCCGCCTACTCCCCGAATCCGGAATCCGGTGTATCCAACGCCGTTTCCGGCATCGGAAGTGGAAATAACGGAAGTCCGGTTTTTCAGCAGAATTGGTAAATCCTGCCCCAGATTTTTAGTGCCTAAATCCTTTTCAACGTTGATGATTTCTTTTGAAACCGGCAGCCTTTTCGTGAAATTTACACTTTCAATTTCGCGAATTTTTGCGGTATCCTGAGGCAAATTCTGCGCACAGATGAGCGGACTTACGCAAAGTCCTAAAATAACAAATCCTTTCATTCTTTTAATTTTTAAGATTAATTGAATAAAAGGGGAACGAAAAAAAATTATACAATAAATCAGTCCGAAGACCGCTCCCTAAACAGCATTACCTGTTCCAGGTTCATTGGGTATAATCTCAGCTTTTCACAGCACCCCTTTAATTTCTGATGGCAAAAATACAAATTTTAAATCAATAACCTTTATTTTGGAGATCAATAAAGTAATAGTTTTTGCCGTCCTGGGTCACTTCAAAAAGGCGGGCGAGCTTCCATGCAAAATTTCTTTTGATATCTGAATAAATGAAAGGCACAATGACCCGGTTATTTACATCAATAATTCCGAATCGGTTGTCTCGGGATGCAATGATCATTGGATTTTTAAGGTCGTCGCCTTCCAGAATATGAAGATAATCATACTGCGGATAAATCTGATACTGACGGTAATCCGCAGCATTTACAAATTTGGAATCTTCAATGATTCCGTAATAATTTCCGAGGACAAAAGCATGAAAAAGCTGTGCCTTGAATTCCGGTTTGCATTTTCCCAAATCGCTGTCTTTGAACTGATAGACTCTTTTTCCGTTCTCATCGATTCTGAAATCTGTTCCGTTCAGCCGCACTGATGCGTATTTTTTGGATCCGAATTTCTGAACTTTCTCGTTCGGAGAATTCAGCAGGTTGCAGTCTTCCGCAAAGAACCCGACATTGCTGTATTCCGGTTTGATGACCATTTTTCCTTTCTGGTTTACAAAACCGAATTTTCCTTCAATCTTCTGTGGAATCAGCGCCGGAATAGAGTCGTTGATCTTCGCCAGGTCCGGATTGGTTTTAGGAGCAGTTGTTTTCTGCACGGGTTTTTTTACAGCAGCCGTTTTTCTTACCGTTGCTTTCTGTGCTGAAAACAGTAGGGTGAAACTTAAAAAGATAAAAATCAGGACATTCTTCATAACCGCCGGTTTGCAAAATTTCTGCCAAAATTAAGTTTTTTTCATTTAGTCAAAAACTCAGTCCGCGGTAGAAATAGATGCGCTTCATTATATTTATACTTATTCTAAATGATTTTAATCGGTAAGAAACCTAAAAAATTCGTATTTTTGAACTTCTAAATTTTGAATTAAAAACGAACAGATATGACTTTCGACATCGACATGATCAAAAAAGTGTATGAGCGTTATCCTGAAAGAGTTGCAGCAGCAAGAGCAGCCGTGGGAAAACCATTGACACTTTCAGAAAAAATTCTTTATACCCACCTTTGGGAAGGCAATGCCACACAATCTTACGAAAGAGGAAATTCTTATGTAGATTTTGCTCCGGATCGTGTAGCGATGCAGGATGCAACAGCGCAAATGGCACTTCTGCAGTTTATGCAGGCCGGAAAATCTAAGGTTGCGGTTCCTTCAACTGCTCATGCCGATCACCTGATTCAGGCGAGAGTTGGAGCTGAGGCAGATTTACAGGAAGGAATCAATAAAAATTCAGAAGTTTTCAATTTTTTAAGTTCAGTTTGCGATAAATACGGAATCGGTTTCTGGAAACCAGGCGCAGGAATCATTCATCAGGTAGTTTTGGAAAATTATGCTTTTCCAGGCGGAATGATGATTGGAACTGACTCTCACACGGTAAATGCAGGAGGTTTAGGAATGGTCGCCATCGGAGTTGGTGGTGCAGATGCGGTAGATGTAATGGCCGGAATGGCGTGGGAACTTAAAATGCCGAAATTAATCGGTGTAAAATTAACCGGAAAACTGAATGGATGGACGTCTGCAAAAGATGTTATTCTTAAAGTTGCCGGAATCCTGACCGTAAAAGGCGGAACCGGATGTATTGTTGAATATTTCGGAGAAGGGGCAAAAAATCTTTCTGCAACAGGAAAAGGAACTATTTCCAATATGGGTGCTGAAATCGGGGCAACAACTTCGACCTTCGGATATGATGATTCCATGAGAAGATATTTAGCGGCAACCGGAAGACAGGATGTTGTGGAAGCTGCCGATAAAATAGCTGAACATTTAACAGGTGACCATGAAGTTTATGAAAATCCTGAAATGTATTTCGATCAGGTAATTGAAATCAATCTTGACGAACTGGCGCCGCATTTGAACGGACCTTTTACTCCCGATTTGGCGACTCCGGTTTCTGAATTCAGAGCAAAAGCTGAAGCGAACGGATGGCCGCTTGACGTGGAATGGGCTTTAATCGGTTCGTGTACGAATTCTTCTTACGAAGATTTGTCCAGAGCTGCTTCTATTGTTGAAGATGCAGTGGCAAAAGGCGTGAAGCCAAAAGCGATATTAGGAATCAATCCAGGCTCTGAGCAGGTGAAATTTACCGCAGAAAGAGATGGATTCATGGATTCCTTCAGGAAATTTGAATCTGCAAGAATCTTTACAAATGCCTGCGGACCTTGTATAGGACAGTGGGACAGAGAAGGTGCTGAAAAAGGAGAAAAAAACTCCATCATTCACTCTTTCAACAGAAATTTTGCAAAAAGAGCCGACGGAAACCCAAATACACACGCTTTTGTAGCGTCTCCGGAAATGGTGGCCGCAGTAGCAATCTCAGGAAGACTTGATTTTAATCCGATCACCGATACATTAACCAATCAAAACGGGGAACAGATCAGACTGAACGAACCGAAAGGTTTTGAACTTCCTGAAAAAGGTTTTGCGGTGGATGATAACGGTTATCAGGCACCTTCAGCAGACGGTTCTCATGTTCAGGTTGCGGTGAGCCCGACTTCGGACAGACTCCAGTTACTCGAGCCTTTCCAGCCTTGGGACGAACAAAATATTACCGGAGCAAGAGTTTTGATCAAAGCGTTCGGAAAATGTACGACCGACCATATTTCAATGGCAGGTCCGTGGCTGAAATACAGAGGTCATTTGGATAATATCTCAAACAACATGCTGATCGGCGCCATAAACGCTTACAACATGGAAACCAATAAAGTGAAAAATACACTGACCGGTGAATACAGCGAAGTTCCGAAAGTGGCGAGAGCTTATAAAGCAGCCGGAATTCCTACGATCGTAGTTGGAGACCAGAATTACGGTGAAGGTTCTTCACGAGAACATGCCGCCATGGAACCGAGACATCTTGGTGTGAAGGCTGTTCTCGTAAAATCTTTCGCAAGGATTCACGAGACCAATCTTAAAAAACAGGGAATGTTGGGTCTGACTTTCCAGAACGAAGCAGATTACGACAAGTTCAGAGAAGATGATACGGTGAATTTCCTTGATTTGGATCAGTTTGCCCCGGGAAAACCACTGACTTTGGAATTGGTTCACTCCGACGGTACAAAAGAACTTATTTTGGTAAACCACACGTATAACACGCAGCAAATTGAATGGTTTAAAGCAGGTTCAGCCTTAAATCTGATTGCAGCTGAAGCGGCAAGAAACGCATAACACTGTGAAATTTCAAAAAACCGTTCAGGAAACTGAACGGTTTTTTTATGATCAGTAACGAAAATAATTTTTTACCGTCTTATTAAATCCCTGCATTTGTAAATTAAAAAAACATTATGAAAAGAGCACTTTCAGTCATCTCAATTTTTGCATTTCTCCATAGCAATGCACAGCAGAAACCCACTCCGGATAAAGAAACAAAAATAGAGGCAGTTACCATTACCAAAGTAAAAAAGGCGGTTGAACAGAAGGCAGACAGAACTATTTTTGATTTTTCCGAACAGCCGAATTTGAATTCCGGCAGTGTAATGGAAGGTATTAAAAAACTTCCCGGTCTGATTGTTTCCGATGTTGCAGGAATGCTGTATCAGGGAAAAATGCTGGACGTGTATTTGGATGGAAGGCCGCTGAATATTTCCAGCAATGAACTCAATGCTTTTTTGGAAGGGATGCCCGCAAATTCTGTAGAACGCGTGGAAGTAATTACGCAACCCGGTGCAGAATTTCCTGCAACATCAGGCGGCGCAATTATTAATATCATCACGAGTAAGACCGCAAAAAATTATTTAACTGCAACCTATTCCGGGAATTACAATTTTACAAAATATGATAAATGGAGGCACCGCACCAATAATTCGGTGAGTTTGAATGCCAGAAATAAATTATTTGGATGGCAGCTCAATTTTGGACAGAATTATCGCGAAAGCATGTTAAATGCCACACAGGATGACCTTGCTGAAAGCAATGCTGACCGGATTATTCGTGGATATTTTGCAAAAAGCGCGTTCACTTTTGAATTGGGACAGGACCGGCTCTTGTTGAATTATGATATTTACCATAATAATAACGATATCACGACCTTCAGTTCGGGTACCTTTTTGAACAATAGTTATCAATCCACAGATCTTACGAGCACCTTGAGCAACCGTCATGAAGCGGTGGCCACCTATCAAAAAAGATTTGCGGATAAATCCCAGAAACTCGATTTTAAATTTTCCTATTCAAATTCAAATTCCGGTTTCACCCAAAATAATTTGGACGCCAACCGTACCGTCTTAGATAATTCATCGGATATGGATGTGTATAATTTTAAAGTGGATTATTCGCAGCCTCTGAATATTTTGAACGAAGGAAAAGTAGCTTTTGGTGGAATGTTCGACCGGCAGAACTTTGATACAAAAGCACAGGATATTACCAACCTGGATTATCAACGCCAGAATGTAGCGACGTATTTAGAATTTCAGACCAAATATAAAAAATTCGATTTCATTCTTGGAACGCGGGCTGAAGATTATGATATCAGCGGTATCACCTATAATCAGCAGGAAAACCGCTATGAAGAACTTACCCCGTTTAAAAAATTCAAGTTTTTCCCGAACGCCAGTATGCAGTACAATTTGGTTCCTCAGGTGTATTTTTCCCTGAATTATAACAAAAAAATTACATTACCCAGCATTTCTGTCCTGAATCCCAACAACAACACCTACCAGAATCCCAACTCATCCATCACCGGAAATCCCGAAGTGCGGCCAACTATTTTCGATAATTACGAGGCAAAAATAAGTGCGTTTGATTATGCGTTTGTCGGATACAATGTGAGCGTAGCGAAAGATCAGGTCGTGCAGAAAATCACCAGAAGTGGTGATGTGATTTCTACTTCGCAGGTAAATGTTTCTGAAATGAAGATTCACAACTTCAATATTGGTTTGCCAATACCTTACATGATTTTTAATACGAGCATCAAAGAGATGTTGAAGTTTGACTTCAACCCCGATAAAATCAATTACCTTTATGTTTATGCAGGATATCAGATTCATCAGCTTCCCGATATTGAGACCAATGGATTCTGGATTTTCAGTCTGAATTCTCAGATCATTCTTCCTAAGGAAATTAAGTTTGTAGCCAACTTTAATTACCTCACTCCCAAAGCAAGTTATTTTTATCTGGTGGCCGATAAACCTTTTAACAATTCGCTGAACCTTAATTTTTCAAAAAAATTCATGAAAGATAAGCTGACGGTTTCACTTTATGCAGATGATATTCTGAATTCCCAGAAAATGGCCGTGCATTCGGTGGTACAGCAGCCCTTCGTTTATCTTTCAAGCAAAAACGATTCCCGCAGATTCGGGATTTCCATCAACTATAAAATTCCGACAAAAAATAACTTAGCGAAGGAAGATCCCAATCTTTTGAATAAGGATAAAAAAGAAGAGTCAGCAGGGGAGATTACCCCTCCTTAATAGTAAGAAGGAAGCTTCGGCTGTAAGTTTTGCGGAGTAAATCAGTTTTCGCATGCTTCCCACACCGGATCATTTTCCGGAACCGGTGCTACAAGTTCTATTTTAAGGTCGGTTACTTGATAAAATAAATTCCAGTTTACAGGCATGCAGAGATTCCTACGGAATGACAGATGCCTTCAGAAGTCATTGCCCAACTTCAGAAATCATTGCGCAAGGGTTGGAATTGATTCCGTAACCTTTAGAAATGGTCCGGCAACAGTGAGAAATGGTCCGGCAACAGTAAGAAATGGTTCGGCAACCTCAGGAAATGGTTCGGCAACAGTAAGAAATGGTCCGGCAACGTGCAGAAATGGTCCGGCAACCTTTAGAAATGGTCCGGCAACATTGCCCGTCCATTTCTACAATCGATTATTCATCATTCTTGTCGATTGCTTATTATATTTATACTTAAATACAATTAATAATGTGAAATCCTAAAAATTTAATCCCGAAGCGCGGGAAATTTTTGTGTTTTTATCGAACAGAATCACCGTATTATTCTTCACACGCTTTCCACACGGGATCATCCTGAGGAACCGGTGCTACAATTTCCGTTTTCTCGTTGGTTACAGGATGAATGAATTCCAGTTTTCGGGCGTGAAGGTGAATTCCGCCATTGGGATTAGAGCGCGCGGCGCCGTATTTCAAATCTCCTTTTATCGGAACGCCGATTTTGGACAGCTGCGCCCGGATCTGGTGATGACGCCCCGTTTCCAGATCGATTTCCAGAAGATGAAAATTATCAAGGGTTTTGATGAGCTGATAGTTCAGGATAGATTCCTTTGCGCCTTCGGTGACTTTTATAAAAACCGTGGCTTTGTTTGTTTTTTCATTTTTCTGAAGATAATGAACCAGCCTTCCGCTGTGTGGAATCATCTCTTTGGCCACTACCGCCCAGTACGTTTTTTTGATCTCACGGTTTTTCACCATCTGAGTCAGACGCGAAAGTGCTTTCGAGGTTTTGGCGTAAATCACAAGCCCTGAAGTAGGTCTGTCGATACGGTGAACGAGGCCGAGAAAAACATTTCCGGGCTTATGGTCTCTTTTTTTGATGAAATCTTTGAGCAGATCCAGTAAAGAAGCATCACCAGTCTTGTCGCCCTGAACGAGTTGTCCTGTTTTTTTATTGATCACAAGAAGATGGTTGTCTTCAAAAACAATTTGATCCTGCATGAATTAATTTCTGACCTGTCGCGGTCTGTTGAAGATGGAAAGGATCACGCCGCCAAAAAGGCCTGCGGTTTTCAGGAAACCTAAATTCAAGCTCTCCGGAAGCAATGCTCCCACCACACAGAATGCGGCAGCAAGATACATTGGGTACTGCATTTTAGGGTTGGCTAAAGCCGGTGCCTGAAAAAAGAAACTGGCTCCGATCAGGATATAAAATACCCGCTGATAAAGAAGGTTATTAATCTCCGGAGAGAAAAGGTTAAACCAGCCTACGACAAGGCAGACCAGCGCGGCAATGGATAAAATACCCTGTATGGATTGTGTGTTTTTCATCAGTAACTTTCGTTTTGGTTAGGGAAATCGGCATTTTTTACATCTTTTACATACTGCGACACGGCTCCCGTAATTTCCGTATAAAGGTCGAGATATCTTCTTAAAAATTTCGGGGAAAAACCTTTGTTCATTCCCACCATATCGTGGTAAACAAGAACCTGCCCGTCACAGTCGGGCCCGGCGCCGATTCCGATGGTTGGGATTGAAATGCTTTCAGAAACTTTTTTCGCCAAATCAGCAGGAATTTTCTCCAGAACCAGCGCAAAACACCCCAGTTCTTCAAGAAGTTTGGCATCGCTCATTAATTTTTCAGCTTCCGCATCTTCTTTGGCTCTCACTTTATAGGTTCCGAACTGATAAATGGACTGTGGGGTGAGCCCCAAATGTCCCATTACCGGAATTCCGGCGTTCACAATTTTGCGGATCGATTTTTCAATCTCGATACCACCTTCAATTTTAATGGCATGAGCGCCGCCTTCTTTCATCATCCGGACTGCAGACTCCAACGCTTTTTCAGAGTTGCTCTGGTACGTTCCGAACGGAAGATCTGCTACGATCAAAGCCCTTTCAACACCGCGCACCACACATTGTGTGTGATAAATCATCTGATCCAGTGTAATCGGAAGTGTTGTGTCGAAACCAGCCATCACATTCGCTGCGGAATCGCCGATCAGAATGGAATCTACGCCGCCTGCATCCACCATTTTTGCAGTTGTAAAATCATATGCGGTAAGCATCGTGATTTTTACTTTGTCGAATTTCATTTTCCGCAAAGTTTCGGTGGTGATTTTTTTGAGTTCGGTATGAACAGACATATTTTTTCCTTTTAAGCGGGTAAAGTTATGAAGAATAATTAGAAATGGGCGATAAAGATCAAAACGCAGCTGCTGCGTAAATTCCCCAATGTTTTAATGGCTAATTTCTGCTGAAATGCAGAAGGATTTCAAGTTTTTACACTTAAAAATGAATTGAATCTACAGAAAAAAATACATTTAAGATTCTTAGATAATCACGTGTCCCAATTTAATAAGGCGGTCGTGGTTCAGGATTTTAATGTTCCTGCCTTCCACTTCAATAAGCCCATCCTGCTTGAATTCAGAAATGAGTCGGATTGCGCTTTCGGTAGCGGTTCCAATAATGTTGGCGATCTCTTCGCGGGTCAGCGAAATTTTTATGAAACCTTCTGGATCTGTGCCGAGTTTCTGTTCGAGCAGAAGTAAAATTTCGGCAAGTCGTTCCCGAACTGTTTTTTGGGCCAGAAAGGTAACGGTATTCGAGGATTCGCCCAGTTCAAAAGCGATTTTCTGCAGCATGGCGAAGGAAAGTTTCGGATCTACTTCCAGCAAATGAAGAAAGATTTCAGATGGCAGAAACGTGGCTTCCACATCATTCATGGCTTCGGCTTTTGCCTGGAAGTTTTCGCCACAGAGCAGCGAGCGGTAACCGATGAGGTCGCCTTCCTTTATAAACCTCAGGATCTGTTCTTTACCGTAAACCCCCTGTTTTGAAAGCTTTGCGGTGCCCTTTCTGAGGAAAAAAACACCTTTCGGAACTTCCCCGTCTTCAAAAATGGTATCACCTTTGTGAAATTTCAGGATGTGTTTTGCGGAAAGATATTTGTTAAAATCTTCCGGAGACAGCATTTCTCTGAAGGATTCTTCGTTAAAAGCACGATGCAGATTTTCTTCGATGAGGGTTTGTTTTTCGAAAGACATTTTATGACATTTATCAGCAAAAATAGAGATTTTAAACCCCCGGCACAAATTTATTTATCATAATTTTGCAGGACAAATACCCGAAAAGTTGTCAGAAAACTGTTTTCATTGCGGTCAGATTATTGATAAAGAAAGGATTCTTTTTGAGGAAAAAATCTTTTGCTGCACAGGCTGTAAATCGGTTTTCGAAATCCTGAACAGCCACGATCTCGGAAATTTTTACGAACTCAACAAAAATTCCGGAATCCGGCCAAACCACGAGAACACATCTCAGTTTGATTATCTTGATACGCCTGAAATTTTCACCAAAGTCACCGATTTCTCCGAAGGGAATACCACGCTGGTCACTTTTAAAATCCCGGTCATTCACTGTTCATCGTGTATTTGGCTTTTAGAGAGTCTTCATACGCTGCATAAAAGCATCCACTATTCTCAGGTGAATTTTACGCGGAAAACAGTGCAGATTTCGTTCACCCATGAAGAACTGAAACTCAGCGATCTGGCGAAATTCCTGACCAATTTAGGTTACAAACCCGTCATTAATCTCGAAACTGCTGAAAAAAAGGAGGATTTTTTAGACAAAACCCTGCTCATTAAACTGGCAATTGCTGGTTTTGCCTTCGGAAACGGAATGTTTTTTTCTTATCCCGAGTACACCAATGATGTATTGGGAACCAATGATTATTACTGGGATCATTACAAACATCTTTTCCGGTTTATCATGTTTCTGCTTGCCACTCCGGTAGTTTTTTATTCTGCGTCCGACTATTTCAGGTCCGCCTGGTTCGGGCTGAAAAATAAGATTGTAAATATTGATGTCCCGATTGTCCTTGGGATTCTGGTGCTTTACGGCCGAAGCATTTATGAAGTAGTCACTGATTACGGCGCAGGATACTTCGATACGCTTTGCGGACTGCTTTTCTTCATGCTGATGGGGAAAGTGTTCCAGAAAAGGACGTACAGCGCCCTTTCATACGACCGGGATTACAAATCTTTCTACCCGATAGCGGTAACTAAAGTCGATTTCGATGGAAAACAGGAAAACATTGTCCTGTCGGATTTAAAAATCGGAGACCGGATTATGGTAAGAAACCAGGAAATTATCCCTGTTGATGCCATTTTGATAAAAGGGGAAGGAAATATCGACAACAGTTTTATTACAGGCGAAAGCGCTTCGATCCCGAAAAAAGCAGGAGACAAAATTTTCGCTGGCGGAAAGCAGCTCGGTTCGGCGCTGGAACTTGAAGTGATTAAAACGGTCAATCAGAGTTATCTGACCCAGCTTTGGAACAAAGAGGCCTTCAGGAAATACGATACGGGACTGGATACTTTAACCAACGAAATTTCAAAATATTTCACTTTCATTATTTTAGGAATCACGCTGATTGCCGGACTTTACTGGGGAAGGACTGATTCCGAAAAAATGTTCCAGGTGATCTCAGCGATTCTGATTATTGCCTGTCCGTGTGCACTGGCGCTTTCTGCACCGTTCACTTTCGGGCATGTAATGCGGATTCTGGGTCGGAACAAATTTTATGTAAAGGATACTTTAACCATTGAGAAAATTTCAAAAAGTGAAGTCCTTGTCTTTGATAAAACCGGTACGATCACACATCATAAAAAATCAGATATCCGGTATGAAGGCGCAGAAATTGATGATTTTGACCTGGAAAACCTGAAAAGTCTGTTTAAAAACTCCAATCATCCGCTTTCCAAATCGCTCTACGAGTTTTCGGAAACGGAAGATGGATATTTCCCGGCTGAAGATTTCCGGGAAATTCCCGGGAAAGGTTATGAAGCCAAAGTGAGGGGTAATTTATACCGGATCGGGTCTGCTAAGCTGGTTGGTCAGAAATCCCAAAATTTGGAAACCGCTGTTTACATCAGCAAAAATGATGAGTTTTTAGGCAAGTATATCTTTAAAAATGAATACCGGGAGGGGCTTAAACCGTTATTTAAAAGTCTCGCGCACTATAAAATCCATATTCTGAGCGGTGACAATGCTTCTGAAGAACAGTCGCTGAAGGACTTAATCCCAGAACTCGAAGGAATGGCTTTCAATCAAAGTCCGGAGGATAAACTGAACTATATTAAAAAACTGCAGGACCAAAACCAAAGAGTAGCAATGCTGGGCGACGGACTGAACGACGCCGGCGCGTTAAAACAAAGCAATGTTGGAATCGCCATTGCCGATGATACGAATTCCTTCACGCCGTCATCAGATGTAATTATGGCGGGAGAAAAACTCAGCGATCTTGAAAAATACCTGAAGTTTTGCAAAGATGCGATGACAATTGTTAAAATTACATTCGGGATCAGTTTTCTCTACAACATCGTGGGACTTTCTTTTGCTGTAACAGGACATCTTTCGCCTCTTTTTGCGGCGATCATCATGCCGATGAGTTCTGTGACGGTGGTCGCATTTACCTCGATTGCGACGTGGTGGAGGAGTACAAAGTATTTTAAATTGATATGAGCGCGCATCCGGGAAAAATATTTTCAAAAAATGCATTTGGTGATTACGATTTTACAAAGCTTTAAAAAACACGCTGTTATCCCTCTGAAAGGGCATTATTTAGAAATATTTTAAATTGACAAAATTTACCGGATGGTGATGAATATCATTATTTTTGATTAAATTTGGAGCGTTTTATACCTTAAATTTGCATAGAAATGGATATCCTGTATTTAATGATTCTCTGCAGTGTTTCTTTAGCTGTAGTTTTCCTGATCATTTTTATAGTCAATGCAAAGAAAGGGCAGTTTGATGATGATGAATCTCCTGCTGTACGGATACTCCTGGATTCTGAAATTATTAAAGAGGAATCTGAAAAAGAAAAAACAAAAAAATTAGAAGAAAAAGTGATTAGTTAATATGGAAACACAAAAGTTTAGTTATGACAATAGTATAGTGCGTGCGTTTCTTTATGCAACCGTAGTCTTCGGGCTTTTAGGTTTTTTATTGGGACTTACCGCCGCATTAATGCTTTTCTATCCAGAACTTCCGGAATTTTTCTTTGGAACGGATGATGCAACCATCAACAGTTTACAGAGCGGGAATTTGCAGGGGTTAATCAATACGCAGGGTGCTTTCGGCTTCGGTAGAATCCGGATGCTTCACACCAGTATGGTTATTTTTGCCTTTGTAGCCAACGGATTTTTTGCGGGAGCTTATTATTCCACCCAAAGACTGCTGAAAACCAGAATGTGGAGCGATACACTTTCGTGGATTCATTTCTGGGGATGGCAGTTAATGATCGTTTCCGTTGTTATCACTTTTTTAATGGGAATCAACACTTCCAAAGAATATGCTGAGCACGAATGGCCAATTGATATTCTAATCGCCGTTGTCTGGATTATTTTCGGAGTGAATATGATCGGTACCATCGCTATCAGAAGAGTGCGCCATTTATATGTCGCCATCTGGTTCTACATGGGAACATGGGTTGCCGTTGCAATGCTTCATATTTTCAATAATCTGGAAGTTCCTGTATCTTTCACCGGTTGGAAATCTTATTCAGCTTATGCGGGAGTAAAAGATGCTTTGGTTCAGTGGTGGTATGGTCACAACGCGGTTGCGTTTGTTTTAACGACACCAATCCTTGGACTGATGTATTATTTCATGCCGAAAGCTGCCGACAGACCTGTATTTTCCTATAAACTGTCTATTATTCACTTCTGGTCCCTCATCTTTGTTTATATTTGGGCAGGACCTCACCATTTACAATATACTGCGATTCCGGGATGGGCTCAGGCGCTTGCTACCGGTTTCTCCATCATGCTGATTGCTCCGTCGTGGGGTGGGATGCTGAATGGTCTTCTAACATTAAGAGGAGCCTGGGATAAAGTCCGCGAAAATCCGGTGCTTAAATTCTTTGTTGTGGCACTTACATGTTACGGAATGGCGACTTTCGAAGGACCCCTTCTGGCAACAAAATCATTGAATAAAATTGGTCACTTTACCGACTGGGTAATTGGGCACGTTCATATTGGAGCGCTCGGATGGAATGGTTTCATGACCTTCGGGATGATCTATTACCTACTTCCAATCCTTTGGAGAACGAAACTATGGTCTGTAAAATTGGCAAACTGGCATTTCTGGCTGGGAACTTTGGGAATTATTTTCTACGCTGTTCCTTTATATATCGCTGGATTTACCCAAGGTTTGATGTGGAAACAGTTTAACCCGGACGGAACTTTATACTACAAAAACTGGTTGGATATTCTTACTGCTATCCTTCCATATTACTGGATGAGGTTTGCAGGAGGCCTTCTCTACATCAGTGGTGCTATACTGATGGTCGTAAACGTTATTGCGACAGTTAGACAGGGCTCTTTCCAGAAAGAAGTTCCTGCAGAAGCACCTGCTTTGGCAAACGTTTCTAAGAAAAGAAAGGAAGGAGAAGGTTTCCACCTTTGGTTGGAAAGAACGCCTTTGATTTTAACCATTCTTTCATTTGTAGCAGTGGCAATCGGGGGTTTTATTGAAATTGTTCCGACACTGACAATCAAGGAAAATGTTCCTACAATTGCTGCAGTGAAGCCCTATTCACCTTTGGAGCTGGAAGGTAGAGATCTGTACATCAGAGAAGGTTGTAACGCCTGTCACTCGCAGATGATCCGGCCTTTCCGTGACGAAGTAGTAAGATTCAACGGTAAAAATGGTCAGTATTCCAAAGCCGGAGAATTTATTTATGACCGTCCGTTCCTTTGGGGTTCAAAAAGAACCGGACCCGATTTGCACAGAGAGGGGGGTAAAAACCCGAGTTCATGGCATTACAAACACATGCTGAATCCAAGAGTTACATCTGCAGGTTCCATTATGCCTCGTTATCCTTGGTTGATTGCAAATGATTTGGACAGAAGCAATATGAAAGCTAAATTGAATTTGCTGAAAAACACTTTTGATGTTCCTTATACGAAAGCAGAAATTGATTCGGCAGACCAGTGGGCAGACAACCAGGCCACTCATATTGTAAAACAGATCTTCTCTGAAGCTGCCGATGTAAAACAGGCATATGCTGAGAGAAAGGCAACGGAAGGTGCCAATTTTACTCCGCTTGAAAAGAAAGAAATCATTGCACTGATCTCTTATCTGCAGAGGCTTGGTACCGATATTAAAACGACTGAAATAAAAACTGCGAGCACTCAATAATTTTAAAGTTATTATCATGATCCCCCAAAGTTTTAAAGACATTTTATCAAACGGCGAAAATGTTGGTTTTTACCAAACATTGTCGATGCTGATCTTTCTGATTTTTTTCCTCGGAATTATCATCTACGTTTTTTCCCGGTCTAAAAAACATTATGACGAGGAAGCAAATGCTCCTTTAGACGATGATCATACAGAAGAAAATAAACTTTAATTTTTTTAATTAAAACTATCATGAAACAAAGAACCCCCGTTTACGTAACCATCGCAATCATACTGGTGATCCTTTTCATCTTGTATTATATGTTTGTTCAGAATTCTTCTTTCATTGCATCGCCATATTTTTGGGGAACGGTAATCATTACCGTAATTCTGGCCATGATCCAGAATGCGCTTGGAGATTTGATCGAGAATGACCGATTCAAAAAACTAACGGATCTTGAGAAAGCGGAATATATTAAAGAGAAAAACACGCCTTATTTTAAAAGACTGTACGAAAGTGCTTTCAAGAAACAAACGGCTACAGAAGAAAAAGATATCCTTATCGATCATGGTTTCGACGGGATTATGGAACTGGACAATCAGTTGCCGAAGTGGTGGCTTGGCTTATTTTGGTTCGGAGTGGCATATTGTGTGATTTATATGACCTCCTATTTCCTGACGGATTTTG
Source organism: Chryseobacterium sp. (assembly GCF_008014695.1). Classification (GTDB taxonomy): domain Bacteria; phylum Bacteroidota; class Bacteroidia; order Flavobacteriales; family Weeksellaceae; genus Kaistella. Next base: position 402,382 of record NZ_VOXE01000003.1, read on the forward strand.
CCCATCAGAAACAGGAATATGATGAAGAATATGTTGCGCAGACAGCTTCCGTTGCTGAATACATGAAAAATGTTCCGCAGGCTACTATTGAAACTGCAGAATTTAAGGAAGACGAAGTGGAAGCAGGGAAAATCGTGTTCCAGACCAACTGTATCTCCTGTCACGGAGAAGGTGGTAAAGGAGGCATTGGACCGAATCTTACAGATAAATTCTGGATCAACCAGCCAGAAAAGACCCTTTTCAAAAATGTATTCTATATGGTTGAGAACGGTTCCCCAAATAATCCTGCGATGCAGCCTTGGGGAAAAAACGGAGTGGTTTCAGGTAACGAGATTCAGCAGGTTGCAGCCTATGTTTACCACATCAATCAGGAACAGCCTCCTATTACACCAGCTCAGGGTGGTGCGGCTCCTCAGGGAACCGAAGCCAAATGGGAGAAATAAAAATTTAAAAACAAATAAACTTGAAAACATAATGTGTTATTTTAGAAATTAAGATAACAGGTTATGTTTTTTTGGTAAAATACATATCGATGACTGAAGAAGAAAATGTTTTCAGAGGAGGGCAAGGACAGGTTATAGAAGCAGAAACGTTCCGGGATTCCGTTGGCACCATGGAGCAGTCCGGTAAACGGAAGTGGGTATTCCCAAGAAAACCGAGCGGAAGATATACCGACTACAGAACAATTGTTGCGGTGGTGTTGCTGGCTTTATTTTTTGGTTTACCTTTTTTAAAGATCAATGGCAATCCTGCACTTCTCATCAACGTGCTCGACCGGCACTTTTTTATATTCGGGCAGCCTTTTTACCCTCAGGATTTCTTTATTCTGGCTCTGGGAGCCATAACTTCCATCATATTCATCATTCTTTTCACTGTTGTTTTCGGAAGGATATTTTGTGGGTGGGTCTGTCCCCAGACTATTTTTCTTGAAATGGTCTTCCGTAAAATCGAATATCTGATTGAAGGAGACCGGAATAAGCAGATGAGACTTGACAGGCAGGAATGGAATACCGAGAAGATCTGGAAACGCAGTCTTAAATGGTCTGTTTTCGTGATTATTTCCCTGGTTATTACGCACTGGATGTTTATGTACATCGTGGGGCATGAAGAAGTCTTTAAAATGGTTCATGAGGGACCTTTCAACAACTTCAAGAGTTTTCTGGCGATGATCCTCTTTTCGGCTGCTTTTTACTTCACTTTCGCCTGGTTCCGGGAGCAGGTCTGCACAATGGTGTGTCCGTACGGAAGATTACAGGGAGTTCTCATCGATAAACAGACCATCAACGTTTATTATGATTTCAAAAGAGGCGAGAACCGCTCAAAATGGAGAAAAGGAGAAGACAGAAAAGCGAATGGAAAAGGCGACTGTATCGATTGTCACCAGTGCGTGGTCGTGTGCCCAACCGGAATTGACATCCGAGACGGTCAGCAGCTCGAGTGTGTAAACTGTACGGCGTGTATTGACGCGTGCGACGAAGTAATGATCAAAACAGGCTTGCCGCCTGGATTGATTCGCTACGCAACCGAACAGGAAATTGAAGAGGAAACGCCGTTTAAATTTACTGGAAGGATGAAAGCCTACACGGTGGTATTGGTGCTTATGGTTGGTTTTTTAGGATTTTTGCTTAATAACAGAGGTTCTATGGAAGCCAAATTCATAAAACCCGCAGGATCTTCATTTTTTGTGAGAGACGGTAAGATCAGCAATACTTATAATTATACCTTTCTAAACAAATCCAACAGCGATCAGGTGGTCTCCATTAAGATCATAGAACCTGCTCATGGTGAAATCTCCCTGAGTGGCAGCGGTAAGATTATTTTGAAAAAAGATGAAATGACGAAAGGAACCGTTAATGTAAGTTTTCCTGAAAAAGAAATGAAGCTCTCTAAACAAAATGTGAAAATCGGGGTGTATGACCAGAAGGGAGAACTTTTAGATACCTTTGAAACATATTTCGAAGGTCCGTTTAAACTGCAATTTTAGAAATATGTTTAAAAAATTCAGCTGGGGTCATGGTATTATCCTCGCACTCGGCTTATTTATAGCGTTTATTTTATTCCTGATTTTTTTCTTTGCCAATGGGATGAAGAATTCTGAACTGGTCTCCGATAATTATTATCAGGATGAACTCGCGTATCAGGAAGTGATTGATGCCAAACACAATGCGGAGAAAATATCAGTAAAGCCTGCTTACAGCCAGCTTCCTGAAGGAATCAGGATTACTTTCCCGGAAAGCATCAAAGTAGATGGCCAAAAAGTAAGTTTTACCCTTTTCAGAACAGATGATTCCAACCTTGATCTGAAAAAGGAGGTAACCCTGAATGCGCAGAAATCATTCCTGATTCCCAAAAAGGTAATTTTTTCAGGTTCTTATACCCTGAAAGTCCGGTGGTACGAAAATAAGAAACCTTATCAACTCGATTACGACGTTCTATGGAAATAACACTCATTCTTTCAGCATTGGTTTTGGGATTTGCTTCCGGTTTCCACTGCATCGGAATGTGTGGTCCTATCGCTCTTTCATTGGGTCTTACCAAAAAGCAGGCGGCCAATTTTTATCTTCAGAATCTTACCTACCAGTTCGGCAGAATTGCAACGTATTCCTTTTTGGGAGCTTTGTTAGGAGTCGTTGGTAAAGGGTTTGCCTTAGCTGGCTTTCAGCAGTATTTAACAATAGCTGTTGGAGTTCTCCTGATTGTAATGGCTCTTTTCTCTTTTGGAGGAAAAGATTTTGCCTCAAAAATCCCTTTTCTATCTACATTTTTATTCAAAGTAAAGATGAATCTGGGTAAACTGCTCCGCAAAGCAGATTACCAGTCTCGTTTTGCGACCGGAATTTTAAACGGATTTCTGCCCTGCGGAATGGTGTATATGGCCTTAACTGCGAGTCTGGCTTCCGGAGGAATTTGGGAAGGTGCCGTTTTCATGGCTCTTTTCGGCCTCGGAACTTTACCTTTTATGTTTGCGGTGGTTCTGGCCGGAAGTCTTGTGACTCAGGCTTTCAGGATCAAGGTGCTGAAATTCGTTCCGGTAATGATGATTATTCTAGGCGGACTTATTATTCTTCGGGGCCTGCAGATCGGTATTCCTTACATTTCTCCACAAAAAGAAGTTTTACAGGTCATCCATAACGATTCCGCGGAGCATCATCAGGGAAATCATGCCACCTGTCATTAATAGAAAACCACTGAATTTCAGTGGTTTTTTATGCGCTGTTAAAGCTTAATTAATAAAGTCATATTGTTCGTAAACTGCGATTTTTGCAGAAATTTATTGGCGTTTTCTGTATATTTGAAAATGCGGTAAATAAATACCGGAACAAATCAATTTTTACAACCAAGCTGTAAATTAATTAATGAAGTATTTAAAAGGACTGGATACCTTAAGAGCATTGGCGGCTTTTATTGTTGTATTTGACCATTTGGAATTAATTAAACAATCCAATAAATTGTACAATCTTGTAGATCACCCGACAGTAATTTATCCTGATGGTCATTTATCGGTTATGCTTTTTTTTGTGATAAGTGGTTTTTTAATTACCTATCTTTTATTGGTTGAGAAAGAAAAATACGGCACAGTTAGTATTAAAAATTTTTATATAAGAAGAATTTTAAGAATATGGCCTCTATATTACATGGTCCTGTTCCTTTCCTATGTTATTTTTCAGCCCGATTATTCCTTATTGAGAATTATTTTACCTACTCTTATTTTGCCAAATATTGCTTACGCCTTTAATGAAGTTTGGGACGTGAGCCCTCAAATATGGTCTATTGGAGCAGAGGAGCAGTTTTATATTTTCTGGCCTGTCATTTTTCTTTTCATCATTAAAAAAAAGACAGTACAATATTTTCTTCTCTTGATCATAGGTCTCACAATTTTACCCTATTTTCTCAAATTTGTAAACCTGATATTTATTAACAGCAATGAGGTTTATAACGTAATTACGAGGTTTTTCTATGGAACAAAGTTTAACAGTCTTATTATGGGCGCTCTTTCTGGCTTCATCTACTTTAAGAATAGATACAGAACTGGCTTTCAGAAATATAATTGGCTCAAAATAGCAATTACCTTCCTCCCATTTGTGCTGTGGTTTTTTCAGTTCAGATTAAACCATTTAAATGATGATTTTTATTCCTTACTATTTTCATTTTCTGTCTTTCAGATCGTCGGCAATTCAAAAATAAAAATTGATAATCCTGTAACGAAATTTCTGGGCAGAATTTCTTACGGTATCTATCTTTACCATTGGATTATTATTGTATTTTTAGTGAAATATATTCCAAGAACAGATAATGTCGCGCTGTATAATTTGATCTTATACTTTTCCGCAATTTCAATTACGGTTATAATCTCCTGGTTATCATTCGTTACGTATGAGAGATATTTTCTCAATATGAAAAAGAAGTATGAAATGCACAAACCGTAATGGGAAAGAATTCACAACTGCTGATAAATGATAACTTCGCTTTAATTAATCACGTCAAATTTTGTGTAGGCTGCAATTTTTGCAGGAATTTTAATCCCATTTTCGGTTTGATTATTTTCCAAAAGTGCGGCCATAATTCTCGGTAAAGCCAAAGCAGAGCCGTTCAGGGTATGAACGAGCTGTGTTTTTCCGTCGCTTTTAAATCTGCATTTCAAACGGTTTGCCTGAAATGTTTCGAAATTGGAAACAGAAGAAACTTCCAGCCATTTTTCCTGAGCAGCGCTCCAAACCTCAAAATCGTAAGTCATGGATGAAGTGAAGCCCATATCTCCTCCACAAAGCCTTAAAACCCGGAAAGGCAGTTCAAGGTCTGTTAAAAGTGATTTAACGTGCTCAACCATCTCTTCGAGGGCGGCATAAGAGTTTTCGGGCTTTTCCAGCCTTACAATTTCCACTTTTTCGAATTGGTGGAGTCTGTTCAAACCACGAACGTGAGCGCCGTAGCTTCCGGCTTCCCGTCGGTAACATTGGGAAAATGCGGTATTTTTTATAGGGAGGTCTTTTTCGTCGAGCAAAACATCGCGGTATAAATTCGTTACGGGAACTTCCGCCGTCGGAATCAGATACAGATTGTCTTCATTTGCAAAATACATCTGTCCTTCTTTGTCCGGAAGCTGCCCGGTTCCGTACCCTGAAGCTTCATTTACCACATGCGGCGGATTGACTTCCAGATAACCTGCATCGGTGTTTTTATCCAAAAAATACTGAACCAAAGACCGCTGCAGCCGCGCTCCTTTTCCGAAATAAACCGGAAAACCTGCTCCGGCAATTTTAACGCCGAGTTCAAAATCAATTAAACTGTATTTTTTTGCGAGGTCCCAGTGCGGAATGGCGCCTTCGCCCAAACCTTCCACATCGTGAGACTGAAAGATGATTTCATTATCTTCTGCTGCAGTTCCTGCCACTACCTTTTCATGAGGGATATTCGGAATAAGGTAAAGGATTTCCAGCAGTTTTGCTTCAGCATCCTTTAATTTTTGCTGAAGTTCCTGGGCATTTTCCTTGAATTCTGCTGTCTTTGATTTAGCAGCTTCGGCTTCCTCTTTTTTACCTTCCTTCATCAGAATACCGATTTCTTTCGAAATTTTATTCATCTCCGCCAGATTCTGGTCAAGGGCGAACTGGTATTTTTTTCTTTCATCATCAACTTCGATGGCGTTATCCACCAAATCCAGCTGCTTGAAATTCCTCTTGTTTAGACCCTGCAGAACGCGGTCTTTGTTTTCGCGCAAAAAATTAACCTGTAACATCGTAAAATAATTGATAATTGATATATGAAGTCCGAACGCTCTGTCGGCCAGTAAAGTGTGGCAAATTTACAATTTTAAAATTTCCCGAACCGAAATTTATTTCTGGATTTTAATGATATTGGGTGCTCCCTCTACTTTCGTGAAAGACAGAACACCGTTATACCAGACTTTTGAAATCTGAAAAAGTGTTGATGAGAAATGATATTGAAGAGTGAGGGTATCATTCGTGATGACCTGAGTGGAATCATTGATTTTTTTGGTAAGATTCAGGGCGATTTTTGATTCGTAGGTTTTGGAATCGGCGGTGGAGTCAATTCTTATTCTTCTCGCTCCTGCAATATATTCCAGATAACTGTGGAGGTCGGCATCTTTTTTAATGCTGAAAGGGGCCGGTGCGTTGTCGGTAAGCCCGTTGATATCGTTCATCGCCACATTGATGTATGCCCCGGGGAGAGTCGCATCAAGCATATCAGTTCCTGCAGAGTCAATGTACAGTTGAAGCGTCTGATCGATCCGCTGAATATCATCATCATTTCCTCGGCAGGAAAGCAGCAAAAAAAGGACGGTGCAGAAACCAAAAAAAGCATTTTTCATAAAAACAAAGATAATTTATTTTAAAGATTTCAGATACTGCAGGAACGCGAAAAGCAACAGTACCCCGGAAATTAACATGCTTACCGTCAAACTTAAAGCCATTCCCCTGATTCCTGCTTCCGGAACCAAAAACCAGGAAAAGAGCAATAAACAAAACAGCGTGAAAGCCGAAACCGCAGTATTGATCTTCATTTTTCCAACGGCGGAAAGCATATTTCCATAAAGATTCCGCAAAAGCATGTTGAAACAGAAACCGGCCAATAACAAGGCGAAAATCAGTGAATTATCCGTATATTTTGCACTGAAAAAAAGATGCAGAATATCTTCCCTCCAGAGAAAACCAACGGCGAAAATGATAATCGTGAGCGGAATAAAAATCCTGTAATAATTGGAAATATACCGCTTCAGGAAGTTTTTGTCCTTATAGTTCCGTGCCAAAGAAGGGAAATCGCTTTGCATAAAAGTCAAGGCGAGAAAAGTGATATTGGCCGGAATCAGAATGGCCACTTTGTAATTTGCCACCGCATTTTCATTGGTGAGGAAACTCAGAAAAAGAACATCAGCAGAAAAAAGCATATCCGATAGCAACGCGGTTGCAGAGGCGTGAAGCCCGTAATTCCAGATTTCCTTTTTCTTAAAACTAAAAATTTCGTTTGAATAATCGAATAAGTCTTTTCTGTACCAAAAGAAGCAGAGAAAAGGGGTTGCTGCCATCGCGATAAGGTATCCGTGCAGTCCGCAAAAATAAGAAAGCGTAAGAAGAAGGATGAGTCCTGAAATATTCACAAAATTGCTGACGCGTGCAAAGCCTCTGTTGTTGCCGTTAATTCTGAGATCCGACTGAATGTGGTTGAGAAAGAAGAAGCCAGCGAGCCGCACTCCAAAAAAAAGAAACATCAGCAGAATATCTTCATACTTTTTTATGAAGAAAAAACTCACAGCCAGAAAAACAATACTCAGTAACATCTGATAACGGAATCCCGTAACCAGCAGGTATTTGGAGAGTGCTTTTTTGCCGGAAGACTCCTCGGCCAGCGAACCGAAACGCAGCAAACTTTGCTGGCTTCCGAAGCCGCTGAACGGAGCAAAAATGGCAAACACAGATGCCACAATGCTCACCACGCCAAATTCATTTTCCGGCAGAAGGCGGATAATAAATAATGACCCCAGAAACGCACAGAGTTTTGCAATCAGAAGCGAAAGGAAGACGTGTTGACCCTTGTTCTGTATAAAGCTTCGCAAAAATTCCTGCAGGTTTTTCACTTAAAAATAGAGTTTAAATACCGATAAAATATTTACAGCCTGGGATTTTGAATAAAAATCAGGAGAATCGAAAAGTACCAGAAGGTCTGCTGATAATTCAGGATAGGCCTGCACGCGATGAAGATTTTCCTCAAAATATTTCTGATAATATTTCTGAATTTCGTTATCCTGATCAAAATAGTACTGATAAGGATACATGCTCGATTTTTGAGGGGTCTTAAGGATTTTATCGTGTACGATTTTAAAACCTCTTTTCACCACCTGATCACCAAATGCTGTTTTCCATTTAGCATCCGGTTTCATTAGCGTGCGTTCCCACCGGTATTTTGTAGCTTCAGGACAATGCTTTGCAATCCAGTCTAAATAAAAACGTTGCTTAAATTTCCATTTTTCGGGGATCGAAATGGCCATTTTCAACATTTCCTTCGTCATGAAAGGTGATGTTTGATATGCGTATTGCTGAATTACTTGCGCTCCTAAGACCGTTTTATTGCACGCAACATTCCTGAGATAAAATAATTCTTCCGATTCGTATAAATTTTTGGCATCGTCAAATGAAGTTCCGACTTTCGATAAAAAACTCCTGTTGATTATTAGTTTTTCTCCCTCAGGTTTGCGCCGGTAAGGAACTAAATTGAATCCGCCCAATATTCCGTCGCCTATTGCTCCGCCATGAACGATTTTAAAATCGGTCTCAGCCAGCCTTTCAAAAGCATAATTCACGTGTATTCCACCTGTGTAAAGACCACATCCTTCAGATATTTCGGTTAGTTTATCGATTTCTTTCAGGTAGCTGCCTCCATCTAATGGCTGAAATTCATATTTTATTTGGAAATCTTTGGCAATTTTTCTGGATATTTTTTCATCAAGATAGGAGGACTGTGAAAAACAGAAAGCGGTGTCAGGTTTTTTATTCATTTTAACGGCGTACAGCATTGCCGTTCTGCTGTCCAAACCGCCACTGATCAATGCAAAATGTTTTGATCTGTACTCGTCATCTTTACGATATTCAGCCTTGATATTTTCAGCAAACAGTTCATGGATTTCTTGGATAGCTTTTTCCTTGGAAAGAGCCCAATATGATATGTTTTCAAGAGAAAAATATCCTTTTTCTTTTATAGAGTGATTTTCGAGGTCTATTTCTATATAATGTCCATCCAGAACTTTGAATACATCGCGGATTGGGGTAGCGTTTTCGAGCATGCTACCAAAACTAAGCAACTGATAAATATTCTGAATGTCAGGAGTGGGATTTATCCCAGTAGTTTTCAGACTAGTACTCAGCCGTACGAGATTGCTGTCAATGAAAATTACATTATTTGTTTTGGCATAAAATACCCTTTGGGTAGCGGTTGGGTTGGTAAATACAAAAATCCTTTTTCTTACTTTATCCCAGATATATCCGCGAAATTCGCCTTCCAGTTCATTGATGCACTTTTCCTTTTTTTCAGTATAAAATTTTAGAAACAATAAACTAAAATCGTTGAAATAGTACTCTTCGAGTAATTTTTTTTTGTTGAGGATGACGCCTTCAACAGCCATTTCAACTCCGTCATTTTCCACCAAGAATGAATCATAATTTTCAGCTGAAAATAAGGTCTTTACTTTTTTATCTTTTATTTTTAAAGAAAATCCTGAATTCATTTGGTTGTCATTTAGCATACTGTGCATTCAAATAAGGCATTGTAAGAATTTTCATTCTGGCTGAGAACCAGAGTTTTCCCGTAATTGAAATTGTCAAGAATATCCAGAATATCAGACTCTGAATGACCTGTGGACTCTAAAGCTTCGCTGTTAATCTCAATTAATAACTTTGGAGAAAACATCCTGAGAATATTCGTCATGCCTTGGAGTGCTTTAAATTCCCCTCCTTCAATATCCATTTTAATGAAATCTATGCGTGTTATCTCATTTTCAGTGGCGTAGTCATCAAGACTCAGCGCAGAAACTTTTAATGTTGAAGTGAAATTTTTTAGATAAGCTGAAGCCATGCCCAAATTCCTTTCATTTTCATTGTACTTAATTTCTAACGTTGATTTCCGGTCTGAAATGGCCAGATTTTCGGTAATAATATTACGGAAATTATTCGTCTTCACATGCTTCTCGAGAATCTTATAGTTTGGTAAATAGGCCTCGAACGCATAAATTTTTCCGCGTTCACCTAAAACCACTGATGCATTCAGGGAGAACAATCCTATATTCGCACCTATATCAATAAAAACATCGCCTTTCCTGAGAGTCTGATAAAGAAAATCAATTTCCGGCTTTTCATAATCGCCTAGGAAATAAATCTGCTGCTGAATCCAGTCTTCCAGATCCAGATTTAACTTTATGGAATTCCTGTAGAGTATCTGCTTCCGAACATTCTTAAAAAGGTGATACGGACTGAAAAGATGCTGGTGAAACCCAAAATACTTCTTCCTGAAATAACCGATTTTAAAAATGTTCCGCCAAAAATTCGCTATAATATTTCTCATGACAGATTTTGATTTACAGGATTCTTCAAAACCTCATCATAAACAGCGGTGAAAGCTTTCCCGATACTCTGTTTCGAAAAATTTTCAAGAACAAAATCCCTTAAATTAGTGGGATTCTGAAACATCGCCTGGTCTTTAATGAAAGATTCCATACTGGTATACAGTTCAGATTCATTGTTTTTCTCAATTAAAATACCGAAACCGGGTTTTACGAATTCAGGAACTCCGCCTACATTCGTCGCAATTACAGGTTTTCCGCATGCATAGGATTCCAGAATAACGCATCCCTGCGTTTCATTCTCACTGAAAAGAATGAAACAGTCAGACTGTTGCATTTTTTCAGCCACCTCCTGGTAAGAAATGGCATCAAACACGTTAATATAGTGGTCGGCTTTTCGTCTGTGAACAAGCTTCCGAAGAGTTTCCGTATCGCCATCGCCACCTATTTCCAGTTTGACCGCGTATCCGTTTTCGTGTAATTTTATAACGGTTTCTATAATTTTGTCAGGCTTTTTTCGGGGAATTAAACTCGACAAATGAAGAAAATTAATTTCGGACTCCCTTTCTTTGTTGGCGATCGTAAAAACCTCTGTATCAACCACATTTGAAATTACTTTCATAGGGGAAATAATTCCTAGTTTTTTCAATCCAGATTTTAGATTTTCGCTGACCGGCAGGACATATGAGGCCTGGTTGGCGATAAATGCCGCGGTTTTTTTTATGATGGCCGAAGTTTTAGGATGGTTTTCGGTCTGAAGTGATGTCCAGTGTTCCGTGATAACGAAAGGAATCTTGTATCTTTTTTTGAGATAAACAGCAAAAAGCATCGAATTGTGCAAAACATTTGCATGAACAAGTTCCGGTCTCTGCATTTTTGAAAATCCTTTTTTATATGCATTCATTCTTCGAAAGAAATTCAGGATCGGATTTCCGGTGTTTTTATAGTAAACAATTAAAGTACGGATGTCATTAATACTCTGATCGTCAAAAAGATAAATTTCCTGCTGGTTGAAGTCGCCCATGGCATGAAGGATTTCCACATCCTGAAGTTTTGAGACCGCTTCGGCATGGCGCTGCACAAAATTGCCGTTTGTAGGCTCCAGTTTATTGGGAAACCATGACGAGATGAAAAGTATTTTTTTTCTCAAAATCTATTTGTAATATTATCTTTGTTGGAACTTACATTCCCATATCAATATGCAGTCTAAATTTAAAAAATTCCTGTCATTTATTTCCGGTATTTCTCGTCGCCCCAGCTTAATCAATTTGGTGACCAACAGCAATGAGGTATTGAAGAGGAACTTTTTACAAAAATACCCTAATATTTTATTTTTGCCCCAAATAGAAATAAAAGATTTAGCTGATAAGCCGCTAACGGAAAAGATAGAGAGTTTTTTACTCGACGGCAGTTCCCTGATCACAGATCTGCATTTACTCATGACACTAGCCAACAGAGAAAACTGCAGAAGTTATCTTGAAATCGGCACATGGAGGGGCGAAAGTGCCTACAATGTTGCTAAAATCCTTGATGAATGTGTTACCGTAAATCTTTCGGCTCAGGAAATGAAGGAAATGGGCTGGAATCCGAAATATGCAGAACAGCACGGAATCCTCTCCGGAAAAAATCCGGGAATTCAACATTTGGAGGCCAATACAAAAGAGTTTGATTTCAGTTCACTGCAGAAAAAATATGACCTGATCTTTATCGACGGCGACCATTCGTATGAAATGGTCCTAAATGATACCAGAAAAGTCTTTACAGATCTCGTACACGAAAATTCCGTGGTGGTATGGCACGATTATGCGTATAATCCGCAAAAAGTGCGTTATGAAGTGTTTAAAGCTATTTTGGACGGCGTTGGGAAACAAAACCTATCATTCCTTTACCATCCAAAAAATACGATATGCGCAGTTTTCTATAAAGGAGATATACCGTCTTCTGTTTTTGATGAAATGGAAATGCCCACTAAAATATTTGAAATTTCTGTGGAAGAGAAATCCTTTTAATCAACGTAAATTCCGGCCCAGCTTTTTTTCAGGGGCAGCATAAAATCACTTAAAAAAGCGACATACGTGTTTTTTGAAAAGTCAAACACTTCGATATCAGTAGAAATCAGACCCTCTTTCAGGCTTTTTCTGAAATCCTGAAGCTTCATCGTTTTTATTTCACCATTTTCCACGAAGCTGGCTTTCATACGGTCGAAAAGTCCCAGTTCGAATTCCTGATCAATTGCTCTCATCACGCCGCCTAAAGCATCAATAGAACAGCCTGACGCGGCTTCTTTTTCCTCATCTACGCAGACTACGATGAACTGATTCTTTTCAATTTTGAATGAAGAGGAGAGGGGTTTGCCATGTGCAGCCCAGGTGGCGAGAAAATCGTAGAGTTTTTCGGTTATTTTCCGGCTTTCTTTTGGAGTGAACGGGCGAGAAGCCGGGTAAATAATTACGCGGTAATCGCTTGTTTCAACTATAGAGGATTCTTCAATTTTCATTTTAATTAGATTTTAGATACTAGACCCAAGATTCAAGACCGAACATTTAATCTATTGTCTCGGATCTGATATCTGGTGTCTTTTATAAATCGTCTGCTTCCGCTAGAAGCTCAACAATATCCTTAACGGCAACTTCGGTATTTTTATTGAAATGCTTCACACCGTCGGTCATCATGGTATTGCAGAACGGGCAGCCGGTAGCAATGATATTGGGTGATTCAGCCAAAGCCTCCTCGGTTCTTTCCACATTGATGTCTTTATTGCCTTTTTCCGGTTCCTTGAACATCTGTGCGCCTCCGGCTCCGCAACATAAACCGTTGGTTTTGCAGCGTTTCATTTCTACAAGTTCGGCATCAAGTTTTTCCAGGAGCATTCTCGGAGCTTCGTATTCGTCGTTCCCTCTACCAAGATAACAAGGGTCGTGGAAGGTTATTTTTTTTCCCTTGAAACTTCCGCCTTCAATTTTCAGACGCCCTTCTTCCATGAGCTGTTTCAAGAACTGCGTGTGGTGAATGACTTCGTAATTTCCGCCCAAGTTCGGATATTCGTTTTTCAAAGTATTAAAACAGTGCGGACAGGCCGTAACGATTTTTTTTACTTCGTAGGCATTCAGAATTTCGATGTTGGTTAAAGCCATCATCTGGAAGACGAATTCGTTTCCTGCGCGTTTAGCGGGATCTCCGGTGCAGCTTTCTTCAGGTCCTAAAACCGCAAATTCCACATTAATCTTATTCAGTATTTTGCAGAAAGCGCGTGTAATTTTTTTTGCGCGGTCGTCGAAACTGCCGGCGCAGCCTACCCAAAACAGGACTTCGGGAGATTTTCCTTCGGCAGCATAATCTGCCATTGTTTTTATAGTGAAATCCATTTTTATAATTTACCTCATTATCAATGTAACAGTTTATCAAAGGTTTGGCAAATGCTACATTGGCAGATATTACATTAATTTTCCGTTGCCCACTTGAGCCGGTCGGCCTGGTTATACTGCCACGGTGCGGCATTGTTTTCAACGTTCGTCATCATCAGATTGAGTTCCTGCGGCGCTGCGGATTGCTCCATGACCAAGAATCTCCGCATTTCAACAATGATTGACAGCGGATCAATCAGAACCGGACAGGCTTCTACGCATGCGTTGCACGTGGTGCAGGCCCAAAGTTCCTCTCTCTGGATATGGTCATCAAGAAGTTTTTTGCCGTCGTCTACAAATTTTCCGTTTTTATTGATGTTTTGCGCCACTTCTTCAATCCGGTCACGTGTGTCCATCATGATTTTACGAGGAGAAAGCTTTTTGCCGGTAATATTGGCCGGACAAACAGCGGTACATCTTCCGCATTCTGTGCATGAATAGGCGTTGAGCAGCTGAACCTGATTCAGATCAAAAATATCATTTGCCCCGAATTTATCAGGGACCGCGTTAGGATCAGCTTCCGGCGGCGCAGCATAAGGATCGGCATTGGGATCCATCATGAGTTTTATTTCAGCGGTTACAGAAGCCAGATTGTTGAATTTTCCCTTCGGCTGGAGATTCGCAAACCAGGTATTCGGGAAAGCGAGTATAATGTGAAGGTGTTTTGAATAATACAGGTAATTCATGAAGAAGAGAATCCCGATAAAGTGAAACCACCAGGCGCCTCTTTCCATAAATTCGAGTGTCCCTTCACTGAAGTTTTGAAACAAAGGGGAAAAAAGGTTTGATGACACCGGAAAACTTCCGTGTGCCGCTAAAACACCTTTTTGCTGAAGTGCCCAGTCGGACGCATTCATGGTGAAAAAAGCAACCATCAGAGCAAATTCTATAATTAGGATCCAGTTGGCATCGTTTTTTGGCCAACCGAAAAGTTCCTTCATATTGAGCCTCTTTACGCCATAAAAATTTCTACGGATAAAGAAAAGAACCACTGCAATGATTACCAAAGCAGCCAGAATTTCTAAAGTAGCGGTAAAAAACCCGTAAAAAGCATTTCCGAAGATTCCGGCAAGAAAACGGTGCGTTCCGAAGATTCCGTCAACAATGATTTCGAGCAGTTCAATATTGATGATGACAAAACCTACATATACAAAAATGTGTAAAATGCCTGCAATAGGGCGTTTTGTCATTTTGCTCTGTCCCAGAGCGACTTTGCCCATCGTCTTCCATCGTTCTGCGGGCTGGTCGGTCCGGTCGATTTTTTTTCCAAGACGGATGTTCCTGTAAATTTCTTTTAAACTTTTAAAAAAAAGTCCGAAACCCACAATAAGGGCAATGAAGAAAATAATATTGTCAATATATTGCATATTGAAAGAGGTTTTTAGTCTTTAGGCGTGCTGTTTTTCCCGAATACCGAGAAGTTAAGATAGCGTTTCGGGTTGGCTTTTAGATCCAGGATCAGGCTGTTGAGGTTTGAAGAGGATTCATTAAGATTCCGGTACAGTTCCTCATCTTTCGCAAGCTTCCCGAGAGAACCTTCCCCGTTTTGAATTCCTGAAATAACGCCGTTCAGTTTGTCAGCAGTGGTGCTTAACTTATCAATGGTATTATTTAGTTTTTTTACATCCACCTCATCGGCAACTCTTCCATATTTATCAATGGCTGTTTTAGCGCTGATTGTGGCTAAATTGGCATTGTCGAGCATTTTCTGAATCCGGGGATCGTTGTTGGCGATTAAAGCGTTGGTTTGGCGTGAAGTTCCTTCAAAAGCTGCAACAGTGCGGTTTAAATTCGTCAGCAATGCGCGGATTTCTGCTCTGTTTTTTTCGTCAAGAATCTGGTTGGTGCTTGTCATTACCGAATCTACTTTCAACAAAACGCCCTGAAGCTGATCCTTGACAGGCTCTACCTGTTTCGAAATGTTGCTGAGCATGGAAAGTTTATAATTTCCGGACAAAGTATCGCCGTCTTTTGCTTCAGCGCCGCCATAAGCCAGATTGATTCTTATTTCTTTGGCAGACATAATTCCGGGCTCGAAAATCTCAACCGTCGATTTTTTGGCAAATTCAAAATCATTGTCAACAGAAATCTGAACTACAAAATGAATCCTTCCGTCCTTTTGAGTGATCGGGATGATTTTATCAACCTGACCAACCCTTAAACCATTGATCGATACTTTGCTGGAAGGTTCCAGACCTTCAACATTTTCATATTTTGCAAAGAAAATATTATCGGTTGTAAAAAGGCTCTTGCCTTTCATAAACTGAAATAATACGACAAATCCTATGATGGCTATAAGGGCAATACCGCCCGCTTTTATTTCTTTACTGAATTTCACTTTGCTTTTTATTTTAATGAGCAAATATAATACTTTTTAATTCAATACTTTCTCTGCGGAATGGAGTTAAAAAATAAAAGCGACAGATAACTGCCGCTTTTAATAATTTATATGTTTCCTGTGTTACTGCTGGGTCGGACCAACATTCCACACTTCAATTCGGTAATCTTCGATTTTTGAATTGTCCTGAAGACTTTTCATAAACTGCTGACCGAACATCTGCGAATTCTGCTGCGTGATGCCCTGTGCAATCTGCTTGATGTCTCCCGGCTGTTTGTTTACGGTTTCAGATTTTTTCAAAACAACGTATACGCCCGTCATTCCTTCTACAGGATTTGACAATTTGCCTTTAGCAACTCCAAAAGCAGCTCCGGCAACTTTCGGCTCCATAGCTCCTGCTAAAGAAGGATTCAGAAGATTAACCTGCGCAGACTGTTTAACTGTTGCGAATAATTTTGCGATTTGATCAAGACTCGTCGCTTTTGCAGCAGCTATTTTTTCTGAAATCTTTTTGGCAGCCAGCTGGTTTTTCACAATTGGCTCTATCTGGTCTCTTACCGATTCCGGGTCAGCAAGGCCTCTTTCCTGTTTTCCGTTAAGGAAAGCAACAATTTTGTCTCCCGTACCTTCAACAGTAAAGAACTCAGTATCATTTTTCTCTCTTTTTTTATCGAAAGCCCATGAAATGATTTCTTCATCTTTATCGGTTCCTAAGCCTTGCAGTTTTCCGTCGAAACGTTTTACTGATTTAGGGTTTGAGAATGCATAGTTCCCTTTTTTGGCAATATTTACAAAATCATTGAACGATTTTCCCTGAACCTGCTGAATGAATCTTCTCGCGTTTCTGTCAACGGTAGCTTCTGTCTGGTCTGAAGGCTTAATGGTTTTTACAAGGTTGGCAACTTTATAAGTCATTGCACCTGCTTTTTTATCTTCAATATTGATGATGTGGTAACCAAATTGGGTCTCCACAACATCAGTTGCCCCTTTGCCATTGTTTTTCAGGAAGGCAAGAAATTCCGGCACGAAAGGAGTTTCAGGAGTTGTCCAGCCTACGCTTCCGCCCTGCTGCGCAGAACCCGGATCCGATGAATATTTTAAAAATTCTGTAAATCTGCTTGGATCAGCTTTAACAATTGCTCCAATAGAATCTGCAAGTTTTTTTGCTTCTTCCTTACTTCTGGTTTCACTGGCACCGGCCTGGTTTCCTTTGTAAGAAACTAAAATATGTCTCGACAAAGTAGAGTCTGAAGTTTTCTTATCTAAAAGTTTAGAAACCACATAGAAATTTTGTTCTTTATATGGTCCGAAAACCTGCCCAACAGCTGCAGTTGGAACCTGCGCCTGAATGGCTTGTGGCAATTGATTTGGGCTGTAATACTGGTTGTTGAAAGGCATGTCAGAATTCAAAGTAACGAACATCGAGTCGTTCGCGGTATTCTGAAAGTTTTCTTTTCCTTCGCTTGCTTCAGTTCCTTCAGCAAACAGTTTGTTAATTTCTTTCAGCGCTGCAGCATCATCTGCCGCACTTGGCTGTGCCGGAAAATAAACAAGACCTAGATTTCTGCTTGGCTCTGTTTTATACATTACCGGATGCAGGTCGATATAATTTTTCAGATCTTCGGTAGTAACCTTAATTGGATTTTTCTGAAGATAAGTGGTGTAATCCACTTTCACAAAATCGATGTCTGCAAGCTGATCTCTCTGCTTCATCATTTCTTCTGCTTCTTTTTTTCCGGTAGTAATTCCGGTGGAGATATTGGCAAAAACCTGTCTTGCCATCATTCTGTATTCAATGGCTTTCCTGGTCTTCATCCACTGGTTATAGGATTCTGCGTTTCCGCTTTTCTGAAGTTCCTCTACCTGTTTTTTGATTTCCTGAAGTTTGAAATTGCCTTTCTCGTCAAAATTCTGCTTGTTTTGGGCAAACATAGGATCATACTGAAGCTGATTCCAGAACAGATCATCATTCATCTCCATACCCATTTTTTCAAACTGCTGCTGGATGAGTTTCGACTGTACCAACATTTGCCAAGCCTGTTCTTCAAGACCTGTTGATGGTTGACCCTGTTGCTGAGCCTGCTGCTGCATGATGAAGAGTTGATCGTTATATTCTTCTCTTGTAATTTTTTCTCCGTTTACTTTTCCAAGAACATCTGGATTCTTTCCAAATACCTTGTCAATACTTGCCGGATTTACCAAAAACGCCAAAAGCGCAATTGCAATTGCTCCCATCAAAAGCCAAGGACGCTTTCTAATTTCTCCTAAAATTGCCATTTGTATATAATTTTATCAGTTTGCGAAAATACACATTTTTAACAGATTAAGAAAAATTTTAAAGATTTATCTAAAATTATTGTTTAAAATGGAAATTTTGTCTAATTTTTTCCGTGGCATAAAGCTTGCGAAATTAGTAATGCCTTTATTTTAAAGCAATTTTCAAATCGTTTTCTGAGAATTGCCGGTTAACCCTTTAATTAAAATGACAAATTGTCATTCCAAAATATTATGACAGAATTTGAAGACATCAGTTTTGATGAAATTATTAATGACGGTTTCAGCATTGTTGCCGAAGAAATCAATCTTGATGATATGCATCAGTCCTTGAATGATGAGCAGACTGTGTTCCCTATTTTACCCGTAAGAAATATGGTCATGTTTCCAAAAGTTGTAATTCCGATTACAGCAGGCAGAACAATGTCCATTAAACTTCTTGAAGATGCTCAGAACAACAATGAGCTTATCGGTATTCTAAGCCAGAATAATTCAGAAATTGAGAATCCTACTGAAAAGGACCTTTATCAGGTGGGTACTTTAGCGAAAATTATCAAGATTATTAAACTTCCCGAGGGGAATGTGACCGCTATTACAAAAGGTTATCAGCGTTTTAAAATCAAGAATTTTACTGCCTCGAAACCTTATTTTAAAGCAGAAATTACAAAGCTTAAAGACACTTCGACCAAAAAGAAGGAAGAATATATTGCGCTTCTGGAGAACATCAAAGATATGGCGCTGAAAATCATTGAGCTGGATCCGAATATTCCGAATGCCGCCAACTTCGCGGTTAAAAACATGAATGATAATGAGGATCTTCTGAATTTCATCTGCACCAATGCAAATTTCACCTCGTTGGACAAACAGATGCTTCTGGAGGAAAAAAGCCTCTTGGTGCGTGCGGAGAAGTGTTATGAACTGATGCATGAAGATTACCGCAAACTGGATCTGCGGAATCAGATTCATCAGAAAACCAACCGCGAACTTGATAAAAGCCAGCGGGAATATTTTCTGAATCAGCAGATCAGAACAATTCAGGAAGAACTGGGCGGCGGCCCCGAATCGGATGTGGAGGAACTTCTTTTGAAAGCAAAAACCATTAAATGGAATGAAGAAGTGGAAATCCACTTCCAGAAGGAGGTCGGAAGGCTTCAGAGACAGAATCCCAATTCTCCCGATTATAATGTTCAGCGCAATTACCTAGATTTTTTCACCGATCTGCCCTGGGAAACATATTCCAGAGATGTTTTCGACATCAGTAAAGCCGAAAAAGTTCTGGATAAAGCCCACTTTGGTCTGGAAGACATCAAGAAAAGAATTCTAGAACACATGGCGGTTCTGAAACTTAAGAACAATATGAAATCTCCAATTTTATGTCTGGTAGGCCCTCCCGGAGTTGGAAAAACTTCTTTGGGAAAATCAGTTGCGGATGCACTCGGACGGAAATATGTGCGCGTTTCGTTGGGTGGTCTTCACGACGAATCTGAGATCCGCGGACACCGGAAAACCTATATCGGAGCAATGGCTGGAAGGATTTTGCAATCGGTAAAAAAATCCGGGACCTCTAATCCGGTCATCGTTCTGGATGAAATCGATAAAATCGGGCAGGGCGTAAATGGCGACCCGAGTTCTGCATTATTGGAAGTTTTGGATCCTGAACAGAACAGCGCATTTTACGACAACTTTTTGGAAATGGGCTACGATCTTTCGAAAGTCATGTTCATCGCAACCGCAAATTCTCTTACCAATGTTCAGAGACCACTTCTGGACCGTATGGAAATCATTGAAATAGCAGGATACACTCTCGAAGAAAAAGTGGAGATTGCCAAAAGACATTTAATAAAGAAGCAGCAGGAAGAAAACGGTCTGGATTCAAAATCTTTCAGACTCGGAAATCCTGAACTTAAACATATCATTGATGCGCATACCTCCGAAAGCGGCGTTCGAGGTTTGGAAAAACAGATTGCGGCCATTGCAAGATGGGTGGCGCTTCAAACCGCAATGGAAAAAGAATATGATCCAAAGATCACCATTAATAAAGTGGATGAAATCCTTGGGGTTCCGCGGCCGAAAGGTTTATCTGAAATTACAGGCGTTCCCGGAGTGGTAACAGGCTTGGCGTGGACTCAGGTGGGCGGCGATATTCTTTTTATCGAAAGTATTCTGAGTGAGGGAAAAGGAAATCTCACGATGACCGGAAATCTCGGAACGGTGATGAAGGAATCGGCCACAATCGCTTTGGAATACATCAAAGCGAAACACGATGAACTTGGAATTTCAGCTGAGGATATCCAGAAAAAAAACATCCATGTTCACGTTCCGGAAGGAGCAACACCGAAAGACGGCCCATCTGCAGGAATCGCGATGCTCACGTCAATTGTTTCGAGCTTCAAAAATAAAAAAGTGAAATCGCATCTCGCGATGACCGGCGAAATTACCCTGCGCGGAAAAGTGCTTCCGGTTGGCGGAATTAAAGAAAAACTGCTCGCCGCCGCCCGCGCCGGAATCACACACATTATCCTCTGCGAAGCCAACCGCAAAGATGTCGATGAAATCAAGAAAGATTACCTTAAAAATTTAAAAATCAGTTATGTAGAAAGAATGGAAGAAGTGGTTGAACTGGCCATTGAAAAATAAAAATTAATATTTTTTTATACAAGTCCTTCATTTTTTTGAAGGACTTTTTTTATCTTTAGGTTACTAATTTTAAAAAACAAAACTCATGAAAATTGTAAAACTCATTTTATTTACCCTCTTTGGGCTGATGTTTGTGAACGCCGGATTAGACAAATTTTTCCACTACATGCCTATGCCGGCGGATATGCCTGAAGAAATGAAAAAAGTTGGAGCTGCCTTTATGGAGATTCCGTGGCTCATGCCTCTTGTCGGGGCAATGGAACTCACAGGCGGCCTGCTTGCTATTTATCCGAAGACCAGAACTTTAGGTGCAATTGTCCTTCTGCCAATTATGGTGGGGATTTTAGCTCAAAATTTCACAGTAGCTCCCTCAGGCGCCGGGATCGGTATAGCAATGGTGCTTTTTATCATCGACCTTTGGATTTTGTTCGATAACAAGCAAAAACTCAATGCAATTTTTAGCTGAAAAAGATTTTTGATGTTGTTTTTGCCAGTATTCCTGAAATTTTTTCAGGAATATTTTTTTACAAAATTTTGAAATTCAACAGGTTGCATTGCAAATTCACTTTACAGAAAACTTAAAAGTCCTTTACAAAAGTTACAGAAGATTCATGCGGAAATTTGATTCAACAAATCCATAAAAATTTACGTTATGAAAAATTTAAATTCAAAAGCAGTATTGGGCTTCCTGATCCTTACTACAGTTTTTTCCTGTAAAAAAGGGGAGTATGCGGGGACCGCTTCGGAAAATTTTTTGGCTGCCGATAGTGCCGTCTCCGTTTCAGACAGTATCTCTTCAGTTGCAACGATGCAGGTGAAAGACAAACAGTTCATTAAAACAGCCGATGTGAGTATGGAAGTGAAGGATGTGTATGATGCCACTGTAGCCATTGAAAAATCGCTTCAGGAACTGGGAGGATTTGTGACCTCTAGCCGGCTGAATTCGCAGATCATGTCTGAAGAAACCTTTAGCACTTCCGACGAAAATGCGGTGCTGGTTCGGAAATTCCAGACCGAAAATTCGATGCAGGTTCGGGTTCCGACTGAAAAACTCGGAGCACTGCTACAGTTCATCAATGATAGGAAGATATTTCTGAATTCGAGGGTGATCCTGGCTGAAGATGTGACTTCCAACATCAAACTGGCTGAACTGGAAAGCCAAAGGACCGCAAAAACGCAGGAAAACATCTCTAAAATTAAAACCAACGCGCAAAAGGTTGAATTGAGCGACCAAAACATGAGCGAAGGAAACTACCAAAAAGTGGCAGGTTTGGAGATGACAGACCAGTTAAAATACAGCACGGTTGACATTCATTTGAAGGAGCCCGCATTAAGAACCGCTGAAATCGCTGTTACGAACACTGTGAATATGGACAATAAATACAAATTCAATTTTCTGTATGACTTGAAAAATGCAACGGTTGAAGGTTTTAATCTGATCCAGAAAATAATCATCGGCCTGGCTTCCATTTGGCCGCTTTTGCTGATTGCCGGATTTCTTTTCTATTTTTTAAGAAAGAGAAAACAGGCTGTAAAATTTCATGAAATAAGTAAGCAGAAGTAGTTTTCTGCAAGTTTCAATATCTACACGTTGATTCTGCATATTTAGAAAACTTCATATGACTTCAGCCTCCGGAATTTTCCGGAGGTTTTATTTTTGCGTAAATTTGCAACCTCAAAACAGTCTTTTCCTGGCTGAATTAAAAGAATGTTATGCTGCCAAAAATAAACCCTACCCAAACCAACGCCTGGAAGGCCCTGAAGGCCCATTTTTCGCAGAATGATTTTGAGCTGCGTTCCCTTTTTCAATACAATTCCGACCGATTCAGTCAGTTTTCTGTGAAAAGAAAAGATTATCTTTTTGATTTTTCTAAAAATCTGATTGATGATAAAACGTTTGGATTACTCCAGAATTTAGCGGTTGAATGCGGCGTGCGACCTGCCATCGAAGCCATGTTTTCAGGAGAAAAGATCAATGAAACGGAAGACAGGGCGGTGCTTCACACGGCTTTACGGGATTTTTCGGACCGTGAAATTCTTGTGGACGAAGAAAACATCAAACCAGCCATCAAAAAAGTGCTGGGTCAGATGAAAGCCTTCTCCGAAAAAGTGATTTCGGGACAGCATAAAGGGTTTTCGGGCCAAGAAATTACCGATGTTGTGAACATCGGCATCGGCGGATCTGATCTGGGACCTGTCATGGTCTGTTCTGCGTTGAAACATTTCAAAACCCGACTGAATGTCCATTTCGTTTCGAATGTCGACGGAAACCATATCGCTGAAACGTTGAAAAATCTGAACCCTGAAACGACGCTTTTCATCATCGCTTCAAAAACATTCACGACTCAGGAAACCATGACCAATGCAGAATCTGCAAAATCCTGGTTCCTGAAAAACGGCAAACAGGAAGAGGTGGCGAAACATTTCGTAGCACTTTCGACGAATACCGAAGCGGTGAAGAAATTCGGAATTGCTGAAGAGAATATTTTTGAATTCTGGGACTGGGTTGGCGGAAGATATTCGCTTTGGAGCGCAATAGGGCTGAGCATTGTTCTGTCCGTTGGCTACGATAATTTCGAACAGCTGCTGAAAGGGGCACATGAGACCGATATACATTTCCGAACTGCGGATTTCACGGAAAATGTTCCCGTTTTAATGGCACTTCTGGGAATCTGGTACCGAAATTTCTATGAAGCCGGAACGTATGCAGTTTTACCCTACTCACAATACCTCGACCGTTTTCCCGCCTATCTGCAGCAGGGTGATATGGAAAGCAACGGAAAATGTGCAGACCGAAACGGAAATTTTGTAGAATATGAAACCGGTCCTGTAATTTGGGGAGAACCCGGAACCAATGGTCAGCACGCATTTTATCAGTTGATCCATCAGGGGACAGAACTCATTCCCGCGGATTTTATCGCTTTTGTGAAGTCGCCGAATCAGATTTCGGATCATCAGGAAAAATTACTGGCCAATTTCTTTGCGCAGACCGAAGCTCTGGCATTCGGCAAAACCCCTGTGGAAGCACGCGAAGAACTGGTACAGTCCGGGAAATCGGAAGAAGAAGTAAAACGCCTCTGCAACTTCAAGGTTTTTCACGGAAATACCCCTACAAATTCTCTTTTAATCAATGAATTGACTCCATTTACGTTGGGGCAGCTGATTGCACTTTATGAACATAAAATTTTTGTGCAGGGCATCATCTGGAATGTTTTCAGCTTTGACCAGTTTGGGGTTGAACTCGGTAAAGTTTTGGCAGGTAAAATTCTGCCGGAACTTGAAACAAGCGGAAAAGTAAAGTCACATGATTCTTCCACCAACGGTTTGATGAACTATTTTAAAGAGAATCAGTAAATTTGCAAATAATCTAAAGTAAAAATAAAATGGCAAGAATTCTGGACGGGCTGAAAGTTTCAAAAGAAATCAAAAAAGAAATCAGGGCAGACGTAGATAAAATTCTGGAAGGAAACAGGAGGCCGCCTCATTTGGTAGCGATTTTAGTGGGCAGCAACGGCGCAAGTATGTCGTATGTCAACAACAAAATCCGCGACTGTAAAGAAGTAGGTTTCAGATCTTCTTTGGTGAAATTTCCGAACACCGTTTCTGAGTCTGAGCTTCTGGAAAAAATTGATGAACTGAACAGGTCGAAAGAGGTAGATGGGTTTATTGTTCAGCTGCCTTTGCCTAAACAGATCGATCAGGAAAAAATCATCATGGCCATTGACCCCAGAAAGGATGTAGATGGTTTTCACCCCGAAAATTTCGGAAAAATGGCGCTGGAAATGGACACGTTCCTTCCGGCAACCCCTTTCGGAATCCTGACTCTTTTGGAAAGATACCAGATCGATACGAAAGGAAAACACTGTGTGATCATCGGCAGAAGCCGCATCGTAGGAAAACCGATGAGCATTCTGATGGGAAGAAAAGATTTTCCCGGCAATTCTACAGTGACGCTCACGCATTCCTACACTCCGCATATTGAAGAATTTACAAAAAATGCCGACATTGTGATCACGGCTTTGGGCGATCCGAATTTCCTGAAAGGCGATATGATTAAAAAGGGCGCCATTGTGATTGATGTGGGAATTACGAGAATTGAGGACCAGTCCGAAAAAGGATATAAATTGGTAGGCGATGTAGATTTTGAAAGCTGCAGCGAAAAAGCGGAAGCCATTACCCCGGTTCCGGGCGGAGTGGGTCCGATGACTCGGGCAATGCTTATGAAAAACACAATTTTAGCCTATAAAACTTCAGTATATAATGACTAAAGAAGAAGAAAATATTTTATTGCAACAAGGTAAAATGCTCCCGGTGATGGAGCATTTTTACACTTTGCAGGGCGAAGGTGCACACACCGGAAGAGCCGCGTACTTCATCCGTCTTGGCGGCTGTGATGTCGGCTGTCATTGGTGCGATGTGAAGGAAAGCTGGGATCCCAATCTTCATCCGCTGATGGATGCTGTGGAAATCGCTGAAACTGCCGCAAAATCCTGTAAAACAGT
Source organism: Chryseobacterium sp. (assembly GCF_008014695.1). Classification (GTDB taxonomy): domain Bacteria; phylum Bacteroidota; class Bacteroidia; order Flavobacteriales; family Weeksellaceae; genus Kaistella. The sequence continues at coordinate 427,606 of NZ_VOXE01000003.1, forward strand.
GGTATTGACCGGTGGAGAACCGCTGATGTGGAACCTCAACATTTTAACCTCGAAACTGAAGGAACTCGGTTGCCAGATTCACATTGAGACTTCAGGAGCATACGAAATGAGCGGAATTCTGGACTGGATCACCCTTTCTCCAAAGAAAACCGGTCTGCCGAAAGAATCTATTTATTCAAAAGCCAGCGAACTGAAGGTCATTGTCTTCAATAACAATGATTTAAAATTTGCTGAGGAACAGGCAGCGAAGGTTTCAGAAAACTGTAAGCTTTATCTGCAGAGCGAGTGGAGTAAAAGAGACGAAATTTATCCGAAAATCACCGATTTTATATTGGCAAATCCAAAATGGCAGGCCTCTGTGCAGACCCATAAATATTTGAATATTCCTTAAATTGTGCTACATTAGCTTTCATAAATTTTTTTATGCAAAGAATCCGCTATTCCCGGTATTTCAAATCACTTTTCATTCTTCTTGATGTCTTGATTGTTGCGGGAGTTCTGGTGTTTTATTTTTCCCGGAATCACGGACTGAAACTGGAGCAAGAACAGTGGGAGCAAAATGCGATTTCACTTATTTTACTTATTTTTTTCTGGATTCTTTTAAGCGGTCGCACCAAACTCTACAGCATTCCGCGGAACCTGACTTATACATTGTATGTTGAAAGGCTACTTACCCATATTCTGATTTTTATTTTTGGTCTGATTCTTTTCGCAAAGGTTAGTGATAATGAATTTCTGAAGCAGGATCGCTATATTATAGCCCTTTCACTTTTTCTGGTCTTGAGTTTACTGAAATCCTTTATTTTCTTTTCTTTAAAGTACATCAGAAGTCGTGGTTTAAATTACCGGAACGTGATGTTTTTGCAGGAAAACCAGTCTGCCGAAATTCTGAAGAATATATTGACAGAAAGGAAAGATTACGGTTTCCGGATTTTTAATTATCCAAATAAAGAGTTCACCATTAACGAACTAATTGCTTTCTGGAAAGATAATGGGATTCACACGCTTTTTTTACCCACCGAAACAAGTTTGGATGCGACTTTCGAAAATGAGATTTTTCAGGCGGCAGAGATTCATAAAGTAAGACTCTCTTTGATTCCCAACTTCATCCAGAATAATTTTTTTTCATTTGATCTGGGTTATATCGAAACACAGCCGGTCCTGACCCAAACCAAATATCCACTTGATTTTTTCACGAATTATATTTTAAAAAGAGGATTCGATATGTTTTTTTCGGCGCTGATTTTGATCGGAGTTTGCAGCTGGCTTTTTCCGCTTATAGCATTGCTCATTAAAATGGACAGCAAAGGGCCTGTGTTGTTTGTGCAGAATAGATATGGCTATCACGATGAGATTTTCAGGTGCTTTAAATTCAGAACCATGGTTGTGAATGACCACTCATCAACCCAAACCACTTTGGAAAATGACGTGAGGATTACCAAAATAGGAAAAATCTTAAGGAAAACGAGTCTTGATGAAATGCCTCAGTTCATCAATGTTTTAATGGGAGAAATGTCAGTTGTAGGACCAAGGCCGCACATGCTTCTTGTGGATGAATTTTACAAACCAAAAATCGGACGTTACACCTTACGGAGTTTTGTAAAACCGGGCATTACCGGATTGGCTCAGGTAAACGGTTTGCGGGGCGATCATGGAGACATGAAAATTCAGATGCACAAACGGATTCTGGCCGATACATTTTATGTGAGAAACTGGACTTTCGTGCTGGATTTTGTCATTATCATGAAAACCTTTTTTCTGTTAATCGGCGGAGACAATAACGCAAAATAAATAGAAAACAATAATTAAAAAAAAGACTAATTTAGCAGAATGTTAAAAGAACTTTTTACCCGAATAGGGGAGTATATTATTCTCCTGGGTAAGATCATAAAAAGACCCCAGAAAGTTTCAGTGTTTTTAAAAATGCTGATGCGGGAAATCAATGATTTGGGCGTAAATTCCTTCGGATTGGTAATATTTACCTCAATTTTCGTAGGCGCTGTAGTGGCCATTCAAATGTTTAACAACTTCAAGGCATCGTCCTTTCCGATTCCCACTTCGTTTGTGGGTTATGCGACAAAAGCAGTGCTTGTCTTGGAATTCTCACCCACCATCATCAGTCTGATTCTGGCCGGAAAAGTGGGTTCCTACATTGCTTCGAGCATTGGAACGATGAGGGTTACCGAACAAATTGATGCACTGGATATAATGGGCGTAAATTCGCCGAATTTTTTAATCTTGCCAAAAATCATTGCCTGTTTAATTTTCAATCCTTTGCTTATCGCCATCAGTATTGTTTTCGGAATCGGAGGAGGTTATCTGGCCGGAATGCTTACCGGAAGCTGGTCGAAGGCCGATTACATCAACGGTATCCAAATGTTTATGCCGAATCTTTTCGTGATTTATGCCTTTGCCAAAACCATTGTTTTTGCATTTCTGATTGCTTCGATACCCGCATATTTCGGTTATAACGTTAAAGGCGGATCACTGGAAGTGGGTAGGGCTTCTACTCAGGCCGTGGTTTGGACGATGGTTTTCATTATTCTGTCTGAACTAATATTAACCCAACTAATTTTAAGCTGATGATTGAGGTAAAAGATTTAAGAAAAAGCTTTGATGAGGTTGAGGTATTAAAAGGCATCACAACTACTTTGGAATCGGGGAAAGTCAATCTGATTATCGGACAAAGTGGTTCGGGAAAAACCGTTTTCGTTAAAAGTCTCCTAAATGTTTACCAACCCACTTCAGGAGAAATTCTTTTTGACGGCCGCGACATTAATAAAATGGGGCGTGACGAAAAGCAGACACTCCGTGCAGAAATTGGGATGGTTTTTCAGGGAAGTGCGCTTTTTGATTCAATGACGGTGGAAGAAAACATTATGTTTCCACTGGATATGTTTACCAACCTCACGTTTCGGGAGAAAAAGAGAAGGGTTTTCGATGTTGTAGGAAGAGTTCACCTGGATAAAGCGAACCGAAAATTCCCGTCAGAACTTTCGGGTGGGATGCAGAAGAGGGTCGCAATCGCGCGTGCCATCGTAAACAATCCAAAATACCTGTTCTGTGATGAACCCAATTCGGGTCTGGATCCTTATACGGCCAATATTATTGATGATCTGCTGCTGGAAATAACCCAGGAATACAACACCACCACGATCATCAATACTCATGATATGAATTCAGTAATGACCATTGGCGAAAAAATTGTCTATTTGCGGATGGGAATCAAGGAATGGGAAGGAAATAAGGATATCCTGATTAATGCCGGCAATAAAAACCTTATCGATTTCGTTTATTCTTCGGAATTGTTTAAGGAATTAAGAGAATATTTTCTCGAGACCAACAAAACATCTATTGATAATATTATAACTAAACCCCCAGAAAATGATAAAACTTTTTAGCGCGCTTTTCATAGGACTCTCCGTCTTTTCAACTGCGCAGATTTCGGTGGCCGCAAAGGCAAATTTACTGTTCCCAACCAGTTCTTCTTCATGGAAAAACATTTCCGCTTCAGCAGTTGAAGCTTATGATAAGGACGGAAAGAATAATGTAGGTTTCAACGCAGGGTTGTCTGTGAAGATGAATATCCTCAGTTCTCTTTTCATCATGCCCGAAATTTACTACACGACTTTCAAGAATGAATTTACAGATCCGGTGAGTAACACAAAATTCGAAGCAAAAAGCAACAGAGTTGATGTTCCGGTATTGGTAGGATACAAAGTGCTTGGCGATAATCTGGGTCTCTTTATCGGCCCGGTTGCCTCTTACAATCTTGCAGGAGATGACCAGTTCAATGATTTCAAGGAAAATGCCCTGAAAGAATTTACTGTAGGTTTTCAGTTCGGTGCGCAGCTTCAGATCAAGGATTTTATCGTAAACGGAAGATATGAAGGCGCGTTCAGCAATGACCAGCGTGATTTCATCAACAAAAACACAAATCAGACGATCCGATACGACAGTCGCCCGAGTTTATTTATTGTTGGAGCTGGATATCAGTTCTAAAGATCAGAAATTCAGATATAAAAAAAGTTTATTGAAGCGATTCAATAAACTTTTCTATTTTGGTCCGAATCCTATTCCAGATTTTTCTCTCTATTTTTCAGCGGCAACTTTCGCGCTTCCTAAAATCTTTTCCAGAATTTTAAGGGTGATGAGGTAGGTTGGTTTTACTCCTGTCAGTCCAAGTCCGCCCGATGATAGGGTTGAGCCTGTTTCCAGGGGGTTATCAGACGCGTAATACGCATAACACACAAACAGGTCCTGGGAAATATGATGGCGGATTTTAGAAGCCACCTGAATCGCTTTCTGATAATGAGCGCCTTCCATTTCCAGCCCTATTGCTTTCCATGAGGTATCCATGAAATATTTGAGGATGTCCTTGTTCTGGAGTGAAGTTCCGAGCACCGTAATCATGGCGCCTTCGTAGGATTTCAGTTCTTCATCTTCAAAATCAGACAGTTTCAGTGCATTTTCAAAGGAGTAATTATCAGCAGTTCCTTCAAAAATGTGGGAGGTTGGGATCATGATGTCACCTTTTCCGCCTGTTAAAATACCGGCTTTTCCCATAATGGAAACCGATTTCACCTTCATGGTATAAATTTCACCGTTGAAATCATACGGTCGCAGCAGTTCATCCATCACTTCATAAGCCTGTTCGCCAAAAGCATAGTCGAAAACCATGATCACATCATCTCCGGAGTACTTTATACCCGCAAATGGCGTATTTTTCAAATCGGTTTTGGATAAATCGATGATCTGCACATCAATATTGCTGCCGCTTTGGTCGTCAATGTAAATCAGACCGGCATTTTGGGAATGTTCGAGTACTTTTTCCTGAAGGGCCTTTTTATTTGAAATATCCTGATACAGTTTGTAATCTACAGTTTTCGTGGTTTTCTTGCCGAGCGCGTCGTTGGCATACAGCATGTTTTTCACCGAATGCATGTTGGCTGAAATAATATGCAAAGGCCGCATGTGGAGATTGTTCTCTGCAAGTACCTCTTTTACTTTATTTGCCCATTTTTCTCCGAAAAAGTGATGTCCAACCCTTTCGCGAAGGATGGCGGAGAAATGAACTTCGCGTTCGCGGATCTTTTTAAAATCGTTAAAACTTTCGTTTCCGAGATAGTAAATAATCTTGAAAAGCCGGTCCGGATTTCCATCGTCACCAAAAGAGTTATATGCATTTAGGGTTTCATCGAAAGTCCTTCCTAAAAGGGATGAAAGGTGAATCAAGGCTACTTCTTTTTCCTTACGGCTGAACTGTTTTTCCCCTTTTGCCACTTCTTCAATGATTTTCCAGGCGCGTGTAGGTCGGTCGTTTTCATCGGTGATGAACGCCAGATTGCGGATTTTGTCAGCTTCAATGTAAAGAAAGGTGAGGTGGGTCAGGATATCATAGATTTCCGAACGGCCAAGCAGCACTTCAATGTTCATCTGGTGCTCATCGATTCTGTAGCAGTTTCTCCGTCTTTTTTTCGGCACAATTACTTCAAAACTTCCTTTTTCGAAACCTTCATCGGATGTGAGATGGATGAAAGAGCATTCTTCAATGCCTTCCGGAAGCCTGTCGAGGACATAAAGGAGCCCGTCCAGTTCAATTTTATTGGCGACACCCATTGTTCCGTAAATTTCAGGATTAATGGTCGTAAGCAGTGTTCTTAAACTTTCTCCGGAGATACCCGACGGTTTAAAAAAACCGCGATAGAAGAGATGACGCATGGAAACATACAGCCTTTCGATGGCTTCGGTGGTTTCTCTGGCCCTTGAATTTACCATAGATTATCTTTTGGCAAAGATAATACATCTGTTTGAAATCTGATTAAACGGTAAATGAAGAAATTGTGTACTTGCAACTTTGTTTTCAATGTAATATAGAAAAAAGCAGTGTTAAAGATATATTAAAGTGATTCATACAGTTTGTATCTACCATTAAAATTGAGTAAATTTGAATCATAACATTTAAAATCAATAAATTATGTCATTTGAATTACCACAATTAAACTATGCTTATGACGCATTGGAACCAGCCATTGATGCAAGAACAATGGAAATTCACCATACAAAACACCATCAAGCATATATTGATAACTTAAACAAAGCCATTGCAGGGACAGATCTGGAAGGGAAAACCATCGAAGAAATCTGCAAAACGGGAACCGATAAACCGGCAGTCCGCAACAACGGCGGCGGCCATTTTAACCACACTCTTTTCTGGGAAATCCTAACTCCTGGCGGAAGCAAAGAACCGGTAGGAAATGTAAAAACTGCTATTGAGGCTTTTGGAGGTTTCGAGAAATTTAAAACTGATTTTTCTGAAGCGGCTAAAACCAGATTCGGTTCTGGCTGGGCCTGGCTGTGTAAGAAAGACGACGGCTCAGTTTCCGTTTGTTCTACTCCGAATCAGGACAATCCATTGATGCCTGTTTCAGAATGCAAAGGAGTTCCTGTATTAGGACTCGATGTTTGGGAACATGCTTATTATTTAAATTACCAGAATAAAAGACCCGATTATGTTGCTGCATTTTTCGACCTGATCAATTGGGATAAAGTAGAAGAGAAGTTCAATAAATAAGAAACAAATAATATCTATTAAAACAAAAGGTTCAGCATCGCTGAACCTTTTGTTTTAATGTGCATCGGCACCACTTAAATTGTTCATCTTCAGGCCATATTTCCATTTAACATAAGCAAAAACCTGATACAGTTTGTATTCGAAATTCAGGCCGTAGTTTTCATTCGGGTCATAATCGATGGAAGATTCAATGATGTTTGGATAGCGACCGGAATAATAATACGAATTCCATTCGCTTACCAGAAACCTGTTCTTCGTTTTCAGATAACTTTCGGTGTACTGATTTGCCGGTTTGGCTATCGCATTTAAAAAGTAGTCGTACTGCGTGTCAATAACCTGTAAATCCCATTCGCCATCCTCAGATTTGGAGGGTTTCATTGAGGTATTGTTTTTATTTTTTTCGGGTGTGGTCTGTGACGAGCATGCTGCGGCAAATAAAACGAAAAGCAGCGTCAGGATAATATTTTTCATTCTTTTTTATGTAAAGTTAGTAAAATAAAAAAACCGAAGACAGCATCTTCGGTTTAATAAATATTTGATTTTTATTTGTTAGTTACATGTTCTTTCTGCACAACAGATACAGCCGGAAAGTGGTCACTGTATCCTCCCGTGTAGCGGTCGCCATCCCATGATCTGAACGGGTAGCCTTTCCACTGACCCTGTGAATTCACAAGGTACGAAGGAGCGAAAATTTCAGCTTTAAAAACAGAATAGGTTTTGGTGAGTTTTTCAGGAGAATAAAGGTTTTTTGAAACGATGATCTGGTCAAAAAGATTCGGTGCATCGCGGTATGCCAAAGAAGCAACACCGCCTTTATAAAGTTTCATCATCAGATTATAATAAGGAGATTTATCTGACAATTCGGAAGGGTCACCCACTGCACCGAGATATTTCTTAAGACTCGGACTCACCGGATCATCATTGAAATCTCCCATGGCAAACAGTTTAATATTAGGATCTTCCGCGCGCAGTTTATCCATTTCTTCTTTCAAAGCCGTTGCTGCAGCGATACGTCTTGGCAGCGAACGAGCTTCACCACCACTTCTTGAAGGCCAGTGATTCATGAAAACTGCAATTTTTTCGCCGTCAAGAAGGCCTTTTACAACGAGGATATCCCGCGTGTAACTCCGTTTTCCTTCATCATCAAAAATTTTGAGTTCCTTTTTGTAAAATTCAGATACGGTGAATCTTTTTTTCTGGTAAATGATGGCAATATCAATCCCTCTCGCATCATAAGAGTTATAATGGATGATTCCGTAATTGCTTTTTGCCAGTAAAGGATGACTGATAAGATCTTCGATAACCTTTCTGTTTTCAACTTCAATTAAGCCTACAATGGCAGGATTGTCATTGGTGTACTGTCTCCCGAGTTCTGAAATCACTTTGGCTTCGTTCGCCAGTTTTTGGTTGTACTTTTCGGTATTCCAGTTTTTAGCACTGTTTGCGGTGAAATCATCAGCCAGTATCTGGTACCGGATAACTTTTTTACCTTTTAAAAGCTCATCGCTCCAAGGACCCTTATATTCCTCTGTAGTTTCGAGATATTTAATGGAATCAAGGGGGACACTTCTGTGGAAGGCCGGATTATTAACGTCTTTAGTACCGTCAATATAATCAGCGGAAGGAACCGTGTCCCATAAATTTTCAACATTCAGAAATGCGATAGTTGCTCTCTGTACCTGCTTTTGCTGAGAAAAACTGAACCCGAAAACAAACAGAATGAATAAAGTCAAATATTTTTTCATAGGAAATTTACATATTTTTAAGGGTGTAAAATTAGTAATTATTTCCGAGGCTTACACTTAAATCTATAAAAAGGAAGTTTCAATTAACTTTTTCCCTGTTTTAATATATATTTAGAAGCATTAACAATTTTTAATACTGATATACTGAATAAAGTGTTAAAAATGTTTAACTTAATAAAAATTAAGATTAAATTTGTTGCCCCTTTAAAAACTAGTATAAAAAGGAAAATAAAAACATTGGCTATGATAAAAAAATTATCCTTAATCTCATTGTTTACTTTGCTTCCCGCATCTTATTATTTTGCACAGACTACGGTCTATGCATATATTAAAGATGCACAGGGAAAGGCAGTTGAAAACGCAGAGATTGATCTTGCTCAGTCTGCCAACGACGTTACCGCAGATAAAATCGGATATTTCCAGTTTGTTGATATGCAGCCGGGACATTACGTAATTACGGTGTCCAAGCAGAACTTCGATTCAAAAATTATTGAATTTGATGTAAATGCAGATGAAAAACGAAAAGATCTGGGAGTTATAAATCTTACTGTATCTGGAGCTGCAGAAGCCGGCGTAATGCTGGTAGACGATTCCGCAAACGATACTGATGAAGGAGGCTCTTCTATGCAGCCAACCGTTGGGCTTTTGAGTTCCGGGCGTGATGCCTTCCAGAATGTAACTGCTTTTGAACTGGGCGCGTACTGGTTCCGACCGAGAGGAATTGAAAACCGTTTTGAAGACGTTCTGTTCAACGGGGTCTCCATGTCTAAGAATGATGACGGTAAAGTAGATTTCAGCAATTGGGGCGGCCTCAACGATGTGACCCGTTATCCGTACGAAAATGTAGACAATATTACACCATCAGAATATGCATTCGGTAATTTGGGTGGTGTTGTGTATTACAATACAAGAGCTTCAAGCTACAGAAAACAGACTTCTTTGGCATATTCCTTCACGAACAGAAGCTATTTCCACAGAGCAATGGCCACCTATTCAAGCGGGCTGAGCAAAAACGGATGGGCTTTTACCTTTTCCGGAAGCAGAAGATGGGCAGACGATGGTGTGCTTGACGGAACTTACCAGGATTCGTACGCCTATTTCGCCGCTATCGAAAAACAGTTTAGCAGCCGCCACGCCATTAACTTTACTGCATTCGGATCTCCTACTTACAGAGCCTCCAATTCTCCAAACACTCAGGAAACCTATGACATCATGGGTAAAAACTATAATGCCTACTGGGGATGGCAGGACGGGGAGAAAAGAAACTCCAGGATCAGAAAAGTATTTGAGCCAATGTTTATGATTTCTGATTATTTAAAATTAGGGAAAACAAGCAACTGGAACAATACCCTTTCTTACCAGTTCGGTAGAGACGGACGAAGCAGACTCGACTGGTTTCACGCTGCAGACCCAAATCCTACTTATTACAGAAAACTTCCGGGATATTTATTCCAGGATGTCGATTCCGATGGTGGTGTGCAAATCACTGCTGCAGAACAGCCACTATATGATGCGGAAGTGCTGAAATGGCAAACCGATCCGAATGTGAGTCAAATCGACTGGAACTCGCTTTACAACGCCAACTATCTTAACCGATATGATATGAACGGCAAGCCGAGAGGTGCGGTTTATACCATTGTTGATGATGTAAATAAAGACAAAACGATTAATTTCGTATCACATTTTGATACCCGTTTGGCTTCTAACTGGAAACTGAACATCAATTTTAACTATCAGAACTTAAAATCTGATAATTTCCGGGAAATGAAGGATCTTTTGGGCGCTCTTTATTCTAATGATCTCAATGCCTTTAATTATGACGCTCCCAATGATCTGGATAACCCGGACAGAAAAATTATGGTGGGCGACAGAACCCAGTATTCTTATGAGTTAATGAGAAATCAGTATGCTTTAAATGCCTCTACTGAAGTTGATTTCCCTAAATGGAATTTTGTTGCATCAGTTTTCTCTTCTTATTCTGAATCTCAGAGAGACGGTGATTACAGACATGCAAGATTCAACAGCAAAGGAAAAAGTGAATTGTTCGATGCTTTTGATGCGGGAATCAAAGGAAAAATTACCTATAAAATCAACGGGAAGAACTTTATCGTATATAACGGAGCTTTCTTTAGCCTCGCACCCACATTAAATGAAATTTTCATCAGCCCAAGGGTTACCAATATGATTACCCCGAGTGTTGATAATCAGATTATCAACTCCAATGATCTGAGCTATATTTTAAGAAGCCAGATCCTTAAACTGAGAGTTGGGGCTTATTACACCACCATCAACAATGCTACTGAAATATCCAGATATTATGCTGACGTTTCGAGCGCTACGGTTGATCAGGGCAACGCACTCGTGGCTGAAATCCTGAGCGGGGTAAATAAAACCTATAAAGGTCTTGAACTTGGAGCTGAGTTGAAGATTACTCCAACTTTAAGCGCAACGGGTGTAGTAAGTTACGGGGACTACAGAATCACCAACAATCCGAAAGTTTCGACTTTCGACGATGATTCAGGATATATTTCGTCTGAATCTCGATGGGGAAATGCCAAACTGAAAGACTATAAAATTGCGGGCACCCCACAGAAAGCTTATTCACTAGGATTGCGGTATAATTCCACCAAATTCTGGTGGGTGGGTGCTTCGGCAAACTACCTGCAGGATCAGTTCCTGGATTTTTCAGCCCTTAACAAAACAACTTCTCTGTTCACAGATCCTATAACAGGAGATAATTATAACGGCGTTACTCCTGAATTAATTGAAAAACTTACTGCTCAGCAGAAATTTGAAGATCAGTTCATGTTAAATGCCAATATTGGTAAATCATTCCTCTTCGGAAAATACAGAATGGGCGTAAGTTTAAGTGTGAACAACATCCTGAACAACCGCGATTATGTGACCGGTGGTTTCGAACAGGGACGTAATGTGAATTTCCCTGAAGCATTGCTGGATTCGAACCGCAAGTATCCTTATTTTGCACCTAAATTATGGTATGACCGTGGGACTACATTCTTTGCCAATGTTTATTTAAGATTTTAATAATAAAATACATCCAATGAAAAAATACAGTTCATTCTTAAAATTTTTATTTGTCATTTTCGCCTCCTTTTTTATTACAGGGTGTGTTCATGATGACAAATACAATGATCCGAATCTGGAAGGTTACCAGTGTCAGGATCTTACGGCCACCCTAACGATTGCTCAGGTTAAGGCGCTTCATGGAAGTACAGCTTATGTTTTCCCGGCCAATTCAACCGCAGTAATGGAAGGTTATGTTTCTTCTTCTGACGAAACAGGAAACATCTATAAAACAATTTATATTCAGGACAGTCCTACAAATCCTACTCAGGGATTTACCATCAGTGTTGATGCAGTAAGTACCTACACTAAATTTCCGCAGGGATCTAAAATTTACATCAAATTAAATGATCTTGCATTGGGAACTTATGGTGGATTGGTTCAACTTGGAATCCGTGATGCGGATGCCATCAGCACTGGTGCAGATGCGGTTTCGAGAATTCCTGAAAGTGCAATTCCTGCGCATGTCTTCAGATCATGTACGATCAGAGAGAAAATTGTTCCTAAAGTATTAACATACGCTCAGCTTGCCTCAAATCAAAACCTTTTGGGAGCTTTAGTTCAACTGGATAATGTAGAATTCGACAGCAGGGTTCTCTGTACTACCTTTGCACCAGATGGAACAAGTGTTGATAAAAAGCTGAACCAGCAAGGCAGTACTTTAAATGTAGTGGTAAGAAACAGCGGTTTTGCTTCTTTTGCCAACCAGATTTTGCCAGCCGGAAAAGGAACTTTCATAGGAATTTTCAGTAAATTCAGTTCTACGTATCAGTTTTATATTAACAGGGTTACGGATATTGAGATGAATAGCTTCCCAAGAACTGATGGAATCGCTACAAATCCTTGTGCTCTTGATCTTACAACGGTTACTCCAAAAACAATAGCGGAAGTGAAGCAATTGTTTACAGGCGCTTTAACCCAGATTACAGGAGATTTTGTGGTAAAGGCAAAAGTTACTGCCAATGATGAAACTGGAAACCTATTTAAATATGTGTACATTGAAGATGCTACCGGCGGAATCCGTGTGAATATCAACAAGACAAATCTTTATCAGGATGCAAGATTCAGAGTAGGTAAAGAAATTTACATTAAACTGAAAAATCTTTATATTGGTAATGTCAGCGGCGAACTGCAGTTGGGTCAGCCTTTTAATGGGAACGTCGGTCAGATCGCTGAGACCGATGTATATAAAACCTTCTTCGACAGTAACCTCCCAATATCTGCTGTCGTTCCAACTGAAAAAACAATTACCCAGTTAACAACTGCGGATGTAGGTAAATGGATCAAAATTAAAAACCTTGAATTCATCAATACTGATCTGGGGAGCAATTATGCTTCGGGGTCACCGACAAACCGGACGCTAAAAGACTGTTCCGGAAACACCATTCTGTTAAGAACAAGCAACTTTGCTTCTTTTGCCTCTACAGAAATTGATGGCGGACGTGGTGATGTATATGCTATTCTGAGTATTTTCAACGGAACTTACCAGTTATGGATTCCAAAACAGATTCATGCGGATCTGGATAATCCACGTTGCGACGGAACGGTTCCGCCAACAAAACTCTTTATGGAAGATTTCCAGAATGGTTTGGGAACCTTTACCCAGCAAAGTATTGCGGGAACTCAGGCTTGGGCAACTTCAAACCAGGGCACAGGATCTAATTATTATGCGGTAATGAACGGCGCCAGTACAGCAAATGAAGACTGGCTCATTTCGAAAGAAATCTCCCTGAGCGGCTTTACATCATATTCTCTAGCTTTTGATTCTGACGGAAGAGCAACTACTCCAGGAAATCCTTTGCAGGTGTTGATTACCGATAGTTATACAGGTAATCCAACTACAACTACCTGGACTACTTTAAATGCTCCTTTAGACACTGTGCTGGGCGCATTTGGATTTGTGAATTCTGGTTTGGTCAGCTTAAATGCTTTTGCCAATAAAAATGTAAGAGTCGCGTTTAAATATACGAATACCACTACTGCTTCAACAACGTGGGAACTCGACAATGTTAAAATATTAGGACAGTAGCCCTCCTATTTTCACCACTAAAAAAATACCGCCTTTTAAAGGCGGTATTTTTTTTAATACCAAACAAAAATAATCCGGACCAATGGGTCCGGATTATTTACCTAATTGCTTAACCTTAAAAACTTACTTCGTTCACTTCCTTTCCCCGCTGAAAATTCATTGTCTTCTGGTTGCCTTTATATGCAATGTTAACCAGATTAAACTGTTTGGGAAAAGTACTTAAAAGAATCGTATTCTTGATTTTAATTGTGTTGATTTCAGAAACTCCGCCGGTTTCAAAATATACCCATACCGATTCGCCGTTGACCTGGCTTCCCGTAAAGGTGAGCGTTTTTGCTGATCCGTTAATATAAACATCAAAATTATTGTTCACATATTTTTTAACCTCTGCTTCAAAACTCGCTGTACTGGGATTGATCTTTATGGCATCCGAGATATGCTCGGTGTTCATTTTTGTGGTGAACTTCAGTGTTCTGCTGCCCTCCACATAATCAACTTTAGTCATTGATGAATAAAAATCGGAAATTCCGAAGCTCATCATCACAAATAAAGTTAAAATTCCAAATATTCCTAAAAATTTATTCATTTTTATTTTTTTAAATGATAATAATCATTTGCCCGTAATTGCTCAAATAATGTGCCAACTAAAAGTTGACGTTGATGGAGTACTTATCGTAAAACGCCTTAATATGGGCAACGGCTTCTTCGGCGGTATCCACAACACGGTAAAGGTTGAGGTCTTCCTCTGCAATCATTCCGCTTTCGAGCAAAGTATTTTTAAACCAGTCCAGAAGTCCGCTCCAGAATTTTGTACCGACCAGAACGATCGGAAAACGTGCTATTTTTGAAGTCTGAATCAACGTAATGGCCTCAGAAAGTTCGTCTAAGGTCCCGAAACCGCCTGGCATCACGACGAAACCCTGAGAATATTTAATAAACATCACTTTTCGGACAAAAAAGTAATTGAAATCCAGTGAATAACTTTTATCGATATACGGATTGAAGTGCTGCTCAAACGGCAGGTCAATATTCAGCCCGATAGATTTTCCTTTTGCTATTCTTGCGCCTTTGTTCCCGGCTTCCATAATTCCCGGACCGCCGCCTGTAATGATTCCAAAACCGATTTCGGTAATTTTCCGGGCAATTTCCACGGCCATTTCGTAATACGGGTCGCCTTCTTTTAGTCGTGCCGAGCCGAATACAGATACACAGGGTCCGATTTTCGCCATTTTTTCGTAACCGTCTACAAATTCGGCCATGACTTTAAAAACCATCCAGCTGTCTTTCGTAACCGTTTCATCCCAGGTTTTTTCCTTGAAGGAATGTTGTATTTTCTGATCGATCTCAAATTCGTTTCCCGCAACTTCCTTTGTAAGTCCTTTTCCCCGTTTTATCTTGCTCATTGAATTTATTTAAAATATTTTTCGGCCTCCAGCACCGATTCCGGTCTTCCTACATCAATCAGACGGGCGTTGTGTTCAAAACCATGAATTCTTTCAGTCAGCATCAGATCCAGATATTCTTCCATTATCGAAAATTTACCTGTTCTTTTTATTTTGCCGAAGATAGCAGGATTAATGCAATGTACACCACTAAATGCCAAAGCTTTGAAGCCTTTATTGAATTCAGCCAATCTTTGCTCGCCAGTCTGAACATTCAGCCAGCCCCTTAAAATCATGTCGGGATTAAAAAAAAGTTTTCTTGAACTGGTTCTGTCCGAAACCGCCAGCGTAGCAAAATCTTCATTTTTCTGATGGTATTTTACCAGGTCACTGATGTTGAGGTCGGTTAAGATATCCGCATTCATGATTAAAAAATCATTTCCGTCCTGAAGAAACTTTTTTGCAAAAATCAGGCCGCCACCGGTTTCCAGAAGCTCTTCCTTTTCATCGGAAATTTGGATTTGAGCCCCGAAATTATCATTCTTTTTGAGGAAATTGATAATCTGCTCCGCAAAATGATAGACATTGATCACAAAATCATTGATTCCGAATCCCTGCAGATATTTAATATTCCTCTCTAGCAGCGGAATGCCGTTTACCACAGCCAAGGCTTTCGGATGATGGTCTGTAAAAGGTTTCAGGCGTGTTCCTTTGCCGGCGGCGAATATCAGTGCTTTCATTTGATCTTAGGAATAATGCAATTGGAAGTGATTTTACTAAAACTTTATATTTTTAGTTGTTATGATGAAGTTGTGGCTGTTCGTCGTGAGAAACGGTAACTGTAGTTTGAGGATATTTTTCCCTGAGAAATGCGGCCGTTTTTTCTGCGCAATACACAGAGCGGTGCTGCCCGCCGGTGCAACCAAAATTGATCTGCAAATGCTCAAAATTTCTTGCCAGATAATTGTCGATATTAATGGAGACGATATTTTTAACAAGTTCCAGAAATTTCGGCATTTCCGTTTTGTTTTCGAGATAATCAATGACTCCTGTGTCGCAGCCGGTTTGCTGTTTGTATTCCTCAACTCTGCCCGGATTCAGGATCCCGCGGCAGTCGAAGGCGAAACCGCCGCCGTTTCCGGTGTTGTCTTTGGGAATTCCTTCTTTTTTATAGGAAAAACTGTGTATTTCTATCGTTAAACTCATGAGTGCTGTAAAATATTTTTAATTTTTTCTTTTGCCGAAGCGGTTTGAAGGAAGGTGATTATTTTTTTCAGTTCAGGATATGCATTCATCTCTTCCCATGATGCGGATAAATGGTACAGGTTTTCGATCCCTTTATCTAAGCTTGCAATAAAATGTGGTTTTTTCTGAACCAACCCTCTGAAACCGTAAGCGCCCAATACCTGCAGAAAACGAATTAGCTGCAGCGGTTTTATTGATTTTTCCAATTGTAAGCGTACCTCTTCATCATGCCATAAAGACTGGTAATAACTAAGCATTTCATTCTTAAAATCTTCAGGAAAATTGGCCTTTGCCTGGAATAAAAACGAAATTACGTCATACATGAGCGGACCTTTCATCGCCGACTGGTAATCAATAAAAAAAACTTCATCCTTTTCATTTACTATAATATTCCTGGCCTGAAAATCGCGGATCATCAGTCCCTGAGGTTGTAGATCCTCAATGGTGGCCGTAATTTTTTTAAATTCTTTCAGTAACGCAGATTTTTGGTAAGGCAGTTCCAGAACATCGGCGATGAAACTTTTGAAATAGAACAAATCGTTGGTGATGGGCAGTTCGTCGTATCTTTCGTACTCGAAAGTTTTCGAGTAATCGATCTTGCTTTCGGTCTCTTTCTGAAAGTACTGGAGTTTTTCGAGCGTCTGTTTCACCAAAGCAGTGGTCCGTTCGTTAAGTCCTTCATTAGAAAGCAGGTCCGAAAGAGTGTTTTCACCCAAAAATTCCTGGACATATATTTTACGGTCTTCGGAAACGGATAAAATTTTTGGAGTATTCAGATTTAGGCCCGAAAAAATATCAGAAAAATAAAAAAAGCTTTCGTTTTCCGCAATATTTTCGTTGGAAGTGATGATGAACTTTTTTCCTGAACTTTTCCCGACAAAATTCTTTCTTGCAGATCCGCTTTGCGCTAAAGGGAAAAAATCCCCGGAAGGTTGTGCAGTAAATTTCTCAAAAAAAAGTTGTGGGTTTCCGTTCTCCATACTTTTACAAATATAGGAAAATAGAATTTTGAAAGGATTATATTTGCAACATGTTCAACGATTTCAAACCGGTGCTGAAAATCCTTCTGCGTTTCATGATCATTTATCTGGTGCTGCTTTTTGCTTACCAGTTTTACCTGAACATGGAAAAAGGCGGACTTGATTCTTTTTCAAAATGGGTAGGGGGACAAAGTACATCCGTACAGAACTTATTGGGTTATCCGTCGGAGATGAAGGAAGTGCCGGAAAGAGAAACCTCGTGGTTCTCATTGAACGGACAGTATATTTCAAGGATGGTGGAAGGTTGTAATGCCATTTCTGTGATGATTCTGTTCTCGGCGTTTATATTTGCTTTTTATAAAGGGAAGAAAACATTTGTTTTTGTTGCCGCAGGTGTTGTTTTTCTGCACATGGTGAATGTCCTTCGGATTGCCGGACTGAATATTTTACTTGTAGAAACTCCGCAGTATTCAAAAGCCGGACACGATTATATCTTTCCTGCGGTTATTTACGGGAGTGTTGTCGTACTATGGCTGATATGGATTAAATTTTTCGCTCTAAAAAGTCCCAAGAAATGAAACATCTGAAATGGCTTTTTGTGATTTTGGGAATTTGTGGGCTTGTTGCGGTTCGTGTTTTTGAGGATGGAATCTTCTACGACCCGTTTCTTCCTTACTTTCACGAAGCCAATAAAAATGCAGTTTTCCCGGAATTCGTAGCAGAAAAACTGATTCTCAACCATTTTTTCCGGTTCTTTCTGAATGTGCTTTTTTCTGCAGTGGTGGTATATTTTATTTTTCTGAATAAAAAATGGACCCTTCAGGCAGTCGTTTTAATGGCACTTGTTTTCGCGCTCACATTTCCCATCTACCTGTATTGTATCCATACAAAATTTGAAATTGGCTACCTTTTTTCCTTTTATATCCGAAGATTTGTCATCCAGCCGCTGATATTGCTTTTAATTATTCCGCTGTTTTATTACCGGAAGCATCTTCCTGTAAAAAATCCTTCTTAAAATTGTGTTTTTGAGGCTGCGAAATCGTCTCCACATTCCATTCCACTTTTTTGACAAAAGTTCGTTGGCGGACCGGACATTCGAAAAGATCACAGATTTCGCACGAAAATGTTTTGCAATCGTCCATATGGAAATTGAATTCAATCGTACGATCCGTATTTTCAGCGATCAGTTTCAGCATTCTTTCCATTTGCTCATGCGCTTCGCGAAGTTCGAAATACCACGGAAGGGTCAGGTGTGCATCGATATGGAGTCCGCTGCCGTGCTGCTGAATGCGCATATTGTGAATATCGATCCACTGCGGTTCCCTGTTTTCGTTCAGGAATTTCGCAAGTCTTCCCAACATGTCGAGATCAGCTTCATCCATAATTCCGCTTAAGGCCGTACGGACGATCTTATACCCGACAAACATTATATAAGCACCAAAAATGAGCGCCACAGCACCGTCAATCCAGTATATTTTGGTAAAATAAACCAAGACCAAACTGATGACTACTCCCAAAGTCGTCCATGTATCGCTTTGCAGGTGTTTTCCGGAGCTTTGAAGCACGAGCGAGTTTTCTTTGACTCCTTTTTTATAGGAAATATGACCCATGAAATAATTGATGGCGGCAGTAAGGGTCACGATCAGGATTCCCCAATCCAGTTTTTTGGGAACATTTCCGTGGAGCAGGGAATCTATGGACTGCACGATAATGATGATTCCGGCAAAAATAATGAGGGCACCTTCGACACCCGAAGTCACAAATTCAACTTTTCCGTGGCCGTAAGGATGATCGAGATCTTTAGGTTTTGCTGCGAGATAGAGTGAATAAAGCCCCATAAATGCGGCAATGATGTTCACGATGCTTTCCATGGCGTCAGAAAACACCGCATCGGAGTTTGTAAGATGCCATGCCACTAATTTCCCAACGAAAAGCACGATTCCGATGACGGCGACTTTCCTCTGGAAGGAAAAATTGGTTTTGGATGATTGCTGCGTTTCTGACATTAAAGTTTCATTAAATTAATTAAAAATGTTCGAGGCTTCTAATAACAAAAAAATGCTCATTTCTGAGCATTTTTTAGAGTAAATTATTTTTGAGGAGATATTCTGCTATCTGCACCGCATTGGTTGCGGCGCCTTTCCGAAGGTTGTCTGCGACAATCCACAGATTAAGGGTTTTGGGTTGGGAGCGGTCCTGACGGATTCTTCCGACAAAAACCTCATCTTTTCCTTCAGAGTACAGAGGCATCGGATAAATGCTGTTCTTTACATCATCCATTACAACTACTCCGGGAGTTTCGGACAGTATTTTCCGGATTTCTTCCAGGTCAAAGTCATTTTCAAATTCAATATTCACACTTTCCGAATGGCCGCCCTGAACGGGAACACGCACGGCTGTTGCGGTTAAATTAAAGGTGTCGTCGCCCATTATTTTTTTGGGTTCGGTCATCAGTTTAATTTCCTCTTTCGTGTAATCATCGTCGCTGAAAACATCACATTGCGGAAGCGCATTTTTAAAGATTTCATACGGATAGACTTTTGCAACACTTTTATCACCCGCGATTTCCGCATTGAGCTGATCAACAGCATTTTTTCCGGTTCCGGTCACCGACTGATAAGTGGAAACAATCACCCTTTTCAAATCGTATTTCAGATTTAAAGGGTGCAGAACCATGACCAGCTGAATGGTTGAACAGTTCGGATTGGCGATGATCTTATCGTTTTTGGTGAGAATACTGGCGTTGATCTCGGGAACAACGAGTTTATTTTCGGGATTCATTCTCCATGCAGAGGAATTGTCGATGACGGTAGTTCCGACTTCAGCAAACTTGGGAGCAAATTCTAATGAAGTTTCTCCTCCGGCTGAAAAAAGTGCGAGCTCAGGCCGCATGTCGATCGCCGTCTGCATGGATACAATGGAATATTCCTTCTCCTTATAGGAAATTTTTTTGCCAACCGATTTTTCGGAGGCAACAGGAATTAATTCGGTAACAGGAAAATTTCTTTCTTCCAGAATTTTTAACATCACCTGGCCCACCATTCCGGTTGCGCCAACAAGTGCTACTTTCATTTTAAAATGGGAATTATAACTGATGAAAAATTATGCGCCGAAAAGTCTGGTCCACTGGAATGCCCAAAGCATTAAAGCGAGTGCGACGAAACCGATGATCACCCAGCTCATCTGAAGTTTATCGTTGGTTTTGAATTTTTTATTCAGAATGGTTAAGAGAACTGCTGCCACGATCATCGCGAAAGGATGTTCCACATACGTGTTTCGGGAAACGGAATCACTCATCAGCGTTCCTGCTTCTTTAGCGGCTTTGAAGCCGGGAGAAAAGAAGAACAGCATGATCAGACCGATAAGAGCCTGCGTGTGAAAGAAAATCATCGTAAAAAGCGTGGATTTCCGTAAAAGTTTTGAAATTTTACCGGAATAGCCAAACATGGTTACCAGCAGTGCAACGGCAAAGACTGCGGCTGAAAGCAGGATTAAATAAGCAAAACCACGGTGTGCCTGAAGCATAATGTTGAAATCCATTCTAATTGTTTTAAGTTAGGTGCAAAGATAAAAAAATCCCAACATTATAGTCGGGATTTTGAGTGTAATAGTAAGTTCTCTTTAGAAGATAAAACTTACTGATGCATTCCATGTTCTTCCGAAACCGAAAAACACCTCATTACTTTTATTGATGCCATTCCAGTTATTAGCTTCATTTGCATCTGCAGCTTTATTTGTTCTGGATTCAGCGATATAAACTTTATCTAATACGTTATTAACGTTAACTCTGAACTTAAATGCCTGAGTACTGTTAATATTCCATCTGGCGCCTGCACCCAAATCAAGTAATCCAAATGATGGAAGTTCTACAGCTGGATCCGCAGGTTTCGGTTGTGCAACAGTTACTAGACGTGATGATGGTTCGAAAGCTGAGTATAGTTTGTCAGCATATCGGTATTGTGCATCAAAGTTTAACCAGTCTGTTATTTTAACATCAGCTCCTAAGGCAGCAGTAATTTGGGCTGCATCGCCTACTTTAAGGCCGTCAAGTGCTAAAGTTCCTTCCTGTATTACCGTATTTGTTTGATCTTCAACGAAAGACGCGGTTGGACTTCCTTTGAAATACCAATCACCAACGGAAAGCATACCGTTAATAGTAAGCATTTGAACTGGCTTCACATTGAAGTCTAGTTCGATACCTTTATGAATTTCATTGATTCCTAGAACGTTTGCAACACCAGTTACAGAAACACCGTTGATTGTAGCTCTTGTGGTAAGTCTTTTGTAAATATCATCCCATGAAGTGTGGTAAACGTTTAGATTAGCGTTGAATATTGCCGATCTAAAACCATATCCTAATTCAAATGAAGCAATTTTTTCATTTGTTAAAGATGGGTTAACATCGTTTCTGTTGTTTAAGTAAACTGCACCAAAGAAAGGTTGTCTCTCATAGTAACCACCGTTAACAAAAACATTGTGATGTGCATTGATGTTATAATTCGCTCCACCTTTTACATTGAAACCAACTAAGTCAACTTTTTCACTTTTCTGCTGATCAGGCGCATACAACATGTAATCAACTCTTTGGAAATTTTGGTTTGAAATTGATCCCTGAACGAAAGCAGAAAGGGCGTCTTTCGTATATTCCACTTGTCCGAACCCTCCTAACCATTTTACTAATCCATCGTTACTGTACGCTAATTGGTCTTTAATGTCGTTGGTTTTACCACCAAACGGATTCCAGTCTGCATTAGAAGCAAAAGTGTTGGTAATCACATTTGGGGTGTTGTTGATGTTACTGGTGTCTGTATAAGAGTTGTTGCCTAGAAAATCACTTGCAATTCTGTAATGGATACCTTTATAAGATCTTGCGTCAAGACCAATCGTAGCATTTAAGTTATCACTGAATTTATGATTTAAGCTTGAAATAATACCTAACCAGTTATGTGAATTGATCGATGATCTTCTGATAATACCATTATTGCTGTTTGCAAGATAAGGTGTTTTGTTCACTGCTCCAAAATCTGCAACAACACCACCTTGATTCCAAGTAACAATATCATCAAATCTCACAAGGCCGTCAGCAGTTCTTGGCAAATTGTTGTAGTATTTACCGTTGATTTTTCCTGCATCACCAGTTCCACCACCTCTACCGAAAGAAGCATAAACTACAGAGCTTAATTTGGTAGCATCGTTAATTTTCCAATCCCAGTTCAAAGACATTACCGGTTTGTGGTAATAATTTCTGGTCATCGAATATTCCTCACCATTTAACAACCCCCAGTTTTGGTTGTATTTTCTATTCGGTTCATCCTCAGATCCACCATATTTTATATGATCAGAAATTGTAGATTGAAAAGATCTTTGGTTATGCCATTGTGGAGCACCTGTCATGGTAAACTGAAAATCGTGTTTTGCAGATGGATTAAATCCTAATGCAATGTAATAGTTGTACCCTTCAAATTCAGTTCCGTCGGCATACATAGAACCTGCAGTTCTGCTCATCAAAAATGAAGTCGCCCAACCTGATTCGCTTTTTCCTGTATTGTATGAAAATAAAGCTTTATTGTAACCATCGTTACCGATGCTACCAGTTACGTTACCTTGTCTTTTTTTATCCGCAGCTCTGGTAAGAACGTTAATTGTACCTCCAACAGAAGCTATTGCCAATTTAGAAGAACCTAAACCTCTTTGAACCTGCATTGCAGAAGTGACATCCGATAATCCTGCCCAGTTTGACCAATAGACTGCCCCGGTTTCCATATCATTTACCGGCACTCCATTAATCATCACCGCAGTGTTTCTTTGGTCGAAGCCTCGAACGTTGATTCTGGAATCTCCGAAGCCACCACCACTTTTGGTAGCATATACAGATGGAGTGGTGTTAAGGATCTCAGGAAATTCCTGGTTTCCTAATTTGTCCACAATCTGAGCCTCTTTTATGGTAGAAACAGCTACCGGAGTTTTCCGGTCTTTGGCAATGTCGGCAACACCGCTAAGAACTACCTGCTCAATATCCGAAGATTTCTGAAGGGTGTCCTGCGTTGTTTGCGCAAAATAAAAACTTGCCGTTGATAGCGTTACCACAACAGTAAGCATCGACTTTTTAATAGAATTGCTTTTCATAAATAGATTTTAGAACTTGAAGTAAGTATTAAAAATTTTTGCAAACTTCGCTAAAATAATCGAAACTATTATTAATTATATGTTAAATTTTAAAATTTTGTTAAATTCCGTGCTAATTATTGCGTTTACAGTTACTTAAAGCTCAAAAATTCGTAATATGATGAAATAATTCATTACGGTATTGCTAAAAAATTGCATTAAAATCAATTTATTGATAATCAGCGCACTGCTTTCAGGCTTAAATCGATGTTTTTTGCGGAGTGGGTTAATGCGCCGGCAGAAATAAAGTCGACGCCTGTATTTGCGATTTCTTTCAGCATCTCGCGGGTGATCCCACCGGAAGCTTCACTTTCACATTTTCCGCTGATGAGTTTAACCGCTTTTTTCATTACTGCTACTTCCATATTGTCGAGCATAATTCGGTCTGCACCTGAATTTATGGCTTCCTCAACCTCTTCAAGGTTTCTGGTTTCCACCTCGATCAGTAAAGGTTTTTTTGTTTTTTTAATATATTCTTTCGCCATTTGTACGGCGGTTGTAATGCTTCCGTTGTAATCAATATGATTGTCTTTCAGCATAATCATATCGTAGAGACCAAACCGGTGATTGGTTCCGCCGCCAATCGCGACCGCCCATTTTTCGCACATCCTGAAATTCGGAGTCGTTTTTCTGGTGTCGAGCAGTTTGGTTTTTGTTCCCAAAAGTCTGGAATCCCAGTCGTGGGTTAAAGTCGCAATGCCGCTCATTCGCTGCATGCAGTTTAACACCAGTCTTTCGGTGGAAAGGATGGAACGCGCGCTCCCTGTTACGAAAAAGGCAATATCACCGGCTTTTGAAGATTCGCCGTCTTTAATCAACACTTCAACCTTCAGGTTTTTGTCGAAATGTTTAAATATAAGTTCCGCCATTTCCACGCCGGCCAGAATGCAGTTTTCCTTTACAAGGAGCTTTGCCTTCTGCTGCAGGTCTTTGGGAATGGTGGAAAGGGTAGAATGGTCACCTTCCTGAATGTCCTCTTCCAAAGCATTTTTAATGAATGTTTTCAGGGCATCTTTGGTTACATATGGTGGTTTTTTCATGTTGTGTTGATTAATTGATGTTTTTTGCCAGATCTTTATTGTAAAATGAGCCTTTGTTTTCCTTCATCTGAAGCGAATGCTTGATGATGAGATAAGAAATATTCACCAGGTTGCGCAGTTCCAAAAGCTTCGGGGATAAAATAGAGTAGTTGTAGAGTGCTGTAACCGCATCAAAGATTTCCTGCTGCTTTCTCTTTGCGAGCTCAAGCCTTTCGTTGCTCCTTACAATACTTACGAGATCGCTCATCATTTCCTGAAGTTGGCGCCGAAGGTAAGTGACCATCACCATTTCATCAATCATCCTCATGCCTTCTTCGTTCCACTCCGGAACAGCTTTCAGGTCCTTGAAATTGAAACTGTTCTGACGCAGAAGTTCCACTGTTTTCATGGCGGCTTCATGACCGAAAACAAGTCCTTCGAGCAATGAATTTGAAGCCAAACGGTTTGCTCCGTGAAGTCCGGAATTGGTGCACTCACCTACTGCAAACAGATTTTTAATGGAACTTTGGCCTTCCATATCCACTTCAATTCCACCCATCAGATAATGACAGGCCGGAACAACGGGAATAAGCTGTTTAAAAGGATCAATGCCTTCGCTGATGCATTTCTGATAAATATTCGGGAAATGTTCGGTGAATTTATCCTTGTCCATTGCACGGCAGTCCAGGCCAACATAATCGTCGCCCGATATTTTAAGTTCGTTGTCGATAGCACGGGCAACTATATCTCGCGAGGCAAGTTCCTCACGCTCATCGTATTTGTGCATGAATTTCTCCCCGTCTTTCGTGCGGAGTTTGGCGCCGTCGCCACGAACGGCTTCAGAAATCAGAAAAAGCATGCCGTCCCGTTTGGAGTAGAGTGCAGTGGGATGGAACTGGTAATACTGCATATTCGACACTTTTCCGCGTGCCCGGTGCACGAATGCAATACCGTCTCCTGTTGCAATAACAGGATTGGTGGTGTTTTTATAGACATGGCCGGCTCCACCGGTGGCAACAAGTGTTATTTTTGCCGTAATTTTTTTTATTTTTTTATTTTTTTCATCCAGAATGTAGGCGCCATAACAAGAAATATCTTCGGCATTGAGTTCTTTTCCGGGTACATGGTGCTGTGTAATGAGATCAATAACATAATGATGCGCGAGAATTTCAATATTCGGGGATCTGTTGACGGTAGCGAGTAAGGCCCGTTCGATTTCAGCTCCGGTGATGTCTTTATGGTGCACAATCCGGTTTTCGGTATGTCCTCCTTCACGTCCCAGCTTGAAATCACCGTCTTTTTCCATGTCAAAATGCGTTCCCCAATCCACCAGTTCCTGGAATCTTGCAGGGCCTTCTTTAATGACCATTTCCACTACATCTCTTTTGTTTTCGCCGTCGCCGGCTCTCATCGTGTCATCGATGTGTTTCTGGAAATTATCTTTGTCGAAATCGGTTACCACGGCAAGGCCGCCCTGTGCATATTTGGTGTTGCTTTCGTCTTCATCGGCTTTGGTAACGATGATGATTTTGGCATCGGGCATTTTTTCAGAAATTTTTATCGCGTAAGAAAGGCCGGAAATTCCTGAACCGATGACGAGTACATCTGCTTTGATCATAGATTTTATATAAATTTAAACAACTTGCCTTCCGGTTTTCTTACTTTTTTAAGATTCTGGAAATGGTCTTCTTCCGAGCGGTACCCCAGGGCCAAAGCAACGCTGACTTTTTCTTTTTCCGGGTCAATATTCAGGATTTCACCCATTGATTTTCCGTTAAAGCCTTCCATGGGGCAGGTATCAACATTTTCTAGGGCTGCAGCAAACATCAGATTTCCGAGGACAATATAACTCTGTTTTTCGGCCCAGTCCATGATCTGTTCGTTCGTTAAAGCATCCATTTGAAGATTGATGTTTTTACGGAAAAGATCAAGATTTTCAACCGGGATTTCTCTGGTGTCGGAAATGTGTTTGAAATAATTGTCGACATACTCGTCACCAAGCCCGTTTTTAGAAACCATAACCAACAAGTGGGAACAGGTTGAAATTTGGGACGGATTGTGGAATGAGGATATAAGCTGCTGTTTCACTTCGTCACTTTCCACTACATAAATTTCATAGGGCTGTAAACCCATTGAACTGGCAGAAAGTCTGCCCGCTTCCAAAATATTTTCAAGAATTTCAGGAGGAACTTTTTTCCCTTTGTCAAATTTTTTGACCGAATATCTTTTTTGAAGCGCTTCTAAGTAATCCATTGAACAAAGATAGCAAAAGTCGCAAAACGACATCCTGAAGTTGGAGGAAATTGAGCGAAGTAAGGTAAGTTGTGGAGTAATTTTTACAAGTGAATTTTTGAAATTCCAAAACACCGGTTCTCTAAAAAAGTCCGCCGTCCTTTTGATTTTCAAAATACTCATCTATTTCAAGATCAGCGGACTGGGCTGCTTTCACAGCAAGTTGGTCGCAGATTTCGTTTTCGGGATGTCCGGCGTGACCTTTAATCCAGTGAAAAGTGGTTTGGTGGGTTTTCAGTAAGGGTACCATCCTGCGCCAAAGATCGGGATTTTTCACATTTTTAAATCCTTTTTTTATCCATCCAAAAATCCATTTCTGGTTGATGGCATCAGAAACATATTTACTGTCGGTATAAATATGGATGTCGTTGTCGGGAGATTTCAGTTTTTCGAGCGCAACAATTACTGCCAGAAGCTCCATTCGGTTATTCGTAGTAAGCCTGAACCCCTTAGAAAAGTGTTTTTCGTAATTTTTTTCGGGCACTTTCATGACGATTCCGTAACCGCCTTTTCCGGGGTTTCCGCTGCAGGCCCCGTCGGTAAAAATCTCAATGCGAAGACTCATTCTAGTACTGGAATTCGTCATCATCCTCCAGATCATTCATAGACGAGCCGGAAAGATTTTGGTTTTTCGGCAAATCGAAAGCTGCACCGGGATCAATGGTCGTTTTGATTTTTTCGAAACCACTCGGTGCATCCTGCTGCCCGAAATTGGAAGGCTGATAACCGTGGCCGCTTCCGAAAAGATCCAGATCGGCAAATTTTGCAATATTTTTATGGAAAGACATCCTTACATCGGCAGTTGCACCGTTCCGGTGTTTTGCAATGATGAGTTCCGCCTGATTTTCTGTAGAAGATTCGCCACCGTCTTCATCATTATCCCATGTCGTGATTTTATAATATTCGGGACGGAAAATGAAGGACACAATGTCGGCATCCTGCTCAATCGCTCCGGATTCCCGCAGATCCGACAGCATCGGTCTTTTGCCTGGTCTGGTTTCCACACTTCTGGAGAGCTGAGAAAGTGCAATAACCGGAACATTCAGTTCTTTCGCAATGGCTTTTAAGGAGCGGGAAATCATTGCGATTTCCTGTTCACGGTTTCCGGCACCTCCTTTTCCGGCGTTAGCAGTCATCAATTGTAAATAATCCACCATGATGATCTTTACGCCGTGCTGCATCACGAGTCTCCGGCATTTTGCCCGGAAATCAAATACAGAAAGCGATGGCGTTTCATCGATATATAAAGGAGCATTTTCGAGTGAAGAAACATTGGAGAAGAGTCTTTGCCATTCTTCGTCACTCATCTGTCCTTTTCTGAGTTTTTCTGAAGAAATTCCTGTTTCGGAAGCAATCATCCTGGTGATGAGCTGTACCGATGCCATTTCGAGGGAAAATAAAGCGAGCGGAATCTGATGTTCCACGGCAATGTTACGGGCCATTGAAAGTAGAAAAGCGGTTTTACCCATCGCAGGCCTTGCTGCAATAATGATGAGGTCAGAATTCTGCCAGCCCCCGGTTTCTTTGTCGATGTCCTTAAAACCGGAAGGAATACCGGAAATTCCTTCTTTGTCCTTTAGTGATTTTATGGTTTCAATGGCCTGTTTAACCAAAGTATTGGCTGTATCAAAACCTTTTTTGATCGTTCCGTTGGTAATTTCGAAGAAGGACTGTTCAGCCTTGTCGAGCAGCTCAAATACATCGGTTGATTCTTTGTATGAACTGTCGATGACGTTTGCAGATACGTTGATTAAGCTTCTTAAAATAAATTTCTCAAGAATTACGCGCACATGGTATTCGATATGGGCACTTGAAGAAACACCCATCGTAAGGTCAATAATATAATGGTCGCCGCCGGCAAAACCGAGTTTTTCCTCTTTTTTAAGTTCCTGAATCACCGTCATTAAATCCACAGGATGATTTCCTTCGAAAAGTTTTACAATTGCCGAGAAAATAACCTGATGGCGTGGATCGTAAAATACTTCGGGGGATAGAAGGTCTATAGAATAATCAAGTCCTTTTTTGTCAATAAGAAAAGTCCCAATCACTAATTTCTCAAAATCTATGGCATTCGGCGGCATTTTGCCGTCTGAAATGGATAGTTCCTTCGCAAAATTACCATGAATAAGGGACGATAAAGTTTCCTTCTGTGTCATTCAACAAAGATAAAATTAAAAAAAAATAATAGTGCTTAATGTTCAAAATTCAGTCAATTTTTTTTAAAGAACTGATTTTAAAAGTTTTAAACTCGAATTCATTGTTGGTAAATAAAAAAGCCCGAAAAATTCATTTCGGGCTTATTATTATTGAAAATGGATTTTATTCTCTGTTTTTAACAAGAACCCATCCTGAGAATTTCACCGGAGTTTTTGCCGGATCCGACTCATTCCAGGTTACCGAATACCAATAGGTGCCGGTATAGATTTTTCTGTCGCCAAATCTTCCGTCCCATTTATATCCGTTTGATTTGTCTGCCTGGTGAACTTTATTTCCGTAACGGTCAAAGATGTTGAATACCAGGTTCTGTTTGTAAGCAAGAGCTGAATAATCAATCACATCATTTACTCCGTCGTTATTCGGGGTAATCACATTTACAAGATTCGGTACGGTAACTTCGATCGCGATTGGCTCACAGTCGTAAGAATCCTTGACATAGATCGTGTTCATTCCTCTCGGTACATTTGTGAAGGAGTTTGAATCCTGCCACAGTATATTGTCCATAGAGTATTTGTACGGTGGGGTACCTCCTGTAACGCTGATTGTAATGGTATTGTTTGTGATTTCAATTCCTGAAACAATAGGACTTGATGATGCAGAAACAGTTACCGTCTGTCTGGTAACACAGTCGTTTAAAGTGAGGTCTACCCAATAAGTGCCTATGCTTACATTTGAAATGGACTGCGTAGTTGCGCCTGTACTCCATTCATAGGCGGTAAATCCATCACCGGCATCAAGCGTGGTGGTGTCTTCGGCACAGATGATTTTATCCTTTAAAACTGTCGAGTATTTAGGAGGAGTTACATTAAGGGTTATTTTTGAAATCCCGGTACAGCCGTTTGCATTCGTGCCTTTCACATAAACGATCGTGTTTGGTGAAATAAATATCGATGGATCAGGGATTGCATTGGTTCCGTTCACCGCATCGGTATACGAAGGATAATACAGTTTAGTTACCGCTCCGCCGCCAACAGTGGCTAAATTTAGATTAAACAATCCTGTAGATGGATTCGCTTCAATAAAACAGGTCGTAAGTGATGCATCGTTCATCACCACCACCGGATAGAACTGCAGGGTAATGGCTCCGAAATTTGTACAGTTTTGAGTCGTAGTGACTTTCATATAAACCGTTGCGGGAGTTGCCGAAACAAATGCTGCAGGGTTTGTAATTGGATTTACACCCGCACTCATGTCAGCTATTGTACGGTAATATACCCGTGTCGCCGTTGGATCTGCGAACATGGCATTTGAAACGGAAGTAAGATCAAAGATCCCAGTTCCCGCATTGTTATTGTTACACGCCCGGACTATTGCATTGTTTACGGTTATGGCGCCCTGTATAAATGTAATGGTACCCGTCTGGGTACACTCATTTATTGGATTGAGGGGATTTGCCGGATCGGTATAGTGAAGCGCATAATAGTAGGTATTTGCTGTATTAACCGTAACCGGCGTAGTAATAGGATTACTATTGGTTAACGCATCATTTGAGTTATTATGATAACTTACCGAAAAGTTTGGATTTCCATTGATGATTCCGGTTGAGAGTGTAGAGAAATCAAAAGTAGCAGGATTGGTACAGATGGTAATAACACCATTGTGATTAGGACCTGGCGCAATAAAAGGGTTAGGAGTCAGCGCAGGATCATTGAAAGGCGATGCTAAAGTAGCGGTACCTCCCCAGGTAAGACTGAACCCATTGGCAGAGGAAGAAAAATTATCAACCACCAAAAAATAGGTTTGTCCAGCGGTTACATTCAGCTGCGAACTGAAAGGCGGCCCCCCGGCTCCTTCTGAAGGGTTTGTAGCTGTCGCACTTAAACCGGTAGGTCCATCAGCAGCAGAATAATTACATCGTATTGGGCCTCCTAACGTTGAACAAGTAACATTGGGACCGTAGACTCCAAAGTCATAATCATCAGAAAAATTTACCGGGTTTATACTGAAGGTCAGGGTTCCGGAGGTAGCAATTGTAAAACTGTACCAAACGGAAAAATGTTCATCACCACTCAGGCAGCCTCCTAAATCTTCATCTACATTACCGTCATTAATTGGAGTATATGAAACAGGTGAGTTTCCACAAACCGCAAGTGCTCCTCCTGCTCCTCCAACATCAGCACAATCCGACTGAGCAAAAGAAAATTGAGTCAGCAATATCAAAAATAAGAATAGAAATTTTTTCATGACTAATGGATTTGGTTAGAGGTAATTGCATTTAAATGTCTGTTGAGGTAGTTTTCAGCATCGCTTTGTCCCCAGTTCCAACCTAAAGCCTGTTTTTTGTTGGCTTTAAAAGATTTTACAGAAGCCTGAAAAAATTCTATAGCTTTTTGTTTGTCTCCGCCTAGATTTTCAGGTATGAAATAGGCCACTTCTCCCTGAAGCAGCAACAATCTGGGATGGTTTCGATCCAGTTTTTTTGCTTTCTCAATATAGCTGTCAATAATTGCTTTTTCAGCTGCAGCGTTTTTAGGATTGAGGAGCAATCTTTCCAAGTGAATAAAACCCAGAAGTATTTCAGTTTCGATAGCAGTACTCCCAATATTGTAACTGGATAATGCGTATTTTTCTGCAATATAATTATCTCCTTCACCTAAAGAAAGTTTATTTTCGGCTTGCAAAATCTGTATTTTTTTCATCAATGCTAAAGCTGAATAGTAGTAAATTTCACGGTTGTTTCCTCTCAGTTTAGAAATATTATTAAAAATAATATCAAAATCTGTAGTAGTTTGTGCATTAATCATTGCCGGAATGTTTTTATCGATTTCTGTCTGAAGCACTGACTGAGCAGAAGAATAAAAGCCAAAGGCAATTACCATTAAAGTAAGAATAAGTTTTTTCATAATGTCACTATATTTTACTAACAAATATAATAAAAAAGCCCGAAAAAATAATTTTCGGGCTTTTCTTATTATTTATGGATTTTATTCTCTGTTTTTAACAAGAACCCATCCTGAGAATTTCACCGGAGTTTTTGCCGGATCCGACTCATTCCAGGTTACCGAATACCAATAGGTGCCGGTATAGATTTTTCTGTCGCCAAATCTTCCGTCCCATTTATATCCGTTTGATTTGTCTGCCTGGTGAACTTTATTTCCGTAACGGTCAAAGATGTTGAATACCAGGTTCTGTTTGTAAGCAAGAGCTGAATAATCAATCACATCATTTACTCCGTCGTTATTCGGGGTAATCACATTTACAAGATTCGGTACGGTAACTTCGATCGCGATTGGCTCACAGTCGTAAGAATCCTTGACATAGATCGTGTTCATTCCTCTCGGTACATTTGTGAAGGAGTTTGAATCCTGCCACAGTATATTGTCCATAGAGTATTTGTACGGTGGGGTACCTCCTGTAACGCTGATTGTAATGGTATTGTTTGTGATTTCAATTCCTGAAACAATAGGACTTGATGATGCAGAAACAGTTACCGTCTGTCTGGTAACACAGTCGTTTAAAGTGAGGTCTACCCAATAAGTGCCTATGCTTACATTTGAAATGGACTGCGTAGTTGCGCCTGTACTCCATTCATAGGCGGTAAATCCATCACCGGCATCAAGCGTGGTGGTGTCTTCGGCACAGATGATTTTATCCTTTAAAACTGTCGAGTATTTAGGAGGAGTTACATTAAGGGTTATTTTTGAAATCCCGGTACAGCCGTTTGCATTCGTGCCTTTCACATAAACGATCGTGTTTGGTGAAATAAATATCGATGGATCAGGGATTGCATTGGTTCCGTTCACCGCATCGGTATACGAAGGATAATACAGTTTAGTTACCGCTCCGCCGCCAACAGTGGCTAAATTTAGATTAAACAATCCTGTAGATGGATTCGCTTCAATAAAACAGGTCGTAAGTGATGCATCGTTCATCACCACT
>NZ_VOXE01000003.1:460312-654636 GCF_008014695.1 Chryseobacterium sp.
ATACGAAGGATAATACAGTTTAGTTACCGCTCCGCCGCCAACAGTGGCTAAATTTAGATTAAACAATCCTGTAGATGGATTCGCTTCAATAAAACAGGTCGTAAGTGATGCATCGTTCATCACCACTACCGGATAGAACTGCAGGGTAATTACTCCATAGTTTGAACAGCCCTGCGTTGTGGTTACTTTCACATATACAGATGCTGGAACAGCCGACACATACGCAGCCGGATTAGCTATCTGATTGGTTCCTGCGTTCATATCTGCCTGGGAAGGATAGTATTTCCTTGTGGCCGTGGGATCAGCAAACATCGCAGTTGAAACTGACGTCAGATCAAATGTGGCAGTTCCCGCATTATTATTGTTACACTCCTGCAGGGTAGCGTTGTTCACGGTAATATTTCCCTGAATGAAATGAATCTCACCATACTCTTTACAGGTATTTGCAGGATTCGTAGGACTTGTAGGATCAGTGTACGATATTGCGTAATAATAAACATTAGTGGAGTTAACGCTAATGGGTGTAGTGATAGGATTAGTGTTGGTTATCGCATCATTACTGTTTAAATAATAATTTATATTAAAGTTTGGATTGGCATTTAATATCCCGGCGGAAAGCGACGAAAAATCAAAGATTTGAGGACTTGCACAGATGAGTACATTACCGTCATGGTTAGTTCCCGGTGCTATGAAAGGATTTGGCTGTATGGTAGCGTTAAAAGGAGATGTAAGTGCCGCTGTTCCTCCCCAGGTTAAATCAAAACCATTAAGTGTTGATGGTACATAATTATCAACAAGGAGGTAATAAACTTCGCCAGCCAATACATTTAAAGGACTGCTCCATTGACCGGGAGCTCCACCGCCGCCGCCATCAGGATTTGTAGCTCCATTTCCTAAACCGGTATCGCCATCGGCACCGGAAAAATTACACCGGATTGCATTTCCAAAATCATGTGTTAAACAATTAATATTAGGTCCATACAGGGCGAAATCATAATCATCTGTTTGAACATCCGGACTAATAGTAAATGTTAAGGTTCCACTGGTGGCAACTGTAAAAGTGTACCATACCGAATAATGCTCCAATGCTAAACAGCTGTTACTTGTCGCCTCTGCAATAGTTCCCGCATTCTGCGGATTATAAGATATCGCTGAGTTTCCACAAACAGGCATTGCTGAAATACAATCTGACTGGGCAAAACTCAAATTCACAAAAAATATTGAAAGTATAAATAATAATTTTTTCATATTGTTTAATTATCTTGATTCAAAAGTTACTTTAAGATAGAAATATAATATTCAGCGTCTTTTAATCCCCAGTTTGGATCAAGTTTAGATTTTGCAGAAAAAGATTTGAGTTTTAAGGCGGCATGTTGAAAAAGATTTTTGACATTTTTACCATTTCCCAACAACTCCAATTTTGCGCGCATTAAATCAAATCTTGGATTATTTTGATCAATATTCTGTGCCAAATAAAGAAGTTCACTCGCTTTTCTGCCGTAGGTAGAAAATCTTTCGGCAGGATTTACAGAAGTTTTTACAATATAAACATACGCTTTCAAAGCTCTTATTTCAGAATTGGCCGCTTCCAGGTTAGCGTGTGGATCTAAATATGTTAATGCTTCATCAGTTAAAACATCCGCCTCAGAGAATTTTTTAGATTTCACAAGTATTTCCGCTTCCTTCAAGGTGGAGAGCGCTGCATAATAGCCCACATGCCAGTCTGAATTTGCAGTGATCTGTGCGGTGAAACTGTCTTTTGCAGTTTGAAAATCGTTTGCTGTTTTTGCTGCGTTCAGTTTTATTATATTTTCAGCCAACGCGTTGTCTGTTGCAGACTGGGCGTAAGTTGAAACACTCAATAATACCAAGCACAGGGATATAAAAAGTTTTTTCATAAAATAAAGTTATTATTGACAAATATAATTAAATTTTTAAGATTAATTAGTTTAATGAATTATAGATCAATAGTTTTGCGTGATACTCTCACTCACTCAATATATAATTTTTAAGAATTGTGAAGTAGAATTGTGATAGTGTTGATCAAAAATATCAATATTCCATTTTTCTGAGTTTCGGAAGACTGCTTCCCACCAATAGGGCAATAAGAACCGTCATGGTTCCGCCAAAAACCACCGACCTTACCACGCCAAACAGTTTTGCGGCAACTCCGCTTTCAAACTGTCCCATTTCATTGCTCGACATAATAAAAATCGAATTTACGCTCAGCACCCTTCCACGGATATGATCCGGCGTTTTCAGCTGAACAATGGTTCCTCTGATTACGACTGAAATCCCGTCGAGCATTCCGCTGCACACCAATAATATAAACGAAAGCCAGTAAAGCTCAGAGAGTCCGAAACCAACGATGCATAACCCAAACCCGGCAACTGCAACGAGCAGTATTTTCCCCTGATTTTTTCGTAATGGAATAAAGGAAAGCGTCACGATAATGCACATCGAGCCGATATCAGAAGCGGCATTCAGCAGTCCGAAACCGTCAGCACCCACCTTCAGAATGTCACTTGCGAATACGGGAATCATGGCAACTGCGCCTCCAAAAAGAACGGCAAACATGTCGAGGCATAAAGCACCCAAAATTTCCTTTGTCCTGTAAATATATGCTGCACCTTCGCGGATGCTTTCCCAGACATTCACATCAGCTTCATTGTGTTCGGAATGTTGTTTACGGAGCTGCCAGAAAAAGATCGAAGCGATTAAAATCAGGATGATGATGACGACCAAAGTCCATTTGATGGTGATCAGCGCAATCAGAAATCCGCCGATAGCGTGCCCTAAAACAGATGATGTCAAAAAAGTCGCCTGATTCAGGGTAATTGCATTTGCAAGATTGTTTTTTTGAACGATTTTAGGAATCATGGAAGGTACGAGTGGTCCGATAAAGGCCCTTGCAATTCCTGTACAGAAAATCACAGCATAAATGTAATAGGTAATCTGGTGGCCGGTAAAATGCAGCTGTATGTTCAGAAAAGCCGGAACGAGCAGAAGGGCAATCAGAATGGCATAAGTATAGTTGCAGATCAGGAGCAGCTTTTTCTTCTCCTTCATGTCAATGATATGGCCGGCGTACAGTGCGGTGGAAACCGCGGGAATGACTTCCGAAAGTCCGATCAGGCCAATCGAAAAAGGATCTTTGGTCAGCTGATACACCCACCAGCCGAGCAGGGTCGCCAGCATCCGGAATGCAATAACGATAAAAAATCTTCCGGTAAGAAGATTTCTGAATTCAATATTTTTTAGCGTCTGTAGCGGCTTCTGAGCAATCATGTCGGCAAAAATAGAATTATTAACTCAATTTTTTTGTTAATTTTGAAAAATGAACTGGATTTTACTCCTTATTGCCGGCCTTTTTGAAGCCGCTTTTGCCACATGTCTCGGGAAAGCCCAGGAAACTTCCGGAAAAGAAAATATTTTTTGGTGGGGCGGATTTGTCGCCTGCCTTTTTCTGTCCATGTTTCTGATGTACAGATCCATTTCGGGTGAAAATGCAATTCCCATCGGAACTGCTTATGCAGTTTGGACGGGAATTGGTGCGGTAACCGGCGTGATATCAGGCATCATCTTCTTCGATGAACCTGCTACTTTCTGGCGGATGTTTTTTGTATGTACGTTAATTGCGTCGGTGGTCGGGTTGAAAATCACCCAAACTCATTAGTTGGAAGTTGCGCGTGTTGAACTCAACACCAGTGCGCCAACAGCAGCAGCCCCAATTACTACAGCTCCTGCCGTAACCTTTGCTTTTGTATGATCTTTTACTTGAGTTACATTGCTTTTTGACAAAGAAATTTGAGTGCTGTCTTTTCTGCTTACAAAACCAGTGATGTTTTCACTATCCGTGCTCATGAAAATCATTTTCTGCTTTTTGGAGCTGTCTTTCAGCGAAAAACTGTAGGTTCTTCCGGTCTTCAGCTTCGTGTAGTCGTTTTTATACAGGTCGTCGGAATATTTTGTTGTCGCACAGGACGATAATAAAAATAATGCCGTTAAAAAACAAGCTTTAAGGGATCGTGATAATTTCATTTCAATTTTTTAGATTCTCAAATTTATAAATTTTTTTTAAAAAGTCGCCGTTTCTGGCTTTTTCTTTATCAAATTTTAAATTTTTCAAGATAATTCCCAATTTTCCGGTCATTTGCAAGCCGCGGAATTTTATTCTGGCCGCCAAGTTTCCCTTCCGATCTCGCATATTCCTGAAATGCATTCCTTTTCAGCCTTGTAATGATCAAAGGCTGCAGGATGCTGCCTGAGATCAGATCCTCATAGTAGGTATTTCGTTTTCTCATTTCTCCGTCCAGATTTTTTCTGAAAGCTTCAATATCTTCCGGTTCCTTTTCAAACTCAATAAACCATTCGTGGTAAGGAAGGTTTTGTTCAGGATTTACCTGAGGCGCGAGATGGAATTCAGTGATCTGTGCGGGATATTTTTCCACCGTCGCTTTCATGGCTTCCTCCACTTCAAATGCGATCACATGTTCGCCGAATGCCGAAGTAAAATGTTTGGTACGGCCTGAAACTGCAATCCGGTAAGGATTTTTTGAAATAAACCGCACCACATCACCGATCGAATACGCCCAAAGTCCCGAATTGGTCGTGAGAATCAGCGCATAGTCTTTATGAAGTTCAATTTCCTTTAAAGTCAGGCGTTTTGCATCGGGTTTTCCATCGGGTTTTCCATAATTTTCGAGCGGGATGAATTCATAAAAAATGCCGTGGTTGGTTAAAAGCAGAAGCCCTTCTTTTTCAAAATCATCCTGAAAAGCAAAGAATCCTTCGCTTGCCGGAAAGGTCTGGATCGTATCGACTTCTTTTCCAAGAAGCTCAGTCATTTTCTCGCGGTAAGGTTCATAATTTACACCGCCGGTAATCAGAAGCTGAAGGTTGGGGAAGAGTTCCGTGATTTTTTTACCGTTCCTCTCAATAAGTTTTTCGAAATACATGATGAGCCAGGGCGGAATTCCCGAAATCAGCGTCATATTCTCTTTTTCGGTTTCTTTTACAATTTCGTCCACTTTCGTTTCCCAGTCTTCAATTAAATTTGTTTTCAGACAGGGCAAGCGGTTTTTTTGAAGGTATTTTGGGATGTGATGCGCCACAATCCCTGAAAGGCGGCCAGTCTTTATGCCGTTGATTTCCTCCAGTTCCGGGCTTCCCTGTAAAAAAATCATTTTTCCGTTCACAAAATCAGCATTTTTTTTCCGGCTGATGTAATGCAGAAGGGCGCTTTGCGCGGCTGCGATCTGAAAAGGCATGCCTTCTTTCGAAATGGGAATGTATTTGGAGCCGGAAGTTGTTCCGGAAGTTTTTGCGAAGTATTCCGGTTTTCCTGGCCAGAGGATATCTGCTTCCCCGGCTTTAATCCTTTCAATAAAAGGTCTTATATCTTCATAATCGGCAACTGGAACCCTCTGCTGAAAGTCTTCCACGGTACTGATTTCCGCAAATTTCTTTTCCTTGCCGAAGACTGTATTTTCGGCTTCTTTCACCAATGAAAACAGGACGGCAGTCTGATCCTGAACTGCATTATTTTTGAAGGTTTCGGCGCTCTGCACATGCCGGTTTGCCCAAATCAGCGCGACTTTTTTCTTGATGAAATTTACCATTCTCAAAAATATAAAAAAACCGATGAATTTTCATCGGTTTAAATAAGGTCTATTTTCTTTTCTTGAAAATGGAATTGAACACCTGTTTTGGCGATTTTGGTTTCGGCGGTGCCGGTGGCGCTACCAATTTTCCGTTTTTAACCGCAGGATGTGCAGGATGTTTCGGTGGATTCGGGTGTGCAGGATGTTTAAGGTGAGGAATTGGCGGTTTAGGCGGAGCCGGCGGCCGCTGCTGTGCAGAGGCGAGTCCGAATCCTAAAACTACGATAAAGGCGGTGAGTAAATTTTTCATAATGTTGGTTTTTATTAATTTCTGATACAGTCAGCAGTCCATGTTCTGCCGTCCATGCTGTAGAATATTTTTAAATTGCTGTTATCAATCCTGATGAAAGAAGTTGCAGTGGAACCCACCATTACCAAAGTGTGGTCACCCTGTTGCTGAAATTCAATTCCGTTTAAATCTGGAATTCCGTTGGAGAATGTAAAATTATACTTGGTCCCGCTGGCAATTTTTGTTACGAAAACACTACCGTTATCCGTATTTACAGTTGTTGATCCATCGATATAGGACAGATTCCCCCTATAAGTTCCTGCAAAGAAATCATTGTCTGCAGGATCGTCATCGCTTCTGCATGAGTTAAGGGAAATTACTGAAAAAACAATCAGCAGCATTCCGAAGATCTTGAATACGTTTTTCATTTATTTTATTTGGAATAGGGTTTCCAAAGATTATGCCATTAAAATCTACGACTTTCAAGACCTCTACTGATTTCTAATTTGTTGTAGAAAATACTTCTCGCAAATTATCCGTAAATTTGTGCTTTGAACGATTCCGGGAATGCTCCCGAAATCGATTTTGTCGTTTGCAGCGGCAGCAATTTAATTTCTTATCTAAATAATGCAGTTAAAAACCATACACGAGACCTTTCTTCCCGACATGCTGAAAAATGAATTCGGGAAAGAGATCTTCAGAAATTTAGACAGCCATCAGCATATTTCAGTCAAAGGTTTTGCAGGATCATCACCTTCCGTTTTTACCGCAGAGCTTTTCCTTACCCGTCAAAAAAATATTCTTTTTCTGATTGAAGACAAAGAGGAAGCGCTGTACGTTACCGCAGAAATGGAGGATCTGCTGGGCAAAGAGAATGTTCTTTATTTCCCTGCAACGCATCTGGAACCGTATCAGATTGAAAAAACGCAGAACGCCAACCTTGTTCTAAGAACAGAAGTGCTGAATAAACTGAATGCCGGAAAAAAACCGAAAGTTATTGTGGCCGGATTTTCCTCCTTGTCGGAAAAAGTCCTGAAAAAAGAGGATTTCAGTGCTATTTCGCACCTGATTAAAGTGGGAGAGAGCCTGGATTTCGATTTTACCGGCGAACTGCTCCATCAGTTCAATTTTAATTTTACCGATTTTGTTTCCGAACCGGGTGAATTTTCGGTTCGTGGCGGAATTGTGGATGTTTTTTCCTTTTCGAATGAAGAGCCATACCGGATCACTTTTTTCGGTAATGAGATAGAAAGCATCAAGACCTTCAACATCGAAACACAGCTGACAAACGGGAAAGTGAATGAGTTTCAACTCGTTTCCAATATGAATTTCGCAGCTTCAGGCACGAAAGTTTCGCTTTTTGAACTCCTGCCGAAGGACAGTCTGGTGGTTTCGAAAAACGCTTTTTTAGGAATGAAAAAAGTCGGTGATTTTTATACCAAAGCGGAAGAAAAATTTGACCTGCTGAGTAAAGAAATCAGCCACCGGAAGCCGGAAGAACTTTTTATTACCGGAGAACAGTTGCTGACGGGTTTTCAGAAATTCAAATCGGTGGATTTTACACTGGAAAGTTTGAACCTGCCCGGAAGTGCCGCAGTTCAGCTGAACCATCAACAACAACCTGTTTTCCATAAAAATTTCGAACTTTTAATCGAAGATTTCGAAGAGAAAAAGAAAGAGAATTTCGATATCTGGATTTCGTTTTCCACTGAAAAACAGAAAGAAAGACTTGTAGCGATTTTCGAAGAGCTGGGGCGTTTTGATTCGGCGCTGCAGGACATTCCGTTTAAATCCTTTAAATCTGAACTGCACGAAGGTTTTGTGGATTTTGACCAGAAGATTTCGGTGTATACCGATCATCAGATTTTCGACCGTTACCAAAGGTTCAAGACCAAAAATAATTTTGCAAAATCTGAACAGCTCACACTGAAAGACCTGATGCAGATGAAGGTCGGTGATTTTATCACCCATATTGATCACGGTATCGGGAAATTTATGGGTCTTGTGAAAGTCAACAACAACGGAAAGGTCCAGGAATGTTTCAAACTCGTTTATAAAAATGGTGATCTCCTGTATGTGAGCATTCATTCGCTCCATAAAATCTCGAAATACAATGGTCCTGACGGACGCGAAATTGTTTTGAGTAAGCTCGGGTCACCGGCATGGAAAACCCTGAAACAGAAAACCAAAGCAAAGGTCAAGCAGATTGCTTTTGACCTTATCCGGCTTTATGCACAGCGAAAAACGGCGAAAGGTTTTGCATTTACGCCCGATTCCTATCTTCAGAATGAACTGGAGGCGAGTTTTATTTATGAAGATACGCCGGATCAGGAAAAAGCAACTGTTGATGTAAAAAAAGACATGGAAAACGACACCGTGATGGACCGTTTGATTTGTGGCGACGTAGGTTTCGGAAAAACGGAAATCGCGGTGAGAGCCGCTTTCAAAGCCGCAACGGACGGAAAACAGGTTGCGATTCTGGTTCCGACAACCATTCTTGCTTTCCAGCATTACCGCAGTTTCAAAGAAAGGCTCAAAGATTTCCCGGTGAATATCTCTTATATGAACCGTTTCCGGACTGCAAAACAGAAAAGCGAAACCTTAAAAGGTCTTGAAGAAGGAAAAATTGATATTGTGATCGGGACGCATCAGCTCGTCGGCAGCAGTGTGAAATTCAAGGATCTGGGGCTTCTGATCATCGATGAAGAACATAAGTTCGGCGTTTCGGTGAAGGACAAACTCAAAACTTTAAAAAATAATATTGACACGCTTACTTTAACGGCAACACCGATTCCGAGAACATTACAGTTTTCCCTCATGGCAGCGCGGGATCTATCGGTTATAAAAACACCACCTCCAAACCGCCAGCCTGTTGATACCAGTATCGTGGGTTTTGACGAAGAAATCATCCGTGATGCCATTTCTTATGAAATTCAGCGCGACGGGCAGGTGTATTTCATCAACAACAGAATAGAAAACCTGAAAGATATTGCAGGACTGATTCAGCGGCTTGTTCCGGATGCGAAAGTAATGATCGGTCACGGACAGATGGAAGGAAAACAGCTCGAACGGAATGTCCTGGATTTTATGGAAGGAAAATACGACGTTTTGGTTTCCACAACGATCGTTGAAAGCGGTGTGGATGTTCCAAATGCCAATACGATTTTCATCAACGATGCACACCGTTTCGGAATGGCCGATCTTCATCAGATGCGTGGCAGGGTTGGAAGAAGCAACAGAAAAGCTTTCTGTTTTCTGATTACGCCGCCGTTTGACATGATGACTTCGGATGCGAGAAAAAGGCTCGAAGCGATTGAACAGTTTTCGGATCTCGGAAGCGGATTCCAGATCGCAATGAAAGACCTGGAAATCCGCGGAGCCGGTGATCTTCTGGGTGGTGAACAGAGTGGTTTCATCAATGAAATGGGGTTTGATACATACCAGAAAATCATGCAGGAAGCTTTGGAGGAACTCCAGAACGATGAGGAATTCGAGGAACTTTTTGATAATGAGGAAGATCGTAAAAAACTCTTTAAATCGACAAAAGAAGTAAACATTGACACCGATTTGGAACTCATGCTGCCTGATTTCTATGTGCAAAGCATTGAAGAAAGACTTTCATTATACCAAAAACTCGCTGAAATACAAAACAGGGAAGACCTCCATAAATTTGAAAATGAACTCACCGACCGCTTCGGGGAACTGCCTTCGGAAGCAGGAAATCTTCTGAAAAGTGTAGAACTGAAATGGATTGCCGCCGAAATCGGTTTTGATAAAATTGTCGTTAAAAATGGTGTGTTTATCGGCTATTTTCCTTCAAATCCACAGGATAAGTTTTACCAGAGCGAAAAATTCAGGCATATCATTGCCTATTTAAGTAAAAATCCGAAAGATGCAACGCTGAAGGAAAAGCATACTGCTGAGGGAAACCAACTCATGATGCGCAAAGAAAATGTACAGAATGTAGATGAAGTGAATGCAGTTCTCGAAAGAATTTTAAATTAATTTTGACAATACCAAAATTATATTAGATTTGTAGAACAAAATATTAAACATGAAAAAATTTTTATTTATTGCCAGTCTGATTGCCGGATTTTTTATTTTGCATTCCTGTGTAGACCCAAATTCGCTTGTTAATACCAACAGTATTACCGGTCCGCGGATTTTAAGCCGGGTGGACAGCTCGGGTGTTACTCAACAAAAATACCATCTGACCAACTCCAAGCTAACTGGGGCTACAACATTCACTTATGATGCTTCTTCACCCAACCCGACGGTAGGGACGATCAGTTTGATTTATAGTGGAAATAAAATTTCAGTATTTGAATACCTCTCCGCCCCGCCCGCAGTAAATGGTCAAAATTTTCAATATAAAAATGTCATCAAGCTGATGTATGATACTTCGGGAAAAGTGACCAACACTATTCTTGAAGAGTATATTACCACTCCCACCACAGGAACAGTTCCAGGCCGAAGACTTGTTGGCACCCTTACCTATAACAGTTCAGGAAAAGTTATTAAACAGTTTCAGAAAATTGGAACTCCCGCTGGAGGCATATTCAATTATTCGATGTACAGCGAAGATAATATTACTTATACCGGTGAAAATATCAGCGGAGTGGAAACTTTTTGGGGCACCCTGGATTC
Organism: Chryseobacterium sp.; assembly: GCF_008014695.1. Lineage (GTDB taxonomy): Bacteria > Bacteroidota > Bacteroidia > Flavobacteriales > Weeksellaceae > Kaistella. The sequence goes on from NZ_VOXE01000003.1 coordinate 470,852, forward strand.
AGCCGGAAATCCGAGTGGAACACCTGGTATGTTTTCAAAAATGACTGCGGAAAACTTTGACACAAAGATCAACCCTTATACGACCCTTCCAAAAGAATTTAACATATGTTGGGGAGTGATTCAGGGTTTTGGCTTCATCTACCTCAATCCAAATAACCACTCAAAGTTAACTTACACAAATTACGTGAGCGGAGCATCGGCTACTACTGTACAGAATTTCCAGTATCAGTATGATGCGCAGAATTATCCTACCTCTTCGAATAATCAGGATTTTATCTATCAGGCACTATAGATCTGGAACAAGGATACACTTATATTTAACCATTTAATCAAAACACATCTTTATTTGTTTATTAAAAATAATTTATATTTGTGAAAATTTACAAAAATGAAAAACGTATATTACTTTATTCTACTGATTATAGGATTCTCTGCCTTTCATTCCTGCAAGGAACTCGCAGATGAAGACGGAAATCTGCTCAACAACATGGGACAAAACCCAGGCGGATTAACCGGTTCCAGAGCGCTTTTCCGCGAAATGACTGATTCTGACACGCTTGAATACCATTACGACGGCCTAAAACTTTCAGATGTTAGTACAGACAGTACACTTACTAAAATTGTTTACAATTCTGATATGATCAACAAAATAACTTTCGACGGTTTTGTTAATCTGCACGACAGTATTTCTTATACCCGCTTTTTTACTTATGACGCCGCCGGGAAAATCAGCACCATCTCCGAAACGTCTAAGAAGTATTATATAGGTTTACCGGCGCAGCCAATGAAAAAATACAAAGCGTTGTACACGCTGAAATATAAAACAAACGGTCAACTGGATTCTATCATTACCAAAAAAGGGGAAGAAATTACGGCTATGCCATTTGAGTTTACCACTTATTCCAAAAAAGCATATACGTTTACCGGAATGAATTTAACTGGAATGGTTGATAAAATGGGCGGAATGTCCGGAAGTATTTATGGTCCGGTTACAGCCCAGACTAACTTTGAGTTTTCAGATTACGATGACAAAATAAACCCATACAGCCGCCTGCTACCTTTCGGATTCAACATTCATCAGTTGCTGGATGATAACAAAACCAGCTTCAAAAGCTACAGACTGTCGGCCAATAATCCTAAAAAAGTGAGCATTACCTCAAACCTTATTATTACACCGGTGGTAAGTACTACTGCTTATGGCTATGATGCTCAGAACTATGTTCTTACAGGCTTTGGACTTACCTATATGTATAAGCCTTTTTAAAAAAATGAGTTTAATTATAAAACCCAGCTTCGGTTGGGTTTTTTTTATTTTCAGTTTGCAAGTTTCTTTCCCAAATATTTTTTGAAAAACCTATTTTTGCACAAACATTATTCATGAAATATCTGATTGTCGGTCTCGGAAACAAAGGGGAGGAATATGCGGAAACACGTCACAACATCGGCTTTAAAATAGCCGAAAAAGTAGCTGAAACCCTGGAAGTTCCTTTTAAATCTTCCAACTTCGGACTTCTGGCAGAAGGCAAATACAAAGGCAGGAAAGTCTTTATCCTGAAACCCGACACTTACATGAACCTTTCCGGAAACGCAGTTAAATTCTGGATTCAGAAAGAAAATATTCCATTGGAAAATGTGATGATCATTACTGATGATCTTGCACTGCCGTTCGGTACTTTGAGAATGAAAATGAAAGGCTCAGATGCCGGGCACAATGGTTTGAAAAGCATTCAGGAACAGTTGCAGACCCAAAATTATCCGCGCCTGAGATTCGGCATTTCTGCTGAATTTTCTGAAGGTAAACAGGTCGACTATGTGTTGGGCAAATGGGAAGGAGAGGAAAAAGAAAAACTTCCCGAAAGAATCGAGAAGTTTTCCAAAGCCTGCCTGTCTTTTGTTTTTGCAGGAATACAGAATACAATGACCACTTTTAACGGTAAATGATTGCACTCAATTGAGCGTTTTAGGCCTTTTACATCGCTCTGCGGTGGGTAACAAGAATGTGAGAATGCTCATCTTCATCATAATCACGGTACGATGTTTTAAAACCGAGTAATTTTACATCAATTTCCTCTTCCTTTGCCCTTATATTGGCAAAATCCTGAATCAAATCCAGAACATCTCCTGCAATATAAGAAGTGCTTCTCGCATCAAAAATTACGGTAGAGCCGGGTTTAATATTTTTCAGCGTTTTCTTAAGTGCAGCTTTATTCAGAAATGAGACTTCTTCGGCCAGTTTAATGGTAATTTCATCGGCATCATCCAGTTCTTCTCGGCTTAAATAGTAAGCCCTTTTCATGTTTCCCTGTAAAATATAGAAAACAGAAATCAACAATCCGATTCCTACACCTTTCAGCAAATCCAGGAACACCACCGCCAATATAGTGGCGATAAAAGGAATAAACTGATATTTTCCTTTATTCCAGAAATGTTTCACTGTTGTAGGCTTTGCAAGTTTATAACCCACCAGGATCAGTACGGCAGCCAGCGTTGCAAGCGGAATGAGATTTAATATAAATGGGATCGACAGTACACAAACCAAAAGCATCGCCCCATGAATCATTGCTGAAAGTTTAGATGTGGCTCCAGCATTGGCATTTGCAGAACTTCGTACTACGACGGAAGTCATTGGTAAGCCACCAATCACGGAACTGATAAGATTTCCGATTCCCTGTGCCTTAAGTTCCAGATTCGTGTCGGTTATTCTTCGGCGAACATCAAGGCGGTCCGTTGCCTCAATACACAGAAGGGTTTCTATAGAAGCAACAATGGCAATAGTACCTCCAACAATCCACACTTTGGGATTTAAAAATCCGCTGAAATCGGGAAGAATAATCAGATTTCCGATATCACTGAAACTTTCAGGAACCGGTAGATTTACCAAATGTTCAGACCCTATATAGAGCGAACTTCCTGATATTTTGAATAGATAATTCAGTAAAATTCCGGCCGTAACGGCAACCAAAGCGCCCGGAAGCATTTTTATTTTCTTCAGGACCGGAACTTTTTCCCACGCCAGCAGAATTCCTACTGAAACAAGCGTAATGATAATGGCCCCCACGTGAATTCCACCAAAAAGTTCAGTGAAATAATTTGGATTGAAACCATTGGCAAAAAGGCTTTCGTTTCCTTCAAAATCCTGGTCGAATCCCAAAGCGTGTGGGATCTGCTTCAGTATGATGATGATTCCGATCCCCGCCAGCATTCCTTCGATTACATTATTTGGAAAATAGTTGGAAATACTTCCGGCTCTCACAAATCCTAAAATAAGCTGAATGAGACCCGCAATTATGCCTGCACACAGAAAGAGTTCGAATGCTCCCAGATCAGTAATGGCAGTAAGAACAATAGCGGTTAATCCTGCGGCAGGTCCCGATACTGAAACATTTGAACTGCTGATGAATCCTACTACGAGTCCACCTACAATCCCGGCAATGATTCCGGAGAGTGGCGGCGCGCCGGAGGCAAGTGCAATTCCCAAACAAAGCGGAAGTGCAACTAAAAATACGACGAGTCCTGATGGGAAATTTTCTTTGATTCCTCCAATCATTGATTTTGCTTTTTTCATTTTTTTGAAAAATTGTGCTGATGGCAGATTCTTAAGATTCCGATATAGAGCCTCACCACTGACTTTTGCAATCAGCAGTTGAATCACAGCGTTTGAAATTTAATTTTTAGTACATGAGTGATGGTTCAGGATTTTTGAAAATTCTGAACACAATAGTTAACCTGAAATAAAAATTAAGCTTCGGGAGGAGGAGAGAATATAGTAAGGAAAGGAGACAGATGAACGGAGTCATCAGCCTGAACAAAAGTTCTTTTGGTTGAATTTTCTTCAAAAAACTTCAGAAAATCATGAACATTCATTGTTTTCGGTACCGTCTTTTCAAAAAGACTTGCGGACGGTGAGTGGGTTTCTTCTTCGGAAATCACCATGTTCATTGACGGCAGTTCCCAATCGAAAATGCTGGCGATACTGGGTAAAGCCATAAAATTCAAAAATACCGTTAATGTAATAATGCTCCAAAGTTTCATAAAAATACTTTTAGATGAGGTTTTTGTTGTTCTTTCTGCTCATCACCCAATTTGAGTTGGTCAAATTATAGATCTTTTGGATGTCTTTCAAGATTTTCTCGAAATCGATTTCCAGATCAATAATTTTTCCTGTTCTCAGATCGAAAACCCAGCCGTGAACGATAGGATACTCTTCCAGAATATACCTTTCCTGCACTGCTGCCATTTTAATCACGTTAATACACTGTTCCTGAACATTCAGTTCAACAAGTCGGTCATAACGCTTTTGTTCATCGTCGATAGCATCTAATTCTGCCTGATGCAGCCGGTAAACATCACGAATGTTTCTCAGCCACGGATTCAGAAGTCCGAGATCTTCCGGAGTCATTGCTGCCTTCACACCACCACAGCCATAATGGCCGCAAACAATAATGTGTTTCACTTTAAGATGTTCTACCGCATACTGGATGACGGCTGTTGAACTCATGTCTAAAGTATTCACAACATTGGCAATATTACGGGTTACGAACACTTCTCCCGGTTTCATACCCATCAGTTCTTCAGCCGATACGCGGCTGTCTGAACATCCGATGTAGAGGAAATCCGGATTCTGGGTCTTTGCAAGCTCGTGAAAAAACTCAGGATCATCAGAAATTTTAGATTCTACCCATTTTCTGTTGTTTTCAAAAATAACTTCATACGATTTTTCCATAATGATAAAAATTTAGGGGTTTATATTATACTAATTCGTTTAAATTATTTTCAAATTCAATAGATGAAATCAATAAGTGTGCAAAAATATAAATTTTTGTATTTAGAACGGAATTTTTAACAAAGTTTAGGATTTTATGAAAAAATGAAATCAAAGTATTTTTAAATTAAAGATTTTAAATATTCTCCGTAACCGCTTTTCCCGTACTTTTTAGCAACTTCAAGCAATTGAGTTTTGTTGATAAAGCCTTTGAGGTATGCAATCTCTTCAATACAAGAAATCTTGAAGCCTTGTCTTTTTTCCAGCACTTTTACAAATTCTGAAGCGTCATGCAGGGAATCGAAAGTGCCGGTGTCGAGCCAGGCAGTTCCGCGGGACATGACGCCTACTTCCAGTTCGCCTCTTTCGAGATAAATCCTGTTCACATCCGTGATCTCCAATTCTCCGCGTACAGAAGGTTTCAGGTTTTTGGCAATTTCCACGACTGAATTGTCATAAAAATACAGGCCGGGAACTGCAAAATTTGATTTCGGATGTTCCGGTTTTTCTTCTATCGAGATGGCTTTCAGATTTTCATCAAACTCCACAACGCCGTATCTTTCGGGATCAGAAACCTGATATGCGAAAACGCAGCCGCCTTTAACCGTGGTTTTAGAGGATAAAAGTTCCGGCAGACCCGCTCCGTAAAAAATATTGTCACCCAAAACAAGCGCCACCGAATCACCACCGATAAATTCCTCACCCAGAATAAAAGCCTGCGCCAAACCGTCCGGACTGGGCTGAACTTTATACTGGATATTACAGCCAATAGAAGAACCGTCGCCCAGAAGTTTGATGAATCCTTCCTGATCGTGCGGAGTGGTGATAATCAGGATATCCCTGATCCCCGCCAAGAGCAAAGTGGAAAGCGGATAATAGATCATCGGTTTGTCGTAAACCGGCATCAGCTGTTTACTGACCGCAATCGTGAGCGGATAAAGTCTGGTACCGGAACCGCCGGCGAGAATAATTCCTTTCATTGTGGTTGTTAAGTGGTTAGAAGGTTAGAGAGTTAGAAAGCGGTATGGTGACGTGTACCGTTATTCTTTCAAACTTGTTATTAACCGGGCTAACATATTTTTTATAAAATAGATTCTTTTTATAAGCTCTTCGCTTCTTTCAATAAAAGAAAGACGTTCCGCTATTTCCAACTGGGTATCGAGTTCACTTAGCGAACCCAATGCAATATACACAAAACGCTTCAATTCCGCGCTTCCTTTTCTTCCGCAACCTTTTGCGATGTAGAAGGAACCCAAATTGCCGCTCTCTTAATTTGGCTCGTCAATCCAAACATTTCCTCTTTTGGAAAGTCAGCGGTTATTCTGTAGATTTCTTCAACAAGAACCATGGATTCCTGCCAAACTTTTAAATCCTTATGTGACTGAATATTCATCTCCAATCCTCTAACTTTTTAACCTTCTAACTTCCTAACCTTTAAGAGTACTGCTTGTCATAATACTTCTGATAATCCCCGCTCGTCACATGCTCCAGCCATTCTTTATTCTCCAGAAACCAGTCAATTGTTTTTGATAGTCCCTGTTCGAAAGTAACACTCGGTTTCCAGCCTAAATCGCGGTTGATTTTTGTCGCATCGATGGCGTAGCGTTTGTCGTGCCCGGGTCTGTCTTTCACGTAGGTGATGAGTTTTTCGGAATGCCCTGCCGGATTGCCAAGTTTTTCATCCATCTGTCTGATGAGTTCCTTTACCAGATTAATGTTCTGCCATTCATTGAAACCGCCGATGTTGTAGGTTTCGCCGGTTCGGGATTTATGGAAAAGCTGGTGGATGGCTTTGGCGTGATCAATCACAAAAAGCCAGTCACGGGTATATTTTCCATCGCCGTAAATCGGGAGTGGTTTTCCGTTGATGATATTGGAGATGCAGAGTGGAATCAGTTTTTCAGGAAAATGGTTCGGCCCGTAATTGTTGGAACAGTTTGAAACAATGAAGGGCATTCCGTACGTATTTCCGTAAGCCCGCACCAAGTGGTCAGAAGCCGCTTTACTCGCTGAGTAAGGCGATTGAGGGTCGTAAGCCGTAGTTTCTAAAAAGAATCCGGTTTCTCCTAAGCTTCCGTACACTTCATCCGTCGAAACATGATAAAAAAGATTTTTTCTCGTTTCATCCGGAAATCTTCCGTGGGTATGATCGGGATTCAGTTCCCAGAACTCGATGGCCAGATTCAAAAGATTTGCAGTGCCGATCACATTGGTGTTGATGAATGCATTTGGATCCGTGATGCTGCGGTCTACATGGCTTTCTGCCGCCAGGTGAATGATGGCATCCGGGTTGTATTTGTCAAAAACTTTTCTCAGCTCATCTTCCTTGGTAATGTCGGCTTTCTCGAAAACGTAATTGGGTTCATTTTCAATATCCTTTAAATTCTCAAGATTGCCGGCGTAAGTCAGCGCATCAAGATTGATGATCTTGATATCAGGATGATTGGTGACAAATTCCCTTACCACGTGGGATCCTATGAAGCCGGCGCCGCCGGTGATGATAATGTTTTTCATATTCTGAAAAGTTTTTAGTGCTACGAGATGGTTTTTCGCCCGATACTTTTATAGTGAAAACCGTGTTGTTGCGGCGTTTCGAGTGGATACATATTTCTCCCGTCAAAAATGACTTTATTTTTGAGTTTTTCGCCCATTATTTTGAAATTGGGGTTCTTAAATTCAGGCCATTCCGTGGCAATAAAAAGACAGTCGGCTCCGTCAAGTGCCGAATACATGTCTTTGGCATATACAATTTGGTCACCTAAAATTTTGCGCACATTATCTTCTGCAACGGAATCGTATGCGATGATTTCCGCTCCTTTTTCCAGTAAAATTCTAATATTATCCAGAGAAGATGCTTCTCGGATATCGTCGGTATTTGCTTTAAAGGCCAGTCCCCAAACTGCAATCTTTTTACCGAAGAGATTCCCGTTAAAATATTTTTCAATTTCCACAGCCAGAATGACTTTCTGAGCAGTGTTGACATTTTCGGTAGCTTCAAGGATCTGAAAATCAAAACCTTCATCTTTACCAGATCTGATAAGCGCTTTTACATCTTTCGGAAAACAGCTTCCGCCGTAGCCGATGCCGGGAAACAGAAAACGGTGTCCGATCCGGTCATCACTTCCCATTCCCAAACGGACCTGATCTACATCGGCGCCCACTTTTTCGCAGTAATTGGCAATTTCATTCATAAAGGTAATCTTTACGGCCAAAAAAGAATTGGAAGCGTATTTCGTTAACTCGGACGATTTTTCGTCCATAAAAATAATAGGGATCCCGGTATTGGTGAATGGCTGATAAATTTTCGCCATTACATTTTTCGCTTTTTCTGAACTGCAGCCCACCACAACCCGCGTTGGATTCATGGAATCTTCCACTGCGAAACCTTCACGTAAAAATTCGGGATTTGAGACCACATCGAATGCAATTTCGGTGTTTGCAGCAATCGCTTCCCGAACTTTATCGGCTGTTCCAACGGGAACGGTAGATTTATTCACGACAACTTTATATTCGGTCATCATTTTTCCGATATCGTCGGCTACTTTGAGAACATACGAAAGGTCAGCGGAACCGTCTTCACCGGGAGGAGTGGGAAGAGCCAGATAAATGACCTCGCTTTTGTCCAGTGCTTCTTTAAGATCTGTGGTGAAAAAGAGCCTCTGAGCCTGAATGTTCCTTAAAAACATTTCCTCAAGATTTGGTTCGTAAATGGGAACGTTTCCGTTTTTCATTCTTTCGACTTTGTTTTCGTCGATGTCTACACAGAAAACCGAGTTTCCAAGCTCTGCTAAAGTGGTTCCGGTAACCAAGCCTACATAACCTGTCCCAACAATTGTAATATTCAAAATAAAAATTTTCCTCAAAATTAATGAAAATTATTATGACAGATGCTTAAAGCCTTGAGATGATGCTGTACATTTACAGAGGGAATTAGGTTTTGGATATTATATTTAAATTCGTATATTTGCATCGGAATTACGGAAAAACAATGAAAAGGCCTTCGCAAGAATGCCTTTTTTCGTAACTCATTTTATGACTATGGATTTTAGAAAAACAATAGAGGAGCTGCTTAACACTTTTCTGGAAGAACGGGAAGATCTCTTTCTTGTAGACCTGAAGTTTTCTTCAGCAGATGATATTACGGTTATTTTAGACGGTGACAGTGGCGTAACCCTGCAGGACTGTCTGGACGCGAGCCGTGCGATCGAATTTAATGTTGACCGCGAGGAACATGATTTTGCACTGCAGGTTATGAGTGCCGGTTTAAGTGAGCCACTGGTTTCGCCGAGACAGTTCAGAAAAAACATCGGCCGCGAACTTGATATCCTTTTGAAGGATTTATCAGAAATTGAAGGGGAATTGACAAAGGTGGATGAAGAAAAAATCACACTGGTTTTAAAATACCGCAAGCCCAAAGAAGTGGGAAAAGGAAAAGTGGATGTGGTGGAAGAGAAGGAAATTCCCTATTCCGAAATTAAAAAAGCATTAGTAACAATTAAATTTTAGGATAAAGTACTAACTTTAACTAAAATCTTTAAACAAATAGATATAAATGGACGGTTTAGCATTGATTGAAGCCTTCGGCGATTTCAAAGAAGAAAAAAGCATCAGCAAGATTGATCTGATGGCGATTATCGAAGATTCATTAAAGACACTTTTAAGAAAAAGATTTGATTCCGATGATCACTTTGATGTGATTGTAAACCCGGATAAAGGAGATTTTCAGATATTTTTGAATAAAACCATTGTTGAAGACGAAATGTCTGAAGATGATGATCTGGAAATCGAAATTTCGGAAGCCAAAAAAATTGACCCCACTTTTGAAGTTGGAGAGGATTTTACCGTTGAAATTCCAATTGCACAGTTAGGAAGAAGAAGCATCCTTACGTTGAAGCAGATTTTATCTACCAAACTTCAGGAGCATAACAACGCCATGCTGTATGACCAGTTCCGCGACCGCATTGGGGAAATTGTTGTTGGCGAGGTACACCATATCCGTCACAAACATGTAATTTTACTTGATGACGAGGAAAACGAATTCATTTTGCCTAAAGAGAATCAGATCCCATCCGATTTCTTTAAAAAAGGCGAAAGCGTAAGAGCTATAGTAGAGAGTGTTGATTTTAAAGGTTCAAAACCGCAGATCATCATTTCACGTACGGCACCGAAGTTTCTGGAAAAACTGCTTGAACTTGAAATTCCTGAAATCCAGGACGGAACCATTATTCTGAAAAAAGTGGTGCGAATCCCTGGAGAGAAGGCGAAAATTGCTGTAGATGCTTATGATGACAGAATTGATCCTGTTGGAGCATGTGTCGGAGTAAAAGGATCCAGAATTCACGGAGTGGTAAGAGAACTGCGGAACGAAAATATCGACGTGATTCAGTGGTCTAAAAACCCTGAAATCATGGTAAAAAGAGCATTAGGAAATATTACGGTCAATAAAATTGAGATCAATCCGGAAACCATGTATGCAATGGTATACACTCCGGTTGATGAAATTTCAAGAGTGATCGGTAAACAGGGCCAGAACATCAGGTTGGCTTCGTGGCTGAGCGGTTACGAAATTGACGTGTACAGAGAAGCTCAGGAAGACGATGATGTTGAACTGAAAGAATTCTCAGGCAGCGATGCAGGCGATATCGAACAGTGGATCATCGACGAGTTTGTAAAAGTTGGTCTTACCACAGCGAAAAGCGTATTGGATAAAGATACTGAAGCGCTCCTGAAAATGGTGGATCTGGAAGAAGAGACAATAGAAGAAGTAAAACAGGTTTTAAAAGAAGAGTTTGAAGACTAATTCTTTTAAAAGCACACAATAAAGTTGATTTAATTAACTTTACAAAAAATTTAAATAAAAGTATAAAATATACATGCCAAAAATTAGATTAAATAAAGCGGTTAAGGAATTTAATATTTCGATGACAAGACTCGTGGAATTTCTGCAGTCTAAAGGAATCGAAGTAGAAAGCAACCCGAACGCTCAATTGGAAGAATCGGCATATTCTGCATTGGAAGCTGAGTTCGCCAAAGACGGTGAACAGAGAAAAGCTTCTCATGAGGTCGTGATTACAAAGATTCCGGAAGAAAGACTGGAAATTGAAGTCACCAAACCTGAGGTAATAAGAGCCAAAGCAAGTTTAAGACCCGAAACAAAAGTTTTGGGTAAAATCGACTTGAATCCTAAAAAACCGGAAGTTGAGGTTGAAAAGAAGCCTGAACCGGTAGTAGAAGAAGTAAAAGAAGAAGTTAAACCTGTTCCGGAAACGCCTGCCGTTCCTGAAAAACAGGAATTTAAAATTCTGGATAAAATTGACCTTTCTCAGATCGAAGGCAATAAACCAAGATCATCTAAAAAGGAGGCGCCAAGTAAGGAAGAACCGAAAAAAGAAGAACCGAAAAAAGAAGAGGAAAAGCCTCTTCCGAAAGCTGAGGAAACTCCTGCACCGGTTGCGGAAACTCCTGCGTCGGCAGCGGAAACTCCTGTTCCGGCATCACATGCCATTCAGGAATCTGAAAATCTGGGTTCCGATACGCACGCAACCGTTTACCGGAAACTTGACGGGCCAAAAATCCTGAAACAGACTGTGGATTTGTCACAGTTCAACAAACCAAAACCTCAGGGGGGCGCCAACTCAGCAGCTGCCAAGAAAAAAAGGAAAAGGATTGAGAAGCCAAATCCTCAGGGTGGAACTGCCCAACCGGGGCAGGGTGGAACCAATACGCAGGGCAACCGTCCGCAAGGTCAGGGCCAAAACCGTCCGCAAGGAAATCGTCCGCCAAACCAAGCCGGAAACAACAATAAACCGGGAGGTTCGCGCAGAGGAACAGACCGCGTAATGCCGGTAGAACTTACCGACGAGCAGGTTAAGAATCAAATCAAGGAAACCCTGGAAAAACTTACCAATAAAGGAAGTAAATCTAAAGGATCCAAGTACAGAAAAGAAAAAAGAACCTACAGAAGGGAACAGGATGAACTTCAGCAGGAAATCGATGCGGCAGACAGAACTTTAAAGGTTACTGAATTTATTACCGTAGGCGAATTGGCCAGCTTAATGAATGTTAGCCCAACCGAAGTAATTTCCGCATGTTTCTCTTTAGGAGTAATGGTAACGATGAACCAACGTTTAGAAGCGGACACGCTTTTACTTGTTGCAGACGAATTCGGTTTTAAAATTGAATTTTCCGATGCAGATCTGGAAGAGTCAGCCACCGAAGAAGATACCGACACCGAAGAAGATCTGATCCCAAGAGCGCCGATTGTTACCGTAATGGGGCATGTTGACCACGGGAAAACATCTTTACTCGATTATATCAGAAAAACAAATGTAATTGCCGGGGAATCCGGTGGAATTACACAGCACATTGGTGCTTATAATGTTCAGCTTGAAAACGGACAGAGAATTACGTTCCTGGATACACCGGGTCACGAAGCCTTTACCGCGATGAGAGCCAGAGGTGCACAGATTACCGACATCGCAATTATTGTTATTGCAGCGGATGATGATGTGATGCCACAAACAAAAGAAGCGATTTCGCACGCTCAGGCAGCGGGGGTTCCGATGATTATTGCCCTGAATAAGGTTGATAAACCGAACTCCAATCCTGATAACGTTCGTCAGCAGCTATCAGGAATGAATATATTGGTGGAAGAATGGGGCGGAAATGTTCAGTCTCAGGAAGTTTCTGCAAAATTCGGTAACAATATGGATGCTTTGCTTGAAAAAGTATTGCTTCAGGCTGAATTGCTGGAACTGAAAGCCAATCCAAATAAAAACGCGCAGGGAGTTGTTATTGAAGCTTCACTGGATAAAGGTAGAGGTTATGTTTCAACAATCCTCGTACAAAGCGGTACCTTGAAAGTCGGCGATTATGTATTAGCCGGTAAAAACCATGGTAAAGTAAAAGCGATGCTTGATGAAAGAGGGAAATCTCTGGAAGAAGCAGGACCTTCAATTCCGGTTACAATCTTAGGATTAGACGGTGCTCCGACAGCAGGTGATAAATTCAGAGTTTTTGCAGACGAAAGAGAAGCAAAAACCATAGCCACGAAAAGAGAACAGCTGCAGCGCGAACAGTCCATCCGAACCAAAAAGCACCTTACGCTCGACGAACTCGGAAGAAGGATTGCCCTGGGAGACTTCAAGGAACTTAATATCATCCTTAAAGGTGATGTTGACGGATCTGTTGAGGCGCTTTCGGACCAGCTTCAGAGTTTATCGACAGAAGAAATCAGCGTAAATATCATTCATCAGGGAGTCGGACAGATTACCGAATCCGATGTTCTATTGGCCGCAGCTTCAGACGCCATTATGATTGGATTTAATGTAAGAGCCGGTGCAAACGCAAAAGAGCTTGCTGATAAAGAGGAAATCGAAATTAGAACCTACTCGGTAATTTATGCGGCAATTGATGAGGTGAAGGAAGCCATGGAAGGAATGCTTTCTCCGGAGATCAAAGAACAGGTGATTGGTAACGTAGAAATCAGGGAAGTATTCAAGATTTCGAAAGTCGGATCCATTGCAGGTTGTATGGTGTTAACCGGAAAAGTTTCCAGAAACTCCAAGATCCGCCTGCTTCGCGACGGTATTGTGAAGTTCGACGGAGAACTGGAAAGTTTAAAACGTTTCAAGGATGATGTTAAAGAAGTTACCAAGGGTTACGAATGCGGACTGAACTTAAAAGGATACAACGAAATTGAAGTCGGAGATATCCTGGAAGTATATGAAGAAGTCGCCGTCAAGAAAAAATTAAAATAATTTTAGAAAAAATATCAGAATCAAGAAAAACTAAAGCAATTTAGTTTTTTTTGTATATTTACCCATTCATAAACAATAATAATATAAATATAATAAATTCAATAATGAAAATTAAATCTTTATCGGTTCTTTTACTGATGGTGCCAATGTTCATGTTCTCTCAGACTAAAGAAGAAAGAGCGAAAATTGCATCATTTTCAAATAAAGAATCAAATGCTGTTTTAGCACAGCAACTTAAGGAGGAGGATTATGCGAGAAAAATACGTCTCAATAATTATCTTCAAAATAACCCAACTGTAAATAAAGTTGTAGTAGATGATAAGGGAGGAATCATAGAAATTATTGATGTCCTTCCGAATGGTGAAATAATTTATGCGAAAACGGATAATGCCGGGTCAGCTATTACAGCACGTGCAACCAGTCTTTATAGTGGAGGAAGCCTAGGATTAAATATTCAGGGTCAAAATATGATCGCAGGAGTATGGGATGGTGGAAGCGCAAGAAATTCTCATCAGGAGTTCATGGTAAACAATATCTCCAAAATAGATATCGTAGATGGTTCGGCAATGGCCGAGCATGCTACACATGTTACCGGTACTATTGCTGCACAGGGTATTGTACCTTTGGTGCGCGGTGTTGCATTTAATTCATCAATTAAATCCTATGACTGGACTGGAGATTTAACTGAAATGCTCACGGAAGCTTCGACAGGATTGCTTGTTTCTAACCATTCATATGGTATTGGCTCTTTGGGAAGCATTTGGTTTTATGGAGCATACGATTCAAGAGCAAGACAAATGGATAATATTACCTATAATAATCCTTTTTATTTACCGGTTATTTCAGCCGGAAACGATAGAGGAGCTACGGATACTCCGGGTTCTACCCAAAATGCCGCGAAAGCAGGTTATGACTTGATTTTCGGACATGCTAATGCTAAAAACGTTCTTACTGTTGCAGCTATAGGGCAAGTTTCTGCATATACAGGCCCGGCCAGTGTGGTAATGTCTTCATTCAGCAGTTGGGGGCCTACGGATGACGGGAGAATAAAGCCGGAAATTTCTATGAAAGGGGTTCAGGTGAGATCTACCTTGGACACTTCAGATACCGCTGTAGGTTTTATGTCGGGTACTTCTATGGCCTCGCCTGGTGTTACCGGAGTTGTTTTACTTTTGCAGCAGTACTACAATCAACTGTATTCAAACTATATGAAAGCAGCAACTACAAAAGGTCTCATTCTGCATACAGCTGACGAAGCAGGAGATTTTGTCGGACCTGATTACTCTTTTGGATGGGGACTTATTAATGCTGAAAATGCAGCTAAAGTGATTCGTGACAAAAATTTGGTTACCAATAAAAGTATTGTAGAGGAATTAACTTTAAACAACGGTGGAACTTTTACCAAAACAATATTAGCTACAGGTACAGAGCCACTAAAAGTCTCAATATCATGGACCGATCCGGCTTACCCGGGACAAAATAATGGAGATATTGACCCTACTACAAAATATCTAGTTAATGATTTGGATGTTAAAGTTACTAATGCTTCAGCCACTGTTTATTACCCGTGGAAATTACAGGGAATGGCTGCTTTTTATGATGCAGCATCTAATAATTCAACAAATAATGTAGATACCTTCGAACGGGTTGATATTAACAATCCCGTTGGTTTATATACAATTACTGTAACGCACAAAGGAACGTTGGTTGGAGGAAGTCAGAATTTCACTCTTATAGCTACATCTAATAATTTAACTACTTTGTCTGCAAATGAAACAGAAAGCAGCGACAAGCAGTTGCAATTATATCCAAATCCTGCACAAGATTTTATCTATATCAAAAACAATAATTCTGTTGAGGCAAACATCTCCATTTTAGATGTTTCCGGGCGAGTTGTCCTTAAACAAATTATACATGATGGTAAAATTAACATTAAAGGATTAGTAAAAGGTAATTATATTTTGGTCTATCGTGATAAAAAAGGTCGCGAAGTTTCCCTAAAATTCATTAAAAGCCTCTAAAACAGGGGGTTTTTCGTGATCTGTAAGTTTCTAATAATAAAACTTGTATATGTTAATTTAAATTAACATATTTGTCGAATTAAAATATTAAAATTTGTTAATATGAATGTAAAATTACGAGTATTAAGTGCAGGTGTTCTTTTTTTCATTGGGCATGCTGTTTCAGCACAGCAAGTTACGGACACCACAAAGGTTGCTGAAATCGAGGAGGTTGTTCTGATAAATACCGGGTATACCCAAGTGAAAAAGGAAAGAGTTTCGGGTGCTATTACTTCGGTTAAAGCTGAAGATATTGAAAACACTCCTGGTTCAACCGTACAGCAAGCCTTAGTTGGTAAACTTTCCGGTGTTGATATTTCCTTTGGTTCTGGAGCTCCAGGATCTGCTAATTTAAGAGTTGATATTAGAGGAACCCAAACCATTAATGGTGCTGTGTCTCCACTATATATCGTTGATGGTATTCCGATCTCGGCTTCCGCTTTTCAGCTTTTGGATCCTAACAGCTTTGCGTCTTTAGATGTAGTTAAAGATTATGGTACTGCAGCACAGTACGGAGCATCAGGTGGTGGAGGTATCATTTTGATCACTACTAAAAAAGGAAGAAACAGAGGTAAAGCATTGATAACGTATACTGGACAGACAGGGGTTACATCAAGAGCGAAAGATAAAGTATCGATGATGAATTCCAGACAATGGAATACATTCAGAAGAGCGATCGGCGAAAATAATCCATATACTTTTCCTTCGGTTCCTTACACAGATGCAGAAATAGAGCGTCTTTCATTAATTAATACCAATTGGGCTGATCTAGTTTATCGGGATGGAGTATTTAATCAGCATAATTTGGAGGTTTCCGGAGGGTCTGAAGATTTTACTTACTATACCAATTTAGGTTACTTTAATCAGGAAGGAATCATCAGGGGTTCAGACCAGGAAAGAATTACTGCTACGGTAAACATTGGGGCTAAAGTAAGTGAAAAATTTTCACTGAACTTTAATAACAGTTTTACGTATAGTATGAGAAATAATGTTTCTTCTGAAGGAGCAATTAATCTTAATAACCCTGCCGCCGTTGTATACCTTGCGCCACCTAGTGATACGCCTTACCTTCCAGATGGATCCTTTAATACAGGTCCTAACCGTGTGGGCGGTAATTTCTTAGAACAATTGAATACAAGGGTTAGCGTAACCAATCAGTTTAGATTGGTGAGTGGTGTTAATGCAACTTACAAGATTGCTAAGAATTTAACAGCAAAACAGACAGTTGGTATTGACTTTAGAAACTCTAACGGAGAATCTTATACAGACCCTGATACAAACTTAGGAGCAGGTGTAACTACTGGAAATAGAGGTGCATTAGGAAGAACTAATAGTCAGGTTTCATCAATTTTGAGTAATACAAATGTTACTTACCAAAATACATTTGCAGATCGTCACGATTTAAGTTTGACTGGACTATATGAATATTATGGGAAATTTATTAAATCCTTTGGTTACACAGGTTATGGTTTGAATAATCTCTATGATAACAGTCCTTCCGCGATTTTAATATCTGATTTAACGCTGCCAGCTCTCTCAGGAGGTTATACCAAATATCACAGATTGGCATATGTTGGATTATTAAATTATTCATTTGATGACAAGTACAGTTTCAATGCATCTATCCGTAGAGAAAGTGCTTCAGATTTTGGAGACAATTTCAAATGGGGTACATTTTGGGGCGCAGGTTTTGCTTGGCAGTTGAACAAAGAAGAGTTCATGAAGCCTTTAACCTTTATCAATATTTTGAAGCCTAGAGTGTCTTACGGTGAGGTTGGGAATCCAACAGACCCGGAAACATCTTCTCCGTACGGAACTTCTAGAAATTATGCATCTGGATCATATAATAATGAGACTACACTGAGTCCAAGTAATCCTGGAAATCCAAATTTTAAATGGGAAGTGGGTAAAGAGTTAAGTGTTGGTCTTGATTTCGGTTTCTTAAGAAACAGAATCAGCGGATCTTTAGATTACTACAGCAGAAAGACTTCTGAATTGTATTTAAGTAAAACACTTTCAGGAACTACAGGTTTTTCTTCTATTGATAACTTCAATGCCGGAACAATGGAAAACAAGGGTTATGAAGTGCAGTTAAATGTTGACGTTATCAAGAATGACAATTTAAGATGGTCATTATTCGGAAACTTTGCACAGAACAAAAACAAGGTTACTTCTCTTGGCGAGGTGAATGAGTATGAATTAGGAACCTCAATCGTTAGAGTTGGTTTGCCAATAGGCTCCCACTACATGGTAGGTTGGGCAGGTGTAGATGCTTCCAATGGTCAGGGACTATATTACGATTTAAACGGTAATGTTACTAATTTTTATACTGAGGATAATAGTACTGCAAACTGGGGATCATTTAAGCCGGAGATCATCGGTGGTTTTGGAACTGAAGTGGCTTATAAAAATTTCTCCTTAAGTGCTAATTTCAGATTTAAAGACAAGTACTATCGATTCAACAATGAGTCGTATTTCAAAGAAAATCCGAATTTTGCACAGTATAATCTTTCAACAGATATGCTCAACATGTGGACTACACCTGGACAGGTTACCGATATACAGTATTATAAGTCTCCAAGACAATTCAGCTCTAAAGATATTGAAGATGCATCATTCTTGAGACTGCAGGAAGCAAGATTAAACTATAAAATTCCTAAAAGTGTCTTAGGAGATTTTATTTCAAGTATTGATTTATTCGTAATTGGAAATAATCTTTATACATGGACTAAATGGACAGGACTTGATCCGGACGACAGTAATAATATTGGACAGTATGAGTATCCTTTTTCAAGAACGATTACGTTTGGTGCAAAGATTAATTTTTAACCTTTTAATATAATAAAAATGAACAAAATAAAATTATTAGTACTTTTATCTGCGTCATTATTCCTCACTAACTGTAGTGATTTAATGAATGACAATTTAGATCCAGATTCAGTAATTGAAGAAAATGTCTTTAAGACAGTGGAAAACGCAGAAAGAGTTGTTTTGGGTGGATATTCAGCAATACCTACCAATTCAAATATCTATGCCCAAGCCCTATTAACGGACGAATTGAAATATGGTCCGAAGAATAATGGTCAGGGTAAGGAAGTTCATTCGTGGACATTCACTTCTGGAACTGCAGAATTCGCAGGTGTATGGTATGGAGCCTACGGTTCAATTTCGAATGCAAACAAATTTCTATTGAATTTTGATAATATTCCAGCAATTACGAATGATGATATTTCCAAAAAGAATCAGCTAAAAGGTGAGGCTCTTGCCCTGCGGGCTTTTAATCATTTCTTATTGGTACGCAGTTTTTCGCCCAAGTATAGCCCTGCTGCTTTAGGAGTTCCGTATGTTGTTACCGACGACATTTTCGCTCAACCAAGCAGGCCTACCATGCAGGAAACATATGCTGCGATTATGGCTGATGCTGATGCGGCTTATCCATTGCTTCCAGATACCAACCCAAATAATAAATTTAGATTTACTAAAGGGGCGATAAGAGCGATGCAAGCTTATGTGGCTCTCGAAATGAATAATTTTGATGCGGCGATAACTTACGCAGATCAGGCATTGGCAATTAACAGTTATCTGGCAAACAGTTTAGGAACTGTACAGGGAACTTGGACTGACGCGAATAAAGACGAGCTTTATTTTTACCAGGCCAATTTCCCAGGTTCAGCATCTGCAGCGCCCGGAGCATTGTTTACCACTACGGCTATTTCATCCGGAGGACTGGTTTATTGGAACCCTAGTGTAACCCTATACAATACATTTGCTGCAGGAGATTTCAGAAGAACAAGATACTTCTCTGGTAACACTTTAAATTTTAACACTTTTATAGTGAATAAGTACCCGGGGGTTTCTGGAAATTATGGGATTAACAATGTTAAGCTATTTAGAGTTGCAGATATGTATCTTGTGAAAGCTGAAGCCTATGCAAGAAAGGCTGCTCCGGATTTAGTGGCATCTTATAATGCTTATCTGGCAGTGAGAACCGCAAGGAATGCGGGTGCCTCCATTGGATTCTCAAGTCAAACAGATGCAGTAGATAGAATCCTGGAAGAAAGATGGAGAGAATTTGCTTGGGAAGGTTCAAGACTTTTTGATTTAAAAAGAAATGGCAAACTTATAACAAGACAGGGAGTTGATATTTATCCGCTAAATCCGATCCCAACCTTGACGGATATTAACAGATATACGTATCCAATCCCTACTTCTGAAACAAACGCAAATCCAAATATCCAACAGAATCCTGGATATGGCAATTAATTTAAAAAATTTAATTAAAATGAAAAATTTAATTTTAGCAACATTATCGTTGTTTTTAACACTCAGCATATCTTCATGCTCTGAGGCTGATAGAGAGGCCGATTTCTATAAAGGCGACGCCTTCCTGAACTTCAATAAAGGTTTAGATGGAAATGCTTTTGTAGTATCAGGGACAGGTCATCTTGACTATCCTATTTCTTACGGAACTGTAAAACCGGTAACTACTTCGGGACAGGTTAAACTTGTTGTAGACGCTGCGAATTCTACAGCGGTTGAAGGGGTTGATTTTCAAATCCTTAATAATGCAACTGATGAACTTACTCCGGGTGAAACTGGTGGGACTTTTACTTTAAGAGCTTTAGAGGCAGCAGCTTCCCAAACTCCTAAAACAGTAACTTTCAAATTACAGTCTTCTTCTTTCCCAAATGCTATTTTTGATCAAAAGTATACTCTTAATATCTCTTTAACTTGTCCACTTTCAAGTTTCCTGGGTACGGGTTCTTTCTCGAACACAACATCATTCTGGAACACACCTGGAGGAATCTATGAAATTGAAGAGTCTACAACTCCTAATCAGCTTTTGGTTAAAGATTTCTGGGATATCGGTATTGATATGGTTCTTAACTACAATCCTAGCACTTTTGTTGTTACAATTCCAGATCAGGATACTGGCTATGCTTATAATGCTACAGCTCATATTTGGGCAAAGCCTTCTACCGATGTTACTCAGGTTTCTTCTTTCAACCCTTGTACCCGTAAAATGACTTTGTATGTTTATTACTATGTACCAGGTGTTGGTAGCTATGGTAACAAGATTGAATCTTTTAGCGGACTTTAAAAAGTTCTTAAAATAAATTCAGACCTAATTAAACCCCGCTTTAGCGGGGTTTTTTATTGACGTAATTTTAGTACTTTTGCTATTCAAAATCCGAACATGAAATATGTCTTTCTTGTTGTCTTCCTCTCTTTTGCGGTAGCTTCAAAAGCTCAGGTAGTAAATAAAACAGATTCTGTTATTCTTCAAAGTAAGCAGGATGATTCTCTGGTCATTGATTCTGGAATTAAAGATTCTCTGAAAATCTTTAAGCCCACTATTGATGATTATAAATTCCAAACACAGTTTTCAGAAAAGAAAGTATTCGATACTGTTTTGTCGCCCGACAAGACTTATATATTTTCCCAATACAATAACAAAGATAATTTTGGAAAGCAGCGTTTTTCCAATATCGGTTCCGGCTTTAATCCGTTGGTATTTGAAGTAAACCCCGAACAGAATCTTTCGCTTTTGCCCACGAATAAATCTTTTGGGATTTTAGGCATCACTGACATCAAATATTACGACGTAAAAACGCCTACAACGACTTTTATCTATCACAACGCTGTAAAAAACGGTGCGGCGCTCAATACAACCTATACCCAGAACATCGGGAAGAACTTCAATTTTGCCCTTGAATATTTCGGACTGCGCTCTCAGGGAAATTTCCGGAATGCGCTTTCCGCAAATAACAACACCCTATTTTCGGGACATTTTATCAGTAAAAACTCCAGATACGAAGCCTTTGCGCATTACCTTCATCAGAATGTCAACAATCAGGAGAACGGCGGTATTGTAGACGATGCTCTATATCTAAGTGGAGATGATACTTTTAATAATAAATACAATGTTGAAGTTAATCTGCTGAACTCCAATTCGCAGTTTTCGTACCGCAGATATTATTTCAGTCAGCAGTTTACGCCTTTCAATTCAGAGAAATTTCCATTTAAAATCCGGCATACCATTTTTCATCAAGGTAACAAATACTACTATAACCAAACATCACCGGAAAGCTATTGGGTAGACAGTGATACCGATTTAGTCGTAGGATATCCTTATGTTTCAGAAAAATATTCGAAAAATTTAAGCAACACCTTTTCTCTTGTTTTTGATAATGAAAAATTTAAACTCGATGCTGGTTTCCGTCACCAGATGATTAAACTGGGGGTCGAAAATCCATTGACGGTAAATGCTGTTACAGTTCCTGGGGAGCTGAAGGAAAACCGTATTGGCGCCGTCGGAAATCTAGGCATTTTTCTGTGGGATAAAATCAATCTTAATTCTTTCCTCGAAATTTCCCGTGGCAAAGAGTTTGGAAATTACATCAGAAGCGCAAATAAACTGAGGTTCGAACCGGTTAAAAATTATTTTGTGGATGCAAAAGTCAATTTCCAGTCTGCTTCACCGAGTTTTAACTATCTGATGAACACTTCGGTTTATAAGAAATTTAATTATTTTCTGGAAGATCCCCAAAACGAAACCATCATGGAAATTGGTGGCAATATTAACCTGAACTGGTTTAAGTCTCAGCTTTTTGCCAGTTATTTCCGGATCGATAATTTCACCTATCTGAATGCAACGGGGCAGCCCAACCAAAGCCAGACTTCCACCAACATTTCCCAGATCGGCGGCAATGCCACTTTCGATTACCGGAAATTTCATTTAAATACGCGTGTTCTTTTTCAGAACGCACTGACCAATAAAGAACTTTACCCAATGCCGAATTTTGTGGGCCGGGCAAATCTTTATTATCAGACCAAAGCCTTTAAAAATGCTGCTGAAATACAGACGGGCATTAAAGTGAATTATTTTACGAAATTTGCTTCGCGGGATTATTTTCCGGTGCTTAATGAATTTATTCTTCCGAATCCCGATTCGTTTTCAATCGGCGGACAGCCTGTTGTTGATGTTTATTTTAACATGAAAGTTAAAAAAATGTTTATCTTCATCGAAGGACAGCATATGGCTGAACTTTTTTCCAACAACAAAGTCTACAGTGCGCCGCACTATCCGTTCTACGATTTCCGCCTGAATATCGGGATTGTATGGTATTTATTCAGTTAAAAAGAATCTATTGAAAGCAATCAAAAAAATACACTTTCAGGATATTGAAAGTATTCCGCAACTCATAAAAGATTTTCTCGATCGCCAGATCGCGGGTTTCAGCGCGCATACTTTTTCTCTGGAACATTTCGAGAACCAAATTGCATTAAAGAACGATTTTTTTACCGCTGAACAAAGAAGCATTCTGGCGGAAGCTTTGAAATTGCAACTTGAAGATCTTACTTTGGCGGAAGTCCAGCAAAACAATCTGGAAAAAATAACCGATAACACAACTTTTACGGTTACAACAGGCCATCAGCTGAATCTTTTTACAGGGCCTGCTTATTTTATCTACAAAATTATACAGACCATTAAAACGGCTCTTTATTTGAAGGAAAATTTTCCGGATTATCATTTTGTACCTGTTTTCTGGATGGCTACGGAAGACCATGATTTTGAAGAGATCAGTCATTTCAAGACTGCAGAGAATTTCTATGAGATCCATGAACCGTCAGGTGGTGCCGTGGGGAGAATAAAAGTTCATCATCCTTCTTTTATCCATGATTTTGAAACGGAATTTAAAGATTCGGTCTTTGGGACGGAACTGATCTTACTGATGAAGGAAGCCTATAAACCCGGCAATACTCTTTCGCAAGCGACTAAAATTTTAGTCCAGCGACTTTTTGGAAGTTATGGTTTACTCATGATCGATGGGGATGACCATTTGCTGAAAAAAGAAATGCAGGAAATTTTCAAAGATGAAATTTTAAATCAGTCACTCAAGAAAAGCTCAGAGAAGACTATCGAATTCCTGACTGAAAGATATGGAAAAGTTCAGGTGAACCCCAGAGAAATCAATCTTTTCTACCTTACAGATACCCGCAACCGGATTGACAGGACTGGTGAAAATTATGAAATCATTGATAAAAATCTGAAATTTTCGGAAGCTGAAATTCTGAATGACCTGAACCGTTTCCCGGAAAAATTCAGTCCGAATGCCTTGATGCGCCCCGTTTATCAGGAAACCATCCTTCCAAACCTGGCCTACATCGGTGGGAATGCAGAGATCATGTATTGGCTGGAACTTAAAGATTATTTTGCCTCTCTGAAATTGCCGTTCCCGATATTGGTGCCTCGCAGTTCTTTTCTTTTCCTGAAAGAAAAAACGCTGAAGAAAGCTGAAAAAATGGATCTGAAGACCGAAGAATTCTTTTCCGGTTTCGCACAGATCAGCCGGGAGAAATTAATGAAAGACCACGAGATTTTAAAAATTCTGGAAGAAAAGGAAAATGTCCTTATTCAACATTTCGCGGAACTCAGATCTGCAGCTGAACTCACGGATCAGTCTTTCGGCAATCTGGTAAAGGCGGAGGAGGCACGGCAGC
Source organism: Chryseobacterium sp. (assembly GCF_008014695.1). Taxonomy (GTDB): domain Bacteria; phylum Bacteroidota; class Bacteroidia; order Flavobacteriales; family Weeksellaceae; genus Kaistella. The sequence continues at coordinate 494,938 of NZ_VOXE01000003.1, forward strand.
TGAAATCTTTCGGCAGAATGAAAAAAAGACTTCTGCGGGCAGAAAAAATAAAGAACCGGGAGTTCTTGGAACGCCTTGAAAAACTTTTCCTTGAAATTCACCCCGGTAAAAACTGGCAGGAGCGGGTGTTCAACTTCAGTGTCTTTTATTCAGAATACGGGGAAGCTTGGCTTAAAACTTGTTTAGACGAGATGGAGGTAACACGCCCGGAATTAATAATTATTGCCGGTTAATCCGAAAGCAGTATTTTTGTAAACTATAAGGAAAAAAATGATCAAAAGAGTATTCATATTGTCAGCTTTGTTTGCGTGTATAAGCATATTTGCGCAGAAAAAACACACTGTGGTTAAAGGCGATAACCCATACAGCATTGCAAAAAAATACGGAATGTCTGTAGATGAACTTCTGAAAATGAATCCGGCTGCTAAAGACGGAATATTGGACATCGGAGAAATTCTTACCGTTAAAGGCAGTGCAAAAGTGGCGGCGGTTCCGTCAAACAGCGGTGAAACTGGAACAATCATTTTAAAACCGAAACAGACCATCTACGGAATCACGAAACAGTATCACATTACTGAAAGTGAGCTTCGCCGTTTAAATCCAAACCTGGATGCCGGAATGCAGATTGGAAATGAGATCGTTCTTCCTCTGGCCAACATCAAAAAATATGGTGAAAACCTGCCGGTTACTGCAACAAACACACAAGCGAAACAAGTGATCGAAACTACAGTTTCGGATAAAGTTTCTGCTCCAGTAACGGCTTCGGCTGATGATTATGTCACCTATACCGTGGAAGATGGCGACACTGTTTTTTCCATCGTGAATAAGTTTGGGATTACAATTGATGACCTTATTGCGCTAAATCCGGGTCTTTCCGGCGGTCTGCGGACCGGAATGGTGCTGAAGATCAAAAAAATGGATGCCGGATACGTGAAGAAAAACAGCAACGCGCTGAAGGTTGTTATGATGCTGCCTTTTGGTTTCGATTCCAACGATTCCAATTACAGAAGTATGGCTCTGGATTTCTTAACCGGTGCAAAACTCGCGATCGAAAGAAATGCAATGAAAGGTCAGCTGCTCGACATTCAGGTAGTAGATGCAGGTAATGAAGCCAGTTTCAAAAATTCACTTACGCAAATCAATAAAGATAATACCGATCTTATAATCGGGCCATTTTTCAAATCCAGTATTTTAGAGGTCTTGGATTTTTTAGGAAACACTAAAATTCCTGTAGTCGCTCCTTTTGCAAATTCAACCGATCTTTATGCTCACAGCAATTTAATTATTATTGAAACCAACGAACAGGCTTATCTGGACAGGATTTCTGAGGAGGTAAAAAGCGTTTATTCCAATCAGAAAATTTATATCGTTGCCGATGCGAATAAAACCGGTGCGAATTATCTGAAAACAACTCTGGAAAAAGCGGTTAGAAACCCAAATATCATCATTGTGACTTCTCCGGCGGATATTCAGTTGGAACAAAATATGATGACAGGCCAGTCAGCGCCGGTCATTGCGGTTTTGGTGAATGACAATGATACAGTGGGAGAGAATTTTGCCTCCAGAATTATTGCACTGTCGAAAGAAACACCGGGAATGAAGGCCTTCAGTTCAGTTTATGTGCCGGTTTTTGAAAAGAAATTTGATGAACTCAGTGAGGCGAATCTCGTTTACCTGATGGATAGAAAAATCAATACCGAAGGTGCTTTTGAACAGGAAATTTTAGCTGCTTACAAAAGCAAATACTGCAAAACGCCAACGAAATATGCTGTTATCGGTTTTGATGTAATGAACGATATGCTCAGCCGCGAAAACAAAAAAGGCGAAATCTTTAAACAGATGAATAAAGTCCAGACCCAACTGGCTACCAAATTCGAGTTTGTGAAAACAAAACCAGGAGCATACATCAACACCGGCTATCGAGTTGTACGACTGGTTCCGTAAAAATAAAAAAAATTTTCAAGACAAAAACGGCAGATTATTTTTAACATAATTTGCCGTTTTTTTGACCTATATTTGCCTTATAAAATGATTAAAGAATTTAGATGAAAGCACTTGTATTCCCTGGGCAGGGTTCGCAGTTCGTCGGTATGGGAAAAGAACTCTACGATTCCCGTAAAGATGTAAAAGACCTGATGAACTCCGCTAATGATATTTTAGGATTTGATATCCTTTCTCTTATGTTCAGCGGAACAGATGAGGACTTAAAAAAAACGGAAGTTACGCAGCCTGCTATTTTTATCCATTCCGTTGCAGCTTTAAAAGCAGTAAACGGTTTGGGCGCTGAAATGGTAGCCGGTCATTCATTAGGCGAATTTTCCGCACTGGTGGCGAACGGTGTTCTGTCTTTTGACGACGGTCTGAAACTTGTTTTTGCCAGAGCAAAAGCGATGCAGGAAGCCTGCGACGCACACCCGAGTTCTATGGCGGCCATTTTGGGTCTTGCCGATGAGAAAGTGGAGGAAATCTGCGCAAAGATCAACGGAATCGTGGTTCCTGCAAATTATAACTGTCCGGGTCAGCTCGTTATTTCCGGAGAAACGGCTGCTGTTCAGGAGGCGTGTGAGAAAATGAAGGAAGCCGGCGCAAAACGTGCGCTCCTGTTGCCCGTGAACGGCGCTTTTCATTCACCATTGATGCAGCCTGCGCAGGAAAAACTTGCGGCCGCAATCGAAAGTACAAAATTCAGGAATGCAACCATTCCGGTTTACCAGAATATCACCACTACCGCAGTTTCGGATCCTGAAGAAATCAAACAGAATCTGATCAAACAACTGACAGGTCCTGTAAAATGGACACAGATGGTAAGAAATATGATTAAGGACGGAGCGACTCAGTTTATTGAAGTAGGTCCCGGAAAAACACTTCAGGGTTTGATTAAAAAAATTGAAGCTGAAGCAAACGTACATTCAGCGATTTAAATTTATATGGGCAAAATATTTTCACCCGGAAAGTTGCTGCTCACTTCAGAATATGTCGTTTTAGACGGAGCTCTTGCTTTGGCTGTGCCTACACAGTTGGGGCAGGAGTTTTTTTTTGAGGAATTTGCTGATGAGAAGTCACTGATTCGCTGGGAAGCTTTTCATCAGGGTATACTCTGGCTGAAAGTTGAACTCAGTCACCAGAATTGGGAAATCATCACTTCCAATCTTCGGGAGCCCGGGGAATTCATTCTCAAAGTGCTTCAAAACGCCCAGAGACTTTCCGGCAGTACTTTTCAGAAAGGAATTTCTTATCATTTGAAGACCAACCTGCAGTTTCCTGCCGATTATGGCTTGGGTAGCAGTTCAACGCTCATGAACAACCTCGCCGAATGGGCTAATGTAGACCCTTACCGTCTAAATGAACTCAGTTTGGGTGGCAGCGGTTACGATATTGCCGTAGCGAGGGAAAAAGCTGCTGTGCTTTACCAAAATTTACCGGAAAGAAAAGTGAAAAAGATTAATTTCTCGCCTGAATTCAGAAATGAACTCCTGTTTATTCATCTCAACCGCAAACAAAACAGCCGCGAAGGAATCAACCTTTATAAATCCAAAGAAAAGTCAAAGGAACTGGTTGAAGAATTTTCTTCACTTACCCTGGAAATCATCAAATGTGAAACGCCCGAAAAATTTTCCGAACTCATGGAAGTTCACGAGCAGAAACTTTCAGATTTTCTCGGAATCCCGACGGTAAAGGAAAAATATTTTGCTGATGCACCTGTTTTTGTAAAAAGTCTCGGAGCCTGGGGCGGCGATTTTGTACTGACTTCTAAATTTCCCGGTTTCAAAGCCTATTTTCGGGATAAAGGTTTTTCTTCGGTTTTTGCGTGGTCTGAATTAGTGCTTTGATAATCAGCGAACTGCAATATTAAATATTTTTTGCGAATTCTGATGAATATCATTAGTTTTAACACCTCCTTTACTCTTAAGATGAGTAAATTTGCTTTTCTCAAAATTCTCAAACCAAAAGTATATTTATGAAACACATCAAAATCATCCAACAATTACATGATTTAGGAATCACCGGTTACCGGGAAGTAGTTTACAATCCTTCCTACGAAGAACTTTATAAGGCAGAAATGTCTCCAAAAAACCAGGGTTTTGAGAAAGGTGCTCAAACGGAATCGGGCGCTGTTGCCGTTAAAACCGGTATTTTCACCGGGCGTTCCCCAAAAGACCGTTTTATTGTTAAAGATGATGTGAGTAAAGATACCATCAATTGGGATGGTGCTGTAAATCTGCCGACAACTCCTGAAGTTTTCGAAAGCTGCAAACAGTTGGTGATTGATCAGTTATCCCATTCAAACAGATTATATGTCGTGGATGCCTTTTGCGGTACGAATCCTGACACAAGACTTAAAGTGAGATTTATAATGGAAGTGGCTTGGCAGGCTCATTTTGTAACCAATATGTTCATCCGTCCTTCCACCTACGAACTCGAAAATTTTGGAAATCCCGATTTCATCGTTATAAACGGCTCCAAAACCACAAATCCTGACTGGAAGGAACAGGGGCTGAATTCTGAAAATTTTGTGATGTTCAACCTTACCCAGAAAATGCAGATCATTGGCGGAACCTGGTACGGTGGAGAGATGAAAAAGGGAATGTTCGCGATGATGAACTATTACCTTCCGTTGAAAGGAATGGCTTCCATGCACTGTTCAGCGAATGTCGGGGAAAAAGGCGATGTTGCTTTGTTTTTCGGACTTTCCGGAACCGGGAAAACCACACTTTCAGCAGATCCGAAAAGATATCTTATTGGGGATGATGAACACGGTTGGGACCATAACGGAGTGTTTAACTATGAAGGCGGCTGCTACGCGAAAGTAATCGATCTTACCGAAGAAAAAGAACCGGATATTTTTAAAGCCATCAGAAGAGACGCTTTGCTGGAAAATGTTGTCGTAAATGAATATGGCGAGGCTGATTATAAAGATAATTCCATTACCGAAAATACAAGAGTTTCCTATCCAATCTATCATATCAGCAAGATTGTACTGCCTTCAAAAGCAGGACACGCCAAGAAAATCGTTTATCTTTCCGCAGATGCTTTCGGAGTTTTGCCTCCGGTTTCTGTTTTGAACGAAGATCAGGCACAGTATCATTTCCTTTGCGGCTACACTTCCAAATTGGCGGGTACTGAAAGAGGAATTACCGAACCTCAGCCATCATTTTCACCGGCATTTGGTGAAGCATTTTTAACGTTACATCCAACCATGTATTCCAAAACGCTGATCGGCAAGATGAAAGAGCACGGTGCAAATGCTTATTTGGTAAATACCGGCTGGAACGGAACCGGAAAAAGAATTTCCCTGAAAGATACCCGTGCGATTATTGATGCGATATTAGACGGTTCTATTGATAAAGCGAGTAAAACAATTGTACCAATACTTAATCTCGAAATCCCGACTGCATTACCGAATGTGTCTGAAGGAATTCTGGATCCAAGAGATACCTATGAAAATGCATCAGACTGGGAAACGAAAGCACGAGACCTAGGAGCACGTTATGTGAAAAATTTCGAGCAGTACTGCGATACAGAAGAAGGTCGAAGATTGGTTGCAGCAGGGCCGCAGCTTTAGAAGTATCCTAACTTATATAAAACTGAAAATCCTCAATTTTAAATTGAGGATTTTTTATGCAATAAAAGTGATTATTTCAGGCTTAAAATCGCCAGCCGGTATCCTTTTAAACCTAACCCGCTCAATACACCGTCAGTATAAGCTGCAGTAACCGATTTCTGGCGGAATTCTTCACGCTGATAAATATTGCTGATATGAACCTCGATTTTGGGTTTTGAGAGGTTTTTAAGGCAGTCTGCGATGGCGTAGGAATAATGGGTAAAAGCTCCGGGATTAATGATCAGTGCATCAAAATCATCCTGCTGAATGCGGTTGATGATTTCCCCTTCAACATTTGATTGATAGTACTGTATTTCGTGGTGTGTAAATTCCTTTCCCAGCGCCTTCAGTTCCTCTTCCATCGAAACGGTTCCGTAGATTTCAGGTTCGCGGGTGCCCAAAAGATTAAGGTTGGGGCCGTTCAGGATCAGGATCTTCATCAGTAAAAATTTATTTCAAATATAAACATAAAAAAAACTTCCGAAAAAATTCGGAAGTTTTGTAGCCCGTAGGGGAGTCGAACCCCTCTTACCAGGATGAAAACCTGAGGTCCTAACCGATAGACGAACGGGCCATCATCTTTATTTAATTAAGCCAGTTTGTTAACGTGCTTAGTCAGTTTGCTTTTTAAGTTAGCCGCTTTGTTTTTGTGGATGATGTTCTTCTTAGCCAATCGATCCAACAAAGATATTACTTTCGGCAGTTGCTCAGTTGCAGCAGCTTTGTCTTCTTCATTTCTCAATGTTTTCAGAGCAGTTCTTGCTGTTTTGTGATAATATCTGTTACGAACTTTTCTAACTTCGTTTTGTCTGATTCTCTTTAATGCTGATTTATGATTTGCCATAACTTTTCCTAAATGTGGGTGCAAAGATATATGTTTTTTTTCTATTTGCAAATATTTTTTAAAAAATATTTATTTTTTTCAAAATTCAGTAGCCTATAGGGGAATCGAACCCCTGTTGCAAGAACGAAAATCTTGAGTCCTGACCACTAGACGAATAGGCCAAAGTGTTTTTGGGACTGCAAAAATAGAGATTATTTGGTGAATTGCAAACAATACCTGAGCCTATTTGTTAACTTTTTGAATCACTGTGTTTTTAATGCCTTTATCCTCCAGTTCCTTCTGAAGTTTCACTGCATCTTCCAGCGTTTTTACATTACCGTAAGTGTAGAAAAATGTCCCGTTCACTTTTTCCCTGTTAACATCCTTAAGTGTTTGAAGAATATACGAATTGCTGCTTAGTTTCTCCCTCGAGATCGCTACCTCGATGGTGTAATACCCTGAAGAAAGTTTCTGGTTGGGAACAAATCCCACCGCAGAAGCACTTCGGAATCCGGCATCTTTAGCGGTTTTTAAATTAATATCGCGAACTGATGCGTAATTCGAAACTCCGTAATAATATTTGTAGAGATTGTTTTCCTTGATCGGAAGTACGTAGTTCAGACCCTTCAGCGCAGGATCTCCGGAACTGTATTTTAACGGGGAACTCATCAGAAGCACTCTGAAATCATTTTTTAACGGCGATTCTGCCGTTTTTTCCGGTTCTTGCTTTTTATCTGAAATGCCGAGACGTCTGTCGTGAGCCCGTTTGTAGCTCATAATAGCATTGAAAATACTTTCGGCGATTTCCGTCTGTCCTTTGTCTGAAGCCAAATAATGTGCTTCCTCATAATTGCTGATGAAACCGGTCTCAATCAGGACTGAAGGCATGGCATTCATTCTTAGAACGTGAAGGTTCTGCTGTTTTACGCCGCGGGAAAGTCTTTTGTCTTTGGTTGTGAAATTTTCTTCTACAAAACCGCCGAAAATCAAACTGCTTTCAAGGTATTTGCTCTGCTGGATTTTCAGTGCGATAAGTGATTCGGGAGAACTCGGGTCATAGGCCGCGAAAGTCTGTCGGTCTTTTTCATCCAGATAAATTACATCATTTTCCGCTTTTGCGACTTCCAAATTGGTTTTATTTTGGTCAGGACCCTGAACAAAGGTCTCGGTACCGTAAGGGGTCGTTTTGGTGTTTGCGTTGCAGTGAATGGAGACGAAAAAGTCGGCTTTACTGCGGTTGGCAAGGTTGGTACGGTCGGTAAGCGAAGGATATTCGTCAATTTTTCGGGTGTAGATTACCTTGAAATCTTTATTTTTTTCGAGCATACGCCCGAGCTTTAGTGTTATGGCAAGTGTAATTTCTTTTTCCGTAACGCGGCCGATGTCGTCATACAGCCTGTTTGCACCGTGGTCTTCGCCGCCATGGCCAGCATCCAGAACAATTGTAAATTTCTTTTGTGCATGGGCTCCCGTAAAAAGTAAGCAGAACAGCAGTGAATAGAATATTTTAATATAAAATGTTGACTTAATCATCCTTCAATTTTAAAATTTATGTTAATTTTGAGCCCAAATTACATAAAACAAGCAATTGTCCAAAACCGGCTTCAAAAATATATTACAATTTCTTATTATCCTAATTTTTAACAGTTTTTTAGCACAATTCAGCGCTCAAAATTTGTCTGAAAATAAGATAGTTAGTGATACCGTTCGGAAATCCGACACCGTGGTCGTTCAGAAAGAACAGCTTGAAGATGTGGTGCAATCAAAAGCCGAAAACATCCGCAACGATATTCCTAAAAAAATGACTTACCTGAACCAAAAGGCACAGGTCATTTATCAGGATATGCAGATTGATGCTGATTACATCAATATCGACTGGGAGAAAGGTTTCATTTTTGCACGCGGGAAACAGGATTCTTTGGGGAAAATCATTGAACCCGTAGTAACCACTCAGGCTGGAAAAAAATACGAGACCGATGAGTTCAATTATAATTACCGTACAAAACAGGCCATTGCCTACAATGCAAGAACTGAAGAAAGCGAAGGCGTAATTGTAGCCCAGAAAACAAAAAAGTATAACGACTCCGTGTTTTTTATGCGCCGAGGACTCTATACCACCGACGAGTATTTCATCAAGAAAAAAGATACACTTTCCGACTATTATCTTCTGGCGCCTCATATCAAATTAATTAAAGGGAAAAACAAATCGCAGGTTGTGACCGGTCCGGTTCAGCTTTTTATAGAACAGGTGCCTACGCCATTAATCATGCCTTTTGCTATATTGCCTTTTTCGGATAAACGGAGTGCGGGAATCCTGATTCCTAGGTTTGGCGAGCGGCAGGATGTTGGATTTTATCTGGGCGGCCTCGGGTATTACCAACCGATTGGTGATCATTTCGACATTAAGATCCTTGCAGATATTTATACGAAAGGAAGTTGGGGCGTCAGACCGGAACTTAATTACGTCAAAAAATACCGGTACAGTGGTAATTTTGCTGCAGATATCGGCACAACAGTCCGTGGTATAAAAGGACTTGATGATTATTCAAAAACGGGAACTTACCGAATCGCGTGGAGGCATACTCAGGATACGAAAGCCAACCCGTTCCTGAATTTTTCGGCCTCAGTTGATATTGTTAGTACAAAGTTTTATAACAATACCATCAACAACAATTACATCTTTAACCAGAATGTACTGAATACCCAGCAGAATTCGAGTTTAAGCCTTACGAAAAGATTTCTGACCTTACCCATTACCCTCACAGGTACAGCTTCCTATTCGCAGAACTTTTCTACCGGACTGTCCGATCTGCGGCTTCCGCAGCTCAATGTGTCGGTAAACCAGTTTTATCTTCTGAAACCGAAAACAGGTACCAGAGAGGGACTGCTGGAGAATATTACGGTGAATACAGGACTCAATTTAACCAATTATGTCTCCGCAAAAGGAAGCGAGATGTTTAAGAAAGAGATGTGGGAAAAACTGCAGACAGGCGTTAAAAACAATATTTCGCTAGGAACCAATACAACCGTCGCGAAATATTTCACTTTTTCGATCGGAGCAAATATTGATAATGCGCTTACTACGAAATCGCTCACACGGACTTACAACCCTATCACGAATCTTGTGGAAGACGTAACCGTCAGCAATGTCACCGGATATTCCTATTTCTCAACCAATACCAGTTTGCAGACCACACTTTACGGAAGCAAACAGTTTAAAAAAGGGGCTATGATCCAGGCAATCCGCCACGTAGTCACCCCAAGTTTTGGCTTCAGCTATTCTCCAGATTTCAGTTCGCGGGGTTTCGGATACTTCAGGAATTACTATGATGCGCTTGGCGTTCTCACACCGTATTCCATTTTTGACGGTGGCATTGTAGGCTCTCCAACTTCGGGAATGGTGGGCGCGCTCGGTTTCAGCATCGGTAATAACATCGAAATGAAGGTGAGATCAAAGAGCGATTCTACCGGTGTAAAAAAAGTCAAGATATTTGAATCTCTTAATTTAACAGGTGGTTATAACTTCGCTGCGAAAGACCATCCTTGGTCTATTTTCAATGTAAGAGGTCAGACTTCATTGTTCAAAGACAAGTTGAATATCAACACAAGTCTGGCAGTAGATCCCTATCAGGTACTTTTTGCACCGGGCGAGGATACCGGAATCCGTACCGAAAACTTTGGACATTTCAATATTCAGGGTTTTAATGTGCAGCTTTCATATCCTTTGACTGAGGCCATATTTGGGGAGAAGGAAGATCTTAGTAAAACATACAGGTCCAAAGGAGAGATCAGGAACGAAAATTATTATTTTGATGACGATAACTACGCCAAATTCGACCAGGCCTGGACATTGAATATCAATGCCAACTATTCCTACACCAAAACGCTCACCCGTTTTGGCTCTCAGATTGCCTCGGTAGGTTTGGACGGCAGTTTAAAACTAACCCCTTTCTGGAATATCAACGGAAGTACGCACTACGATATGGTTTCGAAGGAACTGGCCTATGCCAGGATCGGTTTCTCGCGCGATCAGCGGAGTTTCACGATCAATTTCAACTGGGTACCATTCGGGCAGTACAAGGTGTATGACTTCTTCATCGGAATCAAGGCCAACATCCTTAAAGATGCCCTGAAATATCAGGACAGAAGTTTTACACAGCCGAACGCGCCTTTCTAAAAAATAATAAATTAATTAAAATTATATTTGCAAAATAAAAATTATGAAAAAAATTATCTCTACTGTTAATGCTCCGGCTGCCATAGGTCCTTATGCTCAGGCTAATTTTGCAGGTGGTGTTCTGTATATTTCGGGTCAGATCCCGGTAGATCCTGCGACCGGTAAACTGGTGGAGGGCATTGAAAAGGAGACCCATCAGGTGATGAAAAATCTTCAGGCGATTCTTACCGAAGCGGGAATGACTTTTAAAAACGTGGTGAAAGCTTCAATCTTTCTTAAAAGCATGGATGATTTTGCGGTGATGAATGATATTTACGCTTCTTATCTGGATGCCGATAACTATCCGGCGCGTGAAACGGTGCAGGTTTCCTGCCTTCCAAAAAATGTTGACATCGAAATTTCAATGATTGCGCATCAGGATTAATGAATTTCTTAAGAAATACTTTTGCAGTACTCGTCGGTTTGGGCATTAGTGCCCTAATCATTACACTGGGAATCCGACTAAATCCCCAGTGGATCACTTCTGATGATTTTACCCCATTCGAAAACTGGGATCAGTTCCTACGAAAAGTGCAGCACGACAATGCTTTTTTTCTTGTCCTGCTTCTGCTCTCTGGGATCGGTTCAATGGTAGGTGGAGTAGTTACTGCGATCATTGTAAAGTATGCAAAAGTGGCGTATGCCATTCTTATCGGTTTCATTATGTTATTCCTTGCAATGTTGGATATTATCATTTACTCCTATCACCCAACGTTCTACAAGATCTGTATTTTCCTTACGTTTTTTCCTTTTGCCTGGATCGGCGGAAAAATTGTGGAAGTGATCTACGAACGCAAAAAGAAGCGGATGAAGAAACAGCTTCACCAAAAGAAATAAAAAAAGAGCAGCTGAAAGGCTGCTCTTTTTTTGTTGAAGAATCTAAGCTAAGGCATTTTGAAACCTCTTGTGGTAATCCTTCCGTATTCATCTACATATTTTACCTGTACATTTCCCTGATATTTATTCAGGATTTTATCAACATCTTTCTGTGAGTTCACCGGCTTGCCGTTAATTTCCATTACAATATAATTATCAACTACCCCAATTTTATCCATCTCACTTCCGGAGGTGACATTCCGTACAATTACACCGCTTGTGAGGCCATAGTCGGTTTTGATTCTGTCGCTTAACGGTTCAAATTCAGCGCCGATTTTTTCAGTAACCGATAGGTCGGCTTTTGTTCTGGTGGAAATCCCGCCATTCTGATCCTTCAAGGTTACGTTTGCGGTATTTTCTTTTCCGTTTCTGAGGTAGGTCACCATTACATGATCGCCCGGTCGTTTGCTGCCAACGGAAAGGGAAAGATCGGCAAAATCGGTTATTTTGATCTGATCAACCTGAACAATAATATCTCCGACTCTTAAGCCTGCATCTTCAGCACCGCTTTTTTCGGAAACGCCTGTTACATAAATACCATTTCCCGGCTTTATATTGGTTTTTTTCTCCTTGTTATAGGCCAACACGTATCGATCATCTGAAAGATCCAGGGAGTTCACTCCAAGAAATCCTCTCTGAACCAGACCGAATTTCTTAATATCCTCCACAATCTTGCGTGCAAGATTTGAGGGAACTGCAAAACCGTAACCCTGATAATAGCCGTTTGTTGAGGAAATAGCGGAGTTGATTCCAATCAGGTCACCGTTTACATTTACGAGCGCGCCACCTGAATTTCCGGGATTGATAGCCGCATCAGTCTGAATGAAACTTTCAATTGGATTTGCCGCTTTCCCCTGACCGCTGCTTAAAATTCCGATACCTCTTCCTTTTGCAGAAATAATCCCTGCAGTAACAGTCGAACTTAGTCCTAAAGGATTTCCAACCGCCAGAACCCACTGCCCGATTTCTACATTGTCGGAATTGGCAAAATTGAGATACGGAAGCCCGTTTTCTTCGATTTTGAGAAGAGAGATGTCGGTATTGGGATCTGTACCCACCAGATTAGCAATATAGGTTTTTCTGTTGCTCAGCACGACTTCAAGTTTACTCGCGCCTGCTACAACGTGGTTATTGGAAATAATGTATCCATCAGGAGAAATAATCACGCCGGAACCCAGCCCAGAAGGCATGTTTTGAGGAGGCTGCTGTCGCTGCTGTCTTTGGCCTTCACCAAAGAAATAGTCGAAAAGATCCTGTTCGGAAGGTCTGTTGGACGCTCTGTCCGAATAGCTTTTAATCGAAACTACCGCCGGAACGGTCATTTTTGAAGCTTTAACGAAATCATCTCCCACAGCACCTGCATTGAATCCGGCGAAGGTTACATTTTTACTTTCTTTGGTAAAGTAGGACGAATCAGAACCACCTGCGGCAGAATCAAAATACTTAATAGCACCAACTGTAGTGGCACCTGAAATAATTCCAACGAAAGCAAAAGGCAATAGTTTTCTTAAAGTCTTTTTCATTGTATTCATACGTATCTTTCTTTTTATTATTTACAAACAAATTTAATGCTTAATGAGTATTAAAGGAAAGTGGTATGTTCCATTTTTAACGAAAATTTAACAGGATTTAATGATTATTAATAGTTTTACATAGATTTTGAGGATATTGATTCTGCATTCGAAATACTGAAAATTTGTTACCTTTGCACACTATTTCTCACTTAAACCGTTTATAGCATGCAACTGTATAACACCTTAAGCGCAGAAGAAAGAGCCCGACTTATTGATGAAGCCGGTAAGCAACGCCTTACTCTGTCTTTCTATGCGTACACCAATCTGCCAGATCCCAAAAAATTTCGCGACGAATTATTTATAGCCTGGAACGGCCTTGATGCGCTTGGCCGTATTTATGTGGCCCATGAAGGAATTAATGCTCAGATGAGTATTCCTGCGGATCATTTTGAAGCTTTTCGTGATACGCTGGAAGTGTATGACTTTATGAGGGGAATCCGTTTGAATGTCGCGGTTGAGCAGGATGACCATTCTTTTTTAAAACTGACCATAAAAGTTAGAAATAAAATTGTTGCTGACGGGTTGAATGATGATTCTTTTGATGTCACCAACAAAGGAATTCACCTGAAAGCGCAGGAATTTAATAATTTACTGGCCGATCCCAACACGATTGTAGTCGATTTTAGAAATCACTATGAAAGTGAAGTCGGTCATTTTGAAGGTGCCATCACTCCTGATGTAGAAACTTTCAGAGAAAGCCTGCCCATCATCAATGAACAGTTACAGGATTTTAAAGAAGATAAAAACCTCTTAATGTACTGTACAGGTGGAATCCGCTGTGAAAAAGCAAGTGCGTACTTCAAACATCAGGGTTTTAAAAATGTTTTCCAGCTGGAAGGCGGAATCATCGAATATGCCCGCCAAATCAAGGAAGAAAATATTGAAAGCAAATTCATCGGTAAAAACTTTGTTTTTGATCACCGCTTAGGAGAAAGAATTACAGACGATATTGTTTCACAATGCCACCAGTGTGGAAAACCGTGCGACAACCACACGAACTGTTTTAATGATGCCTGTCATCTGTTGTTTATTCAGTGCGACGAGTGTAAGGAAACAATGGAAAACTGCTGTTCAGTAGAGTGTCAGGAAACCATCCATCTGCCTCTGGTTGAACAGTTGAAACTGAGAAAGGGCTTACAGGTCGGAAATAAAATTTTCAAAAAAGGAAAATCCGAGGCTTTGAAATTTAAAATGTCAGGTGATTTACCCAATAAGCCACTGGCTAAAGCCCATACAAATAATATCCGTCAAAAAATAGCGGTCAAAAAAACGTTGATTGGGAATGCAGAACATTATTATACAAAATCCAAAATCGCACAGTTTTTAGTTGAAAACGGAACGCTTTCGGTAGGCGATAAAGTATTGATTTCCGGACCCACAACCGGAGAACAGGAATTTACCATTACTGAAATTTTTGCCAACGGCGGGTCTTGCGAAACGGCCAGAGAAGGAGATCAAATCACGTTTGAAATACCTTTCAGGATCCGTTTATCAGACAAACTGTACAAAATTTTGTAGTAGGACTGATGAATAAATCTGAAATCAGAAAATTATATCTTCAGAAACGCCAAACCTTTTCGGCGGATGAGGTTTTTGCATTGTCGGAACAGATATCGAAGAATTTTATTCAGTATTTTAAACCTTCTTCAGGTCAGAAGGTACATTGTTTTTTGTCCATTCCTGAAAAAGGAGAAGTAGAGACCAATTTTTTACTTGATTATTTCTTTGAAAATAAAATTCAGGTTTTTGTCCCTAAGATTGTCAACAGTGAAATGATTTCGGTTGAAATAACGCGGAAAACGACGTTCAAGAAAAATCCGTGGGGAATTCCTGAGCCTGAAAGCAATGTAGCTGCCGGAATTTCAGATTTTGATTATGTGATCACACCTTTACTTTATTGCGATGCTGAAGGTCACCGGGTTGGTTATGGCAAAGGTTTTTATGACGATTTCTTTACTTCTTTGAATAATAAGTGCCTTAAAACAGGATTAAACTTTTTCGAACCGTTGGAAAAAATTGATGATCTCCGGGAAAAGGATATTGCGTTAGATTATCTCATAACGCCAACTGAAGTACTGTCTTTCGGTTTCACATCGAAGTCCACAAAATAGAATTTAAACTCTTTCTTGAACTTTACCGGAGACAGTTGAAGAACATATTGCGCGTTTTTCTGGAAATTTCCGATGGACCTGTTTTTTTTATCGAAATATTCTACATTAAATTTCGCAAAATCAAGAGTGTCCGTACCCTCAATTTTTTTCAGAACTTCCAGATCTCCCACTTTTGCCGATTTCACCTGCAGCGTATCAATTTCCCGAAAGATTCTGTTGAGTTTTGCAGAATCATTTTTGGCAAAATAATTCTCGATCTGTCCGTAAATCACAGAGTCAATCTCCGTGTCACGGTTTCCGTTCGTATAGAGAATTGAGAGATCAAGAAGTTCCTGTACTTTTTGCTTCGTGATGAAGGCAATTGCCTGAACGCTGTCCATTTTGGTAGCGGGATATGATTTTTTGTTGCTGCTGCTCCTGATTTTTTCCAGATCACTGATTTCTTCCTTTTTCTTTTCGCAGGAAAAGGTGAAAAGCAGAATGGCCAGAAGAAGAGCGAAAAAGCTATTTCTTTTCTTCATTATTTCCGATTTTAAATTTAATCATAACGATTTTTCCGTTATCATTGGTTTGGGTGTCAATCACTTCCAGGTTTTCCAGTGAAGTGGAAGGTAAGGTGACAAGGTTAATGTACCGCTGTTTATCTAAAGTTTCTACGCCATAGGTTTCATTATCATACACCTGATAAATCAGAGCGTTATCACTGATGAGATAATTCAGGCTCAGCCTTTTTTTCTTCAGGTCGGTAATGGATTTGGAGTAAAAGAACAGCATAATTGCATAATCATTCGGTCTTAACTCAATGTTTTCAACAGATGGAGCGGTTTCCAGATTGCGGTTGATGGTATCTGTTTTATAATAGGGCGAAGAAACCACCATTTTCAAAGTTTTGCTGCGTGTAGTATAGACAAAAGGCTGGTTGGGAAGGACGCGTGTAAAGATGGGGCTTTCGTTTTCTTTAAGGATTTTTACATCCAGCTCATCGTTTATTTTTGAGTTGCGGTCGGCATCAATAAAGGTGTAAGTAAACTCTTTGCTGAAAATTTCCTCTTTAAAGATAAGAAGCGCTACGAGTACTGCCAAAACTAAAGAAATTCCCAGCCAAATGTATTTCTTGATTAAAGTGAAGGTCGATCTCTGATCGGAAGTATCATACGTTTCGAGAAGAACCGGTTTAGGTTTAGTATGTTGATTTTCAGTATCGGTTTTTTGTAAATCTGCGTTTCCGGTATTAGATGGCGGAACTGATGACGTGGAACCCTGGAGGTCACCGGTGATCTTTTGTTCAGTGATTGCCGTTTCAGATTCAATAATCTCAATTGCTGAAAGTTCTTCTGTGATCTTTTCTGTTTCCTGATCAAGCAGAACTTCATCGGCAAAAAGATGATTCTTTTTAAAGTCATACCAAGAGACATAACCCGCATACACAGCGAGCAGATTAAGCATGTCGATTCTCGGCAGCCGGGTAACGGGAGATTTAAAGTAAGTGTAAAAAGATTTTTCTGAAATATTGCCTTTGGCTTTTTTTCTTAAATCTTCCTGAAAATAAATGATATCAATGCCCTTCCACTTTGAGATTTCATCAAAGGAAGGGGTGTGATTCTCCAGATACTGAGCCTGAACCTCATTTTTTAGCTGGTCGAAATGTAGAAGTTCTAAATCTGTCAAAATTTAAAAGTGTTTAATATGCTGATTATCAGTATTCAAAAATTGTAAAATGGTTTTACAAAGATATTACAATTAATTTTCTAAAACAAATTTTTTCTCCGGTCTATCTTTGTCCTGTTCAAATGAGAATGCGGACACAATTATTAAAACAAACAATTAAATTTAATTATTATGAAAAAGTCATTATTCGTAGCTGGTATCGCTGCTTTAGCTCTTGTAGCTTGTAAAAAAACTGAAACTGTTGAAACTGCTAACGCTGCTGATTCTGCTGCTATGGCTGCTACTGATTCTGCTGCTGTTGTAGCTGATTCTGCTGCTTCTGTTGTTGATTCTGCTGCTTCAGTAACTGTTGATGCTGCTAAAGATGCTGCTTCTGCAACTACTGCTGCTGGTGCTGATGCTGCTAAAGATGCTGCTAAAGGTGCTGCTGATGCTGCTAAAGGTGCTGCTGATGCTGCTAAAGACGCAACTAAAGATGCTAAACAAGCTGTAAAAGACGCTAACTAATTAGCAACTTTTATTACAAATTAACCGTTTCTCCCTGAGAAGCGGTTTTTTTATTTCCTTTTCTGTTTCAAAGCCTCATAACAGGTGATCGCAACAGCATTGCTCAAATTTAAAGAATCAATGGTTCCGGTCATCGGAATTAAGGTGTTTTTTCCTTTTCCTTTCCAGAAATCACTGAGGCCGGAATGTTCGGTACCGAAAAGCAGCGCACTTTTCAAGGTTAAATTTCTTTTATAAAGATCTTCTGCGCTTTCATCCATCATCGTGGTGAAAATATTAAAACCGCTTTCATTTAAAAACTCAAGAACTTCTTCGTTTTTGGATTGATAAATATTCATTCCAAACAGGCAGCCAACGCTGGAACGGATGACATTCGGATTAAAGAAATCCACTTTTTCATCAGTTACAATTAAGGCATCAACGCCAAAAGCTTCGCAGCTTCTGAGTATTGCACCCAGATTTCCTGGTTTTTCTACCCCTTCCAAAACAATGACGGTAGCATTTTCCGTTGGTCTGAACTCCGATAAAACATTCTGTTTCGACGTGTACACGCCTATAATTCCTTCAGAACTTCCCCGATATGCGACTTTGTTATAGATTTTTTCCGATACTGGATTGATTTTTCCGTTTGGTAAATTTCCTTCAAAAATGCTTTCGCAGATAAAGAATTCCAGGCCTTCGAATCCGAAATTCAAAGCCCGTTCATTTTCCTGTTTTCCCTCCACAGTGAAAGTCCCGGATTTTTTCCGAAACCGGTTGTCCGACATGAGGCGGGTAAGGTTTTTAATTTTTTCGTTCTGTAAACTTTCGATCAACATTCTGCAAAAGTCGGATTTTTAGTTCAGATTCTTCTTAAAAGTCAGGTATAAACTTCCGATCAGAATGATGAATCCGCTTGAAAGCCACATGTAATATCCTAATCCGTAACCGGTAATTTTCTCTTCAAAATTATTCTCGCTGACAATAGTCGTGTCAAAGAAGAGGAAACTCAGCATGAAAGAAACAGCAATAAAGCTCAAAACTGCGGAGGTTTTGGTCCTTCTTTTCAAGATAAAAAGATAGGAGATCCACAGAAATACATTTCCGACCCAGGAAATACCCGGTCCGCCGAGGTAGGCCCAGCCCAGCAGCAATGCCGAGAAGGCAGAAAATTCGCTTGGTGTTTTATCCACATAAAACGCATCAAAAAGAATAGAAAAAAAGAAAATAAAAAGACTCACTAGAAAAAAGGTAAGGGGCAGCGAACTTTTTTTCGTTTCCATGATTTAATTTTTAAAATCAATCTCAGGCGATGATCCGTCGACTAAACTCGGTGGGAGCTCCTTTTTGTTTTTAATTCCGAGGGTTTTCAGTTTCTGCGTCTGTGTAATTAAATTGTCGTTACCCGTAGAAAGCTGTTTGAAGGCATCATTATACACATTTTTTGCCTGATCGATGTTTTTCCCAACTTTTTCAAGGTTATCGACAAAATTAACGAACTTATCATATAGTTTTGCCCCACGTTCGGCGATTTCCATGGCGTTTTTATTCTGATAGTCTCGTTTCCACAGATCTGCAACCAGTTTCAGGGAAGTGATCAGATTGCTCGGATTCAGAAGCAAAATTCTTTTTTCGTAAGCGAAATTCCACAGATCAGGATCTGCCTGCATTGCTGCGATATAAGCCGGTTCGCTTGGGATAAACATCATGACAAAATCCAGAGACTTGTCGTAATCGTCGTAAGCCTTTTCGCTCAGCTGTTTGATGTGATTTTTGATGGAAGCCAAATGCATATTCAGTTTCGACTTGTACATTTCAGGATCATTCTCATCCACGAGTTCCGTGAACGCGGTCAGTGAAACTTTGGAATCGATGATCACATTCCGCGCATCAGGATATTTTACCACTGCGTCGGGACGCATTTTCTTTCCAGAGAATTCGGAAAAAAGCGCCTTGTTATCCTCGTCCCGAAGTTCGTGTTCCATAAAATACTCCCGTCCTTTTACAAGACCGGATTTTTCAAGAATGCTTTCAAGGATCATTTCGCCCCAGTTTCCCTGGGTTTTGCTTTCGCCTTTCAGCGCGCGGGTCAGTTTTTTAGCATCTTCGGAAATCTGCTGGTTCAGCTGCGCGAGTTCCCTGACTTTTTCGCCGAGAGAGAAACGTTCCTTCGATTCTTTATCATAGGTTTCGCTTACTTTATTCCTGAGGTCGGTAATTTTTTCCTGAAACGGATCCAGAATGATTTTGAGATTGTTCTGGTTCAGCGTGGCAAACTTCTCTGATTTTTCATCAAAAATTTTTGTAGCAAGCAACTGGAATTCATTTTTCGCAATTTCCTGCATTTTCGAAATCTCTTCCTTCTGATTGTCCAGAAGTTCCTGCAGTTTCTCATTCTGCGAAGAGAGATGGGATTTTGCGGCAATTAAACTGTTTTTATCTTCCTGAAGAATCTTTATATCTGAAGAGAGATTGTTGTTGATTTCCTGCTGCTCGGCGATTTTCTGCGTTTGCGCACTGTTCTCAGCGGCAGTCTTGGAGAGTTCGTTCCTGAGTTGGCCTATGTTTTCAGCCTGCAGAAAATTGGTTTGTTTTTCAGTCTGATGTACTTGTTCCAGTTCCGATATTTTCTGATTTGAATTCTGTAGTTCGGCAGTGGTACGGATGAAATTGCTGTTGAGTTCATCGAAATCTTTTCGCGGAACGTTTGCAGATTTTAAGATAAAGTACAGGACCGCAGCACCAAGAATGGCACCGAAAATAAGTCCTGTGGGCAGTGTGGTGATTTCCATTTTCAAAAATAAGAAGAAAAAAAATGATTTTTCCCGTTTGTGGAAAAGTTTAGGGATTCTCTTTCGAAATCTGTTTGTGGTATTTCAGATGCATCGGAATCGCTGCGGAACCATACCACGGCAGAATTTCCACTTGGAAAATTCCAATTTTGACCGTAGGGTCATTCTGCAAAAGCGCCCGGGCTTCGGCCTCGGTTTTCACATCCAGAAGAAAAATTCCGCGGTAACCAAGAGTGTTTTTTGTAGCGAAAGGACCGGCAAGTTTAAGCTTTCCTGATTTTTCCATTTCCGTCATGTTGGAGAAATGACCTTTAAAGAGTTCCGCGCGCTGTGTTTTATTTGTAATTTCAGCATCTTTCGGGCCGGTTTTAAGGATAATGAGCATGTAATTTTTCATTCCTCTTTCGTCAGCGTTTAAGGAATCCGCTAATTTTTGATTATAACCTGAAGTGGTGAAAGTCGTTTTTGAAGGCTCACCGAGTTTTCCGTTCTGACCTTTTGTAAAAACAACACAGAAAATCAATGATAATGATACTAGAAGAGTATGTGAATTTTTCATAGAATGATGATTTTGGGGTTAATTCCAGTCATTCTTCAGATTAAAGTAGCTCTGAGGACAGACAAATTTAGAAATTCCAAACAACAATCGCTGAATGACAGGAGCCTTTTTTAATACAAAAGTATAAGGTCAGATAATTGTTCGTTCCCGCAGTTTGTGGATCATTGAATAAAATAATTAAATTGTGCATATTTGCCCTGAATATTCTGTGCATGAAGAAATATGTGTTTTTAGCAATTGCAGTGATTGCAATTTATTTTTTTCAGTCCTTTTTTCTTCCGGCAGGAGGGATTGGGGCTGACAGCCTTTCTTATTTTGGAATTGCTTCGGATTTACCCAAACCTGAAACGAATCTTTTTCCACCGGGGTATCCGATTTTTATCAGAATTTTTCACCTCCTTTTCCAGGATTATTTTTGGGCTTCCAAAATGCTGAATATTTCAATGATATTAATTATCCTTCTGTTTTCTTATTTTAAAAAGTTTTATTTCAGAGAGACCGTACTGCTGTTTGCAGGCAAAACTCTTTTTTTTGCGCTGAACAACGCCTGTTCAGAAGGCATATTTATTTTCATCCTGTATTTCCTTATTTATTTGTTTCATGAAAGATTTTACGGGAAAATTAACTCACGTCGTTTTATACTTTCTGCGTCATTACTTTTGGTGCTTTTGTTTATCGTGAGATACTCAGGAGTTTATATTTATATGGGTGTTGGTGTTTTCTGGGTGCTTATGTTACGGGTAAAAGCATTTCCTTTAAAAGGTGATTTCTTTAAATTATTATTGTTTGCGGGATTAGGAATTTGCATTTATATAGGAGTTAATTATAATGTTTACGGGAGTTTTACCGGAGAGAATCTCCGTGGTGCCCCTTCGGCGTATTATGCGGTTTATATATTCCGGGATATTTTAGGAGTAAGCAATGTTGTGGACCCTTTTATAGGAATTAAACCCACTTCCAACAGTATTGTAAGTATTGCTTTTCAGATACTATTAATGATTTTTGATTTGCTTTTGCTGAAATATCTTGTCCGGCTCGTCCGAATAAAAAAAGAGAATCTTCAGTTACAGTTTCATTATCTTCTTTGGATTATTTCAGGAGTGTATGCAATTACCCTTTTAATATCGGGTTATTTTCAACAGATTGAAGAGATGAATGTAAGAATGCTGGCAGCGGCTAATTTCTGTGTGTTTTTCTCTTTTCTGGTTATCTATTTTAAAGATTTAAAATCTGATGCATTCATTTTCAGATTAGGGAGCTTTTTTCTAATGTTCCTGACAATTTACAGTTTAAAAAGTCCGGAAAATTATTTGAAAAATAAGGCTGAAATAGTGCCACAGATGGTTCAATTTAAGGAGAAGAAGTATATGTATAATGATGAAAAGGATATAAAAATTATAACGGAATATCATATACCCGTCCTTGAAAAGTCATTTACATATCAGCATACAAACACTCAAAAGGGTGAAATTAAACAAGCTATCGCCGGAACTATAAATCCCCAGATCAAATGGTTGAAATATGACACAGTTAAAGATAAATCGCAGATTTTGTATACATCGCGACTTATTTTAAAGTAAACGTTGGTTACAAATTCTTATAAATTAGACAATTGTACTTGCAGGTTAAAAAAATAATCTTAATTTTGCACCCTAAAATAAAAAGCAATTAAATGCCTACTATTCAACAATTAGTTAGAAAAGGAAGAGTCGCACTTACCAAGAAGAGTAAATCGGCTGCCCTTGATTCATGTCCACAAAGACGGGGTGTATGTACAAGAGTATATACTACCACTCCTAAGAAACCGAACTCTGCACTTAGAAAAGTTGCAAGGGTAAGACTTTCGAACGGTAAAGAAGTCAACGCCTACATCCCGGGCGAAGGTCATAATCTTCAAGAGCACTCGATAGTATTGGTACGCGGAGGAAGGGTGAAAGACCTACCGGGAGTACGTTATCACATTGTTCGTGGAGCTTTGGATACCGCTGGAGTAAGCGGAAGAACCCAAAGAAGATCAAAGTACGGAGCTAAAAGACCAAAACCAGGTCAGGCAGCTGCAGCACCTGCAAAAGGAAAGAAAAAGTAATCATTAATCAGTAAGACACGAAACAATGAGAAAGACAAAAGCGAAAAAAAGACCGTTGTTACCCGATCCTAAATTTAATGATCAACTGGTAACAAGATTTGTAAACAATTTGATGATGGACGGTAAAAAATCCATCGCATTCAAAATATTCTATGATGCATTGGATATCGTAGAAAGCAAAAAAGGAGAAAACGAAAAAACTGCCCTTGAAATCTGGAAAGATGCTTTAACAAACGTTATGCCTCACGTAGAGGTGCGTTCAAGAAGAATCGGTGGTGCTAACTTTCAGATTCCAATGCCAATCAGAGCCGACAGAAAAATTTCTATGGCAATGAAATGGTTAATCAAATATTCAACAGCAAGAAACGACAAATCAATGGCTCAGAAATTGGCTACTGAAGTAATCGCTGCTGCAAAAGAAGAAGGTGCTGCTTACAAAAAGAAAACAGACACTCACAGAATGGCTGAAGCAAACAAAGCATTTTCTCACTTTAAATTCTAATCTGTAATGAGTAGAGATCTTAAATTTACTAGAAACATTGGTATCGCCGCTCACATTGATGCAGGTAAAACCACGACTACAGAAAGAATTTTATTCTATACAGGGGTTAATCACAAAATTGGGGAAGTTCACGATGGTGCTTCTACAATGGACTGGATGGAGCAGGAAGCAGAAAGAGGAATTACCATTACTTCTGCTGCAACTACTTGTTCTTGGAATTTCCCTACAGACCAAGGTAAAAAATTACCGGAAAGCAAACCTTACCACTTCAACATTATCGATACACCTGGACACGTTGACTTCACCGTAGAAGTAAACCGTTCTTTGAGAGTATTGGATGGATTGGTATTCCTTTTCTCTGCAGTAGATGGAGTTGAGCCTCAGTCTGAAACAAACTGGAGACTTGCCGACAACTACAAAGTAGCAAGAATGGGATTCGTAAACAAAATGGACCGTCAAGGTGCTGACTTCCTTAACGTGGTAAACCAGGTTAAGACAATGTTAGGATCCAATGCCGTTCCAATCGTTTTACCAATCGGTGCTGAAGAAGATTTCAAAGGTGTTGTTGACTTAATTAAAAACAGAGCAATCGTTTGGGACGAAGCAGGACAAGGAGCTACTTTTGAAGTAGTGCCAATTCCTGAAGACATGAAAGCGGAAGTTCTGGAATACAGAGAAAAATTAGTTGAAGCTGTTGCTGATTATGATGATACTTTGATGGAGAAATTCTTCGAAGATCCAGATTCAATTTCAGAAGACGAAATTAATGAAGCTCTTAGAAAAGCGACTATCGATTTATCTATTATCCCAATGACTTGTGGTTCTTCATTCAAGAATAAAGGAGTACAGTTCATGTTGGATGCAGTATGTAAATATTTGCCTTCGCCATTAGATAAAGATGATATCAAAGGTACAGACCCAAGAACAGATCTTGAGGTTACAAGAAAACCAGATGTAAAAGAGCCTTTCGCGGCTTTGGCATTTAAGATTGCTACCGATCCTTTCGTAGGAAGATTGGCATTCTTCAGAGCATATTCTGGAAGACTGGATGCAGGTTCTTACATCTTGAACACCCGTTCAGGAGATAAGGAAAGAATCTCCAGAATTTACCAAATGCATGCTAATAAGCAAAATCCTGTAGATTATATTGAAGCAGGAGATATTGGTGCAGCGGTAGGTTTCAAATCCATCAAAACTGGTGATACAATGTGTGATGAGAAAAACCCAATCGTTCTAGAATCGATGGTTTTCCCGGATCCGGTAATTGGTATCGCTGTTGAGCCGAAAACGAAAGCTGACCAGGATAAAATGGGGAACGCTTTGGCTAAATTAGCTGAAGAAGATCCTACTTTCCAGGTTAAAACTGACGAAGCTTCTGGTCAAACGATTATCTCCGGAATGGGTGAACTTCACCTTGACATTCTTGTAGATCGTATGAGAAGAGAATTCAAAGTAGAAGTAAATCAGGGAGAACCTCAGGTAGAATACAAAGAAAATCTTACATTGGCTGCCAATCACAGAGAAGTTTACAAAAAACAATCAGGTGGTCGTGGTAAATTTGCAGATATTGTATTTGTACTAGAACCTGCAGATGACAATAAACCCGGCTTAGAATTCATCAATGAAATCAAAGGTGGAAACGTTCCAAAAGAATTTGTTCCTTCTATTGAAAAAGGATTTAAAGCAGCAATGAAAAACGGTCCTTTGGCTGGTTTTGAAGTTGAAGGGATTAAAGTTACTTTGAAAGATGGATCTTTCCACCCGGTAGATTCTGATGCCCTTTCTTTTGAATTGGCTGCGAAATTAGGATTCAAAGAAGCGGGTAGAAAAGCAAAACCGGTAATCATGGAACCAATCATGAAAATTGAAGTGGTAACTCCAGAAGAATACATGGGAGACATCGTAGGTGACCTTAACAAAAGAAGAGGTACCGTAAACGGGATGGATGATAGAAACAATGCGAAAGTAATTAAAGGATTCGTTCCGCTTTCTGAAATGTTTGGATATGTAACTACGCTCAGAACACTTTCTTCCGGAAGAGCAACTTCTTCTATGGAATTCGAGAAGTATGAGGCGGCTCCTACAAACGTTGCAGAAGCAATTATTGCCAAAGCAAAAGGTTAATCTTTAAATTGTATTAAAATGTCACAAAGAATCAGAATAAAATTAAAATCGTACGATTATAATTTGGTAGACAAATCTGCTGAGAAAATCGTAAGAACGGTAAAAGCGACTGGCGCTGTTGTAAACGGACCAATCCCATTGCCAACGAACAAGAGAATCTTTACCGTACTAAGATCTCCGCACGTAAACAAAAAAGCAAGAGAACAGTTCCAGCTTTCTGCCCACAAGCGATTGATGGACATCTACTCTTCTTCTTCCAAAACGGTTGATGCCCTGATGAAATTAGAGCTTCCGTCTGGAGTTGATGTAGAAATTAAAGTGTGATGATGGTACGGTCTCTGAGCGAAGCCGAAGAGCCGTTCCAAAATACTTTGAATAATAAAAAATCCCTTTTCGAAAGAAGAGGGATTTTTGTTTAGATTAATTCTAAATTTATGTAAAACATGATATTTGTCATAAAAAATTTGGATAGATTTAGATTTAGATTCGTGGGACATTAACCAACAAATTTATGTATCATGAAAAAAATTATTTTATTAGCAGCATTTGCAGCTGCTGGTTTTTTGAGTGCAAAGAGTTCAGTTGAAACAAAGCTGAACGAAAAAAAGACTGAATTAAATTGCGATAAATTTATTTCGGTTCAAGAATGTGGAGTTTTTGTAGTTTATTATGACGCTGGTGGATATATAACTGGCTCTCAATATTTTAGTTCGGATCAACCCGATCTTCAGAGCTGTCAAAGATATCAAAGCGCAGTGAAATTGACTTTAGTGATTGCGGGATATTGGTTGACATAAGAATGATTCTTAAGCTTATCTTATTTCAAATATCTTCTTTTTTTTAAATTATGATGAATAAATTATTATTATTTCTATTGTGTCTGTTTTGGAATAAATTTGATTCTCAACAGATACATGTGAAGTATTTAAATGTTCGATCTCCAATCGCTACTCTTTATGAAAATCTCTATATTAATGGAACCCAAGTGATCTCTATTCAGGATTCTATCATAACGTTCAATAAAAATATGGCGGAAGGAAATATTGTCGCTGTTGCTAAAAACACCCGGAAAATTTCAAAAGAATATTTCGTTAGTGATTTGAATGATGATCCCGCAAGAGATTTTTTCTTTACATCATACGTAAATATAAAAGACTATTTTATTTATGATAAGGTTCCTAAGCCTATATGGACGGTTCTGGAAAAAGAGACTAAAAAAATTCTAGGTTATAATTGTATTAAAGCGGAGGCCATCTTCAGGGGTTCGAAAATAGTTGCTTATTTTACTCATGAAATACCTATAAGTGCTGGTCCTTTTAAGTTCTTTGGCTTACCTGGTCTTATTTTGGATATCCGTGTTGAAGGAAAACCGTACGATATATGGAGGGCAGAAAGCATTGATGTCGATTCAAAAGAAAAAATAGGGTACAAACCACAATTTTTAAATAAGGAAAATATAAAAATGAGGGACTTTGTAGAAATGAAGGAAGCTGAGATAAATGCTGTTTTTGCTAAAACTCGGGCTGCCCTTCCGCCTGATTTGAAAGTTAAAGTAGAAGAGCGAAAGCGTTTTGGAGTGGAACAGATATTTGAGTGGGAAATCACCGAAGCTGAAAATTAATTATTTACAATCCCTTTTCGAAAGAAGAGGGATTTTTAGATTAATTCTAAATTGATAAAAAAACCTGACATTTGTCATAAAAAATTTGCATAGATTTAGATTTAGATTCGTGAGACTTTAACCAATTAAATTTATGTATTATGAAAAAAGTTACGGGATTTTTTGCCATGCTTATTGGGTTTTTTTGTTATTCCCAGATTACTGTTGCAACTATTAGTTCTGACGGTACAATTAGGCTAACAGATGAGTTTCAAAAAGTAAAAACTCATTTTAGTAGTACATTAAAAGCTCAGAATAATGCTGCAATACTTATCGACTATCAGATAAAGTCGGATCGTTCTGATTCCGGAAAGGAATATTATTATGTTTTGGGTAGAAATGAAGATAATACGGTGAAAGTAGCTCACAGGCTACAGTTAATGCAAAGTTCATTCATATATGATTTTAATGATTCAGGAGGCACAACCACCTGCTCAGGATGTCCAAGCGGATGTAATCCTAAACTGGGAAGTGATGGCTATTATTACTGTACACCTTGTACAGATAATTCTACAAACTGTTCGAAGTCCACAACGGTTGGAACAAATTATCCATAAAATTAAATTGCTTCTGGATTTCCAGATTACAAAATAAAAATCCCTTTTCGATAGAAGAGGGATTTTTTTTAGATTAATTCTAAATTGATAAAAAACCTGACATTTGTCATAAAAAATTTGCATAGATTTAGATTCGTGAGACATTAACCAACAAAAACAATGTATTATGAAAAAATTTATTATTGCTAAGTTTTGGGGTCACGTATTCAAGACTTCGTTATTTGGTTTGGTCCTGCTAACCTCATGTAGCCGGGAGATAATAATCGGAGAACAATTTTCTCCGGAGGTAATTTCAACATATATGTATTAACAACTGCAGTTGAAGATGATGTAGATTTGAATTTAGCGTCGGAGTCAATAAGATTGGATATGGTGAGTTTTGTTAATGGAATAAGGGCATATTATTCTGAAGGTATGACATATCCACAATTTAAAGATGCGTTAGACCCAGAAAACAATTTGAATAATATTACTCAGGCAGGAGATGCTTTGCTTTTTGAAGCTTATAATATTATTTCCAATCATGTGAGTGATGAGGATGTTAGTGGGCATAGAATGAGTGAAGCTCTGAATTATATTTAAAGAAATAATTTAGAGGCACAAGTCACTGATATAAAAGAAGTTGATTTTGAAAAAGGTTCATTGTAATTATTTGGATTAAGTGAGAGTTATGTAGCAATGGACAAATCGGGATCTTGTAAGTGGTGTCAAATTGGCTGTCATCTAAGCAATTTTTGGAATTGGCTAAATTCAGATGCAAATGGTGATGCACCGGGTACGACTACCAATCTTCAAGCCATAGGTTCCGCTTTAGGTTAAGTAGCGGCAATCATAACGATTGTAGAAAAATTGTAAACATATATTATGAATAACATACTTTATATTTTATTATTTCTTTTCATTTCAAATTTGTATTTTACACAAACTGCAACTAATCTTGCTTATTTAAATGATGGAGGTGTGAAATTAGTCGATAACATAGAATACATTTCACTAGAGGATAATGCAAATGGCTTATTGTTAATAATAAATATTAATAGTAAAGATTATACATTTCTGGTGGATACAGGGGCCTCTGTTTCTATACTAAATAATCAGAGTTTTAAAAATGCGAATATAGTTGAGCGTAAAGAAAAAATAAAGATAAAGGATCCATTGGGAAATGAGGAGGAAAAGGATTTGTTTTATCTCGATTTCAAAATTGGTGAAAATCAATTGTCAGATTTTGCTTTTATTAAAAGTGATTTGTCCCAACTATTTAAAAACAATTGTTCAAAATTAGACGGAATTATTGGTGCTAACGTACTTAAAAAGTTGAACTGGAAATTTGTAAAAAAGGAAAATAAATTATTTTTTTCTCAGAAACCTTTCACTTATGAAGGTTACAATGAACCAACATCGGTAAAATGGGCTGGTAGTATACCACTTGTAGAAATGAAAGTGAATGACTATAAGTTTCTGGCACTTATTGATACTGGACATTTTGGTACATTTATTTTTCCGAATTACATTTATATCAATAATTTTGGTTTTGGTACATATTACAATTCCACAAAAGGCAGAGGAAATCTGGTTACAACAATCAATGGCAGCCAAAAGGTGGAATTAAAGAAAGCCCGCCTAGAAAGCCTTAGCTTAGGAAATATTGATTTTAGTGAATATGAAGTAATTTTAGCTCCTAAAGTCCTTCCAAATATAGGCAATGGCATAATTCTTCAAAACGGTTTTATTTTTAATTTCTTGACTGATGAAATTGCATTTGCCAAAAATGAGAAGAGTACTAAAGCAGAACCGTTACGAAAAATCAAAATTTGTAAATCGGAAAAGAACAGCAGGGAGATAGAAGTGTGTTTCTTTTGGGATGAGCCGACCAACAAAATGCTAAAACTTCACGACCAGATTATCAGCATCGATTCAATCAACACCGCTGATATTGATGCAGAACAATATTGTAAAGTAATAAGCTATGTACAAGAAGCCAAAAAACCGGTGAAATTAGTTTTAAAAAGGGGTAAAAAGCAATTTGATTACATTCTTAATTAGTAATTGAGATGTTTAAATTTAATTCTTTACAGGCCTTATTGTAATATCAGATCCCTTTTCGCAAGAAGAGGGATTTTTTTGTAATTCTAACGCAGGAAACTTAAATAGGGGTTTTTAAAAAGCTAAAATACTTTAGCACAATATTTGTCAGGGAATGGTGAATAAATTTCAATTTAAAGTAAATTCATAAAATGGAAACAGAACACAAAAAAAGTTTCTTTGATAATTTTGCCAACTGGGCGAGTACCTTTACCGGAAGTGCCGCAGCATTTATCGGAGCCTCTATCCTCGTCATCATTTGGGCAGCAACGGGACCCATTTTTAAATTTTCTGAAACCTGGCAGATGGTCATCAATACCGGAACCACCATTATTACTTTTCTGATGGTTTTCCTCATCCAAAAAGCACAGAACAAGGATTCCAAAGCCATACAGATCAAACTCAATGAACTGATTGCCGCGCACGAAAAAGCCAGCAACAGGATTGTGGACATTGAGGACCTCACAGAAAAGGAACTGGATAAACTCCACCGGTATTATGAAAAGCTCGCGGATCTTGCAGAGAAAGATAACGACCTCCATATGTCCCACTCAATCGATGCGGCCGAAGACAACCAGGAACTGAAAATGAGAAACCTGAAAATTGAGCAGGAAATCGAGAGAGATGGCATCTAAAATTCAGTAATTAACGAAATAATGTAAACTTCAGCCCGTGCTGGAGTTTTTTTGTTAAATCTTCAAATTATTTTTAACTCTCTGTTTGTCAATTCAAAAAAACTTCTTACATTTGCACACTCAATTTAGGGAAGAAGTATGCCTATTTCAGAAATAGAAATCACCGAAACTTTGATTGAAAAACGTGAATATTAAATAATATATATAAATAATGTCAGGTATTATTGGTAAAAAAATCGGGATGACTTCCCTGTTTGACGAAAACGGCAAAAACATGCCGTGTACAGTTATTCAGGCTGGTCCTTGCTCGGTTTTACAGGTCAGAACCATAGAAAAAGATGGGTATAAAGCTGCTCAGCTTGGTTTCGATGACAAGAGTGAAAAGAACGTTGGTAAAGCGTTAGCCGGCCATTTCAAAAAGGCGGGTTCTGCTCCAAAAGCTAAATTGGTTGAATTCTATCATGAATTCGTAGACAAATTAAGCGTTGGAGATGAAGTAAAAGTTAATCTGTTCGCTCAAGGCGAATTTGTTGACGTTACAGGTACTTCAAAAGGTAAAGGTTTCCAGGGGGTTGTTAAAAGACACAACTTTGCTGGGGTAATGCAGGCAACTCACGGACAGCACAACAGATTGAGAGCCCCAGGTTCCATTGGTGCAGGTTCCGACCCGTCAAGAGTATTCAAAGGAATGCGTATGGCAGGTAGAATGGGTGGTAAGCAGGTTACTGTTTCAAACCTTCAAGTGTTAAGAGTAGATGAAGAACAAAATCTTTTAGTAGTAAAAGGTGCTGTTCCGGGAGCGAAAAATTCTTATGTAATTATCAGAAAATGGAACTAGTAGTATTCAATACATCAGGAAAAGAAACCGGAAGAACAGTTCAGTTAGACGAAGCCATTTTTGGAATTGAGCCTAACCAGCACGCGGTTTACTTAGAAGTGAAACAATTCCTTGCTGCTCAGCGTCAGGGAACACATAAATCAAAAGAAAGAAGCGAAATCGTTGGTTCAACTAAAAAGTTGAAAAAACAGAAAGGTTCAGGTTCTGCAAGATATGGTGATATCAAGTCGCCAACCTTTAGAGGTGGAGGTAGAGTTTTTGGTCCAAAACCAAGAGACTACCGTTTCAAACTGAACAAAGCTTTGAAAAGATTAGCAAAAAAATCAGTACTTTCTCAGAAAATGAGAGATAATTCAATTAAAGTTCTGGAAGCATTCAACTTTGATGCTCCTAAAACCAAAGATTTTATCACACTGAACAATACCCTAGGATTCGAAGGCAAAAAATCCCTTTACATTCTTCCGGAAGCTAATAAAAACGTATATCTGTCCTCAAGAAATTTACCGAAAACTAAAGTATTGACTTATAACGAGATCAGTTCTTATGACTTGGTACATGCAGGCGAGATTGTATTTTTAGAAGGTGCTATCGAAAAATTTCAGGAAAACTTAAGAAAATAAATCATGTCGATTATTATTAAACCCATCATTTCAGAAAAGGCCAACTATCTTACCGATTTAAGAGGTGCTTATTCTTTTTTAGTGAATACTAAAGCGAATAAAATCCAGATTAAAAAAGCGGTTGAAGTTGCTTACGGTGTAAAAGTAGCAGACGTAAGAACAATGATTTACGCTCCTAAAGTTTCTTCGAAACACACCAAAAAAGGATTACAGGTTGGGAAAACCAACAAATTGAAAAAAGCAGTCGTTTCACTTGCTGAAGGTGAAGTGATTGATATTTTTGCAACGAATTAATTAAATATCAATAGTAATGTCTGTTAGAAAATTAAAACCTATCACCCCGGGACAGAGATTCAGAGTTGTTAACAACTTTGAGGAAATTACTACCAACAAACCAGAGAAGTCTCTAACCGTTGGTATTAGTAAGTCAGGTGGTCGTAACAATACTGGTAAAATGACCATGCGTTACACCGGAGGTGGACACAAACAAAAATACAGAATTATCGACTTCAAGAGAAATAAATTCGATGTTGAAGCAACGGTAAAAACTGTAGAGTATGATCCGAACAGAACCGCTTTTATCGCTCTATTGGAATATACAGACGGAGAGAAGAGATACATCATCGCTCCAAACGGTATTAAAGTAGACCAGAAAGTGATTTCTTCGGAAACCGCAGAACCAAATGTTGGGAATGCAATGAAACTGAAAAACATTCCTTTGGGAACTGTTGTTTCTTGTATCGAATTGAGACCAGGTCAGGGAGCTGTTATGGCGAGAAGTGCAGGTTCATCCGCACAGCTGACTTCAAGAGACGGTAAATACGCCATCATTAAATTGCCTTCAGGAGAATCAAGAATGATCCTTACTGAATGTATGGCCATGATCGGATCCGTTTCCAACTCAGATCACCAGCTTACCGTTTCAGGTAAAGCAGGTAGAAGCAGATGGTTGGGCAGAAGACCAAGAACAAGACCGGTAGTAATGAACCCTGTAGATCACCCGATGGGTGGTGGTGAAGGAAAATCTTCCGGAGGTCATCCAAGATCAAGAAACGGTATGCCTGCAAAAGGATACAAAACAAGAAAGAAAAACAAAGCGTCTAACCGATTTATTATATCTAAAAGAAAATAATTATGTCAAGATCACTTAAAAAAGGACCTTTCATTCATCATACTTTAGATAAAAAGGTTCAGGCAAATATAGAGTCTAATAAAAAGACGGTAATTAAAACTTGGTCCAGAGCATCAATGATTTCTCCAGACTTCGTAGGACAGACTATCGCAGTACACAACGGGAAATCTTTTATCCCCGTATATGTAACTGAAAACATGGTAGGACACAAGCTAGGCGAATTTTCTCCGACAAGATCTTTCAGAGGTCACGGTGGTAACAAAAATAAAGGAGGTAGATAATCATGGGATCAAGAAAAAGAGAAAGTGCATTGGCACGTAAAATAGCAAACCAGGATGTGGCAAAATCGTTGCATAATGATTGCCCGTCTTCTCCAAGAAAGATGAGATTGGTTGCTGATATCATCAGAGGAGTTGAAGTTGACAAAGCTTTGGCAATCCTTAAATTTTCGAAAAAAGACGCTTCTAACAAGTTAGAAAAAGTTTTACTTTCTGCAATGGCCAACTGGCAGTTGAAAAATGAAGGTGCGGATATTGAAGAAGCAAATTTAATCGTAAAAGAAATTATGGTTGATAGTGCAAGACAGTTGAAGAGACTGAGACCGGCTCCGCAGGGAAGAGGTCACAGAATCAGAAAAAGATCCAACCACATCACATTAATCTTAGGTACTAAAGACATTAAATAATCAAGGTATGGGACAGAAGACAAATCCAATTGGTAACAGATTAGGTATCATCAGAGGATGGGATTCAAACTGGTTTGGTGGTAAAAACTACGGCGACAGAATCGCTGAAGATTACAAAATCAGAAGATACCTTGAAGCAAGATTATCTAAAGGCGGTATTTCAAAAATATATATTGAAAGAACCCTTAAATTAGTAACAGTAACAATCACTACAGCCAGACCGGGATTAATCATCGGAAAAGGAGGTCAGGAAGTTGATAAATTGAAAGAAGAACTGAAAAAGATCACCGATAAGGACATCCAGATCAACATCTTCGAAATCAAAAGACCTGAATTAGACGCAGTATTGGTTGCAGACAGCATCGCAAAACAGATCGAAAACAGAATTTCTTACAGAAGAGCCGTGAAAATGGCCATTCAAAGCACCATGAGAATGGGAGCTGAAGGAATCAAAGTACAGATTTCAGGAAGACTGAACGGAGCGGAGATGGCAAGAAGCGAATCTTTCAAAGACGGAAGAATCCCATTGTCAACCTTCAGAGCAGATATCGATTACCATATCGGTGAAGCACTTACTCAGTACGGTAAATTGGGCGTAAAAGTTTGGATCATGAAAGGTGAAGTTTACGGTAGAAGAGATCTTTCCCCGTTAGTAGGACAACAGAAAAAAGCACCTGCAGGTGGAAGAGGCGACAGAAATGACCGCAACGACCGTAACGACAGAGGAGACAGAAGACCAAGAGATAGAAAATAATTAATGAAATTTTAGAGGACAGTTTTAAATGACCGTTACTTTTTTAAAAGCTAAAATCTAAAATCTAAAATTCCTAGAAATTATGTTACAACCAAAAAGAACCAAATTCCGTAAAGTTCATAAGATGAAGATGAAGGGGATTGCCCAAAGAGGGAATCAACTCGCTTACGGAACTTTCGGGATCAAAGCCAATGAAGGCGCTTGGATCACTGCAAGACAAATTGAAGCAGCGCGTATTGCTGCGACAAGATATATGAAAAGAGAAGGTCAGTTATGGATCAAAGTATTTCCGGATAAACCGATTACCAAGAAACCAGCCGAAGTAAGGATGGGGAAAGGTAAAGGTGCCGTGGAATATTGGGTGTCCGTAGTGAAACCTGGTAAAATATTGTTTGAAGTAGGAGGGGTACCGTACGAAGTGGCAAAAGAGGCATTGCGTCTTGCTGCTCAGAAACTTCCTGTAACGACGAAATTTGTAGTCGCTAACGATTTTGTTCAACCTCAATAATCTTAATTATTATGAAAAAAGCTGACATCAAAAATCTAAGCGCAGGAGATATCCAAAACAAATTAGCTGAAGTAAAGGCAGATTTCAATAAACTGAAATTGTCCCACAGAATCAGCCCGATTGAAAATCCTATTCAGATCAAAGACTTGAGAAAAACAATCGCAAGACTTGAAACTGAATTAACACTAAAACAACAATAAGAATTTCATTTTATCATGGATAGAAATTTAAGAAAAGAAAGAATCGGAATTGTTTCCAGCAATAAAATGGAAAAGACCATTGTTGTAAGTGAAACTACCAGAGTAAAACACCCAATGTACGGTAAATTCGTTCTAAAGACGAAAAAATATACCGCACACGACGAGAACAACGAGTGTACTGAAGGCGATACAGTTTTAATTACTGAAACAAGACCTTTAAGTAAAAGTAAAAGATGGAGATTAGTACGAATCATTGAAAAAGCTAAGTAATGTTACAAACCGAATCAAGATTAAAAGTTGCTGATAACACAGGTGCCAAAGAAGTACTTGTTATCAGAGTTCTGGGAGGAACCAGAAGAAGATATGCTTCAGTTGGTGATAAAATCGTAGTGACTATCAAAGATTCTACGCCACAGGGAACCGCTAAAAAAGGTACTGTTTCTAAAGCAGTTGTTGTAAGAACCAAAAAAGCTGTCCGCAGAAAAGACGGTTCATACATCAAATTCGACGATAATGCTTGTGTTCTTCTGAATGCAGCCGGCGAAATGAGAGGAACACGTGTTTTCGGACCCGTTGCCCGTGAACTGAGAGATAAAGAATATATGAAAGTCATTTCATTAGCTCCTGAAGTACTTTAATTTTAAAATTTACAGAAAATGTCAAAGTTAAAAATCAAAAGAGGAGATAACGTCATCATCACTACCGGAAAGAAAGAAATTAAAGGAAAGAAAGGTGAAGTTATTGAAGTGATCAGAAAAGAAGGCAAAGACGCCAGAGTAATTGTTGCAGGATTGAATATCGTTAAAAAACATACCAAACCTTCAGCAGGAAACCCACAAGGCGGAATTGTAGAGAAAGAAGCATCTATCCATATTTCCAATGTTATGCTTATCGATAAAGACGGTAAAGCAACAAAAACAGGAAGCAAAACGGAAGGTGATAAAAAAGTGAGAGTTGCCAAATCAACCGGTGAAACTTTATAATTAAAAAGACGATGGAATATATAGTAAGACCAAAGAAAATATATAACGAACAGATTATTCCTGCGATGATGGAAGAATTTGGGTACAAATCTGTTATGCAGGTACCTAAATTGCAGAAAATCGTTATTTCACAAGGTTTAGGAGCTGCTACAGCCGATAAAAAAATTGTGGATTATGCAGTTGAAGAACTAACCGCAATCACCGGTCAAAAAGCAGTAGGTACCATCTCCAAAAAAGATGAGGCCGCTTTCAAACTGAGAAAAGGAATGCCTGTTGGAGCAAGAGTGACTTTAAGAGCTACACAAATGTATGAGTTCTTAGACAGACTTACTTCTTCAGCTTTACCGCGAATCAGAGATTTCAACGGTATCAAAGCTGACGGTTTCGACGGAAGAGGAAATTACAATTTAGGAATTACTGAGCAGATCATTTTTCCTGAAATCGTAATCGACAAAGTAAAGAAAATCCAGGGGATGGACATTACTTTCGTAACTTCTGCGAAAACAGATAAAGAAGCAAAATCATTATTAACGCACTTCGGTTTACCTTTCAAAAAGAACTAAAAGATGGCTAAAGAATCAATGAAAGCGCGTGAGCGCAAAAGAGAAGCTACAGTAGCAAAATATGCTGAGAAAAGAAAAGCTTTGAAAGAAGCCGGAGATTACGCAGGATTGCAGCTATTGCCTAAAGACGCTTCACCGGTAAGATTACACAACAGATGTAAATTAACAGGAAGACCAAGAGGATACATGAGAACTTTCGGACTTTCGAGAGTAACCTTCAGAGAAATGGCCAACAAAGGTCTTATCCCGGGTGTTAAAAAAGCCAGTTGGTAACAAATTTAGAACAATCGAGGCAGTAAAGTTTATGTGCCCTTACGCAATAAGCGGTAAGCAGTAAGCATTTTTTGCATATTGCTTACAGCCTAAAGCTTAAAGCCCATAAAAACTAATTGTCATTAACCAATAACAACAAAAAAGAAAAATGGTAACAGATCCAATTTCAGATTTCCTAACCAGAGTAAGGAACGCTCAAAGCGCAGGCCACAAAGTGGTGGACATTCCTGCATCGAAAATCAAAAAGGAGATTACGAAAATTTTATTTGATCAGGGGTATATTTTGAACTTCAAGTTCGAAGATCACGCTGTTCAGGGAAATATCAAAATCGCTTTAAAGTATGACAAACAAACCAGCAAACCGGCTATTAAAAGCATCCAAAGAGCTTCAAGACCAGGTTTGAGACAGTACAAAGGTTCAGGTGACCTTCCAAGAGTACTGAACGGTTTGGGAGTGGCTATCATCTCAACTTCTAGAGGAGTAATGACTGATAAAAAAGCCAGACAAGAAAAAGTTGGTGGAGAAGTAATCTGCTATGTTTATTAATTTTTAATTATAGGAAAATGTCAAGAATTGGTAAATCAATTATAGAAATTCCTGCTAATGTTACTGTATCCGAAAAAGAAGGTTTGGTAACCGTGAAGGGCCCGAAAGGAGAACTTACACAGCAAATTAGCGAAGGAATCACTCTGAAACAGGAAGACGGAATACTTACTTTCGATAGACCTTCCGAATCAAAACAACACAAAGCATTACACGGTCTTTACAGAGCGTTAATCAATAACATGATTCAAGGAACTGCCACCGGGTGGACCAAACAACTTGAACTTGTAGGAGTAGGATACAGAGCATCAAACCAAGGCAACCGTCTTGAGCTGGCTTTAGGATTCTCTCACGGTATTGTACTGGATCTTCCAAAAGAAATCACAGTAGAAACCTTGACTGAAAAAGGTAAGAACCCAATCATTACCTTATCTTCTTTCGACAAACAACTTTTAGGAATGGTGGCTGCAAAGATCAGATCTTTCAGAAAACCGGAACCGTACAAAGGAAAAGGAGTTCGATTCGTTGGAGAAATTGTTAGACGTAAAGCTGGTAAATCTGCTTAATTTTAAAACTTAAGAAAATGGCACTAAGCAAAGTAGAAAAAAGAAATAGAATTAAAAGAAGAGTAAGAGGGAAAATCTCCGGCTCTTCAGAATTACCAAGATTATCTGTTTACAAAAGTAATAAAGAAATTTACGCTCAGTTGATCGACGATAAAGACGGTAAAACTTTGGCTTCTGCTTCTTCCAGAGAGAAAGGAGTAGATTCTAAAGGTACAAAAGTGGAAATTTCTGCCGCAGTAGGTAAAGCAATCGCTGAGAAAGCTAAAGCTGCAGGTATTGAAAATATTGTGTTCGACAGAAACGGGTTTGTATATCACGGAAGAGTGAAAGCTCTTGCTGATGGAGCCAGAGAAGCCGGACTTAAATTCTAATCATTAAATTTCGGAAAACATGTTAGGACTAGATAATATAGAAAAAGTAAAACCGGGAGGATTAGAACTTAAGGATCGTCTTGTTTCGGTAAACAGAGTAACCAAAGTAACCAAAGGGGGTCGTGCTTTCGGATTTTCAGCAATTGTTGTTGTAGGTGACGAAGCAGGAACCGTAGGTTTCGGTTTGGGTAAATCTAAAGAAGTTGCTTCAGCAATCGCAAAAGCAGTGGAAGACGCAAAGAAGAATTTAGTGAAAGTTCCTGTAGTAAACCATACCATTCCTCACCAGTCTTCTGCAAGATACGGTGGTGCTGATATCTTCTTGAGACCAGCTTCACACGGTACCGGATTAATTGCCGGTGGTGCAGTAAGAGCGGTATTGGAGTCGGCAGGTGTACATGATATTCTGTCGAAATCCAAAGGATCTTCTAACCCGCACAATGTAGTGAAAGCTACTTTCAAAGCGTTGTTGGATATCAGAAGACCTGAAGATATCGCAAAATTAAGAGGTGTTTCATTAAGCAAAGTGTTTAACGGTTAATATAAAACAATGGCAAAAATTTCAGTAAAACAAGTAAAAAGCGCTATTGGCAGAACAAAAACCCAAAAAAGAACGCTTGAAGCATTAGGATTAAAAAAACTTCACCAGGTTGTGGAACATGACGATACTCCTTCTATCTTAGGAATGGTATCTGCGGTATCTCACCTCGTAGAAGTGGTAAAATAGAAAACAGAAAAAGAGGTAAGAGACTTTTATAGATCGTCTCTTATTTCTTCTTTTAAACTCTCAAATCTAAAAATAATGAATTTAAATAATATTAGACCTGCAGCAGGTTCTACGCACAGTACCAAGAGAATTGGTAGAGGACAAGGTAGTGGAAAAGGTGGTACAGCAGGGAAAGGACATAATGGTCAGCAGGCCAGAGCCGGATATTCTCAGAAGATTGGTTTCGAAGGTGGACAGATGCCTTTGCAAAGAAGACTTCCTAAATTCGGTTTTACGAATGTAAACAGAAAAGAATACAGAGCAATCAATATTGATACGCTTCAGAATTTAGCAGATACCAAAAATATCACTGAAATTACTAAAGAAATTTTGGTTGAAAACGGATTGGCTAAGAAAAACGAAATCGTAAAGATCATGGGTAGAGGCGAATTGAAAACAGGAGTTTCAGTTTCTGCACACAAATTCACAAAGTCAGCTGAAGAAGCAATCGCTAAAGCAGGTGGTAAAGCAATTACTCTATAATTATTACGAATGAAAGAATTTATACAAACCCTAAAAAATATTTGGAGTCTTAAAGAATTAAGAGAAAAAATTCTTTTTACACTTGGGTTGATTCTAGTGTATAGGTTCGCATCTTATATTTCCTTGCCTGCCATTAATATGGCAGAAGTAGGAAGCCTTTTGGAAAACTATCAGAAACAGGGCGGTAACAAGCAGGGAGCAGGTCTTCTTGGTTTGCTTTCGTCGTTTACAGGTGGTGCATTCAGCAGGGCTTCTGTTATGGCGCTCGGTATTATGCCCTACATTTCGGCATCGATTATAGTTCAGCTGATGGGAATGGCAATTCCTTATCTGCAGAAACTTCAGAAAGATGGCGAAAGTGGCAGAAACACCCTGAATCAGATTACAAGATGGTTAACCATCGCAGTGTGTCTGGTGCAGGCTCCGTCATATTTAACCTCTATCACCCAAATGTTCCTGCCATATGAGCAGTTTCATTCCGCTTACTTTATTGACCCGAACTCCATTATGTTCTGGCTTCCGAGTATTGTGATTTTGGTTGCAGGATCTGTATTTGCAATGTGGCTCGGTGAAAAAATTACCGATAAAGGAATCGGAAACGGTATCTCAATCCTGATCATGGTAGGGATTTTGGCAGATTTGCCAACCTCTTTCATCCAGGAAATTGCTACGCAAACAGGAAAAGGTGGGTTAGGGACAATAATGATCCTGATTGAAGTTTTATTCTGGATGGTGGTAGTGCTTTTGGCAATTATGCTATCCGTAGCCGTCAGAAAGATTCCAATTCAGTATGTGAGCAGAGCTCAGGCAAGAGGTGGCGCCAGCAAAAACCTTATGGAAGGAGCACGTCAGTGGATTCCGCTTAAAGTAAATGCAGCAGGTGTAATGCCAATCATCTTTGCGCAGGCACTGATGTTTGTACCCGGTTTGCTTACCAAAGTAGATGATTCCAATACCTTCCTTGCAGGATTTAAGAATGTCTTCAGCTGGCAGTACAATGTATTGTTTGCACTTCTGATCGTTATCTTCTCTTTCTTTTATACCGCGATTACAATTCCGGTAAATCAGATGGCGGATGATTTGAAAAGAAATGGAGGCCTTATTCCGAAGGTTAGACCCGGGAAGGAAACCGCTGATTTCCTGGACGATATTTTGTCCAAAATTACATTGCCCGGTTCAATATTTTTGGCTATCTTTGCAGTCCTTCCGGCATTAGTATACGGAAGCATTGTTCAAACGGACAGGTTTGCCCTGTTTTTCGGGGGTACATCCCTGTTAATCATGGTTGGAGTGATCTTGGATACGATTCAACAAATCAATACGTATTTGCTGAATCACCATTATGATGGCTTAATGCAGTCGAAACTATCCAGAACATCAAACGTTTAATCATATAAATGGCAAAACAAAAACATATTGAGCAGGATGGTGTCATCACGGAAGCACTTTCGAATGCCCAGTTTCGTGTAGAACTGGAGAACGGGCATATCCTTATCGCTCATATTTCCGGAAAGATGAGAATGCATTACATTAAGCTTTTGCCTGGAGATAAAGTGAGACTGGAAATGTCTCCCTATGACTTGTCAAAAGGTAGGATTACTTTTAGATATTAATTTCGGAGCAATCTGGAAATTCTTATATAGAAAACAAAATAAAATCGTCAGATTTTATTCATCATTTAAAATATTTAAACAAAAGGGGATGCGATCGCAGGGATTTCATCTAACCGTTGGAAAATTAACCCAAATCAAATGAAAGTTAGAGCATCTATTAAAAAAAGAAGTGCTGATTGCAAAATCGTTCGCAGAAAAGGCGTTCTGTTTGTAATCAACAAAAAGAACCCAAAATTTAAACAAAGACAAGGCTAAATTATGGCGAGAATTTCAGGTATTGATTTACCAAAAAACAAAAGAGGCGTAATCGGACTTACTTACATCTATGGTGTAGGTAGAAGTACTGCGTCTGGAATTTTGAAGAACGCTGGAATCAGCGAAGACAAGAAAGTCAACGAATGGAATGACGATGAATTGGCAGCAATCAGAAACTACATCACCGAAAACATCAAAGTGGAAGGTGAACTGCGTTCTGAAGTGCAATTGAACATCAAGCGATTGATGGACATAGGATGCCAACGAGGAATACGTCACAGACTGGGATTACCTTTAAGAGGCCAAAGAACAAAAAACAATTCTAGAACCCGAAAAGGAAAGAGAAAAACTGTTGCTAACAAGAAAAAAGCAAGTAAATAATCTTTAGAATTTATTATGGCAAAACAAACGAAAACAGTTAAAAAGAGAAAAGTAAAAGTTGAAGCAATTGGTGAAGCACACATCCAGGCGACTTTCAATAATATTATTATTTCTTTGACAAATAAAAGCGGAGAAGTAATCTCTTGGGCATCTGCCGGAAAAATGGGATTCAGAGGTTCTAAAAAGAATACTCCATTCGCAGCTCAAATGGCTGCAGAAAATTGCTCAACCGTAGCTCACGATGCTGGGCTCAGAAGAGTGAAGGTGTTTGTGAAGGGTCCTGGTGCTGGTAGAGAATCTGCCATCAGAACCATCCACAATTCAGGAATTGAAGTCAGCGAAATCGTAGATGTGACTCCAATGCCACACAACGGCTGTAGACCACCTAAAAGAAGAAGAGTATAATTTTTAGAAATTACCCATTATGGCAAGATATATTGGACCAAAAACCAAGATTGCAAGAAAATTTGGTGCTGCAATCTACGGAGACGACAAAGCCTTCGAGAAAAGAAAAAACCAACCACCAGGACAACATGGTGTTAACAAAAGAAGAGGATCAAAGAAGTCTGAATATGCTGTCCAGTTAATGGAAAAGCAGAAAGCAAAATACACTTACGGTATTTTGGAAAGACAATTTGCTAACTTATACGAAAAAGCGCAAAGAGCAAAAGGAGTTACAGGTGAAGTTCTTTTACAGTTATGTGAATCTAGATTAGACAACGTTGTGTACCGTTTCGGTTATTCAAAAACCAGAGCAGGAGCAAGACAGTTGGTTTCTCACAGACACATCACCGTAAACGGAGAACTGGTAAACATCCCATCATATTTGGTTAAAGCCGGAGATGTAATCGCAATCAGAGAGAAATCAAAATCTCTTGAAATTATTGCTGATTCTCTTGCTCGAAAAGCAAATTATGATTGGTTACAATTCAACGATGAGAAAAAAGAAGGTACTTTCGTATCCGCCCCGGAAAGAATTCAGATTCCGGAAGATATCAAAGAACAGCTTATCGTGGAACTTTACTCTAAATAATTAATCAAATTTTTTGCTCAACCCAACAATATGGCAATTTTACAATTCATAAAACCCGATAAAGTAATACTATTAAACTCCGATAATTTTAAAGGTCAGTTCGAATTCAGACCTTTGGAATCAGGATTTGGTCTTACCATCGGTAATGCATTGAGAAGAGTGTTGCTTTCTTCTCTGGAAGGATATGCTATTTCATCTATCAAAATTGAAGGTGTAGAGCACGAGTTTTCTACCATTCCGGGTGTTATTGAAGATGTTACTGAAATCATTCTGAACTTGAAGCAATTGCGCCTCAGAGCTCAGGACGAAAATCAGGCAAGCGAACAGGTTACCGCTAAAATTTCAGGTCAGTCGCAGATTACTGCGGGTGATTTGGGAAAATCAATTACCGGTTTCGAAGTGCTTAATCCTGATCTGGTCATCTGCAACACTACGAAAGACGTAAATTTCGAGATTACCTTCACTATTGAAAAAGGAAGAGGTTATGTTCCTTCAGAACAGAATAAATCAGCAAATGCTCCCGTTGGAACCATTGCAATCGATTCTATCTTTACCCCAATCAAGAAAGTACAGTACTCGATTGAAAATTATCGTGTAGAGCAAAAAACAGACTACGAAAAACTGGTTCTGGATATTGAAACTGATGGTTCCATCAGTCCTCAGAATGCATTAACTGAAGCTTCCAAGATATTGATTTATCATTTCATGTTATTCTCCGACGAGAGAATTACTTTGGAAACTGAAGCGGTTAAGGCTTCCATCCAGTACGATGAGGAAACTTTACACACCAGACAGCTTTTGAAATCTAAACTGGCAGACATGGATCTTTCTGTAAGAGCCCTGAACTGTCTGAAAGCTGCAGAAGTTGAAACTTTAGGTGAACTGGTTTCTTACAGTAAGTCTGATTTGATGAAATTCAGAAATTTCGGTAAAAAATCTTTAACAGAATTAGAAGAATTAGTGCACGCAAAAGGTCTTAACTTCGGTTTCGACGTTGCAAAATATAAATTAGACGCTGATAAATAAAAAACAATGAGACACGGTAAAAAATTCAATCACTTAGGAAGAACGACTTCACACAGAAGCGCTTTGCTTTCTAATATGGCTTGTTCTCTTATTGAGCATAAAAGAATCAACACTACTGTTGCCAAAGCAAAAGCTTTGAGAGTATATGTTGAACCTATCTTGACGAAGTCAAAAGAAGATACAACACACAACAGAAGAACAGTTTTCTCTTATTTGCAGAGTAAAGAAGCAGTTACTGAATTATTCAGAACAGTTGCTCCTAAAATTGCAGAAAGAAACGGTGGGTATACAAGAATCATCAAAACAGGATTCCGTCAGGGTGATGCTGCCGATATGGCAATGATCGAACTGGTTGATTTCAATGATATCTACAACCCGAACGAAGAAGAGAAAAAAGCGACAAGAAGAAGCAGAAGAGCTTCCGGAGCAAAGAAAACTGAAGCAGTTACTGCTGAAGCAACTGAAACTCCTGCAAAAGAAGAATCAAAATCTGAGGAATCCACTGGAGACGGTGTTGAAACCACACAGAACAAAACTGATTAATACTTTCAGTTATAACTAAAAAAGCCGGTCAGAATCTGACCGGCTTTTTGTTTTGAAATTTTTTGTAACTTATTGAGAGAATTTTTTAATATTTTTTGTAATCTCTCGATAATCTATCACATAATTTGGAGCTGGAAACACATTTCAACTTCTCTCTTATTCTTTCACCTTTTTCT
Source organism: Chryseobacterium sp. (assembly GCF_008014695.1). Taxonomy (GTDB): domain Bacteria; phylum Bacteroidota; class Bacteroidia; order Flavobacteriales; family Weeksellaceae; genus Kaistella. Next base: position 539,604 of record NZ_VOXE01000003.1, read on the forward strand.
TTCCTCTCTTGCCTTGGCCCTTTTAACTTTTTCCTTGGCTCTTGGCGCCTTCTACTGTCCTCTCGCCTTTTTCAGAGAAATCACATTCGTTCCCTGCGTAATCGTAATAATTGAATCAGCAGATTTTGCTTCGATATCGTAATTTCCGTAAACAGTACCATCCGGGGTTACTTTCTTTTCCGGAAGGTTGATGGTTTTGTTATTGCTGCGGATGCTGATGGTGTTACCTTTATCGGTTTTGCTGAAAGTGACCAAGGCTGAGGAGCCGTCATCGCCAACATACCGTAAGGTTTTCCCGGTTTCAGCAGAAGTGGAAACCGTTGCTTCGGTTTTTACAGGATTTTTTTTGCAGCTTAAAGTAAAGCTCAGCACAACAGCAGAAGCAAGGTAAATTAATTTTTTCATGATCAGTGATTTTTTGGTCAGGTAAATTTACGATTTGTTTTCAGAAATCTGAAAATCATCTATAATTAACGATAATTTAACGCAAACCACACTAAAATCCTCAGCGGAATGCCCGTGAATTTATTCAATTTTAACTAAATTTGTACTCCATTACAATAACCCAAAAAATTAAAAATGAGTTACATTTCTTACATTGAAGCCAGACAGATCCTTGATTCCCGCGGAAATCCTACAATTGAAGTTGATGTATTCACCGAAAGCGGTGCAATGGGCCGTGCAGCCGTTCCTTCAGGAGCGTCTACAGGCGAACACGAAGCGGTTGAACTGCGCGATGGCGGTTCCGATTATATGGGCAAAGGAGTACTGAAAGCAGTGGAAAATGTAAGAGAAGTAATTGCTCCCGAGTTGGTGGGACTTCCGGTGTATGACCAGAATTTCATCGATCAGATCATGATCGAACTCGACGGGACAAAAAATAAAAGCAGTTTAGGCGCAAACGCAATTTTGGGCGTTTCCCTGGCAGCAGCCAAAGCAGCAGCTACAGAACTGAAAATGCCGCTTTATAAATATGTGGGTGGTGTAAATGCAAACACCCTTCCTGTTCCCATGATGAATGTCATCAATGGCGGTTCGCATTCCGATGCGCCCATCGCTTTCCAGGAATTTATGGTGATGCCCGTAAAAGCAGATTCCTTTTCTCATGCTTTGAGGAAAGGAACCGAGATTTTTCACAGTCTGAAATCCATTCTTCACTCCAGAGGTTTATCAACTGCAGTAGGTGATGAAGGTGGTTTTGCTCCGAAATTCGCGGGAACTGAGGATGCACTTGATACTTTGCTTCAGGCCATCGAAAAAGCCGGTTACAAACCGGGTGACGATGTAATGATCGCCTTGGACTGTGCCGCTTCAGAATTTTACAAGGATGGAACTTACGATTACAGGAAATTCCAGAATCCTGAATCAGCACAGTTCAGCAGCAGTGAACAGGTTTCATATCTTGCAGAATTGGCTTCAAAATATCCGATCATCTCCATTGAAGATGGGATGCATGAAGATGACTGGGCTGGCTGGAAAATGCTTACTGATAAAATCGGTGACAGGGTGCAGCTTGTAGGCGACGATTTATTCGTAACGAATGTGGAAAGGCTTTCAAGAGGAATTAACGAAGGTATCGCCAACTCAATTTTAGTGAAAGTAAACCAGATCGGTACCCTTTCAGAAACGATGGCTGCCGTGCAGATGGCACAGCACAACCGCTACACTTCAGTAATGTCTCACCGTTCAGGGGAAACCGAAGATGCTACGATCGCCGATTTGGCAGTTGCCATGAACTGCGGTCAGATCAAGACCGGTTCAGCTTCCCGTTCAGACCGGATGGCGAAATACAACCAGCTTTTAAGAATTGAAGAAGCGTTAGGTGAATCGGCAATCTTTCCCGGAATGGATACTTTTAAAGTAAAGAGATCATAGATAAAATTAATGAGTATCGGCATTAATCACTTGCCGCTCTCTATCAATATTCATAAATTAGTAAAAAATTAAAAATAATGTCAGATAACAAAGTTGTATTGAACTATGACGGAAAAGCTTTTGAATATCCAATCATAGATAGCACGATCGGTGACAGAGGAATCGATATTTCTAAATTAAGAGACCAGACCGGTTTGATTACATTGGACCTTGGATATAAAAATACAGGTGCCACCTTAAGCGACATCACTTACCTTGATGGAGACAACGGTGAACTGTATTACAGAGGTTACCCGATTGAACAGATCGCTGAAAAATCAAACTTCACCGAAGTGATGTATCTTTTGCTTCAGGGCGAACTTCCGAATAAAGACCAGTTCGCAAATTTTGAAGGCGGAATCAAGAAATATAATTTCGTGGCCGACGAAATGAAGAAGATTCTGGACGTGTTCCCACGCTCAGCTCACCCTATGGGAGTGCTTTCTTCATTAACTTCTGCTTTAACGGCATTTAACCCGAAAGCAGTTGATGTTTCTTCAAAAGAAGACCTCGACCATGCTGCAGAAATGCTGATCGCTAAGTTCTCTCACCTTTGTGCGTGGACGTATAGAAAGAAACTGGGTCTTTCCATCAACCATGGAGACAACAGCCTGAATTATGTGGAGAACTTCTACAAAATGTGTTTCAGACGTCCGAATGTGGAATTCGAACTGGATCCCGTTGTTGTAGGCGCTTTGGATAAATTACTGATGCTTCATGCAGATCACGAACAGAACTGTTCAACCTCTACTGTAAGAATGGTGGGTTCTGCACATACAGGCCTTTTTGCTTCGGTTTCCGCAGGTATTTCCGCTCTTTGGGGCCCGCTTCACGGTGGTGCCAACCAGGCAGTGATCGAAATGCTTGAAATGATCGAGCAGGATGGAGGAGACGTGGCAAAATATGTTGAAAAAGCCAAAAACAAAGACGATAACTTCCGTTTGATGGGCTTCGGACACCGTGTTTACAAAAACTTCGACCCAAGAGCTACCATCATCAAGAAAGCGGCAGACGATATTCTGAACTCACTCGGAATTGAGGATAAAGCTTTGGACATCGCCATGCAGCTTGAAAGAGTAGCACTGGAAGATGAATACTTCGTAAGCAGAAAGCTTTACCCGAACGTAGATTTCTATTCCGGAATCATTTACCGCGCTTTGGGAGTTCCAACCGAAATGTTTACCGTAATGTTCGCATTGGGAAGACTTCCGGGCTGGATCTCGCAGTGGAAAGAAATGCGACTTCACAACGACCCGATCGGAAGACCGAGACAGGTATACCAGGGCGCTACAAAACGCGACTATATCGATTTAAGCGCAAGATAATTCCTGCGGATATATACAAATCCTCCCAATTGGGAGGATTTTTTTTGAAAGGAAGACCCGGGAACTGAAGGATTTGCAGGTCACATTATTCAGCCCGTAATATCTTTTCCATTTTCTGTCCTTTCGCGAGTTCATCCACAAGTTTGTCCAGGTATCTCACCTTTTGGGTCAAAGGGTTTTCGAGTTCTTCCACGCGGTAGCCGCAGATGGTACCGGTGATCAGCCTCGCATTCGGATTTAAGTTGGCCTCGCCGAAGAACTCTTCAAAAGTCGATTTCTTTCCAATTTGAGCCTGAATATTTTTCTCATTATAGCCGGTCAGCCATTCAATGACCTGATGGAGTTCTTCTTTGGTCCGTCCTTTTTTCTCAACTTTTACCACGTAATGCGGATAAACCGACGCGAAAGTCATTTTCGAGATACGTTCATCGTGGTGGGCAGTGCTGTTCATGATATTTTTATTTAAAGATAATACATTTCTTTTTTAAGTGCTGTGTACAGCCACCTTTAACGGAGAAAAAAGTGCCTGATACCGGGCGGAACCAGGCTTCCTGCTGTATGAGTTCAATGTCCCTGCCTTGTGCCGGTTCAATGACAGGCTTGCCGTTTCACGATGATAAGGCTGCTGTTGTTGAAGGGCCCGGTTTGCGTTTGGAATAACCTGCCCAAAATTTTCACCGTATGCGCCGTTTGTTTATATTTGTAATCATCTACTTTTATGAAGTTAAACATCAACAACGAAACAGGCCTTCTAAAATCGGTGGTCCTCGGAATGCCTAATTCCATGGGACCTGCCCATTCTCTTGAAGAAAGTTACGACGCCAAGTCCTACCATTCCCTTCAGAACGGAATCTATCCGAAGGAAGAAGACATCGTTCATGAGATGACGGAATTTGAAAACGTGCTGAAGAAGCATGGCGTAGAAGTCTTCCGTCCGCACATGATCGAAGGATACAACCAGGTCTTTGCGCGCGATGTCGCTTTTGTAATCGAGGATAAGATGATCATTTCCAACATCATCCAGGAACGGTACAATGAGCAGGATGCGTACCGGAAAATCTTTGCAAGGGTGGGCTGGAAGAAGATCATCAACCTTCCGGATTCCGCTCATATCGAGGGGGGCGACGTAATTGTATGGAACGACTTCCTCTTCATCGGTACCTGTTTTTCTGAAGATTACCGGAATTTCAAGACTGCCAGAACCAATGAATACGCCATTGAGATCCTGAAGGAATACTTTCCGAAGAAGCGGATTATTGATCTTGAACTGAAAAAGAACGATACCAATCCGTTCGAGGGAATCCTGCACCTGGACTGTACCTTTAATCCCATCGGCAAAGACAAATGCATTATTTATAAAGACGGTTTCGTGGATGAAAGCGATTACCGCCTGCTCATCGACATCTTTGGGGAGGAAAACTGCTTCCATGTCACGCAGCAGGAAATGTTCGAAATGAATCCCAATATATTCTCCATCTCTCCTGAAATTGTGGTTTCAGACCGGTCCTTTACCCGAATGAACAATCACCTGCGCAATGAGTGGGGCATGACGGTGGAAGAGATCCCGTACCGGGAGATATCCAAAATGGGTGGTTTGCTGAGATGTTCAACCTTACCTCTGGTCCGGGAATAAGAGATTGGCAGGATTCAGATGCTCAATCTTTTCAGTTTTTTAATTTCATCATCAGTCGCCCACGTGTTATACTTGAGTATTGCCGAAGAGTGAAAGCTCGTTCCGCCCGTGAATTCTCTGAGTTCAGCAATGTTTTCTGAACGCACGCCACCGCCGATGAGGATCTCGATCTGATCTGAATATTTGGCGACGAGGTCTTTAAGATTTTCCTTTCCTTCCATAGCAGAGGATTTACCGCCGGAAGTCAGCACGCTTTTAAAACCCAGCTGTATTAAAATTTCAATGGATCTATTCAGGTCTTTGGTGCGGTCGAAAGCACGGTGAAAAGTACAGGGCGTGTTGCCGGCAAGGGTCAGAAGCTCGGCATTTTTCTCAACATCAATTTCGTTGTGCGCATCCAGGATGCCGAAAACAAACCCGTCTGCACCGGCTTCCCGGAAAGTGATGATGCTGGTCTTCATTTCTGTGAATTCCGCTTCTGAGTGAAAAAAGGAACCACCTGTCGGCCGGATCATCACGTAGATAGGCGTTTTATAATTCCTTTTCAGATATAAGAATTCGTGAAAATCGGGCGTCGTACCGCCGGCTTCTATATTGTGGCAGAATTCGATCCGGTCTGCCATTGATTTCAGGGCAATTTCAGCAGAAGTGATCTCAAAACAGGCAATTTCTAACATGAGTCTTTTTATTGTCTATAAATTTAAGTAATTTTGTTCAATAGCAGATTAATACTAAACAAAACTACCGTTCATGCAAACAGCTAGTACTGTTCTGATGGTTGAACCGATTGCCTTCGGATACAACGCGCAGACCGCCAAGAATAATTATTTTCAGGTAGAGCAGAAAGAGGCCGACATCCAACAGAAAGCACTGGAAGAATTCACCAATTTTGCCGAAAAACTCAGAAATAAAGGAATCAACGTTATTACCGTTAAAGACACACTGGAGCCCCATTCACCGGATTCTATTTTCCCGAATAACTGGGTGAGCTTCCACAGCGACGGAACGGTGGTTCTGTACCCAATGTTCGCTCCGAACAGAAGAGTGGAGCGCCGCCGGGATATTTTGGAAACCCTCAAAAATGAAGGTTTCGGAATCAAGGAAATTGATGATTTTTCGCATTTCGAAAACGAAGAGAAATTTCTGGAAGGCACAGGCAGTATGATTTTCGATCACGATCATAAAATCGCGTACGGTTCTGTTTCACTGCGGCTGGACGAAGAACTTTTCCGTAAATTCTGTACAGAATTCGGTTTTACACCGGTGGTTTTTCACTCCTTTCAAACTGTAAATGAACAACGGCTTCCGATTTATCACACGAATGTGATGATGTGTGTTGCTAATCAGTTTGTGGTGATTTGTCTGGAATGTATTGATGATGAACTGGAGCGCGAAAAAGTGCAGGAAGTCATTAAATCTACCGGCAAGGAAATCATTGAGATCACTGAAGAGCAGTTGCAGCAGTTCGCCGGAAACATGCTTCAGGTTCAAAACAACAACGGTGAGAAATTTCTGATCATGAGCCAAACTGCTTACAGATCATTAACAGAAGAACAAATTCAAAAGATCGGTAAATATTGCGAAATTATTTATTCGGATTTAAATACGATTGAAGTAAACGGCGGCGGCAGCGCAAGATGCATGCTGGCTGAAGTTTTTTTACCGAAGAATTAAGTTTAAGAAATAAAATCCCTACAATCGAAAAGCCACAGCAATTGCTGTGGCTTTTCTTAACAAAAATTTAATTTAGATATGTAGTTTTACTTATCTCGTTCTGGATTTTATTTCATCTGATGCATTTTCTATGTTTCTTATTTTTTTTACTTTCTGGTTCCCGAAGTTGTACACAATGCTGGCTCCGATGCTTTGTCGGTAGCTGTCATTCTTTACATAATTATAATTTCCGTTTGCCTGATAATCTTCGATTTCTACAACGTTTGTTCTTAAAAGATCATTTACATTAACGCTGAAAGTCCAGTCGTTCCATATTTTTTTGATGCTCAGGTCCAGGCTTGAAAGGTTTCTCAACATTCCGAGTTCAATCTGCTGCTTGTCCACATAAAAGAAATTTACGCCTGCAAACCATGTTTTTTTCTCGTCTAACCTGATGTTGTTATTGGTCTGTACAACAAAACTCGTAGAATTCGTATTGTTCGCATATGTTGGGAAAACATCTCCGGTCGTAGGATCAACGCTCAGGCTTCCTTTGTTTCTGTTGTGCTGAACTCCGATATTGAAATTGGTTGTAAGTGCCTGTTTGAAAAAGGATTTCTGCATTCCGATCATTGCTGCCATTTCCTGCTTGTCTCCAAAATTCGTTCTGATGTACCGCAGCTGCTGGAATTTATCGATGATCTGGTTTCCGTTCGGATCCAGAACCGGAGTTCCGTCTGCATTAACTCTTAATTTTTCCATGGTTCTCTGCAAAGGCACCTGCGTAATGACATCTTTGAAAAGTGAGTGACTGAGGATAAGGAAATAGGAATTTTTAAACATATACGTCAGTTCCTGGTTGTAGGTAGACGAAGCTTTTACAAAAGGATTGTTTTGGGTGTAGTTGTTCTCTGTCAGGATATTTTTAACCGGATTGATTTCCCAGAAACTCGGTCTTCTCATTCTGCTGGAGAAGGCATAGGAAATATTATTTTTATCATTGATGGCATAGTTAAGGCTCAGATAAGGAAGAATATTGCTGTAATCTCTTTCAATTCTTCTGAGGCTTGGATCCTGAGCATTGTCGGAGGTTCCTGTACTTTTGGTAATTTCATAACGCGACCCTAATTTCCCGGAGAATTTTTCAGAAAGTTTTTTCTCAACCGTGAGGTACATTCCGAAGATGTTTTCATCGTATAGGAAATGATTGGGTGTGGAAGTGTTTTCGATACGGTTCAAAGTGCCGTTGGCATTGTAAATATAGTCAGAGGTAATGTTTTTGGTATCATTATCCGTTTTGGTCTTGTTGAAGTTCCCACCGACTGAAACAGTCAGGTCTTTCTTGAATTTCTGAATGTAATCTGCCATTCCTGAGAAATTATTGATGAGCTGAGGCAGGTTTTGATACACATACTGGAGCCGTTGCCCGTCAATACCGTTTGCCGTGGACTGGAATGTGTTGTTGTCAGTAGCCTGAAATCTTTTAAAATTAAGATAAGCAGCGTTCAGATTCAGTTTGCTTCCCAAACTGTCGGTTTTCAGTTCGTAATTCAGGTTGAAATTATTGTTGTAAGAACGCGCATCTTCCAGGTTCCGTGATTGGGTATATTCGGTTTCCCAAACATTGTCGGCATTCAGATTCCTGATCGTATTGAAGAGACTGATACTGGAATCATAACTTCTGTTCGCTGAAGTGTTCCAGGACAGCGCCATACTTGAGTTGTCGTTTAGCTGATAATCGATATTCAGATAACCGCCTAAATTTTTGTTCGGATCGTTAATATCGCCAACAGATTCATTGGTTGCAGTACTGCTTCCGTTCCGTAAGACATAGGATTGGGGCTGAATATTGTCGCTCCCGTATAAATTTGCGGCAATTCCGAGTTTGTCTTTTCTGTAGTTGGCGGAAAAACTTGCAGAACTGTTCACAAACTTGTTTACAGAACTTGCCATCCTCATATTGCCGTTAAGTCCGTTTGTCATTTTTTTCTTCAGGACGATATTGATGATCCCGTCGGAGGCTTCCGCCTGAAATTCGCTTCCGGGCATCGTAATCACTTCTATTCTCTGAATATTTTCAGCCGGAGTGTTTTTCAGGAACTGCGCCATCGATTCGGCGTCAAGATTGGATTTTCTTCCGTCAATATAAATAATGGCATTGCTTTTCCCTGCAATTTTCAGTGTACTGTCGTCCGTTGAAGACAGCAATGGAGTCTGTTTCAAAAGATCAAATGTGGTGTTCCCTTTGGCAACCGGCGATGCTGCAACATCGTACACAAAACGGTCGCTGAGTTTTTTGAAAACCTTTTTGGTCATCGTTACTGATTTGATTTCCTGAACCTTTTCGGAATCGGCCTGTTTTTCCTGCGCAAAAACGACGACACCGGAAAGAAGCGACAGGGAAATGATTAGTTTTTTCATGATTTAATTTTTTTTGAAAAGAAAAAGAAAGAAGCCGGTTTTAGTTTTGTGACTTGGTTATCAGTTTTTCGCCTCTTTCTTTTCTTCTGTAATGAGTTTTTTGTGGTTTTAGTTTTTACTTGAATATTACATTGCAAAGATATGTTAATAATTTAGTAATATGCAATACAAAGTAGTGAATAAATTTAATTTTAACATTTAACGATCTGGTTATCAGTTTAAAAAATTTTAAATTAATTTTCTGACCTCGATTAATTAGACACCAGTGAACACAGAAATGTTACATCATGAAACAAAAAAAGAGCAGAAATTTCTGCTCTGATTATTAATTGTCTGTAATTAACTGCTTATTCCCGGTCGAAACGCGCCAGTTTTTTGTCGACCCAAATGGTTGCGAAAGGAAAGAAAGCCGAAAGCAGCGCAAAAACAAAATCCTCATCATCCCAACTGTAAATTTCTCTTGCAGGAAGCAAAAGCAGAAGATACAGCGTAAAAAATAGTCCGTGGATATTTCCGATGATGATGATGAAAATCAGTGCGAAATTCTCTTCCGGGTAATAACGTTTCAGCGGAATGGCGATCAGGTAAAGCAGGAAACAGGTGATTCCTTCAATGAGGCACACCTTTTTAAACCAGTTCATGATTTTTTCCTGAGGATATTTTGCGAAAAATTTATCGATGAAGTTCATATTGTTTTATTTGTAAAAATTACTTCCGTCCAGATATTCAAAAACTTCAGGAGGAAGCATTGGGCGGACATTTTTCCCTTTTTTGATCATCTCCCGGATTTCCGTTGCCGAAAGTTCAATAACCGGCGCATTGATAAGGGAAATATTTTCGTGCTGCAGATATTGATGTTCTTTTTTTTCGCCTGCAAAAGTTCGGGGATACACAATGATCTGATGGTTTTTAATCAGTTTGTCTGAGTTTTTCCATTTGGCGAGTCCGTCCAGATTGTCTTCGCCCATGATCAGAGCAAACGTATATTCCGGATATTTTTCGTGAAGGTAAGTTAAAGTGTCAATGGTATAACTTGGCTGTGGCAGCGAAAATTCCACATTCGATGCCCGCATTTTCGGGTAATTTTTAACCGCCAGCTGCACCATATCAAGCCGGTTGTGGTCCTTCAGCAATGATTTTTTTTCTTTGAATGGATTCTGAGGACTCACGACAAACCACAGTTCCTCCATATCTGAATTTTCCAGAATATAATTCGCCAAAATTAAATGGCCGATATGAATGGGATTGAAACTTCCGAAAAACAGTCCGATTTTTTTCATAAAGAATTCAGAAAATAGGAATTGGATGAGTTTTAATGAATGATTTAGGGTTAGTCCAGAAATTTTACATCGCGGATGTTCAGAAAGTATGTTACATTGCCTTTCCAATGATTTTCTTCGGCAGTAAAAGCAATGTCAAAGGATTTTTCCCGGAAAAGATCCGCATATTTTCCCAGTTTGAAACCAAGGCACTCAATATTTCTGCCGGTAGACTCCTGTTTGATGTAAAATTTCAGATGGCCTTCATCTTTGCCCATTGTTTTCACATACCCTGCAACTTTCTGATTTTTAAGGACCAGAACGGGTTTCATATTGTGCGGCCCGAACGGTGCAAGTTTCCGGTGGAAATTAAAGAAGTCCTTGTTCAAATCATCAATGTCAACAATTGAATCAATCGTGATGCTCGGTTCCTTCTGATGTTCCTGAATTTTTTCTGAAACCACCTTCTCAAACCTTGCCCTGAATTGGTCAAATTTATCTTTTTCCATCGAAAGTCCGGCTGCAGCAGGGTGTCCACCGAATTTCAGGAAAAAATCTGAACAGGTTTCCAACGCGTCGTGCACATCAAAATCAGCAACCGACCTCGCGGACGCCACCATTTCTCCGTTGTTGCCGTCCGTGAAAACCAGAGTTGGTTTATAATAGGTTTCGGTGAGTCTTGAGGCCACAATTCCGATCACCCCTTTGTTCCAGCCGGAACCGTAAACGATTGTAGTATAATTATTAAGCTGACCGGTGGCTTCTACCTGAAGTAACGCTTCAGTCGTGCTGCTCATATCCATTTCGCGGCGGGAATCGTTGAGGGTGATAATATCGCTGACAATCTGCTGCGCCTGCTTCAGATTATCTGATACCATCAATTCCACCGCGGCTTTTCCCTGAGAAATTCTTCCTGCGGCATTTATTTTGGGCGCGATTTCAAAAACGATATTCGATATTTCAAAAGTCGCCAGTTTATCCTCCGGAATCAGCATCCTCAAACCCAGATTTCTGGATTTTCTTAGAATCTTCAGGCCCTGTTTTGCAAGAACGCGGTTTTCGCCGGTCATTGAAACAATATCGGCAGCGATTGAAATCGCGAGTAAATCGGTAAGTTCAAAAAGTTCGGCTTCAGGAATTTTGTAAATGGTGTTAAGACCCTGACAAAGCTTAAAACCAACTCCGCACCCAGAAAGTTCTTTGAACGGATAACGGCAGTCTCTTCTTTTAGGATCCAGAACGGCCACTGCGTCCGGGATCTGTTCACCGGGTAGGTGGTGATCGCAGATGATGAAATCTACGTCAAGACTTTTCGCATATTCAATCTTATCCAGTGCCTTGATTCCGCAGTCCAGTGCAATAATGAGTGAGAAGCCGTTGAGTTTCGCAAATTCAATTCCTTCATTGGATATTCCATATCCTTCAGAATTCCGGTCCGGAATATAAAAATCAAGGTATTTTTTATCTACAATTTTACTTAAATACAGATACATGAGGGCTACAGCGGTGGTACCATCAACGTCGTAATCACCGTATACAAGAATTTTCTGCCCGTTTTCAATTGCTGTCGCAATTCGGTCTACGGCAAGCTGCATGTCTTTCATTAAGAAAGGATTGTGAATATCGTTAAGGTTGGGTTTAAAGAATTCCCGTGCTTTCTGATAATTGTCAATCCCCCTGAGAACCAGGATTTTGGATTCAAATGTTCCAAAACCGAGTGACGAGCTGATGCCGTCCACGATATCTTCATCGGGTTCGGGTTTATAGATCCATTTTTGACTCATTTTACAAAAATAGGAAAAATTATCAGGTTTTTTCCTCAATTTCCTGATTTTAAAACCTGAAAAATAGGATTGAAATTTCAGAAGTGAATTCCGGTTTTCTCAATTATTATTTTCAATCAGATGGCATTTTCATTCAAAACCTATTAATAAAAACGAAAATAAATTCAATTTTTAAGAATGTTGCTAAAATTTATTGTATTGATTTTAAACCACTTAATGAATGACTTACACTTATTTTCAAAAAATGCAAATCTGAATTTTCGGTTTACTCGTAGTTAGAATTAAGTGACCACTAATCATTAAAAAATCAATATTATGGAAAAAACGATTAATGTATCGAACAAAGGGGCAACTTTGGATACCAACAGAAGAAATTTCTTAAAACTCGGTGGGGTAGGTCTTGTGGTTGCAGGTCTTACTTTAGCCGGCTGCCGCGATGATAATTACACGAATATGAACGACGGGGTCTTCGATCTGGGTAATGGTGATGTCGGAATTCTGAATTATGCCTACGCTTTGGAACAGCTTGAAGCTGATTTTTATACCAAAGTGGTAAATAATTTCTACGCAGGTATTTCAATGGCAGAACAAGAACTTTTCACGGATCTTTACCACCACGAAGTTGTACACAGGGATTTCTTTAAAGCCGCGATCAGTGGGGCGACAAGCCATGTCCTTCCAACTCTGGAATTTAAATATGACGGAGTGGATTTCAATAACAGAAATTCGGTTCTGGCAACAGCAAAAGCACTGGAAGATACCGGTGTTGCAGCTTACAATGGAGCCGGAAAATACATTACCAATCTCGATTATTTAGTAATCGCCGGGAAAATTGTTTCGGTGGAAGCAAGACACGCCTCTGCAATCCGGAATATCATCAATCCGGGATCAGCGGATTTTTCCGGAGATGATGTGATTGATGTAAACGGACTAGACCTTGCAAAAGAACCAAAGGATATCGTAATGGCTGCTGGTGGTTTCTTTAAAACTCCGTTCACGTGGAAAGAGCAGAATATCGGTTAATTTTTCCTTAATTTTTAATTTCAAAAAATAACATTATGAACTTACTTAAAATATTAGATAAACTGTCGGATGATCAATTTTTCACCAATATGACGTCCCGTTCCGGAAGCCTTACTGAAATTTCGAATTTTGGAAAAAAAGCAGCCATTGCAAGTATACCGTTAGGATTGGGGTCTTTTATGGCTACTTCCGCTAAAGCAGAAACAACCAACGCTTCCACCAGTTCTTTTGCACTCGCTACTCCGTTAATTGATGCTTTGCAATTGGCATTAACTTTAGAATATCTTGAAGATGAATATTATGCAACAGGCCTTGCAGCCGGAAGTTTAATTCCAGTGGCCGATAAAGTCGTCTTCACACAGATCGGTAAACATGAAACCGCTCATGTTGCTTTCTTAAAAGCGGCCATCACTTCACTTGGAACCACTCCCGTAGCCAAACCGACATTCGACTTTACTGCGGGTGGAAATTTCCAGCCTTTCACAGATTATCAGCAGTTTTTGGTTCTAGCTCAGGCTTTTGAGGATACGGGCGTTAGAGCTTATAAAGGACAGGCCGGAAATGTGGCATCCAACAAAGCCATTTTGCAGGCAGCGTTACAGATTCATTCCGTGGAAGCAAGACATGCGTCTCAGGTTAGAAGAATGAGAATGAATAAAGGATGGATAGAGCTTTCAAACGGTGGAAACATGCCAGCAGCAACCGATGCAGTGTATGCCGGTGAAGGTAACACGAACCAAGCAGGATTTAATACAGCTGCTCTTTTTGGCGCTGCGGCAGGATCTGCGGCTTATGATGAAGTGCTATCAGGAACCGACGCAGCTGCAATTGCAGGGCTCTTCATCGTTTAAAACGTTAAATAAATTTTTTCATCAAAACCTTTCAATCCCATTGAAAGGTTTTTTATTTAATCTATAAAAAAATAAAACCGCTCATAAATTGAGCGGTTATATTAATTATCAGAGTGAGTCTTCCTGTTTAGGAATACATTTGCTCCTGAAGTTCTTTTACTTTTTTATCAGCCAGGTATTCATCGTAGGTCATTTCACGGTCAATGATTCCTTTTGGAGTCAGTTCAATTATCCTGTTACAGACCGTTTCAAGCATTTCGTGGTCATGAGAAGCCAAAAGCAGAGTTCCTTTGAAACTGGTGAGGGAATTGTTCAAAGTCGTAATACTCTCCAGATCCAGGTGATTGGTAGGTTCATCAAGAAGAAGGACGTTGGCCCGCTGCAGCATCATTCTTGAGAACATGCAGCGCATTTTTTCCCCTCCCGAAAGAACGGTACATGATTTTAAAGCTTCATCTCCGGAGAAAAGCATTTTCCCTAAGAATCCTCGCATGTATTCTTCGTGACGCTCATCATCATTTTTGGTGTACTGACGGAGCCAATCGACTAAATTAATGTCTTCCTGAAAGAAACTGGTATTGTCCAAAGGCATATAAGACTGGTTGGTGGTTATTCCCCAGTTAAATGTGCCTTTATCTGCCTGCGTATTTCCGCCCAGAATCTCAAAAAACTCTGTAATTGCCAAACTGTTTTTGGAAAGGATAGCGACTTTATCACCTTTTTTCAGATTAAGATTGACATTGGAGAATAAAAGTTCGCCGTCTTTCGTTTTTTCAAGATCCTTGATTTCCAGAATTTGATCTCCGGCTTCCCTTTCAGTGTCGAAAATAATCGCCGGATAACGTCTGGAAGTAGGCTTGATGTCTTCGATATTCAGTTTATCGATCATTTTCTTACGAGCGGTGGCCTGTTTTGCTTTTGCTACGTTGGATGAAAATCTTGCAATGAAGTCCTGAAGTTCTTTTTTCTTTTCTTCTGCTTTTTTATTCGCCTGCTGACGCTGACGGGTGGCTAATTGCGACGCCTGATACCAGAAAGAGTAGTTTCCAGTGTACAGGTTCAATTTAGAGTAATCCAAATCGGCAATATTCGTACAGACTGTATCAAGGAAGTGACGGTCATGTGATACTACAATCACGGTGTTTTCGTAATCCGCAAGGAAATCTTCGAGCCATGCAATGGTTTCGATGTCAAGGTCATTCGTAGGCTCATCCAGAATCAGTACATCCGGATTTCCGAACAGGGCCTGAGCAAGAAGAACTTTTACTTTGTTCTGATTCTCGAGCTCTCCCATCATCTGGTAATGCATTTCGTCCTTAATTCCAACGTTTGAAAGCATGGTCATGGCATCCGATTCAGAATTCCAGCCGCCCATTTCGTCATAAATTACGCCGAGTTCTCCCGCTTTAATACCGTCTGCATCTGAGAAATCCTCTTTTGCGTAGAGCGCATCCATTTCCTCTTTAATATCAAAAAGTTTTTTGTTTCCTCTTAAAACGGTATCCAGAACGGTGTAACTGTCGTAAGCAAAGTGATCCTGCTCCAGTACCGACATTCTTTTGCCAGGTTCAAGTGATATATTTCCTGTAGTTGGATCCTGTTTGCCGGTGAGTATTTTAAGGAAAGTGGATTTTCCGGCACCGTTTGCACCGATAATTCCGTAGCAGTTCCCTTTGGTAAACATGATGTTTACATCATCAAACAGAACTCTTTTCCCGAATTGTAATGATAAATTAGATACTGTTAACATATAGTTTTGTAAATTTGCTGCAAAAATACGAAAAGAATTCGGGTTTTATATAATCCCAGAAATCCTTGTTTGGAAGATCCGCTTGAAATATCACGGTCAGAATTTAAGAGATTTTAATATTCGTTGTCATAAATTTAAGAAATCACTACCCGTCGGCAGACATCTTATGAAAATAGAAAAATCAGTTACGATCCTTAATAAGCGCGCACGTTTTGAATATGAACTTCTGGAAGAAACGGAGGCGGGAATGGTGCTTACCGGAACTGAAATTAAATCACTGCGTTCCTCTAAAGCCAGTATTACTGAGTCTTTTTGCCAGTTTATAGACGGAGAGCTGTATATCATTAATATGATGATTGATGAATATAAGCTTGGAACTTTTTACAACCATAAAACAAAAAGGGAACGAAAACTGCTACTGCATAAAAGAGAACTGCAGAAATTTGAGAAAAAGCTTAAAGATGCGGGCAATACAATTATCCCATTAAAACTATATATCAATAATAATGGTAAGGCAAAGGTTTTGATCGCTTTAGCCAGAGGAAAAAAACTCTTCGACAAGAGGGAAAGTATAAAAGACAGAGAAAATAAAAGAAATCTCGACAGAATATTAAAGAAAAGTTAAAAAAACACCAAAAAACTTTGTTTATAAAGAAAATTTATATTTATTTTGCAATATCAATTATTTAATCATTTAATTCTATGAAAAATCTAAAATTAGGAATTTCAGCATTGGCACTAACTGTTGCCTCTACTGTATTCGCACAGACTACCACTAACCCGTGGCTTATCGGGGTGGGTGCTCACGCGGAAAATCACGTAGCGGCTGGAGGAAAAGTAGGCGATGTTTTTTCTACTGCTTTCGGCGGTAAAGACATGGGAGAATTGTACAGTATCAATAACTTTACGATAACTCCACCATTATCCAAACTTACTGTAGCAAGAAACCTGATGAAAGGTTTGGTTATTGACTGGCAAACAACAGTTGGAAACGTGGATAACAAGAAATTGGGCATGGGTAAAGAATTCATGTTGATGACAGGACTAGGTCTTCAGTGGAAAGCGAATATGCTTTGGAATGAAGAGTCTTGGTTTGACCCATATGTAAGAGTTGGGGCTAACTATCTTAGACATGATTATTCAGGTGTTGCTGCTGCTATAAATGCAGATGGAGAAAATATTGGTGCTAACCACTTTACTCTTGCAACTGGTATCGGATCTAATTTCTGGATTACTAAAAGTTTCGGTGTTGGTGTTCAGGGAGATTATGTATCCACCCCTACTGACAAATCTACTGCAGCTAACTTCTGGCAGGCAGGTGCTTCTCTATTGTTCAGATTCGGACAGAGAGACAGAGATAAAGATGGTATCTTAGATAAAGATGATTTATGTCCGGATACACCAGGTTTACCTGAGTTCCAGGGATGTCCTGATACTGACGGTGACGGAATTCCAGACAAAGATGATCAATGTCCAGAGGTTGCCGGTCCAGTTGAAAACCAAGGTTGTCCTTGGCCAGATACAGACGGAGACGGTATCGTAGATAAAGATGATGCTTGTCCTACAGTTGCAGGTCCAGCTGAAAACAATGGTTGTCCTTGGCCAGATACAGACGGAGACGGTATCCTTGATAAAGATGATGCTTGTCCTACAGTTCCTGGATTAGCTCAATACAACGGTTGTCCTAAACCTAAAACACAAACTGCTATTGAAGTGGAAGGAGAATTGAAAAATATCTATTTTGATTTCAACAAAGCTACAATCAAGGCTGAGTCAGCTTCAAGATTAGATGCTGCTTCTACAATTATCAAAAACGACGGAGGTAATTATTTACTAGAAGGTCAAACTGATAAAAAAGGTTCTGAGGCATATAACCTAGACCTTTCAAGAAGAAGAGCTGCTGCTGTAGTTGCTGCTTTAGATGCAAGAGGTGTTGACGCAAGTGCACTTAAGTCAATTGGTGTTGGTGAAGCGAAAGCTGTAATTTCGGAAAGCGCTTCAGATGCAGAAAGACAACAAGACAGAAAAGTTGTTGTAAGAGCGATCGAAGATGCAACTGAGTGGTCAACTTATCAGAAGTCTGACGTTCCAGTAAAAGCTCCGGCTAAGAAAAGAAAATAATACATTTTTCTAAATATTTAAACACCCTCATTTCGAGGGTGTTTTTTTATGTACAAATTTGTATTTTTGCTGTCATAAAATAAATAATTATGGGACGCGCATTCGAATACAGAAAAGCATCAAAGATGGCCCGCTGGGATAAAATGGCCAAAACGTTTTCAAAAATTGGTAAAGACATCGCACTGGCAGTGAAAGCCGGTGGGCCGGATCCGGACACTAACCCTGCACTGAGAAGATGCATTCAGAATGCAAAAGGTGCAAACATGCCGAAAGACAATGTAGAAAGAGCAATCAAAAAAGCAAGCGGTGCCGATGCAGAGAACTATGAAGAGATTAATTATGAAGGTTACGGACAGGGTGGTGTAGCATTTTTCGTGGAATGTACTACTAACAATACGACCAGAACTGTCGCAAATGTTAGAGCGATTTTCAATAAATTCGACGGTAACTTAGGGAAAAACGGTGAACTCGCCTTTGTTTTTGACCGTAAAGGGATATTCTCCCTCGATAAGTCAAAGATTAAAATGGATTGGGATGATTTCGAAATGGAAATGATTGATGGAGGTGCCGAGGAAATCGACAGTGATGATGAGGAAGTCATGTTAACGACTGCGTTCGAGGATTTCGGAGCCCTTTCCCATAAACTTGATGAACTGGGTATAGAAGTAAAGAGTGCGGAACTCCAGAGAATTGCCAACAATACCAAAGAAGTTACCGAAGAACAGTTTAAAGCTAACATGAAAATGCTCGACCGTTTTGAGGAAGATGACGACGTACAGAATGTCTATCACAATATGGAAATTACAGATGAATTAATGGAAAGCCTTTAATTCAAAATGCAAAAAGCTCAAAGATTTCTTTGAGCTTTTCATTTATCGTTGCAGCAGGATATCCTCTACATCGTTCATCCTGTTCATGACGCTTCTGGCATACGAACAGTGCGGATAAACCTTCCAGTTGTTCTCTCTCGCAAATTTCAGTGCTTCCTCTACCAGATATTTGCCCATTCCTCGGCCTTCAAATTTGGGATGAACCAAAACAAAGGAAATGATCATTTTATTTTCCTCCGGAAATATGGTATACGTCAGTCTGCCAACTTCATCCGTTTCATTATTCAGCGTAATAACCCCTCCGTTTCCTGATTTATTGTTGTCATATTTCATTATCGTACTTTTTTAGATACCTAAATGTACATAAAATATTTTAAATGTTTTTCCCGGTATAGAAATTATAGTCTTTTATGATTACTGTAATAAACCGTCTTTCTGTAAATTCCCGGTCATCCACCTCCAGTTTAAGAATTTCTTTGATTTTATTGGAAAGTTTACTAATGACTTGTCTGTCGTTAGTTTTCAGGGCCTTTTGGTAATTTTCCTTAATAATCCTAACGTCATTATCAGTGAGCGCCAGAACCTGCGGAAATACCGGCACATAATCATCCTGAAGGTTTTCCAGAATGGTATGGGAAATGTTGATCTGGTTTTTAAGTGAAATTACCGCGCTTCCGGATGCAATATCACCCAGTCTCTGGTTGTTTTTTGAAACAATCATGCTGATAATTCCCACGACTCCCGAATTTGAAAAAACATCCACAAGTCTGAAGAACCACCGGATCAGATAGTCTCCGAAACTCGCCTGAAAGCCATCAATTTTCACCACCTTTATTTTCACGATTTTTTTACCGAAGGTCTGTCCTTCGAACAAACTTTCTGTTACTAAAGTATAAATATGAATTGGTAAGGTCAGAAGGATCAGCACAGCGCCGATGGAAAAACTGTCAAGGCCATCGAGCACTTTTCCCAGATCAAAAAGGCGGAAGAAAATCTGGTAAACAAACAGCAGATAGGCCCCTTTAATAAGCATATCAATGATGAAAGCAAGGATTCTTTCTCCGATACTCGCGGTATTGAAGTTAATATTTACATTTTGTGAAGTATTGATGGCGATGAGCGACATATTTTTATTATTTTAGCATCGTATGAGAGAGGTGGCATTCATCAAACAAAATAAAGAAAAATGGTTCGGAATCGAGCAGGTTGTCGAAGGAAAAGTCAAAAAAAATCCTGATGACCTGTCGTCGCTGTACATTAATCTGGTAAATGACCTGTCTTTTGCCCAGACCTATTACCCCAAAAGCAAGACTACCGTTTACCTGAATCACCTTTCTGCGCGCATTTTTCAGAAAATTTATAAAACGAAACGTGCGGAACAGAACAGGATTTTCTATTTCTACAGAACCGAGGTTCCACTCCTCGTTTACCAGTACAGAAGATACCTTTTTTATGCATTTGCTTTTTTTATCCTGTTTACTTTGATTGGTTTTATCTCTGCCTATTACGACAAGGAGTTTGTCAACATTATTTTGGGAGAAGACTATGTAAACAAAACCATTGAAAATATAGAATCAGCAAATGCAGTTGGCGTTTATCAGCAGGGTACAAATTGGGGCACTTCGGTGTTCATTATATTCAACAATCTAAAAGTTGGCGCAATTCTTTTTGTTTACGGGGTTTTCGGCGGAATAGGAACGCTGTTTGCGCTCATGCAGAACTGCATCATGCTCGGTTCATTCCAGTATTTTTTTCATGAGCATGGCGCATTGAAGGAAAGTGCAAGAGGAATCTGGCTTCACGGCGTTTTCGAAATCTTCAGCATGGTGGTGGAAGCAATGGCCGGCCTCATTCTGGGAGCATCCATTCTTTTTCCTAAAACTTTTTCCCGATTTCAGTCTTTTAAACTGGGCTTTAAAGATGCTTTTAAAATCTTTCTGAGTACAGTTCCCTTTACTATAGTTGCCGGAATCATCGAAGGTTATGTAACAAGATATGCCTTGCAGATGCCTGAATGGGTAAATATTTTCATCATTTTCGGAACGTTTTCGGTAATCGGCTTCTACTATTTTATTTACCCCTATATTGTCTCAATAAAAAAACTAAAAAACCATGCAATTTTATCAGAAACGGGACTTCGGAGCCCTCATTAGCGACACGTTTGCTTTTTTTAAAGAGCACGGAAAGAATTATTTCAAGAATTACCTTCTGATCAATGGACTGTTGTTAATTCTTCTGGTAGTGACTTTTGTTTTCGGGTACGGTGAACTTTTCTCGCAGATGATGGGTTCCAATACACAGGGTCAAAACTATTATTTTCAGGCTTATTTTGAGGAAAACCGGGGAATGCTCATCTTAGTATCAGTGCTGGTGTTTATACTTTTCATGGCGGTATCAATCGTGACCTATTCCTATCCTGTTTTGTACATGAAAAGGCTGAGTGAAACCGGAAATAAAAATATCAGAGCCGATGAAATTCTGGGTGATATTAAAAACAATATCGGACGGTTTTTTATCCTGTTTCTCGGCCTGGTCTTCATCATCACTCCACTTGCAGCAATCATTATCGGAATTTCGTATGTCCTGATTTTTGTTTTGATAGGGTTTTTTCTGCTCCTCCTTGTTTTTCCTGCGGTCGTCAATGTCGTTAATTTTCTGCTGTTCGATTATTTTCACACGAAGAAGGGGTTTTTCGATTCTTTAAGTTATGCGATGAGGGCGCAGTTTTCCTATCCCAGCGGCAGGGAAAAATCTCCTTTCTGGAAATATTGGGGTTCAACGATCATTATATACATCGTCATTCAGGTCATCACAACGATATTTACAATGATTCCAATGGTCATTTTCGCCGCTAAAGCATTCACCGTTGCCCAGAATGATTCGTCGGTTCAGAATCCTTTTGAAGGAACGATGGGCATTCTCATTTTTATGATATACGGAGTTTCCATCCTGATGTCTTTTCTGCTGATGAACATTATGTATGTGAATGCAGGACTTCAGTATTATGACAGCAGAACCGATTTGCACAGAACCCTGGATCTCACAGAAATCGACACGATCGGACAGCATGAATTATAAGATTATACCTTTATTTTTCTGCTTTTTTTTCATATTCGGTTTTTCTCAGGAATCCCCGCCGCCGCCGATTTATGGAACCGACAGTCTGGTGATCAATTCCCCGGACGGATATTCAACTGACTCCATTCTGCAGGCAAATCCCACAACTGAAAATACCGTCTTCCCCAAACAATTTAAGGAAAAATTCCGTTCACAATACAGAGGTGCCGAATTCGATTATACGACTATAAAGCCTAGGGAATCCTTCATTGAAAAAATTAAGAAATTCATCAGGAAAATTGTTGAAGCGATATTTGGCAACATCGATCCCGGAAAGACGGTGTCCTTAACCGAGAACATCATCCGTTTTTTCGCTGTAATCATTATTGGTTTTGTGCTGTATTTTTTAGTGCGTTTTTTAATCGGCAAAAACGGCAATTACTTTTTCAGGAAAAAGAAGGGGAAAATAAAAATTGATGACCGTGACCTTCATGAAAACATCCACGAAATTAATTTCCCCGAAACCATCGATTCATTCGAGAGGCAGAAAGATTACCGATCCGCTGTCCGTTACCGTTTTCTTTCGGTGCTGAAAATGCTTGCCGATAAAAAACTCATTGCATGGAATCCCGAAAAAACAAATAAGGACTATGCCGAAGAACTGAAAGACATTCGTATAAAGAATGATTTCCGCGACCTGGTGTATATTTTCGATTACGTGTGGTACGGCGAGTTTGTTATTGATGAAGTGAACTACAATTATTTTAAGGAACAGTTCCAAAATTTTAAAATATAACTGTGAATAAGACTTTTCGCTTATACGGCATTATTTTCATCGTTGTTTTATTGGTCCTGGCGTTGCTTGAGCTCAATAAAACGCCGGTAACCGACTGGCGTAAAAATTTTGACCTGAATGAGAAGACGCCTTTCGGCCTTTTTGTTTTCAGCCAGGAAGCCGGTAAACTTCTCCATTCAAAATTGGCAAGGACCGAACTTTCACCGTACAGTTATTATAAAAAACAGAAAAAAGGGTCGCACAATATTTTAATTATTCAGTCGCAGATTGATGAGGAGTCCTTCAATAAAATCCTGGAAACAGTGAATGAAGGTTCCGATGCGCTCATCATCACCGATTCTTATCTTAAAAAAATTGCCGATACACTCGGTTTTGATCATTCATTCGTAAATGATGGCGGACGTAATTCTCTCCGGCTTACTGATACAAAGCTGAGCAATGATTCTTTACTTATAGACAAACTGCCATCAGGAAAAGGATTTGCTTCAATTGGAAAATACCACGAAATTTTGGGTACAACCCGTGAAGGAAGATATGGCGCCCAGGCCAATTTTATTAAAATACCGCACGGGAAAGGCCATATTTATCTGCATTCGGAGCCGCTCATCCTTACCAATTATTATCTGCTGAAACCGGGGAATGAAAAATATGTAGAACATGTTTTCTCTTATCTCCCGGATCGGGAAACCGTTTGGTTTTCGGGCGCGAATAAAATTTCCATGAAATCTACGTCGCCACTGCGCTTTATTCTCTCAAAACCTGCACTTCGCTATGCGTGGTGGCTGCTTTTGGGTGGATTACTGCTTTTTGTGGTTTTTAATGTAAAGCGGAAGCAGAGGATAGTTCCTGTTATTGAGCCTTTAAACAACAAATCGTTGGAATTTGTGAAAAGCATCGGTAATTTATACCTTCAGGAAGGCGACTTTCATGATATGATGGCGAAGAAAGCCCAGTATTTTCTGAACCGTATCCGGATGGATCTGCTTATTGATACCCGAAATCTGGATGATCATTTCGAAAAACTGCTTCATCTGAAAACCGGAAAAAGTCCGGAAAATATCCGTGAAGCGGTGGTGCTGATAAAAAAAGGTCAGGATCCTTACGCCAGTGTGATGAAAGAAGATCTGATTAAAATGAACAGGCTTCTGGACGAAATATTAAAGTAATAAAAAACAACAGGGCAGCATCAGGACAGAAGAAAGCGAAGAGATGAAAAATCCGATGCACCGTTAAACTAAAAAATATGGAAAACTTTGAAAATGAAATCCCTGAAAACACCAAACCTGAATTCCATTCAAGGATAGAAATGACGGAACTTCGGGAAAACCTGGAGAAGGTAAAAACCGAAATAGGCAAAGTGATTGTGGGTCAGGAATCCATGATTGAACATCTTTTGGCTGCACTTTTATCGAACGGTCATGTATTGATTGAGGGAGTTCCCGGCGTTGCCAAGACCATCACTGCTAAACTCCTCGCCAAAACGGTGGAGGTGGATTTCAGTAGAATACAGTTCACGCCCGACCTCATGCCCTCTGATATTTTGGGAACATCGGTATTCAACGTAAAAAACAGTGAATTCGAATTCAAGAAAGGACCGATATTCTCGAGTTTTATTCTCATCGATGAAATCAACCGTTCTCCTGCCAAAACCCAGTCGGCACTGTTTGAAGTGATGGAAGAACGCCAGATTACCATGGACGGAACCCAGTACGAAATGGTTGAACCCTTTCTTGTAGTTGCTACCCAGAACCCTATTGAGCACGAAGGAACTTACCGCCTCCCCGAAGCGCAACTCGACCGTTTTCTGTTCAAGATTAATGTAGGTTACCCAACCCTTTCTCAGGAAGTGGAAATCATCCGTAACCAGCATGAGAGCAAACTGGAGGATAAGACCGATGCCGTGCAGAAGGTGATTACCGCAGCCCAGTTGAAAGATTATCAGCATATTGTAAAAAGCATTGTCGTAGAGCCGCATCTTCTGGAATACATCGCACAAATCACCGTAAATACCCGCGAGAATCAGTTCCTTTATCTGGGCGCTTCGCCCAGGGCGAGCCTTGCGTTGCTGACGGCTTCCAAGTCCTTTGCTGCACTCCGCGGAAGGGATTTCGTAACGCCCGAAGATATCAAGGAAGCCAGTTATGCAGTACTCCGTCACAGAGTCATGGTTTCTCCGGAAAGAGAAATGGAAGGCTTGACTGCGGATGAAATCATCAGACAGATTCTAGAGACGATTGAGATTCCGAGATAAAAGCAGGTTCCCCCAATTTAAAACCTACAACTAGCCATCGCTGAAAATGAAAAACCTCTACATCAATAACCGTTTTTTCTTCACTCTTTTCGGAGTGGGAGTGCTCTATATCCTGGCTTTTTTCTTTCCTTTCTTGATGGTTTTTGCGCACGGACTGCTCATTTTGGCGGTACTCGCGATTATGGTAGATTATCTTCTGCTTTTCAATCAGAAGAATGCACTGCAGGCTCAGCGGATTCTGCCCGAAAAATTTTCCAACGGCGACCAAAACTCTGTGAAAATCGATCTGAAGAACAACTATCCGTTCCGCATTCAGGCCAAAGTGATTGATGAGATCCCTTTCCAGTTCCAGAAGCGCGATTTCCTTATTGAGAGAAAGGTAGAGCCACAGAAGAATGTAATGTTCGAGTACATCCTGGAGCCAAAAGAAAGGGGAACCTACAGCTTCGGGAACCTCAACGTCTTTGTAGAGTCGGTACTGGGTTTGGTGTCCCGCAGGTTTACGTTTCAAAAGGATGCGGTACTGCCCAGTTATCCATCTTTCATCCATTTAAGGAAATATGAACTCACGGCACTGCAGAATGAGTTTCTTCTCGGCGGAATGAAGAAAATCCGCAAGATTGGCCATACAATGGAGTTTGAACAGATCAAGGAATATGTGCCTGGCGACGATGTAAGAACCATCAACTGGAAAGCCACTTCCAAAAGGAATCAGCTGATGGTGAACCAATTTCAGGACGAAAAAGCGCAGCGCATTTATATGGTCATTGATAAAGGAAGGACCATGCAGATGCCGTTTGGAGGACTGAGTCTGCTCGATTATTCGGTAAACGCGACCATGGCTTTGAGCCATATCATTCTGAAGAAAAGCGACCGCGCCGGAATCATGACCTTTGCCAAGAAAACAGAAAACAAAGTAGCGGCCGATAACAAATCGGGTCAGCTGAAGAAGATTTCCGAGGCTTTATACCATATTCAGACAAATTTCTTCGAGAGCGATTTCAGCAGGCTGTATCAGGATGTGAAGTTCAGCATTGGACAAAGAAGTCTCATTCTGCTCTTCACCAATTTTGAAACGCTCGATGCGGTAAACCGCCAGATGAAATACCTCCGCGGAATCGCCCGGAACCACCTGCTGGTTGTCGTCTTCTTTAGAAACTCAGAGCTACAGCAACTCATCCATAAAAATCCTGAGAACATGCAGGAAGTTTACGACGAGATCATTGCTGAAAAGTTTGAATTCGAGAAAAAACTCATTATCCAGGAACTCAGAAAATACGGCATTTATACCGTTTACACCTTGCCCGAGAACCTCAGCATTGAGGTCATTAACAAATATCTTGAAATTAAATCGAGAGGAATATTATAAAGAAAAACAGCTACGTTTTATAGGAAGCAATACGTTTGCCCCGATGAACAATAAATTCCGGAGAAATGTCGTAATTCCAGAATTCCCCGTTCAGAAATATCAGATTTTTCCACCGAAGTTCACCCATTTCCCCTATTTCTACCGTTTTAAATACCTTTTGATTTTTCAGCTTTTCTATTCCTGCTAAATGATGGTGTTTGTTAAGCAGCGGATGAATATCTAATTGGAAAACTACTTCACCGTTGATCTCACATATGATCTCCGTCGATTTTATCTCCAGTATTTTTGTCACCCTGTAGATGATGGTATTGAGAAAATTCTTATTTTCCCACATTTCCCGGAGCTCGGTTTTGTGAATTTCTATCCAGTCCTGAACGAGTCTGAGTTTGCTTCTGGGCAGATCGCCGTTTAGGATTTGTCCGTTTTCAAGTAGGATATTCGCCTCATAGTTATTGTATTTTACTTTAAAATGCGGCGGCGGCTGTTCATTGAAAAACATATAAATTACCATTCCGTAGAACCTGTATATTTCCGGCATATCGAACTGATTTACACAAAATTAATTAAATAAATTGAATTGATTATTCTTATTTTTGGATAAACAAATCACCTTATGAAAATATCCATTAACCGCATCAATGAAGAGTACCTCTTCGAATGCACCAACGCTGCCGGCAATAAAATCCTGCTCGACAATACTTCACAGCCCAACGCCAAAGGCGTATCACCCATGGAAAGCCTGCTCATGGCCACGGCAGCCTGTAGCGGCATCGATATGGTCTCGATCCTGAAAAAGCAGCGCCAGGACATTACCGGATTTTCTGCGGAAGTGGAAGGGGAAAGGGTGCAGGTGGATGAAGCGAAGCCTTTTAAGACCATTCTCGTTAAATACTTTCTGGAAGGGACCATCGATCCGAAAAAGGCGCTGAGATCCGCGGAACTGTCGTTCGAAAAATACTGTTCCGTCTCCAAAACCCTCGAACCGGGTGTAAGCATCAGTTTTGAGGTCTTTGTAAATGGCGAAAAGGCTTCCTGAAAGCCGTCTCAACCATCTAAGGAAAGAATTCCGACGACTTATCCAAAAGCAAGCTTGCTTTTCCTGAAAACCTTTCGACGAGTTGGTAAAAAGCAAGCTTGCTTTTGGGGAAAACCTCTCGACGATTTAGGGAAAAGCAAGCTTGCTTTTCCTGAAACACCCGAAGCCCAGTTTTAAAGGCACTCAGAAGAGGTGACTTTATGATCCTGCAAATTTTATTTAAGAGACCCGCGGTTTCAGGAGTTTGGCTACAGTGGCTGTCCAGCCCGTCTGGTGCGAGGCACCAATGCCCATGCCGGTATCTCCGTTGAAGTACTCGTTGAACATAATGTAATCTTTAAAGTGTTCATCATGGTTCATCATTCGGTTTCCGCCGTTGAAGGCACGCTCTCCGTTTTCATCTTTCATGAAGATGGAGCAGAGACGGCTGCTGAGGTTGTCGGCGACATATTCCAGGTTTCGCATCTCACCGCTGTTCGTCGGGAATTCAACCTGCATCCGGTCGCCATAGTAGTAATGAAAGCGCTGAAGGCTCTCAACGATCAGGAAGTTGATCGGGAACCAGATCGGGCCACGCCAGTTGCTGTTTCCGCCGAACATACGGCTGTCGCTCTCTGCCGGAGTGTATTTTACCGAAAATTCCTGCCCGTCTACAGTAAACTGATACGGTTCATCTTCATAAATTTTCGACATCGAGCGGATTCCGTAATCGGACAGAAATTCTTTTTCATCCACCATTCTTTCCAAAACTCTTTTCAGGCGTGTTTTGCGCAAGATGCTCATGAGGTGTTTTCCGCCGGCACCCTCTACCTCCCAATGCGAAACGAGATTGGCGAGCTCCGGTTTGTTTTTGAGGATCCACTGCATACGCGAGGTGAAATTGGGGAGTTGCTCCAGTATTTCATGGTCGATAATCTCTACTGCAAACATCGGGATGAGGCCTACGATGCTTCTGAGTTTCAAAGAAACAGAGTCACCGTCATTCAGCTGAAGCACATCGTAGAAAAAGCCGTCTTCCTCATTCCAGAGGCCTCCTTTGGCACCGCCGATATTTTCCATCGCCTCGGCAATGTACAGGTAATGTTCGAAGAATTTGATGGCCATATCCTCATAAACTGGGTTGTAGAGCGCGAGCTCCATGGAGATGCGCATCATGTTCAGGGCAAACATCGCCATCCAGCTGGTACCGTCGGCCTGCTCCAGATGGTCACCGTTCTTGAACTCCATATTGCGGTCGAAGGCACCGATATTGTCGAGACCTAGGAAGCCTCCTCCGAAGACATTGTTCCCGTTCTTGTCCTTGCGGTTCACCCACCAGGTAAAGTTCAGGAGCAGTTTCTGAAATACACTTTCCAAAAACGGGAGATCAGGCTTGCCATTGGCTTTTTCATCGATTTTAAATACACGGAAGGTCGACCAGGCATGCACCGGCGGATTCACGTCGCTGAAGTCCCACTCGTAGGCGGGCAACTGGCCGTTCGGGTGAATGTACCATTCTTTGGTAAGGAGTTTAAGCTGATGCTTGGCAAATCCGGGATCAAGCAGGGCAAAAGGTACGCAGTGGAAGGCGAGGTCCCACGTCGCAAACCATGGATATTCCCATTTGTCGGGCATGGAAATGATGTCTTTGTTCTGCATGTGTTCCCATTCTGTATTGCGGACATGGCGACTGAAGTCGCGTGGCGCTTCTTGTCTGGGATCGCCTTTCAGCCATTTCGAGACGTTGTAATAGTAGAACTGCTTGTTCCATAAAAGTCCGGCAAAAGCCTGTCTCTGGATGTTTTTCTCTTCCTCATCGGCCAGGTCACACTGGATGTCTGCATAAAAATCCTCCGCTTCCTGTTTCCGGAGTGCGACGATTTCATCAAAATCAAAGAACGCATCATCCATTTCATGCGGGCTGAGCCTGAAATCGAAACTGCGGCTTTCGCCGGGTTCCAGTTCAGCGTCAATGAAGAAGCTGGCTTTGGTTCCGGACTTTTCCGGGTTCACCGCATCTTCCGTTCCGTGGATGAGGTAATTGTTGATGCCATCTTTAAAGAACTTTGCTTCGGACGGAGTTCCGAATATCTTCTCCGAATTTGTTTCGTTGTTGCAGAATAAAGTTTCAGCGGAAGTGTCTCTTGCATAGAATTTCTTCATGCAGATGGTATTGTGGTCGATATCGATCACTCCGTTGAACGAAGACTTTAGTTGAGGTTCATACGCGCCATAGCCCCAGGTCCAGTTATTGCGGTACCAAACGGTCGGGAGGATAACGAGAGGTGCCTTTGTGCTGCTTCTGTTTACTGCCGTGACGCGGATCAGGAAGTCGTCATGATTGATCTTGGCGTATTCGATGAAAATATCAAAATAGGCGTTGTTCTCAAAGATTCCGGTATCAGTAAGTTCAAATTCCCCTTCTTTTTTTGTGCGTGCGGCGTTCTCGTTTACAAGCTGTTCATAAGGGAACTCATTGATGGGATACTTGTACACCATCTTCATGTACGAATGAGTTGGGGTATTGTCCAGGTAGTAAAAGATTTCCTTGATGTCTTCTCCGTGGTTTCCCTCGTGATTGCTTAAGCCGAAGAAACGTTCTTTTATGATTTGATCGCGGCGGTTCCAGAAAGAAAAGGCGAAGCAGAGCCGCTGTTTGCTGTCGCAGATTCCGGCAATTCCGTCTTCGTTCCAGCGGTAAGCCCGGCTGATGGCACCGTGATAGTTGGTATAGTCCCACGCATTACCATTGGTACTGTAATCCTCGCGCACCGTGCCCCATTGGCGGTTGCTTACATAAGGTCCCCATTTCTTCCATTGGTCATCGAGCATTCTTTCTTTCTCAGCCATCATATTCATATTTCAGGTGCGAAATTATGAAATTAATATTTCCCGCGAATGTCGGGGCAATATCTTAAAGTCTACAGGATAGGATGCCTTTCAAATTCTTTTTTCCGGTCGAAAAGATAACGGAAGGTTGCCAGTTTCCTCGTGACCTTTGTATCTAAGTTCTCGGCAATCTTCAGCATTTTGGGATTGAAGTCGCCGATCCACTGCATTTCGATTTCCTGAAAATCGGTGTGTTTCCGCAAATGTTTCGTGCCTTCCCAGATCATATACCCTTCGATTCCTTTCTTCTGCCACTCCGGCACCACCCCGAAAACAAGACCCACCATCTTTGTATTCTTCGTGAATTTTTTCAGCCAGAGGAATTTAATCTTCTGCCACCATCCGAACTTGCCTTTAAGATACTTGAACCATTGGTTCAGATCCGGAATATTGATCCACATGGCAATTGGCTTTTCATTTTCATATACAAACCACGAGATGTGTTCATTGATCACCGGTTTCATGCTTTGAAAGATCCTGAGTGCTTTTCCCTCATCAATCTGTTTTCCCTCTCCATGATCTGCCCAGGCTTTGTTGTAAATCTCAGAGAAATCCTTGGCAAATTTATCAAGTTTCCTTTTGGTCATCCTTCTTGCAGAAATCGCAGGATTGCGTTTGTGTTTTTCATGCAGCAGCGTAAAAACCCTGGAAACTTTACTGTGGGTAGGTCTGCTGTAACAGATCTGGTTAAAATATACTTCGAAACCATAGTTTTTAAAGAGATCGCTATAGTAGGGGGGATGATAGTTCATTCCGTACAGAGGTTCGGCAAAACCTTCGGTAAGAAGTCCCCAGAATTTATCCCTTTCGCCGAAGTTGATGGGGCCGTCCATAGCTTCCATACCTTTTTCCTGAAGCCAGCTTTTGCAGAAATCAAAGATATAGTTCGCCGTATTCTGATCGTTGATACAGTCGAAAAAGCCGAAACCGCCTGTAGGCTGTTTCTGTTTGTATTTCCCATTCACAAATACGGCAACTTTACCCACCGTTTCGTTCTTTTCGTTCGTGAAAAGAAACCTTTCACAAACACCAGTTTTGAAAAATTTATTCTTTTTCCGGTCAAAAACACTTTCAACATCGGTATCTAAAAAACGGATATAATGGGGATCATCGTTATAGAGCCGGTCCGGAAAGTTTAGGAATTCATCAACAAGGGTAGGGGTGTTAACTGGGATAACTTTCAAAATCTCTTATTTTTATTTCAAATGTATAATAAAAATACGGGTTGCAAAAGACTGAATATTCAATAAAACGGATGCAGACCCGATATTATCTCAATAAGGATGATGAGAGTCGCGCTGATCACTATCCATTTCCCTGAACTCATAAAAATTGCTTAATTTTGGGGATTATTAATAAGGAATATGACAGATTTTATTGATAACGACGACGATGTCTTTACCGGGAAGGAGCACACTCCGCTGCGGAAAGATGCGTTCGAGAAATCACCGGAAGAAAAAATTGAACTCATCCGCCATCATTTCCATGAGATTATGGAGACTTTAGGCATGGATATGACCGATGATTCCCTGAAAGACTCCCCGAAAAGAGTCGCAAAGATGTTTGTGAATGAGATATTCGGCGGACTGCTGCCGGAAAACAAGCCCGGGATTTCCACTTTTTCCAACAAATATAAATACCGGCAAATGCTGGTAGAAAAAGATATAACGGTTTATTCGTTCTGCGAACACCATTTCCTGCCGATCATCGGCAGGGCACATGTTGCCTATATCTCCAACGGAGAAGTTATCGGACTTTC
This sequence comes from Chryseobacterium sp., assembly GCF_008014695.1. Taxonomy (GTDB): domain Bacteria; phylum Bacteroidota; class Bacteroidia; order Flavobacteriales; family Weeksellaceae; genus Kaistella. The sequence goes on from NZ_VOXE01000003.1 coordinate 571,304, forward strand.
CAAGATCAACCGGATTGTAGATTACTATGCGAAACGTCCGCAGGTGCAGGAAAGGTTAACGATGCAGATCGTGGATGCACTGAAATCCGCACTTGGAACAAAAGATGTTGCCTGCATTATTGACGCAAAGCATTTATGTGTAAACTGCCGCGGAATTAAAGATACCGCAAGTTCTACGATTACCGCTGAACTCAGCGGAATCTTCAGAACAAATCCCATAACGAGACAGGAATTCCTGCATTACGTGGGAAGCCATGCAAAACTGGACTGATTCTGAATCCGGTCCTTTCCATTACTAAAATATTTGAACCGTACTAAGCCTAAAGATTATGCCGCTTAAATTATATAATTCACTTTCCGGAGAAAAGGAAATCTTCAAACCCATTCACGAGAACGCAGTCGGGCTGTATGTTTGCGGACCCACGGTTTACAGCAATGTGCACCTCGGAAACGTGCGGACTTTCATGTCTTTTGATTTTATTTACAGGACACTGATGCATTTGGGATATAAAGTCAGGTACGTCAGAAACATTACCGATGCTGGTCACCTGACCGACGACGGCGATGTTGAAAACGACCGTTTCGTTAAACAGTCGAGGCTGGAAAAACTGGAACCTATGGAGATTGTACAGAAATATACTGTAGATTTTCATAAAGTCCTTGAGACTTTCAATCTTCTTCCGCCTACGATCGAGCCTACTGCAACCGGTCATATCCTCGAGCAGATTGAACTCGCCCAGAAACTCATCGATAAAGGTTTTGCTTACGAAAGCAACGGTTCTGTGTATTTTGATGTATTGGAATACAACAGTCGCGGACTGAATTATGGTGAACTTTCCCGCAGAAACATCGAAGAACTATTTGCAAATACCAGAGATCTGGACGGGCAGAACGAAAAGAAGAATCCTCAGGATTTTGCTTTATGGAAAGCAGCTTCTCCGGCGCATATCATGCGGTGGAATTCGCCGTGGGGAGAAGGTTTTCCGGGATGGCATCTGGAATGTACCGCAATGTCCACGAAATATCTTGGAGAAAAGTTCGATATTCATGGCGGTGGCATGGATTTAAAATTTCCGCACCATGAATGTGAAGTAGCTCAGGGAAAGGCCTGCAACGGTACCGAACCGGTCAATTACTGGCTTCACGCCAACATGCTTACGATGAACGGACAAAGAATGAGCAAATCCACCGGAAATTACATCCTCCCGATGGAGCTGGTTTCCGGTGAGAATGATTTTTTTGAAAAGCCTTTTCATCCGAGTGTGGTACGTTTTAATTTTCTGCAGGCGCATTACAGAAGCGTTCTGGATATTTCCAGTGAAGCCATGGCAGCAAGCGAAAAAGGATTTCAGCGCCTGATGGAAGCGGTTAAAGTTCTGAACAGTCTTTCACCTAACATTTCTGCTGAATCGTCTGTATTCAATCTAAATGACTGGAAAGAGAAGTGTTATGAAGCCCTGACGGACGATTTCAATTCTCCGATTTTGATTTCTTATCTTTTTGAGGCAGTTAAATTTATTTTCAGTTTGAAAGAAAGAAAAGAAAGTATTTCTGCTGAAGATCTTGAGGAACTTAAAAAACTGATGACTGCATTTGTCTTTGAAGTTCTGGGTTTACAGAACATCGAAGAAAATAATAATGAAAAGCTCAACCAGGCGTTACAGGTACTTATTGAACTGAGAAATCAGGCCCGAAAAGCCAAGAACTTTGAGCTGTCAGACCAGATCCGCAACCGTTTGCTTGAAGATGGAATCGAGCTAAAAGATGGGCGAGAAGGGACGACTTATCTTTTGAATTAATCTATTGATTTAATAAAATTTTTTCTGATTTCATAAAATATTGCTTAATTTAGTACCTGTTTTCTGGTTATTAAGTTAAATCATAAAAAATTAAGCAATATGAAAAAAACATTACTTCCTTTATTTTTGCTGTTTACAGGCAGCATTATTACTGCACAGCAAGATATTTTTGCCCTCACCGGTAAAGATACTCCCAATATTGTTTTCAATGATTTCCGCAGTCTGAATTTCAATGGGAATTCTGATCAGATTATATTTTCTGATCAAAGCACCCCGTCCGTGTATTCCCAGATTCTAAGAAAACAGGTCAACGAGGATAAAGCAAGCATTCATCATTCCCAGACCATGCAGATGGCCGGTTTGGCGTATGCATCATCTGGTGACTTGGTTTACACGCCTCTTTTTTCTTCCAATATCTATGTTTTAAATACCGTTTCAGGTAAAATAAAGCTGGTGGAAAACAATGTCATTAAAACAACCCCTTGTGACATGGGTTCTCATATCACGAGAATGGCTGCAGGTTATGACGGAAACATCTATACGCTGAACAACAGCGGTTCACAAATGATCAGAATCAGCCAGAAAAATGGCGAATACACCGTTACAGATTTAGGCGCGCTTAAAAATGATCCTTCAAATGGGAATAACCGTTTCGACGTTATGAATGTCGGCTACGGCGGCGATATGATTGCTGATGCTGAAAATAATTTTTATGTGTTCTCGGCTTCCGGCAATGTGTTTAAAATCTTTACTGCTGATTTAAATGCGCAGTTTCTTGGAAAAGTAAATGGTCTTCCGGAAAACTATACGGTAAACGGCGCAGCAGTGAATGAATTGGGCAATGTAGTGATCGCAAGTGCAAAAGGGCAGTCTTTTTACGAAGTTAATCTGAAAGATCTGTCGGCAAAATCTATGGATGGGCCTCAAAACATGCATGTGTATGATCTGGCAAGTAAATATTTTGCAAACGACCGAAAAATTCCGAATGTCGCTGTTTCCAATGAGGTGAACATTTACCCGACCAATATCAAAGAAAAATTCTTTAATCTGGCGGCTCCAAACACCAAAGGTGCACTTTCCGTTGAGGTTTACGATTTTTCTGGAAAAAGAGTCATGCAAAAAGAGGTGACCAATGCAGCCAGAACTGCGGCGAAAATTGAATTGAACAACTTAAACTCCGGCGTTTTTGTCGTGACGGTGAAAGACGAAGCTAAAAACATTATTTTAACTAAGAAAATTATTATTTCTGAATAAATTTTCTGAAACTTATTAATATCAGCCTCTCCCGAACTTTTTAGGAGAGGTTTTTATTTGACAGGATATTTTAATAAATTCATAAATTGCATGTTCTAAAGGCAAAACATGAAGCTCTATTTCCATTTAAATTATCATACTAGAAACGGTGAGAAGATTCAACTCCAAATATTTGAAAATCTTGCACCGGGTAAAATTTATGAGCTCACCTATACCGACAACGGGAACTGGCAGACTGAAATTGATTATTTTTCAAAAAACATTAGCTACAGATATCAGGTTTCAGATTCGGAAGGAAATATAACCGACGCGGAACTTCCATTTCATGCACTCCACTTTAGCCATATTTATTCTGAATTTCAGATTTACGACGCCTGGAATCTTAAGAATTTCCCTGAAAACTATCTCAATAACAAGGTTCTGCAGAATAACCTGAAAGATTTCAAACCCGAAAAAGTTTCTGTTTTAAAAAAACACACGCATCTTTTCCGTATCGAAGCCCCTATTTATCACCCGAACTCGAAAATTGTAATTTTGGGAAACTGTGAAGCCCTCGGAAACTGGGAGTATCTGAAATCGGTTCCGATGTCGCAGACCGATTTTGGAATTTGGGAAACCGCCGTGGAAGTTTCTGAAAACCGTATGATTCAGTACAAATACGGACTTATGAATTCTGATACCGGAGAAGTTTTTGATATTGAAAACGGCGACAACAGATGGGCTTTGCCAAATCCCGAAAAAAATATTCTTCAGATCAAAGCTGATCATTTTTTCAAATTCAAGTCCTTTGAAATGTACCACGCAGCCGGAGTTGCAGTCCCGGTTTTTGCGCTCAGAACTAGGAATGGTTTCGGCGTCGGTGAGTTTATGGATCTTAAAAATCTTGCCGACTGGGCTGCTGAAACGAATCTTTCGGTTCTGCAGATTCTTCCGGTCAACGATACCACCGCGAATTACACCTGGTCCGACTCTTATCCGTATGCTGCAATCTCCGTCTACGCGCTTCATCCTCAGTATTTAAATATTGAAAAGTTGGAATATTCTTTACCTCAGGAATTAGTTGAAGAATTTCATACTGAAAAAGCCTCACTCAACGCGCTGACTTTAATCGATTATGAGAAGATAATTTCCGGGAAATGGAAATTTATAAGAAAGATTTTTGAAAACCATAAAGACCTGATTTTAAAGGACCGGAATTTCAGGAAATTTCTTAAAGAAAATGAAGAATGGCTGGTGCCTTATTCGGCTTTCTGTGTGTTAAGGGACAAATACAATACGCCAGATTTTAATACCTGGAAGACCCATAAAAAATACATTGCGGGTAAAATTTCTGTTTTTTTTGCCCCTGCCAATAAAGATTATGAAAAGGCAATGCTGCATTCTTGGGTGCAGTATCAACTCCATTTACAGTTGAAAGAATCGGTTGATTACGCCCATAATCTTGGAATTTCTATAAAAGGGGACCTTCCGATTGGAATTTACCGCTATTCGGTGGAAGCATGGACAGAACCTTCCCTTTTTGGGATGGATTTTCAGGCCGGAGCCCCACCGGACCAGTTCAGCGGTCTGGGCCAAAACTGGGAATTTCCTGTTTATAACTGGGAAGCCATGAAAAAGGACGGTTACCGTTGGTGGAAAAACCGTTTTAAAGCCCTGGAACAGTATTTTGATGCCATGAGGATTGACCATATTCTTGGCTTTTTCAGAATATGGAGAATACCAATGAGTGCCACCCAAGGGGTTTTGGGTTATTTTTCTCCTGCTGTGCCTGTAAAAATGGAAGAATTTTATGCACGAAAAATTGCCTTCAGTTTCGAGAGGTATTGTAAGCCTTATATTAATGATGAAATTCTTCAGCATTATTTCGGCGATGAAAGTGCAGCCGTCCGTAATTATTTCATCTGTAATAAGGATGGGATGTACTCTTTTAAAGACGAATTTGATTCTCAAAGAAAACTTACTCAGTTTTTCGAAAAAAATCCTTCCATATGGCCTCAGGAAAATCTGCTTGCGCTTTCCGCAAATGTATTATTCCTTCCGGAAGAAACCGAGAATGGAGAACTTGTTTATCATCCGAGAATCAATATCACTGAAACGGAGTCATATAAATATCTCCCAGATGAGGAAAAAAGGAGTGTCTACGATCTGTACATCGACTATTTTTTCAGACGTCAGGATACCTTATGGTTTCAGGAAGCCATGGAAAAACTACCGGTAATCCTAAATTCGACCAATATGTTGATTTGCGGCGAAGATTTAGGAATGGTTCCAGAAGTGGTTCCGGAGGTGATGGACAGGCTTGGAATTACTGCTCTTAAAGTTCAGCGAATGCCGTCAGAAAACATTTCATGGCATTGTCCGGAAAATTCAGGATATATGAATGTGGTCACCGCAAGTTCACACGACAGCTCAACGTTGAGACAATGGTGGCATGAGGACCGGACTCTGATACAGAAATATTTCAGTGAACAACTGGGTCAGTGGGGAACGGCGCCGCATGATCTGCATCCTGAAATTGCCGGGATGATCATGACACAGCATCTTTACAGTGATGCAATGCTTGCCATTTTTCCTGTTCAGGAGTTTTACGCAACAGATGAGAAACTTACGCGTCCGGATATGGACGCGGAAAGAATCAACGATCCGCAGGTTTTTCCTCATTACTGGCGGTACCGAATGCACGTAAGCCTCGAAGAAATGCTTAAGAGGAAAGAATTTAACCACAAAATCGCCGGATGGGTTGAAGATTCCAACAGAAAATAAATTTATCACTTGGAAATCAGAGCTTTGTAGTGGTTTAAAAAGAAGTTTTCGCTCTTAGGTTTAACTTCCTTTTTATATTGGCATCAAATTGACGGTAACCTCTTAAATTACCTTTCTCTAAGGAAAATGGGTTGTTCAATTCACAATTTAATACCAGCAAATAAGATGAAAAAAATATTTTTAGGATTGGCGGTGGTTTTAGGAACACTGACTTACGCACAGTACAGCAATAACGGTTGGGGAAACGATAACACCAACAACGGTTATTATGGAAATAATAACGGTTACAGCGATGATTATGCATTTCCGGAAGATTATTATTACGATTATCCTACCGATTATTATGCAGATAATTATTATCAAAGCTATTACAACGATTACAGAAACAGTATTGTAATGGTAAACTGGAATGATTTCTTCAGAAGTTCAAGACTTTCCAGACGCCAAATTCAGCAGATTATTATGCTGAATGAAATGTATGGCTCATACTCGAACTGGAATTCATATTACCGTCATAATCCTGACAGATGGTATTACGACAGATTCTATACCTTACAGCAGATTATGGGACCTCAGATATTCATCGTTTTTCAGAACAATTATTACAATGGCTATAATCCTGTTGTTTATTTCCAGAATTACAGAAGAGATTATTATGCGCCGAGATACAGGGTGCAGCCGCGTTATGCCCGAGTTAATACCAATGTTTATAGAGTAGACCGAAACAGATTTTTGGAGACCCATGGCAATAAATATGGCTGGAGTCAGACAAAAAACCCTCACACGAGTAGTTTCAGAGATACAAACAGCAGCAGTATTCAGCAGGGCAACGGATTTAGAAATGAGTCGGTAAGAAATACTGAAGTACGAAACACAACAAACAGCGGAGGTTTCAGAAATCCTTCAACTACTACAACCAACTCAAATAACAGGGGATTCAGAAATAGTTCGAGTGGAACTGTGAATACAAGGCCGGTTACAAATAGTGGAATCAGACCGGTAGCTCCAAGAAGCAGCCAAACAACGGTAGCGCCAAGTACCAGCACCGGAATGCGAAGCAGCAGTAGTAGTTCGGGAATGCGTTCCGGATCAACAGCCGCTCCGCAGCAAAATTCCACTCCAAGCACAGGAAAACGCGGAGGGTTTAGATAAGATTTATAGAAGTAATAAATAGTAAAAAGTGAAAGGAAGAGCAGAGAGATCTGCTCTTTTTTAAATTTTATTCACATTTAATTACGGCTTGGTTTTTAGGCTAATTTTGTATTGATGAAAATTCTTTACAGCATTCAGGGTACCGGAAACGGACACGTCAGCAGAGCCAGAGAAATAATTCCGCATCTTAAAAAATATGGTCAGTTAGACCTGCTTTTAAGTGGTACCCAGGCTGAAGTGGGTCTTGAGGATGACATCAAATACCAGTACAAAGGGTTTGGATATGTGTTCGGGAAACGCGGAAGTATCGACTTCGGGGAAACCTGGAAGCGTTTTGACAGTTTCAACTTTTTAAAAGAGATACGGGAACTTCCTGTAAATGATTATGATCTGATCATCAATGATTTTGAACCGGTTACGGCCTGGGCATGTAAATTAAGAAACAAAAAATCGGTAGCTTTAAGTCACCAATCTGCTTTTTTATCTTCAAAAACTCCACAGCTGGAAGGTTTTCACTGGGGCAAATTCATTACGACTCATTATGCGCCAGCTACCGAATATTTTGCTTTTCATTTTGAAAAATATGATGAACACATTTACACACCTGTCATCAGAAGTGAAGTCAGGAATTTGAAAATCGGAAATTCCGATCATTACACCGTTTATCTCCCTGCGTATTCTGATGAATTTATCTTGAATCAAATCAGGAATATTCCGGACACCAACTGGCAGATTTTCTCCAAACATGCAGTGAAGGGATATGTTAAAGACAATGCGGAGGTTTTCCCCATCTGCAACGCAGATTTTCTGAGCTCGTTGGCAACATCAAAAGGATTTTTGACAGGCGGAGGTTTCGAAGGTCCTGCTGAAGCCCTTTTTTTAGGAAAAAAAGTTCTGTCGGTTCCTATGACTCATCAGTATGAGCAGCAATGCAATGCACTTGCCCTCGAAAAAATGGGAATACCTGTGATCTGGAACCAAAAGGAATTCAACCTTAAACTGAAAAGATGGGTGGAAAGTGATGACATTATTAAGGTGAATTACCCGGATGAAACGGATGGAATTCTCGCTAAAGTTATAGCATCCAGATAAGTGTAAAAATTTAACAAAAATTGTGAAAAAACACTTTAACTTCAACGGAAATCTGATATCAAACCATCAAATAACAATAAAAAGGTAATAAGATGAAAAAATTAGTTTTAAGTTTAGTATTGGTGGGATTCGGAAGTTTTGCAATGGCTCAGGTTACCCCCGCACAAAAAGAAAAAATGCAGCAACGCAGAGCTGAAATGGTAAAAAATCAAGAACAGAAAAGAGAGCAGCATTTTGCGGAAATGCAGAAAGAGCTAAATCTTACCCAAAGCCAATTGAATCAGATTCATGCGATTCAGGAAAGGCATCAGGCTGAAAGAAAAGTAGCCATGCAAAGAAATCAGGAAATGAGAAAGCAGAAAATGGAGGGGATGAAGCAAAATATGCAGCAGATGGATGATGAGATGCGAAAAATTCTTACTTCTGATCAATATGCAAAATGGCAGGCTAAAAAACAGCAGAAAATGCTGGAAAGGAAGGCCAAAATGAAAAAACATAGAGCGCCTATGGGTGGCAAAAAAGCGATGAAGAGTTAATAGGATTAAAAATAAAGGCCATTTCGGTCATATAGTTCATAATTTTAGTTTTTAATGTGGGAAGTGCGGGAATTTTTATTTCCGCACTTTTTATTATTAGGAAAGTAGGGATGAAAATTTGATACTTATTCATAAAAAATTTTATATTTGAGAAAATGTATAATCATGATATCACAGAATATAACCCGACTCATTAATGAACAGATCACAAAAGAACAGTATGCAGCTCAACTTTATTTATCCATGTCTGCCTGGTTCTGTGCGAAAGATCTGGACGGCATTGCCAACTATTTCCGGATCCAGAGTAAAGAGGAACTCATGCATGCGGACAAAATGTTCGATTATCTGAAGGATGTTGGCGAACAGATTATTTTGGGAGAAATTGCCAAACCGCCCTATGAGTTCACCAATGCTGTGGAAATTTTTGAAAAAGCGCTGGAACACGAAAAAATCGTGACAAAAAGTATTTTTAATATTGTTAAGAATGCAAATGATGAAGGTGATTTTGCAACAGTTTCTTTCCTACAGTGGTTCATCAACGAACAGGTTGAAGAAGAAGCCAATGCCTCGCAGTTGGTGTCCAAAATAAAAATGGTATGTGATAATCCTTCTGCGCTTTACCTTTTTGATCAGGAGCTGGCAACGAGGGTTTTTAATCCACAAACAGCATAAAAAAAGGTCCCGAATTCGGGACCTTTTTTATACATAGATAATCTTGCTGCCGCTTACTTTTTTGCCGAGTTTTTTGAGAACCGTAATGTAGGTTTCGATCTGCTTCTGATGTTTTTCTTTTTCACCGCCGGTTTTGAAATCGATGATGAAGTAACCGCCTTCAGTGACTAACATCCTGTCGGGTCTGTAGAGATCGGTCTTTCCGTTTTCTGAGATCATAATATCCCTTTCATTGATCACCTGTTGGTCTTCCCTGAAATAATCGGGATATTTCCTGATAATGTCCATCAGCGAAGGCAAAATTTCCATTTTTTCTTCCTGGGTAATGATGCCCTGGATCTCATAATCTTCCAGCACCGGTGCCACATCTTTTTCGGTATAGATTTTAGCCAGAATTTCATGGGTGAAGATTCCGATTCTCACTTTTTCAACCCTGTTCTGGTAGTTTTTGGAAGGAGTGGCAATCTTAACAGGATTAGAGGTGTTTTTTTGCTCTTTCAAGAGATGAATGCTTTGGGTATCGTGCAGTTTGTTTTTCCGAAGGCCCTGTTTTTTCAGAATTTCAGGATTGGTCTCAAAAAGGTCAAACTCATTTTCTTTGTTCAGATTTTTTTCCCTGATGAAATTCAGGATCTCAATTTTAGTTTCGCTTTCTTCTCCTTTGGCATTCACATATGGTTTTTCAAGATAAAGAAAAAGCTGCTCTACGGGCCTGGTTGTCGCCACATACTGAATGCAGAACCGGTCAATTTTATTCTGATAAAGATTTTCGGAATTGAAGACATGCAGTTCCTCATCGTAATTTTCCAAAACCGCGTCGAAACCTGAAATATTTACCGATTTCAGATGCTCATGGTCTTCCAGACCAAACCAGCTGTTAAAGTTCGTGTCTTTATGGCTGTTTCGCATCGGCAAAAATACCACCGGAAATTCCAGACCTTTGGCTTTATGAATGGTCATAATCTCAATGGCATCCACATTTTCCGACGCCTGAATAGAGGTTTTTGCGCCTTCTTCTTCCCAATATTTCAGAAAATCCTTTAAGGTCGATGAGGTGTTTTGGGAATAATTAAAGGTCATTTCGAGAAAATTCAGCAGAAAATCTGTTTCCCGGTTTTCAACGGCGAATTCCTTCAGATAATATTCCACGAAATTGTAGAGATTCAGATGCGGAAAATCGGTCTGCTGAAGTTTGAGGCCGTATTTCTGCTGCAGAAAAGCTTCCGTTTCTTTTTTGTTTTTAATGTCCAGAACTTCTGTGATTTCCTGTGTGAAATCTTCCATTTTAATTCTTCCGGAAGTATGCAGAAAATACATCATTTTTACGAGATACTGCGCGTTGTTGGGCTGACCGAACCATTTCAAAAATTCAATCAGCGCCAAAAGCGTTGCGGAAAGATCAAGTGTGAGTCCTTTTTCCGAAATGGTTTTGATGTAAATGTTTTCGCCGTTGTAATTGACTTTGATATTGCTCAGAAGCTGCGAAAAAGTAAAAATCTCAAAATTTCCGCGGCAAAGAATCGTAATATCCGAGAAATTAAAACCGTTATCCAGACATTCCTGAATGTCGGCCTGCATTTTTCCGGCAACTTCATTGTAAAAGGTTTCCTGCGTGGAACTTTCAAAAAGATTAACTTTCACTCGTCCCCCGATTTCCGAGATTGCAGTTTGCTGGGCTTCCAAACCGAAGATCTTTTGGTGTGCGGCATTCAGACCGGAAAAATCTGCAAGATACTGGTAAAGGTCGTTGTTGAACTGTACAATATTTTTCGCGCTCCGGCGGTTCATTTCCAGGTTTTCCACATGAATCTGAGCCAGTGTTTTTTCGTTTCCGCTGTTAATATCGAGCATGATCTGGCTATCGCCGCCCCGAAAACGGTAGATGCTCTGTTTTGGGTCTCCAACGATTGTAAACGTCGTGTTTTCCATGGAAACGGTATGATCACGAAGCGGAATGAAATTTTCCCACTGCATTTTCGACGTATCCTGAAATTCGTCGAAAAAATAATGCTGATACTGATTCCCTATTTTCTCATAAATAAATGAAGAGGGTTCATTTTTAAGATTTTCGTTGATTAAAATATTGAATTTAGAAAGCAGAACGAGATCATTTTCCTCTTCAATCTGGAGCAGTTTTTCCTGGATGTCTTTATTTACCCGCAGCGGAAGCAGCGCACTCAGCATTTTTTCCTTTTTCCTGATCTGAATATAGTTTTTGATCAGCAAACTCCGGTTTTCGATCAGAAAATCCATGATTTCAAAGATTTCCGATTCCCTGTTTTTTGATTTTGAAGATGCACCGCTTAAGAAAACTTCCATCGCAGAATTTTCCTTTTCCGGAAATGGGAATTTATCTCTTTCCTGGCGGTAATATTTAATAATTTCAAAAAAGAATTTGGCGATGCTCCGCGTTTTTCCGCCGGCAAAATCGTCCTGTTCCAGGTTTTTCTCTTTCAGGAGCTGTAGGACGCTTTCCGCAATTTCCAGTGAGTTTTTGCGAAGCTCAGCCAGATCTTTACGGACATTTTCCTTTGTGAGTTCGTAGGCATTCCAGTCGAAGCCGTCATTTTTTTTCAATTCATCGTAATGCACATCGCTGAGGAATTTCTTTGCGGAACTGTAGAGTGTTTTGTTAAGATTTACGCGTTCATTGTTATCGAGATTATAATTGATGAAATCCAGAAAAGCTTCCGAAACGGTATTTTCTTCGCCAATCTGCTCCAGCATTTTATCGACGGCTTCCAGAAGAAGCGGTTCGGCCTGAATTTCTAGATTGAAATTCTGCGCCAGACCCAGTTCATAGGAAAAACTCCGGACCAATCGTGAGTTAAACTTATCGATGGTCCCAATGTTCAGTGTGGAATAGTGGTGAAGGATGAAATTGAGTACTTTTTGGGAGCGCCTGTGAAGTTCCTCCAGCGTGATGTGAATTCCTTCGGTTTCAAATTTTTCTCGGATCTGCTTCAGTTTGTCGCTGCTGTAATAATCCTGTCGTGTAAACTCTTTCAGCCAGTCGAAAATTCTTTCCTTCATTTCATTTGCGGCTTTATTGGTAAAAGTCAGCGCCAGAATATGACGGATTGCATCGGGTTGGTGTGGGTTTTTCAGACAGATCATCAAAAGCCTCTGCACAAGTGCAAAGGTTTTCCCGGAACCGGCCGAGGCATTGATGGAGATGTAGTTTTTCAACATTTTTGGAGATTACAAACTGCAATTTAATGAAAAATCGCCGGAAAATTTAACAGTTTTAAGTCTGGTTTTAACAATTTTAGAATCCTTATTTCAAAATAATTCCTAAAACGCGTTAAGGGTGGTTAAACTTTAAAAATGCATGATAAATACAATTACATTTATCGCAAAACTAATGCTTATGAAAATACAATTATCCCTGCTCGTTTTTTTCCTATTCTTTATAAATTTCCAGGCGCAGCAATACATTTTTGGAAATGTTTCGGCGGAATCCGGTGAGATGATTTCTGGCGCAGAAATAGTAAATATAAGATCCGGACAAAAGTACCTTACGGATCATTCAGGAAATTTCATGATCGAAGTTGAGGCAAAAGACGAAATCCGCATCGCGAAAGAAGGCTTTGAAAGGCAAATCATCCATATAAAATCAACCAATTTCAGTAAACCTGTCAGCATTGTTCTGGTTAAAAGCGAAATCCTGATTGAAGAAGTGAATCTGGTGTACAAGCCCACCGGTAATCTTAAACAGGATGTGAAACATTATGGCGATTCAAGAAAATTAGCAGCGAAGAAAGGGGAACTGATGGATTATATTCAGCAACGCTCAGATCCTACCATCATGGCGTCTCAGCCCGGTGAATTTGTTCAGCCGGTCGGGCCAGGTTTCTCCATTGGTAAAGTTAAAAATAAATGGGATAAAATTGAGTTTTACAGAAGTCTGGTTACAGATTTAGGAGCAGCTTATTTCGCTGAAATAAACATCAGAAGAGAAGAGACAGATGCTTTTCTCAATTTTGCTTTACAGAATTTTGATTTCAGCAACATCTTGAAGTATGGGTATTATACGCCGTCAGAACTGATGAAGATACAGATGCTGATTGAGGAGAAAAGTAAAGCGTATAAAAACGCGAAATAATAAACCATAAATAAATCTAACTTTATATTTCAAAAAGTTTTATAATTTTATAGAATATTCTACTGATATGAACAGAAATATTATCGCCATAGCCATCGCAGCCTTAGGTTTTGTTATCGGACTTGCGCTTTTGGGCAGCGCTATCAAAAACCGGAATAAGGCAGACAATACCATATCCGTTACAGGATTAGGCACACAGAAATTTACTTCGGATCTCATCGCATGGAAGGGTGATTTTTCGCGAAACAGTTTTGAACTGAAATCGGCCTATGAATCGCTAGCAAACGATAAAAAAATCATCGAAAATTATTTGCTTTCGAAGGGAATTGCAAAAAATGAAATGGTTTTTTCGGCTGTGGATATTCAGAAGCAATTCACGTATTCGAACGACTCCAACGGAGCCAGCCATCAGACTTTTTCCGGTTATCAGCTGTCACAGTCGGTGTCTATTGACAGCAAAGAGGTGTCAAAAATCGAAAATCTTTCCAGAAATATTACTGAAATTATCAATCTGGGAATCGAATTCACTTCGTCGCCACCCAATTATTTTTACACCAAACTGGCCACTGTGAAACAGCAGATGATTGCAGATGCCACAAAAGATGCCAAACAGCGCGCGGAAAAGATCGCTGAAAATGCGGGAAGTAGCCTCGGAAACCTGAAAAAAGCAACGATGGGAGTCACCCAGATCACCGAACCGAATTCTACTGAAGAATTTTCATACGGCGGCACCTTTAACACCTCTTCAAAAGACAAAGAAGCGAGTATCACCATTAAACTGGAATATGAGGTGGATTAATACGAAAACTGTATTTCAGACCAACAACGAAAGCTTTTAGCAATAAACGACATCGTAAATTTCCTCCTTGATCCAGTCGGTCTTTTCAGGTTGCCAGTTGGCGAGAAGCCAGAGATTTAAAGGGTTTTTTCCTTCTTCATAACAAGGCTGTACATAATCCTCATCAATAACCGAGAAACCGTTGTTGGTATAGAACTGCAGTCTCCGCTTTGCATCTTCGTCCAGATGCTCCGGTTCTGCTTCCAGAACGATATGAGAGTAATTCTTAAAGAGATGGCTGATCATCTCAGCACCGTATTTTTGACTTCTGAATTCAGAAAAAATCTCAAAATGCTCAATAAATATAAAATTGGTCAGTTCCCAGGAAATCAGATAACCCACATTGTTCAGGTCATCAAGCAGCGCATGAACTTTTACCTTGGGATTTTTAAATAGACACCTGAACTGTGATTCGCCGCGTCTTTCGTCTTCCGGAAAGGTTTCACAATACGATTTGTAAATTTCATCTGTCCTGAAATCATCGGTTGAAGTTACCTGTACATATTCCATATCAAAGCTGAATTATTTTTCCCAAATCTACATTTTTGGAACGAAATAATTGAAATCAGAATCAAAATTTTTAAAAAAAATATCGAAGATTACAGGTCAAAGACATTCGGGCGTCTTGTGATGAAAATATCCTTAACCCAAAGCGAGAACGCCAGGATCAGATAAATGAGGAAAAAGAATCCAACCGTGGCAAAAGTAGAGTAGATGAAGAAAACGCGCAGTTTGGAAACGGGGATCCCAAGTTTGGAACCCATTCTCGTCAATACACCAAACCATTCCCGTTCTACGTTGTGGCGGATGTTTGTAATGAAATGTGGTTCGTGCATTTTATTCTTTTTTACGAATTTTTTAATAGTTGAAAACCGATTCCGCAATTTAAACAATTTTTAAGCGTGCAGAAATGTTTGTGATGGAAAATATAAGCCTGGCTGTCTAAAGCGTTCCGCATCGGCACTTTTAATGATTTCCAACCTTCGGTTACCGAATTTTTTTCAGCGCCGATCCGGCTGTAAAAACTCAGGATTTCATC
The DNA here is from genome assembly GCF_008014695.1 of Chryseobacterium sp. Taxonomy (GTDB): domain Bacteria; phylum Bacteroidota; class Bacteroidia; order Flavobacteriales; family Weeksellaceae; genus Kaistella. The sequence continues at coordinate 586,554 of NZ_VOXE01000003.1, forward strand.
GCTGTTGTTTTCCTGATTGTTTTTATGGAAGGTATATTTCAGTGGCAAAACAGCATTGATGAAAACAAGGTCAATAAAATCTTCCGTTAAAAATTTTTCTCCGGTCACTGTTGAGATTTTTCCGAAACTGAAGCGGTTGTCCCAATATTCGCTCGCTTTGACATTTTTGAAAAGCTCATAGAGTTCTTCCGCTTTTCTGGCTGAAATGATCTTTGAAAACAGGTTTTGGTCTGAATGATAGAGTGCGGCGAGTTGCGAAAGCCTGACCGTTGGAAAATTTGGCGGTCTGAGCTTTGAGAATTTCGGCGTGAAACGGAGATCCGGTAGCTGAAATTTCGTTTTCAGAAAATCAAATTCACGTTTCCAAATATTCATGTATTCGTCTTCAGGCGCATCAAGCCAGCCGCAGATTCCGAAAAAGAGCGATTCCAGTTGAACCCGGTTCTGCCTGATCCTGTTTAAAACACTGAAATCAATACTTTCAGCCATCTGTTTGAAGATAAATGCATTTACTTTCAGCCCGAAAGCGTAAGCCAACCGGTGAAACAAAACCGCTTCGTAGTTATTTTTAAACTGTGCGAGATCTGCTTCGATTTCTATAGATTTCAGGTCGAGTTTCTTCAACAGGCTTTCCTCGGCAAAATAAAACGGAATTTTATCAGGATTAAAGATTTTTTCGCACGGAATAAAACTGTTTTCTTTCAGTAAAGATTCATATTTCCAAAGCAGCGAATCATCGATATAATCACTGAGTTCAAGCGTTGGAATATTTTTGTTCTTGAGTTCTTCGATCTCAGTATCATCCTGAAAAACAACATGAAGAATCAGGTTTTCAAATTCCGGATTGCCGCTGTGACGGTGAAAAATCCAGTCCGAAGATTTCACATGAAGTTCAATGTTTCCGGCTAAAACCACATCATGAACCTTTATTTTTCCGAAGAGGAAATCAGGTCCCGAATCATAATTCCACTTTCCGAAATCCAGGATCTCTATTTCATTTCCTGCCGTATCACGGAAATCAAAATTTTTAAAAATCTTGAAATTCCAGAGATATTGAAGGAGTTTCTCGTTCATGATTGATAAAGAACAAAGTTTCCTAAAACTGATTTTTTACCGGTCCAGCATCCGGTAGATGATTTAAATCTTCTCTTCTACAGGCTTCAGCTTTGCAAAATTCTTCAGCGTATCGCTGTACATTTTTTCGTAAAGTGGTAGAATGTTTTTCAGGTCAAACTTAATGGCCTGCTGTTTCGCATTTTTTTTCATTTGGGCAAGGAGTTTTTCATCGCTTAGAAGCTTAATGGTGTAGTTGCTCATGGCTTCTACATTTCCAACCTCTGCCAGAAATCCGGTTTCACCCTGAATATTCACCTCCGGAATTCCCCCTGCATTGGAACTGATGACAGGCGTTTCTGCGGCCATCGCTTCGAGCGCCGCCAAACCGAAACTTTCCTGTTCTGAAGGCAGTAAAAACACATCAGAAAGCTGAAGAATGCGGTACAGATCATTGACTTTACCTAAAAGACGTATTTTTCCGATCAGCTCCGGATTTTCTTCCAGGAACTGAGTGATTTTTTCCATATCTGGGCCCTCTCCAATGACGATGAGTTTGGATTTTACTTTGGCATTTACAGTTTTAAAAATCTGCAGAACCTCTTCCACCCGCTTTACAGGGCGCAGATTGGAGACGTGAATGAGAATTTTTTCATCATCCTCGGCAAACTGTTTTCTTTGACAGGTATTAACCTCTTCAAATTCGGAATTGTCGATGAAATTCGTGATGACCTGAATCTCTTTTTTAATATTGAAAAATTTTAAAGTATCGGCTTTAAGACTTTCGGAAACCGACGTAACGGTGTCTGACTGGTTAATCGAGAATTCTACAGCATGTTTGTAGCTCGGATGCTGGCCGACCAGCGTAATATCCGTTCCGTGAAGCGTTGTAACCAAAGGAATATCTTTTCCTTCTTCTTTCAGCATCTGTTTTGCGGTGAAAGCAGCGTAAGCGTAAGGGATCGCATAATGCGCGTGCAGAATATCGAGTTTGTATAAATTTACAACTCGGTAAATCATGGATGAAAGGGCAATGTCGTATGGTTGGTACTGAAACAGCGGATACGTCTGCACATTTACCCGATGGAAAAATATATTTGGGTTGGTAATATCAAGCCGCGCCGGAAGCGCTGAACTGATAAAATGCACTTCATAGCCTTTGTTGGCAAGAGACATGCCGAGTTCTGTGGCAACGATGCCGCTACCGCCGTATGTTGGATAACAGAGAATTCCGATTTTCATAGAGTTTTTATTTTAATTGAAATTACTCAATTACTGTTTTTACTTTTTTGTTGAAGTCAATTGGTGTTGTAGTATTCAAATCCATTCCCATTCCGGCTGTCAGTTGATCATTAACCAAAACCGGAAGTCTTCCGGAGATTTTTGTTTTCCCCAAAAGCGCTTTCGCAGTGGCCGTCATTGAGTCATCATTGTTTTCGTAGGCCACCAAAACGGTGGAAACTTTGGAAATATCGATATCTTTCAGGGCATAGGCCGAGCCGAAAACATTCAAAATAATGTTTTGATTTTTAGTAAGGTCACCAAGGATTTTTTTGCTTTCAGGCGAAATCTTATAAGGTTTATACGCAGTTGAATTGTCTTTATGAAATCCGACAATCACCTTTGAATTGGACGGAATTGAAGAAATTTCTGATGGCTTTTTAAGGATGACCGTGGTGTTTAAATTCAGCTGATCCGCGAAAGTTTGGTAAGGTGCTTCTTCCAGTGGGACATAATAGTAGGTTTCATTGCAGTTTAATGGAAGCAGTTTTTTTTCATCTTTAATCAGGGTAAGTGCATTGGAATACATTTTCTGAACGATTTCCGTGTGTGAACCGTTATTCAGGTCACTATTGATGTTTTCCGGATTTCTGGCTTCGTATTTTGTCAAGCCTAAAAAATATTTGGTCAGGAGAATTTTTTTGACACTTTCTTCAACGCGGTTTTGGGAGATTTCTTTATTTTCAATCGCCAGCTGAATCAGCCTTTTGCCTTCCTTTACTCCGTCTGAGAACAGCATAATGTCATTACCGGCTTTGAAAGCAAGAGCATCGAGTTCTCCCGGCTTATAGTGTTTTGCGACAGCACCCATATTCAGGGCATCGGTAATGATCAATCCTTTATATCCTAATTTTTCTTTTAAAATTCCCGTCACAATACTTTTTGAAACCGATGCCGGGATTCCTTTTTCGCTTTCAAGGGCAGGAACGTACAAATGGGCTACCATTACCCCGCCTATTCCTTTATCCATGAGCGCTTTGAACGGGGCAATTTCCACCGCGTTCAGTCTTTTGAGATCGTGGGAAACGACAGGGAGATCGAGATGGGAATCTGTACTCGTATCGCCATGCCCGGGAAAATGCTTGATGGCGGCCAGAATATTATTCTGCTGAAGGCCCTGTGCATAAGCTGCAGCTGAGTTTACTACATTCGTAACTTCAGATCCGAAACTTCTGTTGCCGATAATCGGGTTATCCGGATTTGTATTGACATCAACAACGGGTGCAAAATCCCAGTTTACGCCCATTCTTTTGGCATCCTGAGCGATTTTTGCGGACATTTCTGTAATCAGGCTTTTATTCTGTATTGCGCCCAATGTCATTGCCCAGGGAAATTTATGTGCAGTGGCAATTCTCTGAAAAAGTCCCCATTCTGCATCCATCCCAATCATCAGCGGAATTCTGGATTTTGCCTGAAATTCGTTGACGAGATTGATTTCGCGAGCTGCATCGTCCTGCATCAGGATCAGTCCGCCCAGTTTTTCATTGATAACCAGATTTCTGACATTATTGATATAATCTTCACCTTTATTGGTATAAAGTGCTACGATAAACAGCTGACCGAGTTTTTCGTCCTGTGAAAGCGAATGATATGTTTGATCGACCCATGAGTTGGCAGCCTTCAAATCAGCGCCCGAAAGGTTTTTCGGCTGATACTGTGCAAAAACGAACGGATTGAAAGCAACTGCTGTTATAAGGGCGATAATGTATTTGATCATTATGAATTTAAATATAAACAAAAATACAATTTTTATACTAAAATGTGGGTTTAATAAACATTGGTATATGTTTTGAATAGCTCACCGGGAACAATCTAAAATTTTTAAAAATGAAAAATTATTTAACAATATTCCTGCTGGCAATTTTCAGCATCGCTGCAGTAAGTTGTACAGACCGGAATGACGAAGTTATTGTAGAAGACAATCCAGTACTGATGCGTGATGTTACCGGTACGCTTAACAGTACAAACAGTTATACACTGACTCAGGGAATCGACATTGCTACAAGTGATGTTGTTTTGGTGTACAGAAATATTAACTCAAATACAACTGCTTCTGCGGTTTGGCAGTTATTGCCTAAGACGGAGTTTCTGTCTGCAGGTAGAGAACTGGATTATAATTTCCTTTTTGATGCTACCGCTATTGAAATTTATACGGAAAGCAATTTCGATCAGACTACTATGACAGCTGCAGAAGCGAATAAATATCAGAACAATCAGCGTTTCCGTATTGTTTTAATCCCTGCATCAGCCGGTAGAAATGCGAATGTTGATTATAATGACTACCAAAGCGTTATTAAATTTTACAATATTAAGGACAAGAATTAATCCTTCTTAATCTGTAAATTATTCAATCGAAGCCTACTTAAAAGTAGGCTTTTTTTATATTTCGGCATGTAGTAAAAACAGGTTTAGAAATGATTTATTTTCACTGGATTTTCTTACATTTAAACCTCAATTAAAAGAATAAAAAATGAGTGTTCATATCGCAGCCAAAAAAGGGGAAATCGCTAAAACAGTTTTACAGCCGGGAGATCCGCTCCGGGCAAAATACATAGCAGATAATTTTCTGGATGAGGTAAGACTCGTAAGCCAGACCAGGAATATCTACTATTTTACAGGACTTTACAAAGGAAAAGAAATCTCAGTAGGAGCCAGCGGAATGGGCGTTCCGAGCATCGGGATTTATTCTTTTGAACTTTTCACCGAATATGAAGTGGATACGATTATCAGAATCGGCACGTGTGGAGCCTACACCAGTGATCTGAAACTTTTTGACCTTCTGAATGTGGAAAATGCAGCGAGTGAATCAACTTATGCAAAATTTGCGTGGGGAAATGAGGATGAGCTGATTGCAAATCAGGGAAATTCATTTGCACTGATGAATGAAACAGCCCAAAAATTGTCGTTAGAAATTAAGCCGACCAATATTCACACAAGCGACATTTTTTACAGAAAAGATACTACCATTCCGGAAATTGCCTCAAAATACGGATGTTTAGCTGTTGAAATGGAAGCTTTTGCACTTTTTGCGAATGCTAAATATCTGGGCAAAAACGCCGCTACATTGCTTACGGTGTCAGATATCATTCCCACCCGTGAACAGATCTCTGCCGACGAAAGAGAGAAATCCCTGAAACCCATGATTGAACTGGCTTTAGAAACAGCATTACAGTTATAATCTTAGGTTTTTACACAAAAATAAAACGCTTTGAAATTTCAAAGCGTTTTTTATTCGTCGTCGTCTTCCAGCAGATGCCCGAAATAATCTTTCTTCACCTTTAGATAGCCTTCACTTTCCAAAGTGGAATCGATCTGTAAAGGGATTCTTTTATTGAGATGAATATTGCTTTCGGTCACAATTTTAATTTTTTCGGGATTATTCGTTAAAAGATTCACGTTTTTTACTTCAAGGATATTCAGAATCTCGATGGCTGCTGAGAAATCTCTGTCATCAGCAGGAAGTCCAAGCTCAAGATTTGCCTGAACGGTATCAAAACCTTTTTCCTGTAATGAATACGCTTTCAGTTTATTGATGATGCCGATGTTCCGGCCTTCCTGACGCAGGTAGACGATAATCCCCCCGTTTTCATGGATGAATTTCATTGCTGCATCCAACTGCTGTCCGCATTCACATTTTTTAGAATGGAAAACTTCGCCGGTAATGCATTCAGAATGAAATCTGACGTTAATGGGTTGCGAAAAATCTGTATTTTCAGCGATGATGGCCATGTGCGGCATCCAGTCACTTTCTTCTTCTGAGAAGGCAATCATCCGGAAGATACCATATTCTGTGGGAACATTGGCTTCCGCTTGAATTTTAATCATGGAATTATTTAGTTGTTTACCGGGGTATGGAGGTAATACTCAATACTGTTGATATTGGTTTTTATCCTCACAAGATAGCGGTTCAGAATTTTATCTTCATCGGGAGAGAGTTTTTTTCTTAAAGTCTGTACTTTTTTATAGGATTTTTCAAATCCTTTGAGAGCTCTCTCTTTACCCGGTGCGTTTCCAGCTTCAACTGCATAAAGATAATCCTGAATGTTAACAATCATGGCTGCGGCCTCCAGATTTAAAGACTTATTCTTTGAAAACTTTGGGAATGACGAGAGCAGATTGGTTATTTCTGCTGCGTTCTCATTTTGGGTAATGTAATTGTTGAAAGTATCGAAATCTTTAATGGCTGTAGTTTTTGAAGTCGTGCCATTATTGTTCAGAGGAGACATGTTCAGTTTTTCTGAAGCACATGACCCTAAAATCAGTAATAACACGCTGTAAACTATATTTTTCATTTTTGATGTTCCTTTTGATAGAGGATTGGGTTAAGACTTTCGTCGTTGTACATTTTCATCTGTCTGTACACTTTCATCTTAACATTTCCATTCTCAATATCACCAAGTAACTGATCTATAGAAGTAGTGAGATCTTTTTGCTGTTCCAGTAAAACATTAAGCTTGTGCCCGCATTTTATCCGGTGTTCTTCATTCGCAGATTCACGGTTTGCTTCAAGAGACATGTGGTAAATTTTTAGTGCTAAAATCGAAAGTCTGTCAACCGCCCATGCCGGTGTTTCAGTATTTATTTTAGCATCTTGACGGGGTGTTGTATTTTGGAATTTTTTTAAAAACCAGGTATCAATATATTCAACCAAATCAGTACGTTGCTGGTTTGAAGCATCGATTCTTCTTTTGAGTCGTAGTGCTTCTGCAGGTTCTATATTTTCATCACGAATGATATCCTCCAGATGCCACTGAACGGTGTCAATCCAATTCTTGGAATACAAAAGACGTTCCAAACTTTCATCAGGATAGACATTTACTTCAGTGGCATCAACACTGTCGATGAGGTGATAATCGTCAATTGACCGGTTAAAAATTTCCCAGGCTGTTCGCGTAAAATCCATTAAAATTTATTCAGTTTTAATGTTTTCGTTAGGGTGGTTTTCCGTTGGTTTTTTATCTTCCTCCTTCACGGCATCTTTGAATTCCTTGATTCCGGAACCCATTCCTCTCATTAATTCGGGGATCTTTTTTCCGCCGAAAAGCAATAATAAAAGAATGGCCACAATCAGGATATGCTGCCATGAAAGACTTAAAATGGTTAAATTGTACATTTTATATATTTTTTACAAAGTTAGATTATTTTTCAATAAGAAATCCATCCTAAAGGGTCAACTGGATTTTTACCGTTCCATATCTGGAAATCCAGTGTATTGGTGCCGTCAAAATCCTGTGCGACAGTACCGACCGGCGTTCCCGCAGAAACCTGCTGATTGGCAGAGACCGTAGAATTGCTTAAATTCGAGTAAATGGAATAATAGTCACCATGTCTGATGATGACAGTTCTGGTACCGTCGCCCGGATCCAGTACTTTAGAAACCGTTCCCGGGAACACGCATTTTGCACGCGTACCTGAAGGAACAGAAATTTTAATTCCATTATTTTCCTCTACAATATTCTTGAAAACCGGATGTGGCTGTCTCCCGAATCGATGTGTTACCTGACCTTTCTCGACGGGGAAACCAATTTTTCCACGGTTTGCAGCAAAATTGTTGCCCGCTGCAGTGGAAACCCCGAAGTTGGTCATGGCTTTTACTTCTACCGCTTTTTTCTCAGCATCACTTTTTTTAGTCAAAGCGTTTTCTGCAGCTCTGGCAGCGGCGGCTTTATCTGCGGCTACTTTTGCAGCGGCGGCTGCATTTGCAGCATCTTTTGCGGCAGCAATTCTTCTTTCCTCATCTTTTGCATTTGCTGCGTTTTTCGCCGCCTCCTCCGTTCTTTTCTTTTCGTCGGCTGCTTTTCGGGCAGCCAGATCTGCAGCTTTTTTCGATTCCAGATCCGCTGCAATACGGTTTCTCTCCAGTTCATCAGCTTTGGCCTTGTTTAAGGCATCAATTTTTGCCTTTTCCCGCTCTGCAGCAAGGGTGGCCAACCGGATTTTCTCAGCTTCAGCTTTTTTCCGGGCTTCATCATTCGCTTTGGCAAGCCTTATTTCTTCGGAAATGATGGATCTGATCTGTCCTTCCAGTTTTTTCGACTGTGCCTGCTTCTGCTGTAACTCTGCGGTAAGTTTGGATTCATTTTTCTTGAAGTCCTTCAGCAACTGCTCTTTCATCATTTTTTCTGCGCTGATGGTCTTTAAATCTTTCACCTGGTTAGAGAGCAAAACTTCCTTGTTTTTTGCCGATTTCTGTTTTTCAGCTACAGATTTCCGAAGCACTTCGGCAGCGCCCGTAATTTCCTGAGCTTTTCTTTTCTGATAATCGGAATATTCTTTCAGGTACTGAACTCTCCTGAGGGCTTCGCCCATATTTTTTGAAGAAAGGATGAAGGTCACTTTGTTCTGGACCCCTTTGTTTTTGTAAGCATTTACGAGAACCTGAGCGTAATTTTTTCTGAGAACAGCCAGTTCGCGGTTCTGACGGTTGATTTCCAACTGACGAAGATAAATTTCATCGTCGAGGAATTTTTTTTCTTTCTGGGTATTGGTGTAAACTTTTTCGCGCAGTCCAATTTTTTTATTTACACTGTTCAGATATGCTACGGAAAGCTTGGATTCGTTGCGGGTTTTGGCGAGATCTGCATTAATGGCAGCAATTTGTTTTTTCAGTTCTGCATTCTGCTTCTGAAGGAGTTCCTTTTTCTGTCCGAAAACAAATCCGAACAATAGAATTCCTACCAAAAAGCTCAATTTTTTAATCATCTAATCTCAATTTTCGTGTAATTATTGGGAACCGAGTAGGGGGTTGCCATCTTCGAACTTTCAAAGTTCGTATTTTCCAACAAAATTTCTCCGTTTTTTGTGCCTTTTAGTAATATTTTAACATTTTTCGGGAGTCTCATTTCATTAAAAGCTTCCCAATTGGTATAGGAAATTTCAAGTTCATCCGGTGAATTTACATCCTGAATCTGAACTTTAGTCAGATCATAATTGTTTGCGTAGTAAAGGAGTACCTTATATTCGGTGGTTTTATCCTCCTTCACTATTTTCTGGTTGACCAAAGAAGCCATTTTAAACCCCTGAGAATTTTTGGTCAGCTGAAACTGCGAATCATTGAGTTTAATAAAAGTCCTGCCGATAAGAATGTTTTCCAGCGCTTTATAATCGATGAAATTTACATTCAGCAAATTGTTCAGGTATTCAAAATCCGAATCGATGTAGGTTTTTTCGAAATTATTCTTAGCCTTTATGCCTTCGGCAGTAGCGATTCCGCGGGAAACATTGAAAAAAACGGCAGTAAGATTCATCCAGATCTTCTGGTTCTGTTCAATATAAATCGTGGTGTTTAAAGAAGGAATGGGCGCACCTGTTTCGACCATCATTTTCCCGGACATCTTTATCTGGCTGAATTTGGGACCAATCAGCACTTTTTCAAAAAAGGTAATCCGGTCAGCAATGGCTTTATTGCTTTCTTTCGGTCTGGAGTCATCTTTTGCGGTTTCTGAAGCAGCGTCTTTCAATCCGTTTCGGCTGGTACACGAAAACAGAATGAATGTACAAAACAGTAAAGAGATTAATTGTCTCATTTTCTTTATTTTAACTGTTTACAGCGTTTGCAATATTAACGCCAAACCGCACAAAATCATCTGCGGAGCTTTTAGATTTCCCTTTTGCGGTTCTTATAATTCCTGCTTTGATAAAAAGTCCAAAACGGAAAAATCACCCAAAGAAATTTCTCGTGCCACCCCAAAATAACGTGCGGAATTGCCGATCATTGAATTGCTTAAATTCCCATGGTCGATAATGGTATTTTCCTGAATCAGTGAATTGTCGATATTTGAATTGATGACAATGGTATTGTTTCCAAGAGAAACTCCGGGCCCGATCTTGGAATTTGAAATCTCCACATTTTCTCCGATAAAACACGGCGGAATGATAAGGCAGTTTTCAATTTTTGCTGAGGCGGGGAAGTTCGCAACGTTTGCTCTCTCGTATTCCAGGACTTTACCGTTGGTCTCTACAGTGGCATTTTTGTTTCCACAGTCCATCCAATCATCCACTTTTCCGAGGGAGAATTTCGCTCCTTTTGCCCGCAGATTTTCCAGAGCCGTGGTCAGTTGAAACTCGCCGCTCACTTTGATGTCATTATCCATAATGTGATTGATTTCATCCATGAGTTTTTCTGCGGAATTGAAGTAATAAATTCCAATAATCGCTAAATCTGACACAAAAGTCTGGGGTTTTTCCACAAAATCGGTAATAAAACCGTAATCATCGAGTTTTACGACTCCGAAAGCGGATGGATCTTCCACTTTTTTTACCCAGATCACACCATCAGAGTTTTTATCGAGGACAAAATCTGCTTTGAAAAGGGTGTCGGCAAAAGCTACAACCACATCGCCCTGCATTGATTTTTCTGCACATTTTATGGCGTGAGCGGTACCCAGAGGTTCATCCTGAATGTAGACGCTGCCTTTTGCGCCGAGTTTTTGAGCAATTTCCATTAAAGAAGCTTCCACATCGGGACCGAAATCACCAATGATAAAAGCGATTTCGTCAATCTCTTCGCCCGCAACTTTCACAATATCTTCCACCAAACGCTGTACGATGGGTTTTCCGGCAATCGGGATCAAAGGTTTCGGTACCGTTAAAGTGTGAGGTCTTAATCGGGAACCTCGACCCGCCATCGGAACGATTATTTTCATGGTCTGTTTTATTTTTTGAGCTGTTGTGACAGCTATTTACTAAATATACTACGAATTATTAATTATTTTGGTTTTGAAGTACTGCCGAATCCGCCACTGCCGCGTTCGGTTTCGCTAAGATGATCCACCTGAACCCAGTTAGCATTTTCATGTTTTGCAATGACCATTTGAGCGATCCGGTCTCCGTTATTCACCGTAAATTCTTCACCGGATAAATTTACTAAAATTACTCCTATTTCGCCCCGGTAATCTGCATCGATTGTTCCAGGCGTATTCAGTACAGTTATTCCGTTTTTTATCGCCAGTCCGCTCCGGGGTCTGATCTGTGCTTCATAGCCTTGCGGAAGTTCGATTGACAGGCCGGTAGAGATCAGTTTTCTTTCGAGGGATTTGAGAGTCACAGGCTCTTCCAGATTTGCATGGATATCCATTCCTGCGGACAGGGCAGTTTGATATTGGGGTAAAGCGTGCTTTGACCGGTTGTTGATTTTTATATTCATGAAAAGCTATTTTTTGATTTTATTCAGAACAAAATCTTTTTCTGAATAAATAATGATTCCCGTAAAGATGATAAATAATGCGTTTCCTATCCAAAAATTAGCATCAAATAATTGATAGGAGACGAAGCTGAATGCTGCCAAAAGAATCAGACAAAGAGAAATTCTTTTAATCCTGTAAGGGATGGGATAATATTTCTGCCCTAAAAAATAGGACATAACCATCATCAGGAAGTATGCACCCAAAGTCGTCCAGGCCGAAACCATAAATCCGAATTTTTTAAGTAAAACCAAATTCAATACAATTGTTAAAAGAGCTCCTGCCCAGGAAATTACTGTTCCTATTTTTGTTCTGTCGGTTACTTTATACCAGGTTGAAAGGTTGTAATAGATACCGAAACATAAATTGGCAATCACGATGATCGGAATAATGTCAATCGCGGTCCAATAGGACTGGTTGGGAATAAAAAGCGTTTTGAGCCACGAAATATTTGCAATAATTCCCATCGCTACAATGGAAGCGAAAAAAGTAAAATATTCGGTCACTTTTGCATAAGTGAGTTTGGCGTTTTCGTTCTGCATCTGTTTAAAGAAAAACGGCTCGATTCCCATTCGGTAAGCCGTAACAAACAGCGTCATCAAAACCGCCAGCTTGTAACATCCGCCATAGGCGCCAGCGTCACGCTCATCAATCATATAATACTGAATGGCTTTGTCAAAGTTTTCATTTACCATAAATGCGAATCCAGCAACCATGATGGGCCACGAATAGCTGATCATCCGTAAAAACAGGTCTTTTGCGAATTCAAACTTCACTTTCAGAATGATGGGTAAGAGCATGAGAACTCCTATTAAACTCCCTACCAAATTGCTGTAGAATGGGTAGGAAACCTTTTCCTCCATTCCGAATTTTTCTGAAATTTCTGCCGGAATATAAAGAAACAGGGCTACCACCACCACCGTTTGAACCAAAGACTGTAAAACGCGGATCAGGGAATATTTGACTGGTTTGTTGTGGTATCTCAGCCATGCAAAAGGAATGACGCAAAGCGTATCAAAAAAAGCAATCCAGGCAAACCATTTAATGAATTCTGGGTTTTTGGTATATCCTAACTGGGTGGCAAGCGGTTGATTAAAGACTAAACAGAGCAGTAAAAATAAAGTGGAGGTCCCAGCCAGAAACCAGAAAGAAGTATTAAAAGTCTTTTCCCTGTTTTCATCCTCTGAAGAAAAACGGAAATATGCCGTCTCAAAACCGAAAGTGAGTATAATATTCACGAATGAGATCATTGCATACAGATTGGTAAACTGTGCAAATTCATCGGTACTGATGTGATGAATATATAAAGGATTAAGAATGAAAATAATAATCCTGGGCAGAATAGCACCAATGCCGTAAATGATGGTTTCGTTAAGAAGTTTTTTCAAAACACAGTATTTTGTGCAAATGTAAATAAATAGATTTGAGATTCCGGATTTACTGAAAATACGGCCGTGAAATTATTTTAAAAATCCTAATTTTACGCTGAAAATAAATCTTTTAAATCCATGAAGACCCTGATTAAAAATGCCAGAATCGTCAACGAAAATCAAATTTTTGAAAGTGATGTGCTCATTGAGAATGACCTCATTATTAAAATTCAAAAAGATATTTCTGAAGAAAATACAGATCAAATTATTGACGCGGCCGGCAAATATCTTTTACCAGGTGTGATTGATGATCAGGTGCATTTTCGTGAACCGGGACTCACGCATAAAGGCGATATTGAAACCGAATCAAGAGCTGCGGTCGCGGGCGGAATCACCAGTTTTATTGAACAGCCCAACACGGTTCCGAATGCCGTGACCCAGGTAATTCTGGAAGAGAAATACAAAATCGCTTCCAAAAAATCATTTGCGAACTATTCTTTCATGATGGGCGGAACCAACGATAATCTGGACGAAGTTTTGAAGACCAACCCACGAAATGTAGCGGGGATCAAACTTTTTCTGGGTTCCTCGACCGGAAATATGCTTGTGGACAACCCAGAGACCTTAGAAAATATTTTCAGCAAAACCAAAATGCTCATCGCGGTTCACTGCGAAGATGAAGCCACGATCAGAGCCAACGCCGAAAAATATAAGGCCGAATACGGAGACGATATTCCGATGAAATACCATCACCTCATCAGAAGTGAGGAAGCGTGTTATATTTCTTCTTCAAAAGCAGTTGAACTGGCGAAAAAGACCGGTGCAAGGCTGCATCTTTTCCATATTTCCACTGCAAAAGAGACGGAGCTTTTCAGAAATGATATTCCCTTAAAAGATAAAAAAATCACGGCCGAAGTATGTGTGCATCATCTGACATTCACCAACGAAGATTATGACACAAAGGGAACTCTCATCAAATGGAACCCTGCGGTAAAAACAGAAAAAGACCGGGAAGGACTATGGGAAGCGCTGCTTGACGACCGAATTGATGTTATTGCGACCGATCATGCACCCCACACCTGGGAAGAAAAGCAAAATGTGTATACGAAAGCACCTTCAGGAGGACCTTTGGTTCAGCATGCTTTGATGATGATGCTCGAAAATTTCAGGAACGGAAAAATCGCTCTGGAGAAAATCGTGGAGAAAATGTGTCACAACCCTGCAATCCTTTTTGAAATTGAAAAACGCGGCTTCATCAGAGAAAATTATAAGGCCGACCTTGTTCTTGTTGATTTGGACGAAACTTCTACTGTTTCCAAAGACAATATTCTGTACAAATGCGGCTGGAGCCCGCTGGAAGGAACTACTTTCCATTCGAAAATCACCCATACTTTTGTAAACGGACATCTGGCTTTTCAGGACGACAAGGTGTCCGAAGAAAAGTTCGCGGAGCGCCTTCTATTTACGAGATAAGCTGAAAATCTAGAGTAAAATGTGAAGATCCCTTGGGTGGTAATAACATAAATACTTGTGCAGTAATGCAACATTTAATAAATTTCAACGTCTAATTCATTAACTAACCCAACAATCATGATAAGAAAAAAGTTATTGATGCTTTTTGCTGCGGGGATCCTCTTCAGTGCTCAGGCACAGGACTACCAGTGGAAAGAAGCTAAGAGTGGCGGTTACACGTATAAGTACGTAACCAATGATCCCACGCAGGCCAGGTTTTATACCCTGAAGAACGGTCTTACCGTAATCCTGAGCCCTACCAAGAAGGACCCGAGAATTCAGGCGTACATCGCAACAAAAGCGGGCAGCAAGACCGATCCTGCTACGAACACCGGATTGGCGCACTATCTGGAGCACATGCTTTTCAAAGGTACCGACAAGTACGGATCCCTGGACTGGGCCAAAGAAAAAGTGGAACTGGACAAGATTGACGCACTGTACGAACAGTATAACAAATCCAAAGACGAAGTTAAGCGTAAGGCGATCTACAAGAAGATCGATTCAGTCTCGGGAGTGGCTGCAAAATATGCCATTGCCAACGAATACGACAAGATGTTGACCGGAATGGGCGCCCAAGGCACCAACGCCTGGACGAATTTTGAGGAAACCGTTTATACAGACGATGTTCCCTCCAGCTCACTGGACCGTTACCTGGCTGTTCAGGCCGAAAGATTCAGAAATCCGGTACTGAGGATTTTCCACACCGAGCTTGAAGCCGTCTACGAGGAAAAGAACAGAACTCTGGACAATGACGGAAGAAAGGTTTTCGAAACCCTTTTCGCGACTTTGTTTAAGAACCACAACTACGGTAAACAGACGACGATCGGAACCGTGGAGCATTTAAAGAACCCTTCCCTTGTTGAGATCCGTAACTATTTCAACAATTATTATGTTCCCAACAATATGGGAGTAATCCTCTCCGGAGATTTTAATCCTGACGATGCGATTGCGAAAATTGATAAGGCCTTCTCCTATATGAAGAACAAGCCGGTGCCGAAATATACCTTCCAGCCCGAACAGCCAATGGCCGCTCCAATCGTTAAAGAAATTGTAGGACCTGATGCCGAAAGCCTTACCATCGGTTACCGTTTGCCGGGAAATAAAGACAAAGACGTTCTGCTTGCAGATCTGGTAGGATCTATCCTGACCAACGGAAAGGCAGGACTTCTGGATCTGAACCTTGTTAAAAAACAAAAATTGCTTCGTGCAAGTGCATTCACGTACACCCTGCAGGATCACGGAATCCTCTATCTTTCCGCAGCCCCAACAACGGGACAGACCCTGGAAGAAGTACAGACCCTGGTGCTTAGCGAAATCGAAAACCTGAAAAAAGGAAATTTTGATGCTGATTTAATTCCATCAATCATCAACAACATCAAAAAAGAGAAAATCCAGAGCACCGAACGTTACGGCGACAGAGCATCCATGCTGCAGAGTGCTTTTAACGCCGAACTGGACTGGAAAGACCAGGTTGCGTATGTAGATGATATCTCCAAAATCACAAAAGAAGACGTCGTAGCCTTTGCAAATAAGTACTTCGGCAATAATTATGTGGCCATCCTTAAGAAAAAAGGCGAGAACAAAAACCCGCAGAAAATTGAGAAACCGTCTATCACCCCTGTTGAAACGAACCCGGATAAGCAGTCTGCGTTCGTAAAAATGGTGAACGAGATGCCATCAACGCCTTCAGAGCCTGTGTTCCTGAACTTCGATAAGGATATCCAGAAGTCCAAATTGGGTAAAGCTGAGGTTCTTTACGTACCGAATACCGATAACCAACTGTACAGACTGAGATACCGTTACAAAGTAGGAACACTTAATGATCCTAAACAGTCTCTGGCCTCCCAGTACCTTCAGTTTTTAGGAACCGACAAAAAGTCTTCTGAAGAAATCTCCAAGGAGTTCTACAAGATCGCGTCGAGTTTCAATGTATCCACAGGTGAGGAGTACACCATGGTGACCATTGAAGGTTTGCAGGAGAATTTTGATAAGGCGGTGAAGCTTTATGAAGACCTTGTTGTGAACGCAAAACCGGACGAAACCGCGCTTGCGGCGCTTAAAGCCCGTATTGCAAAATCCAGAAAGGATGCAAAAGCCAATAAGGGAGCCATTCTGCAGGGACTTACGAGCTATGCCATGTACGGCCCGAAGAATAAATTCAACAACACGCTTTCCGATGCGGAAATCAATGCGATCACCACTCAGGAACTTGTGGACAAAATGAAAAACTTGAACAATTATGAGCAGACGGTCATTTATTACGGACCGGAATCTCTTAAAAACCTCACTGCAAAACTGGGAACCATGCACAAAGTTCCGTCAACGTTTGCCTCTGCGGGACCGCTGAAGACTTTTAAGCAGCTTCCACAGACCAAAACTCAGGTGCTGTTCACGGATTATGATATGGTTCAGGCCGAAACAAGATGGATCCGCAATACGGATACCTACGATCCGGCCAAAACACCTATGGTAATGGTTTTCAACAACTATTTCGGTGGTGGTATGGGCTCTGTAGTTTTCCAGACCATTCGTGAAAGTAAAGCTTTGGCTTACAGTACCTACGGGTATTATGTGCAGCCTTCGAAAAAAGAGGACCAGTATTATATGATGAGTTATGTGGGCAGCCAGGCCGATAAGTTTGGTGATGCCGTAGGCGCCATGAACGAACTGCTTACCACCATGCCTCAGCTTCCTGTAAACCTGGATCTGGCCAAGAATTCGGTGAAGAAGGACATCCAGACCGAAAGGATTATGCAGGACGATATCATCTTCAGATATCTGGGTGCTAAACAACTCGGCTTGAAAGACGATATCCGTAAAGACCTGTACACAAATGTGGACAAGATTACGATGAACGACCTTAAAAACTTCCATGCGACCAATATTTCAGGCAAGCCTTACACGTATGCGTTGGTGGCTTCTGAAAAGAATATGAAAATGGACGATCTAAAAAAGATTGGCGAAGTGAAGAAAATTACCCTGGAAGAACTTTTCGGGTACTAAACCTTACAGCATACTGATTACAGAAACTGCTCCGGATTCGGAGCAGTTTTTTTGTGTCATTGCGAGGAGGAGGCACGATGACGAAGCAATCCCAAAGTTTTTATTTGGGCGCCTCCGGATAGCTATCGGAACCGCCCGCGTTTACCCTGAGCCTGCGAAGGGATCCCGATTTTTTCTGTTTCGCTTTGCTACACAGAAAAAGAGCTCCACTCAGGTGGGGGCGCAGTGATTGCTTAGTAGAAAGATTATTTTTAGAAAGAAAAGCGGAAAGGCCGGAGAGTTTGTGCAGGGGGCTTTCATCTCGTGTCCTGCGGACAAGACGAAAGCTTAGTTATTAGCTGCAGTATTATTTTTTTCTTTTTAATTTATCATTTTCAGTTTTAAGTAAATTTATGCTATCATTCAGAATTTTATTTCGGTCTTTAAATTCTTGTTTTTCAGTATCAAATTTAGAATTTCCATTGTCAAAACCAAGTTTGTATGCTCCGCCTATTGTTATGACTAATACAGTCCAAAAAAAAGGGTTTTTAATTAAACTAATAATTAAATTCTCTGATTTTGATTTGTTAGGTTTTAATGTTTCGCAAGATTTTATTGCTCCCTTAAATTTCGCTAACTCTCTATCAAATTCCGATAAATAATAACCGCTGAATTTGGATTTATTGGCTGACTGTAACATTTTATAAGGTCCGCTATTTTCATCAAAATTTGTATAAATATAATCTTCAACTTTTGAAATCCATGATAAAAACTCTGTACTTGCATCACTAATATACTGACCATGAGCAATTTTTTTATTGTTCTCACTAGAGTAATTATCTCCTTCTTTTATTAATTCTGTGATGTAAACATTTTTGTTTTTCATTTAGGGCAGTTTTTTTGAAATATTGCAGCTAACGATTGGCAGGTTTAAGAATTTGCGGTTTTTCTTGCAAAAACTTGTCTGCCCGCACTAAAATTAATTAAAATTGATGAAAGAAGTTTAAGCACTTCGCCCGCAATTTTTTAAACCTGTTGTTATGGGTTGGCTTTCTTTCTGGATATTTTTCAAGTTCCTTATTTAAGTCGTTTACTATGTTTTTTATAATATTATTGTCGGCAATAAATTCAACAAAATATTCTATGTCTTCGATTGCAGATTGTGGTCGGAATTCAAGGTCAAACTTTATTTTAATTGCTTTTATTTCGGAATCAAAATTGTTCGTTAGTTCAAATGATATATTTGGTTCTAAGAAGCAAATGTCTAAACATTCTGGTCGAGTATTATTAGAAAGATTATCGAACCATTGTATTAGTCTTTTAAAGTCCCAGGTCGTTAAAGAAGGGTCAACTGTTTCCCAAAGTCCAAGTTTACTATTTACTTTAATATAAATATTCAACCAATTACTATCCCAATCCCCGTCTGTAATTTTCGGATATTGGTAGTTGATAATTTTAAGTTCAACGGTCTGATTGTCTATTCCTGTAAATGTCATTCATGTCGGTCTTTAAGCTTACCCATAACTCGTTTATATGTATGACAAAACTATATAAATCCCACACCCTCCGTTTGCGTTGTATAATAAGCGTCATACTTTTCCTCCCGCTAATCTACTCAAAAAACCTCCCCACGCAACTATTCACCCATAAAATAATTACGAAAATACACTCCATCCAACAAAACCTTTAAAGACAATTAAAAAATTAAGTCGAAACCTTGCCAATTCAGCAATAATTTTTTTAATTTTGGTTGAGCCACAAAGAGAAGAAGCGTAGAACTATGCAGGTTGGTTTCAGCACAGATGTTGGCGGTGCTTCTTTTGCACCGTGCTTTCGGTTTCCGGGATCCCGCTTGCTACACATAAAAAGAGCTCCACTCAGGTCGGGGCGCGGTGACTACTTCAATTTAAACGCAATTTTTTGAATCATTTCCGTTAACGGTTCGGAGCTTTGCGATGGTGGGCAATCGAAGCACAAATCTTCAATTTTGTATAAAAGTTGAACCGAAGGACAACCGTTGAACTTTGCAGTTTCGCCCCACTATTGCAAAACTCTTGTTACCAGCAGTTTTTTCATTTCTTAATTCCTCCAAATATTTCTTTTAATTCTATTCGAGTTTCAGTTATAAATTCATTTTTATTATTTTCGAAAAGCGATCTTAAATTTTCCCAGAAAGTTTTTTTTTCGAAGTTTATAGTTGTAGAATATTCATTTGGTTCATCAATATATATTTTCGACTTAAATAACTTACCATTTTTATAAAATTGAACTTCAGCCCCTTTTAACCCATAGTCGAGTTGATTATTTATCGCATTCTTGTTAATTTCATTAAATTCAAGACCTGGATTTCCATAAGAATTGTTTTCAGTAAAATCATTTGCATAAAAATATTCAATTTCTTGTTGTCTTGTGAAACCCTTTGTTTTTGGATTTTCAAATCGTAATATTATTAATCTGTCTTGTAGAAATCCAGCAGTTATTTCGGTTTTGTCAGCGGGATTTTTGGGAACATAAACATCAAAAATTGTGTTACCATTTTTCTCAAGTTGTTTTCTTAAATATAAATTAGAGTTTTCTAGTTTATTTTTGAAAAATGAAATCCAATTATGTTCAGTTGTTTCTTTCATTTGCGAGGTCTTTGATAAAATTGTAGGTAACGGCCGGGTGTTTCTGTTGGCGGGGATTCTTATAACTGCTTTTTGTAAATATAACAAAATGAACAACTAGCGAAAATCTTGATGATGTAAACTTCAACCCCGCTAATAGAAATACTGTGTTAGCTGCAGTGTTATTATTCTAAATTTTCGTAACCAGATTTCCCGTTTTTTTTAAGGAATAATAATCCTAAAATTATTAAGAACCCAGATAGGCCAATTACTGAGACTAAAAAGTCCATTCCCTCTGATAAATTATATATGAATGTTACAAACGTTGTCATTCCAAGTCCATAAAGCGCCCACTTTTTCCATTTAAATAACATCAATGTAAAGAATATATCAAGTAAAGTAATTAAAAATAATACTATGTTTTTTGAACTTGTATCATTTGAAATATTTATTATATCATTTTTTGCAATATACAAGCTTGCTATTAATGTAATTATTAAATAACAAATCAAGACAATGTTCATATTTTTATTATTTACATTACTCACTTTAGAGATAATTTGATTATTATAAATTAAATAAGATCAGTTTTTCTTTTGATGAACTGCTGGTTGTAACATTGCAGCTAACTCGTTTATATGTATGACCAAACTATATAAATCCCACCAACTTCCGTTGGCTTTGTATAATAAGCTCATACTTTTCCTCCCGCTAATCTACTCAAAAAACCTTCCCTCGCAACCATTCCCCCATAAATTAATTATGGAATACATCCCATCGATCGAAAATCCTTAAAGACAATTAAAAAATTAAGTCGAAACCTTGCTAATTCAGCAATAAATTTTTTAATTTTGGGTGAGCCCAAAAGAGAAGAAGCGCATCGCGATGCAGGTTGGTTTCAGCACAAAATGGGGGCGGTGCTGCGTAGTTTCCCGAAATGCTGTTGCACCCATCACCTGAGTACTCTCTGAAAGCGCAGTTACCTGTAATTGTTATGGTTAGTTGTAGCCTTTGCCTATACAAAGCGTTCGAACTTTTTCAATCTCATCATTTTCAATTAAACTTGGCCTCATACATTTGTTAGCATATAGGAATTTTTTGACTTTCGAGCTCTCATTTGTATGTCGTTCTCGATAAATCATATAAATCAGATAATTTTCTCCAACGCGGAAATTGTACGCGCAATTCCCCAATGAACCATATAATAAAATTTTTCTTTTTCTAAGTGTACCTTTAAATTTTTCTGTCACTAAAACGGAGTACTTTTTAACTAAAGAACTTCTATTTTGGGGGTAAGCTTCCGTCTTCACTCTAATTGTCCGTTCAGACAGTATTTTTCCACTGATAATAACATCACTATTAATAATGGCGCCTTCTCTAGATGAGCGAACACAGGTACAGGCCAAAGCATCACTTGAAAACAATATTAATAACAATAATAAAATTTGTTTCATGGTAGCATGATTTAAGGTCATTGGAAAAAATCGTTTCAAAGGGCAATTTTTCCCAACTCGTTTATATGAACGACAAGCCTATACATATCCCCCAAACTCCCGTTGGCTTTGTATAATAAGCGTCCTACTTTTTCTTCCGCTAATCTACTCAAAAAACCTTCCCACCCAACAATTCCCCATAAATTAATTGTGGAATATAGACCATCCACCGAAAAACTTTAAAGACAATCAATAATTTTAATTGAAACTTTGCCAATTCAGCAATAATTTTTTTAATTTTGGTTGAGCCCAAAAGAGAAAAAGCGCAGCAAGATGCAGGTTGGTTTCAGCACAAAATGGGGACGGTGCTGCTCAGTTTCCCGAAATGCTGTTGCACCCGTGCTTTTGGTTTTCAGGATCCCGCTTTGCTGCACATAAAAAGTACTCAACTCAGGTCGCAGTGACAGTTTAGTAGAAAGATTATTATAAGATGAAGCGACAGAGTGCAAAGTTGTCAAAGTTTGGACAGCGGTGATATCATTAATATAAAGTTTTTAATCTTTACAAAGTTCAACAAATACAAATCCAAGTTTCGTCATCTTTACGTAAGCATAATCAGTGACTTCTAGATCAATTTCTAAATCTCGGTCTTCTGGATCTTCCGAAGATTTTTCAGCGCTTGTTATCTCTACTTCCGTTTCATACTTTAGGGTGCCTATCGCAACTAAATTTGATATCAGTGTTTCAGCGCTATCAGAAGATAATTTAATTGCTTGTGAAATATCTTTAATTGCAAAACTAAACCAATCAATTCTAAAATCTGCTGGTTGCTTTTTTTTACTTTCTTCAAAGAAAGAACTTAATGGAGGTTGTCGGATACTTTCAACGGCACGGTCGCTTCTTTTTTTATTTAATTGAATATAAATGTAATTTAAAATTGATACTTCTTCATTTGAAATTTTATTTAGAACAGAAATAGCATTTTGCTGAAGTAATATTGGAAAGGGTTTTACAAGTAAATTCTTAATTAGCATTGCCCACATTTCCTGCAAACGTTCATCCTCTTCAAAAGAGGAAAATTCAAGTAATGGTGCCAACACTTTTAAATTAATTTTTTGGTACTCAACTTTTTTATCGACGAGATATTTTTGAGCTTTTTCAAGAATTAAAACTTGATTCTTAAATCTTCTTAATCTAACTTGGTCTGCGATTAGTTCGCCAGCTTCATTAAAAGCACTTCCAAATAATCCCTTAATTAGTTTCTCGCTACTTGCTGCAGCAGTGTCGATTGCTTTTTTACTAGCTAGTAATTCCAAACCATTCATTTTTATGTTTTATAGATTAATATTTATGTATATAAGAAACTGGTAGAAAAATACCAACTCTTTTATGTCAGTAGATTTCGTAGATCTTCCACCCGCTAATCTACTCAAAAAACCTTTCCACGCAACTATTCACCCATAAATTAATTATGGAATACACCCCATTCACCAAAAATCTTTAAAGACAATCAATAATTTTAATCAAAACTTTACCAATTCAGCAATAATTTTTTTAATTTTGGGTGAGTCCAAAAGAGAAGAAGCGCAGCACTATGCAGGTTGTTTTCAGCACAAAATGGGGGCGGTGCTGCTCAGTTTCCCGAAAACCTGTTGCACCTGTGCCTACAGTTTTCGGGACATTACGAAGCCGACAAAAAACAGAAAGCCGAAAAACTGCTGGCCAATATGGCGATGTACGGCAGCGGAATCGCGCGCCAGAATTATCAGTCGGAAACCGCCACGCTGAACAATATGCTGAACGATTTTGCGAACAAACCGGAACTGGCCGCGGCAGTGACGGCTTTCAGTCTGCAGCCCTGGCTCAGCGAGCTGCAGGACGCCAACACGCAGTTTAATGACGAATACCTCACCCGAACCCAGGAATACGGCGCCGCCAATCCGGAGACCATCAAATCCAAAAGGGAGAAAGTGAATGAGACGTATTACGCCCTTCGCGACCGCATCGATGCGCTGCACACGTTGGCAGAAACGCCGCCATCGCCTTATACTACGGTGATTAATCAGCTCAATGCACTCACCGATCAGTACAATGCATTGCTGCTTCACCGCGTAGCGCCGCCGGGAAACCCAAGCGCTCCTGGAGAATAAAACCTTTGATTATGACAGAAAAACCGCCGGCTTGGTGGTTTTTCTTTAGCAATACGCCAAAAGCAATAAGCCATAAGCGGAATCTGTGTGTGCTGCATTGCAATCCCCAATGCACCGCTTCAAATTTTCATTAACTTTATCAACTCAACAACTCAACAACTCAACAACTTAACAACTTAACCTTTTCCCAATGAAATACACAGAACCCATGCTGCGCGAAGGCGCCCTGAAAGATAAAGTAGCCATTGTAACCGGTGGCGGAAGCGGTCTTGGCAAGGCCATGACCAAATATTTCCTCGAACTCGGCGCTAAAGTCGTCATCACTTCCCGGAATCTGGAAAAACTGCAGACCACTGCAAAGGAACTCGAAGAACAGACGGGCGGAAAAGTGCTCTGCGTAGCCTGCGACGTACGAAACTGGGATGAGGTAGAAGCCATGAAGGACGCCGCAATAAAGGAATTCGGCAGAATCGATATCCTGCTCAACAACGCGGCCGGAAATTTCATCTCTCCTACCGAAAGACTCACGCATTCTGCCTTTGATTCCATTCTCGATATTGTTCTGAAAGGCACAAAAAACTGTACGCTTTCCGTCGGGAAATACTGGATCGAAAATAAAATCCCCGGAACCGTGCTGAATATTGTCACCACTTATGCCTGGACAGGTTCTGCTTACGTAGTTCCTTCGGCGTGTGCAAAAGCCGGAGTGCTGGCAATGACGAGAAGTCTTGCGGTAGAATGGGCAAAATACGGCATCCGCTTCAACGCCATCGCACCGGGACCTTTTCCAACAAAAGGCGCTTGGGACCGTTTGCTTCCGGGAGATTTGCAGGAGAAGTTCGACATGCGGAAAAAAGTGCCCCTCCGAAGAGTCGGCGAACACCAGGAACTGGCGAATCTGGCCGCTTATCTGGTTTCCGATTATTCTGCTTATATGAATGGGGAAGTCGTAACCATCGACGGCGGCGAATGGCTTCAGGGTGCAGGGGAATTCAATATGCTCGAGGAAATTCCGCAGGAAATGTGGGACATGCTGGAAGCCATGATTAAAGCAAAAAAATCAAATTAACAGCACCTGTGTAACAAAAAAGGCTTTTTTTCATACCTATTAATAAATAATCATATGAAAATCAAATTTTCTGGACTTATCCTGGCTGTTGCGATGGCTGTTCCTGCCGCTTTCTCGGCGCAGAACGAAACTCCAAAATACAGCTACACCGAAGCTTTCAAACCTTTTTTTTATCAGAATAACGGGACCGAAACCCGTTCTGCAAGCGGCAAACCCGGCCACCATTACTGGCAGAACAGCGCCGATTATGTGCTGAATGCTACCCTGAACGAGCAGAAAAAAGAAATCAAAGGCACTGCAGAAATCACGTACACGAACAACAGTTTCGATACCTTGGAATTTCTCTGGCTTCAGCTGGATCAGAATTTATTCAGGAAAAATTCAAGAGGAAATGCAGTGATTCCGGTGGGAGGCAGCAGAAATGGCGCACACGGCGATTTTGATGGTGGCTACACCATTCAGTCAGTGGAAATTGTTTCGGAGAATGGGAAAAAAATAAAAAGCGCTGCAAAATATACCGTTTCCGACACACGGATGCAGATTAGCCTTCCCACTGAGCTTAAAGCTGGCGGCGGCGAAATAAAATTAAAAATCACCTATTCGTTTACCTCACCCGATTACGGCTCAGACCGGATGGGTGTTGAAGATACCAAAAACGGTAAAATCTTCACGATTGCCCAGTGGTATCCAAGAATGTGTGTGTATGACGATGTGATGGGCTGGAACACGCTTCCTTATCTGGGAGCAGGCGAATTTTACCTTGAGTACGGCAGCATTACTGCGAATCTTACGGTACCTTCCAATCATTATGTGGTAGCTTCAGGCGCACTGCTTAATGCGAAAGAAGTATATTCCGACGACCAGAACAGGAAATGGGAACTGGCAAAAAACAGTGATAAAACCGTTATGATCCGTTCGGCAGCCGAAGTAAATGCCGGTCCTAAAACTGCAAATTCTACCAAGACCTGGAAGTTTAAAATTGATAAAGCCCGTGATTTTGCCTGGGCTTCTTCCGCTGCATTTATTCTGGATGCTGCAAGAATCAATCTTCCGAGCGGTAAAAAATCAATGGCAATATCCGCTTATCCCGTGGAAAGCGACGGAACTGAAGCATGGGGAAGGTCTACGGAATATACGAAATCTTCCATCGAACATTATTCAAAACAGTGGTATGAATATACCTATCCTGCCGCAGTAAATGTTGCCGGAAATGAAGGGGGAATGGAATATCCTGGAATCGTATTCTGTCATATGAATTCAAAAGGCTATGATTTATGGGGGGTGACCGATCATGAATTCGGACACAACTGGTTTCCGATGATCGTAGGATCCAACGAAAGGCTTTTCGCCTGGATGGATGAAGGATTCAACACCTTCATTAATTCCATTTCCGAAAAAGCTTTCAACAATGGCGAATATTACCAGCCGAAATCTTTGCAGAGCCTGTCTGCTGCCCTTAACAACGACAATATGGAACCGGTAATGACCGCTCCTGATAATTTAAAAGAAATGAACCTCGGCTATCTCGGTTATTACAAACCGGGCGCCGGCTTAACCATGCTTCGTGAGAATATTCTGGGCGAAGAGAAATTTGATAACGCTTTCAGAGAATACATCAAGAGATGGGCATTTAAACATCCGACTCCGGAAGATTTCTTCAGAACAATGGAAAATGTTTCAGGCGAGGAACTGAACTGGTTCTGGAGAGGATGGTTCATGAACAAATGGAAAATTGACCAGAGTGTGAAAAGTGTGAAATATGTTGACGGAAATTTTGCGAAAGGATCCCTTATCAAACTTGAAAATATCGGTCAGTTGCCGATGCCGGTTGATCTGGAAGTGAAATATAAAGACGGAACAAGCCAGAATATTAAACTTCCTGTGGAAATCTGGAAAAGAAATACAGAATGGACTTTTGAAGCGCCGACTACAAAAGAGATCGTTTCGGTAAAACTCGATCCTAAGGGAACCTTACCTGATGCCGACCTTTCGAATAATACCGTAAAAATGGGTGATGCAGCCACTGCAGAAAAAGTGAACCTTCAGGAATTTACCGGAATTTTCTCTTCACCGAAAATTCCCGGTCTGAAATTTACCTTGAAAGTGGAAAATGGCAAACTCATGGCACAGGCTACCGGACAACAGTTTTTCCCACTCGATTATGAGGGTGATGGAAAATTCAGCTTCGCAATGGCAGGAATTGAAATGCAGTTCAGCAAAGACCGAAAAAACTTTGACATTACTCAGGGTGGACAGACCATCAATTTCATTAAAGAATAAAATACTCAACCGTCATTGCGAGCGGAATGCAGTGAAGCAATACCATTATCTATCGACGGTTGGTAGTTCCTCGCAAGTACAGTAAATAAAACAAACCCTTCGAAGCGTAAACTTCGGAGGGTTTGTTTTATAATCAGGGAGGTGTAAGTTTTATTCCGCCGGTCTGAAAACCAAGCCGCTTTCATCAAAATAATCGAGGATAATGCGGTCGCCGTCGTTTACATTTCCTGCAAGGATTTCTTTCGACAGTTTATTCAGCACTTCCTGCTGCAACACTCTTTTCAGCGGTCTGGCCCCGAAACTTGGGTCATAACCTTTGTTCGTGATATAGTTGATGGCGTCTTCGGTAGCTGTCATCAGGATTCCCCGTTTTTCCAGCATTTTGTTGAAGCCGCGAAGCTGATAATGTACAATTTTTCCGATTTCTTTTTTGTTTAAAGGCTGGAAGAGTACAATTTCATCAATCCGGTTAAGAAACTCCGGTCTTAGGGTCTGTTTCAGCAGGCTGAAGACTTCTTCCTTCGTCTTATCAACGATTTCATCCACATTGTCATCCGTAATATTTTCAAAATTCTCCTGAATCAGATGTGAACCGAGGTTCGAAGTCATGATGATGATGGAATTCTTGAAATTCACCACACGTCCTTTATTGTCGGTCAGTCGGCCGTCATCCAGAACCTGCAGCAAAGTGTTGAAAACATCGGGATGTGCTTTTTCAACTTCGTCGAGAAGCACTACCGAATAAGGTCTTCTGCGTACTGCCTCGGTCAGCTGGCCGCCTTCATCGTAACCTACATATCCCGGAGGAGCGCCTACAAGTCTTGAAACCGAATGCCTTTCCTGATATTCACTCATGTCAATCCGCGTCATATTGTTTTCGTCATCGAAAAGATATTCTGCAAGTGCTTTCGCGAGCTCTGTTTTCCCAACCCCTGTAGTTCCCAGAAAAAGGAAACTTCCGATCGGTTTTTTTTCGTCATTAAGCCCGGCCCGGTTTCTGCGGATGGCATCGGCGACCGAAGTAATGGCTTCTTCCTGACCCACCACTCTTTTGTGGAGCTGGTCTTCAAGATGCAGGAGTTTTTCCCTTTCACTCTGCAGCAGTTTCATGACCGGAATTCCGGTCCATTTAGAAATGACTTCAGAAATATTTTCGGCGGTGACTTCTTCTTTGATCAGCTCATTCTGGTGGTTCTGCATCTCGAGTTCGAGTTTTTGCAGTTCACTTTCTTTTTCCTTGATTTTCCCGTACTGAATTTCTGCTACTTTTGCATAATCTCCGGCACGCGAAGCACGTTCGGCTTCATGTTTCAAAGCCTCAATATCATTTTTAATGGATGTGAGATCTTCAGATTTCTGCTTTTCCTTCAGCCATTTCGCATAGATCTCGTTGCGTTGTTCCGAGATCTTCGATATGTCTTCCTTCAGATGATTGATCTTCGTTTCATTTCCTTCCCGGGAAATGGCGGCGAGTTCAATTTCCATCTGCATGAGTTTACGGTCGAGAACATCGAGTTCTTCCGGTTTTGAATTGATTTCCATTCTGAGTTTTGCGGAAGCTTCATCGATCAAATCAATGGCTTTATCCGGCAGAAAACGGTCTGTAATATAACGTTGCGACTGCTCTACGGCAGCGATTATCGCTTCGTCTTTGATTCTTACTTTGTGGTGGGCTTCGTATTTGTCTTTGATTCCGCGAAGAATCGAAATTGCGGATTCGGTATCCGGTTCTTCCACCATCACTTTCTGGAAACGTCTTTCAAGCGCTTTGTCTTTTTCAAAATATTTCTGATATTCATTTAAAGTCGTTGCACCGATTGCTCTTAGTTCTCCCCGTGCCAAAGCGGGTTTCAGGATATTTGCTGCATCCATCGCACCTTCGCCGCCGCCGGCTCCTACCAGCGTGTGGATTTCATCAATGAAAAGAATGATTTGCCCGTCGGATTTAATGACTTCATTCACAACTGATTTCAGTCTTTCTTCAAACTCTCCTTTGTATTTTGCACCGGCGATCAGCGCACCCATGTCGAGGGAAAAAAGTGTTTTGTCCATCAGGTTCTCGGGAATGTCCCCTGAAATAATACGGTGCGCAATTCCCTCGGCGATCGCCGTTTTCCCGACTCCCGGTTCACCGATTAAAATGGGGTTGTTTTTTGTTCTCCGCGATAAAATCTGCAGAACCCTGCGGATTTCCTCGTCACGGCCGATGACCGGATCGAGCTTTCCTTCTGCTGCGAGTTCGTTGAAGTTTTTCGCGTATTTGTTCAGACTCTGATAGGTTTCCTCAGAACTTGCAGAAGTGGCTTTTGAGCCTTTTCTGAGTTCATTGATGGCGGCTTCCAGACCTTTTTTCGTAACGCCCATGTCTTTCAGCATTTTTGAAACGTCGGAATTCACTTCCAGAAGAGAGAGCCAGAGGTGTTCAATCGTCACATATTCGTCGCCCATTTTCTTCGCGATATTCGGGGCATCTAATAAGACTTTGTTCGCGGACTGCGAGAGATAGATGCTTCCGCCTTCCACTTTCGGGAGCTTTTCAAGATTTTCGCGGTTACGGTCTCTCACTAAACTGAGTTCTGCTTCCGATTTCTTCATGAGAAAAACCGAGATGTTTTCATCTGACTGAAGAATCCCTTCAAGCAAATGCTGAGGTTCAATACTCTGGTGGCCGAACTCCATAGCAATTTGCTGTGCTTTCTGGATGGCTTCCTGCGATTTAACGGTATATTGGTTTAAGTTCATAAGAATTGGTTTTTTGGTTTTGAAACACGAAGAACCCATACAAATTTATGGATTCTTTCCTGCAATTATCAATCTTTTTAATCAAAATCGTTATCCGCAAAAACCATTCTTTAAGCATTTTTTATAAATTTTTAAGACAAAATTTCCGTTTTAAGCATTTGAGCACGTGATAGTTAAGACAAAATTTCCGGATTTAACAGTTTTGGTGATTGAAATGATGACTAAATTGATTAGTACTCATGTCTTTTTAAATGAAGAAAATATGAGGATATACAAATGGATTTTTTACCCTTAAAAAAATCAGTATATTTGTTGGACTCACATTTTTCGAGTTTTTTTATAAAAATATGCATCATTTTCATTTATTAAAAACAGTACGGGTAACGAAGGAAACGAATGATTCCGTAAACATAGCTTTTGAGATTCCGCAGCATCTGCGTCATGAATTTGCTTTTAAGCAGGGGCAGTATCTGAATGTCCGGTTCATTTTCGGGGACGAAGATTTACGACGTTCTTACTCCATTGTGAATGCGCCGAGCGAAGGGAATTCCGAACTTGAAATTTTGGTAAAACATCTGGAAGACGGAAGGGTTTCCACGTTTTTAAATACAGAACTGAAGCTGGGTGATTCGGTGGAAGTACTTGCGCCAATGGGGCATTTCTTTACCAATTATCATGCTTCCAACGAGAAAACATATATCGGATTGGCAGCAGGAAGCGGGATTTCTCCGGTCTTGTCCAATTTAAAGGAGGCACTTTATCAGGAGCCGAAAAGCAAAGCTTATCTTTTTTTCAGCAATAAAAGTGTAAACGATATTATTTTCAAGAAAGAAATCGACGGGCTTGTGGAAAAATTCGC
This sequence comes from Chryseobacterium sp., assembly GCF_008014695.1. Lineage (GTDB taxonomy): Bacteria > Bacteroidota > Bacteroidia > Flavobacteriales > Weeksellaceae > Kaistella. The sequence continues at coordinate 617,073 of NZ_VOXE01000003.1, forward strand.
AGGTCGTTTGAAAGTGATTTACCTGCTTTCGCGGGAGAAACATTATGAGGACGAACTCTTTGAAGGCAGAATTTCGGCCGAAAAACTGGAGGGTCTGTTTGAAAGACTTCCGGAAATTAAAGTGCAGGACGCTACGTTCTTCATCTGCGGGCCTTCGGAAATGATTAAAGGCATTTCCGGTTATCTGAAAAACGATAAAAAAGTACCGTCGCTTCAGATCATGTACGAATATTACGCCGCTCCCGACGATGAAGAGAATGCGGAAATGAGCGACGAGTTTAAAGCAATTCCCAATTTGGAAAGCATGGTGACGCTGATTATTGATGATGATGAATATTCTTTCCATCTTAATTCGAAGAAAAGAAGCATTCTGGATCAGGCATTAAATGACAAGCTTCCGGTTCCTTTCGCGTGCAAAGGCGGCGTTTGCTGTACCTGTAAAGCGCAGGTCATGGAAGGGGAGGTGTTTATGGAAAAGAACTTTGCCCTTACTGACGATGAGGTCGCGAGAGGATTCGTCCTTACCTGTCAGTGCCATCCCACGACGAATGTTGTGATGCTGAATTACGATGTTTAACAGAGCTTCGGGGTTATTGAAATCCTGAAAGTTTTCAAAACTAAAAAACGATGACAAACTGGAAATTTGTAAGAGCAGTCGACGAAAATGAGGAATTCAGGATTGACGGAATCAATATCTGGAACCATTATTGGCACTGTGTCGACAAGAAAGTTGAAGTAAAAGGCCCGGACCAGGGAAATGTTTACTTCTTCAAAGAATATCAGATCGAAGGCAGCGACAAAACCATCAGTTTTGTGGCAGGGGAATTCATCGATTCCAAAGTCGGGATTTATCTGAAAGATGATTTGCACGATGGCAAATTATAGGATTTAACAAGATATTGTTTTACTTTTTAGAATATAAAAATGAATCAGGAAAAATTTTTAGAATACGTTCAGGCCGAAAATAAAGTGGAGCCGAAAGATGTAATGCCCGATGATTACAGAAAATTACTCGTACGTCAGATTTCTCAGCACGCCCATTCCGAAATCGTCGGGATGCTGCCGGAAGCCAACTGGATTACCAGAGCGCCCTCACTCCGGAGAAAAATGGCACTTCTGGCCAAAATTCAGGACGAAGCAGGTCACGGACTCTATTTATATGCTGCTGCGGAAACCTTGAATAACGGCGAAATCGCTGCCGACCGGGATTCTGTATACAATGATATGCTTTCCGGAAAAGCAAAATATTCGAGCATTTTCAATTATCCGGCGCTTTCCTGGGCAGATATCGGTGCGATCGGCTGGCTGGTTGACGGCGCAGCGATCATGAACCAGGTGATGCTGATGGGAAATTCTTATGGACCGTATTCCAGAGCGATGGTGAGAATCTGTAAAGAGGAATCCTTTCACCAAAGACAGGGTTACGAAATCTTGATGACGCTCTGCCGCGGCACAAAAGAACAGAAAGATCTGGCGCAGGAAGCTTTGAACCGTTTCTGGTGGCCGGCTTTAATGATGTTTGGCCCGAATGATGAGTCTTCGCCGAATTCAAAGAAATCTATGGATTACCGGGTAAAAAGGGAAAGCAATGATGCCCTAAGACAAAGATTTATCGATGTTACCGTTGGTCAGGCTGAGTTTTTAGGCCTTAAAATTCCGGATGATAAATTAAAATGGAACGAAGAAACCCAGCATTACGATTTCGGCGATTTGCCTTGGGATGAATTCATGGAAGTGCTGAAAGGCAACGGACCTTGTAATAAAAAACGCTTGGAGACCAAAAGAAAAGCACAGCGCGAACACAGCTGGGTGAAAGATGCGGCAATGGCATTCGCAGGTAAAATGGAAAACGCAACAAATACAATTTAAACAGATATTCAATAATGAGCAATTTAGAAATGTGGGAGGTGTTTATCCAGACCAAACCGGGACTTTCGCACAAACATGCAGGAACGGTGCAGGCAGCGACGGCAGAAATGGCCCTTCAGAATGCAAGAGACGTATATACAAGGAGAATGGAAGGCACTTCGATCTGGGTGGTTCCGAGCAAATATCTCGTCACCTCCGAAGGAGTGGATAAAGAAGCCTTTTTTGATCCGGCCGACGATAAACTCTACCGTCATCCGACCTTTTATGCGATTCCGAATGATGTAAAAAATATGTAAACAGACCCAAGACCCAAGAATCAAGACCCGAGATGTTATCTCGCGATCTTGATTCCTGAATCTTGATTCTTGAATCTAAAAATAATGAATCCACTTTACAATTATATTTTAAAACTGGCAGACGATACTTTGATCTTCGGTCAGCGTCTGGGTGAACTTTGCGGGCAGGGACCTTATCTCGAAGAAGATATCGCCCTTACCAATATCGCCCTCGATTATCTGGGTCAAAGCAGCAATCTTTTCAAATATGCCGTGCAAATTCAGGGTGAAAACAAAACCGAGGACGATCTGGCCTTTCTCCGTCTTGAAAAAGACTATATGAACTGTCAGCTTTCCGAACTTCCGAACGGCGATTATGCGCAGACGATTCTTAAAGTCTATTTTTTCTCCCTGTATCAGAAGCTTTTGTATTCGGAACTGATGAAAAGTTCTGATGAGCAGCTGGCTGCCATCGCGGAAAAATCTTTGAAAGAAGTGAAATACCATTATACACACACTTCAACGTGGGTGAAAATGTTTGCCGGCGGAACAGAAGAAAGCAAAAACCGGTTAAATGCTGCTGTAGAGACGCTTTGGGAATATACGAAAGGAATGTTCGCGGAAACAGAAGGAGAATCCGATCTGGCAAAGCTGGACATTCTTCCTGATTCTGAGATGTTATATGCAGACTGGAAAGCAAAAGTTTCTGAAGATTTCCAGAAGTTCGGCCTGGAAATCCCGGAAAGCGATTTTATGCAGAAAGGCTCCAGAACAGGCTATCATACAGAATATTTCGGGTTTATTTTATGCGAACTGCAGTATATGCAGCGCACGTATCCGAACTGTACGTGGTAAAAGAAGGAAGTCTTTGCACGTGTCATTCTGAACGGAGCGCAGCGGAGTGAAGTGAAGAATCTCTTCGATACCCTTTAAAATAATTACACGTTAGTACTTTTAGATAAAAACATGCAGAATTTACTGGAAATATTATCCCAGATCCCAGATCCCGAGATACCCGTTATCAATATCGTGGAGCTCGGGATTGTGCGCGATGCAAAGATGGTGTCTGAAAATGAGGCGGAAATCATCATCACCCCCACTTATTCTGCGTGTCCTGCGATGTTTAATATTGAGGAAGACATCATTAAATTATTCAGGGAAAAGGGTATTACCGCGAAAGTCATCACCAAAATATCACCCATCTGGACGACTGACTGGATCACCGACGAAGCCCGCGAAAAATTAAGGATTTACGGCATTACTCCGCCCGAAAAAGGGTCGGAAGAAGACCATCTGAATGTTCCGAAAAAATGTCCGCGTTGTGGCTCAACCGATACCAAACAGATCAGCCGTTTCGGTTCCACCCTCTGTAAAGCCAGTTATCAGTGCAACGTTTGTCTCGAACCTTTTGACTATTTCAAATGTCACTAACGTAGAAAAAGTAAGTTTTAATCATACTTTAACCCCAAAAAATTAAAAAAATGTATACACAGATCGAAATTGTAACTCATTTTGACGGAAAACTGAAGATTGCATATCTCAATCAGCCGGAAACGATGAATGCCCTTAATAAGCCGGCATTAGGGGATCTTAAAGATTTTATAGCCGAGTGCAGCGAAGACGAAACCGTTCGTTGCGTAGCTATTTCAGGCCGCGGAAGAGCTTTCTGTTCCGGACAGAACCTGGATGATGCCTTCGTGCAGGGCACTGATCATCATGAGCACCGCATTGTAGAAAGAATTGTTCTGGATTATTATAACCCATTAGTGACCGAAATCACCCATTGCAAAAAACCGGTTATCGCTTTGGTAAACGGACCTGCAGCCGGAGCCGGAGCCATGTTGGCCTTGATCTGTGATTTTGTACTCGCGTCGGAAAAAGCATTTTTCGCGCAGGCTTTTGTTAACATCGGGCTTATTCCTGATACCGGCGGAACCTATTATTTGCCGAAACTGTTGGGAAGACAGCTGGCCAATTATCTGGCGTTTACCGGAAAAAAACTGACTGCCGAGGAGGCGAAAAGCTACGGTTTGGTAGCTGAGGTATTCACGGAGGCTGAGTTTGAGGCAAAATCGCTGGAAATTCTTGAAAAAATGTCAAATTTACCTACAGCTGCGATTAAACTCACGAAAAAAGCTTTTGCACATTCCTACGACAACACTTTAAAAGAGCAGCTCGAGCTTGAAGGCGATTTGCAGCAGCAGGCTGCCCATACCGAAGATTTTTACGAAGGCGTAGCCGCATTCTTAGAAAAAAGAAAACCCAATTATAAAGGAAAGTAATATCATTTGAGGGCCTGGTTTTTTTAGCTGAGCCCTTTTCTTACCATATCATATGACAAAAATAGGAATCATCGGCTCCGGTACGATGGGAATCGGAATTGCACAGGTCGCTTCAACAGCCGGCTGCGAAGTTTTCCTTTTCGATGTAAATTCGGATCAGACCGAAAAATCGCTTTTTCAGTTAAAGAATACCTTAAAAAAGCTCACAGAAAAACAGAAAATTTCAGCTGAAAAGGCTGTGGAAATCTACAATAATATCAGAAGCTGCACAGACCTTGCGGAACTTAAAGACTGCGATCTGGTCATTGAAGCCATAATTGAAAACAAAGAGATCAAAACCGAGGTCTTCAGAAAACTGGAAACAGTTGTTTCAGAAGACTGCGTAATTGCAAGCAATACTTCGTCTCTTTCGATCACTTCTTTATCGGCCGAACTTCGGAACCCAGAACGTTTTATCGGAATTCATTTTTTCAATCCGGCGCCTTTGATGCCTTTGGTGGAAATTATTCCCGGACTTTTGACCGATACAAACCTTCAGCAAAAAATCTATGATTTAATGAAATTGTGGGGCAAGGAACCCATCATTGCAAAAGATGTTCCCGGCTTTATCGTGAACCGAATTGCGAGACCATTTTACGGAGAAGCGCTGAGAATTGTGGAAGAAAATTTGGCGACGCCTGAACAGGTCGATGATGCCATGCGTTCCGTTGGGAATTTCAGAATGGGACCTTTTGAACTGATGGATCTGATTGGGATTGATGTGAATTTTTCGGTGACAAAAACCGTGTATGCCGATTATTTTTACGATCCGAAATTTAAGCCCAGCCTTCTTCAGCAAAGGATGAGCGAAGCGAAACTTCACGGCCGGAAAACCGGAAAAGGATTTTATGATTATTCAGAAAATGCGGTAAGACCGACGCCGGAAAAAAATGAAGACCTCTATCAACAGATTTTTCTTCGGATCATTTCGATGCTGATCAATGAAGCGGTAGAAGCAAAAAGACTGAAAATTGCCAGTGACGAAGATCTGGAACTCGCCATGCAGAAAGGCGTGAATTATCCGAAAGGTTTATTGGCTTGGGGAAAAGAAATCGGTTACGGAAAAATCTCTGAAACTTTGCAGAATCTGCACAGTGAATATCAGGAAGAAAGATACAGACAAAGCCCGCTACTTCAAAAAATCTAATCAATGATAAATACTATTTTTACCCGGCAAAACTTTATCAATTCATTAACTCAAGCATTAATTTCTGTTTTTTTATTTTGGTTATTGATTTTTGTGCTGTCAAAAACAATTGATAAAGATGGACTGTATGAGATTTATGATGCAAAAGGCTATTTATTAATGTTTTGTGTTTTTTTCTTGACAAATCTTATTCTATTTAGACCCAATAAAATGCTGTTCGGATCATTTGGTTCGAAAAAACACAAATAGAAATATCCTAACATTCAACCTTCAATAATGACTCCACACGAAATTGCACAATACATGCTCAATCAGGACGAATTCTCAAAATGGATGGGAATACAACTGATCGAGATCCGTGAAAAATACTGCCTGATCGAAATGCCGGTAAAGCCAGAAATGATCAACGGGCTCAAAACTGTTCATGGTGGAATCACATTTTCCCTGGCCGACTCGGCGCTCGCGTTTTCCAGCAACAATACCAACGAGGCTTCTGTAGCCCTGAACTGCATCATCAATTTCACAAAAGCCGTCAAAATGGGCGATATTCTGACTGCAGAAAGCGTTTTGGTTTCAGATACAAGAAAAACCGGGGTTTACGACATTTCGATTACGAATCAGCATAAAATTTTGGTCGCTGCCTTTCGCGGAACCGTGTATAAAATCGAAAAAAAAGTAACGGATTTGTAGTTGGCTCATTCCGAAGTTCCTTCAAATACACAGCTTCGGCTTCCAAAGACCATTTTTCCAAAAGTGAAAATTTCAGTACCTTAACATCCGGAAAATTGCTCCATAAAAGTTCCCGTAAACCATGTTCAAAATATCAAAAACTAAACTCTTTGCCGGAATTCTCACCCTTGCCATCCTGAATTTTGCGGCATTTTATACAGTCAGGAAGGGAATCGCGCTTTCAGTAAGTGCAAATGCACAGGACCCGACTGCGGCGCCTGCCCAACAGAGTGCTTTCTTTGACTTTTTTCCGGCTGCAATTTTTACCATCGATTTTGCGGTGATTTTACTGCTGCTCTTTTTTCTTGTAAAAATGCTGATCAGAACGCTTAAAACATCAAAAAACACCCAATAATATTTCAAATATGAAACTCAAAAATTATATATACGGTCAGTGGATCGAAGGTTCCGGAAACGGAAACCAGCTTTATAATTCGGTAACCGGCGATAAAGTCGCATTGGTGGATACCGAAGGAATCAATTTCGAACAGGCACTGGATTACGGCAGAACGGTGGGTTACAAAAACCTCGCTTCCATGTCGTTTTACGACCGGGGCGAAATGCTGAAAAAAGTAGCGCTTTATCTCCTGGAAAGAAAGAAAAAATATTACGAAATCTCCTATAAAACCGGTGCAACACATGCAGATTCGTGGGTGGATATCGAAGGCGGCTTTGGAACTTTTTTCACCTATTCCGGTCTGGCAAAAAGAATGCTGCCGAATACGCCTTTTTGGGTAGATGGTGATACACAGAAAATTTCCGCAAACGGAACCTTCCTCGGTACACATATTCTCACCCCGAGCGAAGGAGTTTCGGTGCAGATCAACGCCTACAATTTTCCGGTTTGGGGAATGCTTGAAAAACTGTCCACTTCACTTTTGGCTGGAGTTCCAAGTATTGTGAAACCGGCGACGCCTACAAGTTACCTCACGCATGCCGTTTTTCAGGATATGATTGAAAGCGGAATCCTTCCTGAAGGAGCCATCCAGCTGATTTGCGGAAGTGCCGGAAACATGCTCGAGTTTATGAAAGACGGAGATTCGGTACTGTTTACCGGCTCGGCATCTACAGGAAAAAGACTGAAATCAATGCCTTCCATCGCACAGAATTCAGTGCGTTTCAATATGGAAGCGGATTCTTTAAACTGCTCTATTCTAGGATTGGATGCAAAACCCGGAACTCCGGAATTCGACCTTTTCATTAAGGAAGTCAGAAATGAAATGACGACCAAATCGGGTCAGAAATGTACCGCCATCCGCAGAATTATCGTTCCCGAACATTTGGTTGGCGACGTTCAGAATGCGTTAACAAGAGCTTTGGATCAGGTGAAAATCGGAAATCCGCTGAACCGTGAGACCAGAATGGGCGCGTTAGCGGGTAAAGACCAGTTCAACGAAGTTTCTGAAAAGATAAAATTATTGCAGACCGAAACCGAACTTATTTATGACGGACAGCAGAATCTTATCGATGCCAGTTTTGAGTCAGGGTCATTTATGAGTCCGAAACTTTTTTATAACGACAGTCCTTTCGTGAAAAATATCTCCCACGATGTGGAAGCTTTCGGTCCGGTTTCAACGCTCATGCCGTACAAAGATGCAGATGAAGCTGCTGCACTCGCAAAACGCGGAAAAGGAAGTTTGGTGGGTTCCATCATTTCTCACGATGAAAAATTTGTCGCTGAAACTGCCTGGAAAATGGCTACAACGCACGGAAGGATTTTTGTGCTGAACCGTGATAATGCCAAAGAAAGTACAGGTCATGGATCTCCGTTGCCGACTTTAATGCACGGTGGTCCCGGAAGAGCGGGCGGAGGCGAAGAAATGGGCGGATTGAACGGTCTTCATTTCTTCCTTCAGAAAACAGCAATTCAGGGTTCGCCGGATATTCTCACGGCGATCACCAGAATTTATCAGCAGGGGGCGACCCAGAAATTTTCAGATAAACATCCTTTCAGAAAATATTTCGAAGAAGTGGAAGTGGGTGATTCTTTGGAAACCGCCGGAAGAACGGTTACGGAAGCCGATATCGTGAATTTTTCCAATGTTTCGTGGGATCATTTTTATGCCCACACCGATGCTACTTCCCTGAACGGGACCATCTTCGATAAAACGGTTGCGCATGGTTATTTTATTCTCTCAGCGGCCGCAGGTCTATTTGTTTCCGGAAAAAAAGGTCCGGTTATCGCGAATTACGGACTGGAAAATGCAAGTTTCTTCAAACCGGTTTATGCCGGAGATACGATGACGGTTTATTTGACAGCGAAAGAAAAAATCAACAAAGGCGTAAAAGGCAGAAACATCCCGAGCGGTGTGGTGAAATGGCTGGTGGAAGTCGTAAACCAGCGCGATGAAATCGTGTGTGTCGCCACAATTCTCACTTTGGTCGCGAAAAAATCACCATTCCTGGAACTGAAAACAAAAGAAATCCAGAAAATGATGGACGCACTCACCGAGTCTTCAGAACGTAAATTTGGTGAAATGTCACCACAAATGATGGTGGAACATCTGGAAGAAGTACTGAGAAACGGTTTCAGCGAACTGGATCCGTCTGATTTTCCGAAAATTCCGGCTGAAAAAATGGAACTGCTGCAGGACTGGATCTATACTGATCAGAAAATCCGTCCGGGCGCACAGTATCCTTTGCTGAAAGAAGGCGAAAAACCAGTCCTAAGGTTTAAAAACCTGAATGAGGCGAAAGAAAAACTGTCTGAAGCTTTGAAAGAATTTTTAATTTACTACCGCGAAAACCCAACCGCTGAACATTTTCATCCGCGTTTCGGAACGCTGAATAAAGAAATGATGGAACTTTTCCACCGGAAACATTTTACCCATCATTTTGAACAGTTTGGGTTGTTTAATAGTAATGGAATTTAAAAAGATTAAAAGTCAGTTTATCAGTATACACGACTATTAAATTTATAAAAAAGATATGAACAACGGATTTGTACACCACGAAATCAAAAACAATATAGCCGAAATCACTTTCGGACACCCAAAAAGCAACTCTTTACCCGGAGAAATTCTCGAAAAACTAGCGCAAACCATTCTGGACAGTAGTAAAGACAGCAGCGTTAAAGCGATTCTTTTAAAATCAGACGGCGAAAAAGCCTTTTGTGCAGGTGCCAGTTTCGACGAATTGCTTTCCATTGAAGAGCTTGAAACTTCGACGAAATTCTTCGGCGGTTTTGCAAAAGTGCTCAATGCGATGCGCAACTGCGGAAAACTGGTCATCGTTCGGGTTCAGGGAAAAACTACGGGCGGTGGAGTAGGAATCGCCTGTGCCGCGGATTACTGTTTCGCGACGGAAGATGCTGCGATGGCGTTAACGGAACTCAATTTGGGAATCGGGCCGTTTGTGATCGGGCCTTATGTGGAAAGAAAAATCGGAAAATCGGCCTACGAAGCCATGTCGATCGACGCAGATTTCCGGAGCGCTGAGTGGTGCGAAAAGCACGATGTATATCACGTGGTGTCTTCAAGTACTGTTGAAATGGATAAAAAACTTCAGGATTTTCTTGAAAAACTTTCAAACAGAAGTTCTGACGCACTGGCTTTGATTAAAAAAGTTTCGTGGGAAGGCACAGAACATTTCGAAAACCTCATGCCGGAAAGAATCCACATGAGCGCGAGCCTAATTCTGGAAGATTCAGCAAAACAAAATATTGAAAAAATTAAAGAAAGACTGCGCGCTAAATAGTTTTAACGTAATTTTTCGTAAAAATTTAGACAAGAAAAGCAAAGATCAAATCTTTGCTTTTCTTTTTAGGCTTTCAGCAGATTGATCGAAACCGTTGCCAGGTCAGAATCCGGATATTTTTTGAACAGATCTTTATCAACCGTCAAACCGACTTCATTACAAATTTTATGGAAAACATCCACTTCCACAATATACTGGTCGGAAAATCCGTGGGTGGCATCATAAGCTGTGGCGGCAGTTTCGCCGAGATGTTTGCTGGTAAGTTCAGGTTGTAAAGTATGAAGTTCAATGACGAGCAAACCGTTCTTTTTTATATACGGAAGCCATAGATTCAGATGTTCCTTCAGATTTTCTTCTACGAGTTTGTTCGGAATACGCGCGCCGCGAAAAGCAAACGCACCGCTTGAAGTAGAGATTCTGTCTGGATTCATATTCTTCGTGTCCTTCCAGATTCTGTTGTGATCCAGAAATGTCCGGATATTCACGAGATCCGAAAGATTGATGTCGTAATTTTCCTTTAAATCGTTCGCCAGCAAATCCGGATTCCCAATGTCGCCCCAGATTACTTTTGCCCAGATGTCGTTGTTGATGAGGTTGGCGCGTGTAACATTCAGCGCAGCCTGGTTGTAATCGGCCCCGACCAGAAAAAGCGGATAATCTTCGAGCATTCTTCCGCGCAAAGTTTGCCTTTCAATCGTCTCAAAAATGTGTTGGATGAAGGCGCCGTTACCGCAACCCATATCCAGAATTCCTTTTGGCTGAAGATGAATCGGCTGGTTGAAGATGGAAACAATAAAATCTGTCACCACTTTAAAGTAAGTGGAGTGGGCGCCGCCGCTCCCCCAAACATTCATTTTGCGGTCCACGTGAATTTCGTCTTCGCCTTCTGCGGTTTCTCTCAATTTTTTTGGATCTCCGAAAAGCAGGTCTTCCATCCGGTTAAACATCGGAAGATAAGATACGGTAACACCGTACGCAGTGGCGCGCCGCGCAAAGTACAGTCCGTTTTCAGTGAATTTATAGTTCTGATTCGTTTTCGTAAACCATCCTAAGTGGGTCAGGAAATCCAAAACCTTTTCAAAGTTTTCCGGATTTTTATGGAACTCAACGGCCTGGAAGGAAGTTTCCATGAAATATTTGTGGAACATGCCGTTCATTCCGAGCTGAACAATGATCGGTCCGACCAGACAGCCTTCGATGTGTTTGAGGATTTGCTGCTGTACTTTTTGCTCATTTTCATCTTCTGAAATTTCAAGTCCGAAATGATTCATGAATTCATCAAAAAGCTGTACGAGATTATTGAACGATTCAGGTTCCAGTTGCTGAAAATTAAAAGTCATGGATTCTTTCTGAAAAGGGATCACTTCTTCATACATTTTCGCAAATGAAAGCAGAAATCCCGTGTTGGCGTTCGCCGAAACTGTCACGGATTCATCATTGTTGTTCAGATGATAATCCACAAAACCCTGCGAAGCCAGAACGCGGAGCGCAACATTCAGGTAGCCTTCGTTGCTTTCCATTTTTTCTGAAAATTCTTTCAGCGTGATTTTTCCCGACCTTAAAATTTGGTCAATGATCTCTTTTTTTTGAAGTGCAGCGACGACCGGAGCGGTAACGATACCGTCGAGATGTCTGAAAATGGAACTTCGGAGCTCTTTTTTGTCCATAATGTACGTTGAAATGAGGTTGTATAAATATAGGGATTTTTTAAGTCCGCAACCAGGTAAATTTCCAAAGCACCATCCTTTACAATAGAAATATGTCTATGTTGAGATTCTTCACTTCGCAATGCTTCGTTCAGAATGACATTGTCTCTCATTAAAATCAATTGGTGTCGTGGCAACAATCAGATCATTCAAAAAAAGCAAAAAACATTTTGCCGTTTAAAATTAAATATTAACTTTGTAATTCAAAGTTCTTTTTATGGAATCAAAAAATTATCACGAAGACCTGTCGCACATCCGCACGATGATGGAGCGCAGTTCACGGTTTATTTCATTGAGCGGACTTTCCGGTGTTTTCGCCGGACTGGTGGCTTTACTCGGCGCAGTGTATGTGTATTTTGTTTTTCAGCGCGAAGAAATCAATTATTTTGACGGAAACAGAAACGTCTTTACTCCGGATTTGGTGCAGGAACTTGTAATGATCGGAATTGTGATCCTCGTTCTCGCGGTTTTATCAGGTTATTTTTTCACCGCAAGAAAAAGCAAGGAAAACAACCTGAAAATCTGGGATCAAACCACGAAAAGACTGCTGTTTAATTTTGCAGTTCCGTTGGTAACGGGCGGATTCTTCTGTCTTGGGCTTTTGTATCACCATATGTTCGTGTTTATTGCCCCTGCAACATTGATTTTTTACGGATTGGCTTTGGTAAATGCTTCAAAATATACTTTTACCGACATCCAGAATTTGGGTTACTGTCAAATTGTTCTTGGCCTGCTTTCCTTCTTTTTTCTGGGATGGGGATTGGCGTTCTGGGCTCTTGGATTCGGGCTGCTGCATATTGTGTATGGAATTTTGATGTTTAAAAAGTATAAATAATGTATTTTATTTCATTTTTAATCTTATTATTTTTTCTAGGGGTTACTTTAATTTTACCAGTAACTTATTTATTAACAAAAAAGAAAATCTATTTAAATTTATTTTTGGGGATTTGGGGAGTCATTATTGTAATTATTTGTATTTTATTTGTTAATGACTTTATTAACAGCAAAACAAAAGTTGACAAAAAAGATATATATGGAACTTATGTGGTTGATAGAAAGATGTTTAAAGGGAAAAATGCAAATTGGCAATATGAACATTTTACCTACAAGATTAAAGAAAATAATGATTTTACTTTCTATGAATATTTTAATAATGGTTCAATTAAAAGTATTCATAAAGGTCGAATCAAATTTGTAGACGGATACACAAGTCCACACTTAATGATAATTAATTTAGCACCTAATCACCAGGTGGTTGACAAAGAACCATTACTGGTTAGAAGTAATTGGAACTTTTATTATGTTTTTAAATCCAAAAAATTTGGAAATATGTTTTTTATAAAAAAGAAACATGGAATTTTCAGCAATTTCGAAAATTAAAATGATCAACATCAGTAAACTCAACAAAGAATTTGAAAGCCGCGTCAGACTGGGGATTATGTCCGTTCTGATGGTGAACGACTGGGTTGATTTTACAGAAATGAAAAATCTGCTCCAAATTACCGACGGCAATCTTGCGAGTCACAGCACCGCCTTGGAAAAATCAAAATATATAGAAGTGAAAAAGGAATTTGTCGGCAAAAAACCAAAAACCTCTTACCGCGCAACAGTTTCTGGGAAAAAAGCCTTCAGTGAGCATTTAACCGCGCTCGAAAAATTACTGGGCAGGTAAACCAATTTTTTTTATCATTTAACTTTGAAATACAAAGTTCTTTGAATAAATAAACTTCGTCATTAAAAAAATAGAACCATAACCAAACAACCTTAAATCTTTATCAAAATGAAAACACATCACTTAATCCTCCTCACAACGGTCCTCTTCATCACACTTTTTTACGGCGAAGACATGGGACTTAATTTCGGAATTCTCGGCATCGCGTATGCTTTGCTCACGCTTTTTAACACACCGGAAGGAAACCGGACCCGGACTTTTTTAATCCTTTTTGTTACCAGCATCCTGTCGAGCGTAGCTTTCGCATGGTACGGCGATTTTGTTTCATTTCTGGCGGTTTTTACTTCGCTGTTTTTGCTTGCATTTAAATCCAGGAACAGGGAGCTGAAATCTCTTTTTGTCATTCCGGTATTTGCAGTAAGTTTCATTACCTTTATTTACCGGGTCTTTAAATTTGATGAATGGCTTCCGAAAAGGAATACATCGGCAACACTGAAGAAATTTATTGCAGTCATCCTGATTCCTGCCCTTTTTATTGTGGCTTTCTTCGGGATTTATTCTTTGGGAAGCGAACATTTCTCCAACATTTTTACCGGTTGGGAGTTTGATTTTCACGTTTGGGAATTTATCGTACTGGGCGCGCTGGGCTTCTTCATTGCCTTTAACTTCTGGAATTTTAAAATCGAAAATTTCATCTTCAGCTGGAACCATCATTTAAAAAATGATTTCCTGAACGAAGACAGAATCCAGAAACCGACTTATTCATTTCTGGACCTCAGTTCAGAACGAAAAAGCGGCGTGATTTCTCTTCTCGCGCTGAATGTGCTGCTTCTGGTTTTTATCATCACCTTTAATTATGAGCAGTTTGTGGAAATTCCGAAAACCCCCAACCAACTTTCTGCTGAAACGCATGACCGCGTCAATGCAGTTATTTTGTCCATTATCATGGCGGTTCTGGTCATCATGTTTTACTTTAAAGGCAGTTTCAACTTCGACGACAAAGCGAAGCCACTTAAACTTCTGGCGAAAATCTGGATTTTTCTGAATGTCGTTTTGGTGATTTCGGCGGTGGCAAAAAACTCAGAATACATCATCAATTTCGGTTTGACCTACAAAAGGCTCGGAGTTTATGCGTTTCTTATTCTTTCTTTGATCGGTCTTGCCTTGACTTTTTTGAAAATTAAAAACCGCAAAACCAATGCCTACCTTTTTAACCATATCTGCTGGTATTTTTATGGAACAGTTTTGGCTGCGAGTTTCATCAACTGGGGGAATCTCGCAACTTCTTATAACATCACGAACAACAAGGGCAGTTTTGAGTTTTTACAGTCTCTGAATTATAATGATGAGTTGCTGAAAGAGCATTTCCCTGAAAAAATGAAACATGGGAAAGATATTTACAACGAATTTATATACAGAGACTCCTTCCTCTCCAAAATCATTTATTACGAAACATTAAAATAAAATATGAAAAAGTTACTCATCTTAATTCCGCTCATCGCATTGTCCTGTAATAAAAAAGAGGCAGTTACAGAAACTTCCGTGAATTCGGATTCTGTGAAGGCTGCAGATCAACTATCGGTGGAAGGAACAATAGATTCTTCTGCAATTAAGGATTCTATGATCAACAATGCACCTGCAACAAAAGAAGTTCTACGGGAAGGAGTGATGCGTGAAGTGGAAGGCAATGAAATCATCAGAACTGCACCTGCAGAACAGCTTCCGTTCACCATTGGGGAAGAGTTTACAAAAGAGAATCAGAAATTCATTCTGAAGATCAAAGATTATAAAAATCCGAAACTTTCAGTTAAAATAGCCAATGCTGATCCAAATCTTAATGTCCGCATTAACCAGATTAGATTTCCGGATGGAACTTTTGACGGTCCTTTTGGAAGAGAAGTATCGGTGGATACGCCTAAAAAGGGAGAATACTGGATTATTGTCGGTCACAATCTGATGGCTGACGGCAAGATGACAGGGAAATTCTCCTTGGAGATCGAATGATAAGAGCAAACCGGTGTTAATGTTGTGTTAATTGGAAAGTATGGTATAATTTCTGAAGCGTAAGTTGTTAATTAAAACAAAGATTATGAAAAATATTTTTTTATCGGCGGTGGTAGCGACAGCAGGTTTAGTAAGCTGTTCAACCGTTTCATCCATCATGCAGAATACCTTTCCCTACAACGCCAATTTTTTGGTGACTTCGGGTTCACCCGCCAATCAACAGCTTTCCAGTGTCTCGGTGGCGCAAAGTATTAACCAGATTTCCGGAGCAAGTGCCAATGTAAAAGACATCAGGGTTTCGAATGCCACGCTTACACTGCCTACAAATTCGAGTGTAGGAGTTTTTCAGTCGGTGAAAGTATATCTTTCTTCCAACGGAAGCAATGAAGTTCTGGCAGCTTCGCGGGAAAACATTTCAGATAATGTTGGAAGTACGCTTACACTTGACGTTAACAGTTCACAGACTTTGGACAATATGATGCGTGCAGGAGCAGTACAGCAAAGATTTGTATATGTTCTGAAACAGTCGCCGACTTCAGATATTTCGGTGAAAACTTCAATCAGTTTCAGCAGTGTTCCGATTACTACACCTTAATTGTTTTCTTATATATAAAATGAAGCCGGCTTTTTAGCCGGTTTTTTATTGTTTTGTTTTGGAATCCATCACGATGGTCACAGGTCCGTCGTTTAGAAGAGTGACTTTCATATCTGCACCGAAGATTCCACTTTCTGTTTTAAGGCCTGATTTGGAGATTTCTTCGTGAAAATAATCAAAAAGAGGAATGGCTTTGTCGGGTTTTGCAGCTTTGATGAACGATGGCCGGTTTCCTTTTTTATAATCTGCAATTAAAGTGAACTGGCTGATGCAGAGAATTTCACCGGAAATATCAAGAACGGAAAGATTAAGTTTGCCTTCTTTGTCGCCAAAAATCCGGAGATTCAGGATTTTCTGAACGAGCCAGTCGGCATCGTTTTTTTCGTCTGCTTCATCAATGCCGATGAGCAAAAGCAGCCCGTTTTTAATCTGGCCTGCTGTTATCCCGTCAACCTTTACTTCTGCTTCAGATACGCGCTGAATAACTGCCTTCATTGCATTTTCAAATTCATGGATAAATTAAGAGTTCCAAAAACAAGTTATCAGTCATAAATCGACAGGATATTATTGTTCTGATCGTAATTATAAAGATAGGTTTTGGGCGGAACTGAAGCTACTGCAGTGGGTTGGCCGGTCAGCAGAATCCATTCGGAATTGTCTTGTGCACAAACGATTTTAATATCGTTCACAATATTTAATGTGGTGTTGGTATCGGGACAGAGATGCGGGGCATTCCGGTCATAGATTTTGAAACCATTGATTGTTCGCACTACGATTAAGCCTCTTGTTCCACAGCTCTGTTCATCCACATAAATCCAGCCGCCAACCGTTTGAAGGTTGAAATAGGCGGGAAGATTCAGGTTCAGAACAACGTTGATGGCGACATTCGGAAAGCAGCTCACTACCTCCTGTCTGTTAGAGCAGGAATTGAGATTTAAGGTGCTGAAAACCAAAAAGATTGCCAAAAAAAAGAGCCTTATATTTCTTTTCATTTAAATAATTTATATATTTGTAAAACGAAATCAAAGAATAAACATTGTCCGACAAATGTCGGATAATTTTTTTATACTAACGTTAAATACAAAAGTTATGGCAAGTTATGTTACCAAAGACGGTTTAGATAGAATGAAAATTGAACTGGAACAGCTGGAAACCATCGAAAGACCAAAAATTACCCAGCAGATTGCTGAAGCAAGAGATAAAGGAGACCTTTCTGAAAACGCAGAATATGATGCAGCAAAAGAAGCGCAGGGAATGCTCGAAATGAAGATTTCTAAACTGAAGGACATCATCATCAATTCCAAAGTGATCGACGAAACCAATCTGGATACTTCAAAAGTTTCCATCCTGACCACGGTGCGCCTAATGAACAAGGCTACGAAACAGGAACAGAAATTTACGCTGGTTCCCGATAACGAAAGTGACCTGAAAACAGGACGGATTTCTGTAAATACTCCCATTGCAAAAGGCCTGTTAGGCAAAGTTGTTGGCGAAAATGCTGACATCGTATTGCCGAACGGCAACCAGCTTTCATTCGAAATACTGGAGATTTCACTTTAATAAATGTTTTTTCAAATATTTTGTAATTTTACAGCGTCCAAAAGAGTCCATTTTAATTAAGAATCATGAGTACCATATTCACTAAAATTATAGAAGGAGAAATTCCGTCATATAAAATTGCAGAAGATGACAATTTTCTGGCATTTCTGGATGCGATGCCCCTCGTGAAAGGACATACTTTGGTTATTCCCAAAACAGAAACCGACTTTATTTTTGATCTGGACAACGAAGATTTTAAAAATCTGTGGGGTTTTGCACAAAAAGTGGCGAAAAAACTTCAGAAAAGCTATCCGGAAAAACGGATTGCCGTTGCGGTCATCGGACTTGAAGTTCCGCACGCACACATCCATCTGATTCCCATTGATAAAACAGAGGATATGAATTTTAAAAACGCACGGCTGAAATTTTCGGATGAAGAATACAGCGAAATTCAAAATTCCATCATTAATTCCTAAAACCAATTTGTCAAAGTAATTAACTTTGACAAAATTTTTTAAAGTACGAGGTGATTTCATCGCCGTACTTCAGACCATTATTAATTTAATATGAATTCAAACCAATGTTCTTTCTGCGGAAGAAAAAAAAGTGAAGTACAGATGCTGGTTTCCGGGCAGACGGGTTTTATATGTGAAACCTGCATTGAGCAGGCTCACGCAATCGTAAAGGAAAGTGCAGAACCTGCAGGATTTTCTCCGGCCGAAAACATCAGCGACCTTAAAAAACCAAAAGAAATCAAGAAATTTCTAGATCAGTATGTAATAGGACAGGATCAGGCGAAAAAACAGCTTTCCATTGCCGTTTATAACCATTACAAAAGACTTTTACACGCCAAAGACGAAAACCGTGAAGTGGAAATCGAGAAATCGAACATCATCATGATCGGTGAAACCGGAACCGGCAAAACACTTCTGGCCAAAACCATCGCCAGAGAACTGAATGTTCCGTTCTGTATTGTTGATGCGACCATTCTTACCGAAGCAGGTTATGTGGGTGAAGATGTGGAAAGTATTCTCTCGCGTCTTTTGATGGTTGCTGATTATGATGTGGAAAAGGCAGAAAAAGGAATCGTTTTTATTGATGAGATTGATAAAATTGCCAGAAAATCAGATAATCCAAGTATTACGAGAGATGTTTCAGGCGAAGGGGTACAGCAGGGTTTGCTGAAACTTCTGGAAGGAAGCATTGTAAATGTTCCGCCACAGGGTGGAAGAAAGCATCCGGACCAGAAATACATCCAGGTAAATACGCAGAATATTCTGTTTATTGCAGGTGGAGCTTTCGACGGAATCAAGGAGATCATTGAAAGACGTCTGAACAAACAGGCCATCGGTTTCAGCGCTGATAAGCTGAATAAAATCGAGGAAGATGATTATATCTTAAGTCAGATCAACGCCATTGATCTGCGTAAATTCGGGCTTATTCCGGAATTGCTTGGGCGTTTCCCGATCGTTACGTATCTGGATAAACTCACGCGCGAATCCATGGTTCGGATTATGAAGGAGCCGAAAAATTCCATCATCAACCAGTTTATTGAACTTTTTAAAATGGATGGTGTAAAACTTGAGTTTACCGATGAAGCCATTGAGAAAATTGTGGAAGAAACCATGGAAAAAGGGCTCGGAGCGCGTGGTCTGCGAGGAACTACCGAAAAAATCCTTGAAAATTACATGTTTGAAATTGGTGATTTGGAGGAGGTGATCCTGAAAAAGGAAGATCTGCCCTTTACAAGCAAATAGATCCAATTTTAATAAAAAAGTTCATTTCAAAGCATAAACTCACCCATATTCGGTGAGTTTTTTTATTTTTACAGGATGAAAAAAACAAGCATTCTGTTTCTGATCCTTACCGCCGCAGGTTTAAGCGCGCAGTTTACGGTAAAAGTGCAGGCTCCTGAAAATTTTGCTGCAAAAGAAGCCATTATTTATACTCTGAACGGTTCCAAAGACATCATCGCATCAAAAGAAATAAAAAAAAACAATTCCTGGCTGTTTACTTTCCCGAAAAGTTACACCGGGATGTTGAAGATCTATTTTCCTGAAAATAACAATTCCATCAGTTTGATTTCAGAAAATAAAGATGCAGTGCTCACGCTGGAAACTGATGGTAAAAAAATAAAGGAAGTGGTATATTCTGATGCATCCAACAAACTCATGGATGAGGTTCAGGAAAACCAACTGAAAAAGGAGTCGATTTTGCCTGCTCTTAAACAGATTAAAGAATACTATAAAAGCGGAAGTGAATTCGGTACAGCTTTGGACAAAGAAATAGGGGTGATTGCAGCTTCGGGAATCATAGATCCGGCGAAACACCCGTTCATAAATTACTACAACAAAAATTACAATAAATATCTTGGAAAAAATGCCGGTCAGAAGGAACCGATGCAGGAAGAAATTATTTCCTTTTTATCCAATTCTACCGACCTTCTTGAAACTTCGTCGTTGGTAAGACCGCTGCTTGTTGCATACCTGAACTCCGGTTCCAACACGAATGTTGACGGCTCAGTTGATCGCCTGCTCACCGCAATCAATGTGGAAACACCAAGAGGACAGATGGTTCTTTCGGAACTCATTGATATTTTTGATGTATACGAAATGGCCAGCCTGAAGGATAAATACCTGCTGAAAGCCAAAAATCTGAAATGCACCATCACTGACAGACTTGCTAATACCATCAAAGTGAATAAAAATGTGGAAATGGGAGCGAAATTCCCGGATTACAGTTTTACCAATGCTACGAATACCAAAGCGGGATCGCTCTATGATGTTAAGGCAAAACAGAAAATTATAATCTTTTGGTCATCCACCTGTTCGCACTGTGAAGCCGAAATTCCGAAGCTTCTCGAAAAATATAATCAGCTGAAAGCATCGAATGTTGAGGTAATCGGCCTATCTCTCGACACTGAAAAAGATGCTTATGATAAAAAAGTATCAGCCTTGCCATGGGTAAACACCACGGAACTGAAAGGATGGAACAGCTCTTTTGCCGAAACATACAACATTCACGCAACGCCTACCTACTTCATTTTAGATGAAAACAACACGATTATCGACAAGCCGGAACATGTTGGCGATGTTTTGGAATTTTTCAAGCTAAAATAATTTGCACCTTTTCAAAATATTTATATATTTGCACCACTCTAATGGCGAGGTAGCTCAGTTGGTTAGAGCGCAGGATTCATAACCCTGAGGTCACGGGTTCAATTCCCGTCCTCGCTACAAATCTCAACTTCGGTTGAGATTTTTTTTTGGAAGGAAGGGAAGGGTTTTCTTGTAAATTTTTTCTGTTTACTCTAGCAAATAATTAGAAATGATTCAAATTTTTGGTGATCCTGTTCCAGTGGCATTCCAAAAATCCTATAGTAATTCTATTTGTTGGCGTTCATTTTTTCATAACGGATCAGCAGTCCTGTGAAATAGGAGTAAGTGATGCTGCCATCCTGACGGTTGCTTTTTAGGAAAAGGTCATTCGTGAAACCAAAGAAATCGTTCAGAAATCCTTCGTTTTTCTTTACAAACATTTTTTCGGCAAGGCGGTCTCTTTTCATTCCTGAAGAATAGCTCCTGATGATTTTCCTGACAAATTCGGGATCCTTTTCCACCAGATCGTTCAAAAGGGATTTCAGTACAAAATACTGGGTGCTGTATTTTAATTCGGCGTTTTTTGAATCTTTACCGATGAGGTACCCAATGAAATTGGCTTCCTGCTCACGCGCAAATCCCAGTTGGTGTGCACTTTCATGTGCAAGCGTAAACGGAAGGTATGTCGAGGGAAGTTCAGGGTTAAACTGCGCCTCACCAGTAAAAGGATTATAATACCCTAAAATACCTGTTGAGCTCATGATTGCTTTCCATAAACTTGACTTGAAACTATTAATGCCCGTCGGTTTTTTGGAACTGATAAAGGATGGCAATTGACTCTGTTGAAGAAGAATTTCCTGTTCGGTCAGTTTTAAATTCATCAGTTTAAAAACCCCGTTTCGGTCTTCGCTTACCCGATTTCGCGTCTGCTTGCATAAATTCAGATATTTTAACGCCAAAGTTTTGGTGTCCTGAAGGGTTATTTCCTCATTAGGAAGCTTCTCAGCGAGCGGTGTCTGAAAATACAGCATTCCCCAGAAAATCTGGTACAGGAAATAAAGCAGATTCAGTAAGATGAGAAATTTCAGTACAAAATGATTACGGGTTTTCTTTTTGAATATTTTGAGCAGATAAAAGATCATCAAAACTGCTAATAAAATATACAGTAAATCGCCTACAGAAAACGGAAACACCGCGAAAATTTTTTGGTGAAAGACTTTCTGTATTTC
The DNA here is from genome assembly GCF_008014695.1 of Chryseobacterium sp. Taxonomy (GTDB): domain Bacteria; phylum Bacteroidota; class Bacteroidia; order Flavobacteriales; family Weeksellaceae; genus Kaistella. The sequence continues at coordinate 638,953 of NZ_VOXE01000003.1, forward strand.
AAAAAATCTTTCAAAAACAATAAGAGTAGAGTGGAATTTTGCAAGGATAAAAAACAACAGAAATTGGGCAGATAAAATACCTGCCCAAAATCTTTTTCTAGAAAATATGTTTATTTTTTTAATGTCCGCCTTCATTTTTGAGCTTGTCGAGACTGATTCCCTGGGCTTTTAGAATTCCGGTCACCCGAACAGCATAGAATGCGAGGTAAGCAAAACATGCCACCCCTACGATATAACTGAAATGAATATTCGTCATGTCTGCTAAAGAACCTTGTAACCATGAAATAATTCCGCCACCCATAATCATCATGATCAGATATCCCGAACCCTGATTCGTGTGTTTTCCAAGGCCGTTGATGGCTAAAGCAAAAATACAAGGCCAAAGTGTGGAACAGAAGAGCCCTACACTTGTAAAGGCGTAAACAGAAGTCATTCCCGACGTTAGCATTCCCGTTATTAAAGCTAAAATTCCCATTCCGGAAAAAATCAGCAGCATTCTTGCCGGGTTTCCTTTGCTCGCGATATCACATGCAATCATCACCAAAATAATTACACCATAAATATAAAAATCAGACAGATCGTGCTTTGCGATGGCATTTACCATCAGAAAAACGCCGAAAGCCAGATAAGGCGCTAAAAATCTTAAAATTTTCTTGAACCCGGCGCTGATGTCAAATGCATCAACTGCTCCAGTCCACCGGCCAATCATTAAAGAAGCCCAATAAAGGGACACATAAGGCGCAATGTCTTTGGTGGCAAAGCCAAGTGATTTCTCCATATATGCCGGAAGATTACTTGCCGTGGAAACTTCCACACCCACATAAACAAAAATAGCAATCATTCCCATTACCAGCTGTGGATATTTCAGGGCCGACGTTCGGTGTTCACCTGGAACAGCATCATCAGTATCTTCCGTGATGGTTGGCGTAATTTTAGGCAGAGACGAAAACTTCAGAAGAATTGCAACCAGTAGAAATGCAACTCCTAAAACAAGATACGGCACTTTTACCGATTCAATGCTGGCTTCGGTATTCGAAGCGGTCGCGGAGCCGAAAATGGCAAATGAAACGATTAGCGGACCGATGGTTGTACCCAGATTATTAATTCCGCCCGCCATCGTTAGTCGCTGGGAACCGGTTTCGGTAGGGCCAACTTCAATCGCGAGTGGATTTGCTACGATTTGCTGAAGCGAGAAACCCAAACCAACAATAAACAGTCCTGAAATCATTAAGGGGAAAGAACCCAGATTTGCGGCTGGATAAAAGAGCAAAGTTCCTGCTGCTGAAATGAGAAGTCCTAAAATTAAACCGTTTTTATATCCGATTTTATTCACAACATCCTGCTTGATGGCTTTTGAAACAAACATGTAGATTAATGACCCTACAGTATAGGCTACATAAAATGCTACTGAAACCAGCTGACTCTGGCTCTGGGTTAAATCAAAGGCTTTCTTGAAAACGGGAATCAGAATATCGTTGCTTGCGGCCACGAATCCCCAGAAAAAAAACACGGTGACTAAAGGGATGAATTGGCCCCAGTTGGTTTGCTTGGTATAATTTGTTGACATTAGTTTTTAATTTCTTTAAAACAAATATAACTATTTATTCTCTCAGATTGAGTTTTCCAAAACTTTTTTTATTTCGCTGTGGGCACTTGCTTTAAGCTCTTTTGGACCAGCATGAGGTTCCATAATACCGTTGAAATAAATCTTCACTTTTCCCGGGTACCCTTTTGAATTATTAAAGGGAAACATTTGCTTCAGGCCTACAAAAGTGTATACCGCCAGCGGAAACTGATGCTTCGAGGCAAGTATAAAAGCACCATCCTTAAAAGGATCGAGTATAACTGAAGTGTCATCGGGAACACCACCTTCCGGAAAAATCACCACACTTTGGCCTTCCTCCATTCTTTCGGCGCATCGGCGGTAGACATCAGCACGGCTCTTTGCTGAACTCCGGTCCACCATTACACATATTCTTTTATAAATCATCCCGAAAACAGGGATTTTAACCAGTTCCTTTTTACCCACATAACAGAGCGGATGGTCACGGATTAAAATGCACGGAAGCAAAACATCAATGATAGAGGTGTGGTTGGCGATGAAAACATATTGCTGCTGCGGGTCGATATGGTCTTTGCTGAGCCTGATGAGTTTATACCGGAAACCCATGCCATAAAACATGCCGTAACACCAGATTCGGATAAACTGGTAACAATATTTATAATGTTCTTTTTTAAGGGATAAAAGAAATATCGGAATTCCAAGGACAAGCGTAAGCAGGATTCCCAAAAGCACAAACCAGCCGCGCCAGATATAATTCAGAATTTTTGTCATTATGGAAGTCAAATTTTACGAATATTATTAAATGATATTAACCAACAGGAGATTGATCATAATTATCCGTTAAAAATAACCTTTTTTTTCACAGAGTAATTCAATACCGAAACCAGAACGATTGCAGAAATTTTACTGAGGATTTCAGGACTCAGAACAAATACCCCCAAATTCATATTATTGGAGTACAGAAACCGGAAAAAAACCTGAAAAAAGCTTAAACTTAAAATTGTGGAAATGAAGGAAATAGACATGAAATAAGCAAATTCCTTTTTTTTTGAATGTTTACCGCGCTCAAAAACAAACCAGATGCTCAGAAAATAATTGAATACAATGGCAATAAGGGTTGAAAAAATATTGCTGAACGGAAAATGAATGCCGTAAAAATCTGTTTCCATAGGCAGAATCCTTGGAATCGCTACACTGAAGAGTTTAAAAGTAGCGATTTCCACCACTGCACAAACACCGCCTGCGATGATGAAAAACAAAACCTGTTTCTGCCTGAGGAAAAATTCTTTCATATAAACGCTGCGAATTTATAACTTATGTTAAAGATGTAAAAATACTGTTAAATTTTTTTTTTCAATCAAAATATTATCTAAATTTAATTATTGAAAGAAACATATTACGGATACGAATTTCATTTTCAGCAGGTTGCTGAAAATGATTTTTTATCTCGAGCATTTTTATTACAAATGGTTTTCTTAAAAACATCAGAAAAATGAATCCACTAAAACCCGCTTACAGAAAATTCCGGCCCCAGCAGAAGAAAATTGAAGAGCTCGAAAAAAACAATCCGCGATTCAAAAGAATATATACAGAATATGAAACCATGTCCGATGATTTATGGGATTTGGAAAACAGTGACATTTCCGGTGTTCCTGATGACTTTATTACAGCCATGAAACAGCAGACCGAATATCTGGAAGTGGAGATCGAAGACTGGTTAGAGGTAAAAAAAGATTAAACAGACATTTGATAAATGATTTGAAGGCCCATATTTTATATGGGTTTTTTGTTTGTTATTTTCTTTTTATTCAGGCAGTCAGACCGTTAGGTTTTCCGGCATGGCTATTCAAAATTAAAATGATAATTTAGCACATTAAACTTTTAACACTATGATTGCCATTATTGATGGGGGTTCTACGAAATGCGACTGGGTAATTCTGGAAAACTCCGGCAAACCCAACCTGAAGACGACCACTTTAGGATTCAATCCTAATATCATTAATCCTGATTTCATTATGAAGGAAATTGATAAAAATCAGGACCTATTTTTTCTGAAAAACCATATTGAAAAAGTTTTTTTTTACGGTTCCGGCTGCGGAACGCCCGCAAACGCCGAAAAGGTGGACTCGGAGTTCGTTAAAGCATTTCCAAAAGCGTCAATTACTATAAAAGAAGACATGACGGCTGCGGCGTATGCTGCTTACAACGGCAGTCCCGCAATTATCTGCATTTTAGGTACGGGTTCTAATTCCTGCTATTTTGATGGCGAAAAAATAAGAACCGATCTTCCTTCCCTGGGTTTTCTGATTGGGGACGAGGGCAGCGGAAGTGCTTTAGGCAAACACCTGCTCCGGCGTTTTTTTATGAAAAAACTCCCGGATGATCTTCGTGAAGAATTTGAAGACACCTATCACCTCACCATTGAGGAAGCGATCAAAAATATGTATCACAATCCACGGGCTAATGCTTATCTGGGCGAATTCAATAAATTCATTTCGGAACGGAAAAAACATCCGTATTTCCAGAACATGGTCTTTGATGAAATGAAGAATTTTCTCGATTATCAGGTACTTCCGTATCCGGAAGCCGGCGAAGTCGAAATCAACTTCATCGGCTACATTGCCTACATTTACGAAGATATTCTGCGCGCTGCGGCGGCTGAACTCAACCTAAAAATAGGGAAAGTAGTACAGAAACCGATCGAAAGTTTAGTGGATTATCACAAAAAATACATTCTAATTTAAATTAATCTTAATATAACCTTTCAGCAACTTCTATAAAAAATGCTGGAATGAATCTAAAGCACTGAAAATGGCAAGCAAAAACCAAAGAGACGAAAAGAATTTTAACCAGGCCGCACTCGATTATCACAGCAGTGAACCAAAAGGCAAAATAGAGGTCGTCCCTTCCAAACCCCATTCATCGCAGCGGGATCTTTCCCTTGCGTATTCTCCCGGCGTTGCCATACCGTGTCTGGAAATCGAAAAAAACCCGAAAACGGTTTACGATTATACCGGAAAAGGCAATCTCGTGGCCGTTATTTCTAACGGAACGGCAGTTCTCGGATTGGGTGACATTGGCGCTGAAGCTTCAAAACCCGTTATGGAGGGAAAAGGGCTTTTATTTAAAATTTTTGCGGATATCAATGTTTTTGATATCGAAATTGATGAAAAAGACCCCGATAAATTTATCCAGATTGTAAAAGGAATCGCCCCGACATTTGGCGGAATCAACCTCGAAGACATCAAAGCACCTGAAGCTTTTTATATTGAACAGAAACTCAAAGAAGAACTCAATATTCCGCTGATGCACGATGATCAGCACGGAACGGCCATTATTTCGGCAGCGGCGCTCCTTAACGCTCTTGAAATCGCGGATAAAAAATTCGGAGAAGTGAAGATCGTGATAAACGGAGCTGGGGCGGCAGCGGTGGCCTGTACTAAACTGTATCTGGAACTAGGCCTTAAAAAGGAAAATGTGCTGATGTGCGACAGCAAAGGAGTCATCAATCATAAAAGAGAAAATCTGACTGCGGAAAAACAGTATTTTGCCGCGCAGACAGATCTTGAAACCCTGGAAGACGCCCTAAAAGATGCCGATGTTTTTGTAGGACTTTCCAAAGGAAATGTAATGACGCCGGAAATGCTGCTCTCAATGGCTGCAAACCCGATTGTTTTCGGGCTCGCAAATCCAACGCCTGAAATCGATTACGATCTGGCAATGGAAACCCGCAAAGATGTAATTATGGCAACCGGTAGAAGTGATTATCCTAATCAGGTGAACAACGTTCTGGGTTTTCCTTATATTTTCCGGGGGGCGCTCGATGTTCAGGCTACCGGAATTAATGAAGCCATGAAACTTGCGGCAGTTCACGCACTGGCTGATCTGGCGAAAGAACCGGTTCCGGAAGCCGTGATTTTAGCCTATAATCTTAAAAACCTCAGTTTCGGAAGAGAATATTTTATTCCTAAACCATTTGATAACCGTTTGATTACGAAGGTGTCGATGGCCGTTGCAAAAGCTGCAATGGACAGTGGAATTGCGGGAAAACCAATCGAGAATTTTGACGAATACGAAAACAGGCTGCTTGACCGCATGGGAAGGGATGAAAAACTCATTCGGATGATGCAGAACCGCGCCCGCGCAAATCCGAAACGGGTTACACTCGGAAACGCTGAGGAATATAATGTTTTAAAAGCTGCGCAGATTCTTTATGAAGAGGGGATTGCACAGCCCATTCTGCTCGGAGAGAAGAAATTCGTTCAGGAACAGATGAAAAAATTCGGTATTGAGATCGATGTTCCTATTGTAGACCCGATGGATGATGACCAGGAAGAAAACCGGGTGAAATACCGCGAATCTCTCTGGAAACTTCGCCAGAGAAAAGGCATGAACGAGTACAAAGCCAAAAGATATGTCCGCCAGCGAGATTATTTCGGTCCGCTGATGCTTCAGCATGGTGATACGGATGCTCTGATCATCGGTTTTGCTAAAAATTACTCTTCAGTTTTGCGTCCCGTGCTCGAAGTGATTGAAAAAGAAAAAGGGGTGGACAAAATTGCATCAATGATGATGATTCTTACCGAAAAGAAACCGATCTTTTTTGCAGACACTTCCATTAACCAGAATCCAACCGCGGAAGATCTCGTGAATATTGCACGAATGGCAGAGCTTACCGTTAAATCATTCGCAATTGAACCAAGAATTGCTATGCTGGCTTTCGAAAATTTCTCCGGACTTTCCGAAACTTCCAAAAAAGTGGCAAAAGCGGTGAAAGTTCTTCATGAAAAGTTCCCTAAAATGGTTGTTGACGGAGAAATTCAGCCTGATTTTGCCATGAATGCCGATCACCTGTCGGATTATCCGTTTTCAAAGCTGGGAACAACGCCGGCGAATGTTTTTGTATTCCCGAATCTGGAAAGCGCAAATCTTTCTTATAAAATAATTCGTGGGATGAAGGTTGCACAGGTGGTGGGTCCGATTCTGATGGGACTCAAACATCCGGTTCATGTGCTTCAGATGCGTGCCAGTGTTGATGAGATTGTAAATCTGGCGACAATCGCCGTTTTGGATGCACAGCGAAGGGAGATAACCGCATAAGAATAAGAAAAAAACATCAACATTTAATGGAATCAGTAGTATCAAACGAATTTCCATGGATAATTATAATAAAAATGCAGCCTCAAAAGGCTGCATTTTTATTAATGTCAATTTGCTATATTTGAATTCTTCAAAAAAACACAATGATTTATTCGCTAAAAGGAACCGTTCAGCAACTCAACCCAACATCGGTGGTTGTTGACGTAAATGGGGTAGGCTATTACGTGGGCATCAGTCTTCAGACTTCCAATCAACTCAGGCTCGGGAAAGAATCCTTTCTCAATATTCAGCAGATCATTCGGGAAGATGCACATCTTCTGTTTGGTTTTAACACAATTTTAGAAAAAGAAATGTTCAATCTGTTAATAAGTGTTAACGGAGTAGGACCGGTTTCGGCAATCATCATGCTCTCTTCACTGAGCCTGGAGGAAATCGCTTCGGCCATCACCGCAAACAACAGTTTGCTGCTTCAGAAAGTGAAAGGAATCGGCGGAAAAACTGCAGAAAGGATTATTGTGGAATTGCGGGATAAAGTGCAGAAATTCAGTTCTGCTGCTGAAAATATTTCTACATTTGCAAATAATAAAGTTAAGGAAGAATCGTTATCTGCATTAGAAGTTTTAGGGATTCAGAAGAAGATGAGTGAGAAGATTGCAGACCGTATTCTGAAGCAGAATCCAGATTTTTCAGTAGAAGAACTGGTAAAACAAATTTTAAAAAATATTTAACATTTGGAGAAGAAGCATTTTTTTCAGCATAAGGTAGTCACCGTTTTATTGTTCTTATTTACAGGAATAAATTTTTTCGCTCAGGTTCTTCCTGCAGACAGTATCGTGGTAAAGAAAGACTATGTACTGCCTGATCCCACCCAATACGAAGGTTTTTATGACATTAAAACCGGAATGTACTACGTATATCCGAAAATCGGAGATGTGATTACAGGAACTGCTACCGTGATGACTCCCGAGGAATATCAGGATTTTGTAGCAGCCAATCAGGCGAGACTGTTTTACGAAGACAAATCAGACCGTTACAGTCTCCTTTTCCGGAAAGACAAAACCGATGCGCAGAAAAGAGGCCTGATCCCTGCTGTAAACGTCCGGAACAAACTTTTTGAAAGTATCTTCGGCGGCAATAAAATTGAAATCATTCCTTCAGGTTACGCCTCTTTTGATGTTGGCGGACTGTACCAGAAAATAGACAATCCACTTATTTTACCCCAAAACAGAACCAGTTTTTCATTCGATATCGATCAGCGGATTCAGTTGGGGTTGCTCGGAAAGGTGGGAGAAAATCTCCAGCTCCGCGCGAACTACGATACACAGAGCGGTTTCGCCTTCGAAAACCGAATGAACCTTGTTTGGCAGGCAAAAGGAAGCTGGAAGGACCTCCAGACGAAAGGACTGAACGATCCTGCAACCGGAGGCGAAGATAAAATGATCAAAAGAGTGGAATTCGGGAATGTGAATATGCCGCTTTCCACGAGTCTTATTCGTGGTTCAGAGTCCCTTTTCGGTTTGAAGACGGAATTCCAGCTTGGAAAAACTTATGGAACTTTGGTGCTCTCGCAGCAACAGGGTGAAGCCCGGAATATTGTTGTGCAGGGGGGTGGCGTGATGAACACCTTTAAAATAAATGCCATTGACTATGAAGACAACCAGCATTATTTTATCGGGCATTATTTCCTCAACAATTATGATGCTTCACTCCTGAATTATCCATTAATTAATTCCACGATCAATATTACAAGAATTGAAGCATGGGTTCTGGATCAGGGGAACGGAAACCTTGCCTACCAGAAGAGTATTGTGGGAATCCGGGATTTGGGAGATGGTTTATCCGGACTACCTGATAATTCCCAGAATAATCTTTACCAAAGTGTAACTGCTTTGGGACCTTCGCTGCGGGATGCAAATACCGCATATAACGCCATCAACGGGCAGGTTTTACCAAACGCAAACGGAACTACGGAGGCTTTTGTTGATGGAGAGAATTTCATCTTTAACCGGAAAGCAAGAAGACTTGCCGCGAATGAATTTACATACAATCCACAGTTGGGCTATCTTTCTCTTAACCAGAGGCTGAATGACAATCAATTGTTGGCAGTGTCCTATTCCTACACCGTTAACGGCAGCAATCAGGTGTATAAAGTGGGAGAGTTTTCTGAAGAAAGTGCAGTTTTAGTAACGAAAGTACTGAAGCCGAATTCCAATGTGAAAACCACTTCGCCTATGTGGAATCTGATGATGAAAAACATCTATTCACTGGAAGCCAATCAGGTGAATCAGGACGGTTTTTTACTGAATATTTACTACAGAGATCCGCAAACCGGCGGTAAAGTGAATTATCTACCAAATACCAATGTTCAGGATACGAATTTACTGAAGCTGTTAAACTGGGACCGGCTGAATCTCAACAATGACCTTCAATCCAATGGCGGCGTTTTAGGCGACGGTATTTTCGATTTTGTTCCCGGAATTACAATCCGGCCAGAGGAAGGTAAACTGATTTATACCAAAGTGCAGCCTTTCGGAAGTTATATGGCTAGTGTTTTGGGAACCAATGATCCTCAGTATGTTTTTACGGATCTATATACCCAGCAGAAACAGGTCGCAACTTCCAGCAACCTTGCGCTTCGTTACACCATGGAAGGCCGCTATAAAGGAACGCAGGGACAGGGGATTTCTCTCGGAGCGATCAATGTTCCGCAAGGCTCAGTAAAGGTGACTGCAAACGGCGTCCAGCTTTCAGAAGGGGTGGATTATACTGTGGATTACATGCTCGGAACGGTAACGATTATCAACGAAGCAGTAAAACAGTCGGGGCAGGCCATCAATATTGCGCTCGAAAATCAACTGACCTTCAATACGCAGCGTAAAAGATTTTTAGGATTGAATCTGGAGAGAAAATTCAATGATCATTTCCTCCTGGGTGGAACGGTTGTGAATTATTCCGAAGTGCCGCTCACCCAAAAAGTAAACTACGGCCAGGAAGCCGTGAACAATACGATGGCCGGAATTAATTTATTGTACAATAATGAATTGCCATTCCTTACCCGTCTTACTGATAAAATTCCTTTGGTGAATACTGAGGCACCTTCCAGTCTGAATTTCAGGATGGAAGCGGCTTACCTGATCCCGGGTATGAATAAAGGCACCAACAACCAGTCTTATGTGGATGATTTTGAACAGACGACCTCAAAAATCTCCCTGAAAGAGCCTGCAATCTGGAGTCTGGCTTCGAAACCCGAAAAAAATCAGGGCGATCCTGTTTTTGCCGGAGCAGGACAAAATGACGACATCACGAACGGAAACGGACGCGCTCTGGTTTCCTGGTACAATATTGACCCGAGATTTTGGGGAATTGGCGGCAACGCACCGAACGGCATCAACGCACAGGCGGTTTCCAATCATGCCTCACGCCGGGTGCAACTGGAAGAACTTTTCAATTCCAAAGATTTTGTCGCAGGAGACCAAACCTATACGAATACCTTCGACATTACCTATTATCCTTCAGAAAGAGGTCCATATAACGTGAATCAGGCGGCTGAAACCACTCAGCAGAGATGGGCTGGTTTGATGCGTCCGATTTCAGTCTCCAACTTTGTGAATTCCAATATTGAATATGTGGAGTTCTGGATGATGGATCCTTATGCAGACGGAAATAATCTGGGAGCAGCTCCAAAATTATTGCTCCAGCTCGGAAACGTATCTGAAGATGTATTGAAAGACGGATTGATGCAGTACGAAAATGGACTTCCAACGCCTTCCGCGCCGGCAACCACAACTGCTTCAAATCTAGGGATCCAGCCGAAACAGCCGCCAATTCTGTATGCTTTTTCTTCCGAAGATGCAGAAAGAACCGTTCAGGATCTTGGTTTCGACGGATTGGATGCTGCATCTGAAGCTTCAAAGTTTGGAATTAACCTTACAAACCCGGTTACCAATCTTTCTGATCCGGCTTCCGATGATTTTTTATTCTATCTGTCTGATAAATTCGGAGGTAACTTAGCGTCATCTTTACCACAGCGGTATAAATATTTCAGGAATCCTGAAGCCAATTCCCAAAGCAACTCCCTTGAAGTGGCTTCTCAAACTCCGGATGCTGAAGATGCAAACCGGGATTATAACTTAGACCAAAGCGAAAACTACAACCAGTACGAAATAAATCTTGATCAGTCCAGTCTCGTAAAAGGCCAGAAATACATTGCTGATGTAAAAACAGTGCAGGCGAGATTTGAAAACGGACAGACCGATGAGGTGAAATGGATTCTTTTCCGGATTCCCGTATCGGATTTTGATCAGAGCGCCGGAGACCATGATCTTTCAGTTTTGAATAATGTAAGATTTGCAAGACTTTTACTTAAAGGTTTCGACCAGACTTCAACCATCCGTTTCGGAACTTTTGACCTCGTTAGATCAGACTGGAGAAGATATCCGAAAAATCTGTGGTCTGCCACCAACACGAATGAAGGTTCGGTATTGGCAGATATCACCAATTTTGAAGTGGGAAGTGTGAATCTTGAGGAAAACGGCCTCAACCAACCGCCGTATGTATTGCCTCCGGGAATCGACCGTCAGGTACTCAGCGGAACCGGTGGTGCCCAAAGACAGAATGAAGCTTCTCTTTATATCAGAGACAGAAATCTTGTTGGCGAAGCACGCGGTGTTTTCAAAAATACGAATCTGGATATGCGCCGTTTCAAAAAACTCAAACTTTTTGTACATGCTGAAAATGCAGATCCTGAATTTCAGGCAGTAGGAGGCCTTGATCCCGATGCTAAATTCTTCATCAGATTCGGAAGTGACGCGACAGACAATTATTACGAATATGAAGCTTCTTTAAAGTACACTCCAAGCACTGCAACTTCACCTCTGGACATTTGGCCTTCCGAGAATGAAGTGGATTTTGAGATTCAGAATTTTGTTGATGCCAAACTTCGCAGAGATAAAAACTCCGCAGCGCTGATTACAGAAAGAACTTTGGATCCTGAGTTCGGAGATTCCAACAGGAAAATATATGTAAAAGGACGGCCAACCATTGGGAACATTACCAATATCATGGTCGGAATGAGGAACCTTGACCGGAACTCCAAAGATCTAATCCTTTGGGTAAATGAAATCCGCCTTTCTGAAATTGAAAATAAAGGAGGGTACGCCGGAAACGCAAGTCTGAACTTCAATTTAGGAGATTTTGCCATCGTAAACAGCAACGTGGCTTATTCCACCATCGGTTTTGGCAACATCGATTCCAAGCCTGCGGAAAGATCCCAGTCTACACAGTCGGCTTTCAGTATCAATACTACGGTAAATGCCGATAAATTTCTGCCTGAAAAAAGCGGACTGAAAATCCCGGTGAATTATTCTTATTCCCAAACCATTGAAGATCCTAAATACAATCCTTTGGACAATGATGTGGAATTTTCAAAAGCACCAAACAAGGAGGAACTGATTCAGGTGGCAAGAACGTTTACCCAGCAGAGAAGTCTGGGCGTTGTAAATATGCATAAAGAAAGAATGAATCCGGACAGGAAGCCAAAATTTTATGATGTGGAAAACCTTTCGGTAACTACAGTATATAATGATGACTATTTCCGGGATATCTACACGAAGAAAAATTACAGACAATATCTGAGAGGTTATCTTGATTACAACTACAGTTTCAAACCGTGGGTGATCAAACCTTTCAACAAAATGATCAGCGATACCGCAAAATCTACAAAGTACCTGAGGTGGATTAAAGAATTCAACATCAATCCGGTTCCGACACGTTTCTCTTTCAGAACCGAAATCGATAGGAATTACAATGAACTCGAATTCAGGAATATTGACGCCATTTTAACCGGGAACCTGGGGAACGATTTTGCCGCAATTAAAAACAGGAATTTTTACTTCGGTTGGCAGTACGGCATCGGCTTCAATTTCACAAAATCTTTGAAACTTGAAGTAAATGCTTTAACAAGAACCCTGAATGACAATATGGACGTGAACATGATGGATAAAAGTTCGATTTTCCAGAATGCCTTCAGGTACGGAAGACCAGTTCTGTATAACCACCGTGTTCAGCTGAACTATAAATTGCCTTTCCAGCTGTTCCCATACCTCGATTTTATTGAAGCGGAACTGGGCTACGGAATTACGTACAACTGGAACTCCCGATCTACAGCACTTCTATCCAGTCCGGGCGGAAGTTTGGGATCCATTGGTCAGAATACCAACAACGTCATCGCAACCGGTTCTGTGGATGTGCCTAAACTGTTCAATAAATTCAAATATTTCAAAAATATCTCCGATAAAATTCAAAAAAGAGAAAAGGAGATTGATTCTCTGAATAATGTCTACGCCCAAGCATGGGAAGCCAAAAAGTTTACTTTCAAAAATTATAAATTCAAGAATAAACTTACACCGCTGCAGAGCATTGCTTCAGCATTCACAGCGATCAAGCAGCTGAATATTGATTATAATGAGAATAACGGTACAGTTCTCCCTGGTCTGCTTTCAGCACCGAACTGGTATGGTTACGGACAGACTTTGGGCGGTCCGACCTACGGATTCCTGCTCGGTTCCCAGGCTGATATCCGCAGAACGGCCATCGAGAACCAATGGATCAGTAACTCTACTTTGATGAATGACCCGTATGTGCAGCTGAAAAGCCGTCAGCTGAATGCGAGTTTGCTCGTGATTCCTGTAAATGATTTCCGAATTGATCTGAATGTTCTGCATACGTACAACAGAACTTTCACGCAGGTAGGCTTCAATGATGTGCAGAATCTCAACACTCCAAATCATGATTTTGCCTTCGGCAATGATTTCATTACGTATACCAACTCCAGCATGATCGTGAAGACGGCATTTAAGAGTGGTGACGACCTTTACCGAAATTTAATTGAGAATTCAAAAATAATTTCCCAGCAACTGGGCGGTGCAGCGGGACCAGATGGTTACGCTCCGGGTTACAGCATTGCCAATTCTTATGTGTTGATACCGGCATTCAGGGCCGCTGTGGAAGGAAAATCGCCGGAACAGGTGGGTGATGCAAAAAAGGCCGGTTTCCCGCTACCGAACTGGAGGGTGACTTATTCGGGACTTAGAAATTTCCCGGTGATAAACGGACAGTTTGCAAAATTTGATATTCTTCATGCTTATAATTCATCTTATACAGCGACAGGAATTCAGTCGAATATCGATTATTACAATACCCCGAACGGAATTGATATTAACGGAGACCGCATCAATCCTTTCATTTTTGCGCAGACCGTATATCAGGAACGCTTTGAACCGCTTATTGGAATTGATGTTACCATGAGAAACAATATGCAGTTCCGCGCCAATTATAATAAAGACCGGATTTATTTACTCGGCTTGGTGAACCACACGCTTACCGAAGATACTGGAACTGAGTATGTGGTTGGTTTCGGATATATTCTGGAAAACTTCAGGCTCGGGGGTAATTATACCCGCGGCAGAAGAGGCGGGAAGAACTCAGGAAGCGATCTGAATATTCGGGGCGATTTGGCCATCCGCGATAATTTAACCACAATCCGGAATATTTTATTGGATGATTCTCAGATTACCGGAGGACAGAGATTGTTCCAGCTTAAAATGTCTGCTGATTATAATTTTTCTGAAAACCTGAATGTGAAACTGTTCTATGACCAAATGATGACGAAATATAAAATTTCAACAGCATTTCCACTTTCAACAGTACGGGCTGGAGTAACCGCGACCTTCACTTTTGGAAACGATGGATTGTAAAAGAAGAATTTCTCTAATAAAGGTGAGACAATAATTTTAAAAAGGTTTGAACTCTCGCAATTTAATTTTAAATTTGTAACTCAACAATAAAAAAACAAAAATGAACACACCGGCAGAATTGAAGTACACCAAAGAACATGAATGGGTGAAAATAGAAGGTAACACCGCAACAATCGGCATCACTGATTTCGCACAGGGAGAATTGGGCGATATCGTATTTGTAGATGTGGATACTGTGGATGACGAACTGTCTTCAGGAGAGGTATTCGGAAGTGTGGAAGCTGTGAAGACTGTTTCAGACCTTTATCTGCCAATATCCGGAACCGTTACTTCCTTCAATACTGATCTCGAAGATCAGCCGGAACTCCTTAATACCGACCCATACGGAAAAGGCTGGATCATTAAACTGGAAATAGCAGAAGATACCGATGTGTCGGAACTGCTTTCAGCAGAGCAATACCAGGAATTACTTGGATAAAATATCGTCCATATTTATAAAGATTTTGCCCATTTATTGGGCATTTCTTACTTATATGCTTCTCAGACCCGGTACAGAAAACCATGAATACTGGTTTATGTTTTCAGGTATAGATAAAGTAATACATGTGAGTATCTTTGCATTACTGGCATTTTGCTTCAGAACTGCACTTCCAAAAGTAGGGTTTATCTACTTCATACAGATTATGCTAGTGTACGCTTTCGCGACGGAAATTCTCCAGGATGAAATGCACCTGGGCCGTTCTGCAGAACTTCTGGACATTGTTGCAGATACTGCGGGTTTCTTTCTCGGAAGTTTTTGTTACATGAAAGTAAAGAACCTCAATCTTTAAATCTTGGGGGATATCTTATTATTAAGGATAATGCATGTTTATAATAAGAGTATATTTCTACTGAATGCAGCAAAAAATCAGATCACTTCAAGCGTTTTGAGTATTGTGGATAACTTAATCCACGGTATACATGGTTGAAAACCAGCCTATATATGTCTTATTTATGCACAATTTTAAAGTGATTCTATATTCGTCTTGTTTGTTAACGGTAGATTAACATATCTTTGCATCTCCTTTAAAAGGGGAAAGCGCAGAAGCAGAATAAATATTTTACAGATTTTTTAAAAAACACTTGCAGATTATCAAATTCTTTCTATCTTTGCAAACCCAAATCGAGAGAAGCGGGGAGCGAAGTAGAAGATTGAAAAGATGGGATGTGAAGGGAGTTAGGGGCTTAAAAAAAGTTTCAGATTTTTCTCCGGAAACATTTGGTCAT
>NZ_VOXE01000004.1 GCF_008014695.1 Chryseobacterium sp.
AATCAGCACTTCAGACCTGAAGGGGAAAGTGGTATTCATCAATTTCTGGGCATCCTGGTGTCCGCCATGCCGTGCGGAATTTCCGTCGATCCAAAAATTTTATGATCAATACCGGTTCAACCCCGATGTTGTATTTTTAACCGTGAATTTGGATGATGAGGTGGCTTTAGGCAAAGCCTATCTTCAAAAGGAAAATTATACACTGCCGCTTTTGGTTCCGGAAGGCAATATCCCGGAAGTATACTTCAGCGGCTCACTGCCCACTACAGTGGTGCTGGATAAGACCGGAGCGGTACGACTGCATCATGCGGGAATGGCTGATTACAGCAAGGCTTCATTTTACGAAGAAATAAATGCACTTTTAAAAGAATAATCATGTTGAATTTAATTAAAACACTCTTCATCATTCTTACCTTAACCAGCCTGCCAATGACCGCTCAAAATAAAAAGCATCAATTTAAGCCTGTGAAAGCGCAGTTAGCGGAATACAGGGCTTTATACGTACTGAATGAGAGCGACGAAACCAAAATAAAAGGAGTCATCAGGAACATCAGTAATGCAATGGATGACCCGCGCCTGAAAGGGAAACTGTATGTGGAACTGCTGGCTTTCGGTCCCGGAGTTGAACTGTACAGAAAAAAGAACGGATACGACAAACTGCTGATTCCCCTGAAAGAAAGAGGCGTTATTTTTGTACAGTGCGAGAATACTTTGAAGGAAAAAAACATCCCGAAAGCGGACCTGTATGATTTTGTACGTTACACCCCAAGTGGAAATGGGGAAATCATTTTGCGGCAGTATGAAGGATGGGCGGTCGTAAAGCCCTAACGATTCAAGGGACTGGCTGACAGAACTTTTCCTGATCACAGAAACAGCTATCATCAAAATAATAAACCCCAATATAAGGGGTTAAATCAGAGCGGAAACATAACGGGTAGACCTGACGTGTTTCCGCTTTACTTTTTATCATCACTACTGGACGAAGCGTAATGCAAACTCACCACGCCGGAACCAAATGCGATCATGGCTACTGTTCTTCTTCCACGCCAGGAAATTTCATTCATTTGCCTGATGTTCAGTAATATGGCCTGTTTTTTTTACAGGGTGAATCATCAAATGATCCTTTTTAGTGTTCAGACCAGGGAAAAAGTTTGAAGATCACCCGTTTTACCGATTTTATTTTCACTCAGATACATTTCCATCGCTTCTACCGCTTTTAGCGGCAGGTTTAGCCTGTTTATTCCCAATCCTTCAGGAACACCCTGCACCGTAACAAATGCCGCTTTATACACCTGGTCTTTTGCCAATACTCCATCACCGACAAATATCTGCTGAATGCGGTGCCGTTTTGGATTTTCAATTCTCATCTTTACGGAAATTCCGAGGCATCTTTTTATATAGCCCCCCATCTGTTTCATGGGATCAGCAGAAAAGGTGCGTTCCAGATTTTCTTCCAGCATTCTTATTATTTCACCTCCAGTTAAATCGAGCGTAGAAACTTCGGGATTCATAGGAATGATGTTGAACAAATCCCATTTTGTTATTGGACCTTTGGGGATAGGAACGCCGTATCGCCAACCGTTTGAAAAAGCAACATCGGCCTTGCTTACTGATTTTATTGATGCCAGCAAAAGATCATCCATTGTGGATGATAAGGTGTTGTACCGGTGTAATACATTTCCGGTTGTGCCCAATATTTCCTGTTTCAGATGCTGAAATGGCTGCATAATTTGGGACACGGTATTTTCCATTTCAATGTCAGGATCAATATCTTCATTGACAGTAATCAGTTGATATCCGTAATCGACAATGGTTTGCTGTTCGACATTAAGATCCAGACGACCGACAAAAGAACCATGGCAGCCACACTGAATCACAACAGTATTATTAATTTTAACCGCTTCGTATAATCGGTTATGGGTGTGTGCACTTAAACAGACATCAATGCCTGAAACTTTTGAAAGCAACTCTGCATCCTGTGGAAACCCATTGTGTGAAAGAAGGATAATAAGTTGTGCGCCTTCGGCTTTCACCCGCTGAACCATTACCGGTAATTCTTCTGTTCCGTCTGTAATTTTCAGGCCTTCACTGAAGTGTTCGGGCATTGTTTTATCAATGATATTGGAGCAGATTCCGATAACGGCAATTTTCAGCCCTTCCACATCTGTGATGATATACGGTGGAAGGAATAATGAACCGTCATCTTTGTACACATTGATTCCCAGAATGGGATAATTTAATTGACCCGCAAGCTTTTTCAGCTGTTCCGGACCATAGGCAAAATCCCAGTGACCTACCATCGCACTGAGTCCCATTTTGTTTAAAACAGGAATTACTGCTTCTCCTTTAGATTGAATCAAAGGTAAAGTACCGTGAAAAGTATCGCCGCCGTCAAAGACCAAGGTATTTGGGTTCTTTTTGCGTAAGTCCTTTAAAACGGTAGCAATCCGGGAATACCCACCTGAAGTGGTAATGATTTCTTTTCCTCCTTCATAAAACAATTCAGGATGCGGTTCCAGATAGCCGTGAACATCATTGATGTAGGCGATTGATAATTTCATATTTTTTAACGTTATGTTACCTCTACCCAGTAACAATTAAATACATTTATTATACCTTTTGGTTAAGATTATAAAGCAACAAATCGCAAGTCTTATTTCTATATATTACTCACCGTAGCAATGATTATTTTCCGAAACTGACCGGTCTTCAGAGCTGTTGCAAAGCGTGAAGAGATTGTAATTTATTTATTTTGAAAGCGGTTTCTTTACTTCCTCTTCAGGTACAAAACAAAGGTTGTCCCAAACTACTTCACTATGTCGGTACAGTTTTAAACCGGAAGCGTAGAACATTCATCGCTTTGCAAGCTCAGTATTTTTATCGGCGTTGATTCTTACAATTTTAACTTTATCGGGCATTTCCGTTGCCATTTTTTTGCAAGTTGCTGTTCACACATCCACAATTTGTGCGCCTTCAGTTTTATCCACTTAATATGATAATTTAGCGTTCAAACTGCTCCATCCTCCGCCATTGTGTACATTCCCGTAACCGTTATTCTGGAGAATGGTTTTTGCAGTGGCACTTCTCATTCCCGATGCGCAGCACGTAATGATCGGTTTGTCCTTATTTTTTAATTTTGAAAGGTTGCTGTGAAGCTGATCAACAGGAATATTGACGGAGTTTTTAATATGTCCGTCAGCATATTCGTTTTTGCTTCTTACATCAAGAATAACAGCACCTTGCTTTACAAGATCTGCATAATCGGTTTTATCCATACCGAAAAGGTTTTTTATTGCATCTAACATTGTTGTTTTATTTAAAATTAATGATGCAAAAGTACAGTCTTTGTAACACCGTGTCAGTGATGTCAGTTACAGAAGGGTAATTTTATTTCGGGAAAGTTTTATTTTGCCCTCGGTTTCTATCTGTTTCAGCACGCGGCTTACCGCTTCTCTCGTAATGCCGAGCTCGTCTGCAAGCTGCTGATGCGTAACAGAAAGTTCTTTAGATTTATACAGCTGTGATTTCTGATCTAATAAATATAAAAGTCTGACATCTACTTTTTGGAAAGCAATGGAGTTTACCATGGTTACCAAATCCTCAAACCGCTTGTGATACAACTGGAAAACAAAAGTAGACCATTCCGGATATTTTGTCAGCCATTCCTTGCCTTTTGAAAGTGACAGCATCAGAATTTCAGCATCCTCTTCCACAATAGCCTTGACTTTGGATGTGTCCTGGGCAAGTCCTGAAAGTATGGATGAAATACAGCTTTCTCCGGGAGTTAGGTAATACAAAAGGATTTCTCTTCCATCTTCTTCAGTTCTTACCACCTTAACACTTCCCGACATTACCAGCGGAATGTAATTTACGTAGGAATTAATATCCAAAATAACCGAACCTGCAGGAAAGTGTTTCAGATCGCGGCTCGCTGAAATCTCTTTTTTGAATTCCGGATCTGCTATATCATAAATATTCATGTTCAAATATAAATATATTTGGTGGAAAGCGCAGCAAACGGTTCAGCACTTAAATGAAGCATTCTGGTTTCTTTTCTAAAAAATGTAATTTTATTCTGTTTTTCAAATAAATTTGTATTTTTGCTCCCGAAGGAAATGGTGTTCTTCCTTACCCAACCGCCGTAAAACGCTGATGACGCCTGATTAAGAGAATGTTTATACATGTAATCAGGATAATTATGACTAAAAATCAACAGTCAAAAATCAGCAGCAGAAAAGCGCGGCTCCAAACAAAAATGTTTTTTCGGAAATTTCCCGCGATCATCTATGTCGCAAAATGGCTCGTGATCAGTACCCTTATCGGGATATGTGTAGGTTCTGTTTCCGCGGGTTTTCTGCAGTCGCTGAACTGGGCGACCGATTTCAGGGAAGACCATTTATGGCTAATTGTTTTTTTGCCGGTCGGAGGGCTTCTTATTGGGCTGCTCTACAATTATCTTGGTCAGGATATTGAAGCAGGAAATAATCTACTCATCGACAGTATTCATAACCCCCGGGAAATCCTCCCCTTCAGGATGGCTCCTTTTGTTTATCTCGGAACCATTGCGACCCATTTCTTCGGCGGTTCAGCCGGCCGGGAAGGGACAGCCTTACAGATGGCAGGTGCTATTGCAGACCAATTTACCAAACCATTTAAACTTTCGGCACCGGAGCGGAAAATTCTGATGATCGCCGCCATTGCCGCAGGTTTCGGCTCTGTATTCGGCACCCCACTGGCGGGTGCGCTCTTCGGTCTGGAAGTTTTTTTAATAGGAAAAATAAAGTATGATGCCATTTTTCCGGCTTTTGCCGCGGCCATACTTGCAGATCTCGTAACGGACCTCTGGCAGGTGCAACATACCCATTATCATATTGATTTTATTCCCAAATTAGAAGCCCTCCCGATCCTTTACAGCATCGCGGCAGGAATTGTCTTCGGACTTTGTGCCGCTTCATTCAGCAAAATCATCCATTGGGCCACTGCGCTATTCAAATCCAACATCTCTTTTCCGCCACTGCGTCCTTTAATCGGAGGAATAATTGTGGCCGCTGCCGTGTTTATTGCAGGAACAACCAAATACATAGGGCTCGGAATTCCAGTGATCGTACACTCTTTTGAAGAACAACTGCCATTCTATGACTTTGTTCTCAAAATGGCATTTACAGTCGTTACCCTTGCAGCCGGATTTAAAGGTGGTGAAGTGACGCCCCTCTTTTTTATCGGGGCGACTTTAGGGAGTGCGCTGTCTGTCTTTATTCCTTTGCCTACAGGTCTTCTGGCAGGAATGGGATTTGTAGCCGTTTTTGCAGGAGCAACCAACACTCCTCTCGCATGTATGCTGATGGGGATAGAACTGTTCGGTGCCGAAAGCGGTATCTACATGGCAATTGCCTGTGTAGTCTCCTACCTGCTTTCAGGCCATAACAGTATTTACGGAAAACAGATCATAGGGCAGCCCAAACATATCAGATACCACCATTACGAAGGTAAAATCATTCACGAAAAAAAAGATCATGAGTAAAAAATTCAGCGTTTTGAGAATTTATTTTGAATTCGGTAAGAAAGTGGAAACCCACGGATTTTGGAAAAAAATGTGGCACAGCTCCCTGAAGGAATATTTACTGAAAAAAGCCAAAGAAAGCGACATTAAACAGGCTCTGTATTTTGAGGCAAAATCAGGCTATCTGAACTTTGAGGATATCAAAAACCATCATTCGGAAGTTCCGCATATGCACCATCCTATTTGTCTGGAATTGATTGATACAGATGAGAAAATAAAAGAATTCCTGGAAACAAACCGCGAAACTCTAAATGGGGTTAAAGCGATCATCATCAATCGGGATTCCGAAATATTCTTTCATTAACCACTAAAAAATACTGATGAAAATTACAAAAATACACGCCGGATAAATGCCGGAGCGATTGGTAACATTTTTGTATGCAGGTAAGCCCAACGTCAATATTGGATTATCTTACCCCTTCACTTTACTGCATCTGGTTTAAATCTCGGTGATTTATTTAGTGTGCTGTCAACGTACCGGTTTGTACAAAAGGTTTTCAGCAGCCAGTTTAACTCATCAGAAAAAAAGAATAAAAACACAACTAAAATACGGAACTATGCAATCAAACACCACTGAAAATTTATACAGATCTCTTGTAAAAGTGATCTTGCTGACTGCAGGTTTGGTCATCCTGATATGGTTTCTGTATCAGATTTTAAGTGTGCTGCTTTTGCTGCTGTTAGCCATAGTGCTGGCTCTTATCATCAATAATCCCGTAACCTGGCTGGAGAAAAAGAAGGTAAAACGGGCATGGGGTTCTTTAATGGTATTCGGAACGATATTGTTGACGCTCATCGTATTGGGCTGGTTCATCGGCCCGAAAATCAGTGAACAGACCTCCGGTCTGTTCAGGGATTTACCGGAGTACGGGAAAAGTTTATCCGGCACAGTGAGTTCCTGGTTCAGTGATTATCCGGATATACAGAAAAAAATAGAAATCGATGCGGAAAGTATTTCCGAATCCTTGCCCTCTGTTCCGAAAGCGCTTGTGAAGATCGGGAATTTCTCCCTTTCCTTAGTGGGAGGATTGGTGGTACTGATTGTTTTTATCAGTATGGTGATCTACGCGGTGGCCGACCCCCGCCCGCTCGTTGAGTTATACCTGTCGGTGTTTCCGCCGGCACAGCGGGGTAAAGCCGTGGCTGCACTTTCAAAAACATCTGTGATGTTGGGGGGTTGGATTAAGGCCAATTTAATCGGCGGAACTATTGAAGCCGTTTTGGTGACAACATTTTTAAGCATAATGGATGTGCCCGGAGCATTTGTGTGGGGAGCCCTCGCCCTGTTTGCGGAATTGATTCCGAAGATCGGCTTTTACATCATGTCCATCCCGCCCATATTGGTGGCTCTGACCGTAGATCCGGTTACAGCTCTTTGGGTGACCGTTTTCTTTCTGGCCTTAAACGAAATAATGGGTGATATGGTCATGCCAAAGTTACGTTCCTCCACGATGAACATTCATCCGGTATCGACCCTTTTTCTTCTGCTTGCCATGGGTTCAGCCTTCGGCTTCCTGGGAGCCCTGATGGCGACCCCTTTTGCCGCCATTATTAAATCGTATTACGAAGCGTTTTACCTCAGCAGATTTCCCAAAGACCACAAAATGGAGGAGCACATTGAAGACGTGATCCAGCAGAAAATACAGCCGGAAAAAGAGTGACAAAGATTGAAAAGTGCAGTAAGAAATCAACAAGCGCAGATTATTTGCCCCTAAAAAAGGGTGTCATTTACCGGTCAGCGCGGTTGAATTGCGACAGCTACCTTTAAGAAATCTGTTGGCAATGGCACTCACGGTCAGCCCGGATTCTTTAAACGCAGATGGTGCGAAGATTTGCAGCTAAGGCATATTTTGCTGCGGAAACTGAACCTTATCCGGAAATTTACCGAGTTCTTCCATGATAATCCCGAACAATTTGGTTTTCACCCTGCCCGAATTTTTAGGTTCTACCAGATACCGCACTGTTACTTCAACAAATGCATTGTCATGTGCCCGCAGAATGATGGACGGATATTCTTTAACCTCCAATTCGTCGACAGGTGTATCGGCAAGAATATTTTTAAACCGCTGCACACGGCGGATCATCGCTTCGCCGATTTCCTGCTGCACTATTTTTTTTACCGTGTCCCCCGTAAACTGCAGATCGCTTCCATAGCATACAAATAATTGGAGTTCGTTCCAGAGAAATGGAAACAAAGGCCAAGAATAATTATAAACATATTCACTGAATACTTTGGAGTTGGCAAATTTAATGATGCGGCCACTGGGATGGTCTCCCGATAAATAGTCTCCATGAAACTCCCAGAGAGTGGTATCGATATAGCTCACATTAATCACGTCACCGAATACGTTGCCTATTCTTATACGGTCACCCACTTCGTACGGCTTGCGGATGAGAATGTATATCCATGCAAAAAAACTGGTGATAGGATTTTGCAGTGCAAAACCCAATATAAGCGATACAATACCGAATGAAACCAATGTGGCGTACCAGTTGGCAAAAAGCAGCGTAAGAACAATGGCAAAAATGATCATCACACTGAACAGATCAGCGATGCGTCTTAAATTGTAAGCAGTGGCGGCATTTTCAATTTTGCGGGTCAGCAGTTTTTTCAGAAGCGTGTTCGAAACCAAAACAAATAAAATAAACATAACCACCAATACCACTTTTTGAATAAGTGGAATATAAGAGCTTTGGATCGGGAAATACTTCCACCCGAGCAGATAGTATAATCCGCCGCATACTACAAATATAATGGCTGCGACCACAAAGGCAGATGCATTTTCTTTTGCGGTAACGCCTTTCTTATCCTTGTCTTTGGTCGGGAATTCGTTCAGTTCCCGTTGCACTTTGTGATCTTTATGAATGGCCTCGGTTTCTTGAGCTTCAGTTTTTGCTGTGGATTCCATAAATTGAGATGTATTTGTTCTTTTTTGAAGTGATTATATAAAGTTCAGGCAGCGGATAATTTAGCGTTCAATACTTCATCCGTTAACACCGCTCTTAATTTTTTTCTGAGGAATACCAAACATGACGTTGCTGTATCAGTGAAGGAGCATTTGCCTACAGGGTTTTGCTCTTGACGTTTTGGGCAGGCCTCCCCTGCCCCCAAAGATACATAGAATTACAAATGTGCAGCCGCTTCGTCAGCTTCTTCAACGCTTGTACGTATTGCCGCTGGACCACTTTCAGAGTTGAATGGTTTTGCCGATTTTTGTCTGTGCTAAAAATGTTTCATCATGAACTCAATATAGTTTTGATCATTGTCAGTTTCAGGAGGCTATGGATAATATATCAAAAAAAATTCTACTTTTGAGCGGTACTGAAAATGGGGAGCTTACAGTTCTTATCGCTGGAAGATGCACAGCAAAAGCTGGATGTCTGGAAAGAGGATTATAACAGTTACAGACCTCACGGCTCACTGGGAAATTTAACGCCAAAAGAGTTCATTGAAAACAGTCAAAAAAAGCAAATTTCTCTACATTAGATTGTTCCATATATCGGCGGGAGGTCAACACATATTGATTTGTTAGTGTTGGTGAAATTTTATTTTATTTATGAGGTCCAAAAAGTATTGCTCTCCCCATAGATCCAGCACGGATGAGTCGGGAATGAACCGAATCACATCTTCCTTGACGCTGTCAAAATTCACCGATTTAATCTTATCTTCTAAAAGCTGAATAACCTGCGCTCCATTGATGGTTTCACCCTGCCAGTCACCAGTATCCTGAGCACGCAGCAAAAAGTGGTCGAGATCCAACGGAATTCCTTTTTTGATATACCACTCCAGGTCATACCAGTCCCTTCCCTTTACCCTTTTAATCCATTTCCGGAATAATAAAGCGTGCATCTTACCAGCAAACAGACTGGGCATTTTAAAGCATTTTACATAAAATGAAAAGGGTCGCAACAACAATTTCTCTTCAGTTTCAAAACCTAAAGGCGGCTTGCGGTCTACTTCGATCTTAATCTTTACATTGGGCAGATTCCCTACACCCATCTGAGATACAACGTCTTCCAAAACAAGCTCTTTCCACACCGTGCCTGATTTTAAAAATGCAGACTCTACATTGGATGCGGTAGATTTCTTTTTTTCCTGAATGCTGACCGTGATGCCCAAAGCCTCAAATTCTTTGACGACCGCTTCAAAGTAAGGTTCAAGGGAAAACTGTTCGTCCGGCTCCAACAGTGAAAAATCAAGATCTTCAGAAAATCGATCCAAATGGTAGAAAATGCGCAGGGCAGTGCCGCCATAAAAAGCTGCTTTTTCAAAAAAACCAGCACGTTGAAGACCCGCCAATGCAATTTCCTGCATAATTTCCCGCAGTGCATCATACACATCTTGCTTGGATTTGGGATCGTATTCTTGCAACCACTGTTTGATCATAGGGTTCTAAGTGTTTTTGTTAACATCTCTAAACTTGTTTTTTTGGGTGCATCCTGAATCCAGGATTCAATCGCATCTATATTGAGCTTAGTGAGCATATTTTCATCGA
The DNA here is from genome assembly GCF_008014695.1 of Chryseobacterium sp. Lineage (GTDB taxonomy): Bacteria > Bacteroidota > Bacteroidia > Flavobacteriales > Weeksellaceae > Kaistella. The sequence goes on from NZ_VOXE01000004.1 coordinate 10,057, forward strand.
TGCGCATGTCCTCCGTGAGAAATGTGATGACCTGATTAATACTGCGCAATAATATTCCCGAGGTCGTCACAATCTTATCACAGATGGCCTTTTCCGGAGACGCCATAAGAACAGCTTGTTTCTTTGTGAGATTCACACGTTCAATGCCCATAGAATAATAAGGAAGAGGCAGATGATGGTAGCTAAAACGGGCTACCTCGGTATTGTAGGATTTGGTCGTTTTGGTCGTTGCCGAAGTAACCTCATATACGCGTTCCGGAATAAATGCCCAATGTGAAAGTGCGGCTTCCAATGAAACATAGCTTGGTCCTCTAAGGTGATTGGCCACCAGAAATAATTCAGGGGACACGATATCAAGTTTTGATCCCGGCACATATAGTCCTTTCTTTACTGTTCTAAGATATCCAGCTTTTACCATCTCCGAGATCTTGTCGTTCGGACGTTTGTAATCTGACAGCAAGGAAAGCATAATCTGTCTTGTCAAAGGTTCCTCTGAAAAATTTTTGATAAGATTGGACAACGCTAACATTTGTAAATATTTAATGCAATAATCGGAATTTTTCCGATTAAATGCAAATATTTTTACACTACTCGATTTATTTTTCTATTCCAATTCATATTTATGATACATCATTACTAGCTTTTTATGTTGCATTATTATTAGCTTTTTATGTTTTACAACAAGAAGCCTAGCTATAAACAGCTTTCAATGTTTAGCTTTGGATTGTGTAATATTAAAACTACGATTAAATTGGATTCTTTCAACACCTCTCTGACTAGATCCCACTATCACAACGTTTATTCACTATATCTTTTAGCTATGTAACCTGACCTTATTATGCTTTAACATTTATTAACGGGAAATTAAAAAATAAATTCATTTTCTTTTTTTACCTATAAACACTCTATTGTTTTAGGGAGTAAGACACCTCTATTCACAAAGAAAAAGTATAAATTTTTTCCTATAATGAATGGAACAAAATATTCTGCTAATACAGAAATTATACCTGGATGGAAAAAATCAATGGAAGTGAAACATGATAAAGCTATTATTTTCAAATCTGATATCCAATTTAATTGGGCAAATAACAATATCCGGTATTATTTCTTAATGGATTTATAAATTTAATTCATAGATATTTATTCCAACATGATTTCAATAAAATTCTTGTTTCTGTCTTTTGAAGGGAACCAAGATATATTTGCAATCGTAAAAAAATCTCTGTTATCACATAACTTTCTGTTTTGTTCCTCCGAAATTATTTCAGAGACAGATAAAGATTCTCCGACTCTTGGAAGGAAAGGAAGATTCCATTTGATCTTGACTGATGAATGCTGATAACATAAGGCTACTTTCATGATTTTTGTTTCTAAGATACAAAAAAAATGATTTTTGGGTTACTGTAAACTATAAGGGTTCAGCAGCTAAGGGAATTGGAATGATGTATTCAGATCATCACCCAATATTATATAAGCATCAAATTTTTTACCGTTTCTGCTTCTCATATTTTTGACGAGCGGTGTTTTACCTTCCATTATTAAAGAAGAAATTTGATCGATATTCAGCTGTACACCGCATACGGTTCTGAACTGCCTCCAGTTGCATTGGTCATCTGGACATTTTACAATTTTGTCCTTGATAATTAGATTGTGCTGTCGGCATTTCGGGCATTTTAGTTCCGGGATATTTTCCTGAGGGATTGACAAAGACAACAGTTCGCTGGTGATCTCTGTTGTGTAGACTTTGATATCGGTGATGAACTGTTTTGAAGTAAGCCCGCCTTTTTCGATCTTATCCAATGCCATCTCCCACTCTGCGGTCATTTGTACATTGCCTATCTTTTTGTCTTTGACAAGATCATAAACTTTCAGTCCTTTTTCGGTTGGTACTAGAGCCTTACTTTTTCGGATGATATAGTTTCTGCTGAGCAGTGTTTCAATGATGGAGGCCCTGGTGGCAGGTGTACCGATACCGATATTTGACAGAATCTGTTGCTCTTCCTTATTTTCTATGGATCTTCCCGCATTTTCCATTGCTGACAACAGATCAGCCTCGATATACAGTTTGGGAGGCTGGGTTACTTTTTCCAGCAGTTCCGTTTTTGAAATTTTAAGCTCATCCCCCATTTTCAATTCAGGAAGTTCCATTAACATCTCTTCCAAGGTATTGCCATTATTATCAATAATGCTATTTCTATGGCTCTTGCTATCTGAAAGGATTCCTTTAATGGCCCGCCAGCCTTTCGTCAGGATTTTTGAACCCCTGATGCTGAATTCATAATGGTGTACTTTAACTGTGACGTGACTTACCTGTTTAGAGCAATGCTCTGACAAGGCTTCCAGCAAACGGTAAGCAATCATATTATAAATGGCTTTTTCTGTTGCTGTCAATGCGGAGGGTATTTTTGTGGTGATCAGCAGTCCGTGATGGTCGGTCACCTTCTGATCATTCACCATCCGCTTGTTGAAGCTGCCGAATTTAAGTGTTGAAACAGCCGATCTGAATTGATCGACGGCATTCAGAATCCTCACCAATTCCGGGATCTCTGCCCAAAGATCTTCGGGAATATATTTGCTGCCGGTTCTGGGATAGGTAATGAATCTCTTTTCATAAAGACCCTGTGCAGTCCGCAAGACTTCATCCGCTGATAATCCTAATTTCATGTTGCATTCCTTTTGAAGTGCTGCGAGGTCGAAAAGCACAGGAGATGATTCCTGAACTGTTTTGATGGAAACCTCTTCAACAGTAGCCTTTCCCTCGCGTTCAATAAATCTTAGAATTTTTTCTGCCTGCTTTTTATCTTCCCACCGTTCTTTGGATTGGCTGGTGAAATCCAGATATTCCTTTCGGTGCTTCAACTGGATTTGCCAGTATTTTGCCCTGGTAAAGTTCTTATGGTCTATAAATCTCCTGCAGATCAAAGCCAGCGTCGGGGTCTGTACCCTTCCTAAAGAATATAGCTCTTCATGGGCAGCGATGCTTAATGCCTGTGTAGCATTAATGCCCACCAGCCAATCTGCTTCACTTCTTGCTTTTGCGGCTTCATACAAACCGTCGAAAACTGAACCGGACTGAAGCTTTTTAAAGCCTTCCTCTATGGCCTTTTCAGTAAGAGAACTGATCCATAGTCTTTCAAAGGGTTTGCTGCATTGGAGATAGTGATAGATATACCGGAAAATGAGCTCGCCTTCCCTCCCTGCATCGGTAGCAACAATGATACTGCTGCATCGGTTGATGACACTTTGTATTATTTTTAATTGTTTAATTGCGGACGGATCGGGTTGGTACCCTTGGTGATTTTGCTTTTTTATGGGTCTCGGCACCAATAAGAACGGATCAGGAAAGACAGGTAAAGAGGCTTTGTCGAAGCCTCTTATACCATAGTCTTCCGGCGTTCCCAATGACACCAGATGCCCCAATGCCCAGGTGACGCAGTAACCGTTGCCTTCGAGACAGCCTTCCTTTCTTTCATTGGCATTTAACAGATGTGCGATCTCATATGCGACACTGGGCTTTTCCGCGATAATGGCTTTCATATGTGCTGGATTTTTTAGATTTTACGCCCTCTCGATTTAACAGGTTTCTTCTGCTGGGCTTCCTGCTGTTTATTGGCGGGTTGCTGCTGTTTGGGTTCAAGCGGTTCTTTGACATTTCTGGTCGCTTCATTGGTCCTGCCATCAGAATTGACCGCCTTCTGGGTTTTATGATCTTCAGAAGTCTGGGCTTTTTCTTTAAGCTTATTGGGATTGGTAAAGGAAAACTCTGTTTTGGAAGTCTCCTTGTTAAAAGTGATATAACCTTGGTAGGCTTTTCCTTTGCTGTCAGTCAATCCATCCACATATACCGTTTCTCCTGCTTTGAACTTTTCATATTGTTTGTCATCGAGTTCCTGACCTCTGAACACTCGTGGGACTTCCCCATTGTTGTTTTGAAGTGGCTGATTGGATTGATCCTGCTGATGGGTTTGTTGCTGGCTCTGGTTGTTGTTAAAGATAAATTCAACATAGCGCTTATCCGCATTAAACTGTACAGTCGCATCGAAAGGCTCTCCTTTTTTGGAAGTCATCCCTTCGAGATAAAGCGGCTTCCCTTCAAATAATGTCTGCTTTTGTTGATCATCAAGCTTTATGCCCTTGATCTCATCGGGGATTTTCATATACTCTGCTCTGTAGGCAACGAGTTCGTTGGTCAGACGGTCCCGGCTGATGACTGATGGAATGATCTCATCAGTCTTGGGATTGATCAGGTCTACTACTCTTCCCATATTTCCGCTTTCTCTAAGGTTTTTTTTGTCTTCTTCGGTGAACTCGTGACCGAGAAATTTTAAATTGAGATTAGGTTCTTTGCGGATGCCATGCAGATGAACGGCCACATCACCCGTATCTCCGGTCTGGAGAGACAAGCGAACATCCATCCTACTGACTGCTGTTCCCAGATCGATGGTGATGGGAATTAAAGTATTGGTCTTAAACCCTCTCAGCAGCGAATCCATTGCATTCATCTTTTCAAGTTTTTCCTGATTAAGCCCGAATTTTTCCATCGTTTTCCAGTCGATCTGTTCCGGCTGGAAACGGTATTCCTGATTTTCTGTGTTGTTTTCCATTGTATTCTGATTTTTTAATTGGTTTGTATCTTTGGGTAGAAGTTCATATTCCTTCAGTTTCTTTTTTTGTTCAGGCGATGTCTGATCGACATGCTGCCCAAAGTCTTTGGCTGAATGGACAGCATCATTTTCCGACACTTTGAGGAAGCTGAAATACACAGGATTTTTAAGCTGCCGGTAAAAATTGGAAAAGATGTTGGAGAACAGGTCACCATGTTTATCACCACTGATCAATTGGTTATTTTCCTTCTTCTCGTCCCGCGGTAACCTTCGCAGGTTTCCATCCTTATCAAAGTCTTTGACCATCTCTACACCGTTGATGCTGTTGTCCGGAACCATCAGTGTATCCGATACCGGTTTGATTTTTCTGTTCTGGTTGAGCTTTTCCATCGCGTTATGTTTGCTTTAATGCCGTAAAAGTAGATGGAAGGTCTCGTCAATGCGCCGTATTGGAATTTCAGATCATTCTTTGGCAGTTGATGTCCTTATACTTTAGTATATCAGGAGTTCAGACTTTCCCTGATCAGCTGGTGGACGTCTGAAAGCTTATAATATAATTTTCCGCTGATGGTATAATAAGGCAGCTTTTTGTCGGTGCGGTACCGCTGCAGTGATCTTGAACTGATTTTTAAAAGCTGCAATACATCCTGATTATCGAGCAGCTGCTCGCCATCAACTTCTATAAACTGGGAACGAGTTGCTGCCATTTGTTCTTTGAGGAGGTCAAACCTTTCTATGATCTTTTCCATCCAGGCGATAAATTCCGGTCTTTCGATATTCATAAGAGTGATTTTTTTGATGTTAAAATAGATGAACAGTTGATCAACTTTTATTGAGGTAAAGTTGAAAAACTCGCATCACATAAAGTCACTACCTTTTCGTAGTACCGAAAACATATATAGTATTGGAAAGTATCATTTCAGATATAAAACATTGATTATTAATTTATTAACTATCGGATAGATAAAAAAAGCATACCCATGAAATTAATAATCATTTACATTTTTAAACAAGGTGTTTAGTTATTTAAAGTAATGGAAGGAAGCGTAATAGTCCCTATCGGGTATAATTTCATAATATTAAGCAATTTATATACCCGATAAGGTATATTTTAATAAAATTTGCTATTTTTATACCCGAAAAGGTATAACCATGAGTACACTCAGTCAATTTGTCAAACAGAAAAGGAAATCTCAAAATCTTACACAGGAAGAACTTTCACTGAAAGCGGGTGTTGGTCTGCGTTTCATCAGGGATCTTGAACAGGGGAAGGAAACCATCCGAATGGATAAAGTAAATCTTGTGCTGTCTCTCTTCGGTCATGAATTAACTCCAACGAAAATAGTTCATCATGAAACAAGGTAAAGTCTTCATGTACGGCAACCTTGCAGGAATTCTTACGGAAGATTCCGAAGGTTATCACTTCAAGTACAACACCGATTATTTAATCTCAAAAGGTGCAGAACCAATTAGTCTTACTTTGCCCTTAATAGAAGAGCGTTATAACGAGAAGATTCTGTTTCCATTTTTTGATGGGTTAATACCTGAAGGCTGGCTGTTAGAAATTGCACAAAAGAATTGGAAACTCAATCCCCGAGACCGTATGGAAATACTCCTTAAAACATGTCACGACTGTATTGGGGCAGTATCAATCGAAGAAATAACTGAAGATGGAAAATAAGTGCTTATTCTGCTATAACCCGATTGAAGGAGATGATTTACAAAGTCCTGCAGGAACAGCAGGCTACCATCCCAAATGTTCGAAGAAATTCTTTGGGACAACCATTCCTCCTATATTAGATCTCACTCAGGAAACCATTCTTGAATACGCGACCAGTGTTATTAAAACCCAAAGGGCAGTAACGGGTGTACAACCTAAACTATCTCTGGAAATTAATGAGGAAGAAAACAGTATACGAAGATTCACCATCGTAGGATTATGGGGAGATTTTATCTTAAAACCCCAAACTGAATATTACAAAAATCTTCCGGAAAACGAAGATATAACTATGCATCTTGCCCAAATCAGTAAGATAAAAACTGTTGAGCATTCTCTCATCAGACTGAAGTCGGGTGAGCTCGCCTACATTACCAAAAGGACTGACCGAACCAAAACCGGAAAAATACACATGGAAGACATGTGCCAACTAACAGAAAGACTTACAGAACACAAATACAAAGGTTCTTACGAACAGATTTCTAAAACAATTAAACGCTACACTGCAAACTCAGGACTTGATGTGTTAAATTTTTATGAATTGGTATTGTTCAGTTTTCTTACGGGTAATAATGATATGCACCTGAAAAATTTTTCACTGATTAAGTACGGGAAAGAATATTCGTTTTGTCCTGCTTATGATTTGGTTTCATCAACCTTAGTAAATGAAGAAGATCATGAAGAAATGGCTTTAAACCTTAACGGAAAAAAGAACAAAATTACACGCAAAGATTTTGAAGTGTCGATGATGAAGGCGGGAATAGAAAAGAAGGCGGTAGATAATCTTTTCAAAAAATTCGAAAAGGTAGTACCAAAATGGAAAGAGGTAATTAGAAAGAGCTTCTTGCCTGAAACATTTCAGGAACAGTTTCTATTATTGATAGAAAAGAGAATAGAACATATTTCAAATAATATGTAAAATTGGGTTTGGCCTTGTGATTGAGCATAACATGAAAACAATGAAAGGGGAGCCCATTTTCGATGCCAACAACAGCGAGTTGCTTTATATTGACAAGTTTATCAAAATGTATAATGATCTCGATGAAGTATTTCACTTTGTGCATCAAGGCCTTCCAAAAAATGAGATCATCAGAGCAGGTATTGACTGGCAAGCCGATCTTATCGTTATCGGAACACATGGAAACAGAGACCTGGAGCATTTGCTGATGGGAAGTGTGGCCAAAGGTATTATAGGCCGGTCGCCTATCCCTGTAATGGTGGTACCCATGGATAAAAACAGAATCTGAAAATACAATAAATAACCCAAAAAATTATGTGGTGGATTTACGCATTATTATCAGCCTTATTCGCATCGCTTACTGCAATATTTGCCAAAATAGGCATAAAAGGTGTTGATTCGGATTTAGCAACAGCGATCCGGACTGTTATTATTTTGGTGATCGCCTGGACAATCGTATTTTTTAAAGGGAGCGCTCAGTCGGTCAGTTCGCTTACAAAGTACAACCTTCTGTTTATTTGTCTCTCCGGAGTAGCCACCGGTCTTTCCTGGATCTTTTATTTTAAAGCTTTGCAGATAGGAAAAGTATCGCAGGTAGCCCCGGTAGATAAGCTGAGTGTGGCGCTGACCATTATTCTTTCTTTAGTGATCCTTAAGGAAGTTTTAACATTAAAAATGGCAGTTGGTGCCGCACTGATCATTACAGGCACCCTGGTACTTATCCTTTAAATGTTTACAATGCTTGAACAAATACAACAAATCGACCTCCAATTATTTCTGTACCTCAACGCAAAACACAGCGCATTTTTTGATCCCGTGATGTACTGGGCAAGTGATAAATTATTCTGGATACCCTTCTATGCCTTTATACTTTTTATACTCATTAGAGAATATAAAAAAAGAAGTGTTTCTGTGTTAATCAGCATTGGTATCCTCATTGCGCTTTGCGACCAAATAGCATCGCATCTGATCAAGAACAATGTAAAAAGATTAAGACCTTCGCACGAACCCACCCTGCAAAACCTGATTCACCTAAGCAAAGCCGGACCTGGCGGCGATTACGGGTTTATATCCTCCCATTCCGCCAATGCTTTCGGACTGGCTGCCTTCCTTATACTGCTTCTTCCCAAAAAATACGATCCTTTAAAATGGTTTTTAGGGTTTTGGGCAGTTTTGGTGGCTTACAGCCGTATTTACAACGGGGTTCACTATCCCTCAGATGTTATTGTAGCGATGCTGATAGGGATATTATTGGGCTATTTGGTTTTTAAAATCTATTGGAAAGTAAAATCCAAATACGAATTATAAATAATGTATAATATACTGCATCTTATCACATCACCTAAAGAAGCGAGCGCTACAGCAGTGAAACGCTCAGCAAAATAAATATGGCTCTGAATCAGCAGGAACACCAGATGTCTGCATCTATATCAGGCCTCCTTATGATAGCTTGAGGGAGATGATTTCGAATTGAGGCGATGATGCGGGGTGGCGGATGGCGCTTGCGATGTACGGGATTCGAGCAAAGAAAATAGAACAAAGAGCAAAGCTGTTAGTGGTGGGGTGTTGGGTTTAGTAACAAAACCCTGGATCCATGACTATTGGCGCTGACGAAATGACCACATCAGAATTGATTTCATCTTTATTGTGGAAGGGCAAAAATCCCGCTTTACAGCGGGATTTTAGAGAATCAGTATGATACTGTTAAGCCAGCGCCCCATCCCATGTCACTGTCGTAATGGGTAGAGATGCCGAAATTTTTCGAGACGAGGTATTTGAGTCCTGCCATATACTCTTTGTCGGTATTCACCATAAAAGCCCCGCGCAAGCGCGGTGTTAACGGAATGTCTTCGCGCATGAGCTGGAACCTAACGATACCGTCTGTAAATAATTCTGCCTGCAGGTTTACCAGCATTGGAAGTTTGTACATGATCCCGGCGCTAAAAGTTTTTCTTTCATCTTTAGTGCTTGCCTGTCCAAAAAGGTTTTTTTCGATATTCTCCCTGTCAATTTTTCTGTAATGATAATTGAACCCGATAAATGGTTTCAGCCACTGCATACGATCTACATATCTTCCGAGTTGCGTTTCAACTTCGTAGCCGTGATGGTCATTGTAACCCAATCGCCATTCTGTCCCCAGTTCCCACCGGGTATTTGAGAGCATCGCCATTCCATCATTTCCATTGGTCGCAAAATCGTTTTCGGCCATCAGATGCCACATATTGCTTTCGCGCTGGAGCTTTCTGTAAGCGGCAGCTTTATCCGGCAGCAAAGGGTTCTGAGTATCCCCCACTGCGAAAACGCGGTTCATTCCTGCCATCATGTGATAGAGAATGTGACAATGAAAGAACCAATCTCCATCGGTGTTTGCCGCAAATTCTATGACATCGGTCTCCATGGGCATAACGTCCAGTACATTTTTGAGCGGGGCCTGCACCCGATTTTTATTGAGAACCCGGAAATCAAAACCATGCAGGTGCATTGGGTGCCGCATCATGGAATTATTGAAGAGCGTAATGCGCAGGACCTCTCCTTTTTTTACCAGTATCTTGTCGGATTCCGCAAGCACTTTATCGTCCATACTCCACACATACCGGTTCATATTTCCGGTAAGGGTGAACTTGAGGTCGCGTACCGGCAGGTCTTTCGGGAGGGAGGTGTCATAAGGCGATTTCATCATTCCGTAATTCAATGTGGTGATGCCGGAAGCCGCCCTAGCGTGCCCGGAATGATCCATTTGACCATCGCCGGTATCCATGTCATTCATCTTCATTGCTGCATTGTTCTCCGCAATCATTTCAGGATACATCACCTGATTCATATCCATGGTCTGGTAACTCATCTTCATTCCCATATCCTTCATATCACCATTCATTTTCATCATGTCATTCATCATCTTCATCCCTTCAAAATATTTGAGTTTCGGAAGCGGTGCCTTCAGCTGCTTAATCCCTTCGCCAATATAAACGGAAGCAGATTTTGTGCGGTCTTCGGGTGTAACGAGGAGTTCGTAGGAGGTGTCCTTTTCCGGTATCTCCACTACGATGTCTACCGTTTCGGAAACCGCCAGGATAAGGCGGTCGACCTCAACCGGCTCAATATCCACCCCGTCACTTGCCACGACTGTAATTTTACCCCCTGCGTAATTGAGCCAAAAGTAGGAAGATGCCCCGCCGTTGGCGATTTGAAGCCTCACTTTGTCGCCGGCTTTATACTGGGACAGCTGGCTTTCAGTTTTTCCGTTAATAAGAAATGCATCATAATAAATATCGCTCACATCCATAGCCAGCATCCGCTTCCATTCATTGGTGAGTTTGGTTTTAAAATGCCCTTCCTTTATGGCTTCGGCATAGCTTTGAGTGCTCCCTTTCTTAATGGCGAACCAGTCATTGGCATTATGCAGCATCCGCTGGACGTTGTGAGGATTGAGGTTGGTCCATTCGCTCAAAATCAGGTGTTCTGTGGGCAAATCATCGATTCCTCTACGGAAGGCAGGATCTTCGGCCCGTTTTTTCAACACGAGCATTCCATACATCCCGATCTGTTCCTGCAAACCGCTATGCGAGTGGTACCAGTGTGTTCCGTTCTGGATGACCGGAAACGAATACGTATAGGTGGAATGTGGCGGAACAGGTTTTTGGGTAAGCCAGGGCACCCCATCTTCTTTATTAGGAAGATGAAGACCGTGCCAGTGCAATGAAGTTTCTTCATCCATAAGATTATGAACAACGACCTCCGCAGTATCTCCTTCGTAAAATACGAGTTTTGGCATTGGGATCTGTCCGTTTACAGCAATGGCCCGTTTCTGTTTGCCCGCAAAATTCACCAGAGTGTCTTTCACATAAAGGTGATAGGTAACTTTGCGACCACCTTTAAGATTTTTCGCGGGTACTGGCATGATCATTTTGTGTGCACCCTCCTTCTGCGCATTTTCGTGTACGGAATGGTCTTCCTCACTATCCTTTTTCGGAACGAGATTCATGCCGCACTTGGGACACTTGCCAGGTTGGTCTGAAATGACTTCGGGGTGCATTGGGCACGTGAACTGCTCAGCTATATTTTGTTTTTTATAGAGATCCGCAGCAGCGGGTTCCGGTGTTTTGACGGTGACAGGCTCCGGCTCTTTTGATACCGCTTTAGGCCGTGGAGGCGCTGGCTTTTTAACAACAGGCTTGGGTTTTGCCACAGCTTTAGGCACAGCCTTCGGTTTCTGCACCACATTTTTTTTAACCGGTAATGCCTTTTTGGGTGCAGCTGCAGGTTGCGGTTTCTTAGCCGGTGCAGGTTTTGCTGCAGGTTTTTTTACGGTAACGGTTTTCTTCACCAGGGTCATGCCACAAATGGGACAGTCGCCGGGAGCTGACTTCACTACCTGTGGATGCATGGGGCAGGTGTAAAAAGTCCTGGGACTTTGTGCAAAACTGTTTGCGGATACCGCAATAAACAGCAGGAGCGAAAGGAGATATTTCATTTTATTTATTATTTAATTTTTAATAAACTGGCGTTCAGTGCTACCACTATTGTACTGATACTCATCAGTACGGCGCCCATTGCTGGACTCAAAACAAATGCGGGATACAGGACACCTGCAGCGAGTGGAATTGCCACGACGTTGTAACCTACTGCCCACATGAGGTTCTGGATCATTTTATTATAGGTTTTCTTTCCGAAGACAATCATTTTGACCACATCTCGGGGATCACTGTTAACCAGAATAATATCTGCAGTTTCAGCAGCGACATCGGTTCCGGAACCTACCGCAATACCGACATCAGCCTGAGCCAAAGCCGGCGCGTCGTTTACGCCGTCTCCTGTCATTGCAACAATTTCCCCTTTGTCCTGAAATTCTTTTACTTTTTCCAATTTGTGATGCGGAAGAACATTGGCAAGATATCCATCCATGCCCAACTGCTGTGCTACCGCTGACGCTACCTTTTCGTTATCACCTGTAAGCAGAAACGATTTTATATTCATACTCCGTAATTGGTCAATGGCTTCTTTTGCGCCATCCCGAATGGTATCGGCCAAAGAAACAATACCCACAGTCTCGTCATCAATAAGAATAAAGTTTACGGTTTCTGCATCCTGGTTAATTTTTTCGGGAATAGCAGGTATCTGTTTATTGTTTTGAGCAAAATAATTGGGCCCGGCTGCGACCACCAATTTACCATTTACGGTTCCTGTAACTCCAATTCCCTGCATGTAGCGGAAACTGTCTGACTTCCATAAGTCCAGTTTTTTTTCGGCAAGGGTTTGCATGATTCCCTTTGCTATATGGTGTTCGGAGTTCTGCTGCACTGCGGCTGCATACTGGAGTAAATCATTTTCCGAGTAGCGCCCCGTTAAAGGAATGATATTCTGTACGGTATGTGATCCTTTGGTAAGGGTTCCGGTCTTATCAAAAATAATGGTAGATAACTTCCTGGTTGTTTCAAAAGCCGTACGGTTTCTTATGAGTAAACCATTGGTGGCTGAAAGTGTAGTGGAAATAGCAACCACCAAAGGAATTGCCACTCCCAAAGCATGAGGGCATGCTGTCACCATTACCGTTACCATGCGTTCCAATGCAAAAGTCAAATCTCCTAAGCTTATATACCAGTAAGCAAAAGTCCCTACTCCCACTAAAATTGCGATAAGGGTAAGCCATTTGGCGACTTTGTCTGCTAAGTTCTGGGTATTGGATTTGGCTGCCTGTGCATCCTGAACCAAATTAATGACCTTGTTGAGATAGGAATCTTTTCCAACCCCTGTTGCTTTTATCTTCAAGGCACCGTCGCCATTGATAGACCCTGCAATCACCTTTCCGCCAGACTCCTTTTTCACGGGAACACTTTCGCCGGTCAGCATACTTTCATTTAAATAAGAACTGCCTTCCGTAATAAGCCCATCAGCGGCTACTTTTTGTCCCGGTCTTATTATTACGGTATCTCCGTTCTTGAGCTGTTCCAGTTTTATTTTGATGGGGTGTCCGTTCTGCTCCACGGTAACGTCATTAGGAAGCAACGCCACTAAAGACTGTAACGCTTTGGAAGCTGCCATCTGTGAACGCATCTCGAGCCAGTGACCCAGCAGCATGATGACGATTAACGTAGCGAGTTCCCAAAAGAAATCCATTCCCTTAAGACCGAATACCACAGCTACTGAATACACATAAGCAACGGTAATGGCCAAAGCGACGAGCGTCATCATTCCAATGGAGCCTGCTTTTACTTCGCCCAGAAGTCCTTTAAAGAATGGCATCCCGCCGTAGAAGTAAATAATACTTCCCAGCACCAGCAGCAAATATTTGTCACCGGTGAATGCTATGGTGAAACCCAGCCATTGCTGAATCATGTGTGAAAGCAGGAGAACCGGAACAGAAAGTGCCAGCGTGATCCAGAATCTCTTCAGGAAATCTGAAGTATGGTGCCCCTCGTGTTTATTATAGCCATCAGCGCTTATGCCCCCATCAGGAGAATGCCGGGCATGATGAAACTGGTTATGATGTTCGTGGGACGGATGTTTTGAAGCACCGCCCAGCAGGAGAAGTTTCATTCCGCAAAGGGGACAATTACCCGGTTCGTCCTGCAATATTTGAGGGTGCATTGGACAGGTATATTTTTTCATTGTGATTATTATTTACAGCATGAACGGCTTCAGTGGAAGTATCACGTATTTAATGAAATTATAGCGTGAAACCATTGCTAAATCGGCTGTTAGGTTTTAAAATTGTATTTTGTTATTTTTAATGAAAGTCATGTCTGGTCTTTTAACCAATTTGTTAAAAGCTTTATTTGTTCATCACTGAGTTTTCCATTTTTATGCATCAATATGTATGACGGCAAAGGCATTTTTTTAGTTTCAATTTGTTTTTTTATTGAGTTTAATAATCTTTCCTGCTTCCGATTTGCGTATGAAGTCCATTCGTTAAAGTTCAAATCATCCTTTGCGTTTTTGATGTGATTTTCCACCAATGCTCTCACAGGCTGCGCATAGTCGTACCAAGCGTAGTTGGTATTGTCGCTGTGACAATCGTAGCAAGATTTGTGAAGCATCTTTTTTACTTCGGCAGGCATTTTATAGGCTTTTGCAAAATCAGTTGCGTAAACCCGCCCTTTATTTACATTAAGGGCAGGTTGATAGAACTGCATAGCAATAAAAATAAACAGCACACTTGCCAAAATTATCTTTAATACTTTTTTCATTTTTAGAACTTCTTTTTCACCGAACCACAATTAAGCATCTGGCTTCCGTAGTAAGGATTTTTGATTGACTTGGCTTCGCTAATCCAAATAGCCCCTTTACCATCGTTGTACATTGGGCAGAAGTCCTGATACAATTTCTGAGTAGTTCCAAACAATACGATAAGGTCGGAAATATCATTACTCAATGACACCAAGTGCTCCCTTTGGTGGCCTATCTTTCCTGCGTTATCGCCAATATGTTCTGCATTTTCTTTGGCATCTTCAGCTATGTCCATATATTTTTTATGCTTGTTGGCTGGGATGGCTTTCATATCTACTTTTTGCAATGTTGACAATAATTGCTTACCTGCATTGGCTGCTGCTTTATCATTATCTGCTACAAGTGCATTTTTTAACGCCAAATAATCTTTTACAATGGGTGTGGTAGAGAAGTTTTGAACCTGGTCTTTTACTTCATGTTTTTCAACTTTTTTCGCCGTGGTGTCCATTGTTGCTAAAGAACTTGCTGTATCGCTTTGCATTGGGCTTGCTACTGGTAGGTTTTCAGAATTTATAGTTGTATCAGTTGCTTTTGTTTCCGTATTTTTATTTGATGACTTATTGCAGGAAATTGTGGATGCTGCAATTGTAGCCACTGTTATGATGGAGAAAATTATATTTTTCATTTTAATGATTTTAAATAATAATAATAATGAGTATTTTTTTTGTTTACTTATTTTCCAATTCTTTCAGCTTTCGCTTCATAAACTCTATTTCTTCTGATTGTGTTTTGAGTATGTTTTTTTGCAGTTGTATCAGTTCGGGGTCGGTAAGTTTTGCTTTTTCCGACATCAAGACTGCGGCAGCGTGATGGGGTATCATACCTTTCACAAATTGTTTGTCGCCAACATTTATTTGCTCCCGAATACCAAACCACGAAAAGATACCTGTTGCAGCAGAAATTATTATAATACCCCAATTGATTTTCTGGTTTTCGTACATACTCTTCATTATCCATATTTCAATAATCAACATTGCAGAAACCATCAGCAAGGTCATATACAAATTATTAACGTTGGGGATAAGATTACTCAAACCGTCAATCATAGCATACATTATAAAATACATAGCTGCAAACATTACCACCGCCATAATTGCAAAGCGTTTGTACATTGCTAAAGAATGTTTACCGATATGTCCTTCATTTTTAGGGCTATGTTGCATGTCGTGCTTGTTTTCCATGTTTTCCATAGGGAATTATTTGTTGTTAATTGTTTCCTGTACGCTGCCGCAAGTAAGCATTTGAGAACCGTAATAAGGGTTTTTAATCGCTTCTTCTTTGCTTAACCAATTGGCACCTTTGCCATTGTTGTACATCGGACAATGCTGATAATAGACAGGTGTTTCCTGTTTTGACACATTGGTTAATTCGTACATATTTTTTGAAAGCAAGGCAAAGGCTTCTCTTTGTTTTGAAACCTCTTTAGCTGTAGCAATTTTTTCTGCATTTGCTGTTAAATCCTTCATTACTTTCATCCAAACGGTATGTTCTTCGGTAGAGAGTTTTGTTATTTCTACGGCTTTTATTGCCTTTACCAATTCAGCGGCTTTTGCAGATGAGGAAGTTGCATCGGTTTTTACCAGAGCATCTTTTACTGAAAAATAGTTATTAAAAACAATTTTCAATTGTGGTGCATTTTGGGTCGTTGCCGTAATTGTAGTTTCCATTTCTTTAGGATTGTGATTGGCATGTTCGGCTTTTATATCCATACCATTATCTTTGGCTTTTGCAACTGGTTTTTGTTCCCTGTTATACTGGCAACAGTCTGATAATTTTGCATAAATATCATCTGGCGCTAAAAATTTCTCGCTGTCATAGCCTGCAAGAGCAATGCGTTTCAATATTTCGTCCTGATTTGTTTTTTTACGATCATAGTTGAGTGTAGCCATCTTGGTATCTTGATTCCAATTTACTGTGGCTACATTTTTTAAATTCCCAGCTTTTTCGATCGTTGTTTTACACCTATCACAGTTGCCATATATTTTTACGGTTTCTGATTTTGCATTTTTAATTTGGGCATAAGTGCTTATGGCTGATAATAATACGGTGATTACCATCAATATTTTTGACATTGATTTGTTCATAACATTCATTTTTAGAAATGGAATTCACGAACTCCGCTTCAGTTTGAATTTTTAAATTAATTAGGAATACAAAGGAGATGAAAACTAAAGTTAGCTTTCGACAAAACATAACTATGGCTACAAGCCCTAGTTTTATCTTATTTTAGGCGGTTGCCAAATGGTATGGATTCCACAGGAATAGGTTGGATTCTGATAATAGAAAGTAGAGTTATCGCCATGGTTACTGAAGCCTGCATTTTTAGAATCCTCTAAAAATTTACTTTCAGTTAAAACAGTATACTGAAATGAATTGCAAAGGTTTCCACTACAGTTTCCTGAGCACCCGTCGGTTGGGCACTTGTGCGATGTGGGATGACAGCATTCGTCTTCGCAATCGCCGCTGTTGCAAGTCGGATGAATCTTTGCGAATGACTGTTTTATGAAAGTTTCAACATGTCCCTGAGTTTTCAAAACCTGCTTATCCTTTTTACTGCAAGCCAAAGAAATACCTGGCACAAAAAATAGCGCAAGTGTTAGGGACAGCATTAGTATTTTTAAATTTCCGAACATTATTTAGTAAAAACATTACAAATTTAGGATTTTTTTTGTAATTAATCTTTTTTTTTGACGATAATTGGATCGGAGCAATCGACTATCTGGGGTGGGTTTCGAAACTCCCAAAATATTTACGGACTGTAATAATGATTTTTTTTAATTTCATTGTCAATTGCTATTAGAATTGGTAGAATTTATTTACAAGTGAACTTACCAAGTGATGTAGTCGCAGGATTTGCTTTTGGTTATCCTTGGCTCTTTCTGGTAGTATTTGTGGTTAGAAAGTGGTTTCCTTTAAAATAAAAATCAGTGAAAGAAATTTAGAAAATTCAGATTGTCCACAGATTGGCTCCGCAGATTTGTATTAGAGATTGAAACAAATTCAATCCAAAACACTAAAATATTTCAAAATGAAAAAACCAGCAGTAGCATTATCAATCGTTTTCGCACTGGTTGCCGGAACAATTACAGCACAGTCAATGACCACAGGCGGTGAAACTCCGGTTGCCGTTAAAAATGCCTTTAAGAAAGAATATCCGCAGGTGAAAAAAGTGAAGTTTGACGATGAGAACGGAACGTACGAAGCAGAATTCAAATTAAACGGCAAAGACATGTCGGTGACTTATACCGCAAATGGGACAAAACAGGAAACTGAAACTTCTATGAAAGTTAGTGAACTTCCTAAAAATGTCGTTTCCTACATCGCAAGCAAAAAATATGGCAAAATAAAAGAAGCCGCAAGAATTGTAAAAGCAGACGGTTCGGTAGTGTATGAAGCGGAGGTGAGCAAAGGCGACCTTTTATTTAGTGAAAATGGAAGTTTTCAGAAATTAAATGTGGAAGCAGATTAATATTTTTTCTCAGGGCAATTCAGAAATGGATTGCCTTTTATTTTCTTAAAAATTAGTCTGATGAAAAAACTTACACCTCCAATTAAATTTAGTTTTCTGTTTTTAATTTTAATGTTTCAGACTTCTTTTGCACAACATGATTCTTTAAAAGACAGTGTGCGAATTTCCGAAGTTAAACTGAATGTAAAACAATTTATCATTCCGGCGGCATTGATAACTTATGGATTTATTTCTTTAGGAAATCCAAAACTAAATAATTCGACTGCGGCTGAAATTCAGGAAGACCATCCCAATTTCCAGTACAAAATCGACAACTACTCCCAGCTTGCGCCGGGCGTTGCAGTTTTTGCCCTAAATGCTTTTGGCATAAAAGGAAAGCACAACTGGAAAGATGCTGCATTAATTTATGGTACTTCAGTTGCGATTACAACGGCTTTTGTTTTGCCACTAAAAAAAATTACCAACGAAACACGGCCGGATTTTTCGGCAAATAATTCCTTTCCGTCCGGACATACCGCGATTGCTTTTGCGTCGGCAGAATTTCTTCGACAGGAATACAAGAATAATCCGTGGATTGGTTACGCAGGCTATGCGGTTGCCACAGCGACCGGAATTTTGCGGATGTATAATAACAAGCATTATTTGGGCGACGTAATTGCAGGCGCAGGTTTCGGTATCGCTTCTGCAAAACTTTCCTACGTTTTATACGATAAAGTTTTGCTGAAAAAAGGCTGGCATTTTACCTTAACGCCAGTTTACATAAATAAAACCGCGGGTTTCGCGTACAATTATAATTTCTAAAAATCTCAATGCATAAAACAGTTTCAGTTCTGCTTTTGTTTCTTGCTATCCAAATTTCAGCACAAACTTCAAAAAACGATGTTTTGGGACGCTGGATTTCTTCGGATAAAAGTGTGGCAGTAAATGTTTATAAAGAGGGAAATAATTTTAAGGCAAAAGTGATTTGGTTTGATGAACGTTTGGGAAGCGGGACACCGATGAATACCAGAAAAGACACGCACAATCCTGAAGAGGATTTACGAAATAGAAAAATTATCGGCATGGATGTTTTGGAAAATCTTAATTACAACTCAGAAAACCAACGCTGGGAAAACGGAAAAATTTACGATGCTTCAAGTGGGAGAACCTGGGACACTTTTGCAGAGATTCAAAAAAACGGGAAATTATATGTCCGTGGTTTCTGGAAATTTAGTTGGATTGGTAAAACGCTTTATTTTAGTAGATTTTAATTAAATACTTATGGTTTAAAATTTTATTTTTTAAGGCTTAACACTTTGGCGTTTAATTATAAAAACTGTAAAAATTTACCACTATGACTGCTTTTGTTGAAAATCACACCTTCGGAATTCAAATCGCGTTATTTCTATTTATCCTTTGTTTTTTCTGGATTTTAGAGAGTATTTCCCTGTCGCAATCCTTGAAAGACAAATACCTCCACACATTGGTAAATGCCAAATTTTTAATATTTGTAATTCCCATCCAGATTATTCTCGCGGTTATTTTATTGTCTGTTTCTGCAAAAACCGTCACCTATTCTTTCGGACTTTTATACCATCTTCCGATAGAGAAAAATGGTGTAACTTATTATCTGATTGCTTTTTTACTAATCGATTTTTTCAATTTTATTTATCATTATCTAATGCACAAAATTCCTCTCGGATGGAGGTTCCATCAAGTACATCACAGCGATATGGATGTAGATATCAGTACGACTTTTAGAGAACATCCTGGTGAAACTTTTTTCCGCGTAACTTTCTTTATTATCACCGTTTTTGTACTAGGAATTTCACCGTGGATCATTATATTATTCCAATTAATGGAAAGCACGTCCAATCTAATTTCGCATTCGAAAATAAAATTGCCGGAAAATATTGACCGATTTGTTTCTTTAATTTTTGTAACGCCAAATTCCCACAGCATTCATCACCACTACAAACTTCCGCATACAGATGCCAATTATGGCGACATACTTTCCATTTGGGATCATATTTTCAAAACGGCTTCAAGATTAAACCAGAAAAAAATTGTTTATGGAATTGATACGCATATGAATCCTGTTTACAATGCCAATTTTAAACTTCTAATTAAAAGACCATTTCGCTCCAAAAAGAAATCTCCACTTGTGAATGGTGCTGTCAAAAATACATTAATTCTAATTTTCATTTTCAGCATTCAAGGTTTTTATGCACAGAAAACTTTAGGAAATACCATAAAAGATTCGACTGTTATTGAAACAGACCTCAATGTGAACGATTTCTCTGTTATAATCATCAATCACATTAAAGCTGCGGAACTTTCTTCCGTTTGAGAGCACAACGCTCATAAAGTCTATGCTTCAGGTATGGGTGAGGGTTCCTTTTCCAAGGGCGAAAATTACTGACAGGACACTAAAATATCAGACATGTTTTTCATCAAATAAATTTTGAAATAGTAAAACAGAGAATTACACACCATATCAATACGATGATAAAACCTGCTTTCAGATTTTTATCATTATTCCAGTTGTATGTTATCGCTTTAATTCTGCTTTCCGTGATAATGTTTTTGGGTATTAATTGTATGGTCCAATAAATTCCCAGGGGCAATAAAATCAGATCATCAAGCAAACCGATTATAGGTATAAAATCCGGGATTAAATCTATCGGACTCAAAGCGTAACCGATTATTAAAACAATCAGTGCTTTGGGGATCCAAGGGGTTTCCGGATGTTGATAGGCCAAATGCAGAACAACGAGTTCGGTCTTGAGTTTTTTGGCTTTTTCTTTTATTTTTTTTAAAAGCTGCATCTGTTTTTAAATTTAAGCAAGCTGGATCGTGAGATCTTTCATTTTAATGTAGAATCAAATTACATGGTTCCTTGTACTATCTTCGTGCCTTTTTAGTTATTTCACTTCTTTAATTATTTATTGGAAACCACTTTTTGAAAAGAAATATTATTAGAAAAAGCCAACTGTAGCCTAATGCAAAGCTGGCAATTACATCACTTGGAAAGTGAACTCTCAAATAAATTCTGCTAATACCAATGACGAATGAGAGTAAAAGTAAAAATAATATCATTGCAAATTTTAAATACTTTGGAATGTCTGAAACCCACACCAAATAAGCGATCGCCCCATAAAATATAAAACTGAATGTAGTGTGCCCGCTGGGGAAACTAAAACCTGTTTCAGCATATAATAGTGGATATGGCGGTCTTGTCCTTTCAAACATTTTTTTAAATGCTGATAATAGCAACAAACCTCCACCTCCTGACATGAAAAGAAATACGGACTCTCTTTTTTTCTTAAATATAAAAAGTGCACCCACGACAATGGGAAATACGTAAATCATTAATTCTGGCGCAGAAAGATTTGTGATGGACAGCATCAATTGATTTAATCTCTGATGAACGATGAAATTTTTGAAAAATAAAAAAATTATTTCATCAAATGTACCTTCTTTTTCTAAAACAATTTCATCTGTAATGGCAAAAAACAACACTAATGAAATTATAAAAAAAGCAATCGAGATCAGTAAATATTTGGAAGAATCTTTGAGATAATTTTTCAGGACCTGCGTATATTTCATTTTAATTTTCGTAATTTTTTTAAATAAAAAATAGAATGTTCCGAAGTAAAAACGCTAAAATTTAAAGCAGTTCTTGTTAACTCCATCAGTTCGTTCTTTTGTATGTTTCTTTAAAATTTATATTATTCAGTAACGATGGTAAAACAATTAACAGTAAAGGCAAAGCAACTAGAAATCCACCAATCACCGCAATCGCTAAAGGCTGATGCATTTGCGCCCCTGTTCCAATCCCCAAAGCCAAGGGCATCAAAGCGATAATTGCTCCTAAAGCCGTCATTAGTTTCGGGCGTAATCTCGTACTGACCGCAAAAATTAGTGCTTTCTCTTTTGATTTTTCCTCCAGACTTTCCTCAAACTGAAGATATGTGAAAATGGCATTTTCCCCGATAATTCCAACCATCATGATTAAACCGGTGTAACTTCCAACATTTAAAGGCGTACCTGTGATAAAGAGCAAAATGAAACTACCGGAAATTCCTAAGATGGAAACCAACAAAATTAAAAAAGCAACTTTTAGATTTCTAAATAGAAATAAAATGGTCGTAAAGACGAGTAAACTTGAGACACATAAGATCAAAAGTAATTCACTGAAAGATTTCTGCTGTTCCGCATATGCGCCGCCATAGATAATGGTGTAACCTGTTGGAAGTTTAATTTTTTTACCAATTTCTGATTGTATATTTTTAATAGTTCCGCCCAAATCTCCATTATCCAAACGCGCACTCACAATGCCAATATTCTGCAGATCTTCGCGTTCCACTTCTGCCGAACCTTTTAAAATCGACACTTTCGCAAATTCTTTCAAAGGTTTCAGCTGGCCATTCGGCAAAGAAATCATACTGTTTTGAATTTCCTGAACGGAAGCATTTGATTTATTATTGTATAAAATCCTGATGGGTGTGAATTGGTTTTGATCAAATAAATCTCCGACTGTATTTCCGCTTAAAATAGTTTGCGTTTGGTATTGAAAATTCTGTGGCGAAATTTGATATTGTGCTAAAACCGAAAAATTGGGTGAAATTTCTATCGATGGACCTGCAATCAAAATCCCATCAAAAACATCGGCTGTTCCCGGAACTTTTTCTACAATTTTAGAAATTTGCCGGGAATAATCCTGAATTTTATTAATATCAGTTCCAAAAACCTTGATCTCAATGGGTTGCGCGCTGCTCATTAAATCGCCGAGCATATCGGTAATAACCTGTCCAAAATCTACGGTTAAAGGTAAACCGGTTTTTTCAATTTTTGAGCGAAGATCGTCCGTAACTTCTGCCGTTGTTTGGGTTCTGTCTTTTTTTAAATTAATTAAATAATCACCACGGTTGGGTTCGGTAATGAAAAATCCCATCTGCGTTCCCGTTCTTCGGCTGTAGGCTTGCACTTGAGGATTGGCTTTAATAATTTTTTCGACTTCACGAAGTTCGCGATCGGTTTCCTCCAAAGACGTTCCCGGTGGGGAATTGTAATCGAGAATGATGCTCCCTTCATCCATATCAGGCAAAAATCCGGTGGAAATATTCGGTATAATTAAAGCAGTCAGCAAAACCAAAAGGCCCATAAAAACGTAAGAAAATATCGGTTTTCTTATAAAAAATCCTACCCATTTCCTTTCTTTCACATCTTGGTGTTCGGTCTTTCTTACTTTCTTTTTATCTTTTGATAACAACAAATAAATGACAGGTAATAAAAGCCAAGTGACAAAAAATGAACTGACTAAAGTGATAATCATCGTATCGGTCATCACTTTGAAATAGGAACCTGCAACGCCGCTCATCAGCATAAATGGAAGAAAAATAACAATCGTACTAAAAGAGGAACCGACCATTGCTTTTAGCAAATAATTAACTGCTCGCTGTACCAAAGTTTTACTGTTTGCCTCAGGAAATTCTTCGTGCGTCCGGTGGATTTGTTCGACAATTACAATTGCATCATCAATGATCAAACCAATTGCCGCAGCAATTGCGCCCAAAGTCATAATATTAAAAGTTGCGCCAGTTGCATACAAAACGACCATCGTTAAACAAATCGTAACCGGAATTGTAATTAAAATAGTCGCACTCGCTTTCCAGGATTTTAAAAATAAAATGGCGACCACAATTGCTAATAAAAGTCCAATCCACAGTGCATCTGTAACACTTTTAATAGAACTATTCACAAAATCTGCCTGAACGTAATAGGGTTTTATCAAGATATCTTTTGGCAATGTTTTTTGTAAATCTGCAATTTTCGCTTCCATCGCTGCGGAAACATCAACCACATTTGCGTTGGGTTGCTGCACGACGGCAATTAGAATACTCTCTGTACCGTTTGCATTTACTTTGATATATTGTTTAGCGTTATGAACCTCAATTTTGGCAATATCTTTAAAATAAACAATCCTGTTGCCATCGTTTTTTAGGACTGTATTACTCAAAGCATCCAGATTTCTTATCTGTGAATTGGTAAGTGTTAAATAAAGAAAATTGTAATCAGAAGAATAGCCGTTTGATTTTATGAAATTGGTTTCATTCAGCGCGGTCTCAATATCTTTAGGGCTTAAACCCAATCTCGTCATCTTCACTTGGTCTAAAATTGCCCAAAATTCTTTGTCTTCGCCACCAATTATTCTAATATCACTTACGCCGAGAACCTGCGACAGAAAAGGTTTTATGGTATAAAGAGCAAGTTGTTTCAGCGCAATTGGCGACAGTGAAGTGGACGTTAACGTATAACCCATCACAGGCAAAATCGAAGGATTCATCTTTTCTACCGTGATGTTGATGTTTGCAGGAAGTTGGTTTTTTATTTCATTTATTTTTGCTTCAATCTGCTGTTGGCTTAAATCAATATTTGCATTCCAATCCATAAAGGCGGAAATCTCACAGCTTCCCCGGCTTGTTGTGCTTTTCAATAACTGCAGATTGGGCACTAATTTCACGGCATTTTCTAAAGGCCGGGTAACGGCTACTGTCATTTGGTCGACAGGTTGTTCTCCTGCTTCAGCAATGATTTTTATTTTTGGGAAAGTGATTTCGGGGAAAAGTGAAGATTTAATTTTGGTATAGGAAAAAATACCGCCTAGAAGAATAAGCAGTACCATGACCAAAAGTGGATTTTTATATTTTACAAAAAATGATTCCATTATTATATTTTTGTCTGAGATGTTCACAATTAGTCGACGATATGAACTTTTGAATTATTTACCAAGCCGTAATTTCCGGAAGTAATTATCCGATCTTTCAAATTAATATTTCCTGAAATGATCTGCACGTACTTTTCATTTTCCGTACCTTTTACGATCTCCACTTTTACTGCGGTACTATTGTCTTTTAATTTCATGATCCAAAATTTAGTTTGCATTTCATCAGTTAAAACTGCACTTTTTTGGACAAACAATCCTGTAGAGTTGTCTTGTTGTTTCAGGTGGATGTTCACAATTAAATTTTCAGGAACAGAAACATTTTCATTCGGTTTTACCAAGACTTTTTCGGTCTGAGAAATCGGGTCAACTGCTGGTAAAAGCTTTGCAATATGCCCATGAATGGTTTTGCCGTCTGGAAGAGTAATTTCTAAATTTTTATTGTTAATGAGCATTTCGTGGTATTCATACGGCACATTCATTACAAGTCCAAAACTTGAGGCATCTGTAATTCCTGCTAAAATTTCACCTTCCTGCACATAATCACCAATCTGATGATTTAAAGAATTAACGAATCCGGTTGCAGGACAGGAGACCGAGGTAACTCCTGAAAAACGAAAGGAAGGATCCAGGTTATTAATTGTGCTACCCAATGCGCGCGATTCCTTGGTTTGCACCGAAAATAAAAATTGTCCTCTTCGGACGTTGTCACCCAATTTAATTCTAACATTGGTGATGTAACCAGTAGCATTCGATTTCACATCAGATTTCAATAAGTATGTTGCCGTCGCATTAATGGAAATATCATTATTAATAGACAATGTGTCCGTGGGAAAAGCCACAGAAACAGGGGTTGCGGATGTTAATGTCGGGTTATCCGTCATGATTTCCGGCTTTTTCTTACACGAAACCATTAAAATCGAAAACAGAGAAAAGGTAATTATTTTAAGGCATTTCATTATTGTATAATTATATTTTCATATTGATTTTCAAGTCTTAATACCTGCATTTTGTACTGTAAAAGGCCACTCTTCAAAGCCGTATAATTGGTAATCGCCAGAATGAAATCGACCATTTTGATGTCGCCAGTAGGCAATTGTTTCAGATTAGCTTCAATTAAAGTTTTCGCATATTTCATTTGCGTTGTGGCCAGTCTGACCATCTCTTTATATCGCAAAATTTGATCTTTAATTTGAGATTTTCGCTGCTCATATTGTTTTTGATAAAATACATTGTAATTTTTCCGGGTATCGAGTTCTATTTTTTTCTGTTCCAAAGACAATTCCCGTTTATGACCGTCGTAGATTGGAACCGTTAAAGAAAGTCCTGCGCTAATTCCGAAATTTTTGTACGGAGTTTGGATCAACGCTGAAGAATAACCGCCATCAGCGAAAACCGAAATCTTTGGCTGGTAATCATAGTTGATCAACTGAATATCATTGACCAGTTTCAGACTGTCTGTGCGAAAGGTTTGTGCGTACACACTTTCTTTAAAATCGGATTCAATATTATAATTAAAATCTGGCGATTCTAAGTCGGTAACTACTTTTTCATTATTTCCGGAAAGGTATTGAAGCACTCCAAAATTATTTTGAAAATCTGCAAGATGTTGTTTTTGGAGCAATTCATTTTGCTGTTGCGTTACTTTAAAAGTCAAGTAATCGGTCTGCCGAAAAACGGATTTCTGAGTTAGGGTTTTTAAAACTAAATCTTCCTGCTGAAAAATATGGATGATTTCCTGATCAATTTTCGTTTGCTCCTGGTTTTCATACGCCAGAAGATATTGTTCGGTAATCGCCTTTTTCAGTGTAAGTGCAGAGAGATTTTTCTGATTTAATAATTGTTGAACCGTAAGTGAAAAAGAATAGAGTTTTGCCTGATAGTTTTTTTTGCTGACGAAATCCCGGGAAACCCGGCCTAAAAGTGCGAGATTATTTCCGTTGACAGTGGAATTTCCGTCATAGCCCCAATTTTTTATTTGTGGAGAATAGGAAGCATCCGCGATGCCATTCACCTTGAAACCATAATCACGACGCATTTTCACACTGTCTATTGCTGTAATGCTGATCTTATTTTGTAAATCCTGTAAATCCGGATTGGTTTGCTGGGCGGTTTCCAAATAATATGTAAGCGTATTACTGTTCTGTGCATTGAAGCGTGAACTGACCATTAACAAAAGCGGCAATAGCAAGATTTTTAGTTTTTTCTGGAAAGCCATACGTTATTGGAATCAAAATTTGATTCAAAATTGCTCAGAAATTCTGTGGACAATCTGAATTTATCAGGTTTAGGATAGGATTGTATGGATTATTTCCGCTTTAAAATAAACTGATGTCTGTTTTCTGCGAAACTGTAATTTAAAATTAAGTGAAATGAATTTGCAATCTCCTTAGCGATTTCCAAACCTAAACCAGTTCCTTTTTCCTGCGTACTTTGGCGTTGAAATCTTTTAAATAATTTATCAGGATCCAATGCAATCCCTTCAGCTTTGTTGGATATTTTCATTTCATCTTTGCTAAATATGATTTCCACTTCACTATTTTCCGGCGCGTATTTTAAGGCATTAAAAAGTAAATTTCCGACCAGCACTTCCACTAAACTAAAATCGATTTCCACAACCAGGACTTTCGAAAAATCTTTTTTTAGGGTCAGGTTTTTAAATTTAATCTGTTCGCTATAGTTTTTAATAAAAGAATCTACAAGAAGATTCAGGTTAACAGGCTGAATATTTGTGAACTGTCTGTTTTCAATTTTAGATAGAAGTAACAGTGCCTGATTCAATTTGCTCATTCTTGTATTGGCATTCGAAATATCGTTTAGGATTTCAGCCTGTTGTTCTGAAATAAAATCCGTTTGCCAAAGGAGTTCAATATTATTCTGTACAATTGCGAGGGGTGTTTGCAACTCATGCGAGGCGTTTTCGGTAAACTCTTTTTGTGATTGATAGACTTTTTTGTTTGTTGCAGACAGTTTGCTCAAAGAATTATTCAAATCATTCAGTTCATTGATTTTACTGGGTACCAAATTTAAATCATCGGCATGATCAACACGGAATTTCTGTAACTCCTCTAAAGTATGGTAAAAGGGTTTCCATACTTTTTTTTTAACCTGTGTATTGATCAGCAAAAGAGTAACGGTCAACACGGACAAAACAGAAATAAGGAGATACAGAATGCTTTTCATCAGGTCTTCATTTTCTACCAAAGACTGGCGGACCGTCACATTGAAAGTGCCGTTTTCGGTTTTCATTGGAAATTCCAGAATCCGGTAGGATTCCATTTCGTCATCGTCTTTATTATAAATATCCTTTGTAAAAATTCGCTCCTCTAAAAGTTGTCCGGGATTTTTTTCAATACTGATTCGGTCATCAAGAGTTATAAAGTTTTCTGCCGGTAAATTTTGAAGCTTCCTGATAACACTAGTTTTCTGGGCTTCTAAATTTTCATCAATATTTTGAGTCAAAACCTTTTGAATGGCGATATAAAAAAGCGGAATGGAAATCAGCATAACCAAAATCGTCACTCCGATGTAGCGCAATGAAATAAAGTGCGTGAGCTTCATGATGCTTCTAATTTATAACCCATTCCATATACTGATTTTATGCAATCCTTAGCTCCTGCCAATGCCAGTTTTTTCTTTAAATTTTTGATATGTGCATATAGAAAATCAAAATTGTCAAAAAACTGAATATTGTCTTCTGCAATATGTTCTGCTATGGCAGTTTTAGAGATTATGCGGTTTTTATTGACTGAAAGATATAATAGAATGTCAAATTCTTTCCTTGTTAAATCGATCGGCCTTCCGTGGTGAGAAATCAGTTTCGTTTCTGCATTAATCTCAAGATCGTTTATCAAGATCGATGAATTTCCCTTAAACTGTCTCCTTCTAATCACCGCTGAAATACGCGCACCTAATTCAGAAAGATGAAAAGGTTTAGCCAGATAATCATCAGCACCCCACTGTAAACCATTGATTTTATCATCTAAAGAATTTTTTGCAGAAATAATGATAACACCATCCGTCTTTTTTTCATCTTTCAACTGTTTCAGAAGATGTAATCCATTGCCATTGGGTAAGGTAATGTCCAGTAAAATACAGTCGTAATCATAGCATTCCAGCTTTTCTTTTGCTTCTTCAAAATCTTCTGCTAACTCACAAACGTACTTTTCGCTTTTCATGTAAACCAAAATGCTTTTACTTAGCTGTTCTTCGTCTTCGATTAGTAAAATTTTCATACAAATTTTTTAACAAGTTAACTTATAAATCTGAATTAAATCTGAATTTAAGGTACAGACGCATTTCTGAATTTATAATAGAAAAAAGGGAATAGAAAATACAGTTTTCGCACAGAATTGAGACCAAGTTTTTGAATAAGCAATAATATATCATTAAATATAAGATTTAAATAAATGTTAAATCTATTTTAAACACTAGTATATAAGACTATTGCTTTATAGTAATTTTAAGAAGAGGAGCGAAGTATGGGAACATATTAAGGCGCAAGACAACATGTTAAATTTGCAAGAAATATTCTGACGCCGGTAGAAAGGATTTCCTGTCTTTATCATACTGCAGAATTTAAGAAATCCACGCCAGCATCATATAACACCCACTCATCCGCAAACTCAGCTAAACATCTAACGCTACCATATAACGATAAAAAAGTTGTAAAACTGCATTCTTACTACAGTCCTTACGAATTAGAAAAGGCTGTGGATGATTTTGTAAATCGCTCCAATAATGAGCGTGATCACGATCTCTGTAAAATCTTTATAGCCGGTTATCAGAGTTGCATTTTAGTTCTGACGCAAGAACATCAAAGTCAAATAAAGAACTAATGTGCCAATTATTCTTCTTGCTGATTTTTGAAAGTATATTGCGACTGGCATAAACCCTTAATAAAATATTCACTGGAATAATGACTTTTGAACTCCTGTTTTATCTGACTCAATCGAACCAAGTCTTCTATAAAAGTGTTTGAAGATAATCCAGTCTGGGTCACTAAAGCCAAATGGCGCCACTATAAGACAAGTGGCGCCATTTTTTTGCATCACATTAATAACATTATCGAAAAATCGCTAATTTTAGATGTTACGGCTTTGTGGGAGAAGGTCATAACCTCAAGAAAAAACAATGAAAAAACGCACAGTACGAGCGCAAAAACATGAAATTTCACATCCAGCATGTCCCGAAACGGTACAGGAAATACCTTACGGAAAAGTGGTAAAAAAAATCCCAGCTCTTCCGAACCGGGATTTTTGGGACTGAAATATCATTTAGGCATTTACTCCATTGTTTTTCCGATCACCTATCAAATTCTATTTCTGCACCATCATTTTAAATACTTTTAGTGTATTGCCGTCTTTGCCTTTGATTTCTATCAGATAACTTCCTGAAGATAAATAGCGCTGGATATTAAATTCCTGCGTTTTGTTTTTGGTAAGTTTCTGCTGATATATAGCTCTTGCCGTGGCATCATATATCAATATATTGCAACTCTCTTTCTGAAAAATACTTCCGGTGATGCGGAAATCTCCGTTGTTTGGATTGTCGTAAAGTTGCATATCCGCAGCCGCATCCGTTTCTATAGTCGCCATACTTCCTTTGTAAATAAAGCGGGTAATAAAACCGAATATGGAATTGTAAACGGGATTGGTCATGGTTTGATATTGCCCTCCTTCAGCTGTGATCCCTGTGGGAGCATTACTTGATCCCCATAATACCAATGAACCATCACTTAAGAATGCAGGATTTATCCTTTCTGTAACATAACCAACGTTGGATGCAGGACCTGCAAAATACGATGTCCAAATTCTGTTTCCCGCACTGTTGAACTCAGCAAAAAACATAGTGGCATTGCTATTAACCCCGGCATTAGCAGGTGTGGTGCGAAATGCACCGGGTGTGGCAATATTCGATGCTGCCCCATGCTGACTACCTGTGAATACGATGCGGTCTCCCAATATAGTTAAGTTTCCACTACTTGAAATAACGTCTTCTCCTGCGCTACCGAAATAAGTGCTCCAAACCCGGTTTCCGGTAGTATCGAATTTGCTTAAAAACAAATCACTGCTTCCGGAAAGCTGTGGTTGGAATGCAGCCGGTGTACCGTAATATGTTGGATTTGCCGTATCGCTGATATCTCCGCTTACATAGATGCCTGTGGTATTGGCTTCAATATCATAAGCCATTAATCCTACAAAATCCGTAAGGGTATTTGCAGTCCCGTAATAGGTTCCCCAATCTCGTTGTCCGGTCATAGCATTAAAACTCTGCAATACTTGTTTTGCAGGCGTATTAGGTTGGAACGTTCCAGCAGTGGTTTGGTTTCCCGGCATACTATTATTGTAACCGCCAATAGTGTAAAGGTGGCCGTTAGAATAATCAAAATCTACAAAACCGGCTACATTGTAAGTAGCCCATAATTTTTGCCCATCGGAGCTAAGTTTAACTAAATAATCATTACTCATTTCAGTAGTTCCTATATTGTACGGAATGAAATTTTCCTGAAACACCCCTTGTGTTCCAAGCCCTGCAATATTTTCTCTCGTAAGTCCATTGATATAAATATTCTGGTTCTCATCAAACTGCAATGAAAATGCTTGATTGGTGGTATTACTACCATTGCCATTAGGTACGTTTGGCAAATATGTTGTCCAGATAAGTGTACCTGCCGCATTGCGTTTTGTTAACGTAAGGGTATTGGTACTGTTGGTGTTCGTGTACTGGGTGAGCCAAACGCCAAGAGTGGCAAGACCGGATACCAAACCGGGTTGGCTTTTGAAATAATATTTGTTATCCTGTCCGTCAATGCCAATTAAACGCTCTACTGTTGTAAATACAGCATTACCGCCATTAGAAATATAACTGCCATACAGCATTTGTCCTGTGGAAGCAAATGTGGCCCCATAATAATTATTTCCCGGTAAAGTTGCCAATGCACCTCCTCCCATTACAAACTGGTTGTAATAGGAAGCAGTATAGTTGGTGGAAAAATCGGTATTTCCATTTACATATAAATTATTTTGAGAATCGGCAAAAAAACCAGTATTTTCTTTATAATAATCGTCTAATACGGTACTACTACCTCCTACATAACTTCCCCATTGTTGGGTGTAGGGGAAATTTTGGGCTTTTATTAAAAAAGTAAATAATGAGAGAATTATTAATAATTTTTTCATTTTTTAATTTAAAAAATTAATATACATCACTGCGAACAGCAAACATGCTGCAATAGAAATTTGTTTCATAGTACATATTTTAAATTTGTTGGTGTGCTAAAGCTATGAAAAAATTATAATATTGTTATTTTAAGCATAGAATTATGTTTATATCGTAAGAATGAAATGAAGAATAATTAGGCGTTTACGCCATTGTTTTTCGATCAATTATGCAAAAGGGCGACCTTAATACGAAATGAAGGAGGATTAATAAAAAGATATAAAAGTGCAATAAATAGCTCTTTAATGTCCAAATTGTAAAAACTTCAAAACTAAACTTAAAGAAGTGCATTAAATAACACTTCTGATTTAATTATTAAAATAATGATGTATATTTGTACTTAAAAGTGTAATATATGACACTAAATGATTTAATAGTACAAATCAAAGAACGGAGAAAAATTTTAGATGTAACGCAGGAAACACTTGCGGAAATTTCTAGTGTAGGACTTCGTACCTTGAAACAGTTGGAAAGCGGAAAAGGAAATCCAACGCTAGAAACATTGCAAAAAATTTGCGATGCTTTAGGTTTGGAAATTAAATTGGAAATTAAAAACATTAACCAATGAGATCCGCAAAAGTCTTATACAAAGGTCAACCAGCCGGAGTGCTGAAGCAAAATGATGATGGCAGCTTCATTTTTCAATATGATCAGGATTGGCTGTTGGACACCAATAAACCTCCCATAAGCCTGACGCTACCTAAGACACAGAAAGAATTCGTCTCTAAAGAATTATTCCCATTTTTCTACCATCTTTTGCCAGAAGGAATTAATAAAAGAATGGTTTGCCAAACTTACAAAATTGATGAATCCGATGCTTTCGGAATTCTTTTAACTACTGCAAACACAGATACAGTGGGAGCTATAACTATTGAAAGAATTAAAAATGGATCAGCATAAAATAAAATATTGTCCAGGAAAACTCACAAAAGGTTTTGATACTTACAGTCCGATTGTTTTAAAGAAAATGTTTGACGGTAAAAAAATCAGTCCTGTTCTACCCTACACATCCCCATCAGATTCCAAAGAGCGGTCGGTATTTAATGAAAATCAACTGCATATTTCTATTTCAGGTTTTCAGGAAAAATACTCATTGCTCATCGAAAATTCGAAATTACGGTTAACGACTGAAAATGAGCGCGGACAATACATTTTGAAGCCGATTTCAGACCTTCCAAAAAACAGTGAGTTTGCACCAGCAAACGAACATCTCACGATGCAAATCGCACAGCAAATTTTTAAAATAGAAACTGCGGAAAATGCTTTGATATTCTTTGAAAATGGAAAACCCGCATATCTTACGAAAAGATTTGATGTCAAAAAAAACGGGGAAAAATTAGCTGTTGAGGATTTTGCTTCTCTATTGCAAAAATCACCTGCAACGCACGGTGAACAGTACAAATATCAAGGAAATTACTTGGAACTTTTTGAAGCATTGAAAAAATTTGCACCTGCCTCAAAAGTAGAAGCACCAAAACTTTTCACATTAATTCTTTTCAATTATTTATTTTCAAATGGAGATGCTCATCTAAAAAACTTTTCTGTAATAGAAACAGAGCAAGGTGATTTTAAATTAAGTCCGGCTTATGATCTACTCAATACCAAAATTCATATTGAAGATGCCGATTTTGCTTTAAGCGATGGTCTTTTACCAAAATCCGTTGCAAAAGGAAAAATAAAAGAGCGGTTTATTTTGTTAAGTCAAAAAGCTGAAATACCAGAAAAAACAATATCCAAAATTTTCAAAAATTTAACTTCTCAAGAGAATGAAGTAATTCAATTGACTAACCGTTCCTTTCTCAGTGAACAACTTAAAAGAAATTTTATACAGCGTTATCAGACGAGATTGAAGAAAATCTCTTGAAAGAGAATCGTGAGATTTTTTTTAAATAGTTATTCTTTACCTTACCGCAATTTCTTAAAAACAATAACATCCACCTTTATTGTAAGCTGTTGCAAATATCAATTGAACTTTTTGAAAGTATCATGTTCTGAGAACATCACCTTCTGGACTGTCTTTTCTAAATCATCCTATTCTTTGCTTTCACTATCAACTTCCAAAAGTTTTATCAATTTATTTGCATATCCAGAGACGTTTTTATGTTTCGATGTTTACCGGCTTGAGATACTCAGATATAGAAATTTAAAGCGCAGTGATATATAGCAGCGAAATAATAATTGTTTTATAGAATTTTCCAAATGATTGGGCTTGTAGCGTCATCACATAGCCATACAAAGCTAAAATAATTCCCAAAAAACGCCATACCAAACAAGCTTACCTTCCTTTAACCAAAACCAATAACCACCGCCAATTTCACAAAATCCTGCAAGTATAAAAATGAGTAAGGATTTTTAAATGAAATATCATCTATTACTATTATTTTTTTTTAAATCCGCAAAACTGAAAATTCTGCGTGGTATTAAATGGTGTTGTATGATTTTCCGTAAAGCATTTTACAGCTTCGAAATTTCTGGAAAAAGTTTCTCTCATCAGACTTTCAGAGTATTGCTTTATTTCTAATCCGCTGCATTTTAGAGGTCCATTTTCTGAAAATGTGCCTAATAAAAAATGACCGTTTTCATTGATGGATTGACTTACTAAATGTGCATATTTTTGAATACGTTCATCATCTGTAAGAAAATGAAAAACTGCTCGATCTTGCCAGAAATCAAATTTAACATCAGTTTCAAATTCTGTAATATCCGAAACAATCCAATGTACTTGGTCAGCTTTATCGCCTAATCGCTTTTTAGCTTTTTCTAATGCAGTAGCAGAAATATCTAGTACCCAAATGTTCTCATATCCTTTTTCTAGTAAAGCATCTACTAAATTACTATCGCCACCGCCAACATCAATGATATTGGCGGTTTTAGGCAAATTAAAATTTCCTAAATAATCCATTGAAGTTTTGGGATATTCTTGGGTCCAGCTCACTTCATTTGGGCTTTTGGTTGAAAATACCTTTTCCCAGTGTTGTTTATTCTGATTCATTTTTTTAACTTTTAACTAAAAACAGGGTTATAGATGTTTTTCATCAATAACCCTGTTCATTTTTTGAGTGGCAAATTTACGCCGAAAAACCCGTAGCCAATCCTAACAGACAAGATAGCATTACTACACATTTCCAACAGTTTAACTGGTTATTCATTTTTAAAGTTATTTATGTTAATATTGTCATACATATAAGCAATTTTTACGCCACTGTTAAGGGTAATTATTAGTATTTACAATGAGATATTATTTGGAGTATAATCTTCTTTATCAATAGGAACTTCTAATGTGGTATGATTAATTTTATAGGTTGCATTTAGTTCTTTCTTAATAGCAAATAATATATCGTTCATTTCTGAAATAGTGGTGTCTGGTTTCATAATAATATGACCATTTAAAGCATTTACACCAGAAGTTAATGACCAACCGTGCAAATCGTGAACGGCTCCAACTTCTGTTTTTTCTACAAGGTATTTTTCAAGGGTTTAAAAATCTACATCTTTCGGAACCCCTTCTAATAAAATATCTACCGATTCTGTCAATAAACTAAAAGTCCTTGGTAAAATAAACAAACCAATAAATGCACTCAGTATTATCCATCCTGTAAAAGTAGTTAATTTGTTTATTTAGCAAATGCTAAAATAAGGATTTATAATAAAGTGATCAATTTTTTACTCGATGCTTTCGTCAAAATTTTATCCGCTGTATCCTTACAGCGTTTAAAATTGCCAATAATGCCACACCAACATCCGCGAAAACCGCTTCCCACATTGTTGCCAAACCTCCTGCTCCTAAAACTAAAACAACGGCTTTCACGGCAAATGCCAGAATGATATTTTGCCAAACGATTTTTTTTGTCTGCTTTCCAATATTTATGGCCATTGCAATTTTACTCGGCTTATCATCCTGAATTACAACGTCCGCGGTTTCAATAGTAGCATCGCTTCCCAATCCACCCATTGCAATTCCTACGTCTGAAAGTGCGACGACCGGAGCGTCATTTACGCCATCGCCCACAAATGCTACACTCTCGCTTTTGCTTTTAATCGCTTTCAATTTTTCTACCTTATCTTCGGGCAGTAGATCTCCGAAAGCCGTATCAATCCCTAATTCTTTTGCAACAAGTTCTACGACGTTGGTTTTGTCACCGCTTAACATCGTTACTTTCACATTAAGATTATGCAGTTTAGTAACCGCATCTTGCGCATCTTCTTTTATCGAATCTGCGATGGTCAAATAGCCAGCAAATTTATTATCATACGCAATTGCGATGGTAGTATAAACAATTGAACTTGGGTCTAAATCATATTTAACAGAAAATTTGTCTAATAATTTGAAATTACCGACTAATAATTCTTTTCCGTTTACGTTTGCCTTTAAACCGTGACCTGAAATTTCTTCTACATTCTCCAATGCTATTTTTGAATCCAATTCTCCAACAAAATTATGAATCGCAGTTGCTACCGGATGTGTACTTTGACTTTCCAATTTATTGACCATCGCCAAAATTGTTTTTTCATCAAAATCTGGCTGAATAATAACTTCCTGAACTTTGAAAACACCTTCCGTCATTGTGCCTGTTTTATCTATCACAACATTCTTTATAGTAGCAATAACGTCTAAAAAGTTGCTGCCTTTAAACAAAATACCGTTTTTACTTGCAGCGCCAATTCCTCCGAAATATCCTAGTGGAATACTAATTACCAATGCACAAGGACAACTTATTACCAAGAAAACCAGAGCCCTGTAAAGCCATTTGCTGAAAGTATAATCCTGTACGAAAAACATTGGAATTATGGTAATGAGAACAGCCAATATTACCACGATTGGTGTGTAGATTTTTGCAAATTTTCTTATAAATAATTCTGTGGGTGCTTTCTGTGAAGTTGCATTTTGTACCAATTCTAATATTTTAGAAAGTTTACTATCCTTATATGCGGTAGTTACTTTCACTTGCACCACTGTATTTAGGTTTATCATTCCTGCTAAAACGGTTTCACCTTTAGATTTGGAATCTGGTTTGCTTTCTCCCGTGAGTGCCGCAGTATTAAATGAACCTTTTTCTGAAATCAATTCTCCATCTAAACCTAATTTTTCGCCAGATTTTAGTTGGATAATATCTCCGATTTCTACAGATTCTGCCTTCACAGTTGTTGCTTGGTTATCTT
Organism: Chryseobacterium sp.; assembly: GCF_008014695.1. Taxonomy (GTDB): domain Bacteria; phylum Bacteroidota; class Bacteroidia; order Flavobacteriales; family Weeksellaceae; genus Kaistella. Next base: position 47,116 of record NZ_VOXE01000004.1, read on the forward strand.
TTAAAACGGTAACTTCATCTGGTCTTTGGTCTAATAATGTTTTGATATCGGATTTTGCTCTCTGTACTGCAAGGGTTTGAAAAACTTCACCAACAGCGTAGAAAAGCATTACCGCTACACCTTCCGGATATTCTCCAATTGCGAATGCACCAATTGTAGCGATGCTCATTAAAAGAAATTCTGAAAAGAAATCACTTTTTCGCATACTATCAAGTGCCTCTTTCAAAACTGGTAATCCCACGGGAATATACGCGACAATGTAACAGACAATTCTTACCCAACCTGTGAACCAATTTTGTGTAATCCAATTATCCAGTGCAATGGCAACTATCAATAAAGTGAAGGAGATAATGGCCGGCAAAAACATTTTTAGCGTTGTTTTGTCAGAATTATCGTGATTATGTCCATCATCGTGGGAGTGCTCCCCGGAATGCTTTTCCGTACCTAAATCCCGTAAGTTTAATTTCTTTTTTGCCATTTTTTATGTTATTTATTTACCCAAGCCATTGCCTGTTCTTTATCTTTAATTTTAAAATATTTCACTTAGGACTTTGTGAATAAATCCATCACGTTCGCTGTCCATTCCTGCCATTTATTTTCTCGCCTGATAGCAATTTTACATAATCTGAAAGGTGTATCTCATCAACTTTTACATCTTCATACAACCCTTTTCTATTTCCTCCATTTAATTCTTTAAATAAAAACTATTCTCATTCAATAGTTCAACATCTATGCGTACATCCCTAAAATCATAAATAATAAAAATCCGCCAAAAAACGCGGCAGTATGCCAAACAGTTTCCTTTTCTTCATGTGCTTCTTTCAGTAATTCTTCGGTAACCAAAAATAGCAATGCGGCAAGACCAAAAGACAAGACTATTTCCATCGCACTGTGGCTTAAATTATTAAGCAGCGTCGCACCCAGAAGTGCACTTATGAAGAATAATGAGGCCAAAATGCTAATCCAAAGTATTTTTTTCCCAGTAGAAAACTTTTTGGTTCCCAATTCTGTCGCAGTGGCGATACCGAGGGATAACAGTTCTAAACTTAATGCAATTGCGAGTAAAATCCCTTCTGTATTTCCTGCATGAAAGGCAATTCCTAAAAGCAGACCATCGATAAAAATGTCCACCCCTATGGCAATTAACAAACCCCAAGGAATACTACCTGTGGAATTTTCCACAGTTTCACTTTTTGATGTTAATTTTTTAACTAAAATCATGAGCAAAAACCCCAATGCAAAACCTATGATTGTTTGGACTGCTTTATGGATTTTGACTACATCTGGTAAAATTTCTACAGCCACCACAGAAAAAACTACCCCTGCAGCAAAATGCAGTATCAAACTCCGCACATTTCCGGAAGGCTGTTTGAAGATAGCGATGCTACCTCCTATAAGCATTGTAGCAACAGGAATAAGTGCAAATAATAAAATATTTGAAAGACTGATCATTTATTTAAAAAATTAAATTTATAAAAATTATTCTTCCTCTTCCATATTATTCATTTTAGAAAGCAAATCATACGCGCCTTTTAAAACCACTTTGCCAGAATCGTTAAATTTTGCAGGCAAAGTAACCGCGGTAAAACCATTTTCGCTTACACCGGTTTGCACTTCTACCTTCCTAAAGATATATTGTTTTTCTTTTTCATTCCCATCTTTATCTTTGGTTTTTTCTAAAGTTTTTTCTAAAATAAAAATAAAATTCTTACCTCCGGAACCTACAATTGCCGCATCTGGCAATGCTGGTGTTTCCACAGATCCAAGTTCTATGATAGCATTTACAAACATCCCCGGCAACAGATTTTGAGATACATTCTGAATTCTTGCCAAAACATCTACAGTTCTGTCTCCGTGTATATCTTTCCCTATCAGATAAACTTTAGCAGTTTTTTCCTCGGCGTCACCAGTAGCCTGAAATCGAATAATTTGACCAACGTTTATTTTTGCAACATCTTTTTCAAAAACCTGCACTTTTACCATCATATTACCTGTATTTGCAATATCTGCGACAACCTCATTAGTTCCAACATATTTACCGATGTTGGTGTATACTTTGGTAACGTATCCGCTTTGTGGTGCATAAATATTGGCGCGTGCAGATATATTTCCTCTTGCAACAGAAGCCGGATTGATGTTCGCGACTTGCAATCTTGCCCGTAATCCTGCAACTCTTGCAGACATACTATTATACTCACTTTGAGCGCGCTGCAAAGATTTTCTGGCTGCAATATTTTCTTTCACCAATTCTTTTTGGCGTGCAAGATCTTGTCTTAAATAGGACATCTGACTACTGCTTTCCATGTAATCCTGCTGTATCTGTAGAAATTCAGGATTTTCTATCGTCGCTACCACAGTACCTTTACCGATATATTTTCCTTCGATTACGTTCATGGATTTTACATGACCTCCAAAAGAAGAGGTGATACTGGTCAGATTTTGCGGTGGAACTTCAATAGCTCCAGAGGCTTTGATATAATTGGAAAGATTAGTATTGGTTATATTTCCCAATTCCATTCCCACACTTTTGTACTGCGCTTCACTAAATTCTACGCTGTTTGCATCGTGCGGAACTTCTACATTTGCCGTGACTGCTGTTTCTTCCTTTTTATCGGAATTACAGGCTGACAACATAAAACTTAAGACGATGATATATAAATATTTTGATTTACTCATGATTTTGGAACTTTAATTATTTATTATAAACCAGAAATTAATTCCAGTTCGATGGCTGTTTGATTATATTGATTTAAACTTTCGATGTATTGTTTTTGGACTTCCACGGCGTTGTTTATGGATTGACTAACCTGGTAATAATCCATTTCTCCAACCTCAAAGGCACGCTGTGATTTTGTAATAAGCAACTTTGCCTGTGGCAATGCTGTTTCCCTATAAAAATTGATCTGGATTTGCAACCGTTTTAGGTCCGAAAGCAGTGTAGAACCCCGTTGAGAAAGACTGAAAGAAAATGCATCTACTTTTGCTTCCTGTATTTGCTGGTTAATTTCTGCGGCTTTGATTTTTGCTTTTTGCGCCTTTGCAAAAATGGGTATGCTTATTCCCAATTCTACACCCTGAAATCTTTTATCTACTCCATAAAACTTCGAAACTCCATTTTTTTCAAAATTCCCAACTAATGATTGATTAAAATAACCGACGCTAAAATCGGGAAGTAACCTGCTTTTTTCAACTCTGATTTCTTCTTTAGCGACTTCTATCTGGCTTTTCAAAGCAAGCAAGTCTGGATTATTATTAAAAATTGCGCTCTGTGGTGATACATCTAGAAATTTTTCAGTAAGCGTTTTGTCTGTGATATCTTCGATCGTTTGATTTCCAGTATATCTTTTCAGTTGCTCCAGATGAATTTTTATATATTCTTCAGTCTGTAATTTTTGCGAAATCGCTTCCTGCAATCTGGTATTAGCATTGTATCTTTCTAAAATATTGGTTTCACCAGTTCGGAATCTTATGTCTGCGGCACGAAGTATTTTCTCGTAAAGCGTAATCAAATCCTCATTTAATTTTCTCTGTTCTTTTCTGTAGAGTAAACTATAATAAATACTTTTTACCTGATAGGTTATCTGATTTTTATAAATCCCTGCCTGCATTTTGGACGCGTTTATATTTGCATCTGCCAGTTCTGTCAGTCTTTTCAAATAAACCGGATTAGGAATATTTTGGCTTATGGTAATATTGTTATCATAAGCAATAAGACTGTTGTACTGTCCGAAAGTAAGATTGATGTTTGTTTTTCCGTAATCTTTTACAGAACCTTTTAATGCAGACTGGTATTCCTCTCCTAATTTTGCAACCCTTGTGTTTGGATTGGACTCCAGGGAAGCAGAAATTGCTGAATTCAAATCTATCGTTCCTAAAGATGAAGATGAATATGAATTTGTCGTAATTTGACCTTTAACTCCATTATTAAAACCTGAGAGTAAAAACAAAAGAATAATTGTTGCTGATCCTGCAATTTTTGTATTTTTCAACTTACGTCGGGAAGGTTTTATATTCTCCACATAAGAGTAAAGTACCGGCAAAAGTACAAGTGTAAGAAATGTTGCGGTGAACAAACCACCTATAACAACTGTTGCTAATGGTTTTTGTACTTCTCCTCCTGCTCCGGTTGCCAATGCCATAGGTAAAAATCCTAATGATGCAACGGTAGCAGTCATTAAAACCGGTCTTAATCTTATAGCAGTACCTGCGAGAATTCTTTGTTTAATATCTTTCATTCCTTGTTTTTTAAGTTGATTAAACTCTGTTATTAATACGATTCCATTTAAAACCGCCACACCAAACAAAGCAATAAAGCCTACACCAGCCGAAATACTAAAAGGTAAACCTCTTAACCAAAGGGCAAATATTCCACCTATGGCTGACATCGGGATTGCAGTAAAAATTAATAATGAATATTTTAAAGAGCCAAACGCAAAATAAAGCAGCAAAAGAATTAATCCCAATGCAACGGGCACTGCAATAGATAATCTCTTATTAGCTTCTTCCAGATTTTTAAATTGGCCTCCATACGTTATGAAATAACCAGTAGGCATTTTAATTTTTTCGTCAATTTTTGCCTGAACGTCTTTTACTACAGAGGCAATATCTCTACCCCGAACATTAAAGCCAACAATAATTCTCCTTTTGGCATCTTCTCGCTGTATTTGATTGGGTGCCAATTGGTAACTTACATCTGCAACCTGCTCCAAAGGAATCTGATTTCCATTACTAGCAGTAACAAAGAGCCTTTTTACATCTTCAATACTTTGGCGTTCTCCTTGTTCTAACCTAACTACTAAATCAAAACGTTTTTCTCCTTCGAATACCGTTCCGGCAACACCACCAGCAAATGCAGTGTTAATTGCATTATTTATTTCTTCAACATTTAACCCATATCGGGCGATATTGTCTCGGTTCAATTTGATGGAAATTTGCGGTAAACCACTCACTTGTTCTACATACAAATCTTCCGCACCATCTATTGAGGGAATTAACGCCCCTATTTTTTTTGCTAAATCTGAAAGCGTTTCTAAATCATCGCCGAAAATTTTGATACCGACATCCTGTCTTACACCTGAAATCAATTCGTTGGTCCGTAATTGTATAGGTTGAGAAAAACCGAAAGTAACACCTGGAACCTGTTCTAAAGTTTTCTGCATTTTCTCCGCTAATTCTTCCCGGGTATCTGCACTTGTCCACTCTTTTTTAGGTTTCAATAATATCGTAATATCTGTAGCCTCTATAGGCATTGGATCTGTAGGAATCTCGGATGCGCCAATCTTACCCACAACTTCCTTCACTTCCGGATAAGTTTTCATTAATAAACTTGATGCCTGCTCTATTTTTTCAACGGTCTGCTCCAGCGAACTTCCTACCAATAATCTTGTTTCTACAGCAAAATCTCCTTCCTCCAGCGTTGGTAGAAACTCACCACCAAGAGAATTGAAAATAACTGCTGACAATCCGAGAAGCGTAATTGCAACAATCAAAACAGTTTTTTTAAATCGCAGTGCACCATTAATCAACGGATCATAAATACGCTGAAATTTTTCCATCATTTTATCAGAAAAATTCTTTTTATGCGTAATATTCTTACTCAATAAAAGCGAACTGATCATCGGTACATAAGTAAGCGAAAGAATTAATGCTCCAAATATTGCAAAAGAAACCGTTTGTGCCATCGGGCGAAACATTTTGCCTTCAATTCCTACCAAAGCCAATATTGGTAAATAGACAATTAAAATAATAAGTTGGCCAAAGGCTGCCGAGTTCATCATTTTTTTTGCAGAACCGGAAACCTGAATATCCATTTCTCCCTGCGAAATTTTTCCTGTTTTCAACTTCCTCATGTGATGCATGGTTGCCTCCACGATAATTACAGCACCATCTACAATTAATCCAAAATCGATCGCCCCAAGACTCATTAAGTTTCCAGATACTCCAAAAACTTTCATCAATGCTACGGCAAATAGCATTGCTAAAGGTATTACAGAAGCCACAATTAAGCCTGAACGAATATTCCCAAGAAAAAGAACTAAAACTAATACTACAATTAATGCCCCTTCTATTAAGTTTTTTTGCACAGTACTCATGGCTCTATCTACAAATTCACTTCTGTCTAGAAAGGGTTCTATCTCTACACCGTCAGGTAAAGTTTTCCGTATTTGGTCTATTTTATCCTTTACTCGCCCAACTACTTCAGAAGCATTATTATCTTTCAATAGCATTACAATTCCACCAACTGCTTCTTTATCATTTCGGGTAAGTGCACCGTAGCGAGTAGCAGTCCCAAACTGAACTTTTGCAACATCTCTGATGGTTATAGGCAGACCACTCTCCGAATTTTTGACTACAATCCTTTCAATATCTGCAAGACTTGTGATCAATCCCTGGCTTCTGATAAAATAGGCATTGGGTTTTTTATCAATATATGAACCACCAGTATTCTGATTGTTTTTTTCCAGTGCTGTGAAAATATCAGAAATAGATAAATTGTAACTCCGTAATTGATTTATATTTAGTGCAATTTCATACTGTTTCAAAAAACCTCCAAAACTATTTACTTCTGCAATTCCCGGCGTACCTAGTAATTGTTTTCTAATAATCCAGTCTTGTATTGTTCGCAGTTTGGTAGCATCATATTTATCCTCAAAGCCAGGTTTAGCATGTACCGTATATTGGTAAATTTCACCTAAACCAGTAGAAACTGGCGCCATTTCCGGATTTCCAAGACCGGCTGGAATGGAACTTTTGGCTTCAGGAAGCCGTTCAGAGACTTGCTGGCGTGCCCAGTAAATATCTATGTCGTCATGAAAAATAATAGTAACTACAGATAAACCAAAGCGAGAAATAGACCGCACTTCCTGAATTTCGGGAATAGTAGACATTGTCTGTTCGATAGGGTAAGAAATAAACTGTTCTATTTCCTGCGTTGCCAGTGATGGACTTAATGTTATTACCTGCACCTGATTATTTGTAATATCGGGTACTGCATCTATGGGAAGAGTTCGAAGGGACATAACGCCCCATATAATTAAAGCAAGTGTGAAAATCCCGATCACCAATTTATTATTGATGGAGAATTCAATGATTTTATTTAGCATTGATAAAGAAAATTAGATTAAAGTAAAATTTAGATAACAAAAATTACCAGTTCGCAAAAGAGTACAAACCGTTATTTTTATTTAATGATACTAACCTAATTGAGGCGGTTGCCAGACACTGCCAAAGTAGTTGGAGTATGGATTTGGAATATGAAAAAATTCTGATGAATAGAATTCGTTTGAAAAATGATAAATAAAGTTGGCAGGAATTTGTTGATATACTACCACATTTCTACCACAACAACTGCAGGAGCAAAATGATGAACAAGAATCGTCTTTATGTTTTTGTGAATGGTTTTCCTTCGCATTTTCAATTTTAGTAGTAGCCACCTCAAAAGTGCTTTGTTCATTATCAGAACAAGGCATACTAAACAAGACTGCTAAATAAACTGTTAATATGTAGTTGAAAATCTTCACCTTTGCAAAGTTAAATAAAAAATTGCTACCGGAAATTATATTATTCTTGATTTTTCGACAATCCGAAAAAGAGTAAATCCTTCAATAAATTCTAAAAAATCACCTGATATTATTTCATCTTCTATCATAAATCTGTTCTTTTACAATCTTGAAGAAAATAATTTCGATATCATTTCTACTTATTTTTCTGTGTGCCAATACAGAATTGGGTGAAATGTTGAAATTTCCAAACTTGATACAGCATTTTGTAAAGCATAGTACGAATAAGAAAGAACACTCTCTTTCATTTTTAGGTTTTGTGAAAAATCATTATGATAGTGAGAAATCGCATTCGGATTCTGACCAACACATTTTCCGGTAAGTGGAATCACAGCAAGTTCAAATATTAAAATTGACGGTAATTACTACTCGGTAAGTCCTTTGGCTCTGCGTGAAAAAGCAGAAATCTTCTGGCTGAATAAGCGCGAGTACTGCGTTATAAAAAGTCCGGTTTTTGGCAATGTTGTCATGATCGAAGTTGGGGCAACAATGGTTGGAAGTATGATTCAAACTTATCAAGGTACGAATTTAAAAAAAGGGAAGAAAAAGGTTATTTTAAATTTGGCGGTTCGACAGTTGTCCTTTTATTTGAGAAAAACAAAATTAAAATCGATCATGATTTATTGGTTAATACCTCGAAAGGTCTTGAAACTACAATAAAAATGGGTGAAAGAATTGGAGAAAAATTTTAAAAAACTCCATTTATTTGAAGTATAAAAAATATTCCTCTAAATTTTATTTTGCTCTTATTTACATTAATCGTAATATTGCAATTAATAAAACATAATGGGAAGTTCAAAAACAGAAAAGTTTACGGAAGAGCAAAATAAAATTGCATTATTTGCGAAAGTATTCGGACATCCTGCAAGAGTAGCGATTTTACAACATTTGTTTAAAATTAATGCTTGCATTTGCGGAGATCTGGTAAACGAAATTGGATTGGCCCAACCAACAATTTCGCAACATTTAAAAGAACTAAAAATTTTAGGTTTGATCAAAGGAACCGTGGAAGGAACAAGTGTTTGCTACTGTATTAATAATGAAAATTGGTTAGCAATGAAAACTGTAATGACTGAATTTCTAGACCAAGACTTAACCGAAAGCCAAGATTGCTGTTAAAAAAATTTGAATGTATTGATCATATAATCGCAATAAACGAATAAAGTTATGAAATTATCACAAGTAAAATCAGTATTAAAAGAACTGGAAACTATAGGTTTTCAATTACCAAACGGAGAATTAGTACCAAATCACTTTCACGTTACAGAAGTCGGTAAAATCACAAAACATTTTATCGATTGTGGTGGAACTGAAAGAAAAGAAGAAGTCGTAAATTTCCAACTATGGAATGCAAATGATTACGACCACAGATTGCATCCAGAAAAGTTGTTGAACATCATTGAACTTTCGGAAAAAGTTTTAAAAATAGCAGATTTAGAAATCGAAGTAGAATACCAAGCGGATACAATTGGAAAATTCGGACTTGATTTTGACGGGCAACATTTCTTATTGACATCTAAACAAACTGATTGTTTGGCTAAAGACCAATGTGGCATTCACGCTGAAAAACCTAAAAAGATTTTATCTGAAATTCAAACTGCAACTTCTTGTGCACCCGGAAGTGGTTGTTGCTAAAAAAAATCAAAAAAATGAAGACAACAAAGCGAACTCTATTTTTAGAAATACAAAATTTAATCAAAGAATTAAAACCTCATACCATTTCAAGCGAACGTAAAGCAGTTTTACAACCGCTAACTGATTTTATTTGGGCAGAGGTTTCAAAAAATCAAGAAATCCGTATCAACTTTATCTGCACTCACAATTCACGAAGAAGTCATTTATCACAAGTTTGGGCGCAAACAATGGCAAACTACTTCAATATCAGAAACGTATTTTGTTATTCGGGCGGAACAGAAGCAACCGCACTTTTTCCAATGGTTGCAGAAACTTTGCAAAATTCAGGTTTTCAGATAAACACAATTTCTAAAAATGATAATCCTGTTTATTCCATTAAATATGCAGATAACGAGCATCCAATAATTGGATTTTCAAAGAAATTGAATGATGATTTTAACCCAAAATCTGGTTTTTGTGCAGTTCTTACTTGTGATTCTGCAAATGAAGCCTGCCCAATTGTGTTTGGCGCAGAAAAACGAATTCCTATCACTTTTGAAGACCCAAAAGTATTTGACGATACACCACAACAAGCAGAAAAGTACAATGAAAGAAGTCTGCAAATAGCAACTGAAATGTTTTACGTTTTCTCTCAAATAAATTCATAAAAAATGGCTTCAAAAAAATTAAGTTTTCTAAATAGAAATCTAACGCTTTGGATATTTGTCGCAATGGCAATAGGAGTTGGACTTGGGTATTTTATTCCAACATTTCCAAACATCATCAATTCATTTAGTAGCGGAACTACAAATATTCCGATTGCAATCGGTTTGATTTTGATGATGTATCCACCATTGGCAAAAGTCAATTATTCATTATTGCCAAAGGTTTTCAGAAACACAAAAATCCTTTCTATTTCGCTCATTCTTAATTGGATAATTGGTCCCGTTTTAATGTTTGTTTTAGCAATTACATTTTTGCGAGATTATCCCGAATATATGGTTGGTCTTATTTTAATTGGTTTGGCTCGTTGCATAGCAATGGTCTTGGTTTGGAACGACCTTGCAGAAGGAAGTAGCGAATATGGATCAGGTTTAGTCGCTTTAAATACTATTTTTCAAGTTTTTGCCTATAGTTTTTATGCCTGGATTTTTATCACAGTTCTACCTCCGTATTTCGGTTTTGATGGTGCAATTGTGGATATTTCAATCGGAACTATTGCAGAAAGTGTCGCCATTTATTTAGGTATTCCGTTTGTAATGGGAATTTTAAGCAGACTTATTTTAGTAAAAATAAAAGGCGAAGAATGGTATACCAACAAATTCATTCCGACAATTTCGCCCATAACTTTAATTGCGCTTTTATTTACCATTGTAGTAATGTTCTCGCTAAAAGGAGAATTGATTGTGAAAATACCAATGGACGTTGTGATTATAGCTGTTCCTTTGCTTACTTACTTTACGGTAATGTTTATCATTGGATTTTTCGTTACCAAAGCATCAGGAGCAGAATATGATAAAACGACAGCGGTAGCATTTACAGCAGCAGGGAATAATTTTGAGTTAGCGATTGCAGTAGCGATTGCAGTTTTCGGATTGAATTCTGGGCAAGCGTTTGCAGGAGTGATTGGTCCTTTAGTCGAAGTTCCAGCACTGATTTTATTGGTTCGGGTTTCCTTTTGGTTACGGCAAAAATATTTCATAAAAAATAATATTTAGGTCTGCAGAGTTTAAAGAATTGCATCATCATCAGTAAATAAATTTTCTATTTCAGAAAAAGAATAAACCGCTATTAAAGGCCAATCTATAATGAATTAATTATACAACTGGAGTCCACAAGCTCAAAGCATTACCATTCACAGACGACAATTGTTCAGCATCACCTTCAGGAATTGAGATCTTCATACGGTAAATTAAGTCTCTTGGAAAAAAAGATGTGAAAATTTTATTTATTTAAAATATTCCTTTTGATGATTGTTCCCAAATCTTTCTCCGAAAACCATATATCTTCGGGATGAAGATGAAGAACGGGAGCTTGTTGGCATCTATTATTACAATCCATTTTTTCAATTTCGATTATATTTTTCAGATTATATTTCTTTACATAGAAATCTAAAAGTTTCCCCTTTTTCTTCCTACAATTTACGCCATTACACCAATAAATAATGGGCTTGCTGTTGTTAGAATCTTCCATAGTGTTATTGTTTATTGTAATTGATTTTTAGTCATTTAGATTAATTTGTCGGTTGTAATGTATAAGCGCTCTGTTTGCAATTTTTTTTAAGTTTATAATATAATTAATGCCCTCAAAAGTGTTCATAGCGTCTTAATAACAATTTTGCACCCAATTTTTACTTCACCGCAAGGCTTCATATTTTTATAATTGTTTAAGTAATAGAAAAACATTAAAAATAAAATCCGTCCCACTTTAAAAAGGAGACGGATTTAAAAATTTTATTGGATATTTTTTATCTAATACATGAAGGTTAAACCCGCTCCAAATCCATATTCACTGTCGTAATTTGTGGAAACTGAAACCCATTTTTGAAGGATATATTTTAAGCCAAAATCAAATTCTTTGTCTGAATTAACGGCAAAATTTCCACGAATTCTGGGTGAAATTGGAATTCCTTCTCGGCCTAATTCCAAACGTACTTTTCCATTATGGTCTATGTTTGCATCGGCCATCACCAAGAATGGAAGAAGGTAGCGAACTCCGGCAATGGCTACATTTTGATTCTGCGGCATTACATTTTGCCCGAACCAGGTTTTTGCCATATCATGATTTTTGTTACTTCTAAAACCGACATAAGGCATCGCCCATTGGTATTTTCCTAAAAACCGACCCACTTTTACACTTCCTTCGTAATGTGTAAAATCATAATTACTGTGTAATTCATTCACATTCAACCATCTTGCTCCTAACATCGTCATGTTTTCAAAATGAAATTTATTAGATGCTACATCCAACATTGCTGTGGTATTGATCATTCGGTTTTTGCTTAGGAACTTTTGGTATGAAGCTTCTTTATCCGGTAATTGTGGATTGGGTGCTGAATTTTCATAATTGAAAACTCTTCCCATTCCACTCATCATGTGATATAAAATATGACAGTGGAAAAACCAGTCTCCGTCCTGATTTGCGGCAAATTCTATCGTCACAGTTTCCATCGGTGCAATGTCAATTACATTTTTTAAAGGTGCATATTCCCCTTTAGCGTTCACTACGCGGAAATCATGACCGTGAAGATGCATTGGATGTCGCATCATGGAATTATTGTACATGGTAATTCTCACGACCTGACCTTTTTTAATTAAAATTTTATCACTTTCAGCGACCGTTTTATTATCTAATGTCCAGAGATAATTACGCATGTTGCCTTCCAAAGTAAACATTAAATCCTTTACATTATCATTGGGCAAAATAGTTTTGAAGGGAGATTTTAACATATTATAGTTAAGACGCTTGATTGGTTTTTCATCTGAAGTTCCCATGTCATGGTCGCTGTGATCCATGTTCATTTTACCATCATCCATTTTAATGTCAGATTTCGTTCCCATCATTTCCATCATGTGATGCATGGTTTTCATGCGCTGGCTTTCTGACAATTCCGGATACATTACTTCATTCATATCCATCACCTGGTTACCCATCGTCATGCTCATCGGCTTCATGTCGCCGCTCATTAACATCATATCGTTCATCATCTTCATGCCTTCAAACAGCATCAGTTTCGGTAAGTTTGGCGCATCCACTTTTGCGCCGTCTCCTAAATAAAGTGAGGCATAACCTTGCCGGTCTTCCGAAGTTGCACGAAATTCAAAACTTTTATTTTCCGGAACAGTAACTTCAATATCATAAGATTCGGAAACGCCCACAATTAAACGGTCAACATCCACAGGTTCTACCTCATTACCATCAGTTCCAATAACGGTGATTTTTCCACCGCCATAATTTAACCAAAAATAAGAGGAAGAGGCGCCATTTGCTACTCGAAGCCTCACTTTATCTCCGGCTTTTAAGTTTTTGTAGTTAGAAGAAATTTGTCCATTAATTAGGAAATTATTGTAGTAAACGTCACTCACGTCCATGGCTTCCATTCTTTTCCACTCATTAAGCAATTTGGTTCCGAAATGTCCTTTTCCGATGGCTTCAGAATAACTCTGAACAGTACCTTTTTTTATGGCCCAATAATCTCCACGATCCATGTGCAATCTTCGCATGATCTGTTTTGGGTTTTCATCGGTCCACTCTCCCAAAATCACCGGAATGTCTGCCGCGAACTTTTTACTTGGCTGACTATCTCTTTTATTAAAAACCAAAACACCATTCATCCCGATCTGTTCCTGAGTTCCCTCATGAGAATGATACCAATAAGTACCATTTTGAGAAATACGGAATTTGTAAAGATGCGTTTCACCAGGTTTCACTTCTTTCGTAGTTAAATAAGGAACACCGTCCATTTCATTGGGTAGAATAACACCGTGCCAGTGAAGTCCAGTATTTTCCTTTAACTGATTATGCAGATAAATTTCAGCCGTGTCGCCTTCTGTAAAATATAAAGTTGGCGCCATTAATTTGCCATTGATGGCAATTGCTCTGGCTGGTTTTCCGGTGAAATTTACGAGCGAGTCTTTTACAAAGAGATCATAACGAACTGTTTTACCTCCAAAAGAAATTTTGCCACTGCCATCTTCTTTTGCAGTCTCTTTTTTCTCCATGTGCATGTTGTGGTCCTGAGAAAATCCCTGAACCGACACGACCAGAAAAAGAAACGTGCATAATTTTAAAAAGCTGGGTATTTTATTTTTCATTCTCTAATCTTTTAATCATTGTTTTCATTTCTTCTATTTCTTTTCTCTGCGCAGAAATGATGCTTTGTGCTAATTTTTTTACTTCAGGATCTTTAATATCCGCTCTTTCACTTGTTAAAATAGCAATCGAATGGTGAGGAATCATTCCTTTCATCCAAAGAACATCACCTATGACAGGACTTTGCGCGCGAACCAAACCTAGCGCCGCAAAAAACAAACCGACACTCCCCACTATTATCCCAAGGTTTTTCTGCTTATTTTGATACATTTTTCGCATAAAAAAGAACATGATCAAAGCCATAGCAGAGATTCCAAGACATACCATATAAAATCTGGTCATGCTGAAATAAACATGATCCAGTTCATAGGTATTGAGATACATGGTAATGTACATCGCTACAAATGAGGCAGCAAGCATTAAAACAAATTTGGTGTACACGTTACTTTTTGAGTGGTCCATTGAATTTTCCATTATTTTATTTTTAAATTTTAATGTTTTTTAAACGTAATGAATTGCCGATTACTGATACGGAGCTAAAACTCATTGCCAAGGCTGCAATCATAGGGGATAAAAGGATTCCGAAGACAGGGAACAAAACGCCCGCTGCAATTGGAATTCCTAAAATGTTATAACCCAAAGCGAAAAATAAATTTTGCTTGATATTTTTCATCACGGCATCACTTAAGTTTCTTGCTTTTACAATTCCGTGAAGATCGCCTTGTACCAATGTAATCATTGCGCTTTCGATCGCGACATCGGTTCCGGTTCCCATCGCAATACCGACATCGCTTTTAGCCAAAGCAGGTGCATCATTAATTCCGTCTCCCGCCATCGCCACTATTTTTCCACTTTTCTGAAGTTTTTCTACTTCAAGCAGTTTATTTTCAGGTAACATTCCGGCTTTAAAATGGACAAGATTAAGTTCTTTCGCAACCGCTTGAGCAGTATCATGATTGTCACCGGTGAGCATAATCACATCAATCCCTTTTTCCATTAATGCCTTAATTGCTTTTGCACTGGTTGGTTTTATTTTGTCACCAATCACTACATATCCGGCAACTTTTCCATCTACAGATAAATAGGAAACAGTTTTTCCCTGTTTCTGAAAATTCTGGGCTTCAGTTTCCATTTCAGAGGTAATTTCAGCCTGGGCATATTCCATCATCTTGGCATTTCCTAAATCTACTTTTTTGCCGTTGACTTTCCCTTCAACACCTTTGCCGGTAACTGCACTAAAATTTTCAGCATTAATAATTTCTATATTTTGTTCTTTTCCATACTTTACAGTAGCATCTGCTAATGGATGTTCACTCATTTTATTTAAAGAAACAATGAATTGTAAAACCTCTTTTTCTGTAAATTGATCTCCGAAAACTCCTATTTTTTCAACGGTTGGTTTTCCTTCGGTAATAGTTCCTGTTTTATCAATGATCAAAGTATCTACCTTATCCATTTTTTCTAAAGCTTCCGCGTTTTTAATTAGCACCCCATTTTGGGCACCTTTTCCAACACCGACCATTACAGACATTGGTGTTGCTAATCCTAAAGCACATGGACATGCTATAATAAGAACTGCAATCGCATTTACAAAAGCATAAACATAAACCGGTTGTGGACCAAATATTGCCCATACGATGAAAGTAATAACAGAAATTAGTACAACAATTGGCACAAAATAACCCGAAACGGTATCTGCTAATTTTTGAATTGGGGCACGACTGCGACTGGCATTATTCACCATTTCCACAATTTGAGAAAGTAACGTATCTGAGCCCACTTTCTCTGCTTTCATTAAAAAGGATTGATTACCGTTGATGGTTCCGCTGCTTACTTGGTCGTCTATTGTTTTGGTTACGGGAATTGGTTCACCTGTGATCATGGATTCATCTACAGAAGTTTCACCCTCTGTAATTGCACCATCCACGGGAATTTTTTCGCCTGGTTTTACACGAAGAATGTCACCGATCACTATTTGTTCAATGGTTACTTCTTCTTCAACTCCGTCTTTAACTCTGATAGCTCGGTTTGGTGCCAGTTTTAATAATTCTTTAACCGCGGAATTTGTTTTACTGTGCGCTCTGGCTTCCAATACTTGTCCTAATAAGACTAAAGTTAAAATCACCGTGGCGGCTTCAAAATAAACATGAACTGCTCCGGTATGGGTTTTAAATTGTTTTGGGAAAATATCTGGAAAAAACATTCCAAAAACACTGAAAAGAAAAGCGGCTCCAGCGCCTATTCCTATCAACGTAAACATGTTAAGATTCCAGGTTTTAATACTTTTATAGGCACGTTCAAAAAACATCCACGTTGCATAAAAAACAACTGGAATCGATAGTGCAAACTGAACCCAGTTCCAGTATTTTTGCTCCATCAAATTATATAATGGATTGTTAGGAATCATTTCACTCATCGCCATTAAAAAAATGGGTAAAGTGAATCCAGCGGCAATCCATAATTTTCTTAATAATTTTTTATAGGTCTTTTCTTCCGCAGAAATATCATGTTCCATCGGCACCAGATCCATTCCACAAATCGGACATGCTCCGGGTTCATCTCTAATAATTTGAGGATGCATAGGACATGTCCATTGTTCCGAATTCGAGCTGCTTAATTTTTGTTCTTCTACCAGATCCATTCCGCAGACCGGACAATCGCCCGCTTTATCGTAGGTTTTCTCCCCTTCGCAGTGCATTGGGCAGTAGAAAGTTCCGTTGCCTTTTTCTTTTTTAATTTCTTTTTTCCTGGTTTCTGCCTCTGCTTTTGGCAGATCACCTACATTATGAATGCTGTATGTTCCACCATCTTGTTTTAAGGCTTCCTGATATTTTTCGATTTGTAAATGGCCGTTTGTTTCGATAACTGCTTCTTGTTTTGCTAGATCAACCGATACTTTTGAAACGCCTTCAATTTTTGAAAGGGTTTCTTCTACGTGTTTTCGGCATCCATCACAGGTCATTCCTAATATCTGGTAAGTATGTTTCATAGTTTTTTATTACGGAAAATTTATATTTTTATCTATAAATCACTTTTGATTTTAATATTTTAACAGCAACAAGAACCATCAGATTTTGGTGACTTTTTATCCAGGTCGTTCTCTGCGATTGAGTAATCGCCGGCACTTGCTAATACTTTTGACAATTCGTTTTCAGTGTAAGTCAATTCACTTGTTATAATGGCAGTAGGTGGATTGAGTGTTACTTCTACAAATTCTACTTTCTCAAGGTTTGAAAGTGCATTTTTCACGCTATTACACAACCTTCACAAGACATTCCTGATATTTCTACTTTTTGTTTCATTTTATAAGATTTCTAAGATTGATACTTAAAATTTTACAATTAAATCCTTTTCTGCATTGCTGAGAATTGGTCCAAGAAAATTTCTTCAATAGTTTTTGTGTCGTTTTCAATCATTCTTCGTCCAATGTAACTTTAAAAGATATCTTTCCTATTCTTTATTCCTATTGATTTGAGCAATTTTTCAAGCCTGTAATCGTGTTTTTATGAATTTACTTTCCAAAAATCTGCAATGCGAGAACACCGATAATAATTGCACCGATGAATGCGTATAAACCGTGGTTGAACCATTTTTTCAAACCACTTTTTTTCTGTTCATCTTCATTTCCTGTTTTGCAACAATCTTTCATAATGATTTTTTTTGTGCCTAACAAAGAGAAGAGGTTCGTTTAATTAAATTATCACCTCTTCTCTCAACAGGACTTAAATATTCTTCTGGTAAATCTGCGCTTTCTTTTTTTATTTAAAAAAGAACAAATTTCAAAATAATTGATTTTTATTGAATTGTTCTCTGCACTTTACCACATGTAAGCATTTTGCTGCCATAAAATGGATTCTTAACGTCGTTACTTTTACTCAACCAAGTGCTTCCTTTTTGATACATTGGGCAAAATTGCTCGTATAATTTTACTTTAGTTCCAGTAATTGCAACCAAATCTGAAATGTCTTTGCTTAATGTTTTAAAGTGCTCACGTTGATGATCGATCGGGCTTTTTGAAATGTGTTCCGCGTGTTCTGTGGCATCATCTATAATATCTGCCAATTCTTTTTTATTCGCTGCAGAATATTTTAAAGCATTGAAAGCCTTTAACGAAACGGCGAGTTTAGCGCCTGCCGCTCCTGCTTTCTTACTGTCGTCTCCTACCAAAGCATCTTTTAAACTAAAATAATCGCCCAAAATAGCCTCTGCTTTTGCATCGCTTTTCATAGACATCATTTTACCATTACTCATTTTCACACCCATTTTACTGTGATGCATTTTACTTTTCTGTTGCGCGTTTGCAATAGAAATAGCAAATAACATTACTGTAGCTATAGTTAATTTTAAATTTTTCATTTTATTTTTTTTTTAAATTTTATAAACTGTCTCTTTTTTGTGTCATCCATTCTATCATTTCCTGCTTTTCAGCTTTTGTAAACTTTGCATCTCTGTGAATAATGGTGTAAGAATTCAAAGGCATTTCATCATCTTTGATCTGATTAACTATTGCTTTCAGTTTGCTTTTTTTCCTCCTTACAGATAAAGAATCCCACTCACTGAAATTCAGTTCTTTTTTTCCATCAATAACATGGTTTTTCAAAAACTTTGCAACCGGCTGAATCTTGCTGTACCATGGATAATTGGTATTATTACTGTGGCAATCATAGCAGGAGGTCTGCAACTTATTCTTGATATTTGCCGGAACCTTATTAACCATCAAAAAGTCGGCTTTTGAAGTGGTCTGGCTTTCATTAATTTGTTTTGGAAGAAATTGTATTCCAACAAATGCGATTAATAAAACCACTGCTATGATCTTGAAAATTTTCATTCTAGTTTAATTCCTTTTCCATTTTTCCACAATCAATCATTTTATCACCATAGTAAGGATTTCTCACTTCTCTGCTTGAACTTAACCAGTTACTTCCTCCATCATACATTGGGCAGGACATTTGGTAAACTTTGGCTTCTGCACCTGTTATTGCGATCATATCTGTAACGTCTTTTGATAGTGCTTTGAAATGTTCCCGCTGGTGATCAATTTCACTCATAGAAATATGTTCTGCGTGTTCTTTTGCATCTACAATAATGTCTCGTAATGTTTTTTGCTGTTGCTCTGTGTAAGTGCTCATATCAAAACTGTTCAGTGCTGTACCCATAGCAATTCCGGCTTTTGCTGCATCTTCTTTATTGGTTGCTACTAATGCGTCTTTAATCGACATGTAATCTGCTAAAACCTGTTTCGCACTTGCGGATTGCGTACCATTTGTTGCTGCTGCGCTAGACTTCATCATGGTGTGGTCCATTGTGGTTTCTTTAGAAGATTTATTTTCATTGCAGGAAAAGGCGGTAAAACTTACTATAAATACCGTAGCAACTGTTGCTATAATTTTTAAATTTGTCATTTTTTAATATTTAATGTATTTATTTCATCTGTAAAATTAATACAAGAACACTTTTTTTCATATAATAATTTGGTTGAAGATTGATACAATTCGGTTGGGATTTAATAATTTTAAGATGCTTAAATTGAAGCAGTGATGTTTTGACTTGGTGAATTTAAAATCAGAAATTTGCTTAAAAATGGTATTCTTTTATTAAAGTAGAACAACTCATTAAGGATAAAATAATTCTACTTTAAATTAAGAATTGAATAAATAAATTTTTAATAAAGTTGCAAACAAGACTTTATGTGAACTATTTTAATTCTGATTTCATGCTTCCACAAGTAAGCATAGCACTGCCGTAAAAAGGATTTTTAACTTCTTTTTGCGCGCTTAACCACGACGCGTCCTGCATTGGGCAATAAAGAATAAAAACAGAAGAATCTGCTAACTTGAAATTTTTCGCAACTGCAATCATATTTGCAGATAATTTTGCAAAAGATTCCCGTTGTGTTTCTATACTTCTGCTTTCAGCAATGGTAGAAGCATCTTTTCGTAGAACGTCCAGATTCCCTTCCGACAAAACTTTGTAATCTACCATCGAAGCAGATTTTATAAATTCGTTCGCTGCTTTTGAGGCGGCGTCTGAATTGTCTGTTACCAAAGCATCTTTGATGTTTATATAGTTCTGGTACAATTTAGAAATTGAAATATCCGTCGTTTGCGCTGTTAAATTTAAAATTGAAAATATTGAGAATAATGCGGTGAAAATTAATTTTTTCATTGTAATAATTTTAGATTGTTTTAAATAAAGAAAAGTCCAAAAAACTGGACACGCTAAATAACCATTCTTCAAAAGAAAAATGATGTTTTTATTCTAAATTCTAAAATTACAGTAAGAAATGAAGAGTGGCAATTCTGCCTTATCAGGTGGCGCATTTACCAGAACTGAAAACTGATTTCGTTCTAATACAGGTGCTAAGAAATCTGCATAGAATAGTTGTGGAATGATGGCTACAAAAGGTGCATCCGTAATAAATGAAATATCTGCCTTTTGAGCGACATCCGTTTTTAAAACTTTAATCTGATCTTTGCAGCAGTCTTTCTTTTTGCTTTTACCACATATTCCGCAAGTACCAGAGGAAGTTGAAAATGAGGTAGAAACTTTATTCATACAATAATGAACATTGTAAACCATTCCGGATGAAAATCCGAAATAGAAGACTGTGAACATTATGGCAAGATATTTTTTCATAAGACTGTACAAAGATACAAAATGACAATAAAAGCATTTATACAATTAAAAAATTTATTGGTATAATTCCTCTTCGTTTATTTTAAATGGGTGTGCTTCAAAATATTGAGACAACAATTGAACTCATACAAAATTGTCCTACCAATGATGTCACGATTAAAAGACCGCTGATAGAATTGTGGAGAACAATAATTTATTCTATCAATTATGAAGAGAACTTTCGAATTCGAATTATAACATCATCTCTTCTCTAATGTATATTTCTTCGTAAAAGTTTACTGACGAATGTCGGAGCCTAGATGCTCATTGCAACTTGGGTTTTATTACCTCCAAGATTTACTTTTGTTAAGAACAAAATCTACTTGGTAAAATTGATATGCAGATATTTTTACATTACTTAAAAGGGAAACCCTTGAAATTTAAATGTTTAAGTCTGCGGTTAGTTATTTCTTACTATACAAATGTAGAATATCAAATTACCATCCCTTGGTATAATTCGGTTTATTACTTACACAATATCATCTATGGATCTTCTGTCCCACTTCCGAAGATTTTTAAATTCCGTCATAGACATACCTGTTTCATTTTTAAACTGTTTCGCCAAATGTCCACTATTGTTATAATCTAAACTATAGGCAATTTCTGAAAAATTCAATTCTCCTAACTGGATCATTTCTTTTACTTTTTCCATCTGTAGATTAATCCTGTATTTTTCGATGGAAATACCTTCCTTTGAACTAAATAATTTACTCAGGACAGGATAAGATTTACTAAAAGTCGAACTTAAATAAGTAGAAAGGTTGGAATGGTCTTGATTTTCAACTTTATTAATAATTGCTGTTTTTATCTTTTCTACTAAGACATCCGTTTCCTCGATCAAGAGTTCAAAGCCAAGTTCTTGGAGAATCTTTTCCAGTTTAGTAAACTCAACTGGAGTATCCTGATCCAATACAACTTGCCCTAATTCTAAAGAATCTATCTGGTAGCCTAAAGCATTTAGTTCTCGCATCACCGCCGAATTACAGCGGTCGCACACCATATTTTTTATATATAAAGTTGTTTTCATATTGGTTTTTTAATGGTTTTTAATTTTACTATTTTTGTAATCTGACTCCACGTTGATTATGAATGTATTAAGTTGATGAAAGCTTTACATATCATGACCCGACACACATGACCGACACCAGTACCATCAGGTCCGAGCGTTGGAGTTACAACCGTCTTTGTTCACTTTTTTGGGTAGTGATGGTTCCTTCTCTAGGGACGAAAATCATTGACAGTATAACTATTGGCTTTTTCATTGTGATATATTTTTATTTTTTGGATTGAATTTGTTGCAATCTCTGATACAAATATGCCAAGCCAATCTGTGGAGAATCAGAATTTTTATGTGTTATGAAAAACTTTAATGTTTTTTAAACATTTAATGAAACCTGCAGTTTTCTAAATACAATCTAAGACCTGTTTTTCCTCAAATAAATTTTGAAATTGTAAAACAGAGAATTACACACCAAACCATTACGATGATAAAACCTGCTTTCAGATTTTTATCATTGTCCCAGTTGTATGTTACTGCTTTAATTGTGCTTTCCGTAATAATGTTTTTTGGTATTAATTTTACGGTCCAATAAATTCCGAGGGGCAATAAAATCAGATCATCAAGCAAACCGATTATGGGTATAAAATCCGGGATTAAATCTATCGGACTCAAAGCGTAACCGATTATTAAAACAATCAGTGCTTTGGGTATCCAAGGAGTTTCTGGATGTTGGTAAGCCAAATGCAGAACGACGAGTTCGGTCTTGAGTTTATTGGCTTTTTCTTTTATTTTTTTTAAAAGCTGCATCTGTTTTTTAAATTTAAGCAAACTGGATCGTGAGATCTTTCATTTTAATGTAGAATGAATTCCTCGGATCCCTGTATTATCATCATCCTTTTTATTTATTTCACCTCTTTAATTTATTTTATTGGAAACCACTTCCTGGAAATAAATATTATTAGAAAAAGCCAACTGTAGCCTAATGCAAAGCTGGCAATTACATCACTTGGAAAGTGAACTCTCAAATAAATTCTGCTAATACCAATGAACAATGACAGTAGAATTAAAAATAATATCATTGCAAATTTTAAATACTTTGGAATGTCTGAAACCCACACCAAATAAGCGATCGCCCCATAAAATATAAAACTGAATGTAGTGTGCCCACTGGGGAAACTAAAACCTGTTTCCGCATATAATAGTGGATATGGCGGTCTTGTCCTTTCAAACATTTTCTTAAATGCTGATAATAGCAACAAACCTCCACCTCCTGAAATGAAAAGAAATACAGACTCTCTTTTTTTCTTAAATATAAAAAATGCACCCACGACAATGGGAAATACGTAAATCATTAATTCTGGCGCAGAAAAATTTGTGATGGACAGCATCAATTGATTTAATCTCTGATGAACGATGAAATTTTTGAAAAATAAAAAAATTGTTTCATCAAATGCACCTTCTTTTTCTAAAACAATTTCATCTGTAATGGCAAAAAAAACCACTAATGAAATTATAAAAAAAGCAATCGAGATCAGTAAATATTTGGAAGAATCTTTGACATAATTTTTCAGGACCTGCGTATATTTCATTTTAATTTCTTGTGATTTTTTTTATCAAAAAATAGAATGTTTTCCGAAGCACAAACGCTAAACTTTAAAGAAGTTCTTGTTAACTTATCAGTTCGTTTTTGGATCTGTTTCTTTAAAATTTATTATATTTAGTAACGATGTAAAACAATAAAGACAAAGCAACTAGAAATCCACCAATCACCGCAATCGCCAAAGGCTGATGCATTTGTGCCCTTTCCCGGAACTTTTTCTACACTTTTTTGAAATTTGCCGGTAATAATCCAGAAATCTATCAATGTCTGTTCCAAAAAATTTAATTTCAATCGCTTACGCGGCTAATCAATTCCCCGAGCATATTGAATTTTCTAAGCTGTGACATGGTAAATTGAACGGTTTATTCATATAAGTTTTATCGTCAGAGTTGGACTTCAATTCTGACGCAAAAACATCAAAGCCAAATAAAGAACTAATGTGCGAATTACTTTTCTTCCTGATTTTTGAAAGTATATTGCTACTGGGGTAAATCCTTATTAATAAAACATTCACTGGAATAATGACTTTTGAACTCTTGTTTAATCTGACTCAATCGAACCAAGTCTTCTATAAAAGTGTTTGAAGATAATCCAGTCTGGGTCACTATCCCGCAAATTTCCTGACAACAGGCAAGTTGCGGGATTTCTTTTTGAGATGAGATGAAGAACTTAGCCGGAACTTCCCGCGCCGATATTAAAAAAAAACTTATTTTTGTAGAGCGCTTCTCCAAAAGATCCGTTCTACCAAATACAATCAATGATGAAAAAAACAATATTTCTGTTCGCCTTCTTTTTCTCACTGCTTACTTTTGCCCAGATTAAAGTGGTGAAAAACGAGTCACTCGTGGAAGTGGGAAAAGACAATTCTGTCGGACTTTATAAAAAACAGAACAAATACACCTTCAATTATCAGGACATCAATACCAGTAACCTGAATACCTTCAGGAATTTTTCATTTCTGGATGTGAATAAGGATTTCGAGGGACTATACAACCTGATTTCAGAAGGCTTTATAGATATGCCGGCTTCAGATGTAACGCTGGAGCTTCCAAACGATATTCTGGACCTTCATTATGAAATCAACTACGGCCAGATCACCGTGCAATTCATCCATTACATCAACAAGAATAAAAAAATGATCGGGAAAACCCATTTCCTGACTAAAAAACAGGTCGATAAAATTTTTGGTAAAAAGGCAAATTCGGCTCAAAGCACTGCAAAGCTTTTGCAGTCTGGCCCATCTACCACTAAAAAAACAGTTCCAAAAAATAAAAAATAAATCTTCTTTCAAATAAAAACCCATTCTTTTGAGTGGGTTTTTTATTTTTGCATAAATCATTTCAAATATGGCTCTTCAAATCATCGGTTTAACAAAGAAGTTCGGCGAACAGACCGCGCTGAACGACATTAACCTCACTATAGACAGGAACGAAATCATTGGACTTCTGGGACCCAACGGCGCCGGAAAATCCACTTTAATGAAATCCATTACCGGGGTACTGAAAATTGATGAGGGCCAGATCGTGTTCAACGGGAACGATATCTCTGAACATGAGATCCTTAGCAAGAAAAACATCGGTTTTCTGCCGGAAAATAATCCGCTCTATCCGGAAATGTTTGTAAAAGAATACCTTTCTTACGTCGCCGACCTGCATAAAATCGAAAAAGGACGGGTTGATGAAGTCATCGAACTCGTGGGCATTACGCCGGAAAAATCCAAGAAAATCTCCCAACTTTCAAAAGGATACAAACAGCGTGTCGATTTGGCGCAGGCGATCCTTCACTCTCCTGACCTTCTCATACTTGATGAACCCACAAACGGACTGGATCCGAACCAAATCATTGAAATCCGGAACGTCATCAAAGAAATCGGAAAAGAAAAAACGGTCATTCTTTCCACGCACATTATGCAGGAAGTGGAAGCGCTGTGTACGAGGGTTATCCTCATCCACAACGGCAATATTATTCAGGATTCCCCGGTGGAAGAATTTAAGGGCAAATTTGAAAGCCTTGAAGAAGCCTTTACGAGCTACACCGCCTAGATTTTCAGATAAAGAACAAAAAAAAGCTGCCCCTAAAAAGTGTCTGACTTTTTGGAGCATTCCAATTCCGGAACAGCATTCTGGTTAAATGAATTGATACGCCACAATTGATTATACAGGATTCGATTTATCAGGATGCTAATTAAGTAAAAAAGATGGATTCCCCCATTTTCATCCTTCGCAGGCTATAAAAATTACAAATTATTTCGTCCTTCATTCTTTTTAACCTATAGATTGAATAGCACCATATATAAAGCTAACTTTTTGGCTTATACTGGATTGAAGGCAAAATACCTTCAGCAGACGCCTCATGCAATATCTTATAAAAAAACAATATTAAATTTTTCGGCATTTGTAAAATATGGTTCATAAATAGAGTATATTCGTAAACATTTTAACCAAAAACTCTATTTTATGAATCAAAAACTACTCAAAGGGCTATCATTCGCTTTTGTTTTGGGATTCTGTAGCATGAATGCACAGGTTTTTCAAGCATGGCCAATCCAGTCAGGCTTTAATGCCGATGTTATTGCAAACGGGACAGGTCCGTCTGCTTCCTCTACCACGATGGATGTGGATGGCGTTAACTACAATTTTGTCTCAAGGGATTTTAAACCCACTGCAGCCAGTCCGGATCTTACTTACGGGCTTCCGCTTACCGGGCAGTTTAATTCTGCTGTTGCAGCCACGCCGAATTTGCCTTATCAACTCGCCTCCTACAGTGGAAACAATTCACTGCGGCTTGCTGCAGCCGGTAATAACGGAACACTTACATTTGCATCGCCGGCCCGCGCTTATAAACTCTACATGCTTTCAACCAGTGGCAGCGGTACGGCCACTCTGGATGTAGTGGTTAATTTTACCGATGCCAGTTCCCAAACCTTCACCGGTGTCGCCATATCAGACTGGTACAACGGCACCAATTTCGCCATCCAGGGATTTGGAAGGGTTTTAAGGACTACTGATGTGCTGGAGAGCGGAAGCGGAACCAACCCTCGTCTTTATCAGAATACCCTTACGCTTGATGTGGCCAATCAGGCCAAACTGATCCAGAGTGTCACCCTAACCAAAACGGCAACCGGAACCGGTGTCGCGAATGTTTTTGGATTTTCTGCTGATGCTGTCGTTACGTGTGCGCCTCCTTCTGCTCTAGTTGCGTCAGCACCAACCGTAAATTCGGCCCAGATTGCATGGACGCCCCCTACAACAGGCACACCGTCCAGCTATGAAGTGTATTACAACACTACGAATGTGATGCCGACTGATGCTACCCCCGCTACCCTAACCGGCGTTACCGGAACTTCAACCACTTTATCGTCTCTGGCTTCTAATACCACCTACTATGTATGGATTCGGTCTAACTGTGGAACGCCGGGACCTTGGGGAAGTATCGGAACCCAGTTCACTACACTCTGCGGCATTTTTAATGCCCCATATACCGAAAATTTCGATACCACTTCTGTTGGTTCATCCACCAATAACAATGCACCGGCTTGCTGGTCGTATCTGGAAACAGCAGGATTTGCGGGTTATGGATATGTGAGCAGTGGGTCTTCTTCCACCACTCCAAACAGTTATTACCTTTATAATTCTTCAGCCACCACCGGAAGTCACATGCTGGTTTCCCCCCAGACGGCGGGTTTATCAGACGGTAGTAAGAGAGTACGTTTCAGTGCCCGGGCGGGCACAGCAGGTTACACGCTCCAGTTGGGAACGTTGAGCAATTCTGCAGATGCCAATACTTTTACTGCAGTAGGTTCTGTAATATCACTTACCACCACTTTCGCACCTTATACAGTAAATATTCCTGCGGGATCAGATGCATATCTGGCTTTTAAACACGGAATGGGCGGAACATTTAGGGGTATTTATATAGACAATATCATTGTTGAAAACATTCCAACGTGTCTGGAACCAACAGGTCTCACCTCCTCCAACGTACAGGCCACTTCTGCAGATTTCACCTGGACTCCTTCGGCAACAGTCCCGGCTCCGGTTTACGAAATCTATTATGCACCAACAGGGTCGGCTGCCCCAACTGCAGCTACCGCACCACTTTTTACCGGTATCAATTTAAATACATTTACCCTCGCCGGTTTAACTCCCGGAACCGGATATTGCCTGTGGGTTCGGTCTTCCTGCAGCTCTACGGACAAGAGTCCGTGGTCGAATTCCTCATGTTTTGCCACTACTCCTGGCAATGACAACTGCGCAACGCCAATTCAGCTTATTCCGGGAGGTTCATTCGCCCAAAATATGCAAACGGCGAACAATCTTGGTGCTACTCCAACATCCGACACCAGTGCCACGCACTCCTGTCAGGCTACAGCTTTCAATGAAGTTTGGTATTCCGTAACGGTTCCTGCAAGCGGAAATCTTACAATTGAAACCAATTCGGTTTCGGGATCTACCGTAACCGATACCGTACTGAGTATCTTTACAGGCTCGTGCGGAGCCCTTACCCAAATAGGCTGTGATGACGATTCTTCTACAGACGGAAATTTCTCAAAGTACAGCTTAACAGGACAAACTCCGGGGGCTACTCTCCTGATCGCGATATGGAACTACTCCAATTCAACAGCCGGGCAGTTTAAAATCTCCGCCTACGATTCTTCCCTCGGCACTTCCGAGGCCGGAACGAAAGAACAAATCCAGCTTTACCCGAATCCGTTCAGTGATGTACTGAACATCCGTAACGCACGGGAACTGAATGGAATTACCGTGATAGATGCATCCGGCAGAACGGTGAAATCTTTAAAACCTGAAGTGCAGCTTCACCTGGGTGATCTGCAGGCAGGCATTTACTTCCTGAAACTTGAATTTAAAGACGGCAGCACAAAAATCATGAAGACCGTGAAAAAGTAAGTCAAATTAATTGACCTCTAAAATGAAGGCTGTTCGAAAGAGCAGCCTTCTTTGTTTGATCACCATGAGGGAAGATCAGAAATACCCGCGGCCTTTTTCAAAACGCTTCTGACTCACGCGAAATAAATTTCTATATTTGATTAAGCAAAGCGGAGTGACTACGCGGAAGGTTTGAGTGAATTTTTATATCGATTGGCGAAGTTGGGAATTGGAAATTAATCCCAGATCAGGAAAAATACAGCGTATTCGCGTTGGTCTTCTTACGGAATAGCAGTGTAAAAAGGCTTTAAAACTAACAGAGAAGAAATAAGAGGTGGATGTTCGATGAATATTATCCTGGGAAAACACACAAGAAGTTGAAAAGTAAACTGGTCACCACAAATCGCTAATTAGTTTAGGAACTTGGTGCAAAGCTAATCATCTAAAATTTTTAAAATGAGAACCTTTCTATTTATATTCATGCATATCAGCATTTTTTGTTTTTCACAAGAAAATAAATGTGCACGTATCATTGATTCAATTAATGCACCTCTTTTTGAAAAGAAACCTGCTTTGTCTCAGAAAATAAAGAAACTGGCGATTAAAAATGAAGATTCATTGAACTGGTATTACTATAAAGGACTGGTAAATCAATTTAGCAGAGAAAATTATTTAATTGTGCGCTCTTCCGGCAGCAGCAAATATACGGTGCCTCTTCAGAGGTGCATCAGTTATGTACTCCTGGATTGGCAAACTGCTGATTATTATACAAAAAAAGGGGTTTTAGCAAAAAGAAAACAAACCTTTTTTGACAGAATATCCAGTGAACGATATTTAATATTTAATAAGTATAAGGCAGTTCCTTCAGTAGGTTTGGGTGATGCTTTGTTTAAAATGAATCTGGAAGGTTTTATAAAAATTTTAGAAGAAAACAACATTACTCCACAAACAACGAAAATGAGGACAGGAAGAAATGGGGGAAAGTTATTCATTAGTAAACATATTACGCCTTCTGGTTCTTTTTGGGAATATGAACTAATGTTTACTGGGGATCCTTTTATTTCTGTCCTTGTCGCAGACAGCACAAAAAAAGCTATTGTCACGACTTATGATTTTGAACTCAAAAATGTGAATGACGAAATGGTAAATGAATATTATAAAATTAAAGATTCAATTTTATATCCCAAAAATGATGGGTTTATTCTAAATGAAAATCAGATTATTGAAATATTAACAAAAAACCGTATTAACGAAACAGCAATAAATATTAAAAAATATGCAGGCAGAACATGGTTAGTCCAAACAAATATCGACCCCAATGGGGTTAAAAAATCTCAACCGGTTTTGCTTTTGATTGATGATAAAAACGGGAATATCTTAATTGACATCAATAAATATCCTCCAGATATCTTTGGAGAGCAGCAATTCATCAACGACTTCAATACAATTTTAAGAAACAGAACGGAGTGAGGAGATAATATAATGAAAGCTTTCTGAGAATATACACAAGCACTCCCATTTAATTACCTTTTATGAAAAAAAGCAAACGCATATTTATATCTGTATTATTATCCTTCTGTGCATTTTATGTGTTTACCAGTTGTGACTCAGGCAAATTGAATGACGATGACTATAAAATATTGCAGGATGTTGTTGAAAACCGGATTACTGTTGATGATACAGAAAACGATATTTCTTTGAAAAACCTCGTAAAGGGAAGTAAAGAGTACAATAAGAAACAACTGGACATGTATTTAAACCAGACTTTTAAAAGTGATTATTATTATAGTTTAGATGACTCATTGTTTGTTTTTAAGGAACACCATTTTATAAACTCTGTAATGCGGGAAAATCAATTTTACCGTACAATTCCCACCACAAAGCCTGTAAAATTTGAGTTTACAAAACTTCATAATAAAGAGCATCTTATCAAGATAGACAAAACCTCCCCTTTGATGAAATCTGAAAATTACATTGGTGGTTTCAAAATATCAAGGATCTATTATTTTGAAGATAAAGCCATGGTTATTCTGGTACAAAAACCTGATGCAAAGAAAAAGAGTGATGGAGGAAGAGCGGTATTGTTTTATAAAAAGGAAAATGATAAATGGAAACTTTATCGTGAAATGGGAATTCCATTTAAATATAACAATGAAGAAATTGTTTTATAAACCCTAAATACAGCTGCTCCCCACGCCGCGAAAGACCCCTAACCATACGCGAAATAAATTTCTATATTTGATAAAAGTAAAGCAGATTGACCTCAAGAAAATTTGTGAAATCATGTGAGGTTTTTTAATTAATTTCAAAAAATGTACAAACTATTTTATTTTGCTCTATTAATTTTAAATATAGATGCACTAAAATGTCTTGTTGTTCAGGGAATGAAATTTTTAGCAAGAAAAATGTACTGACCCCAAATCTCGGTGTCTGGATTGGCATCGTTGTAATCTATATTTTTTTTCCTCTAATTTATTGCGTCTTCGGTCGCAGATTGAATAATAATAAGTTTATAAATTATGTAATTTACATTTTATTTTTTTTGCTTCCACTGACTGTTTTTAGTAGGACCAATTATTTACTTATTAGCCTATTTGTTTATATAACGACATTGTACATAGTATCTATTCCGCTGCGAAAAGTCTCCTGACTTTGTTCTGTGGCATTTGAGTTACCCTTAAATACTCAACTCAAAAAAAGCTGCTCCTTCCGGAACAGCCTTCTGATTTAGTAAATATCCAATTATTTATATGCCTCAATCGCTTTGTTGATCAGATCAACCTGCTGATTGATGGTCGGGCTCGATGGATTGGCTTTTAGTACTGCCATTTTCTTTGCGAGGCCGTCTTTCAGGATCTGCACGATCATCATTTTCGCCTGTGGGTTTTCTCCGATCTGGCTTTTTACCTGAGTCAGCACTTTCGTTACATTTTCCGTCGCCTTCAGGTTGTCGGAATTCATAATCCAGTTGAAGCCTTCTTCTGCAGCACTTCCCAGTTCGGGATTCTGGAACTTCAGGAACGGATAGAACGCCGCAGTTGACGCTATCGCGGGCATCTGCTTTTCAATCTTATTTTTCACGATTACCGGCAACAGTTCAGCAATCAAGTCATCGCTTGCACCTTCAAGATCGATCTTGTCAGCCAATGCTACGACTCTTGCAGGATCCAACGCTGAAATTCCGGTCAGGGAACTCGCTTTTACGGAATTGGATACGGCGTTCATGCCTTTTTCAAAAAGAGGCAGGTATTTTTTATCTTTTGTCTTCGCCAAAGCCGAGATCGCCGCACCCTGGACGAGTGTTTTCGGATCGTTTGCGGCCATTTTCTCCACCTCAGCCAGAGCAGACTTTGCCTGGTCGGATTTCGACAAATCCAGACCGCTTAATGCTTTCATGCGAATTCTAAAGTTTGGATCCTTCAGAGCAGCCACCAGAGTTTTCAGGGAAACCGGGCTTTTAGCAGCGCTCTCGGCCGCATTTTCCACGGCTCTGTAGCGGCTCAGAAATTCTTTGGACCCGGTGTACTGCATCGCGTACTGTTCCGGAGTTTTGGTATCGGTGAATTCACCCAACAAAACACCGTCTGCATTAATATTCACCAGCTCAGGGTTTTTGGAAACCGGAAACGTGAAGGTGTTTTTTTCCTTTGCACTCACCCACACGTTTTTACGCGAAGCCTTGCCGTTCTCATACACATCAATCGCCAGAGGAAACTGGAAACTGGCACCCACCTGGTCTTGGCTCACCGTTACCGTCACCTGTTTTTTCACCGGTTCGAATGTCATTGTGGAAGAGACTTTCGGGTGGCCGCTGCCGTAATACCACTGGTTGAAGAACCACGTCAGGTCTTTTCCGGATACTTTCTCGAGGGAAAGCCGAAGCTGCTGTGCTTCACCGGTTCCGTATTCGTTGGTTTTCAGATAATCGTTAAGACCCGCAAAAAAGGCATCATCGCCGAGATAATTGCGGAGCATGTGCAGCGTGGAGCCGCCTTTGTTGTAGGAAACCCCGTCGAACATGTCTTCCTGCGAATGGTAATTGAACCGTACGAGGTCTTTCGACACGTTTGAAGGGTCGCGGAAATAACCTTCCGCCGCTTTCATCAATGTATAATCGGCGAAATCTTTTCCGTATTTGTATTCGTTCCAGAGGTATTCTGAATAATTCGCGAACGATTCGTTCACGGTCAGGTTGCTCCAGCTTTCCGCCGTCACCAGATCCCCGAACCAGTGGTGAAAAAGTTCATGGGATATCACGTCTTCCCATTTGTTTTCATCGATGAGGTCGCCGGGTTTCTGCTGTGCCGACTGCTGATGAAGGGTCGCCGTAGTATTTTCCATGGCACCGGAGACATAATCGCGGGCGGTGATCTGCGCATATTTAGCCCAAGGATAATCGTAGTTGAGTTTTTTCGAGAAGAATTCCATCATTTCCGGCGTATTCCCGAAAATCTGTTTGGCGTACGGTTCGTATTCCTTTTCCACATAATAATCCACGGGAATATTTCTCCATTTGTCCTTTACCACGGCATAATCGCCGACTCCCATAAAGAAGAGGTACGGCGCATGTTTTTTGTCCATAACCCAATGATCGGTCCGCATTCCGTTGGCTTCTTTTGTGGAGGATTTCATGATTCCGTTTGATAAGGTCACGTATTTGTCGGGAACGGTCATGTAGATTTCCTCAGTGGTCTTCTGATTCGGTTTGTCTACCGTCGGGAACCATGCCGAACTGGCTTCAGTTTCACCCTGCGTCCAGATCTGGGTGGGCTTGTCGGCATCTTTTCCCTGTGCATTGACGAAATAGAGGCCTTTGGCTTCCGTTATCGCAGCGCTGCCCTGCGTCTTCACCTCATTCGGACG
This sequence comes from Chryseobacterium sp., assembly GCF_008014695.1. GTDB lineage: Bacteria > Bacteroidota > Bacteroidia > Flavobacteriales > Weeksellaceae > Kaistella. The sequence continues at coordinate 80,125 of NZ_VOXE01000004.1, forward strand.
GGCTGTGTATTTGATGTATACGGTATAATCCTGGTTGCGGTTATAGGTTTTGTCTAAACTGATCGTTAATTTATCGCCCTTATACTCATATTTCAGAGGCGTTTTGGTACCGTTTTTATCCAGTGCCACTTCGTGGATGAGCATGGCTTTCGCATCCAGAACAAGAGAATCCGACGGATAGAAGTAAGGAGCTGCCGTGAGCCACTCCTCTCCGTTCATCTGTTCTTTTGCATAATCGAAGTTTACTTTGAGTTTCGTATGCTTGAGTTCGGTAGATTTCTGGTGCGTCAGTCTGTATTCTGTTCTGCCGGAAGTTTCCGTCTGGGCAAAGACATTCCCGGTGAAGAGAATCCCGAGCAAACCAATGGAAATGATCAGTTTTTTCATAAATATTTAAGGTTTTTTGTTTAAAAAAGTATCGAAGAGGTCATTTACCAAGCCGTCGAAATCACCACTTTTCAGCTGCTCTTTCCCTTTCGTGACGGCTTTTTTCAGGTCGCTCTCCGTTTGGGCCTCATCCATGATCTCTACAGATCTGATGCCTTTGATCTGAATCAGAAGCTCAGCCAGTTTTTCAACAGAAGCCTGCTCTTCGAGGTTGATTTTAAGTGATTTCATTATTCTCTGGTAAAGGTATAACTGGCCCCGGACTGGTTCAGGATCATCTGCTTTTTAGGAGCGTCAAATTCGAGTTCAATTCCTGCCGCGTCGAATTTAAATGTTTTCGGAGAGGTGGCTTCAAGCGGAAATTCGCTCTGGCCTGTAGCCTGGGCAAAGAGAAGACCGTTTTTCACCGTGACGGTAATTTTGAGCGGTAATGATGGTGAGGCATAGGTGCCCTCCAGTTTCTTCAGTTCTTCTGCAGGCACCGCCACGGTTTTAAAGGACGGGATATCAAAATCCTTTCCCGATGCGGCACTCAGTGCGGCAAGGGAGATGCGGTTGTTATCGAAGGCGGAGCCATTGCTGATCATGGCATAACCAGTTTTGGTATCCGGAAAATAATAGAGTGCCGAAGTGAAGCCGTCAATCCCGCCGCTATGGCCATAGCCGGTTGATTCATTAAAAGGCACGGTAAAGAGACCGTAGCCGTAGCCGTCCGTCATCTTCATCATTTTGTGAAGGCTTTCTGCAGACACGAGTTTTCCATTAAACAGTCCTTCTGCAAATTTCAGAAGATCTGCTGCAGTTGAAACCACTCCTCCCGCACCGGATGGAACTGACATATCCGTCTCGCCGTCCCTTACATAATTCTCTGCAAAAATATAGGAATAGGCTTCCTTATTCGAAGGAATGATCTTTCCGCCGTAATAGGTATTTTTTAACGAGAGCGGTTTTGTGATTTTTTCTTCCAGCAGTTTGGCAAAAGGTTTTTTATAAACGGATTCCAGAATATAGCTCAGGAGGATATAGTTCGAATTGCTGTAGCTCATCTCAGCTCCCGGTTCAAAGTCATTTCCGCCCGATACAATCCGGGTAACCATCTGCTCATGACTTTGTGCCGACTTGCTCCATACCTGATAATCGGACAGATCGGTAACATTGTGAATGCCGCTGCGGTGGTTCAGAAGCTGTTCGACCGTTATTTTGTCAGCGTTTTTAATCTGCGGAAAATACTTTGAAAGTGGATCCTCCAGTTTCAGTCTATTTTCCTCCAGTGCTTTCATGACAAGAACTGCCGTGAATGTCTTGCTGATGGAACCGATCCTGAATTTCGTGTCGGGGGTATTTTTAATGTTGTTTTCAGCATCGGCAAAACCGAATGCACTGTTATAAATGGTTTTACCTTCCTTGGAGACGGCAACACTGCCCATGAATTTCTTGTTCTGATCCAGAGCGTTCATCAAGGTATTCATTTTCTCGGTGTTGAAGGTCTGTGCAAAACCGGAGCAGAAAGCCAGTACAGCTAAAAAAGCAGTAAATCTGTTCATATGGTGGTCATTTGGTTGAAAAATTAGTCTTAAAAGACCGCGAACCGTTACAAAAAAAGTGAAGACAGGCTTCACTTTATATTTTAGACTGCAACCGGCGCCTTGATTCCCGGATAGGGATCATAATTCTCCAGTGTAAAGTCTTCAAACCTGAAACTGAAGAGGTCTCGTACCTCAGGATTCAGTTTCATGACCGGCAAGGGACGCGGGGTTCGGGTGAGCTGTTTCTTCACCTGTTCGAAATGATTGTTGTAAATGTGTACATCGCCAAAAGTGTGGACGTAATCGCCCACTTCCAGATCACAGACCTGCGCAACCATCAGCAGCAGCAGTGCGTAACTGGCGATGTTGAACGGAACACCAAGAAAAACATCGGCGCTTCTTTGGTACAACTGAAGCGACAGTTTGCCGTCGGCGACATAAAACTGAAACAGGGCATGACAGGGCGCCAATGCCATATTCGGGATCTCCGAAACATTCCATGCAGAAACGATGAGGCGTCGGGAATCCGGATTCTTCTTGATCTGATCGATGACGTCGGAAATCTGATCTATCACTTTTCCGTCGGCTCCGGTCCAGCTCCGCCACTGCGCCCCGTACACCGGTCCGAGGTCACCATTTTCGTCGGCCCACTCATTCCAGATGCTCACGCCGTTATCCGTGAGGTATTTGATATTCGTGTCGCCATTCAGGAACCAGAGCAGTTCATAGATAATCGACTTCAGATGTACTTTTTTCGTTGTGACCAAAGGAAAACCTTCGCGCAGGTCATAGCGGAGCTGATAACCGAAAATGCTTCGCGTGCCGGTTCCGGTACGGTCGGTTTTATCGGTACCATTGTCGAGTATATGCTGAAGGAGGGAGAGGTAGTTTTGCATTTTGAAGGATGAGGGATGAATTATGAAGTATGAGTTATGAGTTATGAGTTATGAAGGAATTAATTTTGCATTATGGATGAAGTGTTAATTTTGAATTGTGGATTTTGGATGATGAATTGAAGGCGTTTTGGTTTACTGATGCGGTGAAGGGCTACAAAGCCCGCTGTTATAACAGAGTGATATCCGCAGCGTTCCCATTTCATCCTTCATATTTCATCCTTTTTACATGAATTCATTTACACCAATACATGGTTCAAATTTAATAAATATTTTTTACCGTATGCGTTATTCCGTTCAGGGTGAAGGACTCTCCTTTCTTTTTTCCGTGCAGGGCTTTTGCAAGCGGACTTTCAGTTGAAACGGTCATGATCTTCCGGTCGTCCATATGGATTTCCCCAACCGCCGTGGCGATGTAAAAATGTCCGGCGCCGGTCTCTACCAATGCCCCAAAATCTGAGGCACTGCTTTCGGAAGGCAAAAGTTTCTTTACAGCAGTTTGCTGAATCTGGGTTTCGTTAAGCTGGCGCTGCAGGTTCCGGATCTCCTGCTCCACCATTTCGCGCGACGTTTCGTATTTGTCGCCCATGGAACTTTTGGTTTCAGTGTTGGCTTCGCGGGTCTGGGAAATAAGGAGTTCCAGATGTTTGATCTTTTCGGTGAGCCGGGTCTTTACGGTGATGACGAGTTGTGTTTTATCCATGGGTTCGCAGATGGGTTACGAAGGGCTCAAAAATTATTTTTTTTTCACGGCTGCTAAAATAAGGAAAAAGAGAGAATGCGACTGTAGCGGGATCATTTTGTTTTTATAAAAAATAAAACACAACGACACAGCGTATCAAACGTGCCATTCTGACATCCATTAAAACGGTTGCTAATCCGGCCTTAGTCCGGCCACAGTCCGGCCGCAGTCTGGCCCTAAACGGTATTAAAATCTTAACGGCTTCTGTCATCTTGTCATAATTTTTGTTAACTGATATTTGATAGATTTATAAAGAATGCTTCAAACTGAGGTACTGTACAATTGCAGTTCATTTTTCAGTAAGTTGAATGACTCAATTCAATAAAAATAATTAATTGACAATCAATATTTTGAAAAAAACTCATCGGCTTTATCCCAGTTTATATAATGTGCAATTGCGCTTTGCGTATATTTGGAGTTAGCGGGCAATGCACAAAGACCGTAATTACATTGAAAAACTGAATTCATATATCCATCATACAATGGTTGAAATTTTAAATCTTTATTCTTCTATTTCGAGTTCAGACCGGAAATCACTCGAAAGTAAAGTAGGGTCTGACACCTTTAAAAAGGGAGATTTGATATTAATTGACGGCGAGATTCAAGACAAACTTTACCTTGTAAGGAAGGGGCTGCTTCTGACCTATTTTGACAATGGTGAAAAAAGAAAAGTTATTGATTTTGCCTATAAAAACAGGTTTGCTGTAGACATTGACTCATTTTCGAATCAAGATAAATCGATCTACTGCATTGAATGTATGGAAGACAGCTTAGTTGAATTTATTCATTACGAAGATTTAATGAACCTTTTTGACCTCTCAAAAGACATTGAAAGGGCTTACAGAATATTGACAGAGAAAATATTGTGTTCAGTTCTAAAAAGAAATTTAGAACTCAGCTGTTTGAGCATAGAAGAAAGATTTTTTCAAACAGTTTGTAAAAGACCTGAACTGTTTAATGTAGTTCAACATAAATACATCGCATCGTATTTAAACATTAATCCTACCAATTTCAGCAAACTCTATCACAACCTCGCTAAAAAACCTATACCATTCTATTAGCATTAATTTTACGCATTCGTTTCAACTTGGTGTATACCAAGATTCGAAAAAATAACAATCATTAATATTGCACCAAACTTTTAAAATATGGTAAACTGGAAAAAAGGAAGGGGTAAACTTGGTGTTTTCGACCCATTAATCGGTAACTGGATCTGCAATAAAGGCAGCAAAGACAGAATGAACCCAGAGTGTATCAGAAGCTACAAATATGCCCTGGGTAAGAGTTACATTATTGCCGATATCACATGGGTTCTGGGAGACAAAAACTATGAGGATCATACGATTATCGGATTAGATGATTCAAAAATCATTACTTTTTGGTCTTTCACATCAGATGGCAAAAATTCAACTGGAGAATTCTCAGAGGTAAGCGATATTCATGAGTTGGCTTTTGGATTTGAAGCGAATATGCCTGCGGGTATTGCCAGACAAGCGTTTTGGCCTGATGAAACAGAAGGATTTCACTGGACTGTTGAATCTAAAACAAAGAAAGGATGGAATAGATTTGTTCAGCAACATTTTGTAAAATATGAGAAATAGAATCTTAATGACTTCGGTTAAGGGCTAAAAACAACTATAGGTAACAAACTATTTCTATTAGCGGGGTTAAATTTACCTCATAAATTTTTCGCTAATTGTTTCATTTGTTATATTTACAAGACTTGTTATAAATGTAACACAACAGAAACACCAACTGTTATCTCCAATTTTAATCACCACAAAATGAATTCAGGCAAATCCAGTCAGCGGAAGGAAAAATTAAAAAAGGTTACCCATATTTTAGCGGGTGTCGTCATTCTGACTCATGCCTTCGAAAAGTATGAAAGTGGTCATGACTCCTCTATTTATTTTGCCATTGCCGGAATTGTATTTTTAAGCATTGCCATTTTTCATCAACCGCTTAAATTAAAATTCCCTTGGATCGACACTAGCTTTTTTGCGATTGAAGCCATTTTATCGCTTCTAATTGCTTACGATTACTTTCATATGGGTAAGGCAGGGCTGCCAATTGTGTATCTTTTTGCCGCTATTATGCAGTTAAGCGCCATTTATTTTTTCAGAAGACAACTGAGAAAATAATTTCACTAAATAAGCCGGCAATCGACCAACCAACAACCGTAGCAGAAATATTGATGAAAAAACACCTTCCAAAAATTTTAATTTTCTCCAGACTCTTCATTGGTTTTATCATTATTGCTGTAAGCTGGTTCAGAATCCAAGACCATCAATTCATCATCATCACTTTGCTGACAGTAGGTTTATTAACTGATATTTTCGATGGCATCATCGCCAGAAAACTCAACATCTCTACCCAGACACTCAGAAGACTTGATTCTACAGTGGATCAAATATTTTTTATGAGTGTTGCCGTTTCAGGTTATCTATTATGTCCGGCATTTTATAAAAGCAATCTCACATTCCTTTCCATTTTAATTGGAACTGAGATCCTTACCTATTTGGTGAGTTTTATTAAGTTTAAGAAGGAAATAGCCACGCATACGATTGGCGCCAAAATCTGGACCTTAATATTGTTTGCCACCCTTATTCAGATTATCCTTGAGTGTGAATCTGTCTTATTATTTCAGTTTTGCTTCTGGATTGGATTGATCACCAGAACTGAAATTATTGTAATTATTTTAATTCTGAATAAATGGACGAATGATGTACCTTCATTCTATCATGCTTTAAAACTCAGAAAAGGATTGCCGATTAAACGGAATAAATTGTTTAACGGATAATGAAAACTGCAGGTAAGGCCATTGGCTGGGGATAATAAACAAGCTTCGTCTTACTGCTCTGCCTTTTTTCATAATTATTGCTTATTGAAAGAAATTTTGATGAAATTTCAGTCCGGTTGTTCTCAGTTCCGGGAAATTTCCCGGGTTAATATTATCAGAGTTGGCAATTCCCCACTATTCATTTAAACTCTCTTCGAACAATCCGGCAGTTCATCCTGTTCAGTGCAGTGATGGTATTCTTTTTGCAGCCTGCACATTCAGCAGCTTAAACGACGCTTGCCTATTGATTTTTCCTCCGGAAAACCATCAGGAAACCTAAACCCACATTTACTAGCCGAAAAAGGTTTCAAAGAATGAAGACATTTCAGTCATTAAACAATACCATCTATAAAATCACCCATTGGGAAACATGGGACTGGCGCATCAAATACATTCCTATTGTTCCAGTCTGGGCATGGAACTGTATCCGCGCCGGGTCTTTCTGGTTTTTCACCCCCTCCAATCCCAAGCTGGCTTTTGGGGGATTTGAAGGTGAAACAAAAATGTCAATTTATAAGCATTTACCACCGGGAAGTTTTCCTAAAAGCATCGGTATAACAGCCGAAATGCCATTCTCTGAACTTGAAAAATCAATAGCCGCAGATTTTAGTTACCCTTTTGTGGTAAAACCTGAGGTTGGCAGAATGGGTTTTCTGTTCAGAATTATCAAAACACCCGCCGAGCTTAGATCCTATCATGAAATGATGCCGGTTGATTACCTGTTGCAAGAGCTGGTCACCTATCCTTTGGAAGTAAGTGTTTTCTACTACCGCTTCCCAAATGCAAAAACCGGCACCATTACCGGATTTATACGCAAGGAATTTTTAGAGGTGAAAGGAGACGGAAAATCTACTCTGGAGGAATTAATGACTGACTATTCCCGAATCCGCTTCCGGCTGGATGAGATGCGGACAAAGCATGCTGAAAACCTCCAGCTCGTCCTGAAGAAAGATGAAATATTCTGTTTAAGCCATGCGCTTAACCTCAGCCGCGGGTGTAAACTTGTAAGTCTGGAACATGAAAAGGATGAACGGCTCATCAAAGTATTTGATGAAATAAGTTCCTATTCTGATACGCTCTTTTACGGGCGCTATGATATCAAGTGTTCCTCTATCGAAGAGCTGAAAGAGGGGAAAAATTTTTCAATTCTGGAATACAACGGATGCGGTGGTGAACCCCACCATGTTTACGGTAACGGCAACACCCTTTTTCAGGCCTGTAAAATCCTTGCCGGTCACTGGAACATCCTTTATCAAATTTCCAGGTATAATCACTCCAAGGGCATAGATTACTGGAGTTTTAAAAGAGGTTGGAATGCTATGAGCGCCTGCCGCAAACATTTCGCCCTGTTAAAAAAAATTGATGCGGTATTTTCGGCTTCTTAACCTCTAGCGGCAGCGTACGGCTTTATCTCAAATACCGACAATTTTAGGTATATTTTTAATCTTTTAATTTAATGAAAGATTTCATGTTAACGGTTGGGATTTTACAGCAGGAATGAGTCTTAATGATCGCTTGCCTATCGAATCAAGTGGATTTGTTCAGGAAATTGAAGCGATATGGCACAATCAAGATCCTCAGAAAAAGTGCATTTAACGCAACAATGATATATTGTTTTTCTGCAACCTACACCTCTATTTTCAAGAAGATAAAGACCGAAGACGTCGCTGAACCGGCATTAGCACTCAACATTATAATGGCAATCCGTGCTTTACTTTTTATCAGACACTGCTCTGATATCTCAAATAAAAGTTATAAATTGTCATTTAAATAACCGGCTGGTAGGCGAAATATAATGGCTTTAGCGGTCAGGCAAAATAACGACTGTAAAGAGTCAGGAACCTATTTAAGATCAATTGAGATGAGACTCGAGGATTTAGGATATCAGGATGCTTTTGAGAATTTCAGGATTGAACACCATTTTGAAAATTTCGAAATAGGCAGAGTAATTTCTGAACATCGGGAGCGTTATATGGTCAAGACTCTGGAAGGAGAATTTGAAGCAGAGATAACCGGAAATATGCGTTTCAATGCCAAAAACCGTGCAGCTTTTCCGGCAGTAGGCGATTGGGTAGCTCTAACAACCAATGAATCTGATTTTGCAATTATTCACAGCATACTGCCGAGATATTCCACGATCAAACGTCAGGCAATCGGACAATTTGGAGAGGTTCAAATTATTGCAACTAATATTGATTACGCCTTTTTAGTGCAGGCGGCAGACCGGGATTTCAATATGAACAGATTGGAAAGATATCTGACCATATGCCATTCATCACATGTTAAGCCAATCATTCTACTTACCAAAACCGACCTAATTGAGGAGATTCAAATTAAAGAACTTGTAGACCGTATAACAACTAGGATTCAAAACGTTCCTGTTATTCCGATCAGTAATGAAACAAAGGAAGGATACGAAGCAGTACATTCCCTCATCGAGAAAGGAAAAACATATTGTATGCTTGGATCGTCTGGGGTTGGAAAATCAACTCTTTTAAATAATCTTTCCGGAAAAATTTTAATGAGGACTGATGCAATAAGTCTAAGTACGAATAAAGGAAAACACGTTACAAGTCATCGAGAGTTAATCATGCTTGAAAATGGGGGAATCTTAATTGATAATCCCGGAATGCGGGAAGTTGGTATTGCTGATACAACAAGCGGACTTGAAACTACTTTTGAGATGATTGTAAGACTTTCCGCGAATTGCAGATTCAAAGATTGTACGCATACCAATGAGAAAGGCTGCACAGTTCTTGAAGCCATTGAAAAAGGAGAAATTGACAAAGCTTCTTACAACAATTACCTTAAAATGGTAGCAGAGAAAACGCATTTTGAATCCACAATTGAAGAGAAACGAAAAAAAGATAAAGATTTCGGAAAAATGGTTAAGAACTATAAAAAGGGCAACAAAAGAAAAAAATAAAGTTCAAACTATTCATTTTAAGCCTATTTTTATATAATAATTTCTTAATTCGCAATCTAAATATTTACAAAAATACATCGCAAGTCTGGTTGAAGAAATGGAATTTATTTACGGATATGACCAGACATTACGTGAATACAGGAGAAAAAGTTTTCAACCGATGTTAGACAACGGATATAGACAGGTTGAAGAAAATGGAAAAACCACCCTGAAATCTACCTGTAAATAAAGAGTTGCGCAAAGACTATAGTTAATTGAAGTGTAAGGGATTGATTGATGTAACAGTATAACCTTTTACCGGAATATAGATTTATCACCATACCCTTCACAATTACTACATTTTGACCTTATTGATTCTCAGAAAAATGGCAGCATCTTAAATAATGGAGGTGAAATAGAATAGACAAAAAAACCACAAAGCAAAACCCCTTAATTTCATATGAGAACAGCGCTAAAGTTATTACTGGTATTAATGTCCGTAAATTCTTTTGCTCAAACAAAAGAGCAGAAAATATATGAGATTTTAAAAATGACGGGAACTATTGACGGGTATAAATACTATATTTTTGATATGACCATAAAACCTCTCAAATATAATTTAGATAAAGATGACAGTTTGAAGCTTAATAGCATCGAAAAAAAACTGACCGATGGAGTGATTGCCCAAAGACTGTCAAAAGGATATTCAGAAGTTTTCACAGAGAAAGAAATCAATGAAATCTATAGCTTCTACAAGAGTTCTGCAGGGGCAAAAATCCTCAGTTCCAATGACAGTTTAGAAAAAAAATACACTGAAAGTTTTCGGGATATTCAAAATGAATTACAACCGATTATTGATAAAATCAACAAAATCAGTACAGAAGCCGAAAACAATAAGGAAATTCCCATTCCGGTTGATAAAGAAGATGGCTTTTATTCAGTGGTTTACTATAACGTTCAAAATGATCGATTAAAAGATCTAAAATTAGCTGCAAAACCTACTGTCTCAACAAAAGAAGTTTTGGAAATTAAAAAGCTGAAAAATGATCTTGACCAAAATGTTATTGACATCGTTTTAAACAGAGCGGGTGCGAAAAAAATTAAAATACTAACCGAAAACAACATCGGTAAACCTGTGGCAATTGTATTGAATAAAAAATTAATTTCCGCACCCACCGTCATTTCAGTTATTCCTAATGGTAGAATTCAAATAAGTGGAAATTTATCTGATGAGGAAATAAATGAAATCATTAACACTTTAAAAAAATAACAATTGTGATTCAGCACATTTCACCCATTCGCACACTAACATCAATTTTGAATACTAAACACCCATCATCATGAAAACTATGAAACCCTTTTTTGCACCAGCAATATTTTTTGCATTTTTGAGTTGTGCATCAACTCAAGACCTGACTACAAATGACGGAAGTTCAATGGAAAAAGCAATAAGAGTCGCGAGCGTTGCAAAGGAATACGAAATAGTGCGCGAAAAATGCGGCGGTTGTAAGATGAAAAGCCAGAGCCTGACATTCGACGACAAAAAGCAGCCTTTTGACATTCTAACCCTTGTAAAACCCAACGGCGAAGAGGTTAAATATTATTTTAATATTTCTAAATTTTACGGAAGGTTTTAGAATTAATATAAATTGCATACGAAACCTTCACCTTTAAAGCAGAAAATACTTCGCAGCTGTTGTAAAAATTCCTGACATGCGTTTTGATATAAAAATTCATTGTAGATCATAAATAATTTTTACCTGTATTCTCATATTGTCAGGACAATTACCCGTGGCATCGGTCATTTTAAGCAGGGTGAGCCAAGAATGCATTCAATAATTTAAGAGAGATGGAAAAGAATATTTTGAATCATTACGTTCTTAGCCTCCAGGAATCCATAGAAAGGGATCTTTTGTCCTATGTGAAAAATAAAAAATCCGAACGGCTCCATCACCTGAGGGTGGACATAAAAAAAATAAAGGCCCTGGTTTCATTTGCTGAAAAGGTTTACCAACGTAAATACGACACGGCGTTGCTCAAGCCATTGTTTCATCAGGCAGGAGAGGTCAGGGCCATACAGATTAATCTGCAACTGTTGGATACGGTTCCAAATCTTCCGGAAAAAATTATTACCCAATTAAGAAATAAGGAACAAATTGCGAGTCAAAAATTTATTGATGATGGGCCACAACATCTTATGCTTATCAGGTATTTTCGTGATGAAACTCAATTACCGAAGCTCCTGCCGGAGAAAAAGATTATTATACAATATTTTAAAAAAGAGTGGAAAAAAGCCGAGAACCTGTTACAGCATATCGACAGGGGAAAGCTGCACCGTTACAGAAAGAAAGTAAAGAAGATTCTGTACATCTATGAGGCTCTGCCCAAAAAAATACAGGATAAAATCAAAATAGATATTGCAGCTGTTGATCAGCAACAGCAGTTGGTAGGTGATTGGCACGACACCTATTTAGCGATGAATTTTCTGTCTCCCGTCCACTTCCCCATGCAGAAATCGGACTATCTCTTAGATTTGAAAGAAAAGGAAATAAAACAGTTTAATACTTTGCGCAAGAACCTGCACAACAACCGAAAAGGAAAGAAGTTCAATGCCCTGTCCGTCACAACGATCCTTCGGCTGTGCATCCCGTTCCTCATTTTTCCTTTGATTTTAAGATTCTCTGGAAATTTCAGAAAATAACAATTGCGAGGGACTGTAAAGTATCCCTTTTTTAGTCATTTGTAGTAAATTTGTTTGAAGATTTGGGTAACCTTTAATTTTATACGATGAATACAGAAGAACAGATCAAAGCCTATATTTTTGGTCAAGCCGAACCAAAACGCAGCGAAATGCAAACACTGCATCAGACCATTCTGGACATCAAACCAGAATGCAAACGCTGGTTTCTTGACGGAAAAAACAGTGAAAACAAGACGGTTTCCAATCCCAATATCGGATACGGATCGTATACCATTACCTATGCTGACGGAAAGACCCGGGAGTTTTATCAGATCGGTCTGAGCGCCAACACCACTGGAATTTCCGTTTATATCATGGGAATCGATGACAAAAGCTACCTGGCAAGCACATACGGAAAAGAAATCGGCAAGGCAAGTGTGACCGGATACTGCATCAAATTCAAAACGCTGAAAGACATCGACATTGAAATCCTGAAAGCTGCAATACGGGATGGTTTTGCGGCGCATGATGGTACGACCGGGGAGTAACTTTTTAATGAAATTAATAAATTATGAACGCCTATCACACAGACAAAAATAACTATTTGAAAAAACTGATTTTTACGGCATTACTACTCATCCTGAATTCGTGCGCTGTTACGATTAAACAGAAAGACGCTTTGAAAAATGAATTGGCACAAATTCTAAAATCTGACCAGGAATTAAGGGAACTTTTTACGACGGATATTTCCGCTGAAAGAAAAAAGAAATTTTAACTTACTATCATATATCAGACCGGGATCTTCGCCAAAATAGCTGGAAAATAACCGCACAGAATGACAGCCTGAATTTAGTTAAGGTTGAAAAAATTATTAAAAAGTATGGATATCCCGGAAAAGCGCTCGTCGGCGATACATTAAACACTGCCGTTTGGTACGTTATCCAACATTCAGAACTTCCCATTATTGAGAAATATTTTCCGTTGATTGAGCAAGCCAATAAAAAAGGAGAGGTGCAAACCCGGCATGTCGCGATGATGAAAGACAGAATGCTGATGTATCAGGGAAAAGAACAGATTTACGGCACTCAGGGAGCGGGTAGACTTATTATAGATCCAGAAACACACAAAGAAGAATGGATCAATTTTATATGGCCCATTAAAAATCCAGAGAAAGTAAATGAACTCCGCCGTTCTGTAGGGATCCAAATGCCGGTTGAGGAATATGCAAAATCAATGGAAATTGATTATTCAAAAAAATATACGATAGAAGAAATTGAAAAATTAAAAAAAAAATTAGATTTGCCCAGCATAAAAACTTTTTGAACGTAGTGTCACAAACTGAAACCCTTTTATCCATATTAAATACTATAAAAAATGACCATTGATGAACTTCTGGCAGATAAAACCCTCAAGCCCAAAGTAAAAACCGAAACAATCTGCAATTGGATCATAGATCAGTCATTGCCCGTTGACGAGCTTATTGCGTTTGCTGAAAAACAGAAAGATCCTGCAAAAGCTACGTGTATTGAGGCGCTCGAATATGCGACCAAGCAAAACCCCAATATTGCAGATGAAATCGTCTTAACATTTGTAACCCGTACCCTTACTGAAAAAGCACCCAGAATTAAATGGGAAAGCGCAAAAGTGACCGGCAATATCGCTCATTTATTTCCTGATAAACTGGAAAAATCGATCACCCATTTGCTTGATAATACCACACATGATGGAACCGTTGTGCGTTGGAGCGCCGCTTTTGCACTCGGCGAAATTCTGAAACTGAAAACACTATACAATAAACATCTGCTGCCAGCAATTGAAAAAATCTGCGAAAAAGAAGAAAAAACCAGTATTAAGAAAATCTATCTGGATGCTATAAAGAAGACGCATCAGTAGGTTCCTGTTTTTAGTTTCAGCAGTATTTTGAATCACTGAACATTTATAAAAAACTAAATCAATATGGAGGAACACCTCAATATTTACGTTAATAAATTCACGATGCTGAAACTTTTGGGTTTGGGCATTATATGTCTTTTAATTGGCTTAAAGTCAGCAGAATCAGATTATATCTTTTTTCGAGTGATCGGCTTCCTAAACATTTTACTATCAGTAATCAGTCTGGTAGTTGCGTCCAGAAATGTATTCAGACAAAAACCGGTTATCATAATATCTTTAACGGATGGGATTATTGACAGCAGATTACTGAAAAGGTTCTTGCCCTGGAGTAAAATCGATTCCTGCGAAATTATTGAAATGCAGAATCAGGTTTTTTTAAAAATCTGTGCCGACAAAAGTATCAGTCTGGATTCTTTTAAAACGCTGTTCAAAATCACCTCAAACAAAAGCTTCAGAAAGACAAGTGTTTTTAAGATCAATTTGTCGGCAATGAATGTTGAAAGAAACGAAATTCAACATTTTATCGAAGGCAGAAATCAAATTCTGAAAAACAATATATTAGTTTAAGTTAATTGTACCAATCTTTCCTGAACCCAATTAAAAACATGATACAGCCTGTAACATCAAAATCTATCTGGAAGAAAACACCCCTATTGTGTGTTTTTGTGGTAACCTACGCAGGTTTTAGCCGGGGATGTCCTTTTTTGGCTTTTAAATACGAAATTCGCAGACTATTAAACTTAAATACCTGAACTTCTATAGCCGGATTTAATTTATATATTTGTACAAATCAACAAGTAAACTTAATAATATTTAAACAATGAAAACAGCTTTTTTTCCTATATTCAGGACTTTGCTTGCAGTGATCATCATACTTACAATTTGCAGTTGGTCTCTTGACTTTGACCAAACTATTGTGGAATTAAGTAAATTTGCAATGTTCTCTGTTATTGGTGCATTCTATATTATTGGAGCTTTTTTAGTGAAAGAATATTTATTAAAAATACTATTCATCAGCTGTGGTCTGTTCCTGGTCATTATGAATTTTATCCCTCAAAGTTTACTTCTCACAATCATTGGGATTTGCAGTATTTTACTTCCACCAGTAGTTGCAAAATTTTCTCCGGAATTTAAGGATACTGAAGAAAAAAACTAATTTTTTCAAAAAATAAACTCAGGTTAGGTATCCATATATTTCCGGAAACTCCACATTTTTCTTGACGCTAAATAATCCGGATCCTCTTCCTTTGCATAGGCTTCACGCTCAAAGGAAATAGATTTATATGCCAGATACCTGTTTCCAAGCCGGAAAAACCAGTAATAATACTCCATCACATACCACAGATAAAAGAAAATCACGAAGAGTTCCAGCTGCTGACGCAAATGAATTTTTTCGTGGTTGATGAGTACCTTGTTCTGTAGGTCCTCCGCTTTTCTCAGAATGATAAAAGGGAACAAAGTGATCCCTGAAATTTTCGTATTTTTGAGAAGTCTTTGGCAAACCATGATCATTGAACAAAGATAAAATTTTCAGCCATTTTGATTTAACCCATGAGTGAAAAAAGCATCAAAGAGAACGAAGACTTTTACTATAACGGACAGGGTTACAAAGTTTTTACGGAAAGCTACCATCTCAAACGCGGCTACTGCTGCAAAAGTGGCTGTAAACACTGCCCATACGGATATGATAAAAAGACGGATACCTTTAAAAAACCAAATAAGAAATAACACCATCATGAAAAAATATCTTTTTTTGATTCTTGCCTCGGCAACTTTAGGATTAACTTCCTGCAGCCCCTTCAATGTAAGGTCTGATTATGCCGAAACTGCCAATTTTACCAGTTACAGAACCTATAAATTAAGGATCGATGATCTGAAACTGAATGACATCGACAAAGACCGCGTGTTAAACGAAGTTTCAAGACAGTTGCAGACAAAAGGTTTAAGCGTTTCCGACAATCCGGATCTGATCGTTAATGTAAAAGCCAACCACAAAAAAATTCAGGATGTTCAGAGTTCCAGACCTTACGGAATGTACGGTTGGGGTGGACCTTTCGGTTGGGGAGTCGGAATGAGCAGAACCTGGTCTTCCAATTACAACGAAGGAGCGCTGATTATTGATCTCATTGATACACGTACCCAGAAACTGGTGTGGCAGGGTATCGGAAGCGGGATTTCCGTTGATTCTCCAAAAGCCAAACAAATACAGATTCCTGAAATTGTTGCAGAAATTATGGCCAACTATCCTCCGCAAAGAGGAAAATAAGCCTACTCTATATATAAACGAAGAGCCCGCAATTTTAGGAATTGCGGGCTCTTTAATTTGGGGAACTTATTACTTACTGTCCCATTAAATCTTTCATTCTTTCTTCCATTAATTGCTGATCCATCATTGCATCCCATC
Organism: Chryseobacterium sp.; assembly: GCF_008014695.1. GTDB lineage: Bacteria > Bacteroidota > Bacteroidia > Flavobacteriales > Weeksellaceae > Kaistella. The sequence continues at coordinate 96,394 of NZ_VOXE01000004.1, forward strand.
CAAGTGTTGCACCCATTACGATCATTAAGATAACAGCGAGTATACTCAGTGCAAGGCCAATATAACAAAGGATTTTACCCGTTTTCAGGTTCTGGTAATCGGAATACAGGGTTGGATTTCCATTGTAGAGGGCTTCATCTTTTTTGGCAAGGACCAGGCCGATGATTCCGCAGATCAGTCCTATTCCGTAAAAGCAGCAACCCACAATGGAAATAATACCCAGTATGAGGACAGCGGTGGCATTTGGTAATTTTTGTTGATTCATAATTGTTTGTTTTATAGTTTTAAGTTGTGAAATGTCTGATAAAATAGGAAACCACCATAATCACGGCATTCAGTACAGCCAAAGAAATCAGGGCTGTTCCGTAATTCCTTTTTTTGTCGATAAAGTTTAAAGCCACAAACCCGAAGAAAAGCATAACCGTGTAAATGGCCGGAAAAAGATGAAAAGCTTCTGAGAAATTTCCTTTTATTACCAACAAAAAAGCACGCTGCGCACCGCATCCAAAACATTCCACGCCGAAGAATTTTTTGTTGAGACAGGGAAGCATGTATTTTTCCAGGTTCATAAGGGTTTCAAATGTTCCTCAATTTTACAAAAAAAATATGAGTGCTGAAAATTAAATTTTCGCTCTGTCGTATTGTGCAGGAAAAAAGCATTTTTCCTCTGTTTTAAAAGCATTGCGTACCGCGATATAAGGATTCCGCAGGATTTCGCGTGCAATGAAAATGAGATCTGCATCTCCATTCTGCAGAATTTCCTCTGCCTGTTCGGCAGATGTGATCATTCCCACTGCTCCAGTTTTTATTTCAGCTTCTTTTTTAATCTTCGAAGCAAAAGGAACCTGATAACCGTCGAAAACCGAAATTCTCGCGCCGTGAATATTTCCACCGCTGGAAACATCAATTAAATCCACGTTTTTCTGTTTCAGCATTCTTGAAAGTTCTACACTTTCGTCAAGATCCCAGCCATTTTCAGCATATTCTGTTCCGGAAATCCTTACGAAAAGCGGATGGTTCTCATCCAGCAATTCATTCACTGCTTCCACAATCTCCATCAGAAACCTGCTTCTGTTTTCAAGACTTCCGCCGTATTCATCAGTTCGTACATTGGATAAGGGCGACAGAAACTGGTGAATCAGGTAACCGTGTGCCGCGTGGAGTTCAATGAGGTCAAAACCTGCGTCTATCGCTCTTTTTGCAGCCACTTTAAAACTTTTTACCAGATCTCTAATTTCTTCCACTGTCAGTTCATGCGGAATTCTTTCGCTTTCTTCATACGGAATTGGTGAAGGTGCAACGGTTTTCCAACCTTCTTCCAGCGAAATCTGTTTTCCGTTCCACGTAGAACCTTTCCTCCCGGCATGAGCAAGCTGTATTCCGATCTTACTTTCTGAATTTCCGTGAACAAAATCTACAATTTTTTTCAGTGCAGCGGCCTGTTCTTCATTCCAGATTCCCATGCATTTATTCGTAATTCTGCCATCAGGAACGACGCCGGTTGCCTCCACCATAATCAGGCCGGTTCCGCCCTGAGCGCGGCTCCCGTAATGCACGAAATGGAAATCATTCGCGACACCATCTTTACATGAATACATACACATCGGCGACATCACCCAACGGTTTTTCAGTTCAATATTTCGGAGTTTTAAAGGGGTATAAAGCATTCTAATTGATTTTATTATTTATTACAAATTTAGCCATTCTGAAATAATTAGCCAATAATACCGGCAGAACAGGCTTTTTGCCACGTAAACAAAAACATTTACCTTTACTTTCCGATTTTTATCAATGGAAAAAGAACTTAAAATATATTTTGAAGCTATCGAGAGCTACGCGCATCTGGATGAGACTGAAAAGAAACTGTTTGATGCTGCACGAAAAATCCGTGAAACCGCATACTCAGAATACTCTCACTTTGATGTTGGCTGCGCACTTCTTCTGGAAAACGGCGAAATCATTACGGGCAGCAATCAGGAAAATGCCGCCTATCCGTCAGGTTTATGTGCGGAAAGGACGACCATATTCTGGACTTCCGCAAATTTTCCGAATGTGAAAATCAAAAAGCTTTTCGTGATCGGAGCGCCCAAAGATGCAGTCTCCTCCCCTCCTATTCCGCCGTGTGGCGCCTGCCGTCAGTCGATTCTGGAGTATGAAGCCAAACAGAAAGAAGGGATTGAAATTTATTTTGCATCGCTGAATGGAGAAATTTTCAAGACCAAATCGATAAGAGACCTGCTGCCATTTTCTTTTGATTCAAGTTTTTTATAAAATTCTCATTTTTTTCAAATAAAATTAATAACTTCGCAAAACTTTTGGAAAAGGGAATTACGTGTAAACCGTAAACTGTCCCCGCAACTGTAAATCACAGATTTTTTCAGCTTTTTATTCAAACAAAAAGTTGAAAACTGAAAAATTCTGCTTCAAAAAAACCACTGGAAACGGGAAGGTGAAGCAAAAGTGAAAGTCAGGAGACCTTGCCGAAAGAATGATTATTAAACGCTTTCGGAGGAAGAGTCGCGAAATTTCTGAACAGGTCTGTTCAGTCTTTACCTGCATTTTTTCCGATAAGTAAACTTTAACCAAAATTATTTCAAATGAAAAGAAAATTAATTTTTGTTGGGGCAATGCTTGTCGTAAGTTCAACCATTTTTGCCCAACAGGAAAACGAATCCACCATTCAGGAAGTCACCATCGCTTCCAAAGCCCCTCAAGCCGCTTATAAAGCCGGAAAAAATGTGCAGCTGATCACCAAAAAAGATCTTGAGAAGTTTAAAGGGCAGAATCTGAATGAAATCCTGAATCAGGTTTCGGGCATCCAGATCAGCGGAAATTTCAACAATCCTCAGGAACCCAAATCTTTAAAAATTAACGGCGGAAAATCGGCCAACGTGCTGATCCTTGTCGACGGAATTCCGCTGAAAGATGTCACGGCAAACGATTACACCGTTTCCGATTTAAGACTTTTCGCGGCCGAAAACATTGAAAGCATCGAGATCCTGAACGGAGCTTCATCGGTTCTGTACGGAAGCAATGCAACCGTTTCTGTCATCAACATCAAAACCAAAAACACCGCCGAAAAACCGCTCCAATTGAATATCGGAGCCAGAGCCGGGAGTTTTGACACGTATGCACAGAGTTTTTCAGCAGGTTTAAAAAAGGGGAACCATTACTTCCAGCTGAAAGGGCTGAACGAAAAATCAAGAGGGATCTCCTCGGCAGCCGGCGAAAATTTCGAAAAAGACGGTTTCGAGAAACAGAATATCGGCGGCAGTTATACCTACCGACAGGAAAAATGGCTGACTACTTTCGACGGTAATTACACGAATCATCTTTTTCAGTACGATTTGGGGGCTTTTGCCGATTCGGAGGACCGCAATAAAGATTACCAGTTTTACCTCAGCAATACTTCAAAATATTTCTATGATAAAGGGGAATTCTCTCTGCTTTCAAGGTATTCCAAAAACAGACGGCTCAGCCAGACAAAAATGAATGAGGAGTACAACGACAGTTTTTCTTACACCGGAGAACAGGTGTATATAGAGCTCAACAATCATCATCAGTTCGCTGAAAACTTCAAACTTACAAGCGGTTTGGTATATGAAAAGCAGAATTTGGGAAACCGTGCAGTTCCGTATGGCAGTACCGAAATGGAAGATGTTCTGATCAACAAAGAAACGTATTCTACAAGTTATGAAGCTTTCACTTTGGCACAATCTCATTACAAAGCATTCCATTTGGATACAGGTCTGCGTTTTTCTCACCATTCCAAATACGGGAATCATTTGGTGTACAGCATCAATCCTTATTATTTAAAAGAAATGGAAACGCTTTACTGGAAGCTCGGAATTTCACATGCGACAGCATTTATTTCACCAACACTTTACCAGAATTTTGGCTCGCTGCCTTATACCCTTCCGAATGCCGATCTGAAACCTGAAACCAATTCCACTCAGGACATCAATTTTGAAATCGGAAAAAAAGACAGAAGTCTACTTTTCAGCACGAGTTTCTTCCAAAGACAGGAAAAAGATGTCTTTACTTATGTGAATTTTCCTGATTTCACCGGCCAATTTCAGAATGTGGAGGAAAATGAAGTAAAAGGTTTAGAAGTCGGCGTTCGGTACAAAATCAATGAAATGGTGAATTTCGGCGGAAATTTCGGTTTTGTTGAAAAAGACAAGGAAGCCACGATGCTCAGACAGCCGAAACAGCGCGTGAACTCCTACATTGAAATCCTTCCGTTTAAAACGACGCGGGTGAATTTCAGTCATCAGTTTGTCTCGAAAAGGAACGATGCATACTATGATTCCTCCGCTTTTTCCATAAAAAATGTGGTTGTGGATAGCTACAATCTCTTTAATCTGAATATCAACCAGAAAATCACCCAAAAACTAGAATCTTATCTGAATATCGGAAATCTGTTCAATACTTCCTACACTGATGTGATCGGATATAATACCAGACCGCGCAACTTTACGTTTGGCGTGAATTATAATTTCTAAAAACAATTACAGAAAGCCCTTTCAAATCAGATTTGAAAGGGCTTTTATTTTTTTTAAAAACTTATGCTAATTTAAGACCCAGAATTTCACCTTCTTTAATGACGAAATTCCGTGCCTCTTCTTTATCGTTGCCAATCTCGCCTTCCAAGATTGCTTCTTTTACTTTTTCCTTTAAGATCCCGATTTCGCGGCCGGGTTTTAAGTCAAATAATTCCATAATTTCCTCTCCGGAAATGGGTGGCTGAAAATTACGGACGTGGTCTTTTTCCTCTACCTCTTTTATTTTTTCCGCAACATATTCAAAATTTTTCTTGAATTTTTCCTGTTTGTATGAATTTTTCGTCGTGATGTCGGCTTTACAGAGCGTGAAAAGGTCTTCCAAATCTTCCCCGGAATCGAAAAGCAGCCTTCGCAGCGCCGAATCAGATGTGCCGTCATCAATCAGCGCGATGGGGCGAGAAGAGAGTTTTACGAGTTTCTGCACGTACTTCATATCGCTTCCGAGCGGAAGTTTCAACCGGTGGAAAAGGGTTTTCACCATTTTCGAACCCAAGAATTCATGTCCGTGAAAGGTCCAGCCAGCACCTTCCACAAATTTTTTCGTTGGCGCTTTTCCTATATCATGAAGCAATGCTGCCCAACGAAGCCAGAGGTTTTCGGTATTTTTTGCAATATTGTCGAGCACTTCCAGCGTATGCCAGAAATTGTCTTTGTGGGTTTGCCCTTCCACTTCTTCAATGCCTTTCAAAGCGGTAAGTTCCGGGATAATGAGTGCTAAAAGTCCCGATTCTTCCAGCAGTTTAAGTCCGACAGAAGGTTTTTCGGAAACCATTATTTTGTTGAATTCAACCATAATGCGTTCCATTGAAACAATTTTGATCCGTTCTGACTCTTTTTTTATGGAATTCAGGGAATTTTGTTCGATTTGAAAATGTAAAGTTGAAGCGAACCGGATCGCGCGCATCATGCGAAGCGGATCGTCAGAATACGTACGGCTCGGTTCCAGCGGCGTTCTGATGATTTTATTTTTAATATCTGCAATCCCTTCAAAAGGATCGATGAGGGTTCCGAAATTGTCTTTGTTCAGCGAAATCGCCAATGCATTTATCGTGAAATCACGCCGTTTCTGGTCATCTTCAAGCGTTCCGGCATCTACATCAGGTTTACGGGAATGTTCGACATAACTTTCCTTTCGCGCTCCGACAAATTCCAGGTCAAGGCCTTCATGCCTGAACATAGCGGTTCCGTAGTTTTTGAAAATGGAAACTTTTAATTTTGGATTGATATCCTGCGCAACGGCATTCGCAAGATCTATCCCGTTACCTTCTGTCACAAAATCAATATCGGTAGGGATTTCTCTTTTCATGAGAAGGTCGCGGACATAACCGCCAACGATGTAAACCGACTGGTTGTTTTTCTCTGCCACAGCAGAAATCAGTTTGAAAAGTTTGAGATTTTTATTTTGATTAAGGGAGATGATCATAATTGGTAAAGGAAAAACAGAATTTGGCAAAGGTACAATTCAAAAATATTTTTCTACCCTTTTTTCCAAGATTTCAATAAGTTCCTTTTGATAATAATTAAAATGGTCTTTGATCTGCAATACTATAATTGGCGCAGAAAGTTTCTTATTGAAATTTTTATAGATATAATTTTCGTGGTGCTGCTCCATGACAAAAACGATATCCGCCTCTTCTAAATCAGTTTTTGAGAGGTAATTCGTGTTTTCCTGGAAACAGATTTTCCTGTTTGTTCCGGCAGATTTAAAATTGAGGTCAGGGAATTTCTTGCTGAAATAATCTTCCGCAGTTTTGGAGCGCTTTTTATTAGCCGAACAGATAAAAAGAAAACTTTTATTCACGGATTACTTTAATCCGGTTATCCTTCCAGATTCTGATGATGGAAGAACCTGAATATTCAGAGACCTTTTCCCGGTTTTCTTCCACGGCAAAATCAACGGCAGCTACAATTTCCGGCGAAATATCGGAGAATTTCATTGGCGATTTCTGTCCGCTCAAATTGGCTGACGTCGAAACCAGAGGTTTGTTGAGCTTCGTGATCAGTTTTCTCAGAAAATCATCCTTCACCCATCGGATTCCGATGCTGCCGTCTTCGGCAAGCAGCTCTTTGGGCAAACCCTTCGGATTGTCATAGATTAAAGTCACCGGTTTTTCGGATAAATCCATGATTTCCCAGGCCATTTCAGGCACATCAACAAGGTCCTGCAAACGTTTTTCAGATTCTACCAAAATGATGAATGATTTGGACGGTTCGCGCTTTTTGATGTCAAAAATTTTCTGAACCGCTTCCGGATTTGTCGCATCGCAGCCAATTCCCCAAATGGTATCGGTGGGATAAAGGATGGTTCCGCCTGATTTTAATATCTCGATGATTTTCTGCATTTTAATGGAATAAATATTTTCTATTGAAAAGGCAAAATTAAAATAATTGAATGAGAATACGGGTTTTAAAATTTTGAATCTTAAACTGAAGTTTTATCGTTATTTTTGTCCTTAATATGGAAGAGAAATCTAAGGATCCGCTGCACGGAAAACGTCTGGATGCCATTCTGGAAGAACTGGTGGACTATTACGATGGTTTTGAAAAGCTCGGTGAGCAGATCAATATCAAATGCTTTACCGATAATCCGAGCATTAATTCATCCTTAAAATTTTTACGGAAAACCGACTGGGCGCGAACGAAAGTGGAAAGTCTGTATCTGTACGTCCTCAGACAGAAAAAGAAAAACGAAAAACCGGAAATTTAACGCTCAGCTGTATTCAATCCAAAAACTCTCCTGAAACGTAGTACCACCGCTCCCTGATTTTCAGAAAAACCGAAAGTTCATGATGAACCTGTGGCTTTCCGTCTTCATCGGTGCAATACGCTTTGAATTCAACCTGATTTTCAGAAGGAATATTGATAATTTCCAGTTTTGTCCAATCATTTATTTCACCCCATTCCTGAAGATCTGCTTTGTTGTGCAGTTTTCTATTGTCCGGAAGCGTGGTTTTTATTAAATATTCACCGTTTGGAATGGCAAATGCAGAAAACCGGGAACGCATTAAAGTTTCCGCGGTTGGAGCGTGTTTTTCGCCGGAATGAAAGGGTTTACAGCAGTCTTCATAGGATTTTCCGGAGCAACAGGGACAGGTCATGATGTTTATTTCGTTCATGATGTAGCTTCTTTAAAGTGCGTATTCGAAACAAATTTATAAGTTTGGACGAAGGCCCGGTCTTATGGTGAGATAATTACATCCTTTGGTTCAATAGGAACGGGTTGCAGTCCGTTTTTAATTTTTCAGGGACTTTAGCCAAAACTCATGTATTAAAATTATAGTGGCATCGTGCAGTATGTAAATCAAATATAATGATTTTCGGCTAAAGCCGATGGTAATTCTCTTTTTTTGAACGGACTAAGTCCCTTTACCATTGATTTTCAAACTTCAATAAATACCGCTCGGTCATTATATTAAGGTGATGAATATTATGGCCCACAATCAGTTTGCCTATGGTTCCGACCGCAATCTCATTTCCATTGGCAATTCCGGTTTCTGAAAGCTGCTCTTGGTTTAGGCTTTCAAAGAAAATTACGGATGATTTTCTCACGGTTTCAAATTCAATGATCAAACTTTTCAGTGTTCTTGTGGAAGAAAAATAACTTTTTGCGTATTCCTCTTCGTCCCAGCCCGGAAGTTCAGTTTTATCTTTTCTGGCGAAACGCAGCGCCCGGTAAGCGAAAATTCTTTCAGCGTCAATCAGGTGTTGAAGAAGTTCTTTCAAGGTCCATTTTCCTTCGGCGTAAGCAAAATTTCCCTGCTTTTCAGAAAGGTTTCCGTAAAGATTCAAAGTTTTGTTTCCTGCAATCAGCATTTCTTCTTTCCAGCTATCGGAAGGAATCATATCCAGGTAGCGTTGGATATATTTTTGAAAATCGTTCATCGCCAAATCGAAAATTAATTATGATGCTTATTTTTCAGGGTTTGTCCACTCATAAAAGTTTACAGAATCATACGATTCAAAGCCGCTGGCCGGATAGAGCTTGTTTCCGATGTCGTTGCTTTTTCCTGTTTCCAGCAAAATTCCAGAAGCGCCAGAAGTTTTGCAAAGGGTTTTGGATACTTCCAGCAATTCTTTTGAAAAACCATTTCCGCGGTAATTTTCATTGACAAACAAATCATTCAACAGCCAGTAACGCTTCATTCTTGTAGAAGAAAAAATAGGATACAGCTGTACAAAACCGACCAACTGATCTTCACGTTCAGCTACGAAAATTTCGGAGTCATTATTTTCAATTCTATCGCGAAGAAAATTTTCGGCTGCAGGAATGTCAGAAGATTTATGATAAAAAATTCTGTACTGATCAAACAGTTCCGACAGCTGACTTAAATCTGAAATTGTCGCTTTTCGGACCATTAAGAAAAAGCCTTTTCCAGATCCGCAATCAGATCATCCTTATCCTCAATTCCGACACTTAGACGAACCAAATCATCGGTAATGCCTAATTCTGCACGTTTGTCTTCAGGAATGGAAGCGTGGGTCATCAAGGCCGGATGATTGGCCAGCGATTCCACTCCACCCAAAGATTCAGCAAGCGTGAACACTTTCAGTTTTTCCAGAAAGCTGACTGCATCTTCTTTTTTGCCGGATTTGAAGGTAAATGAAACCATTCCACCGGGTTCTTTCATCTGTCGCTGTGCGAGTTCATATTGCGGATGGGATTCCAGGCCCGGATAAATCACTTTTTCCACCGCAGGATGATTTTCAAGATATTTTGCGACTTCCAGACCATTGTAGGAATGTCTTTGCATCCTTAAAGCGAGGGTCTTGATCCCTCTTAATACAAGGTAAGAATCGTGCGGACCGAGAATTCCGCCGCTTGCAAACTGAATAAAATGCAGTTTTTCCCCAAGTTCGGCTGTTTTTGCGATCAAAGCTCCTGCAATCACATCGGAATGTCCGCCAAGATATTTCGTAGCCGAATGCATCACAATATCTGCACCCAGATCCAGCGGAAGCTGGATATAAGGCGTTGCAAAAGTATTGTCTACCGCCACCAAAATGTCTTTTCCTTTTACCAGATCCGTTACTGCCTTGATGTCAACAAGTTTCATCAAAGGATTAGTAGGCGTTTCGAGCCAGATCAGTTTTGTTTTATCGTTGATTAAACCTGCAATCTTAGAAACATCATCAAAATTGACGAATGTAAATTTCAGCTGATATTTCTCGAATAATCTTGTGAACATTCTGTAGGTTCCACCGTATAAATCATCTACTGCGATCACTTCATCTCCGGGGTTCAACAATTTCAGGACACAGTCGATTGCCGCTAAACCGGAACCGAAAGCCAAACCTCTCGCGCCGTTTTCTATACTTGCAAAACTGTCTTCCAATGCCTGTCGTGTAGGATTTGCCGCTCTGGAATATTCATAACCGGAATGAACTCCGGGCGATTTCTGGGCAAAAGTCGACGTTAAAAATACGGGAACATTTACTGAACCTGTCGCAGGTTCGTGGTGCTGACCACCGTGTATTACTTTGGTATTGAAATTCATAATTTATGGCTTTATGCATTAGGCTTTAAGCAGATTTTTTCAGTGCTAAAACCTAAATACAATTGATGTTGATATTAAAAATTAACCTTTTACAAAAGCTTGTTGTTTATGGCCTAAAGCTTACGGCCTTGTTTACATTTTTATCGCTGATTTGTGTGCAAATTCTTCCGCAATTTCCTCTATCCACTGGGCAACGTCTTCTTCGCCGGTAGCCCGCTGGTACGTATTTGCCAGAGAAATAAAAATCTGGTGCAAAAACATTTTCATTTGGTCTACCGGCATTTCCTTGGTCCAAAGGTCAATGCGGAGTGCCTCCATCGTCTTGTCATCCCAAACGGAAATCATGGTGGCTTTTGTTTCCTGAGCTTCAATTCCGCCGTCTTCGGCATTCCACATCATTTTTTCAGGAACATGGTTTTCATCCAGTTCGATATCGATGGTAATTTGGGTCTTTCTCATAAAAAATAATTGGATAATGAGTTCAATTCAATGAACTCTTTAAATTAATTTTTGGGTTTGTAATGGCTTTTGGTAAAGATTTCCTGGTTGTTCATTTTCAGAAAATCGGTCAGTTTTGTGTCCGGATTTTCGGCAAAGAATTTTTTACAGATCTGCCATCCGGTATAAATGCCGATTTGTGGCGAAGATTCGCGGTCTGCATCCGTATAAAATTTTGAAAACGGGCCAGGCGCAATAAATCTGGAACTCAGGCGCGGATCATCATTAAAAATTAAATTATTCTCCACAAAATAAGTCCATACGTTGGTTTCATTCTGTTTCGCCCATTCGTACTGTTCTGTGGAATAGTTTATTTTAAGATGATCGGGAAGTTGCGGCAGAAAAGCATCGAGCAATGTCATAATTTTACCGTTGTAGATGATCTGATCAATAAATTTCTGGGAATCCTTATTGGCAGGCACCCAATGCTCAGCTAAAATCCCTGCAACTTTCGGCACAATGTTTTGAGGGTTCATGGATTTCTGATAATACAGTTCAAGTCCTTTGTAGTAGGAATTATTTTCTCCCATAAAACCGGTAACATCAATGAAGAGCATATTCTCTTTCTCTTTAAAGAAAATCGGATCCAATGCACCCTGCAGTGAGGAGGAATAAAGGAAAACTTTGGGCGCCTTAAATTCAGGGAAATAATACTGCACATGGGAAAACAACTGTGCCAAATCGGCATTCAGTTTCCCCTGATCAATTTTTGAAATGGCGGTTTTATAAATTTTGGCTTCTGTTGAATCCTTCCGCCTTACAATAAAATCTTCATCAGAAACGGTGCCCTGAAACCACGGATATTTCTGGGTGAAACTTTCCAGAGGAACGCTCTGGTCATAGAATTCTTTGGAAATATCGGTGATTTCCACTTTCTGCACCGGGCTTTCGATCTCGATTTTCCAGAGATTTTCGGAACTTTTTTTGCAGGAAGTGAGTCCGGAAAGGAAAGCCGCGGAAAACAATACATATCTAAAAAACTTCATTATTTTTACATCAAATTTTAAGGCACAAAAATAAGGAAAATTTTAGGGATAACTTATTCCAACCTCGTAAACTTTCAATTAAAAAAAGACATGCAGACAGATAAAATCATCAGTAAAATAGTAGACTGGCTGAAAAATTATGCCGAAACAGCAGGGGTTAAAGGTTATGTGGTGGGCGTCTCCGGCGGCGTAGATTCGGGAGTGGTCTCAACCCTTTGTGCGATGACGGGACTGAAAACACTTCTAATTGAAATGCCCATTCACCAGAAACAGGATCAGGTGAACCGCGCCTGGGAACATATCAATGACCTGAAATCAAAATTTCCGAATGTGGAAGCGGTTTCACTGAACCTTACTCCTGCCTTTGAAGAGCTGTACCGGTCCTTCAATGTAAATGATGAGGAATTTCCGGCAGAAAAACTTGCACTGGCCAATACAAGAGCGAGACTCAGAATGCTGACCCTGTATTATTTCGGACAGCTGAACGGGCTTCTGGTCTGCGGAACCGGCAACAAAGTAGAGGATTTCGGAATCGGTTTTTATACCAAATACGGCGACGGCGGTGTTGACGTTTCTCCGATTGCAGATCTTTATAAAACTGAAGTCTATAAACTTGCCAAAGCGCTGAATCTGGTGGAATCCATACAGAATGCCATTCCGACGGACGGGCTTTGGGACACGGAAAGAACAGATGAGCAGCAAATTGGCGCGACTTATCCGGAACTTGAAAAAATACAGAAAGAATGGGGAACCAAGGATGAATCAGATTATTCCGGCAGAGACCTCGAAGTGTATAAGATTTTTAAAAGAATGAACAAAGCCGCGCAGCATAAAATTCAGCCGATCCCGGTGTGCGACATTCCTGAAGAATGGCGGAATTAATAGCCTAAACCCTTCATAATTACTACCACACCTCAATCCAGAATTTAAGATTACCCATGAACAAAGATAAAATAAGACTCTTTCTGCTTTTTGTTATCGGGCTGCTTTCGGCTTTTCTGCTCATGCACCTTTTCAGTAACAATGAAGCGGAAAAAAACACAGCTTCAGACTCGAAAAACATAGAGATAACTACCGGTCAGCAACCAAATATTTCAGAAAAAACTGCTTTTTCAGGAAATATTGCTGAACTGACTGCTGAAAACACCGTTATTAATCATGTGAAAGTCCACAAAAAACTTCCTAATTATTACATGACGAAAACAGAAGCACGAAATAAGGGTTGGATAGCCTCTGAAGGAAATTTATGTAATGTTTTGCCGGGCCGTGCTATTGGCGGCGATACCTTCAGCAACCGCGAAAAGCACCTGCCAAAAGGAGAACAGTATTTTGAAGCCGATGTGAATTACCATTGTGGCAGCCGGAATGCAGACCGCATCATTTTCACCAAAAACGGAGACGTCTGGCTTTCCAAAGATCATTACAGAAGTTTTGAAAAGCAGTAGATGGAGATTTCAGACGTTAGATGTTAGATGTTAGATGTTAGATGTTAGATGTTAGATGTTAGATAAAAAATAATGATTTTAGAATAAATACAAAGAAAATACGATGAAAACAATACATATCGACTTTACCGACCTCGGGGATTATGAAGATTTCTATGCCCAACTGAAGGAAAAAATCACGCTTCCGGAATTTTTCGGTGACAATCTGGATGCGCTGACTGATTTTATCACCGGCTTTGCAGAACTTCCGCTTCATCTGGAGTTTGTGAATATGAGCGTGGATCAACTCGAAACGTTTGAAGATCTGCTCCTGACTCTGGAAGATACAGAAGAAGAAACGGAAGGCTTTACTTTTGCCTATTTTCTGGAACAGTATGAGGATGAAGAAGGAGAAGGAGAAGGAGAAGAAAATAAAGAAAAATAACCGCTTCCGCGGTTATTTTTTTTTATCTGACGAAACTCTGCACCATCCAGTGATTGGGATGTTCTTTCAAAAGTTTTTCCTTCAGTTTTATATTGTTTTCCTTATTCAGGTAATATTTGTACACGTTCAGCGGAATGGAATCTGGATACCTTTTTAAAGACAGATCGATGTTGTTTTTTGCTGCTTCATAATTTCCTGAAGAAATCAGTGATTCCGCCATAAAAACAGCCACGATTTTTGGAAGATTATCTAAAGAGTAGATCGATTCGCCTGCCAAAAGCTTCACGAGATTGAGCTGATATTCAGCATCAGGCTTTTTACCGTTTACTGAATTTTCAGCGATATAAGTCTGGTATTTTTTATAAAGATAAAGTACCTGTTGGTTCGGAACATTACTCTCATTCAGCAGCCGGTCATATTCCTTCGCCGTTCTGTCGGACAAAATTCCCGCATCTGACTGCAAAGTTTCGTCATACATCGCATTCAGAACATTCAGAACACTTTTATTTTTAGGATCAATTTTCACATTTTTTTTGAAAAGCATGAAATCTTTCAACGTCTTTTCGTAGTTTGTATCACCCTGTGCAGAGAATAACTGCGCGGCGATGAGGAATATAAAACTCAGTATTATTTTCTTCATTGTTTCCGCTTATTTTCCCAAAACTTCCACAATCGGGTTGCCGATATTCCCGCTTGGGAACTGGATTTTCAGCAGTGACGATAAAGTGGGTGCAATATCAGTCATGTTGTAGTCTTTGTTGCTCTCGCCGTTTTTGATTCCCCAACCCATAAAAATCAGCGGAATGTGGGAGTCATAAGAATTCCAGACGCTATGTGTTGTTCCTGTCTTTGAATACGGCGGAAGCATGGAATCATGCGAGATCAGTTGGATATCGCCGCTGCGCTGCCAGTTGTAGCCATTAATGACTCTTGTTTTCAATGGTTCCGGAATGGGTGCCTCTCCTACTTTTTTAAGATTTACGGCAAACAGAACGGTTTGGTCTTTATTAAGTTCATCCACCAGATAATCTGCGACTTCTGTGGAATTGAGATTATTGGCTTTCATGTAATTCTGGTCCAGATAAATCTGATAATTATCGATTCCCATGACGAGCTTGTCGTATTTGTATTTCGTATTAAGCAATGTGTTCAATGTTTTTTCTGCATTTTCGCCGAAGAAACCGGTAGCCATTTTATGCGCTTCCATAAAACCTTCAGCATGAGCGCCGCCATGATCTGCAGACAGAAAAACCGTGTACTGATCTTTTCCGATTTTTGCATCCAGATATTTGAAAAAATCTGCCAAATCCCGGTCGAGTCTTAAATACACATCTTCGACCTCAATGGAATTCGGACCGAATTTGTGACCTGCATAATCTGTTGAAGCCAGATTTACGGCGAGAAAATCGGTGATCTGATCTTTTCCTAGATCTTCTCCTTCAATGGAAGCTTCTGCCAGTTTTAAAGTTAAAGTATTTCCGAACGGTGTGTATCGGATATTGTCTTTTTTCGTCTGATAATCCTTCGCCAAATTGCTGTACGGGAAAGTTGGCGTTACCGCACTTCCCAAAAGCCCTTCCCACGATGAATTATCCGGCGAACTTTCGGTGTATTCACTGATTGGGAGCAAGGTGTTCCAGCCGTTTGCCACAAGTTTTTCCGGTAAATTCTGAGCATTGAAGTTTTTCATCCACTGCGGAAGATCTTTCATATAGTAAGAACTCGTTACAAAATTTCCGTTTGAATCGTCAAACCAGTAGGCACCGTTCGGATTATGTCCCGCTGGAAGGATGGAAGCCCGGTCTTTCAAAGAAACGCCAACGACTTTTGCCTGAAAATTCGTAGCGAGACGAAGTTCATCGGTAACCGTGGTAGACCACAGATTTTTCGGGGAGTGACTTCCTACTTTGGTGTTCGTGGTTCCGACCGGCTGCACGCTTTCATCGGTCGTACAGTACACATTTTTTCCGGTGGTTCTGTCGGTCCAGTCGTTGCCGGCAATTCCGTGGATCGCAGGAACTGAACCTGTGTAAATTGAAGTATGCCCCAACGCGGTAACGGTAGGAACATAGTTGATATGGACATTATTCAGCGAATAGCCTTTGTTTAAAAGTCTTTTGAAACCATCTTCACCATATTTTCCGTAAAAGCGGTACAGATAATCCCAACGCATCTGATCTACAACGAGACCGACCACAAGTTTCGGTCTTGCGAGTTGGGTATTTTTAATTTTCTGGGCATTCAGGGACAATGCTGAAAGTGCCACCAGTCCTATAATGTGAAATTTTCTGAACATCTTCTGTTGTTATTTTAGAGGAAATCTTGAGAGGACAAATTTAAGGGTTTTAAATTTCCGAGCGTATTAATTTTGTGTGAATGATGAAGACGAGAGATAGACAGAAACGAACTTATAGCCCCGATTGTAATAAAAGATTGTAATGAAAAGCGGGACCGCACACCGAAAAGCACCTGAACGTGTTGCTCCAAAAAAAAAGACGCGCCTAAAAGGCGCGTCCTGATAACCCCGGAAAATTATTAGAATTTTAAATCTCCGTTTACTTCTCTCACTGCTTTTGCAGCGGTTGCAAACTTTTCTTTTTCTTCGTCAGTTAAACTGATCTCAACAATTTTTTCAACACCGTTTTTACCGATTATTGCAGGAACACCCAAGCAGATATCGTTTTCGCCATATTCTCCGTCCAACATCAGTGAACACGGAATCATTTTTTTCTGGTCGCAGATAATGGACTGTACCAAAACCGAAACAGCAGCTCCGGGAGCATACCATGCGGAAGTTCCCAGTAATTTGGTTAAAGTCGCGCCTCCAACTTTGGTTTCTTCCTCAACAAACGCCTGTTTTTCGGCGTTCAGGAATTCAGAAACAGGAACACCATTTCTTGTCGCTTTGCTCATTAACGGAAGCATTCCGGTGTCGCTGTGTGCAGCGATTACCATCCCGTCAACATCTGAAATCGGGCAATCCAGTGCTTCGGCCAATCTGTATTTGAAACGTGCAGAATCTAAAGCGCCGCCCATTCCGATGATTTTACTTTTTGGAAGTCCGGAAGTTTTGTGAACCAGATAAGCCATTGTATCCATCGGGTTTGAAACCACGATGATGATAACGTCCGGGGAATGTTTTACCAGATTAGCAGTCACTTCTTTAACGATTCCTGCGTTGATGCCGATGAGTTCTTCTCTCGTCATTCCCGGTTTTCTCGGGATTCCGGAAGTGATCACGGCTACTTTGGAGCCTGCAGTTTTGCTGTAATCGCCGGTTGTTCCGGAGATTTTGGTATCAAAACCATTCAGTGAAGCAGTCTGCATCAGGTCCATTGCCTTACCTTCGGCAAAACCTTCTTTGATGTCTACTAAAACTACTTCTGAGGCGAAATTTTTCATCGCAATGTATTCGGCGCAACTTGCGCCAACTGCTCCTGCTCCTACAACGGTTACTTTCATATTGATTTTTTTATTGTTTCAGATTTTTCCGGATGCCTCCGGAGGGAGCACAAATTTAAGAAATATTGAAGTGTTGGGCAATTTTTGGAATTACGATTTCCGGAATTATTTAAATAATTTCTGACATTTCAAGCAGACATAGGTTTTACGGTTCACTTTCCCCATCTCCTCTACCAAAAGTAAACTTTTGTCTTTCGGGCAGTTTTTTTTACCGTAAATCAATGCCTCTTCCTTTACGGTATCGTTTTTCAGGAGATCCAGAAACTCGTACGCGTAATTCACCACGGTTTCAATGAGATAAACCAGCTTTTTTTCAGGAATGTCTTTCACCAGACTGTCGGGATGAATTTTAGAGCGATACAGCGCTTCGATGCGGATGATATTGCCGACGCCCGTAAAAAGTTCCTGGTCCAGCAGCACGTCGCCGATCATTTTACCGGCAAAATCTTCCTGAAGTGTTTTGAGGACGAACTCGCCGTCGAATTGCTTCTTCAGGATATCGGTCTTGAAATTGTAAAAGTCCTTTGGTTTTCCTTTGTGAAACTGGGTTTTCGTAACGTAAAAATTAATTTCGGCGTCCGCAAGATGCAAAGCGAAACTCGCATTCACTTTCTTGCGCTTGTTAATAAGCATGCTGCCGAAAAGTCCCAGATGAACGCTTACAAAAAAATCCTTGAAGACAAAAAGCAGGTTTTTTCCGAAACTGTCAATTTCCAGAAGCTCCACCTTTTCAATAGCAGATTTGTCCATTTCACCGTAGCCCGAAGCTTCGGTAACGGTTTTGCCTTTATAGCGCTGGAGTTTGGTTTTCAGAGCGACGATTGAGGGTCCTTCCGGCATTTTTCTGTTTTTTTTATTATTTTTTCAGTTGATTCAGCGACTGACGGGTCGCGATCGATTTATTATAGATGTTCTGGCGGATTTTCTGCATCCTTCCGATCGGCTGAAGGATTTCTGCATTTTCAAAAGGGTTAAAAGACAGATTTTCGTAATCCATCGTCTCGTAACGCGAAATATCCTGTTTTGGCAGGACGATTGTTCCGACCGTGATGAATTTCGAGTGTTTTTCTTTCCAGTTTTTCAGCAGATTGTTTACCGGCGTTTTTCTTTCACTGATTCCGACCTGTACCTGAAAATCCAGTGACAGTTCGTGGGTCAGGAAATATTCTTTCAACGACTTTGTTTGGTCAGCATTTGCTTCTTTCAGTTTTTTCTGAATAAAATGAGGTTTCATACGGATCTTTACCACTTTTTCATCAAGCCGGAAACAGCCGACAGAATGGAAATCATATGCAGAAATAAACTGTTTTTCAATATCCAGCACTTTCATCATATTGTTCAGGATCGAAAGGATCTGCCGGTCGAAAAACAAACTAAAACCTGCTTTTAATAGTCCGGGAATCTTAAAGATGGCCAAGGGTAAAAATTTACCGGCCGCAATAAAAAACTGGTTCGCTTTGATGTGGATTTTCAGGAATTTTGAAACGGAATTCGTTACAAAGACCGGCAGATTCACCAACGGAAATTTTGCGCTTACCGGAACATCTCTGTTAAAAATCTTTACTGAACAGCCGTAAATCGGGTATTCGCCGCCGCCTTTTGTCACAAAGAAATTCGGATGTGAATAGCGGATAATGACGCCCAAATCATCACCGTTCAGAAGTTTTGAGAAATCTGCCGCATCATTTTCCACCGTCATAAAACTGCCGCGTACAAAACCGAACGCTTTTGCATGGGCATTCCGCGTGGCGATTTTTTTTCTGTTCAGTTTATGCGAAACCGTGACGGCTTTTTCCACAAGCTGAACGTCTTCTTCCAGGAGGATTTCTTCTTCTGCCGTCAGTTCATCAAATTTTGGGGAATAGCGTAAAAAAGTTTTCATATCAAGTTTTTAAGGAAGAAGCCATCAAATCTGAAACCAATTCCTATTTCTCCTCTTCAAAATAAAGGCGGTAATATTTTCCTTTTTCGTCCTGCCCTGTTTCAATCATTTTTCGGTCGCCGTGCACGTAAATATGGAAGTTTTTGTCGAGTTTAATGACGCTTTTGAAGCCGCGGCTCTGTTTTTTTACCGCCGCTTCGTTGATGGCAAAATCTTCGGAAATGGAAATCTGCATTTCCTGTTCGTAGTCTGACTTGAAATTGCTGAAACTTTCGATGACATTTTTGTCTTCCAGGACTTCATTAGTGAATTCATCAAAGTCGAAGGTCTCCTTTTCCTTGAAAAAGGTGATGGATTTATTCAAAAAATCTGCCTGATCGGCTTTTGTGGTTTCAAATTCCTGCGGAAGCTGTTTCGTAATGAAATCCTTGTACACAGAAAGCGTTTCCTGAGTGTGGAAATATTCATCATCGCGCTGTTTTACTTTCAGGAAATCCTCGAACCAGTAGTACATATCGCCGTTCTTGTTATTGTCGACGACTGAAACTGCATAACCGGTTTCCTTGCTGCTGTTGTAAATCAACGCCCCTTTGTCGAGTTTTGAAAGGCCGATTCCGTAATCTTTTTCAATTTCGAAGGCTTCGTTTTTCGGAAAAATCTTGAGGAAAGGGTTCTTGCTTTCGGTTTTGAATATCCCGATCGAATCGATTTTATTGCCGTCGGCATTTTCTTCCCCTTCAAAATACACGATGAAGAGTTCGCCGCTTTGCACGCGGGGATTTTCAGCAATATCGTACAGATGTTGCGCGATGTTCTCGGCTTCGTAAACAAATTTGGCCCTGTCTTCAAAAATCTCCGAAACTGAGCTGTAAACAGGATTATTCACCAGATAGGTGTCGCTGTAAAAGCGAAACTGCTCTTCGGATTTAAATGATTTCAGGAAAAAATCTTCCAGAAGTTCCTTCATTTCCTCTTCCAACTGCAGTTCTTCCTGAGAGAGGATTAGTGATTCCTGATTGATTCTGTTTCCGACTTTATGAACGATTATTTTTGAGAGCATGGATGAATTTTGAAAGTGCGAAGATAATTTTTTCTTTATAATTGTATCGATGGTGGGCTGTACTAATTTGTATTTTATTTCCTGTTTGAGAATGATATTATTTACTACCATAATAATTGATTTCATCCTGGTTATATTTAATCGCTTTGCTTCGTTCTAAGTAATAAGGGTATTGTTATAGGAAATACCTTTTTAAAAACGACGCATATCATTCTGACTACACTTTGGTTTCTCTTTATGATGGAGATGGACTCCGTAAAACCATTTTTTTAGGTTTCTTCACTGCACGATTCTTCGTTGAGAAATCCGGAGATTCGACGTAGTCAATGACAGGGACAGTCCTTTATAATGGGTACCGTTTTAAAATACAAATAAAAAATATGCACGCTTTTTGATGTGTGCAACACTCCACAACAAAAACAACACTATGAGAGCGATCTGGAATGGGGCCCTGGGATTCGGGCTGGTTAATATCCCCATTAAACTGTATTCTGCAAGCGAAGAAAGCAATCTGGATCTGGATATGCTCGACAAGTCCGATCACAGCAATATCAAGTTCAAACGCGTGAACGAGAAATCGGGCAAGGAAGTGACCTTCGCGAATATTGTGAAAGGCTATAAACTCGAAGACGAATATGTGGTGCTCGACAAAGCGGATTTCGAAGCCGTGAGCCCTGAAAAATCCAAGATCCTCTCCATCCGTCAGTTTGTGAGCCACGACGAGATCGACCCAGCCTATTTTGAAAACCCCTACTTCCTGGAACCCCAGAAAAACGGAGAAGACGCCTACCGGCTTCTGCTTAAAGCCCTTATTAAGACGAAGATGGCCGGAATCGGGACCTTTATCCTGAGGGAAAAGGAAATCCTCTGCCTCGTGCGGCCATACGAAGACAAAGTCCTGATGGTGAACCGCATGCGTTTCCCGGAAGAGATCCGCAGCTTTGAAGACCTTAAACTGCCTTCGAACAAAAAACCGAACGAAGACGAGATGAAAATGGCCGAATCGCTCATCAAGCAGCTGGCCACAACCTTCGACCCGAAGAAATATGAAGACCATTATGCGGAGGACCTGCTGAAGATCATCCATGCCAAAGCAAAAGGCGAAACCGTAAAACCGTCGACTCCGGAAGAGAAAGCCGGCAAAGCCAAAGACCTTATGGCGCTGCTGAAAGCGAGTCTGGAGGGCGGGAAGAAGGAAGCGGGGTGAAGGTAGAGTCAAGATATCAGATATTAGAGGTTAGAGGTTAGAGGTTAGAAAAGATCCTATAAGAAATAAAGCCGCAATTCATTACCACAATAACTCATCATTACATTCACCTATGCCATTAGAAGAATACAACAAAAAACGCGATTTTAAACAGACTTCCGAGCCTGCGGGTGAGGAAAAAAGTTCGAAAGGGAAACTGAAATTTGTCGTTCAGCGCCATGCGGCTTCCCATCTGCATTATGACTTTCGCCTCGAAATGGAAGGCGTGCTGAAAAGCTGGGCCGTGCCGAAAGGGCCTTCTCTTAATCCGGCCGACAAGAGGCTGGCGATGATGGTGGAAGACCACCCTTTTTCGTACCGCACCTTTGAAGGCAGCATTCCGGAAGGAAACTACGGCGCCGGGGAAGTCGAGATCTGGGACGAAGGCACCTATGAACCGCTGGAAAAAACAGAGGGCAAAAGCGACGACCTCATTATGCGGGCCGAACTCCATAAAGAATCTTTGAAATTCAGGCTGCACGGTAAGAAGCTGAAAGGGGAATTTGCGCTGGTAAAGATCAAGAACAATACGGAAGGCAACGCCTGGCTGCTCATCAAGCATAAGGATGAATATGCCACCGATTCCTACGACGCCGAAGAAAATACAGACCCCGATTCCAAAGTAAGTGCTTATCTCGAAGAAAAAAGCGGTAAAAAAAAAGCCCTAAAATCTCGGAAATAAAGGGGTATCGAAACCATGCGCCGGCCCTTACGGGAAGCAAGAAACTGAGCAGCTTCATCGTCCCGATGCTCTGTCAGACCAAAGAAGAACCTTTCGACAGCAAAGACTGGGCGTTCGAGATCAAGTGGGACGGCTACCGCGCCATTGCCGACCTGAGAAAGGAGGTCCTGCTCTATTCCCGAAACGGACTGGACTTCGGCGGGAAGTTCAAAAAAATTGCGAACCAGCTGAAGTTTCAGGACCATGAAATGATCCTCGACGGGGAGGTTGTTGCGTACGACAGTGACGGAAAACCAAATTTCCAGTGGCTTCAGAATATCGCCGAACACCCGAAGGCCATGCTCATCTTTCAGGTCTTCGACCTGCTTTGGCTGAACGGACATTCCACCGCAGACCTTTCTTATCTTCAGCGCAAGGAGCTCCTCAAAAACGCCCTGACGGAATCGGATCATATCAAATACAGCGACCATGTGCTGGAAAAAGGCAAAGATTTCTTCCGACTGGCCGAAAACATGGGCCTTGAAGGCATTGTGGCGAAAAAGACCGAGAGTACGTACAGTCCGGGGGTCAGGACTTCAGATTGGGTGAAGATCAAAAGCCAGCAGACCGAAGAGGTCATCATCTGCGGCTTTACCGAACCGAAAGGTTCGCGGGAGAAATTCGGGTCTCTTATTCTCGGGAGGTACGAAGGCGAGGAACTCGTGTTCTGCGGACATACCGGAACGGGATTCAATGCCGCCAAGCTGAAGGAGATCCATGCGAGGCTTGAACCGCTCATTATTGATGAACCGCTGTTCGCCTCGATGCCAAAAACCAATGCGAAAGCCACGTGGGTAAAGCCCGAAGTGGTGGCCGAGATCAAATTCACCGAACTCACGAAAGACCATATCTTCCGCCATCCCGTTTTTCTGAGACTGCGCGATGACATCAATCCGAAAGACCTCCGTTTTTCTGAGGAAGAAAAAAACGAGAAAACCGAAGAGAACATCCCATTAAAACCTTTAAAAACCTCCGTCATGGAAAGAGAAAACGAAACCTCACTGACCCTGAACAAGCAGAAGGTCAAACTCACGAACCAGAACAAGCTTTATTACCCGAAAGACGGTGTAACGAAAGGAGATGTGATCGCCTATTACCAGTCGGTGGCGGATTTCATCCTGCCCCATCTGAAGAACCGGCCGCAGTCGCTGAACCGTTTCCCGAACGGCATCGACGGCATGAGTTTTTACCAGAAAGACGCATCCGACGATACTCCGGCGTGGCTCGAGACCGAAAAAGTGTTTTCCGAAAGCAACGAGAAATACATCAATTACCTCATCTGCAACGACCGGGCGGCTTTGGCTTATCTCAACAACCTTGGCTGCATTGAAATGAATGTGTGGACGAGCAATATCAAGACGCTCGACAAACCGGATTATCTCGTGCTCGATCTGGATCCTTCCGACAACAATACGTTTGAGGATGTGATCACCACGGCCAAAATGGTGAAAGAGATTCTGGACACAGGAAATATCGACGGGTACTGCAAAACCTCCGGAAGTTCAGGAATCCACATCTACATCCCGATGGGGGCGAAATACACCTTTGACCAGGTGAAGGATTTCGGGCATGTGCTGATGCAGATGGTGCAGAAAAAACTGCCGGAAATCACGACCCTCGAGCGCAGCCTTCAGAAACGCGACAAAGACAAGATCTACCTCGATTACCTGCAGAACCGCCGCGGACAGACGCTGGCGAGTGTATACAGCATGCGGCCGAAAAACGGCGCGCCGGTCTCGATGCCGATTGAATGGAAGGAACTGAAAAAAGGCCTTAAACCCACTGATTTTAATATTGAGAACGCCCTTGAACGCATGGAAAAAAACGGCGACCTCTTCAAGCCCGTCCTCGGCAAAGGCATTGATATGCTGAAGGCCATTGAGAAGCTGGGCGTGGAGGAATGATGGATCATAATTCTGGATTGTGGATGATGGATGATGGGAGGTTTTAAGCTGTAAGCAGTACGCTGTATGCAATAAGATTTTAATGAGGAGTTTAGTCTGTTTTATTCTAACCTTTACTTTCTTAACCTTCTCACTTCATAGCTTTTGATATTTGACCGTGGCTGCGTCCTTCCCGCATCTTGTCCGAGATCTTTGTTCTTTGCTCTTTTTTCTTTTTTCATGACTCCTGGCTCTTGATTCTTGCTCCTAGGCTCCCATTTTGGTTGGATTTTTGCATCACCCCTACCATATGAAACCTCAGAATTACAGCAACCACCGGAAGTTTTATGCTCCGCATCACTTTATTTACCTGCCTCTTCTCGGAATTTTATTGATTTTGGGAATCTGGAAATCGGTCGCAGATGAACCTCATCGTTTGGTCTGGATGCTATTTTCCGCCATAATCTTTCTGCTGGTTTATCTTGCGCTGATGGTGAGACAGCATTACGCGTTGGGCAATCAGGACCGCATTATCCGCCTTGAATTCAAGCAGCGCTATTATGAACTGTTCCAGAAAAGGTCTGATGAAGTGGTAGAAAAACTCAGTTTCAGTCAGATTGCTGCGCTCCGTTTTGCGGAGGATGAAGAATTTACCCTACTTTTGGATAAAGCTTTGAATGAACATCTCCCGGGAGATGCAATCAAAAAAAGCATCACCAAGTGGAGACCCGATGATCACAGGGTCTAATAAACCTAACAAGCAACATTAACTAAAAATTATATTATGAAAAAGTTCACATTACTCAGCCTAATGACGATTGCCTTAATGACCCTTACCGGATGCGATGCCATCGGAACAATATTTAAAGCCGGAATGTGGTGGGGAATCATCCTTGTTGTCGGTGTAGTAGGCCTGATCCTTTGGTTACTTACACGCGGTAAAAAATAATCGCCTCAATGGATACGAACCTTCCCGGACTCGAGATCATTGCAAAGATCACCCCTGCCAAAATGGTGAAAATCATGAAGGATCCGGTGAAATCTGCAAAGGCCGCGAGTCTGGTTTACACCACTGATCATATGGATCAGGGCGTCGTTCGGAAGAAAACCGGCAAAAAATTCATCTATTACTCAGAAGGACAAAAAATCACTGACACACAGGAACTCGCGCGCATCAACAAGCTCGCGATCCCTCCCGCTTGGGAGAATGTCTGGATCTGCGCTCTTGAAAACGGACATCTTCAGGCAACCGGCATTGATGCCAAAAAACGCAAACAGTACCGATATCATTCTGTCTGGAATGCCCTTCGGAATCATACGAAGTTCTACCGGATGCTTCAGTTCGGCTATGCCCTGCCAAAGATCAGGCTTCAGCTCGAGAAAGATCTTGCCCTTAAAACCCTGGAAAAAAGAAAAGTTCTTGCGATAGTTGTAAGTTTGATGGAAAGGACGAATATCCGGATTGGGAACAGTGTGTATGAAAAACTCTACGGATCTTTCGGACTCACGACACTGAAAGACAAGCATGTTGACATCACCGGACAAAAAATCAATCTTTCCTTTAAAGGCAAAAAGGGGATCTACCACGACATTGACCTTAAAAATGCCAGACTCGCGAGAGCCGTGCAGAACTGCAAGGATATCCCCGGAAAAGAACTCTTCCAATTTTACGATTCCGCCGGACAACGACACGCGATTGAAAGCGGAATGGTGAATGAATACATCAAAGAAATCAGTGGGGAGGATTTTACGGCGAAGGATTTCAGAACCTGGTCCGGAACAGTGAATGCATTCATCGCCTTTAAAGAAATCGGCGAAGCCGAGAATGAAAAGGAGCACAAAACGAAAGTGAAAGAAGCTCTGGAAATGGTGGCTGCGCAGCTTGGGAATACTGCCACCGTGTGCCGAAAATACTACGTGCACCCGCTTGTCATCAGCCTTTACGAAAACGATTCAATGAAAAAATACCTCAGCGAACTCGATGTTATCGAAAAAGATGACGGCAAAAGCGGCCTTACGAAAGAGGAAAAAATTGTGATGAAGATGTTGGAAAACGAGAAGATGGCCGTGCAGTCCTGATTACATCAGTTTTTTGCCGGTCGCATATGCAAGCGCTTCAGTCATGTTCTGCGCGCCAATCTTCGCAAACAGTTTACGCCGGTGGAACTTTACAGTGTCCGGGGCCAGGCAGACCCGTGAGGCAATTTCGTTGATGCTGAGTCCACGCACACAGAGCCGGAGTATTTCAATTTCCCTCTCGGTGAGCTGCGCTTTCTGCTCGCACTTCCACGAATTTTCGCTTCGGTCGAAATGCCAGAACTCGTCAGATCCGTGTTTGAAGACACAGATATTTCCGGCGCGGTCCTTTGCTGAAAGGGAGATCAGACACATCGCTTTCCAGATTTTGCCGTCATCTGTCAGATAGATCGGGGTGAGCTGCTGGTTCACGAGAATTTCCTTTCCATTATCCACCAGATGAAAATCATAAGAAATAGAATAAAGCTTGCGTTCCTCCACCGGCAGATCATCGTAAAAACCAAAGCCTACTTCATTAATGGTCAGGAGTAAATCCAGATCCACACCCTTCACATTCCGGAAATAAAAGTTATAGCCCATTTCCCGAACCTCGTCAGGGGTATGCCCGCAAAGAAAAAGCGGGCTATCGGACACGTATTCGAAATTTTTTTTCTGATAATCAATGATGTATAGACTTTGTGAAGTCAGACGCCCAAAGGCTCGCACCGCTTCGAGATAATCGTTGGTTTGGTTCCGCTCTCCTTCCGAAAGGTGATAAACGGTATTCTTCTCCATAAAAAAACGGTCTGTTTCTTCCATATCTCGTATTGTAAGGTGATTTCTGCACAAAACTACACAAAAGTGTAGCAGCTCTTCATGAAAATGCGCATAATTTTAAGGATTCAAATAAACACTTTTAAATTTTCAGGATCATCATGGGCAAATATCAGATTACAGCCACAGCCGACAGCCAGTACCGGTGGGTGCTGAAAGCATCAAACGGGGAAATATTAATCACCAGCGAAACTTACACTGATTTTCAGATGTGCCTGAAAGGCCTGAGAAGCAGTAAGGAATCTATAGATCTGAAAAACTTTGCCAAGGAACTCTCAAGCGGGGGAACACACTACTTCAACCAGACTGCGGGCAATGGGCAGGTTTTGGGCACAAGCGAAATGTACTCTTCATCCACAGCCAGAGATGCAGGGATTGAAAGCGTTAGCAAAAAAGCACCGACTGCCGTGATCCAGGATCTGACCTAAAATATGTCACCGTTTTAATTACAGAAGCTGAGTGTTCAGTGTGATTTCCGTTTTCATGGAATTCGTGACAAGGCAAGCTGCTTTGGATTTCTCCAGCACTTTTAATGCCTTATCGCGGTCCTGCTCAAGATCTTCCAATTCTAATTCAGGCGTAATTTCGGCGTGTGTGATCTGGAATTTACCTTCCACCACCTCCAGTTTGCAGACGGTTTTACACGAAAAGCTCCGGAAAGTCAGTTTAAAATTCTCGGCAATTGCCAGAAAAGTAGCGAGATAACAGCTGCTGATGGCCGCCGTGAATAAATGTTCCGGCGACCAGATTCCCGCCACTCCGTTCGGGAATTCCGGCGGTGTTGCACATTCAATGGTGTCGATAAGGACTGGAGAGGATAAGTTTCCTTTTCGCTCCTCTTTCCAGTCTGCCCGTACTTCGTAATAATGATCCTGTGACATGATGCTTGATTTTAAGTGTTATATTTGTACATGATAAAATTCGTGATGCTTCATCATTGAAAAATAATTTCTTTGATGAGGATATAAACTCCCATCATCAGCACAAACCACCCGAAAGCGGGCTTCAGTTTTTTGCCGACAATTTTTGTTGACAGCCAGCTGCCGATGAAAACTCCTACAATGGCCAAAAGCATAATCTTGAGGATAAAGCCCCACTCAATTTCCATGTGTGTTGCCGATACTCCGAAACCGAAAAGGGAATTCAGTGCAATAATGAAAAGTGAGGTGCCAATAGCCTTTTTAATATCGAGACGCAGCAGGTTCACCAGTGCGGGAATAATGAGAAATCCTCCACCCGCCCCGATTAGGCCTGTAACAAAACCCACAACGGTTCCCTGAATGATTACCGCAGTATTGTTGACTTTCTTGTTTTCGGAAGGTACACAGTCTTCTCCTCTACATTTCCTGATCATGCTGTATGAAGCAAGAATCATGAGTGCGGCGAAGACAAGCATGATCAGGATGTTTTTGGTCAGGGTAAAACTTCCGAGGGTAAAAATCTCTTCCGGAATAGCGGTAACGATATAAGCTCGGGTAAGAAATACAGAGACAATAGAAGGAATTCCGAAAATAAGCGCTGTTTTAAGATGAACAAGCCCTTTTTTAAAATAGGAAACCGAACCCACTGCACTCGTCATTCCGACAATAAAAAGAGAATAGGCCGTAGCCAGCGTGGCATCGATTCCGAAAAGGTACACGAGAACCGGCACAGTAAGAATACTGCCCCCACCCCCAATGAGACCCAAGGAAATTCCGATAAAAACTGAAGCGATATACCCCAATGTATCCATGCCGATGTGATTATACTGCAAAATTGCAACAATTCAGAATCCTGTACAGTGATATGGGTTACATAAAGATGATTGTTTAACAGCAGTTGACGCGATATCCGGGATATTACGAAAGCAGGGAACCACAAGGTTTCTGGATGTATTGAAAACAAAAAAGAAGCACATCCACCGGATGCACTTCTAAATCTTTATAAAATAATGCTTTTAAAGTCTGGTTGCTGTATCGTCGTTGTACCAACGGTCATATGTAGCACGTGCGTCTTCTTCATTTCTTGGTTTGTAACCCATATAAATACCGCCGTCTTTGATATCGGATTCATAACGTTTGGCTTCGTCTTCTGGAACTCCTGCTCCTGTTAAAGCGCCTACAAGTCCGCCTGCTGCGGCTCCTGCTCCTGCTCCAGCAAGTCCTGCTGCCAATGGTCCTGCAATAATAAGTCCAAGTCCCGGTAGCAATACATTGCTTCCGATAGCGGCAATCGCTCCTACTACTGCGCCAATTCCGCCGCCGATCATGGATCCTGTTCCTGCATTTTCTGCCACTTTATCTCCAAGATCGGAGTCATTGTCGCTGTTGGTGAAGTACCTGTCTCTAGTGCTGTCGGACATCATCACGTTTACGTCATCTTTTGAATAACCTCTTCCGTGAAGATCTGCGTAAGCGTTGTCGGCTTCTTCTCTTGTTCTGAAGACTCTTGATACGTAATCATTTCTGAATTCCGGTCTGTACTGTTGATTTTCCATAAATAAAATATTTTAGTTGTTAATGTGTGAATTATAAATACATAAGTTCAATTAAAATGCCACAATTAGTTCTTTAACATTATTTAACAGCATTTTTTTTATTGTACGGAACGGAATAATTTAAAAAAATGCGATTCTGCCTTTACTCTGCCATCGGAAATCCCATAATCACCACTCGGATCTGATCCGGTGCACCGCTTGCAGTGGTAATGGTTACGGTATTTTTGTCGACGACCGTAATGCCGCTGTTCAGCTCATTGCCGGTGGCAACGTTGTAGAGTGCTACAATAATATCGGTAGTCCCAAGCTGATGATTGATGGTTGTGGTTTTGCCGGGAATCGTAACGGCCATTCCGCGCGGCGTTTTAAAGTCTGTATTTTCCATAATTGTTGGTTTTAAATTTTTTTAAGCCCTTCCATTGCCGGACTGGTGAGAAGATTTCCGTCGGTATCAAAGCGGGAACCGTGACACGGGCAGTCCCATGTTTTTTCAGAGGTGTTGAAAGCCACTGTGCACCCCATATGCGGACAGTCGGCCCTCAGCAGTTTCAGATTGCCGGTTTCATCCCGGTACGCTGCGACATTCTTTCCGTCGTGAACGATGATTTTTCCGTCGCCGGTTTTTAAATCATCAAGCTCCGGTTTTTTCTCTGCGGTAAACCGGTCTTTGATGAAATGATAGGCTACGTCAATGTTTTCTTTCACAAACTCCTTAGCGCTCTCCAACAGTTCCACCCTCGACGGCGAAACGATATCCGCGAGTTCATTATCTTTTTTTCGGATTAAATCAGGGATAATCTGTGCCGCTAGGGTAGCCCACGTCATGCCGTTTCCATTGTAACCCGTGGTGATAAATACATTTTCCTCTCCAGGCATCGCTCCGATATAAGGCAGACCGTCGGACGGAACATAATACTGCGCCGACCATTTTTCGGCGATTTCTATGAAACCGAAGTTTTCTTCAGCATACCGGACAAGCTCTTCAAAAGGTTTTTCAGTATCTTTTTCATGGCCGGTTTTATGATCGAACCCCCCAATTATCAGATAAAAAACATCACCAATCTGGTGATAGCGGAAATAATGGTAAGGATCATATAAATCTGCCGCCTGACCCAATTTTTCCGGTGCTTTCTCCAGTTTTGCGGCAAGTGCATAACTTCGGTACGGCGCATTCAGCATACTGAAACGAGTGATTCCGGGCGGAATATGCGTCGCCCAGATAAGATTTTGCGCAGTATATTCAGTTCCGTTTTCGGTTTGCACAGCTACTTTGCCGTTTTCATTTTCATGTTTGGTGATCCGCGTCTGAGTCAGCACAGTACCGCCCAGTTTTTTGAAAGCTTTCAAAAGTCCGTTAATATATTTAAGCGGATGAAACTGCGCCTGCCCGTCGATTTCAATGGCAGACCTGAAAGTAATCTCAAATGGAATTTCTGTTACACTTCGGCTCGGAATATCAAGCTTCTGGTGGGCATCGAGGATTTTCTGGAGTTCTTTGTCCTGTTTTTTTTCGGCACTGAAAAGATAAAAACTGCATTCGTCAAAATCACATGAGATATTGTTCTCTTCTGCATTTTTGCGGATGATCGCCGGAACGCTTTTCGCATGATCTGCAATGGTTTGGGCTTTGTCCTCTCCGAATTTTGAAATAAGGCGGTCATAGGATTCATCAAAGAAATTATTGATATGGGCGGTAGTTCCACCCGTTGTTCCGAACCCGATGTTCTCCTGCTCCAAAATAAGGCATTGATGAGCTTGCTTCTGAAGTTCGTACGCAACGCTGATTCCCGTTATTCCTCCTCCAACAATAATGGTCTGGAAGTTTTTTTGCTGGGTGTGGATGTTTTGATGGGGGAACATTTCGTTCTCCCAGATGCTTTTGTTAGTGCCGTCCCTTTTCATTTGGAATTATTTTTGTTAAGTGGTTTTGTAAAATGAGGTCATTTTTGTTATGGCTAAATAAATGCTGAATCCCTGTAAATAAACCATTATTATCAAAGTATGCTCAACAAAAACCTTGCCCAACTGTCCAAAATGCTCACTACGAAAAACCTCACTTTAGCAGTGGCGGAAAGCTGTACCTCGGGGCTTATTCAGAATAATTTTTCACAAACCAAAGAGGCTATGGCATTTTTCCAGGGCGGTATGACGGTGTATAATGCGGGACAGAAAACCAAGCATTTGGGCATCAATCCTATCGCTGCTGAAAACTGTAATTCAGTGTCGAAGGAAATCTGTGAAAAAATGGCAGTTGAAGTCGCGGCGAAATTCAATGCAGAAATCGGGATTTCCATCACGGGTTATGCACAGCCGTTTCCTGAAAAAAAGGTGGATGACTGTTTTGCTTTTATTGCCGTGTCTAAAAATTCAGAAATCATTCTTTCCAAAAGAATTAAAGGCGCAAAAGACAAAGACATCGGCGAAAATCAACAGATTTATGCCGAAAAAGTAGTGAAAGAACTGCTGATTTTTCTGAAAAAGGATGGTGATTGAATGGCAACAGAGTGAAAATTGAGAAACTTCTGACTGCTTGAACTAACGTAAAGCTTTTGCGGTCAATATTTAATGTATTGAAAATCCTTTTCAGCCCGTTAGATAATTCGATCACAAATTTTTCATTATACACATTCCTCCACTTAAGTGAAATTCTATGTACTTTCAATCAGGTAAACAATCAGAAACGCGCTGATAAAAAGGATGAAGATCGTGAGCAGCGTGATGAGCATGGATGAATATTTATAGGTATTCTCGTTCAGCATTTTTTCCGTTTTTTTATACCGTATAAATGCAAGAATGGCGGTTACAGCACCGATGCCCACCAAAAATATTCCGAC
This sequence comes from Chryseobacterium sp., assembly GCF_008014695.1. GTDB lineage: Bacteria > Bacteroidota > Bacteroidia > Flavobacteriales > Weeksellaceae > Kaistella. Next base: position 128,221 of record NZ_VOXE01000004.1, read on the forward strand.
ATCTCCGGAATAGCCGGTAGACTGGATAAGATGCTCTTTACCAAGCATCATTGAAATCTGTTTTACAAACAATGCAAATTTCACCACTACGAAACCAAATGCCATGATGGCAATACTTGTCCGAACCCAGGCCAGGAAGGTTCTTTCATTGGCCAGATGTTCGGTAATATTGGATTTTTTTTCAGGATCACTCATCAGTTTCTTGTTTAATGGATCAACTTGTGTAAATATACGCATTGCGCGAATAAATCAAGTATGGAACAACATGCTGATGCTTATTCACAACAAAGATTGATGACACATTCCCAATATTTAAATAAATTTGCAAAAAAGAATCCTTGAAAGATCTCCTGCTCATCATTCCCCCATTTACCCAGCTCAACACGCCTTATCCGGCTACGGCTTATCTGAAAGGTTTTCTGAATACCAAAAATATTTCAGCCTACCAGATGGATCTGGGGATTGAAGTCATTCTTGCGCTTTTTTCAAAGGAAGGGATTCGCAAAGTATTTGCCGAAACCGCTGATCTGCAGCATTCTTCTGAAAACTCCCGTCGGATTTTCGCTTTACGCGATGAGTATTTAAAGACCATTGATCAGGTCATCCTATTCCTCCAGAATAAAAACCCGACGCTTGCCCGACAGATCTGCAGCATGAATTTCCTGCCCGAAGCCTCGCGTTTCAACCAGCTCGACGATCTGGAGTTTGCTTTCGGAAACATGGGCCTGCAGGACAAAGCTAAGCATCTCGCAACATTATATCTCGAAGACCTCTCCGATTTTATCGTGGAAAACATCGATGCTGATTTCGGTTTCAGCAGGTATGCCGAACGCATCGGACAAAGCGCGAATTCTTTTGACGAACTGTATTCGAAGCTGAATAATCAGCCAACGTTTATTGATCAGCTGACTTTAAAAATCCTTGAGGAAAAAATCGAAGCGGCACAGCCTAAACTGATCTGTTTTTCGGTGCCGTTTCCTGGAAATTTATATTCCGCTTTCCGGTGCGCGCAGTTTCTAAAGCTGCATTATCCGCATATTAAAACAGCGATGGGCGGCGGTTTCCCAAATACGGAATTAAGGGAAGTGAAAGACAAAAGGGTTTTTGAGTTTTTTGATTTTATTACACTCGATGACGGTGAATTGCCCATTGAACTGATCCACACGAATACCTGTCTTGCAGAACTAAGCGAAGACCCTCAGTTCAAAAGAACATTTCTGCTCGAAAACGGAGCAATCATCTATAAAAACAATTCTCCGCGGTATGACTACAAACAGGCTTTTGTCGGAACCCCCGATTACAGTGACCTGTTGCTGGATGAATATATTTCCGTGATTGAAATTGCCAATCCGATGCACAGTTTGTGGAGCGACGGCCGCTGGAACAAACTCACGATGGCGCACGGCTGCTACTGGGGGAAATGCACTTTCTGCGATATTTCCCTGGATTATATCAAAACCTACGAACCGGTTTCCGCAAAAATTCTGGTGGACCGTATGGAAACACTTATTGCCCAAACCGGGGAATCCGGTTTTCATTTTGTGGATGAAGCCGCACCTCCTGCGTTGATGCGGGAAGTGGCGCTCGAAATACTGCGCAGAAATCTGGTCGTGACGTGGTGGACGAATATCCGTTTTGAAAAAAGTTTCAGCCGCGATCTGTGTTTTTTACTGAAAATTTCCGGCTGTATTGCCGTCTCGGGCGGACTTGAAGTAGCGAGTGACCGATTACTCCAACTCATCGACAAAGGGGTTTCGGTGGAACAGGTCGCCCAAGTGACGAGAAATTTTACGGAAGCCGGCATTATGGTGCATTCCTATCTGATGTACGGATTTCCGACCCAAACCGTTCAGGAAACGGTAGATTCTCTGGAAATGGTCCGCCAGCTTTTTGAGATGGGAATTGTGCAGAGCGGTTTCTGGCACCAGTTTGCGATGACGGCCCATTCACCTGTCGGAAGGAATCCTGAAGAATTCGGAGTTGTACCCCTGAAAAAGGAAATTTTATTTGCCCATAACGATATCGATTTCACTGATACAACCGGAATTGACCACAGCATGTTCAGTTTCGGCCTTAAAAAATCCCTGCTCAATTATATGCACGGGATCAATTTCGATATTCCGCTCAAAGACTGGTTCGATTTTAAAATCCCGGACACAACGGTCCATCCTGATTATATTCACGACTGTCTTCTGGAAGAGGAAACGTTTATTTTCAAAGGAAATTCAAAGCTCATTTTTCCAGATAAAAATGTGCAGGCCGAACATTACATCAAATCAAAAAAAGGAAATTCCTATGCCTTTACGGAGCTCACCTTCCATCTTAAAACCAATATTGTAAAGATTGAACTGGAAAAAGAAAAAGCGGAATGGCTGATGAAAACTATATCCGAAAACTCCACTGAAAACCCAAAAAAAATCACGCTTCAGGAACTTAAAAACCGTTTCGAAGCCGTTTTTGAGGATTTTGAACTCTTCTGGTTTTCGAAACCGATTCAGAAACTGAAAGAAAACGGCGTCATTCTGAGCCTGTAAGTCAGCATTACTGAACACCCCCCATTTAATGGAACATGAAAGCTGTTTCAATTTCAAATAAAAACCTTTACCATAGAATCCGCTGAAGGAGCAGTAATTACTTAGCGTTGTGCAACGTAAGTATTTAATAGATCTACGCCAGGAAAAACAGAGGATATAACTAAAGAAGTTATTATTAATAGAGATAATCAAAAACGTTAGTATGCTAAATAATAATTTAAGTTGCCTATTTCTTGTTTTTTTCCTAATAATATATTTATTGTTAACGGCATTAATTTCTTTTCTAATTTTTCGCAAAAACGGAGCTTGGTATAAACACCTTGTAGTAATGCCGTTTTTATTCATTTTTTTGGGATTATTGTCAGTTTCAATTATTGATTATATTGAAAGTTCAGGAAGGGAATTTTCATCTTTTCCCTGTAATTGCAACAACAATAATTATTCTTTGGGTGTGATTATTGCAATATTTTCATACAAATTTCTTCATTATTTTTGGATACCTGTAATTTTTGGAATTATAGTATGGTTAAGAATATATATGAAATCGGATAACAGATAAAAAAATCCCACTGATTCGTGGAATATTTGTTTTATAGTGTAGCATTTTTACACCAAAAAATCTTATAATTTTATTTGTAAACATTTTCTCAAATTTATCTTTGGGAAAACCAACGGCGGAGTCTCAGCGGCTCCATTTGAGTAAAACCTTACTGTTCAATATATTGTTTGATCCTATTTACAGTATATAAAATTATTTTTTATACGCATGTATTCCCTTTTATCGTCTGATCTAACAAAAAAATCAGCTTAAAAGCGGGATTTTAATATTCTGTTACTGTTATTTTACTGCCATCACAGCTTCTTCAGACTGCATCCCAGCTATCGCGCGATTTCATCACGTGGCCTCATACCCTTCGCGTAGTTTACCATTGCTGAGCAAAGCGCCTTTGCGCCCGGATAAAGCTAAATAGGCAAGCCTTGTGCCTTTGCATTAACTATTTTTTCATAAAAAGTGTTTTATAAATTTCAAGCATCACAAGAGGCAGCAGACCCAGGACCACTATTATCATCCAGCCTTTCAAATCGGGAAGCTGAAGTCTGAAGGCTTCGCGCATCACCGGGATCAGCAATACCATCAACTGCAGGGCAAAACCCAGAATAATAGCGCCTGTTAAATATCGGTTGCTGAAAACGGCGGTTTTGTAGAGCGGTTTTCGGAAGCTGCGCAATCCCAGCGAAAACCAAAGCTGCGCGGCGATCAGAACCATAAAAGCCAAAGTTCGCGCATTGCCAAGAACCTCCTCGGGAACGTTAGTGCCGAAAGGCGACCATCCGAACTCATAATGGCCGTACCAGAATGCAAAAGTGGTAATAAAGCCGATGAAAAGTCCGCCGCTTACCGTCATTAATCCTGCGCCGCGCGAAAAAAAACTTTCCTGCAGCGACCGCGGCGCCTCTTTCATGACCTCCTTATCCCCTTTATCCATACCCAAAGCAATGGCGGGAAGCGAATCGGTGATCAGGTTAATCCACAACAACTGCGTAGCAATCAACGGCGATGACCATCCCATGAGGAGTGCGGGAACCATGGCCAGCACTTCGCCCAAATTGCAGGTGAGGAGAAAGATGACGGATTTTTTAATATTGCCGTATATATTCCTCCCCTCTTCAATCGCTTTTACAATGGTCGAAAAATCATCATCAGTTAAAATCATATCTGCAGCACCTTTAGCGACATCGGTTCCGGTGATTCCCATCGCAACCCCAATGTCTGCTGCAGTCAGGGAAGGCGCGTCGTTCACGCCGTCACCGGTCATGGAAACCACATTTCCTTTGGCTTTCAGGGTCCGCACGATTTTTACTTTATGTTGGGGAGAAACCCTGGCAAAAACGTTGATATAATTGACTTTCTCGAGGAATTCTTCCTCTGTTAACGCATCTATTTCACTGCCGGTAAGCACTTCGGAGAAATCCTGCGCAATATCCAGGTCCCGCGCTATGGAGAAAGCGGTGTTTTTGTGATCGCCGGTGATCATCACCGTTCTGATTCCGGCTTCTTTTGCCTGCTGAATGGAAGGTTTCACTTCGGCTCTGGCCGGATCGCTCATTCCTACCATTCCAACGAGAATCAGATCGGTTTCCAAATTTTCAGGTGATGAGTCAGTGGTAACGGGCTTATAAGCGAGTGCCAAAGTTCTTAAGGAATGATCCGACATTTCTTTTGCAGCTGCGCTAAATTTCTTTTTTTCTTCGTCGGTCAGCGGCAGGATTTCACCATCTATTAAAAATTTTGTTGAAATTTCAAACAGACTGGCCAATGCACCCTTTGCAAAAACAAAATGCTGTTGATTTTCATCTGCCACGAGCACCGACATTCTTTTACGGTCGGAATCGAAAGCTTTTTCACTGATCCTTTTGTAGCTGCTGGCGATTTCGGTACGGTTCAGACCAATCTCATCAGCGAGCATCAAGAGGGCCACTTCAGTTGGATCACCGGTCTGTTCCCCATTTTCGAGGGTGGCATCTGAGCAGAGAATCATTCCGGTTGTCAGAAATCTCACAGCTTCTGCAAATTCCTGCTTTTCATCCTCCAGATCTGTAAAACACGCGGAAGCAAAAACCTGCGTAACGGTCATTTTATTTTGTGTTAAAGTCCCCGTTTTATCGGAACAGATCACATTCACGGAACCCAGGGTTTCCACTGCCGGAAGTCTCCGGATAATGGCGTTTTTTTTCGACATCGCAGTAACTCCAACCGACAGCACCACGGCAACGATGGCTGCCAAACCTTCCGGAATCGAGGCGACCGCCAAAGAAACGGCAGTCAGGAACATTTCCGCAGGATCCCGTCCCTGAAAATAAGAAATCACAAAAATAAAGATACAGATTCCGGCAGCTGATTTTCCGAGCAATTTTCCGAGTTCATTCAGGCGAAGTTCCATAGGGGTTTTTCTTCCTTTTCCGGGCTCGATGAGGTGGGCAATATGTCCGAGCTCGGTCTGCATTCCGATTGCTGTCACAACCCCGGCTCCGCGTCCGAAAGTCACCAATGACGACATAAAAGCCATATTCGTGCGGTCACCGATGGGGGTTTTAGGGTCAGTAAAAACAGTATGTGCTTCTTTTGTTTCCGGAACGGATTCTCCGGTAAGCGCTGATTCATCAATCTGCAGATTGGCAGTTTCGGTTAAACGGAGATCTGCCGGAATGATCCTTCCGGCTTCCAGAAAAACGAGATCACCGGGCACCAAATCCGCTGAATCCACTTCGCGGGTAAAACCGTCTCTTTTGACCAACGCTTTGGGAGATGAGATTTTCATGAGCGCCTCAATCGCATTGCCCGCTTTTATTTCCTGAAACACGCCAATTACTGCGTTGAGGATAATTACCACCACAATGATGGCAGCATCAATATATTCCCCCATCAGAAAAGTGATGAACACCGCAGCGAAAAGCACATAAATGAGCCAGTCGTTCAGCTGTGCTGCAAAAACCTGAAGCACGGTTCTCTTCTTTTTGGCGAGTAACTCATTGGACCCGTACTGTTTTGTTCTCTTTTCGGCCTCGGCTGAGGAAAGGCCAGTATCAGCATTTACCTTCATCTCCTGTAAAACATCCGGCACGGGTTTGGAAAACCACATCTCTTGTATATTTCTATAAATTTAAGAAAAAATGTTAGCATATTGGCCCGAATAAACCTGCGCCGATTTCAACCTCAGCGAAACTTTCTGAAATTTAGTACCGCAACTCTATTCTGAACTTACCGTTTTACAAACAGGCTGAGCCTCTGTAAACAATTACTGTTCAGACGATTATTAAATGCTATTTGCTGCATATAAATATTTTTTTTATATCTTTATTGAACTTAAAAATCAAATTATGAAAAGAAAATTATTATTTGCCAAACAAAACGAGACAGGTAATGGTGGATTTAACAGCGAGAAGAGAAGCAGAATGTTGGTTTTACTGCTGAGTTATTTCTTCATGGCTTTCAGCACCATCACCCTGAATGCACAAACCTCACAAACGGTTCCGAATATTACTGCAAGTTCAGGTTTTACAGGTGTTTATGCAAGTTCTGCAAGAACGTATCAGCTGATCATTGATGACTCCCAACTGACCGCGCTGAACGGAAAATACATTACTTCTATCGCATTCAGACTTCCCAGCAATGCTACCGAGGCATGGCCCGCTACCCCTGCTACCTTCTCCAATTATCAAATATTCCTCAGTAACGGGGTGGAACCTGCCAACAGACAGCTGGATTTTGCCGCAAATGTAGTGGGACCACAAACGCAAGTCAGAACGGGAAGTTTAGTGGTTCCCGCAGGTGCACTTACTTCTGGTGCGGATCCCAATGCATTCAGCCATCTCTTGACATTTAATACCCCTTATTTATATACCGGTACCAACCTGATTGTAGAAATACGCCATACTGGAAACGATGTAGGTTCCCGTTCCACCAATTCCAGCGGAACAAGTTCTGCGGGTTAAGGCTCTCTCTACACCGCATGCTGGCAGGGCACCGGGGGTGTTGTTCAGGGAAATTTTACTTTTATACAGCTCAATGCAGTTAATTCCTTGGAAGTGAAATCAGTAGAAATAGACGGCGGATTTTCGGTCTATCCAAATCCGGTAAAAGAACTGCTTTATGTAAAAGCTTCCGGCGATATCTCAGAGTTTCATATTTACAATTTTGTGGGTCAGAAAATTCATTCTGAAAAAAATACATCAAAAACACCGCAGCTCAACGTCGCCCACTTACCATCCGGAAATTATATGCTTCAGCTGATCTATAAAAACGGAAATTCAAGTTCCGTAAGATTTATCAAGGAATAAAAATGAACCATGATTCCGTTATATTGCTGTGAATAAAGGATAGCGTGTACTGAACTTTCCAGATTTTTCCGGATAAACAGCATTCGCTTTATTTATCTGATCATAAAAAAATCCCGCTTAAGAGCGGGATTTTCCAAATTAATGTTGTCTTTTATTTTACTGCCTTGGCAACTTCTTCAGACTGCACCAGGTGGTGTTCCAGCGTTGGGACTGTTTTTCCGGCAAACAATTTTAATCCGTCTTCGGCACCATCCGCGGCTTCTTTTTTAAATGCGGCAATATCTTCTTTGTGATCTTTTACCATCAGGCTGCTATAAGCCCGGTCGAAGTCGACTCCCTTTTTCGTCATCAGATCATCATATTTTTTCTGTTTTTCAGCATCCAGCTTTGTAGGCAGCGGATAACCGATTGCAGATGCCCAGTTTTTGAGTTCGTCATTGGCTTTTCCGTGATCCTGCACCATCATGTTACCCAGTTCCTTTACCCTGGAATTTGAAGCGTTGGTCGCAGCGAGTTCACCCATCATTACTTCCATCATTCCACCTCTTGCGGCATCATCAGCAAATTTTTTGTCCTGATCATTGAGCGAACTCAATTTTCCGGCATCGACAGAATCTTTTACCATTGTGGTTGAATCGTTCGCCGCCACCATAGCAGTACTGTCGGTACTATGATCCACCACTGTCGTTTCATTTTTTTTGCAGGCGGCCAGTGTAGCCAAACACAGAAGTGTTACAATTGATTTTTTCATATTAGCTATTTTTATAAGGTTATGTGTAATATGCTGTTATTCAATACAAAACACAATACAATTATTTTGCCAAAAATTTTTTTTTGAATAACAAAACTGATCGTTGAAACAATATAAAACGACCTTAAGTTTAGCCGTCTCCAAAAAAAAAACATTTCTGTTGAAGCTGTCAGGATGATATGAAAGAAGAGCATTCTAAATAAATTATATGGCCATCAGATTATTTATTATATTTAAAAAATCTAAAATCAAATTAAACGGGTTGAAATTATGTCATTAACATTTTTATTATTGGTCTGTATCGGAGTTCTGGTCATCATTGGAGCCATCACAAAGAAACTTAATATTTTAACGTATTCGGAACCGGACAAAAACGGGACTCAGAGACCGGACGGAGTGAAATGGAAACCAGTTACCTTCATTCTTCTGGCGTGTCTTGCCGCCCTTTTCCAGCCCATGAATTACGAAGTCATCAGCGTGGGTCACAAAGGGCTCCTGATTAACCTTCTGGGAGACAAACGGGGCGCATCCAATACAGAAGAGGTTTCCGGAGTGGTGTTCTACAATAAGTACACTCAGGAAATACAGGAAATTCCGCTGGATCAGCGGCATATTGAATATCCTGAATCCATCATCGTTGCCAAAGGCGGCTTTCCCTGCCCGATCAAACCGTCGTTCAACTATTCGGTGAAGGAATCCACTGCATCCGATATGTTTACGAACCTCCGCTCGACATACAAAAAAGGAGGCCTCGAAGCCATTCAGGAAGGCTGGCTGAACAATGCCATCATTGGTGCGATCAATGATGTTGCGAACCGGCATTCTATCGATTACCTTTTTAACAACCGGGAAACCTATGAAGCTGAAATCCTGTCGGAAGTGAATAAAAGGATCGGTAAATGGTTCCTTGTATCACAACTGAAGACCAATATTCAGCCGCCAAAAGCCATTCGCCAGTCTATTGAGGATAAAGCGACCGCGGATGCGGATGCAATAAAAGCCGAAGCTCAGGCGCGTGTGGCACAGGCGGATGCACAGCGAAAAATACAGCTTGCAAAAGGAGATTCGGCCTCGGTAGTGATCAGGGCGCAGGCGGAAGCCAAAGCGATAAGCCTGAAGCAGCAAGCCATCACCCAGACTTACGTAGAATACCAGCGGGTTCTGAAATGGGACGGCGTGATGCCGACAACGGTATTGGGAAGCGGCTCTAATACGCTGCTGAATGTTAAATAGAGGTTGGCAAGATCATATCTATCCGCCAACTTCTTCGATAGCAAATTTTAATAACAAAAGCAGGTTTTAAAACCTGCTTTGTTTTTCATTTGTGTTAAGTAATTAAGGATTCGTCGAGAAAATCGATCCGCTTGCAATCATGGCTCTTCTGTTCATTTTCAGGATGTCCCTTACCCACTCCGCAAAATCCTCCGGCTGCAGCACTTTATCCGGATTACCGTCGGTAAGGCCGCCCTGAATGGACATGTCGCTGGCAATGGTACTCGGCGTGAGCGTAATCACGCGGATATTCTGCTTTCTCCACTCCGCCATCATCGACTGCGACAGAGAAACTACAGCGGCTTTTGAGGCGGCATAGGCCGACATATTCGGGCCGCCTTTCAGGCCGGCAGTCGACGCGACATTTACGATATCGCCTTCTCCTTTTTCTTTCAGATAGGGGTAAACGTCTTTCGCAGCATAATACACCCCGAAAAGATTCGTCCGGATTACCTGTTCCCAGGTTTCCGATGGCATTTCTTCGATGCTCCCGAAGTCCCCGATTCCGGCATTGTTGATCAGGATATCCACCCCGCCCAGCTCTTTTGCCAGCGCATCAATCCCTGTCTTTACAGCCGATTCATCGTCGATACTGAATGCAACAAAGGCAGCCCGAACGCCGAGCGTTTGAATTTCTTCGGCAGTTTTTATCAGATGTTCCTCATTTCTTCCGGTAATACCGATATTCACCCCTTCAGCGGCCAGCGCCACAGCGACCGCTTTACCCAGGCCTCTTCCGCCACCGGTGATGATGGCATTTTTTCCTTTTAAATTCATAAATATTCTATTTAAACACAAATTTACGGAATCCCATTTTTCCTGAAGCAAAGTGCAGTCATTTTTTAGCAGCTGAACGCTTTTTTAAAGTGTCATCCGGTTTCCTGCATTTATTTGCAATTTTTTTTAAGTCTGCATTAGGAAGTTACCGCCGAATAATGTTATTTTTGCACCTCAATCCGATGCCCGGATGGTGAAATTGGTAGACACGCTCGTTTCAGGTGCGGGTGCCCACAAGCTTGCAGGTTCGAGTCCTGTTCCGGGCACAGAAAAACACACTTTTCGAAGTGTGTTTTTTTTATTTTCGCAACGGTTGTAACATTTTGGAGTTTGTGGCGTTATTCATCATGACCGCAGCGTCGGCGCTGTTGCTGTATCTGCAGTTTGCAGGTAAATAAAGATGGGTGTAGCGACTTTTTTAATGAAAATAATTATATTTACACAGTCCACGACAGGGCCACGAAAACCGAAAAAATTACCTATGAAATTAAAAACCTTTATTATTGGATTACTTGTTTTATCATTAACAGGCTGTGTAAAAGTGTGGGATAGGCTGGATGAACTCAAGCCTCTTGAGGCTTACGCTGTTGAAAATCTGAACATTCAGGATAAAAATGCCATGGATGCCCAAATCACGCTTATTGACGGCAGAACTGTGGATACAAAAATAGTGGGCCAGAAAAATATATTCTACGGAATTCTGACGGAAACATCCATAACACAGCACATCCCAATATACAACAATACAGGCAAAAAAGAATACATTTATTATCCACTGGTGAAAGAAATGAGGATAAAAGACTACAAGGGTGATACAAGAATCTTTGTAAACAGAGGTCCGAAATCGGTCTCTTTACAGGAGCTTTTTTACGACGGAAAAATTAAATGGTTTCGGGAATACTATAAAAATAGTTACGACGGAAGTGTGCAGACAACGGACCATTTCGTGAACGGTAGCCAAGAAATAAATATCGGACTTTTAAACAGTACGAAAAACAAACTTAAAGAATTAACAGCCTCAAAACCTGAACTGGCGCAAATGATCGACAGTCTTTCGAGATTTGATAGGGAGACCGTTACCGCAGTTTTAAAGGAATATGAAAAATAAACAACGCTTTCAAATTAAATAATACAGAAAGCTTCCGTTATTGGAAGCTTTCTGTATTTGTATCATGTTAAAGAATGCCGGTTTTCTGCATACAGGCTTTCATCTTTTCATAGGTTCTTTCAATATCGTGATCGAGTCCTATGGAAAAACGGATGAGTCCTGGCGACAGCCCCATTTCTTTCTGTTCCGCTTCGGGGATCTCAGATGATGTAGACGTTCCGGAGGCAGAGAACAAGGTTTTGTAAAATCCTAAACTTACCGCCAGATATCCCAGGTTTTCATGCTGCATCATCTCCATAAGCTCATTTGCTTTTTCCACAGTTTTTACATCGAGTGCAATAAGACCGCCGTAGCCGTATTCCCCCTGCATCATGTTAGTGAAAAGCGCATGCTGCGGATGGTTTTTAAGTCCGGGATATTTCACTTTGAGGCCGTCTTTTTCCCAGTGTTCGGCAAGATAAAGGGCGTTCTCACTGTGTTTTTTCATTCTCAGATGAAGCGTTCTGAGGTTTTTGAGGATACTCGCCGCACGCAGGCTGTCCATCGTAGGCCCAAGCAGCATGCACGCACCGCTGTTTACATCTTTAAGTCCGTTGATCAGGTCCGTGGTTCCGCAGATCACGCCGCCAATGGCATCGCTGCTGCCGTTGATGAATTTCGTCAGACTGTGGATCGTTACATCGGCTCCTAGAAGTTTCGGTGAAATGGAGAGCGGAGAGAAGGTATTGTCGACCACGAGCTGTAAATTATGTTTTTTGGCAATTTTCGAAAGTGCTGCAAGATCGGCGATCTCAAGCAGCGGGTTGCTCACCGTTTCACAGTACAGGACTTTCGTATGCTCAGTGATGGCATTTTCCACTTTTTCCAGGTCTGTAATGTCCACAAATGAAGTCTCAATCTTAAATCCAGGCAGAAAATTCTTCATAAAGGCGTAGGTTCCGCCGTAAATCGTTCTGCTGGAAACAATATGGTCGCCCGATTTGCAGAGCTGCAGAAGTACAGAAGTAATGGCGCCCATTCCGGAAGACGTTACGTTAGCATTTTCCGTGCCTTCCATTTTTGCCAATGCTTCCGAAAGATAGAGATTGCTGGGAGAAGAATGTCTGGAGTACAGGTAGCACCCTTCCGTATTGCCTTCGAAAGTATCACCCATCGTTTTTGCCGACAGAAAAGTGTAAGTAGAACTGTCTGAAATTGAAGGATTTACTCCGCCGAATTCTCCGAAATACTGAAGGTCCTGAATGTTGTTTGCTGCATCAAATTTTTCCATGATAAGTATTTTTATATTCCTTAAATATCAAAAGTTTCCAACGAAAAAACAAGCAAAAACTATTTCTTCAGAATATAAAAGATTATAAATCCTGAATATTAGAATTAAATTCTATATTTGAAATGAATATAAAGCACATTCCAAATAATTTTCTGATGACCCTCGATGAAAAAGACAAGAAACTGCTCACTTTACTGCAGCAGGATTCCAAAAGAACCACGAAAGCACTCGCAGCTGACCTGAACCTCTCGGTGACCGCCGTTTTTGAGCGCATTAAAAAACTCGAAAAGCATAAAATCATTGAAAAATATGTAGCCCTTGTTGACCGGAAACTTGTTGAGAGGGATTTCCTGGTACTATGCCATGTGAAACTCATGCGCCACAGCAAAGAATCCATTACCCAGTTTGAAAAGGAGATCACCCAGTTCCCGGAAGTTCTGGAGTGTTTTCATGTGAGCGGCGATTACGATTATATCCTCAAGATCAGTGTAAAGGACATTCAGGATTACCGCGAGTTCATGGTATCGAAACTCACCAACCTGCAGCATATCGCGAGCACGCAAAGTTCCTTTATGATAAAAGAAGTAAAGAGCACCACCGCTGTGAACCTTAATCGCTGATTTGAATTGACCTCAACTGAGTAATCCGATGCCAGTTTCTATTTTATAAAATATTAAATTTGCATTTCTCAATCCTGAACAGCAATGAATATTTACCTTGGTCTTACCGTTTTAATCTGCCTGTCTGCAGGTTTCGCTTATGTTAACAGGAGATTTCTGAAACTGCCCTTCGTCATTGGTCTCTTTTTATTATCCACACTCCTTTCTCTGGTAGTGATCAGTTCAAAACTCTGGCTGCATCTTCCTACCGATGAAATTAAAGCGTATATTGAACTGGCCGACATCGACAATATTGTCCTCAATTATTTATTAGGCTTTCTGCTTTTTGCCGGTGCACTGCATACAAACTGGAACAATCTAAAAGAGCAGATCAAACCTATAGCCACATTTGCACTCGGCGGAGTGCTGCTTTCCACCGTTATAATTGCTTCGCTTTTTTACGGACTTATTGGAATCTTCCATCTGGAAATCGATTTCACCTACTGCCTGATCTTCGGCGCCCTTATTTCGCCCACAGATCCTATCGCTGTTCTCGGAATCCTTACGAAGGCGAAGGTTCCCAAAAAACTGGAATACACGATTGTCGGCGAAAGCCTCTTTAACGACGGTGTTGGCGTAGTAGTATTCATAGCATTGCTGGATACACTGAACACGGGATCTTTCAGTTTTTCACACTTTGGAATTCTTTTTATACAGGAGGCTGTTGGCGGAATCCTGATGGGTCTTGTACTGGGATATTGTCTCCACCTGCTGTTAAAATCTATTGACCATTATGAAACAGAAATACTGCTGACGCTGGCCTTTGTAATGGCAGGCTATACGTTCTGCAACTACATCCATATCTCAGGGGCCTTATCAATGGTGGTCATGGGACTGATGGCCGGAAATTTCAGACAGAAAATTGCCATGAGTGATACCACGCAGGAATATGTACATAAATTTTGGGAACTGCTCGATGTAGTGCTCAACGCCATCCTGTTTATCCTCATCGCATTTGTACTGATCGTAATCGATTTCAATGCCACTTACATTATGGTGGGGCTTATTTCTGTTGTCATCGTTCTGCTTTCAAGAATGTTAATTGTTTTCCTTCCACACAGGGCATTTCCAAAACTTCTGAAACTTACGGACAGGGAAGCCGGAATCATCAGCTGGGGCGGTTTGCGTGGCGGCCTGTCGTTGGCGCTGGTGCTGTCGCTGCCGTACAGCGAAACCAAAAACATCCTTTTAATCGCGACTTATTTCTGTGTACTCTTCAGCATTATCGTGCAGGGACTGACGATTGAAAAGCTTGCAAAAAGACTGACCAAAACACATTAAAATAAACCGGAGACTCTCAGCGCTAAATCCTTCTTTTTATTGCCCCTGAGACTCCAGCTATTCCATCGGACTCATTATAGCCGTCAAAACCAACATTGAAAATTCTTTTTTCTGTGAGCCTATTTTTTTCTAACTTCGTAGCATTCAGATCCTAAGTGGGGTTACAATTCATGCAGCATCAGAAATCAAATGTGAAAACTGGACCGCAGCAGTTCTTTTGCGCACGTAAAGGAATAATATTATCCGCAAGAAATTCAGATAATTAATTTTAAATTATTTAATGAATGGAAAAGACCAACAATAAACTGCAGATTGAGAGAATCCTGTTTTTCAGTGACGCCGTTATGGCGATTGCAATGACTTTACTCATTATTGAAATCAAAGCCCCGCATCTCCATGACCACTCTTCCGCGGAAATGAAAAGAAGCCTCAATGAGTTAATCCCTAAATTCATATCTTTCCTCGTTAGTTTTTTTGTCATTGCCCTTTACTGGAAAGCCCACCATTATGTATTCGGATTTGTCACCAAATATACAGACCGGTTAATCTGGATCAACATCCTGTTTCTGCTTTCCATCGTCATCATGCCGTTCTCCTCCGCTTTTTACAGCGAAAATTTCAGCCTCCCGGTTCCCTACTCCATCTATTGCTTAAATATTGCAGTTACCGGAATGCTGAACTGCTGGCTCATATGTTATGTTTCTTCCGGAAAGCATGGACTTTCCACCCTTTCGGGCGACCGTAACTGGCGCCGTTACCATACTTTAAGAAGTCTGGTCGCTCCGGTTATATTTCTTTTGTCCATAGCGCTTTCATTCTATTCCGTGCTTTTATCCAGACTCTGTTTTGTGTTTATTTTTCCGGTAATCTACCTCTTAAACTACTACTTCAAAAAGAAGGAAGAAACAATAACCGATTAAAATTACAGAAGTCACGTGGACAAGATGTAAACAATTCCAAAATCTTCGCCATGAAAATATACATTTTACTCGGCCATCCCGATCATGAGAGTTTCAACGGAAAAATTGCAGAGACCTACCAAAGAACTGCAGTTGAGAACGGACACGAAGTAAGAGCCCAGCAACTGGGGGAGATGAACTTCGACCCTGTATTGTGGAAAGGCTATAAAACCGTTCAGGAGCTGGAAGATGATTTAAAGACTGCTCAGGAAAACATATTATGGTGCGATAAATGGGTAATTATCTATCCTGTTTGGTGGGGCTCAATGCCTGCTTTGCTGAAAGGCTTTTTCGACAGAACCCTGTATTCGGGATTTGCCTACCGGTACCATACTGAAGATCCCTTGTGGGATAAACTGCTGAAAGGCCGTTCGGCAGATCTTATCACTACCTGCGACGCGCCGGGATGGTGGATTTGGTGGCAGTACCGCAGCAGCGACTTAAATTCCATTAAGCGGGCAACATTGGAATTCTGTGGAATTAGCCCTGTAAGGGTGAAGCGGATCACCCGCCTTAAGTATAAAGACGACATTCAGAGGAATAAAATTTTAAAAGGAATAGAAAAATTTGTTCCGCCAAAGAAAATTAATCAATGAAACCGAATTAAATTGCCGTCAGATAAAAAAAAATAAAAGCCATTAAATGGAACCGATTATCACACCACGTCTCCGTATACGTTCCCTTGAATTACCTGATCTCCCTGAATTTTTTGCCTACCGGTCGGACCCCGAAGTCACCAAATATCAGGGTTTTGATGTCATGACCGAAGAACAGGCAGAGGGTTTTATAAAAGTAAACGCTACCAAAACTTTTGGGAAGCCCGGCGAATGGGTGCAGTACGGCATCGAAGACCGTAAAACAACAAAACTCATCGGAGACTGTGCCCTGAAACTGGACCTGAATGATCCGGATACTGCAGAGATCGGTATTACGCTATCGCCGCTGCATCAGAAAAAAGGCTACGCCAAGGAAGTCATGCTAGCCCTTCTGGCATTTCTCTTCGATAAAAAAGGCATCCGCCGCGTCACAGAAACTGTAGATGCTGAAAACACTGCCTCTATCAATTTGCTGAAAAGCACAGGATTCAGGCTTGAAGGCCATTTTATTGAAAACGTATTCTTCAAAGGCAAATGGGGAAGCGAATTTCAGTACGCCATGCTCAACCGCGAATGGGATGCCCGAAAACACTAACCCACTTCTGCCCAACTTTATTTCAGTTAACCGGTTTGGTGAAACGGGATTATATTTGGATATTTGGCGTTTTGTGCTGAACAAAATCCATTCAAACCCAATCATGACGTTATGAGACTGAAAGCCAAAGTTACGTTTAAACAATATTTACGGCTGCTCTACAGCCTGGCCTACGAAAAGCCGGTTTTGAGGTTGCTGGTAGCTTTCGCTTTTTTGCTGCTGATATGGATCATACTGTCGTGGCTTGATCTCTTTAACCTTCCTGAACCGCTCATTTACCAGTACATCACGCTCATTTTAATTTTGGTTGTGCAGCCTTTTATGATTTTCTACACGATTTACAGAAATTACCAGTCGAGCAATCACCTGCGTGAAACACTGGACATGCGGCTGACCGATACGCGGATCAAGATCCGTGGCGAGTCATTTTATATGGAGATCCTGTGGCCAAGAATCTTTAAAATTGTTGAAAGAAAACGCTGGTTCCTGATTTACCAGAACAATCTGTCGGCGATTATTATTCCCAAAAGAGGCCTGGATGAAAGTGAGATCAATGAAGTCCGAGAAATCCTGAAGGGAGTGGAAGGGGTTCCGTTACAATTAAACTCCTGACGATCTGCTTTTATTACAAATGATCTTTGCACATTGTCGGTTTTTGCCTCAATTATTGAAGATGCCCGAAACTTCCGGTTCTTTCTGTCCCCTATCGCGGACAGGGCAAAACAGTTTTGGTTTAAGGTTTCCGGCATAAGGGACGGGGCAAACCACATTTGGTTTTAACTTTCCCGCATTGGGGACAGTGCAAAACTGTTTTGGTTTTAGTTTCCGCAATGCGGGACGAGGCAAACCACTTTTCGGGTGCCGGAACGGGTTGTTCTCAAGTACCTCTTTTGAATGTTGATATTGAAAAGTTCACCTTCGGCTGCCTTCCCCAAAACTTTGCAGATCAGCCAAAATCCCTTAACTTTGTAGAAGCTTTGTCGCAGAGATACAATTCTGAAGACAACTCAATCCTTAAATCAAAAAATACACAATATGTCAAAAGCAATTTCGCAGGTTCCTTTCGCTGTAAACGAGCCGGTAAGAACGTATGAACCGGGTTCCGCAGAGGTGAAATCCCTCATCGCCACCTACAAACAGATGTGGAAAGAAAAAGTGGAAATCCCGATGAACATCGGCGGGAAAGAAGTGAAAACCGGAGAAAAAGTGACGCTTACATCGCCTCAAGATCACCAGCATGACCTTGGTTTTTACCATAAAGGAACCATGCAGCATGTAGATGATGCGATTAAAGCCGCCATGGAGGCCAAAGAGAAATGGAACACCCTGGGATGGGAACACCGCGCTGCGATTTTCCTCAAAGCAGCAGACCTCATCGCCGGTCCGTACCGCGACAGGCTGAATGCCGCTACGATGATCGGACAGTCCAAGAATGTTCATCAGGCAGAGATCGATGCCGCCTGCGAATTTATCGACTTTCTCCGTTTCAATGTAGAATTTATGACCGAAATGTACGCGGAACAGCCGATTTCCGATCAGGGAATCTGGAACCGTGCAGAATACCGGCCGCTCGAAGGGTTCTGTTTTGCAGTGACGCCTTTCAACTTCACGGCGATTGCCGGAAATCTTCCGACGTGTATGGCCATGATGGGAAATGTGGTCGTATGGAAACCTTCCAACAACCAGATCTATTCCGCAAAAGTGATCATGGACGCTTTAACTGAAGCGGGCCTTCCGGGTGGAGTCATCAACATGATCTTTACGGACGGTAAAAGCACTGCTGAGAAAGTCCTTGCTCATCCTGATTTTGCAGCCCTTCATTTCACGGGTTCCACGAAAGTGTTTCAGGGAATGTGGAAGCTGATGGGAGACAATATCCACAATTACAAAACCTACCCGAGAATCGTTGGTGAAACCGGCGGAAAAGACTTTATCATGGTGCATCCTTCTGCAAATGTAGAAGCAGTGGCCACCGGAATGGTGCGCGGTGCCTTTGAATATCAGGGACAGAAATGTTCTGCCGCTTCACGGGCATATATTCCGAGATCGCTTTGGAATGATGTAAAAAAAGTAATGGAAACGCAGCTGGCTTCTGTGAAAATGGGAAGTCCGGAGGATCCGTCCAACTTCGTGAACGCTGTGATCGATAAAAATTCATTCGACAAATGCAAAGGATATATTGAAAGAGCTCAGGCATCCAAAGATGCTGAAGTCATCTTCGGTGGAAAATGCGACGATAAAAAAGGTTGGTTCGTAGAGCCTACGGTGATCGAAACAACCAATCCTAAGTATGAATCGGTATGTGAAGAAATCTTCGGACCTATCCTTTCCGTTTACGTGTACGAAGATCAGGACTGGAAAGCAACGCTGAAACTTGTGGATGAAACTTCACCATATTCCCTTACCGGATCCATCTTCGCGCAGGACCGTTATGCAATTGATGAAGCCTACAAAGCACTCGAAAATGCAGCAGGAAACTTCTACATCAATGACAAACCGACAGGAGCAGTCGTTGGTCAGCAGCCTTTCGGCGGGGCCAGAGCTTCCGGAACCAATGACAAAGCCGGTTCAAAAATGAACCTTCTGAGATGGGTTTCCGTTCGTTCCGTCAAAGAAACATTTGTTTCTCCAAAAGATTACCGTTATCCTTATTTGGGATAACTATTTTGACCTCATAACCAACAAAAAAATCCGCGGAATATATTCCGCGGATTTTTTTGTTCGTAAATCAAATAAGAAAGTTAAAAACCGGCTTACAATTGAAAAGACCAGTTTTACTTTGCTAAAGTATTTTTACTTTCTGTCTTCAATCACGGCCTGTGCAGCAGCAAGACGCGCGACCGGGATACGGAACGGTGAGCAGCTGACATAATCCATTCCGAGGCGGTGACAGAATTTTACAGATTCGGCGTCACCTCCGTGTTCGCCACAGATTCCCACTTCCAGTTTAGGCTTTTGGGAACGCCCTCTTTCAATGCCGATTTTCATTAATTCTCCAACACCGGTTTGGTCCAGCGTCGCGAACGGATCGTTTGGCAACAGTTTCAGCTCAATATATTTCGGCAAAAACCCACCGATATCGTCTCTGGAAAATCCGAAGCACATCTGGGTAAGATCATTGGTTCCAAAACTGAAAAAATCAGCACTCTTCGCCATGGAAGCACCCTTCAGGGCAGCCCTCGGAGTTTCGATCATGGTTCCGTACAGGTATGGGATTTTATCAATTTTAAGTTTTTTGCAGGTTTCGCGGTAAACGCGGTCTACAATATCTTTTTGGTGTCGAAGTTCCTGGACATCAACTGTTACCGGAACCATGATTTCCGGTTTTGTTTTTTTTCCGGCTTTTATCAGTTCTCCCGCGGCTTCCAGAATCGCTCTTACCTGCATTTCGGTAATTTCAGGATAAGAAATTCCGAGCCTTACACCGCGGTGTCCCAACATCGGGTTGTTTTCGTGAAGGGCAAGAACTCTCCGGTTCAGGATGCCCAGGCTTACGCCCAGTTCTTTAGCCAATACCTGAAGTTTTGCTCTGTCGTGCGGCACAAATTCGTGCAACGGAGGATCGAGAAGACGGATGGTTACGGAATTTCCCTGCATTACTTCCAAAGTGTCCCTAATGTCTTTTTTCACGAAAACTGAAAGTTCGTCAAGCGCAGTTTTCCTGTCCTCATTATTTCCTGCCATAATCATCTTTCGGAGCAGGAACAGCGGAAACTCAGAGCCTTCGCCATAAAACATATGCTCTGTTCTGAAAAGGCCAATGCCTTCCGCGCCGAAATACAAAGCCTGTTCAGCATCCTCAGGCGTATCGGCATTGGTACGCACTCCCATGGTTCTGGTTTTGTCAACAAGCTTCATGAAAGTTCTGTACGATTTATTCTGATGAAGATCCGTAGCTTTTAAAGGCACAGCACCTTCATACACGAATCCTGTTGTTCCGTTCAGAGATATCCAGTCGCCTTCATGGACTGTTTTTCCCGAAGCAGTGATGAGCATTTTCTCTTTCGCTACAATATCTATTTCGCTGCAGCCCACGATGCAGCATTTTCCCCAGCCTCTTGCGACAAGTGCAGCATGGGAAGTCATGCCGCCTTTTGAGGAAAGGATGGCTTCTGCTTTATGCATTCCGTCAACGTCCTCCGGAGAGGTTTCTTCGCGCACCAGAATTACTTTTTCGCCTCTCGAAGCCCATTCTGCAGCATCTTCCGAAGAGAATACTGCTCTGCCCACTGCTCCGCCGGGACCTGCAGGAAGGCCTTTTGCGATTACTTTCGAAATTTTTTCTGCATCCGGATCAATCATGGGAAGTAAAAGTTCCAGAAGTTGATTGGGTGCGACGCGCATCACGGCAGTATCGGCATCAATAAGGTTTTCTCTGTACATATCGGCGGCGATTTTTACGGCAGCAACACCATTGCGTTTTCCTACACGGCACTGGAGCATATAAAGTTTGCCTTTCTCGATCGTGAATTCAATGTCCTGCATATCGCGGTAGTGTATTTCAAGTTTTTTCTGCATGGAATCCAGTTCTTTAAATTGCTGAGGCATGAATTTCTGTAAGGTCATTAAATCCCGCGAGTGATCATTTTTTGAGAAATCATTTACCGGAGCCGGAGTTCTGGTGCCTGCAACTACATCTTCCCCCTGTGCATTTACCAGATATTCGCCGTAGAAATGATGGTCGCCATTGCCCGGATTTCTGGTGAAACCCACACCGGTACAGCTGTCGTTGCCCATATTTCCGAAAACCATTGCCTGCACATTCACCGCCGTTCCCCAGTCGTCAGGAATTTTCTCTATTTTTCTATATTCCAGCGCACGTTTCCCGTTCCAGGATCCGAATACAGCGCCAATTGCTCCTATCAGCTGATCCCAGGGCTTCTCGGGAAACTCAACTTTCAGAAATTTTTTGGTCATTGATTTAAATTCTTTCACCAATTTTTTAAGGTCAGCAGCAGAAAGTTCTGTATCGAGTTTCACGTCCCGTTCTTTTTTCAGGCTCTGGAGTTTTTCCTCCATCAGTTTACGGATGCCTACCCCTTTTACAGGTTCAAGTCCGCCTGCTTTTTCAATCACTACATCAGCATACATCATCACGAGTCTGCGGTAAGCATCGTACGCAAATCTTTCGTCGCCAGTAGTCTGGATCAAACCTTTCACCGTTTCATCATTTAAACCGATATTCAAAACTGTATCCATCATTCCCGGCATTGATTTTCTTGCGCCTGAACGGACAGAAATCAGCAACGGATCCTTCACGTCACCAAATTTTTTGCCCATGAGTTTTTCGATTTCCGAAAGTGCGTTTGCAATCTGTTTTTCGAGATCTTCAGGATAAGTTCTTCCGTGGGCGTAAAAGTAAGTACACACTTCGGTAGTGAGGGTAAATCCCGGCGGTACAGGAAGCTTTAAGTCTTTGTGTCCTGCCATTTCTGCCAGGTTGGCGCCTTTGCCTCCAAGAAGGTTCTTCATGGATTCATTGCCGTCTGCTTTTCCGCCGCCGAAGGAATAAACATACTTCTGGGATTTGGATTTTGTCGCCATGATATTGAATTTTAATTATTTCATTAACGGTATATAAATTTACGCAAATCCGGAGCGAAAAACAGAAATTCAACAGTGAAAAATATCATATCGGGTGTATTTACAGTATTGAAAGCCAGTAAATTATCAATATCATAATTAAAATCCGACGCTAAAAACACTTTACACAGAAGGTCGGGACAGAATAGCACAATATTTGATAAAACTAAGCACACGTTAAAAACCCAATCATGAAAAAAATCCTTATTCCATTGCTTATCGCCGGACTTTTTGCAGGCAGCTGCGCCAGAAAAAAAGAAAAACGCGACGAATACAAAGCGGAGAACAGCAAAGACGAAAAAAGAAATGCAGGCGTAGATTCTGCGGCACTCAGCGATCCGGACCGGGACACGGTTCAGGCAGTTTCGCCACACTAGTTTTCAGCCTGAAAAATCAAATGCACCCGAAAGGTGCATTTTTTATGATTTAAAATCAGATTTTAGAATTCAAAAAGAACGGATCCCCAAGTAAATCCGCTGCCGAAAGCGGAAATGAGGACAAGGTCTCCGCGTTTTACTTTTCCTTCAGCAATTGCCTCGCTTAAAGCGATCGGAATAGAAGCAGCGGTCGTATTGCCGTATTTCTGGATGTTGTTGAACACTTTTTCGTCCGGCAGTCCGAATCTTTGCTGCACGAACTGCGCAATCCTGAGGTTGGCCTGATGCGGAATAAACATGTCGAGATCTTCGACGGTTTTTCCGGCGGCTTTCAGGGCTTCTTCCATGGTTTCCGGGAAACGTGTTACGGCATGCTTAAACACGAAATTGCCGTTCATGTGCGGATAGACCTCGGCATCGGTTACATTTTCAGGTTCCAGACGCATGCGGTCGCTCCAGCCGTATTTCGAGCCGGGAAATTTCGTGCACAGTTCATCCGCGTATTTCCCCTCGGAATGCATGTTCATGGCCAGGATATCACCTTTTCCCTCTCCTTCTGCAGCAGAAAGCACCACTGCGCCGGCTCCGTCGCCAAAAATAACGGAAACGCCCCGTCCCGCATCGCTGAAATCAAGTCCGAAAGAATGAACTTCGGCACCGACCACGAGAATGTTTTTATATGCATTCGATTTAATAAAAGCATTCGCAACACTCATCGCATATACGAATCCCGAACACTGGTTACGCACATCGAGCGCACCAATCGTGTCGCAACCGAGCATTTCCTGAAGCAGGACGCCGCATCCCGGAAAATAATAATCCGGAGAAAGCGTAGCGAAAATAATATAATCGATGTCTTTTGCAGTGAGTCCGGCCATTTCCAAGGCCTTTTCAGAAGCTTTAAAACCGAGAAAAGCCGTGGTTTCTTCGGAATCGTTACGGTTTTTCCGGTGATGGCGCTCCTTGATGCCGGTTCTTTCGGTAATCCATTCGTCGTTCGTAGACATGCGTTTTGCCAAATCGTCATTGGTCACGGTATGTTCCGGAACATAATGCCCGATTCCCGCTATTCTGCTTCTGATCATGAAAGTTTAAATTTCTGCAAATATACAACGTTCGTTATGATTCAAAACAAAGTTATATATTTGGTTTAAGGCTAATTGATAGCCTTAAGTCCGGTAAACCTTAATAACTTAAATATGCAAAATATCAGTTTAAGACATTCTTTTATATTGATTTTGGCGGTTTTAATGCTGCTCCTTATTATTTATACCATCAAATTAATTCTCAGAAAAGATTACAGGACTCTAAAAAAGTGTCTGTATATTTATATCACCGTGATGATCCCTCCTGTTGGTTATCTGTTGGTGAAATTAGATAAGTAAAGCATCCCGCTTTAATCCGGCAGTTTAATTTTATTCAGAAGGTTATTCAAAACCGACCTTAACATCATTTCAAATGGAAATAATTGTTAAATTTGTTGGATGCCAATCGAAATTATTTACCGGAACAGCCACTGTGAGTGGATCGACGTGGAAGCACCAACTCAGGAAGACCTGGATTTCCTGCACGAAAGATACGAGATCAACATGCTGCTTCTGGAGGATACAATCGACCCGAACCACCTGCCGAAATACGAGCAGGACAATTCGGTAAAATTTTTCCTGATGCGGGAAAACACGGAACTGGAGCGGGCCAGTCTCAATACCATCAGCGACATTTCGACAAAACTGGGCATTTTCCTGATGAAGGACATCATCATCACGATACACCGCATGAAAAACCGGAGCGTGTATGAATTCAAGAAAGAAGTACTCCTCGCCGAAAACGCTGCCATCAGATCCGAAAAGATTGCCCTGAATCTGGCCCTTAAAGTCATGAAATCCTTTGATGACGAATCGGACAGCCTCATTGAAACCATGGACAATATCGAGAATGAGATTTTCCTGAAAAACACAAATTCAACCAGCCAGATCCGCCGCCTGTACAAACTGAAAAGAAAAGCGGGCCTCAACACAAGAATTCTGAATATTTCCTCGGACTGGGTCGATAAGTTCAAAACCCTCGGCATTGAAGATGCGGCTTTTGAAGATTTAAAAGACAAATACAAAGATGTGGCGACGGATTTCGATCATCTGAACCTCCAGATTGCCAACCTCATCCAAATGTACCTGGCCCTTACCGACCAGAAAGCGAATCAGGTCATGAAGGTTCTGGCGATTTACTCGATGTATTTCTTCCCGGTAACCTTTATTGCAGGAATCTACGGCATGAATTTCCAGTTTATGCCTGAACTGCAACACAAATACGGCTATTTTATTACGTTGGGTTTAATGGGATTTATTTCGCTGCTCACGTTTATCTATGTGAGGAAGAAAAGATGGTAAGGGCGAACATTTCAAAATATGAATAGCAGTGTGAAATTTTTATTTGCTGTCAATCTAGATCAATATCCAGTACTATCCTTAAATATAACCAAAAAAAAAAATGAGCAACATCCCCTTCCAAACCATCGACTGGACTTCCATCGAGAAAACTGAACACAACGGTGAAAAAGGAACAGCGTTCTGGCAGACCATTCAGTTTGGCGGGCTCAGAATCCGGCTGGTAGAATATTCCGCAGACTATCTCGCAGACCATTGGTGCCAAAAAGGGCATATTGTACATTGCCTTGAGGGTGAATTTATCAGCGAACTCAAAACCGGCGAAAAAATCAAACTCGCAAAAGGGGAAATTTATGTGGTGTCCGACGACATGAGTTCTCACCGTTCGGTTTCTGCAGAAGGGGTTAAACTCCTCATTATTGACGGGGATTTTCTGAAAAACACCAACAGTATTTAAGTCTGCAAAATATCTAAAAGCAGCAGACAAATCAGGTTTACTCTTTACAACCAAGACGCCATGAAAGATTACTTTAAAGAAATTTTTGAATACAACCTCCACGCCAACCGGCAGCTTATTGCACTGATGCTGCAGCATTGGCCTGACATTTCAGAACGTTCACAACAGCTCATCAGCCATCTGCTGAACGCCCACCAGATCTGGAATGGGCGGATACTTAACGCACCAACGTTCGAAGTGTGGCAGCTGAATGACCAAAATATTCTAAGCGATCTGAACACGCAGAATTATGAAAACACGCTTAAAATCATAGAAGAATTTCCCTTGGAAGAAAACGTGGACTATTCCAATTCCAAAGGAGAGAAATTTTCCAATAAAATTAGGGATCTGCTCTTTCATGTGGTGAACCATTCCACGTATCACCGGGCACAGATCGCGGCCGATTTACGCCAAAACGGAATCGAACCCATTAACACGGACTATATTTTCTACAAAAGAAATCACCTCTAAAAACCGAAAGCGTTTTCATATAATATGAAAACGCTTTCTCTTTAAATAAACTATAAAAAACTAAACCTTTTACTTAATTTATTCCTTCATCTGAATCCTTTTGACTTGGTTCTTTTTATCTGGCTCTTACTAATGCATTGCCTCACTGACGTCGATCGGTTCCCTGCTCTTCCGTTCCTTTACAAACAGTACAAAAGGAATACAAATCAGAAACAGAATCCCGAGGTACAGGAAAACATCCATGTACGAAAGAACAGAAGCCTGTTTCAGCACGCTCAGATCCAGGATCTTGTATGCAGACTGAAGGGCGACATCAGGAGAGAATCCTTTAGCCATAAAGCTGGCCTTTAAACCCATCAGTCTTTGCTGCACATCGAAACTGTTGGCATCGAGATGCTGAGCGATATTCGCTTTGTGGATGGAAGTCTGGTTCGCGATAAAAGTAGTAATCGCCGCAATACCGAACGAACCGCCGAGCTGGCGCATCATTCCGGTAAAAGCTGCACCCTGACCAATTTCCTGACCTTTCAGCGTGCTTAAAGAAAGCGATGTGATCGGGATAAAGAGCAGTCCGAGTCCGGCTCCACGCACCATCAGCATCCAGAAGAAATCCCTTTCGCCCGTATCCGGAGTCAATATTTTATAGCCCCAGAAACTGTAAACAAAGAAAATCAGCAGTCCCAATGATACCAGAATCTGTTGCTTCACCCCTTTTGTCAGGAGTTTTCCGATGATCGGCATCATAAAGGCCGTCGTCAGTGCTGCCGGAATCATCAATGCTCCAGACTGAAGCGCTGTCCACCCCAAAATACTCTGGGTGTAAAGCGGCACGATAAACGTAGATCCGTACAGACCGAAACCGAGGATGAACGACATTGCGGTTCCGATCCTGAGGTTTCCGTTTTTCAGCACCCTTAATTCCACAATCGGATATTTACACGTGAGTTCCCGCCAGAGAAAAAGAATGAATCCAATAACTGCAGTGACGGTTAAGAATACGATTTCTCTGCTGTCGAACCAGTCTTCTTCATGTCCTTTTTCAAGAATGTACTGAAGCGAACCTACGGTTATGGCCAATAAAACAATACCGTACCAGTCGACATCTTTGGCTTTTCTTTTTTCTGAAAATTTCGGGCTGCGTACAAACTGAAGCGTCATCAGTACTGCCGCGATTCCGATCGGAATATTGATGTAAAAAATATACGGCCAGCTGTAATGATCCACAATATAGCCACCCAATGGCGGGCCTAAAGTGGGACCGATGATGACTCCGAGTCCATAAATCGCCTGGGCCATACTTCTTTTTTCAATCGGGTACGATTCGGTGATGATCGTTTGCGAGGTCACAAGCAGTGCGCCGCCGCCAATTCCCTGCATCAGGCGGAAAAGCACGAGTTCCCAGATGTTGTCGGCGTTCCCGCAAAGGAAGGAGAAAACGGTAAAAATAATAATGGATGCCGCGAAATAATTCCGCCGTCCAAACTGTTGAGAAAGCCAGCTCGTCATGGGTACTACAATCACATTCCCAATCGCGTAGGCAGTGATTACCCAACCCACTTCTGAAAGCGTGGCGCCGAGATTTCCTTTCATTTCATTCAGCGCCACATTCACAATCGTGGAATCCACGATCTCGAGAAGGGCGCAAAGTATTGCGGTAACCGTAATAATGGCGCGCCTTGCGCCGTATTCAACCAATGAATCCTGTTCCATTTTTCTGTTGTTTGATGTTTAGTTTTGGACACTGAATACTTTCCGGAAGCGGTAAACTCCCGTTATTTGGCGTCCGCCATCAAACATTATTTTAAACTTACCGTAGTCTTTACATTCATTCCTGCACGCAGTTTTTTGGCAATAGCAGGATCGAGTTTTACGAAGTCGATCTTAACGGGAAGCCGCTGAACGACTTTCACGAAATTTCCGCTCGCATTATCCGGAGGAAGTATAGAAAACGAAGAACCGGTTGCAGGCGAAAAAGAGCTCACGACCCCTTCGAACTCATGATCCGGAAAAGCATCAATTTCTATTTCTACTTTCTGACCTTCTACCATTTTCGAAAGCTGCGTTTCCTTAAAGTTGGCAATAATCCATTTATTATTGTCTCTCACGAGGCTGAACAACTGGGAACCGGCCTGCAAAAACTGACCCTTCTGGATCGGGACTTTTGAAACAAAGCCGTCTTCCGGAGCTACAATCACAGTATAGGAAAGATTGAGCTTTGCATTTTCCACTTCTACCTCCCTTTGTCGGGCTACGGAGCTGGCAACGCCAATCTGCTCCGAACTTGCTGCCGTCTGCGAATTCACGATTCCTGTTTGCTGTGCTGCCTGATTTCTCTGCACTACCAACACCTGCAGCTGGCGGTCGGCTGACTGTTTTGCCGCCAAAGCCGTTTCGTACTGCTGCTGCGTAATGGTATGGTCCTTCACGAGGTTCGCATATCTTTTCAAATCCTGCGAAGTTTTCCAGACGTTCACTTTTGCGGCCTCGATCTGTGCGTTGGCAGTCGCAATTGCCGCGTTGGTAGAATTGATATTTTTGGAAGCGGCATTTGTACTGGCTTTTGCGGTGGAAATATTGCTGCGCGCTGTTCCAAGTGCTGCCTGCGCGGCTTCTAAAGCCATTTTCTGATCGCGGCTGTCTAAAACAACCAGCGTGTCGCCTTTTTTCACAAACTGGTTGTCCTTTACCTTCACTTCGGCCACGTAACCTGAAACTTTTGAAATCACAGGGCTCATATTGGAGGCAATCTGCGCATCATCGGTCACTTCATGGGTCTGTGAAAAGGAGTACGTCCGGTATCCGAAAAATCCGCCCACAATTAAAACCACCCCCAAAATGATGGGGAATATTAAACTTTTTTTCTTTTTTGCTTCCGGGAAAAGTTCCGGCTGATCTGAGGTATTGCTATTTTCCATTGTTTAAGTTCTTGGCAGTACAGAAATAGATTCTGTATTGATAATTTGATTAGTTTATTATTTGATCTTAAAAGCGAAGGATTCCTTTGCTTCTTTATTTGTTAGTTTGAATCCAGAATTCCGCTGGTCTGCAGAAGTTTCCGGTACGCAAGCGCGGCATCGGCCTGAGCATTTACCACATTCACGTTTGCCGAAATCTGTGCAGCGTCAGCATCCAGCAACTCCGTTATCGTAGCCAGCCCGTTGTCGTATTTATTCTTCGTCACCCTGTAATTCTCGTTGGCCTGTGCGGCGGCTTTTTCGTAAACAGCGATTTTTTTCCGTGCAAAATCTGCATTCTGAAAATCCCTGTTCACCTCAAGTTTAATCTGGTCACTGAGCATTTCATTTGTAGCGGAAAGCTGGTTCTGACGTGATTCAGCCTTCATTAAAGCAGAATTCTTCTTCCAGAGATTATCGATGTTGTACTGGATTCCGACCCCGACGTTTGCGGCATTCATCACTGTTAAAATCTTCGGGATTTCGGCGGCAACGTAGCCTCCCGTCAAAGCAATAGTGGGTAAAGACTCCGCTTTTGCAGACCTGATTCCCAAAGCAGCGGCTTTTCGCTGATAATCCAGAGCCTGAAGATCCTTTCTGTTATTCGTCGCCTCGTTCATATAATAAGAAACGCTTTCATTCGGAGAAAATTCAGAAGTATATTGGCGGTCGATTTCAATTGTGGTGGTTTCCGGAAGTCCCAGAAGCAGATCCATATTGATGTTCGCAATATTATAGTTATTCTGGGCTTCCAGTAACTGGAGTTCGATATTCGAAGTCTGCAGATTGGCTTTAAGCCGGTCATTTCTTGGAATTATTCCGTTGGTTTCGAGTTTCAGAAAGGATTCATCCCGCTTTTGGGACGCAGAAAGGTTTTCTTCCAGCACCTTGATCGCCTGGCTCGCTTTGAACAGATTATTGTAAGCCTGAGAAACGTTGTAAGCAATTTCGAGTTTATCATTTTCAGCATTCAGTTTTGATGCTTCCACCAAATATTCAGCCGACTGAATGCCGTATCTGATTTTTCCGCCTGCAAAAACGGGGAGAGACGCAGAGACATTTCCGTAAAAAGCAGAATTGGCTTTCGGTGAATTTCCGCCGCCATCTGAAGGTGGTAAAATTTTCAGGTTCACATCTGCATTCGCGAGTGCCAAAGCACTTCCCGATATACTCAGACCCGGAAGTCTGCGGTTTTTGGCATCCAGATAATCGGCAGTGGCTTCCTGAATTTTAGCTTCATCGATCTTCAGATTTTTAGAATTCCGGATGCCCAGCTGTACTGCCTCATCCAGCGTGAGGAGTTTTGTTTCCTGAGCGTTAATGCCTGTTCCTCCAGCTAAAAAAGCAAGCACAATAACGGCATTATTAATTTTCTTCATAACCCAAAAGGTTTTTTAAAATGTTAGTGATGTGGATTTTTAATTCGTCGAAGTATTGATTTTCGTAGTTTTCATCGGCTTTGAAATACTCTTTATAGACCTTGAGCGTGTGAAGGGAAGAGAAAATGATTCCGGAAACAGTGGAATGAAGAAATTCAAGACGTGGTTTTTTGGTGAAGACTCCGCTTCTCAGTCCGCTTTCAATAAGCTCTGCGTAAATATCCAGAAAGCCCATTTTAGATTCATTCAGGAACTTCACAATGTGCAGGTTCTTGTTGGTGAGCTGTTCGCGCTGCATAATGATGTAAAAAGTCTGAAGTCTTTTCACCCGTTCCGTATACCTGTTGATGATCAGGTTTAGTTTTTCCCATTCGTTCAGGTCCGGATTCGCAAGAACTTCTTTCGTAAACAGGAGACTTTCCGTCATTCTGACTTCAAAAATCCTTTCGAAAAGTTTTTCTTTTGAGCCAAAATAGTAAGAGATCATCGAAATATTGACGTTCGCCTCCTTCGAGATTTCCCGTGTGGAAGTTCCTTCAAAACCTTTTTCGGCAAAGAGTTTTTCGGCGGTAAATAAAATATTTTCTTCTTTAGAAATCATGTTCTGATGATTTTGACGGTGCAAATTTACACAAATATTTAAATAAATCAAACGATTGATTGATTTATTTAAATATTTTTTCTCAGCAGTTTAGAATGGATGAAATTATTAGATATTTCGCTTTTAGAAATGATACTATTTCATAAATATTCATAACTTTACTCAGTTATTAATAAATAAAATCCAAATATGAAAAAAATAATTTCAGTTTTAGCCATCACTGCATTTACCATGACTTTTGCACAGGAAACCCCTAAAAAATCCTGCTGCGCGGGTAAAGACGCCAAAGAATGCAAAATGGACGGTAAAAAAACAGCAAAAAGCTGTGACATGAAAAATCACAAAGACTGCAAGATGGATCATTCTAAAATGCGAAAAATGACCGCAAAAAAAGCGGCCTGATTTCGGTTATTTTGAAAAAGCAGATGCCACTCCGGTCCGGAGTGGCTTTTTTTAGGGTGATTTGTGAATGTAGCGGGACAGTTTGATCCCGAGATCCGTCCACACAATTTTCGCGTTCGCATTCCTTTCCAAATGGTAATCGGCATTGGAAATCTCTTCAAGAATGGCTTCAATATTCGCGCCGTGAATGAACTTTGAAAAGCCATCCCATTTGAACCCTTCAGAATTAATTTTTTTATAAACCAGATCAGTGTTTCCGTAGTTCTGCAACAGTGCAAGGCGGAACATTTCGGCACAGTAATCTAGGAATTTCTTCTGTTTTTCGCGGTTCCAGAGCGAAATATTCCTGCCCCAGAAGACGATGTTTTTCAGGAATTCAGGTTTCTTTTTCACCTGAAAGGCCTCACGTACCCACCGAACAAAAAGTTCTTCAAACTCGGCATCGGAATGTTCTGAAGCCATGAGTTTCTGTGCGGCATTCCAGTTTCCCTGCGCCTGAAATACGATTTCAGCAATTTTTTCAGAGGGTATTTTTCTGCTTTTATGGATGAAAATTTCCATGTCTTCGTCGGAAATACGGGGAATTTCCACGAGCTGTGTCCGCGACAGGATTGTTGGCAGCATATCATCGGTGTTATCTGCAATGAGGATAATCAGTGTGTCCTTCGGCGGTTCTTCCAGGAATTTCAGAAATTTATTGGAAGCAGAATCGTTCATTCGGTCGGCCTGCCAAATAATGAGGATTTTGCTGCCGCCTTCAAAGCTTTTAAGGGAGAATTTATGATTCAGTTCATCAATTTCATCGGCATAAATCGTGAGCTGTTTGTTCTCAGATTCCAAAATACGGCTCCAGTCTTCCGCACTTGAATACGGATTTGCCATAATCATATCCCGGAAATCATCAAAATAATTGCTGCTGAGACCGCTGTTATTCACTTTAAAAACCGGAAAACTCAGATGCAGGTCGAGGTGGTTCAGATGCTCCACTTTCGAAGAGGCGTGTTCATTCTCTTTTTTAAAGACTTCTTTTGCGAAAGCGAGGGCTAAAGGCAGCGTTCCGTATCCGTCGGTTCCTACAAAAAGCTGGGCGTGGCCTACCCTTTTATTTTCGATGCTGTCTTTCAGGAGGCTTTTGAGCTTTTCCTGGCCTGCAATTTCTTCCCAGTTCATTTTTCAAAGATAAATATTTTGCCGGAAAACGCTAACCGGAAACCATCAGAAATAGGAACAGCATCACCTTTTCATGCCGAAACGTACTTAACAAACTTTAACCAAAGTAAATTTTCTCAATTCATTAATATTTAGGATATTTGCGCATTATTTTTAAAAACTCAGAATGAAAAGATTTTTTGCATTATCATTTATTTCCGCAGGATTTTTCCTGAATGCGCAAAGCATTGGTAACTCTCCTTATGCCGCCTATGGAATCGGTGATGTAAAGTATGACAATACAGTTGAGACTTCTGCAATGGGTGGAATTACGACTGCGTATATCAGTGACTTCAACAACAGTTTCAACTTCAAAAATCCGGCCGCCAATTCAAACCTTGAACTTACGACGATCAAATTTGAGGCAACTAATGAAAATAACTTTTTCACAACGGATAACACGAAGTCAACAAAACACTCCACTTACTTATCAAATATCTCCATCGCCTTTCCGCTTTCTCAAAAAGCGAAATTCGGTATCGGTTACCAGCCTTACAGTTCCAAGAGATACAATATCCTGAATTCTAAAACGCTTGATGACGGATCAGTAAGAGTCAATAATTTCAGAGGAGAAGGAAGTTTGAGCACCGTTCAGGCAGCTTTTTCATATGCGGTAACTCCAGATTTTTCATTGGGTGTACGAAGCAATTTCTACTTCGGAAATCTTTATGATATTGATGAAGTAACCCTTTCTGATGCTGAACTGGTAAACGGTTATGAAACCAAGAATAACATCAAGAATTTCAATTTCACATTAGGAGCAACCTATCAGAAAAAATACGACAACGACCGAAAACTGACTTTGGGGGCCACTTCCACATTGGGAAATACGACGGATATGGAGACCCTCTATACCAACAGCACCTATTATTATGTAACAGGTGGTGAAAAAGCGTATTTGGATGTGATTGAGCAAAGAAACTCCATCTCTAAAAACCTGATTCCTTTCGAAGCCTCACTCGGTGCAGGTTTCGGACACAATCTGAAATGGTTTGTATCTTCGCAGATCGATTATAAAAAAGGGGAAAGCATTCAGTTTCTAGGACTTCCTTTCCAATATGAAGATTCATACAGGGTCTCAGCAGGCGGCTGGTATTTGCCAAACATCAATAATTTCCGAAATTATTTCTCCAGAATCACTTACCGTTATGGTGCGTATTATGAAAAAGGTAATCTTAACATTAACGGGACGAATATCAACAAATACGGGATTACTTTAGGAGCTTTGTTTCCATTCAAAAACAATTCTGCAAGCAGAATGAGCGGCATTGATCTTGGACTGGAACTGGGAAAACGCGGTACTGTTCAGAACAATCTCATCAACCAGAATTTCGTGAATCTTAAAATAGGAATTAATTTTGCCGACAAATGGTTCAGGAAAAATCTCTATAATTAATGGTTTTTTTTTCGCAGAAAATAAATTTTAAAAATATAGCCTTCCTTTACGGATGTGCTATATTTTTTATGATTTCCTGCGAAGAAGATCTCGATACTTTCGGCGGTAAAAAAAATACCAATTTCCCTTCACAGGTCATCAACAATGCCAAAATTGTACAGCGGGATTCAGGCTTTGTAAAACTTAGGGCCACCGCTCCGCTGATCGAGAAATACGAACTCATCGATTCTCCGTATGTGGTAGCAAAAAAAGGAATCAATATTCTTTTCTTCGACAAGAAAAAACCCGATGTTCCCGGAAAAATCACCGCAAAATATGCCAAATTTTCGGAGATGAAAAAATTCTATGAGGCGAAAGGCAATGTAAGAATTGTGACCAACGAAGGTCAGATTTTTGCGATGCAGACTGTTTATTGGGATCAGAATAAGAAGGAAATTTACACCAATGACACGGTTTTCGTTACCGATAAAGACGGTTCGACTTTAGTTGGCGCTAACGGCATGAAAGCCAAAGATGATTTTTCGGAATATGCTTTCTACAACAATTCCGGCGACATCAATGCCAAAAAAATACCGGAAAAGAACCAGTAATTTCTTATTTTTATCAAAATATTACCATGATGTACCAAGTCATCGGTCTGATGTCCGGCACAAGTCTTGACGGCCTCGATCTTTGCTTTGTCCGTTTTCAGAAAAATGAAAAATGGCAGTTTGAAATTCTTCAGGCTGAAACCATTCCGTATCCGATTGATTGGGAAGAAAAACTCCGGAATTCCATCCTGCTTTCGTCCGAAGAACTTCTTGAGTTTCATTCTGAATATGGATTTTATTTGGGGAAACAGGTCAATGCTTTCATTCAAAAATACCAGCTTGAAAATGTAGATTTTATCGCTTCCCACGGTCACACTGTCTTCCACAATCCGAAAAAAAAATACACGTTTCAGCTCGGCGATGGAATGGCTCTGAAAGCCACAACAGGAATTCCCGTAATCTATGATTTCCGAAGTCAGGATGTTATTTTAGGAGGCAACGGTGCACCTTTGGTCCCGATTGGGGATGAACTTCTGTTTAAGGAATACAGCGCGTGTTTAAATTTAGGCGGTTTTTCTAATATTTCCATGAAAAAGGAGGGGAAAAGAATTGCGTTCGATATTTGTCCTGTTAATATCATGCTCAACCGGTTCGCCGCAGAACTCGGCAAAAAGTATGATGAAAACGGGCTTCTTGCCCGCAACGGAATTGTTGATGCCGAACTTTTATCATTTTTAAATGCGCTGGATTTTTACAGCCAGGGTCCACCAAAATCCCTCGGAATTGAATGGGTGATAAAGGAAATTAATCCTATTATCCTGAACCGAAAACCCGAAGATCTTCTGGCGACCTTTACAGAACACGCTGCGGTACAGATTTCAAAAGTTTTTAACACCTATGCCCTTAAAAATGTACTGGTATCCGGCGGCGGAACCTTTAATTCTTATTTAATGGAAAAAGTCCAGCGGAAAACGCAAACCGAAATCATTATTCCCGACGAAAAAATCATCCATTTCAAGGAAGCGCTTATTTTTGCGTTTATGGGTATGCTGCGGACGAGAAACGAAATCAATGTTTTGGCATCAGCCACAGGAAGTATAAAAGATCATTCTTCCGGAATTAACGCATAAAAAAACCTTCATTTCTGAAGGTTTTAATTTATTGATACGTCTGTTCGATCTTATCGGTAAGGGAATTGATGAAATTCTGAAGTGGCTTTTCGACCATCATTTTGATGAAAGGATTGAATTTCCCCTCAAAAATCATCTGAATTTCAGTTTGGGCTTCACTTAATTTTGTAAGGTGGGTTACCAACTCAAAATCAAGACTGGAACTAGCAGATTTCAGGACCGCTTTATTGTCGGTTACTTCTGCGATTTTAAGCGCAATTTCAGGCATTCCTTTCAAGCTGAATTTAAAACCATCTTCTCTTGTTTCAAAAGTCTGGAGGCCTTCAGGCATCAGCGCTTTATAATTTTCGGGGGTTTTCAGTAATTCTGTTAATTCGGCCGCTGATTTATTAACAATTATTTTTCGTGCTTCTAAATTCATTTTTATATTTTTGTTCCATTAAAAAAGTCCTGCAAATGTATAAAGTTTTTGTTAACGAAAAAAAATTATTGTTGTCGAAATATCCTGCGGATATCGAGAAGAATTTAAGATTTGAAGGATTTGCCACACTGGAAATTGCAATTGATCTGCTGCAGAACACGTCTTGCCCCATGCTGAATGTATATGGCGAAAATATTGAAGAAATCTGGGAAGATTTTACGCATATGTTCCGCGTGATTGAGGCTGCAGGCGGTATTGTAAGCAACAGCAGTGGCGAACTTTTATTCATTAAAAGGCTTGGAAAGTGGGATCTCCCGAAAGGAAAAATTGAAGAAGGCGAATCGCTGGAACAGACGGCATTGCGTGAAGTTGAAGAAGAAACAGGACTGAAAAACCTGATTCTTGAAAAATTTGTCAATAACACCTTCCACATTTACACCGAAAGAAACGGAGACCGGATCCTGAAAACTACTTACTGGTTCAAAATGACCTGTGTGGGCGACCAGAAAGCCGTTCCCCAAATTGAGGAAGGCATCACTCATGTCGCCTGGAAGAACAATGAAGAAATCCAGGAGGACGTGCTTCCTTCGACTTTCAAAAATATCAAACTGATCTTAAATGAATTCTGGTCGGAGGCCGATTAAATAAAACTGATTATTTTTTCCAGTGCAATTCCTCTTGAAGCTTTCAGGAGGATATTTTTTGACTTAATTTTATTTTCCTTAAGAAAACCGATGAGATTTTCAGTGTTTTCGAAGGCTTTTTCGGAACCGTTCACCATTTTAAAATACTTTCCAACCGTCATGATTTCATCGAAATTCATTGCTTTTGCAAACTTCAGAATATCTCCATGTTCCTTTTCACTCTCCTCTCCGAGCTCAAGCATGTCTCCGATGATAATTGTTTTAGTCCCTTCAAATGAACTGAAATTCTTCAGAGATTCGGTCATGGAACTCGGATTCGCATTATAGGTATCTAAAACCATCGTCTTGCCGTCCTTCTGCATGATTTGGGAACGCATATTGGTAGGAATGTAGTTTTCAATTGCAGATTTAATCTCATCGATTCCGATACCGAAATGCAGTCCGAAAGCTGCTGCTGCACACAGATTGGTAAAATTATAACTGCCGGTAAGTTTAGACTGTATTTTCCTACTGCCGAAAGCCAATCCAACATAATTCTTTTCAGAAAATTCCTTAAAAAAATACTGAGAATTTTCTTTTCCGAAGGTGATGCGGTTGGGATAATCTGCAGTTTTCTGCAACTGAATGGAATCATTTTCATTCACTAAAATAGTTTTGCCATTTGATTTCAGATAATCATACAGTTCAGATTTGCCTTTTACTACGCCTTCAAACCCGCCAAAACCTTCCAGGTGAGCTTTACCAAAATTGGTAATGTACCCGAAGTCCGGCTCCGCAATAGAACACAGCATTTCGATTTCTTTCTGGTGATTGGCACCCATCTCAATAACCGCGATTTCATGTTCCGGTCTGATGGAGAGCATCGTCAACGGAACACCAATGTGGTTGTTCAGGTTTCCGAAAGTATACTGCACCCTGAACTTTTCAGAAAGAACAGCGTGAATGAGTTCTTTCGTAGTGGTTTTCCCGTTGCTTCCTGTAAGTGCAATAATGGGAATATTTAAATTATTCCGGTGATATTTTGCAAGTTCCTGTAAAAAAATTAAGGTAGAAGGAACATAAAAAATATTTTTCGCTTCGTTTTCATATTCCTTCTGCTCAACAATAACCGCCAAAGCGCCGCTTTCGAAAGCTTTATCCGCCATAACTGCCGCATTGAACTGTTCTCCTGAGAAAGCAAAGAAAAGGTCGTTTTTCTGAACAGTCCTGCTGTCGATGGTTACTTTACCGGCCCTAAGAAAAATAGGGTAAAACTGTTCTGCATTCATGGGTCAAAAGTAAAAAATCCTTCCGAAAATTCGGAAGGATTTTTTACTTTATTTTTGATAATATTTTATCTTCTTGATCTGTTGTCGTCGTGGCTTCTTGAATCCTGAGCAACACGGAAACCAATCCAGCCGTAAGCTTTTGTCTGGTCTTTGTATCTTCTCTGACCCGGATCCAGCCAATAAGCTGAGTCCTGCCATGAACCACCTTTCACTACACGAATATCGTTGGTTATTGCGGAAGTTCTTTCTTTAGTATCTTTCTGCATAATAACGCGGCCACGTGAATCAACAATAAAGTTTTTTCTAGGTGCATTATACATATTATAAGAGTTGGCACTGTCGGTAGATTCTCCACGGAAATTCAGTGAAGACTGACGGTCACCGTCTCTGAAATTACCGAAATTGGCAACTGTTTCACGTTCGAACTGACCTGGAAGTCCTCTGTAAACCAATCTTCCATCGGCAAGTGTATCATATTTGATATCGCCAGCTTCGATTTTCTTAAGGGTTCCATCTCCGTTTCTAACAATGGCCTGCGGTGCATTTCCTCTGTAGTAATTGAAATCGTTATAATCTGAATCAATGATAGGTCTGTACACATCAGCGGTCCATTCTGCTACGTTTCCATACATTCCGTAGATTCCAAGATCGTTTGAAGGATATTGTCTTACATCAGAAGTCTGTGCAGAACCGTCGTTTTTCCAACCCGCAACACCGGAGTAATCTCCTGTTCCGTATTTGAAATTCTCCATGAACATTCCTTCATTTTTTCCTTTTTTGCCTCTCAACTTCTCAATTTCAGGAGTTTTTCCCAGATAATTGTTATATTCTCTGTTCTTCTCCATTCCTAGCGCTGCATATTCCCACTCCACTTCCGTTGGAAGTCTGAATTTGGTTACTATGGCAGCATTTGGAGATCTGTTTGCAGCAAGCAGACGTTCATTGGTGGTTTTCATACCGGATTTCTGCTGCATTCTTTTATCATTGATATACTCTTTCATTTCAGGATCATTCGCTTTGAATTTATCCATATTGAAAGCAGCTCCACCAACATTGTTGGATTCATTGATATAGAAATCTTTGGCAATGATTCCGGCATCCATCAAAGCTTTTTCGTTTGCTCTGTCGGTAAGCCATTCACAATATCTGTTCGCCTGATCAAAACTTACTCCCACTACCGGGTAATAGTCATATTCAGGAGATCTGAAATAGGTTTCAGAAAAATCATTACGCGACAGCTGATTGTCCCAAAGTAAAGTATCAGGTAAAGCGCCGGTGTAGATATTAGTAAAACTAGGATCTGACGGTGGGAATACATACTTTAACCAGGTTAAATACTCGCGGTATTCGTAATTGGTAATTTCAGTTTCGCCGATGTAGAATGAACTCACCTGCATTCTGCGTGGTGTGTTGTTCCAATCGTGCATGACATCATCTTTCACTAATCCCATTGTAAACGTTCCTCCTTCTACATACACCATTCCTGGCCAACCTTTTTGTTTTGGCTGTTTACCAGCATAAAACCAGCCTTTGGAATCGTTAGGTTTCCAACCGGTTTTACTTACAAATTTTTTGGTTCCTCCTCCTTTGCTTGTTCCGGAGCCGCCGCAGCTGGTGAGTACAAGTGTAGAACTGAATGCTATTAATGAAAACAACTTTAGTTTTTTCATAGTTGGTTTAAATATTTTCAAAGTACAAAGAAAAAATAAATTATTCAATTAATCAAGTAAAGATTTGATTTTTTTGCAAAACGTTTAGAAATTAATTTTATTGTCTCATATAATTTCTCTAAAATTTTCGTTTATTTTGTATTCTAGAATTTTAATTCCTTTTATGAAAACAAAATTTACGGTTATTTTTTTCTTTTTGGTTATTTCACTTGTAAATGCTCAAAGAATCGATCTTCAGTGGGAAGGCTCGAAAACAAGAAGTTTTGGTGAAATAAATATGAATCTCCCCAGTTTCAAGAACGAAGGTTTTTCATTTGACCAAAATAACATTTTTATCAATATAAAACAAAAAACAGAAAAAAAAGATATTAAAATTACCAATCTGCAGTGGGTTGGGGTTCCTGACAAAGAACTTTTTGACCTCAACAAAAATTCTCTAATCGATTTTGATCAAACCTCCGTATCCTACTCTTCGGGCGAAACCGGCAACATTGCGCAAATTAACGTAGCCCTGTTTAAACTTGAAAAAGGGAAAATCCAGCGGCTTGCTTCTTTTGAAATATCTTCCGGGAATACTGCTAAGAACAATGGCGCTTCCAAAATAGGAAGCACAATCAATCCGCTCTCCGACGGAAATTTTTATAAGATCAAAGTAGACCGCAGTGGAATATTTAAGATTACAGCAGATTTTCTTCAGCAGAACGGAATTAATCCAGCATCGGTGAATCCTAAAAATTTCAGAATCTACGGAAACGGCGGTTTGATGTTGCCTGAATTTAATCAGGATTCACGGTACGGTGCGCTGCAGGAAAATGCAGTTCAGGTAGTAGGAGAAGATGACGGGGTCTGGAACAGTACAGATTACGCTCTCTTCTATGCACAGGGACCCGATGGCTACAACCTTTATGATACTGCAAACGGAGGTGGCTTCAAGAGAACAGATACCCGTACTGACCGAAGTAATCATCTTAAGAATATTTATGAGGATTTTTCCTATTATTTCATCAGTTTTGATAAAGGTCCGGGAAAAAGAGTGCAGACGGTAGACGGAAACCTCCCCTCTACTCTTATTACCAGATATGATGATTACCAGTTCATAGACGAGGAAAAGAAAAATTTATTGAAACTGGGAAGAATATGGGCTGACGAATTGCCTTTTACCACCGCAAAAGTTGTCACTTTAGCTACAAAATCACCCATCCAACCGACTGACGTGATTAAATATCGGACTCAGGTTATAGGATTTAAATCCCAGGGCAACCATATATCATTTAATATCAACGGACAAAATGTAGAGTCGCAATCCATCGCGCCGAACGGACAGGACTTTGTCCAAATGCGGTACAGTGGGAATATTTCAAACCTCACGGGCAGCGCAATTACGCTGAATTACACTCCAAACATCACTTCAAATCCTAATGGTCTTTTTTACTTTGATTATATCGAGGTGCAGTATAAAGAAAACCTTAAATTCAACGGGACCCAGATGAATTTCCGGGACTTCTCAATGGAAAGCGGCTCCCTTCAGAATTATGGATTTTCTATTTCTGATGCAGCTTCGCTGGAGCAGGTTTGGGATGTTACCGACATTACAAATGCCAACAGAAGGGTAAATAAAGCTGGAGGATCACTCTTTAATTTCGGATATATTTCCCAAAATATGGATTTTAATAATGAATTTGTGGCTTTCAAAGCTGCATCTGCATACCTACCTGCGTTTGTGGGTAAAATTGAGAACCAGAATCTTGCGGCCATGCAGAATGTGGATTATCTGATACTCACAACACCGGAAATGATGTCGAATGCACAACGGCTTTCCACTTATCATCAGACCAAAAGCAATCTTCAAACTAAAATTGTCGACATTAATAAAATTTATAATGAATACAGCAGCGGAGGCCAGGATTTAACAGCAATCCGGGATTTCATAACAAAATTGAATACTCCGGCCGGAAGTTTAAAATATGTTTTTCTGCTTGGAGATGCCACTTATGACTATAAAAATCGGACTCCAAACAATTATGATGTGGTTCCTTCTTACCAAAGTGAGGAAAGTGGCAATTTTGTTTCTTCCTTCGTTACCGATGATTACATCGTAATGACTCAGCCACAGACCTCCACGAGTTTAGGGAATATGCTTCCGGATTTACCTGTAGGAAGACTTCCTGCTGCTACAATTACAGAAGCAACGAAACTCATTGATAAAACACTGGCTTATTACAACGCATTACCGGGACAGTCGACCCCGTTTGGAGAATGGCGGATGAAGATGGATTTTATAGTGGATGATGACAATGATGGTGGCGGACCTTTCCATAATTATGTAGAAACCGCTATTGCCGACACCTTTGAAGGAACCACCGATAAACCTGAATACAACATCCGGAAACTTTATCAGGATGCATTTGTGCAGCAGAGTTCTGCGGGCGGACCGCGTTATCCGCAGGTGAACCAGGCTATTTCCAATGACATCGGCAACAGCCTTTATTTGTTTTATTTCGGGCATGGCGGAATCAATGGTTGGGCTCAGGAACGGGTACTCACTTCAGATGAAGTACAGAATTCCAATAATTTTTCGAATGTTTACAGCCGCTTTCCTTTGGTCTGCACCATTACTTGTGAATTTACGCTCTGGGATGAGCCGAATACATTTTCTGTAGGTGAACAATTCATCAAACATAAAGACGGCGGGGCAACCACCATGATTACTTCGAGCCGCGCCATTGAGGTGAATTACGGACTCAGCTATACCGATCTTTTTACAAAAACCCTCTTTAAATTGACAAATGATGATTTTGAAACTTTGGGAAGAGCCAATTTAATCGCCAAAACGAATTTTGGGGCCAATTCTAACCATTTAAAGGTTAACTTTCTGGGAGATCCGGCTATGAAACTAAGCCGCCCTAAAAGACTTTTGGTGATTGACCAGATTGTAACGCCTGTGCCGGGTCTTATAAGAGCGCTGGATTTTGTAAAAATCACAGGTCATATCAACAACCCGAATGGCAGTTTAAATAATACCTTCAACGGCAGAGTGGTCATTAATATTTTCGATAAAAGGCTCAATAAAAGCACCCTCAACAACGATGGGAACCTAACACCTGTCCTGAATTATACCGAAGAAGGGAGTGCAATTGTAAAAGCTTCGGGAACTGCAGTAAACGGTGTATTTACAGTTGAATTCTATGTGCCGAACGATATCAACTATACTGTAGGTACCGGAAGAATACTCGCTTATGCAGATAATAAAGTTATTGATGTCTTCAATAACCAGCCGTATCAGGTTGGAGATATTAATCCCAACGGTATTAATGACAATGAGCCACCGAAAGTTCATTTGTATATGAACAATACCAATTTTGCAAACGGAGGAATCACAGATCAGAATCCAATGCTCCTAGCCTGTGTTACAGACGATACCGGAATAAATTCAACCGGGGCGGGAATTGG
Organism: Chryseobacterium sp.; assembly: GCF_008014695.1. GTDB lineage: Bacteria > Bacteroidota > Bacteroidia > Flavobacteriales > Weeksellaceae > Kaistella. Next base: position 171,227 of record NZ_VOXE01000004.1, read on the forward strand.
TCACGATATTACTGTATATTTGGATGGCGAAATTATTAACACCGTGGTTTTAAACGATTTCTATTCGCCGGGTGAAGGAAACGGCTGCGTAAATGCTGGTTTAGCAGACTATCAGAAAGGGAATGTCACCTACCCTTTCAGAAATCTGACTCCGGGTGAACATCTTTTAACTTTTAAAGTTTGGGACATCAACAATAATTCGACTACAGAAACGTTAAAATTTGACGTGAAAGATGAAACCAATCAAAGTCTCATTATCAACAGACCTTTGAACTGGCCCAATCCTTTTACCAATAAGACCTATGTGCAGTTTGAGCACAACTGTGATGATATTCTGGATGTGAATGTTCAGATTTATACAATAACCGGAAAATTGGTGAGGACTTTAACACAGACTGTTGTTTCGGAACCGTTCTTACAGGGCTTCAGAACACCAAGACAGGCCATTGAATGGGATGGTAATGATGATTTTGGTGATTCGGTAGCAAAAGGTACGTATATTTTTAAGATATTTGCAAAAAGCCAGAACCAGGAAAAATGTAAGGGAAGTGCAACGGCTGTCGAAAAGATGGTTCTTTTAAAATAAATAAACTATAAATAATATTATATGAATCTTTCAAAAAAACTTTTTCTAGGTCTTGGTCTTAGTGCCGGATTCATGGGATTTTCCCAGGATTTGAGTAATATCAGACCCGTTCTTACCGGAGCGCCTTTCCTAAGAATTGCACCAGATGCCCGCTCAGGAGGTATGGGTGATCAGGGTGTTGCCACTTCATCAGATGCATTTTCTCAGTTCTGGAATGCCGCAAAATATCCATTCAGCAGAACAAATTCTGCGGTGGGCTTCAGTTATACTCCTTATATGAGTAAACTGACTAATGATGTATTTTTGGTATATGGGGCTTATCATAAATTTTTGGGTCAGGAAGAACGATCCACCATTTCTGCAAGTATCTATTATTTCAATATGGGCCAGGTTGATCTTACCCGGATTGTAGGAACCGAAGTGGTACAGGAAGGAATCGCAAAACCTAATGAGTTTGCAATCGATATCGCCTATGGTTTGAAACTTTTCGACACCTTTTCCATGGCAGTAACCGGAAGATTTTTACGTTCCGATCTTGCAGGAGGTTTCAATACAGATACTACACTGAAAGCTGCGAATTCTTTCGCGGTTGATATTTCCAGTTATTATACTACTCCGCGTTTTTCCAGTATCGGAGGGTACGACGGTCGTGTAAATGCTGGTTTGGCAATTCAGAATTTAGGTCCAAGGCTTGATTATACCGGAAATGATGATTCCAGATCTTATTTACCGACAATGGCAAGACTTGGAGCCGGATACGATATGTTTCTTGATGATGCAAACCGAATCAGTATAAGTGCAGAAGCTTCAAAACTTTTGGTACCAGGTTCTGAACTGGTTGGAGTTAATCCTATTACGAACGATCCTATTTACGCCGTTCCGAATGTAGGTGTACTCGAAGGAATCGGAAAATCATTGAAAAACGAAAAAAGCGTAATGTTCAGCGGAGGGCTTGAATATTCTTATGATAATGCTTTCTCTGTACGTACCGGTTATTTCCATGAAAGCGAAGAGCAGGGAGCAAGACAGTTTGCCACTGCCGGGATTGGTTTAAAATACAACGCTTTCGCACTTGATGTTTCTTACCTCATTAATACCTCTAAAATCAACTCAGCTCTGGACAATACATTAAGATTTGGACTGACTTGGACTATTGGAGAAGAAACTTCAAATGTTGATTATTAAAATTCACAGTCATGATAACAGAAACCTCACTTGTGAGGTTTTTTTTATGCAGATTCAAATTTGATGATTAAAAAATCTAATTTTTACCGGTTTTTTCTTTTCTATCCTTAATTTTGCATGATGAATTACCGCTCAGAACTAAAAAAATACATGACCAGCCAGTATATCTATTCCGCGGTGCGGATCACGCTGGCTATCGTAGTTCCGAGTGTTATTCTTGCCTATTTCGGGGTGTTGAAGGAATATGTCCTTTTCCCGCTGGGAACGAGTCTGATTGGATTTACCGATCAGCCGGGACCATTTATTCGCCGGAGAAATTCTTTACTTTTCGCAGTCATCTGTTTCTTTTTTGTAGCGCTCGTGGCGACTTTAATCAAAGATTTTCCCTTGCTGATTTATACAGAGATTATTTTTTTCGGAATGTTTTTTTCCCTCATCGGGATTTACGGGCAGCGCTTGGCCGCCGTTGGTTCCCTTTCCTTGGTAGTTCTGGGGATTTTTATCAACGGACACTTAACCGGAGCCGATATTTTTCTGAGTTTAATCACATTTCTGGCAGGCTGCTTCTGGTTTTTTATCGTTTTCCTTATCGTTACTAAAATCCAACCCTATAAGCTCGCCGGACAGATGATCGGAGAAAACTATCTTGATCTTGCAGATTATCTTCTCATTAAAGCAAAGTTTTATGAAAAAGATGCTGATATCGACGCACTTTTCTCGCAGGTAATTTCGCAACAGATCAAGATCAAAAACCTTCAGGAAGAAACCCGGGAAACCGTTTTCAAAACCCGGACGATCGTTAATGAATCCACGACTGAAAGCCGGCTTCTGATGCTGATGTTTCTGAATTCAATCGACCTGCACGAAAAACTAATGACCTCGGAAAGTGATTATAAAAAGGTGCAGCAGCGTTTTGGTGACACCGGTTTCCTGCTGTCGGTGAGTAAGTACCTGTCGCTCATTGCCGGAGAACTCACTTCCATCGGAATTGCAATGCAGGCAAATGCAAAAGCCAAACCTCTCAGAAACATCGACGAAGAACTTCAGCAGCTTTTTGAAGAATATTTTGATCTCCGGAACCAAAAATTATCTGCCGACAATCTTGAAGATTTTATGATTCTAAGGCAGATCATGGTAAGAATCGCCGATATCAGCGAAGAAATAAACGCCATTTACCGTATATTTTCCCAGGATGAAAAACTGGCAAAAAGCCTTTCAACCGGATTGGATATTAAAAATTTTACGCCAAATCAGGAGAAGCTCAATTTAAAAGTTCTAAGAAATAATTTATCCTTGGCATCATCCCACTTCCGGCATGCCATCCGAATTACCTCTGCCTTGCTCATAGGATATTTTATTTCTAAACTGGAGTTTCTGGGTCTCGGACATTCTTATTGGATCCTCATTACCATTATCGCGATTATGCGGCCGGCTTATTCCACCACCAAAGACCGGAATCTGCTCAGGCTTTACGGCACTCTTGTGGGCGCCGTTTCGGCGTATATTATTTTATTTTTTATTAAAGACAGCACTCTTCTTTTTACTATTTTGCTTATCAGCATGATTCTGTGTTTCAGCATGCTGAAGTGGAAGTATTTCTGGGCGGTGCTTTTCATGACCATTTATGTTTTTCTCACGTTCAACCTTCTTACGCCGGGAAACATCAATGTGATCTTTAAGGACAGAATTCTGGATACTGCGATCGGGGGATTGGTGGCTTTCGCCGTTTCATATTTTGTACTTCCGGTCTGGGAACATACGCAGAACCTTCAGCTCATGCAGAAAGCGGCGAAAAGCAATCTGGAATATTTTCAGGTCGTGATGGATTCCTTTAAAAAAGAAAACAACGATCCGAATTTCTACAAACTCAAACGCAAAAATGCCATTATTAATCTGGCAAATCTCTCAGATAATTTCCAGCGGATGATCTCGGATCCAAAAAACCAGCAGAAAAAACTTGAAACCGTGCACCAGTTTGTAAACACTTCGCATCTGATCACGGCCTATACCGCTTCGCTCTCGCAGTTTTCGAAAACCAGAAACGAGTATCCAGAAATTGATTTTGAAACATGGAACCGTAAAATTTCAGCTGAAATCATAAAAATTATTTCCCTTCTAAGCACAGAAGGTTCTCAGCACGACGTAACTCCTGAAAAAACAATCACACCAGAAGATGCGGTGGAAATTTTACTCGAAAACAGAAAAAAGGAAATAGAAGAACATGAAATTTCGAACCGCCGTGACCCCGCCCGAATCACCCATTTAACAGAGCTCAGCAATATCCGCACCCTGCTCCACCTGATCGATGATGTTTCGAAAGAACAGATTAAGATTCTGGAAAAACTCCCGCCACAGATCAGTCAACAATCGTAAAACAGTACTGGTCGAAAAATTCAACCCGGGCTTTGTAATCATCGGAGAAATGATCATCATGAACACGGCATTCCAACCGGTTAAGGTGTTTAAAACTGAACGGTTTTACTTCGTAATGCTTTTTCAGGGACCAATAGTTGGAATGGTGAATTTTGTACAGACTTTCCTTCATGCTCCAGATCACCGTGAGGTATTCTTCCTCTTTATCAGCCGGAATAAATTCCGTTTCTTCCGGCAGAATAAATTTGTCTTTGAGACGCAGGATTTTCGGATTGAATTTTTCAATATCGATCCCGACTTTATGCGGGGAAAGTGCCAAAGCGGCATAAGGAAACGAATGCGTAATGGAAATTTCAGCATCTTTCGTTGAAAGATAAGGCTCCCGCTCATTATAGAGAATTTTGGCTTCGGGTTTCAGCGTTTTCAGGATTTTCCTCACCATCAAAGCCTCGAGTAATTTCTGAGGATGATAATCTTTCACTTTTTGGCGGTTTTCGGGCTCCAGAAGTTCGTCGGCATTCAGTTCTTCATTTTCGTCATACTTCCAGACAAGAATTGTGGCATTATGGTCGGAAAAATCACGGTAGAGCGGCATATTTTGCGGTCAGGAAATTAGTTTGTAAATTTGCGAACATTATTAATTTTGTTGATATAGGTCCTATTTATGGGGTTTTGCTTACGTCCCTACTTTCTTTAGTACAACATACGTACAACATCAATCATTAAGTCTTTCAGTGCGCTTTTCTTCACCCCTTTGCATTCCTACAAATGTACAGTATTGTTATGAATGGACAAACAGCAGCAAAATAAGATATTTGCCCAAAGTCCGGCATTGTTTGTAAGCTCGTTACACACATTTTTTATTGAACCCAATTTCAATTTAGGCCCATCCTTTACGTCGGTATTTGTTATACTGTAAGCTAGAGAATAAAATAACACTTCTTCTTTCTATTGCATTGATTTACATTGATATGTGTATTGTTTTTTACATGATAATGAATGAAATTTGTAATCGTCTAGACAACAGTGTATTACTTAATTTCTAACTTAAAAATTTTATTATCATGGCAAAACATAGAGGTCTCATGAAATACGTCGGCACATTGGGCGACGTGAGACATTTTAAGATCAAAGGCCAGCAGGGGTTTTATGCCGGAATGGTGGGTGGACCCACTGCAGAGCAGATCAAGTCGGCACCGGAGTTCGAGAGAACCCGGGAGAAAATGAATGAGTTCGGCGGGTGCGCCATTTCTGGGAAAGCAGTTCGCACCGCGCTGTCTCAGCTTATGGGCAAATTCACCGATACAAAAGTTACAGAAAGACTGACTTCGATTATGAAGAAGATCAACTTGAAAGACGGTACTAAGGCACATGGATACCGGAAGGTTGAGATCTCAACGCAAAGAAACTACCTGAAAGGTTTTGAGTTTAATAAAAAGCAATCGACTTTATAAAAAAGTTCTCATTTAAAATTTGACCATCTAAGCTTTGTTGAGGCTATTATTTCGGGTGGTGCTAAGGGTGCAGATATCCTTGCTGCACGCTATGCGAGGGAAATCGGGTGACCAATGATCGTTTATAAACCTGATTACAAAAGAAATGGGCGGGGCGCTGCATTAATCTGGAACACCGAAATCATTGAGAATTCTGATGTGGTTTATGCCTTTTGGGACGGAAGATCCAACGGCACCCGAGACGCTATTAACAAAGCACAAAACATGGGGAAAGTACTTTATATCCTTAAATACAATCAGTTTGAGGAATAAAAAAGGAATGCGGATGCATTCCTTTCACATATCTATGCGAGACTTTCTATTTCGTTATCTACCATTTTTTTACGTCTTTAAAAGACATCATCATCATTCAAATAGTGTAATTATTCATTGAAATGGTTAAGTTTTCACAGCTTAAACGTTATACGGGATTACTTCTGAATCCGTTAAAAGAGTTCAGACGCTGACACTGATGGAATTCCAGACAGATACTTCAAACTCCCGTTTGGCTGAATTCCCCGCTCTACAAATTCCCCGCTCTACAAAAAAACGGCTAATCATTCAGAAATCAAGACATTTTCCAGTTAGTGCTCCGATGGTAATTTGTACTTGTATTTATGATTTTTTTTACTGGAGCATGGATTGGAGCATAAAGATGTGGCAGATGGTATTCACTTATCATTGCCATAATGTTGCTCGGTGTGGGAAGTGGGGATTTTATCCTTCAATATTCAGTTGGTAATGGGTGCTTCGGCCTCTGGATCCTGATTTCAGAAGAATGCCCTTTTCTACTAAATCGGTGATGTCGCGCAGCGCGGTATCGGAAGAGCTTTTGGTGAGTCCTGCATATTTGGAAGTGGTAAGATTTCCTTCAAAACCATCCAACAGTCTGTTGATGACTAAATGCTGACGATCATTGGTGATTTTGGGGCTGTTTTTTATGAGGAAGTCATGTTTTTTAATGACCCTGCTGATGATTCCGTCTGAATTTACGATGGCTTCTTTGAGAGCAAAAAAATAAGGTAACGCTGAAAGACATTAAGATTATTACCCCCTACAATAACAATGTGTTTGAGCTGAAGAAACGATTGTCCCATTATGAAATTGGAACTGTTGACAAATTCCAGGGGCAGGAGGCGCCCATCATTATCTACAGTATGGCCAGTTCTACACCGGAGGATGCACCGAGAGGTATGGATTTTCTATACAGCCCAAACCGATTTAATGTTGCAGTGTCGAGGGCGAGAGCCTTATTTATTCTAGTGGGGAGTCCGAGACTATTTGAACCGGATTGTCATTCGCCTAACCAAATGAAACTTGCGAATCCCTTTTGCAGATACCTTGAAATGGCAACGCAGAAAAATTAAATAACAAAGTATTTTTAACTACCTTATCACAAAAAGGAGGATAATGCTACGGGTTATTTTGTAAAACCATCTCTCACCATTTAAATGCTACGAGATAGACAAAGGCAATTATAACAACTGCAATAATAATTTGTTGAATAATACTCATCTTGTTTTCAGCAACAGGTATTTGTGGACGAAAAGCCTCAATTGGGTTGATAGAAATTTTCTTTTTTCTGGCAATAGTTTTGGGTGACAGAGGTTTACTTACAACTGTTTCAAAACCTTGAAAAGATTCCCCAGTCTGTAACCAGGAAATTTTGCTTGGGATTATATTTTTGACGCCTGGTGTGTTATTTATAATTTTCAGATTAGCGGATTTGGGGTTTGCGATATTTTTCATTCGAATAATCCACATTCCTGAGCATTCAAAAGATCTGTCCAATGTAACCACTATGACGTAGTCGGCAGTTTTGCCTACTAAATTGTTTAATCTTCTTACTTCTGAAATCCGGCGATCACTTTCATATACCCATCTTGTCTTGATCTCGAACGTCAATCCATTGGGATGTCGCGCATCTATGCCTTTCTCGGTTTGATTTTCACTGATTAGTAAACCTAATTTTTTACATGCATAAAATTCCCCTATATCACCGACTATTCTACGGCTTCTTATAATACCATTTACATGGAGTGCAGTGAATGAGTTTGCAAAGTCTGTAAGTGCCTTTTGGAATTTTAAAGGAATTTTAACTTTATCAATAGACTCAAACTTTGAAACATTTGCCTTTGTAATTCTAAAAACAGATACTGGGATTTCCGAAACAGGTATCACCAGCATTTGCAGAAGCTTATAATGTGTATCAAGATATACGACAACCAGTTTATCAAATAAATCTGGCTGTAAGTTTGAGATTGTATGACTGAAGTTACTTGCGGAAATTACTTTTGATTTGATCTGATACCTTTCACCATTTGCTGCAACACCATCTACTGCCTTATTTGACCGGCCGGACTTCGTGAGTTTGAAATGCTGACAGGCTATGAATTCCCCGATCTCGCCGGTAAAACTATCCGTGGCAGTAATCCCCAGATCAAACAATGCATCATTCTTAGCTGCAAAGTCTTTTAAGAGTTGAAATTGCTTTTTTGTGTACAATTATTTAAGCTTAAAACTTTATCATTTTAAAATCTTCTTCCGACAGTCTAATCAATTCTAATTTATTAGATGATTTATCAAATTTGTAGAGGTACCACTCAAATGCTTTCCTCTGCGTTTTTGTCATCCCACTTATGGCCAAAGTTGTTTCATAATTTTGAATACCGGTTACCAATACTGTTCTAATTTTCGACTTTGAATTCTCGCGTTTTAACAAACCTGTATATCTAAACACCTGTTCTACCGCAGATTTACCCCCGCCGAAATTCTTTAATTCCAAAACAACCACTTCACGCTTACTGTTTCACCCCGAAAATCCGGCCTATCTTTTGAACCATTCGGACTGTATTGTCGCTCAACAGATTTTATATCCAGTTTCTTATAGAGTTTTTTATCGTCAAAAAAGTCTTCCAGTTGTTTTTCGGACGAGAATAAATCACCCAGCTGTTTTACCGGAAACGAAGAAATTCTAATAACAGATTCGAATTTAAGGTCCATAGAATATGCAGGTTGAGCAAATAATCCACGTAATCTTAATTCGTCATTTATTTTCGTGATATTTTGAACACTTCTTTTGGTATATACAAAATTTCTGACGAGGGTTTTTACTTTGATCGACTTTGATCCATTCCTGACAATTTCCTTGTTTAAATTGTCGAAAAATAATTCCAGTTTTTCATGCTGTGTTTTTCTGAGTTGCATATTAAAATTTGTATCTACCGTCAGTCAAAAATTTATACTTGATTGAATCTAGTTTTTTGTCCCTGTTTAGTCTTGTTGCTTCATCGAGAATTTTTAAGACATTGCTATAATCCAAATAATTATAGCCCATTTTTCCCAGTTTTTTTCCTTTGGGTAAATATCCTTTTAATGAGCATATATCATCTGTTATGTGCAAAGGGGTGGTAAAGGCTATAATATTTTCAGGTATTGCCCTAACATTCCCAAAGTCGTATACATGGTAGTTATCTTCATCAGCATTCCTTACAAAATGACCTATATCAGGAAATGCATAACATCCTACGATATAATTTTTATTTAAATGATAATTGAAACTTTTTAGAAACACTATTTCAACATATTTGGATTCTTCTAAAGCAGGTAATGTATTGAATTGTGGGGTATATGCAATGTAGGTCCCGTTTTCTTCTAAAGCATATTTCTTATGACCGAAGTTAAGATCTTCATGCATCCAACCATTTTCCTTCATATAATCAAAATTAGATTTTGCGATGTCCTCGGTGGTTGCCTGGTTTTGCCAACCATTGCTGTTCCAACTCATAGATGCAAGTATGCCTACATTTTTTGCCATATTTATTTAGATGTGAATCAACTAGTAATTAATTTAAAATTGTCCGATCATGACATCGGTTTTATCATACTTTCAAAAATAGCTATTTCTTCTTCTGAGAGGCGATACTTTATGTAAAGTTGCTGATTTATTTCTTGAGTAAGTATACCTCTCATTATTTTCCATCTTCAATATCGATATAAGATTAAAACCTTCCCCGGTTTTTTTAATCTGGATAAGTAAGATGCTTCAATCTGAGATATTTCTTTTATCACTTATTATGTGGTTTAATTTAGATTCAAAATAATGGGCTTAAATGCCTGTTCAAACTTTGGTAAATTATTGATTAAGAACACTTTCATCTGCTCCCATGTTGATTTGTCATATAGACTAACATTATCCAACTCATATTTAATCCTGCTCATCTTAGAGTCTGTTAATTCTTCCCATTCCAAGTGATCACCAAAAGCAGTTTCGATGGACTCTTTATTTGCTAAGAGCTTCTTAAAATATCTTTTATTTACTTCTTTACTAGATCCGGAAATCGTTAGCTCTATTCTTGCATATTTCTGGGTAATTACGAAAGTATAAGATATCCCACTGATTCCGGCCCCACAACTTAACCAACTGTCTTTGCCCGCACTGACATCCGAGAATAGTGATGTGTTATTTATTAAAGGCAGAAGCTGTTTCCAGAATTCCCGTCTTAAATATGGGCCATTCTGTAAATTTTCGCTCTGTGCTTCCGTGTATTTTATCAATAGATCATCTTCCAATTCAAACAATTTGAGCAACTTCTTGAGCACGCTAAATTTGGAATTACTATCAATGTTCGACTCTATATAATAGCTGTTTTTGAGAGGCTGAGGCGCTCTGAAATCTGCTGTATCGTGGGTAATTTTTATGATGTCTGAGGCTCCCAGTAAGAGTTGTGCGTTTCTATCGTACAATTTGTCTATAACATAGAAATACATCTGGGCAATGGCTTCTTCCTCAACCCTGGTATTCTCAAAGATAAAATACTCTAATTTTTTGTGCGTTGGTGACTCGGCATCAAAAATATTCTGTTCATCTGTATTTTCAGAAACCGGCAGAGTAACGTTTGGATATTCCCAGATTTTCAAAAAACGATTATAAATAAGGTCAAAACGCGAATCATAATTTGCTACATTCCACTGATCAATTTTTTTTAGATAATCATTCAGCCAAAGTCTGCTGTAATTGTAACCCTGTTCGCCTTCATTCCTGTTCATCATTTTTTTATCTGCAAAAGATCTATTACTCAAGGCACCATTATTTCCAGACAAAGTCAGATTGGCAATCGTGTTCAAATATTTTTCTTTAAACATAAAATAGTCATCGGGCGTAATGCTTTTTTCCCAATCCTCATTTGGTGTTTGCGGAAATATATGCTCAATGGTTATGTTTTCATTTGCGGTATTTACATGCTCTTTATTATTAAAGTTTTCCAACAGCTCAAACATATAATTCCTGTTCTTAGACTGTATGTTGTACAAATCTTTATCTTTCAGCGCAGTTTTCAAGTCCTCATCCGTAGGTAGTTTACCTGTTCCTTTTTTCTTAACCAAAGCTATGGCAAGAGATTCCACATAATTTTCGGAGTCCACTTCTGAGTATAGTGCCATAAAGATTTTGTTTAGCGCACTGGTTGGTAATCCTACCACAAACCTTCTCCAAGTGTAGGTCTGAATGAGTTTTAGAATGGCAATAAGTTCCTGATTGGTGATTAAACCATTTTCTTTGTCCTCAAATACCTGAAGAAGAAATGGAAACACTACATTAATTTCCAGTCGGGAAATATATTCTAATTCGCGCCTAACGTTGAAATCCGCAACTGTAGAAGGATTGATAAACTTTTTGTAGTGAACAGAAAGTGACTTAATATTTTCCAGTTCCTGTAAGTATGCTTCATCCTTTTGTCCGTAAAGCTTTTTAAACTCCAAATAGACACTATTTTTATTTGGAATTTTTTTATTCTTTAGGGTCAAATAATCCCTGATGTAATCTGAGACCACAGATTTTTGCTTAACGATATCTTTTGCATTTTCTTCTATGGGACTCCAAATTTGCTCAAATATCTTATTTTGATTTTTAGGATCCAGATCCATCAAAATATAGTTTCTGATAAGATCTGATTGGGATAAATCCAAACCTGTACTGTTTAAACTTTCAAAAATCCGTTGGGGATCATCCTTACCTCTTTCCAGCGAAATCTCGACGAAAATAAGTCGTCTGAGCCCTTGTAATATTGTTTGGAAATTCTCCTCTGTAATGATGCTTTTAAAATAGGAGTAATTTTCTATGACATTTGAATAATGATCGTATTCGTTTTCTGTACCATTCATAATGGCTTTAAATGCGAGGGAATTGGTATCAGTCTGTTTTAGTTTCAGTTTGCTGGATTCATGCTGCACATATTGATTGGTCAAAAACATATTGAACAACATATCTGCTTCGTTTTTCAATCCATTGTCTTTCGCGAACCGGTAAAGTGCAACGTAAATAATATTGATGGTCGTTAGCCGCTGTTGACCGTCGATAATCACCAATTCTTTAACTTCACTAGTGCTGTAAGTACCTTCGTGAATAAAAACAATGCTTCCTATAAAATGTGTACCGCGATCCTGTTCTTCTACTGAGATAATGTCATTGATTAATTCTCTGCATTCATTGTTGGACCAGTCATAATTCCGTTGATAAACCGGAATTACAAACTGTACGTTAGGGGCTTGTAAGAAATTAATGATCGGTAGTTCGTTGGCTTTCATAGATATTTTCTGACATTATTTTTTTTGGTTACATACTCTGCAGATATAATATTGCATATATGGTCTGGAATTTTTATTAACAATAATAGAGGGTAGACCTGCAGCTGATTTAATTGATTTATTAGTTGGGAGATCTTCGGCGACCTAAAATAAATAAGATTATAAGGTCTTTTAAACTTTGAACTAATGCTCCTTTTTTTGGTATACATTACAATCCTAACGGATCCATAGCGGGTTGTGTACACCATCTAAACAAATTATAATTGGATCTTTTTTAGCAGTACTTTCAAACTTCCTAATTTCCGAGGTGCTCTTTCGGCGTTTTCCGGAGATTAATCGGCCAAAGATGTGGTTAGTAATCAATCATTATATTAAGTGCCTTACTTTTATTTTCTTGAACTTTTTACCGATGCCGATCATTATGGCTTCGTTATTTTTGACTATGAGTTCTCCTTTACCTAAACCAGCAATGGCCTGCTTAATGTCCTGCAATTCTGCAGCATTTGCGCCGTACATATCCTTCAGAACTCCGTCGTTTATCGTTTGCTGTTTCATTATTAAGGGGTATTGTGCATTAGCGTAGAAGTCGAAGTGCTTCGATTTAAAATGCTCCATGTTCTGGGTGGCAAGCACCACGCTCATTCCTTTATTACGACCCACGGCGATAAGATTCCTAAGGGGCTTATTATCAAAATCCAGCATGTAGTGGGCTTCATCTATTATTGTGAAATGACGTAGCTGCACTTTCTCCCCATCGTTGGCCTGTTGAGAAAGATTTTCGTAGATAGAATTCAGTTTGGAAACAATAAAGTAAACTATTGCTTTACCTATTGCTCCCTGGCTTGCATACTTATCCATTTTAATAATAAAACTACTTTTTACCAGGTCTGCTTTGTCCTCGTTGAGGAAAAGGTTTGACCTTATTAACTGGTTCAAAACGGATTTCACACTATCTACTTTTTCTTTTTCATTGGTAGGCTGAAGATCCGTATAAGCATCCAATATAAGTTCAAAAGATATAGGATGGCCTTTAGTTGCCGCATAGGCATCAATGATCGCCTCGGACAATCTGTTGCTCATATTTGCACTGATCGTTGCTCTATCGATTGCGCACAGTGCATTTGCCATTTCCGTAGAATAAATATTTATTTCGTTCTGGTTTGCATTGACAAAATTTTTAAATGGCGTAAAAGGTAATGGTCCTTCAATGGGATCCAGAATAGCAGCACGATCTACGGCAAAGTGATTCAGCCAGCTGTTATTGGCAATGTCTGAGAATTCACCCTTGTAATCAAAAAATAAAAAGTTCACCGGATAATTTGTTTCCACCGACAAAGAGCGAATTTCATTCATCAACACGGCCAACAGGTTTGATTTTCCTGAGCCGGTGGTTCCGGCAATTAATATCTGGGTGTTGGTAATTGCGGAACTGTTCATGTCCAGGAATGCCGGAATTTCATCGTGGTATTCCCCAATATTTAAATTCAGGTGAGGGATTCCGTTGTTCTGTGTGGATGAACTGCCTGTAAAACTGAGCCATTCCAATAATTGCTCACCCTGAAGCAGCGCTTCTGCGCCCATCAAAATTTCGTGACATATCACCTTACTTCTTGTAATACTGTCTTCCCAATTCACGTCTAAGTGACTGTACCGGTAATGCAGCAGTGTATTTAAATAATTCGATAAGTTATGAACTGTAAATAAGGTGGGATGGATACTGTTGCTGGTCATGACAAGATTTGTAAAATCTTTGGTTCGCGCTTCCTTTAATGCCAAGCCTGCCAGTAAAGAAATCCGCATGTATTTAGCATTTCCTTTGACAGCAAAAGGTTTTTGCTCAAATTCATATTTGTCCAAGTTAAGTATCTGTTCAAATTTTGTGCGCAGCTGATCCATTTTGGGAGCTACTGCCTCAGCAATACGTAAATTCGTTTGTAAAGTCAACATAAATATCAATAATTAAGCATTAAAATAACCGACCCGCACATTGGTGTACTGATTTTCTTTGTCCCGTTCCAAGGTGTATTTCTTCGAAATAAATTCTTCAATCTTCAAGAGATCTTTATCAGTCCTAATTTCACTATCCGTACTCAGCAATATGGTCTGATGAGACAACATCGGGAAATAATTTTCCAATAATGAGGCTCTGCTTTCTTCGTCCAAATAACCCATCACCGTATCAATCATCACCGGAGGGTTATAATCACCAAATTGGTGTAATGCCTTTAGCAACACCTGTACGATAATCTGTTTCGAAGCAGCATTCAGTTCTTCGAGATAAATTTCGTTTCCTGATTTATGGTATATTTTAAAGGTCAGATCATTCAACTTTTCTGAAAGTTCCACTTTACCGACCTGATTGCTGTATGCCACCAAAGTAGCATTGAGATCCTCTTTCATTGTTTCTTCAATACGATTTTTCTTTGCTTTCAATAAGGCATTGGAAATCTGATCAAACACAGGTTCAATTTTTTTAAGGATTTCAAGTTTGGGATTTGGAATTTCCTCTTCGGAAATATCATACCGGTTGATTTCGGTATTTATACGAACTACCTCGCCTTCCAAGCTGCTGATACTAGCTTTTAGGTCGTTAAGGATGCTTTCATTGTTTTCGTACGCATCAATTACAGCGCTTTCATCATTGGAAGTGTGGCTTTTTGCTTCGGCTAAATCAGCCTTTAATATAGGGAGCTGTTTTAATTCTTTCTGTAAGATTTCTTTGGTATGGTATATAAATTTGAAATTATTTATTGATGTTTGGTTTAGCAACAACCTGATGCTGTTCAGTTCTTCATTAGAAAAGAAACCGAAATCATTTGCTGATTCCTCTTTTTTCAGATCTGTTCTTATGTAATCGGTAATTTCCGATGCCAACTGTTCAGGAGCTACATCACAATATTTCTTTTCTATGAAAAACCGGTTAATCCGGTCATTAATGTAATTAAGCTGAAGTGCAGTAAAATTGTCATTACTTCCCATCACTTCGGTTTTACTCAAGATGAGTTCCAATTCTTCTCTGATGGTATCAACCAATTTGGGCACAAAAGCCTGTAATTCCACTTCCTCGGCATATTTGTTCACCCAGTGCAGGTATTCCAGCTCTTTATCTTTCAGTTCAGCGATTCTATTTTCTAAAATGTTTATCTGGTCCTTGTATTCCTGCTGTAAATTTTTGCCCTCTTTGGCTTTTTTATAAAAATCTTTTTTATCTATAGAATATCCCAGTTTTATTTGCTGCTCTTCCTTCAGTAATTTTATTTTTGCTTCTACATCAGACTTCGTATCCAATAGTTTTTGATACGCAATGCGTTCGGACTGTATTTCTATTGTATCCGCAATATACCTTTCTTTCAGTTTATGCGCTGCTTCGCCAAGATGCAAGTATTTATTGAATCCCATTACGTTCTCAATATTTTCTTTAATAACCCGAGAGAGATAATCCTCTTTCAGCAGGTCACCGGATTCCATCGCATCAAATAAGAAATATTTGCTTAGTTCTTTCGGAAGGTTTGCCTTGATGATTTTATTGACCTCTGCTTCCATTTTGTTCCTTTGGGAGAAAGGCATTGCCGAGCCATAAGTAAAAATGTCCCCATTAAAATTAAGAGATACCGATTCCACCGGGTTTTTTTGGGTATTGAGGGCATATACTCTCTTAATCTTGTAGAGGAAGTCCTGTGATAAAACTTTTCCCTTAAAATCAATTTCCAATTCTATTTTAATATCATCAGTAAACGGTACTGAAGCGGTGATAAGTCTTTTGAAATGAGCTGCGTCCTTAATTTCCAGACCGTATAAGGCAGCGTAAATAGCCTGGAACAGGGTTGTTTTTCCCCCGCCGTTTTGGCCGCCGATGAGTACAATCGGCTGATCGGGGTTTACCGATAAATCCAGATCCAGTTCTTTATAGGTCTTGTAATTTTTAGCTGCAATTTTTGTGATGAGCATTTTATAGATTTTTATTTGTTAGCTAGTGCCTTTTCCAAAAGCGTTTGAAGGGACTTTGAACTTATATCTTCATTTTTCATTTTTAACTCGTGGTATTCTTTGAGTATGGCATCTTTGAACCACTCGAAGTCAATGTCATTATCTTTACAAATATTCTCTATAATTGCCATATCTTCATTCCTAATACCGGAATGCATAAACATCGCATCTAATCCTTTATTCATCTCTTTCGTTTTTGTTATTTGATTGTGTTCTATCCTGCTATACAATGTAACATGATATCGCAGATATGTTAGTTTTTTTTAGTTTTTGTAACACGAATTGTGGAACATGTTATCGTTTTTCAATTTTTGTGACATGATCTCGATATCATAATTGTCTAAATATTATAAGTCATTCAGATTATTGTGATCTATTATAATTTCTGACTCATATCCGTGAAACCAGTGGTGTTTTCTATATATGCATTTTCCTGCAGATCGAATTCCGAGAAATAGAATTTCCAGATTCCAGCCATTTCCACCGGAATTAAGACTCCACCAAAATATTGATCGCCATTAGTTGTGATCCACTTTCGCAGACCATTGTGTTTGTTAGCATCATCAATATCTGATTTTAATGATTTGGTATCAAATAATCCGATGCGACCGTCCTTTGTTCTTATTATAAAATCTACGTAAAACAGTCTTGGGGTCCCGGAAACATCAACGTAATCTACTGCAAAATGTTCGCGACCGCTGTCTCCATTCTTATACCAATAATTCAACTTATCTGCATTGGCAACTAAAAACTGCTTAAACAGTTTTTCGGGATTAGAAGCGCCGTTCTGTTCATAAAACGGGCTCAACGCATGACTTTCAATATCTTCTCTGCTGTGTTTTTCACTGTAGTAGCGTTCGGCAGGAATTGACCAATCGGAGTATTCCACCCTTCGTCTCTCGTTTCCGACGGCCTGTTGCCAGGCATCAAATTTTTCCAGAGCTACCTTGATATCATCTAATATAATTGCCCTGTTCTGTGGGAAGAGGTAAATTTTTCGGGCATCAAATTCAAAAGACTGCAAATAATACTCAGCAAAATTGATGAGTGTTTCCCTCATTTTGCGCCAGGACTTTTCTTTGATCAAGCGTGTGATGCTGTCGTAGCAAAACCGGTCGAAATACTGCCTGAATTCTTCATGGGTAATGGCAAATTCCTTACGGTTGCCCGTGTTGAGCTGAATGGCATCTACCTGATAGGGGTCGACTTTTATATCGGAAGGAATTTTTATCTGGTGGTCATCGGTTTCAAATACCCAGCCTTTTTCCAACATCTTCCGGGTATTATCCTCTTTTATTTTCAGAACGTCTTCATCATCCTCAGGGCGTGGCGTAAACAGGTCAATGTCCGGAAGTTGCTTAATACCGTACTTGTTCTCCATATAGCTGAAAAATATGGACTGAAATCTGGAGGTTAAGGTGGCACTTGTTTTACGGTCATTGATCATTTGTGCAGATGGCATTACCGGAAAATCCCACCCTTTATCCGATTGTCTAACGGCCAAAAGTTTATCGAAATAATCAGAATCTGAAGGCACCAATTTAATCTGGTTGGTTTGTATATTGGTGAATACATAGCCGTGGTTCAGGTCATCGTGAAGGTAATGTCTCCTGTGCGGCATGCGTAAAATGCGGCCGACGGTCTGGATTCCAAAATCCTCAGAGCGGACATTACGGTAACTCACCAAGATGGAGGCCCGCGGACAATCCCAACCCTGTGCGATGGCCTGTTTAAAGATCAAGACATCCTGCAAACCGTTCAGGTCTTCCAGATCATCTTTATTTTTTTCGCCGGATAACCACACCGCTAAACGACCGTTATTTAAAGTAATGTTATAATCTGAAGCCAGGATTCCTTCGAGCGTCTCCCGAATGCTTTTGTCTTCATCGGACAAAGTGACGGAATCTGATGGAAGCTGAATAAGCAATAAAGGATTTACGATGCCTTCCCCTAATTCTTCATCGTACAGTTTCTGAAGTTCTGCCTTTTTTTCAAACGCTTTCCTGAGGAGATGAATGTGCACATTATCGCTCTTTTGCTGAGCAGGATCCAATCCCATGTTCAGGCGTACTGATTTTTTAATCAATTCCTGTTCAATCACTTCGCTGCGCTGCACAACGACATTGCGGTCCGGGATATGAGCTGGCGTCGCGGTGATCAATATTTCTACATCTGCCGCAATAAGGCTGCGAACCGCTTTCGCCTGGGCTCCCGTAAAAGCACTTAAGTGCGCCTCGTCAATCACCAGAATAATCTTGGTATCATTGTTCCGGATATTTTCAATCAGCGATTCCAGATTGGTGTTGGTTTCGTTTTCTTTACGCCAGATGTTGGTGGCGCTGCTCAGGCTGCTCCAGTTCGCAAAAAGCAAATCGCCCGGATTTAAGACCGGATTAGCAGAAAGTTCGCTCAGGTTGATGCAATTTAACCGGCGGGACTCTTCATACAAGGTATGTAGTGAATCGTAACTCTGTATGTGCAGGGTATTGGGCGCGAACCAAATGAAGGCGATGTTGTTATCGAGACCGGGGTGTAGGTGCGCCTGATCTACAATACGCTCTATTAACGCTGCCGCCATAACGGTTTTGCCGGAGCCTGTAGGCGCTTTTAATAAAATGGGAGTTTGTGCGAAGGGACTTTCCAACGCCGCGATTACATGATCCTGCAACTGGCCGACTGCTTTTTCCTGAAATTCTAATAGGGTGTACATTAATTATCCTGGTTTTGGGTGGAGGCAGCTGCCTGATTCTGACTTAGTTTTAAAGTTCGGAAAGTTGCACGATAGGCATTGTAAATACTGTCCGGGAGCGGTACCGTTTCTATCTTATCCTGTACCGCAAAGAAATCATCTTCGATGGAATCTTTTTCCGGGCTGAAGGCATAAATCTTTACTTTCTCGGTTGTTTCCAATCCTTGAATTACTTCCGTCAGTTTTTCAACTACTGCTTCCATATTCCGGGAATGGTAGATGACGACCATGTAACTGCCCAGAAGGTCGGTAAACAGTTGCGCCTGTTTGGGGTTGATTCCAAAATCTGCAGTAATACAGTGGTAGCAGTTTTCTTTAATGCAAAGCAGTTCTGTGGAGCGTGCGGTGAGCTGACGGCGGTTCACCTCGGTGCGTGCGCTTGGGATAAAATCTGACTGATAATATCGTAAGTTATTGTTCATAAGACCTTCTACCTTATCGCCTTTTGCGCTGGTATAACCCTGTATAACGCGTTTGTTGCGTTCGTAGGTTACCTCTTCGGCAATATTGTTTTCGTTGTTGGTTACCAAAATGCACTGGCGGTTGCCGCCATTTTCCGCATTGAGCGCCATGGTAGCGTGTAAAGTGGTGCCGGACCCAGCGAAAAAATCGAGAACTAAAGATTTTTGATCAAATAAATTTAAAATGTATTTTAACAATTCAATCGGCTTGACAAATGAAATAGGCTCTTCGCCTGAGAAAATTTCCTTTATAAGGGAGGAGCCTTGTTTTGTTGTTGCTATACTTCGTAAAACAGAACTTGGATTTATAGTGCTTTTTTGTTTTCTGCTATAAATCTTTCCATTATTTCTAAAATAAAACTCCAAAACCCGTTGCCCTTTACTGTCAAATGTTTCTAACCCTTCAAAGAAGCTTTTCATTTGTTTTTTTTGAGTCCAGCCAGCCCTTAATATCACATCTTCTTTTAATATCCCATTTTCAGAAATCATTTTTCCCTCAACTAAGGTAAGCGTTTCTGTGCCTCCCCAAGATTCCGTTAATTCAAATCCAGACGGTGCATCAAATCTAGTTCCTGCAGGAAATTTAAATTCTGAAGCTGGATTTTTAATTCCAATTTTTTTAACAGCTCTGTCGTCAATTATCCCCTCACCACCTTCAAAATTTTTGACCAAATCTCGATTTTTGGTATAGGCAAGAATATATTCATGTGATCGTGTAAAATGACCTGCAGAGGTTCCGGTCCCTAAGTCCCATACTATTGAGGCAAGGTGGTTTGTATTTTTAGTGCCTTTATTCGTATTAAAAATCTCGTCACATAACATTTTTAATTGTGCTTGTTCGTTGTCATCAATTGAGATAAAAATAACACCTTTCTCCGATAGTAATTTTTTCGCTATGCGTAAACGCTTATTCATAAATGATAACCATTTACTATGACGAAAAGAATCTTCTAAATCAACATATTTATCATTATATTTAAATTCTTTCTCCTTCCCCGTATTATAAGGAGGATCAATGTAGATTACATCAATTTTTCCTTCGTGGGTGTAGGTTAGCGCAGTAAGGGCATGAAGGTTATCGCCTTCAATAAGGATATGGTTGGGCGCAGTTTTGTCTTCTGAAATGATAGCACGTTCCTTAACCTCCTTAAAAACCGGCAGCATGCTGCGCAGCTGTTCTTCTACATCTTCGGGTTTGTTTTCCCAGACCAGACCGTATTTCTTTTTGGTGTTGACTAAATCGATCAAATACGCTTTTTCTTCGCGTGAGATGTCCTGTATCTTGTTGATTTTTTTTATTAAATCCTGTTTGTTCATATTTTATGTCCGTCACTAAAGACTGGATTTTTCGTTTAATTTAGCTTCTAGGCTGTTGCGTTTTAGTTATAATAATTTTTAAAAGTATCTGCCGGATCCGGAAGTGACCATTTACCGACGACAAAGTCAATAATTTTATGGGTACGCTCTATGACATGTTCTGTCTTCCAGGAAGGATAATTCCGCAGTTCCTTTTCAGATTCATAGACGGTATAGCCTTTTTCGATCGCATTTTGTATCCGCGTTTTGTGTTCCTCAAACGGCTTAGGCGCATGTGAGTTGTTAGACATGTATAGATTTCCCAGCGCATAGGTGTACTTTCTTTTCTTCGCCTGACCCCAGCGGTTAATGTCAGAGTAAAAAGCTCTTGTAGAGGGGTTTTGATCGTCAGGAAAAATCAGGTTAACGGCCACTTCGCGGTGAACGGGTTCACCGGACAAATGTTCGTCGTACTCTTTTAACAGAAAATGAATACCGTCCCAATTGGCAAAATCCTGTCCCATGGTAATATTCCGAAGTACAGTGTCCCAATTGAAATGACCCACTCTAACATTAAGAATGGTGCTGATTAATGCAGGTATGCTGGCGGCATCTCCGGCATTATAGAATTTATTGATCTCCCTGAATATTACTTCCTGGTTGAAATTGGTTTTGTTACCGTAAAACAGAAAGCACATGATATTATGACGTTCTGCTGCCCATAACAACTCTTCAATTGATCGGAGATTTTCCTGTTCTTCGAGAGACAGTTCTTGGTCTTCCACTTTTGGCGGTAGAAGCTTAACCAAAACTGCAAGTATCAGGTTGAGCATATAGCGGCCATAACCATAAGGAAAACTATGAAGCCGCAGCAGAGATCTTTGTATTGAGGGCGTGTAATGATAATTAAAATCGTCATCCGAATCCACTTCGTAAGGATTGTTAATAAAATACCATAACACGACCGAATGACGCATGCATGTTAACCACTTTCGGAGTGTATCCGGCATCATATACCGGTTATTATTAATATTCAACAGATTAAAGTCATTTTCGAAAAGATTTTTCTGGTATGCTTTGAATTCCTTTGCAACCATACTGTCGTTTGAAAAATAGAGAAGCCAAAATGCTTTCAGGAAAGCGTCGTCATCCATTACTTTCTTAGGAGCAGGATTCCTACCGAGCCATTTATAAATCTGCAGCCATGTTTTATTGATGGTTATTCTTCGGGATGCAATTTGATTAGCGCCAAAAGCCTGCTTAGACAGCAGGTATAAGGCACGGTTCTTAAAACGTTCCAATCCGGACAACTGCATGCCTCTAAAGTTCAGGGTTTCGAACACCATTGAGATGTCCAGGTTGGTACCGGCAGCTTCGCTGAGATTCAATACTGAAAACAGAAGTCTTTCCGTGATTTTGGTCATCAAATCCCGAACATTATTCTGCCCATAATCCTCCAGCTTTTCCTGGAAGAATTTTTTTGCAAAATCGAGATTGTGGGTGTATAGCGTTTCTGTTTTCTCAGGATCGTAAGAACTGTCTTCAAAAATGTTATGAATCAAATAATTATGAGAAGGCACATCAACATGATAACCGAAAAGGTATTTGTTGCCCTCCTCATATCTGAAAAAGTATTTTCTCGAAATCTGCAACTTTTCAGCGGCATGCCGTAGTTTTTCATTGAGTTGGGAAAGCAGTATGAGTATGGTGGTTAACCTCTGCTGTCCATCCACTAAATTATATGCCTTGAAATCTTCATCATTTAACCGCACTATTTTTTCATGAAGGTCAATAGCATTTTCAAATCCTTCTCTGGCAAGGTTTGCAAAATCGTCGTCTGAAAAATCATTAATGGTTAGGATACCGGTAAAGTGGTAGGCGTTATTACCAAGATGAATGTTTGTAAGATCTGCCCAGAGATCTTCGAGTTGCGGTTCCTCCCAAGAGTAACCCCTCTGGTAATCGGGAATGCGGAATATTTTATTGGAAAAGATCTCTTTAAAAGGTAAAATTTCAGGCATCTATGTTTTTGGTATTACTTATAATTTATTATTCACTCCATAAATAAATATATTTACTTGCATATCCGCTGAATTATTTACACTTCTCTCAACGTGATGAAAGTTTTTTATCATACACTGTAAATATAGTAAATGCAATTGAAAGTAAAAAAGGGAATCCGTAAAGGAAGTAAGTAAAATCCAGCAAAAAAAATTGTATATTCTATTTGGTATCCCTTCACTTAAAGCAATTAGAAGACTGAAAATTAGGGGTGTTTTTTTTAGAAAAGAAATATGTCATCATCTTCCCCATCAATGGGTAACTCTTCATTTTGTTTCAGCGAGTTTTCCTCAGGAATCAAGACAAAATAATTATGGAGTATTACAGCAATATTCTGTAGATACCAGTGTTCGGGAAGGTTGATTTTGACGCCTCTATCCGCGAAATAACCCTGTCTGAAATCTGTTTCATAGTCAAAGCCGTATTTGCTATAAGGAAAATGGTGGTCACATCTGATCAGCCAGTCCTGGATGATCTCCCGGGTAATAACGGGAAAGGCAATGAATTCCTTCCAATATTCCAGGGCAAGATCAGACTTTTTGAGGCTCTGTACAAGGGGTTCCAGAATCCAGAGATAGCCGGAGATTTCGTTTTTATACCGGTATGTTTTGTCGGCGAAAATATCTGCAACGGTGTGCAGGTGGCCATAGGTGTTGATCCAGGGAATATAGAAATTTTTTGATAGAATTCCTTCAGTTTCAATTTCCATTTCCAATGCTTTTACCGCACGGTCACATTCATTCTTTTCCCGAATATTAAATTCTGTAGGAAGGTAATCTACTTTGTCATCATCATAAAAGTAAATACCAGCCCATTCTTCTGTGATTTCCCTGTCAAAAGTTTTGAAACTGCTGCATTTATAAATTGTCTACATAATCATCTTCAGATTCTTCGAAAACCATACTCATGAAACTTTCCCCGTCCGAATTCACAAATGAAAATCCTTTTTTACCCTTGCTGCAATTGGTGCACATTCCTTGAACCGCTTTAAAGTCTGTTTTGTAATTACGATCGTTCCGAAGATCATCAAAGTATGATTTGAGCTCTGCCACAAAAGTTTCCTTGTGGACATCCTGATAAGACTGCCCATCATTCAGCAGGACGTCGAGCATGTCTAAGTCGAGGTCTTCAAAAGCTTTTAGGATTAGTTGTTTTTTGTTCATTTTTGAAGCTAATATTGAGAGGGTAACTAACCGCTTAATAGATTTCACCTTCCTGAGGTTTAACTTTCCCTTTTAAAATTTGGGGTATCATGGGAATTAGTATAGCCATTTCTGAAAATTTTAGTTGGAGATGAAATTAACATTGCTATTAATTCAACTTGAGTGCATTTCTATTTTCTCTCTATTAGATTGAGATTTCTAACTTTTTTAGTGAGATCTTTTCCATTGTTTAAACAAATTTGTGAAATGATGGCGTTTCCCTCCATATCAATAGAGAATGTAAATCTCATTTCTACTTTTCCTTTTTGGAGCAACGGTAGGCCGTCAAACTCAAACATTAAGAGTTTTGAGTTTTGACTTGCCTTAATATTATTACCGTATACAATGTTGGTTATGCTTTTTGATTGATAGTCCTTACTTGTCCTCACCACTGCTGAATATGTGTATGGGACTTTATCTCCTTTCTTAGCCAAGTATTTTATTTCATCATTTAGAATGGAGATACCGATATTGTGTTTCAGAATATATTGAGGTAATAAATCTAATGAAGAAGCTAATTTTTGAATTTTAATGTTATCCGGTGCGATGTCAAACGCTTTATTAATGTCTGTTCTATCCCCCTCTGTTTTGGCTTGATATAAAATATCTTGAGCAAGATATTCCCTTTGATTTAGTTCATCATTAACTCCAACTTCAAATTTAGAAATCTGCTGGATGCTGTCTAAACGATTTGTTGTAGAACATAGATTTGAAAATTCATGGGAAAATGATTTTATCACTTCCTCTTCCTCTTTTATGATGAGAATGTTTTCTCTGTTTTTTTCTTCTGCAAAATAGGTCCAGTTGTAGGATCCATTTATGAGAATTATATTATCAATCAAACAGAATTTGTTGTGCATTGGGTTTTCTAAGCTTGAAAAATAGAACTCCCCACCTAAATCAATAAATTCCTGAAAATTCAATCCACCGATTCGGTTGTTTATAAAATCATTGTGAATTATCAGTTTAATGCGGACCCCATCTTTTAATTTTGTCAAAAGGATATTAAATAATTCACGATTAGTGAACCAATAGACAGCAATAAGTACCTCATCTGTCGCTGATAAAACTTCTGAAATAATATTTTTTCTTATAGCCGAGAAATGCGTAGTTATCATTTAGATTTCTTGAAGTTGGGATGTGTAGAAAGTTCAGCAAGAGAGTCCTCAAAAGTTTTTTCTGTTAGACCATTTAAGAGATTCTTATCACTAACATTTTCAAGAGATGTAAAATATTTCAAAAAGCTTATCAACTCTAGAATATCTTGAATGCCAATTTTACTTGAAATATTTTCTTTGCTGTAATGAGCTGCTTTTGTATTTCGGTTTGTATAGATTCGCGTCCAATTCATCACCGACGAATTGGAATTTCCCAATCTATAAATTAAAATAGCAGATACTTTAAAATTAGTGTCTAATCTTTTAATATGTTCTTGTTTCAACGAATTTTTATTTATATCATATTTTCCGTTTGTGAATTTTATACTTCTCTCAAACTCTTTATTTTTCCGTTGCTGAACGAGAATCCTTTGGTCTTTATTTATGACATACACCGAATCGCCTTCGATAAGGAAAAAGTCTTGTGAAATTAAAAATTCCAGGAACAAATAAATTTGGATGTATGCATATGATAAATACTTCTTGTCAAATCGTGCTCTTTTCAATAATTCAAATGAAATATCTAAAAATGAATTAATTTCTTCACCAAGTATTATTTCGTCCTTATCAAATGAAGAATATATAAGAATGGAATTTTTAATTTCTACGAAATCTGAGTAGACATTTTTTAAAAATCCCATTTGAGATGCTTCCTTAAAATTTCTTATCAAATCATTAATCGCATTATTTGTGAAAGTTTCATCGATACTGTTTTCGGGTGATTCTTTTATTATAAAACCATCCGCTCCCGCGTTTTGATTGGCTTGAAGATTCCATATTTTATTTGTGGCAGAAAATATAAGAACCTGAATGCCGGGATTGTGTTTTTTTATCCTTTTAAGTATTTTAAGACCTGTAACGCTGGAAATGTCTTTCTGCAGAAAATCGGAAGGATGTAGCCGGAAATCCAAGAGTACTATATCGGCGTCAATTTTGATCACCTTTTCAATACCCTTTTCAATGATCAGGTCCTGAGAAAGCGTCTTGAAATCTTCCTCGAGATAACTGAACTCAAATCTATTAATGTCATAGAAAATTTTACAGAGGTTTTTGTACCAGCCTTTATTTGCGTCATCGTCAATGAGGAGAATCCGGGGTTTATTGTTTACCTTAATCTTAAGCGTATTCTCCAAAATTATTTCTGCCGATGAAACCGGGAATCTGGTTTTTAAATACTTAAAATAGCTGTCTCCCTCGACTCTCTTGCTTATTTTTTCAATTGCCTCGTCAGAAGTATCTAATGTCCGGGCCCATCTGTAAATTGCCCACTCATTAGTCGCGCTATGGGAATCTTCGTAATTGGAAGGGACTTTCAAATTAATTTTAGCCAGCTCAGCCGGCAACTGGTAATCCTCTAATTTCTGAGGACGGTATGCCAGCGAGCGGAGAAATCCTTCCCTGGAATAACTGATGAGAAAGATGTTCTTGGTTTTTAAAACATCATAGAAATCATTATTCAGTAGGTCCCGGTGCTCTACAGGTGAATAAATAAACAATGGTGTTAATTTATTTTTTGAATCGGTGATGCGAATATGCAACGCCAAGCGGAGTCCATTAAAATCGGACAGAACATTTCCGAAGCAAAGGGGGATGAAAATTTTATCAAATGTTTCGTCATTAAACCACTCCTTCACTCTTTGATCGAGATATTCGTCTGAAATCAGGTGATTAAATTTATCTTCAGTAAAGAAGGTCTCATCCCTTGACTCTTGAATAGAGACGGGAATTTCGTCTTCCAAGCTAAGCGCCAAAAAAGTTACTTCAGCAGTATCCAATTGTGTTGAATCAAAAGCGTTATTGCTATCCTGTATCTTTTGGAGTAGCTTTTCTTCCCGGAAGAAGTCCCTGCCAAAAAGCAAGTTGCGTAAATCTATGTTTTCGCTCTTTACTTCTGATAAAAACACCTCTAAATTCTGGTATAAAACAGAAACGGGTAAGTGGGCGATATTGCCATTAATATGACGGTCCACTTTGCTGCCACTAAAGTACACCAGCGAGTTACCATTCTTTTCGGTAAAAGCAGTCAATTTCTCCCGGATGAGACGGCTGTCTTTCGGGTGGTTGTTAAGAACGTTGTCAAAAAAGGATTCGTGAAACAAGATTATGCTGTCGTCAGCAAAGATTTCCTCACGCAGATTACCATTCTCCAGATCCTCATATGAAGAAATACTATGTATGATGCCGTGAAATTCGTTAAAACGTTCCTGTGTCCAGGCATAATCTATTTCCTGCCTTTCAGTTTTTTCGTCTATTAAAAAAATCATTTTGTAAATTTTAAGATGTATTCAACACCATGGAATGATGAAACTGAATCCGGTTTGGCTTTAGCCGGTTTTCCGTCCCAGAAATTGATAATATGGGGCTCTTCCGAATCCGCATAGATTGCCCTTATATAGAAATCGCAAAGTCCATTAAGTTGCAAGTCAAAGAGGTTCGACAGGACTTGACCTGGCCGATTAATTGCGTCAAAGCGAGATTTTCGGAAGGTTGTATTCTTATGATGGACTGACAGTTCTACAGTTCCCTTCTTACTTTGCAGCAAGGACAGTTTAACTAGGGGTTTTTCTAATTTATATTTTTTTTGCACTTCAATTATCAATTTGATCAAAACGTCATAGGCGGCGATTAGTTTCTGCACGTTCGTAAATAATTCGATATCCTCAGGGAAGTTTTCTTCCTCAATTATAAATGTAATATCCCTTTCCCAGTTATTTCTTGTATTGTGAGTTTTTAAAATTTGCACTAGCGGATTGTCTCCCCGGATATGGAATAGTTTTTTAAAATATAATATGAGATCAGAAAAATAAATTGATTTGTCGGCAGGGAATGTTTGTCCACTTAAAGGTTGAGGCAATTTACAGCCTTTGTTCTTCTGGACGTTCTTAAATCCCGGGTCTGGATGGGGAACTGCTCCCGGATTTTTTCGACACCAACTTTCCAATTCATCGGAAAACCAATTTATCGTAATTGTGCTGTCCAAATTAAGATTTTTACTGTTGTCAAAATTTCGTCCTGTTATAAATGCAAAGAAGATTGCCTTGAGGTCGCCGTCTGCATACCCTTTAATCCACTCGTTGAATTCGTCTATTAAAAGTTGACGGTGATTGAAATAATCATAAGTAAGTGTTCCGCAAGCCCTGTTGATCATCTTTAGTTCGTTGCTGTCAATTAAATGACAGGCGGTACGAAGGAGTGGATTCTGATTGAACTTTTCTAAAAACGATGCTAATTTATGTGGATTCACATATTTTAGTTTTGTGGATCCCATTTGCGGGGTTCCCATCTCCTCGTCTATTTTTTTATCGGGCATAACATGTGTCATGCTTCCCAATTTTCCACCAAGCGTTGTCTGTACTTGTTCTTCCAACTGAGCAACACGCTGTTCTAAATCTTTGCCCAACAGCCCATCCTTTTTTATCTCATTCTTTGTATTACGTAATATACGTTCACGCTGACTAAGCGTCAATTTTTTATTTTCGAGAAGTTCCTGTATAAAATCGTATTTATCTTTTGCCATAGAAATTATAATAATGCAATTTGATCAGCTACTTTATCAACTCTAGGAGATGGGTCAGCGTAAAATTTTGACATTGCCTCATCAATACCATTCTTTTCCCATGTATCTAAAAGTTGATCGACTGATTTGTTTCTCAGCGAAAGTTTTTCAAATCTTTCTTTTAGACCCAAATAAGTGGAATTGTTTTCCCCCTTTACCATTTTCAAGTAGTTAAGCTTACCTTCGATAACATTCTCCATAAAAAAGGAGGTCTTTCCAAGGTTTTTAACATGTCCCTTGTCTTTGATGTATCCATTTAAAAATAAATTGAAAGCTTTCTCGGCCCCAAATTTCTCCCAAAAACTTAGCCATAGACGAATCCTTTTTACATAAGTTCGCGTCACGTTAGAAAATTCATTTACAGTAATGCCGGTTACTTCCTGGCGTGTACCAGATTTTTGCAGCCTTACTTTATCCTGATTAATTATAAAATACTGGTCGGAAACAATTCTTCCTAATTCCTTTCGAAATGCTCCTTCCTCCTGATATACATTTTGCATCGAGCTGAAAGTAATATCATCCGCGTATCGACTATATTTAACACCAAATCTTTTGGCGAGCCCAGTTAATCGCCGGTCTAACCGCTCACAGATAATATTTGTAAGGATAGGGGATAATGGAGAACCTTGTGGTAAGACCCGTTTTTCTGCCTTTTGAATTTTGCCATCTACAAGTCTTTCCACAATTGTATTTTCACAGGCTAACCATGCAATATAATTCCCTAATTCTTCCCGTCCATTTTCTTTATTGAAATTGAAAGGTGGAAAACTTAATCGGTTTAGTACCCTTCCGATTTCAATACTTGGAAAAAAATCTTTCAAGTCAATATTGAATACGTAGTTATTGCCACAATGTAAATTGGCATTATCTACTACAGATGCATCTTTAACAAATCCGTAAGCTGCAGAATGTGGTGTGAAAACTGTTTGGAACATCAGGTTAATACATTGCAACACTACTTTTAATTCAGGTTGTGGTGCATGAATCGTTCTCATACCCCCATTTTTCTTTTTGATTTCAAAAGAATGGTATCTGTTTTTCGATTTTGGATGAGCCAATGTTTTAATTACATACTCATCAATGCGGGTACGGTCTTTAAATTCAGGATATAAAATATCCTGACAAATATCAATAAGCATACAGAAATCCCTTAAATCTTTCATTGACTTGAAAAACTTCTTTATAAATTCTGCCTGCTCAATTGATATATTTTTTACCATTTTTCATTTTTATGTAAAAAGTTCAAAGCCTGTTTTGTGTTTTCTTTATATATTCAATTGCTAAAATAAGTGAGGGTACTTCTGAAATTAAATTGATCAAAAATTCAAGATGTAATAAAGTAAAACCAATGATCTACTAAAATAATATTACCAATTATTATAAAATAATATCCTCAGTCTACTAAGACCTATAAATCTAAATCAATTTATAAAAGAAACCTTCATCATCCCTAGCTTCGCCAGGAATACCTACAAAAAACAGTAGGCGAAATCAAAATCTAAAAAACAGGCTTTTCAATGAACTCTTATTGTTTTTCTGATGCAAACTTCAACGTCACCAATGCAAAGGAAGTGCACCAGAAAATAATTTTTATTTATAGCTTAGGAAATCATAATTTCCTCCCAGATGTTTGTCGACTTCAAAGGAGGACAAATATCTAAGATTATGATTCTCCTTTGGGGTATAAACCCCGTTAATAAAGTAATTAGGCCTAATCTTTTGCAAGATCCCCAGTACATTGTCAGTTTTTCTTCCCAAAAAAGCGGCGATCTCTTGAGGAGACTTTTTTCTATAATAATCCTGCTCATATAGTATGGCAAAAATTTGAAATTTGAAAATATGAGCGGAGCATTCTGCACTGATACGAGAATCTTTATCAAAAGGTTTCTCTAAATTAATTTCAAAAAGTTCACAAAATCTTTGGAATGAGGCATGTCTACCTGTGGTCCGGTAAGCAACTGTGCCCATTCTGGTGGGTAATTTTTCATTTTCCATAATGCTGATATTATTTTAATGCATGCTAATAGTATTGTGTGCGCTGTATAATGGTACAATGATATAAATATTCTGTGCACAATAACTGCATTAATAATTTGCAGACAGTTTTTTAGCTCTATTTTTAATAATCTCCACCAACTCCAGCGGCTCCAATACCTTCATATTTTCGCCGTAAGAAAGAATGAGTGACTGCAATTCATAATTTAGCTTGACCTCCAATAACAGAATATTTTCTTTGACTTGTTGTGAACCGTGAACAGGTTTGGATTTGATATACGGGATGATGTTATTACTCAATTGAATTTTAATTTTAACGGCAGCTTTCGTTAGATCATTACTTACTCCAACGATCTCCTCAAAGTATTCTTCAAAGTCTATGGGATTTGCTATGTACTGATCTTTACATGATATGATATTCTGCATCCGATCCAATGCTAAATTCTGAATGTAGCCATCAGTGTGATTCCAACCGAAGAGAAACCACCTGTTGTTATACTGCTTGAGGTAGTAAGGTGACAAAGTAAATGTCAACACCTCATCTGATGTAAAAGTTTTGTATTGGATTTCAATCACCTGCTGATTGATAATAAACTGATATAGAGGGTTCAGAAATGACAGACCCAGCAAATATTCATTTTCTTCGAAACTGATGACCTGTGTTTTCTGCGTTTCCGCATTTAATCCTGACTGAAGTTTTGCCTGTAAGGAATTCACCCAATCAAAACCGGGGAGATTATTCATTCTGCTCAGGGTCTCCAGAGCTTCTTGCAGAGAAGACATTTCCGAGGGGTTCAGCGGGGTTTTCAATATGGAAAACTCCGGATCTGAATACCTGTAAAAGACGGTACGACCGTCTTTTAAACTTTCGATGGGCGCCTCAAAACCGGCATCGCTTTTCATGAAATCCATATCTTCAAAAATCTGGCGGCGGGAAACCGTGGTCTCCTGCGCATAATGATCGGAAAGAATACTGGTGCAATATTCAATTAAATCATTGATGTAGAATTTTTTATACTGATTCGCAAAGCATTTGTCCAAAGCCTTGTATCTGATCTGAGCGTTTTTGTTCTGAGCCATTAAGGGGATTCACGGTTAACTCAAAACTACAAAAATAAAGTGAGAAGGAAAAAAGAAAACCATAAGATGATCTTGTGAAATTTTCTAAAGATATTTCACTTGCAAGTATACGCCACTTCCGATCCGACGAACCGTTTAAATTTGTTAAGGAAAGTTCTATAAACCCGGTACGTGTTTTCAGTAATGTTAAGATACATCTTCTCCAGAGTCTGATCAGCGTACTCAAAAAAGTTGATGGATTTTTTTTCCTGTACAGTCTCTTTTAAAGCACTTGCTGAAATGTTTTTAGTCTTTCTTTCCTCGTCGATAATTTCCATCGATGCGTCTGCCATTTTAGCGATAAGCACTGCATTCATCCTCGTGCTGTTCGGATAGTTTTTGCGGACCCTTTGCTGGTCCTGATCCCACTCTGAGGGAAGAAGCTATATTCCAAGGGAAATAAACCTTGCGTTGCGGTTTTTAATGACGCGGATATAAAGTGGGCATTTGCCAGTTTTATCTTTTTGTTGTGTTTTAAGAACAAATTTTACGGTTGCCATAATTCATACATTTTTTATTAAACAAACTGATGAATGCAAAAGGTTTAAAACCTGTTAAAACGGCGATTGGCAATGTGGGGCAACGATGTTGAAAGGTACAACAATAGGTACAACAAATGCCTCATTTGGATGCTTCGGGATACTTTCTTTTAAAATGTCCAAAAATGAAAACCCAGTGTTCATGGGCAAACAGCTGCATGTTTTGACAGTCCAAAGAAATTTGTGTATTTTTGCAAAAATATTTTGAATTAATGGAAACAACTACACAATACGTTCCTTATAAAGTTAAGGATATATCATTAGCGGAATTTGGAAGAAAAGAAATAAAACTGGCAGAGGCAGAAATGCCAGGTCTAATGGCCATCCGTGAAGAATACGGACCTTCTCAACCATTGAAGGGCGCCAGAATTGCAGGATGTCTTCACATGACCATCCAGACTGCAGTACTTATTGAAACTTTGGTTGCACTTGGAGCTGATGTTACCTGGTCTTCATGTAATATTTTCTCTACTCAGGATCACGCCGCCGCCGCTATCGCTGCTGCAGGAATTCCGGTTTATGCCTGGAAAGGAATGAACGAAGAGGAATTCGAATGGTGTATTGAACAAACGGTATTTTTCGGCGAAGACAGAAAACCTTTGAATCTGATCCTGGATGATGGTGGTGATTTAACAAATCTGGTTTTCGATAAATATCCTGAATTAACAAAGGACATTAAAGGACTTTCTGAAGAAACCACGACAGGAGTTCACAGATTATACGAAAGAATGCAGAACGGGACTTTAGTGATGCCTGCCATAAATGTAAACGATTCAGTTACAAAGTCAAAATTCGATAATAAATATGGCTGTAGAGAATCTGCTGTTGATGCAGTAAGAAGAGCCACAGATCTTATGCTTGCAGGAAAAAGAGTGGTTGTATGCGGTTATGGAGACGTGGGTAAAGGTACTGCGGCTTCATTTAAAGGCGCAGGATCTATTGTTACTGTGACGGAAATCGACCCTATCTGTGCGCTTCAGGCGGCAATGGACGGGTTTGAGGTTAAAAAACTTGAGACTGTTGTAGATACTGCAGATATTGTAATTACCACTACCGGAAACTTCAATATTGTAAGAAGCGAGCATTTTCTTAAAATGAAAGATAAAGCAGTTGTCTGTAACATCGGACACTTCGATAATGAACTTGACATGGCGTGGCTAAACAAAAACTACGGTTCTACAAAATACGAAGTGAAACCTCAGGTTGATGTGTACAATATCGAAGGTAAGGAAATCATTATCCTGGCAGAAGGTCGTCTGGTAAACCTGGGCTGTGCAACAGGACACCCGAGTTTTGTAATGAGTAACTCATTCAGCAACCAGACTTTGGCTCAAATTGAACTTTGGAAGAATGCTGAAGCTTACGGAAATGAAGTGTATATGCTCCCAAAACATCTGGATGAAAAAGTAGCGGCTTTACATCTCAAAAAATTAGGCGTAGAACTGGAAACTTTAAGTCCCGAACAGGCAAAATATATTGGTGTGGAGGTTGAAGGACCTTACAAACCGGAATATTACCGTTACTAAAAACAGGTAATTTCAGATGTTTTTTCTGAAATATTTTAATGTCTTATATAACGCTTTGGTTTCCCAAAGCGTTTTTTTAATCCCATTAAGATCTGATCACAAAAAATTAAAATTTTAATTTGAAACAAATCACGCTTCACCTCTATTTATCGATAAAATTCAAGAATTGATTATATTTTGCGCAATTATTAAAATTTTACTCCATCCGATGTATTAAATAATAAAAATTGTTTAGATTTGTAAAATAAACTTATAGTGAATATTATGAAGAAATTCTTTACCTTATTGATTCTTCTCTGCTCCTTTGTTACTTCATTTGCACAATGGACTCCAACGAGTATGCAGGGAGAAAAAATTCGAAATAATACGAAAGCATCGGATTATTTCAAATTAGATTTAAATGTATTAAGAGCTCAGTTAGTAAATGTTCAGGAAACCGGGCCCAAGGCGAAGCCAGTTCAAGTTTCAATTCCCACTTTAGGTGGTAAAATTGAAACATTTGCTGTTTACAGTCTGCCTGTTGTGGTAAAAGAGCTTGCTGATCAATATCAACTCGGATCCTATGTAGGAGTTGATGTGTCTGATCCCTCAAAATATATTAGATTTAGTGTCGCTCCGAATGATTTCCAGGCGATGATCATTCATAATGGTGAATATCAGTTCATTGAGCCCGCAAATAAAAGCAAAACAGTTTATGAGGTTCATCCCAAAACGGTGGACACTGGAAATAAAGGCTTTTTGTGTTCGATGAATGAAGATATCCTGTCAAAAGAGGAAATCAACAAACTCTATGATGCCGGAAAATCTTTCACCAATAATCCTAATGACTTTTCCAAAAGTTCTGATAAGAAATACAGAACAATGCGATTGGCAATTTCGGTGACCGCTGAATATACTACCTTCTTTGGTGGTGTAGCCGGAGCGCTTACAGCGATCAACGCAACAATGACAAGAGTAAACGGTGTATTTGAAAAAGATTTTGCACTTCATCTGAATGTGCAGAATTTTCCTAATTTAATCTATACCAATGCAGCCACCGATCCTTATTCCAGTGGACCTGTAGGGTCTGGTGGACCTTGGAATACTGAACTACAAAATACCTTAACTACAGTTATCGGTAATTCTGCCTATGACATTGGGCATCTTTTTGGTGCTTCAGGCGGCGGCGGTAATGCAGGATGTATTGGTTGTGTATGTGTAGATGATACTCCGAGCTTAACAGATAAAAATAAAGGTTCAGGATTTACTTCACCTGCTGACAACATTCCGCAGGGAGATAATTTTGATATTGATTATGTAGCTCATGAGATGGGTCACCAGTTAGGTGCAAACCATACTTTTTCGCATAATACAGAAAATTCAGGTATGAATGTGGAGCCTGGTTCAGGATCCACCATAATGGGTTATGCCGGAATTACAGGCACCAACACTGATGTACAGCCTCATTCTGACGGTTATTTTCACACTGTAAGTATCAATCAGGTTCAAACCAATTTAACAAATAAAACATGTGATGTTGAAATTCCGGTGACTAACAACCCACCGGTTATTGCAGCGTTGCCAACTTATAATATCCCTAAAGGGACCGCTTTTGTTTTAACAGGTTCGGTAACAGATCCGGAAAACGATCCCATGACTTTTACGTGGGAAGAGGTGGATACAGCCGGAGCTGTCGTTATTAATAAAACAAATCTGGGAACTACTTCTTCAGGTGCTTCATTCAGGTCTGTTGTACCTTCCACTGGCGGAGCTACAAGATACTTCCCTAAACTGCAATCAGTTTTAGCGGGTGTGTTAAACAATAGCACCAATACTTGGGAAGCTGTATCAACAGTTGCGCGTACAACAAATTTTGCATTGACTGTAAGGGACAACAATCCTGCAGGAAATCAACAGCAAACGCAAAGAGCCAATCAGGTTATTGTTGTTGGTAGTGCAGGTCCGTTCAAAGTAACTTCAACTGCAGGTTATAACAACAATCCATCGGCAGTAACCTGGGATGTAGTCGGAACAACTGCAGCACCTTATAGTGTTGCAAATGTTAAAATAGATTATACAACAGACAATGGAGCTACATGGAATGTACTTTCAGCCTCAACACCAAATGACGGTACCGAAAGCTTCACTTTTACTGGTGTTGCTACAGGAGCCATTGCAAAAGTTCGGGTTACAGCTCTTAATAATGTGTTTTATGCAATTGGGAATGTCACAATTTCTGCAATGGCAGTTTGTGATCCAACTATTGCCCCAACTGGAATTACGGTTTCACCCGTAACTCAAACTCAAGCTACAGTTAACTGGACTGCCGCTGCAGGTGCCGCATACGTTCTTCAATACAGAAAAATTGGAGCGCCTACGTGGACAACCGCAACGCCTGCTCCAACCACGAACTCGTATATTATTACAGGATTAACAGAATCCACGCAATATGAAGTTCAGGTAGCTTACGTATGTTCTAGCACTCAAGGTGTATTCTCTACTTCAACAAATTTTACAACTTTATCTTTAAGTTACTGTCCAATAAGTTCTACTAACTTCAGTGACGAATATATTGGTGGGGTAAAAGTAACTCCAAATGGAGCTGCGGTTATGAACAGTACTTCAGCCGGCAGTACCTACACAGATTATACTACGGATGCTACGAGATTGGTAAATCTTGTAATCGGTTCGGCCAATAATAATATTGAAGTGACAAAAGTATGGACTGGTACTACTTTTTCAGAAGCTGTAGTAGTTTGGATTGATTTCAACAGAAACGGTGTTTTTGAAACAGCGGAAAAAGTAATGGATTCACCAGCCAGTACAACTAATCCTGTCTCTACAAATTTCACAGTACCACCAACCGCTTACAGTGGAGGCTTACCTACAAGAATGAGAGTTATTCTTAAGTTTAGTTCGCCACCAACTGATGCATGTACAGGATATACATACGGAGAAATTGAAGACTATGCAGTTAAATTAATTACCCCTATTCCATGTACTTCTGCAGCGCCACTAAACGGTAGTGTAACGAATGTTACCGCAACTACCGCAAACGTAACTTGGGATTCTGCTACCGGAGCCACTTATGTTCTGCAGTACAGGGCGGTGGGTTCAGCAACTTGGATAACGGCCACACCCGCTCCAACTTCAAGTTCGTATACTTTAACTAATTTAACCCCATCAACTCCTTACGAAGTTCAGGTGGCATATGTTTGTGGAACTACACAGGGCACATTTACAGCTCCAATAGTATTCACAACACCTGCGGTGGTTTATTGTCCACAAACTTCCAGTGATACAACAAGAGGTTATATTTCAAACGTTATGGTATCTCCTACAGGTGCCAATGTAATGACCAACACTACAGGTGCAGCCAACTACACCTTATTTACCGCTGCTCCTGCTCCTGTAAATCTTATTATTGGTTCTACCAATAATGCTATTTCGGTTTCCAAAACATGGTCAGGAACGACATACGCCAGTGCTGTTGCTGCCTGGATAGATTTTAACAGAAATGGAATATTTGAGGATTCAGAAAAAATACTTACATCTGCATCAAGTACAACCACGCCAGTTACCGCAACATTTACGGTGCCTGCAACCGCTTACAGCGGAGGTTTGGTGACAAGAATGCGAGTGGTAATGCAAAACAGCACTGCACCAGTCGCGTGTACAAACTTTACATACGGTGAAGTTGAAGATTACGATGTTAAACTGCTTCAACTGCAGCCTTGTACTACCAATCCACCATCAAATATTACAGTAAGCAGTGTGGATGCCACTTCAGCTACAATATCGTGGTTGAATGCGACTGGAGCTACTTATCAGTTAAGATACAGAAAAGTTGGGACTACAGCATGGACAACGATTAATCCTGCAACAACTGCAACCGTTATTAACGGTCTTACTGAATCGACCCAATATGAAGTGCAGATTGCAACAACATGTAGTGCTACTACAGGTGCATTCTCACCGTCAGTAGTGTTTACAACGAGTCCTTTAACATGGTGTCCAATCAGTTCAACAAGTGCGGGCAGTTTCATTAATAATGTTACTGTAATTCCTACAAATTCAGTGACCATGAGTAATAATTCAGGTGCAAGTACTTACACTGATTATTATGGAGTTCCTGCTACCACCATTACAATGGTAAGAGGTCAGGCGAATAACACCCTTTCAGTGGGTAGATCTATTGCTTCAAGTACTTATGCTACATCAGCATGGGTGGATTTTAACAGAAACGGAGTATTTGAAACATCTGAAAGGATTATGAATTTAGGTTATTCCTCAACCACACCTGTTACTTCAACATTTACAGTTCCGGCTGGGGCATATGCAGGATCACAACCTACTAAGATGAGGGTGATCATGTCTTTCCTTACCATTACAAGTCCTTGTACGATGTCCACTCAAGGTGAAATTGAAGATTATCCCGTTGTGTTTGTAGATATGCAGCCGTGTACTACTGCCGCACCTAGTAATATTACAGTATCAAATATTACCTCTACAACAGCGAATGTTTCTTGGATAGCTACTACAGGTGGAACTTATGTGATAAGATATCGTCAGGTAGGTTCACCTACATGGATCACTGCAAACGTTCCCGTAACACCTGGAAATAGTTTTGTAATTCCTGGTCTAACAGAACAGACTCAGTATGAGGTTCAGGTATCAACAATATGCGGAGGAACCCAGGGAGCATTTTCTCCTTCAGTATTGTTCACAACAACTCCATTAACATATTGTGTACCGACCCCTACACCAAACAGTGCTCCTAGCACCAGTGCAGATGACTGGATTGCCAATGTAACCATTACCCCTACGGGAACTCCTCCTTTTGCCCCGATGACCAATAATTCAGGTGCAAGTGGTTATATCGATTATTCAAGTGATGCTACTAAATTGGTTAATCTGGTGATGGGTTCTACAGGAAATACTATCTCGATTGGTAAAGCTTGGGATGGAACTAACTTTAGTGTTGCAGTAACCGCTTGGATCGATTTTAACCGAAACGGTGTGTTTGAAGTAGGAGAAAAAATCATGATTTCCCCTTCAAGTACTACCACACCAGTTACAGCTACATTTGCTGTGCCTTCACCTCCAACTGCTTATAATGGTCCTTTGAAAACTAAAATGAGGATCATGTTGAGAGAATCTACTCAGCCGACAGATGCCTGTGTAGGTTACACTTATGGTGAGATAGAAGACTATGCTGTTAAATTGCACGAACCAATACCTTGTCTCAATACAACTCCGGTAGGTTTAACAATCACTGCAATTACCAGTACATCTGCTGTTGCAACGTGGACAGCTGATCCAGGTGGTGCAACATATAGCATCAGATACAGAGCTGTCGGAAGTACGACATGGATTACTCTGCCGCTAAGTACCAATACCTATACAATGACACCATTGTCATCCTCGACACAATATGAAGTGCAGGTGGCGGCTATATGCAGCAACCAAATGGGCGCTTACACGGCCTCCAGTTTGTTTACCACTAAATGTGATCCTACACCACCAGCCGGATTCACGGTAACAAATATAACTGCTACTTCTGCACAGGTGAACTGGGCTGCAACATTAGGCGCAACTTACAGTCTGCAGTATCGTGCAGTAGGATCGGGAACGTGGATTACTGTAAACGTACCTACAAACAGTTACAACTTAACAGCACTTACTCCATATACAACTTATGAAGTACAGGTTGCGTCAATTTGTTCAGGAGCAACGAATCCATACACCACTCCAATTGTGTTTACCACCTTACCAACATGTGAGATGGCTCCAATCGGGCTGACCGTTACAAATCTTACGATGACTACGGCTGAAGTGAACTGGAATACTTTTGCCGGTGCAACATAT
Organism: Chryseobacterium sp.; assembly: GCF_008014695.1. GTDB lineage: Bacteria > Bacteroidota > Bacteroidia > Flavobacteriales > Weeksellaceae > Kaistella. Next base: position 210,944 of record NZ_VOXE01000004.1, read on the forward strand.
GTCTTAAGATATAGAAAAGTTGGATTTCCAAACTGGACTACTGTTAACCTAACCGTAAATACCTACTTATTGACGGGATTACTTGAAAATACACAGTATGAAGTTCAGGTAGCGAACGTATGTGGAGGAACATTACAGACTTTTACCTCTCCATATATCTTTACGACTCCAAGCGTGGTATATTGTCCAATGACATCTGCGAGTTCTGCAGCTGAACATATTTCGAATGTAAAAGTAACTCCTGCTGGTGGATTGCCGGCAATGACCAATGATTCCGGAGCAACCAACTATTCAAGTTATATTGGTAATAACCTTAAAACAATCCGTTTGCTTCAAGGAACTACCAATAATCAGATATCTGTTTCTAAAACCTGGGCGAATACCCAGTACAACGAAGCTGTTACTGTTTGGATAGATTTCAACAGGAATTCCACTTTTGAAGTTGGTGAAAGAATTCTTACTTCTCCACCAAATAAAAACACTCCAATTACCGGCACATTTACTGTTCCTTCCGATGCATTTGTAAGTTTAACAAATGACAAATATGTGGTAATGCGAGTGGTAATGCAGAGAGATGGTTCACCATTAAGCTGTGTTAACTTCCCTAACGGTGAAGTGGAAGACTATAAAGTGATGATTTCAAAAAGCGGTACAATCAATGCTTTGGATCAAAACACGATATTTATTTATCCGAACCCGGTTAGTGATATCCTGAATATTTCCAAAGTTTCTGAAGGTGCTCTTTATACCATTTACAATGCTGCTGGCCAGCTGATCTCCAAAGGTAAAATCTATGGCAGAAAAATAAATGTCAGCAAACTCGAAAGAGGCGTTTATGTAATTGATATAGACAATAACGGAGAAACCGCCCAGAAAAAATTCATCAAGAATTAACAATAAATTTTAAAAGAAAAAATCCCCAATTACTTGGGGATTTTTTTTTTGGAGTATTTTTATGAAAAGGTTTTTCAGCTTCAAATAAATTGCACTTGAATATGAAAAAAATCGTAATTTCAATTGATGAATTTCTTGAAACTATTTCTTCTTTTCACCGCGGTCTTTTTTAGAGCGCAGGATGGCTTTGAGATCACGGAAAATAAGAAGACTACTGTCATTCCTTTTCAACTCATTAACAATTTAATTTTCATTCCGGTAGAGCTGAACGGTGTTCCGCTTACCTTTCTATTAGATACCGGAGTTGCGGAGACGATCCTTTTTAGTACAGACAATAAAGAAATCAATTTCAAAAATATCGAAAAAATAAAATTTTCCGGACTTGGGGGAAGTCTGGAAATTGAAGGCCTGAAATCCATAAGAAACCAACTTAAAATAGGAAAAAATTTTACCGATTCTTCCCATACCATTTTCATTATTTTAGATGAAGACTTTAATTTCTCATCTCATATCGGCATTCCGGTAAACGGAATTATTGGATATTATTTTTTCCGTAACCATCCTGTTTCCATCAATTACATCACTAAAAAAATTACGGTTTTTGAGGACGAAAAAGCACTTCCAAAGAATATAGGCAAATTTCAGCAGTTACCCATTACAGTAGAATACAACAAACCGTATGTAGTGGCTGACGTTGAAATGAAAAACGAGAAAAACAGCTCAAAACTACTGCTGGATCTTGGCAACAGCGATGCCCTTTGGCTCTTCCCTGCCCTCATCAAGGATTTTGTTTACAACCGTCCGAATATCGAAGATTTTCTGGGGCGTGGTTTCAACGGAGATGTGTATGGAAAGCGAAGCCGCATTCATCATTTCTATCTGGGCAATTTTAAATTTGAAAAACCTTTAATGGCCATGCCCGATGAATTTTCTATACAGCATGTAAATTTGGTGAAAGACCGGAAAGGCTCGGTAGGCAGTGAAATCCTGAGGCGGTTCAATATTATATTTGATTATGAAAATAAAAAAATGTACCTCAGAAAAAACAAGAATTATGGAGATGATTTTCATTTCAACATGAGTGGCATTGATTTTAAACATGACGGAGTGAAATGGGAAGAAGAAATGGTAAAGGTTGAAACACCTACCAAAAATGACAATGCAGGTAATGAAGTAAATGTTATTGCAAACCCTTTTCAGTATAAATTTGTACTGAAACCCATTTACTCTGTCGCGGGAATAAGGAAAGACTCTCCAGCCTTCAAAGCCGGGCTTATGAAAGGTGATCAGATTCTCTCCATAAACGGAAAAAAAACTTCAAGCATGTCCTTAAACCAAATTAATGACCTTATGAAGTCGGAAGAAGGTAAATTTATTGAGATTAAGGCGACTCGCAATACACTAACCCTTACTTTTAGTTTTAATTTGGAAGACCCAATCCCTTACCGGGAATAATTATGAAAAAAGAAGAAACAACTTTAGATAAAATCCGTACGCGTCCGCGATTTAAGCTGATCATTCAACTCTCGCAAGATGAATATGCCGCAGGGCTGAAAAAATATCTTCAAGAACACCGGGAACAGTTTTCAGGAAATGTAAATTCCGAAATGGTGACCGTTTCCGTTAAAACAGAAACCGACAGTTACTGGAAGCCCTATTTGTCCTTACGCATCGAAAAAGAGGAGGAAAACACGGTTATTCGGGGCGTTTTCGGTCCCAGTTCCGCGGTATGGACTTTTTTCATGTTCCTTTATTTCCTTTTCGGGATCTTGTGGATGGTTTTCATCACCATGTGGTTTGTGGAAAAGCAGATTAAAAGCAATGAATTTCCTTGGGCATTGTCAGCTTCAATCACCATGCTTGTTCTGATATTCCTGACTTATGCAGCCGCAAAAATCGGGCAGCGGAGATCAAATACCGAAATGGAGATGCTGAGAAATTTTGCAGAAGAGTCTGTCCTTCCTTTTGAGAGTTGATTTTTTATGCAGCTTCAATATTTTTATCTGAGGCTTGTTCAGATGACTGAATAACATGCTCTCTTTTCTCCTGTTCATCAAGAATTTTAGAAAGATGTGGCTTAATTACTTCATTCAGGTCTTCCACAGTAATTAAATTGGCGGCAGGATTGTCTGATAACATTTTCCATGGCTTTTTACCACCCCATTTATAATCACCGAAAACAATAACGGGCGTTCCGTTGGCCTTTAAGGTCGCACCTCCGTCGTTCAAAATCCACGTATCTGCGAAATTGTACATCCATTTTGCGTCGTTCATTAAAAGGCGCAGGCATGAATGAGAAGCGGGAAAACCGGGAAGGTCATACTGATGCCATCCGATTCCAAGCGTATTGTGAATGTTGACGTTATAGGGCAGTTTCCACTCGCTGTCGACTGTAGAAATCGCAAGTTCCTTTTTCCAGTTTACAAACATAAGGCCGCGCTTTGTTTGCGCCGCTTTTTTGCCCATACTTGTAGGACCCCATTTCAGGAGTTCTCCGTTCTGATATACCGCATAAGCCTGGATGGGATAAGAAAAAATCACAAATTTATTCACCTTATCCAGCATTTCCATTTTCCTGGGAAATGGACTGTATAGCATTAATGTCGGGTCAAATTTATCGGGGATCACTAAAGTATCAGCTCTCCAGCGGTTTTTCTGGTCAAGACGGTTAAGAGCAAGGATTATATACTGCTCTTCTTCGGAATATTTTTTTGTAAACTCCCCCATCAAAGAATCCTTTTTATTTTTCGGGAAGATTAATGATGTATATTGAATTTGAGTGGCCTTCAGGGAATCCTCAATTGCCTTTTGCTTTTGATTATTCTGTTCCTTAGTAAGCACTTTATTTTCAGGGGAAATCTCTTTAACTGCTTCTTTTGTACATTGCATGAGCACACCAGAAAGCGTACCCATGAATAAGAAAAACAGAATTCTTTTTGTTGTAATCTTCATATATCCTTTCCCTACTCAGTTTCAAGAATGATACCAAATATCAGTGTTTACAAGGAATTAACTTGAAATCTTTGAATTATTAGATGGCTTCATCTATGCAAAGTGAAATCTTGTGTGTTGATTACCAAAATGTAAATAATATAAATAAAAAAGCCCCTGAATGGGGCTTGCGATCCGGACGGGACTCGAACCCGCGACCTCCGCCGTGACAGGGCGGCATTCTAACCAGCTGAACTACCGGATCAATTTTTTAAAAGTACTGACAAAACTTTAATGATTTCATGTGGCTCAATCAAACAAAATAATAAGATTGTGCCAAGCAATATATGCGATCCGGACGGGACTCGAACCCGCGACCTCCGCCGTGACAGGGCGGCATTCTAACCAGCTGAACTACCGGATCAATACGTTTTAAAGAGCTTGTTTCTTTTGATGAGTGCAAAAATACAACTTTCCGGCCATCTACAAAACCTTTTGACAAAAAAAATGCTTTCTTTTATAGAAAGCACTCAGTTTCAAGAGGAATTTTTTATAAATGTGCCGATAATTTTTCAGCAATCACTTCTTTTGAAGCAACACCTACTATTTTATCCACCACTTCTCCGTTTTTAAAGATCAAAACGGTAGGAATATTTCTGATTCCGTAATCTACCGAAACCTGTTGGTTATTATCTACATCTACTTTACCTACAACTGCTCTTCCTTCAAAGTCATTGGCTACCTCTTCGATGATTGGCCCCAACATTCTGCAAGGTCCGCACCATACTGCCCAAAAATCCACCAATACCGGTTTATCTGATCTTAATACAGTCTGTTCGAAAGACTGATCTGTTATTTCTAAAGCCATTTTTTTATATTTTTTAAATTACTGTTACTAAATTTCTTCCGCAAAAATACAATATTTAAGCCAAAGGAAAGCCCAAATTATCTATGCTGAATATTTGTTTTGTCTATTTCAAAGCTTTCCGAAATCTCTTTAAGCGCATCCGTAAGCGCATCAATCTCTGCTTTCGTGGTCAGATGGCTAAAGGAAACCCGAAGTGGTGTGCAGTTTTCCATTTCCTCTTCTTCCAAGAGCATCATCATGACCATTGAAGGTTTTGAAGCACCGGAAGAACACGCACTTCCCTGCGAAACTGCGATTCCCTTCATATCCAGTTTCAAACCAATCATCGGGTCTTTAAAAGGAAGCAAAACACTCAAGACGGTGTAAAGGCTGTTTTCTTTTTCGGCGCTTCTGCCGTTGAATTTTACGCCCGGTATTGCATTCCGCAAATTTCCAATGGTATAGTCTTTTATCTCCTGAATCTGGGCCGAATATTCTGCCATATGGTCTACTGCAAGTTCCAGGGCTTTACCCAAGCCCACAATTCCGCAGACATTTTCAGTTCCCGCTCTGAGGCTCCTTTCCTGGGGCCCACCTGTAATGATACCTTTCAAACCCGAAGATTTTCTGATGAAAGCAAAACCGCTGCCTTTCGGACCGTGGAATTTATGTGCACTGCACGAAGCAAAATCAACCGGAATATCGGAAAAATCCAGATCAACATGAGCAACCGTCTGCACGGTGTCTGAATGGAAAAGCGCTTTGTTTTCGTGACAGATTTCGGCAACCTTTTTTATATCGAGAAGGTTTCCGGTTTCGTTGTTAGCATGCATGAGCGAAACCAGCGTTTTCTTGTCCGAATCCTTAAGCAAGGTCTCCAGTTGCGCAAGATCGAAATCGCCTTTCTTATCAGGCTTAAGATAAATCACCTCCACATTTCTGCGTTTCTTCATGTCCAGAACCGTTTCGGCGACACATTTGTGTTCCATCGGCGAAGTAATGATTCTTTCCACACCCAGATGGTTCACACATGATTGAATGATCATGTTGTTGGATTCGGTTCCGCAGGAAGTAAATGTAATTTCAGCGGGCGAAACCTTAAGACATTCTGCAATCTGCCTTCTTACGTTTTCGATGAGAATTTTCGCCTCCTGACCAAAGCTATGTGTAGAAGAAGGATTTCCGAAGGTAATTTTCATCACCTTTACCATCGCATCGATTACTTCATCAGAAAGCGGTGTGGTAGCGGCATTATCCAGATATATTTTATCCATTTTAGTTGGAGATTTTTAAGATTTTTAAAAGGGTAAAATTAGTGAAAAAATTCAAAATGGCTTTCGTTGGCCCAGTCCATCATTTCACGGTCACCGGAAGTGTCTCCAAAGGCAATGGTCTTGTCGAATTTTTTATCTGAAATCGCCTCTTTGATGCGGTTGAGCTTCTCGGCTCCGTTACAGTTCTTACCGATGAAATTTCCGGTAAAAATCCCATTAATGAATTCGGCTTTTGTCGCGATAAGATGCATGCCGAGTTTTTCGGCGAAAGGCTGCACCCAAATGTCTAGAGATGCGGAAACAATATAACTTTCGGTTTGGCTGCGGTCTATATTTTCAATGAATTCCAAAGCGTTTCCGCGGATGATGGAAGGATAGCTCTTTTCAAAAAACTCGCGGGATTTTTTCTCGATTTTACTTTTGCTTTCCCCTTTTAAAACGGAAGAAATAAAACTTTTCTTTACTTTTTCGGCGCTGGCAAGTCTGAGCTTCAGCAGAATAAAAAGCGGAATATGTTTTGCAAACTGCAGATAGAATTTCGGGGCATCATAAAACTTAAGGAACCGAAACATCGTGTCGCTGTAGGTAAGGGTGCCGTCGAAATCAAAAAAATATGCTTTTTTCATCTGAAGAGTGCGTTCTTAAAGTTTCAATTTTTTAAAAATAAATTCCGGAATATTTCTGATGATCAGCATAATGAGTTCCCAAACAGGTAAAACATATGCGACATTTTTTCTTTTTTTATAGGCTTTGTAAATATGAGCAGCGGCTTCTTTTGCAGTGGCCGTCAGATGCGGGTTCAGGGGCAGGCCTTCTGTCATTTTGGTGGCCATAAATCCGGGTTTCACGGTAAGAACATGTACTTTATTGTCGAACAGATAATTTCTGAGGCCGCTCAAATAGGCGGTTAATCCTGCTTTTGCGCTGCCGTAAATGAAATTGCTCTGCCTTCCTCTTTCACCAGCGACCGAAGATAAAACAATGAGCGTTCCGGAACGTTTTCTTTCCATTTTTTCTGCAAAATAATTCAGTACAGGAATGAGTTTCGCATAGTTGATGCTGATGATCTTTTCAGTATTCTTACTGTCGTAAAGCGATTCTTCGGTACTTTCGCCGAGATGGCCTATTGCACAAAAAACCAGGTCCGAATTGATGTCCTCGAACCGGCTCCAGTCTATTTCTTTTGTCAGATCCAGGTCAACGACTTCGGCCTGCTGCACATATTTCACCTGAATGTGTTTCACAAACTTTTCTGAGGTTTCCGCATGGGAAGTGAAGAGATAAATTTTTGAAAATTTTTCTCCTTCCTTCAATGCTTTTTCTACAAATTCCTGCGCAACCTCGGAGTTGCTTCCCAATACGATCATACAAAATGATTAATGACGAATGACCACGGATCATTCATCGGAAAATTAACTGTTACTGATGATTCTTTTGTGCTGAAGTGAAACAAATTTCGGATTCTGAACGTTTTTGAGATAATCGGTGAGGCTTGATTTACTCATGCTGTCTTTGGCAAGATAAATCCGTCCACCGTAATCCTCAACAATCTCATCCAGTCGGGAGACGAGTTTTTTTAATTTCGGATTCACTTTAAAATCCAGCGCCAAGGTATACCCTTCGATCGGAAAGGAGTTGTAAGCTTCCGGATTATTTTTCCCGAAAAGCTTGAGCACTGCCAGAAAAGATCCGTTTCCGCTGTCGGCAATGGTTTCCAGAATCTTCTTTAAACCTTCTTTTCCATTTTCCTTCGGTATCACGAACTGATACTGAATAAAACCATTCTTACCGTACATTCGGTTCCAGTCGTTCACGATATCCAGCGGATAAAAAAACGTTTCGTAGTTTACGTAATCTGCAACTTTATTTTTACGGTGGTGATTGAAATACAGAAAATTAAAAAATTTTACGGTGATATTATTCAAAATAAAACCAGGCAGATAGAACGGAACCGACGGTGTTGATTTTTCTTTCAGCCTTAACGGATTTTCCTGAAGTTTTGGTGGCAACTGATGACGGAATGCATGTTCACCCCTCATCATAACACTTCTACCGAGGTTTTTGCCTTTCTGAAGACAGTCGATCCAGGCTACATTATACGTCCAGCTTTCACTTTCGTCAAAAAGTCTGAAAATCTCATCAATATTTTCTGCTTTGATGATTTCCTGACGGATATAAGCCGTTTCAATGTTTTTGAGTTTGAATTTCGCTGAGAGGATGATTCCCGTCAGGCCCATTCCACCGACGGTTGCCCAGAATTTTTCTGAATTTTCTGTTCGGGAACACGTAATAACTTCCCCATTTTCATTCAGAAGTGAAAATTCTAAAACGGATTCAGAGAAACAACCTTCGGAATGATGGTTTTTGCCGTGAACATCAGCTGCAATGGCACCTCCTAAGGTAATGAATTTCGTTCCCGGTGTCACGAAAAGAAAATAACCCTGAGGAACACAGATTTCCAGAATTTCTGAAAGAAGCACACCAGATTCACATTCAATGATGCCGTTTAAACGGTCGAAACTGATGAATTTGTTAAGCCTGATTGTTGAAAAAATATGTTCACCGAGCGCTGCATCACCGTAACACCGACCGTTACCGCGGGCAATGACCTCGTTATTGTTTTTAATAAATTCCCGGATACGAGATAACGAATCCATCGATCTGACCTCCTTCTCTACCACCGGAAAATTTCCCCAATTCGCTATTTTTCTGATAAAATTTGGCTTCATCATTTAAAATAGATTTGGAGTAAAAAAACGACGAGCCACAAGAGCAGCGTAATTTGAATATAGTGATCGCGGTAAAGTATTTTGGTGGGTGATTCGGTCCTGTTGTAAACCAATGTCTGCTGAAGGTATCTTAGAAAAGCATAGACCACAAAAATTACGGTATAAAATATCGTGGGATGGAAGCGCTGCTGAACTTCAGGCGACAGGGTAAACATAAGATAACAGACAATTGCCAAAGTACAGCTGATCGACAGGGCAATATCTGCAAACTGAACATTGTAACCGTCCAGCGCTTTTCTCGTTCTTCCGGTAACCTGAGCATTGATGAGTTCTCCCCTTCTTTTCCCGATCGCCAGAACCAGCGCCAGAACAAAGGTCAGCAGAATGGCCCACTGAGAAACCAGAATTCCGGTAATCGCTCCACCTGCCAATACCCGCAGCACAAAACCTGATGCAATAATGAAAACATCGATAATGGCTACATGTTTCAGCTTAAAAGTATAAGCAATGTTCATTAAAAAATAAAAGGCGATTACTGAACTGAATTCCAAAACATTCTGGTGAAAGTAGGCTGAACTGAAATAGATGAGCATGAGAACGGCTGCAACACATGCCGTAAAAATTGCCGCTGCAGTTTTCTTTGAAACGGAGCCACTCGCAAGCGGCCTTTTTCTTTTTTCGGGGTGTTTGCGGTCAGACTCAATATCCGAATAATCATTGATGATATACACGGAACTTGCGGCCAGGCAAAAAATCACAAAAGCAAATAAACTTTTGATCAATAAACCGGTGTTGGTAACGTTTCCAGAGAAAAATAAAGGCAAAAAAACAAAAAAGTTCTTTACCCACTGTTCCACCCGCAGGAGTTTTAAGTATTTCAGCATTAATATTGAGGAGTGAAAAGCAAAAATACATATTTTTTACTTAAATTTTCCCTGATTTCCCAGTCTTTGAAATAAAAAAAACCGCCGAAGCGGTTTTTAAAAATATTGATGTGTATAATGGTTTACTGACCGTCCTGTGCATCCTTGATCATTTCTGCACCAGCGGTGATGGCAAATTCCACCCTTCTGTTCTCAGCTCTTCCAGCATCAGTGTCATTAGAAGCTACGGGTTCTTTTTCGCCCATCCCCATTGTAATCATTCTGCTTGAGGCAACGCCTTTTGAAATCAGGTAAGTTTTAACTGCAGCAGCTCTCCTGTCGGAAAGGGAAAGATTGTATTCATCTGTACCTTTGCTGTCGGTATGGCCATAAATGTTGATATCCGTGTCAGGATTGTTAATTAAAACCTGAGCAAGTTTATCAAGATTTGTTTTGGCGGTTTGAGTCAAATTTGAAGAATCGAATGCAAAGTTCACCATATTTTCTTTCATGGTTACTCGGATTCCTTCACCAACTCTTTCCACTTCAGCTCCAGGCAAAGTATTTTTAATTTCTTTGGCCTGTTTGTCCATCTTGTTTCCGATTACATTACCTACCACACCTCCAAGGACACCGCCTAAAACGGCTCCAGCCGGCGCATTTTTACCTTTACCGATATTGTTTCCGAGTACACCACCCAGTACAGCTCCAGCTGCAGCACCGATCACGGTTCCTTTCTGTTGGTTGTTTGCGTTCTGTACCGACTCACAGCCAGTAAAAAGCAATCCTGTTGATAAAAATAAGGCTGCTATATAAGTTTTATTGAATTTCATCTTCTTAATTTTTTAATATTAATTATTGTGCTGCTGTTCTCGCGAAGTTATAAACTACATTCACCATTTGTCCTTCGAAAGGAACACTTTGCTGTAAACTGAACTGATCTGTAGACTGATTAAGCAAAGTCATCATATATCCATCCGGATTGGCTTTTGCCTTTGTTCCTTCTACAATTTTTTTGAATAAAAATGTATTACCATCTTTTACCTCGAATTTCACGGGCTGGGTAAGACTCGGACAGTCTCCACCACCTTTCAGCGTATAAGCTCCCGAATAGTTATTCGGAATTAGTCTCCAGTGGCTTCCTACAAAACAGTTGACATCTGCACCTTCGTCAAAAGGCTTTATTTTATAACTCTTGTCATAATTTACACTTGTAATTTCCCAATCGCCTTTCATCTTTAAAAATTCGGCCCGGTTAGACTGTGCTGTTTTTGCAGTGGAACAGGAAACAGTTAAAGCAGCTCCTAAAATTCCTGTCAGTAATAAATTTTTCATCGTAATAAAATTATTTAATTTGTTATGAACAAAAAACCGTGCCAAGATGAACTCAGACACAAAAAAAGCCCGGATAAACCGGACTTTCGTGTATTCAAGTTAAAATTTTACATTTTTATTTTTTTTCTTGCCTTGTCAGCTTTTTTCGCAGACATTGGTTTATAAAAATTGGTAAAAGCATATTCGGCTGCCTTTCTCAAATCAATAACTCCGCCAGCTTCCGAAATCAAGTCGAAACGGTTGTTTTCATTGGAACCAATCATTGCATTAACTGTTGATTTGTTTGAGGTCTTCACCAAAGATTCAATAACCTCAGCCGGAGTCAGGTTCGGCATATAAGCCAAAAGAACTGATGCCGCGCCAGCTACAACCGGTGCAGCCATTGAGGTACCCTGAAGATATTCGTATTTGCCATCCGGAACAGTAGAGTAAATTTTTTCTCCCGGTGCGAAAACGTTTACCATTTTCTGATTATAGTTGGAGAAGTCTGCTCTCAGCATTTCATTGTTGTTGGTACTTGCGCCCACTACTATCATATTTGAAACGAATGGTTTAGCATCAGTAACATTTTTGAAATTCGTCGGATAATATACATTTTCAGAAATATTTTCGTTTTCGTTACCTGCAGCTTTCACCAAAAGCACACCGTTATCCTGCGCGTATTTAAAGGCATCCCAAACTACATTTTTCCCCGGAGAAACCGGTTTTCCAAAACTCATATTCAGAATTTTCGCTCCGTTATCCACTGCATATCTGATGGCGTTAGCCACGTCTTTATCTCTTTCGTCACCATCCGGAACAGCTCTCACCGTCATGATTTTTGCAGTTTTATATCCTACACCGTACTGAACTTCAGTTCCTTGTGGCAATCCCGCGATAATTCCTGCAACGTGGGTTCCGTGTTTTGCATCAGCGCCTTCGTAGTGGTTGTTTCCGTAAGATTTTTCTGAATAGTTGTCGTAATTGTCGCCAACGATACTGGCTCTCGGATCAAAATCCAGGTTGTACTGTTTTGTAGCCTGGGGTCCAAAATAATCTAAAGCTTCTTTCATCTGAGCGTCCAGAAATTTCTGCACTTCAGCCGGTGATTTTCCTGCCAATGATGGATCTGCGGAGATCTGCGTCAGTACACTAACTGCCATTGCCTGTTCCTGATTGGCAGGCTTAATAGCCGCTACCGCCTCCGGAGTCAGGTTTTTTCCATTGAGCAAAGCCACCATCGAAGGAATCATCTTCTGAATTCTGGAATAGGTTTCGTACCCTTGTTTCGCTTCCATGCTTTTTTTGGTGAAGATTTCCTTTGCCTTCATGTACATCGCAAATTCTTCGGGCATTTTTGCCTGATTTGCTTTGTTCACAGTTGAATCGGCACCTTCAAAAACCGACTGGTATTTTTTTACCACTCGCGTTACCTCCATATTGTCTACATCGATGTCACCGCTTTTACCGCCGATGAAATTCCAGCCGTGGATATCATCAACATATCCGTTATTGTCATCGTCTTTTCCGTTATTGGGAACTTCATTGGGGTTTTTCCACATATTTTTAATCAATCCCGGATGATCCACTTCCACTCCGCTGTCTAAAACACCAACAATTACTGTTTTTGGTTTTAGTCCTTTGGATTCAAGGTATTTATAGGCATTCTGGGTATTAACTCCGTATACATTAGCCGAGGAAAAGTCTTTATGATACCACGTCATCAGATCTTTGTCCATCATTGGATCCAAAGGTGCTGCTGTTTGTGCAAAAGAAGCAAAGCCCGTCATAAAGCAAGCTGCAATCAGTATTTTTTTCATCTTAAAAATTTATTTTGTTTGAATATTTCTTAAATAAGTCGAAGATTCAGGACCTTTGTTACAGATAAGGTCCAAAATTGACAGGTCTTTTTCGAAACCCATCTTATCGCTGAAGGTTTGATAATATTCTTCCATGTTAAATTCCGAAGGTTTTTTTGCTGAAAAAAAGTCCCTGTAATTTTCTTCTAGGGGCGTTTTTGAGAATTCAGTATTCAAAGAAAATGTTTTTTCTGTTTTCAGAATTTCTAGAATAATTTTGAGTGCATTCAGGTTAAATTCCGTCAAAGAATTGGTTTTAAAGGTAAAAATTCCCTCCAGCCGGTCTTCGTAAAACTCAAAATACGGGGAACTCTGGTACGCCGTTTTTATGGATTTCCAGTGGATTTTCAGCCAGTTTTCGCGATGCGACATTTCAATTTCCTTCATTACCCTCTTTCCGTTATGGTTGATGGGAATGATCAGCGAAAGTCTTCCGTTTGCGCCGTAGATTACGGTTCGGTTCCTGTAAGTCTGTTTCGGGAAATTTTCATACTGTTCAATAATTGCTTCGGTTTCGTCGTTTAAAAAAACAGCGAACCACGAAACCGGCGGCAGGTAAAACAGAGGTAATAAAATCTTCATTGTTTATATATAAAGAAAAGACGCGATTAACGCGTCTTTAAAAATTAATCTTCTTTTTCTTTTTTTCTGAAAAGCTTCACGAAATAATCCCATCCGAAAAACAAAACCAGAAGGCCTGCGGCAATCCACCAGTAAGAGGTTTTGTTGGCTTCTCCCGTATTTGTGGCTTTAAACATGCGGTCCCAGCGAACTTTAAACGGAGCCTGATAAGAGGAGCCTGAATCCTTAAATGCTCCCTGTAAACTCATCCAGGTAAACATAGGGCTTCCGACAATGTTTTCTTCCGGAACAAATCCGAAAAATCTGGCATCCAAAGAAGCATCGCGGTTATCGCCGATCATCATATAATAATCCTGTTTAATCGTGTACTTGTCAGCTTCCTGACCGTTTATAAATATTTTACCGTCTCTGTTTTCAAGTTTATTATGTTCGTACTCAGAAATGATCCAACGGTAAGCAGGCAAAGTTTCCTGGTTCAATGATACCACATCGCCTTTTTTAGGTATTCTGAGCGGACCGTACCAATCTGGATTCCAGCTTTTGTTCACTGGAAAAATAGATTCGGTGCTATCCACATTTTTGGTATAAGCCGTGCGGTCTGCATTTAATTTATAGGAAACAGCTGCAGAATCCTTTGGCCAAATGTGCTCCTGCATATCAATCACCTGTGGAAGTGCTTTAATTTCATTCGCCGTTTCATCCGTTAAACCCTGAAAATCATAGATAAAACCTTTATCATCCTGCTTTTCCTGAACCGGAAGAAAACCGTACTTTTCATAAAGCGCAGGAATATCCAGCGGTTTTCCGGTATACACGACATATTTGTGTTGCTCGTACTGATCTCCAAGAATCGTTTCCGGTTTTCCGTTTACGTAAAGTCTTCCTGCTTTAAATTCCAGCACATCACCAGCAACAGCGACACATCTTTTTACATAAGGATCTTTTCTGTCGATAGCCGTATGCACAGAATCCTGAGGATAATTAAATACTACAATATCATTCTTCTCCGGTTTGTTGAACTGCAGAATTCTCCAGTAAGGAAGTTTCACGGCATCCACATATGATTTTGGATCATCTTTCGGGTTGCCCTTCTGACCGGTATCCATAATCGTTCCCTGCAAAAAAGGAATTGCAACGGGACGCATCGGCAATCTGTAACCGTAACTCCATTTGTTCACAAAAAGAAAATCACCCACCAATAGCGTTCTTTCCATAGACCCGGTAGGAATCCCGAAAGGTTGGGTTAAAAAAACATGGATCACCGTGGCAAAAACCACTGCAAAAGTGATGGAACCGATAAATGTTTCTTTCTTTTTTGCATTTTTTTCCTCTTCGGTTAAATACAGATCGTCTTCGCTATAAATTTCAGGGTCTTTTGAATAGTTGACAAAACCCATATAAATAAAAGGAAGAATTACGGTAAGTAGTTTCTGCATAAAAGTCGTCTTTCCGAAATGCTTCATCAGAAAAAGATGAAAAACCGACATCATAATCGGGCCCACAATCGGAAGATAGGCCAAAGCGATCCACCATTTCGGATGATTTGTCGCTTTCTGGATCAGATAATAATTATAAAACGGGATAAAAGCAAAAGCCGGACTGTAACCCATTTTTTTGAAGAGCTTCCACGTTGAAATTCCCATCAGAACTGAGAGAATAAGAACGTAGACAGTATAAGTAAGTAAATAATTCATTGTTTGGTTTTGACAAATTTAAGAATAAGGTTGATTAGTTTATTTTAAATGAAATTTGTTACAGATTATGACGCCTTGAAAGCCAATTGTTTTAGTTTTTTATAATGTTTTGAAAAGCAAATCCTTCATGGAAAAATTGCCCTTTTTCCCCAGAATCCACTCTGCAGCAATTACTGCGCCCACAGCGAAACCGTCGCGGCTAAATGCAGTGTGTTTGATTTCGATTTCATCTACTTCACTCCGGTAGAAAACACTGTGCGTACCGGGAACTTCATCTTCACGGATGGCGAAAATTCCCAGTTGGTTGTCTTCGGTTTCTTCCAGTTTCCAGGCGTCATAACGAGAATCGTTATTAATAATTCCTTCGGCCAGAGAAATGGCAGTGCCGCTCGGAGCATCTTTTTTGTGGGTATGGTGAATTTCCTCCAGCTGAACCTGATATTCAGAAAAATCCTTCATCAAATCAGCCAGTTTCTCATTCAAAGCAAAGAAAAGATTCACCCCAAGACTGAAATTTGAACCGTATAAAAAAGCGGTCTGGTTTTCGGAAGCGATTTTTTCGATCTCGTTTTTTCCCGCGAGCCATCCTGTGGTTCCACAGATTACGGGAATTTTATTTTCGAGGCAGGTTTTAATATTTCTGAACGCAACATCAGGATTCGAAAATTCGATGACGACATCAGGACTGTTCAGATTTTCTGAATCTGGGGTGTCATTGAGCCTCGCAACAATTTCATGACCTCTTGCCGTGGCAATCCTGTCGATGATTTTGCCCATTTTCCCATATCCTACCAATGCTATTCTCATAATTTTTTAAAAACTGTAATTGAGGCTGATTCCGGCTTTTGCAAGCTGAGTTCCCTGGTTATCGTAAATTAAAGTGGGCCTCAAGGCCAGATCAGGATCTTTTCTTCCTTCATAAAGGTGTGCATCTACAACCGCATCAACAATTCCCAGGATATAAACCAACCCGGTGATTGCAATTGCATAATCGCGCTGTCTTTTGGCCTGATCCTGAATGTTTCCCAGCGCTACCTTGTCAATCCAAGGTTTATCTGAAAATTCATGGGGAATCCCATTCAGTTCTGCCACAAAAGCATTGCGGTATCTTTTATACTGTCTGTCGTTCCAGACAATAAATCCTACGCCTGTGCCGATCGCACCCAAAACAATGGGAACTTTCCAGTATCTTTTGTTATACACCTGTCCCAATCCGGGTAAAACAGCAGAATAAAGACCCGCTTTTGTCGGGCTGAATTTTGGTTTCTGAGGAGCAGAATTAGCCAGTTCAATATCGGTAATAATTGCTGCTTCAGATTTTGAAACCGTTGCTGAGATGGAATCTGTTGGGCGGTTTTCGACGCGGATTGTGTCATTCGGACTGATCTGCGAATAAAAACTCTGTGTAAAGTAAAGGAAAACGAACAGCAGTAATTTTCTCATAATTTGAAATGTGAAAGAATTTTCTCGAGTTCCTCTTCATCTTTAAAATCCAGTACAATTTTCCCCTTTTTGCTGTTAGCAGCCGTTTTAATCTCCACTTTCACTTCCAGAATATCGGTCAGGTTTTTTGCGGCTTTTTTATAGCTGTTAGGCAAGCTTGCCTGAATTTTTTTATTTGGTGTTTTCGGGTTTTTTAAAAGAATGGATTCCGCTTCTGCCTGACGGACACTTAAACTGTTTTTTAGAATTTTATCAAAGAGAAGGTTCTGCATTTCTGCATTTTCCAGGCTGATGATTGCACGGCCGTGTCCGGCGGATATTTCACCGCTTCGGATGGCATTCTGAACATCAGGATTCAGTCTCAGCAAACGGATTGAATTCGTAATCGTACTTCTTTCCTTTCCGACCCTCTGGCTCAGATTTTCCTGAGTCATTCCTATTTCTTCAAGTAATCTTTGGTACGTCAGGGCAATTTCAATGGCATCAAGGTCTTCACGTTGAATATTTTCGACCAAAGCCATTTCCAGAAGTTCCTGATCATTCACGAGACGGATGTAAGCAGGGACAGTTTCCAAACCGGCAATTTTACTCGCGCGAAAACGTCTTTCACCGGAAATGATCTCGAATTTACTTCCGTCTTTTCTCAAAGTAATCGGCTGGATTACTCCAAGATTTTTTATGGACTGCGCCAAATCGCTCAGCGCTTTTTCATCAAAATAAGTTCTGGGCTGGGTTGCATTCGGATAAATATCTTCCAGAGAAACCTCTACGATATTTCCTACGTATTTATCTGCGCCTTCATCGGTCGCTGAGTTGACGGATGCCTTGGATTCTGCACTTAAAATTGCGCCCAAACCGCGGCCCATTGCTCTTTTTTTGTCTTTCATGCTATGCTTTCGGCTTCTGCATTACTGCAATCCGCTCTTTAATTTTTAACTAAATTTTCGTTTTTCAGCAAAACCTCTTCCGCCAGCTGAAGGTATTGGATGGCGCCTTTACTTTCGGCATCATAATTTAAAATGCTCTCTCCAAAACTTGGCGCTTCGCTTAAGCGGACATTTCTGCTGATAATGGTTTCGAAAACCATTTCCGGGAAATGCGAATTCACTTCTTCCACGACCTGATTTGAAAGGCGAAGACGAGAGTCGTACATCGTGAGAAGCAGCCCTTCGATATCCAGATTTTTATTGTGAATTTTCTGCACGTTTTTTACAGTGTTGAGGAGTTTTCCCAAACCTTCGAGTGCAAAATATTCACACTGAATAGGAATAATCACCGAATCCGCGGCTGTTAAAGCATTGATCGTGATCAAACCCAAACTCGGAGCACAGTCGATGATGATATAATCATAATTTTTTCTGATCGATTTTAACGCTTCTTTCAGCATGTATTCCCGGTTTGCGCGGTCAACCAACTCAATTTCAGCAGCAACCAGATCAATATGAGACGGGATAATGTCCAGATTGGGCGAAGAAGTTTTTTGGATGCATTTTGCGGCATCAGCACTGTGCTCCAAAAGATTATAGGTAGAAAAGTTAGACTGTTCGATGCCCAAACCCGATGTTGCATTCGCCTGCGGATCAGCATCAATAAGCAAAATCTTTTTTTCCAGAACTCCCAGTGCGGCAGCCAGATTTACGGCAGTTGTTGTTTTACCGACCCCACCTTTCTGATTTGCTACACCTATAACTTTAGCCATTATTTTATTTTATAGTCCAAAAATACACTTTTTTATCATTTTCGGATGTGTGTTAATAAGTTGGTTTAAGTTAAAAAACTGTTAATGAAACGTTTATCCCTAAATAAAATTATCCACAAAAAGCTACTTTTTGTGGATAAGATCATATTTGAAGCGTATTTATTCAAATCTCATTGAAATCGGGAATTTGAAATAACTTCTTACCGGCTGTCCTTTGATTTTTGCCGGAATCCATTTTCCTTTAACAGCTTTGATCGTACGTTCAGCTTCAAGGCTAAATTCTGCATTGGCTCCGTTGGTTTTGATGCCGGAAATTGTCCCATCTTTTTCGACAATAAATGTTACCGTGGTTTTAATCACACCGCCATTTTCTTCAAAATCGGAAGTATCAAAATTTTGCATGACTTTATTTCTGAAAGCCTCGATTCCGCCACTGAAATTCGCCTGTACATCCACAATTACAGCCGGTTCATCTGAAGTTTTTGGCATATCCGCCTGTTTTCCCGGCACAACGCTTGTTACAGGCTTTTCAATTGGTTTGTAGGTGTCGTCGGGTTTCGCGCCGTCTGCGTTTGCAGTTCCGATACTGGCATCCTTGAGTTCATCTTTTGAGGGCGCAGGAACTTCGGGTTTTGTCAGATTTTTAGTTGGTGTCGGTAATGTACTAACCACGGTTTTCTCCATTGGTGCCGGTGCGGGAGGAGAAGGTTTAACAATTTCCCTTTCAATTTTGGGAGGATCTGCGATGTTTCTAAAAATATGCCCCTCTGTAGGTGCAGGTTCGGGAACAGCTATATCAGTATGAGAATTTGCGATCAACGGAATCACAGAAACCGCCGCAAAAAATGCAACTCCAATAATAAGCGCTTTTTTTAAGGTGCTTGATTCTTCGGTTCTTAAGACATATGCGCCGTACTGTTTATTCCGGTTGGCAAAAACCACTTCATTGAACTTTATCTCTCGGGTATCGGTCAGAAAATTTTTCATTGTGAAGATTTTAAAGTTTAATATTCAAATTACACAGTTTATACACTTAAACCGTAATTGATAAACTTTTATCAAATAACGAACCATTTTCTTACCTATTTTTAAATAAAACTATTCTATTCATAACAATGTGAAAATTCTAAACCTTTTCGACAAAAAACCATGCTCTTCAGCATGGTTTCAATTGATATTTTTCCGAAAACAATTCTATTGTTAAAACAATTCTTTTCTGATGATGTTCTGGCTTCTCTCCGGGCCTACTGATACCAGATAAACGTTGATGCCTAGATAACTTTCGATGAACTCAATGTATTTTTTAGCGTTTGCAGGAAGTTCGTCGTAGGTTCTGGCTTTCGTAATATCTTCATCCCAACCTTCCAGTTCTTCATAAATCG
Organism: Chryseobacterium sp.; assembly: GCF_008014695.1. GTDB lineage: Bacteria > Bacteroidota > Bacteroidia > Flavobacteriales > Weeksellaceae > Kaistella. Next base: position 230,455 of record NZ_VOXE01000004.1, read on the forward strand.
GTTCGTAGTTGTACAGTTTTGTAGTTGAAGAAGTAAAATAATCGATAATTTTCCCGTCTTCTGTCTTGTATTTAGTAGCAATTTTAAGCGATGAAATTCCGGAAAGCACATCCAGTTTGGTAATAACGAGATTATTGATCCCGTTAATCATTGTTGCATGTTTCAGCGACAAAAGATCCAGCCAGCCTGTTCTTCTCGGTCTTCCGGTAGTCGCACCGAATTCGTGGCCAATCTGACGGATTTTCTCGCCTAAATCATCATGAAGTTCCGTAGGAAATGGACCATTACCAACTCTTGTCGTGTATGCTTTTGCAACACCGATGAGATTCTGAAGACTTGTCGGCGGAACTCCAGCTCCGGTACAAACGCCGCCTGTTGTTGGCGAAGAGGAAGTAACATATGGATAAGTTCCGAAATCGATATCCAGCATTAAAGCCTGCGCTCCTTCGAAAAGTACATTTTTACCGTCTTTTATGGCCTGATTAAGTTCCACTTCGGTATCTACAATGCGGTCTTTTAATTTTTCGCCGATTTCAATAAATTCATTGTAAATCTCGTCGATATCAAGTGTTGGTTTCCCAAAATATTTTTCGAATAGACTGTTTTTGGTTTTGAGGTTTTTTTCAATTTTTTCGCGCAGCACTTCAGGATTCAGAAGATCTACCATTCTGATTCCAACCCGCGAAATTTTATCTTCATAACAAGGACCGATTCCTTTTTTCGTGGTACCGATCTGGGTTCCGTCTTCATCTTCCTCGCGGTAAGTATCCAATAAAATATGATATGGCATGATCACGTGTGCTCTTCTGCTGATATACACATGATCGGTTCGGAGGCCTTTTTCTTCGATCTGAGCAATTTCTTTCATGAAAGCTTTTGGATTTACCACTACTCCATTCGCAATAATGCATTTTCCTTTACACTGCAGCACTCCTGAAGGAAGAAGGTGCAGTACAAATTTTTCATCGCCTACATAAACGGTGTGACCCGCATTGTCGCCGCCCTGAAAACGCACCACATAATCCGATTTTGCCGAAAGAACATCCGTAATCTTACCCTTGCCTTCGTCGCCGTACTGAAGACCAACCACCACATAAGTTGACATATTTTACTTTTTTAATAGATTTCCACAAAAATAGTTTTAATAAAAGTTTTGGGCAAAGTTTGTGGAAAAATAATTGTGTAATTTGTAGATTTTGACGCTTTTACAAACGTTAAGTCTTTAAAACGAAATAAATTCCTCAAAAAAACTTAAATTTGCACTTTCAAATCTATCTATGGAATCCATTCACGTTCACGACAAAACATTCGTTCCTTATCTGAAGGATGCAGAAATTCAGGAAATCGTAAAAACCACCGCTTTAAAAATTTATGAAGACTATAAAGATGAGACCCCAATTTTCATTGGTGTCCTGAACGGGGTGATCATGTTTTTTTCGGACCTTCTGAAACATTATCCCGGGAAATGCGAAATCGCCTTCATTCAGATGAGTTCCTACGCGGGAACGCAGTCTACCGGCATTGTTTACCAGAAAATGGAACTGACCAAAGACGTAAAAGACCGCCATATTATTCTGGTGGAAGATATCGTGGATACGGGAAACACCGTAGAAAGCCTGTTCCAGTATTTTACAGAAACCCAGCGTCCGAAATCGGTGAGACTGGCATCTTTTCTGCTGAAACCGGATGTGTATAAGAAAAATTTCAAGCTCGATTATATCGGAAAAGAAATTCCGAACAAATTTGTCCTCGGATATGGTCTTGATTATGATGAACTGGGCAGAAATTACCGGGATCTTTATCAGCTTGAAGAAGGAAAGATCAACGATTAATACATTTGTACGGCAATACATTTGCCGGAAAATTTAAAAAGTATAACTAAAAACCGGCGGACATGCGAACTGTCGGAAGCCAACAGCAAAATATGATAAACATCGTTCTATTCGGCCCTCCGGGAAGTGGAAAAGGCACTCAGGCACAGAATTTAATTGAAAAATTCAACCTGAAACAGATTTCAACCGGTGATCTGTTCCGTTATAACATGAAAAACAATACGGAACTCGGCAAACTGGCAAAATCCTATATCGACAAAGGGGAATTGGTTCCTGATCAGGTGACTACCGACATGCTGATTGATGAAGTAAAAAAACCAACCGATACCAACGGTTTTATTTTCGACGGATATCCGAGAACAGCCAACCAGACGGAAGCACTCGAAAAAATTGTAAAAGAAGTGCTGAATGATGAGATCTCCATCTGTCTTTCATTGATTGTTGATGATGAAATTCTGGTGGAAAGACTTCTGAAGCGAGGCGAAACGAGCGGAAGGATCGATGATTCAAACGAAGAAATTATCCGCAACCGGATTAAAGAATATTATGCGAAAACCGCAGAAGTGGCCGAACTTTACAAACAACAGCACAAGTATGTTGAAGTAAACGGCGTCGGAGAAATTTCCGAAATTTCCGGAAAACTTTTTGCGGAAGTAGAAAAAATAAAATAATCGTCATTTGCGATGCAGCGCAGCTGAATGAAGCAATCCATTTTTTAAGAAAAGATGGTTTTGTGATTCGGCCCTGATTTTTTCGCAATGACAAAAACAGTTCAATGAGCAATTTCGTAGATTACGTAAAAATCCACTGTAAGAGTGGTCACGGCGGTGCAGGTTCTGCACATCTTCGCCGTGAAAAATATATTCCCAAAGGCGGTCCCGACGGCGGTGACGGCGGACGAGGCGGCCACGTGATCATGAAAGGCGATGCCCATGAATGGACACTCCTTCCTTTGCGTTTTACGCGCCACATCAAAGCGGAACGCGGCCACAACGGTCAGAAAAATCAGTTAACAGGCGGCTACGGAGAAGATGTTTACATTGAAGTACCCATTGGAACCATCGCCAGAAACGAAGAAGGTGAAATCATCGCCGAAATTCTTGAAGACGGACAGGAAATCATCCTTATGCACGGCGGAAAAGGCGGGATGGGAAACGAGCATTTCAAATCTTCCACCAACCAAACGCCGCGCTACGCGCAGCCGGGATTACCCGGAGAAGAAGGTTTCATCACTTTTGAACTGAAACTTTTGGCAGATGTTGGTTTGGTAGGATTCCCAAATGCAGGAAAATCTACACTTTTAGCAGCAGTTTCGGCAGCAAAACCTAAAATTGCAGATTATGCGTTTACGACTTTAACTCCGAATCTTGGGATTGTGGATTACCGGAATTACAAATCTTTTGTAATGGCCGATATTCCCGGAATTATCGAAGGTGCAGCAGAAGGTAAAGGGTTGGGCCACCGTTTTTTGAGGCATATTGAAAGGAATTCCATTCTACTGTTCATGATCCCTTCGGATTCCGAAGACCATTTCCAGGAATTTAAAATCCTCGAAAATGAGCTTAAAGAATACAATCCGGAACTGATGGACAAAGACTTTATTATTTCAGTTTCTAAAGCTGATTTGCTGGATGATGAACTGAAAAGGGAAATCTCAAAAGAATTTCCGGAAAACAGACAGCCGATTTACTTCTCTGCCGTTACGCAGGAAGGACTGATGGAACTGAAAGATCTGATCTGGCAAAAACTTCATGGCTAAAAAATATTAAAACAGATTTGAGATTTCAAATCTGTTTTTTTTGGAATAATAATTGAGACTGCAAATAAAAATTTAAACATGAAATACCTCTTATCCCTATTCAGCTTCGCTCTGCTGATGTCCTGCGCGACAACCAACTCGTCAAAATATTCAAAAATTCAATACGAGGCGGGTGCCTGCTTCGGGTTCTGTCCGATTTTTAAACTTACGGTAAATCCTGACCGGACTGCCGTAATTGAAGCGGAACGATTCACCTTTACAGACGGAAAATCCAAGGACGATTTTTCACGACCAAAGGAAGGAACCTTTAAAGCCACCCTTAAAGAAGCAGATTATAAAAAACTGATCAGCCTTCTGGACGGTTTAGATTTAAAAACGCTTAAGAACAACTACGGCAGTAAAAATGTAACCGACTTACCTACGGCACACCTGAACATCACTTTTAGTGACGGAAGTACCAAACATATCGAAGATTATGGAAAACGCGGAACAGAAAAGCTGGACGCGCTGTATGATTTCATCGAAAATCTTAGAAAAACCCAAACATGGAGTAAAGTAAATTAGAATAATTTTTAAAATTTAAATAAAGGGCATTTTTAATTAAAAAATGCCCTTTATTATTTTTAGTGTATCTTTGCGCCATATCCGCGGCATTCTAAGCCCTTTCGTAATTAGCTTTACTAAAAATTCTGTTTAAAATTTTTGACAGAATGCTCAAAAATGAAGAAGCAAAAAGCTTCATCCGCTCTAATTTTAACACAGAAATAATTTTGTTATTTACAGACTTAAATTTAATTAAGCCCATCCTTGATGCGCTTAAAGAGGAAGGTTATGAAAAACCAACTCCAATTCAGCAACAGGCTATTCCAAGCATTTTAGAAGGACGCGACCTGCTCGGAACCGCGCAGACCGGAACAGGGAAAACAGCTGCTTTCGCCATCCCGATTCTGCAGAATCTTACCGAAAAAAACATTCGCAATAATCAAATAAAAGCACTTATCTTGACGCCGACGCGGGAACTTGCGATCCAGATTGAAGAAAGTTTCAACGCTTACGGAAAACACCTTAAAATGCGGAATCTCGTAGTTTTTGGCGGCGTAAAACAAGGCGCTCAGGAAGCTGCGCTGAAAAAAGGTGTGGATATTCTCGTGGCTACGCCCGGAAGGCTTTTAGACTTCATTTCACAAGGCATCATCTCTCTCAAAAATCTTGAAATTTTCGTTTTGGACGAAGCTGACCGTATGCTGGACATGGGATTTGTTCACGATGTGAAGAAAATTGTAAAAATGCTTCCCGCAAAAAGACAGACTCTGTTTTTTTCCGCTACGTTCCCTGATGAAATTAAAACCCTTGCCAACACCATCCTCAACAATCCAGTAAAGGTTGCTGTTGCACCGGTTTCAGCAACTGCAGATACAATTCAGCAGAAGGTATATTTTGTTGATAAAGAGGATAAACTGGAATTGCTGACGCATATTCTTCAGAACGACATTTCAGATTCAGTTTTGGTGTTTTCAAGAACCAAACACGGTGCCGATAAAATTGCACGTAAACTCCAGTCGCACAAGATTTCTGCCGAAGCCATTCACGGAAATAAGTCCCAGAATGCAAGGCAGAACGCACTGAGCAACTTCAAATCCGGAAAAACAAGGATTCTGGTAGCGACCGACATTGCTGCAAGAGGAATTGATATTGACGAACTGAAATATGTGGTGAATTTTGAACTTTCCGACGTTTCTGAAACCTATGTTCACCGGATCGGAAGAACCGGAAGAGCCGGCGCCGAAGGAAAATCGATTTCGTTTGTAGACAGTCTGGATCTACTGAATCTGAGAGATACCGAAAAACTCATCGGCAAGAAAATTCCGGTAGAAAGGGACCATCCTTACCACACCGATAATCTGGTTGCCCAAAAAAGGGATTCGAACAACAAACCTTTTCAACAGAGGCCAAGACCTCAATCAAAGGAAAACATTGCTTCGAAAAAACCAAACAACAAGAGTAATTTCTCGAGAAACAAGTAAAATAATCAAATCCTTCTCAAATATTGAGAAGGATTTTTTCGCTTATATCTTACCGTCTTCTATATTACTTTTCAGCAAAAAGCAATAGCTTATAATACAGAAGGGCAAGGCGGCAGCTAAATAAGTTATATTCAAAAATTTAGAATCATAACCTTTTATGAGTTGCTCGAGGATATGATCACCCATAAGACAAAAAATAATAATCGCTGACAAATTGAACACCTGCTTGATATTTTTTATATAAAAGGAAAAAAAAACCGACAGCAACAGGAAAAATACAACTACAAAAATATTTGACTGGCCTTGCATTTTTAAAGGATTATGCTTCAGAATAAATTCGAAATTTTCTGCAGGCAGCAATACCGAAGCCAATAAAATCCCCGCCGTTAAAGAAAATGAAGCAATAAATTTTATTTTTTGTTTCCAAGCAGCTTCCCAAAAAGGTCTAAACAGAAATAAAATCAGCGGAATAACAACAACACTGCGTGTAAGGCATATCACTCCCAAAATAAAACCCAATAATACAGACTTTTCGAAATAATTTCCCTCAAATTTTTTATGCCACAAAAGTATAAAAACAGTAGTTATAATAAATGACGAAATAAAATCACTTTTACACACAGCTTCGTACAAAAATGACAGTGAGATTGTTAAGAGAACAATTCCGTAAAACCTGACAGTATTGTTCTTAAAGGACCAAATAATCGCACACGAAAACAATAGCAAACTTGCAACCTGTATATATCCTACATTTCCCAAAAGATAAAATCCTACTAAAAAAAGAAGCTGTCCCGGTAAATAGGAGGAAACATTGCCCATAAAATTTTTAGTGTCGTAAATATACTCTCCGTGAATCCAATAATTCAGCGAATACTCTATTGTTTGCCATCTGTCGATCTTTAACTGATAAGGATCCTTTATAATATGGCACAGAAAAATATAAAAAACTGTACTCAAAAAAAGAGTTGAGTAAACTAGCGTATTGCTAATTTTTATTTTTTTTAAAAAATAGTCATAACCTATTAAGATGAAAATCTGAGATAAAATAAACAATATTATCAGAATATAAGTCGGTATCAAATCTTGTTTTACGCCGTACTTCACTACGAAAAGCAGATTGATGATTACATACATCGAGAACATGACGTATTTCATCATCTGAGTATTTTCGATAAAATCTAAGATTTTGTTCATTATTCAAGTTTCCACTTATTAAAATAATTCCGTTGCGTTCTCAGTCGTGGTTCTTTCAATATCAGCAACATCTTTTTAAATATCCACGTTGTAAATTTGATTTGGATAAATATATTTTTCAAAAGCAACGATGGTGATCTTGTCTGCGAAGCTTACAGACTAAAAACTTCATTGTGTGAATAATTGGACAGCATTAATGGTGGTAATTCTGTCGATCTCATTGAAATCCTTACCGTAAATATTGACCAATTTTCCGACAATTAAGTCCAGATAAGCACTTTCGTTTCTTTTTCCCCGGTACGGAACCGGCGCCAGATAAGGGGAATCGGTTTCCAGAACAATTTTTTCCAATGGGATTTCATGCAGGAACTGATCAATTTTACCATTCTTAAAGGTCACCACTCCACCGATTCCGAGAAGAAAATTGAGTTCAACGGCATGTTGTGCCTGTTCCAGATTTCCTGAAAAACAATGAAAAATTCCGCGCAATTTGGGGTGTTTTTTCCTTTCCAAAACGTCGAAAACTTCATCAAAACTTTCACGCGTGTGAATGACGATCGGCACATCCCTTTCTACAGCCCAGTCGATCTGCTTTTCGAAAGCTTTCACCTGAATATCCAGAGTAGACTTGTCCCAATACAGATCAATCCCAATTTCACCGATTGCAGGAAAACTTCTTTGTTTCAGGTAATTCTCTACAATTTTCAGTTCATTTTCCCAGGTTTCAGGTTTTACATAACACGGATGGAGGCCCATCATAGCAAAAATCTGTCCCGGATAATTTTTTTCCAGATTCAGCATCTTTTCGTGCGTTTCAGAATCGATTGCCGGCAGATAAAATTTGGAAATTCCTTTAGAAACAGCCCTTTCGATCATTTCTTTGCGGTCATGGTCAAATTCTTCGGAGTATAGGTGGGTGTGGGTATCGATCATTTTTTGCCTTAGGTATATTTCAGGAAAATATTCTGTGTTTCACTTTTGTTTGCTGAAGCGCAATTCTTCCTTTTAAATTTTTGAGGAATTCCCGATAGGTTGGATGAGTTTCGTCTGAAGGTCTATGGTCGAGTGCTTTTGCAATTTTGAAGTTTTCTTCAATAAAATCCATCGTTTCATCAGAAAAATAGGCATTCCCGAATTTCTCCCAGATGTACTGAACCGCCTGGCTGTTCGGATGAATCAAATCATCCTTATAAAAGCGGTAATCCCGAAGATCATCCATTAAAATTTCATACACTGGGAGATAATGACAGTTTTCAAACTGAGGCAGGATCTCGTGGATTGCGGAAATAAGTTTGGCTTTGCTCAGGTTGTTTTCAACCATACCGTCTTTGGTATGACGAACCGGCGAAACCGTAAAAAGGATCTGAACATCCTCTTTACAGATGTCTTTCAGATTGACCACCGTTTCGTACATGGAATCGGTGAGTTCCAAATTGGTCAAAAGCCTTTTTTTGAAATATTTTGCCGGAATTTTATGGCAGTTGGCCACGAGTTTGTTTTTCGGCAGAAATTCATGAACGAAAGAAGTTCCGTACGTGATGATCACCCGGTTCGTGTTCTGAAGAAACAGATTGCCTTCTTCAATTTTTGTGTTGATTTTTTCTAAAGCCTGATGCGCGAACCGGGAACTGAACCGGGAATGGTGATCGAGCGAAATCGCTTCATCCTGATAGCTGATCAGATCATCTTCCGTGTAAAACTCCGAATGATGGAGTTTTTTAATCGCCTGATTTATTGAATACGGATTGAAAAGGGTGCCGAACGGATTGCTGAGCGTCTGGATTTGTCCGGTTTGCAGCAAATCAGTGATTTCGGAGGCAAAACAGGAACCGATTGAGAACACATGGTCCTCAATTTCAATTTTATGCGGTGATTCTGGAATTTCTACTTCGGTCCGGAATTTCATAAGATTAAGGTGGTGATGTGAGAATATGATAATGAAATGGTTCGACCAAAAACCATCTCATTTAATTAAGTCGTTACTGGTTCAGGTTTTAGCTTTCCCGTCTCAATAGGTAGTTTGCAAGCTCAATAAACGGTTTTTTCTTCGCATCCGGAACATTGATCTGCTTCAGGTAACCTTGTCCGATTTCGTTGTGTTTCTGAATCAAATGAAGGGTTTTCTCATCTACTCTGGTTCTGCGGAAAATCTTTTCAACGCTGTAAATTTTATCTACGTTGTCAGTCTTCTTTGAATACCAGTAATCGAGTTCCTTCCGTTCTTCATCTGTCGCATGTTCGCGCGCCAAAAGGTACAGCACGGTTTTTTTATTTTCGTAAATATCACCAGCATGTTTCTTACCGAACTGTTCCTGATTTCCGAAGACATCCAGATAATCATCCATAATCTGGAAAGCAATCCCGATATGTTTTCCGAAGTTGAAGATCGCTTTTGCATCGGCAAAATTTGCTCCGGCAATCAACGCTCCTATTTCAAATGAAGAGGCACTTAAAATGCCGGTTTTATACGTAATCATTCGGATATAATCGTCGAAAGTTACATTTTCACGCGTTTCAAAATTAATATCATATTGCTGGCCTTCGCAAAGCAACAAACCAGTGTGGGTAAAAACCCGGATACAGGCTTTGAAAAGTTCAGGTTCCAGATCTTCAAAAAACTTGTAGGCTTTAATTAAAAGAGCATCACCAGAAAGGATTCCGACATTGATGCCGTGGAGCGTATGAATCGTCGGTTTGTTTCGGCGAATTGGCGCTTCATCCATAATATCGTCATGAATGAGGGTGAAATTATGGAAAAACTCGATCGCTAGCGCAGGTTTTATGGCTTTCTGAATATCCCCGTCGAACATATCGCTGGCCATGAGCACCATAATCGGACGGAGGCGTTTACCGCCGTGCGAAATGATGTAATTCATGGGCTCATACAACTCTGCAGGCTTGTCTTTGAAGGTGTACCGCTCAACAGCTTTGGCAACGATTTCCTGATATTCATCTAAAAATTGCATAAAATTTCTTGTTTTTACAAAAATACACTTTTAAAAGTTTTTTATTAAAATTTAGGCATAAAAAAAACCACTTCCGCAGAAATGGTTTTAAAGATATATATTGAATTTATTTGAACAGATTAACGATCAGATAAGTGGCTCCGGCTACAATCGCAGAGATTGGAATGGTTAAGATCCAGGCCCAAAGTAAACTTACGGTGATTCCCCATCTAACGGCAGAAACTCTTTTGGTTAACCCTACGCCGATGATTGCACCGGTAATCGTATGCGTTGTGGAAACAGGAATACCGAAATGCTCGGTTATAAACAGGGTAATTGCACCTGCAGTTTCTGCACTTACACCTTCCAAAGGGGTAACTTTAGTAATTCTGGTTCCCATTGTTTTCACGATTTTCCAACCGCCACTCATGGTTCCGAGGGCAATCATTAAAAACGAAGTAAAAGGAACCCACCAGTAATGTTCAACAAAAAAGGAGAACTGGTGTTTACCGTCTAAAGCGAGATAGACCGGGTCATGAAGCATCTGTACATGATAAAAAATTACCGCGGCACCGATGATACCCATGACTTTCTGCGCATCGTTCGTTCCGTGGCCCAGACTAAAAAGTGCTGAAGAAAACAACTGCAGCTTTCTGAAAACCGTATCTGCTTTCCGAGGACTCGTTTTCTTGGCGATATTAACGATAATTAAAGTGATGATGATTGAAATAATGGCTCCGATGATTGGTGCCAGAAAAATAAACAGAAAAATCGGCAGTACCTTTTCATATTTCACCACATTTTGGGTGAAAAGCTGTTTAAAAGCCAAAATCAGATTGTCGAAAAAGCCGGAACCGGGTTGCGCTAAAGCAATTGACTCATAATCCGAAACCAAAGCGTACATCAAAGCCGCTCCCAGAAAACCACCGATTAGGGTGTGTGACGAAGAAGACGGTATTCCGAACCACCAGGTCAGCAAATTCCAGGCGATGGCGGCAATTAAGCCGGAAAAAATAACTTCAAGATTGATGAAATCTTCGTTTACAGATTTTGCAATGGTGTTACCGATTTTAAACTCACCAATCACATATGCGGCAAGAAAAAAGGCGGCAAAATTCCAAACTGCTGCCCAAAGAACGGCCTGGAAAGGCGTTAAAACTTTAGTGGAAACAATGGTCGCAATAGAATTGGCAGCATCGTGAAAACCGTTTATGTAATCGAAAATTAAGGCTAAAACAATGATAACGATTAAAAGTATTGGAAAATCCATTCTTTATTTTTAAGGTTAAATTTGAACAGATTATGCGTATTTTATAACGATATTCTCCATGGTGTTGGCCACATCTTCAGCCTTATCGGTTACGATTTCGAGGTATTCCAAAACCGATTTTATTTTGATGATGTTGATGGCATCATTGGTTTCAAAAAGTTTAACAGTTGCCTGGCTTAAAACATCATCAGCAAGATTTTCATAGGAATTGATCTTGATGCATGATTCTTTCACCTCTTTTGGGTTTTTAAAATCTTTCAGGTTTTTGATCGCGTTTTCGATCTCGGAACACGATTTCTGAATAAGCAGAGAAAATTCGGTGTAAGCAGGATCCAGCGGCGTCTTATACAGGTAAATGTATTTTGCTGATGCATACATGTAATCTGCAATATCATCCAACCCACTTGCTAAATGATTGATATCTTCACGGTCGAATGGGGTAATGAAATTCTCGCCTAACTGAATGAAAATTTCGTGAGTAAGATCATCTAGTTTATGCTCGTAATCGCTCATATTTTTAAGCATTGTGTCATCATTGATGTCAAAATCAAGCAGTCCTTCATGAAACTCTCTCGACATTTCAGATAAGGTTTCTGCCACTTTTTCGAACAGCACAAAGAATACTTTGTCTTTTGGCTGGAATGCCTTAAAAATATTTCCGATTCCCATTTTTTTAATTTAAAAATTAGAGTGCAAATTTCCGAAAAAGAGATTGAACTACGGCGCTTTAATATTAAGTTTTATTAACATTAAGGAAATTATCAACAAAAATAAAGTTGCCAAGCGCCCTGTGGCAAAGTTCTCCCCAAAAAAAAACCAAAGCAAGCGCCTTGGTTTTTATATCAGTGAGTAACCTTGTTTAACTTGCTACTTCTGCTCTCATGTCTTTTCCTTTGAATTTCTGGGTTTCCATCCCTTTCAGAACTTCGTCCTTGAAAGATTTTTCCACTTCAAAGAAGGAGAATTTCTCCAGAATTTCGATCTGACCAATATCAGGTCTTTTTTTGGATTTCGCTGTAGATTTATTGATGATTTCAAGCATGTCCATTTTCTTCAGCTGGTCTTTTTTTCCTAAATTAAAGAAAAACCTTACCATATCGCCGCTGTCTTTTCTCGGTTTTCTGTCACGGGATTCTCTGCCACCGTCACGTCCGCCGTCTCTTCCACCATCACGGAAACTGTCTCTTCTGTCGTTTCCACGATCCCAACTTCCTCTTCCACCGTCTCTGCTGTCACGGTCTCTGCCTCTACCGTCACGGTCTCTTCGGCTGTCTCCCCTGTCGTCACTGTTGAATTTCTGGTCGGCAAGGTCATTTTTGTCTTTATAGAACATCGCCAAATCTCTCAGCTGAAGCTGAAGCATCTGATGTGCGAGTTCTTCTTTTGTAAATGCTGATAAATCAGGAATCAAAGAATCATCAAAAGTGAAAAATTCTTCGTGTTCGGTAAACAGTTTTTCAAAGACTCCCGCTACCTGTGCCTTGATAATCGCGTCACCGGTTGGGATTTTCTTTTCTACAATGTCAATTTTCGTTGACATCTTGATCTGCTTTAATTTTCTTGATTCTTCTGGCTTGATTAACGACATGGAGATTCCGTCTTTTCCTGCTCGTCCTGTTCTTCCGCTTCTGTGAACGAAAACTTCAGGATCATCAGGTAAAGAGTAATGAATCACGTGTGTTAAAGAATCCACATCCAGACCTCTTGCAGCAACGTCAGTCGCAACCAGAATATCGATGTTTTTCAAACGGAATTTTTTCATTACCGTATCTCGCTGGGCCTGCGAAAGATCACCGTGAAGTGCATCTGCAGCATAACCGTTCTGCATCAGGAAATCTGCAACTTCCTGCGTTTCCATACGGGTACGGCAGAAAAGAATCGAATATTGATTAGGATTCGCGTCGATGAGTCTTTTCAAAGCTTCTTTTTTATGACGGTAACCTACCACATAAAATTCATGCTTGATGTTTTTCTTCACCTCATTGATGGATCCAACCGAAATACGGTGTGGAGAGGTAAGGTAACTTTTTGAAATCCTTTCCACTTCTTTATTCATCGTTGCCGAGAATAAATACGTGTGTTTTGTTTCAGGAGTTTCTCTTAAAATGGTTTCCAAATCGTCTTTGAAACCCATTGAAAGCATTTCATCGGCTTCATCAAGAACCAACCACTGGATTTCGGAAAAATCTAGAGCTTTTCTGTTGATTAAGTCAATAACACGTCCCGGAGTTCCCACAATAATCTGCGGTTTGTCGCGGAGCGATCTGATCTGATCTGAAATACTTGAACCACCGTAAACTGCTGTAGTTTTGATGTTGTTCATGTATTTCGAATAATTTTTAATGTCTTTCGTAATCTGAAGACACAGTTCTCTTGTCGGGCAAAGCACCAAAAATTGGATTTTGCGACTACCTTCGTCAATCATATCCAAAATCGGAAGCGAAAATGCTGCTGTTTTGCCCGTTCCCGTCTGCGCTAGTGCGATTAAATCGCGAATATCTGTGGAGATAAAAGGAATGGTCTGTTTTTGGATTTCTGTGGGGCTTTCGAAGCCCAATTCGCCAACTGCCTTCAAGATTTCAGGGCTTAGATTGGTTTCCGTAAATAAATTCATTAAGTATTTTAAATATTTTGCAAAGATACACTTTTTTGAATTGATAAAAATTGCATTGTTTTATTAAATTTATCTTAACGGCAGGATGTCAACTACCGTCAACTAATTCTGAATCCTTAAAGTTTTAGTCCAACTCCCATGGTTAAGCAGAAAACTGTAAAAATAACAACTCCGGAGATGATGATTGTTATATTTCCAATATATAGTTCTTCTTTTCTCTTCCAGTCAGCCAGCTCTGATTTCCTACCCAAAAACAGCATCGGGGAAAACACAGGAAATACCAACGCTTCATAGAGATTCTCCACTGAAAATGGTCTGTAAAATGAAACTGCGAAAAGAGCTGCGACACCTGCCGACCAATAGGGAATAATATAAAATGTCCTGTTTTTTAACTTCGCAGATGATTGAATTATTTTGGAAGTGCTTTGAAAAGAAAACCAGTAAGCTGAGAATCCGATTAGCACTAAAACAGCCCGCCACACATACGCCGATTTTTCTTGCGGAAAATAAAAGGCCAAATCGCCGCTGTCGGTAACAGCCGCATAAATACACATCCACGAGAACCAGAACATTTGAAATAGGTAGGCAATAATAAACAGAGGCTTTACATAAAATTCTGAAAAAGATATTTTTTTTAAAACAATCAGCAAAAGGATTCCAACAAAAAGATTCAGCAACGGCCCAAAAGCATCGGTAATAAAACTGTGCGGCTGGCTCCTGAAATATACTGAAGAAAGTAAAGTTATTCTGTTTCCAAGTATAAGTGAAGTGAGGCCGTGACCAATCGCTTCGTGCACAATATCCGCAAAAATATATGCGAGAACGCCAATAAAGATGAGGGTCAGTGAATGAAGAATGTTGCTACTTTTCATCATAATTAAATTTTGACAATGAAAAAACCTTGAAAATTTATCCTAAGTTAATTATTAAAAATCATTTGTAAAATCTAACTTTGAATTAAAATTATCCCATGAAAGTCATTGATCCGCAAGTTCTGGAATTCCTGCATAATCTGAAACTTAACAACAATCGAGAATGGTTTAACGAGCATAAAACTGATTTTACGGAAGCTCAGGAAAACGTTCGGCTTTTTGTGGAGGACCTTATTGAAGAAATTTCAAAATTTGATGTAGAAATCCTGAAACTCGATGCCAGGAAAGCCCTGTACCGGATTTATCGAGACACCAGATTCTCGAAAGATAAAACGCCGTACAAAACAAATTTCGGTGCAGGTCTCGGAATGGGGAAAGGCGGCAGGATTTCCGGGTACTATCTTCATATAGAACCGGGCGCTTCATTTTTAGCCGGCGGTGTTTATCAGCCAGATTCTGCAGTTTTAAAAGAGATCCGGAAAGAAATTTCTATGAATAAAGAGGAATTTTTAAAGATCATCAATGCCAAAAATTTCAAAAAATATTTCGAGGAACTTTCCCAAAACGAAAAACTGGTGAAGATTCCGCAGGGTTTTGAAAAAGATGATCCGATGGCGGAATTCCTGAAACTCAAAAACTTTATAGTAGTCTATAATTTACAGAATGAAGACCTTTCTGATATAAAAAGCGTTGAGAAGTCTGCTGAAATATTTAAGGCGATGGTTCCGCTTAATAAATTTCTTTGCGCTCCCTTTTAAAATTCCACTTCCTTAAACTAAATAGAACAGTAATTTAACAATTCTTTAACATAAATTTCTATATTTGCGCATGCAACGGAATCAAATGTGGTTATACAGAAGAATTACTTACCAATTACAGTTTATTTTACCCGGATTATACAAAGAGCGGTATTTTAAAAACTTAAAATCGCTTTCTGAGGAAAATTTTTCCGAACGCAATGTGGAACCGGAACTGGTGTGGATAAAAAATTATCTCAACAAAAAATCAGTCATTCTAGACATTGGTGCCAATGCAGGAAGTTTCCTGTATCAGCTCGAAAAAAAACTCGACAATGATAACATTTTTGCCTTCGAACCCAACCAGAAACTTTACCGCAGGCTCAGAAGAATTTTTCCGAAAATGAACATTCTGCCTTTTGCTATTTCCGACGAAAACAAGACCGCAGAATTTAAAATTCCTGTCATCAACGGAAAAGCCCTGAATACGCGCGGAACCCTGAAAACATCCTTCAAGGAAACCGGTGAGCATACGAACGTCACACATCAGGTAAAAGTCATCAAACTGGATGACTGGGCCGGAATCGATAATCTGACGCGTCTTGATTTCATTAAAATTGATGTTGAAGGCAATGAAATGCATACCTTAAAAGGTGCTGTGAACACCATCATAAAATTCAGACCTACATTAATGGTGGAAATGGAGCAGCGTCATCACGAAGAAAAAATCCTTAATTTCATTTTGCAGGTTGAAAAATGGGGTTATGATGCACAGTTCCTAAACCGCGAAACTTTTCAGCTTGAAAAACTCACCGAAACAATTATAGAGCAGCAGGCTAATAATGAGTTTAAAAACCGGCAGCAATACATCAACAATATTATCTTCACGCCTCAAAAATCTCGAAAATGAGTGTAGTTGCAAGGCAGGGGTTTAAATATTCGCTCATTGGATATTTCGGTTTTTTACTGGGAACGTTCTCTTCTATTTTCGTTTTTCCGAACGACATGGTATTTTATGGAAAACTGCGATACGTGCTCCCATTCGCCGAAATGCTCTTGCCTGTTGTGGTATTCGGACTGTCTTTCTCAAATGTAAAATATTTCGCCAAAACCCGTGAAGAAGGAAAACACCAGAATTTCCTGTCGCTTTCGTTACTGGGAATCCTGTTGAACTTCATTATTTTTGTCATCGGATATTTCGCGGCGAACTATCTTTTCCCGGAACTGCAGAAAATGGAAATCTGGCAGATGAAACGCCTGATTTTGCCTTTGGTTCTGGTTTTAGCCTTCAGTGCGGTCCTCAATAAATACCTTACGAATTTCAAAAGAATCGTAATCCCAAATATTTTTGAAAATTTATTGCCGAAAGTCGCGAATCTGGGTGCATTCTGTATTTTCTTTTTTCTAGGATTTCCTGAGAAAGCGGCGTATCTTTTTTTTATCGGCATGTTTGTTTTAGGACTGTTCGGATATATTTATTATGCGAACCACCTCGAAAAAATAAAGCCGGATTTTTCGACCGCGTACATCAAAAAAGACGGGCTCTGGAAAGAAGTCCTGAATTACAGTTTTTACGGATTTCTGGGCAACATCGGAAATTTTATAGCGGTCAGGATCGACAGTGTCATGATCGGCGAATTTCTGGGTTTTGAGCCAAACGGAGTGTACAACACGCTTTACTCCATTATTTCACTCATCACCATTCCGGCGATGGGGCTGTACAGTATTTCGGCGCCTATCATCAATAAACATCTGGCCGAAAATGATTTTAAAGAGCTCGACCGGCTGCACAAAAAATCTTCATTGGTGCTGTTTTTTCTTGGATTTGTGCTGCTTTCCTGCGTCTTGGTAGGCTTTCCCTATTTAACGCATTTCATAAAAAACGGAGAATTGCTGAGACAGTCGGAGCCCGTGATCTGGGTATTGGGTTTTGCCATGCTTTTTGATCTGGCAACCGGTTTCAACGGTCATATTATTTCTCTGTCAAAATATTACCGTTTCAATATTGTCGTGATGCTTTTTCTGGCCATAACCACGGTTACGCTCAATATTTATTTCCTTAAACATACCAATCTTGAACTTTTTGGAGTGGCGGTTGCGACAGCAGTTTCGCTTACGCTTTTTAATATTGCGAAAATCGTTTTCAATTATATCAAGTTTGATGTATTCCCACTGACTATCGAGATGATTTACGCACTTATCGTCGGAACGTTAGGGATTACGGTGGCGGTAATTCTGCCTGAATTTAAAAGCAGCCTGCTGAATCTGTTCTACAAACCAGGAGTGGTTTTAGTGATGTTCATTATTGGCAATCATTTTCTGAAAATTTTTCCATTGCACGAATACATCAACCGGAATTTTCTGAGAAGTATTTTCAAGTTTTAAGAAGGCTGTTCAGTATTTCCTCCAAACCTTTCCGTACGTTTTCTTTGCTGAATTTTTCCTGAAAATCACAGATCACCGAATGACTGCAACTGTGCAGCTGTTCTTCAATATCGCTCTTTTCAGGAAAAATAAAAGGATATTTTCCTGCATAATTCTCCGGAAAAAGCGCCGGTTTTCCGTATTTGATGGCGTCACCGATATTTCCGGACATTTTGGTTTTTCCGTAGATTTCAGGGTTGCTGAAAAATGAAGTGTCATTCTGAAGCGGACACCATAAAACGTCGGCGCTTTTCATCCATTTATCAAAAACAGACGGAGGAACTTTTTCGGTGAAATATTGTACTTCAATGTTCTCCGGTTGGACTTTTTCGAAGTTTTTCAGCCATTCCAATTCCTTTCCTGCGGCTTTTCCCAGAAAAATAATCTGCACATCGGTTTGGAAATTTTGGATTTTTTTCAGGACCGAAATATAGTCGCGCCGTTGCTGTGACACTGTACCTGGAATGACCACGGTAAATGTTTCAGAAGCTTTTTTTGGATGACATTTATTGAAAAAGAGCGGCAAAAACTTCAGCTTTTCATTTCCAAGATTTTCATCCAAAACCAACAGGTTTTTCGCTTTGTGGTACACTTCAGGTGCCGAGAGCAGACCTTCCTTCAGCAACAGTTTCAGACGGTAAGAGAAATCATCTCTTAAAATATTATTCAACAGCTGAAAACGGGAAATTTTTGTAAAATTGAGATTGTGCACTATAACCGAAGTGTTGAACTGCGCGGTAATTCTTTCAAAAATATTAAAATAGCGGTGCACAGTCCCGATGATCACCATCTCATATTCCTTGCTTTTGAGTTGGTCCAGAAGAACAGAACTTTCCGTCACAAACAAATTTACCTGATGTTTCCCAATTTGCTTAAGGATTTTTTCAGAAAAATAATAATCGACAGAAAATTTCTCTGAGCCTTTCATCAGCTCCATGAAATTTTGCGCAATTTCAGCGTGGGTGTCGATTTCGATATAAGCGATTTTCTTCAACTTAAAAAACTTTTAGTCCGTTTGACCAGGTTTCAAGCACTTTGGTTTCCAAAAATTTGTTTTCTTCAACTTTCATTAAATCCTGACTTAACACCACAAAATCTGCAGATTTACCAACTTCCAGACTTCCGAGTTCTTTTTCCTGAAACGCAGCTTTTGCCGCCCAGATCGTTATTCCGCGCAAAGCCTGTTGTCTTGTCAAAGCATTTTCTGGCTGGAAACCGTTTTTGGGGAAATTGTGCGCATCTTTTCTGAAAACCGCTGCAAAAAATGTTTTAATGGGATTGATTTCTTCCACAGGAAAATCCGTCCCGAGCGGAAGCCAGCCGTTCTGTTTCAACAGATCCTGATATGCATAAGAATTTTTCAGACGCTCTTTTCCAAGTCTGGATTCTGCCCAATACATATCAGAAGTGGCATGAGTAGGCTGAACTGAAGGAATAATGGAAAATTTCCCGAAAAGGACGAAATCGTTTCTGTCCACAATCTGGGCATGCTCGATCCGCCACCTTCTGTCGTTTTTAATGCCCAAAACGTCACCGTAAATTTTTAGGATGGTGCGGTTTGCCGAGTCTCCAATCGCATGCGTACACATTTGGAGGTCACTTTTTATCAGTTTTTCCGCCAGATTTTTAAAATGGACCTGATCGCTCAAAAGTACGCCTCTCCAGTTCTCTTTGTCGGAATAATCATGGAGTAAACAGGCGCCGCGTGAACCCAGTGAACCGTCAGAATAGACTTTGTAACCTCCGAAGGTGATATTTCCGTTGGTAAATCTTCCCTTTTTAATCCATTTTTCATAGGAGGAAGTTTTGTCCTCGAGCAGGGCAAAAATCTTCATTTTAAGAATATTCTGTTCCTGTGCTTTTTCAAGGAGCGAAAAAGTATGCTCAGAAATTCCGCAGTCGTGAAGCGACGTTAAACCGTAAGAAAAACATTCTTTCTGAAGATCCGCAAAGTAACCTATTGCCATTTCGTCGCTGATCTCAGGAATATATTTTTCGACCAAAGGCATGGCGTTGTCGGTTAAAATGCCGGTCAGTTTTCCGTTTTTATGTTGAATTTCCCCACCTTTAACTTTAGTTTTCACAGTTATTCCGGCAATATCGAGCGCTTTTTGATTGGCTACAGCGGCGTGACCGTCAATTCTTTTCAGAAAGACCGGACGCTCCGGGAAAAGCCTGTCCAGCTGATCTTTATTCGAAAATTCCTTCACAGGCCAGTCGTTTTGATCCCAACTTCTGCCGTATACCCATTCCATAGGCGCGGTTTTGGAATACGCCGTAATTTTCTGAATGATTTCATCCCAGGATTTAGTTCCCCACAATTCACATTTCCATTTGTCGGTTGCATAACCCGTGAAATGGCAATGAGCATCGATAAATCCGGGAAAAACTGCTTTTCCGCCAAGATCCCGGGTGTTTTTTGACGTGTATTTTTTTAAAATATCTCCGTTTTTGCCAATCGCAATGATTTTGCCGTTTGAAACCGCCATGGCTTCGGCCATATCAAATTGTTGATTGACAGTATATATTTTCGCATTGTGAATGATGAGATCGGCGTTTTTTTGCGCGGAAAAAATTCCGAAACAAAATAGAAGGAAAAAAAATACTGTTTTCATTTTTTATTTTTATTGATCATTTCTCGCCACCGCAAATTCCTGATGTACCGAATTTCTTCTTTTGACAGTTTCCTCTCCCCTTTTTGTTTCGCAAACCATTTTACAGTCGTGAAAAATTCGGAAAAGGATTTATTTTTTAAAGCGGATTTAGCCGAAGAAATCAAAGCAAGCGGAAGACTTAAGCCGATATTGTAAAAATATTCACCCAGTTTTTCCGCCTTCTGTGTTCTGTACTGGTAAGCAGTTGGCCGAAGGTGTTTTACCCAGAGATCTTTAACGGTGATGACTTCCCAGCCGTTTTTTTTCGCGAGCATCACATCAATATTGTCCCAACCCAAAACGGAACGGAGACCGTTCATATCTTCAAAACAGGCTTTCCGGTAGGATTTAATCGGTCCGCGAACGTGATTTTTGGAAGAGATATTTTCAAAGATCCACTGGCGTTTGTCATCTTTAAAATCAAAAGCCAGACTTTTTTCAAAAACTGATTTTTTGACTTTAACCAATCCCGAAACCATTCCGACTTTGGGATTTTTCTCATAAACTTCATTGATTTTTGCCAGATAATTTTCAGGGAAAATAATATCGGCATCGAATTTACAGATGATGTCAAAATCTTTCACATTTAATGTTTCCAGACCTTTATTAAAGGTCCTCACGACCTTTGCTCCCGGTTCATGTTCTGATTTCTCTAAGTGTAGAGCTTGGAAAGCGGCATTTTCATGTACAAAATTGTCCGCCAATTCCCGGGTTTTGTCGGTAGAGCCGTCATTAACGATTACAACCCTGTAATCCCTAAATGATTGATTTTTCAGAGATTCAAGGCAGAAAAGAATATTTTTCTCTTCGTTATGCGCCGGAATGATGATGAGAAATTTCAAAATCTTAATTAATGAGGTTTAAGCATATTTTTCGGATCCAGAATCCCGTCCAGAATTTCCTGGGAAATCAGTCCGTATTCCAACACCAGGTTATAAACACTTTTACCTGTATCCAAAGCTTCTTTGGCAATTTTAGTCGAATTTTTATAACCGATATACGGATTCAGTGCCGTTACAATTCCGATGCTGTGTTTCACCATACTCAGGCAAACTTCTTTATTGGCGGTAATTCCGACCACACATTTTTCGCGCAGCGTATCCAGAGCGTTTGAAAGAAACTGGATGCTTTCCATGATCGAATGGCAAAGCACGGGCTCCATCACATTCAGCTGCAGCTGTCCTGCTTCTGCTGCAAAAGTAACCGTGAGGTCATTGCCGATGACTTTATAGCATACCTGATTCACCACCTCCGGAATCACAGGATTTACTTTTCCCGGCATAATTGAAGAACCCGGCTGCATGGGTGGAAGATTGATCTCAAAAAAGCCGGCGCGCGGACCGGAAGAGAGCAGCCGCAGATCGTTACAGATTTTTGATAATTTCACAGAAAGACGCTTCAGTGCGGAAGAATAAATGACATATGCTCCTGTATCGGGGGTTGCCTCAACCAGATTTGGCGCGGAAATGATTGGATAACCGGTAATTTCAGCCAGATTTTTCGCGCAGAGGTGCGCATACCCAACCGGTGCGTTAAGTCCGGTTCCGATTGCCGTTGCGCCCATGTTGATTTCAACAAAAAGATTGGCATTGTTGTTCAGTTTCGAGATATCTTCTTCGAGTGTTGCTGCAAAAGCTTCAAATTCCTGTCCTAAAGTCATGGGAACTGCGTCCTGAAGCTGGGTTCTGCCCATTTTAATGACGTCGTGAAATTCATTGCCTTTCGCACGGAAAGCTTCTACGATCTTAGTCAGACTTATGACCAAACCTTCATTCATCTGCAGAAGTCCCATTTTTATGGCGGTAGGATAAGCATCGTTGGTTGACTGCGAGAGATTGACGTGGTCGTTCGGAGAACAGAACTGATAGTCTCCTTTATTTTTTCCAAGTTTTTCAAGAACGATATTGGCAATTACTTCATTAACATTCATATTGACAGAAGTTCCGGCTCCGCCCTGAATCATATCGATCGGAAACTGAGTATCAAAATTTCCGGCCGCCAGTTCATCGCAGGCTTCATTAATTTTCTGATACATGTCCTCTTCCAAAAGTCCGAGTTCAAAATTGGTTTTTGCGGCGGCTTTCTTTACCCAGGCCAAACCTCTGATAAATTTCGGATAGGAAGACAGCATTTGTCCGGAAATCCTGAAGTTTTCAATGGCGCGCTGGGTCTGAACTCCATAATACGCCTGCAAAGGCACCTTCAGTTCCCCCAGAAGGTCGCTTTCTTTTCTGAAATTTTCCATAAAAATAATTTGAGTGAAAAGTTAAGACTTTTTATTGCGATTGAATAAAAAAACGCACCGATAAAAGATGCGTTTTGTACTGTTTAGAGCAATTTTCCGCTATTTTGCAGGATATTTCTGATTGAGGGCCTGCAGTATTGCCCATGTTTCAATGTCCAGAATTCCGTCGGAAACCTGCGGCCGGAAATGATACTGAAAAGCTTGCAACGTTTTTTGAGTCGCATCGTCCCAGGTTCCGGAAGGCTGCAAATCGTATCCGAACTTCTGTAAGGCCATCTGAACCTTAAAGATAAAGGTCGTATCAGTAAGTTTCATTGTGAAATCTTCAGGAGTCGTTTCGGTGAGGAACATCTGTCTGGCCGGTTCATCGTACCACATCCCGATCTGGTATTCATCATACAGTCTTTTCCAGGGGAAATTCGGACCCGGATCCTGTTTACGGGTCGGAGCAATATCCGAATGCGCCAGAATATTGGTTGGCGGAATCATATACCGCTGTGCAATGTCTTTTACGAGTGCTGCTACCTTTTTAATCTGCGCTTCTTTAAAGGGCGCAAAAATTCTCTTTCCGGCAGCATCAACTGTGTAACCGATGTTTACGATTTCAATTCCGATGGAAGTATCATTCAGCATTCTGTCGTTTCTCCAGCCGCTGATTCCCGCATGATAAGAGCGTTTGTTTTCATCAACAAGCTGATAAATTTCATTGTCGCCCAAGTCATTGACCAGATAATGAGCACTTACCGCCTGCTGAGTGAGTACCGAAACCGATTTGGCTTCATCTAAAGCGGTATAATGCAGGATCAGATATTTCTGGCGGAAGTTCTGAGCGATGGAAGGAAAATAGGTTTTAACCACTTTATAGCCGGCAGGTTTCGCCGTTACAATGGAACCGTAACTGATCGTATTGTCATTTTTGGTGGCATCAGCAATATTCTGCGTATAAAACTCGACGCCGGAAGCTGAGCTTATGGAAGGTTTTGCAGGCCCAGGTTTCGGTACCGGTTTCGTTGCAGTGGTTTTATGAGTGGATCTTGAAGTTTTTTTCACAGGCTTCTGAGAAGCGCATGAAAACAAGAGCGCACTTAATCCGATGATATATAACGAATTACGCATAGTTCTGATTTTTTAATAGTTTGTGGTTCAAAAATAAGAAAATTTTTAAGTAAATATTTAGGATATTTTTTTGGTTGGTAGTGAAAACATCTTTATATTTGCACTCGCAATTACAGAAAAGAAGTTCATCAAAAGCATTGAAAATGGAGGGTTGCCAGAGTGGTTAATGGAGCAGTTTGCTAAACTGTCGACCTGTAAGGGTCGCGTGGGTTCGAATCCCACACCCTCCGCAACCTTCAGAAAAATATCATTACTCGGGGCGTAGCGTAGTCCGGTCATCGCGCCTGGTTTGGGACCAGGAGGTCGCAGGTTCGAATCCTGCCGCCCCGACAAGTTTTTATAATTTTTTCTCAAAAAATTATCAATGGGTGCGTAGCTCAGCTGGATAGAGCATCTGCCTTCTAAGCAGACGGTCACAGGTTCGAATCCTGTCGCGCTCACTCCATAAAACAAGGCTTTACAGCATCTGTAAAGTCTTTTTTTATTTAAACACAAGTAGATTACAAACATAAAATCTACACGCACTGGGGAAAAGACTTTCACCACTAAATAATGGATGTTTCAGATCTGAAGTATTCATCTCTACAAAAAATTACAAATCGATCAGAAAATCCGAAATGGGTTCCGGGTTTACAATTCAAAAGTTCCTGTTTTGAAATGAGTTGGAATCTTCGGAAAAATAAATGAAAACTCACCATTACCAACTAGCGCATTTGTTTGTTATTCGTCAAGGGATTTGGGAGTTGGAAGAAAAGGAAACTAAATTTTAGAAAAGGACGGCCATCACATAGATGGCCGTTGGCTTTCAATTCGCTCGAATCAAAAGATCAATCAAGTGTAAAATTCCTTTCAATTAATTCAGTCACAATCGTATCAACAATGGTTGATTTTTTCTGGTTGACCCAAGCCAAAGCTCGAATCAAAAATAAAACTGTTTTCATTGTTGGAAAAATACTATCGCATCCACCCGTAAACGGATTTGCTTATTGTGTATAACTTGCTAAAGAAGAATGGTCACGACAAAAATATCGTGACCATTAGATAAAAACATCGATCCGCACTAAAAAATAAAGGCATAATTTTATAAAAATTTATATATGACGTACATGTGTTGTTCCGAAATATTTGGCTTGGAACTGGAAAAGAATACCGTTATCACTTTTTCCGGTTTTACCTTAACTAATTCATTGGAGTACATTTCACAAAATTTAATTCTCAACCCACTTGCTTTTCAAGAATCATTCGGAATGTTAGCCTTCAGTAATTTTTTAGATCCAAACGGATGTTATTTATTTCACAAATCAGAAATGGCGGACGCGAGTTCTCCACACAAAAGTGCTTCATTAATAGCAGTATTGCTTCATCAATTATGGCATATTAGGGACAATAGTGTTTTTGTAAAAGCATCTTATATTTTGGCTAATCCAACATACGAGAATCTTTATTTAAAAAATGATCTGCAGTTTTATGATTGCTGTGCCAAACGAAGATTAACGAAGTTTAATCAAGAAGAAATAATCAGTATTGTTCAGACCTTCAAAAAAAGAGATCCTTTTATTCAGCCTCGACAAGGATTTAAGGTAGAGGAGATTGGCTCAACTACGCTAAATATAGCGCAAGAAAGTTACCACCATAATGATCTAAATAGAATTGAACGAGCAGAACTATTTCTAACTGCTGCTCGTAAGTCGGCCGCTTTAGCTCTTATCATTACTAATAAAATCGCATTTCTTGAATGTCTTTTTTCAACGACTGGAATAGAGATATCACACCAGGTTTCGGAGCGCGTTGCTATTTTTGTACATAAATATGATACCACATACACAAAGCAGGAAATTTATGATATCGTTAAAAAATGTTACGCAATCAGGTCAAAATATGTCCACGGGGACAAATTGGACAAACATGGTAAAACGAATTTGCTTTTATCTGAAAGTTCCATAAAACTAGATGAATTGTGTAGGTTAATTCTTAATGCTATTTATGATAATAACTTGAGGATTTTTCTTGATGACGAATTACTTCCTCAGTATTTTCGTGATCTAGTTTTGCCAATGTAGTTGTCGTTACGAAAAATATAGTTTCGCTTCGTATTGTCTTCGGCTAACCAATCCAGGTATTTTTCTACCTCCAGAATTTACCCATTTCAAGAACTGAACTTTTATATCCGGATCCTTCGGATTCTTGTTTACTCTTTTCAAAAGAGTAGATGTTTTCAGGGCGTTAGTTCCGACATTGTAAGTGAATGAGACCAATGCATTGTATTGATTTTGGTTGATATTGGAAGTAACATATTCATTTACTTTTTTCTCATTAAATCCGGACTTTGTAGAATCTTCTTTTGTATTTTGCTCCTATTTCTCCAACAGCAAACTCACCCACTCTTCCCGCTGCATTTTCTTTTTTAACGTCAGGTTCTGCGCGGTGCAGACTTCCAGAATGTCATCGACATCAAAGAAGCAGAGACCGGATAGCAAGAGTTTGCCGCCTTCATTCAAGACTGAAACATAGGTCGGAATATCAGAAATCAGGATGTTACGGTTGATATTCGCCAGAATGATATCGAATTTTTCCTGACCCAAATTTCCTGCAGTTCCCTGAGAAATCTCAAGTGTTACGCCGTTTCTGGCTGCATTTTCTTTCGAATTTTCCACCGACCATTCATCAATATCGATGGCGGTGGTTTTCGCGCTTCCTTTCTGTCTGGCAAAAATCGCGAGGACGGAAGTCCCGCAGCCCATATCAAGAACCGTTTTATCTTCTAAATCCATGTCCAGCATCTGCTCGATCATCAGATGAGTCGTAGGATGATGACCGGTTCCGAAGGACATTTTAGGCTGAATTACGATTTCATGCAGTTCCGGGTTAGGATCGTGGAATTCGGCGCGGATCAGGACCTTATCGGCCACATAAATCGGTTCAAAGTTCTTTTCCCATTCTTCATTCCAGTTGATATTAGGCATTTCCTGAAAAGTGTAGTTGATCTTCACCTCATCGTTCTGCAGCAGATGAATCTCCTGAAGTTGCGTTTCATCAAAAATCTCTTTCTGAATATAGGCCAGAATTCCTTCGTGCTCCTCCGTAAAACTGTCGAAACCGATTTCGATGAGTTCTGCCATGAGTATTTCGTTCCAGGGTTGAAGCGGCTCTATTTTAAAATCGAATTCCAGGTAAGTCTGCATAGGTTTTATTGAATTTAAGGCTGTAAAGTTATGAAAATGGCTCCAAAGCACAGAAAAAAAACCGACTGAAAGAAAATCAGCCGGCTTCTGAAAAGAAAAGTAAAAAAAAAATGAGTTATGGAATCTGCTTTGCCTCTTCTACCTGAAAAGTCTGTTCGGCGTTGGAAATTTTGCCGTACATGTCGGTTGCTCTAACTTCCACTTTATGGGCACCCAACTGCAGTTTTCCGGGAAACGGAGCCATCCAGAGATGTTTTGAGTTTTCGGGATTTGACGGCCTTCTGCCCTGAAGAAGTTCGGCGGCAGTGTCCCATTTAAAAACCGACTGTGCGAAATTAGGGTCAATGGATTCCACATATTCCATTGGTTTCCACTCACCGGCATCAACCCGGTATTCTACCTGATCATTTTTGCCGCCCATGAAGAAATTGGCGAGGATTCTTGCGGAGTTTCTTTTGCTCGCAATAACTTTCGGCACGTACAGATTGATCTGGAAATCTTCCGGCTTTCCGGCCACTTTATAATTGATGCTGTATTTGTTGTCTTTAAAATCGAGGAAGGAATAGCCCCGGAAAGTTCCGTCGCGCATTACGGATGCCGGAACACCGGTTGCATCGGCAGTTCCGGAATACCAGTCTCCCGAAGTGGTTCCCGCATTGTATTCGTGCAGGTTTTTAGCTCCTTCCCAACCCTCACCTTTCGTATAAAAAAGCTGCGACTGTTTGTGGGTGTGAGCCGACATCATCAGCACATTTTCGAATGGTTTTAAGATGCTGAAGAGCTTTTTCCTGTCTTCGAGGCGGAAATGGTCGTCTTCAGGATTTTCTGCCATCATCTGAATATGGAAGGACAGCACGATCAATTTGTCTTTCGGCACGAGTTTCAGATCGTTTTCAATAAATTTCAGCTGATCTTCGCGGAAACCTCCCCAATAACCTTTCCCGTCACGCGGATCCGGATAAAGAATATCATCCAGAATCAAAAAATGTACATTACCATAGTTGAAAGCGTAATTATTCGGTCCAAAATTGGATTCAAAAGTTTCGTCGGAATAGCGGTCATCTTTGGCCTCATAGTTCATGTCATGATTTCCCATTACATTGTACCACGGCAGACCGATTTCTTTCACCGCCGCTGCATAAGGCACCTGAAGCGATAGATCATCACCTACCAAATCCCCAAGACTGATCCCGAAAACGGCTTTTTTCTTGTTTTTCTTGACCTCATCCACAATTCCTCTTTTAAAATAATCGATTTCCTTTAAAGTGTAAGGCTGCGGATCGCCAAAAACCAAAATCTGAAAATTCTTGTCTTCATTTTTGCGGTACAGGGGAAAATTAACCTCCTTCGGAAGTTCACCGGTCGGCGAAATACCTTTGTATTTAAAATCTGAGGGCGATCCAGAAGGTTTATAGTTATAATAAAATTCCGGTAAATTGTTGGAATTCATTTTTGTCTGATAATCTGCAGGCTTGATGATAAAGATCATATTATCTCCATACACCGGCAGCGAATAGCGTCCGTTTTTATCGGTAAGAACTACTTCCTGGCCGTTGGAAACCGAAATATTCTCCAGACCTTTTTCTTTGCGGTCTTTGGTAGAGTTATTATTGGCATCTTCATACACAAAACCCGAAACGGAGGTTTGCGCAAAAACAAACGAAGAGAATACCAAAGATAATGCTGTTAAATTAAGCTTCATTTTACTGATTTTTTAGTTGTTCGGGAATGTTGGTGGTGACATAGCCAATTCCCATGTTTTTAAGTTGTTGATAAATTTCAGGATCATTTACCGTCCACGAATTGGTGATCAGACCCAGGTTTTTTGCCTCCTGAATCCAGGCCGGGTGTTTTTCTAGGAGAATTTTGTAATGATAATCGAACCCGTCGAGTCTGGCCTCCTGAAGCTGCTGTGGTGAGAGGTCACCATTCAGATACTGTACAATGAAAGTGGGTTCCAGCAGTTTGATTTCTTTGCAGATGTTCAGACTGAAGGAAATGAATTCACACTGATTTTCCAGACGGAGTTTCCGTACCATTTCCACCGTTTTTTTCACGATTTCCTCTTCGAGCTGCGGCGTTTTGGCAGGCTTTATCTCTACGATTAGTTTTAATTTTTCATCTTCTCTTCCCTGTTTCAGGTATTTTTTGAGCGTAGGAAGCTTTTCGCCGTTTGCAAGCCTGGATTTTTTCAGTTTTGAAAAATCGGTTTGGGCAATTTCCATTTCATCGTGATTTTCATCATGATGAATGACGAGTTTACCATCCTTCGTCATCCGCACATCGAATTCTGAACCGTAAATCCCCAAATCCTGCGCATTTTTCAGGGACTGAATGGAGTTTTCGGTGGTTGGTGGTGAACTTTGGAAAAAGCCGCGGTGGGCGATGATTTTGGTCTGTGCTTTCATAAAAAATGAAGTTAGGACGAAGATGAGTATGAGTTTATTTTTCATATTTACTGATTCCACCACATCTTAACATTGATATTGTCGCCACCCATCGCGGTTACGGCTGCATTGTAATTTGCGGTGTTCATAATTCGGGGATTGGTAGGATAAGGCATTCTTTGCGGCATTTTTCCGTTGTTCATGAGCCCCCCGTTATTGGGCATAACCGGGAATCCTGTACGGCGCTGCTCATACCACTGCTGATGATCTACAAAAAACAGGGCTACATATTTTTGCAACATAATTCTCTCCAAAGTATTATTGTACGCGAGATTGGTGTTTGCAAAATAATTTGCAGGTACGGTATTCCCCCACTGTTCAACGGCAGCTTTTACGCCGTTTTCATAAAAAGTCTGGGCATTTCCGGAAATGATTCCCTTAAATGAAAGTTCTGCAAGAATAAACTGAAGTTCCGCATATGGCAAAACTAAAATTTTCAGTGGAGCTTTTGCCAGATTCTGGTTTAAATTGGACGGCTGATAATTGAGGACTGTTCCTAACGCATAGCCTGAAGGTGCACCAAAGTATCCGATATTTGCGTTTGGAGGCGTAAGGTTTTTCGCCTGCGAGAAAAATTTAGATAATCTTGGATCGTTGTTGTTTTTCAGTGTATTCACGAAAAATTCACCTGCGGCACGGTATGCTGTGAAATCCTGCGGTCTGGCGATAGGAGGAAGATACGGCGCAACGCCCGAAACATCAAGGACCGCTCCGTCGGCATTATTTTGGAAAATGGGATAGGTTAAAGGATTATTGGCAATCTCCTGAATTCGCTGATGCACATTCACTTCTCCGTTCCGGTTTAAAATTCTTGTCAGCAGTCTTAAAGACAGTGAATTTGTAAATTTCTTCCATTTCAGAATTCCGTCAGCTGAAGTTTCAGCATGGTAAAAAAGATCAGGATCAGTCAGTGGTTTTGTGGTATCGAACATCAGGTTCGCAGCCTTCAGATCATCCAGTAATTTTATATAGATGTCTTTTTGCTTATCGAATTTTGGTTTTGAAATGTTTTCCTCCAGACTCAGTGCCTCCGAAAACGGAATATCACCGAAAGCATCGGTTAAATTGGCATAAATCCAGGCATTTAAAACCATGGCAATCGCCTGATAATTTTTATTGTCTTCCTTCACAGCAAACTGCTTCATTTCTTTCACCTGCTTCAGCCATCTGTAGCTGGTGTTCCAATAACCTGCACCAGTACTTTCAGTGAGGTAGTAACGGCTTACGGTATTTCCTTCATTCGGAAATGAAAGAGCCACCTGCATAATATCGAAGGTAAAATCGTCGGCTCTGCTGTATCCGTAGGAACTCATATCATACTGGATAGGTCCCAGCAAACTCCCTGCAGTTGGATTTTCAATCTTACTCGTATCGGTGTTGATCTCTTCGAATGTTCTTCCGCAAGAGACGAGCACAAAAGCAAAAGATCCGATGATCATTAATTTTTTAAAAGTCTGTTTCATTTTTAATTTTTTTTAAAATTTAACATTTAACTGAAAGCCAACTGTTCTTGAAGAAGGCAGCTGCCCGATCTCTACACCCGGCGTAATGGTGCTGTTGTCTAATGTTGCTACTTCCGGATCAAACATAGGATAGTCGGTCCACATCCAAAGGTTTTTACCGAAAAGTGCGATGGTAAGATCAGTAATTTTCAGGGATGCCGTTAATTCTTTAGGGAAAGAATAGGCAATTCGTGCATCTCTTAATTTAATAAAAGAAGTGTCAAAGGTATTGGTCTCCACATTGGCTCTCCGGTAATAATCTCCGTAATAAGCTGATATCGAAACCGGTGTGGTGTTCGGGCTGAAACTGCCGTCAGGATTCTGAACAACGCCAGCTCCAATAATAGTGGAGTTTTGGCTTCCGTCTGGATTTTCACGGCCAATCAGGGTGTGCTTCAATTTCCCCTGTTCCGACATTTTATGGTGGGTTTGTGAATAAGCCATTCCTCCGTACTGTCCGTCAAAAGAGAAACTTACCGAGAAATTCTTATATTGGAAATCATTCTGAATACCGGCGCGCCATTTAGCGAAAGCATTTCCTACTTTTTCGATATTGGCCGGTCTGGCCGGAAGTCCGTTGCTATCGTAAATTACCTGTCCGTCCGGAGTCCTGAGTAATTTAAACCCATATAAATCTCCAAGAGAACCGCCAACAACCGCATTGAAATATACCACACCACCTACAGTAGCCATTGTGTAAGGTTCACCGTTGAACTCTTCAGGTAAACTTAATATTTCATTTCTGTTTAGAGACCAGTTTGCGCCTATTTTCCATCTGAAGTTATTTGTTCGGACCGGCGTAGCATCAAGAGTCATCTCGACCCCTTGGTTTCTTACTTCCCCTGAATTGATCCAGCGATGGGAATAACCGGATTCATACAGCATCGGAATTTTTATAATCTGATTCTCTGTAAGATTCTGGTAAACGGTAACACCGTAGCTGATCCGGTTTCCAAAAAGTCCAAAATCCATCCCTGCTTCAATATTGCTGTTGGATTCCGGTTTTAAAGCAGGATTTGCGTAAACTGAAGGTACAGTAACCCCGCCCGGAATGTCATCAACATCATAGTATTTGGTAAGCTGATATGGCGATCCGTCAACTCCTACCTTTGCCCATGAACCCCGCAATTTCCAGTAATTGAAATTGGAGGTTTTCAAATTAAATAATTCACTCAGAATTACACTGGTACTTACAGAAGGATAAAAGAAAGATCGGTTCTCTTTAGGCAGGGTACTGCTCCAATCGTTTCTACCGGTAATATCTACAAAAATCTTATTGTCATAGCCGAGCGTTACCAATCCGTAAGCACTGTTCACCTGCTCGTCATAAGGTTTAGGTACTTTGGTAATTAACGAAATAGCATTGGTTAAGGTATAATTGCCGGGGATTTTCAGGCCCTCTGCTCTGTAATCATTCATTACGTATTCATTATAACGGATACTTCCACCTACAGAAGCGGAAACATCAAATTTTCCGAACCCATTTTTGTAATTGAACAAAACATCATTGTTATATTCCTGATTTTTTATGAACTGTTCCCGGTAGAAACCCTGCCGGTAATTTGCTGAACTCCACGGTCTTTTAGTCGTTCTTACTTCATTTAAAACATCAATTCCCGACCGCAGCATTGCGCTGAAATTATTGTTGAATTTGTAGTCGAGGGTAATATTCCCGTTGATGGCTCTTTTATCAACTCCATTCAGCATTTCATAGGCAATCAGATAAGGGTTGTCAATAAAAGAAGAAAAGGGATGAATCTGATCAATTTGAGTCTGATCTTTTTTCCAGATTGGTTCATACCAGGCCAAATCAACATTTGGATTCTGGAAAATCATAAAATATGAAATCGATTGGTTGTTGTAACCTGTAGCAGGAAGGTTATCGCTGGTCGTACGGTTATAGGCAAATTTGGTTGATATCTTTAATTTTTCGTTAAGCTGATGAGCAAAAGAGCCTGCGAAATTAAAACGGTCGAACCCAGTATTTGGCATCATCCATTCATTTTTCAGGTAGGTTAATGAGGTCCGGAAACTTGTTTTGTCGTTAGAGCTTTCCACCGAAATACTGTTGGAGTAAGTTGAACCCCCTTCCCAAAAACCTTTGATATTATCTTTGTAAGGCCGCCATGGTTGTCTTGTAAGACTTTGACCTTCCACTGTTGGATCATACTGGAAATAAGACTGGCCGTTAAATTTGGGTCCGAAAGCACTGCTCGTTCCACCCGTACTTACTCCGTCGTCAGAAGCTCCATAGGAATAATAAAACTCGCCAGCCGCATTTTTAGCTAAGGTTCCTTGTCCGTATTCGTACTGATAATCCGGCCATTTCAAAACACTGTCGAAGCTGGAATAAGAGTTCAACGTCACCTGTAATTTTCCGTTTTTGCTTTTTCCGGATTTTGTGGTGATCATTAAAGCACCGTTTGCGGCTCGGGAGCCATAGAGTGCGGCCGCCGATGCACCTTTCAGAACTGTTACTGATTCAATATCATCGGGATTAATACTGTTCAGTCCGTTTCCAAGATCAATTGGCAAATCCCCTCCCGAGCCGGCGCCGTAGGCCGGTGTTCCGGTACCTGAATTTACACGCGGTCCATCACTCAGTGGAATTCCATCCACTACAATAAGTGCATAGTTGCCATCCAGAGCCATTGATTTTTCGCCCCGGAGTGTGATCCTTGCAGAACCTAACGGTCCGGCTCCGGCGGTCTGTACCTTTAGACCTGCTACTTTCCCCTCCATCGACTGGGCCCAGTTGTTGTTTTGGGTTTCTTCAAACGTTTCAGCACCTACGGTCTCGGCAACATATCCTAAGGATCTGTCCTGCCTCTTGATTCCAAGAGCGGTTACCACTACCTCATCAATAGTTTTAACACTGTCTTTTTTCTGAATTTCCTGAGCGTTGATCATATTGATGCTGACGATTCCAAATATGACCAAACTGACGATTTTCTGAGTCTTCTTTCGCATTGATTTTTGTTTCTGCAAAAGTAGTCTCCGAATATCAGGAAGCTTTTAACTGCGTTTTAACATTTATTTAACAAACTTTAAACTCAAAATGAACCGAATCTTAAGAAGGCCTCTAATGAACTGACGGAGCACTCACTAATAAGATTAAGCACATTTAATATCAATTTCCAACATATCATTTTTGAGAAAAATAGAAACATTATCATCATTTAGAGTTCAAATATTTATTTTTGTAAAAACTCCGCCGAAATGACTGATCCGATTCAGAAAAAAATAGAAGAACTGCGCAACGAACTTCACCAGCACAACTATAATTATTATACGCTCGACGAGCCCACCATTTCTGACTTTGAATTTGACCAGAAACTGAAAGAACTGGAGGAACTTGAAAAACAACATCCGGAATTTGCCAGCCCAAGTTCCCCAACTTTGCGGGTTGGCGGCGAAATCACAAAAAACTTCCCTACGGTAAGGCATCAGTTCAGAATGTATTCTCTGGACAATTCCTACGATTTCAATGATCTTGAAGACTGGGAAAAACGCGTTCAGAAAGCGGTTCAAGAGCCTGTGGAGTTTGTCGCTGAACTGAAATATGACGGCGCTTCGATTTCTATCTTGTATGAAAACGGGAAACTTAAAGAAGCGGTAACGCGAGGCGACGGTTTTCAGGGCGATGAAATCACGCCGAATGTGAAAACGGTTTCTGAAATTCCTTTGCAGCTTCATGGCGACTTTCCGGAGAAATTCTATGCGCGCGGAGAAATTTACCTGACGCGGAAAAATTTTGAAAGAATCAATAAAAGACGGGAAGAGGAAGGGTTGGATCTGTTCATGAATCCCAGAAATACTGCAAGCGGAAGTCTGAAAATTCAGGATTCTGCAGAAGTGAGCAGACGGAGGCTTTCCTCGGTTCTCTATCAGTTTATTTCCACGGAAACTCCGGCTGATACCCATTGGGAACTCCTTCAGAAAACAAAATCCTGGGGTTTCAGAATCTCGGAACAGATGAAACTCTGCAGAAATCTGGAGGAAGTAAAGGAATTCATCAGTTTTTGGGACACAGCACGTCATCAACTGGGTTTTGAAATTGACGGAATTGTGGTAAAAGTGAACAGCCTTTCGCAGCAGAGAACGCTTGGGTATACTGCAAAATCTCCGCGATGGGCGATGGCTTACAAGTTTAAGGCCGAAAAAGTGGAAACCGAACTGCAGAAAGTGACTTATCAGGTCGGAAGAACCGGCGCCATCACGCCGGTTGCAAATCTCAAACCTGTTTTACTTGCGGGAACGGTGGTAAAAAGGGCAAGTCTGCACAATGAAGACATCATCAAAAAACTCAATCTTCATGAACATGATTTTGTGTATGTAGAAAAAGGCGGCGAAATCATCCCGAAAATTGTTGCGGTAAATACGGAAAAAAGAAAAGCCGGAAGTTCAGCCATCCAATACATCAAAAACTGCCCGGAGTGCGGAACGGAACTGGTAAAAGTTGAAGACCAGGCCATTCACTTCTGCCCGAATGAACTCCACTGTCCGCCGCAGGTGGTGGGAAGAATGATTCATTATGTCTCGCGGAAAGCCCTGAATATCGAAAATCTCGGAAGTGAAACCATTGAACAGCTGTACCGCGAAAAACTCGTTGAAAATCCCGCAGATTTTTACACTTTAACAAAAGAACAGCTGCTTCCGCTGGAAAGGATGGCCGAGAAATCTGCGCGGAATATCATTGATGGCATTGAGAAATCTAAGGAAATACCGTTTGAAAAAGTGCTGTACGGAATTGGTATCAAGCATGTCGGAGAAACGGTTGCGAAAAAACTGGCAAAAAACTTCAACTCCATTGATGATTTAAAAAATGCGACTGTTGATGAACTGGTGCAGGTGGAAGACATCGGCGGCAAGATCGCTGAAAGCATTGTCGCTTTCTTTCAGAATCCTGAAAACATCCTTATGATTGAACGGCTGAAATCGTATGGCGTTCAGTTGGAACGAGGGGAAAACACGAATGAGCTCATCAGCGATATTCTGGACAGCAAAACTTTTCTTTTTACCGGAAAACTTTCCCTTTTCACTCGAGAAGAAGCAGAGGAAATGGTGGAAAAACACGGCGGCAAAAATATTTCTGCAGTTTCCAAAAATCTTAATTATCTGGTAGTTGGCGAAAAAGCCGGGAGCAAACTAAAAAAGGCGCAGGACATCGGAACGATTGTCATCCTCGATGAACAGGAGTTTCTGGACCTGATAAAAAAATAATCATTCGTGTTGAAATAATTTTATCTTTAGCGTAGAAAAATACAACGAATGAAAAAAATCTACCTGTTCTTTTTGATTCTGCTTTCTGCGGTTTCTTATGCGCAAATCGTGAACATTCCGGATGCGAATTTTAAGGCTAAGTTATTAAGTTCTACAACTTCTGGAAGTAATGCTTTTGCTACAAATTCTTCTGGAAACTATATAAAAATTGATAATAATAGCAACGGTGAAATTGAAGTTTCAGAAGCATTAAATGTAGTAAATTTAAATCTATCTGTATCGCTAACGTACGATTTAACTGGATTACAAAGTTTTTCTAATTTAGAATATGTTAAAATTTTTGGGGTTAAGGCTAATACTATTGATTTTAGTGGTATGAATCATTTATTACAAATCGATCTGCAAACAGGAAATTATGTTTCAGATATCAATATCGATAATTGCACAAATCTTGAAAATCTTAAAATTACCGGAACTAGTATAGCATCAATAACACTAGTTTCAAACTCACTCAAAAATTTGACTTTTTTTGGTGGCAATTTTTTTAATCAATTAAATATTTTAGGTTGTACAGCACTTCAAAATCTTTCTATTCAAGGTTCGCATTTGACTAGTCTAAATTTAGCAAATATGACAACTTTGAAAAATATAGATCTATTGAGTAATAACGTACTTTCCAATTTATCTTTGCAGGGGTGTACAAGTCTTTACTATATTAGATTAGGGGGAAGTGCTATTTCAAGTTTAAATTTAAGTAATTATCCACTACTATGGAGAGTAGAAATAAATACGAACAGCAGCATGCATACTCTAAATTTTTCCAATTGTCCAAGTTTAGAAAGAATTACTGCAACTTCAA
Organism: Chryseobacterium sp.; assembly: GCF_008014695.1. GTDB lineage: Bacteria > Bacteroidota > Bacteroidia > Flavobacteriales > Weeksellaceae > Kaistella. Next base: position 267,354 of record NZ_VOXE01000004.1, read on the forward strand.
ATCCTAATTTGGTCAGTTTAGGATTGAATAATGTTCCAGAGGTATTAATAATGGATTTATTATATAATAAATTTTCAACATTAGATTTATCTGCAGTAGGAAAATTAAGTTACTTAAGGTGTTCGAACAATCTATTAACATCATTAGATCTTTCACAAAACCCACTTTTAACTCAATTGGAATGCCAATCCAATAATCTACAATATGTTAATCTTAAAAATGGTGCTCAAAATTTTCCTATGTTATCTATATCTAATAATCCTCAATTACAATTTATTTGCTGTGATTCAGAAGATACTTCAACTGTATATGCTTGGTTAGGTTCAATGGGTGCTAACATTAATGTCAATTCCTACTGCTCCTTCACGCCAGGAGGATCTTTCCATACCTTACAAGGCAATACAAAATACGACTTCAACAGTAATGGTTGCGATACGACTGACCCAGTAAAAGCTTTTCAAAAATTTACGATCACCAACGGAACTGTAACAGGAAGCATCATTGGAAATAACTCCGGGAACTATTCAATTCCTGTTCAGGCAGGCACGCACACCATCACACCCATTTTAGAAAACCCAACTTTTTGGTCAATATCCCCGAATGTACTAACAGTAAATTTTCCGACCCAAACAAGTCCGCTTACCCAAAACTTCTGCGTTACCGCAAACGGAAACCACAATGATCTGGAAGTGATGGTTATTCCTGTTACCCCCGCAGCTCCCGGTTTTAACGCCAAGTATAAAATATTGTTTAAGAATAAAGGTACCGCTACTCAATCCGGCAGTGTGGTCTTTAATTACAATGATAATTTAATGAATTTTTCAACCGCTACAGTTGCACCAGGTTCCCAGAGTACCGGAACACTGAACTGGAATTTTACCAATCTGCTGCCGTTTGAAACCAGAGAAATCACCTTAACATTTGCTTTGAATACCCCAACAGCAACTCCTCCGCTAAACGGGAATGATGTGCTGCATTTCACTTCCCAGATCAATGGTCTGACCGACGAGACGCCGCCTGACAATACTTTCGCCTTGAACCAAACGGTGGTCAATTCCTTTGATCCCAATGACAAAACCTGTCTGCAAGGAACGGCAATTACGCAAACCCAGGTTGGCGACTATGTTCATTATCTGATACGGTTCGAAAATACAGGAACTGCAAATGCGCAGAACATTGTGGTGAAAGATGAAATCGACCTTACAAAGTTTGACATAAATTCCATTGTAGCACTGAACGGAAGTCACAGCTTCGTTACCCGAATTACAAGCCCGAATGTCGTGGAATTTATTTTCGAGAACATTCAGCTTCCTTTCAATAATGCGACCAATGACGGATTTGTTGCCTTTAAGATCAAAACGAAATCTACGTTAAATACCGGAGACAGTTTCAGCAATCTGGCAAAAATTTACTTCGATTATAATGCACCGATTGTCACCAATACCTATACCACAACGGTACAGGCGCTCCTGGCCACTGCGGAAACAGCAACAGAAAATTTCAGCATCTATCCGAATCCTGTAAAGGACATGCTGTACTTCAAAACCAATGAAAAGATCGTTAAACTGGAAATCTTTGATGTCTCCGGAAGGATTATAAGTTCCATTGGAATAAAAGGAAATTCCGCAGATCTTTCGGGACTTGCAAAAGGGCATTATCTCATAAAAGCTTATACAAAAGACCGGATCATTGTGAAGAAACTGATTAAAGAATGACAATTAATTGTTAACATAGAAAAGGCTCCCAAATGGGAGCCTTTTCTATTTAATTTTCTGTTTTAAGAATTCATCACTTTCACAGCCAGCTCATAAACATTCCCGCGCATAAGGTACTTGATTCGTTCGCGGGTCGTAACGGTGTGCACTTCGCCATCTTTTTCAATGATAATCCGGTCACCGGTAGCAATATTCTGGTCTGCGAGCCAGTCTTCCGGCGCGACATCATTTTCCTTTTTCTTCATTTCTTCCAGAATATTTTCCGCCATTTCCTGGAAACCTTCGTCTGAAGAATAATAGACTTTATATTCAGGATCAAGACCTACTTTGAAAGGCCTTTTTTCAGCGATCAGATTTCCGTCGATGTTTGGCATCGGACTGTCGGCACCATTGGTAAAGCCAACCTCAATGAGTTCTCCCTGATGTTCTGCTGCATAATTTACAGCATCCTCATAAGTTTCGAAATTGGTAATAACGGTGTATTCATCATACCCATATTTCGTTAATCTTGTATTTTCTTCCATAATTTAATTTTTAAGGTAAATATAAAGCGGTTTACTGCCTGTTTATTATTTATTTGATTAATCTTGTTGTTTCCGAAGTTTCTCTTCTTGCAATTCATTCTCTTTGAGTTTGGCTGCAATTTTCTCCACTTTCAGGTTTTGACGCAAAAAAGCAAATAAACTCATATAGACATTGGCTATAAAAACCACCGCAAAAAAAGAAATCAGGTAGCCCCGCCAGTCTTCAAAAAGAAGTTTATATTGTGTAATGATCAAAAAAAGGGCAGTTACATAATGGCTGAAGCAATATTCACAAGTAAAAAGGTAAAAAAACTTCCTTTCTACCAACTTTTGGCATTCCTGCGATCTTTTCACGCAGTATTCGCGTGGTTCTTTAAAAATTTCTTCATGGGTGATGGTCCACGCAATACACGCAACCGGAATAGCCAGAATAAAAAGCCACAACAACTGTTCGTAAAGAGATTCCATGTTTTAGTTTTAGTTTTATTCTGACCTTCAAAAGTAGTGCCACGGGAAATGATTTATTCAGATCAATAGCGTTGAAGTTTATTGGTCGTAATTTGGAAACGTTTGATATTTAAAATTTCTGTAAGTTTGTGATGTGAAGATTTTTGGATTCATCATGGCGGTATTTTTCGCATTTTTAATTTCTGTTTCCTGCAGCGACGGTACTTTTATTGATGAAAACACCGCGTCGCACATTCAAAAACAGCATGACAGCCAACATTCCGAAAGCGATTTCTGTTCTCCCTTCTGCGGGTGCTCATGTTGCAGGGTACCTTACCGCACTGCCGAATTTGAGAAGTTTACTTTAGCTCCGCTTTTATCTCAGTATTTTTCACAATTCTCAAACCCTGATTCCAAAATTCGTTATGAAGTTGGGAATGTGGTTTGGCAGCCTCCAAAATTTTGTTAAGCTCTTTTCTTTAAAAAAGTTTAACAAATAAAATTTCAATGAAAAATATATTATTTTCAGTATTATTTTTAATGCTGTATCCTTCTGTTTATGCCCAAACCGACACTTTAAAATCACCCTCCACTGAAGAGATTGAAGAAGTCATCTTAAAATCAACCAGAACCAGCCGTACCATTGCCAATACCCCCACCCGTATCGAAACGATAGCGTTGGAAGAAATTGACGAAAAATCCAACATGAGACCTTCAAACGTTGCAATGATCCTTCATGAAAGCACTGGAATCGCTGTACAGCAAACTTCGGCGACATCAGGAAATTCCAGCATCAGGATTCAGGGGCTGGATGGAAGATATACCCAGCTTCTGAAAGACGGTTTTCCGAGTTTCGGCAACTTCGCCAATGGTTTAAGCATTCTGGAAATTCCACCTTTGGATTTAAATCAGGTCGAAATCATTAAAGGGCCGTCTTCCACGCTTTATGGAGCAGGCGCCATCGCCGGCGTCATTAATTTCATCTCCAGAGAGCCGAAAGAAAGGCAGAATCTGGACATCATCACCAATTACGCCAATACCGGACTTCTGAATCTTGGAGTTTTCACTTCGAGGAAATACGGAAAATTCGGATACACTTTTACAGGATTATTCAATTCCCAAAAAGAATTTGATGTAGATCATGATGATTTTTCCGAGCTTCCGCGATCCCGGGAATTCACACTCAATCCTAAAATATTTCTTTATCTGTCTGAAAATTCGGAAATAATCCTGGGAAATGCGTTTACAACAGGGAACCGTACCGGTGGAGACATGCAGGCAATTACCGGAAATACCGATGGATTTCACCAATATTTTGAAAAAAATTCCTCCATCAGAAATACCACAACGTTGGAATTCGAGCACCGTTTCAAAGAGGATTCCAAAATCAATCTGAGAACTGCACTCAATATATTCGACAGATCCATTCAGATTCCGGATTACACTTTCCAGGGAACCAGCAGGAATTTTTATTCGGACTTTTCATGGAACCGGGGTTTTACAAATCAGAATTTGGTACTCGGCGCAAACTATATCAATGACCATTTTAAAGACCGTACTGCGCAGGTCGTTGCTGATCTGACCTTCCGCACCGAAACGTCAGGTGCTTACGTGCAGCACACCTGGGACATTTCCGAAAACTTTAAAATTGAGAATGGTCTCCGTGCCGATTTTGTAAATTACGGCAACGTTCTTTTTGTGAAGAAAGAAAGTTTCCTGCTCCCAAAAACGTCCCTGCTTTATAGATTTAACACCAAATGGAGCACCAGAATTGGCGGCGGCTTTGGATATAAAACGCCCACTTCCTTCACCGAACAGACGGATACTTTTCATTTCCAAAATTTAAAGGCACTGCAGAATATAAGTTCTGAAAAAAGTACAGGAGCGACCGCGGATGTAAATTTTAAAACGAAAATCGGCGAAAACCTGGATTTCAGCATCAACCAGATGTTTTTTTATACCCAACTTAAAAATTCTCTTGTTTTGGACGCTGACCATGCCGGAAATCCATTCCTGACCAATACCGGGGAAGATGTTTTCAGCAAAGGTTTTGAAACCAATATTAAACTCATTTATAAAGATTTTATCAAATTTTTTGGAGGGTATACCTACACCGACACAAAGGCAGATTATCTTCCAGATACCCAGAAAATACCTTTGGTTCCCGCCAACCGCATTAATTTGGCATTGGTGGCAGAAAAGGAAGGGAAATTCAAAACAGGATTCGAAGCCTATTTCACCGATCAACAATATTTATACGACCGCAGTTTAACGCAGCCCTACTGGGAACTTGGATTTATGGCAGAGAAATATTTCGGAAAATTCTCGGTGTTTATTAATTTTGAAAACTTCACCGATACCAGACAAAGCCGGTATAAACCGGTCGTTTCCGGAAGCCATGCCGAACCGGTATTTGATGAAATCTGGACCCATACAGAAGGCAGAACCTTTAATGGTGGTATTAAATATAAATTTTAAATCAAACAACCCATTATGTCTAAAGAATGTTGTTCCACAGAGGACAAACCCATAAAAATTCACGGAAAATCCGACAAAGACCACGAAACCAACGGTCATGACCACGATCATTCTCATGAAAACGACGGAAAATCTCCTTTAAAGATGTTTCTACCAGCGCTATTTTCATTAATTCTGCTGCTCACTGGCATCTTACTGGATTATGTGCTGAAACCTGAATGGTTTACCGGATGGCTTCGGCTCGCACTTTATATTTCGGCATTTCTTCCTGTAGGTTTACCGGTGATGAAGGAAGCATTTTCGAGCATCAGAAATGGAGATTTCTTTTCAGAATTCCTGCTGATGACCATTGCAACAGTCGGTGCTTTTGCCATTGGCGAATACCCGGAAGGAGTTGCGGTGATGCTTTTTTATTCCGTTGGTGAAGTATTCCAGATGATGGCTGTGCAGAAGGCCAAACGCAATATTGGCATCCTGCTGGATCAGCGTCCGGATGAAGTTACGGTGATGGAAAATAACATTCCTAAAATAATTAAAGCAGAAAGTGCGGAAATCGGGCAGCTCATTCAGTTAAAACCGGGCGAAAAACTGGCGCTCGACGGTAAACTGCTTTCGGAAACCGCCTCTTTCAACACTTCTGCCTTAACCGGCGAAAGTAAACCGAGTACGAAGAAAAAAGACGACACCGTTTTGGCGGGCATGATCAACCTCAACACGGTTTCTTTAGTGAAAATCAATACCGCTTACCGGGATTCTAAACTGTCTAAAATCCTGGAGATGGTTCAGAATGCCACCTCTCAAAAGGCGAAAACCGAGCTTTTTATCCGGAAATTTGCAAAAATTTACACCCCTATCGTCGTTTTTCTTGCGATTGGGATTTGTCTCCTTCCCTACTTTTTTGTTCAGGATTACGAATTCAGGGATTGGCTTTACCGTGCTTTGGTTTTTCTGGTGATTTCGTGTCCGTGCGCGTTGGTGATTTCCATTCCGCTCGGATATTTTGGCGGAATCGGAGCAGGAAGCAGGAATGGCATTTTGTTTAAAGGCAGCAATTTTATCGATGTTCTGGCCAGTATCAATCATGTAGTGATGGATAAAACCGGAACCATGACGGAAGGCGTCTTTAAAGTCCAGAAGGTTTTTATCGAAAAAGATTTTAATAAAGAAGAAATTCTGCAGTATTTGAATATTCTGGAAAGCAAATCCACCCACCCGATCGCCACTGCTGTTCATGAATTTGTCGGCGAGGTCAAGCATTCCATTTTATTGGAAAATGTGGAAGATATTGCCGGTTACGGCCTGAAAGGAACGGTCGACGGCAAAGAATTTCTGGCCGGCAACTTCAAGCTCCTGGAAAAATTCGGAATTCAGCATCACATCAGCCATCATACCGTTTCTGATACATTGATTGCAGTGGCACTCGACAAAAGATTTGCAGGTTATCTCACGATCTCAGATCAGATTAAAGAGGATGCGGCTTCCACCGTTTTATCACTTCAAAAATTAGGAATCAAAACCACAATGCTGAGCGGCGACAAATCTGCTGTGGTGCAGGAAGTGGCAAAAACAATCGGAATTACCGATGCTTTCGGCGATCTTTTGCCCGAAGACAAGGTGAATAAGGTAAAGGAGATAAAATCGGGGAACGGAACCGTTGCTTTTGTGGGCGACGGTGTGAATGATGCTCCCGTGGTTGCTTTAAGTGATGTGGGAATTGCGATGGGCGGCCTGGGCAGCGATGCTACTATTGAAACCGCAGATGTCGTGATTCAGGACGACAGACCTTCGAAAATCCCTATGGCGATTAAAATCGGAAAGGAAACGAAAAAAATTGTGTGGCAGAATATCATTCTGGCTTTCGGGGTGAAGGCCGTTGTCTTAATTTTAGGTGCAGGCGGTTTGGCAACGATGTGGGAAGCGGTTTTCGCGGATGTCGGCGTCGCGCTTCTGGCCATTCTGAACGCCATAAGAATCCAGCATATGGACTTTTCAAAGAAATTAAATAATTAAATTATTCAATCATGTCTCAGGAAGAACAGTACTTTTCAGAACTTGCAGAACAGATTCCGAATGCCAGGCCAGGAAAAATGTTTGGTGCCTTATGCATTAAAATGCCAAACGGAAAGGCAGGCGCAATGTTCTGGCGCGATCTTTTGGTCGTAAAAATTTCCGGAGAAACCCTGGAAGAAGCCTTGAAACTCTCCGGCGTCAGCGTTTTTACGCCGGCAGAAGGAAGACCCATGGGCGGTTGGTACGTGATTCCTTTTGAACATCAGCAGGAATGGAAAAAACTGATGGAAATTTCATGCGCTGCGGCCGAAAAACTCGAAAAGAACGAAAAGAAACCAAAAAAATAAGGTATCCATACAAGGATGAGGCTTTTCATTTCCGCAAAATTCCTTATTTTTAGACAAATTTTTAAAATGAACAGAAGAAATATATTGCTTTCGGCAATCCTTTTTCCGGCGGTGATGGCTTTCGGGCAACAGTACGGCGGAATGTGGATTCCTACGGAGCTCAATGAAAAGGAAATGAAAGATCTCGGAATGAAAATTTCCGCAAAACAGATTTTTGATCCTTCAAAACCGAGTATTAAAGATGCGGTCGTTCAGTTCGACGGTGGCTGTACGGCAGAAATCATTTCAGCACAGGGATTGTTGCTCACGAATCACCACTGTGGTTATGACAACATTCAGAGCCATTCTACTGTTGAAAATGACCTGCTCACAAACGGTTTCTGGGCAAAAGACATGAACGGCGAACTTCCGAACCCGGGGGTTACGGTTGATTTCATCGCTGACATCAAAGAAGTAACTGCTGCAGTTTTGGAAGGAACTCAAAATCTTGATGCTAAAGCTTCACAGGAACTTATCAACAAAAATATTGAAACGGTAAAAGCCGGTTTTAAACTGGAATCCTGGCAAAAAGCAGTGGTACGTCCGGTTTATTATGGCAATAAGTATTACGCTTACATCATTGAAACGTATAAAGACATCCGTTTGGTTGGCGCACCGCCGCAAAGCATCGGAAAATTCGGGTCAGATACCGACAACTGGGTTTGGCCGCGACACACCGGCGATTTCTCCATGTTCAGGATTTATGCCGACAAAAACAACAAACCCGCAGAATATTCCAAAGACAATATCCCGTACAAACCGAAATATTTCCTTCCCGTTTCCATTAAAGACAAACAGGAGAACGATTTCACGTTTGTATTCGGATTCCCGGGAAGAACAACGGAATATTTACCCGCCATCGCAGTAGAAAAAGTGATGAATGAGACCGATCCGGCGATGATTTCGGTTCGTGAAGTGGCTTTAAAAACTTTGGATGAAAAAATGCGTACCGATGCCGCCACCAGAATCAAATACGCTTCAAAATACGCTTCCGTAGCCAATTACTGGAAAAAATGGATCGGCGAAGTGGAAGGTCTGAAAAAATCGGACGCGGTCGGAAAAAAGAAACAATACGAACAGTCTCTGATTGCAAAAAATGCACAGATCAAACCGACGATTGATGAACTTAACCGCCTTTACACCGAACAGTCACCCTATGCGCTGAACCGTTCCTATTATTCGGAAGTGGTGAGAAACGCAGAAACATTAACGCTGGCCAACCAATATCTGAGTTTCATGCAGGCTTATGAAGCCGGTAAAATAGATGAAAAAGCCACTACTGCTTTCAAGGAACGTCTGTCCGGATTTTACAAAGATTACAGCGGCGAACTCGACGCGAAAGTAACGGCAAAACTGCTTGCACTTTATGCCAATAAAACGCCACTGCAGTTCCAGCCGGCAAATTTCAGTCAGTATAAAGATGAAGCCAAAAATCTGGCAACTGTAGAAAGCTGGTCTAAAAATTCCGTGATTACCGGTCGGCATGCCTTAAACGGTGCGACTGTTCATACTGACATCAATAAGGTTTTTTCAAATCCTGCGGAACTGATCAAAACGTTGAAAAACGATCCGATCATTCAGCTGGCTTCTTCCATGAGAGAAACGTACTTTTCTTCTACCGATGGAAAATTCGCCGCGTTGCAAAGCCAGATCGATGTGCTTCAGAAAAAATTCATGGCGCAGCAAATGGAAACTGACAAAGACCGCAAGTTTTTCCCGGATGCCAATTCTACGCTTCGTGTGACTTACGGGCAGGTGAAAGGCTCAAACCCGAGAGATGCGGTTTATTACGGTTATCAGACCCATGTTGCCGGAATTATGGAAAAATATGTTCCGGGAGATTATGAATTTGATGTTCCCAAAAAACTGATCAATCTGTACAATACCAAGGATTATGGCATTTATAAAGATAAAACGGGAGATGTACCGGTAAATTTCACCGCGACCAACCACACGACCGGCGGAAATTCCGGAAGTCCGGCGCTGGATGCATACGGAAACCTCATCGGCCTGAATTTCGACCGGCAGTGGGAAGGAACGATGAGCGACATCAATTACGATCCGCGTTTTTCCCGAAATATCATGGTGGATACAAAATACATCCTTTTCATCATCGATAAATATGCCGATGCAAAATGGCTGATCAATGAAATGAAGATTGTAAAATAATTATTTACAAATCAAAAAAATGAATCCCGTGAATTTTCACGGGATTTTTGCTTATTTTTGAGTGATGTTTTGAGAATTGATGGTATTGAAATCGGTCAAAAATCATTAATTGCGAAATGGGGATCAAAGAAAAAATAATCAGCCTAGGCTCGAAATTTCAGACGGACGATATTGCAAAATCTTATCCTCTGGATTACTGCATTCCTGTTTATCACGCGGTTTCAGATGGGCCTCTGCCCCATCTTCGAAACATCATCCAGTACAAAACGCAAAAAGAATTTGAAAAAGACCTGGATATTCTTTCCCGCAATTTCCAGTTCGTGAGTTGGGATGAATTCAAGGATTTCCACAACGGATATTTCAAACCTAAAAAAAAAATAGCGCTTCTCACCTTCGATGACGGTTTGGTGGAATTTCACGATGTGGTGGTTCCCATTTTGGAACGGAAAGGCATTTATGCCGTTAATTTCATTAACCCTGCATTTATCGGTAATCAGGATTTAATGTTCCGCTGCAAGGCAAGTCTGCTGATTGAAAGAGTCGCACAGATGGATAAAAACACACTTACTACTATTCCCGGAATCGAACTGACTCATGACATCAAAAAACTGCTGATTTCGAAGATTCAGGCATTTACTTATGACGACCGGTTTATTTTAGACCGAATCGCATCTCATTTTAAATTCAGTTTCACAGATTTTCTGATCGATTACAGACCCTATATGACTTTGGATCAGCTGCACTCAGTGGTAAGCAAAGGTTTCGGAATTTCCAACCATGGGTTTGATCATCCTCTTTACAACACACTGGAACCCGCTGAACAGATTCAGAATACGGTGGCCGGACACGAATTTCTTACAAAACATTTCAATGTTGAAAGTTTCGCTTTTCCGTTTACCGATTACGGGGTCAAAAAGGAATTTTTTGATGAGATTTATAAAAAAGAGGATCTGTTTTGTACTTTCGGAAGTGCCGGATTAAAACTCGACAGTGTTAAAAAAAATCTGCAGAGAATTCCTATGGAAAATGGCAAAGACGCTGCCCAGATCCTGAAGGAGGAAATTGCTTACTTTAAACTGAAAAAATTGCTCAACAAAAATACCATTCACCGCAAATGATTATTCTGAAATGCCTTAACAAAAAGGATCTGGAACAGTTTATCCATTCCGGTGAATATGAATCCTTTGATTTTTTGCCCATTACCAAACACCGCGCCTTATCGCAGATCCAAAATCCCAAAGCGGATGAAGATGATGTGCTGCTCTCTCTCGCCTTCGAAAACGGAAAATTGGCCGGCTATCTCGGTTCATTGCCCGACCTGCTTACGGTTGATTCAATGCCTGTTAAATATGCATGGTTAAGCACCGTATATGTAAACGAAAATTTTCGCGGTAAGAAAATTGCACAGCAACTCCTGCAGAAGGTTTTTGAAAGGTACAATGGAAAAATCGCCATGACAGAGTTTACAAAGGAAGCTGAAAACCTGTATATGAAAACCGGAAAAGTTGAATATATCACGTCAAAAAAAGGACAGCGCTTCTATTTCAGAACCGATTTCGAAACGCTCATTCCGAGGAAGAAAACCGGTCTCTCAAAATTGAAGCCGATTTTTAAAACAGTTGACTTACTTGCGAACAGTTTGGTTTCAGCTAAAAGGCAACTGGAAAAATCAAAATCTCTTCATTTTGAAATTAAGGATGATGTGGATGAAGAGAGTGAAAGATTTATCAGCCATTTTCCTTCAACCCGAACGGCAGCAGAACTGAACCTCATCATCAGAAATCCATGGATTTTAGAAGGCCGGGAAACGCTGAAAAAATATCTGTTTTCAAGTTATTCCAAAGATTTTAAATATTTCTGGGTGAAGATCTATGATGATTCCGGTCATCTTTCTGATGGTGCATTACTGCAGATGCGTGACGGACATTTAAAGATTCCCTATCTGTTCAGTAAGGGCGACCTGGAAGATTTTGTGAACTTTCTTAAAAATTTCATTATTGAAAAAAAGATCAAAACCCTGATTTCCTATCATACACATTTAAATGAACAACTGATTTCCGGAAAATTTCCAAAACTGTATCATAAAAATGCAGAAAGAAAATATCTGTACCATAAGGATCTGTTAAAGGTTCTGCCCGAAAATTTCGACCCTCACTATCAGGACGGTGATGGTGATCCGGTGTTTACATAAAAAAATCTACGGAGTGTATTTCCGTAGATTTTTTATTTTTCCCTTCTGGAATCCGACCTTTCTTTATAGATTCAGGCGGATTAATGTTTTAGTATCCAAAAATCTCTTCAAGGCTCACTTCCTGCAATGTTCCCATTTTGGACATCGCGTTCATATCAAGATTTTCTTTTTTCCCGATAATTGCGGTGTTGTATTTCAACGGTTTCATCTCGGCATTGTAAAAGTCGGTTACATCTGCCAAAGTAAGTTTCTGGATTTCCGAATAAATATCTTTTCTGATATCATAGTCGATTCCCAGTTTTTTAAGATTCAGCTGGTTGAAGAAGATATTGGTCCTGTTGATTCTTCCGGAAGCGATTTGCTTCAGGGCTGCGTTTTTCGCGTTCTCGAACTGCGCCGGAACCTGTGGCAGATTGGCCATCAGTTCATCCATTGCATTTACCGCCTGCGGCAGTTTGTTTGCCTGTGTTCCGATATAAGTCGTGATATAATCCGGATGGTTCAGCTCACTGTTGTTCGCATAAGAAACATACGCAGAATACGCCAGACTCTTGCTCTCCCGAATTTCCTGGAAAACGATAGATGACAGTCCGCGCCCGAAATATTCGTTAAAGACGTTGATTTTTCCGAAATTTTTCAGGTTGACATTCCGGCCTTTCGCAATCTTGCTCATCTCCGTCTGCACCATATCATAATTCGTGAAATACACCTTTCCTTCAGTTGCCGGTTCGGGATAGATTTTTTTCGCCGGAACTTTCACGGTTTCGTTTTCTACAAAAGTTTTAGCATAGTTCTTAAATGCGCCGAAATCATTTCCGTAAAAGAAGATTTCATACGGCATTTTGAGCAGATCCTGAATCTTTTTGGTCATTTCTTCAGACCTGATAGCGTTGAGCCTTGCTTCCGATACCACGTCTGTAAATCTGGAAACTTTTCCGTACTTCGCATAATTCGTGAGTGCACTCATGATTCTGGCCTTGTCTTTTTTGGCAATATCGCGGCTTTCCAGAATGGTTTTCACATTTTCCTGATACACTTTCTGATCCGGTTTTGCGTTCTGCATCCAATTTTTCAAAAGTTGGATTCCTTCGGGCATATTTTCTTCAAGCCCGCTCAGCGAAACAATCAGCTGATCAGGTGTAGTCCTGAAATCATTAGAGATTCCCAGTTTGAAGAATTCTTTCTTCAGGTCTTCTGCAGAAAGTTTGTCGGTCCCTAAATACTGCAAAACCTGCGTCGCAAGGCTCAGTTCTTTGTCATGGTCTCCTCCGAAAGGATAAATGAAGTACACCTGAGCCACATCGTTGTATTTGTTTTCCACAAAACTTGCTTTCTTGCCCTCAATTTTGTCGGTTTTGATGGCTTTGGAAAAATCGATGAATTCCGGTTTGATTTCTGAAGATTTTTCGCTCAGAATTTCTTTCAGAAAACCTGACTGTGCATCTTTGTTCAGTTTAATCGGTGTAATTCCGGGATTTTCTACGCGGACAAGCTTATCGTTTGTGCCTTTTTCTTTCTTAATGACCACATAATTATCCTTGAAGAACTCATTCGCAAATTTTACCACATCGGCTTTCGTGATTTTTTCGTACTCATTGATCTCATTCAGTTCCTGTTCCCAGTCCTGTTTGTTGATGTAAGTTCCGTAAAGGGTTGTCGCGAGTCCGTCAGCAGTTTCAAAGCCTTTCATTCTCTGGATTTTCATATCATTGATGATCGCAGGGATCAGCCACTCCTGAAACTGACCTTTCTTTACGAGCTCCAGCTGATCCAACATTAGTTTTTTGGCCTCGTCTAAGCTTTGGTCGTTTTTCGGGACAATCATCATCGAAAATGTTCCGTAGGTTTTAAAAGGCGACGCATAAGCCATCGCTCTCAATGCTTTCTGGCTTTGGTTGATATTCAGATCAATAAGTCCTGATTCACCGGAATTTGTCAAAATATTCGCCACGATATCCGCCATTCGGGCTTCTTTCGTTCCGTAAGAATCGGTTCTCCAGGCCAGTTGCAGACGCGGAGCGGAAGGACTTTTCACAGTTCTTTCCACCACTTTGGTCATGGGTTCTTCCGAAACCATTTTTTTCATCGGCAGTTCCTTGAATTTGAAACTTCCGAAATACTGATCCACGAGTTTAATCGTTTTATCGAAATCAAGATCTCCCACCAAAACCATGGCGTAATTGTTCGGCACATAATACGTATCAAAATATCTGTGAATCGCTACCATGGAAGGGTTTTTCAGGTGCTCCGATTTTCCGATCGTGGTTTGCTGACCGTTGGGATGTTTCGGAAAAAGCGCGTCCATCAGTTCATAGTTCACGAGACGTGAATCGTTGTCCTGCGCACGGTTGTATTCCTCGTACACCGCTTCCAGTTCGGTATGGAAAAGTCTTAAAACCAGTTCAGAAAATCTTTCTTTCTCTACTTTAAGCCATTTTTCAAGCTCGTTGTTCGGAATGTTGTTTTTGTACACCGTCTCGTCGAGCCAGGTATGCGCATTTGTTCCAGAAGCACCGAGTGATGAAATCGCTTTGTCATATTCATTCGCAATGGCAAATTTGCTGGCTTCCTGAGAAACCTCGTCGATTTTTTTATAGAGCTGTTTCTTTTTTTCCGGATCCTGCTCAGCTTTGTGCTGTTCGTACAGATCAGAAATCTGGCTGATCAATTTCTGTTCCTCAGGCCAGTTTGAAGAGGCCAGTTTCGAGGTGCCTTTGAACATCATGTGTTCAAGGTAATGCGCCAAACCGGTATTGTCGGACGGATCGTTGTTGCTCCCTGTTCTTACAGGAATGTAAGTCTGTATTTTCGGTGCGTCGAAGTTCTGGGCAAGGTAAACTTTCAGTCCGTTTTTTAAGGTATAGACTCTGACCCCATTTTTATCGTTTGTTACCGTTTCGTAAGTGTATCCGGCTTTATCTGTGATTTTCTTCGTCTCGAATTTCTGTGCGTTCGTCATCGTAAGCGCTCCCATTATTGTTAAAGTGGTTAGGATTTTTTTCATTAAAAATTATTTAAGGATAAATATAGAAGTATTTTTAATTATTACATAAGTGTTGATTCTTAAACGTTTACTCTCGTCCAAGGAAGGCAATATTCCAATCAGGTTAATGCGCTTCGAGCCAGTTATCGCCCACGCCAACTTCCACGAGCAGCGGAACTCTCGTTTCAAATGCTGATTCCATTTCGGTTTTGATCAGCTCCGTAACGGCTTCCACTTCCTCCACCGGAGCTTCGAACAGGAGTTCATCATGAACCTGCAGCAGCATTTTTGTCTTTAGATTTTTTTCAGAAAGTTTTTCGTCGATTTTAATCATCGCCAGTTTGATGACATCCGCCGCACTTCCCTGTATCGGGGCGTTTACGGCATTTCTTTCAGCATGAGCCTTTACGACAAAATTCGCAGAATTGATGTCTTTCAGATGTCTTTTGCGGTTCAGAATGGTTTCGACATACCCGAGTTCCTGTGCTTTCTGAACCTGCTCTCCCATGTATTTCTTAAGCCGTGGGTACGTTTCAAAATAGGCTTCAATCATATGTTTGGCTTCGGTACGGGAAAGTCCGGTCTGTTCAGCCAAAGCAAAAGCGCCCTGACCGTAAATAATTCCGAAGTTCACCGTTTTCGCCTGGCTCCGCTGCACTTTCGTCACTTCTTCCAACGGAACTTTAAAGAGTTTGGAAGCCGTGGAAGCGTGAATATCTTCGCCATTCTGAAATGCGAGAATCATATTTTCCTCATTCGATATTTCCGCAATGAGGCGGAGTTCAATCTGGGAATAATCGGCAGAAATAATTTTCTTTCCTTCGCCGGCTACAAATGCGCCGCGAATCTGCTGACCGCGCAAAGTCCGGATCGGGATGTTCTGAAGATTCGGATTTACCGAAGCCAAACGGCCGGTTGCGGCCGTGGTTTGGGAAAAATTGGTATGAACGCGGTTGTCGTCTTTATCAATCTGTAAAGGCAAAGCATCTACATAAGTCGATTTCAGTTTCTGATAGGTTCTGTATTCCAGAATATATTTGATGATTTCGTGCTTGCTGGAAAGTTTCTGCAGGATATCTTCGGAAGTACCGTATTGCCCGGTTTTTGTTTTTTTTGCTTTCGGGTCAAGCTGCATTTTTTCAAATAAGATTTCGCCCAGCTGTCGTGGAGAATTCATATTGAATTCTTCTCCTGAAATTTCAAAAATATTTCTTTCGAGTTCGCGCAAATCATTTTCCAGGTCTTTACTCTCCTGTTCGAGCCAGTTTTTATCGAGAGAAACGCCTTCCAGTTCCATTTTGGCCAGAACTTTCATCAAAGGCATTTCGACCTTAAAGAATAAATCCTCCAGATTCTCTATTTTAAGCTGCGGTGCAAAAACTTCGTAAAGCTGCCATGTAATATCGGCGTCTTCTGCCGCATAATTCGTCTGCTCTTCCACCGAAAGATCCTGCAGTGTGCCCTGGTTTTTTCCTTTTTTGCCGATGAGCGTCTCAATGGAAACCGGTTTGTAATGCAGATACATTTCCGAAAGGTAATCCATGCCGTGCCTTCCGTCGGGATTCAGCAGGTAATGCGCGATCATCGTGTCGAAAATTGCGCCTTCAACGGAAACACCATATTGCTTCAGAATTTTGTAGTCGAATTTTAAATTGTGCGCTATTTTTACAATCTCCTTTTTTTCAAAAAACGGACGGAATATTTCCAGAGTCTCCAAAACCTCTTCACGCTTTTCAGAAAGCGGGATATAGTACGCCAAACCGTTCCTGTATGAGAAACTCATCCCGATCAGTTCGGCTTCCATTTCATTTAAAGAAGTGGTTTCGGTATCAAAACTCACCGCTTTCTGGGCGAGTAAATTCCGGACCAACATTTTCTGTGCTTTTGGGGAATCGATAAACTGGTAAAGATGGTCGTTATCTTTTATTGTTGATTTGGTATTGGTGGCGTGATCAAGTTCTTCATAGCTTGCAAAAAGGTCGAGCTGAACCGCAGCAGCGCCAAGATTGCCAAGCGGAGTTGCTTTTTCAACTTTATCGTATCGCGAAACGGTATTAGGATCTGCTATCGCCGGTGCAAAAGCCCGGTACAGGTTTTCATAAAGCCTGCGGAATTCAATTTCATCAAAAACCTCCTTTACTTTTTCAAAATCCGGCGTTTCAAGGTCATACTGTTCCTGATGGAATTCTACCGGTACATCGCAAATAATGGTCGCCAGTTTTTTGGATAAAATCCCGCGTTCTGCGCTGGCTTCCACTTTTTCGCGGAGTTTACCGGTGATTTTATCGGTGTTTGCCAAAAGGTTTTCAATACTGCCGTATTCTTTCAGAAATTTCTTTGCTGTTTTTTCTCCGACTCCTTCCAGTCCGGGAATATTATCCACTGAATCGCCCATCATCGCCAGGAAATCAATCACCTGTTTCGGATCTTCAATTTCGTATTTTGCCTTGACTTCTTCTATCCCTAAAATTTCGAATTCGGCACCTTTCAGTCCTGGTTTGTAGATTTTTATTTTATCGGTTACCAACTGCGCAAAATCCTTATCGGGCGTTACCATGTACGTGAGGTAACCTTCTTTTTCGGCTTTGCAGGCAATGGTTCCGATGACATCGTCGGCTTCATAACCTTCCACACCCAAAATCGGAACGTGCATCGCTTCAAGGATCCTGTGAATATATGGAATCGCCAACTTTATAGCTTCCGGAGTTTCGCTTCTGTTGGCTTTGTATTCAGCAAAATCTACCGTACGGATACTCGCCTGGCCGACATCAAAAACAACTGCCAAATGAGAAGGTTTTTCGCGGCGGATCAGTTCGATCAAAGAATTCGTAAAGCCGAATATTGCCGAAGTATCCTTACCGTCACTGGTCATCCGCGGACTTCTGATCAGGGCATAATAACCGCGGAAAATCATGGCATAAGCATCAATCAGAAACAAGCGTTTGTCGTTATCGTGTGTCATAAAGCAAAGATAGGAAATTGCCGGAAGTTAAAATACTGAAGATTGGCACTGCGAAAGAAAATTCCCAAACAGGTTTTAAAGCAATAATTCAGGACCCTCAGAATTTTTATGGTACATTTTTTTCTATACCCTTAAAAAACAAAGGATGTCACTCGAACAGATCACTACTTACACCAAATTTTTCAGCTTTATTTTAAAATATTACAACAGTGATGTCGTAAAATCCACGGCGGGTTCTCCACTGAATGATGATGATGAAAATGAACTCGAATTCAGTCATAAACCGGAGGAACTTGTAGAAGATCTGAAGAAAATGGGACCAACTTATGTAAAATTGGGGCAGTTACTTTCCACAAGACCCGATTTGCTGCCGGATCATTATCTGAATGCACTCGCCAATCTTCAGGATGACGTCGAAACCATTTCATATGAAGAAGTTGAAAAAATATTTGAAGAAGAAATCGGGGTAAAAATCAAAAAAGCTTTTGTTGATTTTGATCAGGTGCCGTTAGCCAGTGCATCTATCGGTCAGGTTCATAAAGCTTTACTCCATTCCGGACGTGTCGTTGCTGTGAAAATCCAAAGACCGGGGATCCGGAAAAATTTCCTGGAAGATCTGGACACGCTGAAAAAAATGGCAGATCTAGCGGTTAACCATTCAAAGGCTGCGAAAAAATACGCATTGGATCATGTGATTGAAGAACTTCGCTTCATCCTCCTTAACGAACTCGATTACAATAAAGAAGCACAGAACCTTCTCATTCTGAAAGAAAATCTGAAAAGTTATCAGCACCTGGTTATTCCGTCTCCTGTTGCCGAATATTCTTCCTCGAAAGTCCTGACGATGGATTTTATTGACGGAAAAAAAATAACCGCCCTTGGGAATCTTAAAAAAATTGAAACCGACTTTAATCCGGTAATCGATGATTTGGTGGAAGCCTATCTGAAACAGATCATCGTTGACGGCTTTGCCCACGCAGATCCGCATCCGGGAAATATTCACCTCACTTCTGATGATAAGATTGCCTTGATGGATCTGGGAATGGTCGCAAAATTCAGCCCGAAACTTCAGGAAAAAATCATGATGCTCCTCGTCGGGATGAGTAAAAAAGACGGCGACGCCATTACAGATGCCCTGCTCGAAATCAGCGAATATGATTCCGCGAAAGCGAATCTGGAAAACTTCAGAAAAAACATCAACAGACTCGTGATGGACAGCGTGAGTACAAATGCTGAAGACATGGAGACGGGCAGAATTCTGCTTCAGATGAACAGAATTGCAGCCGATGACGGCATCCAACTGGCCGTGGAACTCAATATTCTGGGAAAAATTCTTCTGAATCTGGATCAGATCGTCGCAGTTCTAACGCCGAAATACGATCTTCAGAAAGCCATCCGGAAGTTTATGGAAAAGATGGTGAACGAAAAGATGAAGAAAGAACTGAAGCCCGAAAATCTGTACGGATTTCTGCTCGACAATAAAAAACTGATCGAAAATCTTCCCGGACGACTCAACAAAATCACCGAAAACCTGGCCAATAATGACCTGGAAATCAAGATCAATGCGATTGATGAAGAAAGGCTGACCGACGGTTTCCAAAAAGTGGCAAACAGAATCACTTCCGGACTCATCATTGCCGCGATGATTATTGGTGCGGCGCTGCTCATGAGAATTCCTTCCTCCTACTCCATTATGGGCTACGGCATTTTGCCTTTTATCTTTTTTATGATTGCAATAGGCCTCGGACTTTTTCTGGTATACAACATTATGTTCCGGGACGAAAGTTTTAAAAAACACAAAAACTGATGGACTGAACGTTTATCATCAATAATTTTTGAAAAATAAGTTATCCGGTCTTCGGGTAACTTTTTTTTATTCCGAAGTTTTTAATGATTAATTTTGTAACCATGCAGGATTTATCTTTACGAACGGTTACGGTCATGCGCTACATTCTGCCTTTGCGCGAAGGCGGTTCACTTCCGGCGCTGGCTGAAGCAGATGACGATTTCAAATACGCCCTCAAATTCCGCGGTGGCGGTCACGGCGTTAAGATGCTGATTTCTGAACTTTTAGGCGGAAAAATCGCTGAAGTTTTGGGATTGAGGATTCCAGAACTTGTTTTCGCGAATCTGGATGTGGATTTCGGAAGAACGGAAGGCGATGAAGAAATCCAGGATCTTCTGAAGTTTTCGGAAGGACTTAATCTGGCGCTGCATTTCCTTTCTGGAGCGATTGCGTATGATTCTTCAGTAAAAGTAGATCCGCTGCTGGCTTCCAAAATTGTCTGGCTCGACGCTTTCATCACGAACATCGACCGGACTTTTAAGAACACGAATCTGCTGATGTGGCATAAGGAACTATGGGTCATCGATAACGGTGCCTCCTTTTATTTCCATCATTCGTGGATGAATTTCGAAAAACATGCCTTAAGTCCTTTTGCTTATGTAAAAGACCATGTTCTGCTCTCGCAGGCCACCATGCTTGATGAAGCGGATGCTTTCGCCAAAACGGTTCTCAATGATGAGATTCTGCGCGGAATCGTGAACCTAATACCTTTGGAATGGTTGAACTGGAATGATACGGACGATTCTCCGGAAGAAATCAGGGAAGTTTATTTCAATTTCCTGAAAACCCGGCTCGAAAATTCCCATAACTTTGTAAATGAAGCTAAAAATGCAAGAGGTTAAAATTTACGAATACGCCGTCATCAGGCTGGTTCCAAAGGTGGAACGGGAAGAGTTCTTTAACATCGGTCTCGTCATGTTTTCAAAAAAAGAAAAATACATCCGGGTGGAATTTCATCTGTGTCCGCATAAGTTTCAGCTCATGCATTCTGAAATGGATTTTGAAGATATTCTGCAGAATCTTGAAAATTTCCGGCACGTTACCAACGGCGAGAAAGCCGGCGGTGAAATTGCCGCACTCGATATTCCTGAAAGGTTCCGCTGGTTAACGGCAGTCCGGAGTTCTGTGATACAGACTTCGCGCCCGCATCCGGGAAAAACTAAGGATCTAGACACCACTTTTGAGAGGTTGTTTGAGGAATTGGTAAAATAAGGGAAAAACCAAATACAGAAATGAATAAACAATGCTGCGATACCATTTCTGCAACCCGTTTTGTCATTTCTTCAAGTTGCCGGACCATTTCTACAAGTTGCCGGATCATTTCTGCGCGTTGCCAGACCATTTCCTCACGTTTGGTGATTTCAAAAGGAAGTTGGATCGTTAAATCTTCGTCAGTTTTGCAAACTTGTAAACCGGATCTTTTTCGCCTTCGTTCAGAATTTCACTGAAGTTTTTATTCATAATTTTTTAAAGTTCTGTTCATCTTTCTTCGGCTTTTTAATTAGATTTTTGCAACGATCTAATTAAAAAGTATCATCATGAAAAAACTTTACACGCTGAAAATCTTTGCACTTTTGTTTGTGATTGGTTTTCATCCGTCTGCTTTTGCACAGACCCTTGTCCATTACTGGAATTTTAATAACAGTTCCAGTGTTGCTGCCATTACCACTCCAAATGTCGCATTGGTAACCGGAGCCGCGTTGGAAGCGCTGCCGGGCGGAACCAGTTTAATAGATAATGCAGGCGGCACGGGACAGAATTTTAATGTCGATAATCTGAATGCCAGAAACGGTGATGTTTCGGGAACCCATTTACGGTTCAATAATCCAATTGGCGGAGCATTGCTTTATCACCTTCCCACAACCGGATACCAAAATGTCGTGGTGAAATTCTCAACCAGAAGATCAGGTTCTGGAGCGGGAACTCAAACCTGGTTCTACTCTACAGACGGAACCTCATTTACGATGTTTACCACCATCAATCCCGTGGACGGAAATCCAACCTTACAGACTTTGGATTTTTCAGCTATCGCCAATGTTTCCAACAATGCTAATTTTAAACTTAAAGTTGAATTTTCAGCCGGTCCGGGCGGAACTGTTGGAAATAACCGTTTCGATAATTTTACTTTGGATGGTACTCCATCCGGAGGACCCGATGTTACTCCTCCAAATGTGACCTACAATCCGGCGAATAATGCTACTGCCATTGCGACCAACATCAATCCCAAAATTTCTTTCAACGAAAACGTACGGTTAATCGATAATTCTGCCATTACCAATGCCAATGCGCAAAATGTTGTGGAACTGCGCTTGGGGAATTCCACAGGAACTCCGGTGGCTTTTACAACTGCCTTTTCAAATAATGAAATAACACTTATACCGGCTTCAAATCTGAACGTGAACCAAACGTACTTCGTGGCGCTAAAACCGGATACGGTTGAAGATTTGAGTGACAACGCAGTTACAGCAAATACTTCGAGTATCTTTACAACAGCTGCTACTTCTGTTTCTTTTTCGACTAACATCATTAAAGTAAACGAAAATGCCGGGACTGTTAATCTTGTTTTAAACATCAGTTCACCATCAGCAGGATCTGTAGATTTAGTGGTTAAGCCAGCACCTTTCAGTACAACAGGTACAGCCGATTTTACTTTGGCTACGCAAACGATCAATATCACCCCGTCTAGCCCATCAACTTACAATATTACGATTCCGATCACTGATGATAATCTAGCAGAACAGCAGGCAGAATATTTTGTCTTGAGTCTGGAAAATGCAGTGGGAGCAACGGTGTCAGGAAACCCACTTTCAACTGTATATATTGTTGACAACGAAACAACCGCCCCAATTCCGTCTCACCAGATTTCTCTAAATTATATTGGGAGTTTCGATCCTTCCGGAACCAGCACGAGCACGACAGAAATTGTAGTTCACGACCCTATCTCGAAAAAATTATTCACTACCAGTGCAATCGCCGGGGTTTTAGATATCATCGATTTCACCAATCCTTCGGCTCCTTCAGTGCTTAACACCATCAATATGAATACGTATGGCGGCGTAACCAGTGTTGCAGTGAAAAACGGCATCGTAGCTGTAGCATCGCCGAATGCTGTTCCTCAAAATAACGGTTCTGTGGTATTTTTCAATACCAACGGTGTATTTCTGAAGCAGGTTACCGTAGGTGCTTTACCAGATATGATCACTTTTACACCCGACGGAACTAAGGTTCTTACTGCCAATGAAGGGGAGCCGAACGCCGATTATTCTGTTGATCCTGAAGGCTCTGTAAGTATTATTGATATTTCCGGCGGTATTGCATCTCTTACTCAGTCAAATGTAAGTACCCTGCTGTTTACCCCGTTCAATGCACAGGAAACTTCATTAGTTTCTTCAGGAATCAGGAAACTTAAAGCATCAAGCACCCTGTCGCAGGATCTTGAACCCGAATATATTGCATTGAGTGCCGACAGCCAGAAAGCATTTGTGACCATCCAGGAAAATAACGCTGTTGCAGAAATAAATCTGAACACCAATACCATTACAGCACTTTGGGCTTTGGGAAAAAAAGACATGAGTATTCCCGGAAACGGCTTCGACAGTTCTGACAATAACGGTGAAATCCTCATTGCCAACTGGCCGGTGAAATCGTTTTATATTCCTGATGGGATTGCCACGTGCAAAGTTGGCGGAACAAATTATATTGTTACCGCAAACGAAGGGGATGAAAAAGAATTTACCAATCTGAATGAAAGAACAACAGTGGGCGCTGGTAGCTATGTTCTGGATCCGGCTATTTTCCCCCAAAGTGCAGTATTGAAAGAATCACACAATCTGGGAAGATTCAGAGTGACCAACCTCAACGGAAATTCTGATGCAGATGCTGAATTTGAAGAAATAAACTCAGTAGGAGCCCGGTCCTTCTCCATTTTTAATGCAGACACCAAACAGCTTGTTTTCGACAGTGGTGATGCCTTTGAAAGATATACTGCACAGAACTTTGCCTCCATTTTCAATTCAGATCACGAGAGCAACGCTCCGAAAACCCGCAGCCGCTCGAAAGGTCCGGAACCGGAAGGCGTAACACTGGCCACGATTGCAGGTGAAACTTTTGCATTTATCTCACTGGAAAGAATCGGTGGCGTAATGGTTTATAATGTTACCAATCCGAACTCTCCCGTATTCGCCGACTACAAAAATACCAGAACAACTTCCTCTTACGGCGGGGACAATGGAGCCGAAGGAATCACTTATATTCCGAAAACGGAAAGCGCAACCGGAAAGGGTTACATTATTATAGCCAACGAAATAAGCGGTACCTTAACCATTTATGAAATAAATGACGCCACCCTTTCGCTGGAATCCACTATAAAAGTGCCGGAAACACTCACTGTTTTTCCAAATCCTGCACCTAAAGGAACCGTTTATTTCAATCGGGCAGCTACCATTGAGGTTTTTGACATGAGCGGCAAATTGATCCACAGCGCGAAAAAAGCAAAAACCATTGATACCTCTACATTTGTCAGCGGCGTTTATCTGGTAAAAACGGATGAAGGAATTGTGAAAAGGATTATTGTAAAATAAAGTTAATTTATTAAATGAAAAAGGATTCCTAAATTGGAATCCTTTTTTGTTGATTTATCTTTAAATTTCATTCTTTCCGCACGTGAGTAGATTTAAATTTTCGTCAGCTTCGCAAACTTCAGAATCAGATTTTTTTCCCCTTCGTGCTGGAATTTCACTTTTGCTTTAATATTCTGCGGATCGGTTCCGTCCAGGAAGAGGACTTCGCCCACGCCAAAACGGTCGTGACGCACTTTATCGCCCACTTCAATATTTTCAGAGGAAACGCCGCTCGGATTGGTTATTTTTGCGGTGGCAACAGGTTTTAGATTCTGCGGAATTGGTAACGGTTCATTCCGCTGGATGCTTTTTTTATCTTCTTTCTTTTTGAAAAACCGCGGTTCTGCTGGTTCATCATCAAAAATACTCGATTTCAGTCCGGAATGGTTCACAAAACGGCTTTCGATGGCCGGATTGATGAATTCCAGATGCGCTGCATCCATTTCACTTAAAAAGCGCGACGGTTCTGCATCCGTTATTTTTCCCCACTGAAATCTGGAGACGGCATACGTCAGAAACGCCTGTTTTTCGGCTCTGGTTAAAGCCACATAAAAAAGCCGGCGTTCTTCTTCAAGTTCCTCACGGGTTGAAGAACTCATAAAGCTCGGGAAAAGGTTTTCTTCAAGACCCACCAAATGCACCACCGGAAATTCAAGTCCTTTGGATAAGTGAATCGTCATGAGCGAAACCTGGTCGCCGTTGTCTTTTTTGTCGTTCTGTGTATCTGCAGAAAGTGCAATATTCTCGAGAAAACTGGAAAGCGAAGGGTCGCCGTCTTCGAGCTGCTGCTGTTCTTCGATAAATCCCTGCATGGAATTCATGAGTTCCTGTATGTTTTCGACACGTGAAATTCCTTCCGGGGTCTGATCGTCTTTCAGAAACTTGATGATGCCGCTGCGTTTGGCGACTTCCATGGCTACGTTGTAGGCATTTTCAGTTTTCAGCATCACCTGAAAAGCTTTGATCATGGCCCAGAAATCGGAAAGTTTCGTCAGAATGCCGTTATTCAGCCCGAGTTGCGGTGCATACATCCCCAGATTGCCCAAAACAGTGGTGATGGAAATATTCTGTTTATCAGCAAAAACGATCAGTTTATTCTGCGTGGTTTCTCCGATTCCGCGGACCGGATAATTGATGATTCTGGAAAGCGCTTCGCTGTCGTTTTCATTGATGAGCAGGCGCAGATAGGCGATCAGGTCCTTCACTTCCTTCCGCTGGTAAAATGAAAGTCCGCCAAACACACGATACGGAATATTTTTCCGTCTTAAGGCATCTTCAAAAGCCCTGGTCTGCGAGTTGGTACGGTACAGAATTGCAAAATCGGTAAATTTTCTCTGAGCAGAATTATGAAGTTCCCAGATATTGGAAGCCACAAAATTCGCTTCATCGGCATCGGAAAGTGAGCGGTACACTTTGATCTTTTCGCCTTCTTCATTGTCGCTGAAGACATTTTTCTTGAACTGCTGAACGTTTTTGGAGATCACCACATTGGCTGCGTTCACGATATTCTGCGTAGAACGGTAATTCTGCTCCAGCGAAACCGTCACTGCGTCGGGATAATCTTTCTTAAAATTTAAAATATTGTAAATATTCGCGCCACGGAATGAGTAAATCGATTGTGCATCGTCGCCCACCACGCAGATATTCTCGAATTTTGAAGCCAAAGCTTTTACGATTAAATACTGCGAATGGTTCGTATCCTGATACTCATCCACCAAAATATAGCGGAAGCGGTCCTGATATTTCGCCAGAACTTCCGGAAACCGTGTGAGCAGTTCATTGGTCCTTAAAAGCAGGTCATCGAAATCCATCGCACCATTTCGGTAGCACACATCCACATATTTCTGGTAAATCAAACCCATATGTTTCATGTTCGCGCGTTCATCATTTTCGATGAGCTCCGGGTTTCCGAAATAGGCTTTAACGGTAATCAGGTTGTTTTTGTAATTGGAAATCCGTGCCTGTACCTTTTTGGGTTTATAGAGATCGGCATCTATATTCAGTTCTTTCAGGACTTTTTTAATGACATTCAGGGAATCCTGGGAATCATAAATCGTAAAGTTGCTCGGAAAGCCGATATAATGCGCTTCGCTGCGCAGAATTCTTGCAAAAACCGAGTGAAAGGTTCCCATCCAAAGCGATCGGGCTTCACTTACGCCCACCACTTTTGCAATCCTTTCTTTCATCTCTTTCGCAGCTTTATTGGTGAAAGTAAGCGCCAGAATGTTGAAAGGATCAACGAGATTGGTGATTAAATGCGCAATACGCATGGTGAGCACACGCGTTTTTCCGGAACCGGCTCCGGCGAGCACCATTAAAGGTCCTTCCAGCGTGGTAACGGCTTCATACTGTGCTTCATTTAATCCTTTCAAATAATCCATCAGAGCAAAAATTTTGGGAAACAAATTTAGTGAAATATATGCGGAAGTCAAAGGCGGTCTTCGTTTCAGGTCTTCCGGTTATAAACAAAAATAAAGCTCCTGACGGAGCTTTATAAGGTTGATATAAATGTGTTAGCTTATGCTAATTTTACGTTTACAGCGTTTAGTCCTTTGTTTCCTTGTTGAACTTCGTAAACTACTTTATCGTTTTCACGGATTTTAGTAGTTAAACCTGAAGTGTGTACAAAGATGTCTTCTCCACCATTTAATGGTGTAATAAATCCGAAACCTTTAGTTTCGTTGAAAAATTTTACGGTGCCTTCTTGCATTGTATTGGTATTAAAATTATAGTATTATTTGATTATCTGAATATTAACTGCTGAAAAACCTTTTGGTGACCTTTCTTTTTCAAAGGAAACTTTATTGCCTTTCTTCACAGCATGCGCGCAGTTGTTTTCGTGAAAGAAAATATTGTCTTTAGAACTGTTCTCCGTGATAAAGCCATAGCCTTTTTCACTTAAAAAAGTAACAATACCTGTTTTCACCAGTTCTTCTGCTTCAATTGGAGCTGCACCTAATTGAATGTCGTCCATGTTGATTTCAGGCCTGTCCTGATCTTCCGGACGTGTTTCGGTCAATTGACCGTTTGCATCTACGTAAAGAAACATCTCATCCAACCCTTTCCCTTTGTTATTGTTGGTTTTGCGTTCTTCGCGCTTTAGCGTTTTTTCTTTTGCTTTCTGAATTTTTTTCTTGAAATTTTCTTTTTTTGAGAAAGAATCTGCCATATATTATTATCGTATTTAGTTTGTTCTAAGTTGATGCTATGAAGCTTTTTATTACATCGATAAAATGGGGAAAGAGACCGCTGAGGGAAGCTATAACCACAT
The DNA here is from genome assembly GCF_008014695.1 of Chryseobacterium sp. Lineage (GTDB taxonomy): Bacteria > Bacteroidota > Bacteroidia > Flavobacteriales > Weeksellaceae > Kaistella. The sequence goes on from NZ_VOXE01000004.1 coordinate 294,955, forward strand.
TTTAATTCCATGTATAAAATATAAAAAGTGGATGCGGAACGCGAAAACTGAGTAAGAGAAAAATGGAGTATTCTAAACTATTACAGAAAAAGCAAAGGCATATGCCCTTTATAAATTATACTGCAAATATACAACAATATTCCCATGAAAATCATCATCACTTAAAATTATTGACTTTAGAGCATATTAATTTCAGCATCTTTAGTTATTTAGTGATTTTTGAACTGACATCGTATTCATACATCAACAAAAGAAAATCCGCTATTCCCTAAAAAAACTGACTAAAAAATCGGAAAATTGTAACAATTATCTTATTTTTGACACCAATGATTTAAATTTAATTTTATATGAAAAAAAGATTTCTTTCTGCTGTTGCCGTCGCTTTTCTAGGATTGATGATGGATGCACAGCAAATCAAATTTGAAGAATACGACCTGCCGAATGGGCTGCACGTAATTCTTCATCAGGATAATACTGCTCCAGTAGTTACAACAGGCGTTATGTATCATGTGGGTGCAAAAGACGAAGTGATCGGAAGAACGGGTTTTGCCCATTTCTTTGAACATTTGCTTTTTGAAGGCACCAAAAACATCAAACGTGGCGAGTGGTTTAAAATTGTTTCTTCAAACGGAGGTACCAACAATGCCAATACCACTAACGATAGAACGTATTATTACGAAACTTTCCCTTCCAATAACGAACAGCTTGGTTTGTGGATGGAAAGTGAAAGAATGAAAAGCGGTACCATCAACCAAATCGGTGTTGACACTCAAAGAGAGGTAGTAAAAGAGGAAAAACGTCTGAGAATGGACAACCAGCCTTACGGAAATCTCTTCACAGCAGTGCAGAACAATCTGTTTACAAAACACCCTTACCACTGGCCAACAATTGGTTCAATGGAAGACCTGAACGAGGCAAAACTTTCAGAATTCCAGGATTTTTATAAAAAATTCTATGTTCCGAACAATGCTACACTGGTTGTAGCCGGAGACATTAAGCCGGAGCAGACGAAAAAATGGATCAGCGAATATTACGGTGACATTCCTAAAGGAACAGTTTATCCGAAAAACTTCCCGAAAGACGAGCCGATCACCACAATGAAAGAAGTGACGGTAACCGACAAAAACATCCAGCTTCCCGCTTATGTATTTGCTTACAGAACTCCTGCAGAAAAAGAAAAAGATGCCTACACACTCGATATGCTCTCTTCTTACCTCAGCAACGGTAAATCTTCTGTGCTTTATAAAAAATTAGTAGATGAAGAGAAAAAAGCGCTTCAGGTTCAAGCTTTCAACCAAGGTCTGGAAGATGCAGGAATATTTGCGTTTTTCGCGATTCCGATGGGAGCGACTACGAAAGCGACACTTCAGAACGATATTGATGCTGAAATCAAAAAGCTCCAGACTACTTTAATTTCTGAAGAAGATTACCAAAAACTTCAGAACCAGTACGAAAACCAGTTTGTAAATTCGAACTCCTCTATTCAGGGAATTGCAGGTTCTTTGGCTACCAACCATGTTTTGATGGGTGATACGAACCTCATCAATAAAGAAATCGACATTTACCGTTCTGTTTCAAGACAGGATATTATGAATGCCGCAAAAAAATACCTGAACCCTAATCAAAGAGTTATTATCAATTATATACCTGAAAAGAAATAGACCATGAAATACAATTTTAAATATATCGCGGCAGCATTTTTAGTTTCAGGAATGCTTTCTGCGCAGAAGATCAATAAGGACGAAATGCCGAAACCCGGCCCAACTCCTACGATCAATATCGCAAAACCAAAAACTTTCACCATGAAGAACGGGCTTACCGTAATGGTGGTGGAAAACAATAAATTGCCAAGAGTAAATGTAAGTCTATCCATGGACCGACCTCCTTATTATGAAGGAAAAATAGTTGGAGTAAGCCAGATTATGGCCGACCAGCTTGGGAACGGTACCACTACAATGACCAAGGAACAGTTTAACCAAAAAATTGATTTCTTGGGCGCAAATCTTGGTTTCTCCTCAGCCGGAGCCAGTGCAAACACTCTATCTAAATATTTTCCACAGGTTTTGGGACTGATGGCAGATGCAATCGTTAATCCTAAATTTTCAGCGACTGAAGTTCAGAATTCCAAAGACAGAATGATTGAAGGACTGAAAGCGGATGAAAAAAATGCAAGTTCAATTGCAGACCGTGTTTCCAATGCATTGACTTACGGAAAAAACACCTCCAGAGGCGAATTTGAAACCGAAGCTACAATTAAAAATATCCAGTTGGCAGATGTGCAGAATATCTACAACAAATATTACGCACCAGACAATGCTTATTTGGTGGTAGTGGGAGATGTAAAATTCAATGATGCAAAAAAGCTGATTGAAAAGGCTTTTTCCGGATGGAAAAAATCGAATACACAGTTTGCACCCCTGGAACCGGCTTCAAATGTTGCCAAAACTGAAATCAATGTTGTGGATGTTCCAACAGCAGTACAGTCAGTAGTATCTGTAGGAAATATCAACAATCTGAAGATGAACAATCCTCAGTATTTCCCTTCCGTGATTGCGAACTATATTTTAGGCGGAGGTGGTGAAGCCAGACTCTTCATGAATCTGCGCGAGAAAAACGGATTTACTTACGGAGCCTATTCCAACATGAGCGCAAGCAAATACTCCCCTAGTTTTTCTGCCAATGCAAGTGTGAGAAATGAAGTAACCGACAAAGCGGTGAAGGAATTCATGAATGAAGTGAAAGGAATTTCAACCGTAAAACCAGACGAACTTGCCAATGCGAAAGCAAAACTGAAAGGCGATTTCATCCGTTCCCTGGAAAGACCTGAAACCATTGCCAGATTTGCAGTAAACGAAAAAGTACAGAATTTACCAGCAGATTTTTACACCAATTACCTGAAATCAATCGATAAAGTAACTGCTGCAGACGTTTCGGAAGCGGTAAAATCAACCATTATGCCTAACCAAACCAGAATTTTTGTGGCAGGAAAAGCTGCAGATATTTCTGAAGGACTGGAAAAATTGGGTTACCCGGTAACGTACTATGATAAAGATGCAAATCCCGCTGCAAAACCTTCTACCCAAAAAATTGACGCCAATGTAACTTTGGCTACTGTTGCTGATAAATACATCGCGGCAATTGGAGGTTTGGCTGCAGTGCAGAAAGTAAACTCAATTACAACTGACGCTTCAGCGAAAGTTCAGGGTATGGATCTGGACATGAATATGATTCAGGCGAAAGGAGGAAAAATGAGAATGGAAATTAAAATGATGGGCAACTCCTTCCAAAAAATCGTTTTTGATGGTAAAGAAGGATCTATGGAAGCACAGGGTCAGAAAATGCCGTTACCAGATGACGCTAAGAAAGAACTGGCTAAATCTACAGAACTGTTCCCGGAATTGAATTTCGCAAAATCACCTGAATATAAACTTGCAGGAATTGAAAAATTCGCAAATGAAGATGCATATGTGGTGAAAGGTGAAAAGAACACCTATTACTACAGTGTAAAAACAGGAATGAAACTTGGAGAAGTTAAAATGCAGAAAGGTCCGCAGGGCGAGATGGCTGTTCCAACAAGTTTCTCTGATTACAAAGATGTTTCCGGTGTACAGCTTCCATATAAAATCTCCCAGAACATGGGCGGAATGGATGTGGATTTCACGGTAAAATCTTATCAGATCAACCAGGCGACAGATTCAGATTTCAAATAGACTGATCCTAACATCAATGATCAACGGCAGCGAAAGTTGCCGTTTTTTTATTTTCATTTAATTCATCTTGAGTTTTGCAATTCGGAGAAATTGTGCTAAATTTGCCCATTCAAACTGAAACAGTTACAATGAGTACAATTTTTACCCTCTTCATGATCCTTATCATGATTGCTAGTATTTTACTGATCATCATCATTATGGCTCAGAATCCTAAAGGCGGAGGTCTTTCGGGAACCTTCGGCGGAACTTCGTCTGCACAGTTTGGCGTTCAGCGGACCAATGATTTCATGGAAAAAGCTACATGGACTTTGGGAGCAACTATTGTAGTGCTTATTTTGTTAAGTGTTATTCTTACGGCTAAACCTACAGCACCAATTCAGCCGGTTCCGGTTCAGCAATCTGCTCCGGTTACGCCTTCCACAAGTGCTCCGGTTCAGACTCCGGCAGCTCCTGCAGGAAAATAATTGAATTTCAAAATTAAAATAGATAGGGCTCGACAAATGTTGAGCCCTATTCATTTTCTGACGCCTAAAATTATTTTTATAAAAGTTAAAGTTCCTTCATAAATACTATATAAAGCACATTCTTCTCCTTATCAACATTACGGGAAAATATTTTGTAAACCCAAAACATAAAGGCACAATAATTGCAAATCCCATACTCATTAAACAGAAATCATGTCAGAAAATATACTTTCGTTAGAAGATCTTAAGTTTTTAGAAGCTCTGCATTCCGGTAAAGATCTGGAGTTTATTCGTTGTGATGACAGCGGGATTAAAATCAACAATAAGATTCTGGTTGCGGACAGTCTTCCAAACACTGTTATTTTTAATACACTTAGCGAAATTTCAAAAAAAATGAAATACCGCCTGAATTCCAACTTTCAGTTGAATTTCTCCACATCATTTAATTTTGAAGTTGTTCGGATCTAGTTTAACATAGCATATAAATAAAAAGACAAACTTTTCAGTTTGTCTTTTTATTTTAAGCGGTTAGCTGATTGAGTTTATTTACCACCTCATCTATCTCAAAAGGTTTTGAAATAAACGCATTCGCCCCCGATTGTATAGCAGTATCTTCAAGACCACGGCTTGCGGACATCATGATTACCGGAATATTTCTTGTAACTTCATTTTCTTTTAGTCTTTTACAGATTTCTCGTCCATCTTCTCCTGAAAGCCACATATCCAGAAGGATGATGTCAGGTTTGGAAACCGATTCCACATACGTGAAAATCTCTGATCCTCTTTCAAAGGCATTAACTTGGAAGCCTTCAAAATCAAGCATGACTCCTAAGGAATCCAGAATGGCAACATCGTCATCAACAATTACTATATTTTTTGAATTCATTTTTTAGATATTAAATTTGAACGCTGGGCAATGAAAAGCAGAAGGTAGAACCCTTGCCCAATACACTGTCTACCCAAATTTTTCCTTCAGACCGGTCAATGATCTGTGAAGCGATATATAATCCTAAACCTAAACCGGGAAATGTACTTTCTTCGTCTCCACTCACGCGGTAATATTGTTCGAAGACTTTATCTTTCTTCTCTTCAGGCATTCCAATTCCGAAATCTTTCACCATAAAAGTAACTTCACTGTCGGTACTTTTTGTTTCCACTATTATTTTGCCGGCTTCCGGAGAATATTTAATGGCATTGGAAATTAAATTGGTGATCACCTGGCTTATACGGTCTCTGTCTGCAAAAACCGTACCTCCTTTTTCGATATTCAGTTCAATACTGTGGGCAGTAGACATCTGCTGTTCTTCAACTGTCTCTTTTACAAGTTGCGAAAATTCAAAATGATTCTGATTCAGGTGGATTTTTCCAGCGTTAATTTTGGTGACATCCAAAAGATCACCGATAAGGGAGGTAAGTTTTATAACTTGTTGATCCATTTTTTTTGCAAATTCAGCATTTTTGTCATCACCGGATTTCTTCAGCATTCTTTCCAGTACCTGAGCATAAAGTTTAAGCGACGTTAGCGGTGTTTTAAGCTCATGACTTGCTATTCCTAAAAAAGTATCTTTTTGGTTGACCAAATTTTTAAACTCATTGATGTTGGTGCTGGTTCCAATCCATTTCATAATCACTCCGTCTTCAATCACCGGTGTGGCACGGGTCAAAAACCAGATGTATTCATCAGTACGGTAATCCAGAATACGATATTCCATCGTAAATGTTTTTTGAGTTTCCGCAGCTTCTGTCCATATTTTTCGGAGATTGATGATATCTTCGGGATGAATAATTTTTTCAAAGTTAAACTCACGCACTTCCTCTTCTGTGCAGTTCAGCAGATTCATCAGATTTTTGTTATAATAATCAAACTTTCCATCGGCAGTAGTTGTCCAGACGATCTGAGGCATTGCCTCAGCAAGATGTTTGTATTCAGATTCGCTGTTCTGGGCTTTTTTTCGGGAGTTTACCAATTCGGTAACATCCATGGCCACATTCATGATGGCATAAATCTCTCCATCGTCATCACGAAGCGGCTTGTAAGAAAAACTGTAATAATAGGTCTGAAGAATGCCGTCTATAAACAGATCCACGCGGTCCTCTTGAGCGATGTAAGGAATACCCGTTATAAAAATATTTTTTAAAATATCAATGAAAGGCTGACCCTGAAGTTCAGGAAGTGCCTCGTCCAGTTTTTTACCAATAACACTTTGGTCTTTGCCCCAGGTCTTAATCATTTGCTCATTGGCAAACTCTATAACCAACTCTTCTCCCCTGTAAATAGCGGTCGCATAATCTGAAATTTCTAAAAGTTCCTTAAATCGCAGTTCACTTTCGCGCAGTTTTTTTTCGTACTCCACCTGTTGCGTGACATCCGTTGCGACAACACTGATGCCTGTAATTCCGGTGTCGCCATATATCGGCGCATAAATGAAGTTGAAATAACATTTATGCAGTGTTCCGTTTTTCTCGATCATCCCAAGTACTTTACTCCCGTTGAAAGGCGTACCGGTTTGATAAACTTCTCTTAGGATGTTTGGGAATTCCTGATCACGTATTTCGGGCAGTGCCTCCAGTAAAGGCAGGCCGATAATATCTTCTCCTTTTCCCCATAATTCCAATATCTGCCGGTTTGCCACTTCTATTGTAAAATCTTCTCCCATCAGCATTCCTAACGCTACTGGAGCCTGGCTGAAAATAGTGGTCAGTGACTCCAAACTAACATTATTTTTAAGGAAATTTTTCATAAACGCGAATATAAATAAAAATTGCGTAATAAAAGCGTGTTTAAATTTCGGGAATCGCTTTTTTAAAATTTTTTAAATTTCCTTCTTAATCACTTATCATACAATAATTTAGATAATACTCAGGAATTTTAAAGAATATTGTCATTTAAATATTTCTTCAAAATTTCGTGAATTCAATCCCCAATAATCGTCCTGATCCTGAAAAAAAACACAGTGAATCCATGAATCCAGCGTCATCATTTCCAATGTATCGGAATCAATATCCTTAAATCCACTTTTGAAAAACTCTTCATCGATATCTACATTCTTTCGATCAAGAATAAGAATATTTTCAGCGCTGTAAAACGGATAATTTTTAATATCGGCGTTGGTGGTGATTAATTTTTTTCCTGCGGCAAGTGTTTCGAAAGGCCTCATCGTAAGACCGAGCTGAAACGGTTTATTGATTTCCAGAACCGAGAAAGAACTGCTGTAAATTTCCGCGATTTGATGGTGGGTCAGCTTTTTAAAACTGAGTTTTTGCATGTTGAACTGTTCTAAATTTTTATCGAAAATCTTCTTCAGGACAAAGGCTGCTCTACCAGGAGCATAATAGTAAAAAAAAGTCTTGAGATTCAGTTTCTGAGCAAAGCTCCTGATTTTTTCTCCGACCAAATACCGATCCGTATGAGCGCTGCCAATAAAAGCAATATCATATTTGGGCTTTTCGGGAATTTCTGAACGTTTATACTCATTCAAAAAAAAATTCGGGCGGAAATGGAGCCCGTATTTTCTGGCATCTGATGGTTCAAAAGTGAAAACTTTATTGAAATACGGATAGAGTTCCGGAACTCCGGGATATTCAAAAACAGGATCATAAGAACAGAAGATTCTGACGGTTAAAGGGCTGAGCTCACTGAGTTTTTCCAGAAAAAGGTGCGGCACCGTTTCGCCTTTGATCAAAAGGAAATAATCATATTTTTTGCCGGAAATCTGTCGCAGAATTTTCTCGTAGTATCTTTTAATTGTATTTTGATAAAAGCTGCTTTTGACCCGTACCATTCCTTTGGCCCACACCGAATCGGAAGGTCTTTCGTTATAGAAATCCACTTCTGCTCCAAGTTCGCGAAGCCGATTGGCGATGGCTTTTTCGTAACCGAAAAAATGGGGAGCCAGAAACAGTATTCTTTTTCCGTTTAAATTATTGATTTCAGAAAATCTTTCCTTCATTTGATAGCACTTATACCGCATAATTTATCTGCCCTGTAATTTTAAAAATCTGTCCCGCAGCAGCCTCACAATAAATTTAAATTTGTAAAAAAGATAATAGCCAACGAACTCAGCGGTATTTATCCTTTTCATCAAAAGCATCTCCCGTAAATTCTTCTGAAATCCTCTTTCCATCTCAGGAAGGTTTGCAGACAAACCGGAAACGCCAAATGTTCTCTTCCCCTGCCCGGCAAAGACCAGATTTTCGTGTAAAATATACATTTTGTTCTTCAGCGAAATTCTCAACCAGTAATTCAGGTCCTCCGCATATCTCTGCTGCTCATCAAAAAACCCTGTATTTTCCAGAATCTTTCTCTTAAAAATCACTGTGGGAGTTTGTGCTTCATTTCTGATCAGCAGTTTTCGAAATGTTATTTCTGCAACATTATTTTTAATGGTGTAAGGGAAAAGAATTCTGTTATTCCGGGCCGTTGCCAAAAAGTCTATATCACAGTCTATATTTTCCAGATAATCCATCTGTTTTTGGGTTTTTTGGGGCAACCATTCATCATCGGCATCAAGTAATGCAATGTATTCACCTTTTGCAATTCTTAAACCTGCATTTCTTGCTTTTGAGACCCCGCCGTTGTCCTGATCTTTAAATACAATATTCATCTGCGGATTATCTTGACGGTATTGCTCAATGATTTCTGAGCTTCGGTCGGTGGAACCGTCATTGATGACGATAATTTCAAAATCTCCCGCCCAGGTTTGACTACTGATTGAATCCAACGCTCTTTCAATACTGTTTTCAGCATTATAAACAGGAACAATTACTGAGATCAATGGGTACAAATTCTTTAAAAATTAAGGTTAAAATACAGATAGTGTAAAGCTAATCCTTTTCGTTATACGGCAGCCGGTTCTGGATGGAGCGGCCGAGCGAAATCTCATCCGCATATTCCAGTTCATCGCCCACCGAAATCCCGCGCGCAATCGTTGAAAAACTCACCTCCGAATTTTTAAATTTCTTATAAATATAATAAGCAGTCGTGTCGCCTTCCATCGTGGCACTTAGCGCGAAAATCAGTTCTTTGGTGGTTCCTTCGTCGAGTTTTTTCTGGATGGAGGAAATATTCAGCTGGTTCGGTCCGATTCCTTCCATCGGAGAAATCTTACCGCCCAAAACCAGATATTTTCCGCGAAACTTTCCGGTATTTTCAATCGCCATCACGTCGCGAACATCTTCCACCACGCACAGAATTTCCTCATTCCTTTTCGGATTGGAGCATATCTCACAGATTTCAGAGTCAGAAAAGTTGTGGCAGTCCCTGCAATATTTGATTTCGGTAACGAGCTTTTTCAGCGCATCACCCAACGCGACTGCCTGACTGTCGGGCTGTTTCAGGAGGTGCAGAGCAAGCCTCAATGCAGACTTTTTCCCAATGCCCGGAAGTCCCGAAATTTCTTCCACTGCTTTTGCCAAAACCTTACTCGGATAATCCATTTCACAAAAATAAAATTTAAAATTTCAAAGTGCAAGTTTCGCCCCTTTTATTATCTTTGAGAAAAATAGCCTTATGAATCTGCAAAACCTCAATTATCCGCTCTATTTTAAATTCAAGATCTCTACGCTTTCCAGCGACTTCAACATCACCGATAAAAACGGAAATTACGTGGCCTATGTTCGCCAGAAAATGTTTAAACTGAAAGAAGACGTCATTGTTTTTAACGACGAAAGCAAATCAAAGGAACTTTTCAGGATTAAAGCCAACCAGTGGATCGATTTCAACGCCTCCTACTCCATCACGGATCAGGAAAGCGGCAAAAGTTTCGGAAATCTGTCGCGCCGCGGTATGCGGTCTTTATGGAAATCCCAGTATGATATCGCTGACGAAAATGGCAAGACAAAATTTCAGATTAATGAAGACAATGGCTGGATCAAGGTTCTTGATGGAGTCATAGGTGAAATTCCTGTTGTGGGAATGTTTACCGGATATTTCCTCAATCCGTCTTACACCGTAAAAGACACTGCAGGGAAAGAATACTTCCGGCTCAAAAAAATGCCTTCACTTTTCGGAAGACGCTTCCAGCTCGACCGTTTGATCGACATTAATGATGAGGATGAATCGCTGGTGGTCTTAAGCTTCCTGATGATGGTACTTCTTGAAAAAGAAAGAGGATAAATAAAGTTGATACTTCTTACTAAAAAAATGCTTTCGTTTTTCGGGAGCATTTTTTATTTGTAAATTTGAATTAAATAAAATGAAATGGAATTAACCCAATTAGAGCCCCAGCTCATCTGGAAAAACTTTGCAGCCCTCAACGCTGTACCAAGACCTTCAAAAAAAGAAGAAAAAGTAATAGCATTCATTAAAAATTTCGGCGAAAACCTCGGTCTTGAAACGACTGTTGATGAAGTTGGAAACGTGATCATTAAAAAACCCGCTACTTCAGGCATGGAAGACCGTAAATCCATCATACTGCAGTCGCATTTAGATATGGTTCATCAAAAAAACAGCGATGTAAATTTCGATTTCGCAACACAGGGAATCCAAATGGAAGTTGATGGCGACTGGGTGAAAGCAAAAGGAACGACTCTTGGCGCCGACAATGGTCTTGGAGTAGCCGCCATCATGAGCATTCTGGAAAGTAATGATATTCCACATCCTGCTTTGGAAGCACTTTTTACTATTGATGAAGAAACAGGAATGACCGGCGCTATGGGTTTGAAACCCGGACAACTGCAGGGAGAACTTCTTCTGAATCTTGACACTGAAGAAGATGATGAGATCGATATCGGTTGCGCAGGAGGAATCGACGTCACTGCTTCCCAAAACTATCCGTTGCAAACAGCAAACGGTCAGACCGTTAAAATTGAAGTGAAAGGTTTGCAGGGCGGTCACTCCGGAATGGATATTCACAAAGGCTTCGGAAATTCAAATATCATTCTCGGCAGGCTGCTGTACACCGGAATTTCCGGACAGAATCTTCAGCTTATTTCCATTGACGGGGGCGGACTCAGAAATGCCATTCCGCGCGAAGCAAATGCTGTGATTTCGGTAAGGAATGAAGCGGAGTTTATGGAAAAAGCCATTGAACTGAAAAATGCCATTCTTGAAGAATTTGCAGCGGTTGAAAAGGATCTTCACATCAATATCGAAACATTTTCCACTGCCGATCAGGCAATTTCTGAAGAGGATTCCAGAAAAATAATTCTGGCGCTGAAATCAGCACACAACGGTGTTTACCGAATGAGCCCGGATGTGGCTGACCTCGTGGAAACCTCCAACAACGTAGCGCGTGTGGAACTGAAAGAAGGCGGACTGAAAATTTTAAATCTCTCCCGTTCTTCAGTGGAATCCACAAAATATGCGGTTGCTGAACAGTTGAAATCGGTATTTGAACTGGCCGGAATGAAAGTGGAATTTAGTGGTTCTTATCCTGGCTGGAAACCAAAACCAGGTTCAGAAATCGTGAAACTGATGGAGCGTATTTACGAAAAAGATTTCGGCGCAAAACCGGCGGTCGTTGCTTGCCACGCCGGTCTGGAATGCGGCATCATCGGTGCCAATTATCCGCAAATGGAAATGGTAAGTTTCGGACCAACGATCCGCGGCGCACATTCACCGGAAGAAAGAGCGAATATTCCATCGGCTCAGAAATTCTGGAAATTTTTAAAAGAGATTTTAAAGGAGATCCCAAAGAAGTAATATTAATAAACAGAATCCAAAATGCGTGAGTGTTTTGGATTTTTTCTGGCGGTTTTAAGGGCCAGAAAACAGAATAGATTCAAAATAAATGCTTTCGCTTAGTTCAATATTTTAATCAAAATGTAAATTTCAAACGTATGGCAACAAACAATAACGATCAATCACTTCTCGAAACTCTCCAAACACGTTTTGAAGAAAACATGCAGCGCCACAAAGATCTGAAATGGTCTGAAATTAAGGAAAAACTCGAAGCCCATCCAAAAAAACTTGAATCACTGCAGAAAATGGAAGAATCCGGCGGTGAACCGGATGTTGTAGGTTTCGATAAAAAATCGGGCGAATACCTGTTTTACGACTGTGCTGCTGAAAGTCCGAAAGAAAGACGCAGTTTCTGTTACGACAAAACCGCCCTCGACAAAAGGAAAGAAAACAAACCGAAAAACAACGCGGTGGACGCAGCAGCTGAGATGGGAACTGAACTCATAACAGAGGAAGAATACCGTTATCTTCAAACCCTCGGGAATTTCGATGCAAAAACTTCGAGCTGGCTGAAAACGCCGGAACACATCCGCAAACTGGGCGGCGCGATTTTCGGCGATTTCCGGTTCGGAACGGTGTTTATTTACCACAACGGTGCCGATTCTTATTATGCAGGCAGAGGATTTCGGGGTGTTTTAAGAGTATGAGAAAGAACAAAAGAACAAAAGAGCCAAGGCAAAAGTATAAGGAGCCAGATTGGGAACAATTAAAATCACAAAAAATTCCTTAAAATAATCTTCATGAAAAAGTTAGAAAATTGGGTGCACAACCCGTCAAAAAAAACAGTAATTATTTTTTCAACACTTTCAGTTATTGGCATTACGCTCAATCTGCTGGCCATGTCCGATTTATTTACCGAGACTGTTTTTCAGTCGAAGTATTTAATGATGTGGTTTATAATGGTGGCAAATGTTTTTGTTGTGGCTACAATTTGTATCAATTATTTTAATAAAAGAAGACAGGAAAATTTCAAAAGAAATTAAAGGAATATCGTTGGCGGTTATTCCTTTCTGTAAAGCGGGCTAAAGTCCACTCCTATTGAAAAAGTCCCGGAAAATATTTCCGGGACTTTTTGTTGTTATAGAGCAGTTAATTTTGATCTGACTCCTTACTTTTGTCTTTTTTCCTTGGCTCTTGGTTCTTGACTCTCGAGTCTAACCTAAGGATACGGCGCTATCGCCACTTCCAGCCCGTCGATTTCCTCGGTAATATGAATCTGGCAACCCAGTCGCGAATGATCCTGAACATGGAATGCTTCCGCGAGCATTGCATCTTCTTCGTCGCCCATTTCCACGAGTTTCTCCGAACCTTCCAACACATAAACCTGACAGGAAGCACACATCGCCATTCCGCCACATACACCGATCGTACCTTCGTCGGCCAACTCGTAGGAACGGATGACTTCCATCAGATTCATCGACATATCGGTGGGCGCCACCACTTCATGGATTTCGCCGTTTCTGTCGGTAATTTTTAAGTTAATATCCTGCATTACTTAGCTTTATCGCTCTACTTTAATGAAATTCTTGACTTTAGATCTTGGCTGCTGCTTCTAAGTATTAATCGATTTTTTTTACCACCGCTTTTTCCGCTTCCTTCCTGCTGCCGTCGAAACCGTCGACGCCGCTCACTGTGGTATATTTCAGCACATATCTTTTCCCAGGATTCAGCATGTTGTACACACTCTGACACATCAAAGTCGCTTCATGAAAACCGCACAGAATCAGTTTCAGTTTTCCCGGGTACGTATTGATATCGCCTATCGCATAAACGCCAGGAATATTGGTCTGATAATCCAGCGCATTGTTTACAACGATCGCATTTTTTTCAATATTCAGGCCCCAGTTGGCCAAATCTCCGAGTTTGGGAGTAAGACCGAAAAGTGGGATGAAATAATCGGTTTCAAGGTCGGAGGTTACGCCGTCTTTTTCAATGGTAATGGCAGAAACTTTACCGTCGCCTTTAATTCCTGTTACTTCTGCAGGCGTCACCAAATGGATTTTTCCTTGGTCCTTCAATGCCTGGACTTTTTCAACAGAATCCAGCGCCCCGCGGAATTCATTTCTGCGGTGAATCAAAGTCACTTCGCTCGCAATATCGGAAAGAAAAATACTCCAGTCCAGCGCAGAATCGCCTCCTCCGGCAATCACTACTTTTTTGTTGCGAAAATGTTCAGGTTCTTTGATGAAATATTCAACTCCTTTTTCTTCATAGTCGGCAATATTTTCAATGGTGGGCTTTCTGGGTTCAAAAGTTCCCAAACCACCTGCAATCGCTACTGCTTTCGCGTGATGAACCGTTCCTTTATTCGTGATGACTTCAAAAGTTCCGTCTTCAAGCTTTGTTAAAGTCTGCGCGGTTTCGCCCAATGTAAATCCGGGCTGGAACTGTTTGATCTGTTCCATTAAATTATCAACCAACTCTCCTGCATTAATGGAAGGAAAACCGGGAATATCGAAAATAGGTTTTTTAGGATAGAGTTCGGTCAACTGACCTCCAGCTTGTGGAAGGGCATCGATCAGATGGCATTTCATCTTCAGTAAACCTGCTTCAAAAACGGAAAAAAGTCCGGTAGGTCCTGCTCCTATTATCAATATATCGGTAGTAATCATTAATGAGAATTTTAGAAAATTAGTTCTGCAAATTTAAGAAAAATAAAAGAACAGCGAATCGCATAGGAATGACAAAAATCATTTGAAACCGCTGTAAAATCAATGTTTTATATTTGTGGCAGATTTTTTGTAAAAACAAGTCTATGAAAAAGATATTAAGCATTTTGGGTGTCCTTTTTTTTGCACTCGGATTTTCTCAAAAATTAGATATTATACAGTCTGGTGAAGTGCTGAACTACCGGATCCATTACGGGGTTTTTAATGCGGGAACGGCTTCGCTTACCACTTTAAAGACTAATTATCAGGGAGTTCCTCATTTTTATGTGAAAGGAATCGGCCGCACAACAGGTGCTGTTCGGGCTTTTTTTAAAGTGGAAGATGTGTATGAAAGTTTTATCAATTACCAAACCGGCCTTCCTAGTTACTATGTCAGAAACGTGAAAGAAGGCGGCTACAGCCAACATTTCCAGACGGTTTTCAATCATTCCAATCAGACCTTGATCTTAACCGATAAAAAAACTCCGGCGAATGGCTCCAAAGTCATTAAATCGGTGAAGGGCATTCAGGACATGCTCTCTGCATTTTACTATTTGCGCTCCCTTCCGCAGAGTCAGTTGAAAGTTGGAAGCATCATTAACATGAATATTTGGATTGATGATGAACTTTTTCCTTTTCAGTTGAAAGTCACCGGAACCGAATTGCTGAAAACGAAATTCGGGATGATCAATACCCTCAAAATAATTCCGTCGGTAAAAAGCGGAAGGGTTTTTAAAGATGACGAAAGTGTGACGATGTGGGTAAGCAATGATATAAACCATGTTCCACTATCCATAAAAGCGGATTTGCTCGTTGGTTCACTGAAGGCAGATCTTGACAGTTACAAGAATGTAAAAACACCGCTGAAGTTTAATCCATAAAATTTACTTATTTTAAATCAGTTTTTTGGCAATTTTTCATTTGGGATGTAACAAATGATTCTGAAAAGGTGTCTTATTAGTCAGAAAAAAACTAATGAGAACTCAAATTTTCAGTACTGTCCTTCTTTTACTTTTCGGTTATATTCAATCGCAGAAAACGGGAAACGACAGCATCAGCAGAAAAAAAACAACTGCCGTTAAAATTTCGGAAGCTCCGAAAATCGACGGTATTTTAGATGAAGAAGTTTGGCGCAATGTTCCTGCCGCTTCAAATTTTGTTGAGCGGCGCCCAAACAATGGCCGTTTACAGCCTGACTCATTAAAAACTGAAGTTAAGATTCTGTATGACGATACGGGAATTTATTTCGGTGCCATGCTTTACGATTCAAGTCCTGAAAAAATCGCAAAAGAACTTACCGAAAGAGACAATATTGAAAATGATGATATTTTTGGAGTGACTTTAAACGGTTACAACGACCATCAGCAGAGTCTTGAATTCCTCATCGTTCCGAGCGGTGTTCAGATAGATGCGAAAATCACCAATGATTTCGGCGAAGATATGAGCTGGAATGCAGTTTGGTTCTCTGCAGTAAAAATCACCGATAAAGGATGGGTGGTAGAGATGAAAATCCCTTATTCCGAGCTCCGTTTTCCGAAAAAAGATGTGCAGGAATGGGGAATCAACATGCTCCGATCGGTGCAGCGCACAAGCACGATGTATGACTGGAATTTTGTCGACAACAAAAAAGGAGGTTATATGCTCTACGACGGGGTTTTGGAAGGTATTGAACATATCAATCCGCCCACAAGGCTTTCTTTCCTCCCTTATATTTCGACGTATGTGAATGATTTCGACGGAAAATCAACTTCGAACTTCAACGGCGGAATGGATCTGAAATATGGGATCAACGATGCTTTCACGCTCGATCTGACTTTGGTTCCTGATTTCGGGCAGACTTCATTCGACAAATCGGTTTTAAATCTCTCTCCTTTTGAAGTGCAGTTTCAGGAGCAGCGTCCGTTTTTTACGGAAGGAACAGAACTTTTCAGTAAAGGAAATCTTTTTTACTCGAGAAGGATCGGTGGCAATCCCTCAAGGTATCCGGATCTGAATAATGATGAGGAAATTGTTGTAAACCCCGAAAAAGTAAAGCTTTTCAATGCCGTAAAAGTTTCAGGACGAACCAACAAAGGTCTTGGAATTGGCTTTTTCAATGGCGTTACCGAGAAAACAAATGCCGAAATCCGGAATGTCGTCACTGGTGAACTGCGGGAAGAGGTTACGGAACCGTGGGCCAATTACAACGTGCTGGTTCTGGACCAGAGATTCCGGGGAAATTCTTCGGTATCGCTTGTCAATACCAATGTTACCCGGGACGGAAGTTTCCGCGACGCAAATGTGACGGCTTTGCTTTTCGACATCAGAAATAAAAAAAATACCTACCAGTATTTTGGCGGAACTAAAGGCAGTTTTGTGATGGAGGACGGCACAAAATCGGGAATTGAGACATCCGGCGGTTTCAATAAAGTTTCAGGAGCCCACCGTTTTGGCGCCAATTATTTCATGCGCACCAAAGATTACGACATCGGTGATCTCGGTTATTACGATCGCACGAACTACCACAGCATCAATGCGAATTATTCGTTCCGTTATCTTCAGCCGAGAGGCAACCTCAACAGTTTGTCTTACAACTTAAATGTTTCACACAACCGAAGACTCGATCAGGATATGTTTACACAGTTTGTCATTCATAACAGTATTGATATGCAGACTAAAAAATTCTTCAGTTACGGTGGCGGTCTTATGATCTGGCCTATCGGCGAAAATGATATTTATGAACCTCGCACTGCAGGAAGATATCTTAAAATACCCGCCATGATTAATCCGTGGATTTACATCACAACCGATAACCGGAAAAAATTCCGTCTGAATACGTATGTTGATTATTATCCTTATAACGAAAAAGGAAGGTACAAACTGATTTATGAGTTCAATCCGAGTTATAAATTTTCAGATAAACTGCGTTTTTATTACAATGCAAGCCTGAATTATGAGAACAATGATAAAGGCTTTGTGGGAAAGGATGACACTGATATCTTCATAGGAAGGCGGAACCGGTTCACGGTAGAAAACGGAATTTCCTCACAGTATACCTTTAACAATAAAATGGCGCTGAATCTTTCTTTCAGGCACTATTTTTCTGAAGTCACTTACAAAGATTTCTCCACTTTAAATGATGACGGAAATGTTACATTCACGGATCGGTTTACCGACAACAAAAACGGAACTTTCAACTCCTGGAATGTAGACCTGCGCTATTCATGGTGGTTTGCACCGGGAAGCCAACTGACCTTACTGTACCGGAATGCAGTTGGCAATTATCTGGAAGAATCAAAAATAGGATTCAACAAAAATTTTGAAAGGCTTTTTAATGAACCGATGGTGAATAATATTTCTCTGAAACTGACCTACTATATCGATTACAATCAGGCAAAGAGATGGTTTAAGAAAGGCTGATTCTGAAGAAAATAACACTCAAATAAACCCAGAAAACAGTGAAAACAAAGTGCATAATGGTTTCGAACGCTTTTCCTCGCCACAATTTTGGAGAATAAATAATTAACTGGAAGATTAATCGTAAGGCCCAAAAAATTCCGAGTCCAAAACAAACTGTTTTTCCTAAAGAAGTAGTCATCAATTCTTCGTAGGATGTTAAGCAGAGTAAACCCATGAGGAAAACGGTCAGCGCGATGAAAAATGTATGGATCTCCATCATTTGTCTGTTAATTAAACTCAATGGTTTCAAATCCTGTTTCCACTTAAAATATTGGGGAAAACCTACATGAATTAAAGCCAAAACCATGAAAAGAATGCCTATAACTTTAAGATGAAGTTCCATGTTTTGTGAGATAATATGTTGTTACAAAAGGATTTACTTTTAGTGTTTCGGCAACAGTAAAATTTGAATCATTAAAAGTTTGCAGCCAAATTTTCAAAGGAATAAAATGAAAAAAGCCAATATTATAAGCGAAAAAATTATGAATATCCCGAATATGTTCTGTTATAATTACGAATCCATCTTGCTTTAAAACCCTGTTTAACTCTTTAAAGAACAGCATTCTTTCGTGGTTATTTCTTATTTCATGTGCTGAAAAAATCAGGAATATCAAATCGATAGAACTGTTTTCGAATGGAAGATCATTTGTCGCAACTGAAATGGTTTCAGAAGAATTCGGATATAACTTTCTTGCCCTTTTTATAGAAATTTCTGTATGTTTTTTCTCATCATAAAAATCGACGATATTAACTTCTGAATGAGGAAATTTCCTTGTCAACAGCTCACTCGTTTCATCAAAACCAGCATTAATATTAAGAATCCTAATCCTGTCTGATTTTATTTCAATATTAATCCATTTTAATGAATATAAACCTGAAGCGTCGTAAACGTAATAGGAAACTCCCAAAGAAACAATGACCGGCAGAAGAATAACAGCAATTGAAATGATGAGAATTGTTTTGAAAAAATCTGAAACGAAAAAATAAGAAACACAAATCACCAATAAGACAACAATTACTATGATGTAAAAATGCCAATTGAATCGTACGATATTTTTAACTCCCTGAAACGGCTTTCTTAAGGCTTCCATAAATCTTTTCTTCCTTTTTTCCAGGAATATGGAATATTATTGATCATAAAAGAATTGGAAAGTATCGTTTTGCTGAAATTGAAATGCTTTAAAAATCCGAAATGATGATGATCAATCTGTAAAGGCTTCGGATTCCAGTTTTGGCGGACTCCTTCGATAATGAGAACCTCCTTCTTCCGAGCATTATAAGTAAATGTAAACGGTAAGGGTCCTGCAAATCTTCTTGCTTCTTTCCAATCTTTAAATACCGAATTTTCGGGAAGCGGAATCTCTTCTGATTGATTATTAATCAAGATTTCAAAATCAGATATATCAGATTTAATCAGCGTTTTAGTACCTGCAGAAGTTTTGGTAATATCAGTAGTTGTATATTGATAATGAGTGAAAATATTTCCGAAAATTTGCATTTTCTTTTTATTGGTCTCCGATTTTAGAATGTACAAACCGCGTAATCTCTTCCCTCCCGAAGTGTGGTATTTTACAAAAATTCTGTACCCAATCAGGAAAAAATCATTGCCTAAAATTTTCGGAAAGCCTTGTGGTCGAAGGTCTTTTGTTTGCACCATTGCTACTGCAACAAAGGCGTAATTTTCGAAAGTGTCCAATTCTAAACTTTCAGGAATTAAGTTTTGTAATTCTTCCTTTGGAACTGCAAAGGTTAAAACAATGGAGCTTTCGAAAAAAGCATCAACTGCAAAAGGATGGTTCTTAAGGAATGGAAACATTCGGGATTTCTTTTTTCAAAATAAATTCTTTGTAATAAATCAAAGCTATGAAAAAAAGAACAAAAATGATATTGAATTTTCCCCAAAGTAATAAATCCGGGACAACAATAAATTCAATAATATTCATTGCGGCAATAATTATGATTTGGGTCACTGCATTTAATTTGGATAAAATTTTAAGCAAAATCCATACACTCATCAATACTTCCGAGATCCCAATTGCAAATGTTAATATCTTAGAATGTTCGCCACCTAAAATTCTGGCAACAATCTCCTGATGTCGTGGTTCTAAATTTAAAACTTTACAGAAAAGACCGTTAACCAGCCATACTAAAGCAAAAAAATAATTCAGAAAATTATAAATTTTAATTTTATTCATCTCTAAATTATTTTTCTTTTAAATTTCGAGTTCTACAAACTTTTAAACTGTTCCAGCATTCTTTTGTCATTCTCAAAGAACATCCGGATATCACTCATTTGGTACAGCAGCATGACGATTCTTTCGATTCCCATTCCAAAGGCGTAGCCTGAAAATTTATCGGCGTCGATATTTACATTCTGTAAAACCGCAGGGTCAATCATTCCGCAGCCCATGATTTCGAGCCAACCGGTTCCTTTCGTGATTCTGTAATCGGTTTCGGAATTCAGGCCCCAATAAACATCCACCTCAGCACTCGGTTCGGTGAAAGGGAAATAAGAAGGTCTCATCCTGATTTTCGATTTACCGAAAAGCTCAGTTGTAAAGTACTGAATCGTCTGTTTTAAGTCTGCAAAACTTACATTTTCATCAATATAAAGTCCTTCGATCTGATGAAAAATACAGTGTGAACGCGACGAAATGGCTTCGTTCCTGAAAACTCTTCCGGGCGACAGGATGCGCATTGGCGGTTGGTTTTCTTCCATATAACGGATTTGTACCGAAGAAGTGTGGGTTCTGAGGAGAATATCAGGATTCGTTTCCAGGAAAAAAGTGTCCTGCATATCTCTTGCAGGGTGATATTCAGGAAGATTCAGTGCGGTGAAGTTGTGCCAGTCATCCTCAATTTCCGGTCCGTCTGCGACCGAAAAACCGATGGATTTAAAGATTTCAATGATTTTGTTTTTCACCGCATTAATTGGGTGACGTGTTCCAAGTTCCAGAGGAAAACCGGGTTTTGTTAAATCTTCTTTTTCCAGAATAATGTTGGAAGAAGTTGCCCCGCTCAGATCCTCGAGTTTCTGAGCTACCGCCTGCTTCAGGGTATTGATTTTCTGTCCGAATTCTTTTTTCTGCTCGTTGGGAACATCTTTGAATTTGGAAAAGATATCGTTCAACAGTCCTTTTTTACCATTATATCTGATCCTGAACTGTTCAATTTCTTCTTTTCCTGCAGAACTGAAATTAGCGACCTCCACCAATAATTCATCAATCTTTTCTAACATCTTTTATAATATATTGAAGTGCAAAAATACGATTTTCTGTTTTAAATAAAACTATGTTTTTGAAGCTTCAGGAACCAGACTAAAGAGTGGAAAAACAAAAATAAAGCAGCACACACAACAGAGGCGCGATAAATCGCGCCTCTGCATATCATTATTACACTTAAATAAAAAAATTAATCTTTTATTTCTTTTCCTGGGCCTTGATTGAGATCTGAAGGTTCACTTCATCTTTAATAACGCCATTTTCGACAGGCATTTGGAATTTCACTCCAAAATCCTCTCTCTTAATATCTTTCGGTTCGGTCGCAATGCTCACTTCTCCGTCATTTACAGAAACATTTGCATTAAACTGAACGGGTTTTGTAATTCCTTTGATGGTCAGATTACCATCGAGCAAAGTGTTGTAGTCTGAGCCGGTAGTATTGTCTGTAACTTTTGTAATTTCAAACGTAGCATTAGGAAATTTTTCAACTTCAAAAAAATCCCCGCTTTTCAGGTGGCCATTGAGCTTTTCCAGTTGTTCAGCATCATCTTTCAAATCAACTGAGGTTAAAGAATTCATATCGGCAGTAAATGTACCGCTTTCAAGCTTTCCTTCATTTACGGTAAGTTCTCCGCTTTTGAATTTAATAGTTCCGAAATGGCTTGTATTGTCGGTTTTCACAACTTTAAAACCTTTCCATTCAATTCTGCTGTCTGCAGTATCCAAAACAAACACTTTTCCGCTTTTTGAAGTGGACGAAACGTTGCTTTCGCTGGTCAAAGGTTTGTCTTTCCCGCAGGAAATGGCCAATGTTCCAGCCAAAAATAATGAAAGAACAGATGAAGTGAATATTTTTTTCATGAAAATTAAATCCTGATTAGTTCTGCTAAAATAATAAAAATATTCTTATTAATGGCAAATATTATATTTTTGTAGGATGCTTTTACAAATAAACCATTTATATTTTTCCCACTCCGAAGAAAGACGACTTTTTCATAACCTGAACCTGAAACTGGAAGAAGGAAAGATCATTGCGCTTGCCGGAGAAAGCGGCTGCGGAAAGTCGACACTGTTGAATTTGATCTATGGACTTCTGGACTGGCAAAATGGAGAGATTATTTTTAATGGCAAACCAACTTACGGACCAAAAAAAAACATTGTTCCGGGCGAAAGCGACATGAAACTGGTGGCACAGAATTATGACCTCATGCCGTACTCCACTGTCGCGGAAAATGTCGGCAAGTTCCTTTCAAATATCAATCTCGAAGATAAGAAGGAAAAAGTACAGGAACTGCTGAAAGTGGTGGGGCTGGAAGATTACGCCGATGTACTGCCAAAATATCTCAGCGGCGGACAGCAGCAGCGGGTTGCCATTGCAAGAGCGCTTTCGGTAATGCCAAAGCTGCTTTTGCTGGATGAGCCATTCAGCAATCTCGATTTTTCAAGAAAAATAGAGCTCCGGGAAAAACTTTTCAATTTTGTGAAAGAAAAAAATATTTCCCTCATTATTTCAACCCACGAAATTCAGGAAGTAATGCCGTGGCTGGACCAGATAATTGTGCTCCAGGACGGCAGACTGATCCAGAATGATGACCCTGAAGAAACCTATAACTCTCCTTATAATGAATATGTCGCCAAACTTTTCGGC
Source organism: Chryseobacterium sp. (assembly GCF_008014695.1). GTDB lineage: Bacteria > Bacteroidota > Bacteroidia > Flavobacteriales > Weeksellaceae > Kaistella. The sequence continues at coordinate 317,765 of NZ_VOXE01000004.1, forward strand.
GAAGTGAATGTTTTTTCTGATGAGGAAAGAGCCGCATGGAACCTTGCAAAAAAATTCTGGTATCCGAATGAAATTAAAATTTCCGATTTCAAATCTCAGAGCACAAAACTTGCAGAGGTTCTGGAAAGCCGGTTTGCCGGAAATCATTTCTGGAACAGGATTTCAGTTGATGACAAAAGACTTATTGTTTACAGCAATAAAAAACTGGAGAACACCGTAGAAATTGAATTCTAAATAGATTGTTTTTTATTCTAAAACAGCTAATTAATTGACCTTCAGTTCCAAATATGGCATAAGTTTTGAAATAAATTTTTCAAACCCGGCCTAAGGAAATTTTTGGTTAATTCTCTTTCTGCCCCTTAAGACGAAATTAGTCTGGCCTTCAACAGACAACCAAGTCTTTGAAATGGAACCCTGTCCAAATCTTTCCTTTTTTTGTGCAATTTTAGAATTCCATTTTATCAAAATACTTTAAGCTTTTTTCACGAACTCCGATTTCAGTGCCATCGCTCCGAAACCGTCAATTTTACAGTCAATATTATGATCGGATCCCGGGCGAAGCCTGATGTTTTTCACTTTTGTTCCAGATTTTACGGGCTTCGGAGCCCCCTTCACCGGTAAGTCCTTCATCACGATCACCGAATCTCCGTTCTGAAGTTCGTTACCATTCATATCAAGGATTTTATCATCAGACGGAGATTCTGCTGGATCCCACTCATAGAAACATTGGGAACAGACCATCAGATGATCCTGTTCGTAAGTGAATTCTGACTGACATTTCGGGCATATGATTGTATCGCTCATGGAATTTTGTTTAGCACAAAGGTAAGATTTTAAGAAATGCCCACAATCTTTCAAGCCAAATAGGAGTTCATAAATTTCAGCATAAAAAGTACTGTTTTTACCACAAAAAAATCTTAGCATAAATTTCCGTATTTTTGCAAAAATAAGCAGGACGCTAAAGACCGCAACAAATTATGGAACTCATACACCGAAACTTACTCATAGGAATTCACGACGCATTACAGGAAACTTTTTTTCAGGACCGAAAATACGCCGACAAAGTCATCGAAAGGCTATTAAAAGCCAACAGAAAATGGGGAAGTGAAGACCGCAAAGTCGTTTCACAGATTTTTTACGACATCATCCGCTGGAAAAAACGCCTCGAATACTATATGGGAGAGGGCGTGAAACCAAATAATATCTATAAACTCATTCTCGCCTACTGTCTGTGGACCAAAACCCACTACAAAAAATTTGAGGAATTCGATGGCATTAAAAACGCTGATATTCTCATAAAATTAAAGAAAAATACCGTTCCGACGAAGGCAATTGAATATTCAATTCCGGAATGGCTGGCTGAAACGCTGGAAAAAGAACTCGGAAGAGACTGGGAGAAGGAAATGATCGCCCTTAATGAACTCGCGCCCACGATTCTCCGTGCAAATACGCTGAAAACTACGGCCAAAGAACTTGTTTCAGATCTTAAGGACGAAGACGTATTAAGTTTCCAGGTCCGGAATTATCCCGATGCGATTCAGCTCGAAGAAAAGAAAAACGTATTTCTGACTTCCGCATTCAAAGACGGACTTTTCGAAGTTCAGGATGCCTCTTCCCAAAGAATCGGTGAACTTCTGGATGTTCAGGAAGGAATGCGCGTAGTGGATGCCTGTGCCGGAGCGGGCGGGAAAACCCTGCATTTGGCTGCTTTAATGAAAAATAAAGGACAGATTATCGCCCTCGACATTTACGAATGGAAACTTGCAGAACTCAAACGCCGTGCAAAAAGAGCCGGTGCACACAATATTGAAGCGCGTTTTATTGACGACAATAAAGTCATTAAAAGACTACACGAAAAAGCAGACCGCCTGCTTATTGATGCACCATGTTCCGGACTTGGAGTTTTGAAAAGAAACCCAGATTCAAAATGGAAAATCGATCAGGATTTTATTGACCGGATTAAAAAAGAACAGCAGCAAATTCTGCAGGATTATTCTAAGATCATAAAAAAAGGAGGAAAAATGATTTACGCAACATGTTCGATTTTACCGAGCGAAAACAATGAACAGGTAGAAATTTTTCTGAAAAACAATGCAGACTACACCTTGTTAAAAGAGGAAAAAATTATGCCGAGCGAAGGCTTTGACGGATTTTATATGGCACTCATCGGGCGGAATGCTTAATGTAAAGTGAGCAAAGTTACAGATAATGAATTCCATTGCAGTATTCCCTGCTTCATACTTTTTTAACTAATTTTGAATAATATTATCCAATAAATAATTATATTTGGACTTAAATAAATTTTAAACTTTAAAAATGAAAAGAAATATTACGTTGTTTTTTGCCGTTCTGGCTTTCAGTTTTGTTTTTGGGCAGAATAAATTTGACGATTATCTGAACTCAAAAAAACTGGCCTTCACGTATAAGAAAATCAAGGACAGAGAAAAGGAGGATTATTATCAGCAGTATTATTGGTTGGTAAAAGCAGAGGAACTGAAAACCTATCCGCACCTCAAAAATATCAAACCGATTGTTCTCTATCACTTCACCCGTGAAATTTATCCTGCTACACCGACTAAAAAACTGAGCGAGGAAGAAAAGAATCTCCGAATAGATGCAGAACATTCCCTGAATCAGTATTTTGCTAAAAAAGATCTTCAGAACCCGAATCTGATGTACAATCTGGAATCTTATGTAGATCCAAGCAATTCAAAATACTATACCGGTGTAAATCCTGAGAGAATTGCCGAATTGGTTCCGAAAGAGCTATACACCTTCACCTCTGTTAATAAAAGGACTAAAGATGAGAAAAAATATTATCTTTGGGTTGATGATGAGGATTATAAGATTGTAGATGTTATACCTGCTAAAACCGATAAAAAGTTTTATGAAACTTTAAATACCCAACTTCCAAAATACCAGATTTCCACATTCACTCCTGACGTGAAAAAAGGAGACAAAACCAACAAGAGAGATGCTGATTATTATTTCATCACTCCGTTTCAGGAAGGAGAAGAGATTCTTTACAAAACAAAAGATTTCAAGGAATTCACGATTGTAAGGTTCAAAAGACCCACTAAAGACTGGATAGAACTCGAAAAAAGATAATTTTAAATCCTGCATTTGCAGGATTTTTTTGGCGGTATGGTTTTTGAAATACCGCAAAATCTACTTTTCAAAAACTTTTTAGAATGGTGACTCAACAAACTGAAAATTCCACTGTAAAAAAATACCTGCCGTTGATTCTCGCGACGGCCATTTTTATGCAGATGCTTGATTCCACGATTCTCAACACTTCCCTGCCCTCCATCGCAAAAGATTTAAATGAGTCACCGCTCAATATGCAGAACGCGATCATCAGTTACGTTCTGACCTTGGCACTGTTTATGCCGGTAAGCGGGTTTCTGGCAGATAAATTCGGTACCCGAAGAATATTTATTTTTTCATTGGTGGTTTTCAGTATTGGTTCTCTCTTTTGTGCATTATCCCAAAATCTTACGCATCTTATCATTTCAAGAGTCATCCAGGGAATCGGTGGGAGTTTAATGACGCCGGTCGGCAAACTGGCATTAATGAAAACCTATCCTAAAAATGAACTGCTGAAAGCCATGAATTATGCCATTGTTCCGGCTTTAATCGGACCGGTTCTCGGACCATTGGTAGGCGGTTATATGGTTGATTATTTTTCCTGGCACTGGATTTTTCTCATCAATATTCCGATTGGATTGCTGGGAATTATTCTTGGATTAAAATACATGCCGAATTATAAATCTATCGCGGTAGAATTTGATCTGAAGGGGTTTCTCATTTTCGCTTCAGCCTCTTTACTGCTTTCTGTTTCTTTGGAAATGTTCGGAAATTCAGCCCTCACAACTCCGGTCTTGCTGATTTTCGTCCTCGGATTTCTCATGATTTTTTACTATTACCGACACGCCAGCAAAACAATAAATCCTATTTTCCCGTTGAATTTATTTCAGGTGAGAACTTTCCGGGTCGGAATCCTCGGGAATCTGGCAACCCGTTTGGGAATCAGCGCCATTCCTCTTCTGTTGCCATTAATGATTCAGATTGCCTATAAAGAAAGTGCAGTTGTTTCCGGATGGGTGGTGGCGCCAATGGCACTCACTGCAATGTTCGGAAAATCTTCGGTGATTAAAATCCTGAACCGGTTCGGTTATCGCCGTACCCTTATGACCAACACTTTTATTATCGGAATCCTCATCTGCTGTCTCGGCATTCCCGGTATTCATGCTTCCATTTTCTGGTTTGTGCCCATTATCGCGGTATTGGGATTTTTCAATTCAATTCAGTTTACCTCTATGAACACAATTTCGATCGCAGATTTAAGGAATACCCATACCAGCAGCGGAAATTCTTTGATTGCCGTGAACCAGCAGCTGGCAATCGGTTTCGGAATTGCATTCGGACTGATTGTACTGAAACTGTATGAAAGCAATACATTTTTAACACCGGAAAATCAAAATCTTGCATTCAGGTATACGTTCTTCACCGTCGGAATTCTTACTGTTTTTTCAGGCTTTGTTTTCAGGCGGCTGCATTCAAAAGATGGAGATAATATGAAGTCGGAAGAATAAAGTCAATTCTTACCGTACATCAACAACTATCAGCATTGGTCGGAGTAAATTTGTGTAAAAGAAAGTTTCTTGGAGTCTTTTAATTTTAAAAACTCTCAAGACAAAAATCTAAAGATAAGGTAATGAAAAAAATAGAATTCGGGCTGATGACTTTTGCCGACATGGCTCCTGAAACCGTTCCGGGAAAAGGAATCCACGCCCACAAAAGGCTTCAGGATCTTTTGGAAGAAATAAAATTGGCCGATAAACTGGGCATTGATGTTTTCGGAATCGGCGAACATCACCGGCCGGATTACGCGGTTTCCTCGCCAACCACGGTTCTTGCGGCGGCAGCGGCGGTTACAGAAAACATAAAACTCACAAGTGCCGTAACGGTGTTGAGTTCCGAAGATCCGGTTCGCGTCTACCAGCAGTTTGCTACGGTGGATGCCATTTCCGGCGGAAGAGCGGAGATTATGGCCGGTCGCGGTTCCTTTATTGAATCGTTTCCTTTATTCGGATTTGACCTTGGTGATTACGACGAGCTTTTTGAAGAAAAACTCGATCTTCTGCTTAAAATTAATGAATCTGAGAAAGTCTCCTGGAACGGAAAGCTGCGGGCTCCAATTCATGATCTGGGCGTTTATCCACGCGCGTTGAACGGTAAAATCCCGGTTTGGCTGGCGGCAGGTGGAACTCCCGCTTCGGCGGTGAGGGCTGCAAAACTTCATCTTCCTTTAATGCTGGCAATTATCGGCGGAATGCCGCGACAGTTTGTTCCTTTCATCAGTCTTTATAAAAAATCTGCGCTGGAAAACGGCATTAAGCCTGAGGACCTTCAGGTTGGGATCAACAACCATATGTTTGTTGGGGAAAACAGCGAAAAAGCTGCAGATGACTTCTTCCCGCATTATGCACAAATGATGGATCGCGTTGGGAAAAGCCGCGGCTGGCAACCCATGACCCGCGAACAGTTCGAATTTATGCGTGCTCCGGAAGGATCCCTGATGGTAGGAAGTGTAGATGAAGTTGTTGAAAAAATTCTGTACGAATATGAACTTTTCGGGTTTACAAGATTTTTTGCGCAGGCAAGCATGGGTTTTGTGCCGCATGAACTCGCGATGAAATATATAGAACTTTTTGCAACCCAAGTTATTCCGGAAGTTAAAAGACGATTGGAACTGGACGTCTGACATTTGGATTTTTCCTATAAATTCAGGTTTTTTTACTAATTTCGTTTGGACACAAGGTACATTTACGCACGTCTTTAAAACTTAACAACATGTCAAACATCGGACTTATTATTGAAGAGAAATCTGCCGATATCGGAAACTTTCTGGTTGGCAGACTGCTCCCTTTCCGGGAAAAAAGAGCGGTGGGGCCTTTTGTTTTTATCGATCATATGGGACCTGCAGCACTGAAGGATTATCAGAATCTGGATGTTCCGCCCCATCCGCACATCGGACTTTCGACCCTTACTTACCTTTTTGAAGGGTCGATTCAGCATAAAGACAGCCTTGGAAGCGATATTGAAATCAAACCCGGCGCAGTAAACTGGATGACTGCAGGAAAAGGCGTGGTTCACTCTGAACGCACCCCTGAATATCTGAGACACACTGAAAAACATCTTCACGGATTCCAGATCTGGGTCGGGCTTCCAAAAAATCTCGAACAGAGTGAACCTTCTTTTCACCATACCGAAGCGGAGGAAATCCCGGTGTGGAATGAGGGTGATCTTCAGTATAAACTCATCGCCGGAGAGCTGTTTAGCAGAAAGTCGCCCGTTCCTGTACATTCGAAACTTTTCTTTCTGGAAATTAAAAGTCAGACGTCCCGTAAACTCAATATTGGAAACGATCTGTTTGGTGAGGTCGCCATGTATGTCCTGGAAGGAAATGTTATGACCGACGGACATACTTTTGGTGGAAAACAGCTACTGATCGCGAAAAACGCCAATTTATGTGAGTTTGAAATCGGCGAAAACGCTACCGTGTATCTTTTCGGCGGCGAACCGTTTGATGAGGAGCGTTTCATGTTCTGGAATTTTGTGAATTCAGATAAAGAAATTATTGAAAAGGCTAAACAGAACTGGCATGACCAGAATCTGGAAGCGTTTCCGAAAGTTCCGGGTGACGATGTGGAATATGTTCCGCTTCCGAAAGCCATTTTAAAAAATAAATAAAAACCAATACAAAAATCAGAGTGATGATTGAAATTAAACAGATCAACAGCGACAAAAAAGGAGCATTTGAAATTTATTCTGACGGAAAAAAAGCCGGAGAAATGACTTACACCTGGGCCGGAGACGACAAATTCATTATTGATCATACAGAGGTAGATGAAGCCTACAACGGACAAGGACTGGCCAAACAACTGGTGTATGCGGGAGTTGATTACGCCCGGAAAAACGGCAAAAAAGTGATTCCGCTTTGTCCGTATGCGAAGGTTACCATTGCCAGAAATGCGGAACTTCAGGATGTTCTGGCCTAGAAAAATTTAAGAATATTAAAGCCGTTCAATTAGTTACTGAGCGGCTTTTTTTATGAAAATGATTAGAAAACGGAACCGCGCCCCGGATTGAACGGCATGTCTGAGCTCTTTCATTCAGGGGATTCTGCGCGCGGCTTCGCCGCGCGCAGAATCCCCTGAATGAAAAGCGAGTAGTGAAAGCCGGAAATGGCGCCAAAAAATTCAATCATGCTTCAATCTTCAATTCCTGCACAAATTGGTCAAAAAAACTATATTTGTGCAACTTAAAAAAGAACTGTATGAACCCGTATGTGCTGCTGAGTATTATTATCGCCTATTTTGCAATTTTGCTTTGGGTCGCTTACCGAACCGGAAAAGGCAGTAACAACGAGAGTTTTTTTATCGGAAACCGCAAGAGCAACTGGATGCTTGTGGCGTTCGGGATGATCGGAACTTCGCTTTCGGGCGTAACTTTTGTCTCGGTGCCCGGTGCCGTTGGCGCGGATAAATTTCATTATCTGCAGATCACGATTGGGTATCTGATCGGTTACATAATCATTGCCTACGTACTTTTGCCGCTGTATTACCGGCTGAAACTCACCTCCATTTACGGTTATCTTCAGGAAAGGATGGGACAGGTTTCCTATAAATCCGGCGCGTGGATTTTCATCGTTTCACGTCTGGTTGGTGCGACAGCAAGGCTTTATCTGGTGGTGAACATTCTCCAGTTTTCAATTCTCGACAGCTTAGGTGTTCCGTTTATCGTGACAACGCTCGTAATTCTTGCAATGATCATTTTGTATACTTATGAAGGTGGAGTGAAAACCATTGTCTGGACCGATACTTTGCAGACTACGTGTATGCTCTTGGGACTCATCATCTGTTCGGCCTATATGCTGAATCACCTGAATCTCGGCTTTTTTGAAAGCCTTACCGCCATGAACAAACTGGGTTATACGGAAGTTTTCAATACGGATGTCGACAGCAAAGCCTTCTTTTTTAAACAGATTCTGGCCGGAGCTTTTATTACGATTACCATGACGGGAATTGATCAGGAAATGATGCAGAAATCCCTTTCGGTAACGCGTTTAAAGGATTCCCAGAAAAACATGGTGACTTTGGGATTCGTTTTGGTGGGCGTTATCTCTCTTTTTCTTTTTATGGGCGGGCTTCTTCATCTTTACGGCGCTACGGAAAATGTAGTAAGTTCAGGAGACCAGCTTTTCCCGGATATTGCGCTGAACCATTTACCGCCATTTATTTCCATTATTTTTATCGTTGCGCTGATCTCGGCGCTTTTCCCAAGTGCTGACGGTGCCATGACGGCTTTAACTTCATCGATCTGCATTGATATTTTCGGACTGAAAGATCAAAAAATCTCCCAGAAAGAACAGGAAAAATTCAGGAAACGGGTGCACCTGATTGTGGCCTTTGCCTTTTTGGTCATGGTAATCATCTTCAAACTCATCAACGACAATTCGATGATCGGGCTGATCCTGAAACTCGCCGGATTTACCTATGGTCCGCTTCTGGGACTTTTCGCCTTCGGAATTTTCACAAAATACAGGGTGAAAGACAAACTGGTGCCTTATGTGTGTATTGCGGCACCCCTTATTTCTTACTTCATCGATAAATTTCAGGAAAGCATGTTCGGAGACTTTAAAATCGGTCTGGAGCTGTTGATTATCAACGGTTTGCTAACGTTTTTTGGACTGTGGCTGATCAGGAAGAAATGAAATTTATAAAAGCACAAGAAAAATCCGGGTTGCAAGCCCGGATTTTTCATTTTCCCAAACCGGCAGAAAATTGTAAATTTGCAGGCAAATAAATCAAAATAATGAGTAAAAGTATTGAAGAGCTGAAATCTCTTACAACACAGATCAGAAGAGACATTTTAAGAATGGTTCACGCCGTGAATTCCGGCCATCCCGGCGGAAGTCTGGGCTGTACCGAATACTTCACCGCTCTCTACGGGAAAGTGATGAACTACAAACTTCCCTTTACCATGGAAGGCAAAAATGAAGATCTTTTCTTCCTTTCCAACGGGCACATTTCTCCCGTGTTCTACTCCACCCTTGCAAGATTCGGATTTTTTCCGGTTGAAGAACTCAAAACGTTCAGAAAACTGAACTCCAGACTTCAGGGTCACCCTACTACACATGAAGGACTTCCTGGAATCCGTATTGCTTCGGGTTCACTCGGTCAGGGTCTTTCGGTAGCGATTGGCGCTGCGTTAGGCAAAAAGCTCGACGGTGACAAATCTCTGGTTTATACGCTTCACGGAGACGGCGAACTTCAGGAAGGTCAGATCTGGGAAGCTTTGATGTTTGCAGCAGCAAAAAAAGTGGACAATATCATCGCAACTATCGATTACAACGGAAGACAGATCGACGGCGATACCGACGATGTCTTAAGTTTAGGAGATCTCCACGCAAAACTGGAAGCTTTCGGCTGGAAAGTGCTGAATGAGAAAAACGGAAACGATCTGGAAACCGTAGTTTCAATACTTGAAAGAGCAAAATTGGAAACCGGAAACGGAAAACCGGTGGTCATCATCCTTCATACCGAAATGGGCTTTGGTGTAGATTATATGATGGGAACCCATTCCTGGCACGGAAAAGCACCAAATGATGCGCAACTCGACACTGCTTTCAAACAGCTGTATCTTGAGGCTCCGGCAGATTACTAGAAAGTCAAATGCAACTTTACAAAACAATATTAACTTTAAATTTCAAGCTTCAGCAATAGCATAATGTTTGTTGACTTTAGCTTACAACCAAAATATGAAATATCAAGTTCTAGACAATAAAGATACAAGAAGCGGTTTCGGAGCTGGACTGGCCGAACTCGCCGACACCAACCCCAATGTTGTGGCACTTTGCGCCGACCTCATCGGTTCTTTAAAAATGGAAAAATTCATTGAAAAGGCACCGGAACGTTTTTTCCAGATCGGGATTGCAGAAGCCAATATGATGGGAATCGCTGCCGGTTTAACGATTAACGGAAAAATCCCTTTCACCGGAACTTTTGCGAACTTTTCGACTTCAAGGGTGTATGACCAGATCCGTCAGTCGATTGCTTATTCGAATAAAAATGTAAAAATATGTGCTTCCCACGCAGGCTTGACTTTAGGTGAAGACGGCGCAACGCATCAGGTTTTGGAAGACATCGGAATGATGAAAATGCTTCCGGGAATGACCGTCATCAACACGTGTGATTACAACCAGACAAAAGCCGCTACTTTGGCGATCGCTGATTTCAAAGGACCTGTTTATTTAAGATTCGGCCGACCAGTCGTTCCGGTTTTCATTCCGGAAGATATGCCTTTCGAAATCGGAAAAGGAATTCTCCTGCAGGAAGGGAAAGACGTAACCATCGTTGCGACGGGACATTTGGTCTGGGAATCTTTGCTGGCTGCCGATGAACTGGAAAAAGAAGGAATTTCCTGTGAAGTCATCAACATTCACACGATCAAACCTTTGGATGAAGAAATTATTCTGAAATCCGTGGAAAAAACCGGAAGAATTGTAACCGCTGAAGAACACAATTATATCGGAGGTTTGGGAGAATCTGTTGCCGGAATGCTTTCCAGAAAAAGACCGACCGTTCAGGAATACGTTGCGGTAAACGATACTTTCGGTGAGTCCGCAACCCCTGCTGAATTGATGAAAAAATACAAAATCGACGCTGCTGCAGTAAAAGAAGCGGTGAAAAGAATTATGACAAGATAATTTTTTGAATCACATAATAAAAATCCGTTTCAATTGATTTGAAACGGATTTTTATTTTACTTAAAAAACTGCCACTTCGGAATAAAGGCCAGCAAACCCAATGTGGTAAAAACAAAAAGGTTTGTCACATCAGTGTACAGAAAAGTCGATAAGAAAAAGTTGTGCATGAAAAAATGGGTAAGGACTGCCAGCGGAAAAAGAAAAATTCCGGCTTTTTTATAAAAATAGATCAGCGTTAAACCCACAACCATCAAAAAATCCACCAAAAAAACCATGTAAAAATATCCTCCCGGAATTTTAATGTCCGTTTTCTGCATAAACTCATCGCAATCGATCCCAAATCCCATTAGGGAAAAAAGTAGCAGGAAAATGAGCGCAAGATAAAAGAGTATATCTTTTTTCGGCGATTCGTTGGCAAAGTCTTTATTCATGGTGTAAAATTAAAGAAACTTTTGAAGATAATTCAAAAGTTTCTGTATTTAAAATTGGATGGGTCTGGTTAGATTGAAACCGCATCAATCAGTCTGTTCTTATCGGAAAGATATTCTTCCATAGAGATCATACTTTCAGTTCTCATTACATCCTGAATGTCGTCGATCTGATAAATGATTCTTTTGGCATCCTCCGTATTCTTCGCTCTCACTTTACAGAAGATATTGTACTTTCCGGAAATCACACTGGCTTCCACCACATTTGGAATGGTTGAAAGTTCTTTCAGTACTTCGTGCGTTCTGTTGGATTTTGTAAGCAGGATACCGATAAAAGCGGTAAAATGATAATCAAGTTTACCGTAATCTATATTCAGGGAAGAACCTAAGATAATTCCAGCGTCTTCCATTTTCTTCACTCTTACGTGAATCGTTCCGGCGGAAACATCCATTTGTTTTGCTATTTCTGTAAAAGGCATTCTGGTGTTTTCCACTAGGAAGTCCAGAATCTTCTTGTCGATATCATCAAGTTGATAATTCATTATTTTATTATAAATCGTTTGTATTAAGTGCAAATTTACAACAAAATATTATAAGTAAAAAATTTGCGTAAATATTAACGAATTTTAACTTAGAAACGTCCTTTAATACTGAAATTCATATTTTATAACCTTAATTTTTAATGGTATCACTCTTTACTACGGGTTTTTTCGTTGTGGTTTTACTATCTTTTTTCTTTCTTTTAAAGATTGTGTTGAAACTTTTGCTCCACGCAATACCTGCTCCATATGTTTGATTGGCAGCTCCATTGGAAGAAGTGGTTGACATTCCGATATTCATCGGTTTCGAATAGGCCCGTAAAACCAGTGTTCCGTCATTCTTTTTGGAAACATCATATTCCACCGTTCCTTCACCTGAAAGATAATTGGATTCTGCATTCGCAGTTTTGGAAAGCGGAATTCCCAGTCCGGTTTTCACATTAATCCGGGGCGAAAGGGCAACCGTAACGCCGGCGTTTGCCCGGTCTCCGGAATTGGAGCCTGCATCACCGCCAACATAATTCAAATCCACCTGAAATTCACTGCTGATGGTATTCAGAACTGAACCTAATTGTTTAAACAATAAATTATATCCTGAATTGGTTGCAAGATTATCAAGATTGAAACCGCCGGAATTGGTTACATTAAACCTGTTCAACAATAAAATAGACCCAAACTGTATAACTTTTTCATCTTCCTGACTCATTTTGGCCGTAAGGGTTTCTTTTAACTGAGAAGATGCATCCATGGCGTAAACGCCCAGTTCGATTTTCGGATTATTCAACGTTTGAGTAATTTTAGCCTGAAGCATTACATTGATGGGCCGAATGGATCCCATATTCAGATACTCGCCTGCGTTGGAAACTGCTCTAACATAATTTGCGGAAATGTTCAGCGCCGGAGACATCGCATCGCCATCCCACTGAATATTGCTTCCTTTGGCTATCTGAAAAGTCCTGTTCAGAATGGCTTTGGAAATAAAGGTACCGGTTTCCACAAAATAACTTCCGTTCATGGAAATACTTCCGCTTCGCGTCATTCTGAATCTTAGATCATCAACACTTCCACGCACTGAAATATCTCCGACATCATCTCCTACCAGAACATTAACGGTAGTTCCTTTATCAATATCAAGGTTGAAATCGATGTTCATGTTTGCACCTGTTTTTTTCTTTTCCTCCAAACTGATGACGCCTGCTTTGTCTTCTTTAAGAAAACGCAGCATTTTAAATTCGTCAACGTTTGATGTGGAATTTGAATTGAAAGTAAACACGGAATTGTTAAGAGCCTTCATATTAGGAGTAGAAATGTCCAGACTCGAAACCGGACCTGAAACAAATAAATCTCCCTGACCGTAAACTCTGCCCCAGAAAAGATCGTAATCTTTCTGCTGGGTATTCAGCAAAAGCAGATTATCGGCTCTCATAATGAGATTGACTCCCATCGAAGCCAGTGTTTCGAACTGAATCGCTCCGGAAATCGTCCCTTTTGAGTTGGCTCTTCCATCCGTAACCCCAATGTTATTGAGAACCGCCAAACCTTTACTGAGCGGAATAACGGTATCTTCAAAGGAATAGTCGACACCGGTGAAATTGAGTTTAAGCCCGAGATCTTTAAGCGCAATGTCTCCACTGTAATCAATATCTTTTAAGGTTCCGGAAATGCTCAGAATTCCGGTTGCTTTACCACGCAGATTGCTGAAAACGCCTTTCACGAACTGGTTCGCAAAAGCGAGGTTGAAATCGTTCATATCTGCTTTGATGTCAAGCGTCGGCGAACTGGTGTTGTTGTTGATGGTTCCGCTCACATGCAGGTTATTATTCCCGATTATTCCTGCTGAAACTACTTTGGCATCCACATCGAATACATTCGGTACAGAACTGTTTTTTGCGGTAATCACGATATTTCCCAAATCCTGCTTATTCATCAGAATATTGTTGATGGACAGATCAATAATCGGTTCCAGGTTGTTCTTGTTCATTTTTATTTTAATTGAACCATTGGCAACACCCTGAATATCCATATCGTTTCCGCCACCCTGCATCATCAGCAGCTTGGCAATTTGGAGGTTTTTAACTTCAGCATCTGCTTCAAAATCCTCGGCAGATTTAAATACCGCACTGTTGACCAGAATTTCACTTTCATCCGAGAAAACCCTTAAATTCTGAATGAAGAAATCGGCGGTTTTTTTACGGTAGGTGATGGAATGATTCAGCGTTGGCGACGTGTCGATACTCCATGCAACATTGTTTAATTTCAGTTCTGTAGGCTCAAACCTGAAGACATAATCTCCTGCCGCATCTGTGGACTGGTTAATATTAATGGCATATTCTTTCAGTTCGTCCGCCATTTCATCTTCCGGAGATCCGTGTCTGAAGGTAGTGGCAATGTGCAGAAGTTCGTTATTTTCGTTTTTACCGCTCAGGGTAAAATCTCTGATTACATTTTTATTGTAAACGGCCCGGTCGATTTTTGCGTAAATCTGTTCATCCAGGTTGGCGGTATTGATCCTTAGGACAAGATTATCCACCATTGCGCTGTCGCGTGTAATTTTTTCTCTTTCGTTGATTTGATAAGCGGGATTTGCTTTTGCAAGTGCCATATCGGCATCTGTAATCTCCTGCTTTTTGGTCATGATGTATTTCATCGACGCAACATCTGCATTCAACACCAGGTTATTGGAATCTCCATCATATGAACCATTCACGCTGGCTCCCGCCGGAATCTGAAGATTCGGCACAAAATAACTAAGAAGTCCCTGTTTCACATCGAATTCCATATCGAAATGCTGCCCGCGATACAGTTTTCGGGGCGGTGGTCCTACCAGAACTTTGCCTATTCCGTTCTGGAACATTCCTGCGAGGTCGCCCAGATTAAATTTGCCCGCAATTTTGCCGTTTACGGCTCCCGGCGCATCCACAGAGACTACCCGGTTTCCGTTTTCAAAGAACGCTTTTACTTTAGCATTGGGAATCACAAATTTCTGCGTTGCGGTGGCAAAATTCACATTTCTTAAATCGGCGTCCAGATTGAGGTCATTGAGGTTCGTCATCGCAATTTCTCCATCTACGAACCCACTTACGATTTGGTTTCCTTTTCCTCCGGTAAAATAATTGATGTTAAGGTATCTGACGTCAGCTGCAATATCCGCTATAATTCGGGAAGTGCGGAAATCAATAAGACCTTTGATGTCGGCCTTAGCCTGCTCATCATTTACCGTCACGATTCCGTTATACGTTTTGTGATCAAGGATTCCGTTCAGATAAAGATTGTTGATTTCCTTATCCAAAATCTCAATTTTAGAAATCCGCGAAACGGTTTTAAGCCGCATCGTGTTCACGTCGAAACTTTGTCCTTCCACATTGAATTTCCCGGAAATCAACCCTACCTGTTTGTTTTTGGCAATTACCGAAGTATTCAGATCATTTAGTTCTGCATAACCGCGGTATTTCGGCATCGCAGAACTGTAGTCATCCAGATAAAAATTAGAGAGTTTTGCCTGTCCGATTCCTGTTATAAGCCTTGCATTCGGCACAAATACCTGTTTTGGATTTACACGCACTGCCCCGTTGAATTTCAGCCTGCCAAAATCATCCGCAAAATTTTTCATTTTTGAAGAGATGAAAGTAGGCATCATCGCCTTAAGGTCTTTGTAGGTAAAGTCGGTGGAAAACGAATTGGTTTCAATCTGGAAGTTGCCTTTCATGAGATTTGAAACCTTCATCGTCGTGGTTTTGATATTCACCTGCGGATTTCTTACCAGGAAATTTTCCAGATAAAACCGGTTCAGAGGTCCGGTCATTGTTCCGGAAATATTGATGGGCTTGTAATTATCCCAGTTCGTTACAAAATAACTGATGTCATAGCCACTGATCTGGCTTCCCTGTTTCATTTTCATATCCCAACGCACGCGGTCTGCAAAATCAGCCCATGAACCGTTGTTTAAAGCAAATCTGATATCCCCCTGAAGCAGGGAATTATCGGTGTTAAAAGTCAGATCTTTCAAAGAAAGATAATCGGCAGTCATGGAAAGGTCTGTGGAAAATGTATCAACATAATGCTGTTTTCCCCATCTTTCGGTGTAAAAACTCATGTTATTGATTTGGGCAAAAACATTACCACCGTTCACCTTCAATTTAGGAGCGCGCAGATTGAATCTTGTCGCGTTCAGCCATTTTCCGGCATCACCTTCACTGTTTTGATTGATGATCGTAACACGTGAGTCGATAATGTCCACCCTTGAATCCAGCTGGAACGGGGGTTTGTTGGGATCTGCTTTTTTACCGCTGCTGAAAAGCTGCGTGTAACGGATGAAATTTGAAATACTGTCGCCTTTATAGGTCACCACCTTAATATCGGCATTCGTTAACGACAGCGCATTGAAACTTAAAGAATTGCTGTTTCCGGAAATGGCGTTTGAAGCGAGAGAAATCCAGTCGGAATTTGCGCGGAATTCGCGTGCTTTGATGAATTCCATGCCTTTATAATCCTTTATTTTCAGCCCCTTGATCAATACATCACCGAAATAATCGACACTAATGCTTTCAGTAGACATTTCAGCTTTAAAGTCCTGGTTCAGCACCTGCAGAGCCTGCTGTGCCGCCCATTTCTTTGTTACATTAAGATTTACCGCAATAAGAACCACTGCCACCAAACCGAGTACGCTCCAGAATAGAATTAAAAGAAGCTTCGCCCACCAATGATAATCTGTAACATCTTTAGCAGCCTGTTGTCCGAATTCTTTGGCAGTTTCTACAGGATGGGTAATGGCATCTGCAGCCATCTGTGTCGCGTCTTTAACTTTATCGCCTACATTTTCTGCGGTATTCTGTATCTGCTCGCCTATGTTTTCAGCAACAGATTTTTTATTTTCGTTATCGTTATTATTATTTAAATTTGCCATTGTAATGAATAACTCAATAATTTTAGGGATTGAATCTTCGTGTGACGATACTTCTGCTGCTGTTATCCGGGGAAATAAAATCCTTTCCAATATTGCTGCCAATCAGGAGATCCACAACGAATACGGCGGTGTGGTTCCGGAACTGGCTTCACGTGCACATCAGCAAAACATTATCCCCGTTGTTGAAAAATCCGTCAGTCAAGCAAATATACAACAAAAAGACATTTCGGCTGTGGGTTTCACTCGCGGACCCGGTCTTTTGGGTTCACTTCTGGTTGGGACTTCATTTGCGAAATCTTTGGCCATGAGTCTTGGAGTTCCTTTAATTGAAGTCAATCATCTGCAGGCGCACATTTTAGCACACTTCATCGAGGATGCAAATATAATGCCCCCGAAATTTCCTTTTTTGTGCCTCACCGTTTCAGGCGGCCACACGATGATTGTGTTGGTTAAAGACTATTTTGATATGGAAATCATCGGAAGAACGACCGACGATGCTGCCGGCGAAGCCTTCGACAAAATCGGAAAAATATTCGGCCTTGATTATCCTGCAGGACCCATCATTGATAAACTGTCAAAAAACGGCAACGAGAATTCATTTCAGTTCAACAAACCACGTTTAGAAAACTACGATTATTCATTCAGTGGGATCAAAACTTCGGTACTGTATTTCATTCAGAAGGAAATCAAGAAGAATCCGGATTTCATCAGAGAAAATATTGATGATTTATGTGCCTCTGTCCAGCGCTCCATTGTTGAAATCCTGATGGAAAAATTAGAAAAAGCTTCCAAGAACCTCAATATTAATGAAGTGGCGATTGCCGGCGGCGTTTCCGCCAATTCTGCATTGAGAGCAGCCATGCAGAAAAATGCAGAAAACTTAGGGTGGAACATCTACATTCCGAAATTTGAATACACCACCGACAATGCCGCGATGATTGCAATGGTGGCGCAGCTTAAATTTCAACGGGGAGAGTTTTCGGACCTTTCCGTCTCTGCAACCGCGAGATATGACATCGAAGAAAGCTTTAAAAAACCATGAAATTATTTTACGGCACAATCGAAAACGGCACGGCAGAAATCAATGAAGAGGAGCAGCAGCACATCGTAAAAGTATTGCGGATGCGCGAAGGCGATGAAATTTCGGTGACAGACGGTAAAGGCAACCTCGCAACCGGAAATTTAATTTTTGAAGGAAAAAAAGTGTCGCTTAATAATCAGGAAATCAAAGAAAACCTTCCGGATTTTCCCACCCACCTTCATATTGCCATTGCACCGACAAAAAACATCGACAGGATCGAATTTTTTCTTGAAAAAGCTACAGAAATGGCCGTCTCTGAAGTCACTTTGCTTCAGACCGAAAAAACCGAAAGAAAAAATCTCAATATCGAAAAACTCAGGAAACAGAGTGTGGCAGCGTCCAAACAGAGTCTGCGGTTTCATTTCCCGAAGGTGAATGACATTACGAGATTTTCAGAATTTATAAAAACTTTGGATCCGGAAACCACTTTTGTCGCACACTGTAACGAAAATCTGGGAAGAATTGATCTTAAAGACTTGGCACCGCAGCAAAACATCACTTTTCTGATCGGCCCTGAAGGTGATTTTTCAGATAAAGAGATTCTGATTTTAGCGGAAAAAGGCATTAAAGCTGTTTCTCTCGGAAACCAGAGACTCAGAACAGAAACTGCAGGCATTTTTATAGCAGCCTGGAATTATTTCAAGATGATTTAACTATATTTTCAGTTAGTTTCCGAATCTGGCATTAATCGCTCTCTCAACCCGTATTAATAATATGACTACCGTTAAAATCAGTAATAATAATCCGGTAATCAAATTGACTGAATAATTAAATTTGGTAAATACTGCCAATAAACAAAGGGCGAGCAATAAAATGCCCAGTTTCATCAGTTCTTTTGCGGAATATTTCTGAGCAAAATCCCATCTTTCCTGGCTTTTCATCGAGTTCAACGTTCTATAACCATAAATGGAATTAATTTTCTTTGGCGGAAATTTAAACATGACAATTCCTGCTATAAAAAACAGGAAGCCTGTAAAAAAAGTAATATCAAACAAAGGATTTTCAAAAAGTTTACTCATTACCGCATTATTTTTTGGTATCTGCTAAATATTTTCTAAAAATCTGCTCCCCACTTTGTATGGAATTTACCGTCCAGCGAACTTTCATCTGCCATAATTTTTCTTCTGAAAGTTTATAATCAAGACCAGATTTAATGAGTTTCTGTTTCAGGTCATAAAAACAGATTGCCGCCGCCACCGAAACATTGAAACTTTTGGTAAAACCGTACATCGGAATGGCCAGAGTTTCATCAGCAAAATCAAGAATTTCTTTGGTAACGCCTTCTTTTTCGGTTCCAAAAACCAAAGCGACAGGTTCTCTCAGGTCGTAATCCGGAAGCATTACGGCATTTTTTTCAGGTGAAACAGCGAGAATTTTATATCCGCGGTTTTTAATTTCCTGTAGGGAATCCAGAGTGTGTGGCATTTTTTCAACTTCTACCCAGGTTTCTGCGCCTTTTGTCACGCGAAGGTTCGGATTGAAGATATTTTCGCTTTCCATTGCCACGATTTTATGAAATCCGCACGCCTCCACCGAACGAACGATCGCTGCAGCATTCCGGAACTGAAAGATATCTTCCATCACCGGCAGCACAAAATCTGAACTTTCCTGCGCATAGTGCTCAATTTTCCGGAGTCTTTCGTCACTCAGGAACTGTTTAAGGTATTCAAAGGCCTGCTCGTCTTTCATTTTTCAAAAATAATGATTATTTTGGGAAGGCGGGGCGCTCGCTTCGCTCGCGCCGAAAAGTGTTAAAAGGTTTTGTTTAGTGCAGAAAATAGATTTTTTGTCAGATCTTATTTTCAAAGATTAAAACCGCGCCCCGGCTCGAACGAAACGCTTTTTCCAAATCAAAAAAGCGGAGGTGGAAGACGGAAAAGGCGCCAAAAGTATTCTGAATTTGTGCTAAAAAAATGTAATTTTGAATCCATGAAACGAAAAGTACTTCTTATTTACACCGGCGGAACCATTGGTATGGAAAAAGACTATGAAACGGGAAGTCTGAAAGCCTTTGATTTTGGGAATATTTTCAGGAAAATCCCCGAGATGAATCTGTTGGAATGCGAAGTATCGGTACATCCTTTTTCTGAACCGTTGGATTCGTCGGATGTAGGACCGAAGGAATGGAAAATCATCGCCAATTATATCGGTAAAAACTATGAAAAATACGACGGTTTCCTGATTCTGCACGGAACCGACACCATGTCGTACACGGCATCTGCATTAAGTTTCATGCTGAAAAACCTTCGAAAACCCGTAATTTTAACAGGATCCCAGCTTCCAATCGGAGATTTGCGCACCGATGCAAAGGAAAATTTACTGACCAGTCTTTACTATACGAGTTTATACGAGAATGATGAAGCGGTGATACAGGAAGTAGCGGTTTATTTTGAATACAAACTGTTGCGAGGAAACCGTACCCTGAAATACTCTGCAGAATATTTTGATGCTTACCAAACTCCGAATTATCACCTGTTGGGCCAGTCCGGAGTGCATTTGAACGTGGAAAAAGATTTTCTATGGAGACCAAAGACTGATGAGAAATTTACGGTCGACAGCCATATTTCTCAGGATGTACTGTTCTGGCGGATTTTCCCGGGTATGCATCTCGAACATTTTTCAGAAATTCCAAATATGAAAGTCCTTATTTTACAGGTTTTCGGTTCCGGAACTATTTTCAACACCGAGAAAACACAACAAAC
Organism: Chryseobacterium sp.; assembly: GCF_008014695.1. Lineage (GTDB taxonomy): Bacteria > Bacteroidota > Bacteroidia > Flavobacteriales > Weeksellaceae > Kaistella. The sequence goes on from NZ_VOXE01000004.1 coordinate 338,192, forward strand.
TCTTCAGTTGCTCCGAGAACGCGGAACTGAAATAGTGGTGGTCTCTCAATGTGTTTCGGGGGGCATCAGTTTCGGGAAATATTCAAATTCCAATATCTTTACAAAAATCGGTGCGATCAGCGGACATGACATGACGGCTGAAAGTGCCATCTCTAAAGCAATGCATCTTCTTGAAAATCCTAATTACGAAGGGAGCTTTGCGGAAAATTTCAATAAAAATCTCTGTGGCGAGGTGACTTTTGACCTTGAAAATTGAAATTAGAGCCTACTCAAAACGTGAGCGACCCTTAATGTTTCAAATGCCAAAGAAAACCCTTTGAACTTTAGACAAAAAACTATACTTTTGCAGTCTTCAAATCAGAGAGGTGTCCGAGTGGTTGAAGGAGCTAGCCTGGAAAGCTAGTATACGGGCAACTGTATCGTGGGTTCGAATCCCATCCTCTCTACTTCATCAACCTACAACTCGCTGTATTTCAGCGAGTTTTTTTTTATTTCCCAACTTACGTTTACCCACGTCTTTAAAATTTTTATTTAATTGTCTGATACTGTCTATATTAGTTTTTAAGGTAACTTATTTTCCCTAAGAAAGACATATTCTTGAAAAAATAATTATGAAACCAAAATTTCAGATAGCCTCCTACCTTATTTAATTAGTTTTCCTTTTTTGATAGAGGTGGGTAACATTAATACATAGACCCCGATCTGCCTATTTTTTTCTAAAACCTCGACTTTGGATTGAGTTTCGTAAAAGTCATTCTTTAGCATCGATATAAGACTTTGTTTCATCCAAATTAGAGTTTGTGTCCGCACACTTTGCACAATCTCATTATTTGGGAACTTTTTTCAAATTCGATTTCTGACACTTAGCTTTGTTCGGTTTGTTGCTTTGAACTTTGTTCCACATTCGACAGCGGCAAGGTAGAACCTTCACTTTCTACGATGGAAAAACTCACCAAATTTTACGGTATTCCATTGATGAGATTGTAAATTTTGAAGATAAAAAACTTCCGCCTGAAGGAGTAATTGTACAGGATAAATGCATCTTGGAATAAGTTGGCCCTATTCAGGAACTGGAATCCGAAGAAAAATCTATGGTCTATAAAATGATTTACATCTTTATCAACCAGAAAAAATTAAAAGATTTTGTCAAACAAAATGTACCACTAAAACTAAAAACTCCTGCCAATTGGCGGGTGTTTTTAGTTATTTAAGCATAGTCCTTTAATATCTTTTGTAGTGTACATTGTACTTGAAGCACCTTGAATATTTTTTATAGGAATACGGGCATTATTAAACCAGAACCCTCCAATATGAGGACTATTAATGGGAGAAGATAAATCAATAAGTCTCAATTTATATAGTTCATTTATTCGTAGATTATTTTTACAAGAATTTCTTTTTTCCTTGTTTATAAGTATCCTATATATATTTTTATTATTAGATATTGAACTGTAATAGATATATACATTTTCTATGGAATCTAGTTTCAGTATTTTAACATCAGAATAACCCTCCTTATTTTTTGAAAAAATAAAAGACTTACAGGATAAAAAAATAAACGTAGATATCACAAATAAAGATATTCGATACATCATTATAGGTATGTTTGAAATATTAATGGTTCCTTTTTCTTATTAGGATTTGTTAAAAATTAGTAGCATCAATTGCTACAGTTTAATGCCGAAAATATATCCTACCCCTGCCGATATGCCCATTGCCAGCGTTCCCCAAACTGTTATTCGGATAATGGCTTTTTTAATACTCGAGCCTCCGGTTTTAGCTGCGACGATTCCTAAAGCAATGAGAAAAATGATGGTGAAACCGTACAGCCAGTACTCTATGCCTTTTAAAGGTGCAAAAAGTATCGCCAGAAGTGGTAAAACTCCACCAATCGTAAATGATGTTCCTGAAGCCAGTGCTGCCTGAATCGGTTTTGCCTGACTGATCTCGTTGATTCCCAATTCATCTCTGACATGTGCAGCCAAAGCGTCTTTTGCAGTGAGTTCCACCGCAACCTTCATTGCAGTTTCCTTTTGCAATCCTCTCCGTTCATAGATTTGCGCGAGTATTTTCAGTTCATCTTCGGGCATTTCTTTCAGTTCCCGGGTTTCCCTTTCGATGTCGGCTTTTTCCGTGTCGGTTTGTGAACTTACTGAAACATATTCACCTGCAGCCATTGACAATGCTCCGGCAACAAGTCCGGCAACTGTAGCCAAAATTATAGGTTCGCGGGCTGTACTCGCCGCAGCTACTCCTATAGCTAGACTGGAAATGGATATAATTCCGTCGTTCGCCCCTAAAACAGCAGCTCTTAGCCAATTACTCCTGTGGATGTAATGACTGTCTAAGTAATTATCGATTGTGATCATTCCAGTTTTTTTTAAATAAGTTCGGGAAGTTTATAGCGGCAATGTCAGTTATTGTGTTTAGTAAAGTTAAGAATAAAGGAGAATTAATCTAAAAAATTTCAAACAAAAAACCCCGCCATTAGACGGGGTTTAATATAATAAAGAAGATTCTTATTTAGAAATAAGTTTGCCACCCTGCTGTACGCCGTTTTTACCGGTAAGCTGGTAATAATAAACACCTACAGGAAGGTTCATCTGCAATTCAGTTGTTTTTGTAGAAAGAACTTTTGATAATACTTTAGTTCCGATAGCACTGTAAATCGTAAGATTCGCACCGCTTCCCAGTCCTTCAATATTTACATTTAATACAGAGGAGAAAGGATTTGGATAAAGTTGAGCTGATTTCGTTATCAAAACACTTGACTCTGTCCCTAAATTTGTACAACCGGGGGTCATTTGTGCATTAATTGCAAAAGTAGAGATTCCACCACTTGTACTTAAAACACGACCTTCAATTGACGCTCCTGTATTCACAATGATAGCTCCATTATTTCCAATCAGGGTTCCTTTTAGAATTGCATTGGTACCCAGGTTGGTAGCACCATCAACTAACCAGAAAACGTTTTTAGCCTGTGCGCTATTCAGTAAAACTACATTAGCAGCAGTACCTGTGGACAATGCACCTACGATTTTGATTACAAATACTGCATTAGCATTATTCTGCGCATCCAAAAATACGGTTCCTGTATGTACAGTAGCAGCATTCAAAAGATAGGTATGCGGTGTAAGGATAAGTCCATTACCAAACGTTGCAGGGAAAAGCAATTGGATATCATGAGGAAGCCCATTAAGATAGGTATAAACACCTGCCAGATCTACTGCCGCCTGAGCGGTGGAAGTATCAGGACTCGGGTGAATGGTTCCTGTAACATTACTTGCTTGGAAACCTGTAGTAAGACCAACATTGGTTCCAACATCACCTGTAACGAAAGTAGTACCGGTATTGGTAACCGCACCATTTCCGGAAAATATGGTATAACAGGCAACAGTGTTTAATGTTGGTGCAGCCGGACCTGTAAGCTGTGGAACTCCACAACCTAAAGGTTTGCGAACCGAACCATTTGTTACCGTAATTGCGCCTGTAGTAGAAAGAGCACGACCTTCAATGGTAACACCTGTTTGGAGAACAATTGCCGCGTTATTTGCAATTACATTTCCTCTCATAATAGTGTTTGCTGCAAGGTCAACCAGACCTTCAACTTTCCAGAATATATTACAGGCAACCGCCCCATTAGTCAGGTTTACTTGTGTGTTCGCAGCCGCGGATAAACCTCCCTGAACTTTGATAATAAAAAGGGGGTTTGTATTTCCCGCACCGTCAAGAGTCAATATTCCGGTCATTGTTGCAGCTGACCCGATAGAATAAACACCGGGAGTAATAGTTTGTCCGTTTCCTAAAAGCGGTGCAAGAGCCCCGGTATTAGGTGTTGCGTTGATAAGGTTAGCAGCAATCGTAAGATCGGCTGCAGCACTCGCAGTTGCTCCGTCAGCATTATGCATAACACCATCCACATTACCGAAGTTTGTAACCGCTCCATTGTTTGAGCCTACATCTCCTGTAATTTGGGAAGTTCCTACATTGGTAACAGCCCCAGTTGTAGTAAAAAGTGCAAAGTTAGCAGCTGTTCCCAAACTTATCTGACCATAGGTCAGCGGGGAAAAACAGATAATGGCAAACGTAGCCAATAAAAGTAAAAATTTATTCATGATTTGGTGATTAAAGCTAAAATTTTATTATTTCAGCATAACAAAGGTAATCTTTAAATCGAATAAACAATATTATATTAAATTATTAATAGAAAAATCTTAAATATAAAAAAATATCATTAAGGATAATGCCAAATATTAAAAATATTCAGATCCACAATTACACAAGAAATTGAAATATTTACATTATTTTAAGATATCGCCCGAAACAAGGATATTTATGAGATTTCTACAATTACATTCAAAATCGCTTCACATCAACTTCAGGCATGAGGGGTTTCCCATTTTCAATATGATCAAAAAGTTCTTTTGAAAAATAGCAACCGCTCAAAACTCCACGTGCGCCAAGTCCGTTAAAAACATAGAAATTTTCATGGCCAGGATGATTCCCTAAGATGGGCCGGCGGTCTTTAACGGTCGGTCGAAAGCCATATTTCACTTCTGCAACTTCAAATTCATGAGGATAAAACTCAGAAAGCCCATTCCGGAGTTGAACTTCCGCAAAGTCATCTATTGCATCCGGTCTTTCATTTGGATCATAGGTGCCACCGTAGTAATATAATTCATCATCGAGAGGAAAAAGGAAATGCTTCTTTTTTAAAGTAAGCTTGTGATTAAGCTTTACCGAAAGTTTTACTTTTAAGTGATGGCCTTTATTGGGAATAACAGGAATATGGGAGAAAAAAGGATTCTGCCTGACACCCATTCCTTCGCAGAAAACAATGTGTCTGAAGTTAATGTCTCCGTAACTACTGCCGGAAATACGCTCATATTCAAATTTTTCTTCGGACAAGGAATCATTCTTTTTAAAATAATCGAAAAAATCCGTAAAAAAAGCTTCTACATTCAGCCGTGCAGATAAATTGACCCGGCCTGTACCGAAAGGGTTTTTAATGGTTTCCAAAAATTTAATTTCCGGGTCGAGGAAATTTCCGAGTTCTTCAGTCTCAGATTTGCTGAGCCAAAGGTTTCTTTCGCTTTTGTCATGAAAAAGGCGGTGAATCTGCTCATCAATCAAATAATCATTTCCGGTATACGTCTGAATTTCGGTCAAGGTCTTCCTGAAAAACTCTATCTGTTCCTGAGCCAGCCAGAATGTTGTAAATTTTTTGAGTACAAGAGGGTTGACAATTCCTGCAGAAACCCGGGAAGCTCCTTTGCAGCCATCCGAAAACAGAAGAAAAGAATTGCCGTTCATCACCAGCTGATGGGCGAAAAAAAGAGCCGCATAACCGCCTCCAACTATAATATAATCTACATTTTTCATCATAAAAAAACCTGAGTAAATGTACTCAGGTTTTTTTATCTAAACAATGCAAATCTTAATAATTCCACATTTCATTTTCCATTTGAAGGATTTCTCCTTTAATTTTTTCGCTTTCTTCAATCTGCTCATCTGCATTTCTCGGGATATAGTCTTTAATGGTACCATCTCCTAAACCTGCTGAAGATTTGTAGATAATTGAAGTGAATCTTCTGGCGTTGATCAGGTCATCAAAAGATAAATCTGATGAAGTGTTTTTTCTGTTGAACACTGCACTGTTTGCCAAAATTTTTCTTGCACTTGGATAATACACCCAGAAGAGATCAATCAGTTCATCAGCTCCAGCCATTAACTGACCATCAACAATTCTACCTTGTACTGCCGGATCAGGACCCATTGCAGCAATACCTAAAGGTCTGTACTTCATCATCCCGTCTCTTTTGTCTACATACCACATTCCCATAATTTTGAGAACTTTCACTTTGTCTGAAGTGGTTCTGATTATGTCCGTAAGCTCAATTTTCTCCTGCTCTGTAAGCTGTCTTCCCGAATTAAGAATATCAATCGCTGAATCATCAAGTCTCGTGCTTTCCAGTCTTGCCTTGATTCCTGCAGGAGAGATTTTGGTTTGAAAATTTTCATCATCATACACCTCTTCGATTTCACCATTCAGGGCAGCATCCAAAAGCAGTTGGTACAGTGATTTGTTTTCTGAAGAAGACAATCCGCTTGTATCGTTATAATAAAAAGGCTGATTGATTTTATCGTTCATATCAATCACTTCCCATACAAACATACTTTTAAGAATATCCTTCTCTTCAATAAAACCGTATTCCAAAGGCGTAATTGTATTATCTACTATTGAATCACCAATTTTCTGTTTGTTCTCTGCACGCATCTGTCTGAATTCTTCCGGAGAAGAGGCATTAAGAATGGTCTGGGAAAATACCATCCCTGAAACCAACACGATCAAACTGCTTATATATTTTTTCATATTGAAAATATTATAATTTATCTATTTTTCTTATTGAACATTAATAACAACCGGCGAAACATTCTTTACTTGCTGAGTTCCTAAACCGATTGGTGTAGTTTTAATATCAAAGATATAAACAACATCACCGGATCTCAGATTTTTAGTTAACCCTTCAACACTGCTTAAAGAACTTCCCTGAACAAGCATTGCTGCTCTTCCCGGTGCCTTAAACATAAAACTGTTTACGGTAAACGATACTGGGAAATCAAAATCAGGTAAGGCAGCCGAAACATTTTGATTTGCGATTGAAGTTGCCGGCATCGAATTGACAGCTTTTCCTCTGATCTGCCCCTGTGGTGGCGGAACATTTTTAATTCTGAATTCAAACGTCTTGGAGGTTGCACCTCTAGGACCGGTTCCCGAAATCGTTAATTTAATGGTATTCCCCGTTGTTGGTTTTACAATCCATTTCCCTGAGCTTCCACTAACACTAGCTCCTGGAGCAGAAAGAGAAAGTCTTGAATTATCAACACCTAGAATTGACCCTGAAATAGGATTATCTAAACCTCTGTAGACCACATTCATTTTATCAGGAGAAAGTAAGGCTCCCGTTTCCCATTTCACTTCCTGAGGACCCGCAATTACGTTGTACGTATGGGTATAAGGAATTGTTTGGTTTTTTCCGTCAGCCATTAACACGGTAATATTACCGCTAAACGTTTTAGGTCCTAAACTTCCGGTATTCAGATTGATGAAACCTTTACCGTTTTCCTGTCTCTGAACTCCCTGAATGTTGATTTTATTACTGTTCGAATAAGAAGCCAAATATACAGTTGCTTCTGCATCAGTACCCATAACTACATCGGTAGGTGCTTTTACAATTGCATCGTACATATTGAACTTAATGCTCGCGTCCACTTTTTCCTGAAGCATCATTGCCAAAGCATCTGACTGCACATTTCTCGCGTCATTCTGCAGAATTTCAAGATTAGATTTTGCTGCAATAAGTGGCTGGTGATAAAATTTATACTGAAGCCAGTTCTTATTGTTTTCTTTTTTTCCGCCAGGAAATTCTGTCTTCAAGGCTTTGTCGGATCTTGCAACAAGTTCCGCAAGCTGGGCATTATTTCTAAAAGTCTGGCTAATATAATTTCTAACATCATCAATTTTAGCTTTCAGTTCATTTGCCTGTGGTGAAGGTTTATTTTCATCACCACCGCTGAAGAAATAATCAGTAACCGCCTCGTTGTTATTCAAAGCTGCAAAATTCTCGTTCATGTCAACAGCAGATTCATTAAATTCAGAATCTTTAAGAAGTTTTTTCTTTACTCCATCAACATGATCAACCAATGCGTCGATCCTCTTTTTAAGCTCCTTGTATTGTTCCCATGGCTCTGCATAGGTATCAGGAACATTCAACGCCTTTGTTGCCAAAGTCTGTTCAAAGATTTCAGTATTTTTATGCTCGGTCAGGAGCCTTGTTTCCTTTAAAGATTCGGTAGAGTCATAATATGACCTAATGATTTCCTGATCGATATTCATTGCCAGCATGGCAATAAACACGAGGTACATCAAGTTGATCATTTTCTGACGTGGAGTCTGTTTTCCTTGTGCCATTCTCTTTTCTTGTTTTTAATTAAATTAGTTTAGAAATGATGGAAAATTAAGACTTCATTGCAGTCAGCATACCGCCGTAAACTCTGTTAAGATTATTTAGGTTAGAAGTTAATCCGGATAATTCTTCGTTGAATTTTTCAGAATACGCAGCAGATCTTTCCATATCGGCAACATATTTTTTAGAATATTCCGACTGTCTGTGACCGTTTTCAAGCTGAAGCGCATATAGTGCATTCATGCTTTCCATGTGCTGAGCTGCTTTATTCAATTGGTCATTATATTTATGCGTAGAAGCAGAAACATCTACCGTTTGGTTGATCTGGTCAACTGAATTTGAGAATTTATCGATTCCTGTTCTTAGTCTTTCGAATAAACCCACATCAAGTTTAGCTTCTTCCAGCATTTTATCCAGTTTGTTTGAAAGGGAATTCTCCAGTTCAAGCATTTGGTTAGCTCTTCCTGCCGCAGTAATATTAGAGTGTAGAGGGTTTGGTTTTGCATGTTTGTCTAAAAGTTCAGGATAAACATTTTCCCAAGCGTAAGATTCTTCAGATTTAGGCGGGTCGAATGCGAAAATAGTAAAGATAAGCGCTTCCGCAACCAGTCCAACGGTTAGGGCAAGATTCCCTGTAATGAATCCGATACTGAAGTGGGTGATTTTGAACAAAGCCCCTAGAATTACGATTGCAGCCCCGATTGAATAAAAGAAATTCATCCAAGCCTCTTTTGTCTTAAACATATTGTGTGGTTTTTTTAATTTTTAGATTTGTTTTAGTTTGTTCTTCTTTTTGCCTTTACGGAAGCTTCAGGAATATCCTGAACGGTTCTGAAACCGATATAACTTCTGGCAGAATCTTTTCTTTCCCAGTCTCGCGCACCGGTCATCAGCATATATCCAACATCTTTCCAAGATCCACCTCTTACAGATTTCTTAGGATCAGTCTGATCTTTTGTTGAAGGGCTTAATGTTGAAGAGAAGCCGTAAGATGAGTTGTTGTACTGAGACTCTGTCCATTCCGCTACGTTTCCTGCCATATCAAACAGTCCGAATCCATTCTTTCTGAATTTTTTCACAGGAGCAGTATAAATGTAAGTTCCTTTAATATCATCTTCCATATAGTTACCTCTTTTCGGTTTGAAATTCGCAAGGTAACATCCTCTGTCATCCATTAAATAAGGTCCGCCCCAAGGGTAAGTAGCGTTTTCCATTCCACCTCTTGCAGCATATTCCCATTCAATTTCGGTTGGTAGACGGAAAAGCATAGGTCTTTGTTTCTTTTTTCTCAGACTTTCGTTATAGTCAGATTTTAATTTAGATCTGAAGTTACAGTAAGCTCTTGCCTGATCCCAGGTTACTCCGACTACAGGATAATCTTTGTAAGCATTATGCCAGAAATACTGTTCAAACAATGGCTCATTATAAGCATAATGAAAATCTTTTACCCAAACTGTAGTATCAGGATACACTGCTATACTCTCTTTCTTAAGGTAAGCAGCTCCACTTTCGTTATCACTTATTGCAGAATTGGTATCCTCCCATACATAGGAGTACTTCAGTTTACTTGCATCGATAATCCTTTCGTTTCTCACCCTTGAAGAAGCGGGAAGATACATGGATTCCAGAACTTCAGCATATTCTACGTCCGGATAATCGTTAGTGGTCCAATGCAAAGGAATATCCCAGTCTAATTTTTTTGTTTCATCATAGCCGTCTCCTCGCTCACCCTGCGATTCAAGGTATTCCTGATAAGGAGTAAGATCTTCTTCCTGAGCAGCGCGGTAAGCGTAATCACTTATGCTTTCGCCCCTTCCGGAACCATCTCCTCCTTCGCCTGCAGCTTCTGCAAGAAGCGTTCTGGCGATAGAATCTCTAACGTAGTTGATAAATACACGGTATTCGCCATTGGTAGTTTCAGCTTCATCCATAAAGAAGGATGGTACTGTAACTGTTTTCAATGGGGTTTTTTCCGCCATATTCGTGAAATCCTGATCTGCAAGACCAGCTACAAACGAACCTGCTGGAATAGCCACCATACCGTACGGTCTTTGAGCTACAAAAGTTTTCGATTTTTCTCTAGGTATCAATTCTCCTTTTGTTCCCGGTTTTCCGGCGGAAGATCTTCCACCTCCAGAACACGATACAACTACAGATGCAGATAATAATAAAAGAAATATCCTTTTCATGTTAATTTTTATAATTATGCGGTAAATATATAATTTTTTTAAGAAACTTTTAAGATTTTTTTTCAAAAACGAAAAAAATCTTAAATTATTTTGTTTTAGGCATTTTTTTTACTCGACCGTAACAGATTTCGCAAGATTTCTGGGCTGATCGACGTTTGCGCCTCGGTACACGGCAATATAATATGCCAGCAATTGTAAAGGTACGGAAGCAACTATGGGAGAGAAACATTCTGATGTATCGGGTATTTCTATCACGTAATCAGCCATTTCTGCCACCTGCACATCGCCTTTGTTTACAACAGCGATCACTTTTCCTTTTCTGGCCTTTATTTCCTGAACATTGCTTACAATTTTATCATAATGTCCTCTTTTCGGAGCAATGATTACAATCGGCATATTTTCATCAATCAAAGCAATGGGTCCGTGCTTCATTTCAGCCGCCGGGTAACCTTCAGCATGAATGTAGGAAATCTCTTTCAGTTTAAGAGCACCTTCCAGAGCTGCAGGATAATTATAACCTCTGCCCAAATATAGGAAATTATGGGTATTCGTGAAATCTTTCGCCATTTCTTTGATTAAATCGTGGGTAGTGGCTAAAACCTCTTCAATCTTCTTAGGAATTGCGTTGAGTTCCGAAATCAGACTCATAAATTCAGCATTGCCGAGATTACCGTTATGTTTGCCGAGTTTCAGCGCTATAAGTGCCAAAATGGTAAGCTGTGCCGTGAATGCTTTCGTTGAAGCAACCCCAATTTCAGGACCGGCGTGGGTGTAGGAACCAGCATCGGTAATTCTGGATATAGAGGAATCCACAACATTACAGATTCCGTAGATGAAAGCACCTCTTTCTTTCGCGAGTTTCAATGCAGCCATTGTATCTGCAGTTTCGCCTGACTGTGAGATTGCAATTACCACGTCCTTTTCATTGATGATTGGGTTTCTGTACCTGAATTCAGACGCATATTCCACTTCAACAGGAATTCTAGCGAATTCTTCAATAAGATATTCGCCGATTAATCCGGCGTGCCATGAGGTTCCGCATGCAATAATGGTAATTTTCTGTGCATTGGTGAATTTTTCCAGATGGTCCCAGATTCCGGCCATTTTTATGATTCCTTCTTCTACGAGAAGTCGTCCGCGCAGCGTATCATGAATGGATTTTGGCTGTTCGAAAATTTCCTTTAGCATGAAGTGTTCGTATCCGCCTTTTTCAATCTGTTCGAGACTCAATTTCAGCTGCTGTACAGCCGGTTCAATCTTCGAATTGTCTTTAATCGTTCTGATATCGACGCCGTTTTGCAAAGAAATGGTCGCCATGTGTCCTTCTTCCAGGTAAATGGCTTCTTTTGTAAATTCCACAAAAGGGGAAGCATCTGAAGCAATAAAATATTCATTTTCTCCCAAACCGATGGCTAATGGAGAACCAAGTCTTCCAACAACCAAAACACCGGGATGGTCTTCATGCATTACCGTGATGGCGTAAGCACCATACACTTCATTCAGCGCAAATCTCACTGCAGTAGGAAAATCGATATCGGTAGTGGTATCCATGAAATACTGGATCAGGTTGACCAATACTTCTGTATCTGTTTCAGACTTGAAGGTAAAGCCCTTTTCTTTGAGCATTGTTTTTATGGTATCATAATTTTCAATGATTCCATTGTGCACCAATGCTATTTTGCCATCATTAGAAAGATGCGGATGAGAATTTCTGTCGCTCGGAACACCGTGGGTGGCCCATCGCGTATGCCCCATTCCTACATGTGCTGTGTTTTTTAAATGATGTGAGATGGCTACTAAATCGTCAACCTTCCCTTTGGTTTTTTCAACTTCAAAACTGTTGTCTTTTTTATCAAGAACGATTCCGGCACTGTCATAACCTCTGTATTCCAATCTCCGGAGTCCATTGATTACTACATCATAAGCATCCTGAAATCCGGTATAACCAACAATTCCACACATAGTTTAATTTTATTTTTAGATTATCGTTTTCTATTTTGTTCCGTAAATGACTCTTAACTGCGCTCTTTTTGGATTATCAGCGTCTGTTCCCACTAACACAATTCTGTTCGGGGTAAATGCATTGGAAGTAATATTATAACCTGCCAATTCACCGGTTGTAGAACTCGGATCCAAAAGGAAACTGCCGATATTGATGATATAGTCATGTTTAGGTGCTTCAGTTTCAATAAGGTCTTTTAAAGTTTTTGTAATAGTGAAATCATAGTAAGCAGGATTTTTATCCAAATCATAAGGTTTTACAAGACTATAACCATTCGCCTGGCTCAGCACATTCATTTCCGGAAGAAATGCATTCACATTTTTTTGAAGTACCGTAAATATTGACGGTTTTTCGTAATTATTATTCCACAGTTCAGTATCACTGTATAATCTTATTCTCGCGCCTATAATGCCGGCTTTTTTGTTTTGATAAAGATCTTTAAGTACTGTAACATCAGCAGGTGAAATTTTAATACCGATTCCAGGCCCCCCCATTCCCTGAGCAAAAAGCTTAAGATCGCCAGTATTTTCATTACTTGTGGCCAACGCATTTTGTAGAGCTGAACCCGCTCTCACATACTCGTACTGACCGACATGAACATTTTCGCTTCCCATTGTAAATTTAAAGGAAGACTGCGGTCTGGTGGTGACCCCGTTCTCGGTTTTATCGTTTTTATAATACATGACAATTTCGCCTGCATTCGGGGAAAAGGTGAACAGATAACCATCATTTTCATCGACAGAGAGTCTTATTCCTTTAAAATACCGGATAAAACCTGCAGCATCTTTCAGATCCACGGATCCCTGATGATCGATTATTTTTGTTTTGAAAAAACTGTTATCAAGTTTTATTCTGATATTGGCATCACGATTTAAAAGTTCTGAATTATCAGAATCTTTCGTGATTTTAAATGAAGATATGGTTCCATCAAACTCTTTTGAGCCTAAAAGCGAACTGTAGTTGTATGCAGTATTTGAATAAACTGAATCTGCAGGGCTTTTCAGAAAATCATTTACTTCATGAACCCGAATGTTGAAAATGGTTTTTCCGTTTATTTTCGTTTTGCCGTATTTTTTAACCGGATAAGTGTTTTTCACAAGTTTAGCAGGTACATTTCCGTCTACATAAACAAAGTTTTCATCAGTCGTAGTTGTAACAGAATCAGATGCATATACTGGCTTCATAACAAGGACTACAGAATCCAAGACCGGATTTGTGCCGAAATCGGGAGCATAAGACTGCATTCTCAACTGAGTGATATAGCTTGCCTTCTGTTTTCCAAATACAGGCTCATTAAAAGCCCCCAAAACAGCATATTGAAGGCGGGAAGCATCGCTCCTCACCTTATCGCCGTTGTTGATGTTATAGGCAACCAGATCAAAAAGCTTTTCATTTCCTTGCGCTGCCCCGTCTAAAAATAACTGCTCGCCCAGCTTATCCGCTTCCGGCTCACAGTTTAACAATAAAATACTGCCTAACACTACTAAAGAAATATTGAATAATTTCTTAATATTTTTAATCATTTAAATTCTTTTTAATATATTTTGTTTATCGAATCAACATCCAAATATTCAAATTTTTCAGTTTTGGTTTTTTGGAATTCTTTGTCCAGTTCATCTTCCAGAAATTCGTCTCCTTTAATAACTACATCCACAAAATTCATACTCTCAGTTACAAAACTGTTGAAGCTAGGTTTTTTGAGGTGTTTGAATTCGGAGATATTGTCGAACTGGAGTTTCTCGTTGATTGTTGCGCTCAATTCTGCATCTTTTTCGTTGTAAAGAGACATCACCATTTTCGCATCTTTGAAGTAAGAATCGGTTTTATAGAAAGTTTTCAGATAGATCGGCACAAAAGAAGCCATCCAGCCATTGATGTGAATAACATCAGGGACCCAGTTGAGTTTTTTGATGGTTTCAATAACGCCTCTGGCAAAAAAGATCGCTCTTTCATCGTTATCATCAAAAGCCTTACCTTCATCATCAAAATAATACTGCTTTCTTTTGAAATATTCTTCGTTATCAATAAAATAAACCTGAAGCCTTTCTCCGGGCAATGAAGCTACTTTAATAATGAGGGGCTGATCAATATCGTTGATGATAATATTCATCCCGGAAAGACGAATCACTTCATGAAGTTGAAATTTCCGCTCACTGATCTGACCGAATCGGGGCATGAATACCCGAACATCATTGCCTTCACTGTGCATTTTGAGTGCCATTTTACTTACCATCGCAGCCATATTGCTTTCTTCCTGGTACGGATGCATTTCTGTGGTAATGTACAAAATCTTCTGATTCGGCATAAATTTATATTTTCATTCAATTAAAGTATAGTACTTGGCTGCAAAATTACAAAAATTTAATGTAATTAGTTTTAATTAACATTTTTTTATCAATTACGAACCAGACGCGGCTATAAAAGAAATTATCGGAAACATATTTTTGTTAAATTTGATTTTCAAAAAAAACAAACTATGGAAATCCTGAAAAATAAAAAATCCCTGGAAGATTATGTGGAAAGACAGAAAGAGATGGGGAAAAGAATCGGTTTTGCGCCCACAATGGGCGCGCTTCACAAAGGCCATCTTTCTCTTTATGAAGCAGCAAGAAAGGAAAACGATCTGGTGGTTTCCTCCATATTTGTAAATCCAACGCAGTTCACCAATGCTTTGGATCTGGAGAAATATCCCAGGAACATTCAAAAAGACATAGATTTTCTTCAAAATTCGGGATGGATAGATGCTGTTTATATTCCGGAAGTCGCAGACCTTTATCCCGAAAAAACCGCAAGCAAATCCTATCAATTTAACGGACTTGAAAAGGAGATGGAAGGCGCTGCAAGACCGGGACATTTCGATGGAGTTGGAACGGTTGTTGAAACCCTTTTCCGACAGGTAAAACCAGACAATGCCTATTTTGGTGAAAAAGATTTCCAGCAGCTTGCGATCATCCGGAATCTGGCCGCGCAGCTTAAGCTTCCAGTTAAAATCCACGGTGTGGGAATTTACCGGGAAGAAAACGGACTGGCCATGAGCTCCAGAAACGAAAGGCTCAGCCCAGCGGAAAGAGCAGCATCAAAACTTATTTATGAAACGCTTCAGAAAGCAAACGGCTGGTTCCGGGTGGTCTCCATTCCTGAAATCAAGAAAAGAGTCTCAGAAATTTTTTCGGAAGAACCCGTAATGATACTGGAATATTTTAAGATTGCAGACGAAGAGACTTTAAAGGAAACCGATTTCTTCTATAAAGATAGGAACTACCGTGCCTTCATAGTGGTGAATGTAAACGACGTAAGACTTATCGATAATCTTCATCTCGACTAAACACTAAAACATCAAAAGCCTCCCGTAAGGAAGGCTTTTGAACACCAAATCACAAAATATTAATATGAAAAAAATTTACTCACAAAAGTAAATAGTGACCCGGCTGGGATTCGAACCCAGGACCCATACATTAAAAGTGTATTGCTCTACCAGCTGAGCTACCGAGTCGGTCTTGAAAATTAAAGTATTGGCAATATTAAACTGCCGATAAAAATGTTACTCATTGCTGAGTTTGTGCCTGCGACTGGACTCGAACCAGCACATCCTTAGGAAACCACCCCCTCAAGATGGCGTGTCTACCAATTTCACCACGCAGGCAAAAAAAAACCGTAAAAAAATACGGGTTTTCCTGCTATGTGACCCGGCTGGGATTCGAACCCAGGACCCATACATTAAAAGTGTATTGCTCTACCAGCTGAGCTACCGAGTCGGTCATTTTGCAACGGATAATGTCCGTTTCAAAAGTGGTGCAAAGATAAAACTTTTTTTAGAGTCTCAAAATTTTTTAGGAGATTTGTGCAAAATAAAATAATGGTAATTGCTTTACTGGGGTACATGGGGAGTGGTAAATCTCACATTGCGAGATTATTGAGCCAGAAACTTAATTTTGAATTTATTGACCTCGACAAACAAATAATGCTTAAAAATAAGCGTTCGGTTGCAGAAATCTTTCAGATGAGCGGCGAAATATACTTTAGAAAACAGGAAAGAGAGTTGCTCGAAGAGTATTTAGCCTCAAAAAACGATGTGGTTTTAAGTTTGGGAGGCGGCACGCCGGCATATTACAACAACATGGAAGTCATCAACCTGAATTCTTTCAGTTTTTTTTTACGCAGCTCCGTCAACACACTGTCGCAAAGGCTTTTAAAACAAAAAAATACGCGTCCGTTAATCGCGAAAATAAATGACGAAGATTTGCCTGAGTTTATTGCCAAGCATTTATTTGAGAGAAACGCCTTTTATTCAAAAGCGCAGTTCACGGTAGATATAGATGGTAAAACACCGGAAGAAATCGCTGAGGAGATTATGCATCATCTTCCTTTTTAAAAAACAGATCCCAGCTTTCTTCAGTCAGAATTTCATCATCATCATTTCCCTCCACCAGAAAATCAGTGATCTCGCGGCGGTCTTTTTTAGTGGGTCTTCCCTCTCCTTTTATCCGGTAATAGCTTTGTTCCTGTTTTCGCAGATTCAGTATTTCATACTGTTCTTTTTCAGTCATGTCGGTAACATGTAGCTGAACGAGTTTCGCGCCAATCCTGCTTTTGGGGATCTGCAGTACTTTGATACGGTAAACAATCTGATTTTTTTTAATCTTGATGAGATCTCCTTCTTTTACTTCTTTCGATGACTTTACCGGATTCTCTCCTATCGAGACTCTGTTTTTCTTTATTTCTTCTGAAGCGATATTACGCGTTTTATAAAAACGAATACTCCATAAAAACTTATCGATTCTCATAATTTATTTTTACTTTTGCCTGAATTAATTTCCAGCAATTTAATTATAATATCCAAAATGAAGAAAATCTTTTTTTATATCACGGTACTGAGCTTACCATTCATGAATTCTTGTAAGAATGATTCTACCGATTCAGAAGCTGAGCAGGTAAGCATTGAAACCCAGAATACCTACGATGATCAGGCAATCCAAAAATATCTCAACGAAAATTATTTAGACACGCAGGGAAATATTACCGCATTCAGCAGTACAGATGCAGCAGATGATAACTATCCGAAACTGAAAGATCTCAACCAGGTTACCCTTCCTTCAGGAGTGGTTTACATTGTACGCAGCGGGGTTCAGCCAAATCCGGGAAAAACAATTGGGTCTACAGATATTCTGCGATTGATGCATAAAACAGTTAGTTATATGGCAACAAATACTGAAAACACAATCTCTTTTACATCTCCCTTCAGCATTCGTAACACCATGGCAAGTACTGGCGTTCCAGATGTTGACCCATTTTTCTATTACGCCAAATCATCATTGCGGGCGGCAGATAAACCTCATGAATATTACGAAATTGAAGGTTTCCGGGAAGCTTTACAGCATTTTAAAAGTTATGATTTGGATGATTCTGCCAGTTATAATCTTCAGGGAGTGATTATTGTGCCTTCCAGAGCCGCCTACGCACGGAATTCAAATTTTTTCGATTCAAGCACGTACAAATTCATCGACAGGAGTTTCGTTTTCAATTTCCAAGTTTATAAGACTTCTGACCGACCTGCAGGTGAATTATAGTAAAAAGGATTAACTTTATTAAAACAAAAAAATGGAACCGTCCAAAAAAAATACCCCCAGCCCACTTGTAATCGTTGCAATTGCTCTGATTGCTTTGATGATTATTTTCTATTTCATCATCACTGCATTTTTTCCTGATCTGCTACAAAGCATGAATACGGGAAGCGTTCAGCCGGTTCAGGACTAGATCCGGGCCAGAAATTCTTCGAAAACAGGCACTACAGATACTGCTCCACCCTCCTCAAGTCGGTGGAGTTTTAACATCTCAATCTGATTGACTGAGTTTCCGTCGTACGGTTTTTGTACCCGAACATAATTGTCGGTGAAACCGAACATCAAGCCGTTTTTATTTTCATGTTCCCAAAGAACGGGAAGTGTTTTGCCGATTTGGGTTTGGTAAAAAGCCATTTTCTTTTTTTCTGAAAGGATTCTGAGCATTTTATTGCGTTTTTTTCTTTCCGGAATGGGTACAATCCCCTCCATTGTTGCAGCTTCGGTATTTTCCCTTTCAGAATAGGTGAAAACGTGCAGATAACTCAGCGGAAGGCTGTTTAGGAACCGGTAGGTTTCCATAAATTTTTCCTCGGTTTCTCCTGGGAAACCTACAATCACATCAACGCCAATACAAGCATCCGGCATTACTTCACGGATCTTTGAAACACGTTCCAGGTATAATCCAGTCAGATAACGGCGTTTCATTTTTTTGAGTATTTCATCGCTTCCGCTTTGCAGGGGAATATGAAAATGCGGAACAAAACTCCTGCTTTTTGAAACGAGTTCTATGCTTTCGTCTTTCAGAAGATTCGGCTCAATAGAGGAAATCCTGATCCTTTCGATGCCTTTAACCATATTGAGTTCCGCAATCAAGTCAAGAAAAGTGTGCTCATGTTTTTTATTCCCGAATTCACCCTTACCATAGTCTCCGATGTTCACGCCCGTCAGCACAATTTCTTTGATTCCTTTAGCAGCAATTTCTCTCGCATTCTGAACGACACTTTCTATCGTATCGGAACGGGAAATCCCACGCGCAAGAGGAATGGTGCAGTACGTACATTTATAATCGCAGCCGTCCTGGACTTTTAAAAAAGCCCGCGTCCGATCTCCTATGGAATAACTTCCTATAAAAAAGTCGGTTTCGCCGATTTCGCATGAGTGAATAATTCCCTCAGTGTCGGTTTTCTGAAGATCAGAAAGATAGCTCAGGATATTGAACTTTTCCTTTGCACCCAAAACCAGATCAACACCTTCAATTGCCGAAATTTCTTCCGGCTTCAGCTGTGCATAACACCCTAAAACGACCACCAGACCTTCCGGATTGGCTTTCATGGCGCGTTTTACGTGAAGTTTACATTCGCGGTCTGCATTTTCGGTCACCGAGCAGGTATTGATGACATAAATATCTGCAGGAAGGTCAAAACTCACCTTTTCATAACCCGCATCAGTCAGCTGACGTGCAATGGTGGAAGTTTCGGCGAAATTCAATTTGCAGCCAAGGGTATGAAATGCGGCGGTTTTTTTGGGAGATAAGTTCACTGAGTATAGGATTTTCGAACTGCAAAGATAATGATTTTCAAAAATTTAAGCTAAAAAACAAGAAGGTATCTGAATTTGCGTAACTTGCAGAATATTTTCATCAGGAGTCTCAACATTTATAAATAGAATTGTTTATTGAAATGATATTTAAAAAACCCTTTTTTATATTTTATCGTAAATAAGTAAAAACCCAAACATGGAGTGCAAAATAACTGCTTTTATGCAGGATCTTAATACGAAAAATACCGAAAATCTAAAAAAGTGGTTCAATGATGACAGTCAGATCTGGATACCACCATCCAAAGAAATTTCCGGCGCCAACAGAATTTTAGCGCTTTTCCGGGCTATTTTCAGGCGTTATGAAAATATTGTGTGGGAAATTTCCACTGTTCATGATCTTGGAAATCATAAGTTTTTTTACGAAACAGTTTCCCAGGGATTTCTCTCCGGAAAAGGTTTTTATAAAAACAATATTGCTACCGTTGTGCAGTTTTCAGAATCAGGCAAAATCCTCCATCTTTCCGATTATTTTAAAAACACTGAGGTTTTTAATTAAAACTTTATTTAATATTTGTCATGCTCCCATACATGTTTTCGAGGTGGAAAATCTTGTGGAAAGGTGATTGTATCTGCTTCAGGTTTTCTTTATCCTGAATGAAAGTATAGCGCGAGGCTATCGAATTCATATCCGAAACGATCACGAGCCAGCATTCATCAACACTTCTGTCATAATACGGAAATTTCTCATTTTTCTTTTCAATGAGTTCAATGATTTTCTCTGAATTCAATTCATCAAAAAGGCCCAGATTGAAATCGTGGGTGATAAAAACATTACGCCGGTGCGGCGACTTGCGGATTTTTTTCACGCAGCCAAACGGTTTGTTCCGTCTAATGGAACTGCAGATGTTCTGTACAATTTCTACCTGCTTTTCTAGCAAATCGATTTTCGAAATATTGCGGAATTCCAAAAAATAAACACCACGGAATTCCGCAGTGTCTTCGATTTCGAGCAGTATTTCGGCCTGACGAAATATTTTATTGAGCTGACTTTCTATTTTTTTGATTTCGAGATGGTTGATGACTTCAGTCAACTCGATCCCAATCTTCTTATTGTTGATGGTGGCGATAAAATCCGGGCTTTCGCAGGTAAGATTTTCGAAGATCACATTCGGAAAATGGTGGAGAAAAGCATTCAGAAGTAAAATTTCCGATTTTTTACGGTATTTGTCACGGTCGTGCAGCCCCGAACCGTCAATTTCGCGGTGATAGCGCTCAATCGGTTTTTTAATTAAATGCCGGTTAAGGTAATACAACGATAGGTTTTTGATCAAATCCTCCTCTGAAAATACTTTTTTCATCATCCAAAGTTTTTGAAAATCAATATTTTATGAAATAAAAGTACATAAAAAAACAATACAGATGAAAATATTTTCAAAAATTTAAATACAATTAATATTGGAATTTATAATTTTGAAAAAACTAAAACGATGAATCAGCCGGACAAGCGATGTAAAAACTGCAGTCAGCACCTGCTTTTGCATCAGAAATTCTGCCACGAATGCGGCCAAAAAACCGCTACACACCGCATTGACTTTCATTTTCTGATCCATGAAATCCAGCACGGCATTTTTCATGTTGACGGCGGAATTATCTATACCCTGAAAGAACTTTTCACGAGACCGGGACACACTTTACGCGAATATTTAGCCGGAAAAAGACAGCAGCACTTTAAACCCCTCACACTTGTTTTGATTTTGGGTTCACTTTGCGCCTTATTTCAATATTTTTTAAAAGGGAAAAAGGAACAAGCTGATCCAAGCGGTAACATTTCAACAAATTTATCGCAACAGGATGCTTCAAAATACATTGATCTGAAAGGACTTGTTGAGTACTGCAAAGAAATTTATGAGTGGCTTGCGAATCACTTCGCGTTCACCGTTCTGCTAATGATTCCGGTGGCGGCATTAGCATTCTATCTGGGATTCCGGAAATACCGTTATAATTATCCGGAATGGCTGGTCATCATGTTGTTTTTAACGGGGCAGTCTCTCGCAGTGTATATTGTATTTATTTTTCTGAATCATTTTGCCGGAATTGATAATAGCTTGTTCTACTGGGTTTCCTGGGGAATGATCACGGTTTCACTTATGCAGTTTTTTAATGACAAGCGGAAAAGAAACGTGATTTTCCGGTCAATGTGGTCCATGTTTCTTACCTATATGCTCTCGCTGGTTTATTTATTTTTCGCCATTACCGTGATTCTCCTCATTGGTGTCTGCAGATACGGATACAATAATATTATTCCCGATCTTTTCAACGGTTAACCGCAAATTAATCTCTGTTAAATTTGGCAATTATAAATTACCGCGGCTTTTAAAATCAATACCTTTGCGCCTTAACTGATAACGAACAGCGAAACATGGATTTTACAAACTTTTCTATGCCTTACAGCATTAACCCGGAATACTCTAAACAAATTGCCTATTTTTCAATGGAATTTGCTGTGGATCAGGCGTTGAAAATATATTCCGGTGGGCTTGGATTTCTTGCGGGTTCACACATGAAAAGCGCCTACAACCTGAAACAGGACTTGGTAGGAATCGGGATTCTGTGGAAATTCGGTTATTACGATCAGGCCCGAAACCACGATCAGACCCTGCAGCCTACCTGGACCAAAAAAATGTATTCATTTCTTGAAGATACCGGAATTAAATATCAGATCGAAATTCATTCAGCACCGGTTTGGGTTAAAGTGTATTATCTGAATCCGGAAATCTTCCATACAGCACCTATGTTTTTCCTGTCTACTGATGTTCCAGAAAATGACCACATCTCCAAAACGATCTGCCACCGCCTTTATGACGCCAACGAATCAACAAAAATAGCGCAGTACATTCTTCTCGGAAAAGGAGGTGCGAAATTATTGGATGAACTGAATCTGGAACGGGAAGTTTACCATTTAAATGAAGCACACGGATTGCCTGCAGCTTTTTATTTATTGAAGAAATTCAAGGGCGATCTGGCAAAAGTAAAGGAAAAACTTGTCTTCACAACCCATACTCCCGAAGAGGCTGGGAACGAAAAACACGACATTTATCTTTGTCATAATATGTCCTATTTTTCAGGACTTACGATAGAGGAAGTAAAAACAATCGGTGGACTTCAGGACGGCCGTTTCAATCATTCGCTTTGTGCTTTAAAAATGGCGAGGATTGCGAATGGGGTTTCACAGCTGCACGGGGAGGTTTCCCGGAAAATGTGGAGCAAATATCCCGGAATCTGTGAAATTAAAGCGATCACCAATGCTCAGGAATTTAAATATTGGGCCGACAAGCCGCTTTACGAGGCGAAAGATGAAGATGATAAAATGCTTTTTGATTTCAGAAAAAAACATCTTAAAAAAAGAATGTTTAAAATTGTTGCCGACCAAACCGGAAACCTCTTCGACCCGAATATTTTTACAATTGTCTGGGCACGTCGTTTTGCCGGCTACAAAAGAGCGGATTTACTGCTTCATGACAAAGAAAGATTCGAAAAACTGCTGAACAATCCAAAATTTCCGGTTCAGATCATTTGGGCTGGGAAGCCTTATCCAATGGATTATACCGCCATTTCCATGTTTAATACCCTGGTAGAGGAAAGCAAATATTACAAAAACATGGCAGTTCTTACGGGTTATGAACTGGCTTTAAGTAAATCTCTCAAACAGGGATCCGATTTATGGCTGAACAATCCAAGGGTGCCGAGAGAAGCTTCAGGAACTTCGGGAATGACGGCCGCTATGAATGCATCCGTAAATCTTTCAACGGATGACGGCTGGATTCCGGAATTTGCGAAACACGGCGTAAACAGTTTTGTGGCACCATTGGCTGATTATGAGAATAAAAGCATTTACGATCAGGACAATTTTGATCTCGGAAACATTTATGATATTCTGGAAAATGAAATTATTCCGATGTATTATGACCGGCCGGACGAATGGAGAAAAATCCAGCAAACAGCGATGGATGACGTAAAAAAACAGTTCAACAGTGACCGAATGGCTGATGAATATTACAAACAGATTTACGAATGATGTGAAGCGCTCAATATCTTATAATCCGGGAAGTGTTCCCGGATTCTTTATATCAAGCCTATAAATTTCTACTTCTTAGGTTTTTTTGGGACTTTCAGGCCTTTTTCTTCGGCTTCGGAAATTCCTATAGCGATGGCCTGTTTACGGTTGGTTACCTTTTCTCCGGAACCAGATTTTAATTTGCCGTCCTTAAATTCTTTCATCACCTTACCGATTTTCTCTTCCGCCTTTGGCGAATACTTCTTTTCTGCCATTTTTTTAAATTTTAAGGTTTTATCACTGCAATTTCATACACTTTTGCCTGTTTCAGATATTTGCATCTTTCCCTTGAAGTGACCGATTCAAACTGGTCATTCTTCAGTACAATAATGGGATCTTCAGCAATCTCTATTTGGGCATTCGAGATGTACTTTTCTTCCGGGCTTAACCGGTCGGCTCTGGACTTCATCTTCTGAAGGTCATCCGCATAATGCCGGAAGCCGGGATCAGAAGAATGAATGAATTTATAGTCCGGTCCTGCTTCTACAAAAAAATGGAGTTTTTTTTCAATGAGTCCGCCTTCATCTGTGATTTCAGGATTGTCGTTTCCGTCTTTAAAGCCTATCTCCACCACTTTTCCCCCAAATTTTTCCGCATAACTTTCTGCGTCTGCAAATTTTGCAAACCCTGTTACAATTTTCTGATTATTCAATCGGTAAATGCTTAACTTTTCTGAATTGAAAGTTTCCATAACGCTGATTTTAGTTAAACACTGAGTCCAATTATTTTGCCAACAGGGTGTGCAAATCAACTTTTAACGCTCTTTTTTAAGAAATTTGTTATCTTTGAAATATTATCAAAATCAATTCATGAAAAAAATACTCTTATCACTTTCCCTTATTGCTTCGCTTTCGGTTTTCTCACAGGAAATTACCCTGGACAAAATTTACTCCGGATATTACAGAGGGAAAGGGATTGCCGGAATCGCCTCTTTGAAAAACGGTGAGAATTACGCCGTCATTGAGCCGACAGGAATCGCAAAATATTCATACAAAACCTCTCAAAAAGAAGGTAATATTGTAGACGGCAGTTTTGAATCGTATACCTTCAATGATGATGAATCCAGAATTTTGCTTTTGAAGGAAAGCCAACCCATTTACAGGCATTCCTTCCTCGGAAAATTCGATGTGAAAGATCTGAAAACCGGAAAAATCTTAAATCTCAATAACGGAAATACTGTTCAGGAGCCCTCTTTTTCTCCGGACGGAACCAAAGTGGCATTTATTTCAGAGAACAACCTTTTTTATCAGGATTTAAATTCCGGGAAGATCACCCAGATTACAACTGACGGCAAGAAAAATTCAATCCTGAATGGACTAGCAGACTGGGTCTATGAAGAGGAATTCGGGCATGCGCAGCAATATCAATGGACCAAGAACTCGGATGCCATTGTTTTTATAAAATCCAATGAAACGGAAGTGCCGGAAATGTACATTCCGATATACGGCAAACAGCTTTATCCTTCGGAAATGCGTTTCAAATATCCAAAAGCAGGCGAAAAAAATTCAGTGGTTTCAGCACAGTTGTACCGTCTGGATTCCGGGAAAACAATCCCTCTGAACCTCTCGGATTTTAAAAATTATTACATTCCGAATGTGTATCAAACGGCAAAAGCAGATGAGATTGTTCTTATCACTTCTGAAAGAACGCAAAATGCATCCGACGTATTGAAAGTGAACACCAAAACCGGTGCTGTGCAGAAATTGTTTACAGAAACCGACGAAAAATGGATCGATACTGATAATGTAACCCTTGAATTTCTGGAGGACGATTCATTTATCTGGGGTTCAGAACGCGACGGAAACCGCCATCTTTACTGGTATGACCAGAACGGAAAACTGAAAAAGCAGATTACAAAAGGCAACTGGGAGGTTACCGATTATTACGGATTTAATCCGAAAACCAAGGAACTCCTGATTCAGACCACCGAAAAAGGAAGCATTAACAAAGTGGTTTCAAAAGTGAATATTGAAAATGGAAAATCAACTCTAATTTCAAATGCAGATGGTACCAACAGCGCCAGTTTCAGTGGCAATTACAATTATTTCATTGAGACCTCTTCTTCCGCAGCAAAACCTTACACTTTTGTGCTCAAAGACGGCAACGGTAAAACGGTAAAAGAACTCCAGAACAACAACAGCCAGCTGCAGAAATTGCAGGCCGATAATATGGTTACACGCGAATTTTTCACCATTCCGAATGAAGCCGGCGATCAGATGAACGCCTGGATCATGAAGCCGAAAAATTTCGACAAGAATAAAAAATATCCGCTTTTCATGTTCCAGTACTCCGGTCCGGGCTCGCAGTCCGTTTCCAATTCCTGGGATCAGGGGAATGGATTATGGTTCAATCATTTGGTACAGCAAGGCTACATCGTAGCGTGTGTTGACGGACGCGGAACCGGCTACAAAGGCACAAAATATAAAAAATCAACTTATTTGAACCTTGGTAAATACGAAATTGAAGACCAGATTGCAGCAGCGAAATGGTTCGGGAACCAAAGTTATATCGACAAATCCAGAATCGGGATCTTCGGATGGAGTTTTGGCGGTTATATGGCCAGTCTGGCGATGACCAAAGGCGCCGACGTTTTCAAAACTGGAATTGCAGTAGCACCGGTAACGAACTGGAGATATTATGACACCGTTTACACCGAAAGATTTTTAAGAACTCCACAGGAAAATCCGGCAGGTTATGATGAAAATTCACCGACTGAATATGCAAAATTATTAAAAGGAAAATTCCTGCTGATCCACGGAACTGCGGACGACAATGTTCATTTCCAGAATTCAATGGAATTTTCGGAGGCTTTGATTCAGAACAAAAAACAGTTTGAGTTTATGGCGTATCCTGACAAAAACCACGGCATCTTCGGTGGACAGACAAGACCTCAACTTTATCAGAAAATGACCGATTTCATCCTCGAAAATTTATAAATCACTCAAAAACATCCGATGGCAAACACCAACAGCAAGCACCCGAAAGGCTTACCTTATCTCTTTTTCACGGAAATGTGGGAGCGTTTTGGCTACTACCTCATCCTGGGAATTTTTGTTCTGTACATGATCGACAGTGAAAAAGGCGGTCTCGCTTTCAACGACAAAAACGCCGATGATATCTTCGGAACTTTTATCGCACTTACTTATTTGACGCCATTTCTGGGAGGTTTTCTGGCCGACAAAATCCTTGGCTATGTAAAAGCAATCTATATTGGGGGTTTCTTGATGGGACTTGGATATTTGGGAGTCGGATTTTTTAAGGATTTACCCATGTTTTATGCTTCACTGGCACTCATCATCATTGGGAACGGCTTTTTTAAACCGAGCATCTCTACACTTTTAGGAAATCTGTATAATGAGGAACCTTACAAAGCCAATAAAGATGCAGGGTACAACATTTTTTACATGGGAATTAACATCGGGGCTTTTATCTGCAACATCATTGCAGCGTTTATGCGGAATAAATACGGATGGGGACCGGCTTTTATGACCGCCGGAGTCGGAATGTTCATTGGACTCATTGTTTTCACGATGGGAAGACAACATATTTTGAAAGCAAACATCCTCAAACCTTCGCAGGAAGGAGATACCAAAATTTCGGATGTCCTTCTTAAAGTTTTTCTACCTGCAGTGGTCGCCGGAATTATTGGATGGGTTATTCCCGGAAGTATCTTTGGAAGTGATTCTACCGATGCCTTTATTTTTGCCTGTCTGCCGGTCATTTATTTTTATGTGATGCTGTATGTAAAAGCCAATGCTGAGGATAAAAGACCGATCGGCGCCTTGCTCGCCATTTTTGCGGTGAGTCTGATGTTCTGGGCAGTTTTTAAACAGAACGGAACTGCACTGACGCGTTGGGCAAAATACTACACCGACCGAAGTGTTCCCGCTGTCGCAGAAAAACCGCTGGAAGCGATTTATTTGGTTGACGCAAAGGATTACCAGACTGAAGAAGTAAGCGTTTATGATGATCAGTATCAGGCGCAGAAAAACGAAGCCGGAGATCTTTTAAAAGAACCAGGTAAAGATATTTATTTCCGGAATGAACTGCCGGAAAAGAAAACAACGATGGAAGCCAATCCTGAGAAGAAAGTATATCTGTACAATACAGAGTTATTCCAGTCTGTAAACCCATTCTGGGTCATTGTTCTCACGCCTGTGGTGGTAGGATTTTTCATGTTCCTGCGCCGGAAAGGAAAAGAACCTACTACACCCACCAAAATTGTTCTCGGCCTGTTTATTTCAGCACTCTCCTGTCTTGTTATGGTTGGAGCAGTGTATGCCGGTCAGAACGGCCTGTTTAAAGTTTCTGCGCTCTGGCTCATTGCCGCTTACGGAGTCATAACAGTCGGGGAATTGTGTCTTTCACCGATGGGGCTGTCTTTGGTCTCAAAACTTTCCCCTCCGCGGCTCACCGCTTTAATGATGGGAGGGTTTTTCCTTTCCACTTCCATTGGCAACAAACTTTCGGGCGTTTTGGCCAGTTTCTGGTACGATTATGAGAACAAGGCCAACTTCTTCATCGTGAATTTCGGTTTGCTGCTACTGGCAACGCTTCTTGGTTTACTGATCCTGAAAAGGCTTAATGTTATCATGAAAGAAAAAGGCGTCAACTGATCCTTAATTTAAAAATTTCAATAAAAGTGCTGAAGAATTTCAGCACTTTTATTTTTTAATTAAAATAATCTCTTCATAAAAAGGAAAAAAAACTATATTTGCCTCTTAACAAATATTTAACACTTAAAAAATATGGATACAGCAGTGCAGAAAGGGCATCCTAAAGGACTCTATCTTTTGTTCATGACGGAAATGTGGGAACGTTTCTCTTATTACGGAATGCGTGCGATTTTCGTTTTGTATATGACGAAAATGCTCTTAATGGGCGACGCCGAAGCTTCCGAAATTTACGGTAGTTATACCGGTTTGGTTTACCTTACACCGCTTTTGGGAGGTTATCTTGCCGACCGTTTTTTAGGAAACAGAAGAAGTATAGAGATCGGTGGTGTGTTAATGGCACTCGGTCAGTTCATTATGTTTTTCAGTGCTTCAACAACAGGTCCTGCTGCCATAACTTTAATGTGGATCGGTCTAACGATGCTGATCATCGGAAACGGTTTCTTTAAACCGAATATTTCAACAATGGTGGGCCAGCTTTACCCCAAAGGCGACAGAAGGGTAGATTCTGCCTTCACCATTTTTTATATGGGGATTAACCTTGGCGCATTTTTCTCACCGCTAATCTGTGGTACCTTGGCAGAAAAAGTAGATTACAAATGGGGATTCTTTGCCGCCGGAATCGGGATGATTATCGGTTTAATCACCTTTATGATGCAGAAAAATAAATTACTGGTAGATGACGAAAATAAACCTATCGGAATGCCTACCAACAAATTCGGAATTGCCCAAATTGGATTGGTTTTAGGTTCCATTGGTGTGATTTTCTTTCTGATGAATTTCAAAACAATGTTCAACAGCGATATGGACATCATTGGATATCTGATTTACGGCGCGATGATTGCAATGCCGCTGATTGTTTTAACCGATAAATCGCTTACCAAAGAGGAACGCGAAAGAATAATGGTGATCTTCATCCTGGCATTCTTTGTCATCTTCTTTTGGGGTGCATTTGAGCAGGCTGGAGCTTCGTTAACTATTTTTGCAGACCGACAGACGGACAGAAATTTGTTTGGCTGGGAAATGCCGGCAAGTTACTTCCAGTCAGTAAATCCATTGGCAATTATCCTTTTGGCTCCTTTATTTTCATCTTTATGGCTTCGTTTAGGAAACCGCGGAAAAGAGCCTTCTTCACCAAAGAAAATGGCAATTGGTCTTGCTTTGGTTTCTTTAGGATATGTCGTAATTGCATTTGCAGTATACGGTCTCGGAATTATGGATAAAGTTTCCATGTTCTGGTTAATTGGTTTATATGTAATTCACACCATGGGTGAGCTTTGTTTGTCTCCAATCGGACTGTCGATGGTTTCAAAACTTTCGCCACTGAGATTTTCTTCATTACTGATGGGAACCTGGTTCCTTGCAAATGCGGCAGCCAACAAGTTCGCCGGAACATTGTCAGCACTTATTCCGGGTAGCGGAGAAGACGGCCAAGGCGCAAAAGTTACCTACTTTTTAGGTTTCGAGATTGCAAACCTTTTCGATTTCTTCCTGGTATTTATTGTAATGTGTGGTGTTGCAGCTTTAATTCTTTTCATTATGAGCCGTTGGCTGGAAAAGAAAATGCACGGAGTAAACTAAACGAAACGACAGATAATTCTATAAAACCACCGTTTATTCGGTGGTTTTTTTTATTTTCGTAACGCTTAATCTGGCTTTTCATTATTAAAGTCCCCAAAATTATTATGAATCTTACTCTCGAACAAATACAGGATTTCAAAGGAAAATATCCGAAACAGATCTGGTCACTCTTTTTCTCTGAAATGTGGGAACGCTTCTGCTTCTACGGAATGCGCGGAATGCTCGTTTTCTTCATGATTTCTGAACTGAAATTTGACGGGGAGAAAGCCAACCTGCAGTACGGCGCCACTCAGGCTTTCGTATATGCTTTTACTTTTGTAGGAGGACTTTTTGCTGATAAAATCCTGGGTTTCCGCAAATCACTTTTCTGGGGCGGGCTGCTGATGATTGTCGGAAGTCTTATTCTGGCCACCAATCCACACGATTTTTTCTTCCTCGGCATATCCTTTACCGTAGTGGGAACCGGTTTCTTCAAACCGAATATTTCCACGATGGTCGGGAAACTTTACAGGCCCGGCGACAGCAGGACTGATGCTGGATTTTCGCTGTTTTATGCAGGGATTAATCTGGGTGCGCTACTCGGTGGCTACTTGTGTATAGCCATCGGAAAAGGAGAAATGTTTTCAAATTTAATTCCCGAAGATAAAAGATGGAATGTGGCCTTCGGCCTGGCTGCAGTGGTGATGGTCATCAGTCTCATCAATTTTATATTCACGCAAAGACGGCTTGGTCCTATAGGTCTGATGCCGCAAAAAATTCTCGCCGACGGAACCGTAATTCCTATGGAAAAATGGAAAATTTACGGTGTTTACCTTTTAACGCTGGTTTTTGTGCCCTTAATCATGAAAATGGTCTCTGTTCCGCAGTACACCGATTATTTCATGTGGACGGTAGGACCCTTAACGCTTATTTACCTTTTTTATGAAATGAGCAAGGTAACATTAAGTGAAAGAAAAAAACTTTGGGCAGCGCTTGTGTTCATTATGTTCTCAATCATTTTCTGGGGAATTTACGAACAGTCAGGCGGCTCACTGAGTATTTTCGCTGCCAATAATCTGAACAAGGATTTGTTGGGTCTGGATCCAAATGGTGTAAACAATTCCGGCGGGGCATTTTTCATTATTTTTCTCGCACCGGTTGTTGGATTGTTATGGATCTGGCTGAGTAAAAGAAGACTGGAACCGAATACTCTAATAAAATTCGGACTGGGATTTATATTTCTTGGCCTGGGATATTATGTGCTCTTCGCTACAAGATTTTTCGCTGATCTGCAGGGTATCACTTCTTTAAATATTTTCACCATCGCTTTGCTTGTCATTACATTTGGTGAATTGTGCCTCTCTCCTATCGGTTTATCGATCATGACGAAACTTTCTACCGAAAAACTGCAGGGAATGATGATGGGAATGTGGTTTCTGGCTTCGGCTTACGGGCAGTATGTGGCAGGAATCATCGGTGCAAATATGGCCACTGCCAAAGAAGGTTCCTCCAATATGGATGCGCTTCTCGCTTACACCGATGGCTACAAACAGTTGGGAATTTATGCAGTGATCGCCGGCCTCGTGCTGATATTGATTTCGCCGTTTGTAAAGAAACTCATGCAGGAAGTGCGATAACCCTTTAACAAACCCTTCTTTTAACAATCAAACCTCTGATGAAAAAAATTACCCTACTTATTTGCCTGTTTTTGATGTCTTTTGCTTATTCTCAGGTCCGTTGGATGACGCTGGAAGAAGCAGTTGAGGCTCAGAAAGAAACTCCGAAAAAAATTCTGATCGATTTTTACGCAGACTGGTGCGGACCGTGCAAGATCATGGACAAAGAGACCTACGGGCATCTTGTGATTGCAGATTTCATCAATCAAAATTATTATGCTGTAAAATTTGACGCAGAACAGAAAGATAAACTGACGGTTTTTGGAAGAACTTTTGCTAATGAAGGTTTCTCGAAAGGGAAGAAAAAAAACTCCATGCACGAATTCACCAAATTCATGAATGTTAACGCCGTTCCTTCTCTGGTATTTCTGGATGAGCAAAGCATGCCGATCACGATTCTGCAAGGGGCGCTTACGGCAAAAGAGCTTGAACCGTATCTCATCCTTATATCAAATGATGAATATAAAAAGATCAACAGCCGCGAAGAATGGGAAAACTACCAGAAGAAATTTAAATCTTCAATAAAAGACTAAGCTCATCTAATGTTCTGAGTTTTCCGGTTTGAAACAAGTAAAGAGACTTTCAATATTTTTTGGAAGTCTTTTTTATTTTCACGAAATTCGCCTGCTGGCGGTAACCAAGTAAAGTCAGCTGTACTCCATTGACTTTAGACACCTCCATAGAATTCTTAAAAGGAATCGGTCCTGAACGCGCCAAATTCATTAAAAATGTCTTGGGATTTGCTACGGTGGAAGATCTTCTGACCTTTTATCCTTTACGGTATATCGATAAAAGCAAAATCCATAAAATCGGTGATCTGAAAGAGGAACCCGATGCTGAAATCCAGCTGAAGGGAAAAATAACGGATATTCAGGAAGTTGCCTACGGAAGCGGTCAGAAAAGACTTTCAGCAAAATTCCGCGACGAAACCGGGACTTTGGAACTGGTGTGGTTCCGGTATTCGAAATGGATGAAAGACCAGATTCCGCTGAACCGTGATATTTTTATTTTCGGGAAGATCAATCTTTTTAACGGAAACTTTTCCATGCCCCATCCTGAAATTGAACTGGATGAAAAGAAAGCCCTTTCCGGCTCACTTTTACCGGTTTATCCGGGGAGCGAGAAACTTTCGAAAAGAGGAATCAACAACAAATTTTTCCAGACGGTACTGGCAGAAATCACGAAGAACCTTCCTTTACTGATGCAGGAAAACATTCCCGATGCTTTAATGAAAAAATTAAAGCTGATTGGCCGTATTCCTGCTTTTTACCACATCCATTTCCCGAAAGATCTCCATCATTTTGAACATGCCAACCGAAGGGTGAAGTTTGAAGAAGCCTTTTTCTTTCAATTGGGCTACGGCCTGAAGAAGCAGCATCAGAAAACATCAGTTGTGGGGAATCCTTTTCTCAAAATTGGAGAAAATTTCAAGGATTTTTACAATCACGCACTTCCTTTTGAACTCACCAATGCCCAGAAACGGGTGCTGAAGGAAATCCGGACGGACATGAAAAAACCGATCCAAATGAACCGTCTGCTGCAGGGCGATGTTGGTTCCGGAAAAACGATGGTGGCACTTCTGGCGATGCTGATTGCAATGGACAATGGTTTCCAGAGCTGTATGATGGCTCCTACTGAAATTCTGGCGCAGCAGCATTTCTATTCAATTAAAGAACTGTTGGTGAATACCAATATCAAGGTCCGGCTCTTAACCGGTTCTGCAAAAACATCGGAAAGGAAAATCATTCACGAAGAACTTCTGAACGGCGGACTTTCAATTCTTGTGGGAACACATGCGGTTCTCGAGGATATCGTGCAGTTCAGAAACCTCGGTCTTGCCATTATTGATGAACAGCACCGTTTCGGTGTTGCCCAGCGCGCTAAACTTTGGGCAAAAAACAATATTCCGCCACATATTCTGGTGATGACAGCTACGCCAATCCCCAGAACACTTGCGATGAGTTTTTACAGCGACCTGGACGTGTCTGTCATCGATGAAATGCCGGTCGGCCGCAAATCCATCATTACGGCGCACCGGAGGGAAAAGGACCGCCTTTCTGTCTTCCGGTTTACAAAAGATGAAATCGAAAAAGGACGTCAGGTATATTTTGTTTATCCGCTGATCGAGGAATCTGAAACGCTCGATTATAAAAATCTGATGGAAAACTTCGTGCATATCGCCGAGTTTTTTGAAGGAAAAAACGTGACAATGCTTCACGGAAGAATGAAACCTGCGGAAAAAGAGGCGGCGATGCAGTATTTTGCTTCCGGGAAAGCGGAAATTATGGTAGCGACTACCGTGATTGAAGTCGGTGTAAATGTCCCGAATGCTTCGGTGATGGTCATTGAAAGTGCTGAAAGGTTCGGTCTTTCGCAACTGCATCAGCTTCGCGGAAGAGTCGGTCGCGGAGCGGAACAGAGTTACTGCATATTGATGACCTCAGATAAACTCACAAAAGAAAGCCGGACACGCATTAAAACCATGACGGAAACCAATGACGGTTTTAAAATTTCAGAGGTTGATATGCAGCTCCGCGGTCCCGGCGATATTTTGGGAACCCAGCAAAGCGGTGTTGTGGACTTCAAGAAACTGGATCTGATTACGGACGGTAATATTATTAAAGCAGCCAAAAAAACTGTTGAACATTTGCTGAAAACGGATCCGCATCTTCAGACTCCCGAAAATTTTCCTTTAAGGGATTATTACATCAGGCATTATAAGGGCAAAAACAAATGGGGCCGAATTTCTTAGTATTTTTTTTACCGCATTGGGGGTGGCGGGGAGGTATAAATAATTTCTATTGGTTTCTGTTTTTCGGTTTTTACAATACCATTTAAAAACTGCTCGGCTGCCACTGAATTTTTTACAAATTCATTCTGAGCACAGTAAAAAACTACAGCACAATATCCGGAAGCTGTGAGATAATAATAGATTCCATATTCAAAATCCAATCCTTTAACATTCGCGGCATATCTCAAATAAAGAACCTTAAGTCCGTTTACTGTACGATATTCCGATTGTTTGAGACGAAAATAATCAACATTTTTCTGAATGCCTTCCAACATGAGGTTCTTTAAACTTTTAAGATCGGGAATCTGAAGTTTTTCGGTCGTCATGAAACCGAATAGGGGATTATCTGGATTTTTATCTCGCAAAAAGTATTCGATATGTGAACCGACTGCCTGGGCGGAAACTTCCCATTTTTTAGGGCTATAATAAATTCCTGCATCCAGCCTGCTGCTTTTGAGCAGAATAGACTGGTCTGTGTTTCTCCCAAAAACGGCAGGGTTTTCATCAATTTTTTCCAGAGTCTGCGCATCGCTTTCATTCACGAACTTCCAGGTCCCATTATCAAACAGGATCACTTCATTGCCGTCCTCGGTAACGCCTTTAACCTGAGCAGAGCCATAAAATCCAACAAGCAAGGTAATAAGCGGCAGTATCTTTTTCATTTCACCAAATTACAATATTTCTTATTTATATTCGACCAGAAAAAAAACACAGAAAAAAATTCCTGTGTTCCATATTTAAGTGTGAATGATGATTATTTGTTATTGTTACCGCGGGCTACCAAAGCAATAATTAAAATCAATACCAGTGCGCCGATTACCCAAACGAGTGGACTGCTCATCCAGTCGCCTCCCATTGCGCCGCCTTTGTCTACATCTACATCAACTTTTAGGTCAGGAGCACTTTCCTGTGCAAAAGTTCTCACTCCGAAAAATACCGCAAGCAAACAGATTGCAAATGTTTCTAATTTCAATTTAAATTTTGTCATTTTTTAATATTTATTTATTATTTGTACTTCCGCTTTTATAGTCTTTCACAAATTTGAAAATTAACAATAAAATTCCCACGAGAAAAACATAATGAATTGCACCGCCGAGATCAAAAAAAATGTATCCCAAAATCCAAATTAACAGAAAAATAACTGACAGACAGGAACAAATTCGAGCATTCATAACGGGGTATAAATATATGCTGCAAGAATTCCGAATCACCTTAATATCGACATTACAGCATTTAGAACTTTTAACATAGACTTTCTATTTATTTGACAATCCTTTTTAATGAACACTGCGCTTTCTGAAATCATAAATATCAAGTAATGATGAGCAGTTGCATTCTACTGGGGCAATTCCAAACAAAGATGTATATTAATATGAAAAACATATTACATAATTACAGCAAAAAATTACAGAATACAATATTCCCTTATTAATTTTGCAACAGTAACAGGTAGGCTTTCTGTACTCCTTCCAAAACATGTGGATAATCTGCGGTAAATTCCGAATCTAAAACCGTTTTAAATTCTTTCCATCGCGAACCTGTTTGATCTTTGTACACGCCGAAATAGTTGAATTGAACCTGCGCGAACTGCGGGAGTTTTGCCAATTGTTTCGCAATTACATTTCCGCCTAATGTAGAACCTTCCATTACATACAGCACGCCGATTGCCTGAGCTTCATTCTTAATGGAAACAGTAAGTTTCGGAATTTGTACCGGAAGAACCATAGATTCCAAATCCTCTTTAATCAATTTTAATTTTGCCCGATGCCGGAGTTGCAGTTTTTCGGAAAAGTTTGGAGAAAGCAGACTGAAAACCCTGCTTTCGAAGTGAGAATGAAGAATATAATTGGAATAGAGTAAGTTTCGGTAATCGTCTTCACTGAAAGTTCCGGTAAAAATTTTATAGGAAAGAAATTTGGTTTCCACCTGATCATGTAGCGTTTTGGTTTCCGTTTTAAGAAGTTCTGATATCATTTCATGAAGGTTTCTGGAAGGTCAGGTAAAATGTTGACCCCTCATTAATTCTGCTTTCGTAAGTCACACTGCCGCCAAGTCTTTTCATTGCTCTATGCACGATCGAAAGCCCAACCCCACTGCCTTGGAAAATTTTCGCGTTGTCCATTCTGCGGAATACTTTGAACATTTTTTCACTGTCTTCTTCGCTGATTCCGATTCCGTTATCTGATATGGCATACACTACGCTGTCCTTTTCATCAGTTCCGGTAACGACAATCTGTGGGTTTTCGCGGTGAGAAGAATATTTTACTGCATTGTTGATGATATTCAGAAACACCTGATAAATCATGGTTTTGTCGGCCAGAATATCAGGAAAATTATTGAAGGTCACTTCAGCATGCTCGCTGTTGAAACTCAGCTTCGCATCGTAGGAAATTTTCCGGATCATCTGTTCAGTTGAAATCCTTTCCAGTTTCAGATCAGCATTTTTCACGCGGCTCAATTCCAGAATATTGTGCATCATCACTTCCATCCCGTCAATTTCCTGGGTGATTTTAAGGATTTTGTCCTTGATCCTCAGATCTTCAGGATAGGCATTGCTCAGCATCTGCGCATTCATTTTAATAACGGAAAGCGGAGTGGCGAGATCATGGGAAATGGTGAAGGAAAAACTTTCCAGTTCATTATTCATGTTTTGTAAAGTCTCATTCAGCTCTTTAACCTGAATGGTCTGAGTGTAGGAGGTTTCGAGGATAAAGGTGAGAATTCTTTCCGCTGCAAGAAGGTCTTTATCCTGCCACAGTTTACATTTT
The DNA here is from genome assembly GCF_008014695.1 of Chryseobacterium sp. Classification (GTDB taxonomy): domain Bacteria; phylum Bacteroidota; class Bacteroidia; order Flavobacteriales; family Weeksellaceae; genus Kaistella. Next base: position 375,032 of record NZ_VOXE01000004.1, read on the forward strand.
CCTTTTATTTCTTCCAGAAAAACCTCAAAGGATTTTCTGGGTGAGATCATCAACCTTTCGTCACCGTAAAAATTTACTTTTTCTGGTTCTGTCTGCTCATAGCCAGCCCATTTAATATGTTCATTATACTCTTTCCGAAACCAGATCAGCATTTCGTTATTTGTAGCGTACCATTTTGCAGCTAAAATGCCGGAAGCATTTTCTTCGAGACCCAGTTTTTCTTTGTGTTGTTTAACAAATGAGGAATTTGAATAAATATTCTCGTTTGAATTCGCAATCACCCATTCGCTGATTTTATGAACAGTTTCCGGAGAAGGAACATCGCCGAAGGTTTTTAATTCTCCACCGGTAATGATTGCCAAACCATCAGAACTGACCGTATTTTTAATCAGTTCGATATTGTTAAAGAGTGAGTCCTTTAAATTGTTATATTTTAAAAACTCTGTTTTCAGTTCCGCAGTTCTTTTGCTGAGATCAATACTGTCCTTGTGTTTTTGTTCTATTTTGAAGGCGTAATAATTATTCGCCGTCATAAAAGTGAGAACTTCCGCACGCACCCTATTCACCAGATCAATATGTTTAGGCTCTTTGTTTTGGCAGGATATTAATCCCCAGAGTTTATTTTCAACGATAATAGAGGTGCTGAAGCTGGATGATACCCCCATATTCTTAAGATATTGTCCGTGAATCGGCGACATGGCCCGCACCGAACAATAAGTGAGATCAATTTTTTTTTCGGTTTTGGAGAGAATCCGTACAGGTTCTTCATAAACATTGCAGAAAAGCCGATTTTTCTTCATGAGATACAGTTCGCGTGCCTGTCTTGGGATATCAGATTCCGGATAATGAAGGTGCAGATAACTTTCCATACCGTCCTTGATTTTTTCGGCAACCACTTTACCACTGCCGTCGGGAAGAAACTTATACACCATCACGCGCTCATAATCTACCAATTCTACTACCGAATCCAGGAGTTTATTCCAGATCTTCTGTGAACTGTCCGGTGTTCCTACCTTTCCGTATTTCGAAAAAATGTAACTTCTAACGGTCAGGTGTTCGATAATTTTTTCGAATTCTATAAATATATTTTCTCCAACCCTGTACATGATACAGTGAAAAAAATCCCACTTGACGCTGATTTTAAAGATATTCCAGTCATATTCTTCACCAGTGTTCTCGTTGATTTTTGCAAGGACTCCAGAATCGATAAGCTGTGGGAAAGTTCCGGCAAGTTCTTCGATGGTTTTCCCGAAGATTTCTTCCTGCAGATTGAACAGCAAGCGTAAATTTTCACTGTAAAATTTCACAGTCTTCGTGGCCGCATCCAAACCGAGTAGAAAGCCAAAGCTCTGTATGTGGCCGGGAATATGGATTTCCTCTTCGTGGCAGGCTGTAAAATTCATCATACTAAGTTAGCAATTAAATAATTAGTTACCTGCAAAAAATCAACGCTTTTCCGGAAGATATACGGTGAATGTAGCACCGCAATGCGGTTCTCCGTTAGCAAAAATATATCCTTTGTGATTTTCTACAATTTTTTTACATACCGCAAGCCCGATTCCGGTCCCGGCATAATCGCTGCGGCCATGCAAACGGTTGAAAACATCAAAGATTTTCTCGGCATACTTCTGCTCAAAGCCGATTCCATTATCTGAAAAAGTAAATTTATGAAAAGTCTGATTGTTATTGGGCAGCAACACCTCATCCTTACTTTGCACTACCTCATGTTTCACCTCTATAAATGCCGGAATCTCATCTTTACAGTATTTCAGTGAATTACTGACGATATTGATAAAAAGCTGTCTGATTTGAAACGGAATCACCTCCATTACAGGAAGCTGATCCACTGAAATTACTGCTTTTTTTTCTTCGATCATGTGTTGAAGTTCTTCCTGGGCATGATGCATTACATTGTTGAGATCCGTTTTTTCAAAAATCTTTTCAGCCCTTGTTGTTCTGGAAAAAAGAAGCAGATCTTCAATAAGTGTTCGCATTCTTCCGGCCGAACTGTGCATTTTTCCGAGAAAATTCTTCCCGGATTCCGAAAGGTTCATGCCGTCTTTGTCCGTAAGTCTGGATATGAAGGTTTCTATTTTTCGAAGCGGCTCCTGTAAATCGTGGCTTGCCACATAGTTAAAGGCCATTAATTCCTGATTGTTGGCTTCAAGGATCCTGTTCTGTTCTTCGAGTTGAAGTTTCGACTCAATTTCGGGCGTAATATCCGAGGTGATTCCGAGGAAAACTTTCTCGCCGCCTTTTTGGTTGATAATTCTTCCCGTGGTCTGGAAATAGCGCAGTGATCCGTCTTTTTTATACACCCTGAATATAAAAGGGCTTGAATCTGTCTGATACGTCAACGTTTTGGTTTTCTGCTCCATTTCAGCCTGGTCATCAGGATGAACATGGTCTAATAAAAAATCAAAATTCGACTTGAATTCCTGAGGTAAATAGCCCAAAAGGCGGTACTGATTATCGGAAAATTGGTAAGTCTGGGTTTCGAGATTCAGAATCCAGACTCCAAAGCCCCCCACAATCTCCGCAAGATTGGAGGCATTTAACGCAATCTGAAGCCTGCTGTTTGCTTTTTCCTGCTCCTTAACATCGGTAAAGATTCTATAGAATGCAAAAGCCAGCAGACCTAAAGCAAAAAGAGAAATTAAATAGATAAAAAGAGGAGTTGACTGTTGGGTAATATTGAAGTCATTTTTTCTTTTCTTTAAAAGATTGTATTCTACAGCAATCATATTCTCTATTTTCCGGCTGATTTTTGTCATCACATTTTTTCCTTCCAAAAGATTCTGCTTCAGTTCTGCCGGATCTTCGTTTCGGAAATCTCTCTGGAAAATTTTATGAATATTTATATATTGATCCTGAACGTAACCATACAGGATTTTTTCATTTTTTATTTGCCCAGGACTATCACTAATTTCCGTTTTCAGCCGTTTAAAACCTGCATTAATTTCTGAAATCTTTTTATTAATATCTGCACGAATAGCAGGATTAGGGTTCAGAATGTAATTTCTCTTCTGCGTCTCTAAATCCTTAATATTAGCGGAAAGTCTCTCCAGTGTCAGAGAAACTTCATAGGAACGGTTTACACAACTGGTGTGATGGGAGAGTTTTTCAAGTTGCTTGTAGGATAAACCCATTAAAAAGAAAATCAATGCTGCAGAAGCAACAAAGATTAAAATAAGGAAAAAGGAGGATGTGTTTATATTCCGGGGTTTCATCCGTTATATCTTAATAAAAAATTGTCCTTATTAAGGCCTGAGGTATGATATTGCCAGTTGATTGTGACCACATCGGCAAGGATTTTTTTCAGAATTTTGAAATCGTTGGGTTTCTTGATGTAAATATTGGCACCGTGCAGAAAAGTTTCTTCAATATGTTCTTCGGTAGAAGAAGTTGAATAAATGGCGATAGCCATATTATTAAATTTTGGATTTGCCTTTATTTCGTGAAGACATTGCAGTCCGTTTTTTTTCGGCATGTTCATATCGAGAAAAAGGAGCTGTGGGAGGATAGAATCCTTCGCGTTGAGGTAGTCCAGAAGTTCCACTCCATCTTTAAAAGTCTGTACTTTTGTTGACATTTTCAGTTCACTGAATGCATCTGTAAAAAAAAGGCGGTCATCTTCATCATCATCTGCTAAAATAATGTGGATATATTCTTTGTTCATATTATTCAAGGGAGCTAAAAGCGTATTTCTATTTTTTATTGGCCAGTTCCCGCCTCTTTGAAATTAACTTCTGAAACTGCGAGGGGGTAAAGCCTGTTGTGTTTTTAAACTGTGTACTGAGATGCGCTACGCTGGAATAGCTCAGTCGGTACGCAATTTCAGTCAAGGTAAGTTCACTGTTGATGATTAAGTTTTTTGAGTGTTCAATTTTCTGTAAAATGATAAAATTTTCGATCGAGGTATAAGTCATCTCGGAAAATAAATTGGAGAGATATCCGTAACTGTGATTCAGTTTTTCAGCAAGATAAACCGAGGCTTTTACGTTTACATCAACTTCCGAAAACACCATCTCTGTAATCACATCTTTAATTTTCTGAACAAGTGCTGATTTCTGGTTTTCAAGAATCTCGATGCCATATGCGCTAAGATTATTTGTAAGTATTTCCATCTGCTCATTAGAAACCGGATCCATAAATTCCACTTCCCCAAAACTCAGAGACCTGTATTTCAGATCCAGAGAATTAAGCTGCTCTTCGAGCACCTTTTTACACACGGAATTGAAATCAAACTTTACAAATATTTTCACCTATGAATATTAAAAAATTACCGGCGTCAAAGATACGCTAAATAATAAACAAAATATATTATGCAATTAATCTTTATTTTTACATAAAAAACATTTTAACCTGTTTTTATTAATTTTATTAATAAAATAATTCCAAAAAGTTAAAATATAGGCAATATAATTATGCTAAAGATAAAACATTTTAATCTATGGATTTCTGAGTTTTAAGGGGGCAAATTAATTTTTAAGGATTGAAAACCTGTTTTTTCTAAATAATATTGTCCCAAATTGATAACTAAGCTCAGGTCTCCGACAGAATCTGATTCAGAAAAGATATTCCATCAAAAAATCATCCATTACAAAACCCTTCCCAATATCAAAAATCCCTTCCTCATAAACACTGAAACCCTGCGACTCATAGAATATTTTAGCAGGATTAGCTTTGTTTACTGCTAAAATAACTCTGCTATCCCCAGCCATGGTTACATTCTCCTTAAGGAAATCCATCGCTCTTTTTCCAATACCTTTCCCTTTTGCTTCCGGAATCAGATAAATACGGTGAAGTTTGGTGGTTAAATGCTCATAATGCGTTTCAAATCCCAGAAACCCTACCGAAGCAACTCCATAATCAATGATATAATAGTGATAATTTGGATTTCCTAAATGCGCTGAAATTTCTTCTTCAGAATACATTGTATCGAGCATAAATTTAATCTGCTCCGATGAAAGAATTTCACCATATGCATTGAGCCAGGAGGCTTCCGCCAGATTCTGGATAAGAGGAATATCCTGTTTTGCCGCCTTTTTAAATTGAATCATATAATAAAAACAGAAAACTCCGAAAATGCCGGAGTTTAAATATCAACCCTGAAATTAAATCTTATTCATTTCCTCCCGTATTTGTCTCTGCAGACCTTCACTCGACGGAATCAAAGGCAAACGCAAATAATTTTTTATCAGCCCTTTTTCAGCCAGAACCGTTTTAATTCCGCCAGGATTACCCTCAGCAAAAATCATACGCGTTATTTCAACCAGTCGGTTATGCACTTCATACGCTTCTTTCACTTTTCCTTCGAAAGCAAGCTGAACCATCGTTGAAAATTCTTTAGGAAACGCCTGTCCTATTACAGAAATAACCCCGCTTCCGCCGGCAAGGGTTACGGGAAGCGTAAACTCATCGTCGCCTGAAACCAGACTGAAATGTTGCGGTTTTTTTCTCAGGATATCGAAATATTGCAGAATATTCGGCGCCGCTTCTTTAATCATGACTAAATTAGGAAATTCTTCAGCCAGACGCAATGTGGTTGAAGCTTCAATATTCTGACCCGTTCTGGACGGAACATTATAGATGATGATCTTTTTTCCGGTGGAAGCCAACATTTTATAATGCTGGTAAAGCCCTTCCTGATTCGGTCTGTTGTAATAAGGAGAAACCGAAAGAACCGCTTCAAAAGCAGATAAATCAGTGCTTTCGATCTGTTTCTTAACTTCCAGCGTATTGTTTCCGCCAATTCCTAAGACCAACGGAACCCTGCTGTTGTTAACTTTGATAATGTGCTGGATTACCTGTTTTTTTTCATCTTCAGAAAGGGTGGCTGCTTCTGCCGTTGTACCCAATACCACCAGATAACTGATGCCGTTTTCAATGTTGAAATCAATAAGTTTGGCGAGACCGTCAAAATCCACCGATAAATCTTCACTAAACGGCGTTATCAGTGCAACACCCACTCCTTTTAAATTCGTCATAATTCTTAAAATTAAAGTTCAAATTTAGGAAATTTTATGCAAGAAAAAATGTTAAAAAACCATAAGTTTCTATTCATATCTTTATATTTGCTGAGAAGTTACAACTGCATGAAATACAAATTTTTATATATCGGCGTGGCGTTATTGTCGCTCAGTTCCTGTAAAACGGCGTTGAGTGTATCGAACATCAAGACCGAAAAAAACATCTCCATTTCAGCAGATTTGCCGGAAGACAAAGCTTTCGCTTCAGTCATTGCTCCGTATAAAGCTGAACTGGAAGGGAAAATGAACACCAAAATTTCCTATACTTCCGTAGATCTGAACAAACAGGGCGACAACAGCAATCTCGGAAACCTTTTGGCCGACTACACGCTGGAAGGCGCTCAGGAATGGGCTCAGAAAAACAAAAAGCCAGCTATTGACGCAGCCGTCATCAATGTTGGCGGAATCCGTTCTACAATTGGCAAAGGCGATATTCTTACAAAACATATTTACGAAGTGATGCCGTTTGAAAATGAGATCGTAATAGTAAAGATGAAAGGTTCTGATTTGCAGGGGCTTTTTGATTATTACGCAAAAAACCAGAAGAACAATCCTGTTTCCCATCTTACTATTGAAACTGATAACGGAACTGTACTGAAACAGTCTATCAACGGAAAACCGATTGAGATGAACCGTGATTATTATATCGCAACCTCTGATTATCTGGCTTTGGGCGGCGACAACATGAGTTTTTTCGGGAAAGGCGAAATGATGGTTACCGGAATTAAGATGCGCGATCTTTTTCTGGATAAATTCCAACAAAATCCCCAAATCAATGCTCCCACAGATGTCCGTTTAATTTTCAGAAACAAGAAGAACAACTCCAATGAATAGGAAACAATTTATTAAAACGGTTGGCGGCGGAACATTGGCAATGAGCCTGCTGCCGAATCTGCTTCTGGCAGAAAACCCACTGTTTTCCAATAAAATCACCGAACACAAGCTCACGATACTTCATACAAACGACCAACACAGCCGGATTGAACCTTTCGATTCTACCTACACCAGAAATCCCAATCAGGGTGGTTTTGCGCGGAGGGCTGCTTTAATTCAGAATATCAGAAAAGAAGAGAAAAACCTGCTTTTACTAGATTCCGGAGATACTTTTCAGGGAACGCCGTATTTCAACTTTTTTGGCGGAGAGCTTGAATTCAGACTCATGTCAATGATGGGTTACGATGCTTCCACAATGGGAAATCATGATTTCGACAATGGTTTGGAAGGCTTTAAAAAAGTGCTTCCGAATGCAAAATTTCCTTTTATCTGCTCGAATTATGATTTTAAAAACACTATTTTAGACGGAGCGACTGAACCGTATAAAATATTTAATAAAAACGGAATCAGGGTCGGGATTTTCGGGGTCGGCATTGAACTTGCGGGTTTGGTGGGCAAAAAAAATTATGGAGAAACCGTCTATCATAATCCTATAGAAATTGCACAGCAGTATTCAGATATGCTGAGAAATGATAAAAAATGTGATCTGGTCATCTGCCTGTCCCACGTGGGGTATGATTATAAAGAAGATCAAACAAAAATTTCCGATAAAATTCTGGCTGCAAAAACCGATGGAATTGATTTGATTCTCGGCGGTCATACCCACACCTTTTTGCCGGAACCGCAAACTTTCATGAACAGAAAAGGGAAAAATGTTCTTGTGAATCAGGTAGGCTGGGCCGGCCTGCTTTTGGGGAGAATTGATTTTTATCTGGATGAAAATAAAAACGTGAAAAATATTTCGTGGAACAATCAAGTTATTGATGAAAGCATCACCGTTTAAAATGAAAAATACAACTCTGTTTTTTGTCCTGTTCGCAGGTATCAGCTTAATCTCTGCTCAATCCATTTCTTCAAAAAGATGGGCAGATCTTTTCTCTTACAACAATGTCCTGGCCATGAAAGAAGATCACGGCAGAATTATTGCCGCTACCGAAAACGGAATCTTTTTCTACACGCCTTCATCAGGTGAAATTACCAAACTTTCCAAAGCCAACGGTCTTCATGAAGTAAAGATTTCGGCTTTTGATTACAATCCGGATACAAAAATAGGTTTGGTGGGCTACCGGAACGGCTCCATGGATGTGATTACTCCCGAAGGAATTACTTATGTGGTCGATATTCCAATTGCTACAGGATATAACGGCGACAAAAAAATCAATCATATTTCGATTTCAGGAGACAGAGCAGTGATTTCCGTGAATTACGGAGTTTCTGTATTTAATCTGAATACGAAGGAATTCGCACAATCGGCGTTTTTTATCAGCGGTGGCGTTTTTACAGCTTCTAATGAAGCGACTATAAAAGGTGACAAAGTATATTCGGCCACAGACACCGGGTTGAAAAGTCACGATATCAACGTTACATTTCCGGTATATTCAACCTGGACAACTGCCGTTGCCGGAATTTTCAAACAGATAGATTCCGAGAGCACTGCAGCCGCTTCTTCCGCTACAGTGGCTTATTATGAAAACGGCGGAATTTTCTCCCCCATTCCTCAAACGTTTACTAATATTGGTGATGTAGTGGTCACGAGCCAGAATATAGTTGTTACTGATAATCAGAAAATTTACACTTTCAGCACTGCCGGTCAACTGCAGAATACCTCCACGATTAATGAAGACTGCAACACGGGCATTTTGGCGGGAGGAAAAATTTACGGAGGCACCAAACTTTCGGGGATAAAAAATATCAATAATGAATCGTATCGTCCTGATGGTCCCTATAAAAATGAGTCCTATAAAATTTCTTTACTGAATGATCAGCTCTGGGTTTCCTCTGGGGGAAGAGATGCATACAACACTGGTATTTACAGAGATTTAGGCTATTACCATTTTGACGGTAGCAAATGGAATTATCCCGACTATTTTTTAAACAATCCTATCACATTTAATATTTTGGATGCTGTACCCAATCCCGTAAATCCAGAATTGGTGTATTTTACCAATTATTCATTTTTCCCAAATGAAAAAGGGATTTACAAAATGGAAAATAATGTTTTTAAAAAAGTATATAAAAACAATGACTCCAACCCAGTCTACAACAGACCAGGGGGTATTGCTTTCGACGAAAACAACAATCTGATAGTGAGTGTAACCCTTATTGAAAACTCTACAGCAAACGCCGGTTATTACCTTTACAACCCTTCAGCTGATGATTTCTCTTTGATTGAAGTGGTGAATGCAGGTGGTGTACAGAAACCTCTGACAAAAGATGGCTTCCTCTACATTCCATGCCCGTATTTTGGAGACGGTGGCTTAATCATCAAAAAATATGATAATAATCCTTCAAATCCGGCTGCTCCCTTTAAAATCTTGAGAACCGACAACAATTTACCTTCCAACGGGACTGTGTCGGTGGCCGTAGATCAAAATGATGACATCTGGATTGGAACCAGATCCGGGCTCAGGGTGATTTCTGACCCTTCAAGTGTTGTTTCAGATGCCTTACCTCAAACTGAGGCTATTGTTATCGAACAGAATGGTGTTGCTGAAGAAGTATTCAGGGACAGCACTATTCTCCAGATCGAAGTGGATTCCGGAAACCACAAATGGATTTCTGTTGACGGCGGTGGCGCTTATATGCTGAGCCCAAACGGAGAACAGACCATTCAACATTTCACCAAAGAAAATTCCCCGATTCCTACCAACAGCATTACCGACATAAAAGTGGATCCAAAAAGCGGTAAAGTATATTTCGTTACTTTAGACGGAATTGTGGTGTACCAAAGTGATGTAGTTGGTGTAAACTCCAATTTCGGAAACGTATTGGTGTATCCGAATCCTGTGGTAACTGCCAATTACAAAGGAAATGTCACAATAAGAGGATTGGCGATGAAAACCAATATCCGCATTACCGATGCAGCCGGAAATCTCGTTCATCAGGCAGTGGCAAGAGGCGGCTTTTACAGCTGGGATCTGAACAACCAAAAAGGAAGACGGGTTGCTTCGGGCATTTATTTTGTGCTGATGACAAATGAAGATGGAACCGACAAGGCCACTGCAAAAATTGCGGTTGTGAACTGATGGATTCGCAAAACGGATTTTTGCTTTCGTATATAAAATATGGCGACAACGATGCCGTTCTGCATTGTTTCACAAGAGAAAAAGGATTTCAGAGCTATTTTGCCCGCGGAATCTACTCATCAAAAAATAAAAAGAAAGCCTATCTCCTGCCTTTAAACGAGCTTAATTTTACGCTCAGTCCTCATAGGAACGGGTCCATTCAAACGGTTTCAAAAATTGAACTGCTTGAAAATCCTGAATTTTACACTGATGTAAAAGCCAATATGATGGTTTTTTTTGTCGCTGATTTCCTGAATCAGGTCCTGCGCAATGAAAACCAACAGAAAAATATTTATGATGAAATTTTAAGGTTTCTGGATGAGCTTGAGAAAAAAAATTACCGTTCGCATCTCATCTTTTTAATTAAAATCCTGAAAATTCAGGGGCTTTTGCCCTTGGTCACACAGGAAAGTTATCTGGATCCTGAGACCGGAAGTTTTTTCAGCGAACAGCTGCATCCTGTTTTTGGTACTGAAATTTCAGATCTTTGGAAAGCTTTAATTTCAGCTGAAGATCCCTATTTCGTGACGCTGAGCAGCACCGCCCGTAAAGATCTTCTCGAAAGCATTTTGATTTACTATCACTATCATTACACCGATTTCAGGATCCCAACTTCTCTTGAAATTGTGCAGCAAATGTTTGAATAACGCTAATGGTGATAAACATCCTCATACATCACGCCTGCTTCTATCTTTACCGGCAAAGTATTTTCTTCCGGCACAACAGGACAGCTGTAATCATATGCATTATACGCACAAAACGGCTGATAGGATTTATTGAAGTCCAGAATAATTTCTTTGCCTTTCGGAATTCTTAGATCCATATATTTTCCGCCTCCGTATGTTTCTTTACCGTTGGTTGCATCGCGGAACGGTAGAAAAAGATAATCCTCATACCCTTTCTGTGTAATAAGCCCCAAACTTTGGAAAAGGGTTAGTGTATATTCTTTACCGTCCAGCTTGAAGGTGGCTTTTCCGTATTCTCTGTATGGCTTTGTCTTGCCTGAGGAAGTCTGGATCTGAAATGGCACTGCATTTTCAGTTTTGATGAAATTAGCTGTTATGCGATATTTCAAATTAACAGGAAAAAACGGATGCTCCTTAAAATCAGTAAAATTGTCGCCGCGCAGAGGTGATTCCTTAGCATCTTTATATTCGCGGTTAAGTTCGGTCTGGAATTTTTTAATTTCTGAAAGTTGCTTTTTTGCGGGTTGCGAAAAGCCGAAAATGCTTATAAACAGAAATAAAATAGTCAGTTTTTTCATGAGTAAAAGTATATAATTTAAGTAACGGTAATTCTGTACACATCCGTGCCATTCCGCTGGATATTCGGAACATAGAAGCCGTCTTCTTCCGGAATTTCTTCTTTCAGGTCAAAATTTGCACAGTCGCGCGGAAGTCCTGAGAAAATAAGCGTAAACCAGTAATCCTTCATCACCGGAACTTCAGTCCAGTCTGGAAACACAGCGATATTTTCGGTATGAATGAGATGCGAACGGTGGCCCGAATTCCGGTCAATCAAAACGGTTGATCGCCAAATTCTGATGAGATTTCCAAAGAAAGGAGTCGCTGGAAAACAGCAATGCACAATGACCTGTTTCTCCTGCTCCACCTGAGTCCGGAAGGCTTCCAGAATTTCTTCTGCAATTTTTGGTTTGGTTAGGGTTTCCATGATCGGCGATCAATGATCAGCAGTTGCGAGATCATTCTTTATGCTAATAGTCCAGTTCGAGTTTGTCTTTCGTGTAATTTCTGATTCTTTCGGTGAGTTCGGGGTTTTCTGAAAGTTTCTGTCCGTAAGTCGGGATGATTTCGAGAAGTTTTTCGCGCCATGCATTTTGAAGTTTCTCCGGAAAACATTTTTCAAGCACCTGAATCATGGCATACGCTGCTGTAGAAGCTCCAGGAGACGCGCCCAAAAGGGAAGCAATCGTCCCGGACTTATTCACCACCACTTCAGTTCCGAATTCGAGACGACCGCCTTCTTTTTCATCTTTTTTGATGATCTGCACGCGCTGTCCGGCGATTTTCAGTTCCCAATCCTCTTCCCTGGCATCTTTCACAAACTCCCGAAGATGCTTCATTTTTTGCGCTTTCGTAAGCACCACCTGTTTTACCAGATACTGGGTTAATTCCAGATTATGCCACCACGCTCCGAAAAGAGACCGGATGTTTCTGAAGTTAACACTTTCAGGCAGGTCCAGATAACTGCCGTTCTTTAAAAATTTTGTAGAGAATCCTGCGAAGGGTCCGAAAAGAAGCGCTTTTTTACCGTCGATAATTCTTAAATCCAAATGCGGAACACTCATTGGAGGCGCGTCTACACTGGCCTGTGTGTATACTTTTGCCTGATGTTTTTCAATTAGATTGGGATTATGCGACACGAGCCATTCTCCGGAAACCGGAAAACCGCCATAACCCTCACTTTCAGGAATATCTGAACTGTCCAGTAGCGGCAGCGCATATCCGCCGGCTCCTATAAATACAAAATCCGCAGTAACTTCCTGATCATGATGCTGAATACGGTCTTTAATATCAATTCTCCATTTTCCGTTTTCCAATAAATCCAGATCTTTGGCTTCATGGTACAGAAAAACCTCAACGTTTGAATCATCTGCCAGATAGCGGCCCATTTTTCTGGTCAGTGTTCCGAAGTTTACATCGGTTCCCAGATCCATTTTGGTGGCGGTGAGTTTTTCGTTTTCATTTCGCTGATGCATGATCAAAGGAATCCATTCTTTCAGCGTTTTATGATCATCACTGAACTGCATTTGTCTGAAAAGGGGAGACTGCGTCATTTTCTCGAAACGTTTCTTCAGAAAAGCTCCGTCTTTTTCTCCAAAAACCAGACTCATGTGCGGACAGGAATTGATGAAACCTTTAGGATCATCAATATATTTTTTATCGAGAAGGTAAGACCAGAACTGTTTCGAAATCTCGAACTGCTCGGCGATGCTTTCGGCTTTTGAAATATCGATGCTGCCGTCTTCCTTTTCAATCGTATAGTTGAGTTCACAAAAAGCGGAATGGCCTGTTCCGGCGTTATTCCAGGCAGCTGAACTTTCTTTGGCGAATCTTCCGAGCCTTTCGAAAATAGCGATCTTAAGCTCGGGTTCAAATTCATGAAGTAAAGTGGCGAGCGTAGCACTCATTATTCCGCCGCCAATTAAAACCACATCGTATGTTGGTTTCGGAGTTTTGTTTGCTGAAAGTTTTTTCATTAAAAAAGAAGTTAATTCAGTTTGGCGGTGAGTTTCTGAAAGAGTTTTTCCGCGCTTTTCTCTTCATAAAGAATCTCATAAATCGTGTTGATGATCGGAGTATTCATTTTCTTGCTTTTCGCCGTGCAGTAAATGGAATCTGCCGCGTAATATCCTTCAGCAATCATGTTCATAGACTGGATGGCGGACTTCACCGTGTATCCTTTGCCAATCAGGTTGCCGAGACTCCTGTTCCTGGAAAAAAGTGAATACGCGGTAACCAAAAGGTCGCCTAGATAAGCACTTTCATTAACATCGCGCGGTTCTTCATAAATACTTTCAAGAAAAACCTCCATTTCACGGATGGCATTGGAAACAAAAACCGCGGTAAAGTTATCGCCGTACCCGAGACCGCTCGCAATGCCGGCACCGATGGCGTAGATGTTTTTAAGGATTGCACTGTATTCGTTTCCGAGGATATCCACACTCGAGTTCACTTTAATAAAATCGGAAGAAAACATGCTGTTCAGCATCTTCTGGTTCTCCTCAACCGTGGCAATCGTGAGGTAAGACAGCCTTTCCATGGCGACCTCTTCCGCATGACACGGACCAGCAATAACGGCCTGGCTCCGGAAACCGATTTTAAATTCATCCCGGAGATAGTGGGCAACCACATCATTCACTTTCGGTACAATTCCTTTAATCGCCGAAACGAAGATTTTATTCGTGTAATCGCAGGTCATTTTCTCGAGCGTATCCGATAAGTAGATGGAAGGAGTTGCCAACACCACTGTATCACATTCTGAAACGAGTTCGTTGATATCGGTAGTGAGCACGAGATTTTTGACATTGAAACTCACCGACGTCAGGTAGGTTGGGTTGTGGCCTCTGAGCTGAATAGCACCTTTTACAAATTCATTCCGCACGCACCAGTGTACCGTTTTGCAGTTTTCCAAAAGCATTTTTACAATGGCTGTGGCAAAACTTCCGCTCCCTACTACCCCTACTTTCTGGTCCCCTTTTTTTGTCATAACATTTCCTTGAAATACAAATATACAAAAGTGTTACGGTGAAAAAAACGTTTTCATATTGAAATGCCGGCGTCATCTTTTTTTATGAAAAATTTAACGCCGAAAGCGGTAATTTTAAGGATAAATCTGCGTTTTACTTTACGTGCGTTTCGGATTTCAACATTTTGATTAATTTTGCAGACTGAAACTTACCATAACGTTAAACAAGAAATGAAAAGTTACTTAAAAAATAAAAAGAACATCAATCTGATTTTGGGCGGACTTTTAGCCGTGGTTTTTATACAGGGATTGCTACTGGCAAAACTATTTTCCGAAAAAAATGACAAGTCCTATGAAGTGAACCTCGTGCAGATCAATACTCAGAAAGACAGTGTAGATTATCAGAAAATAAAGACCGACCTTTCTTTGGTTGACAATACCGTGCGGGAGCTGAATTCCTTCCTCGCTTCCAAAAATATTACCGACGGAAAAATCGCCATTCTTGCGCAGGACAGCATTTCAAACTCGGTCTATCTTGCCAAACAGAGCAACCGTTACAGTCAGTATTTGGTTGACGTTCAGAACAAACTGCAGCAGGTTCCATTAGGCTTGCCGACTGACGGCTATATTTCCTCCAATTTCGGTACGAGAAAGAACCCGATTCCTGTTAAAAGAGTGATGCTGGCGTCCGTAAAATCCATTGTTCCGGGATTAGCGGTCGCCGCAGAACCCGTTACCGAAGTGGTTCAGATCAAAGACAGCCTGGGGAAAGTCATTAAAGAAGTGAAGGTGGTAAAAAGCACAAATGCTGCAACCGTCTCCTCCAAATCGGTAGTACAGGCTGCCGATAATGCTCCTGCCGAGCCCGATCAGATGCAGTTTCATAAAGGTCTGGACATTGCGGTTCCGTATGGGTCGGATGTAAGATGTGCTGCATCCGGAACTGTTATCTTTGCCGGAACAAAAGGCGGCTACGGCAACTGCGTGATTGTGTCGCACGGAAACGGTCTTGCTACACTTTACGGACATCTTTCTGAACTTCTGGTAGAGACCAATGATGTGATAAAAGTAAACCAGGTGATTGCAAGATCCGGTAACTCGGGGCGTTCCACCGGGCCACACCTTCATTATGAAGTGCATAAAAACAACAGGCCGGTGAATCCTAAACTTTTTATGAATTTATAAGCGTTTGAGATAAAGAGTGAAACGCCCCGCAGTTGCGGGGCGTTTTTTGGGCTCCCGTCCCATCGTCAGCGATTGAAAACGTAACTTTATCTGGCAGCTTTAAAACTGCCAAAAATCAGCGCCACCAGCAATATTCCAATTCCGAAACCAAAAAATAAACCTTTGGCCAAGTCCGGTAATCCTACAAAGTGAAAGAAGATCTGCGATGCTGCAGTGACGAACATTCCAATTGATATGAGGATCAGTGACTTTCTTCTTGTTAATTTTTTCATCTTTTTCTGTTTAAAGGCTAACAATTTGTGTCAAAATCTCAACCATTGTTACATTGGCCGCTGCTTTTAGTTCTGATCTTATTGAGGTTGTTATTAGGTGACTGCTTCATCGGCGTTTCCGTCTCCCCGCAATTAAAACCAAATTCAGAGATTTACCGTATTTTTAGACATGCGCAAATTTTTTTATCTCAGCTTCTGCTTTTTATTTTTCATCAGCTGCCAGTCTTTAAAACATAAAGATGTGATTTATGGTCAATCTGCACAAAAGAAAGATCTTAAACTCAATATATTTGTTCCCAGTCATTCCGAAAACAAGAAACTCCCTGTGCTGATTTTTGTTCACGGCGGCAACTGGAACTCAGGAAACAAAAATACCTACGGATTTTTCGGCCGGAATTTCGCAAAGAAAGATGTGGTGACGGTCATTCCGGAATACACTTTAAGTCCGGAAGCCAATGTAAATGAAATGACCATGGAAATCGCGGCGGCCATAAAATGGGTACAGCAGAATATCGACAAGTATCACGGCGATAAAACACAGATTTTTGTCACCGGCCATTCGGCAGGCGGACAGTTAGTCGGATCGGCGGTTTTAAATCCAAAATTCGGGATTCCCTACCATACCATCTCAGGGATTATTTTAAATGATGCCGCCGGAATCGATATGAAATACTATCTGGAAAGAAATCCACCCAAGAACCAAAACGATTATGTGAAAACCTGGAGCAAGGACCCGCAAAAATGGTATGAAGCTTCTCCCATTTATTTCCTGACGGAACATTCACCGCCCTTTCTCATTTACGTTGGGTCCAATACCTACCCTTCCATTAAAACAGCGAACAAGCGTTTTCTGAAAAAACTGCATGAATTTCAACCGGAGGTACAACCTGTGATGATCAATAAAAGCCATATTCCGATGATCCTGCAGTATTTCTGGCCCTGGAGCAAACGCTTTACAGAAACCACGAATTTTATAAAAAAACCTGCACGCTAGCAGTACTGCAATTACAGCATCATCCAGAAAGTGCTTCCTTTATTGATTTCGCTTTCCAGGCCTATTTCGCCACCCTGTTTTTCAATGAAATTTTTGCTGATGGCCAAACCTAACCCTGTACCACTAAGGTAATCTTCGGGAACCTGGAAATACCGATCGAAAATTCTGGAATGGTATTTCGGATCAATGCCTTTGCCGAAATCCTGAACAGAAAACCTGACTTTATCCTTGATGCGTTCCGTTGAAATAATGATTTTTTGTCCGGCGCCAGAATGTTTTATGGCATTGGTCAGAAAATTATTGAGTACCCACACTGTTTTGTCAAAGTCGGCTTTTACGGTGTCGCTTTCGCGGGTTCTGAAATCGGTAAGAATTTCAATTTCCTTATTTTCTGCGATGACCGCATTATTTGAAATTGCTGCGTTCACCAATGCTGAAACGTTACAATCTGTAAAATTCAACCGGATATTGCCACTCTCTGCCTGCGACAAATTCAGGAGTTCCCCGGTGATATCCAGCAACCTTTCTCCATCTTCCTCAATACTTCTCAGCAGTTCTTTCTGCTGTTCATTGAGCATTCCAAACTTTTCATTTTTCAGCAACTGTGTTCCCATTTTCATTGAAGAAATGGGTGTTTTCAGTTCATGAGAAACCGTGGCGATAAAGTTGGTCTTGGCAAAATCCAGCTCTTTATACGCTGTAATATTCCGAAGTAAAATAACTTTCCCGGCGTCTTTTTTTTCCGTTTCACCTGTCGGAATAATGCTGATCGGAATGATTTCCTGTTCAAAATAACTCTCTTTATTATCGGCGAAAATTTTCATTGGTGCTTCTGATTTCTCTTCCAATGCAGCATTCCGCAATAATTCTCTTAATAAGTCATTATTCACGGCGATTTCCGGAGCGGTTTTTCCGATCAACTCTTCGCGGACCAAACCCGAAATCTTTAGTGCTTCATCATTAATAAAATTGATTTGATTTTTCTCATCAAGACCAATCACCGGATCATGCATATTTGAAATCAGCATTTCGACGCGTTTTTTATCCATCAACTGTTTAGATAAGCTGCTGCTCTGATATTCATCCAGTTTTTCGGCCATGGAATTAAAGGAATTGGCCAGATCTTCAAATTCAGCGCTTCCCCGAAAATGAACGCGTTCATGATAATTCCCGCTGGCGATCTGCTTTATACTTTCGGTCAGTTCGCGGATCGGACGTGCTATATTGTCGGGTAAATTAAAGAGCAAAGTAAAGGCGATGATAAAACATATCGTTCCCAGGGATATTACCCAGGTGGTAGCGGTTTGTGCAGTAGCAATGGCCTTATCACTTTTCTGTACAATGGCGTTCATATTGAGGCGCATTATTTCCGCCAGATCATTTCTGATCAACTTTTCACTTTCGGGGTTCCGCGTTTTTAAAAAGTTTTCGAAATGAGCCACTGCATCCTGATAAGAATCCTTTTCGCCGATTTCCGTAATATTCCTGCTTTCGAGCGCCAAATTCTTTCTGAAGGTCTGAATCTGTGTGGCATCTGCCGAGATTTTATCCAAAGCCAACATCATGTTTTTGGAGTATTCCAAAGAATTGTAATTGGCGGTAAGAATCTTTTGCGTGTCGGATTTCTGTTTTGAAATATAAACCGCGCTAATGACCGATAATATTACGATCATCAGAAATAAAAGTCCAACACCGAGGGTGATTTTGGTTTTAATTTTCATTTTAAAAATCAAAAGAAATTATTTGGATTTTGTGGGAATTCAGCTGCACCATTCCTGCTCAGGATAAAATAATAATATCCACCTTTTCCCGCATCATATCATTTACAAAGTTATGAAACCAGTTCATTCTAAATATCTGCTGAAAAAAATTAAGATGCGGTTTGCCGATGCAAACGGTTGTAATCTGATTATGCTGCACAAAATCCAGAATGGCTTTTGAAATATTCTGACCGTTCTGCTGCACAACGTCGGCTCCCATTTCCCGCGCAAAGTTCAAATTATTGATCAAATGCCTTTGCCTGTCCAGCGCAATTTTATCCGGACTTTCCTTTGGTGTCTGCACGTACAGAACCGTCCATCTGCTGTTGTAGTAGCTTGCCAAACGGGCTGTTTTCCGGATGACCGATTTTGCCGTCTTCTCATTGCTGCTTATGCAGGCAAGAAATTTTTCGGAACGCAGGTCAACGGAGCGCGTGACTTCGTTTTCCACTTTCTTCTCCACGTGAGTGGCAACTTCTTTCAGCGCCAGTTCGCGCAACTGCAGAATATGGTCGCTTTTAAAAAAGTTCTGCAATGAAATTGCTATCTTATCTTTTGGATAAATTTTTCCGTCTTTTAAACGGGAAATCAACTCATCTGCGGTTAAATCAATGTTCACCACCTCATCTGCCAATGCTAAAATTTTATCAGGAACCCTTTCTGTCACTTCAATTCCAATGATGCCTTTAACACTTTCATTCAGACTTTCGATGTGCTGAATGTTGACGGCACTGATGACATTGATCCCGGCTTCCAAAAGTTCCAGCACATCCTGCCATCTTTTTTTGTTGGAACTTCCTTCAACATTGGTATGGGCCAATTCATCCACGATAACAATTTCAGGATGGTCATTGAGGATGGCCTGAACGTCCATTTCCTCCAAATATTTTCCTTTGTAGAAAATAGATTTCCGTTTGATTTCGGGAATACCTTCCACCAAAGCGATGGTTTCTTCGCGGAGATGAGGCTCGATATAACCAATTTTAATATCAATACCATGCTTCAGCAAAGCATGTGCTTCCTGCAACATGCGGTACGTTTTTCCCACACCGGCGCTCATTCCAATGTAAATCTTGAATTTACCGCGTTTGGACCGCTGAATGAGTTCGAGGAAATGTTCAGCTGAAGACATGGTTACATTGGTATTAAGAAATTAAGTTTTAGTTTTTTCAGTTTCAAAACCAGGCAGAAAGACTTGTTGTCACAAAGAAATCTGTTTTTTCCGGCCAACCGTCCTTTACAAAAACAGCATCTTTTGAAGAAAATCCGCGCGCTTCCGTTCGCCACAAGATATTTTTATAAATTTCATGATCGATATTCAAGGAATACCCGAACGTTTGAAAACCATTTGGCGCAGCTGTTCCGATGATCACCCCTTTAGCATCGTTGAAATATTCTACTCTGCCACCAATCCGGGTACGGTCAGTTACTGCGTAACGCAACAATAGATTCGGAGAATACCAGGTATTGTATTTGTGGCTTCTTTTGGCATTTTGTTCTGCACCGATATCGAAACCGGCAATTCCGGACCATTTTTGTCCGAGATTAAAATTAGCATATAAATCGTGAAAATACCGCATCTTTTTTTCGGCACTGGGTTTATCATTTCCAATAAATGAACTGCTGTTCAGACTGAAATTATCCGAAAATTTGTAGGTAATCTGATGCCCAAAACCTAAAGTCTGATTTCCTTCGGCACGGGCTATTCTTTGCCAGCCGTTCAGAACCAGGCCGCTGAGGAAGAGTTTACCGTTGTCGGAGGTATAGGAAATCCTGGCACCGGTCTCGAAATAAGGCGAATTTTCGGCAGCGATACTTCGGGTCAACGTTAAATTATCTTTCCCAACGGCACTTTCCCAGCCGATATGAGAAGGCATAATGCCCGCATCGATCCAGATATTTTTCTTATTTGAAATTTTGAAACCAATGTTTGCTTCACTGATGTTTTTTAATAGATCTTGTTCCGCAGCCATATTGTCCTGAGCATATGTCCCGGCCATTAATGCCAGATTTGCGCGTGTATTTTCTGAAGTGTAATTTGCTTTCACCAATCCTAAATTCAAATTAAACTCATTATGACGGTTGTACGTGTACAAAAATGGCTGGCGGATATGACTTTCGGGCTGATTGAAATCATAGGTGTAAAAGATTTCTGCATAACCGGAAAAAGTCAGTTTAGGAGCTGCAGTTTCTGTTTGTTCCTGCGCTGCAAAAATTCCGAAAGTCAAAAGAGATGCTGATACAATTAATTTTTTCATTAGTAACAAAAGGTATATTGTTTAAATTTATTTTAAGTCTGGTTTTATTTCAGATTGTCCAGAGCTGCGTTCAGTTTTAATACATTGACTTTCTGTGGCGCAAAGAAAATAAGATTTTCATCTGCGGCAGTCTGCTGAATCAATTCTTTCACTTTTTCCGGGGAAATATTTCTGGCTTTTGCCACTCTATCGATCTGAAATTCTGCTGCTTCTACAGAAATATCGGGATCTAATCCGCTGCCACTGGCCGTTATTAAATCCACCGGGATTTCAACTTCCGTCATGCCGGGATTTTCCATCATTAGAGTGTCAATTCTTTTTTGAACCTCCGCGAGATACTCCGGATTGTTGGGTCCTTTATTGCTTCCACCGCTTCCGGCAGCATCATAATGTACGGCAGATGGCCGGCCGTGAAAATATTGGGGAAGCGTAAACTGCTGACCAACGTTAGCATACTGTCTTTTGCCATTAACGCTCATCTGTTCGCCCAACCCTTTATCGGGCGTAATTTTCCCTAAACCAAAGACGATCACGGTATAAACTCCTACTGACATCATCATGCCAACAGTAAGCACCAAAATTGGTCTGATATATTTTTTCATTTTTTTAAAGTTAATTTTTAGAAATTACATAAAGAGTGAAACCATCATATCGATGAGTTTAATTCCCAGAAATGGTACGATGATGCCACCAAGGCCGTAGATCAAAAGGTTTCTCCGCAGCAAAGCACTGGCACCAATCGGCTTGTATGCTACGCCTTTCAAAGCAAGCGGAATTAAAAGCGGAATAATGACGGCATTAAAAATAACCGCGGACAAAATTGCGCTTTGGGGACTGTGCAAATTCATGATGTTTAAAAACTGCAGGGCCGGAATAAACGTGATAAACAGTGCAGGAATAATTGCAAAATATTTGGCGACATCATTGGCAATTGAAAAAGTAGTTAGCGTACCACGAGTCATTAAAAGCTGTTTGCCAATTTCTACGATTTCGATGAGTTTTGTGGGATCATTATCCAAATCGACCATATTCCCGGCTTCCTTTGCAGCCTGAGTTCCGCTGTTCATGGCTACCCCAACATCGGCCTGAGCCAAAGCGGGAGCATCATTGGTTCCGTCGCCCATCATGGCTACTAATTTTCCGCTTTCCTGTTCACGTTTAATGTAATTCATTTTGTCTTCCGGTTTGGCTTCTGCGATAAAATCATCAACTCCTGCTTTTTCAGCGATAAATTTTGCGGTCAATGGATTATCTCCTGTCACCATTACGGTTTTCACCCCCATTTTTCTTAGTCTTTGGAAGCGTTCGTTCATTCCTGTTTTGATGATATCCTGCAATTCGATCACGCCCAACACCAACCCATTTCTCAGCACCACCAAAGGCGTTCCGCCATTGCTGGAGATCATTTTAACCGCTTCTTCGGTCTCTTCCGGAAAAGTATTTCCTGCCTTTAACGTCAGGTCTCTGATGGAATCGAAGGCTCCTTTTCTTATTTCCGTTCCGTTAAAATTGATTCCTGAACTTCGTGTTTCCGCAGAAAAGTCTATAAAAGTCGGATTTTCTACAACCAGATTTTCCGGTGGCAAAGCGGCGAGTTCCACAATAGATTTTCCCTCAGGCGTTTCATCTGCCATTGAACTCAAAGCGGCAGCCTTTATGAATTCTTCCAATGAAATTCCGTTTGCGGGATAAAATTCTGTGGCTTTTCTGTTTCCAATTGTGATTGTTCCCGTTTTATCCAACAGCAATACATCAATATCGCCGGCAGTTTCTACGGCTTTACCCGATTTTGTAATCACATTTGCCCTGAGTGCCCTATCCATTCCTGCTATCCCGATTGCTGAAAGCAATCCGCCGATCGTTGTGGGAATCAAACAGACGAAAAGAGAAATATAAGCTGCAATGGTAATGGGAGTTTGGGAATAGTCAGCAAATGGTTTCAATGTTACTGTGACGATGATGAAGACCAACGTAAATCCGGCCAATAAAATGGTCAAGGCGATTTCGTTCGGTGTTTTCTGGCGGGATGCCCCTTCAACCAGCGCAATCATTTTATCCAGAAAACTTTCGCCGGGTTTTGTATTCACTTTAACTTTAATCCGGTCGGAGAGTACTTTTGTTCCCCCTGTAACGGAGGATTTATCACCACCCGCTTCACGGATCACCGGAGCACTTTCTCCGGTAATGGCACTTTCGTCAATGGTCGCCAAACCTTCGATGATTTCTCCATCCATCGGAATCTGATCACCTGCAACACAAAGAAATATGTCGCCCAGCTGCATTTCTGCGGACATTTTCTGAACGGTTTCCACATCAAAGCCACGTTTATTTTCCAGTATTAATTTTGCCGGCGTTTCTTCGCGGGTTTTTCTTAAAGTATCGGCCTGAGCTTTTCCGCGCGCTTCGGCAATAGCTTCAGCAAAATTTGCGAATAAAACTGTTAAAAAGAGTGTCAGGAATATGGTGAAGTTGTAGCCGAAACTCCCCTGACTTTTTTCTCCCAATAATGTCCAGACAGAAACAACGCCCATTACCACCGTTCCTATTTCCACCAAAAACATAATCGGATTTTTAATCATCACCCGTGGATCCAATTTTATAAGAGACTGTTTCAGCGCTTCATTGACTAAATCTTTTTGAAAAAGATTTTGGTTACTTTTTGTTTTCATTTTTTTATTGTCAAAAATTATTTGGCGACCGCGGTCAGATATTCTGCGATTGGTCCTAATGTTAATGCGGGGAAAAAGGCTAAAGCAGCGATCAGCAATATCACTCCCAAAGTCAGTAACCCAAAAGTAGGCGTATCTGTTTTTAAAGTCCCGGCACCTTCCGGAATATATTTTTTCTGAGCCAAAAGTCCCGCAATCGCCACAGGGCCGATTATCGGAAGAAACCTTGACAGCGCGAGGACAATTCCTGTGGAAATATTCCACCACGGGGTATTGTCCCCTAATCCTTCGAATCCGGAACCGTTGTTGGCGGAGGCTGATGTAAATTCATAAAGCATTTCACTAAATCCGTGGAAGGAAGGATTGTTTAAAGTGGCAGTGCCGAACGCAGGTTGATAAGCCGTGAGTGCCGTGCCTGCCAGAATTAGGAGCGGATGCAAAAGCGCAATCACCATGGCAATTTTCATCTCCTTGGCTTCTATCTTTTTGCCTAAAAACTCCGGAGTTCGTCCGACCATTAAACCACTGATAAAAACAGCCAGAATTATAAAGACGAAATAATTGAGAATTCCCACGCCTACTCCGCCATAAAAACTGTTGATCATCATGGCCAGAAGCATATTCATTCCCGAAAGCGGCATGTAACTGTCGTGCATGGAATTTACCGAACCCGTCGAAATGACGGTTGTGGCAATGCTCCAATAGGCCGAGGCGGAGGAGCCAAAACGAATTTCTTTTCCCTCCATGTTTCCCAGTGAAATGTTTGCACCCATTTCCTTCAGCGCCGGATTTCCTGCATTTTCGAAGGCAACATTCATCGCCATCAACGATAAAAACCCAATGGACATGACTGCAAAGATTGTCCAGCTTAATTTTCGTCTTTTAATAAAAAATCCAAAAGCAAAAACCAAAGCAAAAGGAATCAGCATTTGCGAAACCATTTCGGTGAAATTGGTCATGTAGTTAGGATTTTCCAAAGGATGAGCGGAATTTGCTCCAAAAAAACCACCCCCATTCGTTCCCAAATGCTTGATTGGAACAAAGGCGGCAACGGGGCCTGTAGACACCTCGATACTTTTTCCTTCCACATTCGTGATCTGATCTTTTCCGTTGAAAGTCATCGGACTTCCATTAAGCAACATGATCAAGCTTACCATCAAACAAAGGGGCATTAAGATCCGCGTTACTGACCTTATGAAGAAATCGAAAAAGTTTCCTAAATTTTCAGTCGTTTTTTCCTTGAAAGCAACAAAAACATGCGCCAACGCGGCCATTCCGGTTGCTGCGGAGACAAACTGTAAAAACATTAAATACAGCTGACCGAAATAACTTAAACCACTCTCTCCGGAATAATGCTGCAAATTACAGTTGACGATGAAAGAAATCGTGGTATTAAAAGCCAAATCAGCACTCATTCCCGGATTATTGTCGGGATTTAAAGGCAACCACTGCTGGTTCATTAAGATGGCCATGCCCAGTAAAAACCAAACAAAATTTATGGCAATTAAAGCCCTCATATTCTTTTTCCAGTTCCAGCCGTTCAGCGGGTCCACCCCGGAAAGACGGAAAAAGAATTTTTCAACAGGATCCAGTATAAAATCCAAAAACGTTTTTTCGTGACCGTATACTTTAGCAATATATTTCCCAAGCGGGATTGCCAAAAGTAACGTGACAACGAACATCAGGACGAGTCCCAGTAATTCTGTATTCATCTTGTATTAATTTAAAATTTTTCGGGTTTGAGCAAAACATAGCACATGTATCCGAATGCTGCGATTGAAAGGATAAACAAGGTCCACATGGTTTAGATTTTATCAAAAAAGTTAACAGATTTTGCCAGGAGGAAGAAAATTAATATTCCGGCGGCGGTTAATAACACAGTCATCATCATTTTTTAAGTTTTAGATTTTAAATTTATGATAACCCTAATGCCAAAAACAAGTCCTAAAACACATAACTACATGGTTAATAAAATATTAACAAAAATAATCAGCTTGCCAAACACAAAAAAGCCTATCAAAATGACAGGCTTGATTCTCAATTTGAGAGATGTTTCGGGATATTATTTTAAATGGTATTCCTCGAGTTTCCGATATAAAGTAGCAATCCCGATATCTAAAAGGCGGGCCGCTTCAGCTTTATTTCCTTTGGTGTACTGCAGCACCTTCAGAATATGCTCTTTTTCCACAGAAGACATCGCGAAGGAATTCATGCTTTCAGAATGCGGCAGATTGTCGGCTGAAAGCTGATTGTTTTCCATTAAAATAAGGCTGCGCTCGAGTGTATTTTTTAATTCGCGGATATTCCCTTTCCACGGATTATTTTCCAGCTTTTTATAAAAATCAGGAGTGATTTTTATATTTTTCAAATTCATTTTGGCAGAAAATTTACCGATAAAAAAGTTGGCGAGATCCCGGATATCCTCTTTCCTTTCGCGCAGCGGCGGAAGGTGAATCTCGAAGACGTTCAAACGGAAATAGAGATCTTCGCGGAAATTTCCAAGGCGGCTTTCTTCTTTCAAATTGCGGTTTGTAGCGGCAATCAGCCGAAAATTTGATTTTGAAATTTTCGTGTCCCCCATTTTAATAAATTCTCCGCTTTCCAAAACCCGCAGCATTTTCGACTGCAGCTCCAAAGGCATTTCGCCGATTTCATCCAGAAATAAAGTTCCGTTCTGCGCTTCCTCAATCAACCCTTTTTTATCGGAAACCGCTCCCGTAAAAGCGCCTTTTTTATGACCAAACAGTTCGCTTTCGAGGACTTCCTTTCCAAAGGCAGAACAGTTGACGGCCATGAAAAGACCGTTCCTTCTGGAACTTTCATGATGAATTGCCTGAGCAAACACTTCTTTCCCTGTGCCGGTTTCCCCAGTTAAAAGCACTGCTGTATCGGTATGGGCAACTTTTTCCGCAAGCATCTTTGCATAAAGAAAGCTTTCGGACTTACCCAGGACGGAAGAAAAATCGGTTTTGAAACCGGCTTTATCCTCCTGTTGATTTCTGATGTTATCTTTCACTTTTTCCAGCGCTTTAGAAACCAGCGGAATAATTTTTTCGTTGTCGTCGCCTTTTACAATATAGTCATAAGCACCGTTCCTCATGGCCTGAACGCCGTCGGGAATGTTTCCGTAAGCCGTCATCAATATAATTTCGATGTGCGGATATTTTGTTTTAATTTCTTTTACGAAATCAACGCCAAATGCATCAGGCAGCCGAACATCACACAGCACCAAATCGATTGAGTGATTACCTAGCATATTGATTCCGGATCTTGCGGAAGATGCCTGAAAGACGTCGTAGCCTTCGTTGGAAAGAATCATTCCAAGAAGTTTCAGCAATTTTAGTTCATCATCGATGATAAGAATTTTGTTTTTCACGGCAGCAATCAGTTTAGAACAAAAGTAATGATTTTGAGCCAAAAACTTCGGCCTCGCTAAGCGCAAAGGGGTCACGGAAGTTCTAATGGAAGAATTACATTGTGGGGGTTTCCGACTCGGCAAAGTATAACGAAGTAACGCAACGTGGTTTTACCTTTCAAAAAAATGTTCCAGAGCGATTTTCACTTTGGAACATTTATGCATCATTAAATCAAACCAGCTTATTTCTGAAGTTGATTCAATAATAATTCTGCTACTTTTTCAGACGAAGCGGGGTTCTGACCCGTGATCAACAAGCCGTCTTCCAAAGCATACGTTTCAAAATCGCCTGCTTTGCTGTAGATTCCGCCGTTTTCTTTCAGCATATCTTCCACCAAAAACGGCACTACGTCAGTCAGTTTTACCAAAGCTTCTTCGGTGTTCGTAAAGCCTGTTACTTTCTTGCCTTTTACCAATGGTTTACCTGAAGTGTATTTCACATTTTTCAAAGCGGCAGGAGCATGACATACAAATGCTACGGGTTTATTGCTGTTGTAAAAATTTTCGATCAGTTTTGCAGAATCCGCGCTTTCGGCCAAATCCCAAAGAGGTCCGTGCCCACCGGGATAAAATACCGCGTCGTAATCTGCTGCAGAAACTTCCGACAGTTTGTGCGTATTGCCTAATTTTTCCTGAAGTTCAGCATCCGCCTTGAATCTGACCGTAGATTCCGTTTGATTTTCCGGTTTATCGCTCGTCGGATCAATTGGTGGCTGACCGCCCTTTGGAGAAGCCAAGATCACCTCAACGCCTTTATCCACCAAATAGTAGTAAGGACTTGCAAATTCTTCGATCCAGAATCCGGTTTTCTCGCCGGTGTTTCCCAGTTCTGAGTGGGAAGTAAGAACAAACAGTATTTTCATAAGTATTTTTTTGATTATATTTTTAAAGAAGTTTTCTAGTAACTCATTTCGATGATTTTCTGAACATCAGCAGGTGCGAGTGATTTATGTTCACCAAGTCCCAACCAACCCCGTTCTGTAAAACGTTTTGCAACAGCAGCGCCGGTTTCTGCATATTTTTTTGTGTATTCTGATAGCTGAATATCAATACCTAAGGATTTAAAGAATTCGTCAGTTCTGTCGATTCCGGCGTGGGCTTTTTCCTCTAAAGTTCCTTCTGTAATTTTCCAGACGCGTTCTGCGTACTGCGCCAATTTCTCTTTTTTAGTCTCAAAATTGTAGCGGTAATGATTTCCGGCTAAAATTGCCAAAGTCCGTGCGTGATCAATTCCGTACATTGCTGTTAATTCATGTCCCATGGAGTGGATTGCCCAGTCCCCGGGAACGCCCTGCTGAATCAAACCGTTCAGCGCCATCGTACAGCTCCACATAAAATCAGCTGCTGCCTCTTCATCTGCAGGATTTTTCATAACGGCAGGCGCCACTTCAATCAAAGTCTGCATAATGCTTTCGGCAAAACGGTCCTGCAGTTTTGCGCCAATCGGATACGTCATATACTGTTCCATTACGTGCGTGAATGCATCTGCAATTCCGTTGGCCAACTGACGCTGTGGAATCGATTTAATGACTGCCGGATCCAAAACAGAAAACTGCGGGAACATTCCCGGTCCGCCGAAAGCCAATTTTTCTTTGGTTTCCGCTCTCGTAATTACGGATCCCGAATTCATTTCAGAACCGGTCGCAGGAAGTGTCAACACGGTTGCAAAAGACAATCCTTCGGTCACCGGTTTTTTATTCGTCAGTAAATCCCACGGCATTTCGCCCTCGTATAAAGCTGCGGCGGATAAAAATTTAGTTCCGTCGATTACGGAACCGCCACCAACTGCTAAAAGATAAGTGATGTTTTCTTCTTTAATGACTTTCAAGGCATCCAATAAAATGCTGTATTCAGGATTTGCGGGAATGCCGCCAAATTCCAGGACTTCATAACCTGATAATGCTTTTTTCACCTCCTCATAAATGCCGTTTTTCTTGATGCTTCCACCGCCGTAAAGCATTAAAATTTTTGAGTTGGCCGGAATTTCTGTGGAGAGATTTTCAATCTGACCTTTACCAAACAATATTTTTGTTGGATTTCTGTATTTAAAATTATTCATATTTCTGATTTTCAATTTAAAATTTTACAATGATTTTAGCAG
Source organism: Chryseobacterium sp. (assembly GCF_008014695.1). Taxonomy (GTDB): domain Bacteria; phylum Bacteroidota; class Bacteroidia; order Flavobacteriales; family Weeksellaceae; genus Kaistella. Next base: position 403,985 of record NZ_VOXE01000004.1, read on the forward strand.
GATCTTCACACCTTGATTGCATCCCAGGCCGCCCTGAAAGTCTGCGCTTTTGATTCTTCGCTTAAAGTATAGGCCGATCTTTCCTGCATTTCGAGTAAAAAAGACAGCGGATATATGCTGAAAGCGTATAAAACATAGTCTGAAAGCGGCTTAATAATTCCCTCGTCCTTCCCCTTTTTCCATAAATCAAGAAGAGGCTGCAAATGTTTTAATCCTTCCACCCTGATTTCTTCCCCAACCATCGGACTGTTATCACACTGGGATAAAAAGTTCGCTTCCTTGATCTGACTTAATTTATAATTCGCGATATTGAACCAAATGATTTCGAAACCATCTTTTACAGAAAGTTCGCTGTTGTATCCCTCAAAAGCACAGTTGCTGAAGGATTTTTTCACTTCCAGATACAATTCGTTGACGAGATTCTGTTTGTTTTCAAAATAAAGATAGATCGTAGCCGGAGCAACGCCTGCAAGACCTGCAATTTTCGACATGGGGGCATTGTGAAAGCCGTGGTTACTCACCAAAGTCAGCGTTGCATTTAACAGTGCTGTTTTCTTGTCCGTTATTTTTTCTTTTTTACTCATGTTTCAATTCTGCTTTTGCAAGCGATGTAAATTTGTAGGATTTCCAGGACAACCAAATCAACAGAAACTGAAAAACCAATCTTATATAAGCGGCCATAGGACTTCCGATCACCGGTTGGTCGCTGAGCGCATCCGTAACATGAAGCGGCATGAAAATCACCATCAACACATAAATGCCGAACACTCCGTATTTGGTATATTTTTGATTGAGGAATAAGGTAACAATCCCCAAAAGGAGCTCTACAATTCCGGACAGATAAACAATTGCCAGCGGAAAAGGCAAAAAGGACGGAACAATCGGCAGATAAAATTCCGGATTCCACAAATGATAAACACCCGAAGCCATCATTAAAACAGCCAAAAGAATGCTTACGATTACCCAAAACAATACCCTCATTTTACTTTCTTTTTGATGGAACAAAGGTAGAACAAAAAAGAATGAACGTTCATTTATTCTGTCTATGCAGCCATTCAGAATTCTTAAAGCTAGCGCTTTGCTTTCATGTGGATCGAGTCTGTTCCCCCAACAATAAATGACTGCTGTCTTCTATTCTAAAGGGAACGGCTATACTGGCTCAATAAATCTCCCTATTTTAGCACTTCCAAAAAATGCCAATGATTCCCACCGGTTTTATCCAAAAATCCCTTTCTGTTTCTGACAAAAGCATCAGTGCAACGCTGAAACTCCTCGCCGAAGACTGCACCATTCCCTTTATTTCCCGGTACCGGAAGGATGCGACCGGCAACCTTGATGAAGTGCAGATCGAACAGATCGCTAAACTCAATGCCCAGTTCGAGGAAATTATCAAAAGAAAGGAAAGCATCCTGAAATCCATTCAGGAACAGGACGCAATGACTCCGGACCTGAAAAAAAGAATTGAAGACAGTTTCGATCTTCAGGAACTGGAAGATCTGTATCTGCCTTTCAAAAAAAAGAGGAAAACAAAAGCTGATGCTGCGAAAGAAAAAGGACTGGAACCGTTGGCGAAAATTATCATGAGCCAGCATTCAAATGATCTTCAGCATTTGGCCACAAAATACCTGAATGATGAGGTTCCTTCTGTTGAAGAGGCACTTCAGGGCGCCAGAGACATTATGGCCGAATGGATCAACGAAAATATGTACGTTCGTAAAAATCTCAGACGGCTGTTCCAGCGCAAAGCGCTTTTCACTTCGAAAGTGGTGAAAGCCAAAAAAGAGGAAGAAGCTGCACAGAAATATGTGCAGTATTTTGAGTGGGAAGAAAGCCTGAGCCGGATTCCTTCGCACCGTCTTCTGGCCATGCTCAGAGCGGAAGCTGAAGGTTATGTGAAAACCAAAACAGAAATCGACAAAGAAGAAGCCATTGAACTTATCGAACAGGCGGTTCTTAAATCCCGAAATGAATGCGCGGACCAGATTTCACTGGCTATTAAAGACAGTTACAAAAGACTGCTCGAACCTGCCATTTCAAATGAAACCTTACAGGAAGCCAAAGAAAAGGCCGACGAAAAAGCCATTTCCATTTTTTCCGACAATCTCCGGCAGCTTCTTTTAGCGCCGCCTTTGGGGGAGAAAAGAATTCTGGCGATCGATCCCGGTTACCGAAGCGGGTGCAAGATCGTGTGCCTCGACGAAAAAGGTGATCTGCTACACAACGAAACCGTTTATCCTCACGCACCGCAAAACGAAACCGGCATGGCGATGAAAAAAATCCGGTCGATGGTAAATGCCTATAATATTCAGGCAATCTCAATCGGGAACGGCACAGCAAGCCGCGAAACGGAGTTCTTCATCAAGAAAATTGCTTTCGATACGCCGCCGCAGGTTTTTGTGGTCTCGGAAGCCGGCGCGTCGGTTTACTCGGCGAGTAAAATTGCAAGAGAGGAGTTTCCATCTTACGATGTGACGGTTCGTGGCGCGATTTCCATCGGCAGACGGCTATCTGATCCGCTGGCGGAACTTGTGAAGATCGATGCAAAATCCATTGGGGTTGGTCAGTACCAGCACGATGTGGATCAAACGCAGCTTAAAAACGAACTCGATTCCACCGTAATGAAATGTGTGAATTCCGTAGGCATCAACCTGAATACAGCGAGCAAACCGCTGCTGAGTTATGTCTCCGGAATCGGTGAAAAGATGGCGGAAAATATTGTGAATTACCGTACCGAAAACGGTGCCTTCGAAGACCGCAAACAACTCAAAAAGGTTCCACGGCTCGGCGAAAAAGCCTTTCAGCAGGCCGCAGCTTTTGTGCGGATTGCAAACGGTAAAAACCCGCTCGACAATTCTGCCGTTCATCCTGAAGCCTACCCTGTTGTGGAGAAAATGGCAAAAGATCTGGGATTGAAAACAATTGACCTCATCGCAAATAAAGAAAAGATTGCCCTGATCAGCCCGGAAAAATACGTGACCGAAACCATCGGGATATTGGGAATCAAAGACATCCTGAAGGAACTTCTAAAACCCGGTCTCGATCCGCGGAAAGCTGCCAAAGTTTTTGAGTTCGACCCGACAGTCAAAAGCATCAAAGACCTCAGGACCGGTATGATCCTTCCCGGAATCGTGAACAACATTACAGCGTTCGGTTGTTTTGTGGATCTCGGCATCAAGGAAAGCGGACTCGTGCATATCTCCCAACTTAAGGAAGGTTTTGTGTCGGATGTGAACGAAGTCGTGAAACTTCATCAACATGTTCAGGTAAAAGTCACCGAAGTGGATGAGGCGAGGAAAAGAGTGCAGTTGAGTATGATTTTGTAAGGACTGTCTCATCTTCTAGAAAACTTGTTATCTTTAGAAAATATAATGGACCTAATTTCCCGCTACAATCATCGACAGAAAGATTTTTTTATACAATATGGAAAAGATTCTTTAAACCAGTTCTTATTCTGGCAATTGCTTATTGCTGTATTAAATTCTTAGTGGGCATCATTAATGAAAACGGCGCAGAAAGACAAATTACTGTTTTTATTATAGCATTCATCATTCTATACACATTTACCTACTTAATTGGGGAATTATTTAGCAAAACGAGAGTCCTATCGCCGCACCCGTTTCGGTTTCTTCGCTTCCTCCGCGGCCTTTGCCTTTTCGGCTTCTGTTTGGGCGGCATCAAAGAGCGGATTGCTGGCTTCGTACTTTATTTCTTCATAGTTGGGCGTATCCAGGAAGATGTCTTCCCACTTCCGGAGCCGGTCTTTTGTATTCCAGTTGAAATCAGGGAAGAAGCGTTTCTCGCGGGAGATCTTGCTCATTGGATAAATGTCTGTATTCGCGCCGATGTTGCAGGAAATGATCTGAACCTTGCTTTCCTCAAAGGCGGCTTCGATGGTTCCGCATGTGGATAGTGACACGCCAATACGCTCCACTTTTTTGGTTTTTTCGTTCTGATCGTCGGCATATGTAATGGCCTGTGCATTGCCGATGACTTTAGCGAGCCGCACTTCGTTCTTTTCGTAATACACCGTCATGAGTTTGCCTTTCACCTGATTGAATTCATCTTTCAGGTTCAGGGAATCAGCTTTGCTGATGGCAAATGCATTGCCGATCACCTTCAGGGAATCGATGTATTCGTTTTCGGTATCAAAATACGCTTCAATTTTGTCACCCGTCACCTGTTTGGCTCCGCTCCACGCGATAGGAGTTCCGAAGAGGTGCATTACACCGTCGGTTTCATTAAAGGTCAGGGAATCGGCGCGCAGCTGGATATTCGATTTGTACATGCGGGCTTTGCGGTACGCGCGCAGGAAACTTTTCTTTTCAGCTGGATCGGTTTCTCCGGCTTTCTGGTAGGCCAGGATCCTGTCTGCCGAGAAATACATGGAATCTTTTTCGAGGATCTTTACTGCATAGGGTTTCTCGGTCATCATGGCTGAATCCTTCTTCTCATAAATTTCGCCGTAGCCGCCTTTGATGTACCGGTTTTCCTTCGGGTCGCGGAGGGTGACGTTGCCGGTACCTTTGCCAAAACCAGTGAACTGATTGTAGTACATTTTGTCGCCCGTGAGTATCTTTCCATTGTAATGGATGCGGGAGTTTTTGTTCAGGTACACCTCTTTCGAGTTCATCTGGTAAGTCCCCAGTTCGGTATAGACGTAGTTGGCAGGATTCTTCCGGTTTGTAATGGTGGTAGGTCCGAAAAATTCCGCGGTATTCGTGTTCTGGTTCTGTTTGATGCTGCTTCCCTCCACAATATATTCCGGATTATCGATCTTCACCTTTCCGGTAAAGTCGATCATCTTGGTATTGAGATTATAGTTTGCCGACTTTGTGTACATCACATTCGTAGCATCCGCTATGGTTCCGCCGGTATTGAAATACGCCTGGTTGGAAAGCCTGTCGTAATAGAGCGTTTCGGTTTTGATCGTCTGTTTCGGATCCGTCAGCACTACATTCTTGCGCGCGATGCCTTTCTGGGAATTACCGTCGTACTCCATTTCTCCCGCAGTAATCACCGAACCGTCGGCGTTCTGCAGTTTTACGTTTCCGATGGCTTTAACAAAGTTCTGGTCCTGATAAAGGATCACGACATCTGCAGTAAGCACCGAACCCTGATGATTGAACTGAACGTTTCCGGAGAAAAATGGATTTCCGGCGTATTTTTCCGGTGTTTTCTGAAAGAAATCGGAATGGATGAGCTTCACTTTCTCGCCCTGCTGCGGCGGATTCTGAGCGGTGAAGAAAGGGTCTTTCACGGCCGGCTCCTGCGGCTGGGTGATGATCTGTGCAAAAGCACTGATATTGATGAAAAGAAAAAGAACGAGAAGCTTTTTCATTAATTTTTTTTGGTTCCGTAAAAGTATAGGGAATGCGAATCAATCGTCACCCCGAATGCACTCTCGATGGATTCCTTGATGCCTTGGATCCTCGGGTCACAGAACTCAATGATCTCTTCGATCTCCTTATCGGATCCTGTTCTGTAAATAACCAAATGGTCGTGCTGCTTGTCGAAATAGGATTTTTCGTAGGAAGAAGAAGTAAGCGTTTTTTCCCCGAACTGGTGTTTGCGGATAAGCCCTGCATCCAGAAAAATCTCGATGGTGTTGTAAATCGTGGCTTTGGAAACATGGTATTTCTTCTGCATCATGAGCAGATAAAGGTCATCCACATTGAAGTGATGCTCCATCATGTAGATTTCCTCCAGAATCGTATATCTTTCGGGAGTATTTCGGAAACCCTTCTCTTGCAGGTATTGCCTTAAGACTTCCTTTATCGTTGTAATATTGAGTTCCCTCTGCTTTGCATTCATCCAAATAAATTATATACAAATTTATTGTTTTTTTATTAATGTCCGGTGGCAGCCTTTCGGGGTTCTTTCAAAACGTTCCCGACTCCATCAAGAATGGTAATGACGGAATTCCACCTGCTGAATTTTTTTGCTGACAACCTTCTGATCCAGCAGCGGCGCCGATTCCACCACTACATTGTGTGCGGTGATGCCCCAGGCTTTGAAATCATCGCTTCCGATATACTTCACAAAATTGTAGATATTGAGGGTGATTTTTTCTTTCACCGTGAGCAACGCATCGTTGATATAGGTATTGTCGATGATGACATACCGAAGATCCGGTGGAATATTGTGCGCGCGCAAAGACGGATGACTGCTTCGCGAAGGAATGGTGCCGTCTTCCATCATGTCTTCAAGCACCTGATCAAAATAGTCATTGATCCTCCTGTCTATTTTAAACCCGAGAAGGAAGTTAATTCTGTAAATCGTTCCGGGCATAATTTCATCTACTGTGTATTTGAAGGTATATGGATCTTCCTGATTTACGATGTTCAGGATGAAATAATGGTCTGCCCTTTTCGGCTGTTTCCTCAAAATGGAATATATAATCTTGGCTTCAATCTCGTCTTCGCGCTTCGCGCGGCTCAGAAAAGCAAGATTGGTAGAATATTTGGGGATGGTTTCGTCGAGTTTCAAGTCTTTGATCGTGGAGACATATTTTTCCAGCTTCACGAACTTGATAAATTTCGCTTTGATCTGCCGTCCTTTATACCACGCATACATACATACCGCAATGAATCCACCCAGAACCATCGTCAGCCAGCCGCCATCAAAGAATTTGATTACATTGGCATAAAAGAACCCCAGTTCAATGAAGAGATACACCGCAACGAAACCCAAAGCCATAAATTTGTTCACCCGTGTGCGGCTGAGCCAGAAAAACAACAGGATCGTGGTCATGAGCATGGTTATGGTAATCGTAAGTCCGTAAGCAGCTTCCATAGATTCAGATTTCTGGAAATACATCACCACGATGAAACAGAAGACCATCAGTCCCCAGTTGATTCGGGGAATATACATCTGCCCTTTAACGCCCGAAGGGTAGTCGATTTGCTGGTTGGGCCAAAACGTTACCGACATGGCTTCGGAAAACATCGTAAAAGAACCCGTGATCACTGCCTGACTGGCGATAATGGCCGCAGCTGTTGCAAGGATGACACCGGGAAGCACTGCCCATTCCGGCATAATGCCGAAAAATGGGTTGATTCCCTGAAAAACCTTGTGATAATTGGAAAGCAGCCAGGCGCCCTGTCCCAGATAATTGAGAATCAGCATACTTTTAACAAAAATCCAGCTGATTCGTATGTTTTTCTTCCCACAGTGTCCCAGATCGGAATACAGCGCTTCCGCACCTGTTGTACACAAGAATACTGCTCCCATGATCACAATGGCACTGGGTGAGTGGGTAATTAAGTTATAGGCGTATATTGGGTTGAAAGCGCGCAGGATTTCAAGATGTTCAAAAATATGAATGGAACCAAAAACTCCCAGTACAAGGAACCAGAGTACCATAACCGGTCCGAAAAGTTTCCCGATGGAGGCCGTTCCGAACTGCTGCACGACGAAAACGATAAACAGAATTCCGCAGGTGATCAGAACCACCGGAGTATTTGGATTGTAAATTTTGAGTCCTTCAATGGCGGACATTACCGTAAGTGATGGAGTAATGACACTATCTGCTACCAGCGTGGCTGCACCAATAATCGCGACGACATAAAGCCATTTTTTTTTGAGTTTCTTAACGAGGGAATAGAGAGAAAGGATTCCGCCTTCGCCTTTATTATCTGCTCTAAGAGCAATGACCACATATTTAATGGTGGTCTGCAGCGTGAGCGTCCAGATAATGCAGGAAAGTGCTCCTTCAATATACTCGTTAAAAGGCATTGATGCACCATCTTTACGGGCATTCACAATCGCCTTCATTACATAGAGCGGCGAGGTACCAATATCTCCAAAAACAATTCCTAAGGAAACCAGCACCCCTACTGCCGTAAGTTTCTTGGTATCAAAATGATGACCTCCTTCCGTTATTTCAGACATTTTTTATCTTTTTTTGTAGGGGCAAATGTAGAGTAAAAAAATAAGTCCTTAAATAATTTTCTGCACTAATGAATCCTGAAAATAAAAAACTCCCTTTCGGGAGTTAATTATGCTTTCAGGTACATCGCCTTTTTGATTTCTTCTTTTACTTTTTCCAGTTTTGGGAACCATTCTGCGAACAGTGCTGCCGAATACGGAGCCGGAGCGTCGGGCGTTGTAATTCTCTTGATCGGAGCATCCAGATAATCAAATGCCTTCTGCTGCACCATGTACGCGATTTCTGACGATACAGAGCCGAAAGGCCATGCTTCTTCCAGAATTACGAGTCGGTTTGTTTTCTTCACCGATTCCAGAACGGTATCGAAATCCAGCGGACGCACGGTTCTAAGGTCGATCACTTCCACAGAGATTCCTTCTTTTTCCATGTCCTCTGCAGCCTGCATGGCCAGCTTCATGATTTTACCGAAGGAAACCAAAGTCACATCTTTTCCTTCTTTTTTAATATCGGCCTTTCCGATAGGAATGTAATATTCTTCTTCCGGGATTTCCATTTTGTCGCCATACATCTGTTCCGACTCCATGAAAATCACGGGATCATTATCCTGAATAGCGGTTTTAAGTAAACCTTTTGCATCATATGGATTCGAAGGTACAACTACCTTAAGACCCGGGGTGTTCGCAAACCATGATTCAAAAGCCTGGGAGTGAGTCGCTCCGAGCTGTCCTGCCGAAGCAGTCGGACCTCTGAATACAATCGGGCAGTTCCATTGTCCACCGCTCATCTGACGGATTTTTGCCGCATTATTGATGATCTGATCGATTCCCACCAATGCGAAATTGAAGGTCATGTACTCCACAATCGGACGGTTGCCATTCATGGCAGAACCTACCGCGATTCCCGTGAAACCAAGCTCGGCAATTGGAGTATCAATCACTCTTTTGGCACCAAACTCATCCAGCATTCCTTTCGAAGCTTTGTAAGCACCGTTGTATTCCGCAACTTCCTCACCCATTAAATAAATGGATTCGTCTTTGCGCATTTCTTCACTCATGGCCTGACAAATCACTTCCCGAAAAGTATATTCCTTCATAATGTATCTCAACTTTAGGGTACAAAAGTAATTATTTTTTGGGAATTTTAAGGATAAGGCCCAAAAAAGCAACTCTGGGGGAGTTGCTTCGGTGTGGTCAGAAATATTTTCGGTTATTTTACTTTATGCCATGTCTGGGTTCTTCCAATCAGTGAGAAGCCGATATAACCCCTTACATTCAGTTTGTCGCCTGATCTGGTGATGGTACATTTGTAAGTTTTTCCGGTTTTTGGATCGGTAATAGTTCCGCCGGTAAACTCGTTTCCGTCTTTTTTAAGTCCGCGGATGATTTCCATTCCCAAGATTGGCTTGTTTTTCCGGTCATCTTTACAGTCAATACAAGTGTCGTGTTCAGGCTTGATTAAAAGCTGCAAAACTTTACCGTAGTATTTACCGTCGGATCTCTTTGAGATTTCCACGATGGATTTTGCCTTTCCCGTTTCATCATCAATGGTTTTCCATTTTCCTTCGATCTGGGCATAAGACAATGTTGCGAAAAATAAGGCAACAAAAGCGAAAACTATTTTTTTCATTTTGTAAAGTTTTAATTTAATGTTGGATAAAAGTAACTAAAAAAAGTTAAATGTCAAATTTAATTCATCGGTGAATTAATTTCGTGCGACTTATTTAAAAATGAATTCTGCATTCAGTTTAAAATTTTCACCAGATACACCAGATCCAGTTGGGCTGCTCTTTTATCGGGATTGAGAAATTTAAGGGAAAGCCTTGTGATCCTGAAATGATTTTCAGCATCAAGAATGAGGTAATTTCTGTTCAGTTTTGCAAGTTCCTCTCTTGAGATGACGAGCAAATCATCCTTTTTAAGGTCCATTTCTTCGATACGCGGCGTGTTTCTTTGGGTGTAAAAATCGAAAGACCAGGTTTCGTTGCCTTTCAGCATCAGGATTCTTTCCTTCTCGAGATGATTTTCATTTACAAATTCCGCCAGCTTCAGACCACCCTGATATCTCGTGAGTACCGGATAAAACTGCGTGTTGAGGAATAAATTCACCGCCACACCGAAAAGCAGGGACATAAAAACATATTTCCTGAAAGGATTTTCCTTTACAAAAATCCTGAAAAGCAGGTACGCGAAGATTAAAGCAGTAAATCCATACATCACTTTGTTCGGGATCCCCGTAAAATAATGAATGAGCAGGCCTATTCCGAGAATACTTCCGAAAATTACCACAAGCTGAATGATGTATAAAACTTTTATTTTTCTGACCTGATTTCTCCTGTATATTTCAAAGAGATATGCTGCGGTAAGTACAGCCAGAATCCCGATCAGTCCGTTCAGATAATGCGGAAGTTTGAATTTTGAAGCGCTGAAAAGAAGCATGACGAGCCAGAATCCACCGAGAGTCAGAAATTCAACACCGTCAATTTTCCTGAACCTGTTTTTGATGAAAAACGCAGATTTCTGAAAAACCCCCACATAAAAAACCAGTGAAAAAGGCAGAAAGGCCCAAAGCAAAGTATGGAAGAAGAAGAAATAATCGGGACTTGTCTCCTCAAATCCGGTCGCGTTCAGGCGGTTTACACTTTGGTTGAAGAGGATAAATTCAATCCCTTTATTCCCGAACTGATGATGATACGCATATAAAACCGGCAGTATTCCAATGATGAAAGCGAGTCCGACAAGCAATATTTTCAGATTGAAAAACTTTTTCCAGTCTCTGGAATACAGCAGATATGCCAAGATGCAAAAACCAATTATGACGATGGCCATCTGGCCTTTGGAAGAAAAAGCCATTGCCGTTCCAAATCCTGCCAGCAACGCAGCGCCTGTGTTCTGGGTCTTGATGAATTTCACAAACTGCCACACCGAAAAAATAATAAAACCCGTTAACACCGCATCAGTCCGAACATCATGTGCCGACAGAATAATCGTCTGTGCCGACAGAAAGATGAGCGATGCCAGATAACTCAGGTTTTCATTGGCATACAGCAGATCTGCGAGTTTTTTGGTGGAAAAACACGCCAGACACAGACACAGAAGTGCAGGAATCCGATAGGCAATATGGTTGATCCCGAAAATTTTCATTGAAATAGCTGAAAGCCAGAAATGCAAGTGCGGCTTATCCAGATAAGGATTTTCGCCTTTGAAAATATTTAGAAAATCATTATTCAGCGCCATTCTCATGGCCATAGTTGCATGCTGCGCAGAATCATTTTCCATCAAGGGAATGAACATTCCGGAAATATACACCACCGAAAACCCCACAAACAGCAGAAATATTTGTCTTTTGGAAAGCAGTTGATTTTGAGTCATCAGAAAATTAGTTTTTGTATTTTTGCAGAAGTTCTGCTGCAAATTTAATAAATCAACACATACGAATGGATTATAATAAATTCTACTCTTTGGTGATTCCAATGTATAATGAAGAGGGAAATGCCGGGATCCTGATCGATCGGATCCGGGAATCCATGCAGGATTTCCAGTATGAATTGATCCTGATTGATGACCATTCGTCTGACCGAACCGTTAAGGAAATCAAAGAGAAAAACGATCCGAACGTTGTGCTGATTGAACTTAAAAAAAATTACGGACAAAGTTCAGCCATGATGGCGGGCTTCGACTTTGCAACGGGAGACTATATCATCACGCTCGACGGTGATCTGCAGAACGATCCGTCGGATATTCCTGCTATGGTAAACCTATTAGAAACAGGCGGCTACGACCTCGTGGTCGGAAAAAGACAGAAACGGCAGGATTCGTCCGTCCGCACGATTCCTTCCAGAATCGCGAATTTCATCATTAAAAAATCCACAAAACTCAATATCTCAGATCAGGGTTGTGCGCTGAAAGTCTTTACCAACGAAACCGCCAAAGACCTTAATCTCTACGGCGAAAATCACCGCTTCATCAGTTTGATGGCCCATCTGAACGGCGCCAGAATTGCTGAAATGCCGGTAAAACATCATGCAAGACAGTTCGGCGTTTCCAAATATGGCATGAACCGGACTTTTAAAGTCATCAACGATCTTCTTTTGGTTCTTTTTAACCAGAAATACCTTTCCAAACCGATTTACCTTTTCGGAAACATCGGTTTGGCAGCCTTTTTACTCGGAATGACCATAAACGCTTACTTACTAGTAGTTAAATTACTGGGAAATGATATTGGTGGAAGGCCGCTTCTGATTTTAGGCGTTCTGCTCGTCTTCATCGGGATCCAGTTTTTTACAACCGGAATTGTGATCGACATGCTCATGAAAACCTATTACGAATCCCAAAGCAAAAGACCTTTCAACATCAGAAAAATCACGAGTTTTGGAAAAGTCCCGGCTTAAAAAGATCCTCCTCAATTCTGTTAAAATTGGGGTGAGTCTGGCTTTGCTGTATTTTGTTTTCAAAAAAATTCCTTTTTCGGAGGTAGGTGAAGTTCTGCAAAAAGTCCATGTTTTCTGGCTGATTCTGGCGGCGGTTTTTTTTCTGGCCTCCCAGGTTTTATCGGCAAAAAGACTTGAATTGTTCCTGAAAACCAGGGAATTCCATCTGAGTTTCCGCAGCAATCTCGAACTTTATTTTCTCGGAATGTTTTATAATTTTTTTATTCCGGGCGGCATCGGCGGCGATGCATATAAAATTTATCTTCTGCATAAAAAGTTCGGGTGGAGTGCCAAAACCCTCACTTCTGCCCTTTTCAATGACCGCTTGAGCGGTCTTTTAGCCATCTGCGTATTGATTCTTCTTTTCTCCGCCACTCTTTTTCAATTGCAATGGACCGTATTATTCTTACTCGCGGCTGCCACAGGAATCTTGCTCACATTTTTCATTACGAAAAGATATTTTACTACTTTTCAGCCTGTATTTTGGAAAGGCTTCGGCGTTTCGTTGCTGATCCAGATGCTGCAGATGCTGTGTTTTGTATTTCTCCTGAAAAGTATGGGCATTGGGAGTCATTATATCATTTATTCAATTGTTTTTCTGGCCAGTTCTGTGCTCAGTTTAATTTCGTTTGCAGGAATCGGGGTGCGGGAAATGCTTTTTTTGCAGGCGTCTCACTATTTCAGTTTTGATCCAACTGTTTCAGTGTCTGCCTCGCTTCTATTTACGTTAATAACTGCAGTTTTTTCTCTTTTTGGATGGCTTTTTCAATTAAGAAAACTAAATTTGAAACTTACAGAAGAATCATGAATTTTATCAAAAATAATCTGGCCAATGCCTTTACGCTCGCCAACCTTTTTTCGGGGAGCATCGGCGTAATCCATCTCCTCAGCGGAAACTACAAAATCACGGCCCTGTGCATTATTCTGTCGCTGGTTCTGGATTTTTTTGACGGATTTATTGCCCGCGCAATGAAATCAGACTCGAATTTGGGCGCGCAGCTCGATTCACTTGCCGATATGGTGAGTTTCGGTTTACTGCCCGGATTTGTAATGTTTAAAGCGCTGGAACCTTTCGGAAACCAAGTTTTCGGAATCGAGATGCCTTTTGAAACCAAATATTTTGGGCTTTTCATCACCGTTTTTTCCTGTCTGAGGCTGGCCATCTTTAATCTTGATGAGGAACAGACTTACTATTTCAAAGGTCTGAACACGCCTTCAAACACAATATTGATCTTTGGACTATTTTATGCCTTTCAGGAAAACGGAAGTTTTGGATTTCTGTTTGAAAACTCCGGGTTATTAATGCTTTTGGTTGCTATTTCATCGTGGATTCTGGTGAGTCCCATTAAAATGATCGCAATGAAATTCAAGTCGATGAAACTGGCAGACAATTATCCCAAAATTGCGTTACTCATTGGCGCCATCCTGATTTTAATTATTTTCGGAACCGTTGGAATTCCGCTGGTCATCTTATACTATATTTTAATATCACTGATATTCCAGAGACAGCTTAAATAATCGCCGCATTCTCAAATTACCGCATTTTCAAATCAAATAAATGAATCTCAAACTCTATAAACCGCTCTGTATCTTTGACCTAGAAACTACCGGAACCAATGTTGCGAAAGACCGGATCGTGGAAATCAGCATTCTGAAAGTACATCCGGATGCTTCCCGCGAAAGCAGGACCTGGCTCGTGAATCCTGATATGTACATTCCGAAAGAATCCACCGCCGTTCACGGCATCAGCGACGATGATGTAAAAGACGCGCCGAAATTCAGTGAAATTGCTTCGAAAGTAATGGAAATGATCGCCGGAACAGATTTAGGTGGCTTCAATTCTAACCGTTTTGATGTTCCGCTTCTGGCGGAAGAACTGCTTCGCGCCGGAGTCGATTTTGATCTAAGTAAATTCAAACTCATCGATGCGCAAACGATTTTCCATAAAATGGAGCCGAGAAATCTTACCGCGGCATACAGGTTTTACTGCAAAAAAGATCTGGAGAACGCGCATTCAGCCGAAGCGGATGTTCTGGCCACCTTTGAAGTGCTGGATGCGCAGGTGGGCCATTACGATGAACTTCCGAATGAAATCGCAGGGCTGAGCGAATTTTCGCATCACCATAAATTTGCTGATTTGGCTGGGTTCATTGCTTTTGATGAAGACGGAAAAGAGATTTTCAGCTTCGGAAAATACAAAGGACATCGTGTTAAAGACGTTTTCCAGAAAGATCTGGGTTATTACGGATGGATCCAGAACGCTGATTTTCCGCTGTACACGAAGAAAGTTCTGACGGGAATCCAGCTGAGAAGTAAGTTCTAAAACAATTTTTATTTATAAAATATTTCATGCCCTCACTCGTCAAATTTAAATACTACAGCAACAGCATCGAAGCTAACCGCGATAAACAGATTCTGGCCGATCATGGCCTTCAAAGTTTTATAGCCAATGAGCAGACGATTCAGTCAGATTGGCTGCTGTCGCAGGCGTTGGGCGGAATTCAGCTGCAGGTTTTTGACCATGACAGAGAAAAAGCTGAGGAAATTTTAAAAAAATTTTTAGAGGACGAAGTACATGATTTGGAGGTTGAGCACACGATTCCCACTCCGGAATTTGATTTTACGTGTCCGAAATGCGGCTCCAATCACCTGTACCGCGACGAAAATCCCGGCGGGCTGTTTGGGATTTCTCTGCTGTTTTTAGGATTGCCGCTTAAGTCAAAAAGCAACCTTTACCATTGCTATTACTGCAATAACGAATTCAAGCTTTAAAATATTTAATACGATTACCTATGAAGATCATTTGCATCGGCAGAAATTATGCTGAACACGCCCGGGAACTGGGAAACGAAATCCCGGAAAACCCGGTAATATTTATGAAACCCGACACGGCGGTCCTGAAGAGAGGTTCGGATTTCTACATTCCGGAATTTTCAAATGATGTACATTATGAACTGGAAATCGTTCTGAAAATCTCTAAGGGCGGAAAATACATCCAGGAAGCCAGTGCTTCCAGTTATTTTGATGAGATCGGCCTCGGGATTGACTTTACAGCAAGGGATCTACAGAGCCAGCTGAAGACGAAAGGCCTTCCGTGGGAATTGGCAAAAGGTTTCGACGGCAGCGCAGTAATTTCTGATTTTTACAGCAAAGGTGATTTCGATATGAAAAACCTGAATTTTTCTCTGCTTAAAAACAAGGAGGAAGTTCAGGACGGTAACTCTTCACTCATGATTTTCTCCCCCGAAAAAATCATCGCTTTTGTGTCACAGTATTTCACGCTCAAAGTTGGTGACCTCATCTTCACCGGCACCCCTAAAGGAGTTGGAAAAGTCTCTGAAAATGATATTTTGGAAGCTTATCTGGAAGAAAAGAAAGTACTGGATTTCAGAATTCAGTAAAATGTGTTTGACGGTATAAGAAACTTTTGTAATTTTAAAGAACAAAAATTAAACACATGACAAACATAGTTTTGCCGATTGATTTTTCAGATGCTACCGATCGGCTTGTAAACGGTGCCCTGAAATTTGCCCAGGAAACAAAAGGAAAAATATTTCTGATCCATGTTGCGCCTGCTGATATCGGTTTTGCGATCGGTGATATGGGCTTTCAGTATTTTCCGGAAGTAGAGCAAAATGAAATCAAGGAGGAACTCATCCGCCTGAATGCAATTGAAAAACGCATTATGGAGAAAGGCATAGAATGTGAACACCTGCTGAGACAGGGCATTGCTGGAGATATTATCCTGGATTATGCAAAGGAAAAAAATGCGGATTATATTGTGATGGGATCCCACGGCAGAAGTGGAATTTACGATGTTTTCGTTGGCAGTTTAACCAAAGAACTTACGCGCCGTTCCACCTTACCCGTTCTGGTGATTCCGATTCATTAAATTTAACAGAACAGCCTAAAAAAATAAATCCCGGAACTGTTAAATTCCGGGATTATTATTATCAATATACTTATCAATTAATCAGTTGTCCTTCTTGTAAATTTTAGGATCATAATAAGGGTTATGACCTTCGGTTGGAGAAAAATAATCCTTGTCTCTGTCGCCTCCCAATCGGGATACCAAAACGTAGCACCAGTAGCAGAACATTGCTGTTGCGAGAAAGAATAAAATCCAGTTTACAAAGTTTCCCGCGAACTCGAAAAAGCCGAAAGACCATTTGAAAAACTTACTGATGAGCAGAAATAAAGACGTCATTATTTTCCTTTTTAAATTAACTTTGCACAAATTTATAAAAAATGTTTCGATTACTTTCAAAAGAAAGCAATATTTTTTCCATTCCGGTGTATATCGGCATTCTTCTTTTCGTGGTAATTGGTGTTAATTTTGTGGATTTCAATACTTTAGACATATTTTCAGCGGTTATCACATTTGTGGGTGTGGCGCTCGGGTATTTCTGTTTCAATGCCATTGCCCTGAATTATCTCACGCATCTTCCCTTGTTTTTATATACCGCCTTTATTTTTGCCTTTTATCCGGGCGATCTGGATATCGGAATTGCAGTAACCCTTGTAACCAACTCAATTATTCTGCTGCTTTTAACAGATGTGGAAATGACGGTGCGCAAAAACTCCTATGTTCTGGTTGGAGCACTTCTGGCGTTGAATTTTATCTTTTTACCTACAACCTGGCCAATGTCGATTTTTGTCATCATTCACATCATCGGCACTTCCGACAGAATTGGCCTGCATTTTTTCCGTCTGTTTTTCGGAATACTTCTCATTGCCCTTTCCTACTTCGGAATTGCCTATTTTCTGAAAATGAATTCGTGGGGTCCAGCTTATTTCCCGTTTTATGATTTTAAAATCTCAAAGAACATCAACGGACTACTTTGGCTCTCGCCGGTAGCCTTGCTATTGCTGCTTTCGGTCACGGATCATTTCAAACATTTCAATAAAAAAAGTCCGGTAAGCAAATTCAAATACACTTTTTTACTCGTGTTTTTGCTCGCACAGCTCATTACGATTGTGCTTTATATGGGAACGGACTATGAATACCTGTTGCTGCTTGCACTTCCGGCCTCCATCATCCTCAGCAGAATGCTGAAATTCCTAAACAAATATGCACTTAAAGAGGCAGGGCTTTGGGTCATCATCCTTTCTCTGATTTTTTTCAAAATTTTCCAAGTTTTTAATTTTAATATTTAAACCCCAATGATTCAGATCGAAAACAAATTAATCTCCGAGGAAATTTTTTCCGAAGAATTTGTATGTAATTTAAGCAGATGCAAAGGCGCCTGCTGCGTTGCGGGAGATGTGGGGGCGCCGCTCGACAGGAACGAAACTGAAATCCTTGACCGTATTTTTGATAAAGTAAAGCCGTATTTAAGGCCCGAAGGCGTAAAAGCCCTCGAAGAGCAGGGCACCTGGACTGTTGATCCCAGTGACGGCGATTTTGTTACCCCAATGGTAAACGGCGAAGAATGCGCTTATGTTATTTTTGATGAAAGGGGAATCACCAAATGCGGGATCGAAAAGGCATATGAAGATGGCGCAGTAGACTGGCAAAAACCGATTTCGTGTCACCTTTACCCGATTCGGGTAAGCGAATACTCCACTTTTACCGCTCTTAACTACCACGAGTGGGAAATCTGCAACCCTGCCTGCGTTTTGGGAAAAGAACTGAAGGTTCCCATCTACAAATTCCTTAAAACGCCTTTAACCAGAAAATATGGTGAAGCTTTTTATCAAACGCTTTGTGATGCCGCTGAAGAATGGAACCGCGAGTACAATTCCTGAAAATTTCTTACCTTTAAAATAAAAAATGTCTGAACATTTTGAAATTCTCGATATTTATAAAGCCGTGTTTTCCATTATCGTCGGGATTATTCTTGGCGCTGAGCGCGAAATGAAGGATAAATCGGCCGGCTTAAAAACCATTACAGTAATCTGTCTCGGTTCCACGCTGTTTACAATTCTTTCCTATAAATTGGCCGGAGATGGCGACCCTACCCGGATTGCATCCTATATTGTAAGCGGGATCGGGTTTTTAGGCGCAGGCGTTATTTTTAAGGAAGGATTCAATGTTTACGGTCTCACTACTGCTGGAATTATCTGGATAGCCGCCGCAATAGGAATGGCGATTGGCTTCGGCGAAATTTATATGGCTTTTACATTCCTGATCTCCGCGATGATCATTATTTATTCAGCGAAATTCCTGATTAAAAATTATCTCCCCCAAAACCATAATAAAATTCTTAAAATCCAGATCAGTTCAGCCGATTTTTACAAAAAAAGTGAAATTATCAATGAAATCAGACGGCTGGTGCGCGGTCTGGAAGAGATTGCACTCGAAAAAGAAGGGAAAAGCATTCTGATGACCCTGGAACTCCACATCAATGAAAAGCAGCTGCATGAATTCGAAAATTACCTGACTTCCAACGAAAATTTTGAATATTTCAGTTATTAAGCACTGATTAAGGGATAAAAAAAATCCGTCCTGAAATAAATTCGGGACGGATTTTTATTTGAAGTGAAAATTACTTCTTTATTTCTTCCAAAAACTCATCGTGCGTGATTTTGGTTTCCTTTTTTGTAGATTTTTCAAGGATCACGTCTTTCAGTTTTGCCATTCCCACTTCCGAGGAAATCTGGCGAACCTGTTCCTGATCTTTCAGCATTTCAACCGCATATTTCTGAATTTCTTCATCAGAAAGGTGGTGAATTCCGTACATCGCCAACTGGTTTCTCACCATCAGTTCTGCCTGCCCCAAAACATCTGTATATTCCAGTTTGATTTCGTTGTCATTCATCAGTTTACCTTCGATGATCTGGTATTTCAGCTGATTTCTTTCTGCTTCCAGAATTTCTTTTGCCTGATTTTCATCTTTAATGTTCTGGTTGCTGAACATTAACCATTTCACCAGGAACGTTTCCGGAAGTTTAACTTCTTCCTTTTCGTTTACCTGCTCCAGAACTTTGTTTACGAAATGAACATCAGCATTCTGCTGGAAGTACTCATCCAACTCAGTTTTCACCTTTGCTTTCAGTTCTTCTTCAGATTTGATGTTTCCTTCGCCATAAACTTTGTCGAAAAGATCCTGATCCAGTTCAGCCAGTTTCAGACCGTAGAAATCTTTCACTTTTACTTCAATTTCTTTATGGTGAAGGTGCTCTGTTTCTTCTTTGCTGAAGCCCAGTTCTTTTGCCAGGTCTTCATTTTTCTGTAGATCTTCTCGGGACACTTTAACTGATTCATCCATTTTTAAAGCTTCAACCAACTTGAAAGCTTCTTTCTTTTCAGCATCAATGGTTAAATTCTTTGGCGGATGGTTGTGTGCTCCGTCTGCATTTTCTTCAACAACCTGGTGAATTTCCAGAGCGATATAGGAATCTGCACCGATTTTATCCTGCGGAACCTGCTCTGCGAAACGTTTCTGCATGTTTTCAATGCTCAGCCCGATTTCCTTGTCAGAAGCTTCAATGATATAGTGCGGCGCTTCATATTTCGCCAGATCGATTTTGAAATCCGGTTCGTATCCAACTTCAAAACCTACAGACAACTGCTCTGCATTATAATCGAAATCATCAACAGCCTGTGGAACCGGCTGGCCAACCAATTTCAGTTTATTGTCGTTTACATAACTGTTCAGCGCCTCAGAAACCTGCTTGTTGATTTCTTCAAAAGCAATTCCCGCTTCATACTGTTTTTTCACCATGCTTAACGGCACTTTTCCTTTTCGGAATCCCGGAACCTGTGCATTTTTAGCATAATTAATCAGCTGTTTTTCAACTTTCTCTTTATAATCTGCTTTATCTAAGGTAACTGTAAGTAACGCGCTTACATCATCGTGGTTTGTCGCTGTAACGTTCATTGTTGTTTATTGAAATTTTAGGTTGCAAAAATATGAATTTTTTTAGAAGTTAAGGGGTAAAAACTGATAAAAAAAGTTAAAAATCAGTTGTTTAATCGAAAAACGGCCATTGCATCGGTTTCTCCTCCCACAACCGTTCCAAAAGCAAATCCGTTCTGGTTTTCATTTACCGATGCGGCATCATGAATGATTTTAAACTCCAGAACAGGAGCCGCAGAATCCACTGTTTTTATCACTGTCCATTTGGTTTTGAAGCCCACTCTGTTTCCGTCGGCCCGGATGATATCGTCCATTCGTGTAAGGTTGATCTGTGCACCCTGAAAAGCGAATACAAAAAAATGTTCATCGAGCGCACTGATGATTTCCTGAGTGACGTCTTCGTTTCCGTTCTTGAAAACCGTTTCTACGGTGTATGTTTTCCCGTCGGTAAGTTTGATTTCGGGAACGGTCACCGAGTTCACGGTATAATTATACGTAGCGGTGATTCCGGTGGCATCGTCTTTTACTTTCAGAATGATGTTGGAAATATCTTCCTGAGAAAGCACATCCTCATTTTCATCGGCTCTGGAGCAGCTTACTGAAAGTACAGCAAAAAGGATGAGCAGGAAATACGGTATTCTTTTTATGGAATTCATGTCAATTTTATTTAAAAGTTGTACTTAAGGTTAAGGATGAAATTTCTTCCTGTTTCATCTGAGAAAAACCGCAATCTGTTCAGGTAATCACGGTAATTTTTATCAAAAAGATTCGTCACTTTCAGTCCGGCTGAAAAATGACGGCTAAAATCCAAACCTGTCTGCAGGCTCCACAATGAATAAGCGGGCGGCGGAGTTGACAGATCAAGGACTTTCTCTACTTCCACGCCGTTTTCAAAAATTGTAATTACGGGGTTGTACACCGGAAATCTTTTTTGTTGCAGAAAAGTTTGATTTTCGGCTTTGATATAGAAGTTTTTCCATTCTTTTTTTGAAAACTCAAGACTGTTGGAGAAGTTCGGCTGCATCATGAGAATCAGCGGCTGGTTATTGGTCAGATCCTGGCCGTTGACATATGAAAACCGACCATTATAAGTGAAATTTTCATTGATTTTTAAATTCGCGTCCAGGTCAAAGCCGTACATTCTTGCATTAATCTGCACATAACTCCAGACCGGGAAAACGCCACGGATCGTATTTTGAATTCCCGTCGGAATCTGATTGATGAAATTTTCCGTTAGAAACAGATATGGATTTGCCGAAATTTCCAAACCGTTCAGAACAGAAATTTTTGAAGCAATATTCAGGTTTAGTTGGTTACCGGTTTCGTTTTTCAGGCGCATATTTCCCAATTCCAGAACCGAAGCGGAATGATGGAGCCCGTCGGCAAAAAGTTCAGCGATGTTGGGCGTGCGGCTGACTTTGGCGTAATTCAGTTTCAGGTTGAGTTTTTCGGAAGGGTGATATTCAATTCCTGCACTTAAGGAAAAGTTTCGGAAATCCAATTCAGGTTTTGTAAAAACCCTGTTGCCCTCTGTTTTTTCATAAAATTCTTGGAAATCATTAGCATAAAGATTGGTCCAGTCGCTCTCATCATACCATTTTTTTACGCTGTATTTTGTGATATCGTACCGCAGCGAACTTTCCACATTAATTTTCGGATTTATTCGGTATTTGAAGACAGAATAAACTCCGCCGGAATATTTGGTGTAGTTTGGAATGAGGCGCCTTGCCTGTGTTTCCGGCGTCGAATAATTATACTGATAAATAAAATCGATACCGGTTTCCAAATCCCAGTTCTGTCTTTCGATTAAATCACTGAAGGTAATCTGATTCGTAAACAGTTCCAGATCAAGCGACGGAATCTCCGACAACTCTCCTCTTCTCAGGTCAAATTCTTTCCGGTGATTGTACTGGAAGCTGTAATCAAAAGAAGCTTTCCCGAATTTTTCAAACCTTTTATAAGCAGAAATTTTGGCAAGATGATGCTGAATTTCCTGTTTCGGATTATCAATTGAATAGGAAAAATCTCTTTGATATAAAGGAACATCGGACTGCAGAACATTGTAAAAATCTTCAAGATTGCCGATATGAGAACCCCGGAATATCCCGATTTCCTGGTTGGTAAGGCTGTAATCGAAAGAAATTCCCCTCAAAAAGCTATTGTTCTGGACTGCAAATCCGAAGGAACTGAAATTCATGCCGGTATTCATCAGTCCATAATCCGGAGTTTGAAGATCGCCAAGTTTCTTGTATGCGCCATTCGTTTTTAAAGCCCAGCCGCTTTCCCATGTCTTTACGACATTTAAGTCCACGCCGATGCCACGGCCGTTGGAAATTCCTGAAAGGTTTACAGCACCTTTCAGGGTATCAATTTTCTTGAAAGTTTCGGGAATGAGCAACACGACTCCGCCAACGGCATCGCTGCCGTATTTGAGCGCAGAAGCTCCTTTAATGACATCAATATGTTCAAAATTCGCAACATCAATATTCGGCGCGTGTTCCACGCCCCATTCCTGTTCCGCCATTTTCACCCCGTTATTGAGGATGGAAATCCGGCTGCCATAAAGGCCGTGAATAATTGGTTTTGCAATGCTGTTGCCCGTTTTTAAGGCTCCGACTCCTGAAATTCCGGAAAGCAGATTTCCCAAATTTTCCGTTGAATTCCTACTGATTTGAGTTCTATCAAGCGTTTTAATGACTAAAGCATCGCGGCTTTTATGATTGCCGTGAAGCGTTACGGTTTCGATTTCGGAAATGTGATGCTCAAGATTTAAAGTAAGTTCCAGATTCCGGTCAACAGTTATGGATTCAGAAAAAGTCTCGCAATCGGGATGGGATGCCGTAAGTTGATAAGTGCCTTTTTTAACAGAACTGAAACTGAAGTTTCCGCTGTCATCTGAATTTGCAGTAAGATTTCCGATTGTGATTATGGCATTTTTTAAAGGAACTTTGTCGTGGAAGTCGATGACTTTTCCCTGAATTTTAAAATTTTGCTGTGCGCTTATAACGATGAACCCTAAAAACAGGAACACCAGATTGATGATGAATTTCATTTAAATAATTTTTGAATTGAATAAATACGAAAATGCAAAGGCTTTGTCAGAAAGCTTTGCGCATCATTTTTTCAAAAAAATGAGTGGTTAAATGAAATTGGAGGGCGGACCGCGGAGGTTGAAGTTAAAGATTTCCAGAACGGAAAATCTTTGTTGATAAGCGAATATTTCTTTCCTGAAATCTTCGGAAGTGTTAAGAGAAAGCTTAAATCCGTCCGGAATCAGGGTAAATCCGTCGTGCAGAAAGTGACAGGACAGGCAGTCGGAAAATTCCTGTCCCAAATGGTTTTCAGTATAGGTTTTTTCGGATTTTTTAAAATTAAAGTCCTTAAACACCAAACCGCTGCCATGGTTGTGGAAATTCTGCGAAAACAGCGCCACAAAAAGATACAGCACCACACAACATGATGAAAATATATTTCTGTAAGACTGCTTTGACTTCACGTTGCAAATTTAAATCTTAATTTTCAATTTGAGTGCCTAAATATTCCCATTCCTGCAAAGCGAGGTCAAGGTCGGTTTTTTTCTGCTGGTATTGCTCCAGTCTTTCTTCCGATGGGTTTTCGGTTGTGAAACCGGCTTCCAGTTCTTCAATTTTCAGCTCCAGTTCGGCAATTTTTTCCTCTACTTTTTTAATCTTGTTCTGGATATTTTTCTGGTCCTTGCTGACGAATACAGGCTTCACTTCTACAGGTTTCTCCATCGTTTTTTCAACTGCAACTTCGTTGCGCATTTCGCTGAGTTTCGATTTTTCTGCGGAAACTTCGCGGATGCTTTCTTTCTGACGGAATTCCAAATATTCATCGATATTTCCGAGGAATTCCTTCATCCTTCCGTCTCGGAATTCAAAAATCTTGTCGCATAAGCCCTGTAAAAACTCCCGGTCATGAGAAATCACAATCAGCGTTCCTTCAAATTTCTGAAGCGCCAGTTTGATAATTTCCTTCGACTGGATATCCAGGTGATTCGTAGGCTCATCCATGATCAAAGTATTGAACGGTCTCAGCAGCAGTTTACACAGAGCCAGCCTGTTCCGTTCACCACCGGAAAGCACTTTGGTTTTTTTATTCACATCTTCACCCTGAAAAAGGAAACTTCCAAGCAAATCGCGGACTCTTGGCCTCGTATCTTCAGTCGCGGCGTCTTCCGCTTCTTCAAGCACCGTTTTATTCGGTGTTAAAACTTCCTCCTGATTCTGGGCAAAATAACCAATATTGACGTTGTGTCCAAGATTCCATTCACCAGAATAATCGGTGATTTCTCCGGCTAAAATTTTCGCGAGAGTAGTTTTTCCCTGACCGTTCTGGCCGAGAAGCGCAATCCGGTCGCCGCGTTCTACAAAAAAGTCCACTTTATCGAACACATTTTTATTGCCGTAGGATTTTCCCAGTTTTTTGGCTTCAAAATTTACTTTTCCCGGAATTACGGACTGTACGAAACGGATGTTGAATTTGGAAACGTCCTCGTTGTCCACATCAATCCGCTCCACTTTATCGAGTTTTTTGATCAAAGACTGCGCAAAAGAAGCTTTTGTGGCACTCGCCCGGAAACGGTTGATATTGTCTTCCATCTGCTTGATCTCCACATCCTGGTTTTTCTTGGCCTGAATGAGTTTTTCCTTTCTCTCCTTGCTGAGTTCGAGATATTTGGTATAGTCGGCTTTGTAATCGTCGACTTTTTTGTTGTTGATATCAAAAGTCCTGTTGCAGACGGAAGTCATGAACTGCTTGTCGTGACTCACGAGAACAATCGCTCCCGGATATTCTTTGAGAAAACTTTCGAGCCAGATGATGGACTCCATATCCAAGTGATTTGTAGGCTCATCGAGAAGCATCAGATCATTCTTCTGAAGCAGTAGTTTCGCCAGTTCAATCCGCATTCGCCATCCGCCTGAAAATTCGTCAGTAATTTTATGAAAATCATCTGCCTTAAAACCCAGACCCAGTAATATTTTCTCGACGTCACCTTCCAGATTATAGGCATCGTAATGCATAAGAAGGTCATTCAGTTCGGTCATTTTGTTGATGAAACCTTCATAGGCTGCACTTTCATAATCGGTTCTGGTGGCGAGCTGATGGTTCACCTCATCCAGTTCATTTTTCATGGCATTGATCTGCTCAAAAGCCTGCATGGTTTCGTCCCAAACCGTTCGGCCTTTCACAAAATCAAGATCCTGCTTCAAAAAACCCACCGAAATATTGCCATCGGGAACCACACTCCCTTCGTAGAAGTTGATTTCGCCGGTCAGCATTTTAAGAAGTGTTGATTTTCCCGCACCGTTTTTACCTACCAAACCGATTTTATCATCTTTTTTGATGGTAAAATTGACGTTATGAAAGAGATAGTTTCCTGAATGATGAAGACCTAGACCTTGAACTGACAACATATAAATTGGGTAATAACAGTGAGTAATTTCGAGGTGCAAAAGTACGGAAAAGAAATTTATGGCCTTACGTTTATTTTAACACCTGAAAAATGGCCTTAAAGATGAAGAAATCAGTTTTTATTGTTGAAAAATTCTCTACGAGTTCGTATTCATGGGCTTGTAATCCATTTGATTTTTGCCTTCCGTTATTTTCGAAGAATTTTCGAGGAAAAAATTTTTACCTTCCAAAAGTTCGGTAAGCAACATTCTCATCTGTTCGGCCGCCACTTCCGGGAGATGGGATTTTTTTGCAGCTTCAATCACCTGTCGCTTGCCATTCTGCTGGATTTTGGCCAGGTCATCTTTG
Source organism: Chryseobacterium sp. (assembly GCF_008014695.1). Taxonomy (GTDB): domain Bacteria; phylum Bacteroidota; class Bacteroidia; order Flavobacteriales; family Weeksellaceae; genus Kaistella. The sequence continues at coordinate 429,885 of NZ_VOXE01000004.1, forward strand.
CTGAAAAGATTGAAAAACTGTTCTTCAATATTGTAATATTTGTAATCGGTTTCAGTGGAAAGAATTTCAGGAGGCGGAAAATTAAGGAGTTTCACGCGTCGGTTCTGCTCGTCGACTTCCCATTTGAATTTCTCGAAATCATAACCCACCAGGACTTTTGCCTGAACAATGACCAAAGCTTTCTTTTTGGAAGGAATAAAATTGAGCAGTTTGGTGGTTTCTTCGTAGTTGTAGATTTCGTTGAAGTGTCCTTCTGCCGAAACCACTTTAAACACTTTGCGCATGCTTTCGGCAATCGTGTGCGAACTTTCTGTAATCACGGGCGGAGAAGAAGCCATCTTTCGCGATGCTAAAAAGGCAATTATTCCTCCTAAAATAAGGCCCAAAAGCAACATCAGAACAATCATCATGGAATTTGCCGATTCAGAGCTGGAAAGCTGATAAAGAAAAACACCTAAGAAAATGATCATCAGGATTCCGACTGACCAAAGAATTATTTTGAATTTATTTGAGTTCATGATGCGCTATTTGGGTAAATCTACATCAAAATCAGTGCTGCGATTTTTCAAAGTTCAGTCACGGGAAAAATTTATCACTTTTTCTGAGGAATTGGAGGCGGCAGAATCAGTTCTTCGCGCTTCCCTTTAAGTTCCAGTTTTTTGAAATAGTAATTCCGCGCCATCATTTTCAGCATCAAATCTTTGTCTACAAGGTTCCAGAATTTCTCTTCATGCACTTTTTTAGGTTTCCGGACTTCAAAAAAAGTGGTTTCCCAGGAATCGGGATTGTGATAAAACTCAATGATTCCGCAATGTTCGGGGATTTTATCGGCTTCAATCATTCCCATCGGCAAAAGAAAACTGAACTGATTGCAGATGTAGTCGCCACAGGAAATTTTATCGTGCTTCAGGAATTTTTCCTTCGTTTTGGCATTCTGGTAATTCTTCTTGAAATCATTTTTGAAATCACTTTTCGAAAACTTGATTTCGAATTCGTGACTGAAACCTTCGGAACTGATGACCAGAATATCGGCTTCCCAATCGGAATGGAAATGGTTGGTCAGCACCAGATCTTTCTCGAAATCGTAAAACTGAGCAATGAAATTATAAGTAAGTTCTTCTACTTTTAGCATTCGGTTAAAAATTAAGACACCAGTAAACTGCAGCCGCGGATATCGGAATGATCGATGCGGCCCAAAACCTGAAACTTTTTTTTCAAAAAAACGCTGTCAGTCTCAGCATCGTGAGAAATTTCAGAATCCACAAGGATTTTGCCCAGATCCTGGGTTGCAATAAAACTGCAGGAATGAATATTCGCCAGATCAATAATGTTGATGGCGCCGGTTCTTCCGTCTTCCACATACGAAAAAGGATCTTCCGTATTTCGGACCAAAATGCGCATCCAATTTGGGCTTTCATACATATTATCGCCCAGAGAATACGCCTGTGAAAGCAGTTCGGTCATGGAATACTCGGAATAAATCCGGTCGGTACCAAAACCGTTTTGAAGAATTTTCAGGAGTTCATCTTTCGTCATTTCCTCCTTTCGGCCTTTCATGCCGCCGGTTTCAATGATCGTGAGATTTTCCGAAAATTGCAGCGTCTGACTTTCTACTGAAGATGAATCCAGAAAATCCAGAAGCGCAAATGAAACGCCGAACAGGATTACCTTTCTATTTTCTGCTGAAAGTTTATTTAAAAGTTCTTGTAATTCTGCGTGGTTATAAAGAAAATAACCGTTTTCCGGTTTTCCCGATTTCTTCATAAGAAAATCAACCATATAAATCAGGGATGAATGCTGTTTTTCGAGATAACTCGGCAAAAGTCCGAGGAAGATATAGTCTTCCGGATTTCCGATAAACTGTCTGAAACCTTTTAAAATACTATGCTGATAGAGATTTTCGTCGGCAATCCAATGTTTGGAAAGGTTCTTCTGAGTCGTTCCAGAACTTTGGAAATACAGATCAGTCCTGAAGTTTTGATCTAAAATCTGGTGGTTTTTGAACATTTCAATCGGCAGGAAAGGAATTTTATTGATTTCCTGAATTGTGGACGGATCAATGTTCAGATAGTCAACAAATTTGTGGTAGACCTCCACATTCTCGTACTGATAGCGGAAAGTTTCCAGACATTTCTGTTGGAATTGCATTTCCGTGTTTATCTGAAAAATGTTAAGCATTGGTATCAACTTTAATTGGATTTTCAAAAGTTTTCAGCTCAAAATCAAGTTGAAATTCACCGTACGTAAAATAAGAAATCCAGTCGCCAAGGTTAATGTATTTGGAATTTCCTTCCAGATCAAGAACCATCGGAAGATGGCGGTGACCGTAAACGAAATAATCTATCTTTTCTGTCTTAAGTTTTTCTTTGGAGTAGATGATGAGAAATTCCTTGTCTTCGCCCAGAAACTCTTTGTCTTCTTCTCCGGAAATCATTTTGTTTTTTTGGGAAAAATACAGCGCTACTTTCATGGCGATATCAGGGTGAAGCCATTTGAAACCCCATTGTGCCACAGGATTCGTAAAAAGCTTTTTCATCCTTTTATACCCTTTGTCGCCCGGACCGAGTCCGTCGCCATGCGCCAGAAGAAAGTTTTTTCCGTTGATTTCAAAGTACTGCTTATCGAAAAATACCGTGCAGCCAATTTCATCTTCAAAATAATTTTTCATCCACAGATCATGGTTGCCGACAAACATATAGAGTTCAATTCCGGAATCTTTGAGCTCCGCAAGTTTCCCCAGAACACGGACGTATCCTTTCGGAATTACGTGGTTCCACTCATGCCAGAAATCAAAAAGATCACCCATAAGAAATAAAACCTGGGCATCAGATTTTATCCCGTCGAGCCAGCGGATGAATTTCTCTTCCCGAACCTTGCTATCCTTTGGATTCGGAGCCCCAAAATGCTGATCGGAAGCGAAATATATTTTTTTACCCTCTTCTAAACTTATTTTCATTTTTCAAACACAAATTTCACAAATGTTCCACACAAGTAACAACTATTTTAGGCGATTTTAAGTCACAATCTGCATTTAAATTAATTTTCTTCAGCAAACCATTCACCATAGGAATTTTCGGTTTCGTGGAGTTTCAAATAGGCTAGAGACACCTCGCCGGGAAGTTTGTTTTTTATTTTTTCGGCGATTTCGTACAGCATGTTTTCGCAGGTCGGCTGGTAACTGCAGAAAATCACTTTATGACCTTTCTGCTCGAGATCTTCACCCAGTTCTTTGTGTGGAGAAACCGCGTTTATCAAAACCGCGTGATCCCAAAGATCAATAATTTCTGATTTCACGATTTTCTTGATGTCGCCAAAATCCACTACCATTCCGTTTTTGGGTTGATCCAGATCGTTGATGGGATTTCCTTTTACGGTCACGAAAAGTTTATAGGAATGTCCGTGCATATTTTTACACTTTCCGTCGTAATTATAGAGAACATGAGCGGTTTCGAAAGTAAAAATCTTGGTAATGCGTATCATGGTGCAAAGATAATGTTTTTTTAAAGCCGAGTGCTTTCGAAGGACAGTCTCAAACCAATGTAATTTTAAAAATATGATGTAATTTTATACAAACAAAATCATGTTTCTGGATCTTATCTTCCCGAACCGCTGCCTGGAATGCAACCGAATCATCAGTGCTGACGAACTGGTCTGTGCACTTTGTGTTGAGCAAGTTCATTTTACCCATCACGATTTCTGCGAAAATAATTTACTAACAGAATCCTGCAGACTTCAGTTTCCGGTAGAACATGCTTTTGCGCTGATGCAGTTTGAAGAAGAAAGTTTGAGCCGCAAGATCGTTCATCAGCTGAAATACGGAAAACGCGAAAAAGTGGGAAAAATACTGGCAAATTGGGTTTCAGAAAGAATTGATTTCAGAGAAAGCAAACCGGATTTGATGGTTACAGTGCCGCTCCATCCTAAAAAACTCAGGGAAAGAGGTTATAACCAGCTTCATCTTTTTACAGAGACGCTGTCGGCGAATTTTAAGATACCCTTTGATCATCATCTAATCAAAAGAAATTTTTACCGTAAAGCACAGGCGAAAAGAGCTAAATTGGAGCGTGCAGAAACAGATTACCTGTTTTCAGTGACAAAACCCGTTTCCGGAAAACACATTATGATCATCGATGACGTTTTCACCACCGGCAATACGATGAGTTCCGTTGCGTGGGAACTTCTGAAAGCCGGAGAAAATAAAATTTCGGTGTTGGTAATGGCGCTGGATTAAGGAGCTTACCGCTGAAGTTTTTCGCCGTAACTGAGATCTCCTGCATCGCCCAACCCCGGACTGATATAGCCTTTTGACGTCAGATTTTCATCAATGACTCCAACCCAAATTTTGGCTTCAGGATAGGCAGCCCGTATTGTTTCTACCCCCTGCCGGGAAGCTATTGCGGCGACAATGTGAAGTTGAGTGGGTTTTCCATGATTCAGCAGGTCTTTAATGGCCTCAATCAGACTTGCGCCGGTCGCCAACATCGGGTCCGCAACAATTAAAGGTCGTCCGTCGATATTCGGACATGTTAAATAATCCTGTTTGATGGAGAAATAGTCGTTTGCGTCGTGCTGTCTGTACGCTGCCACAAAACCGCAGTCTGCTTTATCGAGATAGTTTAAAATTCCCTGAAACAACGGAACCCCAGCTCTTAAAATCGTTGTAATAACCGGCTGAACGGCAATTTCCTTTACTTTCAGTTTGTCAAGAGGTGTCGTAATTTCAATTTCTTTCTGTTCCAGGCCTTTGCTGATCTCGAAAGCGGCAATCTCGCCGATTCTTTCCATATTTCTGCGGAACTTCATGCGGTCGTTCTGCAGTTCTACATTTCGAAGTTCGTTGATCCAGGTATTGATCAGGGAAAAATTATCAGATAAAACGGTAATCATAGCAGTTAATATGAGGCAAAGTTCGTTAAAAAAATATTTCAAAAAAAAGCCTTTCAGAAAAATCTGAAAGGCTGATGTTTTATTTCTGGCGGAAGTAGACTTCAATCGGTACTCCGGTAAAGCCGAACTGCTTGCGCAGCTGGTTTTCGGTAAACCTTTTGTACGCTTCCTTCACATACTGCGGAAGGTTGCAGAAGAATACAAACTGCGGACTCGGAGTCGGGAGCTGGACGCAGTATTTTATTTTCACATATTTCCCTTTAATTGCAGGCGGCGGCGTGTGTTCGAAAACCGGAAGCATTACTTCGTTCAGTTTTGAGGTCTTGATTTTCTTAGCCCTGTTTTCATAGACTTCCATTGCCACTTCTACCGATTTCAGAATTCTCTGTTTCGTTAAAGCGGAGATGAAAAGAATCGGAATATCGGTAAACTGTCCGATTTTATCTTTGATCTGATTTTCGAAATCACGGGTGGTATTGGTGTGTTTATCTTCAACCAAATCCCACTTGTTCACCACGATTACAATGCCTTTTCTGTTTTTCTGTGCCAAACCGAAAATATTCATGTCCTGAGATTCCCAACCCAAAGTGGCATCCACCATAATGATGACCACATCTGAATATTCGATGGAACGGATGGAACGCATCACGGAATAAAATTCAAGATCTTCCTTTACTTTGGCTTTACGGCGCATTCCCGCTGTATCGACCAAAACAAATTCATGTCCGAACTTATTGTACAACGTCTGAATGGAATCTCTTGTAGTTCCCGCAACATCGGTTACGATATTTTGTTCTTTATCAAGAAGCGCGTTGGTTAAAGTAGATTTCCCCACATTCGGTCTTCCAGCGATCGTAATTTTTGGCAGGCCTTCAAAAGGATCTTTATAATCGGTTGTAGGGAATTCATTTACGATATCATCCAGCAATTCTCCTGTTCCGGAACCGGTTGCCGAAGAAAGCGTGAAATATTTTTCGATTCCCAACTGGTAAAATTCGGTGGCGGCAAGTTCTTCTTTTGCTGAATCCACTTTGTTGATGGTTACATAAATGGGTTTGTTGGAACGGCGAAGCATTTCGAAAATTTCCTGGTCGGTATCAGTCAGGCCTTCTTCCACATTCAGCATGAAAATAATAGAGGTAGCCTCATCGATGGCGAGCTGAACCTGTTTTGAAATTTCTTCCTGAAAGACATCTTCGGTATTTACTTCATAGCCACCGGTATCAATCACGGTGAATTCCACACCATTCCAGTCGGATTTGCCGTAATGGCGGTCTCTTGTAACCCCTGAAGTGGAGTCTACAATGGCTTCTCTTCTTTCGAGAAAACGGTTAAAAAGGGTCGATTTTCCTACGTTGGGGCGCCCAACGATTGCAACGATATTGCTCATCAAATTTTGTTTAATAATGTAATTATTAATGGGTTACTTCAACTTTTGAAGCCCAAAAATTTTTGCAAAGATAGGCTTTTTGCCGCAAACTAAACCGGTTACTTATGGAAAGGCGAAATGAGCCACAAAATTACCTTTGGATCGCTTAAATTTTGTAAATTCACCTGAAATTTCAAATATGAAAAAAGTCTTAGTTGTTCTGTTGGTTATTTTCGTGATTATTCAGTTTTTCCGAATCGATAAAACAAATCCGCCAAGCACTCCAAAAATGGATTTTTTGACCATTAAAAACACGCCGCAGAGCACTGCCAAGCTCATCAGAGCAGGCTGTTACGACTGTCACAGCAACGAATCCAAATATCCGTGGTATTCTAATGTTCAGCCTCTTGCCTGGTTTCTGCAGAATCATATTGAAGAAGGCAGAAGCCATCTTAATTTTTCCACTTTCGCCACATATGAACCCAAGAGACAGGCTCATAAACTCGATGAAGCGGTGGAAATGCTGGAGAAAAGGGAAATGCCGCTGGAATCTTATGTTCTTGGGCATCCTGAAGCCAAATTTACCGACGCACAGTATGCTGAAATGATATCTTATTTCAAAAAACTTGCAACAGAAACCAGAATGGCCAATAATCTACCTGTTGAACAAAGCGAAAAAGATTAAATTGACAGATCTTTCGAAATATTATATCTTTTTTGACGGCGACTGCGGTTTCTGCAATCAGTGGGTACAGTGGATCCTTGAAAAAGATAAAAAAGACGAATTTCTTTTTTCTGCACTTCAGTCAGATTTCGGACAACAGTTCCTGAAAGAGAGAGGACTGGAGCAAAAGCAGTTCAACACTCTATATTTGTGGAAGCCTGATTCTTATTATTTGGTAAAATCGGAAGCGGTATTAAAAATCGCGAAGATTTTAGGAGGTACCTGCGGTTTTTTAGCAAAACTGAATATTTTCCCGAGGTTTTTCTCGGATCAGATTTATGATTTGGTAGCAAAGAACAGAAAACAAATTTCCCCTGAAACATGCAGACTCCCTACCGAGCAGGAAAGACACAAATTTATAGAAAAAGGCTCTTGAATTAAAAAATATTTAAATTTAATGCAGTAACTCTTTTTCGGCGGCGGCTTCGCCGCCGCCGAAATTCCAAACAAAAACAAATTCTTACAACACCCTGCACGGAATTCACCTTCCGGAAAAATCCAACCCAAAATCTTATATTTGCAGCTATGGAATACAACACCGACAGAAATCATCTCAATTTACCGGAATACGGAAGAATCATACAGAAACTCGTGGAACACTGCAAAGAACTTGCAACAAAAGAAGAACGCAATGAAATGGCCAAAGGCATCATCGATTTCATGGGCCAGAGAAATCCCCAGTTGCGCGACGAGGAAAACTACAAACATAAACTTTGGGACCATCTTTTCATCCTTTCGAACTATGATCTGGATGTAGATGCTCCCTATCCATTCCCTACCATAGAAGAACTTAGAGAAAAGCCGAAGCGAATGGAATATCCGAAACTTCAAGGTGACTACAAATTTTACGGGAAAAGCATCCTTCAGCTCATCGATATGGCCATAGAACTCGAAGAAGGCGATGAAAAAGATGCACTTATTCAGGTGATTGCCAATAACATGAAAAAATCCTACAATGTTTATAACAAGGAACACGTGCAGGACGACGTTATTTTCAGACATTTAAAGGAACTGTCCGGAGAAAGACTCGATTTAACAGGCATTGATTCGCTGGATAAAAGCAAAATCTACTATTCTGCCAACAGAAACACCAAAAACAACGGTAGAAACCAGAGCAGCAGTCAGAATAATCCACAGAATAAAAGACGCAATTACAACAGCAACCCAAAAAACAGAAATAAGTAATAATGAGCGGTTCATTTCAGATAAGAGGCGGAAAACAGTTACACGGAGAAATCACTCCGCAGGGTGCAAAAAATGAGGCGCTTCAGATTTTATGTGCGGTCCTTTTAACCGACCATGAAGTCCGGATAAAGAACATTCCCGATATTCAGGACGTCAACAGGCTGATTGAAATCCTGGGCGATTTCGGTGTTAAAGTCACCAAAAACGCTCACGGCGATTACACGTTCAAAGCCGATGAAATTAATTTCGAGTACATAAAATCGGATGATTTTAAAGAAGACGGCTCAAAACTCCGCGGTTCCATTATGCTTTTAGGTCCGATGCTTGCGCGGTTTGGAGAAGCATATATGCCAACTCCGGGTGGCGACAAAATCGGAAGAAGGCGTCTTGATACCCATTTTCACGGTTTCGTGGAACTCGGCGCCGAATTTCAGTACGACGAAAACAAATTTTTCTATTCGTTGAAAGCAAAGGAACTTCGCGGAAAATACATTCTGCTCGATGAAGCTTCTGTCACTGGAACCGCGAATATTGTAATGGCGGCTGTTTTAGCAAAAGGAACGACAAAAATTTACAATGCAGCCTGCGAACCTTATCTTCAGCAGCTTTGCGATATGCTCAACAGAATGGGCGCAAAAATTTCGGGAATCGGCTCCAATTTCTTAACGGTCGAAGGCGTTACCTCTTTGCAGGGCACCGAACATACGATGCTTCCGGATATGGTGGAAATTGGCTCCTGGATTGGCCTTGCGGCGATGACGAAATCTGCAATGACCATTAAAAATGTGAACTGGAATCAACTAGGGGTCATTCCGAACACGTTCAGGAAACTGGGAATTCAGCTGGAACAGAGTGGTGACGATATTATGATTCCTGCTCAGGAACAGTATAAAATTCAGAAATTTATCGACGGTTCTATTCTTACCGTTTCTGATGCGCCCTGGCCGGGATTTACACCAGATTTACTTTCTATCATTCTCGTGGTGGCTACCCAGGCGAAAGGGACATTACTCGTTCACCAGAAAATGTTTGAATCGCGTTTATTCTTTGTTGATAAACTCATTGATATGGGCGCGCAGATTATCCTTTGCGATCCACACCGCGCAACGGTGGTTGGTCTGAATCACGAATCGCCTCTTCGCGGGACGACGATGATATCGCCCGACATCAGGGCGGGAAATGCCCTGCTCATCGCAGCACTTTCTGCAGAAGGAAAATCAGTCATTCATAATATCGAACAGATCGACCGCGGCTATGAAAATATCGACGGCCGACTGAAAGCTTTGGGAGCTGATATTGATAGAATTTAATTATCAATTTTTTTATGAAGCCGGAGAAATTCTCCGGCTTCTTCATTTTACGTCAATAAATTCAGGTCAGACGCGCTCTTTTAAATGGTTTGATTCCTCAAAAATCCCTAAATTTGTAAAAATTTCAAAAAAATGCCGAAAATTTCACACAGAGCAGCCCATATGCCTGCTTCACCTGTAAGAAAACTCGTTCCTTATGCCATTCAGGCAAAACAGAGAGGAGTGAAAGTATATCACCTCAACATAGGGCAGCCCGACATTGAGACTCCTGAAACGGCAATGAATGCGCTCAAGAACATCGACCTTAAAGTTCTTGAATATGCACTTTCTGAAGGAAATCTGGAATACAGAACGGCACTGAAAGACTATTACCATTCCCTTGGATTTTCGGATCTGACAACTGATGATTTCATCGTGACCAACGGTGGTTCTGAGGCGCTTAACTTTGCGATTTCCACGCTTTGTGATGACGGCGATGAAGTCATTATTCCTGAGCCGTACTATGCCAATTACAATGGTTTTACCAATACATTCAATGTAAAGGTTGTAGCAGTTCCGTCAACAATCGATACAGGTTTTGCACTTCCTCCAATTGAAGAATTCGAGAAAAAAATAACACCGAAAACACGCGCCATCATCATCTGCAATCCGGGAAACCCAACCGGTTACCTTTACACACGTGAAGAACTTCAGCAACTTGCAGACATCGCCTTGAAACATGACATCGTGATTATTTCTGATGAAGTGTACCGCGAATATGTGTACGACGGGAAACAGCAGATTTCGATGTTCGAATTTCCTGAAATTGCCGAAAACTGCATCGTCATCGATTCAGAATCGAAAAGATATTCCATGTGCGGCGCAAGAATCGGCTGCCTGATTACCCGTTCGAAAACAATTCATGATGCTGCCATGCTTTTTGCTCAGGCAAGGCTTTCTCCGGTTCTTTTAGGACAGATTGCCGCCGCAGCCGCACATCAGAATGATACCGCTTATATTTTAAAAGTGCGCGAAGAATATACCCACCGCAGAAATGTCTTGGTGGATTTACTGAACGGAATTCCGGGCGTGATCTGTCCGAAACCGAAAGGTGCGTTTTACTGCGTTGCCGAACTTCCGGTAGATGATACCGAGAAATTCGCACAGTGGCTTCTGGAACATTATTCACACAACAAAGAAACGGTGATGATCGCCCCGGCAGGCGGTTTTTACAGCAATCCGGAACTCGGCAAAAAACAGGTGCGTATTGCTTATGTCCTGAAAGAAGCAGATTTAAGACGAAGTGTTGAACTGCTGAATGACGCGCTTCAGAAATACAGAATTGAGTTTAGCTTGTAATTTTACCAGAAACGGGCTTTTGCCCGTTTTCTGATTTTAGGCCCAGCTTCAGCCGGAATAATCAATCAATAAACCGCAATGACGATCCAGGAAAATTTCCCATTAAAAAATTACAATACTTTTGGCGTTAATGTTTCTGCAAAATATTTTGCGGAGGTATCTTCGGTGGAAGAACTTGTTGAAATCCTCAAAAATGATAACACTTCGACCCTCCCACTCCTTTTTTTGGGCGGCGGAAGCAATATTCTTTTCACGAAAGATTTCGACGGTTTGGTCATTCAACTCCATTTAAAAGGGATTTCTGAAGAAATTCTGGATGAAAATCATGTTCTGGTCAAGGCAAAAGCCGGTGAAAACTGGCATAAGTTCGTGCAGTTCTGCCTCACCAAAAATTACGGCGGACTCGAGAATCTGTCGCTGATTCCGGGAAATGTGGGAACTTCACCCATGCAGAACATCGGTGCGTACGGAACAGAAATCAAAGATACTTTCGTGAGTTGCAAAGTATTGAATCTTGAAAATTTGGAAGTGGAAGTCTTTGACAAAGAAAAATGCCGTTTCGGTTACCGCGACTCCATTTTCAAGCAGGAAGGAAAAGGGAAATACGTCATTCTTGAGGTGGCGTTTAAGCTTACTTCAAAAAACCATACCGTCAGAACCGACTACGGTGCCATCAAATCGGAACTTGAGAAACTCAGCATTGCAAATCCCACCATTCAGGAGGTTTCAAAAGCGGTCATCAATATCCGCCAGAGTAAACTTCCCGATCCGAAAGTCATTGGGAATGCCGGAAGTTTTTTTAAAAACCCTACCATTCCTCTGGAACAGTTTCTGAAAGTTCAGAAAAAATTTCCGGAAATGCCTAACTATCCGAACGGAAATTGGGTCAAAGTTCCTGCCGGCTGGCTCATCGAACAGTGCGGCTGGAAGGGAAAACAGATTGGAAATGTAGCTTCTCACGAACTTCAGGCACTCGTCATTGTTAACAAAACCGGAAACGCTTCCGGGAAAGAGATTTATGAATTTTCAACGATGATTATTGATTCGGTGAAAGATAAATTCGGGATTGAATTGGAAAGGGAGGTGAATATCATTTAAATGATGTGGAATTTACTGAAGAACTTTTATTTGGAACTGGTATCCATTAAAGTTCAAACTTTTCCATTCCTGGGATTGCGGATAGTAAAAAAGCATCTCTGAATCCTTATTCAATCTCAAAGTAATGTTCTGTTTTTCACCGCTTTTCAAATAAAACACCAGAAAAAATCCGTTTTGTGGATATTTAATAATTCTTGGTAATCTAATTTCCCACTTCTTCAAGCTTACCTCATCAAGATTTTTATCAAAAGTAAGAATCGGTGCGTTCAAGTCAGGAACACCATTTATATTTGGAACAATTTGAATTTGTAAAATACCTTTCGGGTTTCCAAGAATTTCAGGAAATACCGTAATTGATTTAATAAACGTTTTTTTTGTGGAGTTGATTTTAACGAAGGTGGCCACCTGCTGCCGAAGAAAAAATTCAGAGAGGGCTGCACCGTTTTTACGGCTTTTAATATTTTTTTCCTTCCTGCTTTTGGTATTGATTCTGAAAAGTTCTACAGACTCAATTTCTTTTACTTTATCAAAAAAAATTAAAGTGTCCTGGTGGATATAAAAATCAACTAATTTGTCGCCAAAAATGACTTTGTCAGCTTCTGCCGAATGATAATCATTAAAATTTGATTTCTTCAGAACCACTTGCTTTCCTTGATGCAACATCGGAATAGAATCCAATACTTTTTGGTCAGAATCTCTAATAAAAACCTGACCGTTGACAAAAACCGAAAGGAAAAAGGAAAAGAACAAGATTCCTTTTTGAAAATACAGGCCTTTCATTTTTAAATTGATTATCGTTAAGGAATTTGGGCAATATAAATCACTTACTATCTCTAAAATTAGTAAATAAATTTATCATGTCGGATGTGGAGCACTCGATATCCATCATCCGCAGATCTAAAATCAACTATCTTTGGAAAATAGATTTCTTAAATCAAACAAATGAAAATAGCAGTATTAGGAGCAGGAAATATGGGGATCTCATTTTCAAAATCTTTTTTGAAATATGAACTGATAAAAGTTGAAAATCTTCACCTCATCACCAGAAATAAAGACAAAATCGCAAAACTTACGCAGGAATTCCCTGGGTCAAAGATTACCGCTTTCGATGAAATTACGGAACTGGATGCCGATCTGGTCATTATTGCCGTGAAACCGCAGGATTTTGCTTTTGTTGCGAAACACATTCCCCGATTCAACGAGAAACAGATGCTCCTTTCGATCATGGCCGGAATTAAAATCGAAAAAATTCAGAGACTTTTCGGTCATCAGAAAGTAGTCCGCGCAATGCCGAATTCGCCTTCGCTTTTAGGGATGGGAATTACCGGCTACACTGCCGCAGAAGGAATTTCTTTCAGTGAACTGATGCAGATCGAAAGATTTCTGAACTCCACAGGACGCTCCGTTTACATGGAAGACGAAAACATTCTGGACGGTGTTACCGCGCTTTCCGGAAGCGGCCCAGCGTATTTTTATTATATTGTTGATGCAATGATAAAAGCCGGAACCGAAATGGGCATCGAAGAAAACATGGCAAAACTTTTTGTCAAGCAAACCATGTTGGGCGCGTATCACCTTATGAATAATTCCGAAAAAAATCTGGAACAGCTCATCAGCGACGTGGCTTCAAAAGGAGGAACTACAGAAGCGGCTTTGAAAACCTTCGACGACAATGGTCTGAAAGGGATCTTGCGCAAAGGGATTCTGGCCGCGGAAAAACGGTCGGAAGAACTGAGCAGATAATCTTAATTAAGAATAATTTAATCATTTTTTGTTTGGCCGCATGTTTGCCTTCACATATTTTGAAGTAAATTTGCCCTTTAATTTTCCTTATGAAATACCTGGTTCCGGCTTTAATTTCCGCAGTTTTACTCAGCATTTCCTGGCCCACTTACGGCATTCCTTTCCTTATATTTTTTGCGCTGGTTCCGTTACTGATGGTGGAACACCAAATCTCGAAATTTTCGAAATTCAAGCGGAAAGGGTCGATGGTTTTCGGGATTTCTTATCTAACCTTTATCATCTGGAACATTGTGACCACTGGCTGGCTCTACAATTCCATGAATCCTGACGGAACTCATTCGCTTTTCGCCGTGGTAGTACCGGTTTTGGTGAATGCTCTTCTGATGGCCTTCACATTCCAGCTTTATCACTGGTATAAAAACGCGGCAGGAACCTATTTCGGGCTTGTTTTTTTTGTAGCCATCTGGATGTGTTTTGAAAAACTCCACCTGAGCTGGGAACTGACCTGGCCTTGGCTGAATTTCGGGAATGTTTTCGCTGATTATCCCAAACTCATCCAATGGTACGACACTTTCGGGTCGACCGGCGGAAGTTTCTGGATCCTGATCGTGAATGTTTTTGCATTCTATACTTTACGAATTTGGGAAGCCGGCAGAAAACAGAAGGCTCTGCTTAAAAATGTTGCCATTTTATTGGGTCTGATTGGTGTTCCGATGCTGATTTCACTTATTCAATACCATACTTTTGACGAAAAACCGATCGGTACGGTAAATGTTCTGCTTCTTCAGCCGGAACTCGATCCTTACACCGAGAAATATTCAAAAGACAGCCTTACGATTCTGAATGATCTTCTGCAACTGGCAGAAGAAAATTCGAAAGGTCAGATTGACTATTACATTGGGCCTGAAACTTCAATTCCGGGCTTCGGCTCGATTTCTGAAACAGGTTTTGAACAAAGTCTGCTTTTGAATACCGTGAAAGGTTTTCTGGCAAAACACCCGAAATCAGTTTTCGCCACGGGAATTTCTTCTCATAAATTTTACCGCAACCCCGGCGAAAAATCTGAAACTGCTTATCAGCTTTCAGACGGAACTTTTGTCGACAGCTATAATTCTGCAGTACAGATCATCCCGAACCAAAAAATTGAAGTGTACCACAAAGCGAAACTTGTTCCCGGCGTGGAAATTTTCCCTTACATCAGGGTGCTGAAACCTGTTTTGGGAAATGCAATGCTTGATTTAGGAGGAACCAATACGTCACTTGGAATCGATAAAGAAAGAAAAGTTTTCTCCAATCCATACAATAAAGGAAAACTGGCTCCGATCATCTGTTACGAAAGCATTTACGGCGAATTTGTTGGTGATTATGTTAAAAAAGGCGCCAATTTCCTGGCGATTATGACAAATGATTCCTGGTGGGGCGTTTCTCAGGGCCATGAGCAGCTAATGGCGTACGCAAAACTCAGAGCGATCGAGACAAGACGGGAAATTGCACGTTCGGCAAACAGCGGAATCTCGGCGCATATCGATGCCAAGGGAGATGTTTTAGCAGACACCTTGTATTTGGATAAAACCGCGCTTTTCGCCAAAATAAATCTGTACGATAAAATCACATTTTATTCCAGAACGGGAGATATCCTTTCCCGCCTTTCGATTTTCATCATAGGATTTTTGGTGGTATATTATTTCGGAGAAAAAATGCTGAAACGGAAACCAAAAAAATAATTTCTGACCGCCTCTTGTGATCAAAATTTAATCCTCAATATCTGCCCACCGGTTTTCATCAAAGGAAATATTGTCATCCGCCAGAAGCTGCGCTTCCAGTTCCAGAGACTGTTTCATCGTAAACGTTACGTGCTCCTTATTCTGTTCCTTGGCAAGTCTGCGGGTGGAAGCCTTATCGATAATCAGAAAGCGGTTGCCCATTCGGCGCGCTGCATAACGTCGCATTCCTGTAGCCTGAAGAACATCAACCGCCATGTCTACCGCGGTACCTAATGTTTCGCGGTAGATATTTTCAACACCGTTATTCAGAAAATCATAGGCATCCAAACGGTTTTTAGCGCGTACAAAAATCTTCAGCTGAGGGAAATTTTTACGGGCATACTCAATCACGAATTTATTTTTTTCCGGATCATCCAGACAAATCACGAGCAAGTCAGCCGTTGCAGCGCCTGCAGAACGCAGTATTCCGGGTTTTGTGGCATCTCCGAAATACACTTTAAAGCCATTCTCCCGTAAAAGACTTACCCGATCCGGGTCATGGTCAAGAACAGTTGCTTCAATTCGGTTTGCCCGCAGCAGCCTTCCGACAGTACTTCCAAAATGGCCAAAGCCGACAATAATTACCTTCTGTTCTTTTACAGGATCAATTTCATCGGTTTCATCCGAAGTGGAATTGTTCTGAAATCTGGGCTCCAGAAATTTCTCATACACCAGAAAAAGGAGCGGCGTAATACACATGGTAATAGCGGTAATGGCCAGAAGTTGTGCATTTAGCTGTGGACTTATCAGATAGATATTGGTGGAGAAACTGATTAAAACAAAAGCAAATTCCCCAATCTGCGAAAGTGCAAACGCAAGGATGAACCGCTGGTCGATTTTCATTTTATAAAACTTACCGATCGCAAAAAGGACCGCGAATTTCACAAATAAAACGAGAAATGCCGTAGTAAATATGAAGATGGGATCTTCTTGAATCACATAAAAATTAATGGTGGAACCTACGCTTACAAAAAATACCGCCAAAAGCAAACCTTTGAATGGTTCAATCTGACTTTCAAGCTCGTGGCGGAATTCGCTGTTGGCCAGCATTACACCGGCAAGAAAAGCGCCTAAAGCCGCACTTAAACCTGCTGCAACCATGAGTTCAGAAACTCCGATGACCAAAAACAAAGAGGAAGCAGTAAGCAGTTCATTCATGCCGGTTCGGGAAACAAAACGCAGGAACGGAACAAAAATATATTTTCCTAGAAATATCAGCAAAGCAACACCGAAAATAATGGAAAAAGGCTGCAGCCAGTCCGGAAGATACTGCAGAAGAATCTGGGCTTCATCACTCCCTTTTTGATTCGCCAGAAGCGGCAGCAAAGCCAGAATCGGGATGACCGCCATATCCTGAAAAAGCAGGATCGAAAAAGACGACTGACCCGCGTCTGTCCGATAAATGTCTTTTTCCTTTAACGTCTGCAAAACAATAGCCGTAGAAGACATGGCGAAACAGAGCGCAGCCACCAAAGCCTGATCCGGTCTCCATTTGGCCACATAAAAAATTCCGAAAAGAATTACGATCGTGAGCAGCATCTGGCTCAACCCTAATCCGAGGATTTTTTTCCGGATCGCCCAGAATTTTTTCGGCTCCAGCTCCAAACCCACCAGAAAAAGCAGCATCACCACTCCAAATTCGGTTGCGTGCATTATATCTTCAGAATCCCTGCCGGTGAGTTTTAGGACGAATGGACCCACGATAATACCACCCAAAATATAACCGATTACGGAACTCAGCCCCAATTTCCTTACCAGAGGAACCATAATAATGGCTGCTCCAAGAAAGATCAAGGCGTTCATTGCGACAGATGTTTCCATTTTTAGTTATTTAAGAGTTCCAGAAATTTCTGTTTTTGGTGGATCATATCTTTTTTTGTGAGCGTGTCGGCTTCAAACACCTTCATGACCTCATGAACGTTCATTCCGGTTATTTTTAAACTTAAAAGAAAGCCGGTGAGCATTTCTTCAATTGTTTTACCGTAAGTACCCTCCTTCGTGAAGGATTCTTCTTTTCCTCCGGCGGTAATCAGGATAAATGCTTCCATTTTTTTCATCGGGTTTTTTTCTTCATCAGTCAGCCATTTAATATCGAAAACCTCATCAATCCATAGCTTCAGCAATGGTGGTACGCCAAACCAAATGAGGGGAAAATGAAAAATGATCCTTTCGTATTCTGTCAGTCTCTTGCGTTCGCGGAATGCTGCGATATGGAAATCCGGATAATCTTCATACAAATCCCTGAACGTAAAATGCTGCTTTTTCTCATAAAATTTAATGAGTTCCACATTCGACGATGAATATTCGAGATAGGGATGGGCAAAAATAACAAGCGTGTTTTTCAAGAATTTCGGGATTTGAGTAAAAATAACAAAAAATATTTTAGGAGCAAAGGGTTTTTGGCTTCCTTTCACCGTCAGTCCGGCTCTTCATTACAATCTTTTTTTTCAAAAAAGGATTTCCATTGCGATCCGGGCTATAAGTGGGTGGGGGTTTTAAAAAAAATCAGCCAAAAATGACTGATTTTAATTTATTTGAAAAATGTTTACTTTTCCTTTACCATCCGCCGGAAGCACCGCCGCCACCGAAACTTCCGCCGCCACCGAAACCACCAAAGCCACCGCCTCCTCCTCCGGATCCGCCGCCGAAACCGCCACCGAAACCGCCTCCAAAACTGCCCGGGAAAGGGAAAAATCCTCCCGGAAAAGTTTGTCTTCCACGTCGTGACAGGATCACATCGTCATCATCACCATTTCCGCCGCCGCCTTTATTTTTGAAAAGAAAACTCAAAATAATCATTACTACAAAAGCGATCAGTACAAGCTGGAAAATGCTTAAGCCGCCTTCATCAGAAGTTTCTTTGGCAATAGGTTTGAATTTTCCCTGAACCACTTCCATCAATGCAGTAGTTCCGCGGTTTATTCCTTCGTAATAAAGTCCCTGCTTGAAATTCGGGGTCACAATATAATCCAGAATCTGTCCGGCTACTGAAGCGGTAAGATAGCGTTCAACGCCCCGTCCCTGCTGTATAGCGAACTTCCGGTCTTCAACAGCGATCAGAAAAACAATTCCGTCATCCTGTTCCTTCTCTCCGATTCCCCATTTTTCGCCGTACATCGTAGCCAGATAATTTACATCTTCACCACCTGCATTAGGAAGAATAATGACTTCGATTTCGGCAGATGTCGAATCGGCAAATTTAATGAGTTTCTGATTCAGCAGCTCTTCTTCGTCTGCAGTCAAAAGATCGGCCTGATCATAAACCGGATACAGTACTGCCGGTTTTTTAGGGATATTCTGGGCGTAAACGCAAAGGTTCAGGCCAAGGATGAAAACCGTAAAAATATATTTAAGAGAAGGTAATCTCATTCGACAGTTCATTGGGATTTTCTCCCGATACCGGGAAATGTTTTTTGAGTTCGAAACCGGTTTCCAGAACGGCATTCCGCAGCCCTTCAAAATAGTTTTCTTTCGAAAATTCCGTCGTAATGCGGTCGTGCATCCGGTCCCAGAAACTCTGGTGCACTTTTGCGTGAATGCCTTCATCACCAATAATCGTCAGATAATGCTGGTCAAAATTCACATGAAAAAGCACGGCATTTTTCTCAGCCGTTTTATTCCTGCAAAGTCTTTTGAACACTTCAAAGGCAATCTCTGCGTTGTTTCCGTCGGTAGAGGAATCCAGATGAACCCTGATCTCTCCTGTGGAATGGTCTTCGGCCGACTGAATGGCTTCCACAAGGGAAGCCATTTGAATATTGGTAAGGTAATTACTCATTAATTCGTAAATACTTCAGGTGCTTTTTCAGCCCCTGCTGCTGCTTTGAAATAAGGTTTCTCTTTAAAGTTCGTAAAATTCGCCAGAATATTGTTCGGGAAAGTTTTGATCGATGTATTGTAATCCTGTGCGGCTTCATTATAATAAACCGTTTCGCTGCGGATGCTGTTTTCAATCGCCGTGTATTCTCTCTGGAAGTTGATGTACTGCTGATCTGCTTTGAGATTCGGATAACTTTCCACAACAGCCATCAATCGGCTTAATGCACCTGTTAACTGACCCTGTGCAGCCTGGAATTTTGCCATATCCGCTTCCGTCATGTTTGTAGGATCTACATTTATAGAGGTGGCTTTTGAACGTGCTTCAATAACTTTGGTTAAAGTCTCCTGCTCAAACTGGGAATATGATTTCACTGTATTTTCCAAATTAGGAATCAGATTCGCTCGTTTTTGGTAAACGGTTTCCACGTTGGACCATTTTGTATTCACGTTCTGTTCTTTTGTCGTAAAATTGTTATATCCGTTCTTGCCCCAGAAGAATATTATCGCGGCAATCACAAGGAGCGCAATACCGATGGTTCCGGCGCTCATACAACCTCTGTTTTTCATAGTTTATCTTTTTTTAATGTTTAAATTCGATATCAAATATACAAATTATGTAGTAAATTTGTGAAAACTTAAGAAAAATGACGACGATTGTAGTGGCAATGGGACAGAACAATGAAATTGGAGCTGATAATCAGTTGCTTTGGCATCTTCCGAAGGACTTGAAATATTTTAAGGAAATGACCACAGGACATCCGATTATTATGGGGAGAAAAACCTATGAAAGCATCGGAAAACCTCTGCCCAACCGCACCAATATTGTCATAAGCCGCAAGAAAGACTGGTTCGAAGAAGGCATCCTGATCGTAGGAAGTGTTAAGGAAGCCCTGAAATTTGCAAAAAAAATAGACGAAGAAGTTTTCATTATCGGTGGTGGAAAAATCTATGAACAGACAATAGATTTAGTAGACAGACTTGCAGTTACCGAAGTTGATGCGACCCTTGCAGCAGACGTGTTTTTCCCAAAAATCGATGGGAAAATCTGGCAGAAGACTGAAGAATCCTGTCACGAAAAAGACGAGAAAAACGGATATAATTTCTGTTTCCAAACGTATGAAAGAAAAGAAAAACTTTAAGGTCTTTTTAAACTTCAGGATTTCAGTTTCCGTCTTCCAACCCAAATTATTATCTTTGCACTCATAAAATTCAACAATGAACAAATACATAAAATTCGTTATTGCAGCGCTGATGATCGCCGCCGGAGTTTATCTGATGATGAACCGGAATATCGGTTGGGGAATCGTAGTGGTAATCCTTTCAGCCATTCCTGTTTTCCTTTTTTTCAAAAACGAATACATCCTTATCGCTTTCTGGTTTTTAAGAAAACAGAATATGGCAAAAGCCGCCTCCTGGCTTACCAAAATCAACAATTATCAGTCACAGTTGCATAAATCGCAGTACGGTTACTATTATTATCTTCAGGGTCTGACTTTGGCCCAGGAAAATCCGCAAAAAGTGGAACCTTTCATGAAAAAAGCCCTTGAATACGGTTTGAACATGAAACATGACCGCGCCATGGCCACCCTGAATATTGCTGCCGGTGCGATGCAGAAAGGGAGAAGACAGGAAGCAATTAAACTCCTTGAAGAAGCAAAAAGACTGGATTCCGCCGGAATGATGACGGACCAAATTAAAATGATGAAAGACCAGCTGAAAATGCCGTCGATGCAGAAACACATGCACAACCCTAATATGAGACAGCGCGGGAAATTCTCTTAGAATAAACCCTCAATTATGAATAAAAAAATCCTGAAAATTCAGGATTTTTTTTGTGAAGAGGCGCGAGCGAAGCCAGCGCCGAAAAGAAGCAAAAGAATTCGCTTCAACTGTTTTTTCTTGCCTTTTTTGGTTCTTGATTATTAATGCTTGGCTCTTTTTTCTTTGTTATTACCAATTACATCTCCGAATTCTGCTCCACTCCATAAAACTTCGGCATCTGCCAATGGTATTTTACGGCCAGAGTCCTGATCGCTACAATAAGAAGGATGGTGAATATCTGGATAAAAGTGTAAGAAAGTGATGTAAATTCCGCCAGAAACATAAAAACCATTCCGCCTACAATACACGCCGTGGCGTAAATTTCTTTCCTGAAAATCAATGGAATTCTGTTCAGCAGGATATCGCGGATGATTCCGCCGAAACAGCCGGTAATGGTCCCTAAGGTCAGGCAGATTAAGGGATGCAGATCAGCATTCAGCCCTTTCTGGATTCCTACAATCGTAAAAAGTCCCAACCCGAAACTGTCAAAAATAAAAAGAGTGACCTGAAACTTTTTTTCAATGGATTTAAAGAGCATCGAGAGTATACAAGTGGCGAAAATCACAGTACACATGATTAAGTCGTGCATCCAGAAGACGGGAACATCCAGGAGCAGATCCCTTACCGTTCCGCCGCCTACTGCAGTTACAAAAGCGATAATCAAAACCCCGAAAGGATCAAGGCGTTTCTGCATGGCCGCAAAACTTCCCGACATTGCAAAAGAGATCGTTCCCAGAATTTCGATAACGAAATTAAAATTTTCGTGAACCTCCAAGATTTTATTTGTTTTTGAACACGCGCACTGCTTCCGGAACCATCAGCTCATAATGGCCGCCAAAAGTCAGGATTTCCCTCACAATGCTGCTGCTGATAAATGAATAGCTCGCAGAAGTCAGGAGGAAAATAGTTTCAATCTTATTATCCTTCGTCAGTTCTCTGTTCGTTTGTGCGATGGCCTTCTCAAATTCAAAATCTGACGGATTTCTCAATCCCCGTAAGATAAAATTGACATTTTTACTGTGGCAGTAATCAATGGTGAGACCCTCAAAATGGTCCACTTCCACATTCGGAAAATGCGCGAAAGTCCTTTTGATGAATTCCATCCGTTCTTCCAGGGAGAACATGTATTTTTTCTGCGAATTCTGCCCGATGGCGATAATGATCTTGTCGAAAAGCGGGGTCGCTCTTTCCACGATATCGTAATGTCCAAGGGTGATGGGATCAAATGAACCCGGAAATACAGCAACTCTCATTATTTATTTTTATTTTTTGCCAAAGCCTTTTCCACTTCGTCTCCGCAAAGATTTTTAATTGAAATGCCATAGATTGCCGCCTGCTGCGGCAGGATGGAAGCCGGTGAAAAACCGGGATTGGTATTCATTTCCAACATATACGGAATGCCGTTCATGATGATAAATTCGCTTCTGGAAAAACCGCTCATTCCCAAAGATTCATACGCTTTAATGGCAATTTCCTCCACTTTTCTGCGTGTTTCATCATCAATTCTTGCGGGTGTTATTTCTTCCGAAGCACCTTCGTATTTCGCTTCATAATCGAAAAATTCTTTGTGCGGAACAATTTCGGTAATGCCCAAAACAATTGTTTCGCCCTTATAATCAAGCACTCCGACGGAAACTTCCATTCCATCCAGAAAACTTTCAATTAAAATTTCATCGTCTTCGGCAAAAGCAAAAGCTACAGCCTTCTTAAATTCCGATTTCTCTTTTACTTTGGTGATTCCAAGCGAAGAACCGCTTTGGTTTGGTTTCACGAAGAGCGGAAGTCCAAGGTCTTCGATGATCTGATGTTCGTCAAAAGATTCACCGCTTCTTAAATAAACACTTTTTGCTGACGGAATTCCGTATTTTGAAAGTACGGCAAGCGTATCTTTTTTATTGAATGTTAAAGCACTCTGGTAGAAATCACAACCGGTATATTTCTGGCCAACAGTATCCCAGTATGCCTGAAGTTCACCGTTCTCACCTGGTCTTCCGTGGATGATATTGAAACACACATCAAACTTCACCTCGTAATCGCTCTCCAGCTTTACCGAGAAGTCAGCTTTATTAATTGGGATGTTCTGTGCCCTGTCGTCTACAAAATACCATTCGTCTTTCAGAATGACCACTTTATACACATTATACAGGTCTCGGTCCAGAGAATCAAAAATGAGCTGCCCGCTTTTAAGGGAAACTTTGTATTCCTCGGAATAACCGCCCATCACAACGGCTATATTTTTCTTGCCCATGGCTTATTTTTATGAATAGAGGCAAATTTAAATGATTTTGGGTGATGATTTTTATTTTTACGATAAATTCTGCACAATTCCCTGAAATTAAGTTTCAAAAAAGACGTTTTTAAAATTATTACCTATATTTGCCCTTACATTTATAAGATTTCAGATTATGCTTAAATCGCTTTTCCACTGGAAGGTTTTGGTGAATTTTATTGTTGCTGCAGCTATTTTCGTGGGATTAGTCTGGCTCACTTTCCGTTGGCTGGAATACCATACCAATCACGGTAAAGAAATTCCTGTTCCAAACGTCATCAACAGATCAGTACATGATGCTATAAAGATTCTGGAAGATTCCGGTCTTGATTATGAGGTCGACAGTTTTAAATACGATCCAAGATACCGGCCGCTTCAGGTTTTAAAAATATACCCTTCTCCGGGTTCCCGCGTAAAAAACGGTAGAACAGTAATGTTGAGGGTGAATCCAAAAAGCTATGCTCCGGTTTCCGTGCCCGATATTATCGACCGTTACAAAGGCTTAGCCTTCAGACAGCTTGAACAGGTAGGCCTTAAAGTCGGAGACACTATTTTTGAACCAAGTATACAGAGAGATGCGGTTTTAAGGATGATGCTCAACGGATCTACCCTAAAACCCGGAACTTTACTTCCGAGATTTACCACCATTGATCTGGTAATCGGTGCAGGACCGAGAAGAAATATTGCAGTTCCCAATCTCGTTGGGTTAACTGTGCAGGAAGCCAAAGCCATTATCGCCAACAATCTTTTTGAAATCGGCTTGGTAGAGCATGAAGACGGAGGAAGCGACGATTCCGACATCGTATATTATCAGGATCCGGCATCTTTTGATCTCCGTGATCAGGGAATGCAGATCGACATTTGGGCCAGCAAAAAAACTCCTGCTGAAATGGGCAGAAAAATCTCGCAGCTCAATGCCATCTACCGGATAAAGATCGACACTACCCTTCCACCGATCAGATATGAAGAAGTTCCCGCTTACACCGAACCGGTTCCTACAGAACCGGCTGTGACTAAAAAAACGGAGACAAAACCGGCTGAAACCAAACCAAAAGCTGAGGAAAAACCAAAAAATACTGGAACTACACCCCCTAAAACTTCTACAAGTACCCCAACAAAAACGCCTGCTCCAGCAGAAAAACCAAAGGCGAAGAAATTGGTGATAGAATAACGGTACTTTCCAAAAGCCCTATTTGTTTAAAGAAAATTGAAATGCAAGACGAGAATGAAGAATTTTTAGATGAAGAAATGCTGGATGCGGAAACCGACGAGGGAGAAAGCAGCGGTTTATATGAACATCTGAATATTACAGTCGATAAAAAGCAGGAACCTCTCAGAATCGATAAATTCCTGATCACCTTTCGTCAGAATTCTTCAAGAAATAAAATTTCCCAGACCTGCAGAGCCGGAAATGTAATGGTAAACGGCAAACCGGTTAAACAGAATTACCGCGTAAAACCGGGCGATGTAATTTCGGTACTGCTGGCACACCCTCCACGTGAAAACCACATTATTCCACAGGACATTCCAATCCGGATCGTATATGAAGATGACGATGTGGTTGTTGTGGATAAAGAAGCCGGAATGGTCGTTCATCCGGGTCACGGAAACTGGGATAAGACTTTGGTCAATGCGTTGGCTTTCCATTTCGAAAAAAATAATCAAAAATCAGATCTGGACCGGGTAGGTCTGGTTCACCGAATTGATAAAGACACGTCCGGGCTTTTGGTCGTGGCGAAAAATGAATATGCCTTAAGTTATCTCGCGAAACAGTTTTTCGACAGAAAAACAAAACGCATTTACTGGGCATTCGTCTGGGGAAATGTTGCGGAAGATGAAGGAACGATCCGCGGCAATCTGGCGCGCCACCTGAAAAACCGAATGCAGATGGCCGTCTTTCAGGATGAAACAATCGGGAAGCATGCCGTAACGCATTATAAAGTCCTGGAACGTTTCAGGTACATGACCTGGGTGGAATGCAGACTCGAAACCGGGAGAACCCATCAGATCAGGGCTCACTTCAAATACATCGGACATACTTTATTCAACGATGAACGCTATGAGGGAAATATCCCGTTAAGAGGCATCAACCTGCCAAAATACAAGCAGTTTATACACAACGTTTTTGAAATATTACCCCGACATGCACTCCACGCGCATACTTTAGGCTTCATTCATCCCACGACCAAAAAAGAAATGTATTTCGAGAGTCCGATGCCTAACGATATGGAGGAAGCCATAAAAAAATGGAGAAATTATTTGCAAAACTGACATTATTTAAAGTTTTTTTTTATATTTGTTCAATTGAAATCAAGATTTGTTATGAGAAAATTATATGCTATTGTATGTATGACTTTGTTATCCACTGCATACCACGCGCAGGAGACCTTACCATACTACCAGCAATATCTTATGGATGGTGAATTTTTATTCAATCCAGCCCATTATGGGGAAACTGATAATTTTCATGTGAACCTGAATTATCAGAAACAATTTTCTAAATTTAGCGAATCTCCAAATGTGCAGTCTATTGGTATTCATGCCAATGTTTTTGACCGTGTCGGTGCAGGTTTACAGTTTTTCCGGGATTCCAACGGTCCGATTTCAGCAAACGGTGTTACTGCCGGTGCTTCTTACTTCATTCCGTTAAGCGATGAAGGAGAAAGACAGGATCAGTTTTCATTCGGTACAAGTGTTACTGCCTACAGCATGAATTTCGACTATTCAGCGATCAATACAGAAAACGGTTCAGACCCGCTTCTTCAGGGCGAACAGAGCGATATTTTTATGGTGTATGCCAATTTTGGAGTTGCTGCTAAATACCGCAACGTTTTTGGTGGGGCTTCCGTAAATGACATTGCACTGAACAACGATCAGTCTATTGTGAATGCAGTTGAGCCTTCTCCGATTAAAATCTTTTTAAATCTTGGCTACGACTGGCATTTTGCTGAAAACATGTATGTTACTCCATCCGTTTTGGTGAATTTAAATACCAATTCTTCGATAATGATCGACGGAAACTTAATGGCAACCGTTCATAACGAGTTCAATTCGTTTTCAGCCGGAGCAAGTTACCGGTATATTCAGAACAGATTCGATAACCAGACTTTGAGTATCGCACCAGTGATCAAGGCAAAACTTGACCGTTACGTGTTCAGCGCCACTTATAACATCGGACTTTCCGACATTCAGGATTACGGCGGGAACAGTTTCATGATCGGTGTTGGACTTAATTTCGACAACTTTATCAACAGAAGAGGGTTCAGATATTAATATTCGCTTATTTTTAAATAAATTTGAGCTCCGGTTTTCGGAGCTTTTTTTATGATATATCTCCACATTCCTTTCTGCAAACAGAAATGCAGCTACTGCAACTTCCATTTCTCCACTTCTTTAAAATTTAAAGAGGAGATGATTGCTTCCATGAAAAAAGAGATTTTTCTGCGGAAAGATGAACTGGAAAACCGAAACCTGAAATCCCTCTATTTCGGTGGGGGAACTCCTTCTGTACTGGAGGTTGATGACCTGAAATCTATTATTGATGCAGTTCTGAAGTATTTTACATTCGATTCTGATATTGAAATCACTCTGGAAGCCAATCCTGACGATCTTGATAAACATTTCCTTCAACAGTTGGCCGGGACAGCAATCAACCGTCTCTCGATTGGTACCCAAAGTTTTTTTGATGAAGATCTTAAAATGATGAACCGTGCTCATAACGCCGCCGAAGCGGAAGCTTCCATTAAACGCGCACAGGATTACGGTTTTGAAAACATCAGCATCGATTTGATTTACGGTTCACCAACTTCCAGTTTCGAAATCTGGAAGGAGAACCTGAATAAAACAATCGCACTGGAAGT
This sequence comes from Chryseobacterium sp., assembly GCF_008014695.1. Lineage (GTDB taxonomy): Bacteria > Bacteroidota > Bacteroidia > Flavobacteriales > Weeksellaceae > Kaistella. The sequence goes on from NZ_VOXE01000004.1 coordinate 457,071, forward strand.
TCCTCACATTTCATCTTATGCGCTCACCGTTGAGCCCAAAACCGCGCTGAACCAGTGGATTATTCAGAATAAAATTCAGGCGCCGAAAGAGGAAGAGCAGAATCAGGAATTTTATTATATGACGGGTTTTTTGAAAGATCACGGTTTTGATCATTATGAAATTTCGAATTTCGGAAAACCGGGGTTTCATTCCAGACACAATTCTGCTTACTGGAAATATCAGGAATATCTCGGAATCGGTCCGTCTGCACATTCCTACAACGGCAGAAATGAAAGAAGCTGGAATATTGCGAACAATAAGCTTTACATTGATCAATTAAATCACGGCCGGATTCCAAAAGAAACTGAAATTCTCTCAGAAAAAGATCAGTTCAATGAAATGCTCATGATTGGTTTAAGGACTTTCTGGGGAGTAGATTTGGCGTCCATGAAAGAAAAATTCAGCAGCGAAATGCTGGAAAGATTTCAAAAAGACATCCAGAATAAAGTGGAAGACGGAATTCTAATCACCGAAAACAACCATCTGAAAATACCGGAAAGACATTGGTTCATGGCTGACGGAATCGCGTCGGATCTTTTTATGGTTTAAATTTTTACTTTGAAAATTTCATCTTTGTTTCCGTAAATTTAACCTCTTTTTTACCGTCAGAAATGACTATTTTTGCATCTAAACTTCTTCCCTTTGAAAAAGAAAAAACAGGATTTCAGTCATCTTTCCGCCAGCCAGCCAATCGGAATTTTTGATTCCGGAGTCGGCGGTTTAACCGTAGCGAAGGAAATCAAGCGGCTGCTTCCGCATGAAGATCTGATTTATTTCGGCGATACCAAACACCTTCCTTACGGCGACAAGTCGCGCGAAGCAATTGTTGGATACTCGACAAAAATTACGAACTTTTTACTGGAAAAAAACTGCAAAGCCATTGTTATTGCCTGCAATTCGGCGACAGCAAATGCGCTGCAGGAAGTTCTGGAAATTGTAGCGGAAAAGGTGCCGGTGATTGATGTGATCAACCCTGTTGCTGAAAAAGTTTCCTACGAAATTCACAATAATGTTGGCGTAATTGCGACGAAAGCTACCGTAAATTCAGGGCTTTATAAAAAATCGATCCGCAAACACAATAAATTCATCAAAGTGGATGAACTCGCGACGCCGCTTTTGGTTCCAGCCATTGAAGAAGGTTTCAAAAACCACCCGATTACCAACGCGATTATTTACAATTACCTGAGTAACCGCAAGCTGAAGAATATTGAAACGCTGATTTTAGGATGTACACATTACCCGCTTTTGATTGATGAGATCAAACAGTATTACGGGAACCGTGTGCGCGTCATTGATTCACCGAACATCGTCGCCAGTCAGCTGAAAATTATTCTGGAAAAACACCAGCTGCTCAACGGGAACAATCCGAAACCGAAATACCATTTCTACCTATCGGATCTTACAAAAAACTTTGAAAAAATTTCAAAGAAATTCTTCGGAAGGACGATTGATCTGGAACTGAAAACGCTGTAGAATTCCGCAATGGGAACTGCGAATTTTAAAATTTAGATTTCTGAAGGCTGATCGTGACTTTTAGCATCAGAATTTTCTGGTTCCTCCTTATCCACTTCCTCTTCAGATTTAGGTTCGTTCGCTTTAAAGAAAGAAAAACTCACGTTTCCATATTTTCTGGTGTCCAGAAGATTTGGGTGTTCGAGTTTTGTTCTGCTCTGATGTTCCAGAATAAATAGGCCATTTGGCTTTAAATACGGGTTGTTCAGAACAAGAGAAATCAGTTCTTCGTATTTATTTTGTTCTGTTTCAAATGGAGGATCCGCTACAATGATTTCGTATGATTTGCGTTTTCTGTTTTTCTTCAGATATTCAAAAACATCGCCGCGCTGTACATTGATCTGCTTATCCATTTCCAGTTCGGTAGCGGTAGAACTGATGAATCCTGCGTGTCTGGCGTTCATTTCGATTGAAGTCACGTCCTGACAGCCGCGGGAAGTAAATTCCAGAGAAATGGAACCGATTCCGGCAAACAAGTCAAGTACTGAACTGGAGGTAATGTCCATACCGAAACGGTTTTCAATAATGCTGAAAAGTGCTTCTTTTGCAAAGTCGGTGGTTGGTCTGACATCGAAATTTTTAGGGGCGGCAATTCTTTTGGATTTCCATTTTCCGCTGATGATTCTATACATAGGCTGTTTTTACCGTGAATGGTAAAGAAATTTTGTGTTAGATGATCTCAAAAGTCATGTCTCCATAGTGGGACAGTGTTATTACCTTTTGAATCTATAAAAATACGAAATTTTTATTCGGGACATTGTCAAAAACGATTTTCAGGTTTTTAACAAATTTCCGGAGTTCGGAGATGAACGTTTCGTTTTCAGTAGTCTCGCCGTAGACGAAAAACTGGGTCTCATTAATTCCGAAACCGATCTTGCTTAAAGTAAACATGATAAAATAAAGGAAATCGACCTCCGAATTTACATCGAGATTGTTGTAAAGGACCACTTTTTTATGATCCAGGGCAAAAAATTCACACTGGTTGTGGTAAAGATTGATGTGAATCTCTTTTTGATTTTTAACGTTTAGCGTATTCAGGAACTTTTCGCCGGAAAAATTGAAATTTACAGGAATATTAAGGGCTTTTATGCTTTTGTAAAAGCTTTTTGGAAAGGTATAGTAAAACTGAACCTTAAATTTTTTGTTCACGGAAAGCATGAGCTCTTCATTTTCCCTGTCGACAGGCGCATTAAAGGCGATCAGGTCAAAACCCAGGTCATGTTCCGAAAAACCTTCCGGCATTAACGTGAAATGATTCAGCGCAGAAATTACTGAAATTTCCTGAATGTTGTCTTTCGACAAAATTTCCTCCAGTTTTTCAACAATAAAATTTTCGGAAGATTCTTCATTCACAAAAAACGATTTTTCCTCCAACACCGTTTTGTTTCTGGAAATCTGGTATTGTAAACCATCTTTTGTAAAAAGAAGAGAAAGTTTGTGCATAATTTTTTGTCGTGAGCAAATTTAACCAAAATTTTTTATACAGCCGGCAATCTGCCGAAGAATACGGAATACTTACAAACCGTGTATGGGTTTGGAATCATCGTAAAATAACCATGACACTTCCCGTCTGGTGATAGAAAAAATTATGGTCTTCAAAATCAATATTGGTTTGACCCATTAGATAATCGTGTACCATTTTCTGCAAAACACCGTCACCGATACCATGAATGATTTCCAGTTTTTTGAGGTTATTCTTGCGGCAGAAGTCCATAGTTTCGATGAGTTTTTCCTTTTGTATGAAAATTCTTTCGAAAGCGTCATAATCTTCCGGATTTTTCACAAGATTCTCGAAATGCAGATCCAGAACCAAATGATTTTTGTGATGTTTTTTGGACACGGGCTTTTCGATTTCACGCTTCCGTATTGTTTTCAGATTTTCGTAAAGATCAGCGTTCTGAAGTACGAGTTTATCTTTTTTATATTGATGGGTAAAACCATGCTCATCTCTTAAAACTGCCATATCTCCCTTCACAGAAGTAATCATGCCTTTCAAATCATCATCCAGAACCGCAACTTTATCCCCGATTTTCATTTTGTAATTAATTTGCGCTATCTCGCACCAAGTTCAACAATTTCCAAATTTTCAATTTTATCGCCGTTGATTTCAAAACGCATCATGGTCCGCATTTTATGCCATCCTTCCTTTCCGCACGCGCCAGGATTCAGATGAAGAAGGTTATTTTTCTGATCAAACATGGCTTTCAGAATATGAGAATGCCCGGAAATAAAAAGATTGGGCGTTTTTTCAGCAATTTCCGTCTTTGCCAGAGGTGAATATTTGTTCGGATATCCACCGATATGGATCATCAGTACCTCCGTTTTTTCACATGTAAACCTTATAACTTCGGGAAAAGCAGCCCGGATTTTCGCGCCGTCAATATTTCCGTACACGCCGCGCACAGTTGTAATGCTTTCAAGTGCTTCCACCACTTCCCAATTTCCGAAATCGCCGCAATGCCAAATTTCATCTGCATTTTTGGCGTATTCCAGGATCCGGACATCCATATAGGAATGTGTATCAGAAAGAAGAAGGATTTTCGTCATTAATTTACTTCAAATTTTCTTTCTCTGATGAGTTCTGCGATGGCTAAGATATCTTCGCCGATGAGTCGGTCGTCTTCCAGTTTCGCCACTTTGGTTCGGATTAAACTGTAGGCATTTTCGACATATTTCGAACACTTCGCCGGTCTCCGGAATTCCAGACCCTGTGCGCCGAACATGAGTTCTACTGCCAGAATATTTTCCAGATTACCCAAAACCTGATTGAATTTCCTGCCGGAAATGCTTCCCATTGAAACATGGTCTTCCTGTCCTAAACTCGTTGGAATTGAATCTGCAGAAGCCGGAAAACAGAGCGTTTTATTTTCTGTAACCAAAGCTGCAGAAGTGTATTGAGGAATCATAAATCCGGAATTGAGTCCTGAACTTTCGGTCAGAAGTCTTGGCAGACCAAATTTCCCTTCGAGGAGAAGATAACTTCTGCGGTCTGAAATATTTCCGAGTTCTGCAGCCGCTAAAGTCGCATAATCGAGCGGCAAAGCCAGAAGTTGTCCGTGGAAATTCCCGCCGGAAATGGATTCTTCGGCACTCAGCACAATCGGATTGTCGGTTACTGAATTCAGTTCAGTCTGTGTGAGATTTTTGAGATGTTCAAAAGCATTTCTGCTCGCACCGTGTACTTGCGGTACACAGCGCATCGAGTATGGATCCTGAACCCTATCGCAGAACTCGTGGCTGTGAAGATTTTCGGAATTTTTCAAAAATTTCCGCATTCGTGACGCCACTTTTACACTTCCTTCAAACGGACGGATCTCATGAAGTTCCTTGCGGAAAGGACTTGCAGAACCGCGGTACGCTTCCAGACTCATCGCAGCCGTAAGATCGGCTAAGTCCAAAATATATCCGAATTTATTCAATCCTAAAATCGCATGTGCCATGATAAACTGAGTTCCGTTGATCAGTCCTAAACCTTCTTTCGGCCCCAGTTTCAAGGGCTGAAGGTTATTTTTCTGCAAAACTGAAGCAGCAGCTACAGTCCCGCCGTTTTCCCAGACTTTTCCCAAGCCCAGTAACGGCAAAACCAAATGTGCAAGCGGCGCCAAATCTCCTGAAGCACCTACCGAACCCTGTTCAGGGACTACAGGAATGATGTCTTTTTCAAGCATGGTGATCAATCTTTCGATCACTTCCAGCGAAACGCCGGAAAATCCTTTCGATAAAGCGTGGATTTTGGAAATCATCATCACTTTTGAAAGTTCCTTTGAAATCGGTTTTCCAACACCGACTGCGTGAGAAATAATAAGGTTATGCTGAAGCTGGGCCGTTTCTTCTTCCGAAATTTTCACATCGCAAAGCGGCCCGAAACCGGTATTGATGCCGTAAACCGTCCGGTCCGACGCCACAATCTGCTGTACATTCTGCTGGGATTTCAGGATTTTATCTCTTGAAGTTTCGTTGAGCCGTGCTTTCTTCGGATCCTCTAATATCTCCATAACACCGGAAATGGTGAAGGTATCTATGCCGTAAATCATTCTTAAAAATTTTCCTTAAAAATACAGCTTTTTGAGTGATTGCGAAAATCTGTGTCCCGGCTTTAACGAGCTCTTTTTGCAAGAAAGAATGACGTGCAAAAAAGCGGTAGTGGAAGACGGAAAAAGACGCCCAGATAAAAAATCAATTCCCTATTTTTGTTTCATGAATTCTGACCTTGAACTGCAGCTGAAAACTTTGCCATCCGAACCAGGGGTTTACCGGTATTACGACAAGAACGGACAACTTCTGTATGTGGGTAAAGCCAAACATCTAAAGAAAAGGGTGCTCTCTTACTTCAATAAAAATCTTTCAGGCTACAGGACCCGAATCATGGTCGGAAAAATTTTTCGTCTGGAAACCACGATCGTCAACAGCGAGTATGATGCACTGCTGCTTGAAAACAATTTGATCAAGGAACATCAGCCTTTTTACAACGTCATGCTGAAGGATGATAAAACCTATCCGTGGATCTGTATCAAAAACGAACATTTTCCGAGAGTTTTTATGACCCGGACGATGATTAAAGACGGTTCCGAATATTACGGTCCTTACGCAAAAGTGCGTCCCGCAAAGGTTTTGCTCGACACGATTAAACATATTTACAAAATCAGGACCTGCAATCTGAATCTGGCGCCCAAAAAAATTGCTGAAGGAAAATACAAAGTCTGTCTCGAATATCATATTAAAAACTGTGCTGGTCCATGCGAAATGCTGGAATCGAAAGAAGATTATGATCAGAAAATTGATGCAATCCGCGGCGTTATTAAAGGCGACTTCCGGAAAGCGAAAGAATATCTGGTCCAACAGATGATGCGGTTTGCCGAAAATCTGGAATTTGAAAATGCCCACATTGTAAAGGAAAGAATAGATCTACTCGAAAACTATCAGCATAAAAACACAGTCGTTAATCCGAGCATCAATGATGTGGATGTTTTCGGCATGACTAGTGATGAAACTGCGGCGTATGTAAATTATTTTAAGATTCAGAACGGAAATATTATCCAGAGTTACACGACGGAAATCAAAAAAATGCTGGAAGAAAGTGACGAGGACATTCTGGAAGAAGCGATGATTGAAATACGCCAGAAATTCAGTTCTGATTCTCGCGAAATCCTTATTCCCTTTCACCTGACCCTCGAAATCCCGAATGTAAAGCTGATTGTTCCAAAAGTGGGCGATAAAAAAAGAATACTGGAACTCTCAGAAAAAAACGCGAAAGAATACCGCCTCGAAAAATTAAAACAGGTACAAATTGTAGATCCGGAAAGACATACAAACCGGATTATGGCGGAAATGCAGAAGCTTTTGCGGATGCCCGAAGAACCGCGTCATATTGAAGGCTTCGACAATTCCAATATCCAGGGAACAAACCCCGTTTCTGCGTGTGTGGTTTTTAAGGACGGAAAACCGAGCAAGGCAGATTACCGCATATTTCACCCCAAAACCGTTGTAGGTGCAGATGATTTTAAAACAATGGAAGAAGTAATTTACCGGCGATACCGGCGACTTGTTGACGAAAATGAGCCGCTGCCGCAACTGATTCTGATTGACGGGGGAAAAGGCCAGCTTTCATCTGCCGTAAAAAGTCTAAAACTTCTGGGACTGTACGGAAAGATCACGATTATCGGCATTGCCAAAAGACTGGAAGAGATTTATTTTCCCGAAGATCCCATTCCTTTATACATCGATAAAAAAGCGGAAACATTGAAAATTCTGCAGCGCGTGAGGGACGAATCGCACCGTTTCGGAGTGAAACATCACCGCACAAGAAGGAAAAACTCCACAATCAAATCGGAACTGGAAGAAATTCCGGGAGTTGGAGAAAAAACGATAGAACTGCTACTTTCTAGACTGAAATCCGTAAAAAGAATCAGAGAATCGAACCTTGAAACACTGGAGGAAATTCTGGGGAAAGTAAAAGCAAAAATGGTTTGGGAATATTTCAATTCCTGAACCGTTAGTTAGTCGTTTCTGAAATCTCCCATGTCGAGTTTCAGAGAAAAGAAATTGGAATAAAAATTAGATCCGCCGATTCCGGAATTCGTGATTGCATAATCCAAAGTTAAACCTCTGTATTTGATGCCAATTCCCGCACTTGGCTGGAATGAAACCTTGCGTTTTAAATCTTCAATATCGGTAATGGTCTGGAAACGGTTCACTCCGAGTCTAACAAAAATCATTTTCTGATAGGCCAACTCTGCACCTGCATAAGGCGTGATACTGGCAAAATCTGTAGAAACCAAAGCCGCAGTTTTTGCAAAATCAATATTCAGTCCGGCTTCCGGCAAAAGTTCATAATTCTGTCCGAATTCGAAATTTTTGCTTAAACCCACGTTCAGTTTCGGCATCGTAAGTTCCATTTTATCTTTCGGTGCAGGGTTAAATTCCTCACCGTTCACAACCGTAGAAAGCTCTTTTTGGTTCACCGTCCAGAAATTAACCGTTGTAGAGGCGTCTCTCAACATTCCTCCGTAATTCCAGCCACTGTCGGCATGGTAAATAGCTCCGATATCGAAACCGAAACCGTAACCGCTCGCAAATTTTCCGACATTCCGGTAAACAACTTTGGCATTCACACCCACATCCAGTTTCTGGTCTCCACCTGGATTGAAGGCATAGGAAATAAGCGCAGCATAATCGGACTGAGAGAATTTGGTGATCTTGTCATAATCGATATTCCCTTCAGTATCGATGAGCTGAGTGGTATTCAGAATATTATCCACACCAAGCCGGACGATAGAAATTCCCAAAACACCGCCTTTGCTGTCCAGCGGTTTCGCGTAAGCAATGTAATCGTATTTTGCAATCGATTCGAAATATTCTGCGTGCATCGCGGCACCCTGCCAGTCGCGTTCCACCCCCATTAATCCAGCCGGGTTCCACATCGGGGAATACACGTCATTCTGATTTGAAATCACCGCGCCACCCATTGCGAGACCCCTTGCCCCGGCTCCAATGTTCAGGAACTCATTCGAATATTTCCTGATAATCTGTGCCGAAGAAAAAACTCCGTTCAGGAGCACCATTAGAAAAAATATCTTTTTCATCAAATTGTATCGTATTAAATTTTTCTGGCTTTCCTTGATTTAATGATTCCGTTAACAACAATTGAAAGGATCATAATGAAGGACGCAATATAAAAAACGGGACTCATCTGCTCCGATTCACCAAAGATAAAAAAAGCAAGGATAATTCCGTAAACAGGCTCCAGATTTATCGTTAAAATTAGGGTGAAAGGTGAAATATATTTCATCAGGTTCACCGACTCTAGCATAGGATAAGCAGTAAATATACTTGATAATAAACATATTAACGCTAAATCCCTGTAACTTATTTCGCCAAGTTGCATAATTTGTCCGGTAAAAATGTAAAAAAGAGCAATAATAAGAAACCCTCCTAAAATTTCATAGAAAATAATGTTGCCAGAGGAGGTTTTACCGTATAGTTTTCCGTTAAAGACCGAAAAAACCGTCCCGAAAAGAGCCGCTAGTATTCCGAAGAAAATTCCCTCTTTATACCTGAATTCGATCTTAAAAATCACGGAAATGCAGATGACAATGATTATTCCGATGATTACTTCTGCAATGTCGACCTTCCTCTTGAAAACAATGGGTTCGAGAATAGATGCAAATAATGTGGAGAGCGAAAGACAGCACAAAGCGATAGACACGTTGGAAACTTTAATGGAATGGAAAAAGCAAAGCCAGTGAAAAGCCATCATTACCCCTATTCCAAAAAGTTTTAGTAAAAGGTTCCGGGAAATTCCCAGACTTTCTTTCTTAAAAAAACGCAGGAAAATAAAAAGAAAAAAAGATGCAAACAGCATTCGGTAAAAAACCAGAATTTGGGCATTGGCCAGAATCAGCTTTCCTAAAATGGCGGTAAAACCCCAAAGAAAAACGATAAAGTGTAAACGGAAAAGCGCGGATTTGTGCATAAAAAATATTCGCGCAAATTTACACAATTTCAATTTCGAAAGACCGCATTCTGTTGCATTTTAAGACAGTTCATTACCAAAAAAACCCTGAAAACGGTTAATTTTCAGGGTCTCTCAAATAATAAACTATTAAAAAATAAAACTAGGAACCGAATTTAAAAATCCTTTGATCTTAGATTCCCATATTAAACGGTAAAGGGAAAAAAATATTCTGCCGGATATTCATAAAAAATGTTAAACTTTAAAATAAATTTCTGACATTCAATTTCTTAGTCAAAACGCCATCAATAAAGGCAATTACAATAAAAAAACCTATCTTTAAACAAATTTTTTTACGCATGGATTTAGAATTCAACAAGAGGGAAGACCAAAATAAACTTAGACTTTCAGAAATCAACAGGCTGCTCACTGAAATAAAGAAAGGCGGCGGCGAAAAAGGACTTCAAAAACAGCGCGATCAGGGCAAGATGACTGCGCGCGAAAGAATTGAATATCTTCTCGATAAAAATTCCGAGTCCATTGAGATCGGCGCATTTGCCGGATTTGAGATGTACGAAGAACAGGGCGGTTGCCCGAGTGCAGGTGTGGTGGTAGTGATGGGTTATGTTTCGGGCAGGCAGTGTCTGGTCGTGGCCAATGATGCTTCTGTAAAAGCCGGAGCCTGGTTTCCGATCACTGCGAAGAAAAATCTCCGTGCACAGGAAATCTCCATGGAAAATAAACTGCCGATTATCTATCTCGTGGATTCCGCGGGGGTGTTTTTACCGATGCAGGACGAGATTTTCCCGGACAAAGAACACTTCGGAAGAATTTTCAGAAATAATGCAAAGATGAGTGCCATGGGAATCCTTCAGATCTCTGCGGTGATGGGAAGCTGCGTTGCAGGCGGTGCCTACCTTCCGATCATGAGTGATGAAGCCATGATTGTAGATAAAACCGGTTCTATTTTTTTAGCAGGAAGTTATCTTGTTAAAGCTGCCATTGGCGAAAACATCGACAATGAAACACTGGGCGGTGCTACAACGCACTGTGAAATCTCAGGAGTGACCGATTATAAGGCAAAAGACGATAAAGATGCGCTCGACCGGATTAAAAACATCATGAAATCGGTGGGCGATTACGATAAAGCCGGTTTCGACCGGATCGAAAGCGCTCCACCCAAACAGAATATTGATGATATCTTCGGCATTATGCCGGCTTCCAGAGCCGATCAGTATGATACACTGGACATTATCAAATGTTTGGTGGACAATTCCGAATACGAAGAATACAAAGGCGATTACGGCAAAACAATTATCTGTGCTACCGCCCGAATTGACGGCTGGAGCGTTGGTATTGTAGCCAACCAGCGCAAGCTCGTGAAGAGCGGTAAAGGCGAAATGCAGTTCGGCGGCGTTATTTATTCCGATTCTGCCGATAAAGCGACGCGGTTTATTGCCAACTGCAACCAGCGAAAAATTCCATTGCTCTTCCTTCAGGACGTTACCGGATTTATGGTCGGATCCAAGTCAGAGCATGGCGGCATCATTAAAGACGGTGCAAAGATGGTAAATGCTGTTGCTAATTCAGTCGTTCCGAAGTTCACCGTCATCACTGGGAATTCCTTCGGCGCCGGCAATTACGCCATGTGTGGGAAGGCATACGATCCCCGTTTGATCGTGGCCTGGCCCTGGGCGGAACTCGCTGTAATGGGCGGAAGCCAGGCTGCGAAAGTATTGGCACAGATTCAGGAATCCACCTTGAAAAAGCAGGGAAAAGTGATTACTGAAGAAGAACATCAGGAGATTCTGGATACCATTTCTAAGCGTTATACGAAACAGACCGCCTCTACCTATGCTGCATCACGCTTATGGACAGACGCGATCATCAACCCCATAGATACCAGAACCTGGATTTCAATGGGTATTGAAGCCGCAAATCATGCGCCGATAACCGAAAAATTCAATATGGGAGTCATTCAGGTATAACCACTGTTGATTCCTATCTTTATATAAAACCTTTCTTCGGAAAGGTTTTTTTGATTAAAAACCACATTGCTTATTAGTGCATCTAAAAGTATCTTTTTTTGGATGATGTAAAGTATTTCGTGAAAAGGCTAATCGCTGAGATTCACCTCTAAAGATTTCTTCATCTATATTCCGAGGCTGGCTGCTCAGCAAAGTTTAATAATGAAATTTAAAAGAGCTGATAGACTTTAGCTATTCATAGTTAAGTGTTGCCAAATTCTTAATTAAGAGTTGTGAATTGCCTTAGTTAAGTATTTCAAAGATGGTGGTTAGGCATTATTGTGAGGCAGCTATCAAAACAGAATATCTGGTGATGGAATTTCTAAAGTGTAGGTGATTGAGACATGAAAAAAAACTGGCGGCTACCGAATATCCTTTCGTCCTGAGTGACGAGACAGGACCGTCGGCATTGGATTATTACTGTTGGCCATGATTATAGCACAAAAAAAAGCCCATCAAACTAAATTGATGAGCTTTAAAAAAAACTGGCGGCGACCTACTCTCCCGCTTTCGCAGTACCATCGGCGCTAGAGGGCTTAACTTCTGTGTTCGGAATGGGAACAGGT
>NZ_VOXE01000005.1 GCF_008014695.1 Chryseobacterium sp.
AAAAAAAGCCCATCAAACTAAATTGATGAGCTTTAAAAAAAACTGGCGGCGACCTACTCTCCCGCTTTCGCAGTACCATCGGCGCTAGAGGGCTTAACTTCTGTGTTCGGAATGGGAACAGGTGAGCCCCTCTGCTAAAACCACCCTAAAGGCTGTTTTGTACAAAAGGTTGTACAGTATATTTGTATTAATGTATGGTGTATTCATGTATTTGGTATTCACGATCATGATAATCGTTAATACTTTTTACAGTTCTACATTTTACAGTAAAAATCGATAAAAACGTTCACAAAGAGAAGACCGTGTTGCACCCACGGGTACGCCTTAATTAGGCAATAAATCTACGGGTAATTAGTACTACTCGGCTATGCCATTACTGACTTTACACCTATAGCCTATCAACGTTGTCATCTCCAACGACCCTTAAAAGATGTCTCATCTTGAGGCAGGTTTCGCACTTATATGCTTTCAGTGCTTATCCTTTCCAAACGTAGCTACTCAGCGGTGCACCTGGCGGTACAACTGATACACCAGAGGTTTGTTCAAATCGGTCCTCTCGTACTAGATTCAAGCCCTCTCAAACATCTAACGCCCGCAATAGATAGAGACCGAACTGTCTCACGACGTTCTGAACCCAGCTCGCGTGCCACTTTAATGGGCGAACAGCCCAACCCTTGGGACCTTCTCCAGCCCCAGGATGTGACGAGCCGACATCGAGGTGCCGAACCTCCCCGTCGATGTGAGCTCTTGGGGGAGACTAGCCTGTTATCCCCGGAGTACCTTTTATCCTATGAGCGATGGCCCTTCCATACGGAACCACCGGATCACTATGTCCTGCTTTCGCACCTGATCGACTTGTAGGTCTCACAGTCAAGCACCCTTATGCCATTACACTCTACGCACGGTTACCAAGCGTGCTGAGGGTACCTTTGAAAGCCTCCGTTACTCTTTTGGAGGCGACCACCCCAGTCAAACTACCCACCACGCAATGTCCTTCCCGAAAGAAGTTAGGCTCCAAATAAACAAAGGGTGGTATTTCAACGTTGACTCCACCGACACTAGCGTGCCAGCTTCAAAGTCTCCCACCTATCCTACACATTGTTTATTCAAAGTCAATACGAAGTTATAGTAAAGGTTCACAGGGTCTTTTCGTCCCATTGCGGGTACTCGGCATCTTCACCGAGACTACAATTTCACAGAGCTCATGGTTGAGACAGTGCCCAGATCGTTACACCATTCGTGCAGGTCGGAACTTACCCGACAAGGAATTTCGCTACCTTAGGACCGTTATAGTTACGGCCGCCGTTTACTGGGGCTTCAGTTAATGCCTTCGGTTTAACCCTAAGCACCTTCCTTAACCTTCCAGCACCGGGCAGGTGTCAGACCCTATACAGCATCTTTCGATTTAGCAGAGTCCTGTGTTTTTGATAAACAGTCGCCTGGGCCTCTTCACTGCGGCCCCCGTTATTGCTAACGAGGGCGTCTCTTCTTCCGAAGTTACGAGACTATTTTGCCTAGTTCCTTAACCATGATTCACTCTAGCACCTTAGGATTCTCTCCTCGACTACCTGTGTCGGTTTTGGTACGGGTTGCTTCACTTCGGCTTTTCTTGGAATCTATTTCCCTGCAGCAGCTTCGCCCGAAGGCTAGGCCTTGACTATTCCGTCAGTCTCCAGCAAGTACGTAAATCCGTCCCCTTTTTAATGTGAGCAAGTTAGGGAATATTAACCCTATGTCCATCCACTTCCCCTTTCGGGTTCGCGTTAGGTCCCGACTAACCCTCAGCTGATTAGCATGGCTGAGGAAACCTTAGTCTTTCGGTGAGCGGGTTTCTCGCCCGCTTTATCGTTACTTATGCCTACATTTTCTTTTCTGTACGCTCCACAGGGCCTCACGACCCTGCTTCTGTGCAAACAGAATGCTCCCCTACCAGATATAACTCAAAAGTTATAAATCCATAGCTTCGGTAATATGCTTATGCCCGATTATTATCCATGCCGAACCGCTCGACTAGTGAGCTGTTACGCACTCTTTAAATGAATGGCTGCTTCCAAGCCAACATCCTAGCTGTCAATGCAGTTCAACCGCGTTATTTCAACTTAGCATATATTTGGGGACCTTAGCTGTTGGTCCGGGTTCTTTCCCTCTCGGACATGGACCTTAGCACCCATGCCCTCACTGCCGACGAACATTTATTAGCATTCGGAGTTTGTCAGGAATTGGTAGGATTTGACTCCCCCGCATCCAATCAGTAGCTCTACCTCTAATAAACTTAACATCGACGCTGCACCTAAATGCATTTCGGGGAGTACGAGCTATCTCCCAGTTTGATTGGCCTTTCACCCCTACCCACAAGTCATCCGAAGACTTTTCAACGTCAACCGGTTCGGTCCTCCACTTTGTGTTACCAAAGCTTCAACCTGCCCATGGGTAGATCACAAGGTTTCGCGTCTAATCCTACTAACTAAGCGCCCTATTCAGACTCGCTTTCGCTCCGCCTCCGCACCTGAAGTGCTTAAGCTCGCTAGTAAAATTAACTCGTAGGCTCATTATGCAAAAGGCACGCCGTCACCCAACTTGTGGGCTCCGACCGCTTGTAGGCGTACGGTTTCAGGTTCTCTTTCACCCTTCTATTCGAAGTGCTTTTCACCTTTCCTTCACAGTACTTGTTCACTATCGGTCTTTCAGGAGTATTTAGCCTTGGAGGATGGTCCCCCCATATTCAGACAGGATTTCACGTGTCCCGCCCTACTCATTTATCATCTATGTATGCCTTTCAATTACGGGGCTATCACCCTCTATGGCTGTTCTTTCCAGAACATTCTTCTAAACATATAAAGACTTTTGGGCTAATCCGCTTTCGCTCGCCACTACTTACGGAATCTCTTCGATTTCTTTTCCTCCGGGTACTTAGATGTTTCAGTTCTCCGGGTTTGCTCTCTAAATAAATTTAGAGTGACTGGTCTTCAACCAGCCGGGTTGCCCCATTCGGACATCTGCGGATCAATTCGTGTGTGCCGATCCCCGCAGCTTTTCGCAGCTTACCACGTCCTTCTTCGCCTCTGAAAGCCTAGGCATCCGCCATACGCCCTTAACGATTTCTTTCCTAATAATATATTAGTTCAGTATTTTTTGTCCAGCATTGCTGCTGAACGGTATTTTTGTAAACTTTGCACCCGTAAGTGCTCGGTTTTCTCTTTGTGATGTTCTTATCGTTAATGTCAATGATCTTATGTCTTACTGGAACTCCTGATGAACAGATATTGTTTTTGGCTCTATCCGTAACTTTTAAATCTGGTTTCCAATACTGTGGAGAATAAGGGAGTCGAACCCTTGACCTCCTGCGTGCAAGGCAGGCGCTCTAGCCAACTGAGCTAATTCCCCTCTAGTGAGACTTCGAGAGTCTAGATTCAAGACTCAAGACTTTCATCTTGCCTCTTGGCTCTTGATTCTTCCCGTCCTTTAATTAGTAGTCTCGGGCAGGCTCGAACTGCCGACCTCTACATTATCAGTGTAGCGCTCTAACCAGCTGAGCTACGAGACTGTCTTTTTAGACTATTAGATTCAAGATGCTCGATACAAGACTTGTTCGTGTCTTGATTCTTGCCTCCTGGCTCTTGTATCTCTTCCCTGTACTAATTTCTAGTGGGTTTATTTTTAAATACCAACCAAAGTAAAAAAACTAAAGCAAACTTTAAGTAAGTGCTTGATACTTGCGTATCGTTTTGTTTGTTTAACGTCTAAAGACGCTCTAAAATGAGATGTTCCAGCCGCACCTTCCGGTACGGCTACCTTGTTACGACTTAGCCCTAGTTACCTGTTTTACCCTAGGCAGCTCCTTTTACGGTCACCGACTTCAGGTACCCCAGACTTCCATGGCTTGACGGGCGGTGTGTACAAGGCCCGGGAACGTATTCACCGCGCCATGGCTGATGCGCGATTACTAGCGATTCCAGCTTCATAGAGTCGAGTTGCAGACTCCAATCCGAACTGAGACCGGCTTTCGAGATTTGCATCACATCGCTGTGTAGCTGCCCTCTGTACCGGCCATTGTATTACGTGTGTGGCCCAAGACGTAAGGGCCGTGATGATTTGACGTCATCCCCACCTTCCTCTCTACTTGCGTAGGCAGTCTCACTAGAGTCCTCAACTTAATGTTAGCAACTAGTGACAGGGGTTGCGCTCGTTGCAGGACTTAACCTAACACCTCACGGCACGAGCTGACGACAACCATGCAGCACCTTGAAAAATGTCCGAAGAAGGGTCTATTTCTAAACCTGTCATTTCCCATTTAAGTCTTGGTAAGGTTCCTCGCGTATCATCGAATTAAACCACATAATCCACCGCTTGTGCGGGCCCCCGTCAATTCCTTTGAGTTTCAAACTTGCGTTCGTACTCCCCAGGTGGCTAACTTATCACTTTCGCTTGGTCTCTGAATCCGAAAATCCAAAAACGAGTTAGCATCGTTTACGGCGTGGACTACCAGGGTATCTAATCCTGTTCGCTCCCCACGCTTTCGTCCCTCAGCGTCAGTTAAATCTTAGTGACCTGCCTTCGCAATTGGTGTTCTAAGTAATATCTATGCATTTCACCGCTACACTACTTATTCCAGCCACTTCAAATTTACTCAAGACCGACAGTATCAATGGCAGTTTCATAGTTAAGCTATGAGATTTCACCACTGACTTATCGGTCCGCCTACGGACCCTTTAAACCCAATAAATCCGGATAACGCTTGCACCCTCCGTATTACCGCGGCTGCTGGCACGGAGTTAGCCGGTGCTTATTCGTACAGTACCTTCAGCATCCTACACGTAGAATGGTTTATTCCTGTACAAAAGAAGTTTACAACCCATAGGGCCGTCGTCCTTCACGCGGGATGGCTGGATCAGGCTTTCACCCATTGTCCAATATTCCTCACTGCTGCCTCCCGTAGGAGTCTGGTCCGTGTCTCAGTACCAGTGTGGGGGATCACCCTCTCAGGCCCCCTAAAGATCATTGACTTGGTGAGCCGTTACCTCACCAACTATCTAATCTTGCGCGTGCCCATCTCTATCCACCGGAGTTTTCAATATTAAATGATGCCATTCAATATATTATGGGGTGTTAATCTTCCTTTCGAAAGGCTATCCCCCAGATAAAGGCAGGTTGCACACGTGTTACGCACCCGTACGCCGCTCTCTCTATTCCGAAGAATAAATACCGCTCGGCTTGCATGTGTTAGGCCTCCCGCTAGCGTTCATCCTGAGCCAGGATCAAACTCTCCATTGTATGTTTGTCTGACTCACTCAAAGTTCTTGACGCTTTAGTTTTTCCTTACTTTTTTTTGGTTGTTATTTGTATGTCAATGATCTCTTTTCTTTTCGCATCCACGGAAACTCTTTCTGTCGTTTGTTCCGTTTAGCGAGTGCAAAAGTATAAACTTTATTTTTAATGACCAAATCTTTTTTGAAGAAATTTGAAACTTTTTCAAGCCTCATCTTTTTCCTAAAATTCAATCCTAATCTCTACTTCGCTTCCCGCTCCAGATCTCTCTGATTGGGACTGCAAAAGTATAAACTATTTTTTAAATGACCAAATGTTTCCGGAGAAAAATCTGAAACTTTTTTTAAGCCCCTAACTCCCTTCACATCCCATCTTTTCAATCTTCTACTTCGCTCCCCGCTTCTCTCGATTTGGGTTTGCAAAGATAG
>NZ_VOXE01000006.1 GCF_008014695.1 Chryseobacterium sp.
TCAACACAGGGTCTGCACCAGGTCGCCCAGAAATTGATGAAGACCACCTTTCCTTTCATTTCAGACAAAGAAATGTTCCTGCCATTCTCATCTACAAAAGTAAGATCGCTCTTCTTTCTGTCTTCGGTTTTGTTAATTACGATTTTTGATTCCGATTTTTCTTGTGACAGCTGGGCTTTGCCGGAAAAGGAAAAGGTGAGTGCTGCCATAAGCAGCGCAGTTTTTGTTATGTTTAAAAAGGTACTCATTATGAATTATTTTTAGGGGTTTTTGCTTTTCCTTCTTCTATCTCTTCAGAAGGTTTTTTTAATATTTTATCGTTTGGATACAGATCTCCGAACACTTCCGTCAGGTTGTTGTAGGAAATACCTTCTTTTATGGGAACCCTTTTCACTTCGTTATTGTTATAGGTCATCACGAAAGTTCCCGACTGGGTCCGCATAACACTTTTTTCCGGGACAAAATAGGTCGCTGCATTTCTTTTCAGGTTCAGATGAACCTGCGCATATTCACCACCGCGAAGCACCGAACCTGTATTCTGAACATCGAATTCCAGTGTTAAAGACCGGTCACCCTGACTGATCATGCCTGAGTTTCGGGAGAGCCTCGCCTTGAATTTTTCACCCGGAATTGAGTTGACGGTGAAGCTGGCATCCATCATGTTGTTCACTGAAGCTGCATGTTTTTCGGGCAGCGATACAGTAAGCCGCAGTTTGCTTTTCTGGGCAATGGTGAAAATAGGAACACCGGAATTCGGTCCGACCAACGCGCCGCCCGACAGGTTTCTTTCCATAATCACTCCGCTGAAGGGCGCCGTAATTCGCAGATAACTGTTCATCTGGGATGATCTGCCGGTTCCGGCCTTAGAGGCTTCATATCCTGCTTTCGCACTCTGCATCAGGCTTCTGGCCCGGTCAAGTTCAATCTCTGCAACAGCTCCGCGGGTTTTGGCAGCATCTTTCAGGCGATCATAGGCCTGCTTTGAATAAAGGTAATCAGTATGCATTTTCTGCTGCGAAGATTTGTCTGAAAGGTAATCCTGGTTCATCTCAGGCGCTTCCAGCACTGCAAGCAGTTGTCCTTTGGAAACCACAGAGCCTCTGTCGGCATATATTTTCCGGATAAATCCGGGAACTTTCGCAAAAATCTGTACCGATTCGTAGGGCTTCAGTTCCCCTGGGACCGAAATCTGATACACCGGGTTCAGGCTCTGTATTTCTGCAGTTTCTAGTGAGTGAGCGGGTTTCACCACTTTAACGGCGGATGTGCTTACTTTTTTTTCTGAACAGGAAGCTAATCCCAACACGATAAGGCCCAGGATCAGCAGTTTTATTTTTTTTAAAATCATTTGTAAAGGTTTAGGATGATACAATTACCGGTTTCACATAAAATTTACTCGCTTCATCTTCGGCATCCAGAGAGGGATTGCCCAAACCGGCTTTAGACATCATGGATGCAAAAAAGTGCGGTACGATTAGCAGGATGGTGGCAGTAGAGGCGATAATTCCACCGATGGCTGCCCGGCCCAGCGGAGCAACCTGCTCAGAACCTTCCCCGATCCCCATCGCCATAGGAATCATTCCGGCCACCATGGCCAGAGCGGTCATCAGAACAGGACGTAATCTGGAAGCTGCTGCCATTCTGGAGGAATGCAGCGGA